>AZIN01000001.1:0-584605 GCA_000511875.1 Gammaproteobacteria bacterium MOLA455
ATAGCTCGCAACAACGAGCACGCCGTGCTCCTGACTAGTTAATTAGTCAAAAAACGGTAGCAGTTTATGGAGAGGTGTCCGAGTGGCTGAAGGAGCACGCCTGGAAAGTGTGTAAGCGTTTATAGCGTTTCGAGGGTTCGAATCCCTCTCTCTCCGCCAAGTGCTAACGATTAAACCCTTGCTAAAGCTGGGGTTTTTTTGTTTCTGAAATAATGAAATTTGTTTTAGGTACATTAATAGGTACAAGATAGCTGAGCGGTAGGTACTCTTCCGCCTCAGGTCAGCGGGTATTTCGCGATCGCCAATCTCTCTTAGCGATAGAATTTCTTAAATCTAATATTAAACGCGTCTCCATACTCTTTTTGAAAGTGAGCTTTAGCAACTCATATCTAGCCAGCTCAGAAAATCAGCTTGGCGTCCGCATGTGAGACTGAGTAGACTCTGTAGGACACCAACAAATGGCATGGGACAGATGACGACGATTAATAAATCGACATTACTAGAATTGACTGATGACTACATAAATCAATGGCACGATGCTAGGTTGGGTCAAACACGCCTTGTTTCAGAACATTTGACCGATGACGTTCGGGATATATGTGAAAAAGATGTACAAGATGCCATATCAGAATTAACACAATCTCCGTTTTTACAGTTTCTAACAGAACACTATCAGCGTGATTTAAAATATATATCTAGGATGCTCAATGAGCCTCATGGAACATCTACAACGCTAAATCCATTTTTTGATGCGTTGGGAGCAGAGTATTGGTCGAATGAGGGTATGTTTGAGTCCGCTGTGATTTACACCATCGCCGCCGCAATTCATGTTAGTGAGCAACCAGAACAGTATTTTAGGGATGGACCTGATACTGGGTTATTAAAGCCAGTTATGCCAGATAAGGATGTAGTTAAGTATGCCAGAGGGTTAGTTGGTGCAATCAACAAACAGGGATTACAAATAGGTGACCTCATAGTGAGAATCATTGATCTTGCCAATGGAGGTCAGCACGATGAAGAGCTTGAGCTTGTCGGCAAAGCATCAGAAATCGCTATTAGGGAAATCGTATTAATCACCAAGCGCGTGTTTGAAGTCACCAATAACCGAAGTGTTGGAAGATTTTCAACGAATGCGATTGAACGTATTTTAGAGTTAATATTTGATCTCGATTGCTTAGACAAGCCTTTGAAGCATCGACAAATTAGTAACCTTCAGCGCAAATTTGAAGACGATGAATCAGAGCCTCTAAGTTATAACCAGCTGGATTTACCATTCTGATTGAGTCGGCAATTCTAACCATCAAACAACATCTTCATTGCCGAACTCAATTCTCTAAAACACAGCCCTACCTTACCGATTAGCCTAGTAGGCAATATCATACATGTGAGTAAGATGCTGTACCTGTAAAGACAAACTATTAACTACTTACAGGTAAACATAATGAAAGATATTAACGACATTCCCCGCATCCTCCGCTGGAAGCAAGTTGCACAAATCATCCCTTGGTCTAAGTCCTATACGTACGCGTTAATCAATAAGGGAATCTTTCCTAAGCCGCAGAAGCTCATGGCTGGTGGCCAAGCAGTCGGTTGGCTTGCCGCTGATATACACGCTTATATGCGCTCCCTCGTAAAAAACATGGAGCAGACTATTAATGAGTAACTTCAATCCCATTCAACAGTTTTATAGACATCCTCTTTCTCGAGCCTACGCCGTTAAGGCCAAATGTGCGGAATGTGTTGGTTGCACTCCAAATCACCTAGAAAAGGGCTTTAAGGAGTCTATTTCGTCCTGTTCCTCTTACTCCTGCCCATTGCGTAGGTTTCGTCCTTATCAACGGGAAAAGTCTCTCAACAGCCAAAAAATGCCTGTTCAGAACCTATCAATGATCGGTAGCTAAAATGAACGCTGATAAGAGGCGCCAAAAGGTCAAAGGAAGGAAAAGTGAGGGTAATTTCATAAAACTTGAGGTCAGTGTTTTAAATGACCCAAACTTCATGAAATTATCTCCCCGCGCTACTAAATTGATCATAGATTTGATGTCTTTTTACAATGGATTTAATAATGGCGATATCACTCCTGCTATGACAATGATGAAACCTCGGGGTTGGACATCTAATTCCAATTTAACCCTCGCACTAAGAGAACTAAGTTATTACGGTTTTGTTCTTATTACGCGGCAAGGATATAAGGGAGTATGCACGCTGGTCGCTCTAACTATGTATCCAATAGACGAGAGTAATAAGCATCGCTTTAAAGGAAAAGTACCTCGGCATGATTACAAAGTGACTAAAAAGAAGTTCAATCCAAAGTGGAAATATGAGGATTAAGATTATATCTGCCCCATAGGTGGGTTAGGCTTGAACCACAGGTAGGTTAAATAATCTCAAAATGACCCACTTATCCCATATATGGCTCAGGAAAATAGTATTGAAGGTGGTATTTAGGACTAACTTAACCCACTGGTGGTGACCTATATAATCTACCAAGCATAGGCTTGAAGGACTCGCGGATACCTATACTTGCATCTAACACATTATATAAGGATACTAATTATTGGTCATCAGAGTGTGATGAGTTGTTTTAGGTATAGTCTATTTGATATTCATAAGACTAACCGCATCGATTCATTATATTATGTTTTAACTCAATTTATCTTTAACGGGTATTTTTTATGCGATTAATCATTCTATGCATTACCACCTTCCTATTTCTGATGTCCCCGACAATCTCCGCTTCCGATAAAGAGACAGCCTCGTTATGGGACAACAGCAAAGTAACATTTAACAAGTTCCTTAAATGCCAAGTTATTGATAAAAATAGGCTATTAAAGGGTTACAAAATTGGCGCTGAGATAGAAGTCGCTTATAACAGCTCAAACGGTGAGGTTTGGACACAGCAGAGAGCAATTCGTATAAATAATAAGGGTGAGGAAATTAGAGGTCATGGGTCGACGCGGCTAGATGAGGCGAATATCACCTTTTCTTTCAAGAGCATACTGATCACTGCGTCACGCCTAAATTATGATAGAACTACAACTACTACTTTAATGCTTCCAATAGACCGTGGTCAGTTAACGGTAACGAAGGCCATTATCCTTAATGAAGATCGTGATAATTTTGATGGAGAATGCTCTCCTGCTGACCTCTCAGAGGCATTTGAATGGACACAAATTGATCGGCAAATATGAAACTGATGATTATAGGATGTCCACTTTGACTGGCAGACCCGCATGGATACCAACTGATACCGTATGTCAGGAAGCTCGTGAAATGGCCTCTAACGGCCTTACAGTGACTCAAATAGCAGATTGCTTAGGTATATCTGAATCAACCTTATACGCCAAACAGGGCGAGTATAAGGAGTTTATGGATGCTATAAAAAAGGGACGCGCTGAGGGCTTAAATCAGGTATCTAACGCTCTGTTTGAGAAAGCCATCGACGGTAACGTTACAGCAATGATCTACTATCTGAAGGTCAGAGATCGTGAGAACTGGGGTGAGAATCAGCCTGAGCCTTTGAGGGAGATACCACCTATGCAGATTGTTGTCGACTCTAGAACTGTACGTAATTACAACACTTAACATTATTGAGTAAAAAGCCCACCTGTTTTAAAGGCGGACTTTGTCTCTAATCAAGGTCTAGCGTGAGGCTAATCGGTCTCGCATGGCCGTTGTCGTAAGAACTTCTGCCACCGTCCACCTCCCGCCCCACAGACTACATACCATCGTCAGATAAATCATGTGCTTGACGCTGGTGGGGCCATTCAACCATGTGTTCCTTTTAGCGCCCGCTCATAGGACAAGGCATCCCCCAACACTCGGTCATGTCTGTGTTGCTAGGATCTGCCTTATTACGTTTTGCTGTAGCCTCATCATCTGCGCAGCGCTCACTGGTACACTCACAGTCAGGCCATTTTTTGTTTACGTGGCAAGTATCGCCTGAGCATTCCAATCCTGATTGCCCCTCTATTCGATCAGCATATCCACCGACGTTTCCAATCACTTCCCCACGTGAATCCATACTGGAGGTCTCACGTGAATAGATATTAGTAATTGGCCCCCAAAGGATGGGAAGTTTGTAGGTTTGTGTTGACGTAACAGCCTCATTCATAGCCGCACACACTTGCTCTGAATTAAAGGCAAATGTATATGAACTGGCAAGTAGAGATAGGATGATAATACTGAGTTTTGATGTAATTGATTTCATAAAATTGCCTCATTGAGTTGATTGCTTACTTTGATTTTTACCACTTATAATTTATCCCGAAATTTACTTTTCTATCTATCTGTTCGACACCTTCTTCTGGTTGATTGTCATACGACCAATCCAGAGAGATTGACGTATCCACCTTATCATTGACTGGTATCGAAAGCCCAACATCAATGGACAACTGTGTATTTTTAGTATCTTCGGTAGACACATTTAATTGATGTGAGTAAGAAAGCGATGTTCCACTAAATAGAAACTTTTGATAATCACTGGACCATGCCCAAGCAAGTCGCTCATCGGTACCAGAATAAAACGATTTATCGCTAATCCATTTCAATCCAACGTTAGACGATAGACTGCCCTTATCGTTTTCCCAGAACTGGTAGCCCATACTAGTTCCCAGAGAGTTTGATTGATCAATTTGACGCTTATCATCAACACTAAATGATGCATTGGTATTCCAGTACCAACCATTGTTGATTGACCAATCTACTTCATAGGTAATGCCATAGTCATATTCGGTCGGCTCGTTATTTTGCCCAATGGCGTCGTAAGTAAGTTCAGCCTTATGCTTTGCATTACCATCTTGTAAGGTAAAACCAACATCCAGTTCGAGGTTTTCACGTTCTTGGTTACCAGCAAGGTATGAACCTGATAGGCCAACATTACCCGTTAAAGATATCTTGTCGTCAGCAGTTGAGGGCAGTGTTGCTTCTGCACCCGAGTTATCAATGGACGCTACCTGACTTAAAGGGATGTTTAACCCGCCAAAACTATCAGACTTCCACAGCACATGAGTTTCTGTTTTGGAGAGGACAGTACCTTTCACTATATCGCCATTATTCAGGACGATTTGCCCGCTATGAGCAAAGCCAGCAATGCCAAATGTCACACCTAAAACGTACAGAAATTTTGTTATATTCATCATGGTTCTCTTTTTGTTGATTCTAGGGCTGTACGTAATTACAACACTTAACATCATTGGGTAAAAAGCCCACCCGTTTTAAAGGCGGACTTTGTCTCTAATCAAGGTCTAGCGTGAGGCTAATCGGTCTCGCATGGCCGCGACATTACTGCAACCCGTTGTCCAACCATAACGCAGGCGGGTCTCAGGTACCAACTGTAAACCGACCACTCCGCCACTATGACACCTTTGTAGGAAGGGTTGGGCTATGACTGGGTTGTAACAGTCGCCTCACCAGGACTTATTTATAGAGGCGGCCTCGTCGGCTGCTGACTGGCTCGCTGTCATGCAGTTTGACTTGGTACACTCACAGTCAGGCCATTTTTTGTTTACGTGGCAAGTCTTCCCTGAGCATTCCAATCCTGATTGGCTCGAAAGTCGATCTGGCCAACCACCTACGGTTCCAAATACTTCTCCACGTGGATCAGAACCATTTGTATTGCGTGAATAAATATTGGTAATTGGCCCCCAATATGGCTGCGGGGATTCTCCTTCTGGTAGTTCAGAGAGAGCGTCATTCAAAGCCTCACACACATCGCCGTGACTAAAGGCAAATGTATATGAACTGGCAAGTAGAGATAGGATGATAATACTGAGTTTTGATGTAATTGATTTCATAATATTGCCCCATTGAGTTGCTAATCAATCATAACTGAATACCCCATCCAGTCAAATCAGGGCTAGATGAGGGTATTAGTCAACGACGTATCTGGAGCCTGCACAAGGACTATCAGTGAAATACAATGTCCATATCAGCTAATACCTTATAATTATTAAACTATCTTGTGATCGAAACTACCTTTGATTGAGGTGTGGCACAGGCGTAGTCACTATACTTTTGCATCATTGCTCGTCGTTTCTCTACCATTGTAGTTCGGTGATATGCCGCTACAGAAGCATCTGGAATCTTGTGGGCGAGGGCATGTTCAGCCATGGCGCCGTCAAACATTGTCTTATCGGCTATATAGTCGCGGAAGGTTGAACGGAATCCATGAACTGATATTTTGCGGCCCTGTTTATCTTGCCACCCACTATTCTGGTTGAGCCGTTTCAATACTGATGACATGCCAGCCTGTGAGAGATACTTACCGTTGGATAGGTTGGGAAATACGTATTCACTGATCCTCAATTGTTCGAGTTCTCTCAGTTTTGCTACAGCCTGAGTTGATAACGGTATTTTGTGTTCCTTTTTTCCTTTCATACGGTTTGCTGGGATCACCCAAAGGGCTTTATCTAGATCAATTTCTTTCCATGTCGCCTTGAGCGTTTCAGTGGTTCTCGTCGCACAGAGAATGCATACCTGTAATGCACTCGCTCCCATCCCTGATGATTGGCTGAGGGTATTCATAAATTGAGCTAGCTGTTCATGAGGCAGGGCAGGGTGATGGCGTTCTTCCTTAGGTACTTTAGCCTCTTTAACTTTTGCCGCTGAGGTTAGTAAACCTGATAGATGTCCCCGCCATTGCGCTGGATTTTTGTCTGTTCTCAAGCCTAAAGCATCGGCTCTAGTTATAACGGCCTCGATACGACCTCTGACGCGGTCAGCTGTCTCTGGTATCTCATTCCAGATTGGATTCAGGATAGCTAATACGTGATCTGTGGTGACTTCTGTGATTGGTAGTTGGCCTATGATAGGAAAGGCATATGCTTCGAGTGACCTAATCCATTGCTTGTTGTGCTTCTGATTAGACCATCCTGACCGTTTTTGCTCATATGTCTCGTAAGCAAGTTTCTGAAATGTATTTTCACGATTAGCATCTTGTGCTTGTTTCTGGATTTCTGCTTTCTCAGTAAGCGCAATTTCGAGTTGCCTCTTCTTGTGAGGGTCGAGACCTTGGGCGAGCATAAAGTTAAGTTCTGTTGCGCGTTTTCTGGCATGACTCAAGGTGTTTGTCAGAGCATGGTAGGGCGAAAGAGAGTATTTACGTGTTTTTTTATGTAGGGTATATCGAAAGCTAAAATCGCGCGAGTTGCCCTTGATTACTAGATACAGCTTATCCCCTAAATTATGAGGCTTCTCTAAGCCCTCTCTGAGGATCTTTTCGAAACCCTTTTGCGTAATCTTCTCTGCCATATGAGACCCCCTGATTAAGCTTTTAAAATCGTATCTAAGGCTGTTAAGGCTATCGGTCTACACTTTGGCTTGGTATAGCGCTTTACTCTTAAGCATAGGTTATAGGTACAATATTAGGTACAATTTAACTGCCATATTCAGTAGTATAGTACAGGACAGCATAGGAAGGGTAGATGTTTAATAGGCAGTATTTAGGGGGCTATAGGGCATATTTATGGACATTGCCGGAAAGCTATGGACTAAAGTTAGGAAGACTCTCTCTCCGCCAAAAACAATCCCTCGCATCGTAGATGCGGGGGATTTTTTTGCGTCGAAAGACGGCCGAGAACCCTATCGGTTCGACAAAAGGCGATAGCGTTTTGGACGCCAAAGGCGATCCGAAGGACTAGTTAACAGGCTTCAGTCTGTTAACTATCAATCCCTCTCTCTCCGCCAAGTCGGATATATTTAACTATATCGAGATGTTCAACAACACCAGAAGACAGCATGGTTTCAATAATGGATTGCCGCCTGTAGAAGATGAGCGTCAATATTTTAATGGGGCTGAAAAGCGTTCAGCGAACTAGTGACGATTCACTGCTTTGAGATTAGCAGATCACTCGTCGCTGCGCTCTGTTGAGATGACAGGCCTGTAGTGGATAAATAAATTTTAGACTCTTATATATCAGCTTATTTTGTCACCTCAATGATAAACCACTAATTACTATCGGTTGGGCGAAGCGCTAAAATGTAAGGCATCATCTGTGTCTATCGGCAGATTAAACAGCGCTCGCTCACTGCGAAAATCTTGGCTATTGACCCAGGGTGCCTGATTGCCCTGCTTGGGCTGAAGATGCATTGCCCGCTGCAAGTAGCCAGCTGGGAAGTCGGCGATCCAATCTTTAGTGGGCATGTTCTTTAATGACTCTGGCACCACTGGCACGATCTTACTGGTCTTGGTTTTCGTCATATGATTTAGCGCTCTGCACACCCATTCTGATATCAGGTCTGCACGCAGTGTCCAAGAGGCGTTGACATAGCCAAAGGTCGAAACCATGTTGGGCACATCTGAGACCATAAAGCCTTTGTAGGTCGTCAGAGTGGCGAAATCTATGGCTCGACCATCAACGTTAAATGTCGCACCACCCATCACCTCTAACTCAAGCCCCGTGGCGCTGACAACAATATCGGCCTTAAGATTCTGTCCTGATTTCAGCTCAATACCGGTCTCGGTGAAGCGTTGAATGTGGTCGGTTACGACGGTCGCGCTGCCGCTGTTAATGGCTTTAAATAAGTCGTCGTCAGGTACTAGGCAGAGGCGTTGATCCCAGGGGTTATAGCTGGGCGTAAAATGCTTCTCGACGTCATAGTCCTTGCCAAGCTGTTTGCGTAACTGTCGGATTAAAAGATGCTTGGCCATCGCGGGATATTTGCGTGCCTGCTTAAACAGAAACTCTTGAAACAACGTATTTCTAAAGCGGGTTATCGCATAGGCCCAGCTCGAAGGCATAATTTTGCGCAGACCGTTGGCAAACCAGTCTTCGGAGGGCCTTGAAAGCACATAGGTCGGGGAGCGTTGCAGCATAGTTACCTGTTTGGCTTTTTTTGCCATTGCGGGAACCAGCGTCATTGCTGTAGCACCGGAGCCAATGATCACGACGGTCTTATCGTGGTAGTCGAGATCTTCGGGCCAAAATTGAGGCCGAATGACTTGGCCTTTAAAGCTGGCCACTTCTGGGAATTTAGGATCGTGAGGTGTCTCGTAACTGTAATAACCGGAACACATATAGAGAAAATTACAGGTCATCTGCACAGTTTTGTCACTGTCAGACTGACGTATCTCTAATGTCCAAATTGACTGTGCTGAAGACCAGCTGGCAGAGAGCAAGCGGTGACCATAACGAATATGTTGGTCGACTGCATGTTCAGCTGCGGTTTCGCGAACATAATCGACAATTGAAGGGCCATCGGCAATGGCTTTGGCACCTTCCCATGGTTTGAAGCTGTAGCCCAAGGTATGCATATCACTGTCGCTGCGAATACCGGGGTAGCGGAACAGGTCCCAGGTACCGCCCATGGCTTTGCGTGATTCCAGTATTAGATAATTGCGGTCAGGGCACTTTTCGGTGAGATGGCAGGCCGCTCCTATACCTGATAAACCAGCACCGACGATAATAACGTCTCTATGCTCTATAGATAGCTCTGTGGTTGGGCCTTCATCTGCGTGCTGCGCTAAAGATCCTGACATCTGTATTTCCCTTTGCTGTGCTTCTAGTAATTCAGATTTACATTGTAATTGACGGGCTACGAATCGAGGGGTTCAAATGCAGTCGTTTTAAGGAGTCATTTACCCTCACTATGCAGCCTGCTAGATTCCTCTTAGCGCCTAAGTCTAGAACTGGGTCTAGAGGCTGGGCAGACCTTTAAGCGGTTTTTTATTGCGCAAAAAAGTCAGCGGCACAGTAAAAAATGGAAACAATTTTTCGTAGTGTATAGGCATTAGGCGCTGGCACAGGTCCATCAGTTTAGCGTCAGCACCAACAAGAATCCGAGAGCGGTTTTTCAACACACCATTGAGCATAATCTCAGCTGCACGGCTGGGGTGCATACCATTTTGTTGAAAAAAGGCGGCCATAGATTCCTGGTCATCACCTATACCGGCAAGCTTGCCCATCAGACGCTGAAAGGCATTGGTCGATTCCTCGCCTTTATTGACCCGTGCATTGCCGAGAATATTGGTGCCTATATGTCCGGGGTGCACGCAATGGATCTGCACTGAGCCACCTTTCATTTCTTTGGCGAGACTTTCGGTAAAACCACGCACGGCAAACTTTGCGGTGTGATAAACCGACTGTCGTTCGACCACAATCATGCCAAATATAGACGAGGTATTAATAAGCGCGGCTTCAGGTCGCTGCTTTAGATGGGGCAAAAAGGCGCGACTGGAATTGATTACTCCTTGCAGGTTGATATTCATTACCCAGTCCCAATCGGTCTCTGATATATGCTCAAAGGTTGAGTCAACGGTAACCCCGGCGTTATTGAACACAAGGTCAACATGCCCATGCTCTGCAATGACCTGTTCAGGTAAAGCTTCGATGGCTACTTTGTCGCCTACATCTAGCAAGTGGCTAGATACTTTGACAGGATAGTCGCGGAGCATCGAAATTGTCTCTGCTAGGGCCGCTTGATTGATTTCACAGGCAGCTATATTAGCACCAGATTTTGCCAGTAGTATTGCGAGATAACGGCCTATACCTGAACCGGCACCGGTGATGACTGCGACTTTGTTGGAAAGTGTTTTCATTGAAGTTGCCTGCTGTATTATTTTTATTATTGTGTAGGTAAAAACCTTGCGCAGTGGCTGAAATAACATTCCCTGATGATAGTGCCTTTGGGTTGTTTGTGCTAACTATCTTCTATGTACGGTTCTCTAGGCTGCTTTCTAGGCCGGTCTCTACAAGAGTGCTACGCCCACAGGTTGCTAGGGATGTTGCTAGATTGTCTCCATCAATGCTATTGCCGTTATTCTAAGAGAGATACTTTATGGGGCTGTATATTGTACTGAAATCCCATAAACTCTGGTTTCAAACTTATAAAAATAATAAATAGATCCTCATATGCTAAAAGCCTCTTCTAGCCAGCTATGGCTGCTTCTAAGCTGCTGTCTATTCTCTATATCCAGTTGGTCCGCCGGCATTGTTATTGATGGGGTTCTCGATGAAGAGGAGTGGGCAAGCGCAAAAATATACAGTGACTTCGTGACTGTAGAACCACTCACCGGTGACTTGGCGAGATACCGTACTGAAGTGCGTGTGATTACCAATTCCGACGGAATTTTTGTTGGCTTTAGCAACTATCAGCCAGCTTCAGTAAAACGCGTTAATCGGCAATTTCCCCGCGATGCACAGATTGAAGCGGATCGTAATGTTGTCAGCATAGACTTCGATAGTACTGCACTTGCAGGCTATGACTTTACCGTGGGCTCGGCTAATTCACAGCAGGATGGCATTGTGACGCCCGGTGACTATTCAGGGGATTGGGACGGTACCTGGTATTCCCAGACATCGTCGGATAAGGATTACTGGTACAGCGAAATGCATATTCCGTGGACTGTTGCGCCAATGACTGATGTCGGTAATGGCCGTAAAAGGATTGCTCTGTGGTTCTCCAGAGTGGTGTTTGATGAATCTCTGCGCTTCGCTTTTCCCAATGCCTATTATTCGCGACCGACCTTTATGGAGGACTGGCACCCATTGGACGTTGAGCAGGTGTCTACCTCAACCTTGGACTGGTTTCCCTATCTTAGTTACAGCAGTGACCTGCAAAACAGCACATTGGGAACCACCGGTGACGAGTTTGATGGAGGCCTAGATTTTATCTGGCGACCCAATAGTAGCAGTCAGCTGACTGGTGCGATTAATCCCGATTTTGGTCAGGTGGAAAGTGATGATCTGGTGGTTAACTTCTCAGCATTTGAAACCTTTGTTACTGAAAAACGGCCTTTTTTTACCGAGAACCAATCGCTGTTTAGCAGCAATATCCGCAACGGTGATCAAACCCTCTACACGCGTCGGATCGGCGCTGGTCCGACAGGAATTGGCGGCTTGGTGGATATTGATCTTGCAGCCAAAGTGACCCATTTTGGTGAGACCACTGACCTCGGTCTTTTTGTCGTCAGAGAAGATGATTCTGAGGGCAGTTATGGTGGTGACTTTTTGTCCAGTAGGGTTCAACGCACCGTTGATGGACTGACCTTTGGACATCGTCTGACCTATGCAGAGAGATCTATTCTCGACAGAGAGGCGACAGTTCAGGTGCTCGACATGATCTGGCGAAAAGATGAAACCACCGAATTTCGCGGGCAGATTCTGCATGCCAATGTTCAGCAGCAAGGGAATAGTGCCAATAGCCAAGAGTCTGTCGATGATCGTGATTTTGCCGGTTGGGCCAGCTGGTCCTTTGCGCCTAACGATGAGTGGTACCACAGCGTCTATTTATCCCATTATGGTGATAATTTTGATATGAACGATATGGGCTATATGAAGCGCAATGATTTTAGAGAGTTTTCTGGGAGCACTCGCCATGATCGCTTGGAGTATGAGGCTGACTCAAATATTCTCTCCAGCACCACGCTATTTGAATATGGCTATAGGGAGAATACCCAGGGTGATCGCCTGGAACTGCGTGCTGATTTGGATCATACCTGGACCTATAAATCGACTCGTAAACTGGGTTTAAAGGCCGGCACGTCCGCTGCCAGCTGGGACGATCGATTGACTCGTGGCAATGGCCTGCTTGCCAAGCCCGCTCGGTACTGGTTAGAGACGCGGTATACAAGCCCGAGAGGCAATGATCTGACGTTTAATATAGACGCCAATCTTGCATACGATGAAATAGAAAAGGCGACTCTACGTCTTGGCTTTAGTGCTCAGATATATCTCAGTGAGACAGTGACGTTGGGCACCGACCTGAGTTATCAACGCTTACAGGAGTGGTTGATCTGGGATTTCGATACCGTCCAGTTGGCAGGTTTTGAGGCCGATCGGTTCAATGCGGATCTGCGTTTTGATTGGTACCCCTCAGCGAGGCAAGAGGTGCGCTTAAAATTCCAGTGGGTAGGTATAGACGCTCAGCAGGTCGATAGTTATCAGCTCAATCGCGATGGTACTCTGGGCTTGTCCACGAGCTCCGCCGCTGATTTCAGCCTCAGTGATACGGCGTTGCAAGTGCGTTATCGCTATCAGTTGGCGCCGCTGTCCGATATTTTTCTGGTCTATAGTCGCGGTGGCTACTTCGCCAGTGACGATGGTGATGAAGGCTCGAGAACGCTTCTTAGAGAGGGCTGGGATGGGGTTCAAGTCGAATCCATTATTGCCAAAATTCGCTATCGTTTTTGATCGGTTAGGCTAGATCAGGCGGTTTATGCGAGACAGGTGAAAGCGCGCAGATCAGTGGACACTGAGGGATTAGAAACAATCCCTCATTCCTCTTAAACAGCTTGCTAAAGGCTCTCTATGGCTGAGATGCTATTCTGGTATTTTCTGGCCCTGACCATATTGCTCATAGGTCGCTTTGAGCTTTGCCGGCAGTATATTAACTTTACTCAGGTCACCATTGATATGGGGTAGGGCTAACACGCGTTTATCCATCACTTTAAACCACAGCCACGGGATATAGGCGAGTAAATACATCCCGTAATAGCCATTGGGCAGTTCCGGAATATCATCAAAGTTGCGCAGGCTTTGGTAGCGACGAACAGGGTTGGCATGGTGGTCAGAATGACGTTGCAGATGGAACAGTGCCAGGTTGCTCATGATGTAATTAGCGTTCCAAGAATGGTGTGGCTGGCAGCGCTCATAGCGTCCATTTTCACTCTTCTTGCGCAGCAGACCATAGTGCTCAATATAGTTGGCTGAGGTCAGTTGGTACCAGGCCCAAAAATTATGCACAGCCAGAAAGGGCAGCATAATCCAGCCGAACAGATAAACCAATGTGCCCTGCAATAACAGGCTTATTAAGTAGGACTGTAAAATGTTGTTGTGCACAGACCAGGTGGTTTTGCCCTGTTTATTGAGGCGGGTTTTTTCTAGATTCCAACCGCGCACGAAAGTGCCGGGAATTTCACGCAGGGTAAAGGCATAGATGTTTTCACCCAGTTTTGAACTGGCCGGATCATCCGGCGTTGCCACTAGTACATGATGACCGCGATTGTGCTCAACACAAAAATGGCCATAGGCGGGAACCGCTAATGCTAACTTAGCCATCAATTGTTCTAAAGCCGTTTGCTTGTGCCCCAGCTCATGGGCGGTGTTTATTCCCAGGCCGCTGTATCCGCCGGCAACAATCGCCATTACCAGTACCATCCAAGGACTCAGATCATTGGTGCCAACCACATAGGCGATGACACCCAGTACGACAAAATGCATGGGGACTGTGAGTATGGTCAGGATGCGATAATACCGGTCTGCCTCTAACTGAGGTACAAGCTCTTCAGGAGGATTATTCTGGTCGCTGCCGACGAGATAATCGACAAAGGGCAGAATCAGATAGTTCACTGCCAGGGGCAGGGCGAGAGTCCACTGGATTCCGGTTTTATAAAATATAGCCACACCCATTAGCGGGAATGCTGGCATCAGCATGGATATCAACCAAAGGTAGCGTTTTTTATCGGTGTACGTGATTGAGCCTTTGACAGGATGCTGAAGGCTGTAGGTCGTCATTGTGATCTCCTTGTATTTTGTTGCGGGAAAATCTTTTGAATAATTGTAATTGACAGATAGGCCTTAAGGGGTGTCAAATACAGTCAATTATTTAGTCATTTACCGTCAAATTTAGGGCCATTTTTCGGCTTTTTGGATCACTGCTGCGAGCTATTTATGAACTCCTTTGTGCTGCCTGTATTAATAGAACTCCTTGCGGAGCAGGGTATTTCTAAAACGCAATTACTTGAAAATACAGATCTGGAAGGCTTTGATCTAAGCACGACGCAGCTCTTTAATGCCGCCCAAGCGGATGAGATTTGCGGCAAAGCGATTAGCCTTTCTGGTGACAGATTACTCGGTATTAAGTTGGGTACTAAGTTGGATATGCTGTCGCTGGGTATTTTGGGTTATGCCTTGATGACCAGTGCCACAGTGGACGATGTCCTTAAATTACTGGTTCGCTATAAACGAGCGCTGTTACCGAGTATGCGTATTGAGCTAATCCCAATAGGAGAGTGTGTAGAGCTGCGCAGTGCCGCGCCTCATCTGCCTCAGGCATTAGAGCAGTTTTACAAAGACGCACTCTATGCGGGTTTGGTGACTAATCTGAATTTGCTTACCGACAATCATGTGGCCAGTCCAATCCTTGAGTTGAATTACGGCCAACCAGGTGATCGGATGTTTTACGAGTCGGTATTTGGTGCAAATATCCACTTTAACTCGAGCCGCTGTGGGCTGACCTTTGATGCCGAGAGTCTGGCGGTGGCTATCACCACATCGGACTCTGTAGCTCAGGATGTGTTTCGCCGAGAGTGCGATCGCATTTTGGCCAATGACAGTTACTCTGGCGCTGTCAGCGAGCGAGTTGTGCAGTTACTGCTGTTGTCGCGCTCAGAATTTCCAACCGCTGCAATTATGGCCCAGCAGATGTTCATGAGTGAAAGCACCTTGCAGCGACGACTGGCAAAAGAGGGGGCCCGATTCCAGCAGTTGCTTGATCAAGTGAGATATCGTTTAGCGCTAGAGTATTTGCAGGGCACAGAGTTACCGGCATCAGAAATTGCCGCTTTGCTCGGCTTCAATAATTCGGCTAATTTTCGCCGTTCCTTTAAACGCTGGTCGGGAACAACGCCAGTGCGTATTCGGCAGGCTAAACAGTCAATTTAACCTGGTTGATTAGCGTCGCTTTTGTCCTGTAGGCCGTTATTTTTCTGTAGTAAAAAATTATTTGATAAAAAGTGAGTTTATTGATGAACTTTTCAGAAAGGAGCGGTCTTACTTTATGTGCATGATTCTTCCCCCAAAGAAAACACACGTTTATACCTCCCCCTTAAAAAAGCCCTGGTAACCCAGGGCTTTTTTTTGTCTCCCGGAATTAGTTGGCCGCTACGGTTCTATATTGACATGCTTTGGCTTCAGTGACGCGATGACATAGATGGGTTAAATCGCTCTAGCTGTTAGAGCACTAATCCAGCAGACCAAAAAAAATGGCCGCAACTGTTATTGAGTTACGGCCATTGGGGTGGCTCCTTATATGAGCCCGAAACAGGATAAATTCCTGTTTAATTTTTGTCGTTACTTACTCTTGCCTATTAGTCTGTCCTGTTAAGTGACATTCTCAGCGCAAATCGTCTTATAAATTTGCCGCCTTTTGCTGAAATGAGAGCTGTTTGAACCCATTCCAATAATCTTCCTTGCCTTCGCGCCAACCGCGGGACCAGTGATAGGCCATTGTTGAGTTTTCTTGATAGGGGATTGCGGCGATAGTTCGGCCTTGGATAGCGGCCTGATAACCTTTTACGAATGAACGGTGTTCCAAGTCTCTTTTATGTTTTTTCACTTATATCTCCTAAGGGTTTATCTAGGAAACCGACACTCAGCTTGAAAAACGTGCTGAGAGCAGTTTTTATCAAACAAAATTGTACAAAGAGCGATAGAATGAGCGCCGTTTGAAACGCTGATTCTAGTTCATCAAATTCTGTCGACTCTGTCGAAGATTTTGTTAGTCTATAAAGAGTGCGTTTTAATCCTCAAAGTAATAAAAAGCGATAAAAGGATCCTATTTGTGTCATCAGTTGATCATGCTTGGCTAGCCACATGTCCGAAAGGGCTCGAGCAATTACTCGCCCAAGAGTTGCTGGCGCTGGGTGCCGAGAGCACTAAAGAAACTGTAGCTGCGGTGCATTTTATCGGCACTAGGGAGCTGGCCTACCGCGCCTGTCTCTGGTCGCGTCTGGCCAACAGAATATTGATGCCGCTGCACAGCTTTAGCTTGGACGAGGAAGATCAACTCTATCAAGAGTGCTTGGATATTCCCTGGGAAGAGCACTTCTCTCCTGAGCAAACCATCGCTATCGACTTTATTGGTACCTCGCGCTTGGTCGACAACACCATGTATGGCTCCCAGCGGGTTAAGGACGCCGTGGTTGACCGTATTCGTCGGGAAGAGGGCGAGCGTCCTAATGTGGATACCAAGAACCCGGATATCCGTATCCAGGTACGTCAGCACAAAGGTCAGGTCACTGTGTCTCTGGATATTTCTGGCGAGAGCTTGCACCGTCGCGGCTATCGCAGCGGGCAGGGCAGTGCGCCGATTAAAGAGAACCTGGCTGCGGCACTTTTAATGCGTTGCAACTGGCCTGAGATGATGAAAAACGGCGCCGCGTTGTTGGACCCCATGTGCGGCAGTGCGACACTGATTATTGAAGGTGCGATGATGGCGGCGGATATTGCTCCCGGCCTATTGCGTGAGCGCTTTGGTTTCACCGATTGGAAACAGCACGAGCAAGAGCTGTGGCAGTCGATCTTCAACGAAGCAGAGCAGCGCAAGGTTGTCGGTCTTGACGCTTTGGAGTTGGATATCCGCGGTTATGATGCTAATCCACGCGTGCTTGAATTCGCCACATTAAATATTGAAAAAGCTGGTTTAGATGAACATATCCGCCTGGCCCATAAGCCTATAGACCAATTTGGTAAAGCCACTGCTGACTATGGTCTGCTGCTCACCAACCCTCCCTATGGCGAGCGTCTTGGTGACGTCGACGGTTTGAAGCCGATTTACCAAAAGTTGGGTTCGGTATTGCAGAAGAACTTCCAAGGCTGGAAAGCAGCGGTGTTTACTGGCAATGTTGAGCTCGGTCGCGAGACCGATCTGACGCCCACCAAACAGTATCAGCTGTTCAACGGCACAATCCCCTGCAAGTTGTTGGTCTTTGAAGATCTCAGTTCACGCTCGGCAAAGATCGAAGAGCGCTTAAACAAACCCGCCCCGGCTCAGGAACTCACCGAAGGCGCTAAGATGGTCTATAACCGCTTGGTGAAAAATCAGCGCAAACTCAATGGCTGGTTAAACAAATCCGGTGTCACCTGTTACCGAGTTTACGATGCAGATATCCCTGAATACTCGGTTGCCGTAGATATCTATGAAGATTCCGTCCACGTTCAGGAATACCTGCCGCCGAATACCATTGATGATAAAATCGCCCGTGAGCGCTTTGCTGAAGTTAAGCAAGCGGTTAAAGAGTTCGCCAAGGACGCCCCCGGCCATATTCATTACAAAGAGCGCCGCCGTCAGAAGGGCGACAGTCAGTACGAACGTTTTAATGAAGGCCCCAGCGATACGATTACAGTCTATGAAGGAGACGCGCAGTTTGAAGCTAACCTATCAGACTATCTGGATACAGGTCTGTTTCTCGATCACCGCCCAGTGCGCCGTATGGTCACCGAGCTGGTTAAGGGAAAAAGCCTGCTGAACCTGTTTTGCTATACCGCAGCTGTCTCTGTTCAAGCGGCACTGGGTGGCGCTAAGAGCAGTCTGAGTATAGACATGTCCAATACTTATTTGGACTGGGCTCAGCGCAACTATGATCTGAATAATATCAGCGCCAAAAATCACCACCTGCTGCGTGCAGATTGTCTGAAGTGGTTGGAAACCGATGGCGAGCAGTACGATGTGATCTTCCTTGACCCACCGACGTTTTCCAACTCGAAAAAGATGGATGTAGTATTGGATGTGCAGCGTGATCATGGTGATTTGATTCGTAACTCAATGGCCAAGCTGGCACCGGGCGGTGTGTTGATCTTCTCCAATAACTTCCGCAAATTTAAAATGGATGAGTTGGTTACGCGACAGTTTAATGCTGAGAATATTACTCCCCAGACATTGGATATGGATTTTGAGAGAAATCCGCGTATCCACAATGTTTGGCGCATTACTCGTCGTAGCACTTTTGGTTAAGAGTAATTTTGGTTAAGAGCACTTTTGGTTAAGAGCACTTTTGGTTACGAGCACTTTTGGTTGCTAGGCCTTTGGTCAATTTTGGCCCGCACCGCTTTGTTGTCTATCCGCTGTCACCCTGAGCGCAGTTGAAGGGTCTCGTGAATCCTGCAGAGCGTCTGTATCCCAGACCAACGCTCAACCCAGCGGCAACTCTCTAGTCAACTTCGACTGCTTCAAGGAAAACATCGTACTCACTGAACGAATACCTTTTATCTGCAGCAAAGTCCCACTTAAAAAACTCTCGTAAGACGCCATATCGCGCTCAACGATTTTCAAAAAATAATCACATTGCCCACTCACCGAATGACACTCAAGAATCTGTGGGCAGGATTCGACCATTTTATTAAACGCGGCCAGTGTTGACCCATGATGATTATCCAGCGATACCTCAGCAAAGGCCGACACCTGCAGTCCCAGGGTTCTGGGATTGAGCTGGGCAATATAATCCTCAATATAGCCTTCCTCTTCCAGACGTTTAACCCGTCGCCAGCAGGGTGCTGCGGAGAGACCGACCTGTTCTGCGAGGTCGCGATTGGAGAGCCGTCCATTGCGCTGTAGACACTCTAGTATAGTGCGATCATAGCGATCTAACGCCATCAGAAACTTCCTTTCTCATTCAGGGATATTTAAAACAGTTTGTTGCTAAGAGTTTTTAATATAGCCCATAAACGCAATCCTATTTCTCTATTGAAGGTATATTATTTTTCCCTATTAGTGGCATTAGGGACGCGTAGAGTTATATGGAAATTGTTCTGTCGAAAGAGATCAAGACAGCCGCTGAGTCCAAATTTGATTGGCAGCGCATAAGTTATTTATTACTGTTATCCCGAGCCATGGATAAGGTTGAAGAACGTGATCTGGTACCAGCGAAGTTGGTGTTTAATCAGTTCTCCGCTCGGGGTCACGATCTAGCGCAAATTCTCCTCGGCTCATTGCTGACCCATCCCCATGATGCAGCTACCGGTTATTATCGTTCCCGTCCTTTTGTGCTATCCCTTGGCCTCGATATAGAGGAGGCGGTGGCATCGCCCATGGCCAAGTCCGGTGGTTATAGCGATGGTCGTGATATAGGTGTGGTGTGCAACTACCCTAACCCTGAGCGCAAGGGCGCTATGCTATTCCCCATGTGCGGGGGCGTTGGTGCTCAGTACACCCCAATCTCCGGCTGGGCTCAGTCGATTATCTATCATCGGGATCAGTTGCAGGATGCCGGCTACAAGGGCGCTATAGGCCTTTCTATGGGCGGCGATTCCTCCATGTCCACCAGTGGTTTTTGGGCTGCGCTAAATATTTCTACCACACATAAATTACCTCACCTTTTTTATATAGAAGACAACGGTTATGGCATTTCAGTACCCCAGTCTGAGCAGACGCCGGGGGGGGATCAGGTGGCTAATCTGGCCGCCTACCAGCATCTAAAAATTATTGACGGTGATGGCACGGACCCAGTCACTGCCCCCAAACTCATCGCCGAAGCAGTGGCCCATGTGCGCTCTGGGGAAGGCCCCTGTTTACTGCGCTTAAAAGTACCGCGTCTCTGTGGTCATACCTTTCAGGATACTCAGACTTATAAGCCCGACGCTCTGATTGCTGAGGAGCAGGCTCGGGATCCGCTACCGAGACTGCGAGGTTATTTAGAAGAGAGTGGCATTCTATCGGCCCAGCAGTGGCAACAGCTCGAGGATCGCGCTATGACAGAAGTGTTGGCCGCTGTTGAGGCAGCCAAACAACGCCCCGAGCCCAATCCTGAAGATCTACAGCGCTTTGTTTACGCCGAGGCTGCAACGGTTCAGTTGCGTGGAGGCCTAGCCGCGGACGGTTACCAGTTTCCAGCCCAAACCGATCAGCCCAAGCCTCAGGGTCAACGGCTGAACATGTTGACTGCGATTCGCAAAACTCTGGATTGCGAACTGCGGATTAATCCCAAGGTGCTGGTATTCGGTGAAGATGTGGGCCCCAAAGGCGGCGTTCACGGCGCCACATTGGGCTTGCATGAAACCCATGGACAACAGCGCGTCTTTGATACCAGCCTCTCTGAAGAGGGCATTATTGGCCGTTCAGTGGGCATGGCGCTGGCCGGCCTGATGCCGGTCCCTGAAATTCAATTCCGCAAATACGCCGAACCGGCGGCAGAGCAGCTCTCGGATACAGGGATTATGCGCTGGCGCACGTTCAATCAATTTGCTGCACCTATGGTGGTGCGGGTTCCCGGTGGTTTCGCCAAGCGCGGTGATCCCTGGCATTCAATGAGCGACGAGGTGGAATGGGTGCACAAGGTGGGCTGGCAACTGGCCATGCCATCCAATGCAGAAGATGCAGTGGGACTGCTGCGCTATGCACTGCGAGACAATAATCCGAGCATTTTCTTTGAGCATCGCAATCTACTGGATAACAGCTGGGCGCGCAGAGCCTATCCCGGGGATGACTATGTGATTCCATTTGGCAAGGCCAAGACCCTTATTCGGGGACACAAACTAACCGTTGTCTGTTGGGGTGCCATGGTTGAGCGCTGCGAGTCGGCGGCTAAGGCATTAGCGGAACAGCGCGATCAACAGCAGCTAATAGAAGTCATCGATCTGCGGACCTTGCAGCCCTGGGATGAACAGGCAGTACTGGCATCAGTGACAAATACTGGCCGCTGTTTAATTGTCCATGAAGACAATCTCAGTGCCGGGTTTGGTGCCGAGATTGCGGCGGTGCTTGCGGACAAAGTGTTCTTTCAGTTGGATGCGCCAATCCAGCGTTTAACCATGCCCAATATTCCCAGCCCACACAATTTCAATCTACTGGAAGCAGCACTGCCATCGGTTTCGGATATTGCCGATGCCATGAACAACCTGCTTGATATTTAAGGACGCGCCGATTATGTCGGAGACTATTGATATTATTTTGCTCGAGGATGAGCTTGAGGGTACGGCGGCAAAACTTTCCCATTGGCTGGTTGATCTGGGCAGCACCGTTAAAAGTGGCGAGCCGATTCTTGAACTGGAAACCGATAAGGTGAGTATGGAAATTTGCGCACCGGCATCAGGTTGCCTGCAAGAAATCATTAAACAGCCTGGGGATAATATAGAGCCGGATATGGTGCTTGGTAGACTAGCTTCTGGAAACCAAAATATTGACCAGTCCCCCTCTAAAAAGAACAATGAAGACTCAGCTGGCGCAGACAGACTTCTGTCCACTAATAGCCTAAAGGGCCAAGACCTCATAGGCCCAGCGGTTCGCAAGTTAGTCCGTGAGCACAGTCTCGATATCAGCCAAATTTCAGGAAGCGGCCGTGGCGGGCGAGTGACTCGCGAAGATGTTATGACATTCTTACAGCGCCCTGAAGCAACTGCTGGATGCACGGATTTCACTACCCACCTGGTGGGCAAGCGCATACCTCATTCGCCTATGCGCCAGAGCATCGCCAAGCATATGGTCGAGAGCTTGCTGCACACCTCACCTCATGTCACCAGTGTCTTTGAGCTGGATATGTCGAATCTGAGTGAGCATCGTCGCTGGCACAAAAAAGCGTTTGCGGAACAGGGCGTAAAGCTCACCTTTACAGCCTATTTTGTGGCCGCCTCTGTGGCGGCGATTAGAGCGGTACCTCAGGTCAATGCGCGCTTTCATGATGATGCTCTGGAGCTGTTTGAAGAGATCAATATAGGCGTGGGCACCGCCCTTGGTGATAGGGGATTGGTAGTGCCTGTAATTGAAGGAGTGCAGAACAAAAATCTATTGTCTATTGCCGAGGCTTTGCAGGGGCAAACGGAGAGGGCACGCAGGGGCAAGTTGACCCCGAGGGATATGAAAAATGGCACTTTTACGATTTCCAATCACGGTGTCAGCGGCAGTCTGTTTGCAGCGCCGATTATTATCAACCAACCTCAGGTCGCCATCCTCGGTATTGGCAAACTAGAGAAGCGTGTTGTGGTGCGAGAGATCGATGGCCGCGATGAAATGCTTATCAAGCCTATGTGCTACGTCTCACTGAGCATTGATCACCGCGCCTTGGATGCCCATCAGACCAATCAATTTTTATCAGTGTTGGTGGAGACATTAGAGACTTGGGGCTGTTGATGAGCCTAGTAGACACCGCTGTCGACCGCTACCAGCTCTGCCACGGCATCAAACCAATGCCGAGTGATCCTCTGCTAGGACTCAGTGTGTCCTTTAATAGCGACCCGAATCGCGACAAGATTGATCTCGGCGTTGGCGTCTACAAAGACTTAAGTGGCGCCGCACCTGTATTCAAATCGGTTAAATCGGCCGAACAGATTTTGTGGCACAGGGAAACAACCAAAGCCTATATCCCACCAGCTGGGGATAGCGACTTTATCAGCGCAATGGAATCGCTACTGTTGGGTGAAGATCATCAGTGCCTGCAAGATCAGCGCATAAAAACCCTCCAAACTCCCGGCGGAAGCTGCGCTCTGCGTATTGCCGCAGAGTTTGTTTGGCGCTGTAATCCCTCGGCGACAGTCTGGCTGAGCGCTCCCACCTGGGTCAATCATCAGCCCCTGTTAGGCCGCATAGGTCTGCCAGTTCGAGAGTATTTTTACTACGATTATCAATCCCATCAGTTGGACTTCCAACGCATGATGGCCTCCCTCGAGGCTACATCAGCGGGAGATTTGATTTTACTTCAGGGCTGCTGTCATAACCCCAGCGGCGCTGATCTGTCCCTCGAGCAGTGGCAGCATATAGCTGATTTTTGCCGAGACCGGGGCCTGGTTCCACTGGTGGATATCGCCTATCAGGGCTTTGCTCAGGGCTTGGCCGAAGACGCCAGTGGTTTGCGGCTGCTCTGTGACCAGCTGCCAGAAGTATTGATCACTGCCTCCTGCTCGAAGAATTTTGCCCTCTATCGCGAGCGCGTCGGTAGCTTCTCAGTGGTGGCTGCGACCCCTAAGAAAGCTGATCAGGCGCTGTCTCAGGCTCTGGATATTATTCGTGGTTATTACTTTGTCCCAGCTGCCCACGGGGCTCAGGTGGTCAAGACGATTTTGCAAGATCCGCGGTTGCGCAATTGCTGGCTAAGCGAGCTTGCGCTAGTGCGTGAGCGCATCGCTGAGGTGCGCAACCTGTTGTGTAGTGAGTTTCGGGAATTTCGAGAGATTCGGGGATTTCAGCAGCCCGCTTGTCGAGATCGTTTTGCCTATATTAGCCAACAGCAGGGCATGTTTTCTTTTCTCGGCTTAAGCCCACTTCAGGTCGATCAGTTGCGCCAGCAATACAGTATTTATATGGCCACATCGAGTCGTATCAATCTCTCGGGTATCAATCCCGGCAATATTAACTATCTAGTGAACTCAGTGAATCTAGTGTTGGCCGCGGCTTAGCAAAGGCGCAGCGTCAGAATATGGAGATAGAACAATGAAAACCAAAAGTTATGTGTATGGCCAATGGCTCGAAGGGCAGGGCAGAGGTGTAGAAGTAAAGCATGCCGTCAATGGTGAGGTGATAGCTGAGACTAGTAGCGAAGGTGTCGAATTTAATCGCCTTTTAGAGTACGGCCGCCAGGTGGGCGGCGCTGCATTAGCGACATTAACCTTGCATCAGCGCGCCAATCGATTGAAAGCACTGGGCAAACATTTGCTCAGTAAGAAAAAAGAGTTTTACAAACTGTCCGCGGCCACCGGTGCCACCAAAACCGATAGTTGGATCGATATCGAAGGAGGCATATCCACGCTGTTTAGCTACTCTGGTATTGGCCGTCGTGAGTTTTCCAATGAGACGTTTATTGTTGAAGGAGCGCCAGAAAAACTCTCCGCCAAAGGCACCTTTGCCGCACGGCATATTCTGGTGTCTAAGCGCGGCGTCTCTGTGCACATCAATGCGTTTAACTTTCCCTGCTGGGGCATGTTAGAGAAAATCGCCCCGAGCCTGATTGCCGGTGTCCCCGTTGTGGTTAAACCTGCGACCAACTCGGCCTATCTCACCGAAGCCATGGTTCGGGAAATAGTTGATTCTGGCATCTTGCCAGAGGGTTCAATTCAGCTGATCTGCGGTCGCACCGGTGATCTATTTGAGCATCTCACCGAGCAGGATGTGGTGACCTTTACCGGTTCCGCGAGCACCGGCCAGATGCTTCGCGCCCACCCGAATATTATTGCCAAAAGCATTCCCTTTAATCTGGAAGCTGACTCTCTCAACTGTTCCATTCTGGGCGAGTCTGTGGCGCTGGATGATCTAGAGTTCGATCTGTTTATTAAAGAAATTACCCGTGAGATGACCATCAAAGCCGGGCAAAAATGTACCGCTATTCGACGCATTATTGTGCCTACAGATAAGGTAACTGCGGTCACCGAAGCGCTGAAAAAACGTCTCGGCAAAACCACTCTGGGTGACCCAGCTGAAGAAGGCGTGCGCATGGGGCCACTATTGAGTGCCCAGCAAAAGACCGATGTCCATGCCAATGTAATGGCCCTCGCTGAGCACTGCGAACTGCTCATTGGCGGCGACGATAATTTTGCGTTGATCGGTAAGCGGGCTGTCAAAGACGCCTTTTATCCTCCGACTTTATTGCTCTGCAAAAACCCACTGCAAACCGATGCGCCCCACAGTATCGAGGCCTTTGGTCCGGTGAGCACGATAATGCCCTATAAAGGTTTTGAGCAGGCTATTGAGATTGCCAGTAAAGGCAAGGGCAGTCTGGTGGGCTCGTTATTTACTTATAACGATGACGAGGCCAGCAATATTATTCTCGGCTGCGCACCCTGGCATGGGCGCATGCTGGTGATCAATCGCGATTGCTATGAAGAATCCACAGGCCATGGTTCGCCACTACCCACCTTAGTTCACGGTGGTCCTGGTCGCGCCGGTGGCGGTGAAGAGCTGGGTGGCGCCAGAGCGGTTAAGCACTATATGCAGCGCACCTCAATTCAGGGTTCGCCGACAACATTAATGGCCATAACCCGTGAATATATGGTCGGTGCCAAAACCACTAGTGACGGGATGCATCCCTTTAAGAAGTACTTTAACGATCTAGTGATTGGCGAGAGCCTGACCACTCATCGCAGAACTGTCACCGAAACAGATATTGTAAATTTTGGCTGTCTCTCCGGGGATCATTTTTACGCCCACTTTGACGAACTAGCTGCAGTGGATTCATTCTTTGGCAAGCGTGTGGCCCATGGCTATTTTGTGATTTCGGCTGCCGCTGGCATGTTTGTGGAACCGTCCCCCGGTCCGGTGTTAGCCAACTATGGTTTAGAAAATCTGCGCTTTATTGAGCCGGTGGGGATCGGCGATACCATCCAAGTAAAAATCACCGCCAAGAAAAAAATCAGCAAAGACAAACGCCCAGAAGAAAAGCAGGCCACCGGTGTTGTAGTTTGGGATGTAGAGGTGACAAACCAGCACGGCGATCTTGTCGCCCTCTACGATATTTTGACTCTGGTTGTCAGAAAAGAGGATTGATCATGGCCGATATTCACAGTTTCGAGTCCATCCAATACGCAGTCACTAATGGGGTTGCTGTATTGACTTTTAATCGACCGGAAACCCTCAATAGTTTTACCGTTGCTATGCACCTAGAAGTTCAGTTAGCGATGCAGGATGTGCGCACCAACCCAGAGGTGCGCTGCCTGCTGCTCACCGGTGCTGGCCGCGGTTTTTGTGCTGGCCAAGACCTCAATGATCGCGCGGTAACAGTCACCGATGAAGCACCGGATCTGGGGGAGTCCGTGGAGAAATATTACAACCCACTGATTCGCGGCATCATGGATTTAGACAAACCGGTAATCTGCGCGGTAAACGGTATAGCCGCCGGAGCCGGAGCCAGTATTGCCCTGGCTTGCGACATAGTCATCGCGGCTAAATCTGCCGCCTTTGCCTTTGTGTTTTGTAAAATCGGGCTAGTGCCAGACTCCGGTGGCAGCTGGAACCTACCCCGGGCATTGGGTTTACCCCGCGCCAAAGGTTTGGCTTTATTGGGCAATAAATTAGACGCCGAAAAAGCCGAAGCCTGGGGCATGATTTGGCAGACTGTGGATAGCGATCAGCTGATGCCTGAGGCCAACAAACTGGCAGAGCATCTGGCCAGCCAGCCCACCAAAGGGTTGGCAAGGATTAAAAAGCTGCTAAACCAATCTTTCTCTAATCCATTGCATCAGCAGCTCGAAGATGAAAAAAATGCCATGCGCGAGCTGGGTCGGTCCGACGATTATCGTGAAGGTGTCGCTGCTTTCATGGAAAAGCGACAGCCTGAGTTTAAAGGTAGCTGATCATGAAAAACGCCTTTATCTGTGACGCCATTCGAACCCCCATTGGCCGCTATGGCGGAGCCTTGAGCTCCGTTCGGGCCGATGATTTGGGTGCCATTCCACTGACTGCTCTGATGCAGCGCAATCCCTCAGTGGACTGGAGAGCGGTGGATGATTTTTTTTACGGTTGCGCCAACCAGGCCGGGGAAGATAACCGCAACATTGCACGTATGTCAGGACTGCTTGCTGGCCTTCCCATAGAATTGCCAGCCTGCACTATTAATCGTCTCTGCGGTTCCGGCATGGACGCCATTGGCATCGCCAGTCGCGGGATTAAGTCGGGTGAACTTCAGCTAGCCATCGCCGGTGGTGTCGAGTCCATGTCCCGTGCTCCCTTTGTTACCAGTAAGGCCGACAGTGCTTTTAGCCGCGCCCAGCAAACCTTTGATACCACCATGGGCTGGCGCTTTATCAATAAGCTGATGAAAGCTCAGTACGGCGTTGACTCAATGCCCGAGACGGGGGAAAACGTCGCCGAACAATTTGCCATTAGTCGTGAAGATCAGGATGTCTTTGCCTATGAGAGCCAGAAGCGCGCCAGTGCCGCGCGAGATGCGGGGTTCTTTGCTCAAGAGATCGTGCCTGTGGTTATTCCACAGCGTAAAAAAGCGGATTTGATTGTCGAGACCGATGAGCATATTCGCCCTGAAACAACCTTGTCTGGTCTGGCCAAATTGGCCACGCCATTTCGTCAGGGGGGCACAGTTACCGCTGGCAATGCCTCAGGTATTAACGATGGCGCCTGCGCGCTTTTGCTTGCATCGGAACATTCTTTAGCAGCTCAGGGGTTAACTCCCAAAGCCCGGGTTGTAGCCTCGGCGACGGCAGGTCTGGCGCCGCGGATTATGGGCTTTGGCCCTGTGCCTGCCACGCGTAAGGTACTGGCCTTAGCCGGATTAACGCTGGATAAGATGGACGTGATTGAAATCAATGAAGCCTTTGCCTCGCAGAGCTTGGCAGTGATCCGTGAGCTGGAGTTGGCCGACAATGATCCTCGGGTCAATCCCAATGGAGGTGCCATTGCACTGGGACATCCACTGGGAATGAGTGGCGCGCGATTGGTCACCACAGCGTTGTATCAGTTGCAACGCAGTGGCGGAACCTACGCTCTTTGCACTATGTGTATAGGTGTAGGGCAGGGCATTGCGATGATTATTGAGCGCCAGTAATTAACAGGTAATTAGTCAAGGCTTTCTGGGCGGATAGAGTTTTAAGTGAGGGTTAAATAATGACAAATTTCAAATTAAATGAAGTTGAGTTAGAGGCGGCTTTTCAATCCCGCATCGACAGCGAGCAGAAAATCGAACCCAAAGATTGGATGCCCGAGGGATACCGCAAAAACCTGATTCGGCAGATGTCTCAGCATGCTCATTCCGAAGTGATCGGCATGCAGCCGGAAGGTAACTGGATTTTGCGGGCTCCCACATTGCGCCGCAAAATTGTATTGCTGGCCAAGGTTCAGGACGAGGGGGGGCACGGCCTCTATCTCTACAGCGCCACGGAAACTCTGGGCATTACCCGAGAAGAACTCATCGACGCGCTCCATGAGGGCCGCGCCAAATACGCCTCGATCTTTAATTATCCCTCATTGACATGGGCCGATGTGGGCACCATTGGCTGGTTAGTCGATGGAGCTGCCATCGTTAATCAAATCACTCTGCAGCGCACCTCGTACGGTCCTTACGCCCGTTCCATGGTGCGTATCTGCAAAGAGGAGAGCTTTCATCAACGCCAGGGTTATGAAGCCTTAATGGTCATGGCTCAGGGCAGCCCAGAACAGAAAAAAATGGCTCAGGATTCACTCAATCGCTGGTGGTGGCCAGTGCTGATGATGTTCGGTCCCCACGATGCAGAATCCGCTAATAGCGCCAAGTCGATGAAATGGAAAATCAAACGCAAAAGCAACGACGAGCTGCGTCAAGCGTTTATAGATCAGACCATTCCTCAGGTTGAATATCTCGGGCTGAAAGTCCCCGACCCAGATTTAAAGTGGAACCAGGAACGCGGTCAATATGATTTTGGTGAAATTGATTGGGCTGAGTTTGAGCGCGTAATCGGCGGCAACGGCCCCTGCAATCGCCAGCGTCTCGAACACCATCGACGGGTAGATCGTGAGGGTCAGTGGGTGCGTGATGCTCTGGCTGCCTATGAGGCTAAACAGCAGGCGCGCAGTGCGGCCTAAACCGAACGTTAATATGGAGACAATAATATGACCGACAAACAAACTGTGCACAGACCGCTGTTTGAAATTTTTATCCGCTCCAAGCGCGGCCTTGATCATAAACATGTGGGCAGTCTGCATGCGGAAAATGCTCAGCAAGCACTGGAATATGCACGAGACTGCTACACCCGTCGCAGCGAAGGGGTGAGTATCTGGGTGGTTAATTCCGGCGATATTGTCGCCAGTCAGGAAGAGGATGCAGCGAGTTTTTACGATCCCATGGAAGATAAACCCTATCGTCATGCCACCCATTATGTATTGCCCGACTCGATCAAAAACATGTAAATAAAGTCGGTGATTGGTGATGAAGCAGCACCGCAACAACAGCACAGGCCCCTGTTATGAAAGACAAACAAGATGACCTTATCAACTATGTAATTGCCCTGGGCGATGACTCCCTGATCCTCGGCCAGAGACTCTCAGAATGGTGTTATCACGCGCCGTTTTTAGAAGAGGACCTGGCACTGGCCAATGTGGCGCTAGACTTTATTGGTCGTGCCCAGATGTTCTATGAATATGCCTCGCAACTAGAAACCAGGGTCTTAAAAGAGAATGCTCGCAGCGCCGACCAAATCGCCTTTCTCCGAGACACTCGGGATTACCGCAATCTTCTCATCGTTGAATTGCCAATAGGAGACTTTGCTTTCACCATGGCGCGGCAGTTTACAGTCGACGTCTTTAATCAGCTCTATCTTCAGCAGCTGGTGAACTCAACCGACAGTACGTTGGCTGCCATTGCTGGCAAGGCAATTAAAGAAACTGACTATCATCTGCGCCGCAGCCAAGAGTGGATGTTGCGACTCGGCGACGGCACGGATGAAAGCCATCAGCGCATGGAAAAAGCGCTCAAGGAGCTCTGGGGTTATACCGCTGAGCTATTCACTATGAGCGCCTATGAGACAGCCTTGCTGAGGGACGGAATCAGTATTGATCGAACCGCTCTCTGCAGTGATTGGAGAAAAATAGTGACCGAGCTTCTGCAACAGGCAACCCTAAAAGTTCCCAGTGACGAATGGCAGGTGACCGGTGGTCGCGAAGGTCTGCACACTGAGCATCAGGGGGATATCCTTGCCAAGATGCAGTACTTACAGCGCACCTATCCGGGACTGGAGTGGTAGCTGTTATGGACTCTATTCCGGTAATCTCTGAACCGTTAGCCGAGCGCATGGCCCGACGCAGAGACTCTGCCTATCCAGCGCTGTGGGATCTTCTCGATCAGGTAAAGGATCCAGAAATACCGGTGTTATCACTTTGGGATCTAGGCGTATTGCAGGATATTGTTGTAGCCGATCAAACCGTGCTGGTAACCATTACACCCACCTATTCAGGCTGCCCCGCGCTGCGAGAAATGCAGCAAGATATAGATTCAGTACTCATCGCCGCAGGTTACGCTAAAGTTGAAATCGCTACCCAGTTAGCGCCGGCCTGGAGTACTGAGATGATCAGTGAAAAAGGCCGTCAACAGTTACTCGACTATGGCATTGCGCCGCCGGTCAGTCGCAGGGGTCAGCCCATATGCTGCCCAAGGTGCGCCTCTCCCAAGACTCAGCTGATCAGTCAGTTTGGCTCTACCGCCTGTAAAGCGCTGTATTGCTGTGAACACTGCGCCGAACCATTTGATTACTTTAAATGTTTGTAACCAAAAAAGGATTTGAGTATGAACAATAGTGATTTTTACCGCCTAAAAATTACTCAGATAAAAGCCGAAACTGATACGGCTCTATGCCTTAGTTTTGCTGTGCCCAGTGAGTTGCAAGAGCGTTTTAATTTCATCCAGGGACAGTATCTGACCCTGCGTACAGAACTCGATGGTGCCGAAATCCGTCGCTCCTATTCAATCTGTTCCGGGGTAGATGACAACAGGTTGCAGGTGGCGATCAAAGCCATTGAGGGGGGCTTGTTTTCAGAGTATGCCCACAGGGAGCTCAAGGTTGGCGACAGTATTGATGTGATGCCGCCCAAGGGTGATTTTCACACAGCGCTGCATAGCGATAATCAAAAAAACTATATGTGTATCTGCGCTGGCAGCGGTATCACGCCGATCCTTTCGTTGCTGAAGTCGATTCTATCCCGTGAGCCTAATAGCCAAGTGTGCCTATTATTTGGCAATCAAAATTCCGCCACGATTATGTTTAAAGATGAACTGGGATTTTTGAAAAACCGCTATATGGATCGCTTTAGTTGGATCAATATTCTCAGCCGTGAAGAGCAGGATACGGATATTTTATTTGGCCGCATAACCAATAAAAAGGGCGCGCAACTTCAGGCCAGTCACTTGATTGATATAGCCGCCACCGATGAGTTTTTTCTCTGTGGTCCCGAAGCGATGATATCCGGAGTGTCTCGGGGACTACGAGATTTTGGTGTAGATGAAACCCATATTCACTACGAACTCTTCTATGCCTCCGCGGAAGATGCCCAAACCGTAATCGACAAACATCACAGCAGGGCAGTCAACTATGCCGGACAGCAGAGTGAGGTGAGCGTCACCGTGGGTGGTCGCTCAATGCGCTTTGACTTAGCAGCTGATGGCGAAAATATTCTCGACGCCGCTCTCAATAGCGGCGCTGATTTACCCTTTTCCTGCAAAGGCGGTGTCTGCGCCACCTGCAAAGCTCGCTTGATTGAGGGGCAAGTGGATATGGATTTGAACCATGCCCTCAGTGACAAAGAGCTGGAGCAAGGGTTTATATTAACCTGTCAATCTCATCCGGTTTCAGACAGGGTGGTGGTGGATTTTGACTAACAAATTAACTCCCGTAACTCCCGTAACTCCCGTAAAGATAGTCATAGAAGGCTCAGTTGCCCTCATAAATATTGATAACCCGCCGGTCAACGCTCTATCCCAGGCAGTTCGCCAAGGGTTGATGGAATGCGTTGCAACAGCCAATAGTGATCCCAACATAGGGACCATTGTTATAGCTTGCAGTGGTCGCACCTTTGTCGCTGGTGCCGATATCAGTGAGTTTGGTAAACCTCCGCTGGAACCTCATCTTCCGGATGTTCTCAATGCCATCGAGCAAAGCCCCAAGCCGGTTATTGCCGCACTGCATGGCACGGTGTTAGGCGGCGGTTTTGAATTGGCCCTGAGCTGTCACTATCGAATTGCCTTGGCCGGGACAAAATGTGGTCTGCCGGAAGTAACTCTCGGGTTGATTCCCGGAGCCGGCGGCACGCAGCGATTACCTCGGCTCTGTGGTATTGAAAAAGCACTAGAAATGATCACCTCGGGTAAGTCAGTGGTGGTTGAAGACTTGCAGGCGTTCGGTGTTGTTGAATCTGTTGTCGGTGAAAATTTATTAGGGCATGCCATTGAGTATGGCGCTCAGTTTAGTTCTCAAATTGATCGCAAAACGCCTGTCCCAACCAGCCAAATCCCAGCGCCTGTAGTTACAAATTCACAACTTTTTGATCAGTGGCGAGCTAAACTGGCACGCAGAGCGCGGGGACAACTCGCCCCTCAAAACGCTATCCAGGCGATAGAAAATACCACTCTTTATTGCTTCCCTGAAGCCCTAGCAAAAGAGCGTGAACTGTTTGTCGAGTGTCGCAACTCATCTCAATCCGCGGCTATGCGCCACGCTTTTTTTGCCGAGCGGCAAGTGGCCAAACTGGATTTCCTGAAAACCGAAACCCAAGCATTGCCCATCGCCAAGGTCGCGGTGATTGGTGCCGGTACCATGGGCTGTGGCATCGCCATCTGTTTTGCCTCAGCCGGGATCGCGGTTCGACTGCTGGAATTAAAGGCAGAAAATTTGCAGCGGGGCCTCAATTTAATCGCTGAGCGCTATGCACAGTCCGTTGACTCCGATCGCATTGACTCGCAAACCAGAGATCAATGCCTTGCCCTAATTCAAGGCACCTGCCTCTATGAGGATCTTGCCGATGTGGATCTAGTTATCGAAGCCGCCTTTGAAAACGCAGAGGTTAAACGGGACATTTTTGTTCAGCTAGATCAGGTCTGTAAACCCTCAGCTATCCTTGCCTCCAACACCTCCTACTTAGATATCAATGCCATAGCTGAGGTTACTGCGCGCCCAGAAAAAGTCTTAGGTATGCACTTCTTCAGTCCTGCTCATATTATGAAACTGCTGGAAGTGGTGCGCGCTCATAAGACCGATGATCAAACACTGTTAACCGCAATGAAACTGGGTAAACGTATCGGCAAAATAGCCGTCCCAGTAGGTGTCTGTTATGGCTTCGTCGGTAACCGTATGTACAGCGCTTACGGCGCTGCGGCCAATCAACTTCTGCTTGAAGGGGCAACACCAGAGCAGGTAGATCAGGCCATGGAAGACTGGGGCATGGCCATGGGGCCTTTTGCTGTGGCAGATCTGTCCGGCATTGATATCGGCTACAAGGCACGCAGAGAAAATCCCCATCGCCCATCTGATCCGAGTTTTTTTCGTCCAGCGGATCTTCTTGTGCAACAGGGCCGTCTCGGGCAGAAAACTGAGGCCGGATTTTATGCCTATCCTGGGGGTAAAAAGCAGCCTGACCCGGAAGTGATTCAGTTGATTATTGAAGAGGCGCGACGGCTTAAAATCCCTCAGAGAATAATTAGGCCAGGGGACATTCAGCGGCGTTTGATTACAGCGTTGATTAAGGAGGGGGAGAAAATTCTGGAACAGGGGATTGCTGTGCGTGCTGCGGATATAGACGTTATCTGGCTGAATGGTTATGGCTTTCCTCGTTACAGGGGAGGGCCGATGTATTTTGCTAACAGCTCGGAATTTGATAGCCCAGCACTGTCATCCTGAGAGGGTCAAGCTACACGACGAGGGATCTCATCGGTGTTCAAGCCGCCAATCATTATTTAGCCTATAATTCCCGCTTTGATGTTTTCGAGAAAAAAGCTTCCATGGAACAAGTCACTCTTTATACAGGGCCTAATTGTCATCTTTGTGAGCAGGCCAAGGTGGTGCTCTATCCTCTGCTAATGGAAAGAGGGCTGCGTCTAATTGAGGTGAATATTAAAACCGATGCTGAGCTGCAGGAAAAATACGGGATTCGTATTCCGGTTGTGGCTCTGGCTAATGGTGAGGAGAAGGGCTGGCCTTTTACGGCTGCGCAAATTGGGCGCTTGCTGGATGTTTGAAATCTCAAAGCTGATGCCTGGCACCAGCCCCAAACCGACTAGGTGAACCGCGCCACATAAGAATCCAGGGCATTGGCAAACTCCATCCGATCCCTTTGGGTCAACGGTGGCGGACCACCACCCACCTGCACACCGCTGTTACGCATACTGTCCATAAAATCCCGCATATTCAATCGCGCTTGGATATTCGCCTTGGTATACAGCTCGCCTCGTGGATTCAACGCTTTGCCACCCTTACCAATCACCTCAGCGGCCAGCGGGATATCCGCGGTAATCACCAGATCATCCGCTTCCACCAACGCCACAATACGGTCATCCGCCACATCAAATCCGGAGCTCACCTGAATACTACGTATCGTGGGTATTCTGGGGATATTTAATGCTTGGTTGGCGACCAAGATGAGTTCGATACCTGTTCGTTGAGACAGTCTATAGAGAATATCTTTAATCACTGTTGGACAGGCGTCGGCGTCTACGTAAATTTTCAAAGCTATGTCTCTCTAGGTTCGGATTGCGCCATTGTAACGGCTAAATAGCCTTCTATATATCCTTGTAAATAGGGCGGTTCAAGGTAGAATGCTCGTTTAATTATTTAACCCCATGTGGCCTTTGGTATAGGTCACCACTGGAAAGGAAAAGACAATGCCCGCGATTACCCTCCCTGATGGATCCCAACGTATTTTCGACAACCCTGTTTCTGTAGCCGATGTGGCTGCGGATATTGGTGCCGGTCTGGCTAAAGCGACACTGGCTGGTGTGGTTAATGGCGAGGTGGTTGATGCGTCCTACCTTTTAGACCAAGACTCGAGCCTAGCGATTGTCACCGATCGCTCCGATGAGGCGCTGGATATTATCCGTCACTCCTCGGCTCACTTGTTGGCTATGGCGGTGAAGCAGTTGTTTCCAACAGCTCAGGTGACCATTGGTCCGGTCATTGAAGATGGCTTCTATTACGACTTTGCCTTTGAACGCGCCTTTACCCCGGAAGATCTCGAGGCTATCGAAGCGCGCATGACTGAGCTTGTGAATCAGAATCACAGTATCAGCCGTGAAGAGTGGAAGCGCGACGAAGCCGTAGAATTCTTTAAGAGTATTGGTGAGGAATACAAAGCTGAGATTATTGCCAGCATTCCTGCTGATCAAGCCATTGGCCTCTACCGTCAGGGCGACTTTATCGACCTCTGTCGCGGCCCTCATGTTCCCTCCACTGCAAAACTGTCTGCCTTTAAACTGACTAAAGTTGCCGGCGCTTACTGGCGTGGCGACAGCAACAATGAAATGTTACAGCGAATTTACGGTACCGCTTGGACGAATAAGAAGGAGCTTAAGGCCTATATTAATCGTTTGGCTGAAGCCGAGAAGCGCGATCACCGCAAGATTAACAAGAAGCTCGATCTCTACCATATGCAGGATGAGGCGCCGGGTTCGATCTTTTGGCACCCCAAGGGCTGGAGTATCTACAGTGCCATTGAAGAGTATATGCGCGGCAAGCAGCGCGCTCAGGGCTACCAAGAAATTAAGACACCGCAGATTGTCGATCTAAGTCTGTGGGAAAAATCCGGTCACGCGGATAAGTTTGGCGACGGAATGTTTAGTCTGCAGACCGACGATCGCAACTATGCGATTAAGCCGATGAATTGTCCCTGTCATGTGCAAGTGTTTAATCAGGGCTTAAAAAGCTATAGAGATCTTCCTCTGCGTCTGGCGGAGTTTGGTTCCTGTCACCGCAATGAGCCTTCGGGATCACTCCACGGCATTATGCGCGTGCGCGCGTTTACTCAGGATGACGCGCATATTTTCTGTACTGAAGAACAGATTCAGCCAGAAGTGTCGCAGTTTATTGATTTTCTCCATGACGTCTATGCAGACTTTGGCTTCGATGAAATCATCTATCGGCTCTCTACTCGTCCTGCTGAGCGAGTCGGTTCCGATGAAGATTGGGATCGTGCCGAAGCGGCACTGGGTCAGGCTCTAGACGCAAAAGAATTACCTTGGCAAGAGCTGCCAGGAGAGGGCGCCTTTTACGGGCCCAAGATTGAGTTCTCGTTAAAAGACTGTATTGGTCGAGTTTGGCAGTTGGGTACCATTCAGGTGGACTTTTCAATGCCTGGTCGTCTCGATGCGCAGTATGTTAGTGAAGATGGCAGTCGCAAGGTTCCGGTGATGTTGCACCGGGCGATTTTGGGTTCTTTTGAGCGATTTATCGGTATTTTGATCGAGCAGTACGAAGGCGCGTTTCCGTTTTGGTTGGCGCCGGAACAGGCGGTTGTGGCCAATATTACCGACGCTCAGGCTGATTATGCGCAAGAAGTTGCCAAAACACTGCAAAATAAAGGCTTTAGAGTGAATTGTGACTTGAGAAACGAGAAGATCGGCTTTAAAATCCGCGGTCATTCGATGCAGCGAGTCCCCTTTATTCTCGTTGTTGGTGATAGTGAAAAAGAATCGCGCACGGTGGCGGTCCGAACTCGAGATGGAAAAGACCTTGGCAGCTTGCCGCTGCAGCAGGTTGAAGACATGTTTACCTCTGAGACGGAACGACGAGGGCGTATTTGTGTTGAAACGGAGTAAAGCTTATTAAAAAAGACAGCAAACGGGCACGTCTAAACGACAGTATCACGTCCCCCGAAGTTCGATTGGTTGCATCAGATGGTAGTCAGGTTGGCGTAGTTAGCCTTGAGACTGCTCTCGAAGCTGCGCAGAAAGAGACACTTGATCTGGTTGAGATTTCACCAGATGCCGAGCCTCCAGTATGTAAAATCATGGACTACGGCAAACACGTCTTTGATATCAAGAAGAAGGTTGCCCTGCAGAAGAAAAAGCAGAAGCAGACACAGGTTAAAGAAATGAAGTTTCGTCCTGGCACAGATCAGGGCGATTATGACATCAAGTTGCGCAACTTAGTTCGCTTCTTGGAGAATGGTGATAAAGCTAAAATCTCGCTGCGTTTTCGCGGGCGTGAAATGGCTCACCAGCAGCTCGGTATGGATATGATGAAACGCATTGAAGCGGATCTCGCTGAGCTGGCACAAGTGGAACAGTTTCCAAAAATGGAAGGTCGTCAAATGATCATGGTTCTGTCGCCACGTAGCAAGAAGAAGTAATTTAACGCGACCCGCGTTCAGCCACATTTTTTGGCAGGCTGTCCGGGCGTCTCTTCTTGATTAATCTAACTCTCAATTTGGAGAACAGCAATGCCAAAAGGTAAGACACACAGTGGAGCGGCAAAACGCTTCAAAAAAACGGCTTCTGGTTACAAGCACAAGCACCAGCACAAGAGCCACATCCTCACCAAAATGACAACGAAGCGTAAGCGTCAACTCCGTGGCACCAGCATTCTGAATGCTGCTGACAAACCACGCGTCGATCGCATGCTGCGTAACGTCTAATTAACTAGTTTTGGGAGGAAAAAGATATGCCTAGAGTAAAACGCGGTGTTGAAGCCGGTCGTCGTCACAAGAAGATTTTAAAGCAAGCCAAAGGATATTACGGAGCTCGTAGCCGTGTTTATCGCGTAGCAGTTCAGGCTGTTACCAAAGCAGGTCAATACGCCTATCGTGACCGTCGCGCTAAGAAGCGAACGTTCCGTAGACTTTGGATTGCTCGTATCAATGCCCAGTCTCGTGTTGAGGGATTGGCGTATAGCAGATTGATCAATGGTCTGAGCAAAGCAGGTGTTGCTCTCGACCGTCGCGTACTCGCCGACTTGGCAGTACACGACAAAGCAGCATTTGGTGCAGTAGTTAATATAGCCAAAGCTGCCCTAGCTTAAATAGCGACTCACCTGCTCTGGCAGGCGTTGTAACAAGCTAATCAGATAGGGGAAGGGCCAACGCTCTTTCCCTATTTTTTTATCAGTAATATAAGATAGTCAACTGAACTACTGTGGTGACCCCAAATGATTGAATTGGAACAGATTGCCAGTGAAGCTGAGGCCTCGATTGCCGCAGCCACCGAACTCGGAGCACTGGACGATTTGCGTGTCGAATTTCTCGGCAAAAAAGGCAGACTGACTGGGCTACTAAAAGGCCTGGGTGCACTCTCAAATGAAGAGCGACCGGCTGCCGGCGCCAAGATCAACGAGGTCAAGCAGGCGCTGCAGGCGCGGATCAACGAAAAGAAAGAAGCACTGGAAACGTTGGCACTCTATGCCAAGCTCTCCAGTGAGACTATAGACGTGACCCTTCCAGGTCGCGGTGAAGCGGTGGGTGGACTGCATCCAGTGACTCGCACCATGGAGCGCATCGAAGCGTTCTTTACCCGCATCGGCTATGACGTCGAGACCGGTCCCGAAATTGAAGATGATTACCACAACTTTGAAGCGCTGAATATCCCCAGCCATCACCCGGCTCGGGCTATGCATGACACCTTCTATGTCAATCCTTCCACAGTGCTGCGCACCCACACCTCACCGGTTCAGGTTCGCACCATGGAAAAGCAGGCGCCGCCAATTCGCATCATCTGCCCGGGCCGCGTCTATCGCTGCGACTCGGACATAACCCACACCCCAATGTTCCATCAGGTTGAAGGGCTGGTAGTTGATAAGAACATCAGCTTCGCCGATCTCAAAGGGGTGATCGATCAATTTTTAAAAGCCTTTTTCGAAGCAGACTTGCCGGTACGTTTTCGGCCCTCCTACTTCCCCTTTACCGAGCCGTCCGCCGAAGTCGATATTCAGTGCACTAACTGTTCCGGCGAAGGCTGTCGTATTTGCAGTCAGACTGGCTGGCTAGAGGTCATGGGTTGCGGCATGGTGCACCCCAATGTATTCGAAAGCTGTAACCTAGACACCGAGCAATACACCGGCTTTGCCTTTGGTATGGGTGTAGAGCGACTGGCTATGTTGCGCTACGGCGTCACCGATCTGCGATTGTTTTTTGAAAACGATCTGCGCTTCCTCAAACAATTTTAAGGCTGGGTAAACAATGAAATTTAGTGAATCCTGGTTGCGTCAAGCCGTTGACCCAAGCATCTCAACCGAAGACCTAGTGGCCCAAGTGACCATGGCCGGATTAGAAGTTGATGCAGTGGAGAGCGCCGCACCAGAAATGTCTGGTGTAGTGGTAGGCGAGATAGTCGCAGTAGAACAGCATCCGGATGCGGACAAATTGCGTGTCTGTCAGGTGGCCGGTGGCGGTGAAATCGCTCAGGTCGTCTGTGGTGCACCAAATGCTCGCGCTGGTATTAAAGTGCCATTCGCCACAGTGGGGGCCAAACTCCCCGGCGACTTCAAGATTAAAAAAGCTAAGCTTAGGGGCGTCGAATCCTTCGGTATGCTCTGTGCTCAGACTGAACTTCAACTCGGCGACGACGATGATGGCCTCTGGGAACTTCCAGCCGATGCTCCAGTGGGTGGCGATCTAATCGACTACTTAGAGCTCAATGACAATATTATTGAGGTAGATCTAACCCCTAACCGTGGTGACTGCTTAAGTATTCGAGGTCTCGCCCGTGAAGTCGGTGTGCTCAATAAGGCTGCAGTTACAGAGCAAACCTGCGCCCCTGTAGCTGCGACTATTGAAGATCGCATAAGTATCACACTTGAGGCTCCAGAGGCCTGTGCGCGCTATGTAGGCCGCGTAATCCGCAATCTCGACCTAGCACAGCCAACACCCCAGTGGATGCAAGAGAAATTGCGCCGCAGTGGTGTGCGCAGTTTGGGTCCAGCAGTAGATGTTACCAACTATGTATTACTTGAGTTAGGCCAGCCAATGCATGCCTTCGATCTGTCCAAGATTGATGGTGATATTGTTGTACGCATGGGTCGCGACGAAAAAGTAAAACTCCTTGATGATTCTGAAGTAGTAGTAGACACCCAGACATTGGTGATTGCCGATAACAGCAAAGCACTGGCCATGGCCGGTATTATGGGTGGCGACGAGTCCGCCGTTGGCAATGACACTACTGACATCCTGTTTGAAAGCGCGTGGTTTAATCCTTTAGCGATTGCCGGTAAAGCGCGTAATTATGGCAAGCACACAGATTCATCACATCGTTTTGAGCGTGGTGTTGATTCCCAGCTCCAGGTTGATGCCATCGAACGGGCCAGCGCACTGATGTTAGACATCTGTGGTGGTCAGGCGGGACCTGTTGTCATCGAAGAGTCCGCCGAGCACCTACCTGCACCAGCCACGATAAAGCTGCGCGACGCCCATCTGGCTCAGCAGTTGGGTGTAGTGATTGGCGCCTCCGAAATCGACGATATTCTGACCCGCTTAGGTCTATCCCTTGTCGCTCGCGACGATCAGGGTTCCACCTGGGTTGCACCCAGCTGGCGTTTTGATATCGCCATTGAGCAAGATCTGGTTGAAGAGGTAGCGCGCATCTATGGCTACAACAATCTTCCTACCTCTACGCCTACTATGGCCCTGGAATTACAGGCTAAGCCGGAGCGCCAACAGGACCTGAGTATCCTTAGGCAGCAACTGGTTGCAAGTGGTTACCAAGAAGCAGTGACCTACAGCTTTGTCGACCCTGAGCTGCAAAAGTGGGTTGATCCTGAGACGTTGGCTGTGGCACTGCAGAATCCGATTTCAGCTGATATGTCAGTCATGCGCACTAGCCTCTGGCCGGGTTTGTTATCTACAGCGATCTACAATCTCAATCGCCAGCAAAATCGCGTGCGTATTTTTGAAGCCGGCCAGTGTTTTGTCCCAGGTGAAAATGGCGCGCTCACCCAGAATATGGCCCTGGCCGGATTGATCTGTGGTTCACGCACACCAACGGGTTGGACCGCGAGCAAAGACAAAGTGGATTTCTTTGATCTCAAAGGCGATCTCGAAGCCGTTTTGGCACTGACCGGTTTAGCTGAGCAGTTTAGTTTTACCGCTGCCGAGCATCCCGCGTTGCACCCAGGCCAAGCGGCAATGGTATCGCGCAATGGCGAGCAGGTCGGTTGGATAGGGCAGTTACATCCCAAGCTTCAGGCACAGTTAGACGTCAGTACTCCGGTCTATCTGTTCCAAGTTGATGTGGCCAAAGTCAGCGAAAGCCGATTGCCTAAATTCAGTGAGGTGAGCAAATTTCCAGCAGTTCGCCGTGACCTAGCATTCCTGGTAGATAGCCAAATTGCCTCCGCTGATTTGATGCTGGAAGCGCGCAACGCCGGCGGGGAGCACCTTGTCGATTTAATGTTGTTTGATGTATATCAGAGCAAAGATATTGATAACAAAGGAAAAAGTCTCGCGTTAGGCTTGACGTTTCAGCATGCTTCGCGCACTCTTACAGACGATGAAATCAATCTGTCCATAGATCGAGTCGTTAAGAAGCTCGACGAAAAGTTTAAAGCAGAGCTCAGGGGCTGATAAAAACCTCGAGTTCAAAGCAGGGAATTACTCTTGTATGGCAATGTCATGCATAAAAGTTAGGTGTAAAAATGGGTGCGTTAACCAAAGCTGATTTAGCTGAAATGTTGTTCGAAGAACTGGGTCTCAATAAACGCGAGGCCAAAGAAATCGTCGAAATGTTTTACAGCGAAATCTCACTAGCATTGGAAAATAATGATTCGGTTAAGCTGTCTGGGTTCGGCAACTTCGAGCTACGTGATAAAAAAAGCCGGCCGGGACGCAACCCGAAAACCGGTGAAGAAATTCCCATCTCCGCACGGCGAGTAGTGACCTTCAAGCCAGGCCAGAAATTAAAGGCGCGAGTAGAGAACTATGCTGGAACCAAGTAACAACAACGAACTGCCGGTTATACCGGGAAAGCGTTACTTCACCATCGGCGAAGTCGCCGAGCTGTGTGACGTAAAGCCTCATGTTCTGCGTTATTGGGAACAAGAATTTCCCAGCCTAAACCCCGTCAAGCGTCGCGGCAACCGCCGTTACTATCAGCGTCCAGACGTAGTGCTGATCCGTCAAATTCGTTCCTTACTCTATCAGCAGGGCTTCACCATTGGCGGTGCACGTCAGCGCCTAGAGGGTGAATCCACCAAAGAAGAACAGACCCCGTACAAGCAGCTAATCGACCAAACTATTTCTGAACTTGAAGGCATAATCACCTTACTCGACAAAGAGTAAGCATCACAGACTATTCTGGTTGCAAAAGCACTCGGTGCCTGTATGATTGCGCACTTGAAATCGGGGCGTAGCGCAGCCTGGTAGCGCACTACACTGGGGGTGTAGTGGTCGCAGGTTCAAATCCTGCCGTCCCGACCAATTAAATAAAAAAGGCCACCTACTTCGTAGGTGGCCTTTTTTATTTAACCGCCGGAACGGCGAGATTTCGAGGCTCAAAGCGCCAGGTTCACAAATTACGCCTACGGCTAAATTTGAACGAGTCGCAACGCGACGCAGCGCCAAAGGGGTCGTAATAAACCAAAGTTTGTTACGATAAATCCTGCCGTCCCCACCAGTCTTACACCCAGCCCTCAAGTGCACAAACCCACCATGACATCCCTAGACCGCGCTCAGTATGAATACCATTGTTTCTAGGTGGCCTTTTTTATTTAACCGCCGGAACGGCAGGAGATCCCTCGACTGCGCTCGGCATAATAGCCGGGCTTAAGACGCATAATTCCCAGGCTTAAGCCCCTTTTTCCCATCAAAGAAAGTCTTCAACTCCTGTATATCCCCGTCGACATCTTCACTGGGTTCCATCAGTCCCTTAATACCAATAGTGCGCACAGTACTGTCCACATAGACCACCAAAATCGGCACCTCTGCGGCCCTGGCCACATGATGAAATCCACGCTTCCAATTGGCATTGGGACTGCGCGTGCCTTCAGGGGTAATAATCAAGACAAACTTCTCACGCTCTTCATAGATACCCGATATGTAGGTCACCAGAGATCCTGCTTGTCGACGATTCACCGGAATGGCGCCACAGTAGCGCAGGAACCACCCCAGGGGGCCGATAAAAATCGTGTCCTTAATTAACACGCTGGGCTGCAGGCGCAGCACTGATACAGTAAGAACAAAGAGGAAAAAATCCCAATTTGAGGTGTGCGGTGCAACTATAAGCACATACTTTTTCTGATCTACGGGCAGCGAACCATCGACGCGCCAGCGAATGATTTTTAAGATGACTTTAGACAGTACTCGCAGGGCTGGCGTGAGCAGCGGCGTGGAAAAAAGTGTATAGCGCATGGTTATCTCTCTAGGCCGGATAATAGTATTACTAATGCTGGTTTAAGCTGTATCTTGGCCGACAGTCTATCGGTAAGTTGACAATAAGAGGATACCATCAAAGGCTAGCGGGCAAGGCGCGTTTATGTACAGTTTGTTGGCTTGAATAATAATAAAGGAGTAGAGGGTGAGCAAATCGTTAAAGACAGACCATCTCGTCAATTGGTGGCGGTCTAGTGCGTATGGCCTTTGCGGATACGCTGTTTACCGAGACTGATGCCAATATCATTATTGTCGGTCGCTATGCCAAGCCCGGCGGTCACTGGAATCTGGCCTATCCCTTTGTCACTCTGCATCAACCCTCATCGTTTTTTGGCGTTAGCTCTAAGGAGCTCAGTCGAGGTGAGATAGATCAGATTGGTCTGAATAAAGGCATGGGTGACCTTGCCACCGGCGATGAGATCTGCGCCTATTTCGATGATGTGATGCGCCAACGATTTTAGCCAGCGGCAGAAGCGCAATTTATGCCACTTAATGATTTATCCGAAATCACTGAAAAACCTGACGGCTATGTGATTATTGGTGGCGGTAAGACGAGTATAGATGCCTGCCTGTGGCTGCTTGCTCAGGGTGTGGATCCAGACCATAACACGTGGATTCGCCTTAGTGATGCCTGGTTGCTCGATCGCGCTAACACTCAGCCTACACTGGAGTTCTTCCACAAGTCGGTGGGTTCAATCGCCGCGCAGTATGAGGCTATTGTCATCCTGAGAGAACGAAGTGAGCCGAAGGATCTCTGCCAGTCTGCATGAGATCCTTCGGCTGTGTTCAGGGTGACAGGTTTGTGTGGCAAGCCTTTACTCAGGGTAACGATACTTTTAGTAGTAAGGCCTTTCGCTAGTAAGGCCTTTAGCTAGTAGGGCGTTTAAAAAGCCCCACTTACTGTCAACCAAAGTTTCTCAGTATCACTCTTATTAAATGAATCATCACCAGCGTCATAGTTGGCGTACTTAAGGCTAAGCTTGTATTCACCGATTTTCTTTGACGCTAGAAAACCTATTTCACTGCCTAGATCGTCATCGCCGCTGAGATTGTCCTTATCAGATTGAAAATCATGGTAGACGGCCAGTAGCTTTATACCGTCGAATTTTGCGCCCACTGAGAGATAAATATCTTGAATCCCCTCATTTGGGGTCAGCAAAAACTGATCTGTCCAGCCCTGAAATTTATGCCCAGTGGCCAGTGGTGTAGAGAAGCCAAAGTCACCTTCGTCGCTCTGTAGGTTTTCAAATCCCAGTGCAAAGGTGGCGCCAGCCAAATCTACGCTGCCTTCGAGAAAAATATAGTCTGCGTCCGCTTCATTGCCATTGGGTAGTTCACGCTCCTGAGTGGCATATTCAGCTTGATAGCCGAGCCCATTGCTCTTGCCGCTAAAGCGAAGGCCATAGGTGTCGAGTTGGGTGTCGCTAAGCTTTTGATCTAGCAGGTAGCTATAGAAAATAAAGTCGCCGGCTTCTAATCCACTGTAGTTGATATTGAGGATCTCAGTGCTGCTGTCGGTATCGCTCAGTGCTGGATCGTCTTCACCAAAGATACGGTTGACGTTATTTACGTGAGCGTAATAAATATTGGTATCTGCTGCGGTAATTTCATGGGCTATGGAGAAGGCGTCATAAGTCTGCTCATTTTGGCGGAAGCCAACACCACCTACAAAGCGTTGGTTGTCCAAGTTGATCCGCTGGCGACCGTATCTTGCTTCTGTTTCACCCTGTTTATAGCTGATATAGGCCTGGTTGACCTCTGTGCCCTCGGGGTCGGCAATAATCGCTCTGCCAGGGAAGTTGCCTGAGTTTTTCAGCGCTGGACTGGTGGGGTAGTTGTCGCCGTCGATCTCGGTGATATTGTCCATCTCGACGCTGACACCCAGGCCTTGGTAGCGTCCAGTGCTGTAGTTGAGGCGAGTCCTTAGGGTCAGCGCCCGGGCTTCGTCTTCGCTGAGATTGTCGACATCGACTTCTTCATGGCGCAGCCTAAAGTAAAGCTTGGCGCTGCCGCCTTTGACCGCTGAGGCTATAGTTTGGTGCTCGCTGCTGCCCTCGGCGCCCACGGCAAGTCCGGATGCCAGCAGAATCCCAGCAATAAGAGGTGTAAGAGCGGTAGTGGGAGCAATGTGCTTAGATGTTGCCATGATTATATCCTTCCATGAGAAATTAATAAGTGAGTTAAAGCGCTTGCTAAGCGCTTATCGACAGGGCCAGAGTAAGGCGCTTTCGGGTCGCATGGCTTGATCTTGATCAAACTAAAATAGCGGTTACCCCCAACTCAATCCGGTTTACTGTTTTCGGGGTAGCTGCTCTGTCTGCAGGATTGATTAGGCTGGCTTAGTCTTGGGTTGTGAGTATTTTAAATTCGGTTTTCGCTGCTAAGTCTGATCGAGAAAATTATGGCTCTGGGCATGGTTGATGCGCTGGCGCAATCGGTCTGCTTTATTGGCAAAGAACATGGTGGTCATGCACAGCGCAAGTACCGCGTAGAGCAGCATAAAGCAGGCGCTGTGGATGCGCATAATATCCACCACCAGTCCAAAGGCGATGGGTAAGGTGCAGCCACCGAGGGCGCCTATGGCGGCGACAAAGCCACCTATGCTGCCCATCTGGTTGGGATAGTAATCGTAGATAGTCTTGTACACGCTGGCGCGGCCAAAGCCCTGGGCAATGCCAATAATAAAAATCAATCCGCTAAACAACCAAAGATTGATTTCAATAGAGAGATGGACGTCGGTGCTGACCCCATGAATGGTCATGGTGGTGGGGGGGTAGCTAAGGAAGAAGAGGCAGACCAGGCAGATCCAAAAGACTGTCCAGTTGACGGCACGGCCACCGTAGCGATCGGCAAACCAGCCGCCCAGTGCACGCACCATACTTGAGGTGGCGACAAAAAATAATGTGAAGGCCATGGCCTGTTGAATACTTAGATCGTAGGCGTTGACGTAGTACTGGGGCAGCCACATGATCAGCGCGAGAAAGCTGCCAAAGACAAAATAATAGTAGAGGCCAAAGCGCCACACTTTAAGCTGACCGATCTCTTTGAGAAAGGTGCTGTTAGATGAGGACTTTTTAATTGCGTGCTGGTTACCTTTAGAGGCATTAGGTGCAGAAGGGGCCAACCAGGCAAAGAGTAGGGCAACGATTAATAACCCAGCGGCATAGCTTGGACCCAAGCTAGCCCATCCCCAGTGTTGGATAATCAGTGGCGCTATGGCCAGAGTAATGGCCGCACCTGCATTGCCGGCACCAAAGATACCCATGGCGGTGCCCTGGGTATCGCGGGTATACCAGGCACAGACGTAGCGGATACCAATGGTAAAGGATGCACCGCTAAGACCGAGCCAGAGTCCGAGCCATAAATACTGACTAAGGCTATCTACTCGCGGCAGTATAAGTAGAGCAGGTAATATGCAGAGCATCTGTAATGTGAAGAGATGTTTGGGGTTGTAGCTATCGGTCAGTATCCCCATAGGTATTCTTGCCAGAGCGCCAGTGAGCATGGGTGAGGCAAAGAAGAATCCCAACTGGGTTGCCGTGAGCTGTAAACTTTTCTGTAATTCTAAGCCAATTACTGCATAGAGAATCCATACCGAAAAATTAGCCGCAAAGGCAATGGTGGCCATGCTCAGTGCTCGACTGGCGCCGGGGATTGATTGCTTGTTATTCATTGTGCAGCTAACACCTCAAAACCTAATGCTTGGTATGAGTATAGAACGGCAAATGGCCGATGATGCTGAGCCTTTACCTCCCATAACCTCGCTGCTTTTTTGTCTCTACCCATAAAGAGATATCATGCCCAGAGCGGCGCCTGGTCTGTGCCTTATAAGTTGATTCCATGGGGGTAGAGAAAGGTCTTTAGGCTAAATTGCACGGCGATTTGAGAGGATTGCCTTTGATGCATATCAAAGGCCTTGTGCACTGTTCGTTCGAGACTAGGCGGAGTTGTTTATCAGACTTGCCGGAGGCCCTATGGCTATTAGTGATCGAATTAATCTATTTGCAGTCAGTGACCCGAAAATTAAAACCTTACATATCACTTGGTTTGCGTTTTTTCTGACCTTTATGGTGTGGTTTAACCATGCGCCCCTGCTCGCTTTTATGAAGGAGGCATTTGACTTAAGTTCTCAGCAGGTAAAGGCGCTGATGATTTTAAATGTGGCGCTGACCATTCCGGCACGTATTTTGATTGGCATTCTGGTGGATAAGATCGGGCCGCGAAAAGTCTACAGCGCACTGTTGGTTACCTCAGGGTTTATCTGCCTGGCCTTTGCCTTTGCGCAAAATTATCAACAGTTGGCACTGCTGCGTTTTCTGATGGGCTTTGTCGGTGCGGGCTTTGTGATTGGTATTCGCATGGTGGGGGAGTGGTTTCCCCACAAATCAGTGGGTATTGCCGAGGGCGTTTACGGCGGCTGGGGCAACTTTGGCTCGGCAGCTTCGGCGATGTTGCTGCCGACGTTGGCGCTGTTTTATGGCGGTGAGGATGGCTGGCGTTATGCCATTGCCACCACTGGTGTTGTGGCCAGCCTCTATGGGGTTATCTACTATCGTGTAGCGCGCAACACGCCCAAGGGGTCCACCTATTTTAAACCGAAAAAATCCGGTGGCCTGGAAGTCACCAGTCGTCGAGATCTCTATCTCTATCTGCTGATGAATATTCCTATGTATATAGCTCTGGGGGTGCTGTCATGGAAGTTGTCTCCCGCTGGCGTGGCGCTGATCGGCACCAATGCTATGTACTCTATCTGGTTGGTGTTGGCTGTATTGTTTGTGTATCAGACCCACAAAATCTGGCAGGTCAATTGGGAGCATCTGGCCAAAGGAGTACCGGAGCAGGATAAATACCAATTTAAGCAGGTGGCGATTCTCAACTGGGCCTACTTTGTCACCTTTGGATCTGAATTGGCGGTGGTCTCTATGTTGCCGTTATTTTTTCTCGAAACATTTGCTAGCTTAGATCCGGTAAAAGCGGGTCTGCTGGCCTCGGGCTTTGCCTTTATGAATTTGGTGGCGCGCCCTACAGGCGGGTGGTTTTCAGATTATTTTGGCCGCCGCAGATCCCTATTGGTATTGATTGGCGGGCTCGGGCTGGGTTATTTATTGCTCTCCCAAATCGACAGCAGTTGGTGGATTCCCGCGGCGGTGATCTCAACCATGATCTGTTCATTCTTTGTTCAGGCTGGAGAGGGGGCAGTGTTTGCCATAGTGCCACTGATTAAACGCCGAATGACTGGACAGATCGCTGGCATGACGGGTGCCTATGGCAATGTTGGCGCTGTGACTTATCTGACCATACTCAGTTTTGTGGAATACAGTACCTTCTTTATGCTGATCGGCGCCTCGGCACTGGTGGTCTTTGCTATAGCTATGATGTTAGAAGAACCCAAGGGGCAGATATCAGAGGTTCTGCCTGATGGGACTGTACATATGATCGATGTTGGCTAAAAACGACCTTCTTTAAGGAAGTTATAATGACCGAAGCGCAGTTGGATATTGCCAGCTTTTGTGAGGCTGGCATTAAGCCAATCAATGAGGATGCAGTTCGCTTTGAACAGCCTGTCGAAGCCTATCGCCTGGAGAATAAGGGCATAGTCTTGGCCCTTGCAGATGGTGTGTCCACAGCTGAAGCCGGGCGCGAAGCCAGTCGCACGGCAGTGGCACGCTTTCTCGAGGACTATTACCAGACGCCGGATACCTGGTCGGTGGCCGGCAGCGGTGAAAAAGTTCTCTCAACCATCAACCTGCGACTGTTTCGCAAGAGCCATGAATTTGTTACCACCACCAAGGGCTATCTCTGCACCTTTAGCGCGCTGGTGATCAAAAGTCGCACCTTGCATTTTTTTCATGTGGGCGACAGCCGCATCTATCTGCTGCGGGACGGGGAAATGCTTCAGCTGACTACAGATCATGTGGCGACTATTGATGAAAATCGTACCTGCCTGTCACGGGCTATGGGCATGGATAGTCTGTTAAATCTGGATTATGGCCACCGAGAACTTATCCCCGGCGATCGCTTACTGCTGACCAGCGATGGCGTGCATGATTTTATTGCCGCCCCAGAGCTGCAGCAATTACTCTCTACAAGCTCTAAGGCATCAGATATAAGTAAGGCCATACACAGTGCCGCAATGGCCACAGGCAGTGATGACAACCTCAGTGCGCTGGTGGCCCTGGTCAATTATCTGCCGGAGAGCAACCTTGAAGACTACAGCGCGGAGCTCACTCGCCTGCCGTTTCCCCCAGATCTCTCCCCGGGCATGAAGCTCGATGGTTATCTGGTTGTGAAAGAGTTGTTTGCCTCAAGCCGCAGTCAGCTTTACTTGGTGGAAGATGAAGCGAGCCGAAGTCGCTGTGTGATGAAAACTCCCTCGCGCAATATGGAAGAGGATCTCAGCGCTATAGACCGTTTTATTCAAGAGGAGTGGATCGGGCGGCGTATCCATTCGCCCTATGTGGTGAGAGTAATTCAACAGCAGCGTCGGCGCACAGCGCTCTATTATCTGATGGAATATGTCGATGGTATAGGTCTGGATCGTTGGATCTCTGAGCATCAACCGGCTATTCCGAAACTCAGTATTGCATTGGTCAAGGAGATCGCTGAGGGGCTTAAAGCCTTTCATGGCAATGAAGCCATTCACCAGGATTTAAAACCGGCCAATATTATGCTGACCAACAGCAGTATCGCAGCTGGTCAGCCCCAGATCTTGATTGTTGACTTTGGCTCTGTATATGTGGCCGGTCTGGCGGAGTTGCAGCGGCCCCTGGTTCACGAGGGTGCCCTGGGCACGGCGAGCTATTCTGACCCGCTCTATCTACTGGGTAGAAATCCCGGTATTCAAGGCGATGTCTATGCACTGGCCACCATTGTCTATGAAATCTTTACTGGTCAGTTACCCTATGGTGAAAGCATAGAAGAGTGCCGCGATGCCTTTGACTATGATCGCCTGCGCTATATTAATGCAGCTCAGCACAATGCCCAAATACCAGTTTGGTTTGACGCGGCGCTGCAGAAGGGTGTGGCCTTTGATTTACAGGAGCGCTATCAGACGATTGATGAATTGCTGCGAGATCTAACCCAGCCCAATCCGATCTTTCTCCAGAGCGATCCTGTTATTGAAAAGAATGCCAGTAGTCTTACACTGTGGAAATTGCTTTCAGGGTTTTGGTTTTTGAGCTTTGTTTTATTGATCTATTTGTTTAGTCGGCTCTGAGTATTTTTATAAATATACAGCTATTATTTCCCCGCTATTATTTACTAGCTATTAGTTCCTAGCTATTAGTTCCTAGCTATTAGTTCCTAGCTATTTGTCCCCAGCTAGTCCCGCACAGCTATCCATACCCGGAACGCCATACCAATAACCATTGCACTGTTCTTCCGAAATCAGTTTGAGTTGACCGTTGACCTGTGTTCTTGAGAGATCGGCCGATGCTCCCGATAGAGCGCTAGACAGCTGCCTGATTACATCTGCAGTGCCTTGGCTTCCTGGGCTAACACGCATAATATCCACACCAATCTTATGCATAACTGGCCATTGGTCGAGCAGGTTGTAACACTTCCCGGACTGAGTCTGAATACCATTGATGGTAAACAGTTTTGGTGTTTCTCCATGAACTTGAAACTCCTGACTATGCAGTGGCAAACCATCGGGATAGTCTATGCAACTGAGTTGGCAGCCATCTTTGGCAAGATTTTTTGCCCGCGCAGTAAAGCAGCGTGCGGAGTAGGCCAAGGGTAATTTGCCGTAGCTAAAGACCTCAGTTTCAATCATATCTCCAAAGCCCATAGTCATTGCCTGTTTTAAAATACCGTCAAGGTTTTGACGCATAATTTCCACTGGCATCACCCAGCGCTGCATACCTTTCTGATAGAGAACCTGCAATGCTTGGGCATTGTAAATATTGATCGATGGGCCAGCCACAAAGGGCAGGTTATTGTCGGCGAGAATTTGTACCGCTGACATATCATTGGCTTCGACCAAACAGGGGCTCTGGCTGCAGAGTTTTTTTAACGCCGCTATATCGGCGCGGGATTCAATCAGTGTCAGAGTGGAGAGCACAATTTTTTTGCCAGAGTCACAGAGCTCCTCGGCAAGTTCTAACCAGTCGCCACTGCGCAGTTCACGACGCTTAGCGCATACGGTTTCACCCAGATAAATCACATCCACTGGGGTTTGAATTATCTCCTGATAGAAGTCCATAACTTGTTGCCGTGGCCAGTAATAATAAATTGGACCCACTGAAATTTTCATAGAGTTAGTCTCCTAGTTGGGTTTATTGCCAGGCGCGGTGATAGGCACCCAGAGTGGTTTGTGACCCTTCTGAAACATTGGCTAGTTTTTGTATCCATTCAACCTTGGGGGAAAAGCTCTCTGGGACTCGGGCGAAACTATCCAGCGCACTGCGCCACACCGAAACTATCTGCGCCACATAGGCGGGACTGCGCTGGCGCCCCTCAAGTTTGATCGCTTTGATGCCGGCGGCAGATAATTGGGGAATAAGGTCTAGGGTATTTAAACTAACCGGCTCTTCAAGGGCGTGAAAAACATTAGCTTCCACAGCAAAGCGACCTTTGCAGAGGGTTGGATAGCCGGCGGTTTCTCCTGCCTGATAGCGATCAATCAAGATAGTGTTGAGTCGTGATTCCAAATGATCCTCCGTCTGAGTCCATCGCACATCTTTGGCAGGTGAGCAGACGCCGCTATTATTCGGTGATTGATCGGTGACATAGCTGGACAGGTGACAGCGGCCTTCCGCCATAATACAGAGACTGCCAAAGCCAAAGACCTCGAGATCCACTGGGCTCTGCTTGGCGACAGTTTTCACTTGATCCAGTGACAGAACGCGGGGCAAGACTGCGCGGCGAATGCCAAATTCTCGATAATAAAACCTTAGCCCTTCGGCGCTGGTGCATGAACCCTGTACCGATAAATGTAGCGGGAGCTGTGGATAGCGTTGAGCGGCATAGTTGAGAACGCCCATATCGGCAATAATCAGTGCATCTACAGAGAGGTCTGCGGCCAAATCCACTGCTCGCTGCCAGCGCTCCCAACCATTGGATTGGGCATAAGTATTGATCGCCACAAAGATTTTTACACCCTGGCTGCGTGCGTAATCCAGAGCTTTTTGGGCTTTTCTATCATTGAAATTAAGCCCAGAAAAATGCCGTGCATTGGTGTCATCCTTAAAGCCGATATAGACAGCATCTGCACCGTTATCGATGGCGGCTTTTAGGGCAGGTAGACTGCCGGCAGGGCATACTAGTTCCATTTTAGGTCTCTTCTAAAAGGCTTTTTTATCCAGAAAATGTTTATTCATACGTTGGCTCAGTGACAGGGCTTTTTTAAGCCACTCTGGCAGCCTATCTAAATCCACAGTATCGATTACATTTTTTACTTCTAAGGCTAAATCTGTATCACCTTCAATAGAGAGTCGCCGCTGAAAAAACAGACTGTCCGGATCTTCAGCGCGGTTGGCTAACTGAATAAAGGCGGATAGATTTCCGCGAATAATGGCGTCGGGTGGCCTCTCTGTGGCTGATGAAGAGGCTAGGGTCAGATGACCATTTTCGAGACTCAAGGTTGCCTGGTAATCAATGTCGCTAATAGCCAAACCAATACGACGATGGCTGAGAAATTCCAGATCACCATCGAGCCGAGCTTCCTCAAAAATCGGCAGCAGTAGAAACCTGACGATTTTTTTCTGCACGGGAAAGGGGCAGTTTGAGGACAGGCCTTTTATGCTTGGAAGCAGAATTTTCTGGTAGGGATTTAGTTTTATCATAGGTTTAGATTATCTGTGAAAAAGCAGTTTTCTTGCGGCTGTTGTGACTATCTGGAGTTTGAGTTGGAGTCTTTAAATAGGCATCAAAAACCATGCAGATAGCCCGTATCAAAAGCCGGCCACTGTCCAACACCCTAATCTCTTTTGAGGTTAGGCGAATCAATCCATCCATAGCCAGGGGCGCTAATGCGACGAGTTCCTTGGCAAAGTGCCGGGCAAAGCAGATCTGAAACTGGGCTTCGATAGGCTCTATATCGAGCTTAAAGTGACAGATCAGTTGCATGATAATGCTGCCCCGAAGCCTATCTTCAGAGCTTAATCTGAGGCCGCGGCTGGTTGCCAAAGATCCTTGATCAATTGCCTGGTTATAGTTATGAATCTTCTTATGATTCTGCACTAACACGCCATCTATGGCGCTGATGGCTGAGACGCCGAATGCCAGTAGATCCCAGTCGCCGTGTGTTGCAGTGACCTGAGTCGACTTTCCGTAAATTGACTTTCCGTGGGTCGAATAGCCCTGAAAGTTTCGCTGCAGCGACCCTTGATGCTGGGCTTTAACCAAGCTGTCGTGGGGTTTGGCAAAGTGATCCATGCCTATATAGATGTATCCATCAGCTACCAACAGCTCAATAGACTGTTGCAACATCGCCAGCTTTTCTTCAGGGCTGGGCAATGTCTCTTGGGCGATTTGCCGCTGCGTTTTAAATAGTTCCGGCATATGGGCATAGTTAAATAGCGACAGACGGTCTGGGGATAGATCGATTACCTGTTGAATGGTGGTTTTTATGGAATCTACTGTTTGCAGGGGCAGTCCATAGATAATGTCGACGCTGATGGAGTGGTATTGTTGATGGCGAGCTGCTGCGATCAAATCCCTCACCTGAGCGAAACTGTTAAAACGATTGACGGCCTGTTGCACTCGATGACTAAAATCTTGCACTCCCATGCTCAGGCGGTTAAAACCAATCTCACGAAGAACCGCAATGCTCTCCAGATTCATGCGTCCGGGATGCACTTCCACGGAGTAGTCGCCACTGTCATCATCCAGCAATTTGAAATGGTTGCGGGTGTGGCTCATTAGCTGACGTTTTTCACTGTCACGGATAAAAGTCGGTGTGCCACCGCCCCAGTGCAACTGTTCCACTGGTCTGGCTCTGTCCACATGCTTGGCCCAGATCGCCATCTCGCTATCGAGCCGCTGGAGATAGGGTTGCGCGCGTTTTTTGTCAGCGGTAACAATCTTATTGCAGGCGCAGAAGTAACAAACTGTGTCGCAAAAGGGCAGATGAAAATAGAGCGATAGAGGAGAGCCACGCTGATTGCTGCGCTCCAGAGCAGCGAGTAATTCTAATTCAGAAAACTGCTCGCTGAGGTGTGGCGCGGTGGGGTAGGAGGTGTAACGCGGTCCGGATACGTTGTACGTTTGGATCAGTTTTTTGTTCCAGATAGGCGCATTTTCTCGGCCAGTGTCGTTGAGTTGGTCAGTCATTATTTTGATTGGCCGTCGACTGGTGATTGTGGCTTTGATTAGCCGAGCCCTGACTAGCCGAGTTCTGGTTCACCATCCACACGGCAGCTTCCACTCTGGAGCGCAGTTCGAGTTTTTTTAAGATATGTTTAACATGAACCTTCACGGTGCCATCAGAGATATTCAGTTCCCGGGCAATTAGTTTATTGCTCAGCCCTTTGGCAATCTGTTTCAGAATATCCCGCTCCCTGCTGGTCAGTCTAGCGAGCATATTGTTGCGCTGGTTATCCCCTTTGCGAATCGCGCCGGCGAGTATATGGGTGACCTTTTCACTGATTACCATTTTGCCCACTGCCGCCTGTTTGATTTTCTGCAGGATATCTTCTGGCTCCATATCCTTGAGCAGATAACCATCGGCACCATAGGTAATGGCGCAGACCACGTCTTCGTTATTGTCGGAGACCGTCAAAATAATAATCCGTGCGCTTATCTGCGCCTCGCGCATAGCTTTTAACGTTTCCAAGCCATCCATACCCTGCATATTTAGATCTAACAGTATTAGATCCGGATCATGCTCGAGGGCCAGCTTTAGGGCCTCTCGACCGTTGTCTGCCTCCGCCACCACAGTCAGACTGTCATCTAAGTCGACCAGCTGAATAAGGCCTTTGCGCAGTAGGGGATGATCATCCACCAGCAGCAGAGTGGCAGGCTTAGACTGATCTGGGTCGTTGCGGTTGGATATCATCGCTATTCCTTTACAATTTCTTGTGTATTTCTCTTCGACTTTTTTTGTTTGTAACCGTTATTAAATATAGGTTAAAAAGCACTTTGCTGAAGCGGCGATAAAATCACAACCGGCTGAAGGGTTTTGATTGACTTGCATCATGGATCAGCTTGAACAGCTTTTTTGCCAAATAACTCTTTGTAGGTAGACTTTAAAAATACCTCTTCCAATCACTTGGCGGCTCTCTGGCAATTACTACCTCAATGGGAATAGTGCGGCTCTATTGACGGGCGCTTTTTGCTACTCATTCAAATCGTTGCAGCATCACAGCTAGCACTGGATAGTAGAGCTAAATAGTAGGCGCGAAGTAGGCGCTGTTTCGGGTGCATTCGTGAATGTTGGCAGTGACGCTGGCTGATAAAAATAGGAGAGGAGTGATGGCAGACTCGGGTAAAGAGACATACAAGGGCGGCGTGGATATCCAGCGCTGGGATCCAGAGGACGATAACTTCTGGCAGCAACAGGGCAAACAGGTCGCCAATCGCAACCTATGGATTTCGATTCCTAGTTTGCTCTGCGGCTTTGCCGTATGGCTCTATTGGGGCGTGATCACCGTGCAGATGCTCAACCTCGGTTTCCCCTTTGCCAAGTCTGATCTATTTTCTCTGATGGCCATCGCCGGCCTTACCGGTGCGACACTGCGTATTCCCAGTAGTTTCTTTATTCGCTTGGCCGGTGGTCGCAATACGATCTTTTTGACCACCGCGCTGTTGATGGTGCCAGCCTTTGGTGCAGGTATTGCACTACAGAGCCAGGACACGTCGCTGTGGGTATTTCAGTTATTAGCGCTACTATCAGGAATCGGTGGCGGTAATTTCGCTTCTTCCATGTCAAATATCAGTTTTTTCTTTCCCAAAAAACAGCAGGGCTTGGCTCTGGGCCTAAACGCCGGACTGGGTAACTTTGGTGTTACCAGCATGCAAATTTTGGTTCCCTTGGCTATGACCTTTGGTTTGTTTGGGGTGATGGGCGGGGACTCCATGACCCTGCAAAATACCTCGGGAACCCTGATTGGTAAGATTCCCGCAGGCACTGAAACCTATATTCAAAATGCCGGGTTTGTCTGGCTCTTGGCCCTGGTGCCGCTGGCGTTTTTCACCTGGTTTGGCATGAACAATATTCGCAGCGCCGATGTGTCGCCAAAAATCCCTAATCCACTGGGCAGTTTTTCGACGATTATTTTTATGCTGCTGATTGGTTTTATGACCGCCATCTTCGGTCTTTGGTTACTCTTACCCGAGGCGGCTAATGGCTCTGGTTTTGGTGTGCCAAAAGAACTGGTTTTACTCTTAGTTGTGGCCTCCACGGTACTGCTATTAAAATTAATTCCCGGTCAGGTGAAAGCCAACCTCAGTCGTCAGTATGAGATTTTTGATAATAGGCACACCTGGGTAATGAGCGTCATTTACACCATGACCTTCGGTTCTTTTATCGGCTTTGCTGCATCATTTCCGCTGGCTATCAAAGTTATCTTTGGTTATCAGCACCTGCTGGTGGATGGGGTCCTGACTCACAATACCATTAACCCCAATGGCCCCAGTGCCCTTATGTACGCTTGGATGGGCCCCTTTATCGGCGCCTTGATTCGGCCTCTGGGGGGATGGATCTCGGACAAGTTTGGCGGTGCGCTGGTAACGCAGATTTGCTCGTTGCTGATGATCGTCTGCGCTCTGGGTGTGGCTTACTATATGAAAGCGGCCTACAGCTCGGCGACGCCGGAAGCGTTTTTTGTGCCGTTCTTTATTTTGTTTTTACTGCTTTTTGCCGCCACAGGAATTGGCAATGGTTCTACCTTCCGCACCATCGCCATGGTGTTTTCCAAGGAGCAAACTGGACCGGTACTGGGTTGGACATCTGCCATAGCTGCCTACGGTGCATTCTATATCCCCAAGGTATTGGGTGAGCAGATTAAAGCGGCGACACCAGAGGTGGCACTGATCGGCTTTGCCATGTTCTATGCGCTGTGCATGTTGATTAATTGGTGGTTTTATCTGCGTAAGGATGGTGAATTTTATAATCCCTAAACCTTAGTCATTTTTAAAAAACCGGATATCTTTTATGGGATATTCGGTTTTTTAATTAGCCATGGTTACCCACTTAAAAAAGTTGGCCGAAATGCAAAGGCCACTCTAGTTCCGCCTTCAGGTCGAGTGGCTATCTCTAGGTTGCCATTGAGATGCCGGCTGCGCTCCTGAATAATCGCCAACCCATAATGATTGGTTTTTTCTGCCTTATCTGGAATGCCAATGCCGTTGTCCTCAATCAGCAGTTGAATCCATTGGTCTTCGTTTTGGAAAAGGTGAATATCCAGCTCGCTTCCCAGTGAATGGTTGATGGCGTTTTGTGAGGCTTCACGAATAATCTGCAATAGATGAATCTCTTCCGTGGGGCTGAGGGGCAGGTTGGTGAGTTCGTAGTGCAAGCTGGCCTGCATATCACTGCGTTCTCTGAGTTGGCTCACCACTAGCTCTAACGCGCTCTGTAGTCCCCCAGTATCGATTTTAAGTCTAAAGGTGGTGAGCAACTCGCGGAGTTGGCGATAGGCCGAGGAGAGGCCTCCACGCAGTTCGTCGACTATGGGCTGTTGCTGTGAGAACGCCTCAGTATCTATGGACTTTTGCAAGCGCGTCACCTGTATCTTCAGATAGGACAGAGCCTGAGCCAGTGAGTCGTGTAGCTCTCGAGCGATCACTGTGCGCTCGGTTAGCATGGCTAAGCGCCGCTGCTGGTTGCGATGAACCGACAGGGAGAGGGCGAGAGCGAATTGATCCGCCGCGGAACGCAGCAGGTTCTCCTGCCATTGCTCAAGGGGAGTCGGGTCCATACCCTGTAGCTGGCTCCTAGCATGGCAGTTAATCACCCCATAGCCAGTGTCCTCTCGGGTGATGGGAAAGGCGTAGTCTGCGGCGCTCTGGGTATTCGCTGGCTTGTCGCCGACGCAACTCTTGCAGTCCCGCTGGGAGCAGTCGGTAATCTCACCGTTGGCCTGGGCAATATGCATATAGGGGCGATCTCCCTGCTCGGTAAACAGGCACAGTTCAAGGCGGATATCTCCGCCAATCACCTCGGCCAGCTGATCGAGTAATTGCTGATAATTGATCTCCTGCTGATAACTCGAGAGAATGCTCCGCGCCGTTTCAAATAAAAACTCCAGGGCAATATTATTGTTGTGCAGCTCCTGGGTACGGCGCTTAACCTGATCGTCCATATCCTGATAAATTGTCTCCACGGAATGGCTCATGCGATTCACCACCGAACCCAATAGCGCCAGCTCATCATTGCCCTCCACCTGGGTCTGATAACCATAGTCGCCCTGACCAATGCGCGAGGCGGCGTCAGTGAGCTGTGCCAAGGGTTTTTCCAAGCGGGTTTTTAGCAGATTAAAAATCACCGCGCCGAGAGCGATGGTGAGGAAGAGGGCGGTTAATTGAATAATTCTAAGCAGGCGTATTTTCGATTCGGCGGCCTGTTGAAAGCCCGTGACCAACTTTTCCGTGAGCTGCAATTGCTCTGCTATCTGCGCTGTTGGGAAGCTGCTCTGCTCGGGCTCTGCTATTGGTGCTGCTGTTGCTGATGTTAGTAGAGCGTTGAACTGCGGTCGCAGCACTTCGCGCCAATGGCTTTCTGCGCGCATAAAGTCTTGGCTCAGTAGATCCCTGTCAGAAGCGCGTCGCTGATGGATAAATAGCGGGTGCTGCCAGGTGTCATCCAGCTGCTGTATATATTGCTGGGCCTGATCGCTCCGCTGCTGAGCTGTGGCCAAGCCGATGCGATAGGTCTGCATGCGAATAGAGCCGGAGAGGTTGACTGCCTGAGCGTCCTGATCAGTCTGATCCGTGGCCCACATCAAACTAAAAATAGTCAGTAGCCCGAGGGCGATAATCGATACCAGTGCCACGCTGATAGTCGAAGCCAAGGATGATGAAAATCCATTTTTAAGATTGCGCAAGTCTGACTACCCCCAATGATCGAATTTGGCCTGTCTGTTCCATAACCATAGACGCTGAATAAAAAACTAACGGCATAACAGTTAGTTAGGGTTTATGGCTGCTACCTACAAAGGGATAGCGCAGCTATTAGACGCTAGAGGGCGCTTTTACACCTTTGATCTCAATCAAACGAATCCTCTTGGTGGGCGCTTATATTCTGTCTCCAGATTGGTCGAGTCGGTTAAATAAGTGTTCCAAGGAGAAATATAAGCATGAGTCAATTTTTAGATAAGTTGCGGTTTTTTGATATTAAAAAGCAGAGTTTTTCTGAGGGGCATGGGGTTACCACAAACGAAAATCGCGACTGGGAAAAAGGCTATCGCCAGCGCTGGCAGCACGACAAGATTGTTCGTTCGACTCATGGAGTGAATTGCACCGGCTCTTGCAGTTGGAAAATCTATGTCAAAGATGGGCTGGTGACCTGGGAGACTCAGCAGACTGATTACCCGCGCACGCGACCTGATCTGCCCAATCATGAACCTCGCGGCTGTCCTCGGGGCGCAAGCTACTCTTGGTATATCTACAGCGCCAACCGACTGAAATACCCCAAGGTGCGCAGTGCATTATTAAGTCTTTGGCGCGAAGCCCGTGAGCAACACGCGGATCCGGTGCTGGCATGGCAATCCATAGTCACAGACCAGGTGAAGGCCAAGAGCTACAAAGCCAAGCGCGGTCTCGGCGGTCTGATTCGCTCCAACTGGGATGAGGTCAATGAAATTATCGCCGCATCCAATATCTACACCGCCAAAACCTTCGGTCCAGATCGCATTAGCGGTTTCTCACCGATCCCGGCTATGTCCATGGTCTCCTATGCTGCGGGCTCACGTTATCTGTCGCTAATTGGCGGCAACTGCCTGAGTTTTTACGACTGGTACTGTGATCTGCCGCCGGCATCACCCCAGACATGGGGAGAGCAGACCGATGTGCCGGAATCCGCTGACTGGTATAACTCCGGCTATATTATTGCCTGGGGTTCCAATGTGCCCCAGACCCGCACGCCGGACGCCCACTTCTTTACCGAGGTGCGCTACAAAGGCACCAAGACAGTTTCCGTTACACCGGATTATTCCGAAGTCGCCAAGCTCACCGATGAATGGCTGAAGCCGAAGCAGGGTACGGATTCAGCTATGGCAATGGCCATGGGTCATGTGATTCTGAAACAGTTTCATGTGGATAACCCAAGCCCGTATTTTACCGATTATGTACGTCGCACCACCGATTTTCCCTATCTGGTGCGCTTGGATGAATGCGCTTCAGGACTGCAGCAGGGCAGTTTCTTGCGCGCCTCTGACCTATTGGATAATCAGGGACAAGAGAACAATCCCGAGTGGAAGACCATTGCCCTGGCAGCGGTTTATGGCAGCGACCAATTAGTCTCACCCACAGGTTCCATTGGCTATCGCTGGGGAGAGAGGGGCAAGTGGAACACCGAACAGCGGGATGGCAGCACGGGCGAAGAGCTGGAGCTGCATCTGTCCCTGAAACATCGGGCGGATGAAATAGTCGATGTTGCATTCCCTTATTTTGGTGGCCAAAAACACGAACATGACTATTTTCAGCACACTGATCATGCCGATGTACAGCAGCGTAAAGTGCCGGCCAAGCGTATTACGTTGGCGGATGGCAGCACTGCATTAGTGGCCACCGTCTATGATCTGACACTGGCTAACTACGGTGTAGACAATGGTCTCGGTTGCGACAACTGCGCTAAAACCTTTGATGAAAACATGCCATACACCCCAGTTTGGCAGGAGAAAATCACCGGTGTACCCCGAGCTCAGGTAATCAAAATTGCCCATGAGTTTGCCGATAACGCTAACAAGACCCGTGGTCGCAGCATGATTATTGTCGGCGCTGCCATGAACCACTGGTACAACATGGATATGAATTATCGCGGTGTGATTAACCTGCTGATGATGTGTGGTTGCATCGGTCAGTCCGGCGGTGGTTGGGCCCACTATGTGGGACAGGAAAAACTCCGTCCTCAGTGTGGTTGGCTGCCACTGGCCTTTGGCCTCGATTGGCAGCGGCCACCTCGTCAGATGAACGGCACCTCGTTTTTCTACAACCATTCGGATCAATGGCGCTATGAAAAACTCACTATGACCGAAGTGGTTTCACCATTGGCTGACAAGAAGAAATGGGGTGCCTCGATACTGGATTACAACACTCGCGCCGAGCGCATGGGCTGGTTGCCTTCAGCGCCCCAGCTCAATACCAATCCACTGCAACTTGTGAAAGAGGCTGAAGCCGCCGGTGTGGATCCGAAAGACTATTTGGTTTCGCAATTAAAAAGCGGCGAGCTTAAATTTGCCTGTGAAGATCCAGATGATCCAAAGAACTTTCCACGCAATATGTTTATCTGGCGCTCCAATTTACTCGGGTCTTCCGGCAAGGGTCACGAGTATATGCTGCGTCATCTGCTGGGCACCAAGCACGGTTTAATGAACAAAGATCTGGGTGAGTCCGGCGACACCAAACCTGAGGATGTGGTTTGGCACGATGAGGCACCAGAGGGCAAAATTGATCTGCTGGTGACCTTGGATTTTCGTATGTCCACTACCTGTCTCTACTCTGACATAGTGCTGCCCACAGCCACTTGGTATGAAAAAGACGATATGAATACTTCGGATATGCATCCGTTTATTCATCCGCTATCCAAGGCCGTGGACCCAGTTTGGGAATCCAGATCTGACTGGGATATTTTTAAAGCCATCGCCAAGCGCTTTAGTGAACTGACAGTGGGTCATCTCGGCGTCGAGAAAGATCTGGTCACGGTTCCTCTACAACATGACACTCCAGCCGAATTAGCCCAGCCCAATGGCGTAAAAGCCTGGTGGAAGGGTGAGTGCGAGCTTATTCCCGGCAAGACTGCACCCAATATGGTGGTGGTGGAGCGGGACTATCCCAACACCTATAAACGCTTTACCTCGCTGGGCCCCATGTTAGAAAAACTGGGTAACGGTGGTAAGGGCATTAACTGGAACACCGATGAAGAAGTGGCCTTTTTAGGGCAGCTGAATAAGGTCCATCGGGAAGAGGGTGTGCACAAAGGCCGCGCCAAAATTGAAACCGCCATTGATGCTGCTGAGGTGATACTGAGTTTGGCACCGGAGACCAATGGTCAGGTGGCGGTTAAAGCCTGGCAGGCTCTGGGTGAATTCACTGGCCGAGACCACAGGCACTTGGCACTGCCCAAGCAGGATGAAAAGATTCGCTTCCGAGATCTGCTGGCTCAGCCGCGGAAGATTATCAGCTCGCCAACCTGGTCTGGTTTGGAAGATGAGCATGTCTCCTACAACGCCGGTTACACCAATGTTCACGAGATGATTCCCTGGCGCACGCTCACCGGCCGGCAACAGTTTTATCAGGACCACGAGTGGATGCGTGATTTTGGTGAAACCCAGTGCCTGTATAAGCCGCCGATTAATATGAAAACCATCGCACCGCTGTTAGGTAAAAAACCCAACGGCAACACCGAGCTGATTCTCAACTGGATTACCCCGCACCAGAAGTGGGGCATTCATTCCACCTACTCCGACAACCTGCTGATGCTGACCCTGTCTCGCGGTGGGCCGATTATCTGGATCAGTGAAACCGATGCCAGCAAGGCTGGGATTGTCGACAACGACTGGATCGAAGCCTTTAACATCAATGGTGCAGTGGCCGCCCGCGCGGTGGTCTCCCAGCGTGTGCCTGTGGGCATGAGCATGATGTATCACGCCCAGGAGCGGGTGGTCAATGTGCCCGGCTCTGAAACCACCAAAACCCGCGGCGGCATTCACAATTCAGTGACTCGAACAGTGATGAAACCCACCCATATGATCGGTGGCTACGCTCAGCAGTCCTATGGTTTTAACTACTACGGCACCGTCGGCTGTAACCGCGATGAGTTCGTTATTTTGCGCAAGATGAATAAGGTGGATTGGTTGGATGAAGAGCTGCCGATCACAGCTTCTAAGAAGCAGCCATCAGCGAATCAGTCAGTGGAAAAGGGAGTTACACAATGAAAATACGCGCACAGATTGGCATGGTTCTAAACCTGGATAAATGCATCGGCTGTCACACCTGCTCGATCACCTGTAAAAATGTTTGGACCAGTCGCGATGGCGTCGAATACGCCTGGTTTAACAATGTTGAAACCAAGCCCGGCGTCGGCTTTCCCAATGACTGGGAAAATCAGAAAAAATGGAAGGGCGGTTGGGTGCGCAAAAATGGCAAGCTCGAGTTAACTCAGGGGAGCCAGTTAAAAATTCTCAGCAACCTATTTGCCAATCCGGATCTGCCCCAGATTGACGACTATTACGAGCCCTTCGATTTCGATTACGAACATCTACACAACGCCCCAGAGAGCAAGCATCAGCCAGTGGCACGGCCGCACTCCCTGATCACTGGCAAGCGTATGGAGAAGATCGAATCCGGCCCCAACTGGGAAGAAATTCTTGGCAGCGAATTTGAAAAACGCAGCGCCGACAGCAACTTTGACGAGGTGGCACAAAAGGAAATTTACGGCGAGTTTGAGCAGACCTTTATGATGTATCTGCCACGCCTCTGCGAACACTGTGTCAATCCAAGCTGTGTCGCCAGCTGTCCTTCCGGCGCTATATACAAGCGTGAAGAAGATGGCATTGTGCTGATCGATCAGGATAAATGCCGTGGTTGGCGCATGTGTGTCTCCGGCTGCCCCTACAAAAAAATCTACTACAACCATCAATCCGGCAAGTCGGAAAAGTGCACCTTCTGTTATCCGCGCATCGAAGCCGGTCAGCCCACTGTCTGCTCAGAGACCTGTGTTGGCCGCATCCGCTATCTGGGTGTTCTGCTCTATGATGCCGACCGCATTGAAGAAGCCGCCAGTGTCGAAAAAGACACCGATCTCTACCAAGCCCAGCTGGGTATTTTTCTCGATCCCAATGATCCAGAGGTTCAGGCTGCGGCCCGTAAAGAGGGCATCCCCGAGGGCTGGATTAGCGCCGCTCAGGACTCCCCAGTGTACAAAATGGCTGTGGATTGGAAAGTGGCGCTGCCGCTACACCCAGAGTATCGCACCATGCCCATGGTCTGGTATGTACCGCCACTGTCACCGATTCAGGGTGCTGCGCAAAAAGGTCATATTGGCGTCGATGGCGTGATTCCGGATCTGCGCTCGCTGCGCATTCCCATGCAATATCTCGCCAATCTACTCAGTGCCGGTGATACGGGTCCAGTGATCACCGCCCTGGAACGGATGTTAGCCATGCGCTCCTTTAAGCGGTCACAGCAGGTGGACGATGTGGTGGACCTGGACGTGCTCAAGCGTGTCGGTCTCACCGCAGAGCAGGTGGAGGAGATGTACCGCTATATGGCCATCGCCGACTACGAAGATCGCTTCGTGATTCCCACCAGCCACAAAGCCTACGCGGAAAATGCCTACAGCGATAAAAGCAGCTGCGGCTTTAGTTTTGGCAATGGCTGCAGTGAGGGCAACAGCGGGGTGAATATGTTTGGCGGTAAGAAACCCAGCAATCGCGACATTATCGCCGTCTCCGGCGGTGAGGAATAGACATGCAGATACTGAAACTGATTGGCTGTCTTTTGGATTATCCGGATCAGACAGTTGTCGAGCACAGAGCAGATATAGACGCGCTGGTTAAGGCGGCTGATATTGACCCAAAACTACGGCACCGCTTACTGCAGTTTATTGAGCAACATGCCAGCCAAGACCTGATGCAATGGCAGAGTGAATATGACGGACTTTTCGAGCGCGGTCGCTCTCTGGCCCTGTGGCTGTTTGAACATGTTCACGGCGAGTCCCGAGACCGCGGTCAGGCGATGGTGGATCTAGTGGACCAGTATCGTCAGGCCGGTTTGGAAATCAGTCAGCATGAACTGCCGGATTATCTGCCGCTGTTTTTAGAGTTTCTCTCCACTCAGGGTCGCGACAATGCGGTTAGCTGGCTGTTGGATATGGAACATATTCTGGCGTTGCTGCAATGCCGCTTGGAAAAGCGCGGCAGTGATTATGCTCTGTTATTTCAGCTGCTGCTGAGTATTGCCGACAGCAAAGTGGATCTGGATGAAATCCGCCAGCGCATCGCCGATGAAAAGCGCGATGACAGTAAGCAGGCAATCGACAAAGAGTGGGAGGAAGAAGAGGTCACCTTCGGCGCTGATTCCCTGGATAAAAGCTGTGGCGATGCCCAGCGCAAACCCAGCGAAGGGCAGCGCAAAGATCTCGATGTTCCCTTGCACTGGGTGGATTTTGAAACCTCAGGAAGGATACAGCCATGAGCGGATTTTTAATAAAGGGCACAGCCGTGAACGGTCTTTTAACAAACGACACATCATCAAGCCAATGGAGCAACCACTATGCTGAGCAGTGATATCAACGTATTAAATCAGTTTCTGTTTGGCCTAGTGCCCTACTTCGCCATGACCGTGATGGTGGTCGGCTCGATCATTCGCTACGACCGGGAACAGTACAGCTGGAAAACCGGCTCCAGCCAAATGCTTGAAAGCAAGCAGCTGCGCAGGGGCAGCATTCCGTTTCATATAGGGATATTGGCGATTTTCGCCGGCCATTTTGTCGGCCTGTTGACCCCCAATGTGGTTTGGCATGTCCTGGGTGTTTCAGCAGCCACCAAACAGTTGATCGCCATGGGCGCCGGTGGAGTGTTTGGCCTGATCTGTTTCTACGGCATGGTTATCCTGATTAAACGACGGCTGACCAATGCACGAGTTAGAGCCACAGGCACGAGAATGGATCTCGCCATTTTGCTGGTGTTATTTGCCCAGTTGATTCTGGGGCTGGGTTCGATTTTTGTCTCTGTGGGTCATCTGGATGGTCAAGAAATGCTCAAGCTGATGAGCTGGGCGCAGAATATAGTCACCTTCGATCCGACCACGGCGGCGGCCAGTATTGTCTCAGTGCACTGGATTTATAAACTGCACATCCTGCTCGGCATGGTTATTTTTGTTCTCTTTCCCTTTTCCCGTCTGGTGCATATGCTCAGTGTGCCGATGAAATATATCGGGCGAAATTATCAGGTAGTTCGCCGCAGGTGATCTATAGTAAAACAGCAGATAGGCATTAGATTGGTTACGAAGTTGGTGAGGGTATGCAGGGCCGCTGTTTATTGATAGACAGGAGTAGCCTCCTACAGAGACCCTCTATAACCACTACGCTATGCTAACATGAATAGCCGATACGCCAAGTATCGCCATTTGCGGCCGATAAAGAGCTGCTAAGCAGACTGCTGATTAGGCGCAGCGAAATAGTGAAGGGGTACTTGTGAAAGGCATGATTTTTACGTCGTTTCTCTATTTGATAGAGGAGCGCTACGGACTCGAGATGGTCGAAGAGGTGATCGAAGATGCCGCCCCTGCCAGTGGCGGAATCTACACCACCATGGGTGCCTACGATCATATGGAACTGATCGATATGATCGTGGTGCTGAGTAAAAAGACTGACGTTCCCGTGGCCAAGGTCACTAAAACGTTTGGCATGTATCTATTTGCGGAGTTGATTTCTGCCTACCCGCAATGGATTCAGGGGATGAATTCATCTTTTGATATGTTGCAGAAGGTCGATAGCTTTATTCATGTTGAAGTACGAAAACTCTATCCTGATGCCTCGCCGCCGGATTTTAAGTGCACTAGATACACTGACACCACCATGGAATTGATCTATGAATCACCACGCTGTTTGGGTGATGTGGCTGAGGGTCTGATTCAGGGTTGTGCGGCTTATTACGGAGAAAAACTGCATGTGCAGCGGGAGAGTCTTGGCGATATGTCTGGGTCTCGTGAGCGGTTTTTTCTGACTCAGGTGAGTGACTGACTGAGATCTCTCGTCGCTGTGCTCTGTCGGGATGACAGTTGTGTTGCTATTCTGCTGCCCCTGGTTGTGTTCGCCAATACCATCATGCCCTGAGCGCAGTAGAAGGATCTCGATGGTAAACGCTGCCATCGACAAGAAGATCCTTCGGTTCACTGCGCGCTCTCAGGATGTCAAGACCGACACCTGAGAGTGACAGTGGAGTCCCTTTTATCGAACCATTAAGCTGCTTTAACTGGCAGCATTAATCGCCTGTTCTATATCTGCCAGAATATCATCAATATGCTCAATACCCACTGACAGCCTAACCAAATCAGAACTCACTCCAGCGTGGGCCAATTCTTCTTCATTTAGCTGTCGATGTGTCGTGCTGGCGGGATGACAGGCCAGTGACTTGGCGTCGCCAATGTTCACTAAACGCTTAATCATGCCCAGGGCATCGATAAATGTGGCACCAGCTGTTTCCCCACCTTTGATACCAAAGCTGACAATGGAAGAGGGCTTGCCTGAGCACATACGCTGGGCAAGCTCATAATACTGGTCCTCTGCAAGACCGGCATAGTTAACCCAAGAAACGGCATCATGGTCTTTCAGATAATTGGCCACGGCGTTGGCATTTTCTACATGGCGGTCCATACGCAGGGCCAGTGTTTCTAGTCCCTGTAAAATTAAAAACGCATTAAACGGCGACAGTGCTCCGCCCATGCTGCGCAGGGGAACCACTCTGGCGCGGCCAATAAAGGGTGCGTCAAAGTCGTCGGCATAGGTGACGCCGTGATAAGAAGGGTCCGGTGTGTTGAACTGGGCGAAGCGCGGATTGTCCTTGTAGTTGAAGGTGCCGCTATCGACAATAATCCCGCCGATAGTAGTGCCGTGACCGCTGATATATTTGGTCAGTGAGTGCACCACAATATCTGCACCATGCTCAAAGGGACGACAGAAGTAGGGCGTGGCAACAGTGTTGTCGACAATCACTGGAACCCCATGACGATGAGCCATCTCCGAGAGCGCGGCTATATCCACCACATTGCCTGCCGGGTTGCCGATGGACTCACAGAATACGGCTCTGGTGTTTTCGTCGATCAGCGCTTCCAGGGCGGCAATATCATCTCCAGAGGCCATGCGCACTTCGATACCTTGCTGTGGCAAAGTGTGGGCAAACAGGTTGTAGGAGCCGCCATAGAGTTGGCTGACGCTGACCATATTGTCACCGCTGCGGCACAGTGTCTGAATCGATGCAGTGATCGCGGCCATTCCCGAGGCCATACAGAGGGCGGCGACACCACCTTCCATTGCCGCGATGCGCTGTTCCAGCACATCATTGGTTGGATTCATAATACGCGAATAGATATTGCCGGGCTCAGCGAGATTAAACAGATTGGCACCGTGTTCAGTGTCGCGAAAGCTATAAGAGGTAGTTTGATAAATCGGAACCGCTACCGCACGAGTGGTGGGATCGTCGTTAAATCCAGCGTGAATAGCCTGTGTCTCAAGTTTCATTGCGTCTGTTCCCCTGCTGTTTTTCTTAGGTTATATTGGATTAAAGCGTTTATTTCTTCGCAATATTCTCACCCATGCAGGGGCATATAACAAGCTAACCGTTGACCTGATTGGTTATCCATAATGTCTGATAGGGCGCCATAGCCACCGACTGCATCAGCCCATCGCAGGGCAGTTGGCTAATTAAATCCACCCAATTTTCATTGTCGATTAAATTGATATCAGAGAGATTTAGTGTCTGCACCTCAGAGGTGATATTACTGACACAAAATATACTCTGCTGGCGATCAATACTCTGCCGCCAAAAGCCAAAGAGCCCAGTGCCTAAATGCAGGGTGAACTGGGTGGCATTGGGATGAAAAGCCGATTGTTGGCGACGAATTTTAAGTAGCGAGCTGATGCCACTAAACACCTGGTGCTCAGAACTCTTAGCATTCGCCAGTCGCTCCTGAAGCTCACTGTACTGCCACTGATGACGGTTGATCGCACGATTGTGGCCGGCATTTTCAACGCGCTGATAATCATTGCGCGTGCCCACCAGGCTGTGAATATAGATTCCAGGAACGCCCTCTAGCGCAAACATAATCGCATGAGCGCAGAGAAAGCGCTGCAGCCCCCAGTGATCAGGCCCCTCAGTGGTGCCCTGCAGTGCATCAAACAATGAGATGTTGATTTCGTAGGGCTTGCGTTGTCCATCATCTCCAGTGCGCCAGGACACTCGGCCACCAAAGGATTGCATACTGTCAGCCAGTACATCGATTTCACTTTCCTTGAGCAATCCCTCGGCGGGCCTCAGGCCAATGCCATCGTGAGAGGCGATAAAGTTAAAGTAAGCTGTGCCATTGCGCGCCGGTGGCATGCTCATCATCCACTGTTTTAAATAGTTGCAGTCGCCGGTGATTAAGGTGTTGACCAATAGCGGTGGCAGGGAGAAGTTATATACCCAATGGGCTTCGTTGGCGTTGCCAAAGTAGGCGAGGTTTTCGCGGTTGGGAATATTGGTTTCCGTGACAATAATTGCGTCTGGCTGGGCCTGTTCGATCAGTGTGCGCAGCAGGCGAACTACTTCGTGAGTCTGCTCCAAATTAATACAGTTAGTGCCTGGCTCTTTCCATAAGAAAGCCACCGCATCGAGACGAAAAATTCGCACTCCGCTATTCAGGTACTGGCGAATAATGCTGACAAACTGTTTCAGTACTTCTGGATTGCGAAAATTTAAATCCACCTGATCGTGACTAAAGGTGCACCAGACAAACTGGCTGCCTCTGACCGTCTCAACCTCTTTGAGGAGGGCATTTGTCCGCGGACGCACTACTGCGCTGAGATCATCCTCGGGGGTCGCGGTGACAAAGTAGTTGCGCCCAGGGTCGCGATCATTGAGAAAGTTTTCGAACCAGGGGCTACGAGCGGAGCAGTGGTTTATCACCAGATCTGACATCAGTGAATAGTCTGCCGCTATGGCCTCAATATCACCCCAGTCGCCGAGTGACTCATTAACGCTGGAATAGTCGAGCACAGAGAAACCATCGTCTGAGGTGTAAGGGTAAAAAGGCAGAATATGAACCCCATTAATACAGTCTTCCACATAGCGGTCTAAAAACCGCTTTAGCGTTTGCAGGGGCTTTTCGTCTGGCTGCAATACGCTGTCACCATAGCTTATTACCAGACAGTCCTTTTCATCCCAGTGATTGACATACCGGGTCGGCTCAGTGCTTAGCTGCTGCAGATCCATAAGCGCTATAAGTTGCTCGCTCAGCTGCTTGTGATGATTGCTATCAACGCCATCCACACCCTGATAAATAGTCGTTAGATGGCGCATAAGAGCATCAGAAAGGTGATCTGGATTCATAGTGTGCAGCCCTTAGCGCGGGTTGAATTCTTCGGTGTCCGCTTCGACGGCAGCGACTAGCTCTTCGAAAATGTTGGGCACTGCGCTGATCACGCGGTTCCAACTGGGAATAAAGGGCTTCTCCATGGGGCTGGTAAAAAACACTTCACCGGCCTTGATGATATTTTCGGCAAACATCTCCACGGCTTTTTCTTCCTCGTGAATATCTAAGCTTAAACCATTCATGATTGCATCGTTGTGGCAGGTCTCCACTATATCTAGGGCCATGCGATAGTAGGTTGCCTTAAGTGATCTAAAGGCTTCATGGCTGAAGACTACACCCTGTGTGGCAAGCTTGCGGAACAGGGCCTTGGCAATATCGATGGACATCTTTGAGAGGCCATCCTGATCATCATCCAAGGATAGGTTCTGATGTTTGTGATCGTAGTTGTCAGCGATATCCACCTGGCAGAGACGGTTGCTGGCGTAGTTGCGATGCATCTCTGAGAGCACGCCGATCTCTAGGCCCCAGTCGCTGGGAATACGAATGTCGTTGAGCACATCACGGCGAAAGGAAAACTCTCCCGCTAAGGGGTATCTAAAGCTGGCCATATAGTTGAGGTAGTCGGTGTGGCCGACGGTTTTTTTCAGCGCGCTCAACAGCGGTGAGACTAATAGACGCGATACCCGGCCATTGATTTTGCCATTGGCGACACGGGCATAATAGCCCTTACAAAATTCATAACTAAAGCGTGGGTTGGCTACAGGGTAGATCAGTCGAGCCAGCAGTTCGCGATCATAGGTAGTGATATCACAATCGTGCAGTGCCACAGCTTCTGTTTTGTTCGAGGCCAGGGTGTAACCCATGCAATACCAAACATTGCGGCCTTTGCCCATTTCTTTTGGTGCTAGATCGAGCTTCTGCAATTTTGTATCCAGGGCTTTCAAGCGCGGACCGTCGTTCCACAGCACTCTATGGTGCTGCGGCAATACAGAGAAAAAATCTAGTGCTTGGCGATATTCCTGTTCGTTGGCGCGATCTAGACCAATGACAATTTCATTGAGGTAGGGTACCTGTTCGAGTTCTCCGACAATCCCTTTAAGAGCATCGCCTTCGAGTTCGGAATAGAGCGACGGCAGTATCAGCCCCATGGGGCGAGTTTTAGAAAACCCGAGTAGTTCATTCTCCATCGTCTCAACTGACCGCTTGGATAGGTTGTGCAGTGTGGTGATTACGCCGTTTTGATGGAAGTCGCCCATGATTAGCTCTCTTTTTTGATTTGGTTTAGTCGTTTGTTTTGTCAGTTTTCTTGAGCCACAGATTAACGCCCTCAACCCATCCCTCAGGGCCGATTTGTCGGCTGGTATAGCAATTTTCAGTGCGTTTTAAGCTAGGTGGCGAGCGGTCATCTGCCCGAATAACCAGTGCCGATGAGGCGACCTCGAGCATGGCCACATCATTGTTGCTGTCGCCGATGGCGAGTATTTCGCAGTGGCTATTGTTCGACTCCTGATGGTTTGTGGCTGGCAGACTGGCGTCAGCCAAATAGAGATCCCGCAGCTGTAGCATGGCGCGGCCTTTGTCCACATCGCCGCCAACATTTAAAAACCGACCGCCCTGGAGTACTGTGGCGCCAGCCTCTTGCAAGCGGTAGATAAAGCTCTGTTTGCGCTGTGGACTGCCAAGCCAATGCACTGGTTCACTGTGTTCACGTTGATTGGCCATCTCCGCCGCAGGCATCTCGAGGCCGGTAATGGCGGCGACGCCGGCAGCGCCTGAAGCGGCATAGACAGAGTCAAAGGTTTCAAATTCGCCACTAAAATCGGCGACCCTCTCAGCCAAAAGTTGCTGCCATTTGGCTCGCCGCGGCACATTGCGCAGCACCCAAAAACCATTTTCTAAAAGCGCATGTTCCGGTTGGACTTTGAAATAGCGGCGAGGCACATAGAGTGCTGCACCATTCTCAACAATAAAGGGGTGGCGGTTGTCGAGCTGGTGGCGCAGCATCATGACTTCAGTAAAAGTTTTGCTAGTGATCGGGATCACCGGCACGCTCAAAGTTTCCAGTTCAGCGAGCAAAGGTACTGCTGGGGCAAAGCTATAGCTGTGGTGGTCCAGAAGACTGCCGTCTAAATCGGTGAAAATAAGTCGCATCTGAGATTTGATTAGCTGTCCGCCTGTTTAGTTAGGGCTGCTGATTCACCACTGCAAAGCACTGTTTTGGTGCGCGAGGGTAATGTTGTGCGCCAATCTGGGCGTGCTGTCATCGCTGTATTCTCATTGTTCGCACTATTATCAGCCGCTGGGTGTTTAACAATAGGGCGCTTTATTGACATTGCAGTTCGCTATTGCCTGCAGAACTGTTTCGTTATTTCTATTTGCTTATCACGCATTGCAGAATTCATGCCAAGCCAGTCTCAACGTTGACTGACGCAGCTGGCTGCAAGGAGATTCTTCGATCGGCTGGGCAAAGTAAAAGCTCCCAACTTTTATGAAAACAATCCCTGCACAAACCAGCGATCAGTCCCGGCTTGCTTAAATAACCAATATCGCGCCCCTTCATTATCACAGGCCAAATAATAATCGCGCTGCTGATCCGTCTGCCACCAATTATCACTGAGCCTCCGTGGGCCACTTAAAATATACAGCGGCCGACGCCAAAACAGCTGCTGCTGACGCAGCTGAATAGCAATAGGCCTGGGCAACAACCAAAGGGGTTGCAGACCATTGTGATCAACAGTCAATTGCGGATGCTTCCCTGGCGCAACAATTTGCCCTGCTTCCTCGGGTAAATAGTTACTCCCCAGCGCCGGCTGTTGAAGAGCCTCAGGCCCCAGTCGTGCACGCAGGCTATCAATCAATCGGCTGGCTTCTAAGCTGACCTCTCCATCCAAGGCGTTATTCGAAGAGGGAGCTGTACCAAATAAATCCAACCCCTCCGGCAGACCATCAACAAAGTCATCACTGGATAAGATAATCGTTTCTATACTGGCAGGCAGGTTTATGCGCTCCAGTTGCAGGCGGCTTAAATCGAGTAACGTTGCCCAGCTGTTTTGGCTCCCGGAAAGGCTGATGCACATAGAGCTGGGTTCGCCAATTAGGGGTTCAAAGCGCCATTCGATCTTGCGGCAGTAACATTGGCGAGCTTGCAGATAAATACTCAGGCGCTGAAGCAGTGTCTTCATGGGAAACAGTAAGCCCTGCTTGCTAAAAATACCCTGTGTACTCTGCAGCAAATCATGAAAACTCACTGCCGGTTTAAAGCGCGTCAGCTGACAGGGTTGCTCCCCCAGTAACAGTTGCAGCTGATCTACTATGTCAGTACCAAAGCGACTGGCTAATTCAGCCCTGGACAGTACCAGCAAATCCTCGAGACAGGTTAATCCGAGCTGTTTAAAACTCTGTTGTTGTCGCCGTTGAATATTGAGCAGGCTCAGCGGCGTTAGGCGCAGCTGCTGTTCCACTTCGGCCCTCTCTGGAAGCTCACAGCGAAAGCCAGTCTGACACAGCAGTCGCGCAGCATCGGCACTACCGGCTATGCCCATATCTATATGAGCGCAGCGATGAGAGAGTTTTTTTTGTAACTGCTGGAGTAATTGTCTGTAGCTGCGGAATAGCTTTTCACAGCCGCTCAACTCTAGCCATAAACCCTGTTCGGCAATAATCACCACTGGACTAAAGCCGTAGGCAATTAATGCCAACTGTTGCAATGTGGTTTGTTCACGCTCAGGTTGCTGCTGTAGCGTCAGCAGATCAGGACAGAGAGCCAGAGCTGTGGAGAGTGAAAGGAGGGGTTCAACGCCAGATTTTTTAGCGCTGTCATTGCAGCATAAAATGCGCATCGCGTTCTTTTCTTGGCGGACAACTGCTGTCGGAATTTGTCTGTCATCTTCGATTTTCGAGTCGTCTAAGAGCGCATCCAGTGGCAGTAGTGGAAAGTGCAGGTAGAGCCAGATTTTTTCTGGATAAGGGCCTGTTGCCCTCGCCGCTGTAGGTAATTTTGAAAATCCTTTTCGTCTATTTCCCTTTTCTCTATGGCGCGAAGGCTTCAGACGTTAAGTCTCTGCTCGCTGGTTTTAATGCGAGGAATATCGGTTGAGATTGGCGTAGCAGAATGAATGCTATTGACCGGTAATTTGGCCAGAGACGTCTGTGAGCTGAGATCTTTACCGCGAGGAATCAGTAGCTGTTCCCCTGGAGCCACACCGCGCAGTTTACGGACGGAAAGACGCAGATTTTTCTCTCCGGCAGAGTCAACCTCCAAGCGCAGGGTAGCGGGGGATGAGCCGGACTGTTGATGGTTACGCTCTTTGTTCGCAGAGAACAAAAATGCCGCATGACCACTGTCCGCAGCCGCCAGTTGCAGCTTGCGCAGATCGCTATAGCTGGCCATTTTGTTATCGCTCCAGGCCAATAGCAGAGCATTATTTCGAATGCACTGTTCAGCGATCCAGAGCCATTCACGGGGATTTTTACTCTGCACTATAAGCACCTTCTGCAAGGCAATACCGGCGGCGGCCAATGCTGGAGCATAGGGTTGATAGGGTGGGTCGAGCCAAACGCTGAGATGATTGTTTTGGCAATAGTCTCTAATCGCTGGCAGCAGCAGTGAAAGCTCGCCAATTCCTGGGCGCTGAACCAATAATTCAGTCAGTGCAGCCGTCGGCCAGCCACCCTTTAATAGCAGATCAATTTGATCATTACCGCTGGAGACACTGCGTTGAGTGGATTTTTGACTCTGTCCGCGCCAAGTATCATGGCGGGCAAGGAGTTTACTTATTATTTCAGTATTGGGCATAGGTGGGGCGCTCTCGATATACTGTTAATATATACAGTATTTTGCTAAATGTCACTGTCAAATGTCACTGAGGAATTTGATTTCAATGCTTATATTTAAAGAGAGCGGGAAAGGTCACTTTGACGCAGGAATATTGAACCTAAATCGTCTAAAGTGTTAAAGTGAATTCCGTTTTTCCGGTCGAGAAAAAAGGCTATGCCCCCTAACACAGCAGCTGAACAGCAGATAAATCCGAACTGGAGCGTTCTTGCTCCGGCTCTTGTGGCTATTTTGCAGGCGGCGGAAAAAGACGGCGCTAATCAGCAGCAGCTACTGCGCGATTCAGGCTTAGATCAAGGCCAGCTAATTATTCCTGATCGTCGATTTTCGGTCGCTAGCTATTACAAACTCTATAAGTTAGCTGCCGAGGCTTCGTCAAACCCCGATATCGGTCTCTCAGTAGGGCGCATTATTTATCTCAAAGGTCTCAACTTGCAGCTCTATACCTGTTCTCTGTGTAAATCCTTTCGCGATTACCTCAACTTAATACCCAGCACCTTAAAAATGCGTGGGGATATAGGTGAGACTACCGCTCATCGGGAAGGTAATCTGGTGGAATTACGTTGGGAGCCACTGCTAAAAAGTAGTGGGCTGAAACGTTACTGCAGTGATGAGGTGCTCTCTGCATCAGCGGCAATTATCAACTCTCTGTGTGTGCGGCCTGTGCCTGTAGTGAAAGCTAATTTTACCTATCCTCAGCCTCAGGATACCACTCAGCTACAAGCCATTTTTGGTCGATCTATCTCCTATAATCAGCCCTACAGCAGCCTGTTTTTTGACAGTGCCGCACTGGACTTTCAGCTACTGAAGCAGGACTACCAGCAGGGGCCAGATCTGACAAAACCTTTCAGTGAACTGTTTGAAAATGATCAAACAGCTGATGAGTTTTTGTCGAACCTTAAGGCTATTATGATACGTCGTCTGCCTGAGGGTGAAGTGAGTATCGACAAACTTGCCAGTCTAATGAATATTTCTCGGCGCACATTGCAGCGCCGTCTCTCAGATCGCGGCACCAACTTTTTGCAAGTGCTTCAAGAAGTGCGTTCACGCATGGCGCTGCGTTATCTGTCCGATGATCGCCTAGGTATTACGGCGATCGCCTTCCTGCTGGGTTACGCGGATCAGGGGTCGTTCTCCAGTGCCTTTAAAAGCTGGCACGGCATGTCCCCAAGAGATTACCGCCGCAAGTAAAAAGCCGGAGGGCGTTTCATCCTGAAAGCAACTTTATATGTCATCCCGACAGAGCATTTTGACGAGGGATCTTATTCTGCCGGTAGCCCCTAATACGGTCACTTGGCATTGATTCCCCTAAAGATGGCGCTTATTCCCAAGCTGGCAAACAGTGGCCTGCCTAGTATCAAAAGCTAACACTTTAATCTTCGATCTGTGGAAAAATTCCTATGTCCCTCGATTTTGATAGCGCTCGCTTAAACAATAGCCATCTAACCGCTGAACACGAGGAATGGCGTGCCCAGCTGCGGCGTTTTTTCGATCGTGAGGTAATTCCTTTTGCTGATCAGTGGGATGAGGATGGGGCGCTTCCGGATGAGCTGTGGCCCAAGGCTGCGGCGGTGGGAATTCTGGGTTTGGGCTATCCGGAGGAGTTTGGCGGTATCTCTGAGGGCATTGATATCTGGCATAAAAATATTCTCAATGAGGAGATGGCGCGAATTGCTGTTGGCGGTTTGAGTGCGACTTTGATGGTTCACGGGATTGGCCTGCCTCCGGTGCTTAATTTTGCCAGTGAGGCGATTAAGCAGGAAGTCGCACCGCCGGTTTTGGCGGGTACTAAGCGTATTTCTCTGGCGATTACTGAGCCGGGAGCCGGTTCTGATGTGGCGCATTTAACCACTAGTGCAAGGCTAGATGGCGATCACTATGTGGTCAATGGTTCGAAAACCTATATCACTGGTGGTATGAATGCTAATTGGTTTACTACGGCTGTGCGCACTGGCAGCGAAGGAGCGGGTGGTGTTTCGGCCTTACTGATTCCGGCGGATTTAGAGGGTGTTTCGCGGACCGCTCTGGATAAAAAACAGGGCTGGTGGTGTTCGGATACGGCGACGATTTACTTTGATAATGTGCGCGTGCCGGCGGGCAATCTTGTGGGTCAGGAGAATCGCGGGTTTAGTGTGATTATGGCTAACTTTAACGCTGAGCGACTGGCTATGTCTGTGGCCATGGAGGCTTTTTCACGGGTCTGCTTGGAGGATGCGGTGAACTGGGCGCGGGAGCGTACAACTTTTGCTCAACGGCTGGCGGATCATCAGGTGATTCGGCATAAGATCGCGGAGATGAAGCAGCGGATTAATGCCACGCAGTGCTATCTCAAACATATATCAGCTGAGGTAGAGGCGGGTCGTGAGCGTGCTGGAGATATTGCGCTGTTAAAGGTGCAGTCGAGTCAGACTATGGAGTTCTGCGCTCGCGAGGCAATGCAGATTCTTGGAGGTATGGGCTATATGCGTGGCAATCGTGTTGAACGTATTTATCGCGAGGTTAGGGTGAATGCCATCGGCGGTGGTTCTGAGGAAATTATGCGAGATCTGGCAGCGCGACAGTATGGGCTCTAAAAGAGCTTTTATCTAAGGCTCTATTGACGACAAAAAAAGACCCCGAATCACGCAGGTGAACGGGGTATTTTTATAGTTACAGAAAACTCATGACTGAGTTCTTATGCAAGCAGTGGTCCGAGTTTCATGGCAATACCCATGTCACCCTGAATCTTTAGCTTGCCAGACATAAATGCCATGGTGCCATCGAGTTTCCCTTCGGCCATCAACATAAAATTTTCTAGACTCAGGGCCATGGTGCACTGGGCATCAATGTCGTCGCTGCTGATTACGTTGGGAACCTGAGTTGCGTCGAGAACTATATGGCCCTCATCGCCGAAATCAAATTTAAGAATTGCGCCAAGACCACAATCTTCACCAATTTTTTCTTTTAAGCCTGCTTTTACTGCATCCAAAGACATATGTTTCTCCCCACCGTTAGAATTGTGTAGAGGCTAGTATGTCAGCGCGCTACAGATATTTGATCTGTACTGTAAAAATGTCTGGCTGATAAATCAAGGCATAATCAGTGGCAAAATATAATAACCAGGAGAATAGATCGATCGGCGCGCAGTAACAGTGCGGGTTGCTACACAGATTCAGTTCATGGGAAATGGGTAATGACTTTTGTGCTGCCGATACATTAGACTCCGGCCCAGCTAGCAATCAAAATTAGAATTAGAATTAGAATTAGAATTAGAATTAAAAGTATAAGAATAAAAAACACTAAGAATAAAAAATAATAAAAATAAGAAGAGTCCTTATGAGTCAGGCAGCAGATCAAATAAAAGCATCACCGAGAGCAGTTGCCATTCTGTTGTTTCTTACCTTGCTCAATATTCTCAATATGGTTGACCGCACTCTGATCGCCAGCTTTGGGCCGCAAATTATTGCCGACTTGAATTTGACCGACTCCCAGTTCGGCGCTCTAACCGGTTTTATTTTTGTTTTCTTCTACGCCATTATGGGGCTGTTCATGGGGGCCTTAGCAGATCGCCTGCATCGGCCTCGGCTAATCGCTGCGGGACTGTTGCTTTGGAGTGCGCTGACGGCAGTCTCCGGAGCGACAAAAACCTTTGTGCAGATTGGTCTGGCACGGTTATTTATCGGCGTCGGCGAGTCCACTATGACTCCCTCAGCCATGTCGATGATTTCTGATCTATTCCCTCAACGCCAGCGCGGCACAGCGGCTGGGCTGTACTATTTAGGTGTTCCTTTGGGTGCTGGCGGTGCCTTTATTGTGGCCGGTGTGCTCGGTCCTATGATTGGCTGGCGCAACTGTTTCTATCTGCTCGGGGGCATAGGTATTGTGCTGGCGGGCGTGCTTTATATGGTCAAAGACCCTGTGCGTGGGGCTATGGAACCCGCTGCGGATGTCAATGCGCCGAAGGTCAAAGAGGCCAGTGGCTGGCGTGAAACCTTGCCGGAGATCTTTACGGTGATCAAATCGAATCCAGCACTGGCCTGGACCATGCTCGGGGCTATTTTTCTGCATATTCCGCTGGGTGCTGGCAACTTTGTTATGGTGTGGATGGAGCGCGAGAGGGGGTTCGATCTGGCTGAAATTCAATCGCTTTACGGCCTGATCTATATTGTCTTCGGCACTGCCGGCACCTTTTTGGGTGGTTTTCTCAGTGACTGGTATCAGTCTCGCTGGAAGGGTGGACGGATCCGTTTTCTCGCGATTCTAATGTTGGTGGTTGCACCACTGACTCTGGCGTTTCGCTTTGCCTCGCCGGAATCACCGATGTTTTTTATCGCTCTGGCCTTCGCTTTGTTTAGTGTCAGTTCTTTTTATGGCCCGGCTTTTTCTACAGTGCAGGATCTTACGCCCGTGCGCTTGCGCGGCCTGATGACAGCTCTGCTGCTTGTTGCCTGTAATCTTGTGGGCATGGGTATAGGCGCGTTGATGACAGGCTTTATCAGTGATCTGCTGACGGCTGCTCAGGTGTTTGAGCCTTTGACCAAAGCATTGTTGGTGGGCGACGGATTCGGCTTCTTTGCCGCGCCGAGCTTTATTATGGCCTCGATCTATCTTGAGCGTAATCGGCGGGCTGCTGCCGCGATTGGAGCTGCCGCCTAAGAGCTGCTAATAAAGGAATGTCATCGACCCTTATATAGATGGCGTCCTATCCAAAGAGAAAGCGCGGCCGCAATAGTACTATTTTGTCCTGAATAGCACTGCGGTTAAGTCGCTCGGGGAAGTTACATGTCTGAAAAAACACTACGAATCGCTGGTGCCAGTGGGTTTTGGGGGGATGCCAGTCACTCCACCTCACAGCTGTTAAATAAAGCCAGCGTCGATTTTATTGTCTACGACTATCTTGCCGAAATTACCATGTCGATTATGGCCCGAGCCCGGGCTAATAAGCCTGAGACCGGGTATGCCCTCGATTTTGTCAGTGCGGCAATGAAACCCAACCTTAAAGAGATTGCCCGTCAGGGAGTGAAAATCGTTTCCAATGCTGGGGGGGTTAATCCTCAAGCCTGCGCCAATGCGCTGCGAGCAGTGATTGCCGAGCAGGGGCTCGATTTGCAGGTGGCCTGTATTATTGGCGACGACCTTTTCGATCAGAGAGAGCAGTTGGCGGCGCAGCACCACAGCGAAATGTTTAGTGCTGAGCCCTTTCCTCCGGTGGACAAGATCGCCAGTATCAATGCTTACCTGGGCGCCTTTCCCGTGGCTCTGGCCCTGAAGCAGGGTGCCGATATAGTGGTCACCGGACGCTGCGTTGACAGTGCCGTGACTCTGGGTGCCTGTATCAATCACTTTGGCTGGGGTCGCGATGACCTGGATCAGTTGGCCATGGGTTCTCTGGCCGGACATATTCTTGAATGTGGGCCTCAGGCCACCGGCGGTAACTTTACCGACTGGGAGCTGGTTGAAAGTCTTGAGACTATTGGCTACCCGATTGCTGAAATAAGTGCCGATGGTGGTTTCGTTTGTTCAAAGCCCGCAGACACTGGCGGGCTAGTGTCGGTGGGCACTATCGCTGAGCAGATGGTCTATGAAATTGGGGATCCTCAGGCCTACATCTTGCCCGACGTGGTCTGTGATTTTTCCCAGGTCAAGCTTGAGCAGATTGGTGACGACTTGGTGGCGGTGAGCGGGGCTACGGGTTTGCCGGCACCGCAGAGTTACAAGGTGTGCAGCACCTATGCCGACCAATGGCGCGGCGGTCATCTGCTAAGTCTCTACGGAATTGATGCAAGTAAAAAGGCCGAAAAGCTGGCGGCGGCAATCTTTGCGGCATCGCGACGCACGCTCAAGCTCTATGGTCTGCCCGATTTTACTGAGACCAGTGTTGAGGTGATTGGCGCGGAATCTCAGTATGGTGCCTCTGGGAAGCCTAGCAGCTATCGGGAAGTGGCGCTCAAAGTCGCGGCCAAACATGCTGATGCGGCAGGTATAGATATTTTATTAAAAGAGATGACCGGATTGGGTTTGGCGACACCGCCGGGACTCTGTGGTTTTGCTGGAGGTCGACCAAAGCCTTCACCCATAGTTAGGCTGTTTTCTTTTGAGTTGCCGAAAGCGGCGTTAACCGCCCAGGTGGAAACAAATGGCCTGCTTTTGGAGTGTCCAGACACGCGGGGCACGGCTTTGAAGCTTAACTCCATTGTCCGTCCAGGGATACCTGAGGTGCCAAACTCAGAGAACCTAGTGGCAGTTCCTCTTGTGGCGCTAGCCTATGCCCGCAGTGGCGACAAAGGCGATAAATCAAATATAGGCGTGATCGCGCGCAAAGCAGAATATCTTCCCTATATCTATGCGGCGCTTACAGAACAGGCGGTAGCCCAACGCTTTGCACACTTTCTTCAGTCCTCTGCCGATACCGCGGTTGAGCGCTATCTGATGCCTGGCTGCCATGGTATTAACTTTTTAATTCACGACGTGCTCGGTGGCGGTGGTATGGCCAGTCTGCGCAATGATTCTCAGGGTAAAGGCTTTGGCCAGTTGCTGCTGGATGCGCAGATTCCGGTGACTGCTGAGATAGTTGCAGAGGTGATGCTGTGATTTGAAACGCGTATTTTAAGTGCTTGTTTTAAGTGCTTGTTTTAAGTGCTTGTTTTAAGTGCTTATTTTAAGTGCTACGCAGCGGCACAATTAATAATAGGGAGACAGCTCAATGGCAGTATTTGCCTCAAAGATAAATACCAGTTCCGAGACCTTTTTGCGTCAGCGCGCCGAGATGCTCGAGTTGGTGGATAAGCTCGATGAGCTCAATGGCCGCGGCCGAGCAATTTCTGAACAGCGCAAACCACGCTTCGATAAGCGCGGTCAGCTGACACCTCGTGAACGTCTGGCGCGGCTGCTGGATCCGGGCATGCCATTTCTAGAGATCGGTAATCTCGCCGGGTATCTGGTGGACAGCAAAAATCCGGATAAGTCGATTCCCGGCTCTACAGTGATTGCCGGAATAGGCTTTATATCAGGCGTGCGCTGTGTGGTAGTGGTGGATGATAGCGGCATTATGGCAGGCTCTTTGACTACAGCTGGCGGCTATCGTTTACGTCGCGCCGAGGAGATCTCTCTGCAGCAAAAGCTGCCTTTTGTCCATTTGGTGGAGAGTGCCGGTGGCGATCTTATGAATTACACCGTAGAAGGTTTTAGCGCCGGCGGTGCACTGTTTGGTGCTCTCGCCAAATTGAGCAAGGCGGGCATTCCGGTGATCTCCATTTTGCATGGTTCTTCAACCGCTGGTGGCGCCTACATGCCGGGGCTCAGCGATTATGTGATTGCGGTTAAAGGCACCGGGCGGGCGTTTTTGGCCGGCCCGCCACTGCTGAGAGCCGCCACTGGGGAGATTGCCACGGAGGAAGAACTTGGTGGTGCTGAGATGCATGCCACGGTGTCTGGTCTGGCGGAGTACCTGGCGGAGAACGACGGGCAGGGTATTCAAATCTGCCGCGAACTGATCCAGCGCTTGCAGTGGAACGACAACTGCAAGCTGCCACCGCAGCGCAGCTTTGCTGAGCCGATTTATGATCCGGATGAGCTTGCTGGCGTGATTCCGACAGATTACCGCACGCCCTACGATATGCGTGAGCTGGTGGCCCGAGTGGTAGATGGCTCAGATTTTCTCGATTTTAAGCCGCGCTTTGGTGTCTCCACTGTCTGTATTCAGGCGGAGATCTACGGTCAGGCGGTGGGCATTATCGGTAACAACGGCCCGATAGATCCCCAGGGCGCCAATAAGGTCACGCAGTTTTTACAGCTGCTGGACCAGGCCAATATTCCGGCGCTGTTTTTCCAAAATACCACTGGCTACATTGTCGGCACCCAATCTGAACAGGCGGGCATGATCAAACACGGCTCGAAGATGATTCAGGCGGTGCGCAATGTGGATATACCGCGCATTACTTTTATGACCGGTGCCAGTTTTGGCGCCGGCAACTATGGCATGTGTGGCCGTGGCTATGATCCGGATTTTCTCTATACCTTTCCCAATGCCCGCATGGGTGTGATGGGTGGCGAACAGGCAGCCAAGACTATGTCTATGGTGGCTCGCAGCAAAGCGGCAGCCATGGGTGTTGAGCCCGACGAAGAGCAGTTGGCCCAGCAAGAGCAAATGATGGCCCATATGTTCGACTCCCAGTCCGATGCCTTTTATACCTCGGGTCATATGATGGATGACGGCATGATCGATCCACGGAATATGCGCAGCACCCTGGGTATGTTGCTGGAGACAGTTCGGGAAGGGCGCAATCGCTCCTTGCGACCCAATAGCTTTGGCGTTGCGCGGCTGTAATGAAAAACGGTGGGACCCAAAAGCCTTCAGCGGCTTTCGAATATACATAACAAAAAGAGGTACATATGGGTGATCTATCAAAGCGAGAACTGCCCGAGACTCAATCGCTGATGCTTGAGCATCGCGGTTCGGTATTAAAAATCTGGCTAAACCGTCCAGAATCAAAAAATGCCCTGTCACAGGAGATGACGGGCGAGCTCCATCTGGTCCTCGACGCCATTCGCGACGATCGCTCGATTCGCACTATTGTGCTGCGCGGCAAGGGCGGAGTGTTCTGCGCCGGTGGCGATATCAAAGGCTTTAAATCGGATCTGCAGGCTGTTAGCGCCGAACAGGTGGCGAAGAGCAATCGCAGCTTTGGCGACCTGATGATCAAGATGAATGAACAGCCCCAGGTGGTGATAATGCTGGTTGAGGGCGCCGCCATTGGCGGCGGTCTGGGTCTGGCCTGTGTGGCCGATGTGACTTTGGTCACCGCCGATGCCAGGTTCCGCCTCAGTGAAACCAGTCTCGGTATTCCACCGGCACAGATAGCTCCCTTTGTCATCGAGCGGGTAGGTCTGACTCAGGCGCGGCGCTTAATGCTCACTGGTGCACGCTTCAACGGCGAAGAGGCTGTAAGCCTGGGAGTTGGCCATCAAATAGCCACTGATAGCGCGGATCTCGAGGCTCAATGTGACGAAATTCTCGGCCATATCAGCGCCTGTGCTCCCGGCGCCAATGCTGTAACCAAAGGCATTCTTTTTGAAAGCCTGCGTCGACCTCGTGCTGAGGCCCTGGACTTTGCGTCTCAGGGTTTTGCCCAGTGCATGCTTAGCCCTGAGGGGCTCGAGGGCATCGCGGCCTTTGTCGAAAAGCGCAAGCCTTCCTGGGCCGGTCAATCGAAAGAATAAAAAATTAGTGGGAAATAGCCCTATGAAGCGTTTTAACAGTATTTTAATTGCCAACCGCGGCGAGATTGCCTGTCGGGTGATTCGCACTGCCAAAGAGCTGGGTTATAGGGTGGTCGCGGTCTATTCCGACGCCGACGCGGCGGCGCCCCATGTGCAGCTGGCGGATGAGGCTGTGCGTATTGGACCTGGACCGGCGGGCGAGTCTTATTTATTGGCTGAGCGCATTATTGAGGCTGCTACAGCTAGCGGCGCTGAAGCTATTCATCCCGGTTACGGCTTTCTCAGTGAAAATGCCGCCTTTGCGGCTGCAGTTGAAGCTGCAGGGTTGGTGTTTATTGGGCCCAGTGCTGACGCTATCGAGATTATGGGCAACAAGGCCGAGTCGAAGCGGCGCATGATTGCTGCCGCTGTGCCCTGTGTGCCCGGCTATCAAGGTCATGACCAGTCTGACGAAACCCTATTAATTGAAGCTGCGAAGATTAGCCTGCCATTGATGGTCAAAGCCGCTGCTGGCGGCGGTGGTCGCGGCATGCGCTTGGTTCACGACCAAGATGAGTTGGCCACTGCTATCAAGCTGGCTCGAGCTGAGGCTGAGAGTGCCTTTGGCTCTGGTGAGCTGATTTTGGAAAAGGCCATTATTCAGCCACGCCATGTTGAGATTCAGGTTTATGCCGATAGCGTTGGCAATACAATACATCTTGGCGAGCGAGACTGCTCGGTGCAGCGTCGCCATCAGAAAGTCATAGAAGAAGCCCCATGTCCGATCATGACTCCTGAGCTGCGTGAACAGATGGGTCAGTCGGCGATTGCTGCTGCCAGGTCGGTCAACTACCGCGGCGCCGGCACGGTCGAGTTTTTGCTCGACAGTAGCGGCGCGTTTTACTTTCTTGAGATGAACACGCGCTTGCAGGTAGAGCATCCGGTGACTGAATTGGTCACTGGTCTGGATCTGGTGGCGCTGCAGATTGCTGTAGCTCAAGGAGAGCCGCTGGGATTAGAGCAGGCTGATATCCGACTTGAGGGTCACGCGATTGAAGTGCGGCTCTACACAGAAGATCCCAGTCAGGACTTTTTACCGGCCTCTGGAGCGGTGGAACTTTGGCAGCCAGCCAGCGCTGTGGGGCTGCGTATCGACAGTGGAATCTGCAGCGGCCAGGATATCTCACCATTTTATGACTCCATGGTAGCCAAGCTGGTTGGTTATGGTCCAACTCGTGAAGTGGCGCGCCTGCGACTGATCGCAGGACTTAAAGAAACAGTACTGTTCGGAACTCCAAACAACGCGAGGTTTCTTATTCAGTGCCTTGAAAAGAAACAGTTTATTGATGGTTTGTCTACTACTGCGTTTATCGCGGAAGAGTTCTCTCAGGCGGATCTTGCCGACCCCTTACCGGAGTTTTCCGACGCTGCAGTGGCGGCGGTATTGGAGCTGCGCCTAGAGCATAATCAGCTATTTCAGCGGGCCTTGGGTGTCAGCCATAACCTCAGAGACTGGACCAGTGCCAGTAGCTTGGTGTCGCGAAAAAAGTATCAGTTTGACGAGTTGAGTTACGATCTTGCTATCAGGCCTGAGGGCAGCGACAGCTACAGGGTGACTGGCATGGTTGCGGCCACCGATACTGGCGAGTCGCCGACGGTTGTGGTCACTTTAAGTCAGTTACAAGATACTAACGCCCAGTTACTGGTCGATGGCAAGGGGATTACTGCCCGCTATAAGTCGCCGAAAAAGGGTCAGTTGTATTGCTCCATTGAAGGGCGCAGCGCCTTGTTTAAGGACCTGATTATTCTCGACGGGCTGGTTGATGAAGCTGTCGGTGGCGGTCGCGTGATTTCACCTATGCATGGTTTGCTGTTAGATGTGTTGGTTGCTCCCGGAGATCTGGTGGTTAAGGGGCAGGTTCTGGCGGTGTTGGAAGCGATGAAAATGCACTATGAAATTACTGCAGAGATCGATGGCACTGTGAGCGAGGTTAGCGCGGTCACTGGCAATCAGGTGGCGACGGATGATCTGCTAATCGAAATATCTGAGCCCGATAATGATGAAACTACACATGAGGCAGCCTAATGGCTCTTAAACTCTGGCACTGTGCCGGTTCACGCTCGATTCGCCCGCTCTGGACATTACTGGAGATGGGGCTGGATTTTGAGCTGGAGACTATGCTGTTTCCACCGCGCTTTGCGCACCCCGGTTACACGGAACTCAATCCCATTGGCACTGTGCCGTTTTTTACCGACAGCAGTGATCCAGATCATCTAGTGAGCATGACGGAATCCACCGGCATCAGTCAGTATCTGGCAGATAAATACGGTCCTACAGATCTTGCAGTACTGCCTAGCGAACCTGCCTATGGTGACTATCTCAATTGGCTGCACCGCGGTGATGCGACTTTGACGTTTCCGCAGACATTAGTGCTCCGTTATACCCTGCTTGAGCCTGAAGCAACGCGCCTGCCGAAAGTGGCTGAGGACTACACCAAGTGGTTCTTCTCACGCCTGCGCTCGGTTGAACTGGCGCTCTCCGATGGCCGCGAGTTTCTCTGCGCCGACCGCTTTACTCTGGCAGATATTTCAGTGGGCTTTGCCCTGCATTTTGCCGACTTGCTGAGCCTCAAGGGTGGCTTTAAGCCCTTTACATTGGCCTACTACGAGCGCCTTACCCAGCGTCCGAATTTCCACAAGGCCATTGCCAACGACGGTCCACAGAATATATTGGAAGGGCTTTAAGCGTGGCACTGCACCCTAAATACCCCAACCTCTTTGCGCCTTTGGATTTGGGTTTTACTCAGTTGAAAAACCGCGCCCTGATGGGTTCTATGCACACCGCTCTAGAAGAGGTGGAGGGCGGTTTCACGCGACTGGCCGCGTATTTTGCCGAACGTGCTCGCGGAGGCGTTGGCATGATGATCACTGGTGGTATCAGCCCCAATGAAGAGGGCAGTATGGGCTCTGAAATGTCCACCCCTGAGCATGCCGAGGGTCACCGCCAGGTCACAGATGCAGTTCACGCTGTGGATCCAGAGATTAAAATTTGTATGCAGATTCTACACGCTGGCCCACTTGCGCATACGCCAACCATGGTTGCCCCGTCAGCTGTGCCTTCGCGGCTTTCGCGAATGGTGCCTAACGAGCTTGACGAAGCCGGTGTGCAGAAGCAAATTAATGATCATGTTAACTGCGCAAAAATGGCTAAGTTGGCTGGTTATGACGGCGTCGAAATTATTGGCTCGGCGGGTTATTTGCTGAGTACTTTTTTAGTGGAGAAAACCAATCAGCGCCAAGACCAATGGGGTGGTGATTATGAGAACCGTATGCGCTTCCCCCTAGAAATCATGCGTCGCTGTCGAGCCGAAGTGGGTGAAAACTTTATCCTGATTTTTCGCATCGCGGCGATGGATATGTTGCAGGGCGGCATGTCTTGGGAAGAGGTGGTACTGCTGGCCAAAGAGATGGAAAGAGCCGGCGCAACTATTATTAGCACACACTTTACCTGGCATGAGTCTGCGGTTCCCACTATCGCCACCATGGTGCCGCGCGCGGCATTCTCTGGTGTCACTGGGCGCTTGCGCAAAGAGCTTAGTATACCGACCATTACCAGTAACCGGATCAATATGCCCGATGTGGCTGAGCAGGTTCTTGCTGATGGGGATGCCGATATAGTCTCTATGGCGCGACCCATGCTGGCGGATGCGGAACTTGTGTTAAAGGCTTTTGAAGGCCGCGAGGACGAAATCAATACCTGTATCGGTTGTAATCAGGCCTGTTTAGACCACGGTTTTGAAGGCAAGGAAATTAGCTGTCTGGTCAACCCGAGAGCTCTTAACGAAACCCTTTTAAATTATGAGCCCACTGAGGCACCGAAGAAAATTGCCATAGTCGGTGCCGGACCCGCTGGCCTGGCCTATGCCACTGTAGCATCCGAGCGCGGTCATTCGGTGACGCTCTTCGATGCCGGCAGTGAGATTGGTGGGCAATTTAATTTGGCCAAGCAGATTCCAGGCAAAGAAGAATTTTATGAAACCCTGCGTTATTACCGCCGCATGATGGAGGTGAACCATGTGCATGTGCAGCTCAAGTGCAAGGTCACAGCTGCGGAGTTAAAACGCGGTGGTTTTGACCATGTGGTGGTGGCTACCGGTATTACGCCGCGAGTGCCACAGCTTGAAGGAATAGATCATCCCAGCGTAGTCAGCTATGTAGATGTGCTGCGCGGCAATGTCGCAGTAGGCAAGCGGGTGGCGGTAATGGGCGCTGGCGGTATCGGTTTTGATGTCTCGGAGTTTATTACCCATGTGGGTGTGTCTGGGGCACTGGACAAAGACGTCTTTGCTCGCGAGTGGGGCATTGATTTTAAAAACCATCCTCGCGGTGGTGTCACAGGTGTCATGCCTGAGGTGAAAGAATCTGGTCGGCAAGTCTATTTGATGCAGCGCAAGTCCACGCGAGTGGGCCGCGGCTTGGGTAAAACTACGGGATGGACTCACCGTATGTCACTGGACAGGCGCGGTGTGCAAATGATCAATGGCATCGATTATGAAAAGATCGATGATCAGGGACTGCATGTGACTGTTGCTGGTGTGCCACGGCTATTTGAAGTGGATACGGTGATTGTCTGTGCCGGACAGGTACCCAAGCGCGATCTCTACGATGAGCTCAGTGACAGCGGTATAGCCATCAGTTTGATCGGCGGTGCTTTTGAGGCCTCGGAACTGGATGCCAAGGCGGCGATTAAGCAGGCCAGCTATTTAGCAGCGGCGATTTAAACTGCATTGGCTGCAATGGCGTATAAGCTTTTATTAAAGGGTAAGGTGATTCCAAATTAGTGGCTCTGAAGAGGCACAATTATGAAGTTTTCAGAGCATTTTTTTAATTGACACAATAAATGCCACATTCTAAGCTGTGGCGAAAATACCAATCGTGGGAGTGACACAGATGGACATTAATTTTTCAGCAGAAGATCTTGCCTTCAGAGATGAAGTGCGTGATTTTTTCGCCACAGAGTTCGACACAGAAACTGCACAGCAGCTGAGTGGCGTGCAGACTGCAGAGTACAAACCAGCGATCGTCAGATGGCAGAAGAAACTCAACGCCAAGGGCTGGATCGCGCCGGGCTGGCCAAAAGAGTATGGCGGCACAGGTTGGAGTGCGACGCAGAAGTTTATCTATGAGACTGAGCGTGGCGCCGCGGGTATTCCCGATGTGGTGCCATTCGGCTTGAAAATGGTTGCCCCGGTGATTTTTACCTTTGGCACCGAAGAGCAAAAAGCACGGTTTTTACCGCGCATTCTCGCGAGCGACGATTGGTGGTGTCAGGGGTATTCTGAGCCGGGCGCCGGCTCAGATTTGGCCGCACTGACTACATCTGCTGAGTACGCTGGTGATAACTATTTGGTCAATGGTGCCAAGATCTGGACAACCTTTGCCCAGTACGCTGACTGGATTTTCTGTCTGGTTCGCACCACGAAAGATATGCGCAAGCAGCAGGGTATTAGTTTTCTATTGATTGATATGAAAACGCCAGGCATCACTGTTAAGCCGATTGTGACCATCGATGGCAAGCACAGCCTCAACGAAGTGCATTTTGAAAATGTTTTGGTCCCCCGTGATAACTTGATCGGCGAGCAGGACAAAGGTTGGACATATGCCAAGGCGCTGCTGGCTCATGAGCGCACGGGCATGGCTGAAGTGGCTGACTCCAAGCGTATGTTACAGACTTTAAAGCAGCGCGCCGCCGAAGAAGTTAACGGCGGCGAAGCGATGATCAATGATCCGGTTTTCCAATTGCGTCTGTCGGATATCGAGATGGAACTGATGGCTCTTGAGTACACCGAATTGCGCGTCTTTGCCTCTATGGCTGGCGGCGGAATGCCGGGACCCGAGTCGTCACTGCTGAAAATCAAAGGCACTGAGATCTCTCAGGCGATTCATGAGTTGCAGTTGCAGTTGGCCGGTAGTTACGGCGGGGCGCTTCAGGGTGATATGACCGCAGAAGATCTAGGTCATGACTATGCTGGCGAAGCTCGCGGTAAGTACATGTATGGCCGCGCAGCAACCATCTACGGTGGTTCCAACGAAGTGCAGCGCAACGTGATTGCTAAGGCCGTGCTCGGCCTTTAGGCCCCAACAGATTTTTGGAGTAACAATAATGAATTTTGAGTTTACAGAAGAACAAACCATGATCAAAGATAGCGTTGCGCGTTTTGTGCGTGACCAATATGACATGGATACGCGTCGTGAAATTATCAATTCGGAAGAGGGCTTCAGCCGTGACTTCTGGAATACCTTTGCTGAGTTGGGCTGGTTGTCAGTGCCCTTCGCTGAAGAGTACGGCGGTTTTGGCGGTACAGTGGAAGATTTGGCCGCGGTAATGGAAGAGCTGGGTAAAGGCGTAGTGGTCGAGCCTTACGTTTCAACGGTTGTGATGTTTGGCGGTCTGCTGGCGGCATCAACGAATAGCGCGCTTAAAGACGCGATTATTCCCGCAGTGATCGATGGCAGTTGCTTGGGCTCTTTTGCCTTTGCTGAACGACAGTCGCGCTACGAGTTGGCCGATGTGGCCACTACTGCAGTGGCTGCTGATGGCGGTTATCGTCTCGATGGTGAAAAGACCGTGGTGATTAATGGTGGCAGCGCCAATAAGTTTGTTGTTAGTGCGCGCACTAGCGGGAGTCAGTTTGATCACCAGGGGGTGAGCCTGTTTTTGGTCGATGCAGCTGCTGATGGTGTGACGGTTAAGAGCTACAAGACGATGGATGGCCAGCGTGCTGCCACTGTGACTCTGGCTAACGTAGTGGTAGCTGAAGATCAGTTGCTTAACGCGGTCGGCGAAGGGTTGCTGCTGGTCGATCAGGTTATGCCGTCGATGTTAATGGCTCTGAGTGCTGAAGCTCTGGGAATTATATCGACGCTGAACACAATTACTGTGGACTACTCGAAAACCCGTCAGCAGTTTGGTTCGCCAATTGGTTCGTTTCAGGTTTTGCAACACCGCATGGTTGATATGTTTATGTCCTGTGAGCAGGCTAAGTCGATGCTCTATCGCAGCCTCTGTCAGGCTAATGAGTGCGCAGCTGATGACAGTGTCGATACTACTGAGTTTATGAGGTCTGTCCACGCTCTCAAGGCGACTATGGCTAAAGCGGGCAAGCAGATCGGCGAAGAGGCGATTCAGTTACACGGCGGTATTGGTTTGACCGATGAGTTAAATATTGGCCACTTTGTTAAACGTTTGATGACGATTAACGTCACGTTGGGCGATCGCGATTTCCATCAGAAGAAGTTTAATCAGCTGAGTTACTCAGTTTCGTGATGATCTTAGCTGGGGCTGTGTTGGTGGGGCTGGTGCTTGCGTTGCTGGCCTATATATTTTTCCGAGACAGTCTCAGCAAATATGATCTTCCGGAGGGGCGGCGTTTTAGTCCTGCGGATGCCAGTGCCGTCGCAGCCTCTGCGGCGGCGGTTAAGGCGCTGAATAAGCGTCTTCGGGATGCCAGTGGTCCGCTTGAAAAAATGTCTTGGTCTGAGCGTATTCATTCGATGCGCGAAACCATGGATACTTTTTTTGCCGGTGCTGATATTTCTAGTGTTGTCACGCCTGTGGATGCTGCTGGGGTTCCCGGCGAGTGGGTTGTTGCTCCAGGAGCAGATAGCAGTCGACGGTTTTTGTATATTCATGGCGGTGCCTTTATGGCCGGCAGTGCCAAGGGCTATCGTGTTCTCACTGATAAATTATCTGAAATAACCAATAGTGCTGTGCTGGCCATCGACTATCGCTTGATGCCTGAAAACAAGCGTTTGGATTCTGTTACAGACTGTCGCACTAGTTACGATTGGATGCTTGAGAATGGTCCTCAGGGGCCTGATTCCTTTGCACCTACAGCAGTTTTTGTGGGCGGTGATTCGGCGGGTGGCAATCTTACCTTGGCTCTGCTGGCCTGGATTCGCGACACCCGGCGTGCCGCGCCTAACGCCGCACTGGCGCTGTCGCCGGTGACTGACGCGCGCTTTGTTAGTCCGAGTATTCGCGGCAATTTGGATTCCGATGTGATTCTTCGCCCTCTGGCCAAGCGTTTAGCGTGGGTGCCTGGGTTTTTGGTTGGTCTCGCGGCTCGCTATATGGCTGGGCACAATGCTTCAGATCCAGTGGTTTCTCCTCTGCTGGGGGATCTTGCTGGTTTGCCACCGATATTGGTGTTGGCTAGTGACTGTGAGGTTTTGCGCGATGACGGTCGGCGCTACGTGAATAAGGCGGTTGAGGCGGGCACTGATGCCAGTCTAATGCTGTGGGACAATGTGCCCCATGTCTGGCCGATGTTTTACCCTGACCTGCCTGAGGCCGCGGAAGCACTTGAGCAAGTGGATAGGTTCTTTAAGCGGCATTCGTAGGCTATTTCAATTCTAAGCTATTCCATAGATTCGCTAGGTCATTGCGGGTAAAAGCCCTAAGCTCTTTTGCGATCGATTCCATGAATTTACGATTTTCAGCGCTCAGACAACTCGCTGCGCTTCTAATTCTAAGCTATTCCATAGATTCGCTAGGTCATTGCGGATAAAAGCCCTAAACCCTTTTGCGATCGATTCCATAAATTTATGATTTTCAGCGCTCAGACAACTCGCTGCGCTCAAACAGGTCTTCGCTTAACCTGAAAATCATAAATTCATAAGCGGAACCTGATTGATCGCAAAAGGGTTTATGGCTTTTCTTGAACATCTTGCCAGCTGGTATGTGGAGGAAGCCAACTATTCTAACTCTAAGCTATCCCATCTATAAGCTAGGTCATTGCGGGGAAAAGCCCTAAACCCTTTTGCGATCGATTCCATAAATTTATGATTTTCAGCGCTCAGACAACTCGCTGCGCTCAAACAGGTCTTCGCTTAACCTGAAAATCCTAAATTCATAAGCGGAACCTGATTGATCGCAAAAGGGTTTATGACTTTTTTTGGCGATCTTGCCAGTTGCCAAAATCTGATCCTCGCGGCTCGTGTAAAATTAGCCCCGTGGTTTGCGCAACATCAAGGCCGGAGTGGCATCGCGGTAGGCAATAAACTCCGGATCTGTTCCCCAGCGCTTCTCTGCTATGGCTTCGAGCATTGTGATGCCACTGACTCTGGTGAGCAGTAGATAGACAAATACGGGTGAGATCATCGTGGCTAACTGCCAGCCTGAAAGCACAGGTAGCGCAACTAGCGCGACACCTGCCCAGAGGGTGATTTCGCCAAAGTAGTTAGGATGCCTAGACCAGGCCCAGATACCAGTGCTGATAAAGCGCCCCTGGTTTTGCGGATCTTTGCGAAACTGAGTTTTCTGCGTGTCAGCCACCACTTCAACGGCCATGCCGAATACCCAGAGGGTCATCCCCGCATAGGCCAATATGCCGAGAGGCGCACTTGTATCTGATGTGATTGCCGCGAGTCCTGCGGCCATAGTCATCAGCACCCAGAGGCCACCCAGCGTCCAGGTCATGAGAAACCAGGTGAATTTGGTTTTCATGATTTTAAAGCGTTTGTCTTCACCGTCTTTTTTGATTCTCCAGAATAAAAATGATCCCAGGCGAACTGCCCAGATGACAATCATGGCGCAGATAATCAGGTCGCGCAGATCCATATCCGGGTTTAGGTAGACCGCTGCAACCACTGTGGTGATGTATGAAAGCGAGCCAGTGAGATCGAAGTAGTGCTCTGTCTGAAAGGCAAAGGAGGGTAAAAATACGCTCCAGTGAAGGATAAACCCAATGGCACCACAAAGCGCAAAAAGCGCTATTCCATTGTGCGTGAGACTGCCCTGACTGCCGACCCATAACATGCTGCCGCCAAGCATTAGTGAAACTAGGATACCTATTATTGTGTGCGAATATTTCATTTTTGCCCCTGCGATTAGGCTCTTTGTGGAGCCTTTAATTTTTATTGTCGTCTAGTTTTGAACGTTTGTTCAATAAAGGGTTAGTCGAGCCTCTGCCGAACAGCGCATGGTACCTGCTTTCACTAAGCAGCATCCGCATTCAGCGAGGAGTGAGCTTAGACACGCGGTGAATTTATGTTCTCTACGGGGTCTTGGCAATAATAGATTTACCTGCACTGGTTTGAGTTCCACTTAGCTAATCCAAGAGCAGTTTGGCAAGGTGCAGGCGATGGTGCTGGGCGTCGCCATACTGATGTTGTGCCCATTGAGCGCGACGGATATAGAGCATGGCGTCGCAGTCGTAGGTAAAGCCCATGCCGCCATGGAACTGCACTGCACGGTCACCGGCAAACAATAGGGTCTCGGTGGCCTGAGCTTTTGCCATACGGCAGGCAATTTCTGTATCCGCTTCCACTGGTGCTTCATCTAGGCCCTTATCAAAGAGGGTCGCAGCGTGATAGATCAGGCTGCGGGCCGAATCCATCTGCAGCAGAATTTCCACTGTGGGGTGTTTGAGAGACTGGTAGGAGCCGATAAGACGGCCAAACTGAATACGGCTGGTGAGGTAGCTGACAATGCAGTCCAGAGTCGCGGCGCTGGTGCCTGTGGCTTCGGCGGCGGTCAGCAGAGCGCCAATCAATCGCACATCTTTGAGGGCTTGCTCAGAATGGGGTAAGAGGGCATCAGGCTGAAGAGTAACACCGCTAAAGTCCACCGTAGCTGCGCGTTTGGTTTCATCTATTAGCGTATTTGCGGTAATGGCGCCCTCGGCTAGCTGCGAGGCTTCCACTATGGCTAATGCGGCGTTGCCGTTATGGTCAACAGAGACGATAAAGAAGTCCGCCACTGTGGCATCTGCGACCAGTAATTTTTTCCCTGAGAGTGCTATTTCAGAGGGGCTGCCAGAACCTTTAAAAGTCGCGGTCACACCGCAGAGCTTGGCGCCCCAGTCTTCATTATCTAACAGGGCCATAGAGCCCACAGTACCAGCGACAATCTTTGGCAGCCACTGTTGGCGCTGAGCTTCAGAACCACCGCGCAGAATAGCCTGCGCGGCTAATGTGCTGGTAATCAAGGCTGTGCCTAGTAGATGTCGTCCCATGCTTTCGATAACCGGAACAGTTGAGCCTAGGCCCATAGCAAAGCCGCCGTACTGTTCGGGGATGGCGATGCCAGTCCAGCCTAGGGCGACCATTTCATGCCATACATTTGGATTGTAGCCGCTGTCTGACTTTAAGAGACCGCGTACGGCATTAATATCCGACTTGTCACCACAGAAGCTTTTTGCGCTGTCCAGAAGCATGGCCTGCTCTTCACTAAAGGTGAGTGCGTTGTTGCCGGGGCTTTCTTTTAGTGCTGCCGTCATATTTGCTGTTGTCATGGCGTCCTCTCCACTAATTTTTTAATCTTTTGGCAGACCAAGTACATGTTCGCCAATAATGTTGGCCTGTACCTGACTGGTGCCACCACCGATGGTGGTAGAGAAATTGTTTAAGTAAGCGCGCTGCCAAAAGCCGCCGCCGATTGTGTCTTGATCACCCACATAGAGGGAGCCCTGCGCGCCCTGGAGGGTGAGAGCATACTGACGCATACGGCGAAAGAACTCTGTGCTGCGCAGTTTGCCAGAGAGGGCGATAGCGTTTGGGTAGTCACGGCAGAGAGCGGGTATCTCGGTACGCTTCTCGGCCAGTTGCAGGGCTTTCTCTTCGATCATAAATTTAACCAGATTGTCGCGGGTCACAGGGTCCTGTAGTAGCGGCTCCCCCTCGCGCTCGATTTCTGCAGCCATGCGCAATAGATCATCCATCACAATAGACAGGATCGAAATACCCCCGGCGGCACCGGCTTCAGCGCCGCGCTCGTATTGCAAAGTCTGCATGGCAATGCGCCAACCCTGGCCTTCCTCACCCATGATGCAACTGGCGGGTATGCGGGCATCGGTGAAGAAGGTTTCGGTAAAGCCGTATTCACCGGTGATCTTCTTGATCGGTTGGGTGGTGATGCCATCTCTGTGCATAGGGGCCAAGAAGAATGATAGGCCGTTATAGCGGCGCTCTGCCTGAGCGTCTGTACGGGCCAGCAGGATCATATATTTGGCATAGTTGCCCATGGTGGTCCAGATTTTGCTGCCGTTGATTAGGTAGTCGTCGCCGTCGCGCTCGGCACGGGTTTGAATGCTGCCTAGGTCGGAACCGTGATTGGGCTCGGAGAATCCCTGACACCAGATATCATCGGCATTGAGAATGCCTTTGAGGTATTTATCTTTTTCGTAGTCGCTGCCATTGTCTAGAATCAGCGGGCCAGCCCAACCCAGGCCGATCACATTGAAGCAGATCGGCACTTGGAGGCGCTTCATCTCTTCATCGGCAATACGCTGGTAGTCTCGAGTCATACCTTGGCCGCCGTACTTTTTCGGCCAGGCGGCTCCCAGATAACCGGCAGACCAGACCTTGTGCTGCCATTCTCGAAGGAACTCCAGTACCCGCTCTGAGCCCACTTCCATAAAGGTTTGGGGCAGTAAAAAACCGGGATCTGCTGGTCTGTTGTGCTGCATCCAGGCGGCGACCTGGGCGCGGTATTCGGCTTGGGAGGGGTTGTCTTGAGACATTTGAAAGCGCTCTTATTATGGATGTGGCTACTGAAATGTAATCTTGAGGATCAGCCTATCTGCGGGGCTATGCAGGGTCTTCGCAATTGGTGCCAATTATTGTCGAAGGGACGCCAATTCTAAGGCTGTCCTTAAGGGCTTTAGCTTTGTGCTTGCCAAAGCTATGATGCCTGTCAACATTGAGCCGTCTACAGGCGACAAGAAAGCGAAAACAACGCACAAGAAAGCTACAAGAAAGTTACTTTAAAAAGGATAACTCTATGACTAACTCAGCAGAGCAGGGCACCATTTTTGGTCACCCAAGGGGATTGCTGGTGCTGTTTTTCACCGAGATGTGGGAGCGCTTTTCCTACTACGGTATGCGCGGTCTGTTGATTGTCTACCTGACCCAGCACTTCTTGTTCTCGGACGAGCGCTCGAGTCTGCTCTATGGGGCTTATACCGCGTTAGTGTTTGTTATGACCATTGTCGGTGGGGTTCTGGCTGACCGCTATCTGGGGGCCCGGAAGGCGGTGACCTTTGGTGCCGTTCTGCTGACTCTCGGGCACTTCGGCATGACCTTTGAGGGTGATGGCTCCAAGCAGTTACTGCAATATGCTGGCAGCGAGTATCAGATCACCTTGGATGCTCGGGGGGGTGATGCACGGCAGTTGATTGTGTCTAGTGAAGGTAGTGCTCAAATAAGCTCTTATGTCAGCTTTACTGAAGCCACTATGGACATAGAGCAGCCACAGGCGCTGGGTCTGCCTGCTAGTATTCCTCGGGATCAGTTGCGCTTGTCAGTAGTGACCCAAGAGGGCTATTTGGATATTCTTTACCTTTCGCTGGCGCTGATTATTGCCGGTGTCGGATTCTTAAAAGCCAATATTTCAACCATCGTTGGTTCTCTCTATGGCTTTGGTGATGCGCGGCGCGATTCGGGCTTTACCATTTTCTATATGGGCATCAATCTAGGTGCCTTTATGGCTTCTATCTTTTGCGGTTATCTGGGCATAGTCCACGGCTGGAAGTACGGCTTTGGTCTGGCCGGGTTTGGCATGCTTCTGGGCTTGGTGATTTTTCTCTCCTGCCAGGGCTGGTTAGAAGGCAAGGCCGAGCCGCCCTCTGTGGCAAAGCTTAAAGAGAAAGTCTTTCTCTCGATCAATGTGGAGTGGTTCTGCTATTTAGCCGGATTAGGCATAGTGGCTGTGTCCATGCTGTTGGTGAAAAATGAAGAGTTGGTGGGTGGCATACTGGGGCCAATCGGTTTGATTATGCTGATAGGGTTGGTGACCTATAGTTGGAGACGTCTTGAGGGTGATGAGCGCTCAAGAATGTTCGCCGCGATCTATTTTATTCTGGCGCAGATTCCTTTCTGGGCACTGTTTGAACAGGCGGGTTCATCTCTGAACCTATTTACTGCTCGCTTAGTGGATCGGGATATCCTCGGCTGGTCTGTGCCTGGTCCGGTGTTCCAGTCCTTAAACGCAGGCTTTATCTTTTTGTTTGCGCCTTTGATAGCCTGGCTTTGGGTCTGGTTGGCGCGACGCGACGCCAACCCCTCGACGCCGGTTAAGTTTGCTATAGGTGTGGCGATGGCGGGACTGGGCTTTCTGGTGCTGGTAGCGGGGATGAGGAGTTCTGGGGATATGGGCTATACGCCAGTGCTGTTTATCTTTGCCATCTATTGGTTACATACCATGGGTGAGTTAATGGTCTCTCCAGTGGGCCTATCGGCGATTACCAAATTGGCCCCTGCCCGTGTTGTGGGTATGACCATGGGTGCCTGGATGCTCTACTACGGATTATCCAACTTTCTCGCCAGTATTATTGCCCGGGCAACTGGTGCGGAAACCATTGGCGGACAGATGACCAATATAGCGGCGGCTAAGGCGGGTTATATTGAGGTCTATTCTCAGGTGGGCTATATCGCCATTGGTATATCGGTTTTGATGCTGTTGATCTCACCGCAGATTAAAAAGTTGATGCGTGGGGCCTAGATTGGCCGAGAACTGTTATAGCGAGTAGTGCTGCCTAGTAATAAAGCAGGGGGTGACTGAGCTCACCCTCGCAGAGCTGGGATAGATCCAGTGTATCGTCCTCTGGGTAGAGGCTGTTCATATGCAGACTAGGCCCTGACAAGACTGCCGCAGGACCCATGGTGCTAACAGTGCTGTGTAGGCTAATAAACCGTTTTAACTCACCGTTTAAATTGATCTGCATGCGAAAGCTGGATAAGGGTTCTAGCTTTGCCGCCCTTTGTCGCCAATCTGCAGGAACATTTTCGTGAGTTGCAAGGCGATCACGCATTTCAAGATCTCGCGGGTTATCGCTAAATAATGTCTTTTGCTCTAGTGACATCAAGATCACCGAGAGCGTATCTTCCCAGCCACTGATCAGTGAGCCGGCACCCTGACGACTAAATAGAAACTCCATGTTATTGCTGACGCGATCCAGTGCGGGCTTGCCGATAGTTTGGTGGAACAATCCTACCCAACCGCGATTGACCATTAAGATGTCACTGGATTCGTTGATGATGATAGCGGGGTAGGGATCCAGGGCCTTGAGTGACAGGGTCATGGTCTTGCGCAGCCATTTCAGCTCTGGAGCCTGAAAGTCTAGTTCACCGGTGGTAGGCAAAAAACCGGCAGCGATGAGAAGGTGATTGCTATCACGCTGGCCTAGGTGCAGGGCGCTGGCGATCTCTGTGACCATGCTTTGGCTGGGGCGGCTGCTGCCATTTTCGAGACGGCTGATATGCCTTGGTGAGCTGTCGATTCGGTCTGAGAGCTGTTCCTGACTGACGCTGTGTACGCCGCGCCAAAACTTTAGGAAGCGGGGGAAAGCTAAGTTGGAATCCGGTTCAGACAAGGGGGGCGACTCTCAATGTTATGGTCGCAGTATGGTAGTCACCCGAAGATAAGAGCACAACTGAATTTAGCCATTCCAACAATCAGCTTGAGTGATATGCACAGGGCTTAACCGGACATAGCATGTCATGGTCAAGCCTAGCTATGGTGGGCAGACTGCTGGTCAGGTATTACTTTGTAACATAACAATAACGACATGCAGATTTAACTAGGGGAAAGACTATGCCTAAGATGATTAAGAAGTCCGAGATTGCCGATTATATCGGTCACGTTTGCGAACCTACTGCTTGGTTTGAGGTAAAGCAGGAGCAGGTTAATGAATTTGCTGAATGCACCTTGGATCGTCAGTTTATCCATATTGATCCGGTTGCTGCAGCGGCTACGCCTTTTGGCGGGACTATTGCCCACGGCTTTTTGACTCTGTCTATGCTGTCCTATTTCTCTGAGAGCTACAATCTGCTGATTGAAGGCATCTATATGGGGGTTAACAAAGGCTTTGATAAGGTGCGTTTTGTTGCGCCGGTTCGTGTCGGTAGCAAGATTCGCTGTCACGCGACGGTTATGGATATCGCTGAGAAGCGCCCCGGCCAGTACGATTTTAAGATGGAAGTGACTGTTGAAATAGAGGGTGGCGACAAGCCTGCTCTGGTTGCTGAGTGGTTGTCTGTGCAGATGGCAAAGTAGCTTTTGTGCAGAGCTTTTTGTAAAGAGCTTTTTTAAACAATTTGTATAAATAGAGTCCGGTTAACGAGGTAACGAATGAGTATTAATTTTGAAGGTAAGGTAGCAATTGTCACTGGTGCAGGTAATGGCCTGGGTCGTTCTCATGCATTGGCGCTGGCCGAGCGTGGCGCCAAAGTAGTAGTTAATGATTTGGGTGGCGCACGAGACGGCACTGGTGCTTCCTCTGATGCAGCTATGGAAGTGGTCGCTGTTATCGAAGCTGCTGGGGGTGAAGCCTTTGCCCATGGTGCTAACGTGGCCAACTTTGAAGAAGTTGAAGATATGGTTGCTCAGGCGATGGCGAAGTGGGGCAGAGTTGATATTTTGATCAACAATGCCGGCATCCTTCGCGATAAGTCCTTTAGCAAGATGGATTTGGCTGACTTTAAATTGGTCATGGATGTTCACCTGATGGGATCGGTTAACTGTACTAAAGCGGTATGGGACATTATGCGCGCGCAGAACTACGGTCGCATTGTGATGACGACTTCTTCTAGCGGTATGTACGGTAACTTTGGTCAGTCTAACTACGGCGCTGCGAAAATGGCGGTGCTGGGCTTTATGAATACCTTGGTTCTCGAAGGCGGCAAGAACAATATCCACGTTAACGCTCTGGCGCCTACTGCTGGCACGCGCATGACTGAAGATCTGATGCCTCCAGAAATGTTGGGTTTGTTAACCGCTGAATCTGTTACTGCAGCGGCGTTGGTTCTCTGTGATGAGAGTGCTCCAAGCAAAACTATTCTCTGTGCCGGTGCTGGTGGGTATGCTAGGGCTGACATGTATGAGACCGATGGTATTTTCTTGGCTCAAGATGAACAGAATCCTGAAGCCATTGTTGCTCAGTGGGATGAGCTCAGTGACCCGTCTAACCATCAGCCTCTGGAATCCGGTGGCAAGCAAACTGAGAAGTTTTTGATGAAGGCGATGGCTGCTTTGAAGGCTTAACTGTTTAGTCAGTGAGTTTGGAGCGAAAAATTTAAAACGAATTTTAAAAAAATTCAAAACAAAATTTAAAATAAAAATGAAAGGAATTTACTATGAAAGAAGCAGTGATTGTTTCAGCCGCTCGCACGCCAATTGGCCGGGCTTTCCGTGGTGCTTTTAATAATCTTGAATCACCGTCTATGAGCTCTCATGCGATTAGAGCAGCGGTGGCCCGCGCCGGCGTTGATCCGTCAGAGATCGATGATTGCATTATGGGTGCAGCGATGCAGCAGGGTACTCAGACTATGAACTTGGGTCGTCAAGCGGCTATGGCGTCTGGCTTGCCAGTGTCTGTGTCTGGAATGACTGTTGACCGTCAGTGTTCTTCTGGTTTGATGGCTATCTCTATTGGCGCCAGCAATATTACTGTTGATGGTTCTTCGATCATTGTTGCCGGTGGTTGTGAGAGTATCAGTTTGATTCAAAATGAAAAATTCAATGCTCATCGTGTAGCTGATCCACTGGCGGTCAAGCATGTGCCATTGATCAATATGCCGATGTTGGATACTGCTGAGACTGTTGCCAATCGTTACAGTATTTCTCGTGAGGCCCAGGATGAGTACTCGGTTATTTCTCAGGCGCGCACTGCGGCTGCTCAGGAAGCGGGTCTCTACGCTGACGAGATTGTGCCGGTTACTGCGACTAAGTTGGTGACTAATCGTGAGACCGGTGAAGTGACTGAAGAAGTTGTGACCCTGACTAAAGATGAAGGCAACCGTCCTGGTACTAACATTGAAGGTTTGTCTGGTTTGAAAGTGGTTCGCAACGGTGGAACTATCACTGGTGGTAACGCGTCACAGCTGTCTGATGGTGCTGCTGCGGTTGTACTGATGGACGGTACGTTGGCATCTCAGCGTAATCTTGAGCCACTGGGTATTTATCGCGGTATCGCGGTTGCTGGTTGCGAGCCGGACGAGATGGGTATTGGTCCTGTTTTTGCTATTCCTAAGTTGTTGAAGCGTCACGGTTTGACGATTGATGATATTGGTTTGTGGGAATTGAACGAAGCCTTTGCGGTTCAGGTTATTTACTGCCGCGATAAGTTGGGCATTCCTATGGAGCGCTTGAATGTTAATGGCGGTTCTATCTCTATCGGTCACCCATTTGGTATGAGTGGCGCGCGTATGGTTATGCACGCATTGATGGAAGGTAAGCGTCGCGGCGAGAAGTATGTTGTTATCACTATGTGTGTTGGTGGTGGTATGGGTGCTGCTGGTCTGTTTGAGGTGATTTAGGTCTTAGCTTAAACCGTCTTGAAACCTTAGTTCAAACAGCCTCTTAGATGATTGTTTAAGGGGCTGTTTTGGTTGGAGTTTGTCTCTGGAGATCTTAACTATTTCTGGTGGCGATTAGACTCTCAGCTACCTCTAGAGAATAGGCTGTAACGGCAGGTGTTGCAGGCAACGTGGCAGTATATATTTACGACTCTAAATGTTTTTAAAATGTGGTCTTAAAACGCATAACAACAATAATGAAATTAGGGGTGCAAGCACTATGCTCAAAACTGTATTTGGTCGTCTATCTATTCCATTTATTAGCCTTATTATTGTGTTTAGTATAGCCGCCTGCGATCAAAAAGCCGATATTGAAATCATTGACTCAGCTGCCAGCCAGTTCACTCTAGACAGTAACCGTGAATTGGCAGAAACCCTTGATATAGAGAATCAAGTGGATTTCGAAAACGCTAAACGTGGCCTTATTGCCAACGCCCCAGTCAACGTATTGAACAATCCCCGCGGCACTGAAATTTGGAATGCCGCCGCCTATGACTTTGTTAAAGGGGAAGCCCCAGACACGGTTAACCCAAGCCTCTGGCGTCAGGCAAAATTAAACAGCATTCGCGGACTCTTTGAAGTCGAGAAAGGCCTCTACCAACTGCGCGGTTTCGATCTCGCCAATATGAGCCTGATTAAAAGTGACAATGGTTGGATTGTTGTAGATCCCCTCACCACCCTCGAAACCAGCCGCGTCGCCATGGACTTCGCCGAACAGCATCTAGGTCCGATTAATATCACCGGTGTGATTTTTACCCACAGTCACATTGATCACTTCGGCGGCATCTCGGCACTGCTTAATGTAGAGCAAGTCGCCGATAACAATATTCCCGTTATAGCGCCAATAGGATTTGTTCATGAGGCTGTGAGCGAAAATATTATTGCTGGCCCAGCCATGCTGCGTCGCGGTAGCTATATGTATGGCGACCCCCTCAGCATCTCCGCTAGAGGTCATGTGGACACGGGTTTAGGTAAGCAGGTTATCTTTGGTAGCACCTCAATTCTGCAGCCCACGGTACTGATCGATCAGCCGCAGCAGAGTCTCGCTGTGGATGGTGTCGAAATTGAATTCTTTAATATGCCCGGCAGTGAAGCCCCCTCTGAGCTGACTTTTTATCTGCCTCAGTGGAAAGCCTTTTGCGGTGCAGAGGTGGTCTCACACGTGATGCACAACGTGCTGACCCTGCGCGGCGCCAAGGTTCGCGATGCTCTGATCTGGAGTGATTACATTGGTCATATCGCTGATTTTATCGAACTCAAGGCCGAGGCAGCGGTGCTGTTTAACAGCCACCACTGGCCAACTTGGGGTCATGACAACATTGTCACTCAACTGCACCAACAACAGGATATGTATAAATTTACTCACGACCAGACAGTGCGCTTGGCCAATATAGGTCTGACCCCGAAAGAGATTGCTGAACAATTAAAATTGCCTAAAAGCCTCGCTGGTAATTTTCATCTGCGCGGTTACTACGGCACTCTGAGCCATAACAGCAAAGCGGTTTATCAGTATTATTTTGGCTGGTATAACGGCAATCCAGCGACACTTAATCCATTGCCCCCTGTGGAGTCTGCGCTGCGCTATGTGGCGTTTATGGGTGGCGCTGAGGCGCTCTTAGGAAAGGCTGCTGTGTCTCAGGCCAAGGGTGACTATCGTTGGGTGGCTGAGGTATTGAACCATCTGGTATTTGCCGAGCCGGGTAATAATGACGCCCGTGCCATGTTGGCCGAAGCCTATCGACAGATGGCCTATCAAGCCGAGGCCGGTCCATGGCGTGACATTTATCTCTCCGCTGCTCACGATCTTCAGGGTGGCGCCAAGATCGTCCGCTATGACGCCGCCGCATCGAAGGCGTTTTTGCAGCAGGTGCCGCTGGAGCAGTTTATGAAAGCTCTGTCGGTGCGATTGGATGGGGAAAAGGCTGAGGGTGAAGCACTGTCGATTAACATTGCCTTCACCAATGGGCCGGGCGAGGTTAAACACAATTTTGTTATGACTGTCAGAAACTCAGTGATGCATTATCGCCGTGGACCACGGGAGCAAACTGCCGATGCGACACTCACCCTGAGTAAGGCGCTGTTTGTCGATATTCTGGTAGGCGAGGCCGGACTGACTGATTTAATTGGCTCGGATGAACTGTCGGTTGATGGCAGTGTACTTAAGTTAGTAACGTTTTTTTCCTTGTTGGGCGAGCCCAATGATGCGTTTAATATTGTTTTGCCCTAATTGTGGGTGCGGGGCGATTAATACAGGAGTGCTGATCTCGACATTAGAAGCGCTATAGCAAATAGTTATCGCAGAGTTTTCCATGGTCTCATTTTGATAGCCTTTGCAGAGATAAAGAACGAAGTGATATGCAGTGTTGGGGTACATTGAATAAGAGCGGGTGAGCTGTTGTTAAGGGATTAAAACAACAGCCAAAATAATGAATTATAAAAATAAAAGTGGGACATTATGAATAACGTAACTGGCGTATCTGAGCTGTCTTTTTCCGAGCTGTCTTTTTCCGAGCTGTCTTTTTCTCAACAGAAGCTTATCGAACTCAATGCTGAGGATGGCTTTAGCAGTTTGGTTGATGGCTTTAATCGAGCCTGCGCGACGTTTCCGCAGCGTCCCGCTTTTACCTGTCTTGGACAGACCCTCTGCTTTGACGAAATTGAACAGCTAAGCCGTCAATTCGGCTGCTATTTGCTCGAGCATTGCGATCTGGTTGCCGGTGATCGTGTCGCTGTGCAGCTGCCCAACATTAGCCAGTTTCCCATCGCAGTCTGGGGCATATTGCGCGCTGGCTTGGTAGTGGTAAATACCAATCCTATGTATACGGCTCGAGAGCAGCTCCACCAATTTAATGATTCCGGTGCCAAGGCCCTGGTGGTTCTCAGTGACCTATTGCCGGTTACCGAGCAGGTGATCCCGCAAACCGCTGTTGAGACTGTGATCGCCACCAGCGCTATTGATTTACTGCAGCCCCAAGCGTTGCCAGCCACTCGTCTTACCAATCTAGTTGGTTTTACTGATGCCTTGGCTCTAGGTGCAAATAAGCCATTGCCGGAGAGAGCCTCATCCATGTCTGAGGTGGCGGTTCTGCAATACACTGGCGGTACCACTGGTCCGTCCAAGGGCGCGATTTTAACCCATGGCAATATCTTTGGCGGCGTACGCATGTCCAAGCTGAGTGTCGACTTTAGCGATGAAGCTGTGCCGGATCTGTTGATCGCCCCTATGCCTCTCTACCATGTCTTTGGTTTTACCATGAATGTGGTGAGCAGCTTTCTCGGTGGCAGTCACTCTGTGTTAATTCCCAATGCCCGGGATATCGACAGCATGGTCGCGACCATGAAGCAGCATCAGCTCACGACAATGGCCGGTATCACCACTTTGCTCCAGGGGTTGATGCGTCATCCCGAGTTCGACGAGATCGATTTCTCTCGGCTTAAAGGTATCATTGTCGGTGGTGCTGCGCTGGTGAAAGAGGTGGGTGATGAGTGGGAAGCCCGCACTGGAGCGCGAGTTTTTGAAGGCTATGGACTTTCTGAGACCACTTCGGTTTTGACCTGCAATGGTCCTGATAACAGTCGTGTCGGCACTGTGGGTCTGCCGATGCTCTACCAGGAAGTGAAGCTGATTGATGCTGAGGGCAATACTATTGCCACTGGCGAGCGCGGTGAGGTCTGCTGTCGCGGCGCCCATGTTATGCAGGGCTATTGGAATCGTCCCGATGCCACCGCAGAGGCGCTGGATGAGGATGGCTGGTTTCGCACCGGTGACATAGGTGTGATGGCTGAGGACGGCATGCTGACCATTGTCGACCGCGTAAAAGATATGGTGATTGTCTCGGGCTTTAACGTCTATCCCAATGAAATCGAAGATGTGGCCTACGGCCATAGCGATATTATTGAATGTGCTGTGGTCGGCGTTGCCGATGAGCGAACCGGTGAAGCGGTTAAGTTATTTGTTGTCTCGACCAATCCGGATCTCGGCGAACAGCAGGTGAAGGACTTCTGCCGTGAGCAGTTAACCGCGTATAAAGTGCCCAAGTATGTGGTCTTTATGGATGAGTTACCTAAGTCGCCAGTGGGCAAAATTCTCCGTCGCGAGTTGCGTGACTAGAGCAGAATCGTCAGTGAGTAGACTATGATTGAAGCAGGAAATACGCAGTACGCACAGAGCAATGGACTGAAGATTGCTTACGAATCCTTTGGTAATCCGGAGGATCCGGCGATTGTTTTAGTGGCTGGGCTGTATAACCAGCTGGTGCGCTGGCCTTTAGAATTGTGCCAACATTTGGTCGATCGAGGGTTTCGGGTTATCCGCTTCGACAACCGTGATGTCGGCCTCAGCGCTAAATTTGACGGTGTTAGAGCACCGAGTTATTTTCGCCTGCTGCTTAAATCCTATTTTGCTGTGCCAGTTGCCGTTCCCTACAACCTCGATGATATGGCTGCCGATACCTTGGGCCTGTTGGATGCCTTGAATATTCCTGCCGCGCATTTAGTGGGCATGTCTATGGGCGGCATGATCAGTCAAATAGTTGCTGGTCGCTATCCCGATCGGGTGCTGTCACTTACCTCGATTATGTCCACCAGTGGAGAACGCGGCAAAGGGGAGGCGTCTTTAAAGGTTAGTTTGAAAATGCTCCAGCCGGCATCCAAGGGTAAGACGCCCCTAGATATAGCGGTTGAAATTTGGCAGATGCTTGGCAGTCCAGCTTATCCTATGAGCGATGAAGATATCAGAGCCCAGGTGATTGCCGAACACAAGCGCTCGAGCAATCCCGCCGGTTATATGCGTCAAATCAGCGCCATTAGAACCTCACCTAGTCGTGTGGCGTTGCTGAACGCAATCAAGGCGCCCACATTGATTATTCACGGTAATCAGGATGTGCTTGTACCAGTCAGTGGTGGCATAGACACAGCTAAACATATCGCCCATGCAGAGTTAGTCAGATTTGAGGGTATGGGACATACATTGCCTCAGGCGCTATTGGAACAATTTGCTGATTTAATCCATAAAAACAGTAACATAGGTTCTTAAACCGGGAGACATCGGCAACCAAAGTTGAGCAGATGGCAAAGTTATAACCTTGGCACCAATTAGCAAGTGGCTGGCACCTTTGCCAAAGTTTCAGCTTTCTCAAGGCGTTATCTTGAACCCATGCAGGAATGGTTTTGACTTGAGAAAGCCCACTAAGAGGCTTCCGGCAAAATCATGGACTCAGAGGGGCATTACTAACAATAATAAGAATAGTGCGATGTAGGGCTAAAGTTAAAACGGGTAGATGTTTTGCATCTGCCCGTTTTTTTTTGCCATGAATAAAGTTTGTGTAAGGGCCGGTATAGGCCCTAGTCTTATTGTTGCTGTCGACGCCTAGCGTTCAACAATAGCTGTAACCCCCTGGCCACCAGCGGCACAGATCGAAATCAGGCCACGCCCAGAACCTTTCTCTTCAAGCAGTTTTGCCAATGTGGCAATAATTCTTGGGCCAGTTGCAGCAAATGGATGGCCGGTAGCAACACTGGAGCCATTCACATTGAGTTTGCTGCGGTCGATGCTGCCCAAAGCGCCATCAAGGCCGAGCTTGTTTTTACAGAAATCGTCATCTTCCCAGGCCTTCATGGTGCACAGCGCCTGAGCGGCGAAGGCTTCGTGAATCTCGTAGAAATCAAAGTCTTGCAAGGTTAGGCCGGCGCGAGCAAGCATTCTTGGTACGGCGTAAGCCGGGGCCATGAGCAGACCTTCACTCTGGTGCCCTGCAGTATAGAAATCCACCGCAGCCACTTCGCTGTGGGTCAGGTAGGCTTGAATCGGTAGGTTGCGTGCAGTGGCCCATTCTTCACTGGCGAGCAATACAGCGGCGGCGCCATCGGTGAGTGTGGTTGAGTTGGCGGCTGTTAAGGTGCCATTTTCGCGGTCATAGGCGGGCTTGAGTTTGGCCAGTTTCTCCAGAGGCGTATCGCGCATAATGCCATCGCGGCTGACGCCATTAAACGGCTGAATAAGATCATCAAAAAAGCCGCGCTGGTAGGCTGCAATGAGATTTTGGTGGCTATTAAACGTTAGCTGATCCTGTTCTTCACGGCTAACTCCCCATTCGTTGACCATCAGCTCACAGTGCTGCCCCATAGACATCCCCGTGCGCGGCTCTGCATTGGCTGGTATCGCAGGAACCATAAAGCTGGGTCTAATACTGGCCAAGACTTTTAAGCGCTGGCCTAGGGTTTTGGCGCGGTTTAGGCGCAGTATCATTTTGCGGTATTTTTCATTCAGAGCTATGGGGGCATCGCTGGCGGTATCTGTACCGCCGGCGATGCCAGACTCGATTTGCCCCAGAGCAATTTTATTGCCCACCAAGATAGCAGCTTCAAGACCGGTTCCGCAGGCCTGCTGTACATCATAGGCTGGAGTTTGCAGGGAGAGTCCAGAATCCAAGGTGGCTTCTCTGGCCAAATTAAAATCCCTAGAATGCTTCATCACGGCGCCGGCGGCGACTTCCCCAAGACGCTCACCTTCTAAATCAAAACGCTGCACAACACCTTTTAAGGCAGCGGTGAGCATCTCCATGTTGCTGGCGTCGCTATAGGCAGTGTTGCTGCGAACAAAGGGAATTCTGCTTCCGCCGACAATGGCTACTTTGCGAATCTCGGTCATAATGCTTTCCAGTGATTTAGTAAATATTAGAATATGTGATATATCTAAGTAGGATAGGTGATTAGGCTGCATAAGCCAATGACTCTAATAATTCAAAATACTGTCATTGCGGTCAATTCTATTACCCAGCCTGAGGGTAGAATGCCGGCAAATAATTTTTAATTCAGGGAGATAAAAATGTCTGATACCTATTTGGAACTTGCCAACTCGGCGCTGGGGAAGAAGCTCTTTTCTGCCATGGGACTCCCAGAGCCTGTAGCTCTAGTGCGTGAAGATTCGCAGCATGCGCATAATTTGAGCGGGCAGGTGCTCATTGAGGGTAGTTTGGGCGCGCTATTTACTGACAGTGTTGGGTCCTTTTTACAGGGCACTTCGATGCAAATCAGTGACCCTCTGGTAGCGGAAAAACGTCACCTTATTTATGACGCCTCGGGCATTGCCACTGCGGAGCAAAGCGCAGAGCTATACAATTTTTTCCATCGAGAGGTAAGGTCACTGCCAGCTTGTGGTCGAGTCATTGTTATCGGTCTAAAGCCCAGCGCCGCAGATAAACCAGAGCAGGGTGCGGTGCAACGCGGTCTCCATGGTTTTATTAAATCACTGGCTAAAGAGATAGGCCGCAATGGTTCAACGGCCAATTTACTGATGGTGGAAAAAGGCGGCGACGCGGCCATAGAAGCCCCTATTCGCTTTCTACTCTCCGCCGGCTCAGCCTTTATGAACGCACAGATATTGACGGCAAGTACGCCAGTCGCGGCGATGGAGGCGGATTGGCAGCGGCCTTTACAGGGTAAGATGCTTGTAGTTACCGGCGCAGCGCGGGGTATAGGCCTGGCCATTGCTGAGGTTCTGGCCAGAGATGGCGCCACTGTTATCGGTGTGGATGTGCCCCAGGCGGAAAAAGAACTTACTGAAGCGATGGAGCGATTGGGGGGATTGGCGCTGCCACTGGATATCACCAGTGATGGCGCGGCAACTATTCTGCGAGACTTCTGCTCGGCTCAGACGTCGTCGCTGCATGGCATTATTCACAATGCCGGTGTTACCAGAGACAAAATGTTAGCGCGCATGACCGATCACCAGTGGAATATGCTGATGCAGGTGAATTTGGGCAGTGTGCAACGGATTAACGCTGCACTGCTGGACACTGAGCTGCTCGATAGTGGTGGCAAGATTGTCGGTGTAGCATCGATCAGCGGCATTGCAGGCAATGCTGGGCAGACTAATTATGCCTTTTCTAAGTCGGCGGTGATTGGCATGGTCGAGACCTCCGCTGAATCCTGCGCGGCACGCGGCATCACCATTAATGCGGTTGCGCCGGGCTTTATCGAAACCCAGATGACTGCGGCTATTCCCTTTTTCACCCGTCAGATGGGTCGCCGGCTTTCTTCATTGGGGCAGGGCGGTTTGCCGATTGATGTGGCTGAAGTTATCGGCTTTTTTGTCAGCCCTCAGGCCGCGGGTATTAATGGCAATGTGGTGAGAGTTTGTGGACAGAGTATTTTGGGTGCTTAATCAGCCTTGAGCGGTTAGCAAAAAAATGGCGAGGAGCAAAACTCCCCGCCATTTTTGTACTGATTGCAAAAGCACTTTTAGGCGTGAAGAGCCGCATTGAGCTCAACTGCGCTCTTGTTAGTGAGGCATTCAACCGCACCACTGACCGAATTGCGTCTGAATAACAGATCGCTTTTACCCGCCAGATCACGAGCTTTCATCACGCCGCTGGCCTGCTTTTGGTCGTCGAGCATGGTGACCATTGTGCCCGCAGTAATGTAGAGGCCGGCTTCAATAGTACAGCGATCGCCCAGTGGAATGCCGAGGCCAGCATTGGCGCCGAGGAGACATTTCTCACCGACAGAAATAACCATACTGCCACCGCCAGAAAGGGTGCCCATAATCGATGCGCCGCCGCCGATATCGGATCCAGCGCCGCAGAATACACCAGCGGAAACACGACCTTCGATCATATTTGGGCCTTCGGTACCGGCGTTGAAGTTAATAAAGCCTTCGTGCATCACGGTAGTGCCTTCGCCTACATAGGCACCCAGACGCACGCGTGAGGTGTCGGCAATACGCAGACCACTGGGAACCACGTAGTCGACCATTTTCGGAAACTTGTCGACACAGTCGACGGCTATAAGCTGGCCAGCGAGACGCGCTTCCAGCTGACGAGCAGGCAGCTCTTCGATATCGATAGCGCCAATATTGGTCCAGGCGCAGTTTTTCAATACCCCGAAGATGCCGGTGAGGTCTGTGCCGTGGGGCTTAACCAATCTGTGCGATAGCAAGTGCAGTTTCAGATAGCCCTGCGGTACCGATGTAGGTGCAGTGTCTTCAGCGAAGGCTGTGGCCACAACAGGACGGCTTGAGGCGGCCAGTGAGGCAACGCTGTCGGCCATGTCAGAGTATCCATTTTGCTTGAGAGCGGATTGAAGTGCGGCTAATTGTTCGACACTGGGCTCCATATCACCATCGGTGAGTCCCAGAGTCACTGCCAGAATATCTCTCAGAGTTTGCTCTGGGTGTAGCAGTGGCTGCGGGTAAAACACCTCGAGCCACTCGCCTTTAGAATTCTTGCTGCCAACGCCAATGGCGAAACTGTACAGATTACTCATGTTAATTCTCTTATGTTGATTTGACTGATTAATTAAATATGCTTTGGTACTGCTCGGCCTTGAAACCAATATTGATGACGCCGTCTACGTCTAACACGGGGCGTTTGATCATCGCCGGATGTGCCGCCAGCAGGGCCGCCACATTGTCACTGTTAGTCGTTTCTTGAATACTGGGGTCGAGCTTGCGCCAGGTGGTGCCGCGGCGGTTGAGAACGGTTTCCCAGCCAGCCTGAGCAATCCATTGTTCGATAGTGGCGGTGTCTATGCCGTCAGCGCGAAAGTCGTGAAAACGGTAGTCGATGCCATTGTCGCTCAACCAGTTGCGAGCCTTCTTGATGGTATCGCAGTTTTTAATCCCGTAGACGGTAACCAATGCCGCAAACTCCTTATGTTTTCTGGTCCTGCAGCATAGCAAAAAAGCCGCTTTCAAAAAATCCTATTGTGGTTTTAATTGAGCGCAAGAAACGGGGTGTAAGGGGGTTGCTAATGGGCAATGGTTATTTGATCAAATAACTGTCAGGATAAAGTGTATGGACAAGCAATTAGATCAATACTGGCAAGCGCTGGTAAATCGAGATTCCAGCTGTAATGGCCAGTTCTTTTGCGCTGTTTTAAGTACGGGCGTTTACTGTCGGCCTGCCTGTGCATCACCAACGCCGCTGCGTAAGAATGTGCGCTTTTATCTTTCTCAAGAAGCGGCTCAGGCCGATGGTCTGCGGGCCTGTAAGCGCTGTCAGCCAGACACTGATCTAGATGGCACAGACAATCTGATGCATGAGATCTGTCGCTACATCGAGGCCCATTATCAGCAGTCGCTAACCCTGGCAGTACTGGCTGAACAAGCAGGCATGAGCCCGAGTCACTTTCAGCGTACCTTTAAACGTGCCGTGGGTATGTCACCGAAGAAATATCAAGACGCCTGCCGTATTCGGCTGTTCAAAAGCGATTTAAAAAACGATCTAAATAAAGCGCCGAGTATTACCCATACAATGTACGCCTGCGGCTACGAATCCAGTTCGCGGCTCTATGAAAAAATCGACACTCATATGGGCATGACCCCAAGTGCCTACCGCAAGGGCGGCTCTGGCGAGTCGATCTCCTACGCCTCTGCCGAGACCAGCCTAGGTCTTGTGATGATCGGTGCCACCGATCGCGGCATCTGCTTTTTGCAGTTTGATGATGCTGACGACAAGCTGTTCGCTCGGCTTGTGCTGGAATACCCCAAGGCCAGTTTTCAGCCCACGCCGGCGACATCTCGGCCGCTATTTGATCAATGGATTGTTCAGCTCAATGAATTTCTAAAGGGCAGGGTGCGGATGTTGGATCTGCCTATGGATATTCGCGGCAGCGCTTTTCAATGCATGGTGTGGGACTATTTGGTCAGCATTCCCTCTGGGACTTTGCAGTCTTATACCGAGGTGGCCAATGGCATAGGCAAACCCAGGGCCGTTCGCGCCGTGGCCAGTGCCTGCGCAAATAATAAGGTCGCCATTATCATTCCCTGCCACCGAGTGATTCGCGGGGATGGCAGTCTGGCTGGTTATAAATGGGGACTGGCGCGGAAGCGATCGCTGATTGATTTGGAGCGCAGGGCGCTTGTGGATGATCGAGAGCAGCAGGTATAAGCAGCCCCTAGGGCTTGTGTGCAACAAAAGGATTTTTGCGATTCGGATAGCAGGTGGTACAGATTTCACAAACTCGGCCATCGCAGCCTCTGGCACTGCAATACTCCCGGCCATAAAAAATTATCTGCAGATGCAGAGCGTTCCAGCTTTCCTTGGGGAAGAGTTTCTTCAGATCCCGTTCGGTCTGGGTGACATTCTTGCCTTTGGTGAGGCCCCAGCGCTGCGCCAATCTATGAATATGTGTGTCCACGGGAAATGCCGGATGACCAAAGCCCTGAGACATCACTACGCCTGCAGTTTTATGGCCGACTCCAGGCAGAGCTTCCAATGCCTTCCAGTCATCTGGCACTATTCCGTCATGTCGCTCCACAAGCATTTTCGAGAGCACAGAAATGGCACTGGATTTTTGCGGTGCCAAGCCACAGGGGCGGACGATTTTATAGATGCTATCGACGGGCACCTGCTGCATATCAAAAGGATTGTCCGCTAGGGCAAACAGTGCAGGGGTAACCTGATTCACGCGGATATCAGTGCACTGGGCGCTGAGGAGCACGGCGACTAACAGCTCAAAGTTGTTTTTGTGATCCAGTGGTATAGGGGTTTCTGGATAGGTCTCTTTGAGTTTTTCGAGTATGTACTCGGCGCGCTGTTGTTTTAACATTTCTAGTCCTTTAAAAGCTTTAGATTATCAGTCCCCTAGGCTCTGCACATAGTGCTTGATACGCAGAGCAGCTTCTATACAAACCTCAGTTTCAGCCACCAGTGCCATGCGCACCCGGCCCTCGCCTGGGTTGCCAGCCTCCGTATCTCGAGACAAATAGCGTCCAGGCAGCAGTATGACATTTTGCTGGGCGAATAGGCCGGCGGCAAATTCAGTGTCATCAATAGGCGTTTCTGGCCACAGATAAAAGCTTGCGGTAGGTTCGGGAAAGGTAAGTACATCCTTGAGAATGTCGCTTACTGCGGCAAACTTCTCGCGGTATTGACGGCGGTTGTCGGTGACATGAGTTTCATCACTCCAGGCTGCTGCTGAAGCCGCCTGAGTGGCCATGGACATGGCACAGCCGTGATAGGTTCGGAAGCGTAAAAAGTCGCTCAGCAGGCTTGCATCGCCGGCGACAAACCCGGAGCGTAGACCTGGCAGATTGGACCGTTTCGAGAGGCTGTGGAACGCCACGCAACGGCTGAAGTCATTGCGGCCCATTGCCACGCAGGCTTCTAAAATTCCAGGGGGCGGGTTGCGCTCGTCGAGATAGACTTCGGAGTAGCATTCATCGCTGGCGATAATAAAGTCGTACTCATCGGCCAACTTAATCGCTTGCTGTAATTGCTCGATGCTCATCACTGCACCGGTGGGATTTCCCGGTGTGCATATCTGCAGCAGCTGGCAGCGCTCCCAGACTTCTGGAGCAACGGTGCTTAGGTCAGGGATAAAGCCATTGTCTAAGGTGCAGTCTAAAAAATGCAGCTCAGCGCCAGCTAGCAGAGCGGCTCCTTCATAAATTTGGTAGAACGGGTTGGGTGAGACCACTAGTGGCTCATGGGCGCTGGTGTCGATCACGACTTGAGTGAAGGCAAATAGCGCTTCCCGAGTGCCGGTAACTGGCAGTACATTTTGATCGGGGTCCATGGTGCTGTCGGGCAGCGTAAAGCGCGCTGTGCACCAATCCGCTATGGCCTGCCGCAGTGGCAGTCCACCTTTGGTGGTGGGGTAGATGGCGATCTGGTCGATATTATCGATCAGCGCCTGCTTCACAAAGCTCGGTGACTGGTGCTTGGGCTCGCCAATAGAAAGAGCGATCGGCGACAGATGAGCGGGCGGAACCGTGCCGGCCATTAGGGCCTTGAGTCGCTCAAAGGGATAGGGGTGCAGTAAATCTAATTTTGGATTCATTGTTAACTCTTGGTCAATATTGTCTGTGACCACCTTATTTCAGGTGTTTAATTCCATTTCTTCATGTTGCGTAGCTTGTATTCCTGGCCTTCCTCTTTATTGCGCTGATCCAGCTCCCTGCGAATGGTTTCAATTAGGGCGGCGCTGACGTCGCTATCGGTCAGAGGTTCTAAATTTTTGTCGGTGAGATAGAAAATATCTTCAACACGCTCACCCAAGGTTGAGATCTTTGCGTGCAGTACACGCAGTTCAAAGCGCACAAAAATCTGGGTCAGGTGAGCTAGCAGGCCGGGTCGATCCGGTGTGATTATTTCGAGAATCACACAGTTGGCTTCAACATCATGGCGCAGTTTTGCCGTGGTTTTTAGGGCGAAGTTTTTCAGCTGGCGCGGCGTGCGTTGCTGCACCTCGATATTGATTTCGCTGGGGTTTGCAATGGCTTGGTGGAGTGTCTGAACGATCTTCTCACAGCGCAGGCTGTCCTTGCCAATCGGTTGATCCTGCTCGTCGAGAACATAGAAAACATCGAAGGCACTGCCTTCACTGTTGCTGTTTAGGCGGGCATCATGGATATTCAAGTTGAGCCGGTCTAGGGCTGAGGCAATGATCGAAAAGTTATTTTGTCGGTCTTTACTGTGGACAAAAATCTGTGTTGCAACAGGTATCTCTTCCCCCACATCACTGATTAGAATGACCACTTTTCTGGCGTCTTGGTTGGCTAGAATTGCTTTGGTGAACTCCGCGACATCTTCGGCGCTTTCGCGCAAAAAGAAGTCTTCATCGACGTCGCGCCACACACTGATGGCTTCTGAGCGGTCAATATTATCGGCGGCCAGAGCACGCAGTGCCGAGTCTTTGGCTTCACGAACCCAGGCCGCGCGACTGAAGGGCGCGACAGTGCCCAGTTGTAGTGCACGCTTGGTCTCGAAATAGAGATTGTGCATCAGCGAACCTTTCCACTCGGTCCACAGTCGTGGGTTGGTGGCGTTGATATCGGCCACGGTGAGCACGTAGAGGTAATCCAGATGCATCTGATCGCCCACATGGGTGGCAAACTTGTGGATTACATCTGGATCTGAGGTGTCCTCGCGCTGGGAGATGGTGGACATCAATAGATGGTTTTCCACTAGCCATTTTAACAGATCGACCTCTTGGGGCTGCAGCCCGTGGCGCTCGGCAAAGTTGGCTATGTCCACTTTACCTAGGGTCGAGTGATCGCCACCGCGACCTTTGGCTATATCGTGATACAGCGCTGCGATAACAATTAGTTCACGGCGGCGAAAGTTTTTGTAAATATGCGCGGCCACCGGGAACTTCGCCGCCACATCGGGCAGGGTCAGGCGACGCACATTGCGCACTACTTCGAGAGTGTGCACATCAACCGGGTAAATATGAAAAAGGTCGTGTTGCATCTGGCCGACGATCTTGCCGAATTCAGGCAGGTAGCTACCCAAAATACCATAGCGATTCATACGCTGCAGCTGGTTAGAGAGTTTGTAGGGCGCCTTCAAGATACGCATGAACAGGGCGCGATTTTCGGGATCGGCACGGAATTTGTTGTTGATCAGGCCGCGGTGTAGGCGAATCTGACGGATGGTGGAGGCACGAATGCCTTCGATACTGTCGTTTTCACCCATGATGGCAAATAGCTCGAGCAGGGCGGAGGGGTTGTGAATAAAGACCGATTCGTCAGTGGTACCCAGATCGTTGTCGCGAATCACAAAGCGCGCATTGATTGGCGTGACCACTTTGACTTTGTTTTTGCGATAAACGGCTTCGTCGAGATACTCCAGGAGCACTTCATTGAGCTCGCGGATCGACATCACAACCTGGTAGTAGCGCTGCATAAATTTCTCAACACCCAGGCGCTCGGAGCTGTCTTTATAGCCGAACATGACTGCTAGTTTGCGCTGATAATCAAACAACAGGCGCTCTTCTGGACGGTCAGTGATCAGGTGCAGTCCGTAGCGTACTTTCCACAGGAATTCTTCATCGCGGCGCACTGTGGCGTACTCTTCTTCTGACAAAAAGCCTTCGGCAATTAATAGGGAGCGGCGGTGCACTTGAAAGTGGCGCTTGGCGGTCCAGTTAAATACCTGAATGTCTCTGAGGCCGCCTGGCGCCTCTTTAATATTTGGCTCAAGGTTGTATTCAGTGTCGCCGTGTTTGCGGTGACGGGCTTTCTGCTCGTCGATTTTTCCGCGATAAAACTTTTCTGAGGCCCAGATCTTGTTCGGGCCGGTTTTGGTTTTGAGTTTGTCGAGGAGCTCCCTGTCACCGGCTAGGAGGCGTGTCTCCATAAGATTGGTGGCCACGGTAATATCATCCTTGGCTTCGTCGACGCACTGGGAAACGCTGCGCGTGCTGTGGCCAATCTTTAGCTGAATGTCCCAGAGAAAGGTCAAAAACTGTTCGATACTCTGGCGGTAGCGCTCGGCTTTGTCCCGTTTCATCAGAATCAGTAGATCTATATCCGAGTGGGGATGCAGCTCGCCGCGACCATAGCCGCCGACCGCGATCAGGCTGATATCAGCGTCCCATTCAAAACGGTTCCAGGCGTGGCGCAGAATTAGATCGGCAAAATGGGCCCGTTCATTAACCAGCTGGTGAACATTCTCACCGTCATTGAAGCGCTTGTTGAAATGGTTGTTGGCAAAGCCTAGGGCGTCGCGGAAGACGGCGATCGGATTGCCTTTTACTATGTCCGCAGCAAAGCGTTTCTCATCAAAGAAAACTGGCACTAGATAAGTTTTGGGGTGCATGATTATTTTTTCTTGTAGGGTTCTTCGTGGCGGGCGGTCAATACTTCAACACCAGTGCTGGTGACTACCATGGTGTGTTCCCATTGGGAGGAGAGTCGGCCGTCGCGAGTCTCGACGGTCCAGCCATCGGATTTCATCTTGGTGCTATATTTTCCTGCATTGATCATGGGTTCGATGGTAAAGGTCATACCTTCTTCGAGAATTAATCCAGTGTCAGGCTTGCCATAGTGCAGTACCTGAGGCTCTTCATGGAACTCCATGCCAATACCGTGACCGCAGTAGTCGCGGACCACTGAGTAGTAGTTGGCTTCGGCATGGGTCTGAATAACATGGCCTATATCACCGAGACGAATACCAGGTCTGACCATGTCTATTGCTTTATAGAGACACTCTTGTGAGATATCGATTAGACGTTGGGCGTGGGGTGCAACATCCCCGACTGTATACATCTTGCTGGTATCACCGTACCAGCCATCTTTAATCACAGTCACATCAATATTGATGATATCGCCGTTTTTGAGAATCTTTTTCTGCGATGGAATGCCGTGGCAGACCACTTGGTTAACTGAAGTGCAGACGGATTTTGGGAAGCCACGATAACCCAGGCAGGCGGGTATGGCTTTTTGCATATCGACTATATGGTCGTGACAGATTTTATCCAGCTCTTCAGTACTCACCCCTGGCACTACATATTGGCCAATCAGTTCGAGGACTTCAGCAGCTAGGCGTCCTGCAACGCGCATCTTGGCGATATCATCCGCCGATCTTAGTTGTATGGTCATGGTTGGCCTTCATCTACGTAGAGTTGGGTCTATTGTACGCATCAAAGCGGCATTCGGGGAGTGCCTTTGAGCCTTATAAGTAAACTAATCACTCTGCTGTTTGAGCCTCAGGCCTAGTCTCGAGGTTGATTGGCTCACTGTCCCCTATAAAAGCGAGGCCTGAACTGGGTTAGTGATGTTGCAGCGCAGCGCTTTTACTGAGCTTTTTTTCTTTAATTAGACTAATCAATATGGTATAAAGCGCGCCGTCTGGTGAGATGTCTTGGCAGACTTTAATGTAACTAAACTTTTTTTTAAACGACACACACGTTCCGTCACAGTGATCTGGGTGCCTAAAAGCGCAATACTAGCTTGAATGGTTGATCTACTGGGGTACGTGGAGGCTTAACCCCCTAAAAGGAAAAATTATGTCTTCTGTAAGTATGCGCGATATGTTGCAGGCTGGTGTTCACTTCGGTCACCAAACCCGCTTCTGGAACCCCAAGATGAGCAAGTTTATATTTGGCTCACGCAACAAAGTTCATGTTATTAACCTTGAGCAAACTGTACCGGCTTTCAATGAAGCACTTGAAATCCTCCGTGTAGAAGCGGCCAAGGGCAATCAAATTCTTTTTGTTGGCACCAAGCGTGCTGCACAAAAAATCCTCAAAGAAGAAGCAGAGCGCTGTGGCATGCCTTACGTCAGCCACCGCTGGTTGGGTGGTATGTTGACCAACTACAAGACTATCCGTGCTTCTATCCGTCGTTTCCGCGAATTGGAAACTCAGGAAGCTAATGGCACCTTTGAGCGTCTCACCAAGAAAGAAGTTCTGATGCGCACGCGTATGAAGGACAAGCTGGAAAATTCAATCGGTGGTATCAAGGATATGAACGGCTTGCCCGACATCCTTTTCGTTATCGATGTTGACCATGAGCGCATTGCTATTAACGAAGCCAATAAGCTGGGTATCCCAGTTGTAGGTATTGTTGATACTAACAGCAATCCTGATGGCGTCGATTACGTGATTCCAGGTAACGATGACTCAATCCGTGCTATTAAGCTTTACGCTGCATCTATCGCCAATGCTGTTCTTGAAGGTAAAGCGCAGTCAGCTAAAGTGTCTAGCAAAGATGAGTTTGTTGAAGAAGCTGCACCAGCAGTTGAAGCGGCTCCAGAAGCAGCTCCAGCGGTTGATGCTGCTGCAGAAGTACCTGCATCTAAGGAAGCTGCTGCCGAGTAATAGGCACTATCTATTACATGCAGCATAAAAGGGGGCTAGAGCCCCCTTTTTTAAAAACTAATTTTATGATTTAGAGAGGAATACAATGGCACAGGTAACGGCGTCACTGGTAAAAGAGCTTCGCGACCGCACAGGTCTTGGCATGATGGAGTGCAAGCGTGCACTGGTTGAGTCTGATGGTGATATTGGTAAAGCAATTGAAGAGCTGCGCAAGTCGAGCGGCATGAAAGCAGCGAAAAAAGCCGGTCGTACCGCAGCTGAAGGTTTGGTTGCAGTGAAAGCTGAGAATGGCTATGGACAGCTTGTGGAAATTAATAGTGAAACCGATTTTGTAACTCGCGATGCGGGCTTTCAAGATTTTGTTGAGACTGTTTTGCATGCAAGTTTTGCCGCCAAGCAGACCGATATCGCAGCTGTTATGGCGGGCGATCTGGAAGCTGCTCGTGAAGCACTGGTCCAAAAATGCGGTGAGAATGTCTCGCCACGTCGTCTGGCTAGCATTGAAGCGCCAGTTGTCGGCGGTTATGTTCACAGCAATATGCGCATTGCTGTTATCGTCGGTCTGACCGGCGGTGACGAGGCTCTGGCGCGTGACGTGGCCATGCATATTGCAGCGGTTAACCCTGCTGTTGTCAGCTCTGATCAAATGCCAGCTGAGGTGATCGAAGCTGAGCGCGCTATCTTTGTTGCCCAGGCCGCTGAGAGTGGTAAGCCTGCTGAAATCGTTGAGAAAATGGTTCAGGGACGTGTGAGCAAGTTCTTAAAAGAAAGCAGTCTGGTCGATCAGCCTTTCGTTAAAGATCCCGATATGACTGTTGGTAAGCTGATTGCTGCCGGCGGTGCTACGATTGTTGGGTTTACTCGTTATGAAGTCGGCGAAGGCATCGAGAAAGACGAAGTTGATTTTGCAGCTGAAGTTGCAGCTCAGGTTCAGGGTGCTAACTAAGATAAAGCTAAACTAAACTCGATAAAGGGTTCCGATATGCCATTAGCTGGAAAAGAGAAAAAGTATAAGCGTATTCTTTTAAAACTCAGCGGTGAAGAGTTGATGGGAGAAGAGGGCTTCGGGATTGATCCCAAGGTTCTCGATCGCATGGCGCTTGAAATTGGCCAGCTAGTGGGTATTGGTGTTCAGGTCGGTCTGGTGATTGGCGGCGGAAATTTGTTTCGTGGCGCTGCTCTTAATCAGGCCGGTATGGATCGTGTAACCGGCGATCATATGGGTATGTTAGCGACAGTGATGAATGCGTTGGCGATGCGCGACGCGCTCGAACGAACCAATATTTCATCTCATGTTATGTCGGCAATTCCCATGAGCGGGGTTGTCGAACACTACGATCGCCGTCGGGCGATTCGCTATTTAAAAGATGGCGACGTGGTAATTTTTTCGGCCGGTACCGGCAATCCTTTCTTTACTACCGACTCTGCTGCCTGTTTGCGCGGCATTGAGATCGAAGCCAATGTTGTACTCAAGGCGACCAAAGTCGACGGCGTCTATACTGCTGATCCAATGCTTGATCCCACCGCTGAGCTCTATGATCATCTCACCTATGATGAGGTTCTGGATAAAAAGCTCGGGGTCATGGATCTGACGGCGATTTGTCTGTGTCGCGAACACAATATGCCGTTGCGCGTTTTCCGTATGTCGAAGCAGGGCGCATTGCTCAACCTGGTAGTGGGTGGCGACGAAGGCACTTTGATCGAAGAGGATAAAAAAGATGATTAATGAATTAAAAACAGAAGCTAATACGCGCATGGCTAAAGCGATTGACGCTTTGGGTAATGCCTTTAATAAAATTCGCACAGGCCGAGCTCATCCGAGCCTGTTAGACGGTATTACCGTGGACTATTATGGTGTCAATACACCACTGGCCCAGGCCGCTTCGATTGTCATTGAAGACGCTCGCACACTGTCGTTGACCCCCTGGGAAAAAAGTCTGGTTCCGGCCATTGAGAAGGCGATTCTCAAGTCTGAGTTAGGTTTGAACCCAACTACTGCAGGCGCTGTGATTCGTCTGCCGCTGCCAGCACTTACCGAAGAGACTCGTAAGGTCTATGGCAAGCAAGCCAAGGCAGAAGCAGAAAATGGTCGCATTTCAGTGCGAAATGTTCGCCGCGATGTACTCTCCAGCCTCAAGGCACTGCTGAAAGATAAAGATATCAGTGAAGATGAGGAGCGCAGAGCTCAGGATGAAATTCAAAAGATCACTGATGGCTTTATCGCCCGTATCGACGAAGCTCTGGCGGCCAAAGAAAAGGACCTAATGGAGATCTAATCTCCATGGTGAACCCCTGATGGCAGATTCCGGCTCCAAATCCGACGCTTTTTCCGACTGTGAAAACGTCGCGCACCCGTTAAAGCATGTTGCCGTGATTATGGATGGCAATAATCGCTGGGCGAAACAGCGTGGTCTCTCAGGGGTTGCCGGCCACGAAGCTGGGGTAGAGCGTATTCGCGATATTTTACATGCGGCGAAAACTCGCGGTATCGAAGTGGTTACGCTATTTGCCTTTAGCAGTGAGAATTGGAAACGACCGGAGCTCGAGGTTCGCGGTTTGATGGCGCTGTTTTCCTCTTACCTTAAAAAAGAAGCTAAAAAGCTCCGTGACGATGGTGTACGCCTCAAAGTTGTCGGTAATCGCAGTCATTTTAGCGATCGCCTCAAGCGTTTGATCGACGACGCCGAGACGTTGACTGCCAGTGGCCAATTCACTTTGGTACTCTGTGTCGATTACGGCGGACGCTGGGATATTGCCAGTGCTGCTCAGAAAATTGCCACGGAAGTTCAAATGGGACGCCTGCGGGCCTCTGATATTACTGAAGCCACAGTGGGTAAGTTTCTTCAGACCGAGGGTCTACCGGATCCCGATCTCTGTTTGCGCACCGCGGGCGAACAGCGTATCAGTAACTTCTTACTCTGGCAGATGGCTTACACCGAATTTTATTTTGCCAATTGTTACTGGCCGGACTTTGATGCAGCGGCTCTCAATGCGGCTGTAGACGAATACTATTCACGTCAACGTCGCTTTGGATTACGCGACGCGGCAGATTATGAACTTGCTTCCCGAGGAACAGAATAAGTGTTTAGACAGCGTGTTATCACTGCCATCGCGCTGGTTCTGGGCTTGTTGGCGCTACTGTTTAGTTTGAGTCCGCTGACTTTTTCACTGGTGGTCGTGTCTGTCGTGCTGCTGGCTGGCTGGGAGTGGGCCAATCTAATGGGGCTGTCGGCCAAAAGGCACAAGCTGGCATATGTAGTGTTGTTAGCTCTGGTTCTCAGCGTTGCTGCTTTAGGCCTAAATCTCTTTGGTGCGCTAAATGTCTCCCTAGGACAGACTCTCTGTCTTATTGCATCAGTTCTCTGGGCGGTCATTTTTCTCTGGATTCAGGGTTATCCCTCGAGCGCCATTCTCTGGTCACCACAACCTATTTTGGGGCTCTTGGGGCTGGTTCTGTTGTCGATTACCTGGGTGGCTATTGTGCTAATTATTCATCAGCCTCACGGCCCCTGGATATTGCTCTTTGCCTTTGCGGTTGTCGCCTTGGCCGATGTGGGTGGCTATGTGGCCGGCAATCTGTTCGGTAAACACAAATTGGCGCCGCTGGTCAGTCCAGGCAAAACCTGGGAAGGCTTTTTTGGCGGCATTCTATTGCAGTGCATTTTGGTCGCCTCCATGGCCTCGTTTATGCCGGAAAAAATAACCACTGTTATGCTGCTGGCGCTGATTATACCAGTGTCGCTCTATTCGGTTCTCGGGGATCTTTTTGAGAGCATGATCAAGCGTCACAATGGCGTTAAAGACAGTGGCAATATACTCCCTGGACACGGCGGTGTGCTCGATCGAATTGACGGGCTGATTGCCGCGCTGCCATTGTTTATCCTGCTTTTTCTTCTGCTGAGCCCTTTTTAGATTATGCAAATGATCACTGTCCTCGGGGCAACCGGGTCCATAGGTATTAGCACTCTCGATGTGATTGCTCGACACCCAGATAAATACGCTGTTTTTGCCCTTAGTGCCCACACTCAAATTAATAAGCTGGCTGAGCAGTGTCAGCAGTTCAATCCCAAATTTGCCGTTGTAAGCGATGCTGTCCTGGCCGATCAGTTGCAAGCAAAGCTGCGCGCCTGTGGTTGCGCCACAGAAGCTATTTACGGCGTAGATGCCCTCTGCCAGGTTTCCAGTGACGCGGCTGTAGATACGGTGATGGCAGCTATTGTTGGTGCCGCTGGTTTAGTCCCGACTCTGGCTGCGGTGCACGCTGGAAAGAAAATATTACTCGCCAATAAAGAAGCGTTGGTGATGGCTGGCGGTTTGTTTATGCAAGCTGTGGCTGACTCCGGCTCAATGCTATTGCCTATCGATAGCGAGCACAACGCAATATTCCAGTGTTTGCCAACAGATTATGGCACGTCGTCTGGCGCTGATCGCGGGGTTGAGAAGTTATTGCTCTCGGCTTCCGGCGGTCCCTTCCGTGGCATGAGCTTGGAGCAGATGCACAGTGTCACTCCAGACCAGGCATGCGCTCACCCAAACTGGAGTATGGGGCGCAAGATTTCGGTCGATTCGGCATCCTTGATGAACAAGGGGTTAGAGCTGATCGAAGCCTGCTGGTTATTTGCAGTGCCCGAGCAGTCAATCGAAGTGGTGGTGCATCCGCAGAGTATTATCCACTCATTGGTGCAGTATGCTGACGGTTCAGTGCTGGCCCAGTTGGGTAACCCGGATATGCGCACGCCGATTGCTCACGCTTTGGCCTGGCCTCAACGCATAGAGTCCGGCGTGGCCCATCTAGACCTTTTTGAGATTGCTCGACTGGACTTTGAAAAGCCTGATATGCGGGCGTTTCCCTGTTTAGCTATCGCCAGAGCTGCCGCTCAGGCAGGGGGCGATGCAGCGACTATACTCAATGCGGCGAATGAAGTTGCGGTGCAGGCGTTTCTTGATCAGCGCATTGGCTTTACGCAAATTGCCGCTGTAGTGAAGGAGACGCTGAATAGACAGGCTGTCAGTGAACCAGAATCACTTGAGGCAGTCCAAGAGTCCGACAATCAGGCGCGCCTGTATAGTAGTGCCTACATTACAAGATTAGAGAAGTAATCTATGGATCTTTTGCAAACAATTTTTTTCACCTTGATTGCCCTAGGTGTTTTGGTCAGCTTTCATGAATTCGGCCACTTTTGGGTGGCGCGACGCTGCGGCGTCAAGGTGCAGCGCTTTTCGATTGGTTTTGGTACGCCGCTATTGCGCTGGCGCGACGCCCATGACACAGAATTTGTTATTGCCGCTCTGCCTTTGGGTGGCTATGTAAAGATGCTCGATGAGCGTGAAGGTGAAGTCGCCGCTGCAGATCTGCCCCATGCTTTCACGCAAAAAACAGTCTGGCAGCGCCTGGCAATTGTTGCCGCCGGCCCTGCGGCTAACTTCTTACTCGCCGTAGTTGCCTTCTGGATTGTGTTTCTCTCCGGCGAGCGCGGTATAGCCCCCGTAGCTGGTTCGGTGATTGGCGGTTCCCTGGCTGAGCAGTCGGGCTTTGAACCTGGTACTGAGATTGTTGCAGTCAACGGTCATCGGACTAGCACTTGGGCTGCGGTCTCTCGGCAGTTGTTTGGCTACATAGGAACCAGCGGTGATATCCCACTGACTGTCACCTACCCAAATTCGACGATCGAGTATGACCTGGCTGTGCCAGTCAACACGTGGTTACGTGAAGCAGAAGAGCCTTCACCGCTGCGCGAGCTCGGCATCACGCCACCCTTCGAGTTGGACTCCCTAAGTCTGGGCGCGGTTGCCGAAGATGGTGCCGGCTATGCGGCAGGGCTACGTGAAGGTGATCGACTGGTAGCAATCGATGGCGATGATATTCTTAGCGTTGAAGCCTTTATTGAACGGATTTCCGCTAGTGCCAATAAGGCAGTCGAGTTACTTGTAGAGCGTGAAGCAGGGCAGCTACTGATCAGCGTGACGCCGAAATTAGTTAACAGAGATGGCAAGCCGGTAGGTCAGTTGGGTGTTCAGCTGGCGTCGCTGGGAAGCTATCCCGAAGAATTGCTGCGCACGGTTGAATACGGTGTGTTCGGCGCTGTAGCACGTGCCGCTGAAGAGACTGCTGAGACCAGTCTATTTGTGCTCAAGTCCATCGGCAAGCTGGTGGTGGGCGATCTGTCGCCGAAAAATCTCAGTGGTCCAATCACCATTGCCAAGGTCGCTGGAGATTCTGCAAAATCTGGCTTTGACAATTTTATTCGCTTTATCGCCATTCTCAGTATAATGCTCGGCGTGATGAATCTTTTGCCAATTCCAGTTCTAGATGGCGGCCATATTGTCTATTACCTGATTGAGATGATTAAGGGCTCACCAGTTTCGGATGCAGTCCAGATTGTTGGCTACAAAGTTGGTTTATTTCTGCTCATGGGTTTGATGGTGTTTGCTACCTATAACGACGTTATGCGGGCTTTTTAACGCCGTTTAAAGACAACTACAAAAATTGGATTTAAATAATTTCATGAAGCAATTCTTTAACGTTCTACTGTTAAGCCTCTCTGTGTTCGCCAGCTCAGCCTATGCCGCAGTGTTTCAGGTTGATGATATTCGCATCGAAGGTTTACAGCGGGTCTCTGCAGGTACTGTCTTTGCCGCTCTGCCAATCAGTGTTGGCGATCTTGTGGATGAGCCGGCGATACGTTCGGCGACGCGCTCACTGTTTCGCACAGGCTACTTTTCCAACGTTATTATGGCGCGAGAAAATGGCGTGCTGGTGATTGGTCTGGTTGAGCGTCCAGCGGTCGCTGAGATAAATTTGGAAGGTAACAAAGCGATCGAGACTGATCAGCTACTCGATGCGCTGCGTGACAATGGTTTAGCCGAAGGGCAGATTTTCCGTCAGGTGATTCTCGAGGGCATGACTCAAGAGCTGCAGCGTCAGTATGTTTCTCAGGGTCGCTATGGCGCCCTGGTTGAGACCGAGGTCAAACAGCTGCCGCGCAATCGTATTGCAGTTGATATCACCATCGATGAGGGTGATGTGGCCAAGATTCGCCATATCAATATAGTGGGTAATAGTGAATTTACCGAAGAAGAGCTGCTCGAGTCCTTTGAGCAGCAAACCACTGGTTGGTTATCTTGGATTACAAGCGATGACAAATACGCCCGAGAGAAACTCAGTGGAGATATAGAGACTCTCGAATCCTGGTATTTGGATCGCGGTTATCTGCAGTTCAAAATTGATTCCACTCAGGTGTCTATTAGTCCCGAAAAAGAGTCTGTCTATATCACCATCAATATCGATGAAGGCGATGTCTACACAATCGACGAAGTTGAGCTTGCCGGCGAGCTAATGATCCCTGAATCGCAGATTCGGGCGATGATTATTCTCAAAGAGGGTATGACCTTCTCTCAGACTTTGATGACCACGTCCAGCGAGTATATTACTCGTCGTTTGGGCAACGAAGGCTATACATTTGCCGAGGTTGAGGGCTTTCCCGAGGTCAATGAAGACGATAAAACGGCCAAGGTAACCTATCTGGTAAAGCCCGGTATGCGAGCTTACGTAAGGCGTATTGAGTTCCGTGGCAATACCAAGTCTGCCGATCCAGTGCTGCGCCGTGAGATGCGTCAGATGGAAGCGGGTTCAGCGAATAATGCCCTTATCGAAATGTCCAAAGTGCGGCTTGAACGCCTTGGCTTTTTTAAAGAAGTTAATGTAGAAAACGTTCCAGTCGCCGGCACCAACGACCAGATCGATGTGGTCTTCAGTGTTGAAGAGCAGCCTTCTGGCTCTATAGGTGCCAGTGTGGGTTACGCCCAAGGCACTGGACTGATTCTCGGTGCCAATCTCAGTGAAAACAACTTTCTCGGTTCTGGTAAGCAGGTGGGTATTGGTTTAAATCGCAGTACCTACCAAACTTCGATTAACTTCAGTTATACCGAACCTTACTTTACCGTTGACGGCGTCAGTGCTGGTTATAGCCTATTTGCCCGAGAGACTGACTACGACGAGATTAATGTCGCCAGCTTCTCCACTAACACCTACGGGGCAGCAGTCAACTGGAGCTATCCGGTCACTGAAGTGCAGCGTATAGGCTTTGGTTTAGGCTATGAAAATCTGGACCTGAAAACCGGTATTTTTGCCTCTAAGGAAATTGCTGATTTTGTTCGCGATAACGGCTCAGAATTCGATATCATCAACGCCAATATCAACTGGGTTCAGTCGACACTCAACCGTGGCGTGTTTGCTACCAGAGGTTCTCAACAGCGCTTTGGTTTTGATATAGCACTGCCTGGATCTGGTCTTGAGTACTACAAAATGACTTATTCGGCTCAGCATCTTCGCGGCCTGTTCCGTGGCTTGAGCCTTAAGCTTAGAGCTGATTTGGGTTATGGCGAATCCTATGGCGATACCACCCAGATGCCGTTCTTTAAGAATTTCTACGGTGGTGGTTTTGGCTCGGTTCGCGGATTTGAACGCAATACTCTCGGCCCTCAGGATACACCCTGTAATTTGAATACAGATAATCCGTGCACCACGGGCTTTGTCGATGATCCAGATCCCATTGGCGGCAATGTCCAAATTGAGCTGGGTGCAGAAATTATTTTCCCGCTGCCGTTTCTCAAAGACCAGCGCTCTGTGCAGGCTACATTGTTCTTCGATGCGGGTAATATCTTCAATACCAAATGTGGCGAGTTGCAGACTAACTGCTTCAAGCCAGATGTTGGAGAACTGCGTTACTCTGTAGGTGTAGGAGCAACCTGGTTAAGTGGCTTTGGGCCGATAACCTTTAGTTTGGCTAAGCCGTTAAATTCAAATGAATTCGATGAGACTGAAGTGTTTCAATTTTCATTGGGTAATCAATTTTAATCATAGTAGGGAGAAGCGTTTTGTATAATTTGAAAGCAGTAGTAGTGGCATTGTTAGTGGTTTTTTCAGGTACAACTTCTATGGCAGCCGTGGCTGCAGAAAAGATTGCTGTGGTCGATATCGCCCGCGCGATTTTTAGCTCAGACGCCGCTCAGGCGCGCCTTAAAGAAGCTGAGACCGGCGCTGATTTTGTCGCCCTCAGAGCAAAGTACGAGAGCTCAACTGCTGATCTCCAAGCACTGGCTAAAGAAGCGGAAAGCAAGCGCATGACCTGGTCGCAAGAGCAGGCTCTCGGGCACCAAAAGAAAATGGAATACGCCAAAGCTGATGCTGAATTAGCCGGTCGCAAGATCCAGTCTGAACAGCAGCAGTTACAGCAGCAGATCATGCAGGAAATCGGGCCTTTGGCTCAGCAAGCTCTGCAGGAAGTTGTTCAGGAAGAGGGTGTCACTATGCTGCTAAAAATTGATGCTGTACTCTTGGCAGGTCCTGAGAGCAACCTGACTGCTAAGGTTGCTGATCGTCTGAACAAAAAGTCGCAATAATTTTTAATGCCTGAAGATTATTCTGTCGCAGAAATCGCTGCGTTTCTCGGTGCCGAGTTACGTGGTGATGGTGCGTTGCGCATAAGCGGCTTGAATACTCTGAAAAATGCTGAGCCCGGAGAACTGGCGTTTCTTGCCAATGAGAAATACGCTAGTCAACTGGGTTCATGCAATGCAAGCGCGGTTATTCTTGCCCCTAAGCATAGCGCTACAGACAACAGTGGTGACGAAGGCTCGAACGCGACGCAGTACAAAGGCACAGTATTGATTCTGGACAACCCCTATCTGGGTTATGCGCGGATCTCACAATGGTTTGATCGCGCTCCCAAGGCCGTGGCCGGTATCCATCCCTCAGCGGTTATTGCCACTTCGGCTTCGATAGGTGCGTCTGTCACTATCGCCGCCAATGCGGTTGTTGAGGCAAACGCGGTGATTGGGGCTGGCAGCTATCTGGGTGCAGGTAGTTTTGTCGGCGCCCGCTCTGTGGTTGGGGCCAATGCCCGCATTTCGGCGAATGTAGCGATTTATCATGACGTTATTTTAGGCTCTGATGTGACTATTCACAGCGGTTCGGTGATTGGAGCTGATGGCTTTGGCTTTGCGCCAGATGGGGCCGGGCAATGGCAGAAGATCTATCAGATTGGCGGTGTCGAAATTGGTGATAATGTTGAAATTGGCGCCTGCAGCACAATTGATCGCGGCGCTCTTGGAAATACCTCTATCGGCAACGGTGTGATTATTGATAATCATGTGCAGATTGCTCACAACGCGGTGATTGGCAATAACTGTGCCCTAGCGGCTTATTCCGGTCTTGCGGGCAGTGCTACCTTGGGTAATAACGTTACTCTCGCTGGCGATGCCTGTGTGGTAGGCCATGTCACGGTCTGTGACAATGTTCAGGTAACGGCTCGCGGTCTGGTAACCAAGTCGATTACTGAGCCTGGGTCTTACTCGTCTGGTATGCCGTTGATGGAAACTCGAGAGTGGCGCAAAAATGCGGTGCGAGTGACCCAGCTGGACAGTATCGCGCGTCGTTTGAAAGAGTTAGAGAAAAATTAAGATATTATTAGGCTCTTAAATTATTAAATCTGTAAACCGCTAGAGTGCTTTTCTAAGCGAATTACAAAGAGTCTGCGCATGGGTTTGAATGCGTTAGTTTGATAACAAGTCTCAACAAATTTTAATGGATGGATTAATGACTGAAGGCACAACTACTCCCGACGCTGCTGTGGGCGGCGCCATGACTACTATTGAAATAATGAGCGTTTTGCCGCATCGCTATCCCTTTTTACTGGTTGACCGAGTGCTTGAGCTGGTCGAGGGCGAGCGCATACTTGCAATGAAAAACATCACCGGTAATGAAGATGTTTTCAATGGTCATTTCCCCGGCGCGCCTATTTTCCCGGGTGTCCTGATGATTGAGGCCTTGGCTCAAGCCTCAGGCATTCTCGGTTTTAGAACAACTAACACCACTGCCGATGACGGTAAGCTCTACCTGTTTGCCGGTGTCGATAAGGCGCGCTTTAAAAGGCCAGTGACGCCCGGTGATCAGTTAATGCTGGAGTCCCGAGTGATTGCTGTAAAGCGCAATATCTGGCGCTTTCAAACCCGTGCCACAGTCAATGATAAGCTTGTTTGCGAAGCCACTTTACTCTGTGCCTATCAGGATCGAGATAACGTTAAGTGATTCATCCTAGCGCCGTTATAGATCCCACTGCCAAAATAGCCGACCAGGTTACTATAGGCCCGTGGACCATGATCGGTGCAAATGTAGAGATTGGTGAAGGCTGTGATATCAGCTCCCATGTGGTCATCAAAGGACCGACTAAAATTGGCGCCGGCAACAGAATCTATCAGTTTTCCACTATTGGCGACGATACTCCTGATGTTAAGTACAAAGGCGAGCCCACTCGATTAATCATTGGCGATAACAATGTGATTCGCGAAGGTGTCACCATTCACCGCGGCACAGTGCAGGATAATAGTGAAACTATTATCGGCAGTAATAACTTGCTTATGGCCTATGCTCACGTGGGTCATGACTGCGTCATTGGCGATAACGTGATTATGGTCAATAACGCCAGCGTCTCAGGACATGTCTATGTTGGCGACTGGGCTATTCTCAGCGGTTATGCCCTGGTTCACCAGTATGTCCATATAGGGCCGCACTGCTTTATTGGTCCTGCGGCTTTTGTCTATCACGATGTACCAGCGTTTATTACCGCCTTTGGCAGCCCCGCAGAACCGCGCACCATCAATCGTGAAGGTCTTAAGCGTCGCGGTTACAGTGCAGAGCAAATTTCTCTGGCCAATCAGGCTTACAAGTTACTCTATCGTCGCGGCTTGCAGCTGGACGAAGCGATTAAAGCGATTACCAAACTCGGTGATGACCCTGCGATCTTGCAGTTCCTAAACTCGATTGAGAAATCCACTCGCGGTATTATTCGCTAAGCCATGACTGGCCGATCTGAAAATCTAAGTGCCCCAATGACTTCACCTACTTTTGCCATAGTCGCTGGAGAAGCTTCTGGCGATACCTTGGGTGCGGATTTAATTCGCGCGCTAAAACGTCTATTTCCAGATGCTCGCTTCGAGGGCATCGGCGGTCCAAAAATGATTGCCGAGGGTTTCGTTTCGTTTCACCAGATGGATCGCTTATCGGTAATGGGATTCGTCGAGCCGTTGAAGCGCCTTCCGGAACTGCTGTCGATACGCAGAGATATTATTAATCGCTGCAAGCAGTCAAAACCGGCCGCTTTTATTGGCATTGATTCTCCCGACTTTAATCTGGGTATTGAAAAGGCGCTGCATAACAACGGGATCAAAACAGTGCACTATGTCAGCCCCTCTGTGTGGGCATGGCGCCAGGGTCGTATTAAAGGCATCAAACGCTGCGTTGACTTAATGCTGACGCTGTTGCCCTTTGAAGAGGCCTTTTATCAACAGCACGCTGTACCAGTGGCCTTTGTCGGTCATCCGCTAGCCGGTCAGATCTCGCGGGATCCAAATAGTTCTGGTGCTCGCAAGCATTTGGGCTTGGATACGGATCGCCCGCTGCTGTGCATAATGCCCGGCAGCCGTGGTGGCGAAGTGGCTCTGATGGGCGAACTATTTCTGATGGTGGCTCAGCGTCTACGTGAGTCCAAGCCACAGTTACAGTTTTTGATTCCAGCCGCCAACGCCGATCGCCACAGACAGTTGAGCGAGATTCTCGCTGAGCACCCGGACTTACCTGTCACGCTAATTGAACAGCAATCGCTACTGGCCATGGAGGCGGCTGATGCGGTGTTACTCGCCTCCGGCACTACTGCGCTGGAAGCCATGTTGTTGAAGAAGCCAATGGTGGTGAGCTATAAGCTCGGCAAGTGGACTTACAAGCTAGTGCGACCCTTTATCAAGACGCCTTTTGCCTCAATTCCCAATCTATTGGCCTCTGAGATGGTGGTGGCTGAACTGATTCAAGATGATGCCACGGTAGACAGTCTTAGCACGGCCGTGAGCAACGCCTTGGATGCGGATGCGCGACATCTAGTGGAGCAGCGCTTCGAAGAGCTGTACGAGCAAATTAATCTGCCGTCCGGTGATACTGCCGCTGCTGCAATTAAAAAGCTGCTTTGCTCATGAAGCTGTTTACACTATGAAGCTCTTTAATTATGACGCTCGCTAAACTCAAGCCTTGGAGCCCCCCAGGCAATATTAAATTCCTTGCAGGTGTCGACGAAGTAGGGCGTGGCCCTCTGGCTGGTGATGTGGTCACAGCTGCAGTTATTCTCCCGACCAATCACGGAATTGAAGGGCTGGCCGATTCGAAAGCTCTATCCAGTCGCCAGCGAGAAAATCTCTATGCCGATATTACCAGTCGTGCACTCTGCTGGTCTGTGGCGCGCTGTTCTGTGGCTGAAATTGATCGCTTCAATATTTTGCAGGCCACGTTGATGGCTATGCGTCGCGCGGTGATGGCGTTGAGCCAGCAGCCGGATTATGTGGCAGTGGACGGCAATCGCTTGCCTCAGTGGGAGTATCCTGGTGAAGCGGTGGTTAAGGGCGATGGCCGTGTGGAATGTATCAGTGCCGCCTCGATCATTGCCAAGGTAGTGCGGGACGCTGAAATGAAAGCCTTAGATGTCACCTATCCAGGGTATGGCTTTGCCGCCAATAAAGGCTATGGCACACCGCAGCATCTGGAGGCCCTAGCTCGCATCGGCGCAACCCCGATTCACCGCAGAACCTTTGCCCCAGTGCGAGAGCAATTAGAGCTGGTGCAAACAAGTCTTTTTGATTAGGTAGCCTCGCGGTTAGTCGATATACTATTGGCCATCAAAAGTGTGGTCAGTGCAATCAGTTCCTTAAGTTTATTGCCATTCTTCGCATTTGGATAAAAAATAATTAATCTAGGGTTTAAGGGGATTATCTTGAGATATGCACAGATAACCGGTTGGGGAAAATATGCTCCACCACTGCTGATGACAAACGATGATATGGCCAAGATTGTAGACACCAGCGACGAGTGGATTTTTTCCCGTTCTGGTATCCGTCAACGTCACTACAGCCACGTCTCCACAGGTGAAATGGCCTGGCTCTCTGCAGAGCGGGCACTGGCCACTGCCGGTGTAGATGCAGATGACATAGACCTGATTATTCTCGGCTCCACCACCCCCGAAGAAATTTGTCCGAACACAGCCAGTTACATCAAAAATAAACTCGGGGCCAAGAATGCTGCAGCCTTTGATCTTAACTCCGCCTGTACCAGCTGGTTCTACGCGCTGAATACTGCGACGGATATGATTAAGGCTGGTTCAATCAACAGAGCCTTGGTGATTGGCTCGGAGCGTATCTCTCTGGCAATGGATTGGCAAAAGCGCGAGTCCTGTTTTCTGTTTGGTGATGGTGCCGGTTCTGTGGTTATCGAGGCGAGCGAGGAAGAGAGCGGTTTATTAACCGCAAAAATGAGCTGTGTGCCCGATAGCCGCGAGTGCCTGCGACTGCCTACTTGGGGTATGTCTCCGGCGCATTTGACTGGCGATATATATATTTCGCTGAACTTCGATGGCGCGGAAATTTTTAAGAGTGCAGTCAAAGGCATGTCTGACGCGATCAATGATGTCCTCGAGAAACAGGGTTTGACAGCAGCGGATATAGACCTGTTTGTTCCCCATCAGGCGAATATTCGAATTATTCAATCACTGGCCAAGCGCCTCGATTTCCCCATGGAAAAAGTGGTTGTGGCAATTGATGAGTATGCCAATACCTCTGCCGCGTCCATTCCCTTGGCGCTCTGCGATGCGCTGGAAGAGGGCCGGGTTAAGCCGGGCATGACCATTCTCACTGCAACCTTTGGTGCTGGTCTGAGCTGTGGCGCAGGTATTATCAAATGGGGTGACCGAGTGGAACCTGTGGCAGTTTCGGATAAATCAATTCCTGAGTTTGAGGGCACTGTTTTTGATCTGATGAAAGATAGCTTCACCCATTACGGTGTTGATGCCAGCCATCTATTAACCAAAGGCAAAGGGTAACTCTAATAGCTACTGCATCATTTGTTCACCTGCGGCTGCACTCTGAATACTCATTAGTCGACGGGTTGGTCAGGATAAAGCCATTGGCCAAGGCCGTGACGGAGCTGGGCATGCCCGCTGTGGCGCTCACCGACTTCAATAATTTTTTTGCAGCGGTAAAGTTTTACAAGGCCACTCAGGGGTCCGGCGTCAAGCCGATTTTAGGCGCTGATCTGCTGGTACTCGACGAGAGTGGCGAAGGCAGTGCCACTCAGCTAGTACTGCTGGTTAAAGATCAGATCGGCTACGCCAACCTTACCAAATTAATCTCTAAGGCGTATCAAGAGGGCCAGCGCCAAGGCGTGCCCCATATTAAGAAATCCTGGTTGAGTGAATTCAGCGATGGGCTGATAGCTCTGTCCGGTGGTCGCAGTGGTGAGATTGGTGTGGCCCTGGTATCCAGCCGCGGCGATGATGCTGCCACTGCTCTCGAAGAGTTTATGGCGCTATTTGGCGATCGTTTCTATCTTGAGTTACAACGCACTGGTCGTGCCGAAGAAGAGGATTATCTTCACGCCGCTGTAGAACTGGCGGCGCGCTACAACTGCCCTGTAGTGGCTACCAACGATGTGCGCTTTATTGCTAAAGGCGAATTTGAAGCTCATGAAGCCCGGGTCTGTATTCATGAGGGCCGAGCTCTAGATGATCCGCGCCGTGAGCGACGCTTCTCAGAGCAGCAGTATCTGCGCAGTGCAGAGGAAATGGCTGAGCTCTTTTCCGATATCCCCGAAGCCCTGGAAAACAGCGTTGAGATTGCCAGGCGCTGTTCGATTGATCTGCGTTTAGGGGAGTATTTTCTGCCGGATTACCCGATTCCCGAGGGTATGACGCTGAATGAATTTTTTACTCTCGAATCTAAAAAGGGCCTGCGAGACCGACTCGAGGTACTCTACGATACCAGTGCCGCTGATTTTCCCGAGATCCAACAGCGCTATATGGAGCGTTTGGAATTCGAGTTAAAAATTATTATCCAAATGGAATTTCCCGGCTACTTCCTGATTGTGATGGACTTTATTCGCTGGGCAAAAAACAATCTTATTCCTGTGGGTCCCGGACGCGGTTCTGGTGCCGGCTCTCTAGTAGCATATTCACTGCTGATTACCGATCTTGATCCGCTGGAGTACGATCTGCTCTTTGAGCGCTTCCTTAATCCAGAACGGGTCTCTATGCCGGATTTCGATATCGATTTCTGCATGGAAGGCCGCGACCGAGTTATTGCCTATGTGGCCGAGCAGTATGGCCGCGATGCGGTGTCACAAATTGTCACCTTCGGTACTATGGCCGCCAAAGCAGTGGTCCGCGATGTGGCGCGAGTCCAGGGCAAGTCCTATGGTCTAGCGGATAAGCTGTCCAAGTTAATTCCCTTTGAAGTGGGCATGACGCTCGAGAAGGCGGTGGAGCAGGAAGAAACCCTTAAGCAGTTTTTGGATGACGACGATGAAGCCGCCGAGATCTGGAGCATGGCCGTGCAGCTGGAGGGCGTTGCTCGCAACTGTGGTAAGCACGCTGGTGGTGTAGTCATTGCACCAACTAAGATCACCGATTTCTCACCGATCTACTGTGACGAAACAGGCGCCGGTGTAGTCACTCAGTTTGATAAAAATGATGTGGAAGATGCCGGCCTGGTTAAGTTCGATTTCTTGGGCCTGCGGACACTGACCATTATTGACTGGGCGGTGCGCATGATTAATGCGGACCGCAGTCTTGCGGGAGAGGATCTCCTGGAGATCGATAAGATTCCCCTGGATGATCAGCCCACCTATGGTTTGATGCAGCGAGCGGAAACCACCGCGGTATTCCAGCTTGAGTCTCGGGGTATGAAAGAGTTGATTAAGAAGCTCGGCCCCGATCGCTTTGAAGATATTATTGCACTGGTAGCCCTGTTCCGTCCGGGACCGCTGCAGTCAGGCATGGTCGACGACTTTATCAATCGCAAAAAAGGCCGTGCCGAGGTTAGCTACCCCCATTCCCAGTATCAGCATGAGTGCCTAAAGCCCGCCCTGGAACCTACCTACGGCATTATTCTCTATCAGGAGCAGGTGATGCAGATCGCTCAGGAGATGGGCGGTTATACATTGGGTGGGGCTGATTTACTGCGTCGTGCCATGGGTAAAAAGAACGCTGATGAGATGGCCAAACAACGCATGTTGTTTATGGATGGCGCGGTTGATAAAGGTTTCACCAAAGAGCTGGCCTCGAATATTTTCGATCTAATGGAGAAGTTTGCCGGCTACGGCTTTAACAAGTCTCACTCCGCTGCCTATGCATTGGTGGCCTATCAGACAGCTTGGTTAAAACAGCATTACCCAGCTCAGTTTATGGCCGCGACGATTTCTTCGGATATGGATAAGACCGATAAGGTTGTAACCTTTATCGATGAATGTCGAGCGATGAAGCTCGAGCTATTGCCGCCAGATGTCAATGGGGGTCAGTTCCACTTTAGTGTCGACAAGCAAAACAGTGTGATCTACGGCTTGGGTGCCATTAAGGGTCTGGGTGAAGGTCCGGTGAGCAACATTCTTGCTGCCCGCAACGAGGGCGGTCCGTTTAAGGATATCTTTGATTTCTGCGCTCGGGTCGATGGCCGCAAGGTCAATAAACGCGCCATTGAAGCGCTGATTCGCAGCGGTGCCTTTGATCAAATTGGCCCCGATGGCGAGATAGGTTATCGTCGTGCAGTGATGCTGGCGGCCATGGATCAAGCGGCCAAGCTCGCCGAGCAGCATGCACGTAACACTAGCAGCGGTATGGGCGATCTATTTGGCGATTCCATTGTTGAGAGCGCCTCAGATATCAATTACACCAGCTATGGTGCTGCGCGCAGCCTTACTGGTAGGGAGCGGCTAAACGGTGAGCGCGATACCCTTGGCCTCTATCTCACTGGACATCCCATCGATGAGTACGAGGACGAGCTGCAGATGATGCACCCCAATCGTATCTCCAAATTGCGCCCGGCCAAGTCCCTTACCACGGTCTCCGGAATGATCATCGCGATGCGAGTCATGAAGAATAAGCGCGGCGAGAACTTTGCCTTTATTACTCTGGATGATAAGAGTGGTCGTCTAGAACTGTCGATATTTGCTGAAAAATACAATGTCTATCGAGAGGTCCTGGTTAAGGACGCTCTGCTTGTAGTGCAGGGTGTAGTCTCTGAGGACAGTTTTACTGGCGGCCTTAAAATGCTCGCCGAGTCGATCCAGTCGATTTATGAGGCGCGCTGCAGCAAAGTGAAGCGTCTGTCATTGACTGTTGATAGTCATTCAAACGATGGAAAGTGGGTCGAAAGCCTGCAGAGCTCGGTGAATATCTACAAAGACGGCAACTGTCCATTGGACGTCGAGTACATTGGCGCCAACGCCAGTGGTCGCCTAAAACTTGGCAGTCAGTGGCGAGTGCAACCGCGGGATGAGTTGATCGCCCAGCTGCGGGAAAAGTTTGGCAAAAACAATGTCACTTTGCACTATGATTAGAAGATTAGGCTTGAGTGCTAGGTATTTTAACTCCCTGCGCCCCATCAGCTTAATCGGCTCTAGCGTAGATTTTTATTAGTGTTAGAATGCCTCCCAATCCGGTTTTATGCCAAAACACGAGACTTCTCTACCCATGAATTTAAACTATCTCTCTTTCGAACAGCCTATAGCCGAACTCGAAGCAAAGATCGAAGAACTACAGCTTGTTGGCAATGATAATGATCTAAATATTGCTGACGAAGTGACCAAGCTGCGCGATAAATCCCGCAAGCTCACCGAAAGTATCTACACCAAGTTAACTCCCTGGCAAGTCGTGCAAGTGGCTCGTCACCCCCATCGCCCCTATGCTCTCGACTACATCAAGCGAATTTTTACTGACTTTGAAGAGATGCATGGCGATCGTCACTTTGGCGACGACAATGCCATTGTTGGTGGCGTTGCCCGTTTAAACGGTGTCCCAGTGATGGTTATCGGCGAAGAGAAGGGCCGCGGCGTCAACGAAAAGGTCATGCGCAATTTTGGCATGCCGAAACCCGAAGGCTACCGCAAAGCGCTGCGCCTAATGGAGACCGCTGAGCGTTTTAAAATGCCGGTGCTGACTCTCATTGACACGCCAGGAGCCTATCCAGGTATCGATTCTGAAGAGCGTAATATTTCTGAAGCGATTGCCCGGAATCTGGCCACTATGTCACGGCTGAAAACGCCAATTATCTGTACCGTTATAGGTGAGGGCAGCTCTGGTGGCGCACTGGCAATAGGCGTCGGCGACAAGATTAATATGCTGCAGTACAGCACCTACTTTGTGATCTCCCCTGAGGGCTGTGCCAACATTATTTGGAAAACCAGCGAGAAGGCATCGCTTGCCGCTGAAGCCATGGGCGTGACCTCAGACAACCTGGAAAAGCTCGGTATAGTTGACGAAACCATTCCTGAGCCAATGGGTGGAGCTCATCGCGATATAGATACTATGTGCGAGACTCTAAGACAGAGCCTTAGCCGTCAGCTCGAAGAGCTCTCGGCAGTGCCTATAGACGAGTTGTTGGAAACCCGTTTTGAGCGACTGATGTCTTATGGGAGCCCTGAATAGGCAACCCCTTGATCCTTGTCGGTTGATAAAAAGTCAGTTGATAAAAAGCCGCCGTCTCTATGAGAACGGCGGTTTTTTTAGTTGTGGACAGGCGGTTTTAGTGTTTTGCCTTTAAGCGTCTAATTCTCCGAGAGCATAGCAATAGCCGCCAGGGCATCAGGGTCCTGTGCCTTAATTTTATTGGCTATATGGTGCTGAAAAAAATAGTGAAAATCGTCACAGTCTTCAGACGCAAAGAGGCAGTCATCACCTGGCAGGACCGGCGTGCTGATCATCTTATTTTCATCGATTAACATGGCGCTGACGCTGCCATCCTGGCGCAGTCTCCAGCTCACCACTTCTTTTAGAGTGAGGGTTTTGAATTTATCGGCCGACAAAACCGCGTGGGTGCCAATGGTGTCAGGGATTTCCTGAATGATCTCGCGATCGGATTCGCATTGATATTCATAGTAGTCAGCTGCCGTCTCCAGCTCGACAATCTTGTGCAGCGGGGCAGTGTAAAAAATCTCGTCGACGCCGGCATCATAATAGCCTTGCCACTGGCCACTTAAGACATCATTGATTTCGTCGCAGGGTATTAATTCATGCAACCAGGGTACTAAGCCAATAACTTCACCGCTGCTGCGCAGCCCCCAGGCAAGCACTTTAACTGAGAACAGCTTGTCCTGATTCTCTGAGTTGGAGTAGAGCATTTCCAGTCCGTCGAGTTCTGGCGTGATGCGGATAAGCTTGTTTTCGAGGTGATCTGAGAGCGGTTTGCGAGTAAAAAAATCTATAACATTGTCGGGCTGGGCTTTTGGCCGAGATTTCTTTTCAGATCCTGTTTTACTCTTTGAGCCAGATTTAGCAATGGTTCTAGACGCAGATTTGAAATCAATGATTTTGCTCATCTTTCCATCTCCTTGTTCGGTTGGCAGGAAACGCTTGTTGCCCTTTAACGGTAATTCAGAACTCTGCAAAGTACAATAAATTGCGTTGCTAATAGCCGGTGCTGCAAATTCGAAATAACACTATAATTCAGTCTGGCACAGTATTTAAAGCTTGGGGGGATTAATTGTTAACGGAGAGTCGGCGCGTGGCATTAATTATAGGTCTATTTGATCAGTTGTTTCGCGAGCGATTGAATACACGCTTGCTGGGCGGTGCCGAAGAACCGATTTATATTCCTGCTGGGTTGACCACAGCGGGGGCTGGACTAAGCTCTGTGGAGCCCTATCACCGGCTCTATTTTCGTCATGACTACCTGTCCAGTGCGCTGCATGAATCAGCCCATTGGTGTATTGCCGGGGCCCAGCGCAGAGCGCAGCTAGACTTCGGCTACTGGTACAGTCCCGATGGTCGCTCGACTGAGCAACAGCAGTTATTCGAGCAGGCAGAGATTAGGCCCCAGGCGTTGGAGTGGATGTTCTCAGTGGCCTGTGGCCAGCGCTTTCGAGTTAGTGCCGACAACCTGGATTCAGGTCAGGGGGCTAGCCGCGACTTTGTTCAGGCTATTGTTGGACAGGCACAGAGCTGGTGCACTGGCGATAGCTTACCCCCACGAGGGCGATTGTTTATTGAAGCTCTGGGCAATCAATTTGACTGTCCCGAGCCACTGTCGCAGGATCATTATCAGTTAGAGGCTGTTGCTTAATAGCGGCCAACAACAGCAGGTTAACTAACGCACTTTAATAAAAGAAAACTACGTGGCCAGTTTTTTACACTTACGCAGGAGCGCACAGAGTCTATTATGCAAGCTTATCTTATCGATTCATCGATCTATATTTTCCGTAGCTATTTTACTCTTCCAGAAAACTGGCAGGCCCTAGACTCTGGATATTCGACTCATGCAGTCTATGGCTTCACAGCATTTCTTTTGGATATGTTGCGCAATAAAAATCCGCAGCATCTATTCTGCGCCTTCGATGAGAGCTTGCGCAGCGGTTTTCGCCACCAGCTGTGTCCGGACTATAAAGCCAACCGTGAGCTTCCGGATGATGCCCTGGCCTTTCAGCTAAATGCCTGTCGTCAGCTCTGTCGTGTCTTGGGGGTTGCTGAGATGGCATCGGAAACCTATGAAGCGGATGATCTGATTGGTGCGGTGGCCAAAAACACCAGGTTAGCTAATGCACAGCCTGTGGTAGTGACCAGAGACAAAGATTTGCTGCAGCTAATCGAAGCCGAGGATCTGTTTTGGGACTTCGGCAAGGCAGCGCCGAAAACTCAGCGCCAGGTTGAAAGAGACCTTGAGATTGGCTGTCAGCAAATGGCGGACTTTTTAGCCTTGACCGGTGACAGCAGTGATAATATAGCAGGGGTGCCGGGAGTAGGTGCCAAGACTGCCAAGCAGTTGTTGCTGCATTTTCCCGATATAGACGCCATTTTGGATCATCTAGATCAGTTGCAAGACTTACCCATTAGAGGCGCAACCAAGCTTGCGGACAAGATTGATAACCATCGCGAGCAGTTATTGTTGGCGCGACAGCTGACTACTATTTACACCGATATCAACGACGCACCCAGCCTTGAGCAGATCGCCTGGCAGGGAATTAATCTTGACGCCTTCGACCTGTTCTGTGAGGAGATGGGCTTTGCCGACAAGTTCCATGACCGCGCTAAGCAGTTGCGCAGGCGACAGCTTGCACCTAGTTGGTTGAGTCACTAAATACTGGGTTTAAGTAACCCACAGGAGCCCGATTGAAAATAGTAGCGGATCAAAATATGTTGATGGTGGACCAGTTCTTTGGAGAGTTTGGCACCATCAGCTATGTCCCTGGCCGCTCACTCTGTGCGGCGGATATTGCGGATGCCGATATTCTCCTGGTGCGCTCGGTGACTCAGGTTAACAAAGCCTTGCTAGCAGGCTCATCGGTCTCCTTTGTTGGCTCTGCAACCATAGGTACGGACCATATAGATCAGGATTACTTAGCGCAGAACGGTATAGCATTTGCCTATGCGCCGGGCTGCAACGCCGATGCCGTGGTGCAATATGATTTGTCTGTGCTCAGCCGCCTGCAAGCCAATTGGTTGCGCAGTACTGTCGGCATAGTGGGTTGCGGCAATGTCGGCGGGCGGCTCTATAGAGCGCTGACAAATTTGGGTGTTCGTTGCACTGTTTACGATCCATTCTTAAGTGCTGATTCAGGGTTCAATTTAGCAGATTTCAATACTGTGCTGGGTAGCGATGTTATCTGTGTACATACTCCTTTAACCACCATCGGGCCTCATCCCACCGAGCATTTATTTAATGCGGAGGTGCTGGCCCGTATAGATTCAGGTAGCTTGTTGATCAATGCTGGCCGCGGAGCGGTAATCGACAATGCTGCGCTGTTGCAATTACTCGAGAGCGGGTCGCCCTTGAGAGTGGCACTGGATGTGTGGGAGGAAGAGCCTAGTATTAGCCTGCCGTTAATGGACAGAGTGGCCCTGGCTACGCCGCATATTGCCGGTTATAGCGTTGAAGGCAAGGCCAGAGGCACAGAGATGCTGGCTGAGGCGTTTAAGCGCTTAAACCATGGCGCTGTTAATACTACTGCAGAGCTGCCTAAATCAGTTTCTAGGCTAGCCGCAGAGACGCTTAGCGAACTGTTATTGGCCAGCTATGATGTGGCTGCTGACGATCTGAGAATGCGTGAGGCGTTGAATAACAGTTCTGACGTGGCCCTAACCTTTGATCTATTGCGCAAGCAGTATCCCGAGCGCCATGAGTTCAGCTGTTATGCGTTTAGCGGCAATGCTGAAGAGGGCCAGCCTGAGCTAAAAGCTCAGGCACTTAAGCTTGGATTTCGTTAGCAGAGTTCTCTAGTTGCGGCGCAGAAGTTGTGGCACGAACTCTCTCAAGAAATGTTGCCAGACGTCCAATCGCTTCAATCAACTGATCTTTGTCAGGCAAAAAGACAATGCGGAAGTGCTGAGTGCCAATCATGTTAAAAGCACTGCCCTGAACCAGAAGCACGCGCTCCTGTTTAAGCAGCTCGAGCACAAGATTTTCATCGTCAGCAATCGGGTACATATCCGGGTCCAACTTGGGGAACAGGTACATAGCTGATTTGGGTTTAACGCAGCTCACCCCGGGAATCTGGGTGATCAAATTGTAGGCTAGGTCGCGCTGCTCCAGCAGCCTGCCGTTAGGCAGTATCAGATCGTTGATACTCTGATAGCCACCCAGAGCAGTCTGGACTGCAAGCATCGCCGGTACATTGGCACAGAGGCGCATAGAGGCGAGCATTTCCAGCCCCTCGATATAGCTGCGGGCATTTTGTTTGGCACCTGAGGTAATCACCCAGCCTGAGCGAAATCCTGCCAGTCGATAGGTTTTGGATAGGCCATTAAATGTCAGGCAGAGTACGTCTGTAACCAGAGTCGCCAGCGGGATATGCACCGCATCATCATAGATGATTCGGTCGTATATCTCATCGGCAAACACCACCAGGTTGTATTTCTCGGCTAGGGCGACTATTTGGGTGAGGTTGTCCGCGCTGTAGACTGCGCCAGTTGGATTGTTTGGATTTATTACAACGATTCCACGGGTGTTGGCGGTTATCTTGCTCTCGATATCGGCAACATTGGGCTGCCAGTTGTCATCTTCATTGCACTGATAATGCACCGGTGTGCCGCCAGCCATGGACACAGCCGCAGTCCAAAGAGGGTAGTCGGGGGAGGGTATCAACACCTCATCGCCATTATTCAACAGCGCCTGCATCGACATGACAATCAACTCACTCACGCCATTGCCCATAATAACGTCATCTACAACCACGTTTTTAATGCCCTGAGTTTGAGCTCGTTGCATCACCGCTTTGCGCGCAGAGAAAAGGCCTTTTGAATGGCAGTAGCCCTGAGCTTCACGAAGATTGTGTATAACGTCATGCATAATTTCATCTGGTGCATCAAAGCCAAAGGCGCCTGGGTTGCCAATGTTTAGCTTAATTATGCGTTGGCCTTCGTCTTCAAGCAGGTTAGCATGATCGAGAACGGGTCCGCGAATGTCGTAGCAGACATTAGCCAGCTTGAGAGATTTTTTTAATTCGGGCATGGGGCGCTTCAGTTAATAGTCAGTCGGTGGTAAAAAATTTTCAGCGCGACAACTAGATCGCGCCGCTGCGAAACATTGTAGCTAAATAATATCCTTGTGGGGGAGGCTTTAATGAAAATAATCAGTTGGTCAGGGCAGGGCGCCTGTGTCAGTTTAGTGCTGGCCGTGCTCGGTTATCGCGCCGACCTATTGCCATTTAGATTGGCTTTTGCGCTGTTTCTTTTAGCCCTGCTACTCTGCGTGGTCGTGGTTTTCCTGGGGCTCTGTAGTCTAATCATCGACCTAGTTAACAAAAGACCGTTGGCGATGGACTATTTGCTGCTGGTCGTACTCTGCTCCATAGGGCCAGGGATGGCACTGTTTAGTGTTGGTCTCGATGCCACCAAGGCGCCGATGATTCACGATATAACCAGTGACACCTTGAACCCGCCGGTTTTCATATTTACTCAAGAGGAACAGGGTTTCCGGGAGAACTCTCTGGTCTACGGGGCCGATGAGCTCAGTGCCGAGCAATTAAGTGGCTTGCAGCTAAGTAGCTATCCAGATATTCGCACCATGACGGTAGAACTGCCGGCGCGCACTGTGTACCAAAAGGCACTGTTTGTTGCGAGTTTTCTTGGATGGGAGATCTCAGCTCAGGATGTTCTTAGTTTTCATTTTGAGGCTCAGGCTACCACTGCCATATTTGGGTTCGTCGACGATATAGTCGTGCGTATTACGCCTTTAGACGAAGATTCAACAGCAGTTGATATACGCTCTGTCTCACGATTGGGAACCTCTGACTTAGGTGCCAATGCAAATCGTATACAGCTTTTTTTCGACAAGTTAGGAGAAGAATTAATTATTCGTTAAAGGAGGTAAAAATAAGCGCCAATAGGGTTGACAGTTTATCTGTAGCTCAATAGAATGCGCGCCTCCTAGCCAGTACCGTCCCGTTCGTCTAGAGGCCTAGGACACCGCCCTTTCACGGCGGTAACAGGGGTTCGACTCCCCTACGGGACGCCATTTTTATACAGCACTTATGGACAAGTGTTTGCGGGAATAGCTCAGTGGTAGAGCACAACCTTGCCAAGGTTGGGGTCGCGAGTTCGAACCTCGTTTCCCGCTCCAATACTAAACGCAAAACTTAGGTTTTGCGTTTTTTTATGTCTGGGATTTAGTCAGTAGCTGGGGTGTGGATCTGGTTCTCGCGACTTCAGTCCGATCTCTGGTACCGCGTCAGTCCAGAGCTCCCTTAGGTTGTTCAACAGAGATCAAAGAACTGCTTAATCTGATCTTCTTTGGCCACAGCGTCACGCATACCCATAGCGATCAATTGACGGCAAAAACCGGGTTCAAACAGCAGATAACTGGCTGCACTGGAACCGCCGCCCTGAGCCGTAGCGCCCGTCAGGCTCAAAAATATGCGCAGAGATCTGGGTAGATGATGTAAGTGTTCCTCGGCGATACTGTCGATGGATTCGGTGGGAGAAATAGACAGTACTTCAATCGGATTTAAATCGGTGATATTGTTTTTCTCGCGCAGGGATTGCGGTAATGCACTGGCCAGACGATTGATATTGCTCAGGGTTTCCAGATCGCTCTCCACTGCATCTATAAAGGCGCTGTTAAACATATGCCCGACAATCTGTGCAGTTGAAGGGGAGTGCTTGAGTCCCGCTGGCACCTTGCTTGGGGTTGCATTATCACTGACACCTATAATTAATAGCTTGGTAGCACCCATATGCAGCGCTGGACTTATGGGTTTGAGTTGGCGCACAGCGCCGTCGCCAAAGTAGTCGCTGTCTATCTTGACTGCGGGAAATATTCCAGGAATGGCAGTTGAGGCCATTAGGTGATCGATGCTTAGAGGGATATGTTCACCCCGGCGACGAGAGCGATTCCAGGCGGCTATGCGTTCCAGCCCCTGATAAAAGGTCACCGACTGACCGTTGGCATAGCTCATAGCGGTGATCGCTATGGCCTCTAGTTCACCGTTGTTAATTGCTGTATCCAGATAGTCAAATTTGACGTAGCTCTCCATCATTTTTCGCAATGGGCTGTTATCTAAGAGAGAGATCGGTTTCCCTATGCCATAACCGCGGTGTACAAATGACGCCATTATATGAAAGGTATTTTTTAATACCCCTAGGGCATCGGTGCGGTAGACATCTGCCGGTGTCAGCTCATTCCAGATGCGTTCCAATTTACTGGTGCGCAGACGGAAGGGGCCAGCTCGTCCAGCAATCGACAGGGCGTTGATCGCACCGGCAGAGGTGCCGCAGATAATCGGAAATGGGTTGTACACTGATCGCGGCAATATACTGGCAATACCTTTTAGCGCACCTACTTGATAGGCGGCCCTGGCGCCGCCCCCGGTTAAAACTAAGCCTTTGCTCATGGTTAAAATATTCCTATGGACAGACCTGCGGCCATGGCTAGACCGAACTCTTCGCACTGTTCTAAATGCTGTTGCTTAATGTCGCCCTTGGCGATTAGTGGCTCGCTGATTTTGCGCAGCGGGTAACCTTTGACAATACGATCTATGTCGCGCACTGCGCCGCTACCGTCATTGCCGGCGCTAATAAAGAGCGCATAGGGTAAATTCAGTTGGTAGGGCTCTGCCGGGTAGTAGGTTCGATCAAAGAAGTCCTTTAGCGCACCACTCATGCTGCCAAAGTTCTCCGGCGTTCCAAAGAGTAAACCATCAGCCCAGCGCAAATCATCAAGGCCTGCATCAAAAGCACGCAGCAGGCGAGTTTCCACAGTCTCTTCTCCCTGTGATCCGCGATTAACGGCTTTTGCCATCTGGCCAGTATTGCCGGATTGGCTGTGATAAATAATCAGTAGATGTTTCTTCATCGGTTAATACCATTATTCGACAAGAGTGCGGCGGAGTTACAGTCTTTTAGCGCCGCAGAAGACTACAGTGCCTACTAGTTATTGCTCTTATCTGTCCGCTTTAAAGCGGTTGCGAGCGCTGTAAGTGTAACGGATATCGCTATAGAAGGATCTATTTTGACCTATTTGATTATGCTCTCATTAGGTGTTTTTTCCGTCGCTTGGTGGGCCTGGTTACCTGGCTTTGGAATCAGCTCCGGCCTATTTATTCTGCTGTTGACAGTCTCGGTCTATTTTCGTCTAAAGGGATTGATATGGCTTGTCTCGCTCAGTGCGGGAATGCTCTGGGGGATATTCTCCGGTCATCAACTATTGAGCAAAAGTTTGCCTGACAAATACAGCGGTGAAGAATTTTTAATCTCAGGTCATATTGTCAGTCTGGTGGATAGCAACTCTGTACGCAGTCGTTTTAGCTTTGCCCCCGAGTCGATTCAAGCCTTGAGTGATCCTGATCAGCAGCCTATTCCAGGCAAGCTTTTACTCAGTTGGTACGCTGCCGAGGCATTGCATCCCGGGCAGCGCTGGACGCTGGTGGTGCGCCTACGGCGGCCGCGGGGCTTTGTGAACCCCGGTACCTTTGATTATCAAAGCTGGCTGTTGCAGCAGGGCTATATGGCCACCGGCTATGTGCGTTCGTCAGAGCCTGTCAGGCAGTTGCCAAACTCTAGGTTTTTAACTGCTGGCAATATCGCCTCACTGCCGGCGCAGCTTCGAGCGAGGATTCAGCAATCGATAGAGCAGTCAGAATTGTCGCCACGGGGACGCGCTGTGCTGTTGGCTCTGAGTATTGGTGATAAGCGTCAGCTCGCCAATTGGTGGCAGGACCTGGCGCGTCTGGGCATAGTTCACCTGCTGGTTATCTCGGGACTGCATATAGGCCTTGTGGCGCTGTTTGGGGCCGCCTTTGGTAAAGGGCTGGCGCGTCTGGTGATTCTGATCAGATCGGCTTGTAATGCTCTCGGATTTAGATCTCCCAGCCTTGAATTACACTGGTTGGCGCCGGTCTGCGGGGTGCTTGCTGCAGCCGCATACAGCCTTTTGGCGGGCTTTTCGCTGCCCACTCAGCGAGCACTAATTGCAGTAGCAGTAGTGGTGACAGCCAAACTTTGCTTTCGTCGCATTCAACCCTTTGTCTGTTTGGTATGGGCGTTAGCTCTGATTGCGTTATTGCAGCCTTTGGCTGCATTGAGTGCTGGCTTTTGGCTCTCATTTACTGCGGTGGCGGTCTTGATTACTTGGTTTTCTCCCTGGCAGTCGTCGGATAGCTGGTGGCCAAAAAAGCGCACAGTCAGCGCCCAGTTGGCACTGCTGGTGATTATGTCGGTGCCGCTAGTGTTATTTATGGGGCGACTTTCTTGGTTGGCGCCGTTGGTAAATCTGATTGCAGTGCCCTGGGTGTCGCTGGTGACTGTGCCCAGTGTTCTGCTCGGCTGTCTAGTGCTGCCAGTCTCAAACAAACTAGCTGAAGCGATTTGGACGCTTTCTGATTGGTCTGTGGAACTGCTGTGGACATTTTTGCATCTACTACCATCGGATCAGGGTTTTCTGGTCTCTCCAGTGGGCGCGTCAAGTTTGGTGCTACTGGCTGCATTGCTGGCGGGCCTGTGTTTGATGCTGCCGCGGCAGTTCAGTGAGCGATGGCTCGGGGTGCTGCCCTTGGCGCTATTGCTTGTGTTTAATGCTAGGCCCAAGGTTGGCTTGCGAGTAACGGTTTTAGATGTGGGCCAGGGGCTTGCGGTGGTGGTTGAAACTGACCAGCAGAGCCTGCTCTATGATAGTGGCGCGCAATTTAGCCCGGCCTTTAGTGTCGGCAGTGGCATTGTTGCTCCCTTTTTATGGCAGCGGGGCTGGAGTGCTATTAATACCACGGTTATCAGCCATGAGGACGGCGATCACAGTGGCGGCTTTGCCTCCCTGCAGCAAGTGCTGCCCAGTGTTCGGCTCATAACTGGACCTGGAGTTGATTATCCTGAGGCTCTGCTCCAAGGACAAAATGTGGAGATTTGCCGCGCTGGGATTCAATGGCGCTGGGGTGAGGTGTTGTTCGAGATATTGTCACCCGCTGTTGCAGCGGATTCGCTGGAGAGTGGCCCTAACATAGGTAGCGCTTATCTGAGGGGTAATAATAGTTCCTGTGTTCTGCGCATCCGCTGGCGGGATATTCAGGTGCTATTGCCTGGAGACATCGAGAGTGGCGCTGAAAATGAGTTGCTCGACTCAGGTTGGCTGGATAGTGCTCAAGTGGACTTGTTGATCGCGCCACATCACGGCAGCAAGACGTCCTCCACTGCAAGGTTTGTTCAGCAGCTGCGACCAAAACATGTGATTTTTTCTGCGGGATACCAGCACCAGTTCGGCCATCCTCACCCATCTGTTGTTAAACGATACAACGCCGTAGACAGTCGAATTTGGAATACTGCGGAGCAGGGTGCTATAACCTTTGAGTGGTTGTCGACTCGAGAGCTTTTTAACGAGGCTTCTAAAGAGTTAGATAAAGAACCCAGCATCACCACTGCCCGCGGCCAAGAGCAGCGCTGGTGGCGCTAAACATGGATTGCGGATTTTGCCTGAAGCCCTTTTATGGTAAGGTCGCGGATCAAATTTAATCGACTCAATGGCAGACACTGTGTATCAAATTTTCCTCACTGGCGGTTGGCTGATGTGGCCACTCCTTATTTGTTCGATTATTGTCGTCGCAATTTCCATTGAGCGCTTTATTACCCTGAAAGCTGATCGTATTATTCCCAGCGGGTTACTGACCCGCGTTTGGCAACAACTGCGGGATCGCGAATTAGCTGGCGAGAGCCTTCGCGATCTGCGCGACACTTCACCACTGGGCTATATTCTCGCCGCCGGCATCAGTAACTCTGGTCACGGCCGCGAAATAATGAAAGACAGTATCGAAGAAGCCGCGGCTCAGGTCGTTCACGAACTCGAGCGCTTTCTGTCACTGCTAAGCACGATTGCCAACATGGCACCCTTGATCGGTTTGCTCGGCACTGTATTGGGTATGATCCAGGTGTTTGCGGATATTATGCTGTTCGGTACAGGCAATGCCGCTGATCTTGCCGGCGGTATTTCTCAGGCACTAATTACAACTGCCGCTGGCCTCACCATTGCCATTCCAGCGATGATCTCTCACCGTTATTTTGAGCGCCATGTGGAGTCTCTGGTGGTGCAGCTGGAAGGGCAAGCCACCAAGCTTGTGGATGCTATGCACAGCGATCAGTTTCGGCAGCCCTAGGTAGGCGATGTGAAATTTCCCCGCCGGACTCGGCGCGACAACAGTATCAATCTGACACCACTGATCGACGTGGTGTTTTTGTTGCTGATTTTCTTTATGGTGACCACCACCTTTACCCGCGAGACGCGTATGCTGATCAGCCTACCTGAGGCCGAGGCCAAGGCGGTGGCGCATGAGCAAGCAACTGTGGAATTGACTATCTCTAAAGACGGTAGTTATGCAGTTGACGGACAAAGTTTGATAAATCGCGATATCAAGACCATTATGGCTGCCTTGAAGGATGCTTCGGCTGGTGATAGTCAGATACCATTGGTGATTACTGCCGATGCACTTGCTACACACCAAGCCGTCATTACCGCCATGGATGCTGCGGGCAGGCTAGGATTTGAAACACTAAATATTGCAACGCAACAGCCACAAGAGCCATAACAATATGAGCGACAAAATTGTCCCGACCGGTGCCTCCACTTATTTGCGCCTGTTAAAGTATGTTCGCCGTTACTGGCTGGCCTTTGTCGTCAGTATATTTGGCTTGATGCTTCACTCCTTTGCCGAGGTGGCCTTTGTCGATCTGCTCGGTTATATCACCGATACGGTTGGTGCTTTGACCAGTACCGGTGCTGCCGAAGCCCAAGTTGTGGCTATGCCCCAGACCGGTATGACGGCGATACTTGCCGAGGCGCTGATGGGCGACCTTCTGCTTGAGAAGCCCTGGCTGGTGATCCCGATTTTTCTGGTGATTATCAGTGTGCTGCGGGGCATAGGTTATCTGATCGGCAGTTACGGTCTGGCCTATGTGTCTAATTATCTAGTTCATGCACTGCGCGTCGATATCTTTGAAAAATATCTGCAACTGCCCTTTGAGTTTTTTGACCGCTCTATGTCCGGGCATCTGGTTTCAGTGGTCACATTCAATGTTCAGCAGGTAACTCAGGCCAGCACCAAAGCACTTAAAACACTGCTCCAGCAGGGTAGTTTGGTCTTGGGTCTAATGACTTATCTATTCTATGTAAACTGGAAGCTGACACTGTTTTTTCTCGCGGTGATGCCTTTTGTGGCACTGGTCGTGGCCGTTGTGAGCAAGCGCTTTAGAAAGATCAGTGCCAGTATTCAGGGGGCCATGGGGGATGTTACCCATGTCACTCAAGAGGTTGTCAATGGCTACCAGGAAGTACGACTGTTTGGCGCTATGGAAATTGAGCGAACGCGTATTCAGTTGGCTAGTCAGAGAAATCGTCGGCAAAATATGAAGATGGCCCTGACTGAGGGTATTAGCAATCCACTGGTTATGCTGTTGGTGTCTTTGGCTTTTGCTGGTATCACCAGTTTTATGCTTAGTCCGGCCATTCTGGAGACTATGAGCACCGGCAGTTTCATCACCTTTTTAGTGGCGTCAGGTATGTTGATCAAGCCAATCCGTCAGATCACTGAAGTCAACAGTGACATCCAAAAGGGTATAGCCGCCGCAGAATCGATTTTCGACATTCTCGATGCCACGCCAGAGCGCGATGGCGGTACCGTCGAGCTTGAGTCGGTAATTGGTCGAGTTGAATTTAAGGCGATCAACTTTCGCTACAACGACGATGGACCATGGATACTGAAAGACATCAATTTCAGCGTAAAGCCAGGTGAAACCGTCGCGCTGGTCGGTTCTTCAGGAAGTGGCAAGACTACTCTGGCGAGCTTGATTACACGATTTTACAATCACGGTGAGGGGCAAATTCTCCTCGACAGCGTCGATGTCAATGACGTTAAACTGCCTAATTTGCGCAAGCATATTGCCCAGGTCAGTCAGAACGTAACGCTTTTTAATGACACGGTGCGCAACAATATCGCCTACGGCGAGCTGGCTAACTGCTCATTGGAGAGGGTTAAGGCGGCTGCCAAAATAGCCTATGCAGACGAGTTTATTGAGCAGATGGCGGATGGCTACGACACTATGATCGGTGATGATGGCGTAATGCTTTCAGGCGGTCAGCGCCAGCGTCTGGCGATCGCGCGGGCGCTGTTAAAGGATGCTCCAGTGCTGATCCTTGACGAGGCCACCTCGGCATTGGATACAGATTCCGAGCGCTATATTCAGGCTGCTCTTGAAGAGTTAATGAAATCTCGCACCACTTTTGTGATTGCTCACCGCCTCAGCACTATTGAAAAAGCCGATCATATCCTAGTGATGGAGGGCGGGAGTATTATTGAGCAGGGCAGCCATGGAGAGCTGCTGGCTTTAGAGGGACGCTATTCGCAGCTCTACAGACAACAGTTCAATGAGTCTGAGGCAGTCTAGGCTTGTCTCTCGAGCAGCGCATCACTAGAGCCTGGCAACAGGACCGCCACTGGCTAAAATTGCTGTTGCCACTGTCCTGGTTATTTAGGGCCATCTCAAGTTGGCGTCGTCGCTATCTTCAGTTTCGCTATCAAGGCCAATGCTTCGATGCGCCTGTCGTGATTGTGGGCAATATTTCAGTGGGTGGCAGTGGTAAGACACCTTTGATTCTGGCTTTGATATCGGCCTGTAAACAGCGCGGCTTTAAGCCCGGGGTGGTCAGCCGAGGTTATGGTGGCAAGGCCCCGAGCTATCCTCTGGCAGTTACTGCAGAGACCTCTGTGGCGGAGAGCGGCGATGAACCCTTACTCATTGCCAGACTGGCCCAGTGCCCGGTGGTGGTGGATGCTGATCGCAATGCCGCGGTTTCTCATCTGCTCAGTCACAATGACTGCGATCTAGTGTTTAGCGATGATGGTTTACAGCACTACAGATTGCATCGCGATATAGAAATAGTAGTAGTGGATGGTCAGCGTGGTTTTGGCAATGGTCGCTGTCTCCCTGCAGGTCCGCTCCGAGAGAGCCCAAGGCGATTGCAGCAGGCGGATTTTATTGTGGTAAATGGCGACACAGACGCTGCTCTTGTCAGTGGTAATATTGCCACTGCGCAGATGCAAATAGCACCGCGGAGGATGACTCAGCTCAACTCTGGAATCAGTCAGTCAATCGGCCAGTGGCTCACAGAGTACCGGGTAAAGACTGTCCATGCAGTGGCGGCTATAGGCAATCCTCAGCGCTTTGCCGATACATTGGTATCACTGGGGCTTGAGGTCGAGCTTCACAGCCACGATGACCATAAGGCTCTGGTAGCCGGAGATCTCAGCTTCGGCGATGATTTGGCGGTAATTGTTACCGCGAAAGATGCGGTTAAACTGCGTGGCTCGGACCTCAACCAGTGCTACGGCAATGATTCCATTGCTAACAATATCTGGGTGCTTGAGATCGAGGCGCAGATTGAAAGCGATTTTATCGATAGGCTGGTCGGTCAACTGCAGAGCCTAAAGACAGCGGACTTGTAAGAACAGCATGAAATGGGAAATAGAGGTTATATGCAATTTACAGTGATTATTCCGGCCCGTTTCGGTTCCATGCGCCTGCCGGGCAAGCCCCTGCGGGATATTGCCGGCAAGCCAATGATTCAGCGGGTCTGGGAGCAAGCCGGTAAAAGTGCTGCTCAGCGAGTGGTTATCGCCACCGACGATCCGCGCATTGAAGCCGCAGCACTAGAGTTTGGCGCCGAAGTCTGTATGACCAGCGCGGATCATCCCTCCGGTACCGATCGACTGCAAGAGGTCGCGGCGCTGTTGGGTTTGGCCGACGATGCCATTGTGGTCAATGTGCAGGGAGATGAGCCATTGATTCCGCCGGCAGTGATCGATCAGGTCGCCAGTAATCTTGCGGCCAACCCTCAGGCTGGGGTCGCGACATTGTCTGAACCTATCGAGTCCTATGCTGATCTGCGCAATCCTAATGTGGTTAAGCTTGTGACTAATCAGCAATCCATAGCCCTGTATTTTAGCCGCGCGCCGATTCCCTGGCCGCGAGATTTAATGGGCTCTGCCAGCGTCGATGCGGCCTTACCCGAGGGCCATGATTTCAGTCGCCATATAGGCATTTATGCCTATAGAGTGAGAGAGTTAAATGACTTCGTCACTTGGCCGGTGGCACCGATTGAAGCCACTGAAAAGCTCGAGCAGCTGCGTTTTATGTGGCATGGGGTGGCTATTCATGCGTCACCGGCGCTGCAGTCAGTGCCCGGCGGTATAGATACCGAAGACGATTTGCAGCTCGTGGTAGAGTTGCTGAAAAATATCTAAAATCATTTATTTACAATAGGTTGCAATATAAACCTAAATAATAAATTAGCTTTTTATTAAGCTTAACCTGTAGAAAATAGTGAGTCTAAAATGGCGACTACAGCAGCTAAACTATCAGTCCTCTTTGTCTGTCTGGGAAATATCTGTCGTTCACCTACAGCTCATGGCGTATTTGCCAAGCTGGTAGAGCAGGCGGGGCACAGCGACCTTATTCAGGTGGACTCTGCAGGCACCGGAGACTGGCATCTGAACCATGCCCCAGATCGGCGCACTGCCCAGGTCGCGGCCTCCAAAGGTTATGACCTCAGTGAATTGCGAGCTCGATTGGTGACCAGCGCCGATTTCAATCATTTTGATTACATAATTGCTATGGATAATGCCAACTTGAAAGATCTCCGTGCTATGCAGCCACAGGGATATCGGGGTTATCTGGGCTTGTTCCTGGATTTCTCCGAGCAGTCTGCAGTGCAGGAAGTTCCCGATCCCTACTACGGTGGTGAGGATGGCTTTGAGCTGGTCTTTGGTCTAGTTGAGGATGCCGCTAAGGGCTTACTGCGACATATGCAATCCAGTCATCTCCAAGTTCTTGGCTCTTAATGCCGACTATTCTCGAAAAGGTTTCACTACAGCCCTATAACAGCTTGGCACTGCCGGCTGTGGCTGAGTATTTCTGTGCCGTTCAGAATGTGGCTGAGCTATTAGCAGCATTAGAATTCGCTCGCTCCAAAGATCTTGCTGTGACCCCACTTGGCGGTGGCAGCAACATAGTTCTGGCGGGGGATGTCGCCGGCTTGGTGCTCAGGGTTGAGCTTAAGATGCTAAGCCACCGACGCTTAGGCAAGCTTGTTGAGGTCACCTTTGCGGCCGGTGAAAACTGGCATGATCAAGTGCTGCATTGCCTGCAACAGGGCTGGTATGGCCTGGAGAACCTATCTCTGATACCGGGTAATATGGGTGCCGCCGCGATTCAAAATATTGGTGCTTATGGAGTTGAACTCGCGGACCTGTTTGTCTCTCTAAGGGCCATCGACAAACAGTCCGGAGAAACTATTACTTTCGATAAAGCCGCCTGTGAATTTGGCTATCGTGACAGTCTGTTTAAGCATGCTGGTCGCGATCGCTATATTATTATCGATATCACATTGGCCCTGAGTACAGAGCCTAAGATCAATGTTCAGTACCCAGCTCTAAAGGCCGCTATCGATGAGCAGACTGGAGAAATTACCCCACAGCTGGTCAGTGCAATGGTCTGTCAGATTCGTTCTTCGAAACTGCCTGACGCTAAAATTATTCCCAATGCTGGCAGCTTTTTCAAGAATCCAATTATCCCTCAGACGCAGGCCGCGGCGCTGTTCCAGCAGTATCCCAATATGCCCAGCTATGTCCAGATCAATGGCGATATCAAGTTGCCCGCCGGCTGGTTGATCGAGCAGTGTGGTCTCAAAGGCGCAGTGCGCGGCCCAGTAGGGGTGCATGACCAGCAGGCGCTGGTGCTGGTCAACTCTGGTGGTGGCAGTGGTGCTCAGCTCTTAGCTCTGGCGGAGGAAGTGCGGGGCGCAGTGCTGGAGCGTTTCGCGGTTTTGTTAGAGATTGAACCACGAGTCTATGGAGACTGACCTATGGAGTTATTCGATCATCAGATAATCCCGGTTGGTTTGACCGCCGAGCGCCAAGGTCAGATTGTCTTCTGGCCCAATTGGCTCGATAGCGAAGGCGCAGATAGCCTTCTCAGTCAAGCTATAAATCATATCGACTGGCGCAGTGATGTGATTAGAATCGCCGGCAAGACCATTCCTATTCCGCGGCTACAGCAGTGGTTTGGCACGCCCGAAACCAGTTACACCTACTCTAATATTCGACTGCAAGCTGTGGCTTTTCCAGGGTGGATTGACCAGCTGCGCGAGCAGGTGGAAGGTCAGTCGGGCGAGCGCTTTAATCGCGCTCTTGTGAACTATTACCGCGATGGCTCAGACAGTGTCGACTGGCATGCGGATGACGAGGCAGAGCTAGGTTTTGAACCTTTGGTGGCATCTCTGAGCTTGGGTGCTGAGCGAGTCTTCCAACTGCGCCATAACCTTACAAAAGAGCGCCTAGACATTTCTCTACCCCATGGTTCACTGTTGCTGATGGGGCCGGGAATTCAGACATACTGGCAGCACCGAGTAGCTAAAACAAAAAAAGTCGATCAACCCCGGGTCAATTTTACCTTTCGCTACATGGCTGAGTAGGCTACAAAAAAGGGCTGTGCATAGAGGCGCGAGATAAAGGCTGGAATAAACATGCCAGCTCAGCCGGAGCTGCTGGTAAAAACGGTCAGTCAACAAATCCCAAGGAGAAGTACTCGGTGAAATTATCAAAATTTGGTGAAAAGTTTTCAGGTCAGTCGGGCATAGTCGAGCTGATGGATGACCTGGGCACAGCACTAAATGAAAATCCACAGATGATCTTTATGGGTGGCGGCAATCCCGGTCGTATCCCGGAGGTGGAGCAGATATTTAAGGCGCGCCTGGAAGCCGTACTAGCTGATCCGGCACAGCTGCATAGTCTACTGGGTGTCTATCAGTCACCCCAGGGGGATAAAGATTTTCGCGAGCAGATTGCGAGTCTGCTCAAGCAACAGTTTGGCTGGGATCTCTCAGAGCGCAATATAGCTGTATCCAACGGCAGTCAATCGGCGTTCTTTGTGCTCTACAATATGTTCGCCGGGGAGATGCCCGACGGCAGTCAGCGCTCAATTCACCTGCCTTTGGCGCCGGAATATATAGGTTACCGAGATATAGGTCTGACTGACAATCTGTTTACCGCCACTCGTCCAGAAATCGAACTCCTGGACAATAACCTGTTTAAATATCATGTCGATTTTTCGCGGCTGAATATCGACCAACAGAGTGCCGCGCTCTGTGTGTCACGGCCGACCAATCCCACCGGCAATGTGCTCACCGATAACGAAATCGAGCAGTTGGATGCCATTGCCAAAGAGCAGGGTATTCCCTTTATTCTCGATGGTGCCTACGGTTTACCGTTTCCGGGAATTATTTTTAATCAGGCTAAAGCGCACTGGAATAGCAATACCATTCTTGTTTTGAGCCTCTCCAAGCTGGGTCTTCCCGGGGTTCGCACTGGTATTATTGTTGCCAGTGAAGAAATTATTCAAGCCTATACTCGAGCCAATACTATCGTTAGCTTGGCCTGTGGCAATCTCGGTCCAGCAGTGGCCAGAGAGTTGGTCAGCAGTGGCGAGATTATGACCTTGAGCGAGCAGCGCATAGCGCCGTTTTATCGCCAGCGCGCTCATCAGACAGTGCAGTGGTTTCGAGAATCTCTGGGTGATCTGCCATATCGTATTCACCGGCCAGAAGGGGCGATTTTCTTGTGGCTGTGGTTTAAGGATTTGCCGATTACCAGTAAAGCGCTCTATCAACGGCTCAAAGCTCGAGGGGTTTTAGTGGTGCCCGGGCACGATTTTTTTCCGGGAATTACCGACGACTGGCGCCATCAACAGGAGTGCATTCGCGTCTCCTACGCTCAGGATGACGCAGTGGTAAAAGCCGGTGTTGAGATTATTGCGCAAGAGGTGGCTCGGGCTTACTCGAGCAGCTAGGCGAGAAAAACTCAGGCAGGGCAGCTAGATAAAGCGTTCAAGTGCTTCGAGCAAGGCTTTGATCTTATCGATGGATTCTTGGTATTCCTGAGACTCCTCAGAGTCGGCTACTATGCCACCACCGCCCCAGCAGTGCAGAGTGTCGCCATCGGCTATTATTGTGCGAATGGCAATGTTACTGTCCATATTCTGATTGGCACTGATATAGCCAATACTGCCGCAATAAACTGAACGCCGCACGGGTTCCAACTGCTCAATAATTTCCATGGCCCGCTTTTTCGGCGCTCCGGTAATGGAACCTCCGGGAAAGCTGTCGCGAAGCATAGCCAGTGGCGTTGAATCCTCAGCGAGTAACCCTGTGACCGTGCTCACTAGGTGGTGCACATTGGCAAAGCTCTCCAATTCAAATAGCTTGGGCACCCGAACACTGCCGGGCTCAGAATTTCGGCTTAAGTCGTTGCGCAATAGATCCACAATCATCAAGTTTTCCGCGCGATCTTTGGCACTTGCAATCAGTTGCTCGGCGCGCTGCTGATCCTGCTCGGGATCGCCGCCACGCTTAATCGTACCCTTGATCGGCTTGGTCTCTGCCTGCCTGTCCACGATGCTAATAAAGCGTTCAGGTGAAACACAGAGCAGTCCCTGGTCGCGCCATTGCCAAAAGGCCGAGTAAGGTGATCCCACCGCCTCACGCAGAGCGAGATAGGCGGGCCAGAGATCCCCCGAGAAAGGGGCTGAATAGTGCTGGGTAAAGTTAGTCTGGTAGCAGTCTCCAGACTCTATGTAGCGTTTAACGGCACGAATAGCCTCTTTGTAGTCAGGCTCTGAGAGAGTAGCGGCAAATCTCTGTTTAAGACTGAATTTATCGTTACTTTCTGTAGCTTTTAAGCCGCTGAGCCGAGAGCTGATAAGTTGCCGCAATTCGTCCGTGCACTGAGGGTGAAAAACCAGTTCGCTGCGCTGTTCTTGATGATCCACCACCAGGGCCCAGAGAAAACGGCAGATGCGCATATCCGGCAGCTGGGTGATTTGCTTTGCAGTGCTGGGGATATGGATTAAGCGGCGCCCGAGATCGTAGCCAAAGTAGCCGATCAGGCCGCCGACAAAGGGGTAGTCAGTGCTTAGGGTTTTGTCTGTCAGAGGCTCGAGAAGCTGCTCTGCAAGGACAAATGGATCTGCTTCACTACTGCGACTGCCATGCTGGTCGACAATGGTGGATATTGTCCCATGAGTCTCAATAATTCCGTCAGGGCAGGCGGAAATAATATCATAGCGCCCTTGAATTGAATGAGGTGAACCACTGTCTAGCCAAACCGCATCCGGCAGATCGCGAATAGTAGCAAAGAGGCTTTCGCTACTAGATCTATAGGGTACTTCTTGGATATTTAGGCTTGGCATTGTGGGCCACACTTTAGGCGCTTTGATACGCCCTGTCGAGGGAACTCAGCAGTGCTAGCCGGCGATACTTTGAACTGTGACAAAGGTTAGCCAGGCAGCGCCGTAGGCAAAGATGCTATAGCTGACAAACAGCTGTGTTGGCAGCCTCCAGGAACCGGTCTCACGGCGCAATACAGCCAGTGTCGAAACACATTGTAGAGCGATAGAGAAGAACACCAGCAGAGCAAAACCGGCACCGATTGGCAGACCGCTATTTTGGATATGCTCCACCAGTGAGATGATGTTTTCTTCACCGCCTTCAATACCAAACAATGTTCCGAGAGTACCGACAAAGACTTCACGGGCTAAAAAGGATGTGAGTATGGCGACGCCATATTTCCAATCGAGACCAAAGGGGGCAAAGGCAGGTTCAATAATCTTGCCCATATGACCGAGCCAGGACTGTCCTAGATCGGCACCCTGATTAGGGAAATAACCCAGTACCCAGATCACTACCGTGACCATAAAGATCACCTTACCGGCCTTGGTTACAAAGTGTTTGCTGCGATCCCAGGCATTGCGCAACAAAGGCTTCCAGGAGGGCAGTCTGTAGGGCGGCATCTCCAGCACAAAAGGCAGGTCAGTTTGCAGTGCCGCGCTGGTGCGGGACACTAGAGCGGTGACCAAGAGGCCGCAGAGGATGCCAAACAGATAAATACTGACCATCGCGAACCCCTGCCAGCCAACCACACCGCCAAAGGCGCCAGTGGCAGGAATAAACGCCGCAATCAGCAAGCTGTATACCGGCAGTCGAGCAGAGCAGGGCATTAAGGGGATAGCCAGGTAGGTGAGCCAGCGCTTGCGCGGTGAATCCACAGTGCGGGCGGCATAGATACCGGGTATGGCACAGGCAACACTGGATAGCATTGGGATAAAACTCTTCCCGGTAAGGCCAAAGATACGCAGGGGCTTGTGGCAAATGACTGCAGCCCGAGCCAAGTAGCCACTGTCTTCGAGCATGCCCACGACCAATGTGAGGATAAATATCTGCGGTACAAATACCAGAAAGGCGCCGATGCCGCCAAACAGAGCGTCGGAGACAAAGTCGCTGATAGCACCGGCGGGCAACAGCGGCAGAACCGCAACGGCAGCGAACTGCAAGATGGATTCGACGCCATCCATAAGCGGCGCCGCCCAGGTGAAGATACTTTGGAAGAGTAAAAACATAATCAGGATAAAACTAATGCCGCCAAACCAGGAGTGGAGAAAAAACTGATCGAGGCGAGTTTGGGAGTTGATTAGTATGTCGCCTTTGGGACCAAAGCTGGCTGCTAACTGCTGGGCCTGACGATGAACAATTGAATCGTCACTGGCAATAATATTATTGCCTTTAGAGTCTATGTCACTGGGGTAGGGGCTAGGGCTATCCCGATGACTGGTTATCAGCTCTTGCAGATGATCCAGGCCCAGACCTGATTTAGCCGAGATGGCGGCCACTGGAACCTTTAGCGCCGCGGCCAGTCCCTCTAAATCCATGGTCATGCCGTGGCTATTGAGCACGTCGATCATATTGGCGGCGATCATCACGGGCTTGTTATGTTTAGCACAGGCATTAATTACCTGCAGAGCAAAAATCAGTCCCTTTTCAAGCCTTGTGGTGTCCACTACGCAGACAACTGAGCTGACCTCTGGATCTTTAAGGCCAGCGTAAAAGGCGTCTACTGAAATTTTCTCTTCACCGGAAATCGCATGCAGGGAATAGACGCCGGGAAAATCCATCAATACCAGTTCTGGGGCGACGGTACTTTTTCCGGACTTAATGTTTACGGTGATCCCAGGAAAATTGGCGACTTTTTGATTGAGACCGGTAAGCTGATTGAATAGCAGGCTTTTACCCGAGTTCGGGCTACCGATAAGAATAGTTTTAGAAATCAATGGCAAGCGGCCCTTCTAGGCAATGGTAATCAGCAAGGCGACGCTGTCATCTAAAGAGTAGACCGTATTGTTGACACGGTAGAGTTTTGGCGCTCCGAGACTCGGGCTGAGGACACAGGCAATATGCTCACCGGGGTGAAAACCCAGTTCACTAAGACGGGTGCGATACTCGCTCTGCAGTGCGGTGCAAAAGCTTTCAACGGTGGCCGATGTGCCTTGTTTCAAATCCCAGAGTGTCATTGCTTCTCGTTCCCATGGCGTTGCTTGATTTACTTGCTTAACTGCAAGGACGTAAGTGTACGCCGATTCTGGCTAAATGTTAATAAGAATCGTTATCATTTACACCTAGGGTAATCCGTTTCACAGAGTAATCAAATTGATCCGCAGGGCTAACCTAGACTGAGTTTAACGCTGTTTCAAATCATTGGTTCTTGCAACTGCAAATTCCGGTACAATGGCGGCTTTTAAAACCCTCACATAGAAGCATATATACGCCATGGCAGCAGCTCCCAGACCACCGACAGCACTTTATGACTACCCAAAATACTGGGCCGAATGTTTGCTGCCAACGCCTTTTCTGCCCATGTCCCGACAAGAGATGGATCAACTGGGCTGGGATAGCTGCGATGTAATCCTAGTTACAGGGGACGCCTACGTCGATCACCCGAGCTTTGGTATGGCTGTGATCGGCCGTGTGCTCGAGGCTCAGGGTTTTCGGGTAGGCATTATTTCGCAGCCGGACTGGCGCGATGCCGAGAGCTTTAGAGCATTGGGTAAGCCTAATCTATATTTCGGTGTTACCGCCGGCAATATGGATTCGATGATCAATCGCTACACCGCCGATCGACGTCTGCGTCACGATGATGCCTATACTGCTGGCGATCTAGGTGGCAAGCGTCCGGATCGCGCCGTGACGGTTTACACGCAAAAGTGCCGCGAAGCCTTTGCTGATGTGCCAGTAGTGGCCGGTGGCATAGAGGCCAGTCTGCGCCGTCTGGCCCATTATGATTACTGGTCCGAATCGGTTAAGCGTTCAGTGCTAATTGATTCCACCGCGGATATTCTGCTCTACGGTAACGCAGAGCGGGCCATGGTCGAACTGACTCACAGGATGGCCAAGGGCGAGAATATTCGCGATATCACCGACCTTCGTGGTACCGCCTTTTTATGCCGCACCATTCCCGAGGGTTGGAGAGAGATCGATTCCACTTCAGTGGATCAGCCCGGTCGACTTAAAAAGCAAAAAAATCCCTATGAGATGTCGAAGCCCTCGGACAATGCCGACGCCAAAGAGATTCGCATGCAGGCCCTGAAAGCTGATACCTGTGCCAGCGCGGAATCTGCTAGCGCTGACAGCGAACCACAGGTGCTGTCGATTATTCCCGACACCCAAGCGATTAAAACCGATCCCAGTTCAACCTATATCCGCATGCCATCCTTTGACGAAGTGACTGCAGACCCGGTGCTCTATGCACACGCCGACCGTATTTTTCATCGTGAAACCAATCCCGGCAATGCTCGGCCATTGGTTCAGCGCCAGGGTCGCAACGATATTTGGGTCAATCCGCCACCGATTCCATTGGAAACCGAAGAGCTGGATTGGGTGTTTGATCAGCCTTATAAGCGCGTTCCACATCCGACCTATGGCGATGCCAAGATTCCCGCCTATGACATGATCCGCTTCTCAGTGAATATTATGCGCGGCTGTTTCGGTGGCTGTACATTTTGTTCCATCACTGAACACGAAGGGCGCATTATCCAGAGTCGTTCGGAAGAGTCGATTTTGAACGAGGTTGAAAAGATCCGTGATTTGACTCCGGGCTTTACCGGTGTGATCTCCGATCTCGGTGGTCCCACGGCGAATATGTATCGCCTCAACTGTAAAGATAAAAAGATTGAGGCCACCTGCAGACGCCCGTCCTGTGTTTACCCGTCGATCTGTGTCAATTTGGAAACCGACCACAAGCACACCACTCAGCTGTATCGTAAAACCCGTGCGCTAGAGGGCGTGAAGAAAGTGGTTGTGGCTTCCGGTCTGCGCTACGATCTGGCTGTTTTGGATCCAGAGTATGTAAAAGAGCTGGTCACCCATCATGTCGGCGGCTACTTGAAGATTGCTCCAGAGCACTCTGAAGATGGACCGCTATCGAAGATGATGAAGCCGGGCATGGGTAGCTATTACGAATTCAAAGAAATGTTTGAGCGCTTCTCTAAAGAGGCGGGTAAAAAACAGTATTTAATTCCCTACTTTATTTCCGCTCATCCGGGATCCACCAATGAAGATATGATGGCGCTGGGTCTGTGGTTAAAGTCAAATGGCTTCCGTGTCGATCAGGTGCAGAGTTTTTACCCCTCGCCCATGGCGTCGGCGACGACCATGTATTACACCGAGAAAAATCCACTTAAGCCATTAGGCAAGAATAACACTGAGCAGATTTTCACTGCCAAAACCCAAGAGCAGCGCACCCTGCACAAAGCGTTTTTGCGTTACCACGACGCAGAGAACTGGCCAATGTTGCGCAAAGCACTGCGCCGTATGGGGCGCTCTGATTTGATTGGCAGTGGTGATGGCTTCTTAGTACCTGGGGAGTCTCGTCGCGAGAAAGAAGTGATTCGTCGGCAGAGTACTAAAGCGCGACCTAATCTGAAAGCTCAGCCACGTTCATCGCGCACCAAACCCCGTCGTCGCTAGGCGGGGAATAGCCTGGATATCAGTGCCGGAACCGCGACCTCAACTCTGAGGATCCGCGGACCCAAGTGCACCGCTTCAAAACCCACGGAGCTCAATAGTTCAACTTCGTAGGGGATAAAACCACCCTCCGGGCCAATGGCTAAGGTCACTGTCGACTCGCAGCTGATCGGGCAGGGCACCTCGGTTACCGGGTGGGCAACCAATGCGCGGCTGCCTTGAATAATTTCCCCCAGTTCATCTTCAACAAAGGGTTTAAAGCGCTTGCGCATATAAAGCTTCGGCATCAGCGTGTCCTGTGCCTGTTCCAATCCTAGGATCATCTGCTCTTCAAGGGCTTCAGGTTGCAGAAATGGCGACTGCCAAAAACTTTTCTCTACACGACTGGAATTCACCAGATAGATTTCTTTGACCCCCATAGCGGCGACGCTCTGTAAGGTCCTGCGCAGCATCTTTGGTCGCGGCAGTGCCAAAATCAAGCGCACTGGTGTGGCTGATGGTGGCGGGGTGTCTAAGCTGATCTCAAGGGTCGCCTGTTCGGCGCTGAGAGTTTTGATAATACCCTGGCCCATAAGACCGTCTATTACGCCAACCCGAACTGAATCGCCGACTGCGACGCGCTGAACGCCGAGTAGATGCTCAAGCTGACGACCGTCTACAGCAGCGACTTGCTGAGTGATTTGGTCCGGTTTGAGCAGCAAAAGATTCATGGCGGGGATTGTAATGGTCGCCCCCTCAGGATTCAACGTTAGCCGATCCTATGCCTTAAAGCCATTGCTCATAGGCACTCCAGAGCTAGTTGCTGGACACATTTGCGGACCTCCTGGAACCTTAATGAGGGAGGTTTTCTGGCGCGACTCGAATCTCGTGTGCCCTTTTACCTGTGCACTGCAGTCCTTTTATACAAAATACGATAGTACTTAAGGGTCCCAAAAAACATCATCATCATTCCCCTTTTCTGGTAGCCTCGGACAATAGTAAAAGTCAAAAATTGATGAAAAATATAATATAGGGAGTGAGATAAAAATGACTAAAAATGAGTGGCATCAGGGGCAGGGGATCAGCCTTAGAGGCAGTATCAAGGGACTATTAAAAAGTCTATTCGTGCTGAGTCTTTTTCTTTGCACAACTGTGGGCACGTCAAGCGAGACGGCATTGCCAGGAAAAATATCTGCAGGACTAACGGCCGCTACCGATTGGCGCGAAGATCAGGCCTATTTTTTAGGGATGCAGGCTTATATTTATGGTTATCCTGCGTTGCGCTACACCCGTGATCGATACCGTATGGTCGAAAATGCAACTGGCATTATTCAGATTCGGGTGAACGATTTTTTCCACGTAACTCGATTAGCCAACTCGAGCGACAAGTACAGTGCCTCTGCCAATCATGACACCATATATTCGCTATCGTGGATCGATTTGAACGAAGAGCCTATGGTGATCCATGCACCGCAAGGCGATGGGCGCTACATCGATATTGAATTAGCTGAATTCTACTCTGATGTGTTTGGTTATGTCAGTCCACATCTACACGATGGCAAGGCTATCACCTACCTTTTGCTGGGGCCGAAGTGGGATGGAGCAATTCCAGAGGGCCAGTTTGATGGCGTGCTTCGCTCGCCAACTCCCTGGGTCTGGGCGGTTGCGCGTGTCTACTCTTCTGGCGATGACGACGATTTAGTGATCGCCAAAAAAATTCAATCAGAATTTGCCCTGGCACCTCTGTCACAGTGGCAGTCAGGTAATATCGTTCCCAGTACAAGGCGCGATGTTCGAGATCCGTTCTCTGATGCCAATGATCCCCTAGCGGATTTTCGCACCATGAATGCGGCCATGAACGAGAATCCGCCGCCGCCGCGGGATGCTGCATTGATGCGCGAATTTGGGCGAGTAGGCCTTGGCCCTCTGGCCACCGTAGCTCTTGATGATCTCAATGAGAATACCCGTAGGGGGCTCCAAAGAGCTCTGTTGGACGGGAATATTTTATTGCAAAAACTGGCAGAGGCCGGCGGTGATACCAAGGTGGTCAACAATTGGTTCTTTGGTGACAAAAACTGGGGCAGAATGGCCGAAAGCGGTGACTTTTTAGGCCGCGCATCGCCTCAGTCCTATGCCGGTGGAATTGAACACTGGGTTGAGATGGCCGCGAAGTTGCGCAGTTTTGCCGATGCGGACGGAGAGATTTTAAATGGTAAAAATAATTATAGAATCAGATTTGAAAAGGACCAGATTCCGACGGCAAGGGCATTTTGGTCGATCAGTGTGTACGATGATAAATTCAATCTCGCTGAGACTGATTGGGACAAATACCTGGTAAGCGACGCGACAGAGAATCTGGTTTATGGGCAAGACGGTTCACTGGAAATTTATTTGCAGCAGGATCAGCCAGAACAGGCATATCGAGCCAATTGGATTCCTTTACCCAAAGGTGATTTTAATTTATTTTTTAGATTTTACCTGCCGAACCAGTCAATGATAGATCAGACCTATGTGCCGCCGCCGGTTCGTAAAACAGCGGCGAATTAGCCTCTTTTTTACTGGTTTATAGGCTTATGCTGTGGTCTCCCCTTCAGGAGTCGAACCTGAAATTCAAGCTTAGGAGGCTAGCGTGATATCCAATTTCACCAAGGGGAGGCGCGGGCATTATAGCGAAAAGATCGTTGATTCAATACTAGAAGAGCCCCGAAACAATGCCTGTTGAAAAAATCATAGATGACTTGTTTTGATAACGGCGGCTTAAATCTCGATAACTGATTAGATTCTATTCATGTACAAATAGATAGAGATGTTTAATATAAAAATAATACTCGAATTAGCAGTATCAGCGGCGGAGATGGTAATGGCTGCTACTGAAATCGCTAGGGGTCTCACTCTATCTGGCCGCATACAAAAGCCGCATACAAAAAAGGCCCCTTAAAAAGGGGTAGTTTCGGTTATAGGGTTTGAGTTCTGGGGGAAGGGATTGATTGTTGGCAGCCTTAGGGCTGCCAGCAAGTCCTGCGGACCGCCGGTGGCGTCCAAAATGCCTTCGCATTTAGTGATAGATTTCAGCCTATGGGCTGAGATCTAGTCCTGAGGACCGCCGGTGGCGTCCAAAATGCCTTCGCATTTAGTGATAGATTTCAGCCTATGGGCTGAGATCTAGTCCTGCGGACCGCCGGTGGCGTCCAAAATGCCTTCGCATTTTGTCGAACCTGCTAGGGGTCTCACTCTATCTGGCCGCATACAAAAAAGGCCCCTTAAAAAGGGGCCTTTTTTGTATGGCGGTGGGATAGGGATTCGAACCCTAGTTAGGCTATTAACCTAAGCCAGTTTTCAAGACTGGTGCATTCAACCGCTCTGCCATCCCACCTAATGAAGGCGCGATTATACAGCGCCTTTTTGCTAGGACAAGTACCAATTACTCTTGTGGACCTTTTTCGTCAGATTCTTTTGCTGCACCTGTGTCTAAAGAGGCGCTATCAGCCTTGTTGGTCTGACTAGCTCGTTTTTTACGAGGGTCATTAGATGCTCTGGCTGCAGGTGCTTTTGGCACTGCAGTCAGTACTGGCTTGCTAGTGTCTATTGCAACTGCTGCAGGTTTCTCAACTCGTGCGGTGCTGACTTTAACGTCGCTTACTGGTTTTGGCTTGAAGCGTGGATCATTGCTCGCTCTGGCGCTTCCAGATTTAGCGGACTTAGCGACTGTTTTTGCTTCAGCTTTTGGCGCATCTTTTGCTGCAATTTCGGCGGGAGCCTTTTCAGTGGCTTTAGCCTTTGCAACTGGTGCAGTAGCTTCTGCAGGTGCAGGTGCTTGAGTCGCAATTGGAGCCTCGGCCATGATAGGAGCCTCGGCCTTGATAGGCGCTTCTGCCTGTACTGGTGCGGCTGTTGCTTCGCCAGCTGCCTCAGAGGGTGCGGAATCAGCTTCAACTTTCTTTGGTTTAGCCGGTGCTTTTCTACGCGCTCTTGGCTTAGGTGCAGGTTTCTCTTCAGAGGCCGCAGCTGGGTCCTGAGTTTCAGTAACTGCTGGAGCCGCTTCAGTCGGCACTGTCTCAGCACCATCTAAAGTCTCAGCTTTTGGCTTGCGACGGCGAGCAGGGCGCTTGCGTGCTGGCTTAGTCTCTGTAGCGTCGACTGCTGCATCAGTTGTGTCTGATGCTACGTTTGTTACTGGAGCTTCAGTGGCTACTGCTGGAGTCTCCTCTGCTACTACAGCTGCTGTTGCAACTGCTGGTGTTTCAATTGCGATGTCTGCAGATACCTGCTCTACAACATTGGCTGGAACATCCTGACGCTGGCGACGACGACGTGGTCCACGACGCTTGTCATTTGGACGCTTCTTAAGCTCTCCACCTTCACCGGCTTCAGGGCTCTTGTCGGCTGTCTGAGGCGCAGTGCTTGCCGCATCGACTTTTTGCTCGCGAGCTTCTGACTTGGCTGCAGGACGAGACTGTCCGTTGCGGCCTCTGCCTTGGGCTGGCTTGTCTGATGAACGCTCTGATGACTTGTCGGCTGACTTTGCTTGCGTCTCTGTGCGGTCGCCATCGCGGGGATTTTCGTTGCGGTTGCGGTTGCGATTGCGATTGTTTGGTCGGCGGTTGCCCTGACGATTGCGACTGTCTTGACTCTGACCGCCACGACGGTTGGATCCGCTTGGACGCGCTTTCTTTTCTTCTTCAGCCTTCTTTTCTTCGGCGCTAGTGTCTGTGCCAAAAATGCTTCCCCAGATGCGCTTGAGAAGGCCAGGCTTTGTAGTCTTGGTAGCTACCGCAGCAGCTGGCGCGGCTTTCTCTGGCATGGTTGGAGCTGGAGTGCTTGGAGCCAATGTTTTTACTGCTGGCTCTGAGATCGGCAGTGGTGCACTGCTGCGCTCTAGATCCTGCTCTGGTTCTTTGCTGCTTAGCTCATGGGCTAGCTTGTAGCTGAACTCACCGTCGCTTTCATCGTCGTCCTGGGCACGAATGCGCACGACTTCGAAATGTGGGGTTTCCATCTGCGTATTGGGCAGCACGACAATGTTGATTTTGTTGCGGCTTTCAATGTCGGCAATTTCGCTGCGCTTTTCGTTGAGCAAGAAGGTGGCAACAGAGACCGGCACTATGGCGCGAATCTCTTTGCTGAATTCTTTCTGTGCTTCTTCTTCAATAAGACGAAGAATAGATAGCGCCAGTGACCGTGTGCCGCGGATAGTGCCCTGACCTTTACAGCGCGGGCAGATCTTCGACATGGTCTCTTCCAGAGAAGGGCGTAGTCGCTGACGTGACATTTCCAATAGGCCAAAGCGTGAGATGCGGCCGACCTGAACGCGAGCGCGATCAATTTTCAGCGCATCACGAATCGTGTTTTCCACTTCTTTCTGGTGACGTGCGTTGAGCATGTCAATAAAGTCGATCACGATCAGGCCGCCAACATCGCGCAGACGCAGTTGACGGGCAACTTCTTCAGCCGCTTCTTTGTTGGTGTTAAAGGCTGTCTCTTCAATATCACCGCCCCTGGTGGCGCGGGCCGAGTTAATGTCGATAGAGACCATGGCTTCAGTAATATCGATTACGATTGAACCGCCAGAGGGAAGACTGACTTCGCGTCGAAACGCAGTCTCGATCTGGTTTTCTATTTGGTAGCGATTAAACAGCGGAATCTGTTCTTGGTAGAATTTCACTTTGTTGGTGAAGTCTGGCATGACTGTGCCAATAAAGGCGGCGGCAAGGTTGTATGCATCTTGGCTATCGACAATGACTTCGCCGACGTCTTGGCGCAGGTAGTCGCGGATGGCACGAACAATAACGTTGCTTTCCTGGAACAAGAAGTGCGGAGCTTTGGCACCCTCAGCTTCGGCTTCAATGGTGTTCCAAAGCTGCAGTAAGTAATCCAGATCCCACTGCAGTTCTTCAGTGGCTCGGCCTATGCCGGCGGTACGGACTATGGCGCCCATGCCCTCAGGAATATTTAAACCGCGCATGGCTTCGCGTAGATCAGCGCGCTCTTCACCTTCGATGCGACGGGAGATACCGCCGGCACGAGGGTTGTTTGGCATCAGTACTAGGTAGCGACCAGCGAGACTGATAAAGGTAGTTAGTGCAGCGCCTTTGGAGCCGCGCTCTTCTTTCTCTACCTGGACAAATATTTCCTGACCTTCACGAATCGCATCTTTAATATTGACGCGGCCGCCGTCGGAGGATTTGCCTTTGAAGTATTCGCGAGAGATTTCTTTTAACGGGAGGAAGCCGTGACGGTCAGCACCGTAATCGACAAATGCTGCTTCGAGGCTAGGCTCAACTCTGGTAATCTTACCTTTATAAATGTTGGCTTTCTTTTGTTCTCTTGTGCGGTTTTCGATATCCAGGTCATAGAGCTTCTGGCCATCAACCATAGCGACGCGCACTTCTTCAGTGTGCGAAGCATTTATTAACATACGTTTCATAATTCACCTTTGCTTGTTGTGTCGAGCAGCAGTAGTGAAAAGAGGTAAGAAGAGGTGTGATCAAGCAAGTAACTAGCTTATAGATGAAGTGTCAAACAGCGGCAGTAGGCGATTGATGCGCACTGCCAAATACTCCTTTCCCCCATTTTACTGGCTTTGAGCGCAGTTATGGGGATGCTATCCATTATTTAGTATCTTGTTCTCAGTTAACCGAACAGCGTTTTTGTCTCTACACAAGCCCTACGAAAACGCCAGGCTTTAGGTGATTCAAACGTGTCTTACTTTAAGAAAGATAGGCCTCTAAGGGTAGGTCTTTCTCAATTGCGGTTAACTTCTGTAACCAAAATTATCTTGTCTTTTCTCTGCAGCCTACTCAGCTGTCATGGAGTGTCGGCCCCAACGGCCAGACTCTCATGTATTCTTTTTCGCTTAGCCCTCTGGCATTTGGCGATCTGTTCAACCTCTGGGGCAGTACTATATTGCACTGGGCAGCAGGGAACTTGGCGGCAATGTAACAACAAAGCCTGTGAGTTTCAATCTAAACAGATAATTTAGTTGGGAACGGCGGGGCTGCTAGGTACAATGCGCGCCAAATCATTACAAGCAGTGCCCATGACTACCGAATCCCCATTCAGCCAAGTCTCTTACGTCGATATAGGCGCAGAACACGCAGGTCAGCGCCTGGATAATTTTCTTATTAAAACCTTAAAAGGTGTGCCCAAGTCACGAATTTATAGGCTGTTGCGCAAAGGTGAGGTGCGAGTTAACAAAGGTCGCGTCAAAGCGATTACCCGTCTTAAAGAGGGCGATATTGTCCGTTTGCCGCCAATCAGAGTGGCCGAGCGCGGCGAGATGCCAGCAGTGGGTCGTCCCCTTAGTCAGTACCTTGCCGACAACGTCTTGTTTGAGGATGAGGGTCTGCTGATAATTAATAAGCCTAGCGGGCTGGCAGTGCATGGTGGCAGTGGTGTGTCACTTGGCGTTATTGAAGCGCTGCGTGCGGAACATCCGCAACTGCGGTTCTTGGAGCTGGTGCATCGTTTAGATCGCGATACCTCAGGCTGTCTAATGCTTGCCAAGAAGCGTTCAGTGTTATTGGCGCTGCAGCAGGACTTGCAAAATAATCATATTGAAAAGCGCTACACTGCCTTATCAAAGGGTCGTTGGCCCAAGGGTAAGAACACCATTAATGCACCGCTGCGCAAGAATACGCTGCTCTCTAGTGAGCGTATGGTGCGTGTGGATGCTACAGGTAAAGCCTCGGTGACGCATTTTAAAATTTTTAAGCAGTATGCGTCCGCGACACTTTTGGATATCAAGCTCGAGACCGGTAGAACTCATCAGATTCGCGTCCACTGCGAGTTTGCTGGGCAGCCCATTGCTGGCGATCCCAAGTATGGTGATGAAGAGTTCAACGAAAGCCTGAAGTCTTTGGGCCTTAAACGCCTGTTTTTACATGCTCGCTACCTGCGCTTTAGGCATCCTCTTTCCGACGACTGGGTCGAAGTGGAAGCCCCTTTACCCGCCGACTTAGATAAGCTGTTGGCCAAACTATGAGTAATCCTAATTCGAAAACGATAAAGCTGGTCATATTCGACTGGGATGGCACCATTTCTGATTCTGTTGCGCGAATTGTCAGCTCTATGCAAAGTGCGGCAACGGAATTGGATATGGCCGTGCCGACTTATCTTGAAGTCAAAGAAATTATTGGTCTCGGTCTTACTGAAGCGGCATTTCGATTATTCCCTAAGGCAACTCGGGAGCAGGTATTCCAACTCCAGACTAGCTATTCGCGATATTACCGTGCTGAAGATAGCGTACCCTGTCCATTTTTTCCCGGTGTTACAGAGACATTGCATCAGTTAAAGGCCGAGGGTTACCAGTTAGCTGTTGCCACTGGAAAGAGCAGGGCGGGACTGGATCGCGTGCTGTTGAGTTTGGGTATGGAAAATTTCTTCCATAATAGCCGCTGTGCCGATGAAACTCGTTCTAAACCTCACCCGCTGATGCTTGAAGAGCTGTTGGCTGAGTTTGATCTACCGGCAGAGGCCGCGGTGATGATAGGTGACACAGAGTTTGATATGGAGATGGCAGTCAATGCCGGCATGCCAAGAATTGCTGTGAGCTACGGGGCGCATCATGCCGATCGCTTGCATGCCTTCGAACCTCTGGCTTGCGTAGACCTGTTCAGCGAGATTAAATCTTCCCTCTATTAATCGGTTTATTATCACCCTGCTTTTTATATCGCTGCGGCTTAATGGCCAGCGGTGATGCCAAGATCTCGCAGCAGCTGAGACAGCTTAATGAGTGGTAGGCCGATAAGCGCTGACGGGTCAACGCTAGTTACCGACTCGAACAGGCTGACACCCAGAGACTCAGCTTTAAAACTGCCAGCGCAGTCATAGGGAGTATCTGCTATTAAGTAGGCTTCAATCTCTGTGCTGCTGAGATCGCGAAACCTAACTTCGGTTATATCCAGTGCGCTGCTGGTCAGGCCCTGATTAAGCACCGTGACTGCAGTATAAAATTTAACCAGATGACCGGACTGTGCGCTAAGCTGCTCAATAGCTTGCTGATGATTGCCGGGCTTGCCCAACAGTCTCGAGATTTTGGTTTGGTTTGGGTTTTGGCTATTTGGCTCGCCAGTGCACAGCTCGGCCACCTGATCAGCTCCAATTACCGTTGCCTGCGGAAATTCCGCTGCCACGGCCTGAGCTTTTTCGCTGGCCAAGCGAACAGCTTGGTCCTGTGGTGACTCATTGGCATGGGCACGCTCATCGATATCCGGAGAGGCGCAGGTGAAGCTGATTTGCAGACGCTCCAGCAGTGATTTCTTATAGGCAGAGGAGGAGGCTAAAATAAGGTTGTGCATAAAAAGCGTCTGGTTTGTTTGAGTCGTGAACCGAAGATCAATTATACATAGCGAATCAGAGCTATTTGGTCAATTTTCTTTGACAGAGTTAAATCTTGACCCTATCATGCGCGCCTAACTGAGTACCACCTTATTTATGGCACTGCCAACACTAGTCGATCCGCGTAAACTTGCGAACCAAGGAATTGTCCTCGAAGGACATTTTGAGGCGAAGCATCTTCCGCGTTTAGCGCTCGCAGTAGAGAGCATTGAGTCACCTTTAGCGACTTTAATTAAGTTTGAAGTAGATGAGGTCGGGGCGAAAGTGGTCAATGGTTCGTTCGAGATAGCAGTCTTGGCGATATGTCAGCGCTGTCTGGAACCGGTGAGAGTTGAATTGGTTGCTGATATAGCGGCACAGATAATTTGGTCGGAAGATCAGATTGGCAAAGTGTCTGGTGATCGAGAGCCTTGGATCGTCGGTGATAAAATGGTCGACCTAAGTTCAATGCTCGAAGATGAAGTTTTATTGGCTCTGCCTTTAGTCAACTACCATGAACAGGGTAGCTGTACTGGAGACACCTTTCTCTCTCAGGATGAGCCCGGTAGTGAAGAGAGAGACGATGAGGTTGTCGCTGACAATCCCTTTAATATTTTAGCGCAGCTGAAGAAGTAACTTCGGCTGCATCAGATTATTGCTTAGGAGTAATCTATGGCTGTTCAGAAAAGTCGCAAGACTCGTTCAAAGCGCGGTATGCGTCGTTCACATGATGCACTTACTGCTGCAACTATTTCCGTTGATCCGGTGAGCGGCGAGAAGCACCTGCGTCACCAAGTGTCCGCTGATGGTTTCTACCGCGGTCGCAAAGTTGTCGAGACTGACTCCGAATAACTGAATAAATTATTCTTTGGCAAATTCACTGCGAATTGCCGTTGATGCAATGGGCGGGGACCTTGGTCCTCGCGTCACTGTGTCTGCGCTACTTGAATTCCTCAATAGCCATCGCCAAGTTAGTGCATTGGTATTTGGTGACCGGTCTCAGGTGGGCGAGCAGTTATCTCTCTCTCCCTTAAATGATCCGACCCTTCTTGAGCGTATCGAAGTACGTCATAGCGACTCTCAAGTCGTCGATTCCGATAAACCCTCATCTGTTATTCGTCACAAGCGTGATTCCTCCATGGGTCTGGCGCTGCAGGCGCTCGCTGCAGGTGAAGCTCAGGCTTTTATCAGTGCTGGTAACACCGGAGCGATCATGGCTTTGGGGCTCTATTTTGTTAAAACACTCCCTGGCATCTCTAGACCAGCCATCTGCACAACGGTGCCAACCATATCTGGCCACAGCTACGTGCTCGATCTAGGCGCCAATCCGGTTTGCTCAGCCGCTCAGCTCTATGAGTTTGCGCTACTCGGCGCCTTAACCGCCAAAGAGTTGGAGTCGATAGAGTTCCCCAGTGTTCGATTGCTCAATGTTGGCGAAGAATCGAATAAAGGTCGCGAAGATATTCAACAGGCCGCGGTGCTTCTCGACGCTGATCCAGAGATCAATTACTGCGGTTACATCGAGGGCAATGGTATTTTTCAGGGTGGCACGGATGTGATTGTCTGTGATGGCTTTGCCGGCAATGTTGCACTCAAGGCTAGCGAGGGCTTGGCCACCATGGTACGCGCTCGATTCCGAGAGGCTGTGGGTCGCGGCTGGTTAGCGCGTCTGGCATTGCGCATTTTGCGCGGGCCGCTATTGAAACTTAAAGCACAGTTCGATCCGGCGCTCTATAACGGTGCTTATTTTCTCGGCTTAAAAGGTGTTGTGGTGAAAAGTCACGGCAGCGCGTCGCAACCTGCCTTTGTGCGAGCACTGGAAGTTGCCACCGAAGCAGCAGAACATAATTTACCCGAGGTTTTGTCGCCTATACTTAAGCACAAACTGAACCAACCTGGATAAAAGAAGACAGTCTATGAACAATAATTTGGCATTTGTGTTTCCCGGACAGGGATCTCAGAAAATTGGAATGCTGGCTGATTTGGCCTCAGCAAATACTTTGGTAGAGCAGACTTTTGGCCAAGCCTCCGAGGTTCTGGGTTACGATTGCTGGGACCTAGTGCAGAACGGCGAAGAGGACGCGATCAACCTTACTGAGCGGACACAGCCTATCCTTCTTGCAGCCAGTGTTGCCATATGGCGTCTCTGGCAGGAGCAGGGCGGCCCCAATCCAGCTGCTATGGCCGGCCATAGTCTCGGCGAGTGGTCTGCGCTAGTCTGTGCTGGTGCGGTGGATTTTGGCGATGCGATCAAGATTGTTCGCGCCCGCGGTGCCTTTATGCAAAAAGCTGTGCCTGTGGGGATTGGCGCTATGGCAGCGATTATGGGAATAGATGATCAGATAGTCATAGACGCCTGTGCCGAAGCCGCAGAGGGCCAGGTGGTTTCTGCAGTGAACTTTAATGCGCCCGGTCAGGTAGTGATTGCCGGCGATGCTGACGCAGTGGCGCGGGCCACAGGGATCTGCAAGAAAGGCGGCGCCAAGCGTGCGGTTGAATTGCCGGTTAGCGCACCTTTCCATACTTCTCTGATGCGTCCAGCTGCAGACAATCTTGCCGAGCTGGTTGAGGCAACCAGGTTTAGTGTTCCGCAGATCAAAGTTATTCACAATGTAAATGCCCAGGCTGAAACTAATCCTCAGGCTATCAAGAGCTTGATGCTTGAGCAAATTTACAAGCCTGTACTCTGGGTGGACTGTGTTAATGCACTGGCTGCTGGCGGTGCCGAAATGCTGATCGAATGTGGTCCGGGTCGTGTACTCAATGGCCTTTCTAAGCGCATAGATCGCAACCTCAAGTCGCTTTCCACTGATGATGTAGACAGTCTAGAAAACGCGTTAACATCGGTGTAGCGCTGCCTTTGGCAATAGAACAACACAAGCTATCCAATAAAACATGTCTTTATTTTTTTTATAAATAGGAATAATCAATGAATCTTAATGAGAAAGTAGCACTGGTCACTGGCGCCACTCGCGGCATTGGCGCTGCTATAGCAGAAGCATTAGCTAAAGCAGGAGCCACAGTCGTTGGCACAGCTACATCTGAAGCCGGAGCTGCAACGATTAGCCAGCGTTTTGCTGAACAGGGTGTAAATGGCACTGGCATGGTGCTGAATGTTACTGATACTGAATCTGTCGCCAGCGTCATCAAGGCCATTACCGAGCAGTTTGCTGCGCCGACTATACTGGTCAATAACGCCGGTATCACTAAAGATAATATTCTTATGCGCATGAAAGATGATGAGTGGATGGATGTGCTGGATACTAATCTAACCTCTGTATTCCGTTTGGCTAAGGGCTGTGTTCGTCCTATGACCAAGGCGCGTTGGGGTCGCATTATTAATATTAGTTCGGTTGTTGGCGCAATGGGTAATGCAGGTCAGAGTAACTACTCTGCATCGAAGGCCGGCGTCGGCGGTTTTACTCGTGCGTTGGCCAAAGAGCTGGGTTCACGAAACATTACCGTCAATACAGTAGCGCCGGGTTTTATCGATACTGATATGACTAAAGATCTGCCGGAAGCGAGCAAAGAGGCGATGCTGACACAGATCCCGCTGGCCCGTCTGGGAGCTCCTGAGGAGATCGCCGCAGTGGTCTGTTTTCTCGCTGGAGAGGCTGCGGGATACATTACTGGTGAAACAATCCATGTCAATGGCGGCATGTATATGTCCTAACCCATTGATATAAATAAGGATTATTGGTTTTGAAAATAGGGTTTAGTATTTTCTTGTTTGTAGGTTAAAATGCCGCCCCGAAAACACAGATTACCGCTGTTAGAGCTCTGTCTGCTCGGTAGCACAACTATTATGCATTTCAGTTAACAGGAGTAGATATACGATGAGTAACATCGAAGAACGCGTCATCAAAATGGTTGCAGAGCAACTTGGTGTAAAGGAAGAAGATGTTAAAAGCACTTCATCTTTCGTTGAAGATCTGGGTGCCGATTCCCTGGATACAGTAGAGTTGATAATGGCTCTGGAAGAGGAATTCGATGCTGAGATTCCTGATGAAGAAGCAGAGAAAATTGCTACTGTTCAAGATGCGGTCACGTATATCACAGCTCACGGCTGATATTTGAACGTATTTAAAAAGACCGCTCCATTGGGGCGGTTTTTTTATGCGCGAAATTTAGGTTTAATGGTAGCTCTAACACTCACTTTTACCTCAATCAAAAGGGCACCGCTATGACTCATTCTGTCGTTGATGGCATCGCGCTGGATAGTCTGCCGCTGACAGACCGCGGTGGTGCCTATGGTCACGGGCTGTTTGAAACTATGCTGCTGCACCATGGTGCCTTGCCACTGCGACAGCAGCACTCTGAGCGCTTGCTTAGAGACGCTCCGATTCTCGGTATCGCTATTGCGCGGCAACAGTTACAGGGCAGTGCAGCGAACACATTAGAGAGCAACCTAGACAACAATATCAACAGTCTGATTCAGAGTCTGAGTAGAGCACAGCGCGAGTCTGGCATTGTAAAGACTATAGTGACTGCAGGCAGTGGCGGTCGTGGTTATGCGCCGCCAGCAGAGGCTGAAGCTGTTCCCCGGGTTATAGCCCAGTATTTTCCCTTGCCAAGTAGCATTCAAATCCAGCGACAGCGCGGTATAAGCCTCACTGAATGTGCTTACCGCTTGCCGCTGCATCCCATTCTTGCGGGGATCAAACATTTAAATCGCCTCGATCAGGTGATGGCTCGATCGGAATGGATTGATGAATATGACGACGGCATTATGTTTTCTGCCGACGATAGCGTCATTGAAACCACGAGGGCCAACCTATTTATTAAAGTTAGCAGTGGCTGGGTAACTCCTTGCCTTGACCAAGCTGGCGTCCGGGGAGTGATGCGCGAATTATTGATTGACAGGCTATTCGCCAGCGTTGGCTTAGAAGTGCAGCAAACCACCATTGGTCGCGAGCAGTTACTTGACGCAAGTGAGATGTTCACCTGTAGTTCAGTGCGGGGAATAGTGCCGGTGACCTCAATAAAGACTGCTGTTACCCTCGCCATAGGCAATGACACCAGGCGACTTCAGGGCGCACTGGAAAACAACTATCAGGGCTTCCCATGTTAAGGCGACTGTTACGCAGTTTAGCGCTGCTCACGGCTTTTCTGGCCTGCGCTTTCGGGTTTGTGCTAATCGGCTATTACGAGCTCCAAGAGCCGATTAAACTACCCCAAGGACAGAGCGCGTTGGTTTGGCCGGTAAATAAAGGCAGCAGTCTGACGCAGGTGAATCGTCAGCTGCATAAACGCGAGGTTCTGTCTCATCCAAAACTGCTCAGCCTCTATGCACGGGTCTCTGGGCGCAGCGCAATACAGGCTGGCCACTATCAGATTGAACAGGGTGAAACGGCACTGCAGCTGTTGGAAAAATTTAACCGTGGCGCTGTTATCAGCTATCAGATTACATTCCCTGAGGGTTGGAATTTTCAGCAGTGGGTCGCACAGTTGGCCGCTATTGAGCAATTCGCCAAGATTAGCGAATTCAGTCAAGAACAGCTAATGGCTGCAGCAAGTATAGACAAGGCCCATCCTGAGGGCTGGTTATTTCCCGACACCTACAGCTATACCCACGATGATAGAGCCGCGGATATACTTGCCAGAGCGCATCGCAAAATGCTCCAGGTGCTCGACCAGGCCTGGCAGGGAAGGGCGCAGGGCTTACCTTACAGCAGCGCCTATGAAGCACTGATCATGGCCTCCATAGTGGAAAAAGAGACCGGGCAGGTTGCAGAGAGAACCGCTATAGCCGGTGTGTTTGTTCGTCGTCTCGACAAGGGCATGCGCCTGCAGACCGATCCAACAGTGATATACGGTCTGGGCAGTGCTTATAAGGGCAACATTACGCGCCAACATCTCAAGATGCTGACGCCTTACAACACCTATCGTATAAATGGCTTACCGCCGACACCCATCGCCATGCCCAGTGCTGCTGCAATCGAGGCGGCACTGCATCCTGAGGCCGGCACCAGTCTCTACTTTGTGGCCCGGGGTGACGGTGGACACCATTTCTCTGATAGTCTTGAAGAACACCAAAAGGCAGTGCGGCAATACCAAATAAACCAGCGCGCAGTGGATTATCAGTCGGCGCCAAAGGCTAAAAACTAAACCAGGGCAGACAGTAGGCTCTCAACTCGTCACAATAGGGCGATCAAAAACTAGGTGCAGGGTCGGAAATCAGATGCGTGGAAAATTTATTACCATTGAAGGCACCGAAGGCGTCGGCAAGACCACCAATATCAAATTTATTCAGGATTGGATGAACGATAAAAAGCTCAGCTATGGTTGCACCAGAGAGCCTGGCGGCACACCTCTGGCGGAGCAGATCCGCGAGTTGCTACTGGCGCCGAGAGAGGAGTCTGTATCCAGTACCGCAGAACTGCTACTGATGTTTGCCGCCCGAGCGCAACATCTCAACCAAGTGATCGAGCCGATGCTCAGTGAGGGCGCCTGGGTGCTCTGTGACCGTTTTACCGATGCCACTTACGCCTATCAGGGCGCTGGCCGTCATATGCGCCAAGACCTCATCAGAGAGCTCGAGTTGATAGTGCAGGGCAGCCTGCAGCCAGACCTAACCCTTATTCTCGATATCCCGGTGCAGATCGGCCTATTCCGTGCCAGCGAGCGCAGTACTCCGGACCGCTTTGAACAGGAGCAGGTGGAATTTTTTGAGCGCGTACGCAATCGCTACCTGCAGATTGCCCAGGACAACCCACAACGCTGTGTGGTAATCGATGCATCCCTCTCACTCGAAGGCGTTCAGGCCCAGATCACCCAGACCCTCGAAACTTTTTGGGGGCGCGTTTAGTGTCAGCTCTGCCACTGCCCTGGCATGAAGATGTATGGGCTTCCCTGAATAGCAGTATCGATAGTGGTCGTTTGCCCCACGCGCTATTGATCAGCGGCGATCAGGGTATAGGCAAGTTGCGACTGGCAACGGCCCTGGCCCAGCGCCTGATGTGTTCCGCAGAAATGGTCAAGTACGCCTGCGGTGCCTGCAAGACCTGCAATCTCTTCACTGCAGGCAGTCATCCAGATATGCGCTATCTAGAACCCGAAGAGAAGGGCAAGGCAATCAAGATTGATCCGGTGCGTAAGCTCTGTGAATCCCTCAGCAAAACTGCACAACAGGGTGGTTGGAAGGTAGCGATTATTGCGCCGGCTGAAGTGATGAACGTCAATGCGGCCAACGCGCTGCTAAAAAATCTTGAGGAGCCTCAGAGTAAAACCTTATTGATATTGGTATCTCATAGACCCAGCAGACTGTCCGCGACCATTCGCAGTCGCTGTCAAAAGCTCAGTATGCCAACCCCGGGAACTGATATTGCCCTGCAGTGGCTAACTGGTGTGACTAATGACCGCAGTGCCGCAGAGCAGGTTCTGCCTCTTGCAGGTGGTCGACCACTGCTGGCGCTGGACTATCTGCAAAGTGATAACTTGGAACAGCGACAGGAGTTTGAAAAGCTCGTAGCCGCGGTTGCCGATGGCTCTGTGTCACCTCTGGCAGCGGCACAGCATTGTCAAAAGCTTGATGGTGAACTGTCGATAGATTGGTTTAGTCGATATATTCATCGCTTGGCTACAACCGAACTAGCGAACAAGCCTAATACTGCAATATTTGGTTTTTCCGATAAGTTACTGCTGGCACGGAATTGGATAGTCAGCGGCAATAATCCTAACCTGCAATTGTTGTGGGAAGAGCTATTTATGGATTGGGTGTTGGTGTTTAAGACACGCAAGTAGGTCGTGGACTTACTGCTGCTTGGCACTCGACCCTATCATCCAGAGAAAAATCGAAGGATTTCAAGAACATCAAGCCGGTTGTCAGAACCTCCGCCTGCCTCATGAGATCCCTGTACTGCGGTCGGGATGGCAGCGTTGCAGCGCAACAGGGTAGAGTGAGGACCCTTAATATGGCTTAAAAAGAGTGAATTACCCCTCTACTCTGTATAATCCCCGAACCGGATTTTGGATACCCAGCAATATGGCACATTTTCAACGCATAGGCTTGCTCGCAAGTCTCGACGTACCTGAGGTGCGTGACTCTCTAAACAAACTCGAAGCCTTCTTGCTGAGTCAGGGGCGCGAGGTGGTCTACGAAGAGCGCGCAGGCCAATTAATCGACTGGCCCGTGGATAAAATCCTACCTTTAGATCAATTTCCCGGTGCTGTTGACCTGGGCATTGTGGTCGGTGGCGACGGCAGTATGCTCAGCGCCAGTCGCAGTATGGCGGCGAGCAAAATTCCATTATTGGGCATCAATCGCGGTCGCTTGGGTTTCCTAACCGATATCTCTCCAGATGAAATCGCCGAGCGAGTGCTGCCGGTGCTCTCCGGAGAGTACAAGCAAACCAATCGCTTTCTCCTCGAAACCACGATTACTCGCCATGGCAGGTTAATCGCTGAGGGGCTCGCGGTAAACGATATAGTCTTACACCCGGGCCAGTCGGTTCGGATGATGGCCTTTGAACTCTATGTGGATGGCGAGTTTGTCTACAGCCAGCGCTCCGACGGTCTGATTGTCGCCACGCCCACAGGCTCAACTGCTTATGCACTGTCTGCCGGTGGTCCGCTGCTCTGCCCAGAGTTGGATGCCATGGTGGTCGTGCCGCTCAATCCCCACACGTTGAATAGTCGGCCCATTGCACTACACGGCAATGCGCAGATTGAAATCCGCGTCAGTTCGCGTAATGAACTGCACCCATTGATTACCTGCGATGGTCACAATGACTATCTCAGCGAGCCGGGCGATATTATTACCATCCGCAAGCACCGCGATGGGGTGATGTTGATTCACCCAAAAGATCACAATTTCTACAGCATCTGTCGCTCAAAGCTCGGTTGGGGCAGTCGCCTGGATAGAGCCAAAACCAAAGCTAACAATGACAGCTGAGTCACCTGAGCCATCTCGCTGGCGAACCGCAGCAAAACAGCATCCAGTAACGGCACTGCTGTTTTTTGCTAGCCTCTGCGGATGGCTTGTAGGCAGCGTCTTCTATCCTATACCCCGAATGTTTGTCTTCGGCGGTATTGCGGAAGGCGAACTCTGGCGTTTGATTAGCCCAATCTTTGTTCACTTTGGTCTGATGCACTTCGTTTTCAATGGTCTATGGTTATCACTGCTAGGCGGACGTATCGAAACGCTTCTGGGCCCGATGCATCTGCTTCTCTTAGTCTTGGTTAGCGCAGTCATCTCTAATATGGGGCAGTTTGTCTGGACTGGCTCGGTAGCATTTGGCGGCATGTCCGGAGTGATCTATGCCTTGCTCGGCTATATCTGGATCCGCAATCTGCTGGCACCCCATCCCATATTGGCTCTTCCTAAAGAGCTAATCGGCTTTATGCTGTTTTGGCTGCTGTTCTGTATGACCGGCGTGTTAGATTTTTTATTGGGTGTTGGCATTGCCAATGCAGCCCATTTCAGCGGTTTACTCGTAGGTATGCTGTTGGGTTTGATTTTTGGTTTGGTTGGCACTGTAAGAGCGAGGTTTAAATAGACAATGGACTTACCCCAGTTACTGGAAAGCATCACACCGCAGATTTGTGAGAGCCTTAAGCGGGCAGTGGAATTGGGCAAGTGGCCCGATGGTCGGGCCTTAACGGATGAGCAAAAGGCGCTCTGTATGCAGGCTATCATCGCCTATGACCAGCGCAAGCCCATTGAGCAGCGTACTGGTTACGTGCCACCTAAAACGACCGCCTGCTCGCCGCCGCCAGACGAACAACCCTTGAAATGGAAAAACTAATTAAGGCTCCAATATGTCGATAAAAGTTTCCGGGCATCTCGAAAAGATGCGCACTTCTCTGGACGAAAATGGCCAGGTGGATTATCAGCTGCCCTTGGATGATCAGTATATTGGTATGAACGGGTTAATCGGCAGCGCGGTGTCGATTGAGCACCTCGGTGATATTCACTGCATTCACTGCGGGCGACGTTCCAAGAAAAGCTTTAGCCAAGGTTACTGTTATCCTTGTTTCACCAAATTGCCGCAGTGCGATACCTGCATTATGAGTCCGGAAAAATGTCACTTTCACCACGGCACCTGCCGCGATCCGGAGTGGGGTGAAAATTTTTGCTTCACCGATCACTTTGTCTATCTGGCGAATTCTTCAGGGGTAAAGGTGGGTATTACCCGTGGAACTCAGCTGCCAACCCGCTGGATTGATCAGGGCGCGACTCAGGGGCTGCCCATATTCCGTGTTCAGACACGCTATCAGGCAGGCTTAATTGAAGACTGTCTGCGTGAGCACGTCGGCGATAAAACCCACTGGCAGAAAATGCTCAAGGGCAATGCAGAAGATTTGGACTTAGCCGCGATCAGAGATGACTTGATGGCCAAGTCGGAAGAGGGCCTCGAAATGCTCGAACAAGAGCACGGCTTGCAGGCGCTGCAGCGACTATACAGTGAGAGCATCACAACTATTAGTTTCCCCGTGAGCCAATGGCCGGAAAAAGTGAAAAGCTTTAACCTCGATAAACAGCCTCTGGTGGAAGGGGTGCTGTTGGGTATCAAAGGTCAGTATCTGATTCTTGATACCGGAGTGATTAATATGCGCAAATTTACAGCCTACAACATTCAGTTTTCTGCTGCTGCCTAAGGGCCCAGTAAAAAAGTAATAAGAGAGCAACACTACAAGGACCGTCACTATGAAAGATGCACTGCCACAGACTATTTATCTCAAAGACTATAAAGTCTCGCCCTTTGAAATTGAGAAAACCGAACTGGTTTTTGATCTTGACGAGCACCACAGCAGAGTTACCACAACATTATTCCTACTGCGAAACTCGCTATCCGATGAGTTGGGTGCGGATTTAGTTTTACATGGCAGTGAAGGGCTGGATCTCCAGTCTGTGTCGGTGAATGGTCTGACGCTAGAAGAGGACGCCTACAGTTTTGATAGCGAGTCTTTAACCATTCCTGGTCTGGCTGAGCGTGCAGTGGTTACCACCGAAGTGCTGATCAAGCCTCAAGACAATAGCACCATGATGGGCCTCTACCGCTCGCGCAACATGTATTGCACCCAGTGTGAAGCCGAAGGCTTTCGCGATATTACCTACTATTTAGATCGTCCGGATGTAATGTCTGAATTCATTACCAAGGTGATTGCCGACAAAGCCCAGTACCCGGTGTTGCTCTCGAATGGTAACGCCATTGAGCGTGGTCAACTGGATGGCGGCCGTCACTTTGTCACCTGGCACGACCCGTTTAAAAAGCCCGCTTACCTGTTTGCCCTAGTGGCCGGCACTCTAAGCTGTGTTGAAGACAGCTTTACCACTATGTCTGGTCGCCAGGTAGCACTGCAGATATTTGTCGAAGAAAAAGATCTGGATAAATGTGATCACGCTATGCGCTCCCTAAAGCATTCAATGCGGTGGGATGAGGAAGTCTATGGCCGGGAATACGATCTGGATATTTTTATGATTGTCGCCGTGGATGACTTCAATATGGGTGCCATGGAGAACAAAGGTTTAAATATATTCAACACCTCTGCCGTATTGGCCAATCCCAAGACCACCACCGACGCATCCTTTCAGCGCGTCGAAGCCATTGTTGCCCATGAGTACTTCCATAACTGGTCTGGCAATCGCGTGACCTGCCGCGACTGGTTTCAGTTGAGTCTTAAAGAAGGCTTTACCGTCTATCGCGATTCACAGTTTTCCGCGGATATGAACTCGGCAACGGTTAAGCGTATAGAAGATGTCAGCTATCTGCGCACCCACCAGTTTGCCGAAGATGGCGGTCCCATGTCCCATCCGGTGCAGCCAGATGCCTATATGGAGATTAATAATTTTTACACCCTGACCATCTATGAGAAGGGCGCTGAAATTGTCGGCATGATTCGCACTCTTTTGGGGCCCGAGACTTTTCGCAAAGGCAGTGATCTCTATTTCGATCGTCACGATGGTCAAGCAGTGACTATCGAGGAATTTGTTAAAGCCATGGAAGACATCAGTGGTCGCGACTTAACGCAATTCCGTCGCTGGTACAAGCAGTCTGGTACCCCTCTGTTAGCAGTTAGTTCCAGATATGATGCCGCCGATCGCACAGTGACACTGGAGTTTGCCCAAAGCTGCCCAGCAACCCCGGGACAGCCTCAGAAACAGCCCTTTGTGATACCGGTAAAACTTGGCTTGGTTGGCGCATCTGGTGATCTAATACTCAACAGTGATGGCGACACCGAAATCGTTTACGAAGTCAGTCAAACCCAGCAGCAGCTGGTCATCGAGAATATTGACGAAGCCCCAGTACTCTCGTTATTGCGTGAATTCTCCGCCCCAGTAAAACTTGATTACGCCTACAGCAAAGACCAGTTGATCCACTTGATGGCTAACGACAGCGACGGCTTCAACCGCTGGGATGCAGGGCAAAAGCTTGGCTTTGAATTGTTGGAAAAGCTCACTGCCGACAGCCATCAGCAGCGCCCACTGCAAATGGACAGTCAGCTGATTGAGGCCTATAAGTCGCTGTTAACCGATGCCAGCTTAGATCCCGCCATGGTTGCGCTAATGTTGCAGCTTCCCAGCGAAGCCCAGCTGCATGAGGAGGCAACACTGATCCATGCCGAGGCAATCCACAGCGCCCGACTATTTGTTCGCCAAGCCTTAGCCGACGCTCTCAGGGAACAGTTTCTCGCCGTCTATCAGCGCCACAACATTGAGCAAGATTATGTGCCGGATGCATCTCAGATCGGCCGCCGCTCTCTGAAAAATACTGCTCTGAGTTACCTAATGTTGGTTGATCAGATGGGCGTTGAGTTAGCCTCGAAGCAGTTTGCCAGTGCCGACAATATGACTGACAAAGCCGCCGCACTCTCTTGCCTAGTCAACTGCCCAGCCGCAGCGCAACAGGCTAAGACGGCACTGCAGCAGTTTGAGCAGCAGTATCGTGACGAAGCGCTAGTAATGAACCTATGGCTGCAAATACAGGCCAGCAATAGCCAGTCTGGTGGTCTGGAGCGGGTCGAGGCACTGGAGAATCATCCCGCCTTTTCCCTGAGCAACCCGAATAAAATTCGCAGCCTTATCGGCGGCTTTTGCAATGGCAATCTGGTGAACTTCCATAATCCTGATGGTTCTGGCTATGAATTCCTCAAACAGCGCATTCTGACACTCCACAGCCGCAACCCTCAGGTGGCCGCACGTCTAATGACACCGCTGACAGGCTGGAAGAAATTCCCCGAGCCCAATAGCTCACATATGCGCCAAGCGCTGCAAGCAATTGCCGATGAGCAGGGATTGGTCAAGGATATCTACGAAATAGCCATTAAATCACTGCAGTAATTGTCGTGGCTGGACAAGCCGAAATTGTTGGCTATGCTTTAGATGTCGAGTTTGTTTTGTCCTTTTTACGGGCTCGGCATTCACGACCACAGCTAGCGTTTTAGCTTGGTTATAACCGACTAAGTTGGTCTGGTTAGCAGAGAATGCCTAATCCTCATTCTAGGTCGCTGAAGACAGATGTAACTCCATTTAAGAGGGCCGCTATGGCCCTCTTTTTTTCCTCTTTTTTGCCCAGTTTCTTTTGCCACACAGCTGAACCGTTGACCCGGCAGAGCAGCGCGATGAGGAATCTACTCGCCGAATCGCAGTACCTACAACCAACAAGCCCGTTCTATAACGCTAACCACAATGGCCAGATCGTCCGAAGAAAAGGTGTTTTAAGGCTGTTAAATTTGCCGTTTTGCGCAGCGCGGACATTTCATTGTAGTTGATCCATTAACCCCAAAAACGCCACCGCCGCATTGCATAGACTGCGTTTTGTATGATGTATATACCCCAATTCCCGCTCAATCTTAATACTCTCAAATGGCATCACATGTAAGTCTCTAACCAATGTTTCCGGCAACACACTCCAGCCCAGCCCAATCTCAACCATGGTGCTAATGGTCTCTAAATAGTTCGTCGACATAGGTGCCTTTAGCGGTATTCCTTCCCGCTGAAATAAATTCTGAATTATCCGCCCGGTATAAGTGTTAAGCCCCGGCAAAATTATCGGATACTCAGCCAGGTCTTTAAGATGCGGTTTTTTTAGCTCAGCCAACTGGTGATCCTGGGCGCAGATAAAGCGCAGTGGATCATCCCATATCTTCTTGCTGTGAATGTTGTGATGACTCTCTAGGGCTAGGGTAATCACAGCTACTTCGGTGTGGCCATGGAGCACCTGTTCATAGGCTTTTTCGGAATCCATAAATTCAATGTCCAGAGTGACATTGGGGTATTGCTGTGCAAACTGTTTCAGAATAGGGGGCAGACGATGAAGTCCCAGATGGTGACTGATGGCTAATCTCAATGTGCCGCTAGCGTCCCCGGATAAATCATTGATCGCTTGCAGGGCATCTTCATATTCTTGCAGTATGCGTCTGGCTCTTGGCAGCAGTTCATTGCCGGCTTCAGTGAGCGATACCTGTCGCGCGATACGATCAAATAGACGCTTGCCTATCTGCTGTTCAAGCAAGGCGATACGCTTGCTGATGGCGGATTGGGTTAGGTAGAGGCGGTCGGCGGCATCTGAAAATGAACCTAGCTCTGCCACGGTAATAAAGGCTTTTAGATTTTGATTGTCCATGACTTTGCGCTGCCTTTCCTTATTATTCCCAAGAAGAATCAAACTTATGCTAAATATGAATTTATTTCATCATAGGGCAGGTCTACAATGTCTGCAACTTGAAATACACATGTCTGGGAGACTGTGATGACTGGAAGAACACTTTACGACAAGCTTTGGGATAGCCACCTTGTTAAGCAAAACAGCGATGGTTCATCGTTAATTTACATAGATCGCCATGTGATTCATGAGGTGACTTCACCTCAGGCTTTTGAGGGGCTGCGTTTAGCCAACCGCAAACCGTGGCGTTTGGATACTAATATTGCTACCCCTGATCACAATATCTCGACTGACAAGACTGAGCGTGATGCTGGTGTAGCCGGCATGACCGATGAAGTGTCCCGGATTCAGGTGCAGACTCTGGATGATAACTGTGATCTCTATGGTATCAAGGAATTTAAGATCAATGAGATGGGACAGGGCATTGTCCATGTGATGGGCCCTGAGCTTGGCGCTACTATGCCGGGCATGACTGTGGTCTGTGGTGATTCCCATACAGCTACTCATGGTGCATTGGCTTGTTTGGCTCATGGTATTGGTACTTCTGAAGTAGAGCATGTGTTGGCGACTCAGTGTTTGGTGGCTAAGAAAATGAAGAATATGCGTGTGACTGTGAATGGCACGGTTGGCGTTGGCGTGACCCCTAAAGATGTGGTGTTGGCGATTATTGGCAAAATTGGTACTGCGGGCGGCAATGAGCATGCCATTGAGTTTGCTGGTTCGGTGTTCCGTGATATGTCCATTGAAGGGCGTATGACGGTCTGCAATATGGCCATTGAAGCCGGTGCTCGTGTGGGTATGGTGGCTGTCGATCAGAAGACTATCGATTACTGTGAAGGGCGTCAGTTTGTGCCTAAGGGCGAGATGTTTGATCAGGCTTTGGCTTGTTGGAAGACACTAACCACGGATGCGGACGCGCAGTTTGATACTGAGGTTGAGTTGGCTGCTGAGGATATTGCACCACAGGTGACCTGGGGTACTTCGCCTGAGATGGTAGCGGCGGTAACTGCTTCTGTTCCCACTTTGGATGAGCAGCCTAACGAAGAGAAACGTAAAGGTCTCCAGCGTGCGCTGGAATATATGGGTCTTGAGGGCGGTCAGTCGATTGATTCAATTTATGTTGATCGTGTGTTTATTGGTTCTTGCACTAATTCTCGTATTGAAGATATGCGTGCAGCAGCAGCTGTGGCCAAGGGTCGTCACGTAGCCAGTTCGGTTAAGCAGGTTTTAATTGTGCCGGGTTCGCAGATGGTGAAGGCGCAGGCGGAAGCCGAAGGGCTGGATAAAATTTTTATTGCGGCGGGTATGGATTGGCGTGAGCCGGGCTGTTCAATGTGTCTGGCGATGAATGCGGATAAATTGGGGGCCGGTGAGCACTGTGCCTCTACGTCGAACCGTAACTTTGAAGGGCGTCAGGGCAATGGCGGTCGCACCCATTTGATGAGTCCGGCGATGGCTGCGGCTGCGGCGGTGGCCGGTCATATTGTCGATGTACGGTCATTTGTAGGAGGTGATCGATAATGAAAGCATTTACTACACATCGTGGTTTGGTGGGTCCTATGGATCGCGCAAATGTAGACACGGATATGATTATTCCCAAGCAGTTTTTAAAGTCGATTAAGCGCAGTGGCTTTGGGCCGAACCTGTTTGATGAGTTGCGTTATCAGGATGAGGGACAGCCCGGGGCCGATTGCAGTAACCGCCCCCTCAAGACGGAATTTCCGTTGAACTTCCCTCGTTACAAAGGCGCATCTGTGCTCTTGGCACGGAAGAACTTTGGTTGTGGCTCGAGCCGTGAGCATGCGCCTTGGGCGTTAGAGGATTACGGTTTTAATGCGGTAATTGCGCCAAGTTACGCGGATATCTTTTATAACAACTGTTTTAAGAATGGTTTGTTGCCGGTAGTGTTGACCGAAGAGCAGGTGGATATTCTGTTTAAGGAGATGGAGGCTGAGGAGGGTTATCAACTGACGATTGATTTGCCATCCCAGACTGTGACTACAGATTCTGGGCATCTGTTCCGCTTCGAATTGGATGAGTTTCGTAAGGAGTGTCTGTTGAATGGTTTGGACGAGATTGGTCTGACTCTAAAAGAAGCAGATGTGATTAAACAGTATGAGGCTGAGCGCGCGGCTCAGCATCCTTGGGTATTTGGGGCGATTAAATAATGGTTAATGGTACAAAGAAAGTATTGGTACTACCCGGGGACAATATTGGCCCAGAGATTATTACTGAAGCGGTAAAAGTGCTTGAGACGGTCAATCAGAAATTTGGCCTAGGTATTGAGTTAGATTATGCCCATTTGGGTGGTGCGGCTCTAGATGCTGTTGGTGAGCCTTGCCCGAAGGAAACGTTGGACAAGGCCCGAACCGCTGATGCGATATTGCTCGGTGCTGTGGGTGGTCCGCAGTGGGATGATGTTGAGCGTCATCTGCGCCCTGAGAAGGGCTTGTTAACTATTCGTTCTGAGTTAGAGCTGTTTGGTAATTTGCGCCCGGCGATTATGTATCCGCAGTTGGCTCATGCCTCCTCTTTGAAGCCGGAGTTTGTCTCGGGTTTGGATATTTTGATTGTCCGTGAGTTGGTGGGCGGCATCTACTTTGGTGAGCCTCGTGGAATTCGCGTTTTGGATAATGGTGAGCGCGAGGGTTACAACACTTACAAATACAATGAGTCTGAGATTCGTCGTATTGGCCGTATGGCATTTGAAGCGGCGATGGTGCGCGGTAAGCGTTTGTGTTCCGTGGATAAGTCGAATGTGTTGGAAGCGACTATTCTGTGGCGTGAGGTGATTACCGCTATGGCGGCGGACTACCCTGAGGTAGAGCTGAGCCATATGTATGTTGATAATGCGGCGATGCAGTTGGTGAAGGAGCCGAAGCAGTTTGATGTGGTGGTGACTGGTAATATGTTTGGCGATATTTTGTCGGATACGGCGGCTATGCTGACTGGGTCTATTGGTATGTTGCCTTCGGCTTCACTGGATAAAAATGGCGGCGGTATGTATGAGCCCTGTCATGGTTCAGCGCCGGATATTGCAGGGCAGGGTGTGGCTAATCCGCTGGCGACGATTTTGTCTGTGGCGATGATGTTGCGTTATTCGTTGAATGCGGTTGCAGCGGCGGATGCGATTGAGAAGGCGGTGAGTGATGTGCTGGATCAGGGGTTGCGGACTGGAGATATTTATACGGATGGCATGACGCGGGTTGGTACGGTTGAGATGGGTGATGCGGTGGTTGCGGCGCTTTAGGGTTTGGTGTGGGCGAAGCCACGGCGATCCTTTACGATTGGGGTCGCTCCCGGTGTCCCGCCTCACGCGACACTCGCACATCTATGTGCATCGCCCATGGTTTGTTTATTTTCAGCGTTCGCGCAACTCGTTTCACTCAGACAGGGCGCTCTCTCAATCTGAAAATAACCAAACCATAAGCGGGCCCTGATTGATCGTAAAGGGTTCCCATGACTGCGCTGAGATATCGAGTGACTGCTCAAGCTGTCATCTCGACAGAGCTTAGCGACGAGAGATCTCCTGCAGTTGGCAGAGACATGATTAAGAATTAATTAAATTTAAGAGAGTTTAGAAAAATGAAAAAAACAGGATTTGTAGGTTGGCGTGGCATGGTTGGATCTGTGCTGATGGAGCGAATGCGCGAAGAGAATGACTTCGCCCAGATTGAGCCAATCTTCTTCACTACGTCTCAGGCGGGCCAAGCAGGTCCCGACGTGGGTGTTGAAATACCTTTGCTGCAAAGCGCCTTCGATATTGATGCCCTGCAACAGATGGATATTATTGTTACCTGTCAGGGGGGAGACTACACCAAAGAAGTCTACCCACAGCTGCGTAAAGCAGGCTGGGATGGCTACTGGATTGATGCAGCGTCTGCCCTGCGTATGGATGACAGCTCCATTATTGTGTTGGACCCGGTCAATATGTCTGTGGTGAAAGATGGCTTGGCCAATGGCGTTAAAGATTATATCGGCGGTAACTGCACTGTGAGCCTGATGCTTATGAGTCTCGGTGGCCTGTTTAATGCCAATCTGGTGGAGTGGGCGAGTTCCATGACTTATCAGGCGGCTTCTGGTGCTGGTGCGCAGAATATGCGTGAGCTGATCAATCAGATGGGAGCGATTAAGAGTTCTGTGTCTGATGCACTGGCTAACCCTGGTTCAGCTATTTTAGAAATCGACCGTCAGGTGACTGATACATTGCGATCCGAGAGTTTCCCAGTAGATAACTGGGGCTATCCATTGGCCGGTAGTCTATTGCCCTATATTGATTCCCAGCTTGAAAATGGCCAGAGTCGTGAAGAGTGGAAAAACCAGGCCGAGACCAATAAGATTTTGAACCGCGAAGGCAATCCGATTGCCTTGGACGGTCTCTGTGTTCGCATTGGATCTATGCGCTGTCACAGCCAGGCTCTGACGATTAAGTTGACTCAGGATGTGCCAATGGATGAAATCGAGGCCATGTTAGCTGAAGCTAACCAGTGGGCAAAGGTTGTTGCCAACGATAAAGAATCTTCGGTGAAGCATTTGACGCCAGCAGCAGTCACCGGTGGTTTGAATGTTCCGGTAGGGCGTTTGCGTAAAATGAATATGGGTGAGCAGTATCTCTCAGCCTTTACTGTGGGTGATCAGCTGCTATGGGGAGCGGCTGAGCCGTTGCGCCGGATGTTAAGAATTCTGATTGAGGACTGAGCAAAGTGGAAACTGCCAGATGAAATAGCCAATAATGTGCTAAGACTTGAGGATGGTTATCATCCTGAGATATTGCAGGATAGCCGCGAAACAATTACTGTAAGAGCCAGTTTTAAGAGGCCTTTAATAGGATATTTTTTATGACAACCCGGAAGTGGTCGGCGCTTTTTATGCAAAACTATATTCATAAGTCTATACACGATTTGATTCAAACACCTAAATCACAGCTTATCGCTAATCTGCTCGGTCAGTTTAAACTAGTCATTACAGCTACAGCGATAACTCTCTCTGCACTGATGGCAACACCCTCCGCCCATGCCGTGGGGTTGGGTGAGATCACTGTTAACTCATCGCTGAATGAGCCTCTCGCAGCCACTATTCAAATTATAAACGCTGACGGCCTTCAGGATAACCAGGTTCTGGTATCGCTGGCATCGGCTGAGGCTTTTGAACGAGCGGGGTTGAGTCGAGACTTCTTTCTAAGCCGTCTGCAGTTTTCTCTCGACCGGGACAGCACCAATCAGCGCATTATCAAAATCATTACCGACCAACCTGTTGTAGAGCCCTATTTAGATTTCCTGGTACAGTTACAGTGGCCTGAAGGCCGAGTGATGCGGTCATACACTCTGTTGTTAGACCTACCTATCTATCGTGATGAGCAGCCGGCTGCTGTGACTATTGCGCCGCCAGTGACGTCTAATCCTGCGACTCAACCGATTATCCAATCGACTAATGCGGAGAACACAAGCACTGGCAGCGCTGCGCTTGATCGTGCAGCGCTATCTGGTGATCAGCATCAGGTCATTTTGGGAGACACATTGTGGAATGTTGCCGAACGTTTGCGTCCCAGAGGCGCCACGGTGCTGCAGACCATGGACTCCCTCTATCAGCAGAATACTAATGCGTTTTCCGATGGCGATGCTAACCGTTTGATGAGAGGCGCGGTATTACGGCTGCCGTCCCTTGATCAAATTCGTGAGCAAGCTGGAGATATGGTGGCGTCACAAATTGGTCTTGTAGCGCCTGCTGGGCCAGATGATGCAGTGACTTCTAATGATGATATCGAGATTATTTACAGCGATGAGTATGGCTCAGACTCTGACTTAGAGCCGTCTTTTAGTGAACAAACTGACGCGCGACTACAATTGGTCTCTGCTTCAGGGGACTCTCCAGAGGCCGGTGCAAGCCTTGACAGTAAAGCCGGCTCAGATACTGGCTCAGACACTGGCTCAGGCTTAGCTGGTGAGACTGTTCAGCAGCTGTCATCTGAGCTTGCGGTTGCCAATGATGAGGTCAATAAATTCCAGCTCGAGAACAGCGAGCTGCGTCAGCGCCTAGCGTTACTCGAGGCCCAGGTCGCCACTATGGCAGAGCTGGTCGAGCAAGCGCAAAAGCAGGCTGATCTCGACCGTGCTGCGACAGTGCCGGTTGAAGCTGAAAGCAATCTTAGCGCCGCACTGCTGGCCGTCCCCGCATATTTTTGGGGCCTAATCAGCGCAATTATTTTACTGCTGCTGGTAATTATCATGCGCAGATCGTCCTCGCCTCGCGATAACGACGCGCTGGGTGATCTGCCCATGGCCAGTTACGAAAACTACGATAGTGGGACGCCGAACAAGGCCACTGCTGCTGCGACTCTGCACGAGCTTGACGATCTGGAGCTTGATCCAGAGGATGATCTATTCGACGAGAGTGATACTGAGATATTTGACGGTATCGAAGAGGCCGTTGGCGAAGACGTTTTTGACATGATGGTCGAGGCAGTGGCTGAGGCTGAGGTCTATCTCTCCCTTGGCAATACGCCACAGGCTATTCAAGTGCTCGAAGACGCTCGCGGCAAGGACCCAGCTGATGCCGGGTCGCGGTTGAAGTTGATGGAGATTCTATTCCGAGAGGGCCGCAATGATGAGCTGAGAGCTCTCTATGACGAAATTCTTCTAACAGAAGATAGCTCGGCCATCGAAATGGCAGCCATTATTGCTGGCCCTCAGGGCGGAGCCCAAACAGGTCTGGAAGATGATAATGGTGATCTCGTCACTGGCTCTGAGCTCAGCGGTCTTGAGCACGCAGATGTCGAAGGTCTTGAACTTGGCGCTATAAATAGCTCAAAGACACCAGGCAGCCTTGATCAGGTCGACGTCGCTGATGTCAATAACAACGCTGAGCCTGCAGAGAGCCTTCAGCCTATAGAGAGCCTTCAGCCTGCAGAGAGCCCTCAGCCCATAGAGAGCCCTCAGCCCATAGAGAGCTCTCAGCCCATAGAGAGCACCGAATCAGTAGAAACTGACTTACATGAACCCGGTTCAACCCACACTGATACTCAGCCTCCCGAGCTCAAAGATCTCGGTTTCTCCGATCTTGATTTGGAGACATTTGAACTAGACGATCTAGATGTAGATTCACTGGATATTCAGGACTTTGATATTGCGTTAGAAGATCTTCCTGAGGCGCTGAAAAACGATCCAGACAGTGTAAATTCTGCTACAGAGGATTCTGCAGGACTGCAGTTGCCTGGTGGCGACGACCTAGATGACATACTCGCCGACTTTGCCGCAGAGTCCGCAGTCGAAGATGAGAGCGAAGATGATGCCTTTAGCGCATTAGATGATATCAATAGCCTCGACTCAGCAGAGATTAAGCTAGACCTTGCCAAAACCTATGTCGAAATGGGTGATCCGGAAGGTGCAAGAGAGATTCTCGAGGAGTTACTTGGCGAGGCCGACGAAGAGGGCAAAAGCAAAGCTCAGGCGCTCCTCGATAGCCTGAAATAAAAGGCCGCGAGGTAGTGCTTAACTGGGCTAATAAAGTCCTCAGTGTGTATAATTTCGCCCATGACTGAATTAGATTGGGTATACAGCCTCAACAGCAAAATTCCCCAGGGAAGAAATCTTCCCGCAGGCGTTAAACGCTATGCTGCCGTCGTTTCCTACGACGGTAGTGCTTTTTGTGGCTTCCAAAAACAAAAGCACAGTCCTTCGGTTCAGGAGGAACTCGAGCGGGCCCTGAGTTCGGTGGCTAACTCCAATATTGTGGTCAGCTGTGCAGGGCGCACTGATACCGCGGTGCATGCCAGTTATCAGGTGGTGCACTTCGATACTCCCGCTCTGCGCACCGGGCGCAACTGGGTTAAAGGCTCCAACAGTCAGTTACCAGACAGTATTGCGCTACTCTGGGCAGATGAGGTCACTGAGAGCTTTCATGCACGTTTTAGCGCTAGTTCGCGGACCTATCGCTATGTTATTTATGCTGCTCCCGCGCGGCCGGCAATACTCTCTCAGGGCGTTACCTGGGTACGCAATCCTTTAAATACTGCGGCTATGCAGGAGGCCTGCCAGTATTTGCTCGGAGAGCAGGACTTTTCAGCGTTCCGTGGAGCAGGGTGCCAATCACTGTCGCCCAACCGCAATATCAGCAGTGCGAAGATTATTCAGGCCGGTGAGCTGATTGTCTTTGAAGTCACTGCCAATGCCTTTGTTCTGCATATGGTGCGTAATATTATTGGCTCGCTAATGGAAGTGGGCTTTGGTCGGCGCGATCCAGGTTGGATAGGGCAGTTGATAAAAGGCCGTGACCGCACCAAAAGTGCTGCGACAGCGCCGCCAAATGGCCTCTATCTGGTTAATGTGGGCTATTCCAATGCCCCGACCATTCCTCATATGCCTAAGGGTCCGCTGTTTTTAAACATTTAAATTAATTATTGTTTAGTGCATTAAAAACAAGTGGTTGAAGGTTTTAATTAAAGTATTTTATGTGAAATTCGCAGGTGCAAATATGTCGGTCCAGGTAAAAATTTGTGGTATCACCACGCCAGATCAGGCGCTTATGGTGCAACAGGCGGGTGCCGATGCGCTGGGTTTAGTGATTTATCGCAAGAGTTCCCGCTATGTGGATTTGCGCCAGGCCGTCGCAATTCGCGCGGTGATCGCCTCTGATGTTCTCTGTGTTGTGCTTCTAGTCAATGCGGATAAAGAGTTTGTAAAGCAAGTGATCACTGAAGTAAAACCGGATCTGCTGCAGTTCCACGGCGATGAGAGCGCTGAGTTCTGTCAGCAGTTTGGTTTCCCCTATATCCGGGCGCTGCGAATGCATGATGATCTCAATATTGCCGCAGAGGCAAAAGCTCACAAGCCAGCCCACAGCCTGCTGTTTGATGCCTGGCATCCAGGTCAGTACGGCGGTACTGGTGAAAGCTTTGACTGGGCCAGACTGCCGCTTGAGCGTAACTTCAATCTGATTCTGGCAGGCGGTTTAACCCCGGATAATGTCGCTCAGTCTGTGGTGGCTGTGGCACCAGACATGGTCGATGTCAGTGGTGGAGTGGAGTCGTCACCGGGGATAAAAGACCCGGTTAAGGTGCGTGATTTTGTTCTGCGAGCAAAAGCTGCCGGTTGAGTAAAAATAACCGAATGCACTGTTTAGCTCGGCCATTCTGTCGTGCTAAACTTCCGGGCTAGTTGGGCGCTGCAGCATTAGCCGAGCGGAGAGGTTGCTCTAGCAAGGTTGCAAGTCTGGTAATGTTAAAATTTATCGATTTTAGGGAAAGGGACAAAGATGAACTGGCTGAAGCGAATTCGACCCAAGGGACCAGCGGGCACAGCGAGTGATCGCTCAAATTCAGTTCCCGAGGGGCTGTGGAAGAAATGTCCTAAATGTGCCTCACCGCTCTACCGTCCCGAGCTAGAACGCAATCTCGATATCTGCCCCAAATGTGAACACCACATGCGTATTGGCGCTCGCCGACGCCTGGATATCTTTCTCGACACCAATGCTCGCACCGAGGTCGCTCCAGAGGTTGAACCTGTAGATCGCCTCAAGTTTCGCGATGTTAAAAAATACAAAGATCGCCTCACTGATGCACAGAAAAAGACCGGCGAAAAAGATGCACTGGTTGCTATGAGTGGCAGTGTTAAAGGCATCCCAGTAGTGGCCGTTGCCTTTGAATTCGCCTTCCACGGTGGCTCCATGGGTTACGCAGTAGGGGAGAAATTTACCCGCGCGGCGAAACTGGCCCTCGCAGAAAACAAGCCGCTCATCTGTTTCTCAGCTACTGGTGGCGCACGTATGCAGGAGGCTTTGATCTCACTCATGCAGATGGCCAAAACCAGCGCCATTCTTGAGCGAATGCGAATTGCCGGCGTTCCCTATATTTCAGTTATGACCGATCCAGTATACGGTGGCGTCTCTGCCAGTCTGGCCATGTTGGGCGATATTAATATTGCTGAGCCCGGTGCCCGAGCGGGTTTTGCTGGCCCCAACATTATTGAACAGACCATTCGACAAAAACTGCCCAAGGGCTTCCAGCGCAGTGAGTTCCTTCTGGAAAAGGGTCAGATCGATATGATTGTTGCCCGCCACCAGATGCGCGATCGTCTCTCGAGCATCCTCTCTAAGTTTATGCACCTGCCCGAACCAGTCGATGCCTGATCGCAGTCTAGCGGAGTGGTTGACTCTGCTAGAAGCGCGGCACCTGGTCGAAATTGATTTAGGACTAGAGCGCGTTGCCGCGGTCTGGTCGGCTATCCAGCATCAGCGTCGCGAGCAGGGCAGCGCAATCTCACTACCCACAGCGATTACTGTCGCCGGCACCAATGGCAAAGGCTCTTGCCTCGCCAGTATGCAGGCAGTTGCTCTGGCCCACGGGCACCGTGTCGGTCTTTTTACCTCGCCACATTTTCTGCTTTACAACGAACGTATTGCTGTTCAGGGACAGCCAGTTTGTGACAAGACGATTGTCCGTGCCTTTGAGGAGATCGAAGCGGCCCGAGGTGATATCTCTTTAACCTATTTCGAATTTGGCACCCTCGCTGCATTGCTCGTTTTTGTCGATGCGGATCTGGATCTGATGTTATTGGAAGTGGGCCTGGGCGGGCGTTTGGATGCGATTAATATTATTGACGCCGATGTTGCCGTGGTCACGAGCATTGCGTTAGATCACCAGGCTTGGTTAGGTGACACCAGAGAATTGATCGCCGTGGAAAAGCTCGGTATAGCTCGGCCCTCCAGACCCCTAGTGATTGCCGAAGCGGATGGCCCTGAGGGTTTTGACAACATGATCGGTGCCACCGGCGCGCAGTCTTTTGTTATCAACAGAGATTTCAGGTTACGCCTAGATGCCGATCGTTTCAGTCTCGACCTTGCTATGTCTGATGCCGGGTCTCAGAGCTTTCAAGGGCTCCCTGCATCGGGGTTAATGCCAAGCAATAAGGCCGCAGCATTGCAGGCCCTGAGCTGCGCCGGTTTTAAACTGGATTCAGGTAAGGTTGTTGCTGCACTGGACGACTTGATGTTAACGGGCCGTCAACAGCAGCTGACGATCAATGATTGTCCGGTGATTCTCGATGTCGCCCACAATCCTGCCGCAGCCACAGCACTGGCTGACGCGCTACCTCCGATTAGCGGGCGTTACCTGGCCGTTGCCTCGGTGCTCAATGACAAGGATTGGCCGGGTATTGTCGGGCCTCTCAGGGATGTTTTCAGCGAATGGCGCGTGGCTGAAATAAGCGCCAGTGACAGGGCCACTAAAGCTCAAACCCTGCATGAAGTGTTATACAATGCAGGCCTTTCAAGTAGTTTATTTGAGTCGGTTGAAGAGGCTTTTAATAGCGCCCTTGCAGAGGTCGCAAAAGAGGCCAATAGAGACGACGTGATTGTAGTGTTCGGATCTTTTTATACCGTCTCAGCGGTACTTAATATGCAGCGTGAGTCTGATAGGTGTATTCAATGAGTAATGGGTTACAGCAGCGAATAATTGGCGCCCTGGTTCTTGGCGCGCTGGGTTTGATCGTTTTGCCAATCGTCTTTGATTTCGCTGATCCACTAAAAATCGACCGTCAGAGTCGTTTGCCTGCAGCACCAGAAATCCAGCCTATTGACGTTGCCCGCGCTGAGAGCCCAGAGGGCGATGTCACCTTAGGCGCTATAGACAGTCTGTTTAATGTTGCCGAGTCAAAGCCCAGCGTCGATGTCAGTGAGGGCTTTTATGGTCTTAACGCCAATGACCTGCCTCGGGCCTGGGTACTGCAGGCTGGCAGTTTTGAAGCTCAAGAAAAAGCGCAAGGGCTGATGCAGCGTCTGCGCGAGAATGGCTTCAAAGCCTTTGTCAAAACTGCCGTTATTGAGAGCACCACCTTCTATCGCGTCTATGTCGGCCCGAAAGCGGACAAACGTCGAGCCATAGCCGAGAAGGCCGAAATTGACAGCAACTTCGCCACTGATGCGATTGTGCTGCAATACGTTCCCTGATGCGAGGTTAGCCCGTGGAAGTCGCTACTGTAGATTGGGTCATTATTGGGCTGGTGAGTCTCTCTGCCCTGATTAGTCTGATACGCGGTTTTGTTAAAGAGGCCATGTCTCTGGTTATCTGGCTAGTCGCCTTTGCTGTTGCGGTAAATTTTAAACAGCCAGCTGCCGCGCTGTTAGTAAATATGATTGATCAGCCATCGATCAGGCAGTTGGTTGCCTTCGGTGGCCTGTTTGTAGGAACCTTACTGCTGGGCAGTATGGTCAATTTTTTATTGGGTAAATTAGTCAGCTCGACGGGATTGAGCGGAACCGACAGGATGCTCGGACTGGTTTTTGGTGTGTTTCGGGGGTTGTTAATGGTTCTTGCGCTGGTAGTAATACTGCCCAGTGCATTGCCGGTTGATCAGGACCCCTGGTGGCAAGCGTCGGCGTTGATACCTGTGTTCCAGAGCTTTGAAGTCTGGGGTAGAGAAACAGCGACGGCGATTAAAGATCTACTACTAGGTTGGGTATAGCGAATGTGCGGTGTTGTTGGAATTTTTGGTACTTCAGACGTTAATGTACGGCTCTATGATGCCTTGACTGTGTTGCAGCATCGCGGTCAGGATGCAGCTGGTATTGTGACTGACCATGAAGGTGAGATTCATGTCTGCAAAGGCGTTGGTCTGGCGCGAGATGTGTTTGTCACTGAGCATATGGCTCGCTTAGTGGGCAATGTTGGCATAGGTCATGTGCGTTATCCTACGGCGGGTAGTTCCGGTCCAGCCTTAGCTCAACCATTCTATGTTAACTCACCCTACGGCATCTGCATTGCCCACAATGGTAATCTGACCAACGCAGATGAGCTGCGTAAACATATCTTCCGTTCTGATCTGCGGCATCTCAATACGGATTCTGATTCTGAAGTTTTACTCAATGTCTTTGCCCACGAGTTGCAGCTGCGCCGCAAGCTCGAACCCTCCAGTGAAGATATTTTCGATGCGGTCAGGAATGTTCATCTGCGCGTTCGCGGTGCATATGGCGTTGTCGGGCTAGTCGCTAATCACGGTATGTTTGCCTTTCGCGATGCCTACGGCATTCGCCCGCTCTGTTACGGCCAGCGTGAGACTGAAGCCGGAACTGAATATGCAGTTGCCTCGGAGAGTGTGGTGCTCGATAGCATGGGTTTTGGCCAGATTAAAGACCTACAGCCTGGCGAAGCACTGTTTGTCGACAATAAAGGTGAGATCCACTTGCAGCAATGCGCAGCCAAGCCTGAGTTGGTGCCCTGTATTTTTGAGCATGTTTACTTCGCCCGTCCGGACTCGATGATGGACAATATTTCGGTGTATAAATGCCGCCTGCGTATGGGTGAAAAACTCGCGGAGAAAGTACTGCGTCTGATGCCAGATCACGATATTGACGTGGTTATCCCGATTCCCGACACCAGTCGCGTGTCCGCTCAGGCCATGGCTGAAACCATGGGCGTAAAGCTCCGTGAAGGGTTTATGAAGAATCGCTATATTGGCCGCACCTTTATTATGCCGGGCCAGACCCAGCGCAAGAAGTCTGTGCGTCAAAAGCTCAATGCGGTAAAACTCGAGTTTGCCGGTAAGAATGTAATGCTGGTCGATGACTCGATCGTCCGCGGCACTACCTCTAAAGAAATTATTCAGATGGCCAGAGATGCTGGAGCCAATAAAGTCTATATGGCGTCAGCCGCACCGGGTGTGCGCTATCCCAATGTCTATGGCATCGATATGCCATCGGCCTCAGAACTCATTGCTCACGGTCGCAGCGACGAGGAAGTGGGCGAAAGTATTGGGGCTGACTGGATGGTCTATCAGGATCTTGAAGATCTTGTGGCCTCTGCTGCCGAGGGCAATTCGTCGATCAAACGCTTTGAGTGTTCAGTGTTTAATGGTGACTATGTTACAGGCGATGTGGATGAGGCCTATCTGGCCCATATTGACCAGCAGCGCAATGACAATGCCAAGAGCGAAGGTGGCGCGCCCAGCGGCGGACAAAAGAATCAGGTTATTGGTATTCACAACAACAACAGCGCGGCGAATATTAATTAAGCTGCGCTGCTATTTTGGAGTGTTAATTGAATATGTCTGACTCAGACAGCAAAGACAACAATCAACCGGCCGCGATATCGGTCGCGGCCTATCAGCAGGCAACTCTGGCAATCCGTGGCGGCTATCAGCGCAGCCACGAGGCCGAGCACTCAGAGGCGATGTTCCTCACCTCCAGCTATGTGTTTGATAATGCAGAGATGGCGGCCAGGCACTTTAGTAATGAGCTGAAGGGCAATGTTTACTCCAGATACACCAATCCTACTGTGGGCGCGTTTGAAAAGCGTCTCGCGGCAATGGAGGGCGGCGAGCAGGCTGTAGCCACCTCATCTGGCATGGCAGCGACTCTCAGTATCGTCATGGCACTGCTCCAGTCTGGGGATCATATTCTTTGCTCCAAAGATGTATTTGGCAGCACCAGAGTCATGCTCAATAACTATATTGTTAAATTTGGCATTCAGGTCAGCTATGTGTCATTGACCGATCTCGATGCCTGGCAGCAGGCGATCCAGCCCAACACCAAAATGCTTTTCTGCGAGAGCCCGTCCAATCCCATGTCGGAAATAGCCGATTTAGAGGTGCTGGCAGCTCTGTCGAAACAGGCTGGTGCGCTCTTTGTTGTGGATAATTGCTTCTGTACACCGGTGCTGCAAAAACCTCTCCAATGGGGCGCGGATATAGTCGTCCATTCGGCGACCAAATATCTCGATGGTCAGGGCCGCTGTCTTGGCGGTGCTGTGGTTGGCAACAGCGAACTGATGGAAAAAGTCGTCGGTTTTTTGCGCGCAGCTGGGCCCACCATGAGTCCTTTCAACGCCTGGGTATTTCTTAAAGGTTTGGAAACCCTGCGTATCCGCATGCAAGCGCATTCGTCCAACGCCGCAGAGCTGGCGACTTGGTTAAAAGATCATCCCAAGGTCACTAAGGTGTTTTACGCCGGCTTAGAAGATCACCCCGGTCACAGCTTGGCCAAAAAGCAGCAATCTGATTTTGGCGGCGTGCTCTCTTTCTCGGTTGCCGGTGGTCGAGAGCAGGCTTGGAAGGTGATTGATAACACGCGTATGCTTTCCTTGACCGCAAACTTGGGTGATACCAAAACCACCATAGTGCATCCGGCGACAACCACCCATGGTCGCCTTTCAGACGAGGAACGCCAGCAGGCTGGGATTGGTGAAAATCTGATTCGTATTGCTGTGGGTCTGGAAGATATTGTCGATATTAAAAATGATCTACAGTTGGGTTTAGATTTGATATAGGTCTTTTATTTAGGCACTCACGTACCCCCTATTATTAATTGGCGATAAAGCGCCGGGATTCAAACCATGTTCACGTTAAATCTTCCCACCGCGGATCAGGCATTACCCGGTCGCGACACTGCTATGCCAGTCAGCAACCGCAATTTTATCAATGGTCAGCCACTGCAGCCGCCATTCGCTGATGGGCTCTGCTCAGTGGTGGTGGGTATGGGGTGTTTTTGGGGCGCTGAGCGACGTTATTGGCAGCAAGAAGGCGTGATTACCACCGCGGTGGGATATGCCGGTGGAGCCACTCCCAACCCGACTTATGAAGAGGCATGCTCTGGAATGACGGGGCACGCAGAAGTGGTACTTGTAGTTTTTGATCCCACAATAATAAGCTTTGCAAAGTTGTTGGCTGTGTTTTGGGAGTCCCATGATCCCACTCAGGGTATGCGCCAGGGCAACGATCAGGGCAGTCAATATCGTTCGGTGATTTACTGTGATACCGAAATCCAGCTCGAGCAGGCACTGGCTTCTGCTGAAACAGTTCAGGAGCAGTTGTCTACTTTAGGTTTCGGTGAGATTACCACTGAGATTCGTATGGCGCCGACGTTCTTTTATGCTGAGGATTATCACCAGCAGTATTTGGCGAAGAATCCCGGGGGTTACTGTGGCTTGCGTGGTACGGGGATTAGCTGCGCTATTTAGTCAATGGTGGCTGGAGAGCCTCGGCTATTTTGATTGAGATCCGCAGGCTTCGCGTAGGATGACAAGTACGCCTGTAATCTATGGTTTCAAAATCGCGGATATCGCTGCCTTAGCTTCAGGCGACGCAACACGCTTGGCAAACGCGTCAGATTCAACACTAATACGCTCTGCCAGAGGTTCCATATCTCTGCGCATCAAGGCTTTACTCTGCACCAGCGCACCCCGAGATTTGCCCGCCAGTTTGGCTGCCGTAGTCATGGCGCAGGCCATGAGGTTATCACTGCTACATATCTGATTGATCAGGTTGTATTGCAATGCTGTCGCGGAATCAAAGCGATCTCCCAAGAGCAGCATCTCAGCGGCTTTAACGTAGCCACAGCGCATAGGCATCAGCAGCGATGAACCAAACTCTGGGACCGCCGCCAAATTGATAAACGGCAGCATAAACACGGTACTAGGCGTCGAATAGACAAACTCACAGTGCAGTAATAGGGTCGTACCTATGCCCACGGCGTAGCCATCAACTGCTGCAATAACCGGCACTGGACAGGTGGAAAGGGCGCGCATAAATTCCCATACAGGGGCCGTCGTATCACTACCCGTGGTGGGAGGGCGAGCGAGAAAATCCTCCAGATCGTTGCCTGCTGAGAAGTCCCTACCCCCGGTTAAGACCACCACATTGACGTCTTCCTGAGTGGCGCGATGATCAAATATATCTGCCAGCTGGGCGTACATATCTGAGGTCAGGGCGTTCTTCTTCTCTGCACGATTGAAACTCACAGAGAGGATGCCGTCGGCGTAACGGGATTGAATTTGATCGGACATATTACTGCTCATTTTTATAAGTATTGTTTAGTGCTAGGCGGTTGAGGCGCGCAGGCGTTCAGACCTAGGGTCTGCCAATGGAATCGCTGCCAGTAGATCTTTGCTGTACTGCTGCTTTGGGTCTGCCCAGAGTACCTCAGTGTCAGCGGTCTCGATAATCACACCCTTATTCATTACCATCACGCGGTCAGAGATATAGCGCACAACTGAGAGATCGTGGGAAATAAACATCATGGTTAAATTATGCTTTTCTACTAGATTGAGGATCAAATCTAAAATCTGCGCCTGAATGGTGACGTCGAGAGCGGACACTGGCTCATCGGCAATAATTAATTCCGGCTTGGTGGCTATAGCACGGCCAATAGCAATGCGCTGGCGTTGGCCGCCGGAGAACTCATGGGGATATTTGCGTAGGCTGTTGCGTGCTAGACCCACATCATCCATCAGTTGTTGGACCTGTTGGTCAATGTTCTTAGGATTGGCCAGACCATGATAGAGCAGCGGCTCCGCAAGAGTCTGGTGGACGGTCATGCGTGGGTTTAGGGATGCGTAGGGATCTTGGAAGATCATCTGCATCTTGCGCCGCCAGGGCACCAACTTGGCTGGGCTCAACTTGTTCAGCTCAACCCCCTTAAAATGTATAGATCCAGCGGTAATCGGGGCCAACTGTAATATAGATCGCCCCAGAGTAGATTTCCCAGAGCCAGATTCACCGACTAGGCCGAGAATTTCACCGCGCTGGATCTCTAATGAAACACCGTCCACCGCTTTGATATGACCAGCAATGGTGGTGCTGTAATCGTGGAAGTAGGTTTTCAGATCTCGCACAGTGATTAGCGGGCTATCCGCCTGAGCGCGGTTGGGCATACTCTTGGCACCCTCGGGAATCGCGGCCAATAATTTTTTCGTGTAATCATCTTCGCTGCGATAAAAGATACTCTCGGTGTCGTTGGCTTCGCGCACTGTGCCTTCGCACATAACCATTACCTTGTCGGCAATACCGGCCACCACACCCAGGTCGTGGCTGATAAATATTACCGCTACATCACGCTTTTGCTGCAATGTTTTAATCAGCGCCAAGATCTGCGCTTGAATGGTCACATCCAAGGCCGTGGTGGGCTCATCACAGATCAGCAGTCGCGGCTCATTGATCAGTGCCATGGCAATCATGACGCGCTGGCGCATACCACCGGAAAACTCATGGGGAAAGCAGTTAAAGCGCTGTTCGGCGTCAGCAATACCCACTTCATCGAGTAATTCTATAGCCCGCAGACGCGCGTCGGAACGACTCTGGCGGCGACTTTTATCCTCGTTGTAAATCAGTGGTTCAATCAGCTGTTCACCGATACTGATAAAGGGGTTGAGAGAGGTCATTGGGTCTTGGAAAATCATTGCTATATCGTTGCTGCGAAAGCGTCGCATTTGCGCGGCATCGCAACTCAGCAGATCAATCCCATCAAATAGGGCGGTGCCTGCTTCAATTTTTGCCGGGGGCTTCGGCAGCAGGTCAAGCAGGCTGTAACAGGTGACAGATTTACCTGAACCGGACTCGCCGACAATCGCCAGAGTTTCACCGGCGTCAACGCTGAAGCTGACATCATCCACCGCTTTGACCACACCATTTCTGCTGTGAAAATAGAGTGTTAGCCCATTTACCTCAAGTAATGCCATATCAATTAATCCTTTGAGGTTCTGGGGTCGAGGGCATCGCGCAGGCCATCGCCGAGAAAGTTGAGTGCAAAGAGCGTCAGTGACAAGGTTATGCCAGGAAAAATCAGCAGCCAGGGATACTCCTCCATGGTTTCGACGCCGTAATTAATCAGCAGTCCCCAGGAGCTCTGTGGCGGCTGTATACCGAGGCCGAGAAAACTTAAAAAGGCTTCCAGTAACATCACGCTGGGAATAGTCAGAGTGGTGTAAACAATCACCGGGCCCAGGGTGTTGGGAATAATATGACGACGGATAATAGTCCACTGAGACAGGCCCAGAGAGTGGGCGGCTTCGACAAATTCTTGCTTCCGCAGGGACATCACCTGGCTGCGAACAATCCGCGCCATGGTCAGCCATTCCACTGCGCCAATGGCCAAGAACAGCAGCAGTATATTGCGCCCAAATACCACCATCAGCAGGACGATAAAGATCATAAACGGCAGGGCGTACATAATGTCGACAATACGCATCATCACTGCGTCCACTCTACCGCCGACAAAACCGGCGATGGCACCCCAAAGCACGCCGATTATTAGGGCTACCGCCGTAGCTATAAAGCCAACGGTAAGGGAGACTCGGCCGCCGTACATAATGCGTGTGAGCATATCGCGACCAAAAATATCTGTGCCTAACCAGTGCTCAAGAGAAGGTGCGGTGGCGCCGAGCATTAAATTTTGCTCTTCGTAACCATAGGGCGCTATCCATGGGGTAAGGATCGAAATTACACAGAGCAGAGCCAGAATACCCAGGCCAAATAGCGCCAGATAGTTTTTACTCAGCTTGATCCAGGCATCTTTCCACAATGAGGTGCCTTGCTCTTGTTGCTGTAGGCTAATTTGATCCATTAATTATTTCCCCGTGCTTGCTGGCGCAGCTTTGGGTCGAGCCAGATGGCGAGCATATCCGAGAGCAGGTTAAACAGAATAATCAGCGCGGCAAAAAAGATGGTCATGCCCAAGATCATAGTGTAATCGCGGTTAAAAGCGGCTTGCACATAGAAGCGCCCGAGCCCGGGAATTTGGAAGATGGTTTCCACCACAAAGGAGCCCCCTAAGAGCCCGGCAAAGGCCGGCCCTAAAAAGGCCACTACTGGTATTAGTCCGCCGCGCATGGCGTGTTTAAAGATAATCACAGGCTCTGAGAGACCCTTGGCCCTAGCGGTGCGGATATAGTCCTGAGACAACACTTCAAGCATACTGCCGCGAGAGAGTCGCGCTATGTAGGCAGCGTATCCGGTACCCAAGGTGATCGAGGGCATGATCTTATCCCCGGGCATATCTCCCCAGCCGGATACCGGTAGCCATTCTAAATAGATGCCAAATATCAACACCAACAATGGCCCCAATAGAAAAGAGGGCATGCAGATGCCGAGCATGGCTGCGGACATGGGTACATAGTCTCGCATTGTGTTGGGTCGCATGGCGGCAGCGACACCGGCGCTGACACCAATAATAAGCGCAACCATCATGGCATAGAGAGCGAGTTCCGCGGTGGCGGGAATACCTGCAGCGATGAGCTCATTGACCGTGCGTCCTGAGTATTTAAAGGACGGGCCAAAATCTCCCTGCACCACGTCCCCTAGATAGCTGATGTATTGCTTCCACAAGGGTTGATCTAGATTGTATTGGGCTTCCAGAGCCTTGATCACTTCTGGAGGCACAGCTTTATCCGCGGAAAAAGGCCCGCCAGGTGCCGAGTGCACCAGCATGAAGGTGGCGCTGATCACTATTATTAGAACGGGAACGGCCTGCAGCAGGCGGTTGAGAGCAAATCGCCACATTAGTTTTTCGCTCCTGAATCAGCTTGGTCAGCTTTCAGATACATCTCTTTGAACGACGGTTGGTTGAGTATGTTGTCATTAAAATTCTTTACTGAGGGATTGACCAAATTGTTCGAGGTGTAAATATAGACTGGTATAACTGGCATGTCGTCGAGCAACATGGTTTCGGCGCGGTTAAAGATTTCCAGACGCTCGGTGTGCGTTTTGGCTTCGGGGGCGGCTTTGAGAATGAGCTGATCATATTCTGGGTTGCACCAGCCGGTTCGATTATTGCCGCCATTGCAGAGAAACATATCGAGGAAATTATTTGGGTCGACATAGTCGCCGATCCAGCCAGCGCGACCAATCTCATAGTCGAGGCCAGTAATGCTATTTAGGTAGACTTTCCATTCTTGGTTGAGCAGTTTGACGTCTATATTGAGGTGCTTCTTCCACATCTGCTGAATGGCCACAGCGATCTTGCGGTGACCTTCGCTAGTGTTGTAGAGAATTTCGGTGGCGGGAAAACCTTCGCCATTGGGATAGCCAGCCTCAGCCAACAGCCGTCGCGCGGCCTCGGGGTTAAAGGCTAAATCACTCTTCGGGTAGTAGCCCATGGTGCCCGGTGGGGTGATGGTATAGGCGGGGATCTGTCCACCTTTGAGTATGCGTTGGCTAATCTTATCACGATCGATTGTCATACCCAGGGCCCGTCGCACGCGCTTATCTTGCAGCTGCGGCACACGAGTATTGATGCGATAAAAGTAGACACCTAGATAAGGGGCTATATGCAGCGCGGGATCTTTACGCTCCATGTAGGCGGCGATTTTGTCAGCGGGGACTGTACCGCTGTAGTGGAGCTGGCCGGCACGGAACATGCGTTCCACAGTGACGGCGTTTTCGATGGGGTAGAAGATAATTTTATTCAGCTTGACGCTGCCGGCATCCCAGTAGTGAGGGTTGCGTTCCACCACTACGCGGCGGTTGATTTTCCATTCGGATAGTTGAAAGGCGCCATTGCCCACTAGGTTGCCTTCGTAGGTCCAGCGGGTACCGCGCTGATCGGCGTCGCCAAACTTTTCGATGGTAGCGCGATGCACTGGGAAGAGGCTGTAGTGATCCAGTAGTTGTAAAAAGTAGGGGGTTGGGTTGTTTAAGGTGACACGCAGGGTATGGTCGTCCAGAGCTTTGACGCCCACCTCTTCGAAGTCAGTGATTTCTCCTTCGTAATATTCTTTGGCATTGGCTATGGGAAAGTACATATAGGCGTAGAGATTGCCCAGTGCCGGTTGCAGGGCGCGCCACCAGGACCAGACATAGTCATGGGCATTGTGTGGGTCGCCGTTAGACCAGCGGGCGTTTTCGCGCAGGTAAAAAGTGTAGACGCGGCCGTCTTCGCTTATATCCCATGAGGTGGCGACGCCGGGTCGCGGCTCCAGGGTTTTGCTGTCCTTGAGCACTAGACCTTCCATTAGGGCGACGATGATTTTGTGTTCGGGTACGCCTGTGGCTATATGGGGGTCGAGGCTTTGCGGTTCAGTGCCGTTGCCCCAGTGTAGGATGCCGCTGCGGTTACCTGCGCTGACATTGTTTTCGCCGCCACCACAGCTGGAGAGAACTGTTAGCAGTAATAGAGTAGCCACTGCTTTGACGGAGTTGGCTCTTAGAAATGAGTAATCTGCGGAATTGGCTTTGGTGATTTTGGGTGCCGAGGAGTAGCTCATTTTGGAAATCCGTTTTTATGGTTTTTGTCGCTGACGGTCTACTGTTGTTGGGTCGTTCTGTAGTGTACCGAACCGATAAAATTTAACCACAATAAAAGTGATCTATTGCTGGGATTGCCTGATGTGGGCCCGCTTGTGTTTTCTGCGGTTAATCGGGGGTTTTTCACGGCGGGGCTGTTGCACTTGAAGGCCAAACCCGTGATAATCCCGCGCTTTAATGGTGGCCCTCACTGGTCCCCTCGCAACAGCCAGCCGCGAACCCCGCCAGGCCCGGAAGGGAGCAACGGTAGTGGTTACGCTGTGTGCCGAGGTGTGGCTGGTGAGGGTCACCGCCATATTCCCTGATTGTCTCTCGTTTATCTCTCGTTTATCTCTCGTTTATCTCTCGTTTTTCCTCTCGCTTGACCTCGGGTTTCACATTCTAGCGGAGCAACATATCCGCCGGCCAAAATCGTATTGTCAGTCAACCTACGTTTTTCATGCTAAGCTCAAAACAGCTTAGGGACAGAGGGCAATAAGGATGTTTAAAGGTGGCAAAGGCGGTATTTTATCCGTAGAAATAAATAGTGAAGAGATGCTTTATGAGCACTACATGGCATTTGTTCAGGGGGGCGGCGTATTTGTCCCGACAACAAAAAGTTATGAGTTAGGGGACGATATTTTCTTTCTGTTAAGTATCTATCTGCGTCCTGAGCCAATACCTATGACCGGCAAAGTGGTCTGGGTTACTCACAAAGGTTCCGCGAGTTTTAAGCAGGAGGGTGTGGGCGTTCAATTGGGCCCCGACCACGAAGAATTAAAGGTTGATATTGAACAGGCTCTTACGGGTACGGTACACTCCCACAAGCCTACACTTACTATGTAGTAATCAATCCTAACAAAGACTTCTTACGCTATGCTGGTAGACTCTCACTGTCATCTGGATCATTTGGATTTAAGCGATCGAGAGGGCGGTCTCAACGGCGTAATCGACGCAGCTCAGGCTCGCGGTATCAGTCACTTTCTCAGTGTCGCCGTGGACATGACGACCTCCCGATCACTGATTGAGCTCACCGCACAATTTGATAACGTCTACTCCTCGGTGGGCGTTCACCCCTTGCAGAAAAAACCACAGCCAGTGCCCAGAATCGATGAGCTAGTTGAACTAGCGCAGCAGCCGCGCGTGGTGGCCATAGGCGAAACCGGCTTGGACAATTTTTACAGTAGTGAGACCATTGACTGGCAGCGTCAGAGTTTCGTCAATCACCTTTTAGCCTGTCAAGAAATCGCGAAACCAGTAATTATCCATACCCGTGATGCCCGGGAAGAAACCATCGAGCTGATGCGAAAACACCGTCCATCTGCTGGGGGCGTGATGCACTGTTTTACTGAAACCTGGGAGATGGCTCAGCAGGCAATAGAGTTAGGGTTCTATATTTCCTTCTCGGGAATTGTCACCTTCGCCAATGCTAAAGAGCTCCGCGATGTTGCCGTAAAAGTCCCATTGGATCGTATACTAGTTGAAACTGACTCACCTTGGTTAGCGCCGGTTCCCCACCGCGGCTCACAAAATGAACCGCAGTATGTTCGTGAAGTGGCCCAATGCATGGCCGATCTCCGTGGTATTAGCCTCGAGGAACTAGCCAGTGCCACCACTGATAACTTTAACCGTCTTTTCCAAATACCTGTTTAGAGAAAGCCATAATGACCGATCTGAAAAACACTGATGCTCAGAACACCAATACAGTTCAGTCCAATTTTATTATTCGCACCTTTCCGGTAGGTCCGCTGCAGTGCAACTGCTCAGTAATCGGCGATCGACTCAGCGGTCGAGCTCTGGTAGTTGATCCCGGTGGTGATGCGGACAAGATATTGGCGCTGTTAAAAGAGTTAGACCTCAAAGTGGTGGCGATCATTCATACCCACGCTCACCTGGATCATATTTTGGCCGCAGGTGAAATCAAAAATGCCACCGGCGCGCCGATCTATCTGCACAAAGGCGATCAGTTCCTCTGGGATATGGTCGAGGAGCAGTGCGCTATGTTTGGTGTGCCGACGGTGTCATTGCCAGAGCCAGACCACTATATAACCGACGATCAGTCTTTCGACTGCTGTGGTGCTGTTGCCATACACACCCCCGGGCACACACCGGGCTCAGTGAGCTTTTGGTTCGATGAATACAAAACCTTAATTGCTGGCGATACCTTGTTTCAGGGCAGCATTGGTCGCACAGACTTGCCTGGAGGAAATTTTGATGAGATCAAACAATCCATCAGCCAGCGACTCTACACACTGCACGATGATGCGGTTGTGATTACTGGCCATGGCGCCAGCACGACCATCGGCACAGAGAAGCAGAACAATAGCTTTGTGCGCGGCTAAAAATTAATCCACAGCAGTAACCAAGAACCGGGAATTACAGATGAAACAGCAACAGCTTTTAACCATGCTTGAACTGCAGAACGACATGAACACCAAGGTCCATGCTCATTGGCAGGCGCAACATTTTGAATGGTATCGCGCCATCTGGGTCGAATGTGCCGAGCTGCTTGATCACTGGGGCTGGAAGTGGTGGAAAAAGCAGAACCCGGATATTGGCCAGATCGCCCTTGAACTGGTGGATATTTGGCACTTTGGCTTGAGTATTATGCTTTTGAAGGGCGATTCGGCGGAATCTATCGCCGAGCAGGTCACTGCTGCATTCGCCACGCCACAGAAAACTGGCGACTTCCGCGTTGATCTAGAAGACTTTACCGAATACACCCTGTCGAGCAAAAGCTTTGACGCTGTGCGCTTTGCCAAGCTGATGCAGGGCATAGATATGGACTTTGAACAGCTCTATGTCGGCTATGTCGGCAAGAACGTACTCAACTTCTTCCGTCAGGATCACGGCTACCAGGATGGCAGCTACCAAAAGCAGTGGGGCGGTAAAGAAGATAATGAGCACCTGGTGGATATAGTGGCGCAGCTGGATACGACAGCAAGCGATTTTAAAGATCAGCTCTATGCCCGCATGTTGGCCACTTACAGAGAGCTCTGCGCTTAGTCCCAAGGCGCACAAATGCTAGCAAACCATCGAAGAGGGCATTATTGCTCTCGAAAATGGTCCCCATTAGTCTGCCAATGATGCATTTTAGCTGAGCATCCTTATAATAGCGGCCCGAAATGGAGCAACTAGCATGCTGCTCCACATTAGGCCTACACAACTTTCCCGGAGAACCATCTTGAAATCACCCGTTCGCGTTACTGTCACAGGGGCCGCAGGCCAAATTAGCTACTCTCTATTGTTCCGTATAGCCGCTGGCGAAATGCTCGGCACTGATCAGCCGGTTATTTTGCAAATGCTTGAGATTACTCCAGCATTGGAAGCACTGAAAGGTGTGGCCATGGAACTTGAAGACTGCGCTTTCCCACTGCTCACCGGCATGGTTTGCACTGACGACGCGGCAGTTGCTTTTAAAGATACTGATTACGCACTGTTAGTGGGCGCCCGTCCTCGTGGTCCCGGTATGGAGCGTAAAGATTTGCTCGAAGCCAACGCTGCGATCTTCTCTGCTCAGGGCAAAGCGATCGACGCCAATGCGTCAAAAAATATTAAGGTTTTGGTCGTCGGTAACCCTGCTAACACTAACTCTTTGATTGCACAGCGCAACGCGCCGTCGATCAATCCACGTCAATTTACCGCTATGACTCGTCTCGATCACAACCGCGCACTGAGTCAAATCGCAGCCAAGACTGGCACCACGGTCAACGACGTGACTCACATGACCATCTGGGGCAATCACTCAGCGACACAGTATCCCGATATTCACCAGACTAAAGTCAATGGCAGTCCTGCCATCGATATGGTTGATCAGGACTGGTATGAGAATGACTTTATCCCTGTTGTACAGCAGCGTGGCGCCGCGATTATTAAAGCCCGTGGCGCCTCAAGTGCCGCTTCAGCAGCCAATGCGGCTATTGCCCATATGCGCAGCTGGGCTCTGGGAACTGCCGAAGGCGACTGGGTTAGCATGGGCGTATACAGCGATGGCAGCTACGGCATCACTGAAGGTCTGATCTACTCTTTCCCCTGTGTCTGTAAAGACGGCGATTGGCAAATCGTTCAGGGCGTTGAAATCAATGATTTCTCTCGCGCCAAGATGACAGCAACTCAGCAGGAACTGACAGAAGAGCGCGACGCGGTTCAGCACTTGCTGCCATAGGTGTTTTGTTAGACCTGTTGTTCAGCAATAGAGAAGGGCCGTTTATTCTTCATTGAGTAAGCGGCTTTTTTGTAACTGCAGGTTTTGTTGTTTTTCGCGCTTAATAAGCTCTCAGGGACGCTTTTACTGGTGGCTTAGACAATAAATTTGCTACAGTAAGCAACCTTAAAAACAGCCTCTTATTGGGAGAGAAACATGGCATTTTCTGAAGTTGGAACGCCGGCGAACGATTTTTCGCTATTTAATCAGCGTGGCGAAAAAGTCAGTCTGGCGGACTTCCGTGGTATCAAGAACGTGCTGCTGTATTTTTATCCCAAGGCAATGACCCCTGGCTGCACAGTGCAGGCCTGTGGTATTCGCGATAGCAAAGATCAATTTGCTAAACTGGATACAGTGGTCATGGCTGTCAGCCCAGACTCAGTTGATCGGCTGGTGAAGTTTGAAGACAAGCAAGAGTTAAACTTTACGCTGCTCTCCGACGAAGATCATCAGGTCACTGAAAGCTATGGCGCCTGGGACATGAAAAAGTTTATGGGCCGCGAATATATGGGCGTGCTGCGTAGCAGCTTCGTGATTGGCAAAGATGGCCTGATTAAACATGTGATGGCGAAGGTGAAAACCAAAACCCATCACGATGACGCATTGGCCTGGATTAAAGAAAATTTATAATTCTTTGGTCAGGCTAAAGGACTTTTAACCTTAACTGCCAAAGCGCAAGACTGTTGCGGCACTAATACTCCAAGCTTAATAATTTAACTCTAAGGACTCACTATGTTTTTTATTTCCAGTGCACAGGCGCAGACGGCAGCCGGATCTGGCGAACCAGGTATTACCGGATCGCTGATTATGTTTGGCGGACTCTTTATCTTTATGTATCTGTTTATTATCCGTCCCCAGCGCAAGCGTCAGAAAGAGCACACAGATCTGATTACCGGTCTGAGCAAGGGCGACGAGGTCACCATGACCAGTGGCATACTTGGCAAGATCGTTAAACTTGAAGGTGAGTATGTAGTGGTTGAAGTGAATGACAAACTTGAGCTTAAGTTTCAAAAGTCCGCGGTTCACGCGGTGCTGCCAAAAGGCACTATCAAGGCGATCTAAGCTCGCAATCAAAAAAAGGTCGCTTACGCGGCCTTTTTTGTAGCTGCCTTAACTAGCCTGTTTCAACTATTCGCTTCAAAAAGAGTCGCTTTAACGAGAGTTATAAAATGATTACTTATCCAGAGAGACTCAATCTCGCCCAGACCCCGACGCCGTTCTATCCGCTAGAGCGACTGTCTGAGCAGCTTGGTGGACCGCGCATCTGGATCAAGCGGGACGACCTCACTGGTGCCGCTACCTCTGGTAACAAAGTTCGCAAGCTTGAATTTCTATTGGCTGAAGCACTGGCCAATGGCTGCGACACCTTGATCACCTCTGGTGGTGTGCAGTCCAATCACTGTCGCTCGGTGGCACTGCTCGGCGCGCAGCTGGGCCTCAAGGTTCACCTGTTATTACGTGCTGATATTGAGCCTAAGCCGATAGGTAATCTGCTTCTCGACCATTTGGCTGGGGCCAGGATTAGCCACTACAGTGTCGATGAATATCGAAGCCTGGATAAACTCTTTGCCCAGTGGGCAGAGCACTACGCTGAAATGGGCAGGAAAGCCTATTTAATTCCTACTGGTGGCAGCAATGGCACTGGTATGTGGGGCTATATAGCCGCCGCTGAGGAGCTCTCTGAAGACTTTGCACTCAATGCCATAATGCCTCAGACGATAGTCCATGCCACCGGGTCTGCGGGCACCCAGGCGGGTTTAATGCTCGGTTGCCAGCTGCATCAGATCAACACTCGGGTAAAGGCCTATGCGGTGTGCGACAACGCGGCTTACTTTACTCGAAAAGTGCGTGACGACCTCGAGCAATGGCAGAGTCAGTACAGCCCAGAAACCGATATTTCTCGCTTAATTGCCGATACTTGCGATGACTATGTAGGTCCGGCATATGGCGTTGCTGATCAAGAGGTCTTTGACTGTATAAAGCAGGTTGCCGCTCTCGAGGGTATTTTGCTCGACCCGGTTTATACGGGCAAAGCATTCTTTGGCATGATGGAAGATATTAAGAAAGGTAAATTCTCTCACCAGCCGGGTGGCGATATCGTTTTTCTCCACACTGGTGGGCTATTCGGATTATTTGCTCAGCACCACCACTTGGGCTATTAGCCCGCAGTAAAAAGAATAATAAAAACACAAAAGAAGGAACTGTTATGTTTGAACAAATCGTCGACACCATGAGAGAGGTCATCTGGGGTCCGGGTATGCTGGCACTGCTATTGGGAACCGGCATCTACCTATCAGTCGGCCTAAAAGGAATCAGTATTAGCAAGATTCCCTATGCCTTTAAGCAGCTATTTAAAGGTCGAAAAGGCAGTGGCGAAGGGGAAATCAGTCCTTTTAACGCATTGATGACGGCGCTTTCATCCACCGTCGGCACCGGCAATATTGTCGGTGTTGCAACGGCCATTGCCCTTGGCGGACCCGGGGCACTTTTCTGGATGTGGTGTGCAGCCGTGATTGGCTTGGCAACTAAGTATGCAGAGGCAGTTTTAGCTGTTCACTACCGTGAGACCGATGAGCTAGGTAAAAAAGTCGGTGGACCCATGTACTACATCAAAAATGGTCTTGGGGCGAAGTGGAAGTGGCTGGGTATGTTATTTGCCTTTTTTGGCGCACTGGCGGGATTTGGCTTGGCCAACACAGTGCAGTCCAATGCCGTGTCCCAGATCCTCGAGAGTAACTTCAATGTGCCCACTCTGCTAAGCGGTATTGTTATGTCGATACTGGTTGGCGTAGTTTTACTCGGTGGCATTAAGCGTATTGCAGAAGTCGCAGGCAAGTTGGTTCCGCTAATGGCGATTATCTATCTGTTGGCGACCATGAGCATTTTGATTCTCAATGCGGCGGAAGTACCTGCTGCGGTTTTCTTGATAGTTGATAGCGCATTTAACGGTGCTGCAGCAACCGGCGGCTTCGTCGGCGCCAGCATAATGCTGGCTTTGCAAAGTGGCGTCGCTCGAGGCGTTTTCTCCAACGAATCTGGCCTTGGGTCGGCGCCTATTGCTCATGCCGCTGCTGAGACTAATAGTCCAGTGCGTCAGGGCTCAATCGCTATGCTAGGTACGTTTATAGATACGCTGGTTATCTGCACCATGACCGGTCTTGTGCTCGTGGTTACCGGTGTCTGGAACGGTGAGTTATATGGCGCGGCCATGACGTCTGCTGCGTTCAGTTCGCAGTTGCCCTTTGGCGATATTATCCTGACCCTCTGTATTATTCTGTTTGCGTTTACCACTATGCTGGGATGGAGTTATTACGGCGAGCGCTGTGCTGAATTTTTGCTCGGCCCCAAAGTGATCGTGCCATTCCGAGTACTCTGGGTAGCGGGTATTTTTCTTGGCACCCAGATGAGTTTAGGGCTGGTATGGAAAATGTCCGATGTGCTCAACGGCATGATGGCCATTCCCAACCTAATTGCACTGGTGTTCTTGGCGCCGGTTGTGTTTCGCCTATCCAAAGAGTACTTTGCTGAAGAAGAGCAAGCTGAACGCGACGCAGCGGCTGAAAAAGCATCTTAGAAGAGCAGGTTTTAGAAGAGATATGATATGTCTGAATTGAATGGTCCCAAGCTGGTTATTGCTATTTCCTCCACCGCACTATTCGATATGCGTGAGAGCCATGAGATCTATGAAAGCCAGGGCGTGGCCGCTTATGCCAAATATCAGCGCGAGCACGAGGATGATATTCTCGAGCCAGGAGAAGCCTTTCCCCTGGTGACCAAGCTGTTGCGAATCAACGAGAAGCTCGGTGGCGAGCCAAGGGTAGAGGTGATTTTACTCTCTCGAAACTCCGCGGATACCGGTCTGCGAGTATTTAATTCGATTGCCCACTATGGGCTCAATATTACTCGTGCAGCTTTCTCTGGGGGCAATTCACCCTACAGATATGTCTCGGCCTTTGCCTGTCATCTGTTTTTAAGTACCAATGCCCAGGACGTTCGCAGCGCTCTGGACAGCGGAATGGCGGCGGCAACCCTATTGCCATCGCAGAAAAGCATTAGCGAATCCGATGAGCTGCGCTTTGCTTTTGATGGCGATGCTGTGCTGTTCTCAGATGCCTCGGAGCGTATCTTTAAAGAGCGTGGTCTAGACGCCTTTACCGCTAATGAAAAAGCTGAAGCCCGCATGCCGTTGGATGCAGGACCATTTAAGAAATTTTTACAGACTCTGCACTCTCTGCAGGCTGAATTCCCTATCGATGAGTGTCCGATTCGAACTGCCCTGGTCACTGCGCGGGCCGCTCCAGCTCATGAGCGTGTTGTGCGCACATTGCGAGAATGGGGCATCCGTATCGATGAAAGCCTATTTCTCGGCGGGCTCAGTAAAGGGGATTTTCTCAAGTCCTTCGGTGCCGATGTTTTCTTTGATGATCAGCAAGTTCACTGCAGCTCTGCCAGCGAGCATGTGGCCACAGGTCACGTTCCCCACGGTGTCGCCAATGAGCTTAGAGAGTAAAGATTTAGGTGATAGAGCATTAAGTATGGCGGTGTTACGATCTCGAAAATATCTTCAGCTGTCCGACGCGGAGATACTTGAGCGCTATAAAAACCAGCCCACTGGTGAAGACCTGTACTTTCTTCAGGTTGAAATAGAGCAGCGCGATCTAGCCGAAGAGGCGCTGCAAGTATTGAGTCAGGTCAATAAAAAAGCGCGCCACTCGGTACTCTACTATCTTTTCTACGCGCTGATGTTTGGCTTTTTCATCGTTCGCTTCGGCAAAGACTTTATCTAGACTTTAACCCTTCCACCGCTTAGAAAAGCACAAACTTAATACCCATTCCTAACAGCAGGGTCGCTATTGCGGTCTGTAGTATATTGCCTGGAATGCTCCGCGCCAGCCGTGTGCCTAAGTGGATCGCTGGCAACGAGCCGATCAACAGACAGCCCAATAGCATAAAATCAACATTACCCAGCCAAATCAGGTGGCCAAGGCCTGCCACTAGGGTTAGGGGGACGGCATGGGCTATATCGGTGCCAACGACCTTCAAGGCTGGCATATGCGGATAGAGCACCATCAACACGGCGGCACAAAAAGCCCCCGCACCGACTGATGATAGCGTGACAAAGATTCCTAAAAAGATGCCCACTAAGAGAATCACCGCGTCGTTATGACGGGGGAAAAAACCATTGCTAGTCTCTGCCTCTATTTTGACTGAACGCCGCAGGCGGCCATTGAATAGGATCACAGTGGCGGTTAAAACCAGCATCACGCCGAGACTGCGGGTTAAAATACTCTCGTATTCGGATGAGTCACTGAACACTTGACTGAGAAACAGGGCGGTGATCACTGAGGCTGGCACACTGCCTAAGGCGAGCATGCGCACGGTGCGCCACTGAATGGTTTTCTGCTTCTGATGACTGATAACACCGCCGGCCTTAGTAATGGCAGCATAGAGTAGATCGGTACCGATGGCGACGTTGTAGGGAAAGCCAAAAAGAATCAGCAGCGGCGTCATCAGCGAGCCTCCACCGACGCCAGTCAGGCCTATTGCCAGACCCACAGCAGCGCCAGAGGCTATATAGAGAATAAGATCAATCATTGAGGATAGCTGTCACTTGTCGGCCGAATAGTTGCGCACTTTAGCAAGCTGCGGCTATTCTAAGAAGGAATAGTTTTGTATATTTTTATAGCTTTATCGTATAGATAGAGGTATGTTTCCAAAAGATATAATTATCGGATGCGGTCGCATATCAGGCTTAGTCATCCCAAGACCGCCGAGGAACACGCCATGAAGCTTCAACAACTGCGCTATATCTGGGAAGTTGCCCACCACGACCTCAATGTGTCAGCCACAGCCAAAAGCCTTTACACCTCTCAGCCGGGCATCAGTAAACAGATCCGCCTGCTCGAAGACGAGCTGGGTGTAGAGATATTCTCTCGCAGTGGGAAACATTTGACTCGAGTGACGCCAACTGGAGAAGAGATTCTTAAAATTGCCGGTGATATTTTACGCCAGGTGGATAGCATTAAGCAGTTGACCCAGCAGCACAATAGCCCCAACAAGGGCAGCCTCTCTATAGCCACCACCCACACTCAAGCGCGCTACGCGCTACCCACGGTGATCCAAGGGTTTATTGCCAAGTATCCTGAGGTCTCTCTGCATATGCACCAGGGCACGCCGGTACAGATATCCGAGAAAGCTGCAGACGGCACTGTGGATTTTGCGATTGCTACTGAAGCCATGGAGCTTTACAGCGACCTTCTGATGATGCCCTGTTACCGCTGGAATCGCTGTATCTTGGTGCCGAAAAACCATCCGCTGGCGCAGCTGGCGGATCTGACCATTGAGGATGTCGCTGAACACCCCATAGTTACCTATGTATTTGGTTTTACCGGTCGCTCGCGCCTAGATGATGCCTTTAGCAAGAAACATCTGGAACCTAAAGTTGTGTTTACAGCCACTGACGCAGATGTGATCAAAACCTATGTACGCCTAGGATTGGGTATAGGCATAGTTGCCCATATGGCCTATGACCCCGTTGTAGATACGGATTTAGTGGCCATAGAAGCAGGGCACCTATTTGAATCCAGTGTCACCAGTATAGGGTTTCGCAAAGGCACTTATTTGCGAGGCTATATGTATGACTTTATTCATGCCTTTGCCCCGCACCTGACCCGCACTGTGGTCGATGAAGCAATGGCACTGCCTAGCAAGGAGGCGCAGCTAGAGTACTTCGCCAATATGAAACTGCCGATCTGTTAGGAAAGCGGGCTATATGATTGCAGGAGCAAGCGCCGGCAGCGGCAAGAGCTAAGTGGCGCGGGCGAGGTTGCCCCTGTTAGAAAGCAGGTTTACAAAAAATCTAGATCCACGTCATTCATAATTTCGGCGATCTCGTCGTCTTCGCTAGTCTCCGCATTGAGCACTTCTTTGACAAACTTAAAGTAGACTGTATAAATCACTGTAGGCGCACCTTCGCGCTCAACAATAAAGAATGGGGCGCGGTCAACGCCATGCTCTGTCGCCAGCACCATTCCCTCTGATTGATCATTTGACTCGTCTGCAACAACTGTGCGATCAATGCGTTCGAGCTGTCCTGCCGCGCGCATCTTGTCCTCAATTTCACCACACTTTTTGCACGGAGAACCATCGGCAAAGATTTTTTTGACCATGGTGATTTTCATACTTATCGCCTTTTGAGAGCTGTTACTTGCTGATATTTACCGCGTGCAGACCACATTCTTTCATGGTTGCTTCCTCCCACCACCAGCGGCCTTCGCGCTCGTGCTGACCTGGGCCAGTAGGGCGAGTGCAGGGCTCACAGCCAATGCTGACAAAACCTTCGTCATGGAGCTCATTGTAGGGTACATCATTGGCGCGGATATAGTCCCAGACCTGCTTTGAGGTCCAGTTGGCCAATGGGTTGAACTTGGTCAAGCTGTCATCTGGGCGGGCAAAGGCTTTATCGTCCTGAATAGCCGGCACGGCAGCCCGAGTGCCTGGGCTCTGATCGCGACGCTGTCCTGTAATCCAAGCATCAACGGTTAATAGTTGTTTGCGCAGGGGGGCGATCTTACGCACGCCACAGCATTCTTTGTGGTCATCCTGGTAGAAGCTAAACAGACCTTTTTCTTTAACCAATTTTTCGACTTTTACGGCTTCTGGCATGACTAGATCGATTTTAATGTCGTAGTGGTTGCGCACAGCTTCAATAAATCTGTAAGTCTGGGCATGGAGACGACCCGTATCCAGCGAGAAGACTTGTATGTCTTTGCGGATTTTGTATGCCATATCGATCAACACTACATCTTCAGCACCGCTAAACGAGATCGCAATATTGTCAAAGTTCTCTAGGGCATAACTGAGGATTTCTTGTGGTGACTGGGCTGCCAATTCACTGTCTATATCAACGATGTTGGTGATCGAGTTCATGTAGGGTTTTCCGATAGGTTGCAAAGGGCGGCACTATAGCAAAAGAGACTAATTAGTAAAAATAATAAGAGGCTATAGGCTTATAACTTTTTATCCATCGCTAATGGCAATTGCGCAGGTCTGTGGAACCACGTAAAGTGCACCCAAATTACAAACTTGGGAGTAATATCTGTGGAAATCGCATGTCTTGATCTGGAAGGCGTTTTGGTCCCCGAAATTTGGATCGCCTTCGCTGAAAAAACTGGTATCGAAGCGTTAAAGAAGACCACTCGCGACGAGCCGGACTACGATGTGCTGATGCGTTATCGCTTGGATATATTGCGCGAACAGGGCTTGGGTTTAAATGAAATCCAGGAGGTGATTGCGACCTTAGAACCGCTGCCGGGAGCCATTGAGTTTGTCGACTGGCTGCGCGAGCGTTTCCAGGTAGTGATTCTTTCAGACACCTTTTATGAATTCGCCAGCCCGCTGATGAAGCAGCTCGGCTATCCGACACTGCTATGCCATAGGCTTGAGACTGCTGAAGACGGCACTGTTATAGACTATCACCTGCGTCAAGCCAACCCCAAGCGTCAGGCGGTAGTCGGGTTTAAAAGTATGTATTACAGAACCATCGCTGCCGGTGATTCGTACAATGATACAACTATGCTTGCTGAGGCCGACGCGGGTATCCTGTTCCATGCTCCGGACAATGTGATTGCTGAGTTCCCGCAGTTTCCGGCGGTACACAGCTTCACTGATTTAAAGAGAGAATTTATTCGCGCCAGTAATCGCGAGCTGAACCTTTAGATATTGTCTTTGATGGGCTTTAGGTTTCTAATGGTGTTCCATAGGGTCGAGAGAAGATTGTCTTTGATATGAATAGCAAATCCTCAAGTGCAGACAGAATTCGCGAAAAGAAAAAGATTTTTCTCAATCGCGAACAAAAGATTATCGACGCTGCACTGGCGCTATTTTTATCGGACGGCATAGATCGTGTAACCGTGTCTAGCATTGCTGCCAAAGCTGGCATAGGCAAAGGCACAGTCTACAAACACTTCCTCACCAAAAACGAAATTCTTGTCCGCATCATGCTCGACTACGAAGAGAGCATTACCCAGCGCTTGGCTGAAGGTATAGCCGACGCTGAAGCCGGCGAGTCCGGTGCCGCCGCTAAGGCTTATTTTGAATCGCGACTGGCGCGTCCGGAACTAGATCGACTGGTTCAGCACCTGGAAGTCCGTTTGATCGATGCCTCAGATGTGGCGGCTCAACTGGAACAGCTGCATGCCATGCGTCGTTCCAATGAAGACTCCCTGAATAGCATGATCACGCGCTTGATTGAGCGGGGAGTGCTCGAAGATGTTCCACCTCACTATCACTACCTGGCTTGTTGGGCCTTGGCTCAGGGTGCTGTAGAGCTGTGCTTTAGTCGCAGCTGGAACTACCGCCTCGACAGCGCCGATCTGATGAAATTTATCACTGGAGTTGGTGTCACTATTGGCAATAGTGGTCAGTACCGCGATCCCAGCACCATTAAATCGTCCGCTAAAACGCTCAAGTCGCCAGACTCCAGCAAGCAGTAGCGCCGCCGGTGACTGATCAATTAGAAACGCTATTCGCCGATTTGCTGGCATCTCAAGACATCGCTTCTGCTTCCCTTCCTCCTGTGCATCTGTGGAATCCGCAACTCAGCGGTTCTATGGACATGATCATCGACCGCGAGGGCCGCTGGATACATGAGGGCGGTGAAATTAAGCGTCCGGCAATGGTCAAGTTGTTCGCCTCAATATTGGTCCTTGAAGAGGGGGATTATTTTCTGGTAACGCCAGTGGAGAAGTGGCGGATTCAGGTGGAAGTTGCACCTCTATTTGTGATTGCTGCAGAGCGGCAAACGCGAGACGGTTTTCAGGCCATCAAGCTCACTACCCACACCGGTGATGTGGTCATTGCTGACCGTGAGCACCCCATTTCTATGCAAGTCTTTCCCGGTTCTGCGGATCCGCTGCCATTGGTATTGGTACGGCGTAATCTACAGGCACTGTTAAGCCGCAACCTGTTCTATGAGATGGTTGACTGGGCAGCAGAGGAAAGTGATAGCGACAGTCAAACCCTCAGTATTAGCAGTATGGGTGAGACTTTTATTCTCGGCAGTGTTTAGGCTGCTAAAAAGCGTCAATAAAAAATGCCCGCATCACTGATACGGGCATTCGGTTTTTTTTAAGCGATGCTCCAAGACACAGTCTCACGGAGAAATCTTCTCACACAGACTTTCGAGCTTACATGTTCGGGTAATTCGGCCCCCCAGCACCTTCCGGCACAACCCAATTAATGTTTTGGCTGGGCTCCTTAATATCACAAGTCTTACAGTGCACGCAGTTCTGAGCATTGATCTGAAAGCGTTGGCTACCGTCATCATTGGCCACCACCTCATAGACGCCAGCGGGGCAGTATCGCTGCGCGGGCTCATCGTAGAGCTGAAGATTTTTGCTAATGGGCAGTTCAGGATCAGCTAACACCAAATGGCAGGGCTGATCTTCCTCATGGTTGGTATTTGACATAAACACCGATGAAGCCTTATCAAAGCTGAGCTTGCCGTCGTACTTGGGATAGTCAATTTTAGGGCATTCGCTAGCGGGCTTTAGTGTCTCGTGATCAGCAACCTTATCCGAAAGAGTCCAGGGCAACATGCCGTTAAATATATTGATGTCGATAAAGGCATAGGCCGAACCAATGATGTTGCCAAACTTGTGCTGAGCTGGACCAAAGTTACGCTGCATATGCAGCTCTTTATAGGCCCAGGAGTTCTTGTAGGCATCTGCGTATTCAAGCAGATCGGTGTTTGCTTTTTCATCCGCCAGGGCTTCGGCAACGGTTTCAGCTGCAACCATGCCAGACTTCATGGCAGTGTGGCTGCCCTTAATCTTAGCGAAGTTCAGTGTGCCCGCGTCATCACCAATCAGTATTCCACCTGGGAAAGACATTTTTGGCTGAGACTGCAGACCGCCTTTTAAGAGGGCACGAGCACCGTAAGTGATGCGCTCGCCACCCTGCAGATATTTGGCGATCTCGGGGTGGTGCTTATAGCGCTGAAACTCGTCGTAGGGGCTGACATAGGGGTTGGTATAGGAAAGGTTAGTAATCAAACCTACGGCAACCTGATTGTCTTCAAGGTGATATAAAAAGCCACCACCCAAGGATTTACTTTCATCCAAAGGCCAGCCTGCAGAGTGAACCACCAGGCCGGGTTTGTGTTGATCAGCTGGAATGGTCCACAGCTCCTTAATGCCAAGACCGTAGTGCTGTGGATCCTTGCCGGCATCGAGCTGATATTTGGCAATTAATTGCTTGCCCAAGCTACCGCGACAGCCCTCTGAAAAGAGCGTGTATTTGCCACGCAATTCCATACCCTGCATGTAGGACCCTTTCTGCTCGCCGTTGTGGCCAATACCCATGTCACCGGTGGCGATGCCCAGCACTTCGTTATTGTCGCCGTAGAGGATCTCTGCAGCAGCAAAACCGGGGAACACTTCAACGCCGAGATTCTCGGCCTGTTCGGCCAACCAGCGACACAGTTTGCCGAGACTGATTACATAATTGCCGTCATTGTGCATGGTTTTTGGTGCAAAGAGCCCCGGGACCTTGATGCGTTTGGTGGCGCCGGTGAAGACAAAAATGTCGTCTTCCGTGACTGGCGTCAGCAGAGGAGCGCCCATCTCCTTCCACTCTGGAAAGAGCTCATTGAGAGGGGTGGGTTCGAAAACAGCACCGGATAGAATATGGGCGCCGACTTCGGAGCCTTTCTCTACCACACAGACTGAAATATCAGCGTTAACCTGTTTTAGTCGGCAAGCTGCCGCCAAGCCCGAAGGGCCGGCACCAACGATAACGACATCGTAATCCATAAATTCGCGTTCCACACTTTTTCTCCCAAGGCGTTAATATTGACAGCTGTCATGTTACAAGCATCATATGGGCATAGCTATAGTGATTATTGATAACCATAATTTATAACAATGACCGATCGTCCGAGCTGACTAGCCGGTCGCGTTAGGCCGCGCGGTTGCTTGATTTATCAGGTCTAGCTAGGCACTATATTCGACTCGAAATTTGACCCCCCGCAGGCCTGCAGTGCGGCGCTTCAAATCACTTTTTTATTCAGCCACGTGGAAGGAAAACCATGAAAGTATTGGTAGCTGTAAAGCGCGTTGTAGATTACAACGTCAAGGTAAGACCCAAGTCAGACGGCTCAGATGTTGATCTGGCCAATGTCAAAATGTCGATTAACCCATTCTGCGAAATCGCCGTTGAAGAAGCTGTGCGTCTCGCTGAGAAAGGCGTTGCCACTGAGGTGATTGCCGTCTCAGTTGGTCCTAAGCAGTGCCAAGAGCAATTGCGCACGGCGCTGGCTCTGGGTGCCGATCGCGCTATTCTGGTCGAAACCGAGGAGACTCTCGAGCCATTGTCAATTGCCAAGTGTCTGAAAGCCGTTTGTGATGCCGAGTCGCCAGATCTTGTTCTGATGGGCAAGCAAGCGATTGACGGTGACAACAATCAGACCGGTCAAATGCTCTCTGCGCTGTTAGGTTGCGCTCAGGCGACTTTTGCCTCTGAGCTGAGCTTGAATGATGGCAAAGCGGTGGTTATTCGTGAAGTCGATGGCGGTCTGCAGACTCTCGAGTTGAGCTTGCCAGCGGTTGTTACTTCTGACCTGCGATTGAACGAGCCGCGCTATGCCTCGCTGCCGAATATTATGAAAGCCAAGCGCAAGCCGCTAGATGTCAAGACGCCGGATGATTTGGGTGTAAGCATTGCTCCTCGGGTTACCTTGCTGGGTGTAGAAATGCCCGCCGAGCGTCAAGCCGGGATCAAAGTTGAAGATGTAGCCATGTTAGTAGACAAACTCAAAAACGAAGCAAAGGTGATCTCATGAGCATTTTAGTTATCGCTGAACACGACAATAGCAGTCTCAAGCCTGCTACCTTGAACTCAGTTACAGCAGCCCAAGCTATAGGTGGTGATATTGATATTCTGGTTATCGGTAGCGATTGCCAAGGTGCCGCTGAGCAAGCTGCCAAGGTTGCTGGTATCAGTAAGGTTTTGGTTGCAGACAATGGGGCCTATAGCCATCAATTGGCAGAGAATGTTGCACCGTTGATCGCTGAGGTGGGTGCTGCCTACAGCCACGTGCTGGCCACCGCCACTACAACGGCTAAAAACATTGTGCCTCGTGCTGCTGCACTGATGGATGTTCAGGCTATTTCTGAAATCAGCGAGGTAGTCAGTGCCGATACCTTTAAGCGTCCGATTTATGCGGGCAACGTGATTGCCACAGTACAGAGCAGTGATGCCATTAAGCTGCTCACCGTTCGCGGTACCGCCTTTGACGCAGCGCCTGCTGAGGGTGGCTCAGCCACTATTGAAGCGGTAGCCTCGGCCCATGATGCAGGCAAGTCTGAGTTTAAAGGTGAAGAAGTTGCCAAGTCAGATCGTCCAGAGTTGACTGCAGCAAAAGTTGTTATATCCGGTGGCCGCGGTATGGGTAACGGCGACAACTTCAGCATGATTTACAGCGTTGCCGACATGCTCGGTGCTGGTGTAGGTGCATCTCGCGCTGCTGTTGACGCAGGCTTTGTGCCCAATGATATGCAGGTTGGTCAAACCGGCAAGATTGTTGCTCCAGATCTCTATGTTGCCGTTGGTATCTCTGGTGCGATTCAGCATCTGGCGGGTATGAAAGACAGCAAGGTGATCGTTGCGATCAACAAAGACGAAGAGGCGCCGATCTTCTCGGTTGCTGACTACGGTTTGGTTGCGGATCTCTTTACTGCATTGCCTGAACTTGAGTCTGCGCTCTGATAAATTCCATTGTGCGCTGAGTTTAGCCGTAAAAAAAGACCCCATTGGGGTCTTTTTTTTGTCTTGGGGTTTTTGAATTGGCTATTCCGCCTCAGTAGAGTTTTTATCTTTAGGCTGTTTGTCTTTTGGCTCTTTATTCTGAGGCATTGCATTTACCAGTTTGTGCAATTCAGCGCGGCGCTCTTCCTGGGGAAGGTTGCGTAGCTCCCTGAGAAGGCGGTGGCGCTGCTCCGGCGGAATATCACCCAGCGCCTGGCGTGCATGAATCGCTTCTTTACGTTCACTCTCAGACATATTCTCCCATTGCTGGCGCAATGCTTTGCGCTTTTCTGGTGGCAGTTGCTTAAACCGTCCGCGAGATTGTTTAAGTCGTTCGCGCTCCTCTGGCGAGAGTCGCTTCCAGCGATCGGCACCCTGTTTAAATTTTTGGTTACCGACTTTGCGCATTAGACGATGTTGCTGCTTGGGCTTTAGCTGGTCCCAGTGATCTGCCATGGGCGCCAGTAAACTGCGCGCGTCAGCCGGCAGATCCTGCCAGGGTATGGGTTCTTCAGCCTGCTGATCGGCCTGCAGGGGCAGGGCGAAGCAAGCCAGTAAAGACAGCAATGCTAATAGTGTTAGTCGCTTATTTTTCATCATTTGTCTCTTCAGTGAATCTTGGATTAGCTCTGCATATCGGCTAACCAATCATAAAATTCCAAGTCATCGTAAAGATCTATGCTTTCCTCCGCCAGTTCTGAGTAGTAATCATCTTCAATAATGTCTCTTTCTGGAGATACTACCAGGCCTGTGGGGGTATAGAGCAGGGCGATCAGTAGGGCTGAGCCCAAAGTCGTGGCCAGTGCCGGCCAGATTATCCAGCGAGTCGTTCGGCGCTTTTGCTGCAGGGCGTTTTTACGGCCTTGGGCCAGGCGAAAAAGGTCTTCGTTGGCCGTGTCTTGTTCCAGCGCTACTAGCTGCTTCTGCAAGTTACGCTCTGTATTACTATTCATGTCCGTACTCCTTCAATGAGGCTCTCAGGGAATGTATGGCTCGGGAGTAGTGGGTCTTGACGCTACCCTGACTACAGCCCATAGTTTCAGCAGTTATAGCAGTACTCATTCCGTCCCAGCAACGCAGTGTAAAAGCTTGGCGCTGACGACCGGGTAGCCTGGCTATAGCGTTAGAGAGCACTTCCATCTGCAGCGCTCGAGCAACCCGTTGATCCGGGGCATCGCTGTTACGACCCTCAGCGCGGTCGATTAGATCGGCACCTTTATCGCCAACTTTCAGACCTAAACTGGCGAGACTAAAAAGCTTTTTTTTCACCGCGTTGCGACGATAGTGGTCGGTAATCTTGCGGTTTAAGATTCGGTAAAACAGTGGGCGCCACTGATCGACGCTTTTGGCAGAGTATTTCTCCACCAACTTGAACATAGCGTCTTGAACTATATCCAGAGCATCATCGCGACTCCCGGTGGCCATTCTTGCCATATGAAAGGCGCGGCGCTCAACGCTCTGAAGAAACTCGTCCATCGACAGTTCATCTAAAGGCATGGCCAATGACCCAGGTGTTTTTTTATTGGCATTAGTTTTGTCAGTATCAGTTTGCTCAACTCTAATGTCCTCAGCCATGGTGCTATTGTTTTTGTCGCGGCGTTTGTCGATAAAATCGGCCTTGAGACAGCCTTTTTCAAGGTTTGCCCTGCATGTTTGCGTTTCCTGCGCTAAACCCTCGATTTGCGCAGCTGTCAACTCGGGGTTAAGGGTAGTCATGATCTAAAAGTTCATTCAGCAAGAGCATGGTGGTTACCCATTCTAGGTAATTATCGTCGTGCTGGTGATGGCTGTGTTTATGACCTCGGTGATAGCGTTGATAATGAGCCCTGTAGCGAGCGTGATTAGGAGCGTAATAATGTCTGCGCAGCGCTCGGTAGCTGGGGTGCTTTTGATCGATGTGAGGTCCACGCCAGTGCTGATAATTGTTGCCGTTAAAGTACCTGTGAGCGGCGATTCTCTGCCGATGTTTTGTGGCCAGCCTGTGCTGCCTAATGGTCTCGGCGCGAGATTTTTTATAGTGCTGTTGTTTATGTATGTATTTTTTATGTTGATGCTGTTCATGTCGATAGTTTTTGTCAGCAAGTTTTTTACCAGGATGGTTCCTGGCGCTATCTTTCCTGTGCTGGTACTTATAAAAGCTGCGATCGCTCGAGGCCCTGTCTTTATCCCGCTCAGCCAGCGCCGTTGCCGGGAACGCCAGCAGGCTAACACTCAGTGTCAATACCGTTAAAATTTTATTCACGCCTATCTCCTTATTTGCCTGTCGCTCTATTGAACGGTGACGGGAGAGATTGGTTGACTGGCGACGGCATTACGCTAGCAGTGCTATTAACACTACTGCTACTAACACATACTTAAAGGCTCAGGTCAGCCCAGATAGGGCAGTGGTCAGAGGGTTTTTCAAAACCTCTGGCTGCGGTGTCTATACCAGTGTCTGCGACTAGCTTCATCAGTGAAGGCGAAGCCAGAATAAGGTCAATACGCAGGCCGCGCTTTGGCTCTAGATCAAACCCTTTGCTGCGATAGTCAAACCAACTGTAGCTGCTGCTGTCGGCATTCTGCTCTCTGAAGCTATCGCACAAGCCCCAGTTGAGCAAGTTCTGCAGCCATTGTCGCTCTTCGGGTAGAAAGGCGCACTTGCCGGTCTTAATCCAGCGCTTGGCATTTTCTGGCTTAATGCCCACATCTATATCCTCGGCTGCGACATTCATATCGCCCATCACAGCCACTAGATCATCGGAAGTAAAGTTACTCTCCAAATAGGCTAGTAAGTCAGCGTAAAATTTTTCTTTGGCGGGAAATTTGGTTGGATGAGCGCGACTCTCGCCCTGAGGGAAGTAACCATTAATCATGTGGACTGTTTGACCATTGATCGAGTACTCACCGTGAATCATGCGTCGTTGGGCATCGTTGTCATCGGAGGGGTAGCCGCGGGTAATGGCGACGGCGGGGGCCTTGCTTAGCAGAGCGACGCCATAATGGCCTTTTTGACCATGAAAGTTGACCTCATAGCCGAGATCTGCAATCGCCTTGTGGGGAAACTCCTCATCGCTGACTTTGGTTTCCTGAAGGCCGATAATATCCGGCGAATGCTGCAAAATCATAGTTTCCAGCTGATCCAAGCGTGAGCGCAGCCCATTGACGTTAAATGAAACGATTCGTGCTGCCATAACTATTTCTCGACTTTCTCAGCGTTTACCAACATGTGCTTGCCGGCAGGCTCTGTCTGCAGGCGAATTTGATCCGCTAGAATATGGCCAGCTTCTTGAAGTATAGGATCAGTTTCCGCTATATCTTCCTCTTCTTTATCATCCTCAGCCGTGGCTGTCTCCCCATCAGCTAGGGAGTCATTCTCGGAGTCGATGAGAGATTCAGTGGTTGGCGGCTTATCGATAATGCTTTCAATCTTGTCCTCCGCGTTGGTTTTGTCATCGCCTTCAGACAAACTCTCGTCATCCTCCTCCTCGGTTACTTTGTTGTCACTTTTCCACGCTTTTTGATCAGCATAGAGCTCAAGACCTTTTGACTTGCGGCGTTTATTCTCAAGCAAAAATCGCTGCTTATCCCAGTCGCGGCTGCGCGCTCGGCGCTGTTCAATATTTAGGGAAACGGCCTTTTCAGCGTCCCAGCTATTGCTCAGCTCTAATGTGCTAACCAGGTGCACAAAATCAGGGTCACTGGTGATACGTCGCTCATGCTCTGCTGTAAGAGCAGCAAGGTATTGCTTTACACCGGGCATGGGCTTAAACGGTACGCTGTGGATATTGTCCCAGGGTAGGGCATTGTCTTGCTGGCTTTCACCTACTTCAGCTTTGTCATAAAGAGAGGGGAGTTTAATATCCGGTACCACGCCTCGATGTTGAGTACTGTCACCGGAGACACGATAAAATTTTGATACGGTGAGCTTCAACTGACCGCTGCTGAGACCGGTCACATCTTGCACTGTGCCTTTGCCAAAGCTCTGACTGCCAACCACTACAGCGCGCCCATAGTCCTGCAGCGCACCGGCAAAAATCTCTGAGGCCGAAGCGCTGAGACGGTTGATCAAAACCAGTAGCGGGCCAGTGTAAGCGGCACGCATCATTGCGCGCTGATCTCTAGACACCTGTTGGTAGGCATTGCGGATCTGCACCACAGGGCCCGTATTTATAAACAAATCGGTGAGCATAGTGGCTTCGTGGAGGGAGCCGCCGCCGTTATTGCGCAGGTCTAAAACAATACCGTCAACGTTTTCTTCACGGAGTTCGCCAAGTAATTTATACACATCTCTTGTCGTGCTTTTATACTCCGGATCGCGTTTGCGATAGGCATCAAAGTCCATATAAAAGGCGGGGATATCGATTACCCCGAGCTTTAAGTCGACACCGTTTTGATTGATATTGATAATTTTGCTCTGGGCGGACTTTTCTTCCAGCTTGACCTTGTCCCGAACAATGGCAATGATCTTAGTGCTGTCGGCAGAGTCGCTGCCGCCTTCGATCAATTCTAGTCTGACGACTGTGTCCTTGGCACCGCGAATGAGACGCACCACATCGTCAATACGCCAGCCAATGACGTCCACAAGTTCTTCGTCGCCCTGGGCCACGGCAATGATTTTGTCAGAGGCTTTTAAAATGCCCTGCATATCAGCTGGTCCACCGGGAATAACCCGCGCAACCTTGGTGTACTCATCTACAGTGCGCAGCTCGGCGCCAATACCTTCCAGAGACAGCGACATATTGATCTGAAAGTTTTCCGTGGTGCGAGGGGAAAAATAAGATGTGTGCGGGTCATAGAGGGAGGCCAGGGCGTTAACATAGAGCTGAAAGACATCTTGGCTATCGCGCTGTTCCATCTGAGTTATCTGATTGGTGAAGCGCTTTATCAGTAGCTCGCGGGCTTTAACGGGTTCCTTGTCATTGAGTAGCAGGCGGATCATTGAATCTTTGATTCGCTTGCGCCAGTAATCACGTTGCTCTGAGGCGCTCGGAAGCCATTGGCGCTCTTCACCGTCGAGAACGATGGTCTCGTCAATGCTGTAGTCAAACTCATAGTCACTCTCTAACAGCTCGATATTGGCCTTTAGCTGCTCAAGTAGACGATCGCGGAGACGATTGAACATGATAAAGCCCGGCGTAACATCTCCACGGCGGGCCAAATCGTCTAGCTTGGTAGACCACTGACTGAATTCTTCAATATCAGACTGCAGAAAGTAGCTCTTCATGGGGTCTAGCATCTCTAAATAGGTAGAGAGGTAGCGCTGGGAGAGTTCGTCGTTAATGTCCTGGCCACGGTAATGACGCGTGGCGAGGCGATCGAGAATTTCACGATAGAGTGCGGTCTGATCTGACTGCTTTTCGATTGGAGCAATAGCTGCAGCAGTCAGCGAAAATGAAACAGTGAGTACGAAGGCGAGAATAGCGCGCAACATAGTGGTTGTCCTTATCAGTGTGAAGCTAGTTTAGCAGAAGTCGATTTAACTACTATAGACATCTTGTTTGTTAATTCGGTCATTAAGGTTGGTATTATCTGTAGCTGCAGGGAGGGTTCCACCTTCCTTTCCGTTATGTCCTCTAATCTCAATTAGTGGACTTTAGTGGACAGGGCCAAGAGAGGCTGATAAAGTCTGACGCAAGCTTAAACCTGAGAAACCACATCAATGTCCAAAGCCTTTAATGCCTGCCCACTGTTCGATGCGCACAAGTCTTTTGTACGTTTACCGATGGCCATTAGGATGCTCGATAGTTACCCAGACTCAAAATCGTTTCTCGATGAGATATGTAAATCAATTCCCGACGCTCGCGAAGACTTTCTTTACACACAATCCTTTTTGAAAAGTTACAGCCGTAAAAGCGAAGCAACGTTTCGCGGTTACCGCAATGAGGTTGAACGATTATTGCTCTGGGCCTGGACCATAGCAGGCAAAAGCGTTATCCAGCTCAAACGTCCAGATTTAGAGACCTATTTCGATTTTGTTCACAATCCACCAGCAGCTTGGGTTGGGGATTCTGTGCAGGATCGCTTCAAAATAATCGGTGGAGAGTGCCGTCAAAATAAAAACTGGCGGCCATTTGCCGGGAAATTGGCCAAAGAAGACCGCAAGCAGGCAATGGTGGAGGGTGCTGATATCAAGGTGTCAAAAGATGGGCATACCCTGAGTCATGAGGCGATGAAAATCTGCTACTCAGCGGTATCCGCCTATTACGACTATCTCACCGATGAGGGCTATGCCTTTGGCAATCCTATTCCAGCGATTCGCAAACAGTCGCCCTACCTTATTAAAGGTGCCACCCAGAAAAGTATTAAACGGCTGTCGGACCTGCAGTGGGACTTCGTGCTGGAATGTGCTGAGACCGTGGCTGACAAAGATCCGCTGCACGAGCGCACATTGTTCGTTATAGCTACCCTTAAAACCTTGTATCTAAGGGTCTCTGAGCTATCTGATCGAGCTAATTGGCAGCCGCTGTGGAAGCATTATTGGCAGGACAGTGACGGCAATAACTGGCTCAAAGTGCTGGGTAAAGGCAACAAGCTGCGAGATGTTTCAGTGCCGAGTGCCCTTTTTCCTTATATTGAGCGCTATCAGCGTTATCGATCATCACTGAATTCATCCTTTGGCGTAAACTCCGCTTTGGTGGCAAAAAACCGTGGTTCAGGCGGCATGACGTCGAGGCAGCTGCGGCGTATTGTTCAGGACGGTTTCGATCTGGCTTACGACAAAATGATCGCTGAGGGCTTTGGCGGTGAAGCCAAGGCGCTGCGAGAAGCCACAACTCACTGGCTGCGACATACGGGCGCGTCCCAAGATATCGCCACTAGGCCTTTGAAACATATGTCGGACGATCTTGGTCACGCCAGTATGGGGACCACTGATCAGATCTATATCCAGTCGGACATGAAAGAGCGCGCGAAATCGGGCAAAGGGCGTGACGTTTAACAAGCAACTATAAAAGCAATAAATATCAATACTCTACGCGTATATTTAAACCTTAATTGTCAGCATGGAACATCCGCTATTAGGCTGGGTGCGCCCTACCGGAGAACCTATCAGTGATACTCAAAATTGGCATTCTACAAGCGGATGACGTCGCTCTTGAGCTGGCCGCAGAGTTTGGTCAGTACCCGCAGATGGTCGAAGACCTTGTGGTTGCCGCGAATCTTGCCCGTGGTGTTAACGCAAAATCCCTGGAATTCATCAGCTACGCCGTAAATCGACAACAATATCCCAGACATATAGATGATGTTGACGCCTACATCATCACCGGCAGTAAAAGCAGCGTCTATGATCAGGAGCCTTGGATTAGGCAGCTTCACCGTTTTATTGAGACCCTGCATGATAAAAGAAAGAAGACCATAGGCATCTGTTTTGGCCATCAAATCATTGCTTCTGCGCTTGGCGGCAAGGTGCAAAAAGCCACTGTAGGCTGGGGTCTAGGGGTCAAGCCGACCGCTCTTACTCAAGCAGCTGCTGATGCCGGTCTAAAAGTGAGCGGGGGCGCTTCGAGTATCAACCTACTTTATAGTCATCAAGATCAAATAACCGTGCCGGCACCCGGCAGTACCCTGCTCGCCTCAACCGATATCTGCCCGGTGGCGATGGTCGCAATTGGTCGGCATATGCTCAGCTTTCAGGGCCACCCTGAGTTCTCTCATGCCTACGCTCAGGCACTTTATAATTTGCGCGAAAAGAACTATGCCCCGGCTACATACCAAAACGCCATGATCTCGCTGCAAGAGCAAGAGCATGGCGCGTTAGTGGCAAGCTGGATTATTGACTTTTTATCTAGCTAGCCCCGGCCTCTTAATGCCTGGCTGTTGACTGGTCACTACACTGTCAGCAGCAAGAACTCTCGCTCCCAGGAAGATATTACCCGATTAAATTCCTCGAACTCAACCAGCTTAATAGAGGTATAGAGCTGGATAAACTCGCTGCCAAAGATCTCGACAATATCGCTGTCTTCCTTGAGTCCGCGCAGCGCTTCTTCAAGAGTTCGCGGCATCTGCATCTCTTCGTTATAGGCATTGCCGTGAAAGGGTTCGGAAGCCTTGATGCCCTTCTTGAGACCGAGATAGCCACAGGCCAGAGACGCCGCAATAGACAGATAAGGGTTAACGTCAGCGCCTGGAAAGCGGTTCTCAATACGGTAATCCTTAGGTGCCGCGTCAGGCACGCGCAAGCCTGTTGTACGGTTATCAAAGCCCCAGTGCAGATTGATTGGCGCGGCAACCTCCCGGGTAAAGCGGCGGTAGGAATTAACGTTGGGCGCAAAAAAGCTCATTACAAAGGGTGTGTAGGTCTGCAGCCCGCCCAAATAGTGATAAAAGGCTTCGCTGTACTCGCCATCTGGCGTAGCAAAGATATTGGAGCCATCTTTTAGTGACAGCACGCTCTGATGTATATGCTTGGCGGAACCGGGCTCCGAAGCCATTGGCTTGGCCATAAAAGTGGCGTAGATATTGTGCTTTAGCGCAGCCTCGCGAGCCAAGCGCTTAAAGGTAAACACTTGGTCTGCAAGATCCAGCGCATCGCCGTGGATAAAGTTAACCTCTAGCTGCGCAGCACCGGACTCGTGAATCAGCGTATCCAGATCAAGACCCATGGCGTCGCTATAGCTGTACATGGTCTCGACAAAATCCTCGAACTCGTTGGCCGCATCAATGCTGTATGACTGGCGCGCCGTTTCATAGCGCCCAGAGCGTCCGATGGGCGGCTTCAGGGCGGAATCTGGGTCAACGTTTTTCTCAATCAGGTAAAACTCAACCTCTGGAGCTATAACAGGCTTCAAGCCCTCGGCTTCGTATAGCGCCAGAATACGCTTGAGAACATTGCGCGATGAGAACGGATGGGGCTTGCCGTCCTTGGTAAAGCAGTCGTGAATAATCTGCACCGTAGGCTCATTGGCCCAAGGCACGCTGCGCATTGTCGAGGGATCCGGCTCGAGTAGCATATCGCCATCAACTGTACCCAGTAGCTCCCAGAAGTCATCCGAATACTCACCGGTGACCGTCTGCGCCAAAATCCCCTCAGGTAGGCGACTATCCTCCTTAACAAACTTGTTGGCCGGAATAAATTTACCTCGAGCGTTACCGGTAATGTCTGGTACCAAGCATTCCACTTCGGTGATCTTATTTTGTTTAAGCCACTCTTCCACTGATTGTTCCGACTGCATAAAGCACCTATCCACAGGTTGTATATAAGTATTAGATTTAACGCTTATTTCGAATAATTATTCAATTAATGTTGAATTATTATTCGAAAAGATGCTAATGTCAATTCTTAATCAGTCTGAGCTCTAGTCTCCATGCACGAAGTAAACTCTTACTATGCCCACAGCGCCGGCCCGCAAACGGCCTTTGCGCCACTTTTAGGCGATCAGCGCGCTGATGTCTGTATCGTCGGTGCTGGCTATACAGGCCTCTCTTCGGCGTTACATCTGGCTGAGCGGGGTTATTCTGTGATCGTTCTCGAAGCCAAAAGCGTCGGTTTTGGTGCCTCTGGACGCAATGGTGGGCACGTCGGTATTGGCCAGCGCCAAGACCAGTACTACCTTGAAAAGCAGTTTGGCAGCGAGGTGGCCCGAGGCCTCTGGGATATGGGTTTAGAGGCTGTGCATACAGTCGAGCAGCTTATTCAAAAGCATGCTATCCGCTGTGATCTAAAGCGGGGTATTTTACATTTGGCGCACCGCAGCAAGTATTGCCGAGAGCTTCAAGGCGAGGTTGATCACCTTCGTGATCATTATCAGTTTGAGCAAATGGAGTATGTAGATGCAGGTGCCCTGCCCAACTTTCTCGATAGCCAAGGCTATTATGGCGCCCAGTGGGACAAGGCATCGCTGCACCTGCATCCGCTCAAATATGCTCAGGGCCTAGCCAAAGCTGCAGCAGAGGCAGGTGTGACCATCTGTGAGCAATCAAAGGTACTTAGTTATACCGAGGGTGACTCTATTGTTGTGCGTACAGCCAATGGTTCAGTAACTGCTGGTGAATTAGTGCTCGCCTGCAATGGCTATATCGACAAGCTTGAGCCGCGCATCAACGGCTATATCATGCCGATCAATAACTTTATGTTGGCTACAGAGCCCCTTTCTAATGACTTGGCTCATTCTGTTAGTGTTCAGGACACGGCCATGCAAGACACCCGTTTTGTGATTAACTATTGGAAGCTCTCCGCCGACAATCGGCTTATATTTGGCGGTGGCGAGAACTATCGTCGTGGCTTTCCCCGCGATATAAAGGCCTTTGTGCGCAGATATATGCTGCAGATTTATCCCCAGCTAGAGAGCACCGCAATCGATTATGGCTGGGGCGGAACATTGGCGATCACTCTTAACCGAATGCCACACTTTGGCCGTATTGGCGGCAATATATGGCACCTCCAGGGCTACTCAGGCCATGGGGTACCCACAGCTACTTTTGCCGGCAAACTCATTGCAGAGGCGATTAGCGGCAAACTTGAGCGCTTTGATTTACTCTCCAGTCTACCTACCCGGAAGTTTCCCGGTGGCACCCTCCTGCGGTGGCCCGGCATGGTCGCCGGGATGCTCTACTTCGCTCTTCGCGACAGGATTTAACTATGACTACTGTTCGACCACTGACGCCACGCAACGCTCCGGTCCAGAAGCGCGCCCTGGAGCGTCGCGCGAAAATACTCGAGGTTACCGCGGTACTGCTTGAGGAGGTGGGTCAGGATGATTTGACCACGATCTTGGTCGCCAAGCGCGCCGAAATGTCTGTAGGCACTCTGTATCACTACTTTCCCAACAAATACGCCATTCTCTATGCCCTGGCGGAGCAATGGCTGGGTGAGATCGATACTGTATTGCAGGAGTTAGAGGCCGAGCGCCTTGAAACCATGAGTCTGAAGAAGTTTGTCGATAAGGCCGTGGAGCGAATGTTGCAGGCTTACACCAATCAGCGTGGTTTGCTGCCCCTGGTGCAGGCAATGTTTGGTGTGCCCGAGCTAAAGGATTTGGATACAGCCCACGATGAGCTGATTATTACCGCTATGGCGCGCATGTTTGCCCGATTAGAAGTGGCTGAACGCCCCGCCGAACTATCACGCCTCGGCCGTGGGTTTCTCGAAATTAACCACGCACTACTGCTAGTGGTGGTTAATCAGAGTAAAGCGGACAGTTTAAAAACCTTAAACGACTTAAAATATGTCAGCCTATGTTTACTTGAGCGGGCAAAAAGTCAGTTTTAATGTATGCCTAATAGCATTAACTAAACGCCCTAAAATATTGTTATTGTTGATATTTTTCTTAGCGCGCCTTCTCTCTCATAGTGACAAACTCTTCAGCAGCCGAGGGGTGAATGCCCACGGTGGCGTCAAAGTGCGCCTTAGTAGCACCAGCCTTCAGGGCAATACCCATACCCTGAATAATTTCCGCCGCGTGCTCGCCCACCATATGACAGCCCACTACCCGGTCAGAGGCCCTATCTACCACCAGCTTCATAGTAATGCGATCGCTGCCACCACCCAGCGTCTGCAGCATCGGTTTAAAGTCTGACACATAGACATCTATATCATCGTATTCAGCTCTGGCCTGCTCTTCCCCTAGCCCCACAGTGCCCAATTCAGGCTGACAGAACACCGCGGTGGGGATATCCCCGTAATCGATTCTTGCAGAGCCGTCTCCGTAGAGATGATCTACCAATACCATGGCCTCTTGAATCGCCACTGGCGTCAGCTGAACGCGGTCAATCACATCACCTAGGGCATAAATACTCGGATCGCCAGTAGCAAAATTATCGTCTACCACGATTGAGCCATTTGGCCGCAATACAGTGTTGGTATGCTCCAGACCTAGCCCTGCAGTATTCGCCTGACGACCCGTAGCATAGAGCGCCAAGCCCGCCTCTAGGCTGCTGCCGTTATCCAGCACAACAGAGATACCAGCGTCAGTCTTAACAATTTCATTGATCTGAGTGCTTAGGTGCATATGTACACCTTTAGCCACCATACCGTCGGTCACCTTGTCACTCATTTCGCGATCAAAGGACTTCAGCAAATTGGGGCCGCGGTAAATCAGGTGGGTCTCGACACCCAGGCCATTTAAAATGCCGGCAAACTCCACGGCGATATAGCCCCCGCCTACAACCACTGCGGTTTTCGGCAGCTCATCGAGAAAGAACATCTCATTGGAGCTGATCGCCAAATCGCTGCCGGGGAATTCTGGGATATAGGGCCAGCCGCCGGTGGCGATCAGAATCACTTTAGCGCTGTAGTCTCTGCCATTTACTTCTACCTGGTGAGGCCCAGTAACTATGGCGCGACCATCAAAAAGATCGGCACCGCTGTTATTAATCATAGAGTTATAAATGCCGTTTAAGCGCTCGATCTCGGCGGTTTTATTATCTCTCAAAACAGCCCAATCCAAGGTCGGTGGCTCGGCACTAGACCAGCCATAGCCCTTGCTGGCATGAAATGACTCGGGGAACTGTGAGGCATAGACAAACAGTTTCTTCGGTACACAGCCGACATTGACGCAGGTGCCACCCAGATAGCGCTCTTCCGCCACGGCAACTCTCTTTCCCTTAGATGCCGCCATACGGGCAGCGCGGACTCCGCCAGAGCCGGCGCCAATAACAAACAGGTCGTAATCAAATTCAGTGGTCATTGCACATTTTCCTCAACATTAAACCAAGCTAGCTTGTCGTGAAGGCTCACCACATGACCAACAATTATTAGAGTCGGCGCCTTGGCACCGGCTTTGCGTACAATTTCGGGTAGGCTATCGAGATCACCAATAAACACCTGCTGCCGGTCAGTGGTGCCCTTCTCGATCAGCGCCGCCGGAGTCTGAGCATCCAAACCATGCTGCTTGAGCTGCTTGCAGATGGTCTCCATGCCATTCAAACCCATGTAGAACACCAGAGTTTGGTTGGGCTGCACCAGCTCTGGCCAGTTCAGATCCATCTTGCCTGAGCGCAAATGGCCAGCAATAAAGCGCACCGACTGAGCATGATCTCGATGAGTTAGCGGAATACCGGCATAGCTGGCACAGCCAGATGCTGCTGTAATGCCCGGCACCACTTGGAACGGAATACCATGTTCGGCGAGGGTTTCAATCTCTTCACCGCCGCGACCAAAGATAAACGGGTCGCCGCCTTTAAGGCGCACCACACGATTGCCCTCAAGGGCATAATCCACCAGCTTTTGATTAATGTTGTCTTGGGTAACCGGATGATCGCCAGCGGTTTTACCCACATAGATCCTAGTTGCGTCACGGCGCACAAGATTGAGCACCTCTGGCGACACCAAGCGATCATAGAGCACTATATCCGCCTGCTGCATCAGCCGCAGGGCCTTGAATGTGAGTAGGTCGGGATCGCCGGGACCACCACCCACCAGATAGACTTCACCGGTTTTAAATTCATCTGTGGATTCAAGCTTGTGGGCCAGCATACGCTCCGCTTCATCGAGATTGTTGGCATAGGCCTGCTCGGCGATCGGCCCGTGAAACACCTCTTCCCAGAATGCCTTGCGGTCGGCACCACTGGAGAACTTGGCTTTGACCCGCTCGCGAAAGCTGCCAGCCAATGAACCCAATTTGCTCATACCTGCGGGTAATAGTGCTTCAAATTTTGTGCGTAACAGGCGCACCAATACAGGCGCATCGCCGCCACTGGAAATGGCGATCTGGATTGGCGAGCGATCGACAATCGAGGGGAAAATAACGGTGGAGAATTTGGGGTCATCCACTACATTAGACAGAATATTGGCCGCTTGGGCCTGTTCAGAAACTAGGCGGTTGAGTTCGCGGTCATTGGTTGCCGCGATTACCATAACGATATTGGGCAAATCGAGCATATGCTGGTGCTCGTAACCAGCAGTGATCAGGATCAATCCATTGCAGCCATGTTCCTTGTCCCGAGCATCCATCTCCAATAGGTCCGGGCAGAAGTCCTTGGCCACTATGGTGATAATGGCGCTGGCCTCTTGCACTAGGCGGACCTTGCGCAGGGCGATTTCACCGCCGCCGATCACGAGGATATTGCGGCCTTTGAGGTTGTGGAAGAGCGGTAGGTAATCCATGGGTTCTCTATTTGTGGAGTATTCTGTGTTTTGGTGGTGTTTGTTACTTTGCTACCTTAGATATTGTCTCGACTGCAGGTCAGAGATCTCTCGTCGCTGCGCTCTGTCGAGATGACAGGGTGTTTAAGTTGAGCGCTAAAACCTGTCATCTCGAACGCATGTGAGAGATCTACCATCAGCACCCTCGATCTCCCAGCAAAACCATGCAGAGCCTTTGCGATCAATCAGGGCCCGCTTATGGGCTTGTCATTTTCAGACTGAGAGAGCGCCCTGTTTGAGCGATAGCGAGTTGCGCGAACGCTGAAACTGGCAAGTCCATAGGACCGATCGCAAAGGGTCTGTATGGGTTTGCCCGCACCCAACACAGAGATCTCTCGTCGCTGCGCTCTGTCGAGATGACAAATTAAGCAGCTCTGTCGAGATAACAATTTAAGCAGCTCTGTCGAGACGACAATACTGATCAACGAATCTCAGTCAACCCATTCATCAATGGCTGCAACACCGCCGGAATCGCAATCGACCCATCAGCCTGCTGATAATTCTCAATCACCGCGACCAATGTGCGCCCTACCGCCAACCCTGAACCATTCACCGTGTGCAGCAACTCAGGCTTACCCTCAGCATTCCTAAACCGCGCCTTCATACGACGGGCCTGGAAGTCGGCAAAATTACTGCAAGAAGAAATCTCACGATACTTCTCCTGAGACGGCAACCAAACCTCAAGATCAATAGTCTTGGCCGCAGAGAAACCCAGATCACCACCACAGAGAATTACACTGCGATAGGGCAACTCAAGCTTCTGCAAAATAGCTTCTGCATGAGCAACTAGAGAATCCAAGGCATCCCATGACTTATCTGGATGAACAAATTGCACCATCTCAACCTTCTCAAACTGATGCTGGCGAATCATACCGCGAGTATCGCGACCATAGCTGCCCGCTTCACTGCGGAAACAAGGCGTATGCGACACATACTTAATCGGCAGACTATCGACAATTTCATTGCGATACAGGTTGGTGATTGGCACTTCAGCCGTGGGAATCAAATAGAACTCACGCTCGTCATCAAGCTTAAACAGGTCCTCTTCAAACTTCGGCAACTGGCCCGTACCAAACAGCGACTCGCGGTTAACAATGTAAGGCACATAGACCTCTTCATAACCATGCTCGTTAATGTGCGTGTTCAACATAAACTGGGTTAGTGCACGATGCAGACTGGCCAAGCCACCCCGCATAACAGAGAACCGCGAGCCAGTAATCTTTGCCGCTACATCAAAATCCAAACCATTAAAGCCATCGCCCAGATCAACATGATCCTTGATCTCAAAATCAAACTGTCGCGGCGTACCCCAGCGGTGCAGTTCAATATTGTCATCTTCAGTCTTGCCCGCAGGCACAGAACTGTGTGGAATGTTGGGAAGTCCCTGAAGCAGGCTGTCCAGCTGGCCCTGAATCTCAGTCAGCGCCGCATCCGCCACCGCTGAATCATTTTTAAGTTGCTCGCCCTTAGCTTTCAAGGGTTCAATATCCTCCCCTTTGGCCTTGGCTTCACCAATCAACTTGCCCATGGATTTGGAGTAGGCATTGCGCTCTTGTTGCACACTCTCGGCAGCTAGCTGTAGCGCTTTACGCTGCGCTTCAAGGGCCAGAAATGCCTCGCAATCCAGTGTGTAGCCTTTAGTTTGTAGGCTCTCGGCAACGGCGTTTAAATCCGAGCGCAATAGCTTCGGGTCAAGCATGGTGGTGTCCTTAAAAAGTACTTAAAAATTAGGGTTGAAAATCACAGTAAGCGCGTCAGCCAGATCGAACTGCCGATCGCCAGCAGACATAGAACCACTGTCGCTAACACATAGAGCAGCGCCATAAAAAGGTGGCCATTTTGCCACAAACTCAGTGCATCAAGCGAGAAGGTTGAGAAGGTTGTAAAGGCGCCGAGAAACCCAATCATCCACAAATCACGCATTTCTGTCGGTAAAGCACTGCGTTCAACAATCAGCACAAATAATATACCCATAACAAAACTGCCCAGCACATTGACCGTTAGCGTGGCATAGGGAAACCTATGGTTGGATAGCTGAACCACCCAAGTACTGACTCCATAGCGGGCCATAGCGCCCAGAGCGCCACCAACAGCAACAGCCATCCAACTCATTACAGCGCTCCTTTTTGCTGGTTATCTAAGCCGCGCAGGTAGGCCAGCTTCTCCGAAATTTTCTTTTCCAGTCCGCGATCAGTGGGCTGATAGTATGTTTTAGCGCCAAGTTCCTCGGGCAGATAGCACTCGCCTGGGGCATAACCACCCTCTTCACTGTGGGCATATCTGTAGTCTTTGCCGTATTCCAAGTCCTTCATCAGGCTGGTCGGCGCGTTGCGCAGATGCATGGGTACTTCATAGCTGGGCAGTGAGCGCACATCCGCCATAGTCGCCTTAAAGGCGCTATAGACAGCATTACTCTTGGCTGCAACAGCGAGATAAACCACCGCCTGAGCTAGGGCCAGTTCCCCTTCAGGGCTGCCTAGGCGCGCCTGAACATCCCAGGCACTCATCGCCAGTTCCAGTGCTCGTGGATCAGCATTGCCTATATCTTCACTGGCCATGCGCACCAGGCGCCGAGCTATGTAAATCGGATCACAGCCACCGTCTAACATGCGGCACAGCCAATAGAGGGCCGCATCTGGCGACGAGCCACGCACTGACTTGTGCATCGCCGAAATCTGATCGTAGAAATATTCGCCGCCCTTATCAAAGCGACGGCTGTCTCCCACCAAGACCTGTTCCAGCACTCCGCGGTCTATAGCGGCAACATCGCCGGACTCGCTGGCCAGATCATTGGCAATTTCTAATAGATTCAGTGCCCGTCGCGCATCGCCATCGGCGGCACAAGCGAGCAGCTCTAAAGCCTCATCATTGAGCTGCAACTGCCGCTCGCCCAACCCCGACTGCTGATCGGCCAAAGCCTGCTGAATCACTGTTTTGATCTGCTCCTTACCCAGACTTTTAAGCACATAGACACGACAGCGTGACAGCAGCGCATTGTTTAATTCAAATGACGGGTTTTCGGTGGTCGCGCCAATAAAGACCACAGTGCCATCTTCAACAAAGGGCAGAAAGGCATCCTGCTGAGACTTATTAAAGCGATGTACCTCATCCACAAACAGAATGGTTTTGCGACCACGCAGATCGCGCTGCTCTGTGGCCTTGGCAATGGACGCGCGAATCTCTTTAACGCCAGAGAGCACTGCCGAAATACTTTCAAAGTGCGCATCTGCTGACGCGGCAATAATTTTCGCCAGAGTGGTCTTTCCCACTCCCGGTGGACCCCAAAAGATCATTGAGTGCAGCGCCCCGCCCTCAATCGCCTCGCGCAGAGGTTTGCCGGGGCCAATCAAATGCTCTTGACCAAAGAATCCAGCCAGAGTTCCAGGGCGCATTCGCGCCGCTAGAGGCCGATAAACTTGCTGGCTGAACAGATCAGTTGGCATTATTGATGACGTCGACACCATCTGGGAGCTGAAACACGAACTGATCGCCAGGCAGTGATGGGTTGAGTTCAAGTTGGGAGAAGCTAATGTGAGTAGTCTGGCCCAGAGTATCGGTCAGGGTAATCGACGAAGGCTTGGCCTGATCAAAGCGAATAATCATACTGTCGAACAGACTGCCGCCCCGCTCTGGCTTGAGCTCAAAGTGGCCCTCGGCGAGCTTGGTAACAAAATAGGCCTGGTCTAACTGATCCAAATCACCGGAAAACAAGATTGCTGGAGTGGCGGCAATATCTTCATTAAATGGCTGAATAATCACCTGTTCTAAATCCGGATCATAGATCCACAGCGTCTCACCATCGGCAATAATCTGCTGGGGCATGGGCATCTCGACCACCCAGCGCACGTTATTGGGCTGAGATACCTGAAACAACCCCTCGGAATTCTGTAGCTCATAGCCATCGGCATCAGCTATTTGCTGCTGAAAGCGTGCTGAGAGACTAGTAATAGGTTGTAAGAGATCGCGCAACTGCTGAATATCTTCGGCGGCGCCGCCCGCGTGGCTGTTGATGGCAGCTGATAGGCTGATAATTAAGGCAAGAGATAAAGTAAAGCGTCGCCCAAAGGCAGCAGTAATTATATGTAGCGCAGAATTCATCTGTTTTATCACCCGGCCAGCAGCCAAAAAGGTCCGTTAAAACAGAGGAGTCTACCGTTTTTTAGTGCGCTGCAATAGCTCCATTTGGCGGTGTGATGAGCTTGAGTAAAAAACGCTCAGAGGACGCGCCGCGATCACCGAAGGATTCGCGCTGAACAATAATCTTTTCTTTATAAAAGGCGGCGCAACCGAGAATCAACCCCTCAGCCACATCACCCATACAGCGAGGCGACTGATAAATCACCTCCATGCGCGTGTCGCTGTAGTGGGTGCATTTAAAAGACGGCGGTGAAGCATCGGGATACAGCTTTTTCACTTCACCGTGAATAAACCCATCGACCTTGGCTAACAGGGCAAAAGAGGAGTCCAGATCGGCGATCCATTGGGGATAGGCGGCAATCAATTCAGCAAACAAGTAAACGCCAAAGGTTTTGGTTAGATGCGCCACCGAAAGGTTAATTTTTTGACTCAATACCGCAATCATGGCGATCAGTTCGCGGTGATCATAGTTGCCCACCGTAGTGTATATACCGCCACTTACCGGTGCTGCCTCAGCAATTAGTTCATCGACCATAGCGAGGCCATACTCTTTTTCAACCAGGTGTAAAAATGATGTAAATATCAATCCTTTCATTTACTGCTTCCTTTCAAATATCGCTTCCTCGCATTGGCCGCTCCATGCAGCCAATCGATAACCTACCAACAGATGCCCTCACAATTTTTAGCATACTTAAATGAGTCTCCCAACCCCACGAGATCAATCACCGGCATAAAGCGCTTTGCTGCATGGGCCGCATCGCGACCATAATCCGTATTGTGGCCGACGATCAGCAAATCCACACTGTTCACCAGCTGGCTGAGCCTGTGGCAGCGAGATTCACTTGCCTGCTGATCCAACCCCATACGGATAAGGTTCTCAGATTCGACATTGGGGTCGAAGTAACTCACCTCTTTGCCTAACTGACGCAACTGTCGCATCAACTCTATCGCTGTAGCCACTGAGAACAATAGTCTGAACATCAGGCCACATGCCCTTTATCTGGCTGATCATTTCACTGCCCTTCATTAGCGGCATGTGCTGGTCTGAGATCACGAGATCGGGGCGATTGTCAGTGACATACTAAGGAGCTTGTTGAGGGCAGCTAAAGTCCACCAGATTGACACCCAGCCTTACCAGGCAGCGTATCAGTGACGAGAGCACTGCCTTCTCGTCATCAACAATCAATATAGTGGGTTGACTATGGTTCATGTACCGCGCCCCCTTCCCTGGGTAATTATTGGTCATTTTTTATCGGCACTAGTCAATCTGCACCTGCTATAAAGCAATACCAGCAGTAACTGGCGACCAAAAAAAATAGTTAATAACACTATAAATACAGGCTATTCATTCAGCACTGCTTTACATTTTATTGAATAATTTTAAGTAGTGTAGTTCAAAACTGCGGACCTATTCATTTATTGCGATGAACTTATCGTGGCAGTTTTACCGAGACACTTTTTCTCGAGACACTTTTTGTTGAGACGCTCCGGCGATCGGCAAAACAATTTTAAACCCTGCTCCATATCCTTCTGTGCTGCTAACGACAATTTCACCACCATGGTCTCGATTGCCATCTTGACGACATGTAGACCTAAGCCTGTACCCTTGCCAATTTCCTTAGTGGTAAAAAAAGGATCAAATATATTGGTCAAGTTATCCGCCGCGATACCAAAGCCATTATCGGCAATCTCAATCCAGACCCAGTCGCCTGCCTGGCTACTATTCAAATTAATGAGTCCATGCCCTTCAATAGCATTGGCGGTATTGACCAGGAGGTTGAGAAACACCTGCCCTATTTTCCCAGCCTGGCATACTACACAAGCCTTTTCTGGCCGAGCCTTTTCTGGAAATACCCTGCCTATAAAAGGCCTTTAATAAAGTATATTTGATATCGCCATTCATGGCAGTCTAGCTCCAGTTTTTTGTGCAGGTCAGTTTGCTATGAAATAGCTCTAGGTGTGCGTCGAAGAATTATTTTTTCGTTGTAATCGATTTCTGGGTCTGACGCACTGCGCTCAATATGGAAGCTTTCACCATAGTGAATAAACATTGCTGAAATCAAACCCTCGACAACGTCTCCTGGCAGAAACGTAGAGCGATAGTCGAGCTCTAGAATATCGGGACTAATATTGGTACAGCTTATCGAGGGAGCTATAAACCCTGGAAAGGCCATGCTGACAATTTTATTCAGCGCCATGTCATGAGTTCTTAATAGGTCAAAGGCATTGGTGTTTTGGCTGATCCATTTCTCATTAATTGCGAACATCTCTGAAAATAGCAAAACACCTACTATTTTTGCCAATTTTTTTGTAGAAACACCGAGTAAAATAGCACTGTTGGAAAGCAGTATAGAAAGGGTATCATCTGGGAAATCGTCCATAGATAAATAAATGCTGCCCAGCGATCTGTCCATCGACTGTAGTAATTCGCTGGAAAACTGATCGCCATAGTGCTTTTCTAAATGGTTAACCACCGCTGCTAGAACAAACCCTTTCATGCTGCATCCCCCCCGGGAAACGGGCCAAAACATAAAGATAATCATTATGTTTTGGCCACTACTAAAATATGCGTACAGATAGATCGGCTAATTTAAAAATACTAGCACCAATTATGCGTGTTTGCATAGAAATATATTTTAAAGCTTATACAACAAAGATACGGCCATCAGCTTTCGCTGATAGCCCAACGACTTAACAGTGTTGCGCTCATATTCAGCGCGCAGAGAAAAAGAGACCTTGAGGGAGTCAGTCAGTAGCGGGCGGCTGTAGACGAATTCGGCATGCTCACCAGCTCTACTGGGGCCCGCAGCTCCGGTTTCAGACTCTTCCGGAGAGGACTGTGCCTTTAAATAGGCTCGCTGGTAAGCCTTAACATTAAGCGTAAGATCGGCACCCATGCCCAGCTGATGATTAAATGTAAATGACAATTGATGATAGTTTAGGTCGCGAATACCCTCTCCATTGTCTCGAGCAAAGTATCCCTTAAGGTAAAGGGATGCGTCACTGTTCTTGCTCAATGCTTTATTCAGAACCATGCCATAGCCCATTGTGGAATATTCTACCAGCGCCGAATTCTCCTCAGGATTGTTGCTTAACCCGCTGTAATGCCGGAATTTGTGATACAGGAACAGCCGAGTATTTAGCCCTGAATCGGCTCTGTAACGCAGGCCTGGCTGCAGGCGAACCTCTCTGTAATCTATGCTTTCAAGACCAACATCTAGATAATCATGAGGATAGTTGCGTTGACCAATTGAAGAATATAATGGCGACTTATATCACTACAGTGTGGGTTGTGGCGCTAGTGATGACAGTGCTGTTTTGCACTGGATCGGTGGGGTTTCGGGATTTGGGGTATTGGTCGGCGTATTACTAGGGATAGCGTTATCCCCATAGAGTTAAACGTGCCAGCTTCTCGGGCTGAAACGAAAAAAGCCCAGCATAACGCTGGGCTTTGATTTTGGTTCTGGCCCTTCTAAAGCTTGCTTCGCAGTTAATTAGAAGGGAGTACGGCATAAATGGCGCACTTCCATCGTTGATAATATAGTCATCAAAAATGCTTTGTCAGCCCAACTGAAAATCCCGTCAACTCAATACCCACAGTATCAAAAAACTGCATGTACTCAATATTGGTTGAGAGATCCTCTTTAATCTCAATATCTACACCAGCACCATAAGACACACCACCAAAATTATCGTGAATATCAAAAATTCCAGTGCTGACCTCAAAGGTTGCCTGGGTATAACCAACAACAACGTAGGGGTAGAATCGTTCAGCTAACTGAACATCACCACGAACATAGATGCCGTAAAATTCGCGTAATGAGAGTTTTAACCCGGTATCCAGGCCGTCAAGCTCAAGTGTATCGTCACCAAGTCCTACTCCAAGACGGACTTCAGCCGAAAAATTCTCAGTGTAGCGTTTGCCTACTCGTGCAAAGATTGCGGTTAAGGGTGAATCAATTTTTTGAACGGGTAATGTAGACACGGATTCCTCGTAGTCTTGGAAACCAAAGCCAGCAGAGACGTAGGTATCAGCATAAGAAGCTAGAGACGCGCTACTCAGAGCCGCAATAGTTGCTATTGTTGTTACAGCAGATCTAAACATTACAATTTCCTTATGGTAATGGATGATGTTTCTTTAAATCGTATATTGAAAATAATATCAGTAAAATAGAGCACTATAGATACTGGCTCTAAAAGTACTGGCTATCAACGTTCAAACCTTAACAGCTTTGAGAAAATCAAATTATTTAGTTACTAGAACGCATGAAGATCGCATTTTCTATTCTCTCAAAAGCATTCTGATAAACAGTGACATCAAGTATTGGTGTGTCCTGCCGATCCGAGCGACCATACATCGTTGACTTTTTACTGGTACCAACAAAGTTTAACCGTACAGTCGAATTGGGACCAACTTGCTCGATAAATGCAGTAGCTTTAGTCTGAGATACGTCAGTGATACCCAACCAAAACTTTGATGCCGCATCGCTTTCTGTTGCGCTTTCCGCGGTTATTAGTCCCGTATCTTTATCTGCACTATTGACGGTGTAGCCCAAATCTTGAAAGACGGACATAACACTAGGAAAAGCAATATCTTTGTTGTACTCATAACTACGAGTTTGTAGGGCTTGTATTTCTAACGGAGTCAGCGTCGTTTTTGGTGTAGTCACACAACCTGAGAGTACAAGTGAAGATAATAGTATCCATGCGTATATCGGTTTCATAATAATTCCTTAAAAGTTAGATGTTCGGCTTCTGAAGTCAGCAACTACGTCTTGTGCATTAAATTTAATGATCAATGTAATCATCCTTGAACTCGTCTCAAAGCCGGATGCTGAAGATGACTTCCCAGCGAGCACAACCGTCCAATAACCTGACTGCTTTGAGGACTGAGTGATTTGCGCTGCGCGTTGGTAGCTCCAAACTTCGCGGCCTGCACCGTCTCTTGTAGTAACGTTTGGTGATCCGAAATTTTCAAGGACATCAGCTTTCGAGGTCTGCCCAACAATTAGGTTCATCTGAACGTTGCCTTGGGTTAGGTCAGAATTCTTTTCACTCAGAGGCTCAGGAGTTGCAACGCAGCCTGACAGGAACACTAATAATGTAAAAATAACTGCATAGTTTTTATTCATATTTGTAAAATCCTTTTTAGTGTGGTTTTCTTTTAAATCGATCTTAATAGACATCTAAATACCGATTTCTCAAAATTATAGACCAGTTCCATGAGCGTGCTAGAAAGAAAAAATCAACAACATAATAACTACTCTAGTAAGCTTTCTCGCGAACCACAGACCAAGCCGGGTACTGATCCATAATATTCATAACAGCCTTTTTATCGACACAGTGACGTGACAACTTGGTTCCAAAATTTGGATCTGATTTCAAGCATAAAAATTTATAAATCGCCTTAGTAATGGCGGCTCCTACCTGTAAATCCCAATCCTCGACATTCGCATATAGGTCTGCGTGAATACGCATGAACGTACTTTTCAGACAAGATTCACTCAATGTGTTAAATGCATCCTGACTCCCAACGTCAAGCGTTAACTGATGTGGCCAAAGCTCCATAACCAAATCAAAGTAACGATAGAACTCACCTTCCCTGATGATGACTGCCATGTTTATCTACCCTCTTTTTACCATTTTACTGATAGAGCTAGCCCAAATTATCTTCATTATTACAGCGGGTCGTCAGGTAAAGCTAAACAGGCTCTAAATAGATTCTGCCGCCAATCATTCAAGCTGTGTAGATCTATTAAGAACAAGCCCATTGTATGGGTGAATCCCTAACCGATAATAATAGGTCTGATTTTTCATAACCATTAGTGTCTGTTCAACTAACCCAACACTATCCGACTCCCAGTTCATCTTGACTCCCGGGCCCGCACCAATAACGTTATCACCCTCATTTACATGCAAGACCAGAGACTCAGAGGTACGGAATCTAGCAACAATCTCACCATTCAAAAACAGTGCCGCAGAGCCACCGGCTCCAAGTATTCCACCGTCTCGAACTACGATTAGTTTTGACTTCGAAGGTGTGGCTTCTGAATATTTCTCATATGGTTTATATATTCTTTCTAATGGAACAGCCCTAGATTCGGAGTATTTCACCAGGCTCGTCGAACAGCCTATGCAAATAGTAGTGACAAACAGTAAGAGTAGTATTAAGGTTTTTTTCGCCACAGTTGAACTATCCTTTTGACGTTAGAACAATTAAGGGCAGACTCGAATTTAGTGCAGATATACTCTTTGCGCGCACCAATAAATAGGAGGCTCCGAGATCTGTCATATTAAATATTTTAATAGATGCGTCGACAGCACGAGCCAGTAAAATCAGAACCTGGGTAGCAACTAAGCGCTCGGAATGAACGTTATTGTTCGCATTTTCTCGAGGAATTAAATTTGGATCGGAGCCTCTTCCACCACCGCAGGAAGAAGAAGGCACAAAAGCAGTGAGAATGAGGGCTGCCAGCAAACGACTGGAGGTACACATATAAAATCCTTTTTATATTAATGTTCCAAATAAAATCTGGCCCCCCAGCCCTAGATTTTACGAAATGTTCCAAAAAGTATAGTTAAGATTTTCTTGAATACAATTTAATAAATATCAACGCCCACTCTGAGAAAGTATGTCACGACTGCCATTACTGCTCATGGGGCTCACAACTCCAGCCACTTCCATCTGCTCAATCAAGCGCGCTGCGCGGTTGTAACCCACTCTGAGTTTGCGCTGTACAGATGAGATCGAGGCTTTGCGGCTCTCAAGCACAAAGGCCACGGCTTCGTCGTACAATGGATCAGATTCTGGGTCGTCTTCGGCCTCTTCTCCGCTGCTGTAACCTGGTACTGCGATGGATGAAACAGCGGCTTCGTCGGTAATCTCTTGGAGGTAGTTGGGCTCGCCGCGCCGCTTCCAGTCGGCGACCACTTTGTGCACTTCATGATCGTCGACGAAACAGCCGTGGATACGTTCTGGAACGCTGGTTCCCGGCGGCAGATAAAGCATGTCGCCGTTACCGAGTAATTGTTCTGCGCCGCCTTGGTCGAGAATGGTCCTTGAGTCAATTTTTGACGAGACTTGGAAGGCAATTCTTGTGGGGACGTTGGCTTTGATCAGGCCGGTGATAACGTCCACCGACGGGCGCTGTGTGGCGAGTATCAGGTGGATACCTGCGGCACGTGCCTTCTGGGCAATTCGAGCGATCAACTGTTCAACTTTCTTGCCGACGATCATCATCATATCGGCGAATTCGTCGATCACGACCACTATATATGGGAGTGTCTCGAGGGTGGGTGCCTCGGGGGGCTCTTGAGTCGCGTCCCAGCCCATTTCATCTGGGTTAAATGTCCACAGTGGATCGGTGATCGGTTCGCCGGCTTTTATGGCGTCTTCAATTTTGCGGTTATAACCGGCTAGATTTCGCACACCCAGTGCGGCCATAAGTTTGTAGCGTCGTTCCATTTCACCGACACACCAACGCAGGCCACTGGCGGCGTCTTTCATGTCGGTGATGACAGGTGTCAGTAAGTGCGGAATACCGTCGTAGACCGATAGTTCAAGCATTTTTGGATCGATCAGAATTAGCTTAACTTCTTCTGGTGAGGCCTTAAACAGTAGGCTTAGGAGCATGGTGTTGATGCCTACTGATTTGCCCGAACCTGTGGTTCCTGCAACTAGCAGGTGCGGCATGCGGCCGAGATCGGCTACTATGGGGATGCCGGCAATATCATGCCCTAGCGCTAAGGTCACCGGTGAGCTTGAGCGGTCGTAGGCTTCAGATGACAGTACTTCACTGAGGCGGACCATCTCACGCTTTTCATTGGGGATTTCAATACCGACAACGGACTTGCCGGGAATCACTTCAACCACGCGTACACTGATCACCGCCATGGAGCGGGCCAAGTCTTTGGCCAGACCGCTGATACGACTGACCTTGATGCCGGCCGCGGGCTGAATTTCAAATCTGGTGACTACAGGACCTGGCAGCACTTCTACCACTTCGGCTTTGATACCAAAGTCGAGGAGCTTGTGTTCCAAGAGGCGTGAAAGGTGCTCTAGGGAATCGGCAGAGTAGCCGCTGTTGGTGTTGCTGTCTGCCGGATCCAGTAGGTTAATCGGCGGCAGTGAGCCAATCACTTCGGTGTCACCAAAGAGCGTCTGCTGCTTTTCTCGTTCGATGCGTTTGCTGACCACGGGCTTGGCTTTGGGGGGCTGGATGGTTGGCGGTGTGCGCAGCTGTTGCATTTTTGTTTCGACTTCGACTTTGGCCTGTCGCTCGAGAACCGCTTCTCGGGATTTGGCTTTTTCGGCACGGGCAATTTTGATTGCCGCCAGTTTGCTGCGCGCTCTATCGTAGAGATCTATGGCGGCTAGACCGAGGCGGTCAATCAGAGAGATCCACGAGATATCGACAAATACAGTGAGTCCAAAGAGGAACAGTGACAGTAAAATTAAGGTGCTGCCAACATAGCTGAACACTGCCATGGTGGCTTCGCCAATCTTATTGCCGAGTATGCCGCCGACGCCAAAGGGATAATTGTTGTGCACTTCGGCGTATTGGATGTTGGCCAGTGAGGTGGCGCTGATCATCACTAGAATAAAACCGATCACCCGGAGAGTGAAGGTGACGGAGTCGAAGGCGTCCGCTTCACGGAGAATATAGGTGCGCAGTATTTGTATGGCACGGACTGCAAGTAGTGCTGGAAACAGGTAAGCCATTACCCCAAACAGGGCAAAAAAGATGTCGGCTACCCAGGCACCAGCGAGGCCCACAGCATTGTTGAGATCACCGCGAACGCCTGTATGTGACCAGCCTGGGTCATCTGAGGAGTAGCTGAGCAGAGCCAGCAGGAGTATTGAGCAGAGAGCAATCCAGCCTATTAGTGCGCCCTCGGCGAGCAATCGCTTGCCACGCGTTTCGTTATAGCTGGCTTCGACTGGTGCTGGATTACGCGTCTTTCGCTTATCTGTGCTCAACGGGTGGTTCCCTGTGTGTTAATGCAGCGCTAATTGTAGCCCGTTGAGAATTAAATGCTACGGTTCAGCAGCCGTTAATCGCCCAGAAGCGCAATGAATTCAATAGGGTAAATCCTGGGGTCCTAGTAAAGATCACGTAAAGATCACGTAAAGATCACGTAAAGATCATGTAAAGATCATGTAAAAATAATGTAAAGATCATGTAAAGATAGTGCAGAAACTTATTTGTCCGGGCCATGGGATTGATTATGATAGCGCTCTATTTTAAACACCGCCTTTTCAATGGTTGGTGTAAGCACATTTTTAAACTTTTTAAATCATTAATAGTAGAGAGCAACCATGTCTGAGACTCAACATTATCCGCTGATTATTTTAGGTTCTGGCCCTGCCGGCTGGACCGCTGCTGTTTATGCCGCAAGGGCCAACTTGAGCCCAGTTGTTATTACCGGCATTCAGCAAGGTGGTCAGCTGACTACTACAACTGATGTGGATAACTGGCCTGGAGACGCCGATGGTGTCCAGGGTCCTGAGTTGATGGAGCGCATGCAAAAACACGCGGAACGCTTTGATACTAAGACTATTTTTGATCATATAGATGAGGTGGTGCTCGACGAGCGCCCTTTCCGTCTTAAAGGGTCGAGCAACTACAGCTGCGATTCGCTGATTATTGCCACTGGTGCCTCGGCACAGTATCTGGGCTTGCCCTCTGAAGAGGCATTTATGGGTAAAGGCGTCAGTGCCTGTGCTACCTGCGACGGTTTCTTCTATCGCAATAAACCAGTCGCAGTTCTCGGTGGCGGCAATACTGCTGTCGAGGAGGCACTCTATCTGTCTAATATCTGCAGTGAAGTGACATTGATTCACCGCCGCGATGAGCTTCGTGCGGAGAAGATGCTACAGGACAAACTATTCGAGAAAGAGAAGAATGGCAATATCACCATTGAGTGGAGCCATAATCTTGATGAAGTGCTTGGCGATGAAGCCGGTGTTACTGGCGTGCGCATTAAGAGTGCCGCCGATGGCGCTACCAAAGACCTAACTGTAGACGGCGTCTTTATTGCCATTGGCCACAAGCCGAACACCGATATCTTCGCCGGTAAGTTGGCCATGAAAGACGGCTATTTAACCATTGCTGGCGGAATGGCTGGCAACGCCACTGAAACCAGTGTGCCCGGTGTATTTGCCGCGGGCGATGTTGCCGACCATGTGTATCGTCAGGCGGTGACTTCCGCTGGCAGCGGCTGTATGGCGGCGCTGGATGCGGAACGTTTTCTGGATCAGTAAATTAATAGCAGCTCTAAATAACAGGCCTAAATAACAGGCCTAAATAGCAGCTCTGGAGACAGTCTGTGCAGATACCGCTGCTAGACCAAGATCATCCGCACTTTCCCGATCCTAGGGGCGCTTTAACTGAACCCGACGGTCTTCTTGCCGTCGGGGGTAATTTAAAGCCGCAGACCCTCTTGAATGCCTACCGCTCAGCTATCTTTCCCTGGTATCAGGATGACGACCCTATTCTCTGGTGGAGCCCAGCAACTCGCTGCGTGCTGCCACCGTCCCAGCTACACTGTTCCAAAAGCCTGCGTAAAACCCTGCGTCGCAATGAGTATCAGATAACCGTTAATCATGTCTTTGACGATGTTATTCGTGGTTGTAGCGAACCCCGTGATGACGATGGCGGCACTTGGATTACCGAGGAGATGATTGCGGCTTATAATCAGCTGCATTTGTGGGGAAAGGCTCATTCCCTAGAGGTTTGGCTAGATAGTGAATTGATTGGCGGCCTTTACGGTGTCGGGGTTGGCAGCATTTTTTGTGGCGAATCTATGTTTAGTCGCCGTGCTAATGCATCAAAAATCGCCATGGCCCATCTCTGTCGCTGGGGGCTGGGTTGTGGTTTGCAACTGATTGACTGCCAATTGGCTAACCCTCATCTAGCCAGCCTGGGCGCCTTGTCTATAGAGCGCAGTGCCTTCCTGACTGAGTTATCTCTATGGCGGGATAAGGCCTTAACCTGGCCGCTGCCCAGTGCTGGGGAACAGCCAACAACATTAAAGTTCAACTGGTGATTAAGTCGCTAGAAAAATCTCATTGAGTATCCTGACGGGCTGAACTACTCTTGAGTTTAATGTCCCCAGTACATCCATTTGCTAGGTAGCCTCATATGACCCGTGATATCTCCCCAGATATAGGCATGATCAAGCTCTGCCTGACCGAGGCCCATGACTGTAGCTATCTGCCTGAGCGTCAATCGACCACCGCTTTTGTGGATCCCGATATGTCTATTGATGTCGAGCTTTACTCGCGTATGACCAAGCTTGGCTTTCGCCGCAGTGGCCCGTTTCTCTACGCACCCAAATGTACTGACTGCAACGCCTGCATTCCGGCGCGCTTGCCGGTCGACGACTTCAAGCCGACTCGTGCTCAAAAACGCTGTTGGAAAAAGAACGACGACATTATGGTGGAACAGCTCGACGGGATTAATATCGGTGAACACTTCCCCATCTATGCTCGCTATATAGAACAGCGCCACAGCGATGGAGATATGTACCCACCATCGCGCCGGCAGTTTGAAGATTTTCTCGGCAATGCCTGGGAGTGCACACAGTTTCTTGAATTCAGATTGGGCGATCAACTCATCGGCTGTGCAGTGATCGATGTGATTGAAAATGGGCTCTCTGCTATTTATACCTATTTTGACCCGGCCTTTTCAGATCGCGGTCTAGGGGTGCTGGCAATTCTTGTAGAGATCGATATGGCGCAGCGGTTAGGCCTTGAACATCTCTATTTAGGCTATTGGATTTCCGGCTGTGACAAGATGCAATACAAGACCAATTACCGCCCGCTTGAGCTGTACCGACAAAATAGCTGGGGAATTGCCGAATGACTTTGCTATGCGGGGCGTTTTAAGGCAAACTTGCCGCGCTTTTTGGGGAACTGCACAGGCAAACGTCCCCTACTAGCACTGGATGTAAACAATCTCATTTGACGGGCACTACATTAAGCTTATGGCGAAAGAAGACCACATTGAATTTGAAGGCGAAGTTATCGACACTTTGCCGAACACGACTTTTCGAGTTAAATTGGAAAATGATCACGTGATCATTGCTCATATCTCTGGAAAGATGCGCAAGCACTACATTCGTATTCTTACGGGTGACAAGGTTAAGGTTGAGATGACTCCCTATGACCTAACTAAAGGTCGCATTACCTTTAGAGAGCGATAAGCTCCAGCCTCTACAGATTATTTGATGTATAAAAAAACCGTCCCATGAAACCATAGGACGGTTTTTTCCTGCCTGGAATTTACTCGCTGGTCTCGAGCTCATCCTCAGTATGCACAACCAACTCGCCATCTTCGACCCGCACATAGGCGGTACCGCCCTTCTCCGATAGACTGCCAAACAATACTGCCTCGGCCAGTGGCTTTTTAATCTTTTCTTGCAGCAATCGATCCATTGGTCTCGCGCCCATCTTGGCGTCATAACCATTTACCGCTAACCATTCTCTAGAATCATCGTTTATATCCAGGAAGACTTTTTTGCTGTCGAGCTGCGACTGCAGCTGCACCAGGAACTTATCCACCACTGTAGTAATCACATCCATGGACAGCTCAGCAAACTGCACAATGCTGTTGAGACGGTTGCGGAATTCCGGGGTAAACATTTTCTTGATCGCTTCCATCCCGTCGGTGCGGTGATCCTGCTGTGCGAAGCCCATTGAGGAACGGCTCATCAACTCAGCACCAGCATTGGTGGTCATGATCAGAATAACGTTGCGGAAATCCGCTTTACGGCCATTATTGTCAGTGAGAGTACCGTGATCCATAACTTGGAGTAACAGGTTAAACACATCCGGGTGGGCTTTCTCCACTTCGTCTAGCAGCACAACACAATGTGGCTGCTTGTTGACTGCATCGGTGAGCAATCCGCCCTGATCGTAGCCAACGTAGCCAGGAGGCGCACCGATCAGTCTCGACACTGTGTGGCGCTCCATATACTCGGACATATCGAAGCGCATCAGATTAACGCCAAGAATGTTAGCCAACTGGCGGCTGACTTCGGTTTTGCCCACACCAGTGGGGCCGGCAAACAGGAAGCTACCTATGGGCTTAGTGCCCTCTCGCAAGCCAGCGCGGGCCATCTTGATTGACGTGGTCAGTACATCGATCGCTGGATCCTGGCCAAAAACTACCATCTTTAACTTTTCAGATAGGCCTTTGAGCTGCTCTTTATCCGAGGTAGAAACACTCTTGGCCGGAATGCGGGCAATCTTAGAGATCACCATTTCGATATCACTGACACCGATCATTTTCTTACGTTTACTGGCAGGCTGCAGGCGCTGATAGGCACCGGCTTCATCAATTACATCTATGGCCTTATCTGGCAAAAAGCGATCGTTGATATGTTTAGCAGACAGTTCCGCGGCCACTTTTAGCGCCGGATTGCTGAACTTCAGATCATGGTGTTCCTCAAAGCGAGACTTCAACCCTTTGAGAATCTGATAGGTCTCTTCGATTGAAGGCTCTTCCACATCAATTTTTTGGAAGCGGCGAGACAGCGCCTGGTCCTTCTCAAAAATACCGCGGTACTCTTGATAAGTGGTCGAACCAAAACAGCGCAATTTACCTGACGAGAGCAGTGGTTTAAGCAAGTTAGACGCATCCATCACGCCACCGGATGCAGCGCCCGCACCAATAATGGTATGTATCTCATCGATAAACAGGATCGAGCCATCGCGCTCACCAAGTTCGGCAATAATGCCTTTGAGGCGCTTTTCAAAGTCGCCACGGTACTTGGTGCCTGCCAGCAGGCCGCCCATATCCAAGGAGTAGACCACACTACCTTTTAGTGGCTCGGGCACGGCGTCTTCGATAATAAGCTTCGCTAAACCTTCAGCAATCGCTGTTTTACCCACACCAGACTCACCCACTAACAGCGGATTGTTCTTGCGACGTCTAACCAATACCTGGCTGACACGCTCAACTTCTGCGGCACGTCCAATCAATGGGTCAATGTTGCCCTGAGCTGCTTGTTCGTTGAGGTTGGTAGCAAATTGACTGAGTAGGCTCTCTTCCTGGGAATCAGACGCGGTGCCCGACTCTGCGTTGCTCGTGGACTCCTCACTGCTGTTCTCGGGTTGATCTACGTATTTAGAAATGCCGTGTGAGATGTAGTTGACCACATCAATGCGAGCAATATTTTGCAGGCGTAAAAAATAAACTGCCTGACTTTCCTGCTCACTAAAAATTGCGACTATTACATTGGCACCCACCACTTCGCTGTGATTGGCTGAGTTCACCTGAAACACTGCGCGCTGCAGCACTCGCTGGAAACCATGGGTTGGCTGCGTTTCCTGCTCAAGCTGGATATCTGAGATGATTGGTGTGGTGGAGTCGACGAACTCGATGAGGTCTTGGCGCAGCACGCCGATATCTGCACCACAGGCCTTGAGCACATTTGATGCAGAGGCATCGTCTAGCAGGGCCAGTAACAGATGTTCGACTGTCATAAATTCATGACGCTTGTCTCTGGCACTCTTGAAGGCCAGGTTGAGGGTAACTTCCAGTTCTCTACTTAGCATAGTCTTTACTCTTCTTCATCGTTACAGGGTTCTACTTCACATAAAAGCGGATGCTGGTGGTCCCTCGAATACTGATTAACTGTGCCCGCTTTCGTCTCTGCCACATCTTTAGTATAGATGCCACAGACGCCCTTTCCGTCGGTATGAATACTTAACATGATTCGCGTAGCATTTTCGCGAGTCTTGGAGAAAAACTTTTCCAGTAATTCGACGACAAATTCCATCGGAGTGTAATCGTCATTTAATAGCACTACTTTGAACATTGATGGCTTCTTTAGCTTCGGCCTTTCTGTTTCGACCACAGTATCGCCGTCATGTTGCCAAGAAGGGATGTTTTTATCGTCACTCATACATTTTTTGCCAATTGGTTTACATAATAGATTACGTGATTCATCTTACATCAGATTGCTTGTTCTGCTAAACGATGAGCGGTCTTGACAGGAATATTGAACTATTTAAAGTGGGCTCAGCTTGTAACATCTTGTCTTTTTACAACGGAATGGGAAAGCACAAAATGGAGAGACATAAAGCATGGCAGATACAGGTAGAGTTAAGTGGTTTAGTAATGACCGAGGGTTCGGGTTTATAGAGCCTGACAACGGTGAGCGTGAGCTGTTTGCTCATCATCAAAACATCATTATGGAAGGTTACAAGACACTCAAGTGTTTTCAGCGGGTCACCTATGATGTTGAGCAAGGCGAAAATGGTCGCCACGCAGTCAATATAATCCCCCATGAGACGCCGAAACCGCCGAAAAGAAGTGATACTTCAACCGAGAAAACGTCTGAGCCCGACATTTAGCGCTGCTCTCAATAGGGCCTTGTTGGCAAACTATCGAAAACAATAATCAATAGATAAAAAAAGCCGGCTGTGAGGCCGGCTTTTTTTGTATCTAAACTGCTCTATCAAACAGTCCTTGTAGAGAACAATTACATGTTTTCTATCATTACATCGCCAAACTCTGAACAAGACATCAATGTTGCATCATCCATTAGTCGCTCGAAATCATAAGTGACTTTCTTTTCAGAGATAGCCCCTTCGATGCCTTTGATGACTAGGTCAGCAGCTTCGCCCCAACCCATGTGGCGCAGCATCATCTCAGCAGACAGGATCAATGAACCAGGATTAACCTTATCCTGACCTGCATATTTGGGTGCAGTGCCGTGAGTGGCTTCAAAGATAGCAACGTCGTCAGACAGGTTAGCGCCTGGAGCAATACCAATACCGCCGACTTGAGCAGCCAGTGCATCAGAGATGTAGTCGCCATTAAGGTTCAGCGTAGCTATAACGCTGTACTCATCAGGGCGCAGAATAATCTGCTGTAGCATCGCATCGGCGATCACATCTTTAATAACAATGTCTTCACCAGTATTTGGGTTCTTAACGACATGCCATGGGCCACCGTCTAAAGGCTTTGCATCAAACTGTTCGCGAGCGACTTCATAGCCCCAATCGCAGAATGCCCCTTCGGTGAACTTCATGATGTTGCCTTTGTGAACAATAGTCACAGACGGCTTGTTCTGATCGATGGCGTACTGAATCGCTTTAGCGACCAAACGCTTGGTACCCTGCTCTGATACTGGCTTAACACCGATACCACAGTTCTCGTCAAAACGAATCTTAGTAACGCTCATCTCGTCTTGCAGGAACTTGATCACCTTATTGGCTTCGTCACTGCCGGCCTTCCACTCAATACCTGCATAAATATCTTCGGAGTTCTCACGGAAGATGCACATATCAACTTTGTCAGGCTGCTTAACCGGAGAAGGAACGCCCTTGAACCAACGAACTGGACGCTGACATACAAACAGATCCAACTCTTGACGCAGAGCAACGTTCAACGAGCGGAAGCCGCCCCCTACAGGTGTAGTCAATGGTCCTTTGATGGAGACTGCATATTCTTTAACAGCCTCTAATGTTTCGGCTGGGAACCAGTCACCTTCGTAAAGTTCAGCGGCTTTCTCACCACAGAATACTTCCATCCAAGAGATCTTGCGCTCACCGGCGTAGGCTTTTTTGATCGACGCGTCGATAACTTTGATCATTACAGGCGTAATGTCTACACCAATGCCATCGCCTTCAATAAAAGGCACAATAGGATTGTTTGGAACGTTGAGTGAAAAGTCTGAATTCACGGTTATTTTTTTACCAGATTCGGGTATCTGGATATGCTGATATCCCATTATTGTCTCCGCGGGGTTAATGTTATTTGTAAAAGATTTACCAATTTGGCGCATTTTAGCATCATTTCGACCCTTTTTTGTAACCCTGTTTCATTTACAATGTTAAAAAATAAGAGAAATTTGTGCCTAAACTACTGCTCTTCAATAAACCCTTTCATGTCTTGAGCCAATTTACCGACTCTGAGCATAGAAAGACGCTCTCCGAATTTATTAAAGTCAAAGGTGTCTACCCTGCTGGACGACTCGATTATGACTCTGAGGGGCTACTCTTATTAACCGATGACGGCCAACTTCAAGCGCAGATTAGCAGCCCAAAATACAAACTCAACAAGACCTATTGGGCTCAGGTTGAGGGCACAGCTACTGAGGCCCAGTGCCTGGAGTTGATTGAGGGTGTCATGCTCAAAGATGGCCCTGCCTCTGCAGTCGCCTGCCGCCTGATACCTGAGCCCAGTCTCTGGCCCCGAGTGCCACCTATAAGAGAGCGGCAAACTGTCGCTGACAGCTGGATCGAACTGGTTCTTAATGAAGGCCGTAATCGGCAGGTTAGGCGCATGACAGCCGCAGTGGGATTGCCGACATTGCGATTAGTTCGCGCGGCAATTGGCGACTGGAAGGTCACAGATATTAGCCCTGGAGAGTTTCTTGTGGAAACCGTGGCCACCATTGCAGCGAAAAAATCTACTGGCAAAGGGCCTAATGCTAATCGGCCCACGTCGAAAAGAACTGGCAATAAAATGCCTTTAGCCAAACGGAGGCGCTAGACGTGCCCAATAAAATACATCTCACAGTGGCCACTATTGTCGAGCGTGAGGGTGAGTTTTTGATGGTCAAAGAAACCAAATTTGGCCGTCAGGTGATCAATCAACCTGCGGGTCATGTAGAGCCCGGAGAGGAGATACAGGCAGCGGCTATTCGTGAAACCTTTGAAGAGACTGGCTGGCATGTGAAACTGACTGGCTTTCTCGGCTTCTTAACCTCTTTTAATGAGACCAGTGGCATCACCTACTATCGCTTAGCCTTTGCCGCCGAGGCGCTCGAGTTTGACGCTGATGCCGTGATTGATTCGGATATAGATTATGCGCTGTGGATGAGCTACGACGAGATTCAGCAGAACCTCGATCAGCTGCGCAGCCCCGGCGTCTTAAGCTGCCTTGATGATTATCTGGCCCAGCGCATTTTCCCTATGGAAATATTTCGCAACGCTTTATAGTGTTTGGCTAGATAGTATCCGTTTTAAGATAGTAGCCGTTTTAAGATAGTTCCCTTGTTATTTACTTGGTAAACCATGAGCAAAGTAGAAAAAGTCATAGTCGGCATGTCTGGTGGTGTCGACTCCTCCGTCGCGGCGCTGCTTTTGATTGAGCAGGGTTACAGCGTTGAAGGCCTGTTTATGAAGAACTGGGATGAAGACGATGAGACCGAATACTGCACCGCTAAAGCTGATCTGGCTGATGCTCAACAGGTTTGCGCCAAGCTTGGTATTACATTGCATACGGCAAACTTTGCCGCCGACTACTGGGACAATGTCTTCGAGCACTTCCTTGAAGAATACCGTGCCGGTCGCACACCGAACCCCGACATTCTCTGTAACCGTGAAATCAAATTCAAGGTGTTTCTCGACTACGCCCAAATTCTCGGTGCTGACGCTATTGCCACCGGCCATTACACTCGCCTTGCGGAGGTCGATGGTCAGACCCAACTGTTAAAGGGCCTCGACGGCAACAAAGATCAGAGTTACTTCCTCCATGCAGTGGAACAGAGCGCCTTTGCTAAATCACTATTCCCTGTGGGCGAATTGGAAAAGCCTGAGGTGCGTCGTATTGCCGAAGAGCATGGCTTCGTTACTTCGACAAAAAAAGACAGCACCGGCATCTGCTTTATTGGCGAGCGTCGCTTTAAAGATTTTCTCGAACAGTATATTCCGGCGCAGCCAGGCGAGATGGTCACATCTGAAGGAGTGGTGGTTGGCGAACATCAGGGTTTGATGTTCTATACCATCGGCCAGCGTCAGGGCCTGGGAATTGGCGGTGTCAAGAACAGCCCAGACGAACCCTGGTACACATTGCAAAAAGACCTGACAACTAATCGCCTGGTGGTGGGCCAGGGTGCTCAGCATCCATTATTATTCACTGATCATCTGCGCGCTGAGGCTATCAACTGGATCAATGGCAGGCCCTCCTCTCCTTTCACCTGCATGGCCAAAGCGCGATACCGTCAGCCCGATCAAGCATGTCTGGTCACGCCCACAGCCAGCGGCTGTGATGTGCAGTTTGAGCGGCCTCAGCGAGCTATAACTCCAGGTCAGTCAGTGGTGTTTTACCAAGGCGATCACTGCCTTGGTGGTGGCACTATTGAAGCCACTTGGAATGGTCAAATGGAAGCCGCTGATGTTTGCTAAACCCACTCACGACCAAGCTATGGCGCTGGCAGCAGTGTTTCAAGCCTGTCATATAGTCGACCAGCTGGCTAATACAGGGGAGGCCTCAGTTGAGGAGATGGAAGTCTGTATCAGCGCTCTGCTCAATCAACATCCAGAATCTATAGCCGATCTCTATGGTTCAGAGCAAAACCTTGAAACTGGTGTAGCCGCCATGACCCTATTGCTCGGCGACAATAAGGGCAACGACCTTTTTAGCAGCATTATCTTAGTTTATGGCATCTCGATTTTAAGCATTGAACGGCAGCTGAATAGCCGCCCGGTAATGTTAAAAAATATTGCTGAGGGTATAGACAGCGCCACCCGCCAAGCTGAACATTTTTCGGTTATTCACGAAAATGTCTTTGCCAATATTGCTGGCCTTTACCAGCAGACGATTAGCACATTGCGCCAGCGTATTCAGGTCAAGGGCAATCCGATTTACCTGCAGCAGCCCGGTGTTGCCGAACGTATTCGCTGCCTGCTGTTTGCCGCTGTCAGAAGCGCCTTCTTGTGGCGTCAATTAGGCGGCAAGCGATATCATCTGGTGATCTATCGCAAAGCGCTGATCCGAGCGTTGCGAAACTAGACCAGTCCAATCCCCGCGCCTCAACCACCGAGGCGTAAATAATCTGAAATTCCACAGTGATTCCGCTATCATACGCGGCTTAATTAACCACCCTCCTTGGACTTTTAATGACCAGTATACCGCTCTCTTCTCTGACCGCTGTTTCGCCAATTGATGGTCGCTACAGCAGCAAAACTGAATCACTGCGCAATGTGTTTAGTGAATATGGTTTGATTCGCTACCGCGTCACAGTCGAAGTTCGCTGGTTGCAGTACCTCTCTCAGCATCCTGCTATTGGTGAAGTGGCGCCTTTTTCTGCTGTCGCTAATAGTCTCCTGGATCAGCTAGTGGATGATTTCACCCTTGAGCAGGCACTGCGCATCAAAGAGATCGAGCGCACCACTAACCACGATGTGAAAGCCGTGGAGTATCTGATCAAAGAAACCATTGCTGACAATGCTGAGCTCAGTGCAGTCAGCGAATTTGTTCACTTCGCCTGTACCTCAGAGGATATCAACAATCTCTCTCATGCATTGATGCTTAAGGAAGGCCGCGACAATATAGTCTTGCCAGCCTTGCAAGAGATTCAGCAGAATCTGGCTGCCATGGGCCGAGATCATGCCAACGCCGCCATGCTCGCACGCACGCATGGCCAGACGGCTTCGCCCACCACTGTGGGCAAAGAGATGGCCAATGTGGCCTATAGACTAGAGCGCCAGATGAAACAGATTGCAGCGGTACCCATGCTCGGTAAAATTAATGGCGCCGTGGGCAACTACAACGCTCACCTGTCCGCCTACCCTGAAATTGACTGGCAAGCTGTGGCCCAAGAATTTATTGAACAGCTGGGCCTCGACTACAACCCCTACACCACGCAGATCGAGCCCCATGATTATATGGCTGAGCTGTTTGACGGGCTGGCCCGTTCAAACACCATATTGATCGACTATGCGCGGGATATCTGGGGCTATATTTCTCTGGGTTATTTCAAGCAGAAAACCATTGCCGGTGAAGTAGGTTCTTCGACTATGCCGCACAAGGTTAACCCTATCGACTTCGAAAATGCTGAAGGCAATATGGGCATCGCCAATGCGCTTTACGGTCATCTCGCCGCCAAGCTGCCGATCTCTCGCTGGCAGCGTGATCTCACCGATTCCACTGTCCTGCGCAATATGGGTGTTGGTCTTGGCTATTCGATGATTGCCTATGCCTCCCTAACAAAGGGTATGAGTAAGCTGCAACTAAATGAAAGCAAGCTCTCCGCGGATCTGGATAACAGCTGGGAAGTTTTGGCTGAGCCGATCCAGACGGTAATGCGTCGCTATGGCATAGAAGAACCTTATGAAAAGCTCAAGGCACTGACCCGTGGCAATGTGATGGATCAGGCAACTATTCAGACCTTTATCGATACTTTGGATATGCCTGAAGACGCTAAGACTGCGCTCAAGGCCATGACTCCTGCTTCTTATACAGGCAATGCCGCCGACCAAGCGCAGAATATTTAAACTTATGGATTCACTTCAGAGTGTTCTCGGCGATATCAGTGCAGCAGACTTTTTAGCTAATTACTGGCAAAAAAAGCCACTATTAATTCGTGGCGCTATCCCCAACTTTGAGCCACCTATTGATGGTGACGAATTGGCCGGTATGGCACTTGAAGCTGAGGTTGAATCGCGTCTAGTGGTCGGCAGTGACTGGCAGCTCGAGCATGGTCCTTTTGATGAAGAGCGCTTTGCCACTCTTCCAGAAAGCCAGTGGACATTACTGGTTCAAGCGGTTGATCTCTGGGTTCCTGAGGTTGCCGAACTGCTCTGTAAATTCAACTTTCTGCCCTCCTGGCGTCTAGATGACATTATGGTTAGCTACGCCGAAGACGGCGGTAGTGTCGGTCCGCACTTTGACTACTATGATGTATTTTTACTTCAGGGTGCTGGCGAGCGCCGCTGGCAGATTGGCCAGCACTGCGATGAGCACACGCCTCTGCTAGAGAATACGGATCTTAAAATATTGGCTGATTTTGCGCCCACTGATGAGTGGGTGCTAGCGCCAGGAGATATGTTGTATCTGCCGCCGCAAATCGCTCACCACGGCGTTGCCATGGGAGCTTGCACAACCTTCTCGGTAGGCTTTAGATCCCCCGCCGCCACTGAAATGCTCGATGATCTGGCGACTGAACTGCTTAGCCGTGGCCCAGCCCCTCGCTATCTGATAGATCCCCCATTGACCCCAGAATCCGCACAGGGACCCATACCCGAAGCTTATGTAGCTCAAGCGAAGAAGTTGATACTGGAAACATTGGATGACGATAGATTATTGGCGGAGTGGTTTGCCATCTTTATGACCACGCCGAAATATCAGATGCTAGTGGACGAAACGGGCGAGCAGCGCACTGCCGATCTGCGCAACGCAGATGGCAGCATCAGCCACTATGAGAATGGTCTTAAGCAGTAGCTTCTCGGCTGCCTCTCGACTACCTCTCGACTACTTTACGCCTACTGCTTTGCTGTTGAGAGCAGGAACCGCCGCACCGGATCCATCGCGACGATAGTCGGCGGCGCCGTATATCATCGTACCAGTGACACCAGCTTGAATACTTTGTGTCGCGCCGAGACGACTAGTTTTATCTTTGAGCTGGTGGCCCATGTCTCGTAGCAACTGCAATGTATCTGCAGATACCCCTGACTCATAAAACACCATATCCGGTAGCCATTGATGATGAATACGTGGTGCCGCAGTGGCTTCAGCTACATTCATTTCAAAATCGATATAATTCAACACCATCTGCATCACAATGGTAATTATGGTACTGCCACCGGGACTGCCGGTAGCCAGAACGGGGGCGCCAGTAGTGTCGAAAACAATGGTGGGTGTCATAGATGAAAGCGGTCGTTTACCTGGCTCGATAGCATTGGCCACACCTCCCACCAGACCATAGCCATTAGGCGAACCCGGCTTAGCGGAGAAATCATCCATCTCGTTGTTTAGCAGAAAGCCGGCCCCGGCCACAGAAATACCGCTACCGTAGGAAAAGTTGAGGGTATAGGTATTGCTCACCACATTGCCCCACTGATCCCAGGTACTAAAATGCGTGGTCTCGGTGCTCTCATCGCCCGCGGTATCGCCATTGAGTGCGGGGCGAATATCGGCTGAACGGCTCGCTTTGTTTAAATTGATTTGGTGGCGTAAGCTCGCGGCATATTTTTTGTCTGTCAGCTCCGCCACAGGCACGGGAAAAAAGTCTGGATCACCTAGGTAGCTACTGCGATCCGCATAAGCTCTGCGCATGGATTCAATCAATCGATGGATATAAGCCGCGCTGTTGTGACCCAGAGAAGACAGCTCCCAGCCCTCGAGAATATTCAACATCTGCACCAGATGCACGCCGCCAGAGGAAGGTGGCGGCATGGCACAAACAGAGTTGCCGCGATAGTCGCCACAGATCGGCTCGCGCTCAACAACCTGATAGTTGGCCAGGTCCTGATAACTGATTAAGCCGCCACTGCGCTGCATCTCGGCAACCATAAGCTCCGCGGTTTTGCCCTGATAAAATCCACTGCGACCGTTCTTGGCAATGCGCCCAAGGGTCGCAGCAAGATCTTTTTGCACAAATGTCTCGCCGTATTGGTAGCCAGTACCATCAGCTTTATAAAAGTAAGCTTTCGAGGCAGCGTTTTTGTGCAGAGTTTTCTGGCGCGCCTGCAGCGACGACGAGAGGTCAAAAGATACCCGAAAACCATCACTAGCCAACTCGATCGCAGGTGTTAATACCTGCTGTAGAGTCATAGTGCCATAGCTGTCCAGTGCATGTAACAAGCCGGCAACCGTCCCCGGTACCCCTGAGGACTGAATACTAAAGCGCGCTTTGCGGTTATCCACATCGCCCTCGGCATCGAGGAACATATCTTTGGAGGCAGAGGCTGGCGCCATTTCACGATAGTCGATAGCGATGGTTTTATTCTCTTCTGCCAAATGCACTAGCATAAATCCGCCACCGCCGAGGTTGCCCGCGCGGGGCAAAGTCACTGCCAGGGCAAAGCCGGTCGCCACAGCCGCATCGACGGCATTGCCGCCAGCAGCTAAAATGTCGGCGCCAACCTGACTGGCGATCATCTCTTGGGAGACCACCATGCCGCGCTCACTGACCACTGGATGAAAGCGTGCACTAGGATCGATAATGGCTTGCTCGCTCGCTTTTTCATTGGCTAAGGCAGCACTGCTGAGCAGCAATAAGACTGCAAAATGCGCAGGTTTAAACAGATTCTTTATCATGCAAGTTAGTCTCTCATTGGGCCGCGGATGAAATTATTCCGCATCTTTTCTGATTCGGCCGCAGAAGGCAATCTTTTGTGGTTATTGTACACATGCTTAAGCCTTGTTGGCTTGGCTATTGGTCGGCATGAAATTCAGAGCCAGATCTATTAGTGTTGTCGCGGTTGCTGTTCAACTACCGAAGACGCTATTTTTTACAGGCTATATTTACAGGCTATATTTACGGGCTAACTATGCAGACTAAACCGCCAATCCGCGTTGAGAAAACAAGCTGGCAGGCCAGTGTGAAAGAGATTAAACAAATTCGCAGCCTGGTATTTGTCGAAGAACAGCAGGTTCCTTACGAACTGGATTTTGATGGCTTAGACCCAGAATGCATTCACTGGCTTGCCTACGACAGAGATAATAGGCCGGTTGGCACTGGTCGCTTGCTACCTGATGGACACTTTGGCCGTATGGCGGTGCTCAAGCCCAACCGCAGGCGCGGTATTGGCGATGCCATTATGCGAGCGGTAATCAAGACCGCCGCGGCAGAGCAGCTACCTGTGTTATTCCTCCATGCCCAGTTGACTGCCCTACCTTTTTACAGCGGCCTGGGGTTCATCCGTTACGGCGAAGAATTTTTCGATGCGGGTATGCCCCACATAGCGATGAAGCTGGAATTGGTCTAGAGGAGCCGGTTGAGGAGTCGTTTAGCGAATCAAACTAGATAGGCAGCCTAGAGAAGCTGCTGGGAGGCAACAACAATACCGTTGTTGTCGGCGTAGACATAATGCCCTGGATTAAAGCTGACGCCGCCAAAAGTCACAGGAATTTGTGTCTCGCCAATACCTTTTTTATCCGTTTTCATCGGGTGGGTGCCAAGGGCCTGAACACCAATATCAGTGGCCATAATCTCATCCACATCGCGAATGCAGCCATAGATAATCAGTCCGCTCCAGCCATTCACTGATGCTTTTTCCGCTAGCATATCCCCGAGGCAGGCGCGGCGCATTGAGCCACCGCCATCAACAACCATTACTCTTCCCTGGCCTTGACTATCCACTAGCTGTTTAACGCAGCTGTTGTCTTCGAAGCACTTCACCGTGACGATTTCGCCAGCAAAACTCTCGCGACCGCCATAGTTGCTGAACATGGGTTCAACGACTTCAATCAAGTCCGGGTACTGGTCACAGAGATCAGGAGTGGATTTCATCATAACTCCCTATTAACGCTCAGCTTTAGCTTGCTGACGATAGGCGTGAAGCAACGGCTCGGTATAACCGCTGGGCTGAGTATCACCTTTGAATACCAGATCGCAGGCCGCCTTAAACGCAATGCTCTGCTCAAAGTTGGGGCTCATGGCAATATAGTCGGCATCGCCGGCATTTTGACCATCGACTACAGCGGCCATACGCTTCAGCGTCTCCATGATCTGAGCTGAGCTGCAGATGCCATGGTGTAACCAATTGGCCATGTGCTGGCTGGAGATACGCAGCGTCGCACGATCTTCCATCAGGCCAACGTTGTTGATATCTAAAACCTTTGAACAACCCACACCCTGCTCTACCCAGCGAACCACGTAGCCCAGAAGGCCCTGAGCATTGTTGTCTAACTCAAGTTGGATCTCTGCGCCACTGAGTTTTCGATCGCCCAGTAAAGGAATGGTCAGTATATCGTCGACGCTGGCCATGTCTCGATTGGCCACCAACTCTTGCACAGCTTCAACATCAACCTGATGGTAATGCATGGCATGCAATGTCGCTGCAGTTGGCGACGGCACCCAAGCGGTATTGGCGCCAGATTTCACATGGCCTATTTTGACTTCCATCATGTCTGCCATATTGTCCGGAATCGCCCACATGCCCTTGCCTATCTGAGCTTTACCCTCGAGGCCACAGGCCAGGCCGACATCGACATTGCGATCTTCGTAAGCGCTAATCCACGGCATCGCCTTTAGGTCAGCTTTCAGTGCAAAGGGACCTGCATGCATACTGGTATGAATTTCATCGCCGGTACGATCTAGGAACCCGGTATTAATAAACACCACGCGGCCTTTCGCGGCTCGAATGCACTCTTTCAGATTGACCGAGGTGCGGCGCTCCTCGTCCATAATACCGACCTTAATCCTGTGCCGAGAAAGCCCCAGCGCATCTTCAATGGCATCGAATAGGTCGTTGGTGAAGGTCACCTCTTCTGGACCGTGCATCTTTGGTTTTACTATGTAGCAACTGCCGGCTGTGGAATTGCGCAAACCGCCAGTGCGCTTAAGGTCATGTAACGAGATCAGGCTGGTGATCATGCCATCCATGATGCCTTCTGGAACCTCGTTGCCGTCGGCATCAAGGATCGCTGGATTGGTCATCAAGTGGCCAACATTGCGCACGAACATAAGGCTGCGGCCGTTAAGCGTCAGTTTTGATCCATCTTTTGCAAGGTATTCGCGATCTGGGTTCATAGAGCGGACAAAGCTCTTATCACCCCGAGTTATAGTTTCTTTTAGCGTGCCTTTATTGAGACCCAGCCAATTGCTGTAAGCCAGTGCCTTATCCTCAGCGTCGACGGCAGCAACCGAATCTTCGCAATCCATAATAGTAGTCAGAGCTGCTTCAAGCACTATATCCTTGATCCCAGCTTTGTCTGTAGCACCAATCTGATGGTTACAATCTAGCTGAATTTCAACGTGCAACCTATTGTTTTTTAACAATATAGATGCGGGATTGTCTGTGGTTCCCAGATAACCCATAAACTGATCTGGATTGGCCAGATGAGCCTCTGAACCATCATCCAAACTTACCACTAGGTGCTGGTTTACGATTCGGTAGCCGCTGGCAGAGTGGTGGGAACCATTATCCAGAGGTACTGCGGTATCAAGTAGTTCTCTTCCGTAATCAATTACTTTCTGGCCACGCACAGGGTTATAGGGCCCGACTTTTGCCGCGCCGTCTTCTTCAGAGATCACATCATTGCCATAGAGGGCGTCGTAGAGGCTGCCCCATCGGGCATTGACCGCATTCAGAGCGAAGCGTGCATTCATAATTGGCACAACGAGCTGGGGGCCAGCCTGCTGAGCGATCTCGGGATCAACATTACGCGGAGTCACGCTAAAAGCGGGGCCTTCGGGAACCAGATAGTGGATACGCTGCAAAAAGGCTTTGTAGTCAGCAAAGTTGAAATCCTCGCGGTGCTGATGATGCCAGCTGTCAATTTGCGTTTGAAGCGCCTGACGCTTTTCAAGGAGATCGCGATTTATCGGCGAAAAATGACTGATGATTGACGAAAATGAGGCCCAAAATTGATCAGGCTCAATGCCCGTTCCAGGGCAGATTTGCTCGTTGACCAGCTCATAAATAGGTTTTGCGATCTGTAATCCCGAGTGCTGGATACGTTCGGCCATGATTCTTTCTCCGCAGGTAACTAGATGTTTGAGCAGAGTCTAATCTTAACCCTGTAATAATCCAAATCTATGGATTCTATCTTTGCTATTCAGCATGGCTATAAGGCTCGCAGGCTTACCGAGCAATCTCTGCTGACACATCCTTGATCATTTGGCGCAGCCATTTGTGCCCTGGATCCCTTTGCAAAAGCGGGCTCCAGACCATTTTTAGGCGCATTCTTGGTATCTCAAAAGGCGGGTCAAGAATCACCACTTTGGGGTTGTTCGCCATGGTTCGAGCCGCGATGGTGGGAATGGTAACAATTAAATCATCCTGCTCACCAAGAAGCAGTGCCGCTTGATAATGCCGGGTAAAAACAGTGATCTCACGCTTGGCATCGAGCTTACCTAGCGCCTCATCGACCCAGCCCAATCGCTGCACGTCGTCAGAACTCATACCAACACCTACACCCATGCCCGTCTTGCTAACCCAGACGTGCTTGTGAGACAGATAGCTGTCGAGGCTCCAATTTTTAATCACATTGTTACTTGCACTCATCACGCAGGAGAAACTGTCATCCCAAAGGTGTACCTGATGAAATGACTGTGGCAATGTGTCAAAGCGATTGATCACCAGATCCACCTTACCCCGTTCCACATCGTGAAAGCTCACGTCGCTTGGGGTCATGATATCGAGGCGAATATTTGGCGCTTCTTTACGCAACCGCGTTAGCAGCTGGGGTAATAGTGTCACTTCGGTATAGTCACTGGCCATAATGCGGAAGATCCGATCAGAGGCCGCGGCATCAAAGAGGGTCTTGGGTAATACAGCGATCTCGGCAGCCGCCAGAACATTGCGCACTAAAGGCTGCAGCTCTAGTGCCCGGTCAGTAGGCGTCATGCCATCGCTGGTTCTAACTAGCAGTGGGTCATCAAACAGATCCCGCAGACGCCGCAAACTGTTAGACATAGCCGGCTGACTTATCCCCAGCTCCTCTGCAGCACGGGTTACGTTGCACTCTCGCAGCAGTACATCTAGGTACACCAGCAGGTTTAGATCGACTCTCGCTATATTCATAATAAAAATGCTCGCAATAGAAACTATCAATTAGATTTATAACGGTATCATACCTAAACTCACCGCACTGTCAAACGAACGGAATTCATTAAGAGGGTTTAAGCATGACCAATTTTTCAAATGATCTTGCAGCAGTTGCCAAACTAAAACAGCAACATGGCGGGAACTGGGACGCCATCAGCGCTGACTCTGCAGCTCGCATGCGCGCACAGAATCGCTTTCAAACCGGAATCGAAATCGCCAAGTACACCGCAGCAATTATGCGTGAAGACATGGCCGCCTACGATGCCGACTCATCTCAGTACACTCAGTCGTTGGGTTGCTGGCACGGTTTTATCGGACAGCAGAAACTGATTGCGATTAAAAAGCACTTTGGTACCACTAAGCGTAAGTACCTCTATCTTTCAGGTTGGATGGTTGCGGCTCTGCGCTCAGAGTTCGGTCCGCTGCCCGACCAGTCAATGCACGAAAAGACGTCCGTTGCCTCGTTGATTGCTGAGCTCTACACCTTCTTGCGCCAGGCTGATGCACGAGAACTAGGCGGTCTGTTCCGTCAGCTGGACGAAGCACAGGGTGATGCTAAGCAAGCCATTCAGGATCAAATTGATAACTTTGAGACGCATGTAGTGCCTATCGTTGCCGATATCGATGCGGGTTTCGGTAACGCGGAGGCCACTTACTTAATGGCCAAGCAGATGATTGAAGCCGGTGCTTGCTGTATCCAGATTGAAAATCAGGTGTCCGATGAGAAGCAATGTGGTCACCAGGATGGCAAGGTTACAGTGCCACACGAAGACTTCCTCGCCAAAATCAATGCCGTTCGTTATGCGTTCCTTGAGCTCGGTGTAGACGATGGCGTAATTGTTGCCCGTACCGATTCATTGGGTGCTGGCCTGACTAAGCAGATCGCGGTAACACGTGAGCCAGGCGATCTTGGCGATCAGTACAACTCTTTCTTAGACGTTGAGGAAATCACGCCTGCCGATATGAAGAATGGCGATGTGGTGCTAAATCGAAATGGCAAGTTAGTGCGTCCTAAGCGCCTGCCAAGTAACCTTTATCAGTTTAAGGCTGGTACTGGCGAAGCACGCTGTATCCTAGATAGCATCACGAGTCTGCAGAACGGCGCTGATATGATCTGGATCGAAACCGAGAAGCCTCACGTTGGCCAAATTGGCGCAATGATGGCAGAGATTCGTAAACAGGTTCCCAACGCTAAGCTGGTTTACAACAACAGCCCATCGTTTAATTGGACTCTCAACTTCCGTCAGCAGATCTTTGACAGTATGAGTGAATCCGGTGTCGACATGTCCGCTTACGATCGTGCCGACCTGATGAATGTCAGCTACGACGAAACTGATCTGGCCGCTCTTGCCGACGACAAAATCCGTACCTTCCAGGCTGACTCTGCCCGTGAGGCTGGCATCTTTCACCACCTGATTACATTGCCCACTTATCACACGGCGGCACTGTCTACCGACAACCTGGCCAAAGAGTACTTCGGCGAGCAAGGCATGTTGGGTTATGTAGCAGGTGTTCAGCGCAAAGAGATCCGTCAGGGTATCGCCTGTGTGAAGCACCAGAACATGGCAGGTTCCGATATGGGCGACGACCATAAAGAATACTTTGCCGGTGAAGCTGCCCTGAAAGCATCGGGTAAAGACAACACCATGAACCAGTTCTAATGCCGGTTTCTGTGTCATCGAGAAGAGCGGCCTTAGGGTCGCTCTTTTTTTGCCTCCGCTTTTTTATCGCCAGCTTATGCCTCACAAGACTCTGATTGCACTCCAGCCTCACATTCCCGTAGGATGGGACAAACCAATAAGACTGCCTATGCAGTGTGAAACTCCCCTGGGGAACCTATGGCTATTGCGCGCAACAGTGTTTTAATCGGAGCCACTGTACTACTAATCGGCGGTTTTTGGGCCTTTCCAAAAGTACAGAGCCTCTACCGCGCCGTGCACCTGTTCGACGCAGATCGCATTGTTGAAAACTTTCGCTCAGCCGACCAGCTTGGTGCAATCAGTACGATGAGCGCGTCCGCCCAGCCAAGGCTCTACACTCAAGGCACTACAATCGAATTGCCAGAGGATTTTTTATTTGCTGGAGAACTCCTTAACACAGAGCAATTTTTAGCCGACTCCTGGACTACGGGACTGCTGGTAATTCAGAACGATCAAATCGTCTACGAGGCCTATACTCTCGGCCACAGTGAATCCACCCGCAGCATTTCCTGGTCCATGGCCAAGTCGTTTATTTCCGCCATGGTGGGTATCGCAGTGGATGAAGGCAGCATCGCCAGCATTGAACAAACTGTCGATACCTATGCTCCAGAGCTAAAAGGTTCAGGTTATGAAGGGGTGCGCATTAAAGATGTACTGCAGATGTCATCGGGAATCGACTTTAATGAGGACTACGCCGACTTTACTAGTGATATCAATCGCTGGGGCCGAGGCTTTGCACTGGGAAGCCCACAGGATGACTTTGCAGCCACCCTAACTCGTGGCCACGAGCCTGGAACAGTTAATCACTATGTCAGTATTGACACTCATGTCTTGAGCATGGTCCTGAGCCGCGCTACTGGGCAGTCTGTGACTGACTACATGCAGGAAAAACTCTACGAGCCTTTGGGTATGGAATACGACGGCTACTGGATTGTCGACGGCGACGGCACAGAGATGGCCCTCGGCGGACTTAATTTAACCTTGCGAGATTTTGCCAAACTTGGATCGCTCTATTTACACCAGGGCGTGCTGGACGGCACAGAGATTGTTCCGGCTCAATGGATCGCAGCATCGATAGTGGCCGACGCCCCACACCTACAACCTGAACAAGATGACTTTGGTTATGGCTACCAATGGTGGTTGCCGCTCTCAGAGGACGGCGAATATATGGCAATGGGTGTCTATGGTCAGTATATTTATGTCAATCCAGCTAACAATAGCGTCATTGTTAAAGTTTCTGCCAACCCCTATTACAACGACCTCGACTATGTTCCCAGTAGTGACTTCAGCCACCTAGCCTTTTTTCGCAGCATGGGGGCAAGAGAGGCAGATTAATTCTTTAAAGTCGGTATAATCGCGATCTGCGTATACCCTCCAACACAATCAGTTTCGAGCGAGCTATCTTGAAAACAGAATTTCTTGGCAAGACCCTCTCAGGCCCTTTTACAGTGCCATCTGGAATCGTCACCACAGCGGTGCCTATTATCCAATATATGTTTGATCATATGCCGCAAATTGGTGTGATCACCACCAAGAGTGTCGGGCCTGTGCCCCGCGAAGGTAACCGTGAGCCGGTTTATAGCCAGTATTCCCCGGGAAATTTCGTCAATGCCGTTGGTCTGACCAACCCAGGCGCTCTAGTAGCTGCCGAAGCTATGGCAAAGCTGCGCATTCCCGAAGATCGCTTTTTACTGGTCTCCATTTTCGGTGGCAGTCTTGAAGAATTTGTTGAAGTGGCCAAGATCATGGCCCCAGTGGCCGATGGCTTAGAGCTCAATCTCTCCTGCCCCCACGCCAAAGGTTATGGTATGGCCATGGGGCAGGATCCAGAGATGGTGCGCGCTATTACCGCCGCAGTGAAAGCCGTGGTGGATATTCCAGTGATTCCCAAATTAACACCCAACACCCCTAATATTGGCGAGATAGCCCTAGCCGCAGCCGCCGGTGGTGCCGACGGCATCTGCGCGATCAACACTGTCGGGCCAGGCTATACCGCCTCTCACGGCCATGCAGTGCTAAGTAATGGTGCTGGCGGCATGTCAGGCAAAGGCGTGTTGCCTATTGCATTAAAGTGCGTGCTTGAGATTCGCGCCGAGACCGATTTGCCGATTATCGGCTGTGGTGGCGCCAGTAGTGCCGCAGATGCGAGAGAATTTATTAATGCCGGCGCATCCATTGTCGGTATCGGCTCTGCCCTAACCGGTATGACCACAGACGAAATTGGCAGTTACTTCAATCAGCTTGAAGCGGACATGGCTTTCGACTCAGACAAAGCAGAAGCCCATATTCGCTACGACATCGATATGGATTATTCGCCAGTGGTGTTGGTGGAAAACAAACGCGTCTGCAACGATATCTGCGTTTTGACCTTTGATCGCAAAGTCAATATTCAGGCCGGTGAATTCGTTTTTCTCTGGGTGCCGGGAGTTGGCGAAAAGCCCTTCTCAGCCCTCGCCGATGACCCCTTCCAACTCGCTGTAATCGATGTGGGTATCTTTACCCATGCGCTGATGGATCTAGAGGTGGGCACTGAAGTCTATGTGCGCGGCCCTCACGGCATCCCCGTGTCCCCAGCGGAAGATGCCAAGATTATGGCAGTGGCCGGCGGAACCGGTTTAGCCGCGGTGTACCAGCTAGCTCGAGACTTTGGCAACGCTGAAGTATTTACCGGCGCTCGCACAGCCGAGCGGCTTTATTACCTTGATGAGTGTAAAAAAATCGCCAAGGTTCACGTGGCCACAGATGATGGCAGCGAAGGCTTTAAAGGGGTTGTCACTGAGCTGTTGCGCAGTCGTCTGGAACAGATGGATCAGCAGGAATTGGACAAGTTAGTGTTCTATAACTGCGGGCCTTCACCCATGGTGCACGCCGCAGCGAAAGTACAGCGCGAGTTCTGTCGCGATGACCAGATCTTTAGTGCGATTGATTATCTGACTAAATGTGGCGTGGGTATCTGTGGAGCCTGTGCTTCGCCAGACGGACGACGAATCTGTGTCGATGGACCCTTTATGCAGGGTACCCCTGAGAGGCCTCTAGAGCTCTAAAGAAGTAGCAGTTTATTGTTACCCGGAGCAGCTCTCAAGTCTGTCATCCCTAAGCGATGAAGCAGTCGGGATGACAGGTTTGAACAATTAGCTTAATACAAGGTTTCACCCTTAGCAGCCATCGCACGCAATTTCGCAGTGGGTCTATACAGCTCACTAATATGGGCATATCTATCGCCGCGATCACAGACCTCCTGCAGACCAATCTCATCCATCCAGCGACAGACACCGCCGCGGAATGCCGGAAAACCAACGCCATAAATCAGCGCCATGTCCGCTTCAGCTGGCGAAGCAACAACGCCCTCTTCCAAGCAGTGAACCATCTCCATGGCCATGGCGATCATCAGGCGATCGACAATCTCATCCGCAGCCACCATCTTGGCTTCACCATAAAGATCGGCAAACATCTTGATCACATTCTGGTCAAGCGCCTTGCTTGGCTTACCCTTTTCATTCAATTCATAGCTGTAGTAGCCAAGACCATTTTTCTGACCCAGACGCTCAGCCTGATAAATAGCTTCAGTGGGCCATAGGTCAGCGGTTTTCTTAAAGCGCTCAGGCAAGCCATTGATCATCACTGGGTAGCAGTGATTAATTGTGTCAATGCCGATTACGTCCATCAAATAAGCCGGTCCCATTGGCAGGCCCCAACCTTCCATGACCTTATCCACTTGCTGAAAGTCAGCACCCTCTGAGATCATAATCTCAAGGCCAAAGAGCATGGCGAAGAGCACCCGGTTGACTAAGAATCCTGGGCAGTCGTTAACCACAATTGGCTTCTTGCCAAGACCCAAAGCATAAGCACAGACCGCTGCGATGGTTGCATCAGAAGTGTTTTCGCCGCGAATAATTTCAACCAGTGGCATAGCGTGAACCGGATTAAAGAAGTGCATGCCGCAGAAATTTTCTGGGCGCTTTAAAGACTCAGCAAGGCGGTTGATTGAGATAGTCGAGGTGTTTGAGGTAATCACTGCACTATCGTCGAGCAGGGCCTCAACGGCGGGCAACACCATTTTCTTAACCGATTCCAGTTCAACTACGGCTTCAACCAGTATGTTGCAAGGGGCCACATCAGCGTCTTCAAGGCTTGGCTTGATTAGACTAAGTATCTGGCCTGCTTTCTCTTCGGTTAACTTGCCGCGCTTAACGCCTTTGGCCAGTAGCTTATTGGCTTCCTGAATACCCAGATCCAATGCCGGCTGGTTAATATCTTTCATCACGACTGCGTAACCGCGAATGGCGTTTTGGTAGGCAATACCGCCACCCATAATACCGGCACCAATCACCCCAGCAGCTTCGATCTCCGGCAGTTTGTCAGCCAGAGCACGGCTACGATTTTTTGCCTGCTTAACGATATATTGATCACTTAAAAACAGCCCCACCATGGCTCTTGCCTGAGGCGTTTGGGATATTTCATAGAAGGCCTCATTTTCCATTTTAATGGCGTCATCGCGACCCAGGTGGGCAGCATTGGAAATCAACTCAACCGCTTTTAAAGGAGCTGGATAATGATTGCCGGCTTTGCCCAAAATAGAGCTGCGGAAACCTGTGGCTGTAGCCTCTAGTTCGGCATCGGACATTGCCAGTGCTGTGCTCATCTGAGCGCGACGGGCTTGATAGTCACGCTGACCTGAAGCCAGCTCTTCCAGCAGACCCAGAGATACTTCGCGCAACTGCTCTGGCTCGGCGATGGCATCGACTGCACCGGCTTCCAGAGCCGCCTTAGGACGCTGCTGTTCACCAGAAGCAACCCAGTGCACCGCTGTCGAATAGCCGACCAAACGTGGCAGACGGACAGTACCGCCCCAGCCAGGAATAATGCCGAGGCCGGTTTCGGGAAGGCCTACAGCGGCCTTGGAGGAAATTACTCGCGAGTCACAGGCGAGGCAAACTTCAAAACCGCCGCCGAGAGCAAACCCGTTGATCGCCGCAACGGAGGGGTATGGCAGATCTTCAATCTCCGAGAACAGGCCATTGACGGTCTGTGCACCGGCAATAAAAGCCTCTTTGGTGGCGTTGAACATATCCTTAAATTCAGTAATGTCCGCACCCACCACAAATACAGGCTTGGCACTGCTGATCAAAAGTCCGCGAACACCGGATTGCGCTTTTAAGGTATCTACGGCTTCGCGTAAATCAGCTAATGTCTGCTGATTAAATTTATTCACCGACTCGCCTTGATTGTCGAATTGAATTTCTGCAAAACCATTGTCGATTAGAGTTAGACTGACTGTCTGGCCTTTGTACATAGCGATCAATTTCCTTAAATAATAGATAGATTCATCGTTTATTCTAGCTTTGTCAGCGCGCCAGTCTATGATTTACTGCGACCATACGTATCCACAACAATATCCAGTGAGATAGCAGATGACATTGCGAGACAGTATGCACCTAGAGCAGCAGAGTAAATCCCTACTTGAGCAAGCCAAAGGCTATGCCTATGAATACGCCGACAGCGCTGCGCAACGCAATGTGTTCCCTTCGAAGCAGGCGCTAGCGGGTCTCGAGCAGTTTGTCGAAGACCTGCCAGCCGCTTCCGGAGATGCCACGACTATTCTCAAGCAGTTACATGAATACGGCTCCCCTGCCACTACTGCACAGACCGGCGGCCGCTACTTTGGTTTTGTCAATGGCGGCATTTTGCCGGTGACTCTGGCGACTAAGTGGCTGAGCGATTTCTGGGATCAAAACACTGCACTCTATGCAATGTCACCTGTTGTCTCCAAGCTCGAAGAGATCTGTGAAAGCTGGTTAAAACAATTATTCGGTCTGCCTGACAGTACGGTTGCTGGGTTTGTCAGCGGCACTTCTTCGGCGATTTTATGTGGGCTAGCAGCAGCGCGCTATCGACTATTACACAACCAGGGTTGGGACTTTAATCAGCAGGGCCACAATGGTGCGCCAGCACTGCGCATTATTGCCGGCCGTCATATCCATGGTGCAGTAACTAAAGCTGTCGCTCTGCTGGGTTTTGGTCTCGACAACATTGAATGGGTCGAGGGCGATGATCAGGGGCGCATCCTTCCTGAACAGCTGCCGCAATTGGATGGCAGCTGCATAGTTTTATTGCAGGCGGGCAATGTCAATACAGGTTCCTTTGATCCCTTTGAGACGATCTGTGACAAAGCTAATAAAGTCGGTGCATGGGTCCACATAGATGGTGCCTTTGGTCTTTGGGCGGGCGCGACAAAGCGGCTTAAGCACCTGACTAAAGGCTTGGAGAAAGCCCATTCATGGTCTGTGGATGGTCACAAGACGCTCAATACACCCTATGACAGTGGCATCTTACTCTGTCGCGATCGAGATGCTCTAATCATGGCGCTGCAGGCGTCCGGTGCCTATCTAAACTTCAGTGAAAACCGCGATGGCATGCTTTACACACCAGAGATGTCTCGCCGTGCCAGAGCCGTTGAACTCTGGGCTGCGCTTAAATACCTAGGTGCCAATGGAGTTGATGAGCTGGTTTATGGCATGCATGAACGGGCACTGCAGTTTGCCGAGGAACTCGCAGCGGCAGATTTCGAGATACTTAATGATGTGGTGTTTAATCAGGTGGTTGTTTCGCCAGCAGATAGCGATGCTGAGACCGATAAGATACTGGCTGCGATTCAAGATTCCGGGGAGTGCTGGGTCGGTGGTTCAGTGTGGCAAGATAAAAAGGTTATTCGTGTCAGCGTCTGTTCTTGGGTGACTAGCGGCGAAGATGTCAGTCGGTCGGTACGAGCGTTTATTGCTGCTCGTAATGCTATTTCTGAAAGATAATCACATCCGCACCAATAAACTGCGGCGCACTGCCCCACTGCTGACCTAGGTATTCAAAGGTCGCTACTGAAAAGAAGCTGATATGAGTGGGGTCAGATTTGTAGTGCCAGCTGGCGAATTTCTCTCGGCTGGCAACTAGCTTGGTCATAATTGCCAACTGTCCGCCGGACTTTAACATCCTCCAGAGTCGGTCTAGTTCAAATAGTGGTTTAGCCAGATGCTCAACGACCTCAGTCGCAGTAATAAAATCATATTGGGACTCAAGCAGCTCAGGGTGATTGGCGTAATACAGGTCATAGAGCGCCACGCGATGCCCCTGCTCTTCTAACATCAGCGACAAACAGGGCCCTGGGCCAGAGCCAAAATCCAATCCCTGACTGCCGGGCTGGAGTTTCGCCAAGAGGGGCTGAGCAAGTCGATTGAGAAAGCTACGGTAACCTAGATCATGCGGGTCGTTTTCATGAAGATCATACTCCGCCTTCTCCTGATCATTTGACAGATGAAAACCCTGGGGCACAAACACTAGCTGACAAGCAGAACACTGCAGATAAGCGCGACGTTGATCCCGGTGATACTCGGCCGTCGCTTTGCCGCTGCAAAGTGGGCAGTTTTCAGACTCTTGAATCATGTCGTGGTGCATAACGGTCAAGTCACAGTCAGTTGAAAAAAACAAGTCTACCCAGAGCGGATTGCTCAAGGCATAATCTCGCGCCTAATACAGTCCATTGCCAACCGGCTATTGTCTGACACAGATTGAATCTACTCATTATTGTAAAAGGCCCTCATGTACTCTATTGCCAGTCGTATCGCTAATGAACTCAAGATTGGTGAAAACCAAGTCACTGCCGCCATACAACTGCTCGATGAGGGCGCGACCGTACCCTTTATATCGCGCTATCGCAAGGAAGTCACCGGCGGCCTTGATGATACTCAGATGCGCAACCTTGAGGAGCGCCTCAACTACATAAGAGAGCTTGAAGATCGGCGAAAATCGATTCTCTCCAGTATTGAGGAACAGGGCAAACTGACAGCCGAGCTGAAACAGGCAATCAATTTGGCTGACACTAAAACCCGTCTCGAAGATTTATACCTACCCTATAAAGTAAAACGCCGCACCAAAGGCCAGATCGCCATTGAGGCTGGCCTGGAGCCTCTGGCCGATAAACTCTACGGTGATCCGACCCAGGACCCAGAGAAAACCGCTGCAGCGTTCGTGAACAGGGAGCTCGGCGTTGCCGATAGCAAAGCGGCCCTAGATGGCGCTAAATTTATTCTTATGGAACGCTTTAGCGAAGACGCTGAACTGTTGGGCCGGCTCCGCCAGTTTATGTTCGATGAGGCGAATATCACCGCCACTCTGGTGAGCGGCAAAGATAAAGAGCCAGGCAAGGAGCAGGCGGCAGCCAAATTTAAAGATTACTTTGAGCACAGCGAACCGCTAAACACAGCGCCGTCGCACAGAGCCTTGGCGATGTTTCGCGCTCGCCGAGAAGGGTTTATCAGTATTAAGGTAGATCTGATACTCGAAGACGATCAGGGCCATCCCTGTGAGAGCATGATTGCCCGTCAGGTGAATATCGAAAATCTCGGCCGCGCTGCCGATGATTGGCTCGGCGAAGTGGTCCGTTGGACTTGGCGCATCAAGCTACACACCCACCTAGAGACTGACCTTTTAGGAAGCCTTCGTGAACGAGCGGATCTTGATGCTATCAATGTTTTCTCGATCAACCTTAAAGATTTGATCCTCGCTGCACCTGCCGGACAAAAAGCCACCATTGGCTTGGATCCTGGCTTGCGTACTGGGGTTAAAGTCGCTGTGGTAGACAGCACTGGCAAGCTGGTGGATCACACCACCATTTTCCCTACAGCGCCGCAGCGAAAGACCCATGAAGCTGAAGCTATTCTCACCCATTTCTGTGAGAAGTATGGGGTTGAGCTAATTGCTATAGGCAATGGCACTGGTAGCCGCGAGACCGAAAGTTTCGTCTTGGATATGCTGAAAAATAACACTGCATTGAAAGCTCAGGCTGTAATGGTTAATGAAGCCGGCGCGTCGATTTACTCCGCATCAGAATTTGCCGCCAAAGAATTTCCCGATCTAGATGTCACCATTCGTGGCGCGGTGTCTATAGCTCGTCGCCTTCAAGATCCGCTGGCGGAGTTGGTTAAGATCGACCCAAAATCCATTGGTGTGGGCCAATATCAGCACGATGTCAGTCAGGTAAAGCTGGCCAGAAGTCTCGACTCGGTAATCGAAGACTGTGTAAATGCCGTGGGCGTTGAGGTGAATACCGCCTCCTCCGCGCTGTTGCGCCGGGTTTCCGGCCTCAGCCAGACCATTGCCGATAATATCGTCGACTACCGCGATCAGCAGGGAGCCTTTAAAAGCCGTGAGCAGCTCAAACTGGTAAGCCGCTTTGGCGAGCGCACCTTTGAGCAGGCCGCAGGCTTCTTGCGCATTGCCAATGGCGATAATCCGCTGGATGCCTCAGCAGTACACCCAGAGACCTACTCTTTAGTTGAACGCATTGCTGAAGCCAACAAGACTTCCCAGAAAGCATTGCTTGGCAATAGCCAGCTGCTGCGTAAACTGGATCCGGCAAACTATGTGGACAGCCAGTTTGGCCTGCCCACTATCACTGATATCCTCAGTGAATTGGATAAGCCAGGCCGGGATCCTCGTCCGGAGTTTAAAACCGCCACCTTTAAGGAAGGCATAGAGGCGATTAAGGATCTCAAGCCCGCCATGCTCCTCGAAGGTGTGGTGACCAATGTCACCAACTTCGGTGCCTTTGTCGATATTGGCGTGCATCAGGATGGATTGGTTCATATCTCCGCTATCGCTAATCGTTTTGTGAAAGACCCCCACGAAGTGGTCAAGACCGGTGACATAGTCAACGTTAAAGTGATGGAAGTAGATGTTGCGAGAAAGCGCATAGCCTTGAGTATGCGCACCGATGATGAAGTGACTCCGGCGCGCTCTGATAAAAAGCCAGACGGCAAGCCGGGGCAGAAGGCTAATCACAGAACAAATGGCGGCTCTAAAACGGCCCATAAAAACGCCGCAGGTCAGAAACGGTCCCAAGCCTCAACGCCGCAGGCCAAAGGTAGTATGGCGGCACTCTTTGAAAAGGCCTTGAAGAAGCCATAAGGTCATCGGCAAAAGGCTTTGTTAGAGATGAAAAGCTGGGCCAATTTAGTTTCCTCAGGGCCTCATAAAATAGAGCTTCGGGGATTGCTAAAAAGATATCAATTATTTGCCGGATAATTGGATTTCGCATTGACGGTAACCGGTCCGATCAGTATTATGCGCCCTCTCGTAAGAGACCGCATGGTAAGACATTCGGGAATTAGCGCAGCCTGGTAGCGCGCCTGCTTTGGGAGCAGGATGTCGGGGGTTCGAATCCCTCATTCCCGACCACTTTCCGGCTTTGTAAAATGCGCCCGTAGCTCAGCTGGATAGAGCAACGGCCTTCTAAGCCGTGGGTCGCAGGTTCGAATCCTGCCGGGCGCACCATCTTCTATTTGATGGGCCCACATGTAGGACTGGTCAATCTGTAATACTCAATGGTGGACGTAGCTCAGTTGGTAGAGCCCCGGATTGTGATTCCGGTGGTCGCGGGTTCAATCCCCGTCGTCCACCCCATTTGATAGCTCTTCTGTTACTCAGCCTCTTTGCATCATTTCCAAAAATATGTCTTTTGCACTACAAAAAAGGTTGCTTTAAACACATCCTATGCCTATTTTGGCACCTTTGTTTTACTAAACTATTGATTCTTTTTAAACAGGTCTAAACATGTCTGCACTGATTCTTGATGGCAAAGCCCTTGCCGCTAAAACCGAAGCCGAACTATCCCAACGTGTTGCTGCCCTCAAAGCAGCGAATAATGGTCAGGCCCCTATTCTGGCAACCATTCTGGTTGGCGGCGATCCTGCATCAGCCACCTATGTGAAGATGAAGCAGAACGCCTGTAAACGTGTTGGCATGGACTCAATCGCAGTCGAGATGGCCGATGACACTAGCACCGAACAGCTGTTGGCAAAGATTGCAGAACTTAATAACAACCCCGACTGTCACGGTATTCTATTGCAGCATCCAACGCCCAAGCAGATTGATGAGCGCGCTTGTTTTGACGCGATTGCCCTTGCCAAAGATGTGGACGGCGTGACCTGTCTCGGTTTTGGTCGCATGGCTATGAACGAAGAAGCCTATGGCTCAGCGACGCCGCAGGGTATTATGCGCATCCTTGAAGGCTACGACATCGATATGGCAGGCAAGCACGCGGTTGTTGTTGGTCGCAGCCCTATTCTTGGCAAGCCAATGGCACTGATGCTGTTGAATGCCAATGCCACAGTGACTATCTGTCACTCGAAAACCCAGAACCTTGCAGATTTAATTAAGCAGGCGGATATCTTAGTTGGCGCAGTAGGTCGACCTGAATTTATTAAAGCCGAGTGGATCAAAGATGGTGCAGTGGTTGTTGATGCCGGCTACCATCCTGGCGGCGTCGGCGATATTGAACTGGCCCCGCTGGTTGATCGCGTTGCTGCTTTGACGCCGGTTCCAGGTGGTGTGGGCCCCATGACCATTAACACCCTGATTCTGCAATCAGTTGTAGCCGCTGAAAAAGCCTTGGCCAAACATAGCTAACAGGGGCTAAGGTCACCTAGGACCCACCGCTGATCTTCTTGATCATCGCGGCAATAGAATCCCGAGCGTAGGGTTGGTTTATCGACCAAACCTGCGCCGCGGTTTCAATCTCCAACATCTCTTTGTGACTATTGGTTCCGCCCGCCGTGCGCAAGGTCTGCTTGGTGCGCAACAATAACTCCTTCGGCAAGTCGCGAATATTGGCGGTAAATTCAAACGCCTCCGCAACCAGATCCTCATCGGCGACACATTTCCAGGCCAAGCCCTTTTCGACCGCTTCTCGACCACTCAGTGATTGTGAAAACAGCAACATCCCTGCCGCCGTATTCCAGTTAACTAACTGTCGCAACATCCAAGTGTTGCCGCCGCCCGGATGCAGGCCTAAGCCAAAGAAACGCGGTTCAAAGCGCGCCTTCTCAGTGACAATACGCACATCGCAGCCCACAGCCATATTGAAGCCAGCGCCAACAGCTGCGCCGTTGACTGCGGCTATGGTAGGTAATTTACAGTTGGCGATACTTAAGAAGCCGCTATAAATAGACTCAAGGATGTCTTGATCGGGAATAAGATCACTCAATTGACCACCGGCACAAAAAGCGCGACCGCTGCCGGTGACGATCAAGGCCTTAACCTGTGGATGCTCTTCCGCTTGTTTTACATAGCGAACAATCTCCGAGCAGACCTCAAGGGTCAACATATTGCGTTTATCGGGATTATTGAGCGTAAGCAATGCCGCGTTGTCGCGAATTTCAAACAGCACATGTGACATAAGATAAGTCTCATTAAAAGCGAAGATGCAAGGATAGCACTACAATGCTTACAAGGTGCATAGCATGCCGTATAGTCTTGGTAATACTCGTAATACAGACCCATTAGCAAGCTGGAATATTATTTTGACTCTACAAAATACAGACCCAAAACTCTCCGCTGACCGCCTTGTAGCCCACCGTGGCCTGCAAGCAGCCTACCCAGAAAACACTGCTCTATCAGTGCGAAAAGCTATTGATGCCGGTGCTCTATATGTGGAAATCGACATTCAGCTAAGTCTCGACCAGCAACCTATGGTCTATCACGATATCAGCCTGAAGCGCGTTAGTGGGCAAGACCGCCTGATCTCGTCACTTAACAGAAACGAGCTGATGTCAGTGCCCGCCTATGAACCGGAACGCCTCAACGAAGAGTTTATTGACGAGAGCATTTCATCCCTGGCTCAGGTGGTTGAGATTATCCTCAGCCATCCAGCGGTAACATTGTTTGTCGAGCTGAAAGAGGAATCCATCGCCGAATTTGGCGCCGAAATAATGCTCGCCAATGTTTGTGAAGTACTTGAACCAATCCGCGATCGCGCCGTATTAATTAGCTTTGACTACAGCATCATCGGTACGGCCAAAGCCAACGGCTGGCCTCAAGCTGGCCCGGTGCTATTGGAGTGGAGTCATATCCACAGTGACCAGATAACTGCCATCGCCGGAGACTACACTTTTGTTGATTACAAACTTATTCCTGAGGCAGAAAAGCTAGAAAAGCTTGATAGCCTAACTGGTAAGCTCGTCGCCTACGAAGTGGGCACCGTGCAACTAGCCAATCAACTGGCAGAGCGCGGTGTCGCCATGTTTGAAACCTTTGATATTGCCAGCCTACTCAAATAACGGATTGCGTCGTGTAATGGACAACAATATGGAAATCCCTACATCAGCAACCTACGACCTCTGCGTAATCGGTGGCGGCATTCAAGGCGCAGGCGTAGCCCAGGCCGCGGCACTTAGTGAACTCTCTGTAGCGCTTATTGAAAAGACCGACTGGGCCGCACACTGGTCAACGCCGGTGGCCCATAGGTCAATCAAATAGCTGAATCCATAGAACCCAATCCGCCAACTATCGACGTCGATTTGATCAAAGGAACTCACGTAGAATTTACCCAACGGCTCAGCGAAAAGTGCTTTTATATAGAAGCTAAAGAGGATCATCGAGCGATTTTTGTACTGCCCTTTAAAGGTGGCACATTACTCGGCACCACAGAACAATTATTCGAAGGCAACCCCGGCGACATTGCACCCAGCGAAGAAGAGACCCGCTACCTGTTAGAGGTGATTCGCAGCCACTTCCCACACTTCAAGCACCAGCCGAGTCAATCATGGGCTGGTCTAAGAGTCTTGCCTGCAAGTGGCAACAACCCCTTCAAACGCAGCCGTGAAGTCCAGTTCGCGGAAACCAATAACTACCTGGCGATCTATGGTGGCAAGCTCACCGGCTATCGTGCCACCGCAGAAAACGTACTAAAAAAGATTTTGAGATCCAGGTTACTGGAGGCAAACCAAGCAAAGGCATCCGAGCAAATAGGCGCCAGCAAAAAGAAAGACTTCTACAGAGAGGGTGATACATCAAAGGTAAAAATTTAACCAAAGGGCAAGCAAGAAACCAGCCCGTTTTCCCCAAATCCCGCGGCAGACTCGCAAGAAAGCATGGCCCTAAGCTTGAGATCAATCAGCCCCCCGCTTAGTCCTTTTATGATTTGGTAAAAAAGCGAGGACCTGTTTAAGCGACAGCGAGTTCCACAGCGCCAGCAAAGCATAAAAGGTATTGGGTCGATCTCAAGGCTAAGGCCACGCTTTCAGAAGCACAATCCTCAAACCAAAAGCCAACCAAAAAAACCAATAGCCACTACCCCCGCCGCCACTTAGTCCCTTCACGACTATCTTCCAACACCACGCCCATCTCCTTCAACTCCTCACGTACCCCATCAGCCCCAGCATAATCCTTATCCGCCTTCGCCTGATTGCGCTTCGCTATAAGCACCTCTATCTCCGCAGCAGAAATATCACTGCCACCACGAGAATGGGTAAACCACTGTTCCGGATCCTGCTGCAGCAACCCCATCAAACCCGCCACCGCCAACAACCGACCCTTAGCCTCAGCCAGAGCATCCCCATCAGCGGCATTCATCTCACGAGCCAACTTATGCAACTCACTAATCGCCACAGGGGTATTTAAATCATCCAGCAGCGCAGCGTATGCATGGGTATCCGCAATATCCACCGCAGCCGACTCAGTACTCACCTGAGTACGCAAAAAACCATAGAGCGCATCCAGTGAACGCCAAGCACTGTCGAGTAAGTCCTTACCAAAGTGCTGCTCAGATCTATAGTGAGCCGAGAGAATCACATAGCGTAAAACCTCCCCCGGATACTGCTCCAATAGATCGTTAACCATGCGGAAATTGCCCAGTGACTTGGACATTTTCTCGCCTTCAATATTAATAAAACCATTGTGCATCCAGACATTGGCAAAGGGCTTGCCGTCGTGGGCACAGCAGCTCTGGGCAATCTCATTCTCATGGTGCGGGAATATCAAATCCTGACCGCCACCGTGGATATCAATGGAGTCACCCAGATGCTTTTCAATCATCGCCGAACATTCCAGATGCCAGCCAGGACGACCACGACCCCAGGGACTGTCCCAACCGGGTTCGCCATCGGCAGACGGTTTCCAGAGCACAAAATCACCGGCGTATTTTTTATAAGAGGCCACCTCAACTCGGGCACCGGCGAGCATATCATCCAGCGAACGACCAGAGAGCTTTCCATAATCCGTCATAGACTGCACAGCAAACAGCACATGGCCCTCAGACTCATAGGCGTGCTCTTTGGCAACCAAACGCGAGATCATGTCGATCATTTCAGGAATATGCTGAGTGGCGTAGGGAACTATACTGGGTGGCAGATTGTTCAGCGCCTGCATATCATCAAAATAGGCCTCCGCATAACGGGTGGAGAGAACAGTAATATCCTCACCTAGCGCCGCAGCGGTCTGCATAATCTTGTCATCAATATCGGTGATATTGCGCGCGTACTGAACATTGGGATAGAGACTCATCAACAACCGATAGAGCGTATCAAACACCACGGCCGGCCGCGCATTGCCTATATGCACGCGGTTGTAGACCGTTGGCCCACAGACATACATGGTCACTCGCTGGCTATCTATGGGCTGAAATGGCTGCTTGCTGCGGGTCATACTGTTATACAGGGATAAACTCATGCTTCTCACTTAATGTTCTTGCTTAGTAACTTGTTAAGATCCTTTAGCGCAGGGCGATGGTACGGTTAAAGACTAATTTTTCAGGACTGCTGTGCACCACATCGACGCAATAATAGCCTTCGCGCTCAAACTGGAAATGCTCACCAACCTTTGCTTCAGCCAAACTTAACTCCGCCTTACAATGCTTAACAATCTGCAGCGACTCAGGATTCAGGTGATCTATAAACGACTCCTCCCCCGCATCCGGCGCTGCAACGGTAAATAGTTTTTCGTATAAATAGAGATCACAGTCAACCGAGTTAGTCGCCGACACCCAATGAATCACACCACGTGGACGCACGCCCTCTGGGGGATCTCCGCCGACAGTACCGGGAATATAAGAACAGATCAGTTCAACAATCTCGCCCGCGGCATCTTTGATAACCTCGTCCGCGCAAATCACATAGCCACTGCGCAAGCGAACATATTCACCGATTACCAGACGCTTAAACTTCTTGCGTGACAATGTATTGTCTTCATTAAAGTCATTGCGATCGATATACAGCTCGCGAGTAAAGGGCAATTCACGGGATGGAAGATCATCGCGATTCGGGTGACCAGGCGCGACCAACATTTCCTGCTGGTCTTGCGGATAATTGCTCAGAGTAACCTTCAACGGATTCAATACACACATGGCGCGGCTTGCATTATTGTTCAGATCTTCGCGAATAAAGTGCTCAAACTGAGCAACATCAACAATGCCATCGGTTTTGGCCACGGCCAGACTATCGCAAAAGTCACGCACCGATGCCGCAGTAACACCGCGCCGGCGGAGACCAGAAATGGTCGGCATACGCGGATCATTCCAGCCATCCACATGACCTTCATCAACTAGCTGCTTAAGCTTGCGCTTGCTGGTCATGGTGTAATTAAGATTCAGGCGCCCAAACTCATACTGACGTGGAATCGAAGGCAATGGCAGGTTATTGGTAAACCACTCATAGAGAGGACGGTTAGCGGCAAACTCCAGAGTACAGACCGAATGGGTCACTCCTTCGATAGCATCTTCCTGGCCATGGGCAAAATCATAGGCCGGATAGATATTCCATTCATCCCCCGTGCGATGGTGCGGAACCTTCTTGATGCGATAGATCACTGGATCACGCATATTGATATTTGGCGAGCTCATATCGATTTTTGCACGCAGGGTCATGGTACCTTCATCGACCGCGCCAACTTTCATCTGCTCAAGCAGCTCAAGACTCTCCGCTGCGGGTCGCTCGCGAAACGGGCTGTTCTTGCCCACCTCGGTCAGCGTGCCGCGATACTCGCGCATCTGCTCAGCATCTAACTCACAGATATAGGCTTTACCATCAGTCACTAGCTGCTTGGCCCAGCTGTAGAGCTGACCGAAATAATCTGAGGCAAAGCGGGGCTCGCCACTCCAGTCAAAACCGAGCCAGCGCACATCTTCAATAATAGCCTGAACATATTCGTCATCTTCTTTTTCAGGATTGGTATCGTCAAAGCGCAGGTTGCAGCGGCCGCCAAACTGCTGCGCAAGACCAAAGTTAAGGCAGATCGATTTGGCGTGGCCTATATGCAAATAGCCATTGGGCTCTGGGGGAAACCTTGTCACCACTTCTTCGACACGGCCGGCTTCTAAGTCAGCAGTTATGATTTGCTGGATAAAATTGCTGGGTTTTTCGATATCAATCATTTATTTAAGTCTGGAGAGAAAAGATGGGCGAGATTATAGCCGCAGCCACCGGTGCATTAAACTAAAACCCCTACGAGATCGATGATTAAGCCCACTTATTGTGGATTAGCCAAAAATACGCCTAAAAAGATCATCGACAGAGGGCAAACCTCAAAGATCGGTTTTAATCCAACCCGTTAGCGCCTAAAATGCGCCCTTGCGAAACAACGCCTCAATCTCACAGACATTTTACAGGAACTCTTATGATTACATTGCGCACCACACAGGGTGATATATCCATTGAACTCGATTTTGACAAGGCGCCAAATACCGCTGCCAACTATCTGCAGTATGCCCGTGACGGTTTTTACAATGGCACTATTTTTCACCGTGTCATCCCCGGCTTTATGGTTCAGGGTGGCGGTATGGATGCACAGATGAATGAGAAAGAGTCTCGGGAGTCAATCGAAAATGAAGCTGACAATGGCTTGGCCAATGAAATCGGCACTCTGGCTATGGCACGCACCAGCGATCCACACTCCGCCTCTTCACAGTTTTTTATCAATGTAGCTAACAATAGTTTTCTTAACCACAGCGGCAAAAACAGCCAGGGCTGGGGCTATGCGGTATTTGGTAAAGTTGTTGAAGGTATGGATGTGGTTGATGCCATCACGGAGATGGAGACTGGCAGCGCTGGTCATCACCAAGATGTGCCAGTTGAAGCCATTGAAGTGACTGAAACGCTGATTAGCGATGCGTACTCTGACAAGTAATCAGCAGTAGCAAATAAAAAGCGAGGAAGTCTATGCCTGTACTGTTTATTTCAGACCTTCATCTTGCACCTGAGCGCCCGGCAGTTACCCGGGCGTTTTTGTCTTTCCTGAGTGGCCATGCCTCTCAGGCTGAGGCGCTGTATATTCTCGGCGATCTTTTTGAAGCCTGGATCGGAGACGATGATCCTACAGAGTTGGCGGCGCAGGTCCAGGCCAGTCTTGGAGAGCTCAGCCAGTCAGGGGTAAAGCTCTATATTCAGCACGGTAACCGCGACTTCTTAATTGGCCAGCGTTTTATTCGGCGCTGTGGTGCAGAGTTATTAGCCGATGAGCACCTGGTTCAACATCAGGGACAGACTGCTTTAGTGATGCACGGGGACTCCCTATGCACAGATGACGTGGATTACCAACGCTTTCGCCGCAAGGCGCGCAACCCGATCTATAAATGGTGTCTCGCGCACCTGCCCCTGAAACGCCGTCAAAAGCTCGCCACAGACTGGCGCGCCAAGAGTATGTCGGCCAACAGCAATAAAGCCACGGCAATTATGGATGTGAATTCAGCCGCAGTGGACAAAGTGATGGCAAAACACCGAGTAGAAGTGCTGATTCACGGCCACACCCACCGTCCGGATCTGCATCAGGTCAGCCAGGGCCAGCGCATTGTGCTGGGTGACTGGCATGATCTCGGATGGGTCATCCGCATGAGCGACAGTGGTTTTGCTCTGCAGAGCTTTGAGATCGAGGATCCCAATCAGCGACTCAGCCGTAAACAAAGTAGTTTAGCGACCCAAAGCTGATAATGTGGTCGAAAATTCTCCATGATGCGTTGCTAATACTGTTGTGACAGAGCGTAAGTGACAGGGTATTATTACTGCATTGTTAATTAGTTAGAGGAAGTAAAAATGGAAACGGACAAGTACAGCGCAAAATCAATATCGGGTAATCGTCAGAGCGGCATTGAAAGCACTGCCCTCGACCCCGCCGTAGTCAAAGTATTGCGTAGCACTTACATGCTGCTTGGCGTGACGCTTGCCTTTAGTGCCATCATGGCTGGCGTGGCTATGGCCATGAACGCTCCTTACTTTGGTCTCTGGACATTACTGCCCTACTTTATCTGCCTTTGGATGACTGAGAAAAACAAAAACAATTCAATGGGTATTGTCTGGGTGTTCGCACTGACCGGATGGATGGGTTTCACTCTCGGGCCCATAGTAAATATGTATCTGGCAGTGCGTGGCGCTGAGCCGATTATGTTGGCCTTAGGCTCAACTGCTCTGGTGTTCTTCGCCTCTTCCGCCTATGTGATGACCACTCGCAAGAACCTTAACTTTATGACCGGCTTCTTGATGACCGGTATGTTGGTCGCCTTTGTCGCTGCCATCGCCAATATCTTCCTGCAGATCCCGGCTCTGGCCCTGACTGTCAGTGCAGCCTTTGCCCTGATTTCAACTGGTATGATCATGTGGCAGACCAGCGCCATTATTCACGGCGGCGAGCGCAACTATATCTCTGCCACAGTGACTCTGTTTGTGATGATCTATAACCTGTTCCTGAGCCTGCTGCATCTGTTTGGGATGGGCAGCGATGACTAAACGCATCCAGGCTAGCTGATCGCTATCTGGTATGTTCTTAAGATAAGATGAAAGGCTCCGTTGGTAAACGGGGCCTTTTTTTATTCTTCTGACGACAGTAGACCATGAGTACTAAAAACTATTTGAGTAAACTAGCGGACTGGTCTCAGGATCAAGCTCTCAGTATTGCAGCAGCGGATGCAATCGAGCTCAGTGCCGATCATATTCAAGTGCTGGATGCCGCCCGTGTATTTTATGATCAATACGGCTTTTCACCGTCTATGCGGCCGCTGTGTAAAACTGTCGCCGAGCACTGCGGACTCGAGAAGGGGCGCAGTATTTATTTATTGCAGCTGTTTCCTGGCAGTCCAGCTAAATTAGTGGCTCGCTATGCTGGGTTACCCAAGCCAAAGAACTGTATTTAAGTGATCTGCAGTCAAATGTGAATAATTTACCACTACCTTCTAATAAACCCACAAGAAGCCAAAGCCCAATGTCCGACTCTAGCATTGACCCAAGCATTGACCCAAGCATTGATCATAGTATTGATCCTACCCTCTACCCCGCTGCCCTAGAGGCTAAACTTGAGAGTTTTAAAGACACTCTCGATGGCCTCAGCTTTGGCCAGGTCGAGGTGTTTGACTCAGCCCCCAGCGGTTTCCGCATGCGCGCTGAGTTTCGTATTTGGCATGAAGATGGGGTCGCTCATTACGCCATGAACCGCGCCGGTGAAAAGCGCCCTTATATCATTCGTGAATTCCCTATTGCCGGAGAGCTGATCGGTCAGCTTATGGCGCCTTTATTGGCCTCAATTAATGCCTCGGCGATACTTAGTCGCAAACTGTTTAGCCTAGAGTTTCTCACCACCCTCAGTGGTGAAGCACTGATTACCCTGATCTATCATCGACCAGTGGACGAAGAGTGGGAACTGGCGGCGAAGGCGCTGGAGACTGAACATAGCATTATGGTAATCGGCCGCAGCCGCAAGCAGAAGACCGTGCTTAGCCGTGACTATGTCATCGAAACATTGAACGTAGATCAGGTGCAGTACCAGTATCAGCAAGTTGAATCCGGTTTCACCCAGCCCAATGCCAGAGTCAATGAGAAAATGCTCAGCTGGGCCAGCGACTGCTGTGCATCCATGGATGATGTTAAGCGCGGCGACTTAGTGGAACTCTACTGCGGTAACGGTAACTTTACAGCCGTATTAGCGCAGCACTTTAGATCAGTGCTTGCGACGGAAATATCCAAAATATCGGTGCGCTCGGCGCAGACCAACTTTGGCCTCAATAATGTGGACAATGTGACTGTAGTGCGCATGTCCAGTGAGGAATTTACTCAGGCATTGAATAATGAGCGGCCCTTTCGACGGCTCGCGGAAATTGACTTAGAGCGCTATGACTTCTCCACTATCTTTGTCGATCCACCGCGAGCTGGTCTTGATGACGATACGCTAAAGCTGACACAGCGCTTTGACAATATCCTCTATATTTCCTGTAATCCGGAAACCCTGCGGGCTAACCTCGACGTACTGACTAAAACCCACAAGATTGTGCGAAGCGCAATATTTGATCAGTTTCCCTGGACTCACCACCTTGAAAGCGGCGTGTTATTGAAGCGGCGTGCTATCTGATCTGGGTTAGCTTAGGTTAAACGGATACTGACCAGCTCAGCCGCACTGGCCTGAATGAATTCACTATAGCTCCCTTCTATGCCTTCACGCTCAGTCGTGAGGCGTCGCTTTTCAGCCTTATCCAAAGCCGCCCAGTCATCCAGTATCGGGATATGGGATGTAGCCACAGACAGCTGCTGGAATACGCTGAAATGCTGGGCTTCATCGGCACTGAGAACAATCTGCTGGGACAACCAAGAGATGCGCATGGCCGCCTCAGTCTCACTGAGATCTTTCTGCAATAGCGCGCGGGCAATGATCTGCACCGATAGACGGGCTTCCGCTTCCTTGCCCTTTAGGTGACTCGCAAGCTCTTGCTTACCGCTCTCGAGCCGCTGTCGACGCCGGTATAGTTGCAGCGCTAAATAAGCTGCATATCCGCCCACAACAATCAGAATGACCGCAGCCAGCAGTAACATCAATGGGTGAGACAACATCTAAATCATTCCTTCTCTTGAGAGTTACCGCGCTCTAGTTGGTATCGACGCTACTATCGACCAAAGGTAGAGGCGGATCCGCATCTAGCATATTTTCAGGCAAACTCTTTTTCGCCTTGGCACCGAGTTTCTTCAGCTCTTCTGTACGGCGCACGAGGTTACCCCGACCACTCGAGAGACGTTTATGAGCTGTGCTCCAGGCTTCCTGACTTTTTTCCAGATGCTTGCCAACCTCATCGAGAGATTCAACATAGAGTACAAACTGATCATAGAGCCCCCCGGCCTTGTCTGCGATCAACTGGGCGTTGCGATTTTGGTCTGCGTAGCGCCATAGGTTTTTAATTGTACGCAGAGTCACCATAAGGGTGCTCGGGCTAACCAAAATGATGCCGCGGTCATAGGCGTCGCGCATCATCTCTGGATCCTGATCCAGAGCCAACATAAAGGCCGATTCGATGGGCACAAAAATCAGTACAAAATCGAGGCTGTTAACACCGTCAAGCTTTTCATAGTCCTTGCTGCTAAGGCCTTTGATATGGGCGCGCACTGAGCTCAGATGCTGACGCAGACAGAGTTTTTTTGATTCCTCATCTTCAGCGTGAAAATAGCGTTCGTAGTCCACCAAGCTGACCTTGGCGTCAATCACAATGTCCCGGCCTTCGGGAAGATGGACAATCACGTCCGGGTTGCGGCGCTTGCCGGTCTCGTCCTTTAATGCCACCTGAGTGCTGTATTCGCGGCCATTGGTCAGGCCTGAATCTTCCAATAGCTTCTCGAGAATAAATTCGCCCCAGTTGCCCTGAGCTTTGTTGTCTCCGCGCAGTGCCGTGGCTAGTTGCAATGCATCTGCAGAGACCTGCATGGTTTGCTTTTGCAACTCACTGATCTGGCCCACAAGCTTGTTGCGCTCGGCATTCTCTTTATCGTATGAGGTCTCAACCTGCTTGCGGAAGTCTCCTATATCACGACGCAGCGGGCTCAGAGAGACTTCCAAGGCCTCTTTGCTCTGCTGTGAAAACTTGGTCTGCTTTTCATCAAATATACGATTGGCGAGATTTTCAAACTCACTACTCAGCGTTTTCTTGGCATCTGCCAATAGTGCGATCTGCTCTTGATAGTGGTTTTGCTGACTGAGCAACTTCTGTTCCAGGGCACTGTTGAGCGTTAATAACTCTCGACGCACTAGCTCTAACTGCTGTTGCTCGGCAGATAACTTGTCGAGCTGCTGCTGAGTCTGAAACTGCTCGCTCTCGAGTCGTGCAGTTTTGCCACGGATAATCAACAGCGCCAAAACGCCGCCGAGAATGAATCCTCCGAAGCCCCAAAAAACTGAAATAATATTAATAGATAATTGCATGAGCTTATTGTATCAGTCCCCTGTCAATTGCACCGCTGTTTTGCGATTATAGAGAGCGTAACAACGGCATTATTTCAACAATCATCTGCTCACGGAAAAACATAGTCGCCATGCTACCAGCACTTATAAATATCAGCCTCTTCCGTGACGCCATTGAACGCGATTGTCTAATCCTGACCCCGAACCAACGATTGGCTGCAAAAATCATCCAAGCCTGGGGCGAGCAGATCCGCGAAGACCCAACTCAGAACTGTAGCGCATGGAGACAGCCGAGAGTCTATTCCGTCGATCACTGGTTAAAAGCCTGCTGGGATGAGCTGCAAGATCAAAACCATGAGTTGGTTCGCGGGCTAGCTATAGTCGGCACTCAACAGAGCCGCTATTACTGGGAACGGGCCATCGCCGATGATGGTCTCGAGCAGCCGCTTAATTACGTCAAGCTGGCGGGTGACACTTTAAAGACTTTGGAGAATTGGAATCTCAGTCCAGAGCAAGTGCCAGGTGAGAATCCCTCTGTGGAGTATTTCAAACGTTGGTGCAGTCGCTTCGATGAACTGCTGCGACGCAATAAACTACTCACCACACAGCGTAGCTGGCAGCTGGTCAAGCTGGGTTTCGAACGGGCCGCTTTACCTGCAGAAGCTGAGATTATGGTTTATGGCTTTCAGTCGACCCCGCCTTTACAGGCCGCACTGATCAACAGCGCCAGCAATCAGGTAGTCAGTCTCGATTCAATCTCTGGTGACAATGAGGCGCTGCGTGTTGAAGCCGAGGACTCACAACAAGAGTTGCGCTTGGCTGCCAGCTGGGCGGCTCAGGAGTTGCATCACAATCCGCAACAGCGTATTGGTATTGTGGTGCCAGAGCTAAATAACTCGCTGCAACGGGTAGCCCGGGTGGTGAATGAAGCGCTCAATAGTGTAGCTGTGGATGCCACCACAGAAGGCTCAGAATTCATTGCCAATATCTCAGCTGGTACCGCCCTGCGGGATACGCCAATGGTCAACAGTGCTCTGCTGATGATCGGCCTATTAAAAGATAAGCGTCCTCTCAGCGAATGGCTGCAGCTGCTCTACTCCCCCTACTCCACATTTGATCAGTTGCCACTCAGGTTTCGTGCTGACAGCGAAATAGCATTGCGCAAGCGCAACCGCTTTGACTTTAGCCTCAGCCAGTTTATTACTGCAGTTACGCCTAATCATGACCAGAGGAGTGACGTTAACCCCGCGGTGGACGCTGACAGCGATGTTAATGCAGCCTTGAGCGAATTGACCACCCTAAGCGAATCGGCAGTCCTTAAACCCCTGCGCGCACTTCGCGATTACGAACGTCGGCAGATTAACAGCCAGCAGAGCTTTGCCGCTTGGGGAGACTTCTTTGCTACCTACCTTGCGGATCTCGGCTGGCCCGGGAAACGCACAGTCAACAGCCTAGAATATCAACAGCGGCAACATTGGATTCGGCTGCTGGAACATTTTACTGGTCTCGATAATCTGGGTATTAAAGTGGGCTTTTCGAGCGCCTTTAAACATCTGCAACAGCTGGCTCAGGATTCAGTATTTCATCCCCAAACCGCCGATGCGCCATTGCAAATCCTGGGCCTGCTGGAAGGCTCCGGACTGCGCTTTGATCAGCTGTGGATTGTCGATATGCACAGCCAAAACTTCCCCGCCTCGGTGGCCATCAACCAGCTGCTGCCGGCTGAATTTCAGCGCCTCCATCAGATGCCCCACAGCCTTCCCGAGCGGGAGCTGGATATAGCCAATAAATTATTGCAGGAGTACAAAAATAATAGCCGCAGGTTAATTGTCAGCTATCCAAAAATGCGCGGTGAAGAGCAACTCGACCCGAGCCCGCTGATTACCGATATTGCCCTCGGCAAAGAGCAGCTAATTGCAAGCCCAGAGCCACATCCACCCTGGCTCTATCAGGACTATCAGTGCCAACTATTGGCTGATCAAGCACCGCCCTACAGCCCGAAATTGGAAACCATTCGCGGCGGCAGCAACCTATTAAAAAACCAATCGATCTGTCCCTTTAATGCCTTCGCCAGCCACAGGCTCAAAGCAGAGCCTCTAGCGGAACCCACTCAGGGTCTATCTGCTATGGACCGTGGCTCTCTGTTGCATGAGATACTGTTCCGTCTCTGGGGTATCTGGAAAAGCTCCAGTACTTTGCAGGGGCTCACCGATGCAGAGCTTCAAACACAGCTGGCTGTAACGATTAAAGAGGTGCTCATCGAATGGGCTCACCATCATCCAATCCTCCGTGGCGATCGCTTTCGAGATCTCGAGCAGCAACGTTTAGAAAAGCTCCTAGCTCAATGGTTGGAAGAAGAAAAGTTGCGGCCGCCCTTTGAAGTGGTGGAATTAGAAAGTAAAAATCGAGTGCAGTTTGGCGATTTGGAGATCAATCTGCGCCTAGACCGGGTCGATAAAATTGCTGACAAGTTGCTAATTATCGACTACAAATCTGGCGCTGTAAAAGAGTCCAGCTGGAGCGGCTCACGACCGGTGGATCCTCAGTTACCACTCTATGTTCTGGCCAGTAATCCCCAGGCTAATGGCTGCGCATTTGCGCAAATAAAAGGCGGCAAGATTAAATTTGTCGGCAGCACCGACAGTAAATTTTTGGCCAGTGAAAAAGTCAGCGCCACTGCCGATCTCTCCCAGCAGTGGGCAGAACAGATTGACGCCTGGCAGACCGCTCTAAATAGCTTGGCAGATGAGTTTGTTCGCGGTGACGCCAGTGTCTCAGTCTATGACCAAACCCAGTTTGGCTATCAGGATTATCTGCTGCCGTTAAATCGCTGGTCAGAAGAAGCCGATATCAATGCAGAAGTGGCGAATGTTATGCCTTTGCCGACGTCCTCAGGAGAGATCAGTTAATGACCGAGATTGCCGATCTACAACAGCGCCGCCAAGCCCTGGATCCCTCCCAGAGTTTTATTGTTTCAGCTCCTGCTGGCTCAGGGAAAACCGGACTTATCACCCAGCGGGTGTTGCGTTTACTCTGCACCGTGGATAATCCAGAGGAAATTCTCAGCATTACCTTTACCCGCAAGGCCTCCCGGGAAATGGCCAGCCGTATTCATAGCGCCCTGCGGCAGGCCGCCTATTCACCGCGACCTATTGATGAATATGAAGCGCAAACCTGGGATTTGGCCGCCGCTGCCGTTGAGCGCAATAGACAGCTGGGTTGGAACCTGTTGGATATGCCAGGTCGTTTGAGGATTCAAACCATCGATGGCTTCTGCCGCTATATTGCCAGCCAGTTTGCCCTTGAAACCAAGTTTGGCCCTATTCCGGAACCCAGTGAGCAACCGCAGATTCACTATCAGAGTGCCGCCCGGATGCTGCTGGATAAAATTGAAGAAGCTGGACCCGTTGCCGAACAGTTAGCGGTGCTGTTGGCCCACACTGGCAACGATATGGCGCGTTGTGAAACTCTGCTCTCAGAGTTACTCGGCAAGCGCGAGCAGTGGCTGCCGCTAATTTATGACGCCGGCAAAAATAGCCAGTATTTCCAGCAGGTCATTGAGCAGGTGGTGGCTGACAACCTTTTGCAACTGGACGAGGCATTGATGCCCATCGCCGGTGAGTTGATTGAGCTAATCGATTTCGCCGCCCAGCATGTTGCGCCCGAGGATAATTTTGCCCTCAGTGAACTGGGGAGCTTTAGTGAACTGCCAGAGATCGGCCTCGATGGCGTTGCTCAATGGAAGCTAATCCTCGGACTGCTAGTGACGAAAAGCAATGAACCGCGCAAAACCATCAATGTTAAGCAAGGATTCCCCAGTGATCAAAAAGAGGTCAAAGCACGAATTATGGCGCTGCTCGACTGGTGTCGTGAGCATCCTGAGCTCAATGACATCATTGCTAACGTCATGCACCTTCCGGATGCTGAGATCGATCAATCGCAGCAAAAGATGCTCGATGCTCTGGGATTTTTACTGCCTCTGTTGGCCGCGCAACTAGACGTCATTTTTCAACAGCAGGGTCAGTGCGACTATCCTGCCATCACTTTAGCAGCATTAAATGCTCTGGAGCCTGAAGCTGAGGGTGGCGTGGTTTCCGATATCACCCTGCGTCTCGATTATCAGCTGCGACATATCCTAGTAGATGAGTTTCAGGATACCTCAGCGGCGCAGATCAAATTGCTAGAGCAGTTGATTGGCGGCTGGCAGCCTGGCGATGGCCGCACCCTGTTTTTGGTCGGTGATGCCATGCAGTCCCTGTACGGTTTTCGCAATGCCAATGTGGGTCTATTTCTCAATGCCCAGCGCAATCCGGTTGGCCCAGTGCAATGCACACCGTTGACATTGAGCTCTAATTTTCGCTCCCACAAAGGTATTGTCCAATGGGTCAATAGCGCCTTCACAGACGCTTTCCCTGCTAGGGCCGATATTAGCCGCGGTGCTATTCCTTATTCGTCTTCGGTGGCGGTTAAAGCAACAGACAATGGCCAGTCAGTGAGCTTCCAAGGTTTTATAGGCGATCATCACAAAGTTGATGAAGCTGACTATATAGCCAAGCTCTGCAGCGATTTGCGCGATACTAACCCTGACCAATCCATAGCTATACTGGTTCGCGGGCGCGGTCATTTGCGCAGTATTATCCCTGCCTTACGCGAGGCCAACCTTTTCTGGCAGGCGATCGACATCACGCCGCTGGCCAGCCGAATGCCAGTAATTGATCTGCTGTCACTCACCCGTGCTCTACTGTCGCCGGCAGATAAAATTGCCTGGTTAGCTGTTTTACGGGCGCCGTTTTGCGGGCTTAGCTTGGGAGATTTGTTAGCCGTCGCCAACAGCATCGAAAGCGATGTTGAAAACCGCAATCAACCAAACAATGCAATTTTGGACTCGTTGATCCAGTTATTTGATAGTTTGATTAGCGAGCCCTGCAGCGGAAGCATTAGACAACCCATTAGCGCGCATGGCAAACAAACCCTAAAGCGCATCATCCCACTGCTGAAAACAGCCTGGAACAATCGTGGCCGCACCAATTTGCGCACTGCGGTGGAACAGTTGTGGATCGATTTAGGGGGTCCGGCTACGCTGCTAAATAGTGCCGACCTCAGCGATGCCCGCAGCTATTTAGATCTATTGGAGACGTGGCAGAGCGGTGCTACTCTCAGGGATTGGAATAGCTTTAAGTTGGCGGTAGATAAACTCTATGCGGCACCTTCCCCCGATAATGGCGGCGCAGGTAATAGCGACGCCAGTCCAAGGTCAGTTATTCAAATTATGACCATTCACAAAGCCAAGGGGCTGGAGTTTGATCATGTGATTTTGCCAGGTCTCAGCCGTGGCTCAGGATCTGATAAAAAGCAGCTGCTGCGTTGGCAGCAGCATATAGATGAGCACAGTGGCTGTTCTTTGATCATGGCGCCATTGGGCGCTCACGACGAGGAAGATGACAGTGTATATAGCTATTTGAAGCGTGAAGACAGCCTCAAAACCCACCTCGAGAGCACCCGCGTGCTCTATGTTGCAGCAACTCGAGCGGTACGCCGGCTGTATTTGTGCGGTACAGTTAAACAGGCCAAGAACGGCAGCTGGCAACCTACAGGCAAGAGCACATTGTTGGCACCGATCTGGAACAGTATTGAAGAGGGTTTGAATGCGGGGCTCTATAACGTGCAACAGAGTACTACCGAAGCCTCAGGGGAACAGCTAAAAGAAATACCCAGCCTGCGCCATATTCGGCGATTGGATGCACAGTTTCAGCCTCCACCAAGCCCCGACAGCAGCGCTAATTTAGGTACACCTGAAACCGCTGCTGAGTCTGGCGTTGACGCTGATAGCAGCCTCTCCAGCAGGGCTCGTTCAATGGGTACTGTGCTACACAGAACCCTAAAACAACTGGCTAACGAAGGGCTGGATCAGTGGCCGGAGGTACGAATTAACCAATTGCCGGTAACCTGGGCAGCACAACTTAAGGAGCTTGGTATGCTGGCCACACCCGACGAGCTTCAGGGCATACTGCAAGCGGTTAATAGCATGCTCGCCGATCAGCGTGGTCGCTGGATTCTGCAGCGCCATGAGCAGGCCCAGTGCGAACAGGCCCTGGGTTACAGGTACAGCGATCGCGGCCATGTGGGCACCTCGGTAATCGACCGAACTTTCGTCGACGATGGCATCCGTTGGATTATTGATTACAAACTTTCACAACCTGCCGAGGGCGAGTCTGAAGCGCAATTTATTCGCCGGCAAAGCAGTGCTTACAGCGCCCAACTGGGTCATTACGCAAAGCTCTATGGCAGCATGCAGCCAAATCCTGTTCGCTGCGCTCTCTATTTTCCTCAAATCCCCATGTTTATTGAGCTGGAAGCTGAATAGCCTTCAAAAACCAGTAGATTTAAGTACAATGGCGAATCTTTTGGAAAACCACATTAGCTAGGAACACGAGCATGGATTTACAGCCTGTAGAAAACATCAATATTGAACCACCAGTGGTTCTGATTACGCCAGCAGAATTGAAGCGTAAAATCCCGCTGACTGATAAAGCTCGCGGCGTAATATCCAAAGGTCGCAAGGATATCGAGAATATTCTCGAGCGCAAAGATCACCGCCTGATAGTTGTGGTGGGTCCCTGCTCTATTCACGATCTTGAAGCTGCTCATGACTACGCCAACAGACTTAAAGCACTGGAAGAGAAAGTCGGCGATACGCTATTAATTGTTATGCGTGTCTATTTTGAAAAGCCTCGCACCACCACTGGCTGGAAAGGGTTGATCAACGACCCGTTTATGAATGACTCTTTTAAAATTACCGATGGCCTGCATATTGGTCGTCAGCTGCTCCATGATATTTCTGAAATTGGCCTGCCCACTGCCACTGAAGCGCTGGACCCCATTTCACCTCAGTATCTGCAAGACCTGATTGCCTGGTCCGCTATTGGTGCTCGCACCACTGAGTCACAGACTCACCGCGAAATGGCCTCTGGCCTATCGTCATCTATTGGCTTTAAAAACGGTACTGATGGCAGCTTGACCGTAGCCATCAATGCGTTGCAGTCGGTCTCCAGCCCGCACCGTTTTTTGGGGATTAATTCAGATGGCAATGTGTCGATTATTACTACCAAGGGAAACCCCTATGCACACGTGGTGTTGCGCGGCGGTAATGGCAAGCCTAACTATGATTCAGTCAGCGTCTCAATCTGCGAGCAAGAACTGATTGCCGCCGGTGTCGACGCCAATATTATGGTCGATTGCAGCCACGCAAACTCCAATAAAGACCATAATCTGCAGCCTCTGGTTATGGACAACGTTGCCAACCAAATTGTTGAGGGCAATAAATCCATTATCGGTGTAATGATCGAAAGCAATATCAATGCTGGCAATCAGAAGCTCTCAAGTAACCCGGATGATATGGCCTACGGTGTCTCGGTTACGGATGCCTGCATTGATTGGGAGACCACTGAAAACACATTGACCTCCATGGCAGACAAGCTACGCACTATATTAAAATCTCGCTAAGCCTGCGGGCCTGATGTAAAAAAGCCCCTGCTCTGTAAAGATCTGGGGCTTTTTTGTCGCCGTACTATTCTAGATCGCATTATTTGTAACCCTGCTAATAGCATCAAAACAATTCGCCCTGGTATCCATAACAGCGTATTGTTAAACCGATTCTAACTCTCAACTAATAACGTTTAAGAGCACTATGATTAGATTACTGTTACTCGTCGCGATTATCTTTTCAATCTGGTATTGGTGGACAACGGTATCCCGTTTGCCCCAAGAAAAACGTCGTGCCTTTCTTTGGCGCAGCGCATTTTGGCTGGTGCTTGGCGCATCGGTTATGCTAGTGGCAACTGGACGCATGCATTGGCTTGGCGCCGGTCTTGCAGTTCTGGTTCCAGTGCTTAAAGGAACTTTTGCAGTAGGTCTCCGTGCCCTGCCGTTCCTACAGATCTTAAGTCGCTTCAAAACCAGCCCTTCGCAATTCCGCACCAAATCCCTAGCCGTTGAAGTGAATTTCTCGACTCGGCAAATGGACGGCGAAGTGCTCGCCGGCGAGTTTGCCGGGCGCCGCCTCTCAGATCTAAGTGCCTCTGAAGCGCAAACGCTCAGTGATAGCCTGCGTAAAACCGACAGGGAGTCCTTTGTACTGATGCAGGCTTATATGATGCGCAGTGGCCGAGGTGGGGATGAGCAGTCGCAATATGACTCTTCAGCAAATAGTTTTTCTGACCTGTCCGATGACGAAGCGCTTAAAATTTTAGGCCTAGAAAGCGGTGCCTCCAAAGAGGATATTGGCAAAGCTCACAAACGACTGATGCAGCGCCTGCACCCGGATCGCGGTGGCAGCGACTATCTGGCGGCTAAAATTAATGCGGCCAAAGATCAGCTCTTATCTCGCGTGTAGCCAAAGCCCCAATATACTGAGCAACCTATGCATCACAGGCAAGATTTTGATCCCGCAAGTAAGATTAATTGGAAGATATTTCAGGTTATCTGGCCCTACCTACTCGAATACAAAGTTCGTATTGGTATCGCCATTGTCTGTTTGGTGCTATCCAAAGCGGCCAGTGTCTACGGTCCTTTTTTACTCAAAGATATAGTCGATACCCTGAGCCCTGGCGCTAGCGGTGGCGCTGCGCCAAGTATCCCCAACCTGATGGCAGTGCCCATCGGACTGGTACTCGCCTATGGCTTCGCGCGCTTTTCGATGATCATTCTCGGGGAAGTCCGCGATACAGTTTTCGGTCGGGTAACCGAGCGGGCCATGCGTCGTGTTGGTTTGCAGGTGTTCAATCATGTCCACAGCTTAGATCTAGACTTTCACCTCAACCGCCGCACCGGTGGTTTGGCCAGAGATATAGAGCGCGGCACCAACGGTATCAGCTTTTTGATGCGCTTTTTTGTGTTTAACATCGCCCCTACCCTGATTGAAATCAGCCTGGTGATCGGCCTGCTGTTTTATAACTATGGCATCGAATTCGCGGCTATCACCATGGCCTCTGTGGTTCTGTATATTTTCTTTTCCATGATCACCACTGACTGGCGCACTCAGTTTGTCCGCCAGGCTAATAAAGCTGATTCCGCAGCCAGCACTCGATCTATCGACAGCCTATTAAATTATGAAACGGTGAAATACTTTACCAATGAAAAGCATGAGGCGCGTCTCTATGACGATGCATTAGCCGACTGGGAAAACGCAAGACGCAAGAATCGCCTGTCGTTACTCTCACTCAATGCGGGTCAGGCACTGATTATTACCGCAGCCATGACCGCCATGATGTGGCTGGCCGCGCTGCGAGTCGTCGAGGGTGCCATGACTATTGGTGACTTTGTCTTGATCAATGCTTTTATGATGCAGTTGTTTATGCCGCTTAATTTTCTCGGTTTTGTCTACAGGGAAATTAAAGGGTCCATGGCCAATATCGAGAATATGTTTGCCCTGATGGACCTGAGCAGTAAAGTCCAAGATACCCCGTCCGCGCCTCAGCTCAATGTCACCCAGGGGCATATACGCTTTGACCAGGTCTGCTTTGACTATCAGCCAAACCGGCAGATTCTGAAAAACATCAGCTTTGAAATCCAGCCAGGCGAAAAAGTCGCCATCGTGGGCGCCAGTGGTGCCGGAAAATCGACCCTAGTAAAGCTATTATTCCGTTTTTACGATCCAACTCAGGGCAGTATTTCCATTGATGGCCAGGATATTCGCAGCGTCTCCCAGCATTCCCTGCGCGGGGCCATCGGCATAGTGCCACAGGATACGGTACTCTTTAACAGCAGCATCTTTGATAATATTCGCTATGGCAAGCCGGAAGCCAGCGACGAAGACGTCCACAACACTATCCGTATGGCTCATCTCGAAGCCTTTGTTAAGCAATTACCGGATGGTGTTGAGACCCTAGTAGGTGAGCGAGGTTTAAAGCTATCCGGCGGCGAAAAGCAACGAGTTGCCATCGCCAGAACCATTCTTAAGCGACCACCTATTCTGCTGTTTGATGAGGCCACCTCCTCTCTAGACAGCAACTCCGAACGCTCTATATTGGTCGCACTGGAAGAGATCGCTGAGGGCCACACCAGCTTGGTTATTGCCCACCGCTTGTCGACCATTGTTGATGCGGACAAGATTGTGGTGCTCGATCAGGGCTCCATTGTGGAGCAGGGAAATCATGAGCAATTGCTTGCATTAAATGGCCGCTACGCTGAACTCTGGTCCACGCAGCTTAAATCACGCCGCTAAGCTCGCAACAACTTAAGCTTGAGCCATAGCGCGGTCTGAACCGCTGCTGGTTCAACTATTAGTGTTAACCAGTTCGCACAATTCACGCCAGCCGGTTGCGGTACTTTGGCCAGAGCATAAAATCGCCACAATCGTAATCAATAAGTGTTGGCATGGAGCTGACAGGGAGCTTAAACGGAATGGGCATCAACATAAAAAACATCACTCGATTAATCACTGGCGCCGCACTCATTCTTCTTGGCACTGCAGCTATCGCCGCGCCAGTGGAGATAAGCTATCAGGGTGCTGGCACATCAACCTCCCTTAACACGATGACAAATGGCTCAGTGAATGCTGGGCTTAGCGCAATAACCGTCGACGGCACAAATAGCCTAGCGCTGAATACCTCCAATAGCACTATGGCTGGCACCTGGTCAGCGACAGCTAATAGCTACACAGATATTCAAAATGGCGCAGGGAAATATAATCGCGGGCGCAACGGTGCCGAAAAATACGCCAAAGCCGGATATCTGTTTAGCCTACTGGATAATTCCGAGAGCCTCAGCGACACCGCGGCAAAATTCAACGCACTAGTTAACTATGTTATCTGGGACATCATGGGTAGCGTTCCCGAACTCAAAGACAAGCGCGAAAAGACTTTGGTCAAAGATCTTAAGAAAAGAGCCGACAGAAACAAACGATTTGATTGGTCAACCACAATGGAAGTCTATAGCGCCAATGATCGCGGTATCACCAGAGAGTTTTTTGCAGTACTGCCGCCCATTGCAACACCGATCCCCAGTGCACTGTTTTTGTTTGGCTCAATGGCCCTTGGCTTGTTTGGCATAGTGACACGCAAGCGGGCAGCCAGCACTTAGGATAGCTGCCCAATCAGCGCCCTCGCCCATCTGCTCGGCTGCGAAGGTTCCCCCTAACAGATAGGTGGGAGATTTTTTAATCTATGGCGTTTACCTTCGGCATACACCACCAACTATTTACCGCGCCACTGAACAAACAAAGTGGATATAGCGCCCCAACCATTTAAACGGTTCCTCCACTGAGTACCGCAACTCCATATCTATGACTGCGCCGGCATCCTCATGACCACCACGCTGAGTGGTGACATAGTCATGAAAAACTCTTATCCCTGCACTGTAATCGGTTGTCAGCCCAGCCTGCTCTACCCACTGCTGCACAGCATTCGGTTGCAGCGGTGCGCCAGGGGTAAGGCTTTTCGGATGTGCGGAGAACTCTCCTTGCAAAACATTGAAGTTACCGCGAATTAAATTGCGATAAACCAGCGCACTTTGATTGTAAAACGTCAACGATAAGAGGCCTTTAGGTAGTAGATAGTTTTGCACATCTGCAATCAATAACTCTGGCTCAGCCAACCATTCGATCAATGCGTGACTCATTACCAGATCAAATTTACCTAGATTTTCACTTTTAAGGGTTTGATAAGGCTGCTGATACCAGCTAATTTGATCCACTACCCCCGCTTCCTGCGCGAGCTTCTGCGCCGCCTCGAGCATCTGTTGAGAGAGATCGTTATAGACTACCTGATGGCCCAGTTTGGCTAGCGCTACAGTCAACTGCCCCAAACCACCGCCAATATCGAGAATACGCAATGGCGTCTGCGTTTCTAAATCGGGCAGCACTGCCAACAGATCGCGCCAGATAATTGCCAGGCGTATATCCCCTTTTAGTCCCCCATAGACTTTCCGTGCAAACTTCTCGCTCAGATCATCAAAATTTCTATCGACAGTATTTTTGCTCAAGCCAGTGCTCGCAGAGTCATATAATGGGTAGTACAGAATAAATGACAGATGTTAACCGGAATCTGGCTCGGCAGATATAGCGGAGCATGCATTTGCCCTTTACAATAAGCGCTTAATCAAAAGGTCCCTCTTATGTCCCAACCCACCACTTCGGCAACCCCAGCATCTCAACGACCAGCTGCTCATCAAACGGAAACCGTGCTGCTTACCCAAGAGCTTATTCGTCGTCGCTCCGTAACCCCGGATGACTGTGGCTGCCAGGAAGTCATGATTGAGCGCCTCAGCGCCATCGGCTTTAAAATCGAGCGTCTGCGCTTTGGCGATGTGGATAATTTCTGGGCAGTTCACGGCGAGTCGGGACCAACCCTTTGCTTTGCCGGACACACAGATGTAGTTCCCACAGGACCAGAGCAAAATTGGCGCCAGGCGCCGTTCGACGCAACCATAGTTGATGGTCATGTAGTCGGCCGTGGCGCTGCGGATATGAAAGGGTCCCTGGCGGCCATGGTTGTGGCCTGCGAACGCTTTGTTGCCATCAACCCTAATCACAGTGGCCGTATCGCCTTCCTGATCACCAGCGATGAAGAAGGCATTGCCATCGACGGCACCGTTAAAGTGATTAACCTGCTCAAAGAGCGCGACGAATTGCCAGAATGGTGCCTGATTGGTGAGCCCTCCAGCACAGCACAATGTGGCGATGTGGTTAAAAATGGTCGCCGCGGCTCACTGGGCTGTACCCTTACCGTGCATGGTCAGCAGGGCCATGTGGCCTACCCTCACCTTGCGGATAACCCGGTTCACCGTGCTGCTCCGGCTCTCGCTGCTCTGGCTAGCGAAGTTTGGGACAACGGCAATGAATTCTTCCCTGCCACCAGCTTTCAGATTTCCAATATTCAAGCCGGCACTGGTGCAACCAATGTGATTCCAGGACAAATGCAGGTGGTGTTTAATTTTCGTTTTTCGACCGAGTTGACCGAGCAGCAAATTATTCAGCGGGCAGAAAGCATTCTCGATCAGCATGCAGTCAAGTATTCCGCTAACTGGCATCTCAGTGGCCATCCGTTTCTAACCCCAAGTGGAGAATTGGTCAGCGCCACAGTTGAAAGCATCGCGGAAGTCACAGGACTTGCGACGGAACTGTCGACGGCCGGAGGCACCTCGGATGGGCGCTTTATCGCGCCACTTGGTGTGCAGGTAATTGAACTGGGACCAGTGAACGAAAGTATTCACAAGATTGATGAAAATACTAATATAGATGATCTCAACTCTCTCACTGACATTTACCAGACTATTCTAAGCAAGCTACTGCCGTGAAACTCATAGCGGTGTGTGCGCATTGAGCCCTCTCAATAGTGGTCTCTATCTCGCAACCATACTAATCTGGGGTTCGACCTGGCTGGCGATCACCTACCAGCTAGGCGAAGTCGATCCCCTAGTGTCAGTAATTTACCGTATGGCACTGGCATCTGGACTGTTATTTGTCTGGTGCTGGCTGAGACAGATAGCGCTGGGTCTGAGCCTGAGGGATCATCGTTTTATGGCGGCCCAAGGTTGCTTTCTGTTTGGCTTAAATTACTGGACTATCTACTGGTCCGAGGTCTATCTGCCCAGTGGCTTAGTGGCGGTGATTTTTTCACTGTTAGTCTTTTTTAATATCATCAATGGCAGGATCTTTCTCAAACATCCAGTTACATTACCAACCGTTGTTGGCGGTATGGTCGGCCTGACGGGGATCTGCATGCTGTTCTACCCAGAGCTCGCCTTGCTCTCTGGCGCAGATTCCAGTCCTGAATCAAACCCAAATGACCCTCTTTTTGGTTTTGGGTTGGCGTTTGCCGCTGTAGTGTTTGCCTCGCTAGGCAATATTGTAGCGACGCGAAATGGCAATACAGGGATATCAGTGTGGGCAATCAATGCCTGGTCTATATTTTATGGCACGGCGATTTTAACCTTAATTGCCCTAGTCACTGGTGCCGAGTTTTCTTATGGATCGACCCTCGAGTATAGCCTCTCACTACTCTATCTTTCGGTATTTGGCACTATTCTGGCCTTTGGTGCCTATTTGAAACTACTTATTAATATAGGCCCAAGTCGCGCCGGCTACACCTCGCTGATCATCCCCTTTGTAGCGATTATTCTGTCGACTCTGTTTGAGGATTATCAGTGGACTCTGCTTGCAGCAGCAGGCTTTGTGCTGGTAGCTCTAGGTAACTATATGGTGCTTAAACGACGCTGAGGGCTTACGCAGAGCCAAAGGTGACCAAGGTTGAGCATTAACCGGGAAGCTTCTTAAGCGCATAAATATCATAGCGCGTTGACTTACCTTCTAGAGAATAGTTCGGCTTAGTCTCAGCCAAAAACCCAGCCCCAGTGGGACGCTTTACCACTACTCGATATCTAGCGATTGCCAGCGCGTTGGCCAGCAGCGCATCGGCATCCGGATCTGTTCCAACAATGGCATGAAAAGCCTGCATTTGCTTTTTCACCTTGGCAGATTTTTTACGCAGTGGAAACATCGGGTCCACATAGACAACATCTGGACGCCAACCGTTGCTGTCTGGTTGTTGTAATTGCCCTTCGCCCTCGGTTTCGATCCGAGCCAGTTTAGCCACCAGGTCATTTAGATAGGTGGCGGCATCAGCTTCGAGCAGACCAAGCCTGTTAATAACCATACTCAGTTCATCATCCCCCTGCTCAAGCCCCTCCAGCCCCGCCTCTGTGCCTCGTCTAAGACCATCGGCAAGCAGGCTGTGGACAATCGGATTGCGCTCCAACAGTCGGACAGTGCAGCCCAGAGAAGCCAGCACAAAGCCATCGCCGCCGAGCCCAGCAGTAAGATCCAATACCTGAGGGGCAAACTTACCGGAGACTCCTACGGCTTTGGCGATTGCCTGTCCGTTGCCGCCGCCATAACGACGCCGGTGACTGTGCTCAGCACTGGCAAAATCGCAGATAATTGACCCATAGCCCTTGTCGGCAGACGGGCGCAACACTAGGCCCTGCTGGGTGAACTCGAGAAGGTAATCATAGGCAGCAGTCTCAGCCTGAACTGCTAGCGAAAGCTTTTCCGCGAGGGCCTCGGCCTGAGACTTAAAGCTGTTCGACTCGAAGGCGACGCGAATGATCGGTAGGCTGTCTGCAGGCATCTGAACGTTCCAAGGTTTATAGAACCCAAGTCTACAGTTATTGCTGTAACCAGTGGATTATTTGATGCTTGTGATTATAACGTTACAGCGATGCAATCGGGCACCTATAATGCAGCAGTCTTTAAGTTACCTTTGTCGCCCACCCAAAGTTGCCTTTGCGGAGTATTTTATGTGTTTCAGTAATAACCTTTTTGCTCGCCGTGCCTTGATAATGGGTCCAGTAAAGTGCTTGATAAAGGCTCGAACCATGGGGCTTATTTTGAGCTTGTTTCTAGTGACAGGATGCGATCGCTATGCGGTAACGCTCAATCAGCAGCCGATTTATACGCCAAAAGCAATCTATAGTGGTTATCAGATTACCGATCCGGCTCTGGCGAGCTGCGTCAAACTCACCTTAGGCGAAACAAAGATCACCCAGCCTGAGCAGCTAGAGGCACTAAACTGCAGTTTTGCTGGCATCACTGACCTCTCTGGAATTGAGCGCTTTTCACAGCTGAAAACGGTCAATTTAAGCAACAATCAACTCACTGATATAAAAGCCTTGCTATTCTTAGGAGAGTTGCGACAAGTCAATCTCTCTGGTAACCCATCACTCAGCTGTGTCGATGTGAAGGCTTTGGCTGAATTACTCTCTGATGCATCCATTGCAGCACCAGTCTGTAACAAACATTTGTGACCGGAGAGTTACCACCCCATTACGGTGCAATAAAGATACCCACAAAACCTGTGGATAACTTTGTGGATGAAATGCCTTATGGGCCTACTAAAGGCCCCAAAAGTGGGCCTGACTGTTAGATTGATCATTTTTTGATCAGATAATAATAGGCATATAAATCAATGGGTTACGCTTTTGCGTATCAGAAATCAATGGCTTACGGTGTTTTTTTAAAATTATTTGGAGAAACCGAAGCTATCTGTGGAAAAAAACCGAAAATAGTTTTCATAATCAGCCAATTAATTATTGCAGTGTAGAAAAAAATGTTTTAAGGAAGGTAGACATACGGGACGTTTTCCCGACAATTACACCAGCTGACTCAAAACGTCTACAAGAAAGCTGGTTCAAAACCGCGTTGTAGGGCACGACTTTTTACCCCAATATTGCCCTTTGTCAAATGAGACAAGAGCGCGAACGCCGGCTAGTTCAGTTCCAGCCAATCAAACCCCTGTTGCTGACAGGCATAATGCAGATTGCCGCCGCCACGGATCACGCCTTCAACGGCACTTTTCACTTTTTCCAGGCAGTTGTTCTTTTCACTGATATGACCAATCACTAACTGTTGCATGCGCTGTTGATCGAGAACTGATAATAGCTGCGCCGTCTGCTGGTTGTTGAGATGACCCCAGGGCCCAGCGACTCTATCTTTTAGAAATTCAGGGTAACTACCGGCATATAACATATCGAGATCATGATTGGCTTCAATTAACAGGCCATCGCAGTTAGCGTACGCAGACTCTATATGCGGCGTTAGCGAGCCGACATCGGTAAGTATGCCAAGTTGATGCTGTTCGCTGTGAAACAGGAACTGAACAGGCTCTCGAGCGTCGTGGGGAACAGGCACAGGAGTGACCTGAAGATCACCGATCTGAAATGCTTGATGGCTGTCAATAATTTTGAATGGGTAGTCTTTGCCGCGAGCTTTTTTGCTGCGCATACAGCCCGCAGTGACGTAGACGTCGATGGCGAACTTTGATGCCAGGGGCACTACCCCTTTCCAGTGATCACTGTGTTCATGGGTGACCAATATTGCATCAATATTATCTGGAGTCTTACCGAGTTTGGCGAGCCTCTGAGTTGTGTCACGGATCGAGAAGCCACAATCGATCATCAGACAGGTATCGCGCCATTCGACCAGTGTCGAATTACCTTTACTGCCACTGCCGAGGGACGCGAAGCGCATATTATTGACAACCTTTTACGAACAAGCTTTTAAAAAACTTTTAAGGAGCTCAAGACAGCGACCTACTGCCAAGAGCTGTGTAAAAGGCCGTTAGGACATATTACTGCGCAGGATTTTAAGTAAACGAAGCGTTTCGGCTTTGTTTAGCCCCTGACCCTCAGATCCTACAATACGAATCTCAACATTGGCGCCGACAGCCTCAACCAAAATGCGGTAGTTGGCCTCAAGAATCTCCTCACTGCCGCTGAACAGGCGGGCAAAGAAGCCTGGTTCCTCTGTTGATTCAGGGGTGTAGTTGACAAAAACAACGCCTGCAGAACGATTCTGGTCAACAATAACAAAGCCACCGCGATCGGCTGAATAGAGCATTGACGCCCAGGTTCTATCGAAACTCAGCTTGGCCAGAATAAATGGATCCGAGACCTCAGGAGTGACCACCTCGACTTTCGCGTCGCCGCCAATATCTTGGGCGAGCAACGATACAGATGCGTAATCGGCACTGGCGGCCAGATCATTGGCTAACAGAGAGAGCATGTCCTTTTCCCGCTGATCATCATCCGATGACTTTGGCCACTGGGCCTGATCTTCCTGAGAGCGTGCGGCCTGATTGTGCACTGCGGATATCTCAGCACTGTCTAACTGCACACCGGGAGAGATCTGAAAGCGAAAGCGATGTGAGTTTTCCTCGTCGGAGTTAAATTTCACCCAAACAGTTTCAATAATACCCTCAGACCCATCAGCCAGCGCGGCCGGCACGCCGTTGCGATTGAGCACATTACGCACCCGCGGCCACACCTCACTGGGGGGCACATTGATCAACACCCAGCGACGACCTTCGAGGCTCTGAATTTTAACTGACTGTTCGAAGGTGTTCACCGAAGCAGGTTGTGGACGAGGTACATCAAATTCCACTAACTCAACACTGGTTACTGGAATCTGAGGGATTGGGTAGATCTGTCCGAGAACCGCATTGTCTAGGCCCTGAGGCACAACAGTCACTGCCGTTTCTTCAGCTAACAGGTAGTCATCGCTGCGATCGCGCAGACCCAACCAACCACAGCCCGTCAAACTTAGAATAACAACTACATTCAGTGCGCTAATCAATCGTTTCATCGTTATTGGCAACCCATCAATTTGGTAAAAATCAGTTTCAATTCAATTTAATATTAAGTCTAAAAACAGCTTTATAAAATCTCGGCACTGCGCATTGCAGATCGAACCAGCTCATGGTGCTCTGCACTCAAGGGCGTCATCGGCAGTCGCAAGACGTTTTCCTGCAACCCCAACTCAGCCACTGCCCACTTCACCGGGATCGGGTTAGCTTCAACAAATAGATCGCGGTGCAGTGCTTCCAGCTTGCTATCTATTTCAGCTGCCGCGGCCGCATCTCCAGCCAGCGCTGCCGAACACATCTGTGACATTAACTTTGGTGCAACATTGGCAGTGACTGAGATATCGCCGTCACCACCCAATAGTATTAGTTCTCTCGCTGTGGCATCGTCACCAGAGTAAATTGCAAAGCCCTGTGGACGTTGGGCAATTAGCGCTGCAGCGCGTTCAAGATCGCCGGTGGCTTCTTTAATCCCAACAATATTGTCAATCGCGCTTAAACGCATAACCGTCTCAGGCTGCATATCACAGGCAGTGCGACCGGGAACGTTGTACAAAATCTGGTCTATAGCAACGGCTTCGGCAATGGCTTTATGGTGCAGATAAAGACCTTCCTGAGTCGGCTTATTGTAGTAAGGCGTGACCAATAAGCAGGCATCGGCCCCTGAGTCTGCTGCAGCTTGGGTTAGTACAATTGCCTCACTGGTGGAGTTGGCGCCGGTGCCGGCAATAATCGGCACGCGACCAGCGGCCTGCTCGACTATGACGCGGATAACCTGAGCGTGCTCAGCGACACTCAAGGTGGCCGATTCACCGGTGGTGCCCACCGCCACTATACTATTGGTGCCCTGCTCTATATGCCAATCAACCAAGTGTTTTAACGCTGACCAATCAACCTCTTGGGTCTCTCGATCCATGGGCGTGACCATGGCAACAATGCTTCCGCGAATCATTTACTACTTCCTTTACTTCAATGGGTAAAACCACATCATGGTACTGATGGCCACAGAGCGACACAAGCTAAACCTTTGCTTATGGCTAGAGCGTTGCAGACGGCCTTAAAGCCAGTCTTAGAGCCAGCCTTAAACCTCACGGCGACGGGGCTTTCGCGCCGGCAAATTATATAAGTCGTCCTCGCCCTCTGGTCGGTTTTTAAAGCGCCGATGAACCCATAGATATTGGTCCGGCTGCAGGCGAATAAACTTTTCAACAAGCCGATTAATCCTGGTGGCGTCGACGAGGTCATCGCCCGAAGGAAAATCTTCAAGGGCTGGGTACACGGTTATCTTGTAACCCTGAGATCCAGGAAGGCGAATATGGCTAAAGGGCACAACCGCTGCACCAGTCTTTTCGGCAAAGCGTGCCGTGGCATAAACCGTGGCCGCCTGCACAGAAAAAAACGGGGCGAACAGGCCCTGACGTAAACCGTAGTCCTGATCCGGCCCATACCAGAGAGAATGGCCGTTTTTTAACGCCTTCATGGTGCCACGGACATCACGACGCTCGAACACAGAATTGTCGCCAATCGATTGATTGAGTCGTCCTCGGGCCTGCAAAAAATCGTAGACAGCATTGCCATGAGCCCGATACATGCCATCCATTTTCCACTTCGATGACAGGGCTGCCGCCCCCACCTCCAAGCTGGTGTAGTGAATGCCCAGGACCATGACGCCACGATCCTTTACTGCCTCAAGATGCTCTAAGCCTTCAAACTGCATCAGTCTGCTAAAACGCTTTTTCGACCACCACCAGGCAATACCCACTTCCATCACCGCAATACCGGTGCTGATAAAGTTGGCTCTCAATAAGGCTTCGCGCTCGGTGTCACTGAGTTCAGGGAAACAGATTTCAATGTTGCGCTGAGCAATAATTTTACGGCGGCTGGGAATAGCGTGAAAAATCAGCCCTATGCCCTTGCCGATAACCAGTAATACAGAAAATGGCAGCACCGTAATCAGCCGCCAAATGCCAAACGCAAACCAAATCAGCCAGTAGCGCGGATGCAATAAAACAGGTCTAAATTGGGTCGCTTTTGAGCTCATAGGGTGCACGAATTCCAGTGGAATTGGGTCGGTTTATGGTTTAGTAGTCAGTGTATGTATCTGCTACACCAGGTTGCTGATAGGCACATCAGTGGCCACATCAGCCTGATAATCGACGCCATCGAGACCAAAGCCAAACAGGGCTAAAAACTCTTCTTTGTAGCCGGCAAAATCGGTCAGCTGAGCCAGGTTTTCCGTGCTAATTTTGGCCCAGGCGTCCGCTACTGCTGCCTGTATCTCAGGTCGCAATTCGAGCTCATCACAGCGCAAACGACCTTCTTCATCAGTGCGCGGATCGGGGCTGTAGAGGCATTCGGTATACAAACGGTAGAGCTGTTCAATACAGCCCTCATGACTGCCATCGCGCTTCATCTCTCTAAACAGCATGGCCAGATACAGAGGCATAATCGGGATCGCTGAACTGGCCTGAGTCACCACAGCCTTGAGCACCGATACTCGAGCATCGCCAGCTTTAGCCGCAAGCTTGTCGCGAATCGACAACACGCGCTTATCCAGATCTTTTTTGGCCTGACCTATGGTGCCATCCCAGTAGAGATCCCAGGTCATCTTCTCGCCAATATAGGTAAAGGCCGTGGTCTTAGCGCCTTCGGCCAGGACACCAGCATCATCCAAAGCGTCGATCCACATCTGCCAGTCTTCGCCGCCCATCACTGCAACCGTGTCAGAAATTTCCTGCTCATTGGCGGCTGTCAGACTAAATTCTTGAATAGTCTCTTTGTCGGTATTAATACCGCGCATAGTGATATCTTTACCCACTGGCTTGAGCGTGGAGTTAAATATTTCCCCGGTTTTCGGATGCTGACGACGGGGCGCAGCAAGACTGTAAATCACCAGATCAATCTGGCCTAGGTCCTGCTTAATAGTTTCAATAGTCTTAGCTTTTATCTCATCGGAAAAGGCATCGCCATTTATGCTTTTGGCATAGAGGCCGTCCTGCTCGGCATATTTGTGGAATGCCGCTGAGTTATACCAGCCGGCAGTGCCGGGCTTGGTTTCAGTCCCCGGCTTTTCAAAGAAGATACCCAGTGTCGAAGCACCACTACCAAAGGCGGCGGCAATCCGTGCGGCCAGACCATATCCAGTTGAAGAGCCAATAACCAAAACACGCTTAGGGGCTTCAATAGCAGGCTGAGCTTTAATGAAGTCGATTTGGTTTTTAACATTGGCTTCGCAGCCGACAGGATGGCTGGTAATACACATAAAGCCGCGGACGCGGGGTTTAATTATCATTCTAGAGTCTCCGTACTGAGGTGAATCGAATTTTTAAGGGCGCAATGATACCCTACTGGCAATCTTTACCCAAAAAAAATCCGCTTTAATACCGTTTCGGCACTCTGCTAGCTTATATACCAAGGGCTGACATTTTTGATCATGTTTAGCGGCGACCCCGTACAATGAAAACACCTAGCCCACTTGAGTAAACACTTTGAATCACACCGCCCTCAGCTACCCCTTTCTGCGCCATGAATTTCTCCAGGCACTTGAAGATAGTGGCAGCGCCTGTGATGCCAGCGGCTGGTATCCGATTCACCTCTCGCTGCAACGTGACAGCGGTACAGACGCCAATCTGACAGAGTCCAAAGTGACAGAGCCCGATGCTAAAAATACTCAAGTTAGAGAGATTGAGATTGCCGCTGGAAAAAGCGCTGCACTGATGCCGTTGTATTTAAAAGACCACTCTATGGGCGAATATGTTTTCGATCACGCCTGGGCCAATGCCTATCACCAGAATGGTCTCGAATATTATCCCAAGCTGGTCACCTCGATTCCCTTTACTCCATCTACCGGACCGCGAGTCCGTTCGGAGCAACCCCTAAGCCAAGCTGAGTGCACTCAATTCGTCGATGAGGTGCTCTCGGTCGCCGAACAGACCGGCGCTTCAAGCTGGCACTTTTTATTTCCCTCAGCTGAACATCGCCAGCTGTTTGATGATCCGCGCCTCTTGCAGCGCAGCGGTGTGCAATATCACTGGCACAACCGCGACTATCAGCAGTTCGATGATTTTCTCGCGACGATGAACTCTCGCAAGCGCAAGATGGTGCGCAAAGAGCGCGCTGATGTTGCAGCTCAGGGTATTCGTGTCAGTGTGGAAATGGGTGCAGATATCAGCCCCGAACTCTGGAGCCTGTTCTACCAACTCTATGAGCGCACCTATGCCAAGCGCAACGGCAGTCGCGGCTATTTAAGCGAGGAATTTTTCACCCAGATCGCCCAGACCATGCCAGAGCAAATAGCCATGGCAGTAGCCTGGCACAATGATCAGCCCATAGCCTGCGCACTGTACTTTTTTGATCATGAAACCCTCTATGGACGTTACTGGGGCAGTGTCGGAGAATTTTCCTACCTGCACTTTGAACTCTGCTATTACACCGGTATTGAGTTTGCTATCAGCCGCGGCATAAAGCGTTATGACGCCGGCGCTCAGGGAGAGCATAAGATTGTTCGGGGTTTTGAGCCAATCGAAACGCATTCGCTGCACTGGATTAAACATCCGGGGTTTCGCGATGCTATTGCGCGGTTTTTAGTCGAGGAGAAAGGCGGCATTGCGCGGCATATTGAGCAGGCAAACAGTATGTTGCCCTATAAAAAAGCTGACCAATAAGCGACTCTGCCATCCGCTAACTTTTACTAACGGCTAATTACAGGCTACCAACTACCCACGTTTTCCATCGAAGCCCAGGGCTCCTGAGCAGGCAGTCGCTCGCCCTCTTGCAGGAGCTCTATGGAGATATTGTCCGGAGAGCGCACGAAGGCCATGTGGCCATCTCGCGGCGGACGATTGATCACCACACCGGCGTCCATAAGTTGCTGACAGGTAGCGTAAATGTCATCTACCTTATAAGCCAGGTGGCCAAAGTTGCGGCCTGCCTCATACTGCTCTGGTTCACCCTCTTCCGGGGGCCAGTTATAGGTCAACTCAATTAGTGGGGCTTTGGTCTCCTGGGCATTTTCAGCATCGCCCGGCGCGGCGAGAAAAACCAAGGTAAAACGACCTTTGGGGACTTCGTATCTATAGAGTTCTGAGAGTCCAAGAGCGGTGCAGTAAAAATCGAGGGATTTGTCTAAGTCAGTGACTCGAACCATGCTGTGTACAAATCGCATTACCTAATCCCTCTCTTTTTTTTGGCTGCTAAAGCGTTTTTATGCGTCGCTCTATAAGGCTATTTACACGACTCTTTACAGGGCCAAGTAACGAATATCACTCAGCAGCTTGACCAGATGGGTCATAAAGCGCCCTGCATCGCCACCGTTAATTGCGCGATGATCATAGGACAAAGCCATGGGCAACAGCAAGCGTGGAACAAATTCAGCGCCATCCCAAACCGGCTTGATCTGTGATTTAGAGACACCGAGAATACCGACTTCTGGGGCATTCACTATGGGCGTGAAGCCATTGCCACCAATTGCACCCAAGCTTGATAGGGTGAAGCAACCGCCCTGCATCTCAGCAGGCTTCAATTTGCCGTCACGGGCCTTGCCAGCCAACAGGCTGATTTCAGCTGAAATATCCCAGATGCCCTTTTCGTTCACGTCACGAATAACCGGCACCATCAAACCACGAGGCGTGTCCACTGCCATGCCTATATGACAGTAATGCTTCTGAATCAGGTTCTGGCCATCAGCAGCCAGTGAACGATTAAATTCTGGATTGGCTTGCAGTGCCGCAGCGATCGCTTTGATCAGGAACGCGACAGGCGTAACACGTACACCACGCTTTTCACCCTCAGCTTTTAGGCCTTTGCGGAATGCTTCCAACTCAGTGATGTCGGCATCGTCGAACTGTGTGACATGGGGAACATTCAACCAGTTGCGCTGCATGTTAGCCGCCGTGAGACGTTGAATCTTGCTCATAGCCAGCTCTTCGATCTCACCAAACTGGCTAAAGTCGATAGCGGGAACGGTTGGAATACCACTGCCGCCAGTTGCTGCTGCAGCTGGCGCATCTTTATTCTTTATTAATTGCTTAACAAAATTATTCACATCGTCTTTGAGAATACGTCCGCGTGGGCCACTGCCAGATACTTCGCTGAGTGACACACCTAATTCACGGGCAATTAAACGCACCGCGGGACCAGCGTAAATACTGGCTCCGGCAGTTGCTGCAACCGGCTCGGCGGCGACAGGTGCAGGCTGGGCTGGCTGACCGGGAGCAGATTGAATAGCATCGGTTGAAGTATCCACTGGGGCAGCTTTAGCAGCTGGCTTCTCAGTGACAGGCTCTTCAACAACGGCCTTTTCAACAACAGCCTCTTCAACAACCGCAGCGCTGGCGTCAGCAACCACTTCAAACAGTGCAACCGCATCGCCGGTGCCAAGCTTAGCGCCCTCGGCAACAAGAATTTTTAATACCTTACCGGAATGAGTCGAAGGCACGTCCATGGTGGCTTTGTCAGATTCGAGTACGACTAAAGTGTCGCCTTCAGCAACTTCGTCACCTACAGCAATAGAAATTTCAATCAGTTCAACTTTATCGTCACTGCCAATATCCGGAACCAGAATAAGCTGCTCGGCGGAGTTGCTAGCAGCTGCCGCAACTGCACTGGCTTCTGGCTGACTCACAGTCTCGACGTCTGCAACGACCTTGGCAGCTGGTTCATGGGCCACTTGCTCGACTTCTTCAACCTCAGGCGTCTCTGCAGCAGCATTACCTGCAATCTCGATCTCGGCAATCGGATCACCTACTTTAACCGTGGCGCCCTCGGCAACCAGATACTTAACCAGCGCGCCGGCAGCGGGACTCGGGATATCCATAGTGGCTTTGTCAGATTCCAAAACCAACAGCGAATCTTCAACCTCAATACTATCACCGGGGCTTAGGCCAAGCTCGATAACCTCTACGGTCTCTGCACCACCAAGGTCTGGAACTACTATTGTCTGTATTGTCACATTGATTCCTTATTCGTATTTTCCACAATCGCTTAGTATCTGTGCCCGGGCTCTGTTTAGCCGAGCTAAAACCACGATTTAAACAAACAGTGGATTAGCCTTCTCCGGATCTATACCAAACGATTTAATCGCGTCGCTTACTACCGATTGCTTAATTGAACCCTGATCTGCCAGAGCTTTCAGAGCGGCAACAGTAATAAAGTAACGGTCCACTTCAAAAAAGCTGCGCAACGCCTCGCGACTGTCACTGCGACCAAAGCCATCGGTGCCCAGAACAGTCAATGGCTGATCAATATACTTACGCATCTGCTCAGCATAGTTTTTCATGTAATCGGTTGCGATCACAACTGGGCCTTCGGCGCCATCGAGCTGCTCGGTCAGATAGGCTCTCTTCGGCTTGCTCTCCGGATGCAGTAGATTCCAGCGATCAACCTGCTGACCTTCACGGGTTAATTCGTTGACACTGGTTAGACTCCAGATATCCGACTCAACCGAGTAAGTCTCTTTCAGCATCTTCGCCGCTTCACGGACTTCATTGAGAATCGTACCAGCGCCCATCAGCTGCAGACGCAACTTAGCCTTGCCGCCCTGGGAGAACTTGTAGATACCTTTAATAATGCCGTCTTCAGCCCCTTTGGGCATAGCTGGCTGCTTGTAATTTTCGTTCATCGTGGTGAGGTAATAGAAACAGTTCTCTTTGTCCTCAAACATGCGCTTAACACCGTCTTGCACAATTACCGCTAACTCGTAGCTGTAAGTGGCATCGTAGCTGCGACAGTTCGGCACAGTATTGGCAAGGATATGACTGTGGCCATCCTGATGCTGCAAGCCTTCGCCGTTCAGTGTAGTGCGACCGGCAGTGGCACCAATCAAGAAACCGCGCGCCTGACTGTCACCAGCGGCCCAGGCCAGATCACCTATACGTTGAAAGCCGAACATTGAATAGAAAATATAGAACGGAATCATTGGACAGCTGCTGGTGCTATAGGCCGTGGCCAATGCGATCCAGGCTGACATGGCACCGGCTTCATTGATTCCCTCTTCGAGAATCACACCTTTCTTATCTTCTTTGTAGTACATAATCTGCTGGTGGTCGTGAGGCACATACTTCTGCCCTTCCGAGGTGTAGATACCGAGCTGACGGAACATTCCTTCCATACCAAAGGTGCGAGCTTCGTCCGGCACAATAGGCACTACCGAGCTGCCAATGGTTTTGTCTTTGACTAGCGTCGACAGCACGCGAACAAACGCCATGGTGGTGGAGATTTCTCTCTCGCCACTGCTCTCCAACTGCTTTTTAAAGGCTGAAAGCTCAGGCACCTTCATTGCCGTGAAGTCTGCTTTACGGGCTGGCAGTGAGCCACCCAGAGAAGCACGACGCCTGCGCATGTACTCAAGCTCGGGGCTGTCTTCCGGTGGGCGATAGTAAGGGACATTTTCCAGCTGATCATCGGAGACAGGAATACCAAAGCGATCGCGGAAACCGCGCAGACTGTCGATATCGAGTTTCTTCACCGAGTGAGTGTCGTTGGCAGCTTCACCTGCACCGCCAAGACCGTAGCCTTTAACTGTGTGGGCCAGAATAACCGTTGGCTGACCTTTGTGAGCAGAGGCTTCAGCATAGGCAGCATAAACTTTGTAGGGATCGTGACCACCGCGATTCAGATACATAATCTGTTCATCAGTCATATCCGCAACCAGTTCCAGCAGCTCCGGGTACTTGCCGAAGAAATGCTCGCGGGTATAGGCGCCACCATTAAATTTATAGTTTTGCAGCTCGCCGTCGCAGACTTCGTCCATTCGCTTGATCAGCAGACCAGTGGTGTCTTTCTCAATCAGACGATCCCAGTGACGCCCCCAAACAACTTTGATCACGTTCCAGCCAGCACCACGGAACACGCCTTCCAGTTCCTGCATAATTTTACCGTTACCACGCACAGGGCCATCGAGGCGCTGGAGGTTACAGTTAACCACAAAGGTCAGATTCTCAAGCTGCTCGCGACCGGCGAGAGAGATGGCGCCCAAGCTTTCCGGCTCGTCACACTCGCCGTCACCGAGGAATGCCCAGACCTTGCGATCGCCACGTGGCACCATGCCGCGAGCAGAGAGGTAGCGCATGACGTGTGCTTGATAGATTGCCTGAATCGGGCCAAGGCCCATAGAGACAGTCGGAAACTGCCAGTAGTCCGGCATCAACCAGGGGTGTGGGTAAGACGAAAGACCGCCGCCATCAACCTCGCGACGAAAGTTATCCATCTGATCTGTAGACAAACGGCCCTCTAAGAAGGAGCGTGCGTACATACCAGGAGCACTGTGTCCCTGGAAAAACACCAGGTCACCGAGATCATCGCCCTCGGGACCGCGGAAGAAGTAGTTAAAGCCGACATCATAAAGCGTCGCAGCGGATGCAAAGCTGGCAATATGGCCGCCAATGCCTTCACTTTTCTTATTCGCGCGCATCACCATGGCCAATGCGTTCCAACGAATCAACGAGCGAATGCGGCGCTCCATAAACAGATCGCCAGGCATGCGCTTTTCGCGGTGAGAAGAGATAGTATTACGGAAGGGAGTGGTGACCGATGGGGGTAATTTTATACCCTGGTCACTGGCGTGTGACTGGAGCTGGCTGAGAAGAAAGTTAGCTCTCTCATCGCCATGTATCTTGTGCACTGCGTCGAAGGCTTCAAGCCATTCCTGAGTTTCAAACGGATCTAAATCCTTAGTCATTCATCACCAACCAGTTATCAATTAAACGGCTATTTGCGAAAGATTCAGAGCCCATTTTAGAATGAGTCAAGAGACGCAAAAACATGCGCGTAATTTTAATGTAGTTAAATTACGAAATCAATGCCCTTGCCGGCGCCTCGATCAACGGCTTATTTCAGCAGCGCCAGGTGCAAAAAATATAAGTACTTGTTAAATAATATATTTTTTCCAATAAAGCTAAGTTAGTAAAATTACAAAATGACCAATTTATCGAAATTCATACTCATAAACCGTTCCCAACTTACGTAAATCCACAAGAGCACTCGCTTTATCTGCGTCAATCGTCTCCACCACCAGCCCCCTAAGCTGATCAGTGGTCACCGCACCATAGGCATTACTGAGACTTTCAAGCGTTACTGATGCGATCTCCAGCGACAACTGCTGACGGAAATCAAACGCACTGTAACCCAGCCCTAGCGACTCCATAAACCGACCATTGAGCTCACCGAGATTTTTCGGCTTCTCTTCAAGGCCACTTAATACCGAGGCTTTATAACGCTTTAAATCGGCATCTGTGAGAGCCGCCACCTGGTCTCTAAAGGACGTTAAAAATCCTGTCATTTCTGCCTTGATAGTTGCTTCATCAACACTTGGAGACTGCACAATCATGGCTAGACCCGGGACCCGCAGATGGTTGCTGGCAAAGGCTGAGACCACGTAACCAAGCTGCTTTTCAGTGCGCAAGCTAGTGTAAAACGGCGACGCTAGCATCTCCCCAATTAGCAACATATGGGCGCGCTCACTCAGGCTATCGTCTCGACCCTGAAGATAGAGCATCAAAGCCGCGTCGCTGTGGTCCACCGGCACCTGCACTCGCTGCTCACCTTTAGCTAGCTTGGCCACCGACTGGGTCACGCTAGTCTGCTGCAACTCTGTCCAAGAACTTAATCTGGACAGCAACTGCATGGCCGAAGCCTGATCATGATTGCCACTAATTAACACCTCGAGCTCTAGACTTTCGAGTAGTTTGCCAGCAAACAGCTTTAACTCAGGCAGGGATAACCGCTCTACCCCGTCGACTTTCTGCGGTGGTGTCCACTGACCTTTGATAACAGCGTTGAAGCTTGCTATCACTTGGCGGAACGGATACTGCTGAGCAAAGTTGCTCATATCCCGCGCCAGTGTTTGCTGAATACGCTCAAAGCGCGCGCTATCCCAATCCGGGTTTAATAGCGCATTGAGAATGTCGCCCAGGAGAACCGCCTGCTTATCCGAATAGCCACCCACTACGATGGCGATACCGCGGTCACTGGGTTGCAGAGAAAAACTTAACCCGGCTTCGCGGGCGGGATAGACCGCTGCACTGAGTTGGTCATTGACATAGGCGAGATACAATTCCAGCGCAGCAAACGCCTCTGGCGAATCAATCCCCGGAGTCTGTAGAGACGCAATAATATGGGCCTTGGGCACACCGAAGCGCGTATCCGGAAAGTGCCAGGCAGTGACCTGCTTACTGTCGAGGATCAACTGAGGTGCCGGTAAATTCTTATTCCTAACAAGCAAGCTGAGGTCATCTGGAATATAAGGATTGGCCTTGGGTAACGCCAGAGCATCAAACTTGTCAGGCGAACGCCACTTGGCGAGATCAGCATCAGCTATTTTTGCGACAGCATAAGGGGTCTGGTACATCAGACTGGATTTATCCGCATCCACCTCTGGTGCGGTGAGGGACAGCAACATATTATCCGGCGTTAGGCGCGCCGCCACGCTACTCAGCAGCTCCGCATCAAATTCATTCATCACATAGTTGGCATGGAGCACTTCCTGAATCGGATAGAGCTGCATTTTCGATGCCAGCATAGATACATAGCCCATAGGATTTTGCTTTTCTTGAAACTCAAAGGCGATCTCACTGAGTTGCGCGATTTCCCTATAGCGCCATTTATTTATGCCCTGCTGAGCAATCAGCTCCACTGTGGCAAAGAACATCTCAACAATCTCTGTCTGATGAGCGAGACCAGCAGGAGTCAGGGAAATATCCACATAAAACAGCGCGCCGCCGCGATCTTCGAGACCGGTTCCAGCAGACAGCCCCTCAGCCCAACCGCGGACCTTTAGCGCTTCGAGCAAGCTGCCCTCTCCTTCATGGCCCAGCAGTGCCGCCAGATAGTTAGCCGGCTTTTTTTGCCAGTGAGGAGACATGTTTGGCAGTGGAAAGTTTAAGCTTAACGAGCGGGAGTTTTGCAATGGCACAATGAATAGCTGCTTTGGCAGTTGGTCGGCAGCAAATAGGGGCGCCGCTGGCGCATCCACTACTACTTGGCTATTGACCACCGGATTGAAGCGCGGCTCGACCATGGCTTGCAGCCTATCGAGACTCTGATTGCCAAGCACAACCAGCTTCATGATATTCGCGGAGTAGTATTTTTGATAGATTGCCAGTAGCTCGGGACGCAGTGGACGACCATCCAAGTCTGCCAGTGTATCCAGATTGCCAACAGTGAATTTACTCAGTGGATGTTGCGGATTAACCTGTTCCTGAAGTACGTCCTGACCACGGCGACCATCGTCTCTAAGTTTCAGCCGATACTCCGACTCCACGGCGTTGCGCTCACGGTCCACATACTTTGCGTCAAAGTTCGGCGCCGAAAAAAACTGGGCAAAGCGATCCAGAGCTGGCTCCAAATGGGCCGCATCTATATCGAAAAAATAGTTGGTGTTCTCTAAACCGGTACCGGCGTTATGACTACCGCCGTGCTCGCTAATAAAACTCTGGTACTCACCGGGTTCTGGATATTTTTCGGTCCCCAAAAACAGCATGTGTTCGAGAAAATGGACCAACCCAGCGCGGTCCTGGGGATTCTGATAACTGCCCACATAGACATCGAGAGAGGCAGCAGCTTTATCGCTGCTGGGATCTGAAATCAGCAGCACGTCCATGTTGTTGGCCAAGCGCAGATGGCGGTATTCACGACTATCATTGGGGCTAACAACAATACCCTGGGGATGGGCCACATTATCTGGTGCTGAACAGCCCTGCTGTAAGCCGGCGACAATAGCTAATGATAGTAGAAGCCATAAAGTACTTGTTCTGTTGCCCATGGACAGTTCCTTTTGTGTGTATCTGCTTTACGTTTGAGGTTGTTTTCCTAGATTGCCTGTTAAGGACATCACTGGGCTGTTGGTGCTGCCTATCCAAGCCTCGATCAGCACCTAAGCGCCGAGCTAAGCCTGATTATCGTTCTCGGCCGCCAAATCTAGGGGCGGCTGCAAACTGAGCTCCTGCTGCGCCCGCCTAGGCCAAGCATTAAAAACAGCTTTCACTAGTGTGGCCAGTGGAATAGCAAAGAACACACCCCAGAATCCCCAAATACCGCCAAATAATAGGACCGAAACAATAATAGCCACCGGATGCAAATTAACCACTTCGGAAAATAGCAGCGGTACCAATAAATTGCCGTCGAGAAACTGAATCACACCATAGGCGCCGAATAGCCAAAAGAAATCATTGCTGAAACCCCACTGCATATAGCCCACCAAGAGCACTGGTATGGTTACCACCGTGGCACCTATATAGGGCACTAACACGGAGAGGCCTACTAGTAGCGCCAGCAGTGCAGCGTAGTTAACGCCGAGCCAGAGGAATACGGCGTAGGAGACCAGACCAATAATTAAAATTTCTATGGCCTTGCCGCGCACATAGTTGGTGAATTGCATATCCATTTCATTCCAGATGGTTCGCATCACCGAACGCTCTTCTGGCAGCAGATTGCTCAAGAACAGCAGCAACTGATCCTTATCTTTAAGCATAAACATAACTAGTAGGGGGACCAATACCAGATAGATCATCACCCCGATAATGCCGGGAAAGCTGCTGATGGAAAACGACAGAGCCTGCTCTAATAGTCGCCCCACTTCCTCTGACAGGCGCTGAGTAATCGACTGAAACTGTTCCGGACTAACATATTCAGCGTAGCGCTCAGGGAGGGCCACGGCTAAATCCCGAAGTCCGGCGATCATTTTTGGCAGCTCGCCAATCAACAGCGATGTTTGGCGACCGATAATTGGAATTAAGCCGACAATCACCGAGACAAAGCCTGCGACAAACAATAGATAGGTACTCACCAGGGCCATAACTCGCGGGACACCATAGCGCACCAGCATGTTGACCATGCCTTGGAGCAGAAAAGATAGAATTAAGGCCGCGAACACTGGTCCGAGGACCGCACCCAGAGTGGCAAAGACAACCAGCGAGACAATTAAAATAATCGTCAACAGCAGAGCCTCTTCAGTGCCGAAATAGCGTTCAATCCACTTGTGAAGAATCTTTTTCATCCATTTCCTCTCGAAACTGCTCTGGCAAAATTGTACTGGGCCGGGATATGACCCAGTAGGCGCATTAGTGTGTCGCTCTGTAGGAGAGCTATCTGACCTGAAACTTGTCAACATTTCAACTGTCGAACTGTGCAGAATTTTCCGCTACAGTAATGCTAGCGGCGCAGGCCTAATATACTGTGCTGCGTTGTATCAACGGCTTTAGACAAGCTTTACTCAAGATTAAGTCAAGATTAAGTCAAGAAGGATCACCGCGATTATTTTGTCACTGCCAAAGCGTATTAGAAGCCTTATGCTCTGCTGCCTATTGTGGCCTCTCAGCAGCGCGCTGTCGGCCAATGAAATAGAGCTCCCGGTGCTTGGTGATGCTTCCTCGGGAATGATCTCAAAAAACCAAGAATATGAGCTCGGCCGCATTTGGCTAAAAATCTTTCGCAGCCGCGTGCGCGCCTATGATGATCCACTGATGCAGCTCTATTTGGAACAGCTGCTGTACAACCTCGCGACTTACAGCGAGCTGGAAGATCCCCGCCTGGAGTTGGTGATAGTAAAAAACCCTACGATGAATGCCTTCGCCGTACCCGGTGGCGTGGTTGGATTTCACACCGGCGTATTTGCCTTCGCCGAGAATGAGGATCAAATGGTCTCAGTGCTGGCTCACGAACTGGCGCACCTCAGTCAACGGCACTTCTCCCGTGGTACTGAGGCCCAGAAAAAGAACTCAATGATTACCATGGCGGGGCTGCTTGCCACCGTGGTGCTCGCCGCCACTGCCGGGGGCGATGCGGCATCAGCGGCAATGATTACCTCTCAAGCGCTGTCCATGGATAGCCAGCTGCGCTACAGCCGTGCCAATGAGCAGGAGGCCGACCGAGTGGGCCTGTCTACTATGGAACGTGCCAATCGCGACCCAGGCGCAGTCGCCGATATGTTTGCCACCTTACTCAAGGGCACTCGCTATACAGGCAGTCGACCGCCAGAATTTTTGCTTACTCACCCGATTACTGAGAAGCGTATCGGGGATGCGCGCAATCGTTCCATGGGCTCATCCATGCGCCAATACGCGCAAAATCCTGAGTTCTATCTGATGCGAGCACGCGCGTTGGTCGCTATGGACCAAACCACTACAGTCAGCATCAACCGCTTTAATGGTGAAATTGAGGCTAACAGCCTCAAGTCAGACGCGGCCCACTACGGCCTTGCCCTCGCCTACTTAAAAGCCAACCAACTGCATGAAGCCCGACAGCACATGTTGCAACTGCTGAGTCGCCAGCCGACTAATTTGATATTTTTGTACACCGATATTGAAATCGATATAGCCGCCCAAAAATATTCTACCGCCCTCAAAAGACTCAATCGCGGTCTGGTGGTTAATCAAAACAACTATCCGTTAATGGTACTTAAGTCAGAGGCCCTTTGGCAGGCGCGTAATTACGATGCTGCGGATACGGTGCTCACAGCCCTATCGCGAATGCGTCCTCAGGATCCTATGATCTGGTATCGCCTGGCTGAAGTGCGTGGTTTGGCAGGAAATATTTCCGGACTACATCAGGCTCGGGCCGAGTACTTTATTTTGATCGGTGTCTTCGATAAGGCTCGAAACCAGTTAGGCCTGGCGGCGAAGATGGTTAAAGAGGACTTTAAACAGTCGGCAATTATTCGCCAGCGACTGCGAGACCTTGCGGCCATGGAGGATCGAGCTGAACGGCTGTGATCGTTTTACTCAAACTAACAGTAGTGACAAGGTCTCTGGCACAGAGCCCTCAGCGCCGATATTAAGAGCCCTCAGCGGCAACACTAAGAGCCCTCAGCGCCGACATTAAGAGCCCTCAGCGGCAACAATAGAAGCCCTCAGCGGTAATATCAAAAGCCCTCAGCCGCAACATTAAAAGCCCTCGGCGGTAATATCAAAAGCCCTCAGCCTTTGACATCAAGCGCCCTGCTGCTCGCGGAATTCAATCATCCGAGCCAGTGACTTCATCGCTTCAGTCGCGATTTCAGGGTCGACGAAGACCTCATTACTACCCTGCTCTAAGGCCGCCAGAAGGTTTTCCAAATCATTCATTCCCATCCACGGACAGCTGGCGCAGCTGCGGCAAGTTGCACCGCTGCCGCCGGTCGGGGCTACCAGCAGCTGCTTCTCAGGAACCGCTTGCTGCATCTTAAAGAAGATACCCTGATCTGTAGCCACAATCATTTTGGACTGAGGCAAGCTAGCCGCTGCAGCAATTAGCTGCGAGGTTGAGCCCACAGCATCGGCAATATCAATTACCGACTGGGGAGACTCCGGATGAACTAGCACTGCAGCATCAGGGTGGACCTTTTTTAAATCGGCAATACCCTGAGCTTTAAATTCTTCATGGACTATACAGGCACCATCCCAGAGCAACATATCGGCGCCGGTCTGCTTCTGCACATAGCTTCCCAGATATTTATCCGGTGCCCAGAGTATTTTCTCACCAAGACTGTCTAGGTAATCGACAACCTCGAGCGCAATACTGGATGTCACCACCCAGTCCGCTCTGGCCTTCACCGCTGCTGAGGTATTGGCGTAAACCACCACAGTGCGGTCTGTGTGCGCGTCGCAAAACGCGGCAAATTCATCCGCTGGACAGCCCACATCTAGAGAACAGGTAGCCTCTAGTGTCGGCATCAAAACACGTTTTTCGGGCGTTAAAATCTTTGCCGTCTCGCCCATAAATTTAACCCCAGCGACCACCAAGGTCTGGGCGCTGTGGGTTTTGCCAAAGCGTGCCATCTCCAGGGAATCGGAGACCACACCGCCAGTGTCCTCGGCAAGGGCTTGAATCAGTGGGTCTGTATAGTAGTGGGCAATGAGCACAGCATCTTTTTCGACCAAAAGCTGCTTGATGCGCTGCTGCAACTCGATGACCCGCGCGGCACTAATTTCAGACTCAGGCTGCACACGGCTGAGGTAGTCTTCAACCACCTGACGTTGGCTGAGATTTTCCACTAACTGAAGTTTTGCGCTCATAGCGTTTGACCCATAGCGTTCAAAAACCGGCAATAATTACAGGCTAGATAACCAGTAGACGACGGTAACAATAATAATAGTCAAAACGGCAACTGATGCAATGGCGTCCGCCTTACTGTTATCTTGACCGTCTTTATCGTTTACGTCTTGGACTGGGGTGTTGTTGTCACTCATATTGGATGCCTTTTAATCGGTCTATTTAGCCTCTATACATAGGGCTGGGAAATTTAAGCGCGCATTCTAGCAAGAGCTTTCTCAGCTGTCGCCTGTTTACAGACGCCATAACCTCGCTTTGTATAGGTAATGTCCCTGAGGTGATCCGCAAGTAATAACGCCTCTATGCAGCAGATATTCCGGAAACTGAATCTGATATGTCCAAATAGTAATTTAAAAGCGGCCTCTGTGAAGCTATCATGTCGCCCCTGAAAGCCTGGGGACATCTGTTTTGCTCAATATTTGCAGAGACTCAGGCTACCCAGCTCGCTGTTCAATGCTGTTTGGACTTGCTAATAAGGTTTAAAAAAACACCTATGTATATCTACGATCAATACGATCAAAAACTCGTCGATGAACGAGTTGAGCAATATCGTGACCAGACTAAACGCTACTTGGATGGCAAGATCAGCGAAGAAGAGTTTCTGCCCCTGCGCCTGCAAAATGGCCTCTATGTTCAGCGCCTCGCACCTATGCTACGGATCGCCGTACCCTATGGCCTTATGTCGAGCAATCAGGTGCGCAAAATAGCTGCGATCGCGCGCAAGTTTGACAAAGGTTATGTGCACTTCACCACACGCCAGAATATTCAATTGAACTGGCCGCGCCTGGAAGAAGTTCCGGACATTCTCGCCGAATTGGCCAGCGTGCAGATGCACGCTATTCAAACCAGCGGCAACTGCATCCGCAACACCACCACAGACCAGTTTGCCGGCGTTGCCGCAGACGAGATTGAAGACCCCCGCCCCTGGTGTGAAATTATCCGTCAGTGGTCGACTATTCACCCAGAGTTCGCATTCCTGCCGCGTAAATTTAAAATTGCTGTCTGTGGCTCAGAAGAGGATCGCGCAGCATTTTTACTCCACGATATTGGCATTCAACTGGTCAAAAATAAAGCTGGCGAAACAGGCTTCCATGTCTTTGTTGGCGGCGGACTAGGTCGCACCCCAGTGATAGCCTCCTCGATTAAGCAATTCTTGCCCAAGCAGCACTTGCTAACCTATTTAGATGCAGTTCTGCGAGTCTACAATCGCTACGGCAACCGCAATAATAAGTACAAGGCGAGAATTAAGATTTTGGTCAAGGCCTGGACTCCGGCGGTCTTCGCCGAGCGAGTGGAAACTGAGTGGGCGCAAATTTTAGCCCGTGATGTAGATGGTGTCGCCCAGCTCACTGAGCATGAAATTGAGCGAGTTAAAACGTTCTTCCCATTACCTGAATATCAGGCTGTGAACGAGACAGTTGCGAATGCCGCGCTTCAGGCTCAGGCCGCTGATAGCCTGGCCTTTGCCCGCTGGCTAGAGCGTAATGTACGCGATCAGAAGCAGCCGGGCTACTCGGCAGTGACGCTGTCACTAAAACCTGCAGGTGTAGCACCGGGAGATGTTACCGACGGCCAGTTAGAAAGTATTGCCAACCTAGCCGATCAGTTTTCCAACGGCGAACTGCGCACCACCCACAATCAAAATATCGTTATTGCCGACGTGCCAAAGAGTCAGTTATTTGAATTCTGGCAATTAGCCAAGGCGGATGGCTTAGCGACACCTACCATAGGCACTATTAACGATATGATCTGCTGTCCCGGCGGCGACTACTGCTCGCTGGCCAATGCCAAGTCGATTCCAGTCGCAGAAGCCATTCAACGACGATTTGAGGACCTAGACTATGTCTATGATCTCGGTGATCTGGAACTCAATATTTCCGGTTGTATGAACGCTTGCGGTCATCATCATATTGGTCATATTGGCATTCTCGGGGTCGATAAAAAGGGTCAGGAGTGGTATCAGATTCAGCTTGGTGGCAGCGCTAATAAAAACGCGGCGCTGGCCAAGGTGCTGGGCCCTTCGCTATCGCGGGATGAGGTGGTCGATGGTATTGAAAAACTCCTCCACGTCTATGTTGAAAACCGCCTCGAGGGCGAAGCATTCCTCGGCACCTACCAGCGTATTGGTATGGATAAGTTTAAGGAGCGTGTTTATGCAAAAGATGCTTAGTCACGGAACAGTTGTCGAGAATGACTGGACAGTGCTGCAGATGCCGGTGGAATCCGTTCCCCAGGGTAATATTTTGCTGCCATTGAAGTATTGGCTGGAAAATGGCGCCGAGTTCGATCAGCAGCCTGGTTTAGTGGGTGTTTGGCTTGACAGTGACGAAGAGGTTGAAGCACTGGCCGATGATCTACCTCAGCTTCCAGTCGTGGCACTTAATTTCCCCAAGTTTGCCGATGGCCGTGGCTTTTCCAGTGCTCGCTTATTACGTGATCGCTTTGATTATCGTGGCGAGATTAGAGCCATAGGCAATGTTATCCAGGATCAGCTGTTTATGTTGCAGCGCTGCGGCTTTAGCCAGTTTTGTCTGGCTGATGATGTTGACCTAGAGGCGGCGGCAAAGTCCCTAAATGATTTTTCTGATGGTTATCAGACGGCTGCCGATCAGGCTCAGCCACTGTTTAAACGCCTTCGCGGGTAATTCTCTATCACCTGATAGTGCAATAGTCCTGGCGCGATAGTTTACAATAAAGTCACTGGGCCATTGCACATTGGTGCTGGCTGTATTGGAATAGCGCCATGGAACATCATCTAATACAAATCTTTTTCCTGATCTTTACCGGTGCAGCTGTGGTTGCCTCGCTGGCGTTATTTGGCCGCCAACCGCTGTTGGTTGTCTACATCCTGCTCGGTGCTGCCATGGGCCCCCATGGCCTGGCCTGGGTGACCGATGTGCAGCTGATTGCAGAGATCGCCAGTATTGGCATTATCTTTCTGCTGTTTTTGCTTGGCCTAGATATGCAGCCTCAGGCCCTGCTGCGCGTGTTTCGTCAGGTTACCCATGTCACCCTTATTAGCTCATTAATATTTGCCCTGGCTGGATATGGCATTGGCTATCTATTTGGTTTCTCGGCTACAGAAAACCTGATTATTGGCACCTCAATGATGTTCTCTAGCACCATTATTGGTATCAAACTGCTGCCCACAACAGTGTTACACCACCGCCACTCCGGTGAGCTGATGGTCGGCATGTTATTAATGCAGGATTTTCTCGCCATTTTTTTCCTCCTGATGCTGATATCTGCAGCCTCAGGGGGCGACAGTTCCATGCGCTTTGCCGTGAGTCTGATTTCTCTGCCTCTGCTAATTGCCGGCGCGGTGCTAATGGTACGCTACGTATTGCAGCCACTGTTTGCTCGCTTTGATCGCATTGGGGAGTATGTATTCCTGCTCGCTATCGGCTGGTGCCTGGGGGTTGCAGAACTGGCGGAATACGGCGGATTATCACGGGAGATCGGGGCCTTTATTGCCGGCATCTCCATCGCCACCAGCCCCATCGCACCCTATATAGCCCTTAACCTAAAACCGCTGCGGGATTTCTTTTTGATCCTGTTTTTCTTTGCCCTCGGCGGCGGATTCGATCTATCGCTGATTCCCCAAATTGCCCTGCCGGCGACCATACTGGCGATCATTATGCTATGCCTCAAGCCAGTGGTGTATCACTGGCTGCTGCGCAACCAGAGCGAAAGTCATAGCCTGGCATGGGATATAGGTCTGCGCCTGGGCCAGAACAGCGAGTTCTCGCTATTAATTGCCTATGTCGCCTTTAACACCAGTCTAATTAGCAATAGTGCGTCACATTTGATTCAAGCCGCCGCGATCGTTACTTTCCTGGTTTCGAGCTACATAGTAGTCTTCAATCTGACTAATCCGATCGCTTTGAAAGACAAACTGCGCAGGGATTAAACTGCAGAAACCATAAACAGCGTCCATAATTACTCGAGGACAGGGAAATGTACGGCTGTTTATCAGCGCTTTGCTTTGGCTAACTTGAGAGCTAAATTGAGAGCTAAATTGAGAGCTAACTTAAGGGCTCATAAGAAAGGTCAGCGCTGCACAACAAGGATGTTAAGGAGCTACAGGTTTGGGACAGCTACAGAGTAAAAAAGTCTATATCCAAGATCTCCAGCCGGGTATGTACGTCTCTGGCTTAGATCGACCCTGGCTCGAGACACCCTTTAGTCTTCAAGGCTTTATGGTTCGCAATCAAGCAGAGGTGAAAAAGCTCGGATTTTATTGCGACTATGTGTATATCGACAGCAGCAAAAGCCTCGCCAATCTCATTGTTGACACTACCCCTACATCGCCCAATAAAAGATCTCAGAATGTAGCAGCGCGCCCCTTTAAGGGCGAGATTGCCACACATCAACCAGTCAGCTACAGAGAGCAGAGCTCGGTCAGCCAAGAGATCCCTGTGGCTCAGGTTGCCTATCAAAATATTCGCGCTGAATTCGACAGTATGGTCAGCCGTATTGGTAGTGGTAAGACTATCAAGATTACCCAGCTCAGCGAGGCGATAAACCCTTTAGTCGACAGTATTTCCCGCAACCCTGGTGCCAGTATTTGGTTGGCACGACTCAAATCTCAGGACTCCTACACCTACAGTCACTGTATTGCCGTGGCTATCTGGTGCACGGTGATCGGACGCCAAATTGGCCTGCCGAAAAAAGATCTGTCATTGCTGGCAATGGGCGGCATGCTGTTGGATATAGGCAAGCTCAAAATTCCGTCGTCGATCCTCAATAAAAAACAGCAGCTCTCCGAGCGCGAGTTTGAACTGATTAAAAAGCATGTGGATCTCAGTTTAAAGATGGCCAAGGACTCATCCCGAGTGATGCCCCAGGCGGTAATTGATATGATTGCCTCACACCACGAACGCTTTAATGGCAGTGGCTATCCAGAGGCTATTAAAGGCACCCAAATTCCTCTCTATTCGCGTATCGCTGCCATAGCCGATTGCTACGATGCCATTACTAGCCAGCGTGTCTATGCCAAACCTATTACCCATGCCCAGGCAATCAAACAGATGTATGAATGGCGCGGCTATGACTTTCAACCTGAATTAATTGAAGCCTTTATCCAAGCAGTGGGAGTCTATCCCACTGGCACCCTAGTCGAATTAACCTCCGGTGAAGTGGGCATTGTAGTCAAGGAAAACCCAGGTAAGCGTCTGCGGCCACAGGTGCTTGTGATACTGGATTCGGATAAACAGCAGCGCGCCGACTTTATCGAAATGGACTTGTCTGCCGCCACGGAAACTGGAAACCAAAATATCGAAATCGCAAAAACGCTAGAACCTGGTGCCTTTGGTCTGGATCCAGAAACCCTGTATATCTGAAAATGATTGAGCACCCACGAACCCATTCACCCTACTCCGCAATTGACCGTCAAGCGCTACTCGGGGCTCTGGAGGGCTGTCTCAGTAGCTCTTTAGACAGCTCTCTAGACAGTGACCAACTCACCGTTTTGGCATTGATTGATCTTCGGCAGTTTAGTCATGTCAACCAGCGAGTTGGCTATCTAGCCGGTGACCTTGTGCTCGGCGAACTGCAACAGCGCCTTGCATCAATCCCAAAGCACCCACTGGGTTGCCGCAGAACCGACGGCGATAAGTTTGCCCTGATTATCTCTCCACTGCTCAATGCTCAGTTGATTCCTCTGCTAGCGAACAAAATTATTCATGCAGTCAGCAGTCCATTCACTGTTGGCACTGAGTCCTTAAACTTGGAGGCCCATGTAGGCTTTGCCACTATCACTGACTCTAAGCACCCAGCTTCAGATGCTGAAAAGCTGCTGCAGAGTGCTGAGGCAGCAGCCAAGCAGGCCCGGCATTTACGCCGTGCCTATGTTATCGACGAGGCTTCCGCACGCCATCGAGCCCGGCATAAAATAGCAGTTGAAAAGAAGGCTTTGGATGCTCTCAACGAGAATAGCTTTGAGCTCTTTTATCAGCCCCAGATCCGTCTTGCCGATGGCCATACCCATGGTGCAGAAGGCCTTATTCGGTGGAATGATAGGAACCACGGCATCAATCCGGAACAGCTGGTGGTCATTATCGAAGAGTCCGGGCGCATGGATGATTTTTTTGCCTGGACTCTGCAAACTGCGATCAGGGAATCGGCCAATTGGCGTGGTCAAAATATTACTACTGCAATCAATCTCTCGGCGTCCTGTCTACAGTCTCCGCAGTTATTTGAGACCATCGAATCCAGCCTTAACCTATGGGGTGCCGAGCCCTCGGATCTCTGCATCGAGGTCACTGAATCGACCATTCAACAAGATTTGGATCAGGGCTTTCAAGCGCTGCAAAAGATTAAGGAACTTGGCGTCAGGATCGCTATTGATGACTTTGGTACCGGCTATTCATCTCTGGAATATTTTAAATTTATTCCAGCAACCGAACTGAAAATCGACAAGTCGTTTATTTCAAATATGCGCAATAATCTAATCGACTTGGATATAGTCAAACTGATTCTCGACTGGGGCAAGCGCTTCCAGATGGAAACCGTAGCTGAGGGTGTTGAAGATGCAGAGACCATGGCACTCCTGACAGAGCTGGGCTGCACCTATGCCCAGGGCTATCATATAGGTAAAGCTATGCCCGCCGACCAGTTCAGCCAGTGGCTTACTGGTAAGCCCGGTTGGCAGTAAGCTGAATTGTGGAGTGCTTGATGTCAATGCTTCTTGGATAGCCTGGCCCCTGTGGCTAGGCCGTGACAGCAGTAGCAAAACCCACTGAGCGGGGATATTTGCAGTCTGCGCCCATGGAATTTTCTGCTATTCTTTTTCTGAGCCTTATTCTGATTACCGGGGCTGCTTAAATAAGTTGACTATACAGCTCACAATATGCCGACAGATGCCGGGATACAACAGGATCCGTAAACCCAAAACAGGATGTTACCAGCACCATGAATCAGTCTATTACACCGCCAGATACTGTAGACCAGCCAAGAATCAACACCCTGCCACTCAACCATGAGCTGATGAACCGCGCTGGCGGTGACTATAAAATTAGCACCGATATCTCATCGGAACTGCGGGTTGCCACCCTGGCCTACCTGAGTATTCAGCAAGAGTTCAATCGCATTGGCAAGACGGTTAAACATTATCAGCGACCGGATCTTAAACGCCTCGAGCCCTTTCTTGAGGCGATGCTAGAGAGCATCATCCGCAACCCTGCAGCGGCCGTTTGGCTGGCCAGGCTTAAAAGTAAAAGTAGCTACGCCTATCGCCACTCGATTTCCTGCGCAATCCTCTGTTGCGTGATGGGTCGGCAATTAAATCTAGATAAAAAGGAGCTCTTCCAGCTGACCTTATCAGGCTTGTTAATGGATATTGGCAAGCTTCACCTGGCGGAATCCCTGCTGCGTAAAAGCACCGAGCTGAATAGCCAGGAGCGAGCTGAAACCCGCAGCCATATAGAGCATGGACTCGCTATTTTGGCGGATAGCAATCTTTCCTCCGAGGTTATAGACGCAGTTCAATACCACCATGAGCGCTTTAATGGCTGTGGCTACCCCAAGCAGCTCAGTGGTACTGACATCCCACTCTACGCGCGAATCGCCGGGATAGTGGACTGCTATGACGCCATGACTAGCCCGCGCTATTATGCGACGCCAATCCCCCATTCAGAGGCCATCCTCAAACTCGCCGGCTGGCGCGCTCGATTGTTTCAAAAGGAGCTGGTTGATACCTTTATTCAAGCAATCGGTCTCTATCCGCCGGGTTCACTGGTTGAGCTGACCAACGGTGAGGTAGCTGTGGTCAGCGACTACAAAGCGGGAATGGGCAGGAAGCCGAAATTGACTGTGATTCTGGATGTGAATAAACGCCGATTGGCAAAAAAGAAGGTAGTTTCAATCACTGGCAAGGAGGGCTCCATCGATATAGCCCGCAACCTGCCGCCGGATGCCTATAACTTGGATCCCGAAGCTCTGTTTTAGAGAGTCCTTTTTTACAGACGCGTGCTTTGCAGACCTGTGATTTAGAGGCCTGTGATTTAGAAAGCACTTTAAAACGAGCTCCCTTGAGAAAAAAGCGCTTGCCTTAACAAGCGCTCTACCCACACTACATAAAAGAGGTCTAGGTCATACGCTCAGTATTATTGGTCAGACGCTCCCACCAGCGCAGCATTACCCGATCTGCGCTCTCCTCCGCCGCCAGGCCCAAACGTTGATGAAGCTTCTTCTTCACGACAAAAGTAATCTCATATACATCGGCTTCCTGGGCACGAGCAACCAGATATTCATCGCTAGTTTGCAAATCATCTACCAGTGCCACAGCCAGAGCGCGAGTACCAAACCAGACCTCACCCGTCGCTATAAGGTCTATATCCAGCTGCGGTCTGCGCTCCTGGACGAACTCTTTAAAGAGACTGTGAGTATCTTCCAACTCTTCGAGAAACTTCTCCCGGCCGCTATCTGTATTTTCACCAAACATGGTCAGGGTACGCTTGTGCTCACCGGCAGTCAGCAGCTCAAACTCCACATCATGCTTTTTTAACACTTTGTGGAAGTTGGGCAGCTGAGCAACCACGCCAATAGAGCCCAAAATAGCAAAGGGTGCGGCGATAATTTTATCGGCGACACAGGCCATCATATAGCCGCCGCTGGCAGCAACCTTGTCAACACAGACTGTAAGCGGAATCTTGCGCTTGCGGATACGATCCAACTGGCTGGAGGCCAGTCCATAACTGTGGACCATTCCGCCGCCACTCTCCAGACGCACCACCACTTCATCATTGGTGCTTGCCTGAGAGAGTATCGCGGTCACCTCTTCACGGAGATTAGTGACTGCAGAGGCACTGATATTGCCATGGAAATTCACTACAAATACGCGGGGCTTTGTCACAGGTAGCTCGGCGTCCGGATTTTTAGCTGCTTTCTTGCTGGCTTTCTGGAGTTCCTTGGCCTTTTTCTGTTTATCTTTCTGCAGGCGTTTGTCCTCGGCCTTGTGCAGAGACTCATCCATCACGGCGAATTTAATCGCATCACTCATATCGTCAAACATTTCATTCAACGGGGTGATTTCCAGGTGACCTTTGCTACCACTGTGACGATTTTTTTGGCTCAGCCCCACAGCAATACTCACTATAACCACTAAGGCGACCACAGCTGTAACCACTTTGGCTAAAAACAAACCGTATTCAAAAAGAAAATCCAAAACAAACTCCATTTATTGGCAGATAAAACGTTGATTATAGACGGCTTAGGCGCCGTTGACCTCTTCGACGAAGCGCGCGATCAAGCGCCCCGACATACTGCTGAGCGGGGGCAAGGTGGCTGGCAACTCTTTATAGTGCCACCAGTGGGCTTCGGCAATCTCTACCCCGTCGACATTAATCTCGGTAGTCACTGCATCGGCGATAAAACCAAGCATTAGCTGACCGGGAAATGGCCAGGCCTGACTGCCGACATAGCGGATGTTCTCAATCTGCACGCCGGACTCCTCGAAGACTTCACGGTGAAGCGCCTGCTCAGCACTCTCGCCGGCTTCGAGAAAGCCAGCCAAAGCACTAAAGCGCCCTTCAGGCCAGTTGACTGAGCGTCCCAGCAAACAGCGTTCGCCGTCTCGAACCACAACTATTATGCAGGGTGAAATTCTTGGATAGAGGCTTAAATCACAGCTGACACAGCGCAGAGCATGATCATTCGTCGCGCTTTCAGTGGATCCACCACAGGCGCCGCAAAAGCGGTGATTCTTTCGCCACTCAAGCATCTGCACCGCGCGGCTCGCCAGTGAAAATTGCTCGTCGCTACTAGCGAGTAAGACCGAGCGCAGCTCCATCACCGAGAAGCCCTCCATGGCGCGGCACTCTGGGGATAGATCCCAGACCTCGCAGTCAACGCCGTTCCACTGCCCAAGCACCAAGCGCTGCTGGCAGAAAAACTTCATCACGTCAGCCTGCTCGCGATCGATAACCAAATCACGGCTACCCAATGCCACCAAAATATCGCGCCCCACTACGGCAACAACCACGAGTTTATCAGTACCAGTCAGAGAGTTAGCAGGAAAAAATCCTTCAAGGGCGGGAGGAAGCATGCGGCGGTAATTACCTTGTGATTATTTTTTAATAAGCCTCCACTAAGAGGCTGCGGTGGAGCTTGCATATTGCGGATTCAACCGCTACTGTTTGCGCCTCAAAAAGTAAGTTTACCATGATTTATTTTCAGACTAGATAATAATAAGGAACTACCATGCAGCCGACGATGTATCAGGCGTTTCAAAAAAACTTTCTGGGCAATTCCCCAGGTTGGTATGAGAAGGCGATCATTGCGTTTCTGATTATCAACCCTATAGCACTTTGGGCTTTTGGTCCTTTTGTGACCGGTTGGATGCTGATTGCTGAATTCATTTTAACCCTTGCTATGGCGCTTAAATGCTACCCATTGCAGCCCGGTGGCCTGCTCGCCATCGAGGCAATCTTGCTCGGCATGGCTTCACCTGAAGCTGTCTATCAAGAGACAGTATCGAATTTTCAAGTGATCCTGCTGCTGATGTTTATGGTCGCTGGCATCTACTTTATGCGCGATATGTTGCTGTTTGTTTTCACCAATATCCTGCTCAAGGTGAAATCAAAAACGACTCTATCCTTTTTGTTCTGTTTTGCCGGTGCATTTCTCTCCGCATTCCTCGACGCGCTGACGGTTACAGCAGTACTGATTACTATCTCGGTGGGTTTCTATTCGGTGTTCCACAAGGTCGCATCGGGCAAAAAGATTGTCGATGACGGCCATGATCACAGTACAGACGAAGCACTTCACGGAAATCACCGTGAAAACCTCGAGCAGTTCCGCGCCTTTTTGCGCAGTTTGATCATGCACGGCGCCGTGGGTACTGCCCTGGGTGGTGTGACCACTGTAGTAGGCGAACCGCAGAATCTGCTGATCGCTGAAAAAGCCGGCTGGGAATTTATTGAATTCTTTATGACGATGGCGCCAGTGACTATGCCCGTCCTGGTCTGTGGTTTGGCTACCTGCATTATTCTCGAGAAAACTAAAATTCTTGGTTACGGCACAGAGATGCCCGAAGAGGTCCGAGTGATTCTGCAAGCCTCCAGTGACCACGACAACTCACGCCGCACGCAATACGATAAAGCTGCACTGATTGTTCAGGTTGTCGTCTCATTGATTTTGGTATTGGGTCTGGCCTTTCACTGGGCTCCCGTAGGCTTGATTGGTTTGATGGTTATCGTATTGCTAACGGCGTTTAACGGCGTTACCGAAGAGCACCGCATTGGTCACGCTTTTGAAGAGGCCCTGCCCTTTACCGCGCTTTTAGTCGTGTTCTTTGCCATTGTGGCAGTGATTCACGAACAGCACCTGTTCTCTCCGGTTATCGCTTGGGTACTGGCAATGGATGAAGCTGTGCAGCCGGGCATGTTCTTCCTGGCCAACGGCGTGCTGTCGATGATCAGTGACAATGTCTTCGTGGCAACGGTTTACATCAACGAGGTCAGAGCCGTATTAGACGCTGGTACTATCAGCCGTGAGCACTTCGACAAGCTGGTTATTGCGATCAACACTGGTACCAACCTGCCAAGTGTCGCAACGCCCAATGGTCAGGCCGCGTTCCTCTTCCTGTTGACCTCAGCTATTGCTCCGCTGATCCGCCTCTCCTATATGCGCATGGTTATAATGGCTCTGCCATACACCTTAGTGCTGACGGCAGTGGGTTTGTGGGGTGTTGTGTATATGGTCTAACCAGCTCAAATACTGAGACTAGATCTAGCAGCACTACCAAGAGAAGTACAAAAAAGGCCGGACTTGCAACAAGTCCGGCCTTTTTATTGGTTCTTATTATGGCGCCTAACGTTTATTAGCCATTGATCTAGACGCTTTAGATTTCAGCCTCGAGCTTCGCCTGTTCTTCGGCCTTCAACTCTTTGCGCAACACTTTACCCACATTGCTCTTCGGCAGATCATCACGGAACTCGACATACTTAGGAACTTTGTAGCCAGCCATATGCTGTTTGCAAAATTCAATGACCTGTTCAGCGGTTAAACTGGCATTGCTGGCAACCACAAACATCTTCACCACTTCACCGGCCTTGGAGTCGGCTAGGCCAATAGCGGCACATTCGCTGACATCAGGATGCAAGGTTAAGGCTTGCTCAAGCTCATTAGGGTAAACATTAAACCCAGAGACAATAATCATATCTTTCAAACGATCGACAATTTTGATGTAACCATGCTCATCTACCGCAACTATATCCCCGGTATGCAACCAGCCATCGACTATCACTTCATCGGTCTGCGCGTCGCGCTGCCAATAACCTTTCATCACCTGTGCACCGCGGACACAGAGCTCACCAACACCGCCAACCTGTTGCTCAACACCGTTTTCATCAACCACTTTGATCTCTGTGCCAGAAAGTGGAATTCCCGCAGTACCGATCTTTTCAGAGCCCGAGGGATTCATGGAAATCACTGGCGAAGACTCGGTCATGCCATAGCCTTCACTGACCACGCAGCCTGTGGCCTCGTGCCACTGGTGAGCCACAGCATCCATTAAGGCCATGCCGCCAGAAAGCGTAATCTGTAAGCTTGAGAAATCGAGCTTCTGAAACTTACTGTCCTGTAGCAGCGCGACAAACAGTGAGTTTAAGCCACAGAAAATTTCAAACTTCAGGGACTTGATGGCGCCGACAAACATCGGAATATTGCGTGGATCAGGAATAAGTACGCTGTGTCCGCGAGTCGCCGGCATAAGGCCCATATTCAGCATCCAAGCGTAGATGTGATAGAGCGGCAGCGGCGACACAGTGGTGAAATGCTGCACCGAGCGACCACCGGCACTGATCATAGCCAGGGTTTGCGCCACATTACTCATCAGTGATCCCTGAGTGAGCATTACCCCTTTGGATACGCCGGTGGTACCACCGGTATATTGCAGTGCACAAATATCCTCGTATACAGGCGTATGGGAAGGATAAGTGCTCTGCAATGCAAGCATATCCGTAAAGCCAATAATGCCATCAGCGGGCAAGCTAGGACGCTTGCCTAGCACTTTAGTCACTGCTGCCAGTAGTGATTTCTTTGGCTGTGGCAGCAGATCTATTGCTCGAGTGACTACCACATGCTCTATACCAGTCTCGGGCAAGGCAGCCTGCAATATGCCATAGAATTGATCCAGCACTACCACTGCTTTGGCACCTGAGTCATTAAACTGATGTACCAATTCGCGATGGGTATACATAGGATTGGTGTTAACTATCACCAATCCCAGCTTCCAAGCGGCCACCACCACTATAGGATACTGCAGCAAATTGGGCAGCTGTATGGCCAATCGGTCGCCGGCAACAAGCTTTAACTGGGTATGGAAATACCCGGCGATACGCTCGGCTAATTGATCAATCTCGGCGTAGGAAAGTGTCTGCCCCAGGCAGGTAAAGGCTGGGCGTTCGCCGGAATCAGTAACCGCCTGCTGCCACATAGCCAATAGAGAGTCAGCTGGCAGACTAGGTTGGTCAATGGGCAGTCCTATAGCTAGTTGCGCTTGCACCGCTGCGTCTTGAACATCCATACTCGTACTCACACCCATATCCGTAACCATACCCTTCCCCTATCTTTTTGCTCATTTTTATTGGGGACTAAACCGCGCTGAGATGCTTTATTTCGACAGCAGTTTCATACCCTTTTCGAGACCGCCAAGGGTCAGTGGAAACATTTTCCCCTCAACCAGTTCACGCAGCATAAGAATCGACGGCGTGTAATCCCAGTACTGTTCCTGCACCGGATTCAACCAGACCAACTTATCAAAGGTCTTAGCCATGCGGTCCATCCACACAGTGCCAGGTTCTGCATTGTGGTATTCGACACTACCACCGGGGCTGTTGATTTCATAGGGTGCCATTGAGGCGTCGCCGACAAAAATCACTTTGTACTCTGAGGAGTATTTATTCAGCACATCCTGAGTCGACATCTGCTCTTCGCGTCGACGATGATTATCCTTCCATACATAGTCATAGAGACAGTTATGGAAATAGAAATATTCCAAATGTTTGAATTCAGTTTTTGCCGCGGAAAACAGTTCTTCACAGAGACGCACATAGGGATCCATGGAGCCACCAATATCAAAAAAGATAAGTACCTTGACCGCATTGCGGCGCTCGGCAACCATCTTGATATCGAGCATGCCGGCATTGCGTGCGGTGCTGCGAATGGTATCGGCGAGATCTAACTGATCTTCAGAGCCCTCACGGGCAAACTTGCGCAGGCGCCGCAGCGCCACTTTGATATTGCGCGTGCCAATCTGCACCGAATCATCGAGATCTTTAAATTGACGATCTTCCCAGACCTTAACCGCACTGCCCTGCCCGCCTTCACCGCCGACACGAATGCCTTCCGGGTTAAAGCCGCCATTGCCAAAGGGTGAAGTACCGCCAGTGCCAATCCACTTATTACCGCCTTCGTGGCGCTCTTTTTGCTCTTCGAGGCGCTTCTTAAACTCTTCGATTAGCTTCTCTAGCCCGCCGAGACTCTCAATTTTGGCTTTTTCTTCCGCGCTAAGATTTTTTTCAAACTCTTTGCGCAACCAGTCTTCGGGAATCAGTGCTTCGATAATATCATCGAGGTTTTCAAGATTCTTAAAGTAGGCGCCAAAGGCTCGATCAAAGCGGTCATAGTATTTCTCATCTTTGACCATAACCGTACGCGCTAACAGATAAAACTCATCTATCGAGGCAAAGGCCAGATTCTCTTCCAGAGCCGCGAGTAGATCCAGCAGCTCTCTAATCGAAACCGGCACATTGGCTTTTTTTAAGGTGAAAAAAAAGTTAATCAGCATGAGTGATAAACCTTATCGGGCTTCACGCCGAGTCATAAATGCCAGACGCTCGAGTAGATGAACGTCCTGCTCATTCTTCAAAAGAGCACCGTAAAGCGGTGGAATCGCTTTAGTGGGATCGCGGTTGGTGAGAATATCCTCGGGAATATCGTCAGACATGACTAGCTTCAGCCAATCCACCAACTCTGAGGTAGAGGGCTTTTTCTTTAGCCCGGGAATCTTGCGCACATCAAAGAAAATATCCAGAGCCTCGTCCACCAGTGTCTTTTTGATCACTGGAAAGTGAACGTCGACAATGCGTTTCATGGTGCTGCGGTCTGGGAAGCTAATAAAGTGGAAAAAACAGCGGCGCAAAAAAGCATCCGGCAGTTCTTTCTCGTTGTTACTGGTAATAATCACTATGGGGCGCTGAACCGCTTTAACCGTTTCGCCAGTCTCATAGACATGGAACTCCATGCGATCTAATTCCAGCAGCAGATCGTTAGGGAATTCAATGTCTGCCTTATCGATCTCGTCGATCAACAGCACAACCTGCTCGTCAGCAGTAAACGCCTGCCATAGCTTGCCTTTATCTATGTAGTTGCTGATATCCTGAACTTTGTCGCTACCCAACTGGGAGTCACGGAGACGCGAAACCGCATCGTATTCATAGAGACCCTGCTGAGCTTTGGTGGTGGACTTGATATGCCAAGAGATAAGTCGTTTGCCCAGTGACTTGGCCACTTCTTCTGCAAGCAGTGTCTTGCCGGTTCCGGGCTCGCCCTTAATCAACAATGGACGCTGTAATGTCACCGCGGCGTTCACTGCCATCTGCAGCTCTTCAGTGGCTACGTAGTTATCTGTACCTTCAAATTTCATAGAATCTAAATCCACACTTTTAATGTTAAATGAGCTAGTCGAGCATAATAAGCTAAAAGCCTATTAAAAAATGCTTGAACTAATGAATCCAAATAGTCAGTCACGGCATCTTTCCTGAGAAACTATTTTTTCCGGGACCATGGTGCCGCTGTTGAGGCACTGGCGACAAGTGAATCTGCGGTTAACTATGACCGCGGAGTACCCAAGGCAGCAACTATTCCCTCAGCGCAACCGCAAGTAGCGCGACGCCTTAGTCGTGAAACCTATCAGCCAACAAAATGGCCCCTATGGGCTAGTCATATGGCACGCTAGCCAAGATGAAACGACTTACCAAGGTTTGCGAGAACCAACCAGTGTGATGGCACAATAAGACAGTCCCTGTTGCAGGAAACCTGACCATCTCAAAGGCCGAATATACCAAAGCAACCTCACCATGGAGGCCCTTTAGGATCAATCAGGCGGCGCTTGTGGATTTGTTATGTTCGGATTAGAGGGAGCACTTGTTTAAGCGTTGGCCAGTTGTGGAAACGCTGACAATCATCGATCCATGGGGAAGATCGCAAAGGGTCTCCATGGCTTCGCCCACACCGCAGCCCCACCGCCGTTGAGCTCTGCCGGAATGACAATTCAGCGATTCAAGGCAAGAATAACAACAGATCGATTAGCTAACAGAGTCAGATGACGCATCAGAACGACCATCGGCGTCAACCTCAACGGCAGCACCTGCAGCAGCCAGCGACTTAGCGCCAAACAGCTTGGCCCAAATCAAGCGCCCAACCCCATAGATCAAAAAGGCAAACACCAGCACCGCAATAATCGGCACCAAGCCGCGCTGGAACCCATCATCGGCCCCTGAGAGCAAAACACCTTCATAGAGACTGACAAAAAACGCCGGAGCCAAGTGTGCGTCATCGCGATAAGCCGTCACCGGCGTAAATAAAAAGGCTGCAAAGGTGAGCATGACAATATGACGCACAGCCCCATAGCCAATGTTACGCAGCAGATACCAAAGACAAAATAGTAATAATAGCCCACCAATCGAATAGGCGATCCAGCCCTGCAGATAATCATCAGCGGTGTACATAGTTAGTTAATCCATCTAATAATATGGTCTTCAATATCATCGTCATGCACATGTAACTCGGAGGTCACCTTACCGCGCAACGAGGCGCCATAACTGTGCATAGTCTCGCGATCACCTGTAACCAGATGATGCCAATCCGGCAGTGACTGTCCGGCGGCAATCAGCCGATAAGAACAGCTCTGCGGCAGCCACTCCAACTCATTCACATTACTGCGATCAAGCTTTAGACAATCGCCGACTATTCCGTGACGCCCGTCATAGTTCGCACAGCGGCAGGACTCGGTATCCAGTAGCTGACAGCTAACGTTAGTGTAATAGATCTCTTCAGTATCGGCATCTTCGAGCTTTACCAAGCAGCATTTTGCACAGCCATCACAGAGTGACTCCCACTCACTATTATTCATCTCGGCGAGGGATTTGGTCTGCCACCAGGGTTGACTCGCCATTAGAGCTGCTCTGTCGGTGGGATTGGCGGCGGCGGCATCTGCAGGTAAAAACCCTGCCGAACAATATCATCCATCACCTTGATAACATCTGCCCGAGCCAGCTTTTTCGTGGCGGCCAGCAGCATGGTCGTGACCAACACCGGCTTGCCAAACTGATTTAGCAGTGCATCGGGAACCCGCTTGAAACCATCATCACGAGACAGGTAGAGATACATCTCTTCCTTAGTCGCAGTTTTGTAGATATCGCAGAGAATCTTGCCGGCAATGTTCATAATACATCACTGCCATCTATGACCAGTTGCAGAGCCGGGATCACCAGACTGCTCCGCCATCCATCAAGTAATCTTGCCGGCCACTGACATTCCCCCTCGGAGGCGCTGCGCAGAATAAACTCTAACTCTTTCTTATTGCACATCAGCTCTTTTGGAATGGCCTGTTGTTCGGCCACCTCACTGATACTGAGGCGCATCTTTTTCATAACATCGCTCACCGCGCGAGACAGGGGCTGCGGCAGTTCACTGGGTAAATTGTTATGGTCAACATCGGCAATTTCTTTGAGCACCTGCTCGCCAAAACGTTTTACCGAACGGGAGTACCAATCATCGAGCTGATGCAGCTGGCTCATCTGGGTCGGCTTAATATTAGCCAGATCCAGCAACACATTGTCTTTCACTATATGCGAACGCGGCTTGTCCAGTGCTCGTGCAACCTTCTCGCGCCATTCACAGAGACGCTTTAAAACCGCCAAAGACAGGGGGTTAAGGCGCCAGGCACCTTTAACGCGCAAATAGTAATCCAGAGCCTCGCGACGATCTGCGGCGATACGCTGAAGATCCCGCATCTCTTCTGCAAACCAGCTGTGACGCTGCTGTTGATCAAGTAATTCGAGCAGCAGCTTATAAATTTTAAACAGATACAAGACATCATCAGCGGCATAGAGCTTTTGACGATCGCTGAGGGGCCGTGCCAACCAATCGGAACGGGTATCTTCCTTGCCCAGCTCGATCTGCAGCATATTTTCCACAAGACGGGCATAGCCCACGGAATAGCCAATATTGACAATTCCAGCGGCAACCTGCGAGTCAAAGAGTTTCTTGGGACGTACCGAAAGCACTTGATCAAGCACTTCCAGGTCCTCACCACAGGAGTGAAATACAAGAGTTAGCTGCGACTTGTTGAGTAATTCTGTGAGCGGCTGCAATTCATCGATAGCAGGTGTATCAATCAGCCAGCACTGCTCGCCATCGGAGAGTTGAATCAGCGCCAGCTTGGCAAAAAAGGTATCGCTGCGCATAAATTCTGTATCAATTGCCAGCTCGGTGGCATCGCTCAGCTGCTCGCAGAGTTCGGCGAGCTGTTGGCTATTGTCGATCCAGTGATTATTTGTTGTCATTATGATTATGAAATCCGTGATCTATGGTTCTTATTCAAGAATTCTTATTCCAGAATTCTTATTCTAGAGTGATTTACGGCTCTGCAAGGCCATATTCAATGTGCCGCCATCAACATATTCCAACTCGCCGCCCATGGGCACACCATAGGCAATTCTCGATACCTCGACACCCAAGGCCTTGGCCTTATCGGCAATAAAGTGAGCTGTGGCCTCACCTTCAACGGTTAAATTGGTCGCCAGTATAAGCTCCTTAATGGCGCCAGTTTTAAGGCGTTCCATCAACTGGTCTATGCCCAGCTGCTCAGGGCCTATGCCGTCAATCGGCGACAGATGGCCAAGCAGGACAAAGTACTTGCCGCGGAAACTACCGGCCTGTTCTATGGCATATAGATCCGCAGGGCTTTCCACCACGCAGATCTGATCGGAAAGCCTGCGCTCGTTGCGACAGGTCGCGCAGACCTCCTGTTCTGTAAGGGTGCGACACTGACCGCAGCGCCCGACTTTTTCCACGGCTTCCACAAGTGACTCCGCAAGGCGCGTTGCACCGTTGCGGTCACGTTCCAATAGATGCAGCGCCATGCGCTGGGCAGATTTATTGCCAACACCGGGCAATACCCGCAGTGCGTCAATCAGTTGATCAATTACATTACCGTACACAGCCTGACCTTATAATTATGGGTTTCGCTAAACTAACTAGAATGTTTAAAAAGGCATCTTAAAGCCGGCGGGCAGGTTCATACCGCCGGTCATCTTACCCAGAGCATCGGCACTCTGCGCCTCGACTTTGCGCACAGCGTCATTCACCGCAGCGGCGAGCAAATCCTCGAGAAATTCCTTGTCTTCCTGCATCAGCGACGGGTCCAGAGTGACTTTGCGCACATCGTGACGGCCGGTCATGGTGACCTTAACCATGCCCGCACCAGACTCGCCGGTGACTTCAACATTGGCAGCTTGCTCTTGCATCTCGGCCATCTTGCCCTGCATCTGCTGGGCCTGCTTCATTAACTCATTAATATCCATAAGACTCTCTTCACAACCCTACCTTTTAACCATAGATATGCTAATCAATTGGACGTACGGAACTCTCATCAAGTACGCCATCGAAAAGCTGTTTAAATTTTACCACCGCTGGATCCTGGTTAAGACTCTCTACGGCCTCAACCAAGCGCTCGGCCTTCTCTCTAGTGGTCGCCGCGCGAGGCGTTTCCTTCTCAGCCACACCCAGGGTGATTGCAACCGTCACCGGCTGCTGAAAGTAATCACTCAGGGCTTCACTAAACTGCTGCTGGTGCGGATCGTCATAGAGACTATTGTGATCGCTATCGATCAGAAAATTTAGCTGCTGGCCGCTGCGCCCCAAGTAGAGGCAGTGGCTGGCAATCTCGCCCAGAGAGGCGCCAATACTCAACTGGCGGCGCAACTGAATCCAGTTTTCTGGGGTAAAATGCGCCAGAGGTATAGGCGCTGGCGCAGAGTGCTCCACTGAGTTTTGCGTTTGCTGTGAAGCCGCTTGTCGATACTGCTCTAAAGGTTCCGCAACCGCTGCTTGAGCCAAAGGTTGAGTCAAAGGTTGAGCGATAAATTCAGTTACTGGCTCAACGACTGACTCGATTGCCGGTGCGGCCGCAGCCTGTATAACTGGGGCTTGTTCTACAACGGCGGCTTGTTCTGAAACAACAGTCTGTTCAACAGCCTGCATCTGAGGTTCCCATGGCGGCCTGTCATCGACAACCGCCGAGACTACCGCTTCAGACTTTTTTGCGCTGGGCTCCACCTCCGGCGGAGATGTTAATGCTGAGGAGCTGCCAGTACTAGCTGGCGAAGAACTGCTGACTGCCACAGCAGTCGGCGACGGCACAGATGCAACCCGCGCCGAGGACTGTGGGCGAAACGCCAGTGCACGCAACATAACCATTTCAAAGCCAGACTTGGCGTCCGGAGATAGCTGTAAATCTTTGCGCCCCAAGAGACAAATCTGATAAAACAGTTGGGTATCTTCACGACTCACCGCCGCGGCCAAGGCCAACAGTTCACTGTAGTTTGACACGCCTTTATCCAACGCCTCGGGAACCGTCTGCACAATAGCCACCTGATGCCAGACCGACAGTATATCGGTTAAGGCCGCATCATAGTCTGGCGCCTGCTCAGCCATACGGCCAATGGCGGCGAGCAACTCTGTACCAGACCCTGACATCAATGCCTGGCAGATATCCACCACAAAACTGCGCTCAATGGTGCCCAGCATGGCACTCACTTCGCCTTCGTTCACCTGACCACCGCCGTGACCAATAGCCTGGTCTGTAAGGCTCAGAGCATCGCGCATACTGCCATCGGCAGCTCGCGCCAACGACCAGAGTGCAGCATCTTCAAAGGGCACCTGCTCTTCACCGAGAACAAACTGCAGATGCTCGGTAATACGCTCGGCACTGAGATTTTTCAAATTGAATTGCAGACATCGAGACAACACCGTGATCGGCAACTTTTGCGGATCCGTCGTGGCGAACAAAAACTTCACATGTGGCGGTGGCTCTTCAAGGGTTTTTAACAGCGCAGCAAAACTCGACTTGGAGAGCATATGCACTTCATCGATAAGATAGATCTTGTAACGCCCGCGGGATGGCGCGTACTGAACATTGTCCAGCAGCTCGCGCATATCGTCTACACCAGTGCGGGATGCCGCATCCACCTCAATCAGATCAATAAAACGCCCTTCACTGATCTCAGTGCACGAGGCGCACTCACCACAGGGAACTGAACTGACACCGGCTTCACAGTTGAGGCATTTCGACAGGATCCGCGCAATGGTTGTTTTACCCACTCCCCGGGTTCCGGTAAACAGATAGGCGTGGTGCAGACGATCATGATCCAGGGCATTAATCAGCGCCTGTAAGACATGTTGCTGGCCAGCCATTTCGGCAAAAATACGCGGGCGCCATTTGCGGGCAAGTACTTGGTAACTCATAGTAGCGACGGCTTAGAAGTCAAAGACGCCATTATAAGGAGATAAGGGGCATATAAACAGAGCTCATGGCGAGACAGTGACCATAAGTCAGTCGCCCCAGAGCCATAACAAATCAACCTTGCTCTATGCGACAGCCAAACTCCCCACCGGCATCCAATAACCACTGGGCCAGATAATCAGCAAAACTGCGCCTAATCACCAGGTCATAGGAGCCATCCGACCTGTTACTAACCGCCGCCGAGGCCTTGGCAAAGGTAGTTTGCACCACTGACCCAGAGTTTGCCGTAGCCCCATCCCAGCCTTCAAAATCATAAACGCTGGATTTTTTCAGCACCGTGGCAGCAGCAGTACCGCGCAAATTAATGCAGGTCTGGCCACCACTGACATCAACAATCGAAATATGGCCCGTTAAAGATTCCCTCAATGCCGCTTCCAGGCTGGCTGGATCAGCGCCCTCTTGCACAATCAGCCACTCACTGGGCCCCAGCCAATAAATACTGCTACCGCCATTGCGCTGATAAGTGCCAGGTTGCAATGGCAACGACACATCCAAGACCTCAGCTACTGCAGCACAAAAGTTGCGGTCATTGGCATCCCCACGCAAATTCAAGTGGGCACTGAGGGGCGCTTCTTTAATCACCAAATCACAGTCGACTTGATTGTTAAATAGACTGTCTGAGGCACTGCTTTTATTGAATGATCCGTGAAAATAATTCAGCGGCGATTCAACCTTAATGGCATTAGACATGGTGACGCTCTCCCTTGGGATCGTAAAACACCGAACTGACAATTTCTGCTGCTATAGTGTGGCCATCGGCCAAGGGGCAATGGACTATCTGTCCGAGTCGACTATGGCCCCCTTTGACCACCGCGAGAGCGATGGCATGACCCAAATTGGCACTGTAATAGCTCGAGGTCACATGACCCTGCATGGACATAGGAATTGCCTGTTTGGCATCGAACACAACCTGTGCCCCCTCGGGCAACACAGTTTTGGCCTCAAGGGTTTTGAGTCCCACCAGCTGCTTGCGATTTTCCCGCAACATATCGCTGCGCCGAAGAGATCGCTTGCCAATAAAACTAAAGGTTTTTTTCTTGCCCACCACCCAATCCATATTCATATCCGCGGGGGTCATGGAGCCGTCTGTGTCTTGACCAACAATAATAAAGCCCTTCTCGGCACGCAGTATATGCATGGTTTCGGTGCCGTAGGGGGTGATATCAAATTCTTCACCGGCGGCTATTAACGCCTCCCAAACATGGCGACCATAATGGGCTGGCACATTGACTTCGTAGCACAGTTCACCGGTAAAGCTAATACGGAAAACTCTCGCCTTAATACCCGCCACAGTGCCATCCCGCCAATCCATAAACGGGAATGCCTCATTGGACAGGTCTATGTCGCTACAGACCTTGGCAATCACCTTGCGCGCATTGGGCCCGGTAACAGTGGCCGTGGTCCAGTGATCAGTAACCGAGGTAAAATACACCTGCAACTCTGGCCACTCTGTTTGCTGCCAGAGTTCGAGCCATGCCAATACCCCAGCGGCACCGCCAGTAGTGGTAAACATCAAATAATGATTGTCTCCCAGACAGGCGCAAACACCGTCATCGAAAATCATGCCATCTTCCTTGAGCATCACCCCGTAGCGACATTTGCCCGGAGCTAATTTTAGATAGGAATTGCTGTATATGCGGCTAATAAACTCGGCGGCATCCGGGCCCTGAATATCAATCTTGCCCAGGGTCGTGGCATCCAAAATACCCACACTGTTGCGCACTGCGAGGCCCTCCCGGTCAACCGCATCCTGCATGCTCTCGCCCTGATGCGGGAAGTACCAAGGGCGCTTCCACTGGCCGACATTTTCAAACTCGGCACCCTGCTCCATATGCCAGCGATGCATAGCGGTATAGCGTTCAGGGTCAAATAGATTATTCACGTCACGCCCAGCGATAGCGCCAAACGTGGTTGGCGTGTAAGAGGGACGGAAAATTGTGGTGCCGGTCTCAGCAATACTCTGATTCAGCGCATTAGCCAAAATAGCCATACCGTTAATATTGCCCAGCTTGCCCTGATCTGTGCCAAAACCGAGCGCGGTGTAACGCTTCACATGCTCAACCGATTCAAAGCCTTCACGGACTGCAAGCTCAATCGCACTGGCACTGACATCCAACTGGAAATCGACAAATTGGCTCGGCGCTCGGCTGGTACTTTTAGAATGAGGCACCAAAAAAAGTGCCTGCTGTGGCTGCTCTTCAAACGCCTCAACAGCGCACATGGGGAATTGAGTACTGCCCTCTCCGTGACCAGAGCAATTAGCTGCATCGGCGCCGGCAGTAGCACCCTCAGCCAGACAGCCCGCGAGATCAAAAGTGCCTCTGCAGGCTCCAGCAGAACGTTCCTGCTGCTTTGACTCTCCAGGTCTAAAGCCAACAATATTCTCATCCCATACCGGTTTGGCGCCTGTATGAGAACTCAAGTGAATCGCTGGACTCCAGCCACCAGAACAGGCGATCAAGTCGCAGTCTAGAACTCTCACCGCACCGATCACTTCAGTGCCAGCCTCATTGATCGGCGCAATCAGGGCGCGCTTAACGCGCTTGTTACCCTGAGCTTCTATAACGCCATGGCCAGCAATCACATCTATACCCAGGGCTTTCACTGCGACCACCATGTCGCCGCATGGATCTCTGCGTGTATCTATGACTGCAACCACGTCGCGACCAGTCTGATGCCAATCTAAGGCAGTTTGATAGGCATTGTCATTGGTGGTGAAAAGCACTAGCTTATTGCCGGGAGCCACGCCATAGCGATTGACATAGGTGGACACTGACGAGGCCAGCATAACACCGGGAATATCGTTGTGGGCAAACACCAGGGGGCGCTCAAAGGCGCCGGTTGCCAGGACTACCTGAGCCGCTCTAACTCTGTGCATGCGCTGACGCACCTGATGAGCCGAGGTCAATCCCAGATGATCTGTGCGGCGCTCTAAAATGGTTAAAAAGTTGTGGTCGTAATAGCCAAATACAGTGCTTCGCGGCAGCATCTGGACATTGCTATAGGCCCCGAGTTCAGCCACCAGACTGGCGACCCAATCCCTGGCGATAAGTCCATCAATAGACTGCTTTGAGGCCAGCAAGCTGCCGCCAAACTCAGACTGCTCGTCAGCAATAATAACTCGTGCGCCAGTGCGTGCGGCTTCACGGGCAGCGACTAAACCTGCCGGACCTGCTCCCACCACTAGCACATCACAGTGCTGATTAAGTCGGTCATAGCTGTCGGGATCGTCTTTCACTGGGGTAGCACCCAAGCCTGCGGCCTTGCGAATAAAATGCTCGTAAGTCATCCAGAGCTTTTTGGGGTACATAAAGGTTTTGTAATAAAACCCCGGTGGCATCAGCCGACCAAAGGCGCCGATTATGCCCATAATATCGACGTCGACACTGGGCCAGCCATTGACACTGAATGCTTCAAGACCCTGATAGAGCTCTACCTGAGTGGCCTTAAGATTGGGCACAGTCCCGGCCCCTGAGCCCAGCTGAATAATACCATTGGGCTCTTCGGCACCATGGCCAAAGATTCCTCGCGGTCGGGCATATTTAAAACTGCGACCCACCACATCAACCCCATTGGCTAGAAGTGCAGAGGCCAATGTGTCACCGGCGATGCCCTTTAGGGCTCTGCCATTAAAGGTAAAATCAATAGTGGCTCCGGTATGAGTCGGCAAACGATTAGCGCTCATTGCTTGGCTCCCACAATAGTTGGCTGAGTACCAGTTTTATAGGTTTCTAGAATCTCATAGGTGACTGTGTTGCGGGTGGCATTGAAATAGCGTCGACAACCCACAGCGTGATACCACATCTCATGATGTACACCGCGAGAATTGGTGCGAAAAAACAGGTAGTCGCCCCACTCTTGGTCGTTTAGTGCTTCAGGCTCCAGAGGGCGGACTATGTGAGCTTCGCCGCCATAGCTAAACTCTTCCTCGTCGCGATATTCGAGACAGTGGGGGCAATGGATCAGTAACATATTTTTCTCATGATTTTAGACAGTTTATTGTCAGCTAGGATAATTAATGAGCCACGCCAGCAGCGCCATGTTCATCGATCAGCGCGCCGCTATTAAAACGGTCGATAGTAAATGCCGCTGCCAGCGGATGAGGACGATCATTGGCCACGGTGTCAGCAAACACATAGCCAGACCCTGGGGTCGCCTTAAAGCCGCCAGTGCCCCAGCCACAATTAAAGTAGAGCCCGTCGACAGAAGTCTTACTGATAATTGGGCAGGCATCCGGACAGGTATCGACAATGCCGCCCCACTGGCGATTCATGCGTACCCGACTAAAGGCGGGAAACAGTTCGCAGATGGCTTGAATAGTATGTTCAACAACATGAAAAGAACCGCGCTGACCATAGCCGTTGTAATTGTCGACGCCGGCACCAATTACTAGATCCCCTTTGTCGGACTGACTAATATAACCGTGTACCGCGTTAGACATCACCACTGTATCTAGGCAGGGTTTAACTGGTTCAGATACTAAGGCCTGCAATGGCCGCGACTCTACCGGCAATCGCAAACCCGCCATGGCCGCCACCACACTTGAATTACCGGCGGTCACAGAGGCCACTTTACGCGCACCTATAAAGCCTCCGGTAGTTTCAACACCGACTACAGCACCGTCTTTGCGACGGATACCTGTGACTTCAGTTTGCTGAATCAAATCTACACCCAGGGCATCTGCACCACGGGCATAGCCCCAGGCCACGGCGTCGTGACGGGCAGTGCCGCCGCGAGGCTGCCACGAGGCGCCCAGTATCGGATAGCGACTGTCAGAGGAAATATTGATTAATGGCGCGATCTCTTTAATGCGCTCGGGGCTAACCACTTCGCCATCTATGCCATTGAGACGATTGGCATTAACCCGCCGCTCTATATCGCGCATGTCCTGGAGGTTGTGGCCCAGATTGAGTACCCCACGCTGACTGAACATGACATTGTAATTAAGCTCTTGGCTCAAACCCTCCCACAGCTTTAACGACAGATCATAGAGCTGCGCCGCTTCATCCCAGAGATAATTGGATCGAATAATGGTGGTGTTTCGGGCTGTATTGCCACCACCCAAGTAGCCTTTTTCGATCACCGCAATATTGGTAACACCATGGACTTTGGCCAAATAGTAGGCCGTGGCTAACCCATGTCCACCGCCGCCCACAACAATCACGTCGTACTCTTTTTTCGGAGTGGGACTGCGCCAGACTTTCTGCCAGTTTTCGTGATAACTCAGTGCATTTTTGAAGAGGCTGAAGGCGGAATATTTTTTCATTATTATTGGTCTACCCAATAGCGATTAACAGCTGACATTGGAGCAAGTTGCAGGCACTGGCAACTAGAAGAAAACTGACAACCTCAGGGCCTAAAAACGACAAATAGCCTTAAAACCCCAATAATGGCAGTTTAATTCAAGCTAAAAGACAGATCTGTTGAATATAAATGCCGTCGACCCTACACTGCAGAGAGCCAAAATAATTAAAAAAATAGGCCTCTCAGTATGTCTAAAAAAGCCAACCAACATAAAACATCTCCAAGCTTATCGGTGGGCTTCGTGCTTATGCCGAGCTTTACTCTGCTGCCCTTTTCCGCCTTTCTTGATGCGCTTCGTTTGGCTGCAGATGAGGGGGATCAGAGCCAGCAAGTAAACTGTCAATGGACAGTAATGGGGCCCAACCTTGAGCCGATTTCTTCCAGCTCTGGGGTCCAGGTTAAGCCCTGGGAAACCTATCGCGATCCAGAGGAGTTTAACTACATAGTGGTGGTCGGTGGACTACTGCAAAAAACTCTGCATGGCAGCCAGCATGTGATCGATTATTTACAACAGGCAGACCGCGCCCATGTGCCGATTGTGGGCCTCTGCACAGGCTCCTTCGCGATGATTCGTGCCGGACTAATGGATCGGCGCCGCTGTTGTGTCAGCTGGTTTCACTACAAGGATCTCGCCGACCATTACAGCGAGGTTATTCCGGTGGCAGAGCAGCTATTTGTCGACGATGGCGATCGCATTACCTGCGCCGGTGGTGCAGTGGCAGCGGACCTTGCGGGCTATATTATCGAGCGTCATCTGGGACAGAGCTGGGCACGCAAAAGTCTACGTATTCTACAGATGGATAATCCGCGCCCGGCCAATGCGCCGCAGCCGCAACCGGCATCGGATTACCCAGTCGATAACAAGTGGGTTGCACGGGCTCTATTACTGCTCGAACAAAATCTTAGTCGACCTCTCTCTACAGATGAAATTGCCCAGCGACTGAGTATTTCAAAACGCCAACTTGAGCGTTTATTTATCAGTGAAACCGGTGATAGCTTACAAAAGTTTTATCGCAAGATTCGCCTCAATTATGGGCTTTGGCTACTGCAGAATACTCAACGGTTAATCACCGACATTGCTCAGGAAACTGGCTTCGCTGATACAGCTCATTTCTCTCGTGCGTTTCGCGCGAATTTTGCTAAGAAACCTACAGAATGTCGTTGATCAAAGCCCTATTACAAACAGCTCTATTTCAAACAGCCCAATAACAAAGGATTCTGAAATAAAAAACTACCAGCATTTTAGTCCCTCATACTGCGCTCATTGCTCGGCGGTTTGCCATAGAGTTCGCTGTAGCAGCGGCTAAAATGCGGCGCGGTTGAGAAGCCACAGCTAATGGCCACATCGATCACGGGGATTGAAGTTTGCAGCAACAATAGACGCGCCCTAGATAGACGAAGTTCGAGATAATAACGCGAGGGCGCACAGTGTAAATAGCGATTAAATAAACGTTCTAACTGACGACGTGAAATACCAACATAGTTTGCCACCTCATCGAGCGATAGTGGCTCTTCAACATTGCTTTCCATCAGGGTTACAGCGTCCACCAGGCGCGGTTGGCTGCCACCAATCAAATACTGCAGTGGCGCTCGCTGGGCATCCTTTTCAGTGCGCACGCGATCACAGGTAAACTGTTCAGAGATCTGCTGCACTAACTGATGGCCGTGAATACTGGCAACCAAGTTAAGCATCAGATCAATGGAGCTGATGCCACCAGAGCAGGTGTAGCGATCTCGGTCTATCGCAAAAAGACTGGATGATAATTGCAGTTTGGGGAATTCCTCACGCATGCTGGCAAGGTTTTCCCAATGAATCGTACAGCGATAACCATCTAACAAACCGGCATTGGCTAGCGCGTAGGTTCCGGTGCACAGAGCACCCAAGGGGATTTTATTCTTGGCAAAACCACGCAGACAATCGCTGAGTAATTTGGTGCAATGCTGTTTAATATTGTAGCCGCCACAGACCATTAATATCTTTAACTCGGTAGCGCTATCGAGGACGCCATCAGGTCTAATTTCCAGCCCAGAGCTCGACAACACTGCCTCACCAGTCAGGCTATGGGTTGACCAGCGATACAGTTCACGGCCACTAATACGGTTGGCCATACGCAATATACCCACGGCGTTAGCAAAGGTACTGAGGGTAAATTCGGGCATTAACAGAAACCCAATACTCAGGGTAACTACAGGCTCAGCTTGATCTACAGACATATCATCGGACATTTTTAAAACGCCTTCTTCTGATTGCCTCTTCTTGTGAGTGGCATTGATCGAGTATAGATCAACAAGCTTATTTTTAAGAAGGGTTTTTAAACTAAAAACATCTCTTTTTTGTAAAAAAGATAAGTCTTAGCGCCGTCGACGCTTTCTGCCTCCAGCGTTATCCACAACCTCTTTTACTGCAGGTCTAGTTACCAGAGAAAATAGATTAGGAAAGGGATCGGTTTTGTTGGGAAAGGCCATAGCATCGACAAAATAATTCTGAAATTTTGGCTCGAGCGCGGTTTCAATTTTTTCAATATTTTTAACTAGGGTTTCAATTACATCGCGAGACTGACGGTTTAACAGGGCAATACGTGCACCGGTTCCCGCGGCATTGCCCGCAGAGGAAACCTCATCTAATACACAGTCGGGAATAAGACCCAAGACCATGGCATGTTGCACATTAATATGACTGCCAAAGGCCCCAGCCAAACGAATACGCTCGACCCTGTCAGTACCAATATGATCCATCAATAATTTTACACCGGCATAGAGGGCGGCTTTGGCCAACTGAATTTGGCGGATATCATTTTGTGTTACCAGAATCTGGGCTTCATCGCTTACAGGAGAGTGCAGAACGTAGCACCAGGTACGATCGTTTTGCACCATTCTATCGGTGCGATTAACCAGCTCACCGTTGACAATACCGTCCACAGTCACTATGCCGGCCAGATACATCTCGGCCACCACTTCAATAATACCCGAACCGCAGATACCGGTGACGCCATGACTCTCAATCGCGGCACTAAAGCCCTCTTCGTCAGACCAGAGGTCGGAGCCGATCACTTTAAAGCGTGGCTCCAACGTTTCTGGGTTTATCCGCACTCGCTCAATAGCGCCAATCGCGGCGCGTTGACCGCAACTAATTTGGGCTCCTTCAAAGGCTGGCCCTGTGGGACTGGAGCAGGCCAGTAGGCGCTGGCGATTGCCCAGTACAATTTCTGCATTGGTGCCCACATCCACCAGCAAGGTCATCTGATCCTGTTCCTGAGGCTCTTCCGAGAGAATCATGCCGGCGGTATCGGCGCCCACATGGCCTGCGATGCAGGGCAAAATATAGATTCGTCCACCGGGATTAATCCTTAGTTCCAACTCCGCAGCTGGCACTTCAACGGCGCCGTCAGTGGCCAGGGCAAAGGGTGCTCCGCCCAACTCCACTGGGCTAATGCCGAGTAGGATATGATGCATTATCGGGTTGGCCACCAGGGTAATTTCGAGAATATCCTCAACCCTGCCGTCGATTGTCTCGGCCACTTCTGCAAAAAGACTGTTTAATGCCGCGCGGATCACCAGGGTCATTTCGTCCGCCCCTTCCGGGTACATCATCACGTAGGATACGCGACTCATTAAGTCTTCGCCAAAGCGAATCTGCGGGTTCATCAAACTGGCACTGGCCAACACGTCGCCACTGGAGAGATCACAGAGATGAGCGGCGATGGTGGTTGAGCCCACGTCTACAGCTACGCCATAGGCTCTATCGCGAAAGCCGGGCCAGAGGGCAATAATTTGTCGACTGTTATAGACCGCCACTGTGACAGCGCGTTTACCTTTTGCGAGAACCGGCTGTAATGTTTTCAGTAGCCGATTGTCACAGCTCAGGTTGGGCAACTGCCACTGACCCTCAAGGGCCTCGATAAGGCGCTGCGCATCCCCTATGGGCACATGCATATCCGCCTCATCAACCTGCACATAGTAGAGCCGTATCGCCGGATCGAGATGGATATCTCGGTACTCCGCGTGTTTGCGCACAATCTGTCTGTGCACCTGGCTTTCCGCTGGCACATCAATCACCACATCGTCGAGCAATAATGTATGACAGCTTAGGCGACGGCCATTGGCGAGAGCTGTTTTGCGTTCGCCATATTTTATTTCTGTGGCGCAAACCGGCGACAGATGACTACTCTGTGAGTCGATTTGGTGCTTCGGAAACGACCCTTCGGCACAGATAATTTGACAGCGACCACAGAGGCCGCGACCACCGCAGACTGAATCAATATCCACGCCCAACACTCGCGCTGCATGTAACAGCGGCGTATTAACCGGAAAGCTGCCGCGACGTCCAGAGGGTGTAAAAACCACCTTCACCTGAGCAACCGTTTTATCCGTTTTGTCGATAGGATCCACAGCTATCTAGGCCCTTTTTCTACGGCCACCACGAACCCGACCTTCCCCTTCGGGAGCCGGTTCGCGATAGGCTTTAATCCAGTTGGCACAGTTGGGATCATTGCCCATCATCACGTCGCCACCGCGCACTGCCGCCATCACTTCTGCGTGCAGCGGGCTGGTGATAGCGGAGGTCATTCCCGCGCCCATTGCCATCGTTAAAAAAGCACTGTTAATGCCATTGCGATTGGGCAGTCCAAAGCTGACATTGGATGCGCCACAGGTGGTGTTCACTTTAAGCTCTTCTCGGAGGCGACGCACTATATGCATCACCTGCAGACCGGCGGTATTAACCGCGCCAATCGGCATAACCAAGGGATCAACAATCACATCGCTGAAGGGAATACCGTAATCCGCAGCCCGTTCGATAATCTTTTTGGCCACGTCAAAACGCTCATTGGGATCTTCTGAGATGCCAGTTTCGTCGTTGGATATAGCGACCACGGCAGCACCGTATTTGGCCACCAGAGGCAGCACTCGCTCCAATACTTCGTCTTCGCCGGTTACAGAGTTGACCAAGGCTTTACCCTGATAGACCGCAAGACCGGCTTCCAGTGCTTCGATAATCGAGGAGTCGATGCTCAGGGGCACATCACTAATCGACTGCACTAGCTGAATGGCTTCAGCCAAAATACGTGGCTCGTCGGCCAGCGGAATACCAGCGTTAATGTCCAGCATCTGCGCACCAGCAGCAATCTGAGCCAGGGCATCGGCTTCGACGCGGCTATAGTCACCGACTTTCATTTCGGCGGCGAGAATTTTCCGCCCGGTAGGATTTATGCGTTCGCCAATAATGACAAAGGGCTGATCAAAGCCGATTTTGACTTCTCGCGTGGCGGAACTAATCGTCGTAATGGTCATGCCGTTCTCCAAAAATTATTGTTGTGGCCGCCAGGGGGTTCGACCTCCCAGCACCTGTGTTTTTTCTACAATTTCAGCGATCCGCTCTTCCTGACGATAGGCCATAATATGCACCCCGCTAACACCTTCAATCTGGCGAATCTCACTGATCATATCGATGCAAATATTGACCCCTTCCTGCTTCTGATCTTGGGCGCCGGCTAGGCGTTTAATAATCCCATCTGGAATATGCACACCGGCGACATTATTGCGGATCCATTCGGCAGACTTGGCCGATGCTAACGGGCCGACACCGGGCAAAATAAAGACTTTTTTATGCAGCCCCAAATCGCGAACTTTCGCCATATAGGTCTTGAGCATGTCGATATCAAAGCAGTACTGGGTCTGAATAAACTGAGCACCAGCAGCGACCTTTTTGGCCAGTCGCAGAGGACGATAATCAAACGGCGGCGCAAAGGGATTGGCCGCCGCACCTAAAAATACCGGTGGTGGCGAAGCGATTTTTCGGCCACTGAGAAATTGGCCCTGGTCGCGCATACCTTTGAGCATTTGCAGGCTGGTCATACAGTCCATATCAAATACCGGTTTCGCCTCTGGATGGTCGCCAGACTGCACTCCGTCACCGGTTAAGCAGAGAATATTGGATACGCCCATGGCCGAGGCGCCGAGCACATCTCCCTGTATGGCAATGCGGTTTTTATCGCGACAGGAGATCTGCATAATCATCGAGTAGCCGCGACGTGTTAACAGCGCACACATACCGACACTGGACATATGGCAGTTGGCACCGGAGCCATCGGTGGCATTAATCGCATCCACATAGCCATCAAATTGCGCGGCGCGATCAAACACGTCTTGAGGGTCAGCGGAGTCCGGTGGTGCTATCTCTGCTGTCACGGCAAAGTGACCGGCGCGCAACACGCGTTCAAAGCGACCGGGGGAATCGTGCCCCGGCAGCATTGGCAGGTTCTCGCCCGCGAGGGGTTCGTCCTCAAACATCACAATGTCTCTCTCCCTGCCGCACTCAATTTTTTACGCACAGCACGGAGCCAGGCACTGGTGCCTTTAAGCCGCACATCCACAGGAGCTTGAATCACCTGAATAGTGGACTCTAGATCACCAACCCGCTTGCTGCCCTCCCAGGAGGTCACCCAGACGCAGAGCATGCTCGCGTCAACCTCACAGTTACCGTTACTACGGACGCCCCCACAGGGACCATTACGGAGGGTTTTCGGGCAGTTCATAGGACAGGCCATACCGGTTTCGCCGAGAGTGCACTGACCACAGGATTGCGAGTCGAACAAAAAGCCCTTGATGTATTTTTCAATCGCGGCAAAACCACGATCAAGGCGCTGATAGCCGAGACGGTTAAAGATAGGATGCAGTGCCATCAGGCCCCTTTCTAGTCCCTGATAGATGCAGCGCAACCAACGGGCATTCTCAACCGACCAGTAGCGAACCCTTTTCAAGCGCTCGCTACCCTGAGGCCCTTGGCCGCGACTAGCTGCTTAATATCGGCATCCGAATAAGCGGCTTCGACAGCGTCGGCAAACTGTTGCGCCAACGCCTGGGGACTGCCCTCGCCTTCGATTGTACTGGTGACACGGCGCCAGTCTTGCAAATAGTCGTCACTGCTACCTTTGCCGGCACGCATAGCGGCGCGATCGATGGCGGCCTGAAAACGATGAGTCAGAAGCACCTTGCCACGGACTCGGCCACTTTTGACCAGAATCTGAGCTGGGATGTCGCGCCAAAATACTTCAATTTTTTGCATCCGGTTTCTCTCTTTACAGGACCTTTACAGACGCTCTTTAATGGCGCTGTTTTTTATTTTTATAGCATTTTAAGAATCTGTTTTTGAAGACTTTTCTCTAGATCTCCATAACCAGTTTGCTCATGACGAAAGTCCAAGCCTAAAAATTCTGCCGCTGCCTTTGCTCGAACCAGCAGGCCAGAGTCCTCTCGCTGCGACAGATACACCACCAACTTGTAGTTGCCGAAGAATTGATGCCGAAGCTCTGGATGGCTATCCAGTTTTAACCCTCTAATCACCAATCGATCAAAGTGCTCAACCAAAAAATCGGTCAAATAAAAAGTCCCTAACTCCGCTTCGGCAATCTCAGTAAAGCGCGCTTCGCCTGCATAAAAGGCATAACAGTGAGCACCGGGCAGTCGCTCCACAGAGTCTCCAGCCTCTGCCAAAACTCGATCAATCTCACCACCGCTACCGCAGTCGCCATAGGCCACAAAAATACGCTCATAATGACTGCGATGTTGAGCAATTTTTTCGCGCAATTTCTGCGGGATTTTTTTCGGCCTGTTATGTAACTCGGCATTCAAACATTGCAGGTCAATCGCGTCCCATCCATTGAGCTTTTGCAGCCAGACTATCTCGCGAGCCAGAGCACCGCAGGCAATCACCAATAACTTTTCCGCTACGCCGGAGTCTGTTATTAGACTGCCTGCAGTCATTAGGCGGCCTCTAAAGCTCTGCGCTCCTGAACCAAACGAATCGCTGTGGTGGCTGCGTCCGCCGCATCGCGACAGTAGGCATCAGCGCCTACCGCAGTGCCAAATTCTTCATTCAGCGGCGCACCGCCGACCATCACAATATATTTATCTCGCAGGCCCTGATCTTTTAACGCATCAATCACTACCTTCATGTATGGCATAGTGGTTGTGAGCAGCGCGGACATGCCCAAAATATCGGGTTTGTGGCGTTCTAGCGCAGCGATATATTCTTCGACACTATTGTTGATACCCATATCGTGCACTTCGAAACCTGCGCCTTCCATCATCATCGCCACTAAGTTTTTGCCGATATCATGGATATCGCCTTTTACCGTGCCAATCACCATGGTGCCAACGGGCTTGGCCCCGGTCTCAGCTAAAAGCGGTTTGAGAATGCTCATGCCACCTTTCATGGCGTTAGCCGCCAGCAGTACTTCCGGGACAAACAAAATGCCGTCGCGAAAATCTACACCCACTACGGTCATACCGTCCACCAGAGCCTCACCTAAGACGCGCTCTGGAGACCAGCCTCGATCCAAGAGAATCTGAGTGCCCTCTTCGATCTCTTCTTTTAAGCCGTCGTAGAGATCGTCGTGCATCTGCAAAACCAGATCTGCATCGGATAACTCAGCTAGTACAATATCGTCTTCTTCAGACATGATGTTTGTTCCTCAAAAATCCTGTTGTTAGACTTGCTTAATAGTCGCGATCGGCAAAAGAGCCTTTGCGACGGGCCATAAAATCAATCAATGCTTCATCAATCGCTGGGTCAAATGTCGGAGCCTGATAATCATTGAGCATCTTTTTCCACAGAACATTAGCGCGCTGGGCAGTGTCCAGAGAACCGTCTACCTGCCACTGCTCATAGCTATTATTATCAGCTACAGTGGAGCGGTAGAATGCGCTTTCAAAGTTCTTTAAGGTGTGGGCGGAACCAAGGTAATGTTTGCCGGGACCCACTTCGCGGACAGCATCCAGAGCCTGGCCATTTTCAGACATATCCATACCCGACAGCAGCACTGAAATCATGCTCGCCTGATCGCAGTCCATAATAAATTTCTCATAACCCATAGCCAGACCACCTTCTAACCAACCGGCGGTATGCAACATAAAGTGCACGCCGGCTAGGGCTGCGGTTTGCAACGTGTTGGCGGATTCATAGGCGGCCTGCGCATCGGGCAATTTGGAGCCGGTGAGACCACCTCCGCTTCTAAAGGGCACGCCCAGTCGCCGAGCCAATGCAGCAGCAGCGTAGATAATTTGGCTTGGCTCTGGAGTACCAAAGGTGGGAGCGCCGGTGGCCATAGATACGGCCGCGGCGAAGGTGCCAAAGATGACCGGGGCCCCGGGACGGCAGAGCTGAGTAAAGGCGATACCCGCCAGCGCTTCGGCCAATATCTGGGTCACAGTGCCAGCCGCAGTCACCGGAGACATGGCACCGGCAAGAATAAAGGGTGAGACGACTGTGGCCTGATTATTTCGCGCATAGACCTTGAGTGAGCCAAGCATGGTGGCATCATAAGTCATGGGTGAGTTGACGTTAATCAGGCTAGTGAGAACACAGTTTTGGTCGACAAATTCGTCACCAAATACCAGCTTGGCCATGTCCACAGTGTCTTGCGCGCGCTCGTGGTGGGTGACAGAGCCCATCAGAGGCTTGTCACTGTATTTAAAGTGACTGTACACCATGTCGAAGTGGCGTTTATTAACCGGCAGATCCACTGGCTCACAGATAGTACCGCCGGAATGATGAATTCCCGGTGCCATATAGGCCAGCTTTACAAAGTTTTGAAAGTCTTCAATGGTGGCGTAGCGGCGCCCCTTGTCTATATCGTGAACAAAGGGTGAGCCATAGGCGGGAACTAGGACAGTGCGCTTGCCGCCAATAATGACGTTCCGCTCTGGATTGCGTGCGTGCTGAACGAATTCACTGGGTGCTGTGGCCTGAATAATTGAGCGACAGAGACCTTTGGGGAAATGCACGCGAGAGCCACGCACATCAGCGCCGGCTTCTTTCCACATAGCCAACGCCTCGGGATCATCGAGAAAATCTATGCCGATCTCTTCAAGCAAGATATCCGCGTTATCTTCAATCAGCTGCAGATTTTCTTCGCTGAGATAGTCAAAATAGGGAATTTTGCGCTCGATAAACGGCGCGGCTTTGACCACGGCTTTGCCACGAGCTTCGCGGCGCCCATCGCGGCCACCACCCTCTCGACCTGCTCTTCTGCGCCCAGTTTTTTCAGTCATAATGGCTCTTCCGTTGGAGAATTTTTCTCGCTTTTGATGAATCTTTACTGATCGCATTCTGTGCCTGTTTAAGCACCGCCGCATCTGCTTTTGCGACCTGCAAATACCAGTTTGCGACGCAACTAAAACTAACTTCGCAGGCAGCTATTTTCACCGTCAAAGGGAGACTCTTCGATCACGGTCACCGGATAGCGCTGACCCAGTATTTCAATCTCTAATTCAGTGCCTATGGCACCGAAAGCGGCCTTGACCAATCCCAGCGCCAAAGACTTGTTGGTGCGAAAGCCAAAACCGCCAGATGTGGCACGACCGACCAGCACACCATCTTTGTAGAGGCCTTCTGAACCTCGCGCATCGGCATCGGTGACGCCATGAACCTCAAGTGTGGCAAAGCAGTTATCAAAGCCCTTTTCCTGCCAGGCAATAAGCGCGTCTTTGCCGACAAAATCGCACTCTTTATCGAGTTTCACAAAACGCTCTAATCCGGATTCTAGTGCCGAGTACTCGATCGACATCTCACGCGGAATCAAACGGTAGGATTTTTCGATACGCATACTGTCCAGAGCGCGAATACCAAAGGGCTTAATATTGAACTCAGCCCCCGCCTTCATCAGCTCATCGAAGATATAGTTTTGCATTTCAATAGGATGGTGCAGCTCCCAACCCAGCTCGCCAACAAAGTTGACCCGCAGCGCCTCGGCCTGGGCATAGCCAATATTGATTGACTTGCCGGTGAGCCACTTAAAGTTCTCTTTCGACATATCAGTGTCAGTGAGTTTTTGCAGCAGATCTCGAGACTTGGGACCGGCGACGACCAACACTCCCATCTGGGTAGTGATTTTTTGCAGATTAACCGAGCCATCTCGCGGGGCTAACTTGGTTAAATAATCCCAATCGTGACGCTCTTGCGAACCGGCAAACACCAGGTAATAACTATTTCTGGCGCGTTTATAAACCGTAAACTCGGCGCGCACACCACCGCTTTGAGAGAGCATATGGCAGAGACCGATGCGCCCTACTGTCTTGGGAATGCTGTTCGCTAAAATGCTATTGAGCCAGGCCTCTGAACCATGGCCAGTGACTGTGCACTTAGAGAAGGCTGACATGTCCAACACGCCAACATGCTCATTTACGTGACGGCATTCCTGGCCAACAAAATCGAAGTAGTTGGAGCGACGGAAGGAGTTTTTTTCCACAATACGGCCATCGGCCAGAGCATTAGAGTGGTTTTTATTCCACAGGGTATCTGACTTATCCAGGTCCGCATGGGACAGGGAATATCCAGGAGGGGCAAACCAGTTAGGTCGCTCCCAGCCATAGACCGAGCCAAACACTGCACCCAGAGCTTTCATGCGATCGTAGCAAGGAGTGGTTTTTAACGGCCGCGCCGCACTGCGCTCTTCATCTGGATAGTGATTTTTAAACACATGGTCATAGGCTTCTTCATTTTTACTGCGCAGATAGCCTCGACTGGCGTAGGGACCAAAACGACGGGGGTCAACGCCCATCATATCCACAGTGGGTTCACCGTCGACAATCCACTCCGCCAGCTGCCAACCGGCACCGCCTGCTGCGGTAATACCAAAGCTGTGACCTTCATTGAGCCAAAGGTTCTTTAAACCCCAGGCTGGCCCGACTATGGGATTGCCGTCTGGCGTATAGGCAATAGCTCCGTTGTAAACGGTTTTAACACCGACCTCGGCAAAGGCCGGAACCCTTGTCATACAGGCTTCAATATGGGGCATCAGGCGGTCGAGATCAGCATTGAACAGCTCGTATTCGGACTGATCGCTGGGACCATCCACATAGCAGCAGGGAGCATTTTCTTCATAGGGCCCAAGAATAAAACCGCCGGCCTCTTCACGGAGATAATAGCCGGCATCAGAGTCACGCAGCACCGCCTGCTCCGGAAGGCCCTGGGCCTTGCGCGCAAGAATATCCGGATGTGGGTCAGTGACTATATACTGATGTTCGACGGGGATAACCGGGATATCTAGCCCCACCATCTCGCCGGTCTTGCGGGCAAAGTTACCGGTGCAGCAGACTACATGCTGACAGTGAATATCGCCCTTGTCGGTTTTTACAATCCAGCTCTCATCAGGCTGCTGCTGAAGATCCAGAACAGCCGTATTGCGATAGATCTCCGCACCGCGAGCGCGCGCGCCTTTGGCTAGCGCCATGGTTAGATCGGCGGCCTGAATATAGCCGTCATGGGGATGCTGGATGGCACCAATCACACCCTCAAGATTGGCCATGGGCCAGATTTCTTTAACTTGCTCTGGGGTTAAAAAGTTGACCTCCACACCAACAGTTTGAGCAACCCCCGAGTAGTACTTATATTCATCCATCCGGTCCTGATTTGAGGCCAGGCGAATATTTGACACCACACTAAAGCCCACATCCTGGCCGGTCTCTTTTTCCAACTCGTGATAAAAATCCACCGAGTACTGGTGCAACTTACCCACCGAATAACTCATATTGAACAGCGGCAAAAGACCTGCAGCATGCCAGGTAGAACCGGACGTCAGCTCTTTGCGCTCAACCAGCACTACGTCGGTCCAACCCTTTTTGGCAAGATGATAGAGCGTACTGACACCAACAACGCCGCCGCCAACTACCACCACTTTTGCACTTGTTTTCATTGCCATCAGTCAACGCCTAATTTTTTATAATTCTTGGTTACTTTTTTCAGTTTACCCCTCAATAGAGGGTTAATAAGGCGCAAATACGACAGTCAGGTATCTTCTAGCGCCATAGCCTCAAAACCGTGCTCTGCTTGACCTAGAGTCGTTTTTAGAACAGCATTAGCCGGTCTCAGAGAGCCAGCGCCAAGGCTGTTTAAGGAAGATGACCTTTATCCTGACTACGCTGACGAGAAATAGTCTTGCCAGCCAGAGTTATGACTAAATTAATGGAGCAAGACCCTATGAGTGACATAGAGATAGCCCGCAGTGCCAAGAGCCAACCAATTAGCGAAATTGCTGCAAAGTTGAACATTCCCGATGCAGCGTTAATCCCCTACGGCAGAAGCAAAGCCAAAATATGCCCTGACCATATTGCCGCGCTAAAAGACAAACCCGACGGCAAGCTGATATTGGTCACCGCGATTACCCCAACACCAGCTGGTGAGGGTAAAACAACCACCTCGGTGGGGCTTACAGACGGTCTTAATCGCATAGGTAAAAAAGCACTGGTGTGTTTGCGTGAGCCCAGCCTCGGCCCCTGCTTTGGCATGAAAGGCGGAGCCGCTGGCGGCGGTTATGCTCAGGTGGTTCCTATGGAAGATATCAACCTACACTTTACCGGCGATTTTCACGCCATTGGCGCAGCCCACAATTTGCTCTCGGCACTATTAGACAATCATATTCACTGGGGCAATAGCCTGGAAATTGATGCGCGGCGGATTGTTTGGAAGCGTGTTGCCGACATGAATGACCGCGCCCTGCGCAGCATTAACTGCGGATTGGGCGGACCGGGTAACGGCTTCCCGCGGCAGGATGGCTACGATATTACCGTGGCCTCAGAAGTTATGGCGATCTTCTGTCTGGCCACAGACCTTGACGACCTCAAGGCGCGACTGAATAAAATTGTCGTCGCCTATACCAGCGACCACAAACCGGTTCATGCCAGCGATATTCTCGGCACCGGTGCCATGACAGTGCTGCTCAAAGATGCATTGGCACCCAACTTAGTCCAGACATTAGAAAACAATCCAGCGATCATCCATGGCGGCCCCTTCGCCAACATAGCCCATGGCTGCAACTCCGTGATCGCCACCAAAGCGGGACTTAAAATGGCGGATTACGTGATCACCGAAGCCGGTTTTGGTGCTGATTTGGGCGCCGAGAAATTCTTTGACATTAAGTGCCGCGCTGCAGGTCTGCACCCGGATGCCGCGGTGATTGTTGCCACCACCAGAGCGCTGAAAATGCATGGCGGTGTCAGCAAAGAGGATTTGGATAAAGAAGATTTGAACGCCCTTGAAAATGGCTGCTGTAATCTGGTGCGCCATATTGAAAATGTCAAAGCTTTTGGCGTTCCGGTGGTCGTCGCTATCAACCGTTTTACCACAGATACAGACGCTGAGATTGCCTTGATCAAGACAATTGCGCTGGCCAATGGCGTCAAAGCAATAGAGTGCACTCACTGGGCCGATGGTGGCGCGGGCACTGAAGAGCTGGCTCATGAAGTGGTAGCGCTGGTAGACTCGGGACATGCTAATTTTGCGCCTTTATATCCAGATGATATGCCGATCTGGGACAAGGTCAAAACAGTGGCCACTAGACTCTACAGAGCCGACGATATTATTGCTGACCAGAAAATTCGCGACCAAATTCAAAAGCTCCAGGACAGTGGCTATGGCCACTTCCCCGTCTGCATAGCAAAAACTCAGTACAGTTTTTCAACCGATCCAACGCGTAAAGGGGCACCGACTAATCATGTTTTAGCTATTCGCGAAGTGAGGTTATCGGCAGGTGCCGGTTTTATAGTGGTGGTCTGCGGAGACATTATGACCATGCCGGGGCTACCCAGGGTGCCAGCAGCCAATAGTATTGATGTGAATGATATAGGCGAGGTCGTGGGTCTTTTCTGATTGGGTGCTAGGGCCATTCTGATTTAAGCGCGGTCCTGGTGTGCTCAGCAACAAACAGCTGCTATCCTGAGGAAACCGCGCTGTGGTCGTCAGGCGCACAACTGCGATCCTCGAACCCAGCAACTGTCGACGCTGTATGAGAGATATCAGAAACCAGCTCGCCGCTGTGCTGTGCCTGAATAACAGGTTAAGTAGGGGCTCAACAGCAATTACAAAAATAACCACAACGATAAAAAAACTATGACTCTAAAGACCATTGCCTTTGCCACCGGAGAGCCCGGGGACTGCTACTACCGCGAGTGGCCTGTTCAATCCTCCCGGCATCCCCAAGGCTGGATACATATTATGCACGGCATGGCGGAGCACAGCGCTCGCTACGCTGAGCTAGCGGCTTACCTCAATCAACAGGGTTTTCATGTCACCGCCGATGACCATCGCGGCCACGGCAAGACCGCTGAGGCCAATGGCAATCTCTACCACTTCGCCGATAACGATGGCTGGAATCAGATGGTCGATGACCAACTGCAGCTCATCGAGCATCTCGGCAGCGACAACCAGTTACCGCTAATTATTCTCGGCCACAGCATGGGCTCATTTTTGGCTATGCATACCTGCCAGCGCTATGCCGACAAGCTCTCTGATCGCCTGCGGGGGCTGGTGTTGTCAGGATCGAATTACGCCCCGCCCTGGGTCTATAGCAGCGCCAGCCAGATAGCCAGAGTCGAGCGCGCTCGCTTGGGTGGCAGCTCTGTGAGCAAGCTGCTGGAAAGCATGTCTTTTGGTGCGTTTAACAATGCATTTAAACCTGTGCGCACAGACAAGGATTGGATCTCCAGTGATACCGAAACCGTTGATCGCTATATAGCAGACCCGCACTGCGGTGGCGCCATTTCCACGCAGTCTTGGTATGACTTCTTGCGCGGTCTGGCGACGCTATCAGCACCAGCGGCCATGGCTAAGATCAGCAAGCAATTGCCTATCTATATCTTTTCCGGCGCACTGGATCCTGTGGGTGGTGCTGGCAAAGGCGTGAAGAAGCTTGCGGCAATGTTAGACCTTGTGGGGGTGAAACAGCTTAGCTGTCGCCTCTACGCGGGCGGCCATCATGAAATGCTCAACGAGACCAATAAGGAAGAGGTTTATCGGGACCTGCTGAGTTGGCTGGATGATTTGAAACGTTAAAATAGAAAATGGCAGTCTAATGCACGACTGTCATTATAGAGCTTTGGCTGGAGCTAGCGCTCCGGCCCAACTGATACCAAACCACTGTCTACATCGCCGTTCTGACCGCGATTGCGCAAATAGTGATCCATTAATGTGATGGCCAGCATCGCCTCGGCAATGGGCACCGCACGGATACCCACACAGGGATCATGGCGACCGGTGGTAACTACCTCTACTGATTCGCCGGCAGTGTTGATCGACTGGCCTGGAATACGCAGGCTCGACGTAGGTTTTAGTGCCAAATTGGCCACTATGCTTTGTCCAGATGAAATACCGCCGAGAATGCCGCCGGAGTTATTCGACAGGAAACCCTCAGGGGTCATTTCGTCGCGATGCTCTGTACCTTTCTGGCTGACTGAATCGAACCCGGCACCAATCTCAACACCTTTTACGGCGTTAATACCCATCAGAGCATGAGCCAAATCCGCATCTAAGCGATCAAAAACCGGCTCGCCCAGCCCGACCGGGACCTGTTTAGCCACTACAGTGACCTGAGCACCGATGGAGTTGCCCTCTTTGGTCAGGTCCTGCATATAGGTTTCCAGCTCGGCTATCTTGTCTGGATCAGGAAAGAAGAACGGATTCTGCTCAATCTCAGACTGAACAAAGCGCTCGGCGACAATCGGTCCCAGCTGGGAAACATAGGCGTAAATCTCAACGCCCAAACGCTCTTGCAAATACTTTTTGGCGATTCCGCCAGCGGCAACGCGCATGGCTGTTTCACGGGCAGAGCTGCGTCCGCCACCGCGATAATCGCGCTCACCGTACTTCTGATGGTAGGTATAGTCTGCATGAGAAGGTCGAAATAAGTCTTTGATTTTGCTGTAATCTTTAGACTTTTGATCTTTATTTTCAATGATCATGCCAATGGCGGCACCAGTGGTCTTCCCCTCGAATATTCCGGAGAGTATTTTCACTTCATCGTCTTCACGGCGCTGGGTGGTATAGCGCGATTGACCCGGCTTGCGGCGATCCAGATCTGGCTGCAAATCCGCAGCGCTGATCTCTAATCCTGGAGGGCAACCGTCGACAATACAGCCAATCGCTAAACCATGGCTCTCGCCAAAGCTGGTTACGGTGAAGAGTTTTCCTATACTGTTTCCGGACATAATGCGATTGAGCCTTCAAGTGTCTGCTGTAAAGCCAGCGATTATACGTAAGTTATTAGAAAGATTCGCGATGTTCGAGTAACTGCTCTCGGGTTAATAGAAACACCCCGTTGTCACCCTCGCTAAATTCGAGCCATAGAAACGGCACTCTGGGGAAATTTCGCTCCAGAGCCACCCACGAATTACCCACTTCAACCACCAGCACGCCCTCTGGGGTTAGATGATCTGCGGCTTCGCGCAATAGTCTGCGGGTAAAGTCGAGGCCGTCATTACCGGAGGCCAGAGCAATCTCTGGTTCATGCTGATACTCATCGGGCATAGAGGCGAAATCGTCGGCATCTACGTAGGGTGGATTGCTGACAATTAACTGGAACTGCTCGCCGTTGAGCTGTTCGAACAGATCCGACTCAACTGCGGATACTCTGTAGCCGAGCTTGTGCTGGGCAATATTCGCCTCGGTGACCTGCAGTGCCTCTGGGGAAATATCGCTGAGCACCACTTCCGCCGCCTCAAAGGCGTAGGCGCAGGCGATGCCGATACAGCCACTGCCGGTGCAGAGATCGAGCACGCGGCTGGGTTCGCTGGCACACCAGGGCTCAAACCCCGCCATAATTAATTCGGCAATCGGTGAACGGGGAATAATCACGCGCTCGTCGACGGTAAATGGTAAACCACAAAACCAAGCTCGCCCAGTGAGGTACGCCGCGGGAATACGTTCATGGATGCGCCGCTGATAGAGCGCCAGAATAGCCGCCTGTTGCTGGGGGCTCAGCTCTTGCTCAAGTACAGCGCGATCTACATCTGGGGCCAGACCGAGCACAAAGGACAGCAGGTAGACTGCTTCATCCCAGGCATTGTCTGTGCCATGACCAAAATAGAGGTTACTCTGCTGAAACAGCGCTTGGCCATGATCGAGCATCTCGGCAACAGTATTGGTCGCGGTTTTACTCGCTGAACCCGAATCAGTATTTGACTGGGAAGGTATTTGGTTCTCTGGCATGGTTTTGAATTCTCCGCTGGGGGAACATTTTACCCTTGAAACTAGCAATAATGTGCACTTTGTTACAGAATGCGACGTATAAATAAATTACCAAATTTTACTGGCCTGGAACTATATCAATGAGAGATCACTACGAAAAAATTATTCAGAGTACTGGCGAAGATATTACCCGCCCCGGACTCATAGACACTCCAGATAGAGCGTCTAAAGCGTTCTCCTATCTTACCAGCGGTTATGATATGGATATCAAAACAGTGATTAACGAGGCGCTGTTCCCCTCAGATTCTGAAGAGATGGTAATTGTTAAAGATATTGAGCTGTTCTCTCTCTGCGAACATCACCTGCTGCCTTTTATCGGTAAGTGTCATGTCGCCTATATTCCCAATGGCAAAGTATTAGGTCTTTCGAAGGTCGCTCGCGTAGTTGACATGTTTGCTCGCCGCCTGCAGATTCAGGAAGCGCTGGCACAGCAGATTGCCTCGACTATTGCCGACGTTACCCAAGCCCGCGGTGTGGGTGTTATCGTTGAAGCCAAACACATGTGTATGATGATGCGTGGTGTTGAGAAGCAGAACTCCTCAATGAAGACGTCGGCCATGCTGGGTACGTTCCGCTCAGATCAGGCAACTCGCACAGAGTTTTTGACGCTGCTGACGTCATAACAGGGCCAATAATACGAAATGCAAAAGCCCACTTTCCAGTGGGCTTTTTGTTATTTGGCCGTTTGTTGCTAGGCTTTTAATATTACGTACTCTTTAGTTTCCTACTATTTTATTGCTTCGCTAGCCGATCCGTCTTGGCCGCACAGATAAAATCGTTAATATGCAGTCCATTAACCGCATGAGTCCACCAGGTCACTCTGACCTTGCCCCACTTCATGAGTATTTCTGGATGGTGGTCTTCAGCGTCGGCAAGTTCTCCCACGCTCAGAGCAAAAGACAGGGTCTGTACGTAATCAGGAAAGCTAAACTGCTTTACCAACTGCTTTACCCCATCCTGTAGTTCTATCTGCCAGCCAGGCACTTCAAGGCTTAACCGGTCTGATTCAGCATCCGCCAGAGGCGCGGCATCCGCTGTATAGTTTGTGCATTGTCGCTGGTAGAGCTGCATTATATTCCCCCGCCCAAATAGTCTATCAGTAAAGTCGCGAAATCGACTGCCAGTGGTCAACTTGCAGGCGCCTAGCGCTTCACTAGCGCATAAAGTCGGTTGGCTTTTCAATTTCATAAAAGGCATCAGTGATGGATTCGAGCTTTTGCTCAAGAATCAATTTCGCATCGCTGAGGCCACGATTGTAATGATAGGCACCCACTTCCTCGGAGAAGAAGTCGAGTAAAAACTCGGCATCGAACTGGGCTATATCCTGATCCAGCTCTTCACGGAAGTAGAGCTTTATTTTGCTTACAATGACAGCTTTTTCATGCTCGCTAAACTCAATTTTAGCCATTCTTTACACCTCTATAGCAACAAGACAACTCACTCAGGCAGTATAAAATTCTGCACTTGCACCGCCACCTGCTCCGCCTGTTCTTCCATATGTAAATGGTGTGAGCCAGGCATTTTTAGAAGGCGGAAATTGGCAATCCAAGAGAACGTTTCATTTTGCTGAGCGTCTGGTTTAAAACCACTATCTTGAGCCTGAACAAGCATCACCGGCGCCACAATTGAGGTGAAAAAATCCTCAATGTGAGCGCGTGTTAACTTGATCTGTGAGGCGGCCTTTAGGCGCTGATCTGTGTGCCAGTAAAAACCTTTCTCATGCTGACGCACACCGCGCTGCGCCAATACCGTAGCAGCAGCCTCTGTGAGTGGTATAAAACCATTGACTCGAGCCTGAACTGCACGCTCAAAATCGGGAAAAAAGCTCGGGCTTGCTGCGCCAAAGCGCTTAGCTTCATAGACTGATTTTGCGATCTGGATAGCCGTCCCTTTAGCATCGGCAACACCGGGTAGATAGCCATCGATCAGCGCCGCATGAGTAATACGACTGGGAAAGGCGCCGGCAATCAAAGTCGAAATGATAGCGCCGCGAGAATGACCCAAAAGAGCAAATTGATCCCAACCCATGTGGTCGGCTACGCCTACAACTTCCGCTATGTCCTGCCAGATATTGTAGCCCGAATCAGCTGAGCGGAAGCTGCTGCCACCGTGGCCAGCACAGTCTAGGGCGATAACATGCATATCGCTTAAATAGGGCAACATAAGGTCAAAACTAGAGGCGTTATCTAACCAGCCGTGAAGCGCTATTACTGGCGTATAACCTGGAGATCCCCACTCTTTTGCAGTGAAGGTTAGGCCGTTTACATCGAAGGTTCGTTCGCTGATAAAACTAAGAGACATAGTGTATTCCGTGGTTATTTAGCAATTCTCAACTGAATATCCTGATCGCTAAAACTTTCTAATTATTGGTCGGCTGTACAATCCATTGAAAACAAAACAGTCCCTATATTACTTATTGTAAAAGGCAAAAAAAAACCAGCTGAGGCAATACCGCAGCCGGCGAATACAACAACAAACTCAGACCAGCTTAATTGGCCGTCTTGTCGGCACCCTCGTCCGATTGCTCGGCCGTAAAGGAGGGTATATCGTCATTCACAGCGTCTTCAACATCGACAATCTCGCCCTCCTCGACGTCGTCAACTGGACGGGCCGAATAGCCATCGGACGACTCGACTGCCGGCCACTCATCAAAAGGAAAAGGTTTTTTTTCACTGTTAAAGGTTAGGAATATCAGGGTTTGATAAACCCATTTACCCAAGCCCTGGCCAAGATTGCGCAAGTTATCGTTATCCGCGCCGGTAAACAGCACAAACAAAAATTGTACAACTACCACAATACTAATAATCAGCCGTGCGGCAACTAAGAGCAGGCCGAATAACAGCATATAGGCGCCGCGGATCCAGGTATTGGCATTTAGTAGGGAGATTTTTTTATCGCTCATTTTGTTTCACCATAAATTCAACATCAGTGTTTTGTTCTGCAACCATCATCGTGCGCAGAGACTCAACAATCGGTCGCTGCTCAAACATAGTGGCGTACAGTGCCGAGGCCAATGGCATATAGATTCCCAATGCATCAGCTCTCTCTTTTACTAGTTTAGTCGTATTTACGCCTTCGGCCACTTGCCCGACATCAATTATCGCCTGCTCGAGACTCTTGCCTTCTCCCAGCGCTAAACCAATGCGAAAGTTACGGCTCAAGGGAGAGCTACAGGTGACATAGAGATCGCCGACGCCACTGAGGCCCAAAAAGGTCAATGGATTGGCGCCAAGTTGGCAGGCAAAGCGACTCATCTCAGCAAGACTGCGGGTCAGTACAACACTTTTGGTGTTTTGCCCGACTTTCATGGCCTCGGCAATTCCCGCAACAATGGCATAGATATTTTTCAAGGCACCAGCTAGCTCAACGCCGTAACGATCGTGGTTGGCATAAATTCTAAAATACGTTGACGCCAATAGCTCTTGGGCACGGTCGCAGACTTCATCGTGCACACTGGCAATCACCGTGGCGGTGATTTCGTTGTTGGCTATTTCTTTGGCCAGATTGGGGCCACTGAGGACACCGACTTTAGCGCCAGACAATTCCTGCTCCAGAATCTGACTAGGCAGCGCAAAGCTGTCCGCCTCTATGCCTTTGGCGGTGCTGATTAACAGCGCATCCCTGTTGACCCAGGGCTTGGCCCGCTGAGCCACCTGGCGCAGCACACTGCTGGGCACGGCGAAAAAAACTGTATCTGCACTCTCTAGAGCCCGCCGTAGGTCGGTGGTGAAACTCAGACTTGAATCGAATCGATAACCGGGCAGATAGGCAGAATTCTCTCCATCTCGGCTAATAGCCTGCAATTGTTTGTCACTGCGCATCCACAAGGTGGTGGCAAAGCCGTTAGCGGCGAGCATATTGGCGATCACGGTGCCGAAGCTACCGGCGCCCAACACGGCAATTTTATAGTTATTATTGGCTGTCAAAGAAACCCTACTCCAGATGGCTAAACACTTATCACTAAGCACTGCTGACTAACAAGTCAGCACTATAAACTGCTGTGGCGAGCATTATAGGTGGATGTGCCGCAGAGTGTAAGCCGCCTTACAAAAAAGCACCCTCCATGAGCTATCATAAAGAGTGCTTTTGATCCTACTAGCAGCGCTTTTAGGCGTCAAACATCAGGCTGTTCAACTGTTGCACAAACTGCGCTGGATTTTCCAGCGGTCGACCCGCTGACAGAGCCGCCTGATCAAACAAGACGCTGGCTAAGATCTTAGCCTTGTCTTCATCAGTCTCGCCATCGAGCTTGCTGACCAAAGGATGCTCTGCGTTGATCTCAAGAATCGGCTTCACCTCAGGCACCGGCTGACCAGCTGCGGCCATAATCTTGCGCATCTGCTCACCCATATCATCGGCACCCACAACTAGACAGGCTGGAGAGCTAGTCAGTCGCGTGGTTGTACGAACGTCTTCAACCTTGCCATCTAACAGGGTATTAATGCGCTGTAACAGACTGCCCTGCTCGCTATCGTCGCCCTCTTTCTTATCGGCGTCTTCAACTTTCGGCTCTTCACCCGTGATTTTACTCAGGTCCAATTCACCGCGAGCGATATCCTGGAAAGATTTGCCATCAAACTCAGTGAGGTAGCCCATCATCCACTCATCGATGCGATCCGACATGAGGATTACTTCAACACCATGCTTGCGGAAGATCTCCAAGTAGGGGCTGTTGTTGATCACTGAGTGGCTGTCGCCAGTGAGGAAGTAGATCTTGTCCTGCCCGTCTTTCATGCGGCTGACATAATCAGTCAGACTTACATCCGGTGCAGCAGAGTCGCTGGTCGAACTGGCAAAACGAAATAGCTTGGCAATTTTTTCACGATTGTTGTGGTCTTCGCTTGGGCCTTCTTTTAATACCGGGCCGAACTGCGCCCAAAATTTGGCGTACTTCTCTGGCTCATTAGTGGCCATTTTGCCAAGCATGTCTAAAACTCGCTTGGTCAGTGCAGCACGAATACTGTCAACCAGAGGCGTCTTCTGGAGAATTTCACGGGATACGTTTAGCGGCAGATCAGCACTGTCGAGCACGCCCTTCACAAAGCGCAGGTACATGGGCATAAACTGCTCGGCATCATCCATAATAAAGGTGCGCTTGATATACAGCTTAATACCGCGAGAGGCCTCGCGCTGGTACAGGTCCATCGGCGCCATACCCGGAATGTACAGCAAGCTGGTGTAATCCTGTTTGCCTTCAACGCGGTTGTGGCTCCACGCCAGTGGCTCAGCAAAGTCATGGGACACTAAACGATAAAATTCTTTGTACTCATCGTCACTAATATCCTGACGCGAGCGGGTCCACAGAGCCTTGGCGTCATTCACCGCCTGCCACTCAGGGGCCTTGTCCACATCCGCTACTACTGCATCATCTTCTGCTGGGGCGGCGGGCATGTCTTGTTTGATCATCTCTACTGGAATGGCGATATGATCGGAGTACTTCTTAACGATGCTGCGCAGACGCCAGTCACTAGCGAACTCATGCTCTTCGCTCTTAAGATATAGCGTGATTGACGTACCGCGCTCAGCGCGCTCAATATTTTCGATCTGGTAGTCAGCTTCACCTTCGCAGCTCCAGCGAATCGCTTCATCAGCAGCGGCACCAGCGCGACGGGTTTCGACAACCACACGCTCGGCAACAATAAAGGAGGAGTAAAAACCAACACCAAACTGGCCGATCAACTGTGAGTCTTTCTTCTGATCACCTGTGAGGTTCTTCATAAACTCGGAGGTGCCAGAACGGGCAATAGTGCCGAGATTGGAAATCACCTCATCACGAGCCATGCCGATACCATTATCTGAGATGGTGATGGTCTTAGCGTCTTCATCCACAGCAATGCGAATCCGCAGATCGCCGTCATCTTCATAGAGACCAGAGTTTTCCAACGCTTCAACGCGCAACTTATCGGTTGCATCGGAGGCATTTGAGATCAGCTCGCGAAGAAAAATCTCCTTGTTGGAGTAAAGCGAGTGGATCATAAGGTGGAGAAGCTGCTTGGCTTCGGTCTGAAAACCCAGAGTTTCGGCTTTGTCTTGTGTCTTTTCGGTCATATGCTGATGATCTCCTGAACTGATAGTGATGACTTGGGCTGTTCCTATATGAAAAGCCTGCTTGCTCTATCAGATGGGGGCGGAGAAAGAGATTTCAAGCACTCAAATTAGAAAGTGACAGCGCGCCGTAGCAATGGGGGTTTGCTCGTCATCTTGCCAGGCGGTGGCAGAGACATTGACCAGTTTTCTACCCTGACGCATGACCTCGCAACTGGCATAAATGGTCTTGTAGCGACCGGGGCGTAAATAGTCCAAGGAGAAATCCACGACCTTGGGCATATCCGTGACATTGAGGCTGTAGATAATTTCGATGGCCGCAGCCAGCTCGAGAAAACCGCCGATCACACCACCGTGAATCGCTGGCAGCGAGGGATTGCCAATATTGGAGGCGCGCTTGTCCAGCCAATAGAGCAGACGTTGGTCGTCCACCTTGGCTTGAGCACCAATAAAGGCAGAGTAAGGAATCATATCCAGCAGTGACTGTGGATCTTGTTCTTGCCGCGCTGCGCCGACGCGCTCTTGCCAGTCTAGAAGCAATTGGTCTTGATTGTGCTTATCCATCACTTCTGCTCACTATCGTTGACTGAGGGCTGACGCCAAGGCATTAAATGGCGCAGCTTTTTTAATGCAATACTGCGAAACTGGATGCTCTTGGAATCCACCTTCATAAAATTAGCCACACAGTGAGCGATGGGATTCTCCTTGTCGTCCTGCCAAGCGACACCGCGGCAAAAAATGACATTGGATGACTGGCGATAGACCTTAGCCTCCACATAGATTGGCTTATAAGGCTGCGCTGGACGCATATAGTCGAGGCGCAGATCCATGGTCGGAGTAACTGAGGGCTTCCTTTGCACGGTCATAGCAGAGCAGCCACAGGCAGTGTCGAGGAGGCTGACGATGGTGCCGCCGTGAACTACACCGGTGATGGGATTGCCCACCAAGTCTTCACGATAGGGGAATGTCAGGTGGGTTTCGCCGCGCTCGAGTTTATCGAGGGTAAAACCCAGAGCGGCACCATGGCCATTGCGCTCTAGTGCATATTTTAAGGCTGGCCGGACCAGCGCCATTGTCATATCAAAGGCCATGTCATTACTGTTCTATGCTAGGTTAAATTAAAAAATTTGTGGCGAAGTTTAGCAGCTATTGATTCACAACTATGCGGTTTTTTTATGCGATTGGATTTTCTGATCTTGGCGCTGATGCCTCGAACCATAACGCTATCATTTCAAACCAAATCACTGTTATCTCGAACCAATGTGAGAAAGCTAAGAACCTCAGAGCAGGCTAACTGACAGACATAAATGGTATTACTGCAATAGCCCTACTAGTTCCTGGCCTAACCCTTGCGATCAATCGGGGCCCGTTTATGGGTATGATTATTTTTAGAAAAAGAGAGCGCGTGTCTGAGCGTCAGCGAGTTGCGCCAACGCTGAAAATGATTACACCCATGGGACGGATCGCAAGGGTTTGGCCAAGGGCTATGCGCACCCAACCTAGACGCCAATCAAAGAGCGAGATCCCTCGTCGCTGCGCTCCGTAGGGATGACAGTAGTTGGACGTCGCGATGACAGTAGTTTCAAGCCGGGGTGGCAATAAAAGGCTATGCCCCCAAGACAACAATCCGCCAGGCATAAAAAAAGCGGCCCGAAAGCCGCTTTTTTAGACCGCTAAAAAAGAACCTACCAACCGGTAATTTCTTTCAGGCCAGCACCTATATCAGCCAGGCTGCGAACGGTCTTAACACCAGCGTCTTCAAGCGCGGCAAACTTCTCGTCTGCAGTACCCTTGCCACCGGAAACAATCGCACCAGCATGACCCATACGCTTGCCTTCAGGAGCAGTAACACCAGCGATGTAAGAGACAACAGGCTTGGTTACATTGGCTTTGATATAAGCAGCTGCTTCTTCTTCTGCAGTGCCGCCGATCTCGCCGATCATTACGATGGCTTCGGTTGCTGGATCTTTCTCAAACAGTGCCAATATATCAATGAAGCTTGATCCAGGAATCGGATCGCCACCAATACCCACACAAGTAGACTGACCAAAACCATGGTCAGTAGTCTGCTTGACAGCTTCATAGGTCAAGGTGCCAGAGCGAGAAACGATTCCGACCTTGCCTGGCAAGTGAATGTGACCTGGCATAATGCCGATCTTGCACTCCCCTGGAGTGATAACGCCCGGGCAGTTAGGACCGATCAGACGCACACCCAAGCTATCGCATACTACTTTACAGTCAAGCATGTCCTGAGTCGGAACGCCTTCAGTGATACAAACAACTAACTTTAGGCCTGAGTAAGCGGCCTCAAGAATAGAGTCTTTACAAAATGGAGCAGGTACATAGATAACTGAGGCTTCTGCGCCAGTTACTTCAACAGCTTCAGCAACCGTGTTGAATACAGGCAGTCCAAGGTGAGTAGTTCCACCTTTGCCCGGGGTTACACCACCGACCATTTTTGTGCCGTATTCAATCGCTTGCTCTGAGTGAAAAGTGCCCTGTCCACCGGTAAAGCCCTGGCAGATAACTTTAGTGTCACGATTAATTAAGATAGACATTTAGTTAGCCTCCGCTGCTTTAACAACTTGCTGTGCCGCATCAGTCAGACTGGTTGCTGCAATAATTGCCAGACCGGATTCGGCTAGCTTCTTGGTTCCCAACTCGGCATTGTTACCTTCCAGACGCACAACCACTGGAATCTTAACGCCAACTTCTTCAACAGCACCAATCACGCCGTCAGCAATCAGATCACAACGGACTATGCCGCCGAAAATATTGATCAGTACCGCTTTAACATTGGCATCCGAGAGAATAATTTTAAACGCTTCAACCACACGTTCTTTGGTCGCGCCGCCCCCTACATCGAGGAAGTTAGCTGGCGAACCGCCGTGCAGATGCACTATGTCCATAGTACCCATAGCCAGACCAGCACCATTGACCATGCAACCAATATTACCGTCGAGGGCAACATAGTTCAGTTCAAAAGACGCAGCATGAGCTTCACGAGCATCTTCCTGTGAGGGATCGTGCATCGCTTTAATGGCTGGCTGACGGTACATAGCATTGCCATCGACAATCACTTTGGCATCTAGGCAGTGGAGATTGCCTTCGTCAGTGATAACCAGTGGGTTCACTTCTAAGAGCTCAAGGTCTTTCTCTTTAAACAGCTTAGCCAAACCCATAAAGATCTGTACAAATTGCTTAATCTGAACGCCTTTGAGGCCCAGTTTAAAGGCCAGATCACGACCCTGATATGGCTGCGCGCCAGTAACCGGATCAATAATCGCTTTAAGAATTTTTTCTGGCGTCTCTTCCGCCACTTTCTCAATCTCAACACCGCCTTCTGTTGAGGCCATAAAGATAATGCGGCGCGAACCACGATCAACCACAGCGCCCAAATACAGCTCTTGGTCAATCTCAGTGCAAGTCTCTACCAGAATGCGGCTGACCGGCTGGCCTTTGGCATCAGTTTGATAGGTGACCAGGTTTTTGCCTAACCACTGCTCAGAAAATGCTTCGATTTCGGCTTTAGAGCTGACCAGCTTCACACCGCCCGCCTTGCCGCGACCACCGGCGTGGACCTGGGCCTTGACGACCCACTTATCACCACCAATGACGTCCGCAGCAGCTACAGCTTCAGCTGCGGTTTCTGCGGCAATGCCCTTCGACACTGGCAGTCCATATTCGGCAAACAGCTGCTTACCCTGATATTCATGCAGGTTCATACTTTGGTTCCCGTTAATTTTTCCTATGAATAAAATAACGAAGCGCGTAGTTACTGGATTTCAAAAAGTAACTAGCAACTCCGTTTTATGATTGCTGCGATTTAACGGCGTTTGCGATTCGGCATGTGAATAGCCGCGCCGTTGACTGCCAGAGCGGCTTCATGCACAGCCTCTGATAGGGTCGGATGACTAAACACGGTCATACCTAGGTCTTCTGCACTGGAGCCAAATTCCATGGCAATAGCAACCTGCTGCACCAAATCAGCAGCACTTGGGCCGACTATATGGCAACCAAGAATACGGTCAGTGTCAGCGTGGGCAATAATCTTTACCATGCCATCTGTATCGTTAGCCGCAACAGCGCGCCCTATGGCTGCAAAGGGGAAGCTGCCCACATTGTAAGGTTCGCCAGCGGCCTTAACTTGCTCTTCGGTCTGACCCACTGAGGCCACTTCCGGATGAGTGTAGATAACATTGGGCACTATGTCATAGTTCATTTGCGCTTTATGACCAGCAATCACCTCGGCAACCATAACACCCTCTTCAGAGCCCTTGTGGGCAAGCATTGGGCCGCGCACCAGATCGCCAATCGCGTAAACGCCAGGAACGTTGGTAGCACACTGCTCATTGACAAAGATTGAACCGCGCTCATCCAGCTGCACACCACTTTCCGCGGCCAACAGACCTTCGGTAAAGGGGCGACGACCAACACAGACTATCAGCTTGTCGAATATTGCACTCTTCTCAGAGCCATCGGTCATGGCATAAGTAACATGGACTTCTCTGCCTTTGATTTCAGTGCCGGTAACACGCGCACCCAGACGAATATCCAAACCCTGCTTGGTAAAGATTTTCTTCGACTCTTTAGCAATACCTTTATCCATAATCGCCAGGAAGTCTTCCATTGCTTCAAGCAGCACCACTTCAGAACCGAGACGATTCCAAACCGAACCCAGTTCGAGGCCGATAACCCCGGCACCAATTACGCCGAGACGCTTGGGTATTTCGCCAATCTCTAAGGCACCAGTGGAGTCGACAATTAGGTCGCCATCAACCGGCGCAACCGGGATCGCAATAGGCAGCGATCCTGAGGCGAGGATAACGTTATCAGCGTCGAGAACTGTGACATTACCGTCATTGTCAGTGAGCTCGACTTGCTTGCCTTTAAGCAATTTTCCAGTGCCGTATAAACCAGTGACACCGTTAGCTTTAAATAGACCCGCTATACCGCCGGTAAACTGTTTAATAATTTTGTTTTTGCGCTCGAGCATCGCCGCGATATCAATCTTCACACCAGACGTACTGATACCATGAATGCCGAGTTCTTCTTTAGCTTCGTGATATTTGAACGAGCTGTCGAGTAATGTTTTGGAGGGGATGCAGCCAACGTTGAGGCAGGTACCGCCGTTGACGCCTTTGCCATCGGCATCTTTCCACTTTTCTATACAGGCAGTTTTAAGACCCAACTGAGCCGCGCGAATAGCCGACACATAGCCTGCCGGGCCACTACCAATTACGATTACATCATATTTTTCTGACATAGTATTTCCTATAGATATCAAAGACGTATGGATTATATTTCAAGTAGTATCTTAGCCGGATCTTCAAGCAATTCCTTCATGGTAACCAGGAACTGCACTGCGCCCTTGCCGTCAATTAAACGGTGGTCGTAGGACATGGCCAAGTACATCATGGGGCGAATCACTACTTCACCATTGACCGCTACTGGGCGCTCCTGAATCTTGTGCATACCCAATATCGCAGACTGTGGTGGATTGATAATCGGCGTTGAGATCAATGAACCGTAGACACCACCATTGGTGATTGTGAAGGTTCCGCCGCTCATCTCATCGATGGTTAATTTGCCATCGCGGGCTTTCATTGCGTAGTCATAAATGCCATTTTCAATATTGGCGATGCTCATATTCTCAGCATTGCGCAACACGGGAACCACCAGACCACGTTCAGTGGAGACAGCTACACCCACATCCTGATAGCCATGATAGACAATGTCGCTGCCGTCGATTGAGGCATTTACCGATGGAAAGCGCTTCAGCGCTTCAACTGCAGCCTTGACGAAGAAGCCCATAAAGCCCAGACGTGTGCCGTTGTGTATCTTGGTGAATTCTTCTTTGTATTGCTTGCGCAGATCCATCAACGCAGTCATATCCACTTCGTTAAAGGTGGTCAGGGATGCAGTAGTTTGGGTGACTTCCAGTAGACGCTCAGCAATGCGTGAGCGCATACGGGTCATAGGCACACGGCGCTCAACTCGATCACCCACTTCCAACACTTGCTCAACAGCTGCTGTAGGTGCAGAAACTACTGCAGCAGCGACCGGGGCCTTGTAGTTAACTACATCTTCTTTAGTGATGCGCCCGCCTTTGCCTGTGCCGACAATCTGCGCCACATCTATATTGCGCTCTTCAGCGAGCTTGCGCGCGGCTGGATTGATCAATCCGCCAGATTCAGTGGCCTCTGGGGCTTCGGCAACGGCTTCAGTGGCGGCTGCAGCTGGAGCAGATGCCTCAGCACCCTCTTCGATCCGCGCAATCACTTCATTGCTGAGCACTATGTCGCCCTCAGCTTTTAAAATTTCTGCCAACACACCAGCGGCTGGCGCTACAACTTCCAAGACAACTTTGTCGGTCTCGATATCGACCAAAAGCTCGTCGCGCTTAACCGTTTCGCCAACCTGTTTGTGCCAAGTTGCCAGCGAACCTTCTTGAACAGATTCCGGGAATGTCGGTGCCTTAATTTCAGTGGCCATCTAATTTTTTTCCTATGTTACGAGTCGTTTTTACGAGTCTTTTTTTATGTAAGTCTCTCTACGCGTCTGGCGCGAGAGCTTCATCAATAAATTGTTTTTGTTCTTCCAAGTGCGCAGACATATAACCACAAGCCGGTGCAGCCGAGCTGGCACGACCTACATAGCGCAGGTGAAGCATTGGATCTATACCCTGCAGCACATGACGCATATGGTGCTGACTGCTATACCAGGCGCCCTGATTCATCGGCTCTTCCTGACACCAGACAACATCTTTAAGCTTAGTATAGGGTTTCAGTACCTCTTCCAACTCGATATCTGGGAAGGGATACAGCTGCTCAATGCGGACCAGAGCAATGTTGTCTATGCCGCGTGCCATACGTTCTTCTAACAGGTGGTAGTAAACCTTACCGGAGCAGAGCACCAGACGAGTGACCTTTTCTGCGTTGAGCTCTTTCTCAGCAATCACATCCAAGAACTTACCGCCGGCCAACTCTTCCAGGGAAGACGTTGCAAGCTTGTGACGCAGAATCCACTTGGGGCTCATAATAATCAGCGGACGACGCATGGGACGAATCGCTTGGCGGCGCAGCAGATGGAATATCTGAGCTGGGGTCGTGGGGTTCACCACCTGCATATTGTGCTCAGCACAGAGCTGCAGAAAGCGCTCGAGGCGTGCAGAGGAGTGCTCTGGGCCCTGCCCTTCAAAGCCGTGCGGCAGCAGCATAGTCAGACCAGAGAGACGGCCCCACTTGTGCTCGCCACTGGCGATAAACTGATCGATAACCACCTGTGCGCCATTGGCAAAATCACCAAACTGCGCTTCCCAGATAATCAAACCCTTAGGTGCTGTAGTGGCGTAGCCATACTCAAAGGCCAGTACCGCTTCTTCAGATAATACCGAGTCGTAGATATCGAACTTCGGCTGATCGGCGGACAGATGGGCAAGAGGCAAATAGGCCTCGCCATCTTTCTGGTTAAACACTACTGCGTGGCGATGAGAGAACGTACCGCGACGAACATCCTGACCGGTAAAGCGGATCGGATACCCCTCCTGCAACAGCGTACCGTAGGCAAGCAATTCAGCCATACCCCAGTTCAGCGGCAGTGCGCCACCGGCCATCTTGCGGCGATCGTCGTAAATTTTGCTGACCTGGCGCTGTACTTTTATACCGTCGGGAATATCGATAATCTTGGCTGCAACAGACTGCAGGTCTTTGAGCGCGAGACCAGTATTGGCCGGGGTGCGCCAGTCATGGCCTAGATAGGGCTCCCAGTCGACAAACAAGCTAGTGTCCGGCTCGCGAACCAGATTGTGGACGACAAACTCGCCCTTATCTAACTGAGAGCGGTAATCGTTGGACATTTCATTGGCTTGATCTTGGGTAACCACACCTTCAGCAACCAGCTTCTGCGAGTACAGCTCACGAGTGGTTGAGTGCTTGCGAATCACGTCATACATCAATGGCTGAGTCGAAGACGGCTCATCGGTTTCGTTGTGACCGCGACGGCGGTAACAGACCAAATCAATAACCACATCTTTACCAAATTCATAGCGGTAATCAGTGGCCAGCATGGCCGCGAACATCACTGCGTCTGGATTATCCCCATTGACATGGAGAATCGGCGCCTGAACCATCTTGGCAATATCGGTACAGTATTCGGTTGAGCGAGCATCTTCCTGCCGGCTAGTGGTAAAGCCAACTTGGTTGTTGATCACAACATGAATCGTACCGCCAGTCTTGTAGGCACGGGTCTGGGATAGCTGAAAAGTTTCCATAACCACACCCTGACCAGCAAATGCTGCATCACCGTGCATCAGGATTGGTACTACTTTCTCACCGGTTTTGTCTTCACGGCGATCTTGACGGGCGCGGCCAGAGCCGACCACAACGGGGCAGGATATCTCGAGGTGCGAGGGATTAAAGCCCAGCGCCATATGTACTTCACCACCAGGTGTCATCACATTGGATGAAAAGCCCTGGTGATATTTCACATCGCCTGAGGTATTGACCAGACGCTTGCCTTCAAATTCTTCAAACAGTTCTGCCGGATTTTTGCCGAGAATATTCACCAGCACGTTAAGGCGACCGCGATGGGCCATAGCCATAACAATTTCTTTGCCGCCATACTCACCAGCGCGACGCACCAGGCAATCGAGCAGAGGAATAAGACTTTCGCCACCCTCGAGACCAAAGCGCTTGGTGCCGGGATATTTTGAGTCAAGATGCTTTTCCAAACCTTCAGCAGCGGTTAGACGATTGAGAACATCAACACGCGCCTCGTCACCATAGGTGGGCTTGGAGCGCACACTTTCAAAGCGCTGGGCCAGCCACTGCTTTTCGGAAAAAGAGGTGATGTGCATAAACTCGGCGCCAAGGGAGCCACAATAAGTCTCCTCCAAGGATTCAACGATTTCACGCAATGTGGCTTCTTGCTTGCCAAAGTACAGCGGGCCAGTCTGGAATGTGGTATCCAAGTCAGCGTCTGTGAGGCCGTGAAAATGCAGATCCAAGTCGGGCACATGCTCGCGAACCATCAACCCCAGGGGATCGAGGTTGGCTTTTTGATGCCCGCGAAAGCGGTAGGAGCTGATTAACTGAACAACTTTAACTTGCTTGCGCTCGTGCTCAAGGTGAATACCACCGGAGCCTGGTGCTGGCGTTGGTCGCGCTTGACGGCGACCCAGCAGCTCAAAGTGCTGAACTATAGTGGCATGAGATATGTCGGGTGCGGTACTGCCATTAGTGCGTGGCAAAGTATCGAAAAAGCTACTCCACTGCTCCGGAACCGCATTGCGATCGTGAAGGTAAGTATCGTAAAGATCTTCTATGTAAGCAGCGTTACCACCGGAAAAGTGAGAGGAGCGAAGAAAGTGCTCCATAGGGCCCTCAGGCATTACTATTATTCCCCTTTCAGGTGATCGAGTTATTGAAAATTAATGGCCGGTATTCTAAACCTCTAATGCAGAAACGGCCAGTAAAAACTGGCCGTTAAAGTAAAGCAAATACCTACCACCCTTCTATTCGGGAGTATTTACAACTTAAGTCGCTGTTCTCATCAACATATCGCGAATATGACCAATAGCTTTCGTCGGATTTAGGCCTTTCGGACATACCTGAACACAGTTCATGATGCCATGGCAGCGGAAAACGCTGAACGGATCATCAAGGTTGGAGAGGCGCGCTTCAGTAGCAGTGTCACGACTGTCTGCCAGAAAGCGATAAGCCTGCAACAGACCAGATGGACCGATAAATTTATCCGGGTTCCACCAAAACGAAGGACAGGCTGTTGAACAGCAGGCACAGAGAATGCACTCATAGAGTCCATCTAACTTTGCACGCTCTTCTTGAGACTGCAGACGCTCAATAGCCGGTGCCGGCGTATCGTTAATCATGTAGGGCTGAATTTTCTCATACTGAGCATAGAACTGGCTCATATCGATAACCAGGTCGCGAATCACTGGCAAGCCAGGCAGCGGACGAATCACCAGCTTGTTTTTTTTCACAACTGAGGACAGCGGCGTAACACAGGCCAGTCCATTTTTACCGGAGATATTCATGCCGTCAGAACCACAGACACCTTCGCGACACGAGCGACGGAAGACCAGAGTGGGATCTTCAATCTTGAGCTTCTCAAGCACATCCAAGACCATAATATCTTTGCCCTGAGTGTCGAACTCAAAGTCCTGCATATAAGGCTCAGAGTCAACTTCCGGGTTATAGCGATAAATACTTACATTCAACATTATTTGTCAGCCCCTATTAATAGGTACGAATTTGAGGTTCAAAAGCTTCACGTGTCTTTAGCGTGAAGTTGACATCACGCTTGCCCACTCGCTTATCTGCGGGAAAGAACAGTGAGTGACACAACCAGTTAACATCATCGCGCTCTTGGAAGTCCTCGCGGGCGTGAGCGCCGCGGCTCTCGGTGCGCGCTTCAGCAGTAATTGCTGTTGCTTCAGCCACTTCAAATAGATTTTGCAGCTCCAGCGCCTCGATACGTGATGTATTGAAAGCATTGCTCTTGTCGCTCAGGGCAACGTTTTTGATCCGTGGACGCAGCGCCGCGAGCTTGGCAATACCTTCCTGCATAAAGTCACCGCGACGGAAGACACCAAAGTAATTTTGCATAATAGTCTGCAATTCAGCGCGCAACACTGAGGCATTCTCGCCACCGGTGGAATCATTGAGCTCATTCAAACCGGCCATGGCCGCTTCAATATCAGCTTCACTGGCATCCTTAAGCTCTACGCCTTCACGCAGTTGCTGCTCAATAAACATACCTGAGGCGCGACCAAATACCACCAGATCTAGTAGCGAGTTGCCACCCAGACGATTGGCGCCGTGAACAGAAACGCAGGCTGCTTCGCCACAGGCGTAAAAGCCTTCAATCACTTGGTCATTGCCTTCGCCATCTACAGTCAGTGCCTGTCCATTAACGTTAGTGGGAATCCCACCCATCATATAGTGGCAGGTAGGTACCACAGGAATCGGCTCTTTAACCGGATCCGCATGGGCAAATGTGCGTGACAATTCAAGAATACCCGGCAACTTGGCGTTTAGAGTTTCTTCACCCAGATGATCGAGCTTGAGATAGACGTGATCGCCATCTGGACCACAGCCGCGACCTTCGAGGATTTCCAGAACCATAGAGCGCGCAACCACATCGCGACCGGCAAGATCTTTGGCATTGGGTGCGTAACGCTCCATAAAGCGCTCGCCATCCTTATTTACCAGATAACCACCTTCGCCACGACAACCTTCGGTTACCAGAGTACCAGCACCGTGAATACCGGTGGGGTGGAACTGCCACATTTCAATATCTTGAACCGGGAAGCCAGCGCGCAGCGCCATACCAATTCCGTCGCCAGTACAGATGTGTGCATTAGTCGTAGAGGCATATATACGCCCTGCTCCGCCAGTGGCAAATACAGTGGCCTTGGACTTAACATAAACAGTTTCGCCTGTTTCAATATTAAGCGCCACGACACCGACTACTGCGTTGTCTGAATTCTTAACTATATCGACAGCAAACCATTCATTTAAAAAAGTTGTCTCGTTTTTCAGGTTGCCCTGATACAGCGTGTGCAGCAGTGCGTGACCAGTACGGTCCGCTGCAGCACAGGTGCGAGCAGCCTGACCGCCTTTGCCAAAGTCTTTCGACTGGCCGCCAAATGGACGCTGATAAATGCGCCCCTCTTCGGTGCGTGAAAATGGCAGACCCATGTGCTCGAGCTCAAAAATCGCTTCCGGGCCGGTTTGACACATATACTCAATCGCTTCCTGGTCGCCAATAAAGTCAGCGCCTTTGACGGTGTCATACATATGCCACTGCCACTGATCATTGGGATCATCACTGGCAATTGCACAGGTGATACCGCCCTGGGCGGAAACAGTGTGCGAGCGAGTTGGAAATACCTTGGTGATTACTGCTGTTTTGTATCCTGACTGCGCCAACTGCAGCGCAGCGCGCATTCCTGATCCACCGCCGCCGACAATTACGGCGTCAAATGTCATTGTTCTAATGTTAGCCATTTACTTAGATTCCCCACAGAATATCGATAGCCCAGATCACGTATAGCAATGTAATTGCTATCATGCCCAACTGAAAAATAATACGCAGTGCAGTGGCTTTTGGCCCAATCAATCGCACCGTTATATAGTCGGTTAAGACACACCACATTCCGATCCAGGCGTGCGCCGCAATAGAGAGGATGGTCAATAGACTAAACATACGCATTGGCAGGGAACTATTAAGTGCTGCCCACTGTGTGTAGCTTAGTTCTGGCGTCAGCATCAGGTAGCCGACAATAAAAATCAGATATGCGGTCATCACATAGGCTGATACTCGAGCGATAAGCCAGTCGGACAATCCACTGCGACCGAGGCTAGTGACGTTAGTTACCATAAGTAAACCCACCCTGTGACCAAAACAATAATAATGGCAGCGACTACCACTGCAACCCAAGCTGTTGCGCGACCGGTTTCGAATGAATCTTCACCGTAACCCAAATCCATGATCAGGTGCCGGATACCAGCGACCGCATGGTAAGCCAGTGCCGCCAAACTGCCCCAAATAACAAACTGACAAAGCGGATTAGCAAAAATGTCTTTAACATCGGCAAAGCCCTGCTCTGAAGAGAGACTGCCTTCCAGAAGCCAGAGAAAGATCGCGACGGAGAAAAACAAAATCACACCAGAGACTCGGTGTAATATAGAAACGTAAGAGGTTATTGGAAGCCTTATGGTTCCAAGATCAAGATTGACAGGTCTTTTTTTGTCCACGGCGGGTAGTACCTTAAAAGTAGTGGTCCGACAAAACGGAAATAAATGTTTACTGAATTCAAATAGCTTTAAGCAACTGTCTAAACCTTAGAGTCAGGAGATGCTCAGCTATAAACTCGCTCTAGAAGCAGCGCGTTGATGGCGCAGCAGTATAGATACTAGGTGGGCTAAATTCAATCGGCAGGGCTGAAACAAAACAGGAAAGATTGATTCTAGCATTAGGCGTTTAAAATTCAGCGCCTCTCACTCAGTCCAGATCTGGCCTAACCCGCGGCAAAAATCACTACTTAGATCACGACACTGCATTTTGCTGATGAATAGCCGCTATCCAACAAGCTGAAATAACCTAGTATAATGGATGTTTCAAGGCTGCCGGAGGGCCCATCAGAGTTGACAATTTGCCGCGAACATCTATAGTTGCGGCTCCAAAAAATTTGCCCTAACCACCAAGTTGCACCAGAGGATTTTGCATGAGTAATCGTAAAGCTACCCTAACAATCGAAGGTCAAGCTCCCATAGAACTTCCGATTCTTAAGGGCACACTAGGCCAAGACGTCATAGATATAGGCACTCTGGGCTCACATAATGTCTTTACCTATGATCCCGGATTCTCGGCAACGGCGGCCTGTCAGTCCGATATAACCTATATCGACGGCGACAAAGGCATCCTGCTGCACCGCGGTTACCCGATTGAGCAACTGGCTGACAAGTCAGATTATTTAGAGACCTGCTATCTCCTGCTCGAAGGCGCACTACCCAATGCAGAAGAGAAGGCAGAGTTCGTCAATACCATCAAATATCACACCATGGTAAACCGCTCAGTTGAGCATTTTATCAGTGGATTTCGCTACGACGCACACCCAATGGCCATGCTTGTTGGTGTAGTTGGCGCTATGTCTTCGTTTTATCATGACTCACTGGACATAAATAACGAAGAGCACCGCAAAATTTCTGCTCATCGTTTGATCGCAAAGATCCCAACCATTGCTGCCATGTGCCACAAGCACTTTACCGGCCAGCCGTTTATCTACCCAGACAACTCGCTCTCCTACTCAGAGAACTTCCTGCATATGATGTTTGGCACGCCCTGCGAGCCCTACGTAGTTCAGCCGGCAATTGCTAAAGCTATGGATCGCATCTTCCTGCTTCACGCCGATCACGAGCAGAACGCCTCCACCTCAACAGTACGTCTGGCCGGCTCCACCGGCGCCAACCCATTCTCCTGTATCGCAGCTGGTATTGCAGCGCTCTGGGGACCTGCTCACGGCGGTGCCAACGAAGCAGTATTGGATATGTTGGAAGAGATTGGTCATGAAGACAATATCGATGCCTATGTCGCCAAAGCCAAAGACAAGAGCGATCCATTCCGCCTGATGGGCTTTGGACATCGTGTCTATAAGAACCACGATCCCCGCGCCACGGTTATGCGCGAGAGCTGCGATGAAGTGTTGGCTGTTTTGGGACTGGAGAATGATCCCCTGTTCCGTCTGGCCAAGAAGCTAGAGAAGATTGCTCTTGAAGACGAATACTTTATCAGCAAGAAACTCTACCCCAATGTCGACTTCTACTCTGGCATTATTCTCAAAGCACTGGGCATTCCAGTTGAGATGTTCACGGTTATTTTTGCCACTGGTCGCACCGTTGGCTGGATCTCACACTGGAACGAGATGATTACTCACCCTTACCGTATCGGCCGCCCTCGTCAGCTTTACACAGGCGCAGATGTACGCGACTACCCTGCAGTAGAAGATCGCTAAACAGCGGTCTTCGAGACATAAAAAAAGGCAGCTTAGGCTGCCTTTTTTTATGTCTCAGAAATTGTTTTTACTTCACGCTTATGCAACGGGACCCGAGTGAAAGCGAAACTGCTTATCCGGCGATTCAATCAGCTCCTGTTCGCGTTGAGCGATTGCAGCAATGCGATCATCTATAGATCGACCACCGGCAACAGTTTTGGCCAGCGTTAAATAATCCTCATAATGGCGCGCTTCAGACTTCAATAGAGACCTATAAAATACCTCTAACTCAGCATCCAAATGTGGCGCTAACAGCGCAAAACGCTCACAAGACCGAGCCTCAATAAAGGCGCCAACAATCAGGACATCAATGAGCTTTTCTGGGTCTTCTTTGCTGACTAGATCACGCAGACCTGCCGCATAGCGTGAAGCGGAAACATGCTCATAGGGAATCTTGCGGCGCTTCATCAGGGCGATCACCTGTTCAAAGTGACGCATCTCTTCACGGGCTAGACGTGACATTTTATTCAGCAGATCAAAATTATCTGTATAGCGATTAATCAAGCTTAGGGCTGTACTCGCCGCCTTCTTTTCACAGTTGGCATGGTCAATCAGCATTAGGGATTGGTTTTCGAGGGCGTTTTCGATCCAGCGGTGCGGTGTGGCGCAGGGTAGAAATGTTTGGATATCAGTGAGTGCGCTCATGGGGACCTTGGTGAAATTTAGGACTGGGACTTTACTACAATCTGACAACCAGTAGCGCTATCTCGATTTGAGCAAACAAGCTGCCAGCGGTTTTAAATCCTCCGGCTTTGCATAGGATGAAAATGCGCCCCGCTGTTACATATAGGCATTGCTGGTGTCGGTGTGATCAGTCACATCACGCACACCTTTCAACTCGGGAATCTTTTCCATCAGCGTTTTCTCTACGCCCTCTTTAAGGGTCATGGACACCGCAGAACAACCCTGACAACCACCACCAAACTCCAATACCGCAAAGCCTTCATCCATTTCAGACAGTGACACTACGCCACCATGAGAGGCCAGACCTGGATTGATCTCGTTGTACAGCAGGTAGTTAATACGATCTTCAATGGGGCTATCGTCATTGACATTGGGCAGTCGTGAGTTGGGAGCGCGAATAGTCAGCTGACCACCAAATTTGTCCTCGGCAAAGTCCACCTTAGCTTCATCGAGAAAGGCAATGCTACGCTGCTCAAAGTAGGCACTAAAATCGGCGTACTCAACAATCAGATCTTCCTCGTTATGCTCCCCTGGACGACTATAGGCAATACAGGTCTCAGCTTTTGGAGTGCCCGGGTCTGAGACAAACATACGAATACCTATGCCTTCGCAGTTCTGTTTTTCCAACAATCCGACAAGGTATTTTTGTGCTGATTCGGTGATGGTTACGTTGAGCATAGAGTTCCCTAAAATCCATTCTGACAGCCAGCTTTACCAGACTGATTAAACTTGAGTAAATAAGTGGGATATTTTACGCCATACAGAGGCCAAGACGGAACCCTCATTTACTTTTAAAGGTCGCTTTTTTTAAATACTTTGGTATTATGCTCATCCATCAAAATATTTTGATGCAATAGAAGATCAAAGGCGTAGACAAGTATATGACCGACAAAATCAGGCAGGCAGCAGAACAGCGTATTCTAATTCTCGATGGCGCCATGGGCACCATGATCCAACGTCACGATCTAGAGGAAGACGATTTTCGAGGCCAGCGCTTTGCCGACTGGCACACTGACCTAAAAGGCAATAATGACCTGCTAAGTCTTAGCCAGCCTGACATTATTTGCGATATCCATCGCGCCTATCTAGATGCTGGTGCAGACATCATTGAAACCAACACCTTTAACTCGACGACTATCTCTCAGGCCGATTACGATATGCAGGCGATCTCGCGTGAGATCAATGTTGTATCGGCACAGCTTGCGCGCAAAGCCGCGGATGAGTTTTCTACTGCCGATAAACCGCGGTTTGTCGCCGGTATTCTCGGCCCCACCAGCAGAACCGCTTCCCTATCGCCGGACGTCAATGATCCCGGCGCCCGCAATGTGACCTTCGACGAGTTGGTGGAAGCCTATATAGAGTCCACCGAAGCGCTCATAGAGGGCGGCGTTGATACCATTATGGTGGAGACCATTTTCGATACATTAAATGCCAAAGCAGCATTGTTTGCGGTGCAGGTGGTCTTCGAGAAGCAGGGTTTCGAGCTGCCTATCATGATCTCCGGCACCATCACCGATGCCAGTGGTCGCACGCTCTCAGGTCAAACCCCGGAAGCCTTTTGGAACTCCGTACGCCATAGCAAGCCAATCAGTGTCGGCCTAAATTGCGCCCTTGGGCCAAAAGAGCTGCGCCCTCACCTATTGGATATCGCCACGGTTGCCGACACTCTGGTCAGCTCTCATCCCAATGCTGGCCTGCCTAACGAATTTGGCGGCTATGATCTGGACGCCGATGCAATGGCCGAGACTGTGGCGGAATTTGCCAGCGCTGGCCTATTGAATATTGTCGGCGGCTGCTGCGGCACCACCCCTGAGCATATTCGCGTAATTGCCAAAGCTGTGGCCAATATAACGCCACGTGTCATACCTGAAATCGCGCCAGCCTGTCGTCTCTCCGGACTCGAGCCCTTTACCATTAAGAGTGACTCGCTATTTGTGAATGTTGGCGAGCGCTGTAATGTTACCGGTTCAGCGGTCTTTAAACGTCTGATTCTCGAAGAGAACTACGATGCGGCCCTAGAAGTTGCCCGCCAGCAGGTGATTAACGGCGCACAAATTATCGATGTGAACATGGACGAAGGCATGCTTGAGTCATTGCCGGCCATGGTTAAGTTTTTAAATTTGATTGCTGGCGAGCCCGACATTTCCCGCGTACCGATTATGGTGGATTCGTCAAAATGGGATGTGATTGAAGCCGGTCTAAAATGTATTCAAGGCAAATCCGTGGTCAACAGCATCAGCCTTAAAGAGGGTGAAGCTGAATTTATCGAGCGAGCCAAGCTGTGCAAAAAGCACGGTGCCGCAATTGTTGTCATGGCCTTTGACGAAGAGGGACAGGCGGATAATCTTGAGCGTCGCAAGCAGATCTGCCAGCGCAGTTACGACATACTGGTAAATGATATTGGCTTCCCGGCTGAGGATATTATCTTTGATCCAAATTGCTTCGCCGTAGCCACCGGCATTGAAGAGCACAATCGCTACGGTCTCGACTTTATTGAAGCCAGCGGCTGGATCAAACGGAATCTACCCCATGCAATGATCAGTGGCGGTATTTCCAATGTGTCATTCTCTTTCCGCGGCAACAATCCAGTCCGTGAAGCGATTCACTCAGTATTTCTCTACCATGCCATTCGCGAAGGTCTGACCATGGGCATAGTTAACGCCGGTCAGCTAGCTGTCTATGACGATCTGCCGGAGGAACTGCGCCACGTGGTTGAGGATGTAGTTCTGTTTCGCAACGCTGAAGGCACGGAGGCGCTGCTGGCAATTGCCGACAAATATCGCGGCGACGGCTCCAAGCAGGCTTCAGTGGAAGATCTCAGCTGGCGTGATGCCGACGTTAATCGCCGCCTCGAGCACAGCCTAGTTAAAGGCATTACCGCCTATATCGAAGAAGATACTGAAGAGGCACGGCAACAGGCTGAACGTCCACTGCAGGTTATTGAAGGCGCGCTGATGGACGGTATGAATATCGTCGGCGACCTATTTGGCTCGGGTAAGATGTTTCTCCCTCAGGTAGTCAAATCTGCCCGGGTCATGAAACAGGCCGTGGCCTATTTACAGCCCTTTATCGAAGACGAAAAAGACGCCGCCGCCAGCACTAATGGCAAAATTCTTATGGCTACCGTAAAAGGTGATGTTCATGATATCGGCAAAAATATTGTTGGCGTGGTTTTACAGTGTAACAACTATGAGGTTATTGACCTCGGCGTGATGGTGTCTGCGGAAAAAATTCTTACCACTGCCCGTGAAGAGAACGTGGACATTATTGGCCTCTCCGGTCTGATTACCCCCTCTCTCGATGAAATGGTAACCCTGAGTAAAGAAATGCAGCGTCAAGGTTTTACCGTGCCACTGATGATTGGCGGTGCGACTACGTCCAAGGCCCACACTGCGGTAAAGATCGCCCCAATGTACCAGAACAATCAGGCTATTTATGTCTCTGACGCCTCCCGTGCCGTGGGCGTCGCCAGCAAGCTGATCAGCAAAGAGCATCGCGATAGCTTTATCGCCGACATCCGCCGTGACTACGACGCAGCGCGACTGCGCACAGCTAACAGAACGTCCCGGGGAACTCTCTTCACCTACTCGGATGCGATCAAACAGAAACCGCAGATTAACTGGCGCGACTATCAGCCGACCCTCCCTGCCAGCTCTGGGATAACTGTGATCAACGACTATCCGCTGGAAACCCTGGTACCCTATATCGACTGGACACCATTCTTTATTACCTGGGATCTTATCGGTAAGTACCCGAAAATTTTACAAGACGAGGTAGTTGGAGAAGCGGCTAGCACATTATTTGCCGACGCTCAGGCGCTGTTGAAAGATATTATCGACAATAAGCGTTTAAAGGCACGGGCGGTTTTTGGTCTCTGGGAAGCCAATACAGTTAATCATGATGATATTGAACTCTACGCCGAAGATGGCTCGACTAAGGCTACTCTGCACCATATTCGCCAGCAGATTCAGAAGCCCGGCGCCAGTGAAGAGCTCTGCTCACTGGCTGACTTTGTTGCACCGAAAGAGACTGGCTTAAAAGATCACATTGGCGCCTTTGCTGTGACTACCGGAATAGGTGCGGATGAGTTAGCCGCAGAATATGAAGCCCAGCACGATGACTACAATGCGATTATGGTGAAAGCTCTAGCGGACCGCTTGGCTGAAGCCTTTGCTGAGCACCTCCATGAACGTGTGCGTCGCGAGCACTGGGGTTATGCAGCGGACGAGACCTTGGATAATGAAGCCCTGATCAAAGAGAAGTACCGCGGTATTCGACCGGCCCCAGGCTACCCTGCCTGCCCAGATCATACAGAGAAAGGCACATTGTTTGAGCTGCTGGATGTGAAGAACAATATTGGCCTCGAGCTGACTGATAGCTATGCCATGACACCAGCGGCGGCGGTCAGTGGTTGGTACTTTGGGCATCCGGATGCAAAGTATTTTAATACCGGGAAAATTGCCCCGGATCAGGTTGAGTCCTTGGCTCGGCGTAAAGGTAGTGCACTGGCTGATTTAGAGCGTTGGTTGACACCGGTGCTGATTGATTAGGGTCAAGCTGGTAGCGCAGCTGCAGACAGGGCCTGCTGTCAACTGATGGCGTTATTGTCACCTATGCCCTAGCGTTATTGTCACCTATGCCCTAGCGTTATTGTCACCTATGCCCTAGCGTTGTTGCAGCCATAGGCAAACCCAAATCTCTCTGGGCATATAAAAAATATACCCGAGCGAGTAGACTGGCCAGCCCTCAACAATTACATCTATAACAGGTTAAGAAGAAAAGCCAATGAGCGAAGAAAATCCAGCAATCGACGATAAACCAAAGAAGAAAAAAACCAATATTGGCGCGCTAGTTAAAAGTATTTTAGCCGCCGCAATTGGTGTCCAGAGTAACAAAAACCGTGAGCGTGACTTTGAGGAGGGCAATCCATTAGCGTTTATTATTGGCGGCTTTGTCTTCACCGCACTGTTTATCGGAACTATTGCCACAATCGTGGGCTTTGTACTCAGCACTAACGGCTAGCCTGCAAAAATAGCGCAAGAAAAAGACTGTATAAAAAAGAACACAAAAAAAAGGGGCTGCATCACTGCAGCCCCTTTTTAGTACTTCTTTTTAACTAAGCTAACATTGTTTAGAAGCTGTACTTAGCTTGCAGAGCAATGTTCAATGGACGGTTGACGAAAGCGTAGTAAGAGTTACCAGCACCACCAGTCAACGTTCCACCCAGCGGCGTGTTGCCACCAAAGTTAATCACCGTCTCATCGGTGAGGTTGCGACCCAGCAGAGCCACTTCCCAAGCACCTTCAGAATCACTGATAGCAATACGTGCGCTGACCTGAGTCGATGCATCTTGCTTAGTGCGTGGATCCAAGTTTGAGGCGTAGAGGTAGTCATCCATATAGACCAGATCGACTGATGCATTAAGCACCAAACCTTCACCTACATCACCCATCCAAGCGGCACCAATATTGGCCTGCAGTTCTGGCGTGTACTCTTTACGCTGCCCTTCCACATCGCAGAGTCCGGCAAAATCAGCCGAGTCAGGCGTCTGACCAAAGTAACACTGTGAGTTAGGGAACTTGTCATAGTTAAAGTCCAAGTAAGCAGCGGAACCGGTCAAAGTAACGTTATCTGACACAGCCCAACGACCATCAGCTTCAAGACCCTGTACCGTCGCTTCACCAGCGTTGGTAACGTTAAAGCCCAGAGTGCCATCAAACTGAGAAACCTGCAGATCGGTATACTCGGTCATGTAAAGAGCGATATTAAGCTCTGCAGCACCATCGGCTAGCGTCATCTTTGAGCCCAGCTCAATACTGGTGGCCTCTTCACGATCGAATTCCCAGCTACCAGTAATCGGGTTTCCACTTATCGGGTTGCCCGCGTTGTTGACCGCCGCATCTGGATGGCCATTAGAGCGCGCATCAAAACCACCGGACTTAAAGCCCTTGGTCCAAGTCAGGTATGCCATTGTGTCTTCATTGGCATCCCACTCGACAGTAACTACCGGCGTAAATGAGCTGTCATCAAGCTCGCCAACAATCGTTTCATAAGGTTCTATGGCAAAAATACCCCAGAGCGCGTTGTAAGCTCCGGAAACCTGATCAACAACAACCGGTGACTGATACTCTCCGCCAAAGGCTGCGACAGCCTTGTGCTGCTGAGTGCGTTCTGCATCCTTAGTCTCTTGAGTATAACGACCGCCAACAGTGAGTCGCAGATCTTCGGTCAATGTCCAAGTACCCTGAGCGAATGCAGCCCAGAGGTCGCCTTCCTGATTAAAGCTACGATCAGTAGACGCGCCAGGAGCAAAAGGCGCCAGAGTTGGAGCCAGTCCAGCCAGCACATCGCCAATTAACGTTGGAGTAGGCAGGCTAATTTGATCTTTGTACTTTAACTCAGTTGACTGAAAGAACAGCCCGCCGATATAGTCAAAGTCACCGCCAAGATCTGAGGTGAAACGGAATTCTTGGCTAAACTGCTCGTACTCTTCCTGACGCGCTGCGTCAAAAATAGCGGCACCAGAGAAGTCACAGTCACAGTTCTCGTCAAATTCATATTCAACAAAGCCAGTTACGGATGTCAGAGAGAAGCCATCCATATCCCAGTCTACAGTCAAAGTCGCATCGCTGACTTCGTTATCACTGAAATGGCCATTGTTGTCGGCGCTGTAGTTAAGCCCAGATTCAACCGGAGAGGCAACAGCAGCAGAAGGAATGCTATTCAGCACGGAGATATGATCTGGCGTACCAATGCTGTTGTAGACTTCCATATTACGACCAATAGTATCGAAGGTTGAGCGCGATAATTTCAAGTTCGCAGTCACATCTTCACTGACATCCCAACGCAGAGAAGCGCGGATAACCTGTTCTTCTTCTTGCTGCTCGTCCTGACCAGATACAGTGTTAAACACATAACCGTCCAGAGTGCGATCGAGAATGGCGATACGACCGCTGACGTTTTCGGTGATCGGGCCAGACAACATTACACGCAAGTCTTGCTCGCCGTGATCTGGCTCATACAATGCTGTCACCGAACCTTCGAACTCATCTGTAGGCTTGGCACTGATCTGGCTAACGGCGCCGGCAATACTGTTTTTGCCGAAGAGGATGCCCTGTGGACCACGCAGTATCTCTACGCGTTCCATATCGATCATCGGGATACGAGCCAGTTGATCACGGCCGTAGAAAATACCGTCGTTGTAAATACCTACAGACTGCTCAAATCCGGGGTTAATACCGGAGCTGATGCCGCGAATAGTAACAGTGGTGGAAATACCAGTTTCGTTGATGCTGAAGTTAGGGACCAACTCAGACAAGCCCTGAAGATCGACAATACCTGCATTGGACATTTTTTCAGCAGTTACGGCTGCAACCGAAACTGGAACGTCCTGCAGTGACTCTGCACGCTGCTGTGCTGTGACTACGATTTCTTCCAACATTGCCGCGTTAACTGCGCCGGCGCTAGCGGTAATGGCTAAGGCCAAAAGTGACTTCTTTAGTACTCTTTTCATGTTTCCCCCCTGGGAATTAGTCTTTTTTGAAAATCTGTTGCTTGATTTTTCTAGTTATAGGCGTTATTTCCAACCGCCTTCGATTCCATCCCTAAACCCTAACCTCCTTCCTGCTTACTTTCTCTGTTACATGCTTATTCGCGTTTCAACATTGAGAACTATCCCACAAGCTCGCGCTAAGCACCATACTTTAGGGACTAAGCCTGCAAAAAATCTGCCGGCTCAAGGGCATCAAAACTGTCAGCGCCCAGGATCAACGCAGCCAAATAGCCGCTGTTGCGCGGCAGTATTTGCGTTGAGAAAAATTCCGCCGTAGCGATCTTCTGGTTATAAAAACGGTCTGTCGAGCCAGCGGCCAATCGATCCTGAGCCGCCGCTGCTAATTTCACCAGCAACCAGTAAGAAACCGTATTTCCGTACATCATCATAAAGTTGTACGCGATACCTTGAGAATCACTGCTATTTTCTAAAACGTAGTTGAGCGCTTCTTGACACTGCTCAATTGACTGGCGCAGTCGATTGCGCAAGTTAACCACGCCGCCATGGGCTGATGCCAACTGGTCCACAGTTGCCTGCATGTCAGCCAGTAAAACCCTCACCACTTCGCCACCGTCACGCAAGCATTTACGGCCTATAAAATCGAGTGCCTGAATACCATTGGTGCCTTCATAGATCGGCAAAATACGCGCATCGCGCATATGCTGTGCCGCGCCAGTCTCTTCAATAAAGCCCATGCCGCCGTGGACCTGAACACCTAATGAGGTACTCTCCATAGCAACTTCGGTACACCAGCCTTTTACCAGTGGCGTCAAAAGCTCGACCATCTGTGCACTCTGTGCACGGACCTGCTCATCCGGGTGATGAGAACTGCGATCCTCTGCCGCAATCGCGTAGTAAGACATGGCTCGACCACCTTCTGTCAATGCACGCATTTGCATCAGCATGCGCTTCACGTCTGGGTGATGAATAATCGCCGCGCGACCTTCAACACCAGAGGCTCGGCCCTGAACCCGATCCGTGGCATAGGCGACAGCCTGCTGGTAAGCGCGCTCGCCCAGGGAAACACCCTGATGACCAACCGACAGACGGGCATTGTTCATCATCGTGAACATGCACTGCAGGCCTTTATTTTCCTCGCCAACCAAGTAGCCAACCGCACCGCCGTTGTCGCCAAAGGCCAGAGTACAGGTGGGGCTCGAATGGATCCCTAACTTGTGCTCAACACCCACGGGCTTAACGTCATTGCGCTCACCCAGGCTGCCATCTGCATTTACCAAAAACTTGGGCACCAAAAATAGTGAGATGCCCTGATTGCCTTCTGGGGCATCAGGACGACGGGCTAAGACCAGATGGATAATATTGTCGGCGCAGCTGTGGTCGCCCCAAGTGATGTAAATTTTTTGGCCACTGATCAAATAGTGGTCGCCATTTAAGATCGCCTTGGTTTTCACTGCAGACAGATCACTGCCAGCCTGCGGCTCAGTGAGGTTCATAGTGCCGGACCAGGCGCCTGAAATCAGATTGCCGAGATAGGTCTCTTTCTGTTCATCGCTGCCATACTGATTGAGAGCATGGACCACACCGCGAGACAGCATGGGCAACAAGCTAAAACCGCAGTTGGCGGTCTGCAGCATTTCCTGAACGGCAAGATCGACAACACTGGGGAAACCCGCGCCGCCATAATTGCTGTCGCCATTGAGGCAGCACCACCCAGCGTCAACCATCTGTCGATAGATGGGATCTAATCCAGGAGAAGTCACCACCTCGCCATCTTTCAAAAAAGCTGGGTGTTTGTCAGTCTCATGATTGGTCGGCGCGACTACGTCTTCGAAAAATTTGGCGGCTTCTGGCAGCACCACATCGACCATATCGCGACTTGCGTCTTCGAATCCTGGCATGCTGCAAATTTCAGAATAGTTAATAATCTCATCAAAGATAAATGCCAATTCCTTCTGCGGTACTTTGTATACGCTCACGACCATTCTCCCTAGAATGTAAAAAAAATAACGATGCTTATATTCAATACTTTAGGAGCTAGCCGTCCTTACTGTAAACCTTAATCAATGACCATGTGGTCTATGGTCAATGGCATCTGGATACACGTTGAGGGCCTGCCAGCAGTTTTACGTTGCCAGACTTCGACACTGGCCCGGGGGCTACCAGAGGTGGGTGGTAGAGAGAAGGCTGGAGAACATATCTGTTTGAATTTCCATACTCAGATTTCGATCTATTTAATGCTTCAAGCGCAGCCTAAGCTGACCTCAAGGCATTAGCAGATAACCTAAGCAGCTTAATCCGCAGCAGCAGAATCTGGCCTAGTCACAGAATAAGCCCAATAAAAGGCGACAAACTGCAACACCAACCGCACGTAGAGCGCGACAACAGGAATGTCCGGAAACCGTTCCGGGTTAAAGGCCATATACAGATTAGCCGGATACACGGCAATTAATAAGGCCACTAACCCGATACCAGCCAGCGCACGAAAACGGGGAATTAAAACTCCAATGCCCCCCATAATCTCAAAGACACCGCTGATATAAACCAAGGCCAAATGTCCGGGTATCCACGGCGGCATAATGCTGACATAGAACTCTGGTGCCACCAGGTGATGGAACCCAGCATAGGTAAAAAAGGCACTTAATAACAATAGGAAAAACCGCTTCACCCAGCTTTTTGGCAGCCGCATAGAGTCAATTGCCCAGCGCAGCGGCCGCAATGGTTGAACAGTTTTCTCAGTCATCGTTATGTCTCGCTACTGGTAGGGTCACGGCTAAAGAACTGATGAGGTGCCAAACTCTTTAATCAACTCTAAAGCGATCCGTTCTTGCTCACCACGGGCATTTACCTGCTCACACTGACCGTTGTTCCAAGACTGATAGCGGGCAATATCAGCGTTACCTATATTGATCAGGGTCTCCCATACTAACAGGCACTTTTCCAGATGGCTGGCATTGGTATCAGCAGCGATTCCCGCGAGCAATGTGTCCAGGGTTTCAGTCTCAAATTGCAGCCCCAAGAACTCATCTCGATCTAGGCGCACATAGGGTTTGCTCTTGCTGTTGTAGCGCTGCCATTCGAAGTTGAGAGACTGGTCTGGAATCCCCGAGAGAGCAAAGTCACCCCAGATATTGATGAACGTGCGCTCCATCTGATCCCGAGCCTCACTCTCCGGGTAGATATAGGACGTCACAGGACCGTACTTAAAATCACCGGTCACAAAGGAGATATCAGTACCGTGAGCGGCGCCAAAAATAGATGGGAAGTCGATAAAGAATGACTTTTTCTGATCGTCCCAGTCAAAACGGTAGTTATACAATTGATCGTATCCCGCCAGCTCCATAGCACTTAAGGGCTCGTCGACTCCACGCGCCTTCCAGGCCTGAGAGCGAGTTCGCACCCAAAAGTTGTACAGCTGTGGATCTTTGATCCTAACCTTTGGCGGCAGCAGCTTAGTGAATGGGTAACTGGTCTGCATAAAATAGCGATGCAGGGCAAACCAGAGTGTGACTTCATCTTTATTGGCTCCGGATATCACCGGGACATTTTTCGCGTACTGCGGATCAGCCAAGGCCGCGGCGATACCCACCTTGGGAATCACAATGCCGTCAGCAGTGGTTAAAGGCGAGTAGTCAACGGTACCTGGCTTGTCGGTATAGAGGCCAATCAATTCCCGAGCATCGATGTTTTTTAAGCGTTGGCGCATGGCATCAGCTGACAGATCAGATTCACTGACACCCTGCTGAGCCAACAGCTTCTGAGTTATCTGCCAGGCACCCCGGGTAACAAAGGTGTCAGCGCCATTGAGATTGTAGGCGCTGTCTAAACTGCTAGTAGCCGTATAACCGGATTGCGCAATAGCACGGTGAAACAAACCCTTGGCCAGAGGTGAAGCCAGCAGCGCATAGACATTGTGCGCTCCGGCAGATTCACCAAATACAGTCACATTACCTGCATCGCCACCAAAGCCCGCTATATTGTCGCGCACCCATTTCAACGACTGGATAATATCCAGATGACCGAAATTGGACGTCTGATCTTCACCGGTCTGCTGTCCCTGAATCGCCGGATGGGTAAACCATCCCAGAGCACCCAGGCGATAATTAATCGCCACAACCACAACATCTTTACGCGCTGCCAACTTGCTGTAATCGTAATAATCTTTTAAGCCTGTGGTATTACTCCCACCGTGAATCCACAGCATCACCGGATACTTGTTATCGGCGAAATCTTTTGGCGCACGGATATCCAAAAACAGACAATCCTCCGAGCCAATAACACCCTCAGCGCCACCTTCGACACCGCCATAGCGACTCGCCAGCTGCACACAGGCAGTGTCCTCTCGCTCGACTATCAGCTGCTCTGGAGCAGCTAGCTGGCGAGGGGCACGCCAGCGCAGATCGCCAATTGGAGCCTGGGCATAGGGAATATCAAACCAGCTGACCACCTCAGCACCAGCTTCCTCATCGGCACTGTCATAGAGACGACCCTGAGAAATACCAGTGGCGGTTTGGATTTTGTATTGGGGAAAGTTTTCTGGAACTGGCTGTTCTGGGGAGTTTAAACCGCAGGCTGACAGCAGCAAGAGACTGGTTATTGTCAAAATCATTTTCATAGCAAGCGTCTTTTTTTATTATTTATGCACTCTAGTCAAAGGGCTGCGGTGCATTTACTTTACCTAATACATTTTACGTTTTGGCTCACAGAGACGATCACTCTGCACTATCCAGAGAAAACTGCAATTCAGCCAATCGCGCATAGAGCGCGCTAGAAGCAATTAGTTCCTGGTGACTTCCCTGAGCGACTTTCTTGCCCTGATCCATCACTACAATGGTGTCGGCATGGAGAATAGTGGCCAAACGATGAGCAATAATGACAGTGGTGCGACCTTTCATTAGCTTATCCAGCGCCAGCTGCACCTTATATTCACTCTCTGCATCCAAGGCACTGGTGGCTTCATCCAAAAGCAAAATACGCGGATCTTTTAATAGCGCCCGGGCTATGGCAATACGCTGACGTTGACCGCCGGAGAGACGCACGCCCTGCTCTCCTAAATCGCTGTGATAGCCATCGGGAAGTTGACTGATAAACTCATCCGCATGAGCCGCCTTGGCCGCTGCAATCACCTGCTCGTCGGTGGCCTCACTATTACCGTAGCGAATGTTATACATCACATCACCGGTAAACAGAGTCGGCTGTTGCTGAACCACCGCAATCTGTTCACGCAGTTGGGTTGGCGTCATCTGGCGAATATTAATATCGCCAAAGCAGAGCTCACCCTGCTGAGGATCGTAAAAGCGCTGAATCAAATCAAAGAGTGTTGACTTGCCCGCCCCTGAGGGCCCCACCAGAGCAACAATGGCGCCCTCCTGAATGGTCAGAGAAAAATCATCCAGTGCCGGCTGCTCTGGCCGTGAGGGGTAACAGAAACCGACATGTTTGAGCTCAAGCTGCGCTGGCAACTGCTCAACAGCCGCCAGCGGCTGTTCCGGAACCAAAATCTGATTGTCAGCATGGAGTAGCTCCATTAATCGGTCAGTGGCACCGGCTGCGCGCTGCAGTTCGCCATAAACCTCGGACAGTGAGGCCACACCGGTGGCCATCAATATGGCATAGAAAATAAAGGCGCCAAGATCGCCGCCACTCATCTTGCCGTTAATCACATCACTGCCGCCAACCCAAAGCATTCCTGAGAGCGCGCCGAACACCAGCAGAATCACCACTGCCATCAACACTGCACGCTGACGCACGCGGGTGCGGGCAATTAAAAAGGCCCGTTCAACCTCACTGCCAAAAGCGGTTTTTTCCTGCTCTTCATGGGTAAAACTCTGCACGGTCTTGATGTGCTGAATAATTTCCCCAGCGTAACTGCCGACATCGGCAATCGAATCCTGGCTGTCTCGAGAGAGCTTGCGCACCTTGCGACCAAAAATTAGGATTGGCATCAGCACCAGTGGCACGGCGACAATAATCATCAGTGACAGCTTAAAGTTAGTCACCAGCAACATAATCAGGGCACCTGTGAAGCTGATCGCACTGCGCAGGGCAATCGAAGCTGAAGAACCGATAATGGATTGCAATAAGGTGGTGTCAGAAGTCAGCCGCGACATAATATCGCCACTGCGATTGGTTTCAAAAAATGCCGGGTGCAGTGACACTATATGATTGAACACCGCTTTTCGTAGATCCGCAGTTACCCGCTCACCCAGCCAGGAAATCAGATAAAAACGCACATAGGTGCCCATGGCCATCAACACAGAGGCAATCACAATAAACATAATCGCCTGATTGAGGTGACTGAGGGATTGCTGGGCAAAACCCTGATCGATTACCAGACGCAGCCCCTGCCCTATGGACAATGTGATGCCCGCCGTAAATACCAAAGCGGCGAGAAACACCCAGACCTGTAATTTATAGGGTTTAAAAAACTGCACCAACGACAGCAACGTCGACATCTTTTTCGGCGGTTCAGCTAGCGGCTGTTGCTCATTCGGAGGCGACTCGGCCAGTTGCGGCGCGTTAATCGAATGCTTAGTCAGGTTGTCACTGGATTGGCTGGTTGGCACGAAGTCACCGGATTAGAGTTAAACAAAAATAGGCCGCAGGTTTTCGGTGGCGAGATTATGCACTGCTCGCAAAAATAGACAAGGGTGAAAGGTGCCGAGACAGGTTTTACTGCGCCAACATTCGCTGGATCAATAGAGCTGATTGTCCGCCAACGGCACCTCAAGAGCATTGGACTCGCCCTTCTCCGGCCCGCCAATCATCTCATCGTAGGCGCTGGTCTGGCGCAGCACCGTGTTTTCGGCGGACACTTTTCTCAGCTGCTTCTGTAATTCCAGCAACTTGGTCGCGCGCAACAGATTGCCCCGCTCATCGGCAACATAGTGCTCGACGCCATCGATAATCGCTGACACCTGATAAAGGCTTAAATCTATCGAGTGATAAATTAACTTCTCTACAACGAAATACTGGTTCAATTTTGAAAGCGCGATGGCCACATCGATTACCTCTTACTAAAATATACTCTGTGTACGAAAGATGGCGTCATTTGGCCTAAAGTTGGCGCCACCTTTCGTAAACCGGACAGTCATAAACCGGGTTGCACTTGTGCAACTTTTACTAAAGACTGCTACCACTCAAAAAATACCTCAAGGGCTACTGACATCTATGAAAGCAATTATTTCGACACTCAGTTTAAGCCTTCTGATGCCCCACTTCGCTGCCGCAGAAGCTGCCTCTGCCGACCAGGCAGGCAACATCATAGACACCGTTGTAGTCACCGGCCGCCGCAGTGAACAGAACCTCAGCCAGCTGATAGGCGCCGCTGGGCAGGTCTCAACAGAACAGCTGCAGCGTATAGGTCACGCCCACATCAATGAGTCCGCTGCACGCATTCCCGGCGTTTGGCTCAGTCGTGGCAATGGTCAGGAACTGCTCGCCGCCGTGCGCTCTCCAGTCTTTACCGGCGCTGGCAGCTGTGGCGAAATTCTCTCCACTGAAGATGGCCTACCGATCCGTCCCACCGGAATGTGCAATGTTAACCAGCTCTTTGAAGTAAATAGTGAACAGGCCTCTGGACTGGAAATCTGGCGCGGCCCCGGCACTGTATTCTACGGCTCTAATGCCATGCATGGGGTTATCAACAGTCTCTCCGCCGATATTCAGCGCAACTATCTCTCTTTAGAAAGTGGCAGCCACGACTACAATCGTGTCAAGTTGGGCTGGCGCGAGCAGCGTGGCAACCACAGTTGGCAGATCGCTGCCAATGGTGTTACCGACAAAGGCTTTAAAGACGAGGCTGGTTTTGATCAGCAAAAGCTCTCACTCAAGCACAGCTGGAGCGGTTCAGAGGTGAGGACCGACACTCATCTGGCACTGGTCAACCTCAATCAAGAGACCGCTGGCTACATCAAAGATAAAGACGCCTATAAAGACTCCGCTGCTTGGAAGGCCAATCCCAACCCCGAAGCCTTTCGCGATGGTCAAGCCATGCGCCTTTCTACGCGCATCAGCGGCGCCTCCGGTGCGGGCGATCAGTGGCAGATAACGCCCTATGTTCGCAAGAGTGAAATGAGGTTTTTGCAGCACTATCTACCGGGTCAGCCAGAAGAAAAGAATGGTCAAACCAGTGCCGGTGTTCAGTCTAGCTATCAGACCAGTCTCGCCACGGATACCACCCTATGGCTCGGCACAGATGTTGAATGGGCCAGTATGTGGGTCGAAGAATTTCAAGCCAATGCACTGGGCGTCGCCAACAATGTGCGCTTTCTGGGCCAGCACTATGACTTTGAAGTGGACAGCCAGCAGATTGCCCTGTTCGCCAATCTCGAATGGCAGCTCAGCGACCAGCTGACCACTGAAATGGGGCTGCGCTACGAATACCTCAACTACGACTATGACAACAAAATGCTCTCTGGCACTACCAGAGATGATGGCAGCGACTGTAATTCCGCAGATGGCACCTGTCGCTACTACCGCCCTGAAGACCGCTCCGACAGTACCAACAATGTCAACTTTCACCTAGGAGCAGACTACAGCTTTGGCGACAACCTCTCCGCGTATGCACGATTAGCCAGCGCCTATCGCGCGCCGCAGATCAATGAGATCTATCGCCTGCAGCGCGAGCAAGCCGTGGCCGATATCAACCCCGAGCAGCTGGACAGTGTCGAAGCAGGACTGCGTTTTCGTCAGAATGGTTTCACCGCCGAGTTAAATATTTACAACATGGACAAAGAGCAGGTGATCATTAAAGACTCTGCCGGTTTTGTAGTCAGCAATGGTGAAACCAGCCACCGCGGAATCGAACTCCAGCTAGGCTTCGTCATCAACCCCGCGTGGCAAATCGCCGCAGCCAGCAACTGGGCAAAGCACCTCTACAGGCAGAATGGCCTGATCAACGGTGCCAGCATTAATGGCAACTATATAGACACAGCACCGCGCACTCAGGGCAGCGCCCAGCTACTTTATAAGCCCAACAAAACACTCAGTGCTGAGTTGGAATGGGTCTATCTCGGCGACTACTATCTGGATCCCGCTAACGCCCATCAATATGCCGGCCACGATGTGCTGAACTTCACCGTGCAAAAGAGTTACCGGCAATGGGATCTGCGCCTGAGAGTCACCAACCTGACGGATGAGCGTATTGCCGACCGCGCAGACTATGGTTTTGGTAGTTATAGATACTTTGTCGGTGAAGGTCGTGGCATATTGGCCGAGGTCAAACGCTACTTTTAGTCATTAGGCGTTTAGCGTTACATTTAAAACGCTAAAAAGTAGTAGGCAAAAAAAACCAGGCCACTGGTTACAGAGGGCCTGGTTTTTCTCGTATTGTTCGCACTGATTAAACGATTTACTCGCTTCTACCTTCTAGCAACTAGTCACTGGGCTCATACCAAATCGGCGAACTGTAAGCCCGATCCTGAGTGGTTTGCTTAACATAGGGTGCCATCTCAACATCAAACTTAGCCGCGTCATAGGACGTCCATCGCGGCGATGGCACCTCAAGGGCACGGACATAATAAAACGCCTTCTGCTCGGCGCTAAACTCAGGGTCTTGCCAAAGCGCAGTCAATTCCGCAGCGCCGTATTTGTGGCTATAAGTGGCCTTGGCTTCATCGACAGTGGAAGGAATATCTGCAACATCTCCAGTGGCATCCATTGAGCGCAGCTCAGGATTGCTCCAGGCCACATTAAAGACCTTCTCGTGCACTGCACCCTGAGCATCTTCCCAGCCTTTAATCACCTGTAAGCGATCGAGGTTGGCGCCGTTGGGGTCCTTTGCGGTCTGCAACATAAACACTGGCGCGCCAACATCGCTCTGTAGGAGAGTAGAACCCATAGAGACTCCTTTACTGTAGCCAATGTCCGGCATATTCGAGGCGTCCAAATCCGCTTCGGTAAAGTCCCAACCACCAAAGAATCTCACTGTCATGCGGCTGCCAGTAGTGGCATAGACCTCTTTGCGCTGAATCGCATCCCAGATCCCTTCACGGGTGTTCTCGGTGGCCCAGACTGCGGCATAACCTGATGAGGCCATTAAAAAGCCCGGCACGGTAACATCACCGCGGCCGCCTACCGCATCTTTCCAGCGTGTCGGCGTCGGCTCCATACCGGCACTGTGCTTGCCATAGAAATTATCTTCGGCGGCAGTGGCTAACGAGGTATGGGAGTCAGTAGATCCAATCATGCCAAATTTGTAAGGATTAACGCCGTAGCTCGATTGCAGTTTTAGGCCGTTTTTTAATGCTTCTCGAGCATATTCATGGGACAACATCTTGTCATCTTTGAGCACGCCGGCAAAGTCGCCGAAATCCCAGGTTTCATAATCGGCAAAGCGGTCATCTGGCGACAATAGCGGATGGGTTTCGCCATCACCTTTAATCTGTGTCACTTCATAAACCGGCTCCCAGCGGGCACGGCGAACGGCATACTCGGAATCCATTGCATCGCCAAACTCTAGCTCAGCTGTGGGAAACATAATTCCGTTGGATAGGTTACCGTTATGGGCTATGGCCAATACCTTGCCACCACTGGTCTGTTCATATTGCTCTAAAAAATCCCACAGCCTTCTTGGATCTGAACTCTCTTTCGGCGACACCGGCAACAGTGTCTGTGCGGTCTCTGCGTCGTCGCGATAAATCACTACGCGGTGCAAGTTTTGCCCGCCAGTTTGAGCGGTAAATTCAAAGCCAATCAGCGGTGTAAAGATGCCGGGCTGATAATGCGCATCGGCTGTTGAGGTGAGGTAGTCCCAGGCATTGCCGCGAATATCTTTGTCATCGAGTTCTCGTGGTGTAGTTAACGAAGTCTGGGTGGCGTCTAACTCACGGGCATCGCTCTCTTCTCCGGCAAAGAGGATTTCCGCCCAGCGCTGCAGTGTCGGATTGGCGAGCAATTTCTCATTGCCAGCTTCTAAAGCGATCATTGCTCCGACACCATCGGTATGGTCAGCCAACACCAGAAAGTCCAAAGGCTCTCGGAGCTGCGCCGGCTGGCCACGGGTAGCCATCACTCTTTCGCCCTTGGCAAAACGATAGGCATCGTCCGGCCCGAGGGTATTACCAAAAATAAACGCATCCATCGAGAAGTTGGAGTGCAGATGAGTGTCGCCCCAGAACACTTGCTTCTGTAAGGGTTGATCTGCCACAGGAGAATAATGCGGGTCCTGATTGCGAGTCTGCTCTGCCACTACATAGCCGGCTCTGTCCGCCTTGGCCTGCAGTGCTGGGTTACTATGGTTCGCGTCACTGATCCTGCTAACGTCTAGCTGTTGATTAAATGACCAGCCGCCATAAAAAGCGATTGCAATCAGCGCAACGATAAGACTATTTTTGATTTTCACCTAGAATTTCCCCTGTTATTTTTTTTATCGTTGGCGATATTAGCATTAAAAAACAATTTCGTTAGCGTCCAAAGCAGACAGCTTATTCATGATAATATCGCGTTCTGTCAGCACCACTAAAACGACTAATATGATTAAAAAACCCCTATGCTAAGACTCAGTGAAATCAAACTGCCCCTAGACCACAGCGACAACGATCTGCAGCGCGAGATTCTGCGCAGCCTGAGCATAGAGGCCGACGAGTTAGTCAGCTTTAGCATCTTTAAACGCAGCCATGATGCCCGCAAGCGCGGCCGTATCCTGCTTATTTATCAGCTCGATGTAGTGCTCACAGACCAGGCCGAGAGCCGCGTGCTTGAGACAACTCCGGCACTGCCTCGAGTGGGACCCAGTCCCGACACCAGCTACAAGTTTGTCGCCGCGCCCCTGACAGATTTCCCACAGGCTAATCAGCAGCGCCCGATTGTGGTGGGCTTTGGTCCCTGCGGCATTCTGGCTGCATTGGTGCTGGCCCAAATGGGACTAAAACCCATAGTGCTTGAGCGTGGGCAGGAAGTGCGTCAGCGCACCAAAGAGACCTGGGGTTTCTGGCGCAAACGTAAACTCAACACCGAATCCAATGTGCAGTTTGGTGAGGGTGGCGCTGGCACCTTTTCCGATGGCAAACTCTGGAGTCAGGTAAAAGATCGCCGCCATCTTGGGCGCAAGGTACTGCGTGAATTTGTTATTGCCGGTGCGCCTGATGAAATCCTCACCGACAGTAGACCCCATATCGGCACCTTTAAGTTGGTCAGTATGGTGGAGAATATGCGCGCCGAAATTATCCGCCTGGGTGGCGAAATACGCTTTCAACAGAAGGTCGAAGGCCTATTGCGTGATCCAGACAACGCAGAGGGCCAAGGCCAAATTACCGGCCTAAGATTAGCCACAGGCGAAATTCTTCACAGCCGGCATATAGTGATTGCCATCGGCCACAGCGCCAGAGATAGCTTCCAGATGCTGCTCGATCACGGCGTTTATATTGAAGCCAAGCCCTTTTCTATAGGCTTTCGTATCGAACATCCTCAGTCGATCATCGATAAAGCGCGCTTTGGGGATCAGGCCGGACATCCCATATTGGGCGCAGCAGAATATAAGCTGGTCCACCACTGTAAAAATGGCCGCACGGTGTACAGTTTTTGTATGTGCCCCGGCGGCACTGTAGTGGCTGCCACCTCGGAAAAGGGGCGCGTGGTAACCAATGGTATGTCCCAGTACTCGCGCAACGAGCGCAATGCCAACGCCGCTATTGTAGTGGGCATTTCTCCCGAAGAAGATTTTCCCGACCACCCTCTTGCTGGTATTGATTTGCAGAGAGAATTAGAGACACTGGCCTACCAGCTTGGCGGCGAAAACTACAATGCTCCAGCACAGCTAGTGGGGGACTTTTTAAACCATCGCCCCTCCACAGATCTGGGCACGGTGGAGCCGTCCTATCAACCGGGTATCACCCTTGGAGATCTCTCCAAAGCGATGCCGGCCTTTGCTGTGGCGGCCATTCGCGAGGCGATACCGGAGTTCGACAAGCAGGTAAAGGGCTACGCCATGGCCGATGCCATTATGACCGGCGTGGAAACGCGCACCTCGGCACCGGTTAGTATTAAACGCGATGCGGTGTATCAGAGTGTTAACACCAGAGGACTCTACCCCGCAGGAGAAGGCGCCGGTTATGCCGGTGGTATTTTGTCTGCAGGAATTGATGGTATTAAAGTGGCTGAAGCACTGGCGCTAGACTTATTGAAAGAGCTCTAATAAATAGCTCTAATAAAGAGCTCTGCGAAAAAGCGTCAGTACAAAAATACAAAATGTCTCGGCAACTAAGTTGCCAGGGGAAGCACCATGAACAACGAAGAGATTTCAACTCAGGCTGCTGAAATAATTAGCTCCGACAGAGAGCATATATGGCACCATCTGACCCCGCACAATGCCTTTAAAAATAGCGATCCTCTGATTATTAAAAGCGGGATCGGTATGCGCGTAACCGACATCAAAGGCACTGAATATTTGGATGCCACCTCAGGCGGAGTCTGGTCAGTAAACGTGGGCTACGGCCGTCAATCGATTGCCAATGCGGTGCGCGATCAGCTGCTCGAAATGTGCTACTTCGCCAACAGTGCCGGGAGTATTCCCGGCGCTCAATTTGCCGAGCGACTGTTGCAAAAAATGCCTGAAATGCAAGACGCCGATGGCGGCGCAAAGGGCAAAGTCTACTATTCCAATTCCGGTTCCGAGGCCAATGAAAAAGTCTATAAAATAGTACGTCAGCTAGCCCATATAAACGGCGATGGCCGCCGTCATAAAATCATTTTCCGCGACCGCGACTATCACGGTTCAACCATCGGCGCCCTCAGCTCTACCGGACACCAGCAGCGCAAAGAGCAGTATGGCCCTTTCGCCCCAGGCTTTTCCGAGTTCGCCCACTGCTGCTGTTACCGCTGTCCCTTTGGCAAAACCTACGGCAGCTGTGATATCGAATGCGCCAAAGATCTGGAAACCGCGATTTTGCGCGAAGGCCCAGATCAAGTGGGTGCCGTGGTGCTGGAACCCATTACTGCCGGGGGCGGCATTATTCCCCCAGTACCAGAGTACTTCCCCATTATTCAAGCGATCTGCAAAAAATACGCCGTGCTGCTGCATATAGATGAAGTGGTCTGTGGTCTCGGTCGCACCGGTAAATGGTTTGGTTATCAGCACTACGACGTTAAGCCCGACCTGGTAACCATGGCCAAAGGACTCGCCAGTGGCTATGCGGCCATCTCCTGCACCGTGGCAACTGATGCAGTGTTCAATCAGTTTGCCGCCGAAGATGCTGGAACCTTGGATTACTTTAGAGATATCAGCACCTTTGGAGGCTGCACTGGCGGCCCAGCCGCAGGACTCGCCAATATGGATATTATCGAAGAGGAAAATCTGTTGGACAATGTGGTGCAGATGGGTGAACACCTAAAAGATCGCCTCTTCGGGTTGCAGGAAAAGTATCCAGTCATCGGCGACGTACGTGGCAAAGGTTTCTTTGCCGGCGTTGAATTAGTCTCTGACCGCATTACCAAACAGCCTATGCATGAAAGCTATTTGATGAAAATTGTCGCTCACTGCATGGCTCAGGGTGTATTGGTTGGCCGGACAAATAGAAGCTTTACCGAGTTCAATAACAATCTCTGCCTGAGCCCTGCCCTGATCGCATCACGCCGCGATATAGATGATATTGTCGACGCCATTGATCACGCCCTGGCTGATAATCCGCTGTAACAAAGCCTTTTCCAAGAAAAAGGAATCGAAATGAACTTTGTGCCCTACGCTATTCCGGTCTTCCTGATGATGATTGTGCTCGAGATCGGTTATGGCCTGCTCAAAGGCAACAACACCTACAGAGTCAACGACAGCATTAACAGCCTGAGCATGGGTCTGCTGAGCACATTGAGCAAATTTGTTTTTCTCAATATTGGCGCACTGGTTTTTGCTAAAATTTCCCAACAATATGCCATCTGGACTTTCGATATAAACTCTCTGGGCCACTGGCTGCTGGCCATACTGCTGTATGATTTTCTCTACTACTGGTTTCACCGCATTAGCCATGAGCGCCAGTTTTTCTGGGGTTCCCATGTGGTCCATCACCAGAGCGAGGACTACAACCTGAGCACGGCCCTGCGTCAAACCAGTACCAGCTTTTTAACCACCTGGGTCTTTTATATTCCCTGTTTCTTTTTAGGCATGCCGATCAGCATGTTTGTCAGTATTGCCAGCGCTCATCTTATCTATCAGTTCTGGGTGCATACTCAACATATTCCCAAGCTGGGAATGTTTGAATGGTTTATGGTAAGCCCCTCCAATCATCGCGTGCACCATGCGCAGAACGCTGACTACATTGATAAAAATTATGGCGGCCTGTTGATTATTTGGGATCGACTGTTTGGCACCTTTAAGGCAGAAGACGAAAAGCAACAAGCGATTTATGGTATCCGTGTGCCACTGCAAAGCTGGAACCCCATTTGGGCGAATCTGCATATCTTTGCCGGTATGCTTCGGGATATATGGCACACCTACTTCTGGTCCGATAAGCTTCGCGTGCTCTGGTCAAAAACTGGCTGGCATCCACAAGATATGATCGAGCGCTTTCCCCAACAGAAATCCAATTTAAAGCAGTTTGAAAAATACGACCCTCAGCGCAGCAGTTTTGTGAATGGCGGGATTATCCTGCAGTACCTGCTACTCGCGGCATTACACTTTTGGAGTTCAGGGAAAAGCACAGTGCTCTCTTCGACTCTGATGTGGGCGCTAGTGCTTGCCCAGGTGGCCATATTAGTTGTGATAGGTGCGGTACTGGATGGCAAGGCCTATGCTCGGTCACTCGAATACGTTCGCCTGCTAGCCTTGTCGTCGATGCTGTGGTTAAGCTACTCAGCAGGTTTAATCAGTGCGCAGTGGTTGAGCTGGGGAGTTGGCTATTTAATTGCCAGTGGTATTTTGATGCAGGTTTGTATCAACCCGAGGATAGAACATTCTTCACGCCAGTCCCTAGGATAATTTTGCGAGCTCAAGATAGCTGACAGCCTCTCGTTGACGCTATTGCCAGAATTCATCCTGATATACCGGCACCTCATGTAATAGGTTGCGGTTAAATCCCTTAACCGCAACCCATTATTAAACATGGTTTATATTATCGATCTAAATTCATCACTTTAGTCCATGCTTTAACAAAATCGTCTACAAACTTTTGTGTGGACGTGTCATAAGCATATACCTCAGCCACTGCTCGCAATTCTGAGCTAGATCCAAAGATTAAATCCACAGAGGTAGCAGTCCATTTAGGTTGTCCCGTCTTGCGGTCTACACCGTCATATGTACCAATAGTTTCTGCTTTTTTCCACATGGTTGACATATCTAACAAGTTAACAAAAAAGTCATTGCTTAATGTGCCAGGCTTATCCGTCAACACACCGTGTGCAGTTTGACCATAATTAGCGTTCAAGACTCGTAACCCACCCACTAACACTGTCATTTCTGGCACACTTAAATTTAACTGATCAGCTTTATCAACCAACATTTCTGTGGGTGATTTGTAGCTGTCTGACGAGTTAAAAAAGTTACGGAAACCATCTGAACGTAACTCAAGAAAACTAAATGAGTTCACATCAGTTTGTGCTTGAGTCGCATCACCTCTGCCCGGCGTAAAAGGTACAGTCACATCAAACCCTGCATCTTTTGCTGCTTTCTCGATAGCAGCTGCACCGCCCAATACAATTAAATCGGCTAACGACACTTTGTCACTGTTAAACAAACCGCTAGAGGCATCATCTTGAATATCTTTTAAGACTTTCAATACTTTTGCCAGCTCAGCCGGATTGTTCACCTCCCAATCCTTTTGTGGAGCAAGAGCGATCCGCGCTCCATCAGCACCACCACGCATATCTGAGTCACGATAACTTGCGGCAGAAGCCCACGCCACGCGCACCAGTTCTGCGGTTGTCAGCCCAGAATCCAAGATTTTAGCTTTAAGCTCTTTCACAGCGTCAGCATCAATATTTGATCGGCTATCTGGTGAAATAGGGTCTTGCCAAATATGAATATCGCTTGGCACGTCGTTACCAAGGAAATTACGTGGTGGGCCCATATCTCTGTGAGTGAGCTTGTACCACGCTTTCGCAAACGCTAAACGATACTCTTCAGGATCTGCTAAAAACCTCTCAGCAATTTTTTTGTACTCTGGGTCAAACTTCAACGCCAAATCCGCGGTAGTCATGACAGGTGCGTGAAATTTTCCTTTAATGTGTGCATCAGGCACCACGTTTTGCATAGACGCATCAGTGGGTATCCACTGAATAGCACCGGCAGGACTGCGTGTTTGCTTCCAATCAAAGGTCAACAAGTTACTTAGATACAAAGATGTCCAGCGTGTGGGAGCTTGGGTCCATGCACCTTCAAGTCCACTGGTAGTTGTATCTTCTGAGTGTCCCTTACCACATTTATTTTTCCAACCAAAACCCTGTTCTTCAACGCCTTCTGCAGCTGGCTCTGGCCCTACACATTCACTAGGTTTATGTGCACCGTGCATTTTTCCAAATGTATGTCCCCCGGCAATAAGGGCCAATGTTTCTTCATCATTCATAGCCATACGCGCAAATGTCGTACGGATATTTTTGGCCGAGCCTAATGGGTCAGGTACGCCTTTTGGACCTTCTGGGTTCACGTAAATTAAGCCCATATGTGCGGCACCCAATGGACGCTGTAACTTACCGTCTCGGTCTTCACGATCACTGGCAAGCATTTCTATTTCTGGTCCCCAATAAACTAGATCAGGCTCCCAGTCATCGGCGCGGCCACCAGCAAAACCATAGGTTTGAAAGCCCATATTATCTAAGGCCACATTACCCGCCAGTACCATCAAATCAGACCATGAAAGTGCTTCACCATATTTTTGCTTGATGGGCCACAAAAGACGTCTTGCTTTATCTAGGTTGCCGTTATCCGGCCAGCTGTTTAGTGGCTCAAATCGTTGCTGACCACCACCTGCGCCACCACGTCCATCCAAGGTGCGGTAGGTGCCTGCACTATGCCAGGTCATACGAATAAAAAATGGCCCGTAATTACCATAATCAGAGGGCCACCAGTCTTGTGACGTAGTGAGTAAAGCATCGATATCTTTTTTAGCTGCGTCTAAATCAAGCTTGCTGAATGCCTCGGCATAATCAAACTCATCGCCATACGGATTCGACTCAGCACCCTGATCCCTAAGAGCAGATAAATCGAGTAGATCTGGCCACCAAAATTGATTGGACTTTAGCTGACCTTCTTTAACATGTCCTGTTCCCACAGCACCTTTAGGTTTGGTCATTTCAGCGGTTTCAGCAGAAGCAGTGCCTGCCATTAACGCTAAACTGACCAAGCCAGCTATAGTTGATTTTAAGAATATATGTTGTCTGTTCATTTTTTGTTACTCCATAGACTGAAAGAAGAATAAATACTGACCACTTGCCGGCAATATCTTTTTCTGAGACTTCAATAAATTCGCCTGCTTTTAAAGCAGCCATTGAAGGGATTAACTTGTGTGCTAATTAGTGCCATGGTGCTCTCCTACTTAAAAGTAGTGTTGTTGAGTTAGCAGCCAGTAAACGTCCTGAACGCACTGTTGCCTAATCTCTGCTAGCAATATAGGCGGAATAAGTCATTCGGCAAAGTTGATTGTTTTTATCTTTATATTCTATTTAATAGATTGATGAAGCGGGATCAAAATGTGCCGACAAACAAACAATGACTTCTTTGGGCTACTGTGAAAAGTGGGGACTTGGCGTTTTGGTGTGACTTTTAATCCCACCTGCCTATCAAATCAGGTATTTTCGGGTATAATCGGGTACGGCGTTTTACAGACAGGAGCGGCCAGAAGCTGAAATGAAAGAACCGAAAATTGCCATTAATCACGAACTGTTGCAGCTTATTGCAGAATTGGATGAGTTCAAAGGTAAGTGGGAACTACTCAAAACAATGTCACCCGACCGGCTTCAGCAGCTGCGCAAGGTCGCGACTATTGAAAGTATTGGCTCGTCCACACGGATTGAAGGCGCAAAGCTGACAGATATCCAAGTAGAGACGCTACTAGCTAACCTAACATCCAGCTCATTTAAAACTCGCGATGAGCAGGAAGTGGCCGGTTATGCCGAAGCCATGGATATGGTATTCCAGGCTTATGAAGATTTGCACATCACTGAAAATCATATCCGGCAATTACACCAGGTATTATTAAGGCACAGCACCAAAGACGCAGGCCATCGGGGTACTTACAAAACACTTTCCAATCAGGTTATCGCCGTGGATGAACAGGGTGTAGAAATCGGTATTATTTTCGAAACCACAACGCCATTTGATACCCCAAGGGAAATGGAAGAACTGGTTAGGTGGACAAGCAAAGCCATTGACGAAGCATCAATGCATCCCTTGCTAATTATCGCGATATTTAACGTGGTTTTTCTTGCTATTCACCCTTTCCAGGATGGTAACGGAAGGCTATCTCGTATCCTGATAACACTGATGCTGTTGCGTGGCGGTTATGACTATGTCCCTTATGCGTCGCTGGAAAGCATTGTTGAAGAAAACAAAGACCTCTATTACAAGGCCCTAAGGCGCACACAGACGACCTTAAAAACTGAAATGATAGACTGGCAACCCTGGCTTGGTTTTTTCCTGCGTTGCTTAAAAAAACAAAAGAGTAACCTTTCCAAAAAATTAGAAAAAGAGCAGTTGGGTAGAGGACGGCTGGAGAATGGTCAACCACAAACAAATGACAATACGGACTTACCCACCTTGTCTGTTCAGGTGCTGGGGTTGTTTAGTAAAAATGATCGGCTCACCATTGCTGAAATGGTTGAATTAACCGGAGCAAACCAGAATACGCTTAAAGTTAGATTGCGGGAGTTGGTGAATGCAGGGCGACTTCAGCGGTATGGTAAAGGGCGAGCAACATGGTATAGCCGTTAATTAATTGAATCTTGAGTGTTTATTTATAGTTATGACGCACCTTGAGCAATTGGCTTGTGTGTTACTCAAGACTAAATAGCAAGCCCTCCGTCTCTCTGAACGGTTTTGAAATTTAAGGTGTTATTGTGAAAAATCGTGACTTATTTGAAACAGCATGATGAACGAAACCATCTCTTAAATCAGGCCGCGAACGGTCCGACTATCTTTGACGATATACAATAGGATGTTGCTGGAGAGTGTAAATGGTGCCCGGGGTCGGACTTGAACCGACACGGTGTTGCCACCGAGGGATTTTAAGTCCCTTGCGTCTACCAATTTCGCCACCCGGGCATGATACTAGGTGGGCTTTCAAACTTCTTTTCTGACTGATAATTCTACCAGTCTTTCAGACTGGACTTGCGGTCGCTTACGGCGTCCTGCCTCACGCGACACTCGAGCATCCTGCTCATCGTCTACCAATTTCGCCACCCGGGCATGATACTAGGTGGGCTTTCAAACATCTTTTTAGCTGATACTGCTGCAAGCATTTCAAACCGATCATGCAATCGGCCGCTGCTGCCTGAGCGGGCGAAATTATACCTGATCAAAATCTCAAATGGGAAACAATAACGTGCTTTTTGGGCCTTATTTAGCTCCAGCCATTTAAGCGTTGGCTTTGGACCTGCGCAGCCAGATTGCTTGGGCTATTACACCGACCACATAGGTCACCGCAAAGGCCATATAGAAGCCAAGCAGTAAGGGGTCTTCGATGTCGCTTACCACTGGATCGTTGACTGGCAGGCGTCTCAGACCGTCGGTGATTGCGGGGATCATATGGAATAGAAACGTGGCTGAGTAACTAGCGGCCTGAAGATAGGGGGATAGACCGCCGACAATGCGTTTTTTTTCGGCGAGCCAGCCGACTATCACAGCGAGTAATGTGGCAACTGCTAGGGCGTGGGCTATATTGAAGCCGCCATTTTGGAATATGGTCAGTGCGGAGGTTGCGGTTATTAGAGTGGCGATCAGGTAGATCTGGCCCGATCTGGTGGTCGATTTAATGACCTTGTGTTTAGCTATGGTGTAGATGACTGTGGCGATGGACAGGATGCCCAACAATGTGTGGAACCAACCTACTAATGTGATTTCTGCCATGGCGTAATCTCTGCGTATTATTGTATTTTTCAGGAGCTTAGCAGATTTGGCGGGGGTTTGGGAAAACTATTGGCACTGGGTGGGCTAATTGATATGAAGCAGAGAAATGGAGGCGCCGGTCGGAATCGAACCGACGATCGCGGAGTTGCAGTCCACTGCATTACCACTTTGCTACGGCGCCTTAAACTTTCTCTTTACTATTTTATACCCAGTCTCATCAGTCTGTTATTCGCTACTGCTTGAGAGGCCGCTATTCTAGGCATTACCAGCAATAAATCAACTGATTATCGCCCGGATCTCACTTACTTGTGGTTGTGCCGCTCAATTGCGGCCAGGCGGCGCGCAGATAGTGGATCATTGACCAGAGAGTTAGCGCCGCGGCGATATAAATCGCAATAAATCCGAGATTGGTGAGCAGTTCATTCTCCGGCTTGGCGGCAAGCAATACAGCGATGGCAACCATCTGTACCCAGGTCTTCACTTTGCCGATCATGGCGACGGCGACAGTGCCGCTATAACCCATTTCAGCCATCCACTCGCGCAGTGCGGAGATGACAATTTCACGGCCAATAATAATGATCGAGGCCACTGCAAACCAAGGACTTGCATGTACTTCAAGCAGCATCACCATGGCTGCTACCACAATCAACTTATCGGCAACCGGATCTAGGAAGGCACCAAAAGGAGTGACCTGATCGTATTTGCGCGCCATATAGCCGTCCACCCAGTCAGTAGCTGCGGCCACACCAAACACGGCAGCAGCAATCAGGTTGTGCCATTCCCATGAACTGTAATAGATAGCGATGAACACCGGTATTAAGCCAATGCGCAGCAGGGTCAATATATTAGGCAAATTCCACATGTATTCGTCTTCTGTTAGCGGTGATGAGTTCGCGGCTCGATAGTCTAGATGGTCTAGATGGCGCTGCGAACTCAAAAGTTAGTCATTGTACAGTGCGCTGTAAATCTCATCAGCAACCTTTTTGCTGATATTGGGAACTTTCATCAAATCAGCAACGCTGGCTTTTTGCACTTCACGGATTCCACCGAAGTGTTTGAGGATATCCCGGCGCCGAGTTGGCCCGACTCCTGGGATGCCCTCAAGGGGAGAGGTACGGCGCTTTTTATCGCGACGCGCCTTGTGGCCGGTAATGGCAAAGCGGTGAGCTTCATCGCGGATCTGCTGAATCAGGTGCAGTGCCGCCTGCTGAGGTCGGGCGATAACGCGGTTGTTCTGGTCGGCTAGGATGAGTGTTTCAAAGCCAGCTTTGCGGGTGGTGCCTTTGGCGACACCTAAAATCATAACGCCCACTACACCAAGATCCGCGAGCACTTCTTTGGCGATACCAATCTGTCCTTTACCACCGTCAATCAGCAGGATCTCGGGTAGCTTGCCCTCGCCTTTCATCAGTCTGGTATAGCGTCTTCTAATCGCTTGTTCCATCGCGGCATAGTCATCACCGCTGGTAATGCCTTCAATATTAAAGCGCCGGTAGTCACTCTTGACCGCGCCGCTGCCGTCGAAGACTACGCAGGAGGCGACCACGGCCTCACCGCTGCTGTGACTGATATCAAAACATTCAATGCGCTCAGGTAGGCTCTCAAGTTCGAGCGTTTCCCGCAGTGATTCCATACGTTTTTCTTGGCTCTGCTTGGATGCCAGTTTACCGGCGAGATTTTGTTCAGCGGTGCGCTCGGCCAACTCGATCCACTTGGCGCGAAAGCCGCGCACTGAATGACGGATATCAAGCTTGCGCTGGACCTGTACTTCAAGGGCTTCGGTAAGGGTCTCGGCGCTGTCAATTTCCGCGTTGAGCAAAATTTCTTTCGGCAGATCTGGACGTCCACCGCCAGCCAAGTAGAGCAGCGGCAGAAAATCATCCAAGAGTTCGCCAACGGTTTGAGCCAGCGGCGCTTTTGGGTAATAACTACGGCTACCGAGAATACGCCCTTGACGAATATAGAGCATATGCACACAGGCCTGACCATTGCTGATGGCGCCAGCCACCACATCAATAGTGCCCTTGCCCTTCTCTATAACCTGCTGGGTTTGAATCTGGCGCAGTGCGGCAATCTGATCGCGGGTGTCGGCGGCCTTTTCAAAGGCCAATGCCTCGGCGGCCTTAACCATATCCACTTCTAACTGCTTGAGGATCTTATCGCCCTTGCCATCCAAATAGAGGCGTGTGACATTGACATCAGCGGCATAGTCTTCAGGGCTAACAAATTCCACACAGGGAGCGGTGCAGCGTTTAATTTGATACTGCAGGCAGGGGCGCGAGCGATTGTTAAAAAAGCTATCTTCGCACTGGCGCACCTTAAACGTCTTTTGCAGGAAACTCATGGTTTCGCGAACGGCATAGACACTGGGAAACGGCCCAAAATAAGTGCCCTTGGCTTTTTTTGCACCACGGTGAAAAGCCAGGCGCGGCCACTTATCTTTATCTGTGAGCAGAATATAAGGATAGCTTTTATCGTCGCGCATCAAAATATTGAACGGCGGACGGCGCTGCTTGATCAGATTGTGCTCGAGAATCAGGGCTTCGGTTTCAGTCTCTGTAACTGTCACATCGATCTGCTCGATGCGCTTGACCAATGCCGCAGTTTTTGGGCTCAGGCCGGTCTTGCGGAAATAGCTGCTAACCCGGTTCTTCAGGTTCTTGGCTTTACCTACATAGAGTATCTCCCCCTCGGCGTTGAACATCTGATAGATGCCCGGCCGCTGGGTCAATGATTTAAGAAATGTTGGGGGGTCAAATGCCATGGCGCGATTGTAGCGGTTTTTAGCCCAAAAAAGGAGCTAAAGCAGCTTACGAAAAGCGCTTATTACCGGCTTTACAGTACTGCACTGCCCCGCTCTCGACGCTGAAATCCCGATCTAACACGGTGCTGACAAAATGCCATTGATTGGTCATGGCTTCAGGGGTCAATGTCATCTCTGACCAACCGCGCTGGGCTGTATCCACGGCAAACAGTTCTGCACTCACATCCTGTATAGCCTTGCCCAGCTCAGCGGGATCTGTGGGGAGATAAGTCTCCAAGCCCGGACTGCTGACGCCGGGAGTGCCCACTTCAACGCCCACAGCCTGGCCATTACTGTCCGCCAGATTAAACGCCCAGGCGTTGTGGGTGTCACCCGCCAACACCACTGGATTGGTGCCATGCTCGGCAAAGCTGCTAAACACGCGATCCCGACAAGCAGCATAACCATCCCAGGCGTCGAGATTAAACGGCATTTGGTCTGGTGCCAGCACCTGCATCATCTCCAAGATTTGACGAACATAAGGCTCGGCCTGATCAATCTTGAGTTGCTCGTTAGTCAGCACTGGAAGCCGCAGCTTGCCCATCAAGACCTGCTGGCCAACAACCTGCCACGTGGCTCCGCGTTCGCTACTGGCCTGCAATTGACTGTCGAGCCACTGTTCTTGATCGGCACCGAGAATAGTCCTGTCGGGCTCAACTAAAGCCTGCTGCTTAAAACGCTGACTGTCCGGCAGGTAATACCAACCGCGAGGCAATGTCTCAGCGGTAAGGTCTTTAATAACGGCATAGTCCTTCACTGGAGTTGGCGTTCCCGAGGTGAAATCAAAGGGCATGGTGATTCGTTTAAGCTGCTCAGTGGGCACGCTGACAGATGCTTCCTCACTGATCAAACGGCCCTCCCCTGAGGCTGAAAGCTGAAATAAGGCTGAGTGCATGGGCAAATCTTTGGCGTAATCCAAGGGCCGATCGCGACCATGGAGGCGCGTGTCCAACATGATTAGATCAGCTAGGTTACCCAGCTTAAAGCTGCGGAAAATAGCGCTCTGGTCATCTATCTGATCACCTACAGAACCAGTGCGAATCGGCATCCACTCATGGTAAGCCTGACGGGCGCTGCGCATCCGCGCCTGAAAATCACCCTCATCGGCACTGTGGTTTTCCGCCCCATCTTTCCAGGAATCATTGGTCAATTCATGGTCGTCCCAGACACAGACAAAAGGGTGGCGAGCATGGACTAGCTGCAAATCTTCATCGGTGCGGTAGAGACCATAGCGCATGCGATAATCCTCAAGACTGAGAATTTCATTGGTAGGTTCAACCTTGCGCCCGAGCTTATTCGTCGCCACCTCATTGGAATAGACCCCCTCGGCATATTCATAGATATAGTCACCCAGGTGCAGCACCAGATCTATATCGGTCTGAGCCATATGACGATAGACATTAAAATAGCCCTGAGGATAGTTGGAGCAAGAGGTAATGCCGAGACGGATCTGGTCTATATCGCCCACCGGTAATGTGCGCGTCCTGCCGATTGGGCTAGCCAACTGATCATCGCTTAAAAAACGGTAAAAGTAGGGGCTATTGGGACTGAGTCCGGCGGCGTCAATCTTGACGGTATAGTCACGCTCAGAATTGGTAGAGGCCATGCCGCTGCTGACGATTTGCTTAAAAGCGCTATCTCTGGCCACTTGCCACTGGCAGTTAATTGCGCTGTGCTCGCCGTTACCTGGAATCAAGCGCGTCCACAGAATCACTCGATCGGATAAGGGGTCACCACTGGCAACGCCATGAGTAAAGTGGGCTGGCGCTGCGGCCTGCACTTCGAAGCCACGGAGAGCCAAGAGGCCGAGACTAGCGCTCATGCCTTTGAGTAATTGACGACGATTTAAGGCGGGCCGGTTAGACGGGCTCTGATTCATGCTTTTTGCTCTTCTTATATATGAGAGTTTATGAACCTAGACTACCCTATTTCTGCGTTCTGCGTGTGACAAAATATGAATTAAAAACAGCTGATCAATGTCTCAATTTGCTCCTGACTATTACAGCTGTGAGGCGACAGTCGAATACCCTTGGCCCGCGTATCAAAATGCACCAGAGAGGCCTTTAGGCGACTGATAATCTGTTGTTGATGTTGGCCAAAATTGACAATTAAAGTGCCACCCCGCTGGCACTCTGGCCTCGGTGAAATTAATGCCGCAGCCGGTATGGTCTGAATAATTTTGTCGCTCAGGGCAATATTGTTTTGTCGAATTTTATCCACACCCAAAGCATTAATCTGCACCAGGCTACTGGCTGCCACCGCGTAGGGATAGACCGACGGTGTGCCACCCCAAAATCGCAGGGCGTCTGGAGCATAGCGAAAATGATGGATATCAAACTCAAAGGGATTTTCATGGGAGAACCAGCCTACATTGTCTGGCTGGCACTGCTCTAGAATCTCTGGATCGACCCAGAGAAACGCCGCTCCTGGGCCACCTCCGATCCACTTAACCGATGAACCGACGACAAAATCCGCCTGCCAATGTTGCAGATCAATAGGAATAATGCCCGCTGACTGGGCCACATCCACCAGAGACAAAGCACCTTTCTGGCGCGCCAGTTCAGTGATCTGCTGCACCGGCAACTGCCGTCCATTATTCGACTGCACATGAGTCACCAAAACCATGCCCACATCAGCTGTCATCTGTCGATCCCACTGGGCCAGATCCGAGGTATCTGTATCTGTGGCAATAAATTTTAATTGATAACCCAGACTGGCGGTTTTTTGCAAGGCAAAGGCAATCGACGGGAAATCCTCTTCGCTCAATAAAATAACCGGCCGCTGGGGACGGACTGGCAGTGAAAAAACAATCTTTGACACGGCGCTAGAGAGGCTACTCTGGGGACAGATATTAGCCATCTCGGTATTCATCAGCATGGCCAGTTGCTCTCGAAAGCTGCTGATCGCACCCAACCAGTGATTCCATATGTCTGCATCACCACGCTGCCATGGCTGCCAAAAGGCACTGGCCGCCGCTTGCTCTGCACCGACCAATGGCAGTCCCACAGAGTGACTGAGCATATAGATTCCCTCATGGGCAATAAACGGGTTCATAGCAGCAAGCCTTTGAGGTGTTCTATATCCCCATGGCGAGTTTTAAATGCGCCACCAACATCTGCAGCGCAGCGCATATCGCAGAGTTTACGCAGGCTTTTTAACAGCACGGGCAATGGTGGCCCACTGGCAGTAATTCCCTTGGATTTGGTTAACACCCCTGCATCCGCCGGCCGCTCAATAAACTTATTAACCAACTGCTCATGATGCTGCAGTGCAGTCTGGCCATGGGCATGGCAAACCTGTAAAAACAGCTCAAGATTCTTCCGCACCCAGGGCTGATCTCTATCCGCATCGGCCGTGGCTAAAAAGCTGTCCAGCAAGCTAGTGCGGCGCATACAGTCGCGCAACACCAACTGATCCTCTGGGCGCATAAACAGAAACTTATCCACTAAAAGCTGAGAGTAATAAGGATCGTCAGCGCGGCACAAACCAAGCAGTAAGTCGATCACATTGATCCCGGCAAAATCTCCTGCATTGGCGCCACGGTATTCATGCAGCCCCACACGGTGAGGGCGGTAATAAGGCCTGACGCAGTAAAAGAAACGGTCCACATCGAGCTTTTCAAATAGCTCTTGGTTGTAAGCATAAACCTCTTCCAGTGACTGTTTCGCACTGAGTAAAAGATCGTAGGTTACCGGGTGGGAAACACCCAGAGGCAGAATCTGGCGCAATGCTTCCGAGGCACGAATAAAGGCAAAGACACTGCGAGTGTTGTAATCGAGAAACAGTTTTTCGTCGTCGAGGTCAGTAAAGGTTTTATAGACACCGCTAATAGCTCGATTGTGGGTTTCCAGGTGACTGGAGGCAAACCGCGGAATCACGCCCAGAGAGGCGCCCAACTGCAGAGCCAGTGCCGAAGCTTCCTGTAATGGCGAACGGGTTTCTCTGGAGGGTTCGGTGATTTCGTGGCGGCGGCAGGCGGCCATGTAAAAACCCACATTGCCGAGCAGATCAAAACCACTGTCGAAGCCTTCGTCGGTATTGCCTTCATCAAGTAGATCACGGATTAAGGCCCTGCCCTCTTCCACTAAACGCTGCGTCAACGTTTCACCCAAGCCCGGATCAGGCAGATGATCGGGCTGGCAAAAATACAACTGTTCAAGACCCGTATTGATCTCCCTAAAATCGCTGCGGATCCATGCATCAAGGGCTTTAGCTTTCTCGGTCATGTTATGTTTTGCCTGTCTGTTTGAGCATCTATTTGAAGATTCTAATAATGGCAAATAGTAACAAAAGACCTTTAACGCTTTCGGCCAAATACCGCCGCCATACCCACAGAAAATGTATAATCAGACTCTTTTATAACTTCTATTGAGTTGATTATGCTCCTGAATCACCAAAACACAGATCACATCAACCTCGACAACACCGACATCAAGATTCTCAACGCCCTGCAGGCCAATGCACGGATCAGCAATGCCGAGCTCTCAGCTCTGGTCAATCTCTCGCAAACCCCCTGCCTGCGGCGACTGCGCAAACTGGAACAGAGTGGCCTGATAGAGCAGTACACTGCGCGGCTGAACCACAGCATGCTCGGCATTGGCGTGTCAGCTTTTGTGTTTATTAAACTGACTAAAAACACCTCGAGTAATGCCTCTGCATTTGAAACAGCGATCGGTGAATTTAGTGAAGTTTTAGAATGTTGTGTGCTGGCCGGTGTGCATGATTATGCACTGCGAATAGTGACCAAAAACCTGCAGACTTTTGAATCCTTTTTAAAGGACAGATTGGCCACCGTAGATCAGGTGGAAGATATAGAGTCGACGATTATTCTCAATCAAACCATGGCTCATCGTTCCCCCAAGCTTAGTAGACCTTAGTCCTTTCACAGCGACGAAAAGAACAATTCGCGCTATTACTTTTCAGCTGCTTGCGGCGTATGTATCAAACATGGCCACGACTTCATTTAAACGTTTACGCGTTGCTGGGCTAAACTTGCCTGTGGATATAAATCCGTGAGTGCAATCCGGCAAATGAAGATGACATACCGACACCTCTGCCAGCTGCAACTTGTCTACAAAGGCAAGGCCTTCATCTCTTAAGACATCGTACTCCGCCGTTACAATCAAGGTATCCGGCGTTGAACTCATATTCTCACAGAGTATTGGACTACTCTTGGTCGCCTGAGGCTCAAGCTCGCTGGGCAGGTAGGCGTCGCGGAAAAAAGACATAGTTTCCTGCGTTAAGATCAAACCCTTACCGAACCGCTGAATCGAATCTGACTCACCACTCATGTCCACCCAGGGATAGAGCAAAAACTGAAAGGCCGGTGTTCGCTTTAACGCTCCATCCAACAGATCACCGAAAGTTTGCATGGATAATACCGCTGCTAAATTGCCTCCAGCACTATCACCACCCATACCGATTTTGGTCTGCTCAATACCCAGCTCAGCGACGTGATCTGTCACCCAGTTCCAGGCGTCCAAACCATCCTGCAATGGAGCCGGGAATGGACTCTCAGGTGCCAGTCGATAATCTACCGTAATCAGGTTGATATTGGCCTGACCCGCCAACAGACTGCAGAAGCCATGGTGACTTTTTAAACCGCCGATCACATAGCCACCGCCGTGAAAGTAGACCATGGTCAGCTTTGGCTCGGCCTCAGTAGGCCTATAGATTCTAATACCGAGCTCGCGCTCACCGACGTCGATTGACCGATCTTCTGTAGTGAGATCAGATCGAGAACCGCTGCCAAATAGCTGGTCAAAGCTGTCGTAGACGAAGCGAAAAGTTCCGAGCGGCGAGCGGCTCAGCCCAGGGCCCAGGTTGCTAAGTTTGCTGAGAATTCTCTGACTTGTAATGAGTTTCATTGAGATACCTTGCTTTAAGTGTCAATGCATTTGATCACCAGATAAAGGTCTCTCATGCTTTTGTATCGAGCTCTTTTTAAGATGTGGCTCGTTGTTCAATAGCCCTAACCTAAAGCAACCCTGCCTCTCTAGCAATCAGTATCAGCTTTGGTGTTTATATTGTTAGCCGCAACGTACCTAAAACATGGTCCTGCAATTTGGCCGGAACAGCTATGTCAGTAGCAATCGCTTTCCACTTCGAAAATGCCTCAACAGTACGCTGAATAACCTGTTTTTCACTGCCCCGAGGCAGTCCCGCATATTGCGCCAGATGTTTTAAATCGCTGCGCTCAAAATCATTGGTTTTACCATTGATACTAAGTTGATGATTGCGAGTGAACTGACTTCCCTCTGCGTGACAGAGATCATAGGCCGGCGACAGATCCCAGTTGCCCTGTCGATCCATCATAAAGGCGAAATTTTTAACATGATCGTCTTGGTTGCAACCGACAATATTAAATACCACGCGGCGAAACTGCTCTTCGAAGGCGCGCTTGGGGAGATTCAAGCGTTTCATCAGCATAAACAGCTGCTCGTAGGAGTGATAGCCGCTTTCATAATAGTCGTAGTGAGCCAGCGCGCCAAAGGTCTGCATAAATTGCTTGCCGCCATCGGCATCGCGATCAAAGCGTCGGGTCATAAAATGGTTGCGGCCGTTCTCTGAGAAGATACTGCTCTCCATCATTTGGATACCGCAGTCTTTCGCGATCAGATGATAGCTATATTCCAACAGGCCATAGCCTGAAGGGTCGGCCACGCCCCAATCACCGCTGAACTCTACGCCATCGAATTTGATTAACCAGTGCTCAAAGCCTGAGGGCAACTGCAGCTGCCCAGAGCGCACTTGCTTAGTCTCTGGGTTAAAGGCAATAACCGCCTTGGCTCGCGCGCCACCGGCAGAGGTGCCGACTTTTACTATATCGAGCAGCGCATCCCTGCCCTCGCCTTTACTGAAACCGACTTCAGAGAATTTAGCTTGCAGGGATTCTTTGCTGGCAAAGGCCAGTGAGGCGAGTTCAGTCAGATCGTCTATTGCCAACAACTTATCTTCGTTTTTGTCTGGCCCTGCAGCGGGTTCAAATTCCAATGCGCCCATTCCGCGGGTGCCGGTATAACAGAGGCGGTCCACCGCATTAAAGTCGGCGGGCTGACGGCCAGTTTGGGCCAGCCACACATCGATCAGTCGCTGACCATATTTGTCTGGCAAGCTGTCAGCAATCAACCCTGGCATACCGTGAAATGAACGCGGATGGAGATCGGGAAATTGATAGATGTGCCGACCCTGCACTGGCATCATCAATGGCGCTGGTTCAATGCCAAAAGCCGCAAAATCTGGAGCATACTCGAAGCGGGCAAAGCGCTCACCACTGCCCATGGCAACGTAGCCAATAGTGGTGCCCCAGAGTTTTACGGTCGCGGTCGTCATTCCCTCTCATCACCCCAGCGAACACCAGGCTCTGCGACTCGGCCTTTTTTGCGCTGCTTTGCCGCGGAGAGCACTTCAGCCATAGGTGAAGCGAAACGTTCAGGTAACAGGGCATCAATCGCCGCAGTCATACGCAGCGCTTTGAGCAGCTTGATCCATGAAACCATTTGACCATCCTGACCAGACTCGATGCGCCGCAGTGTTGCAACACCAAGACCTGCCTCTTCGGCCAAGCGAGTCTGGGAGAAGCCCTGCTGCTTGCGCACTCGCGCCAGCCTCTTGCCCATCTCGATGAGGGTGGCGCCCTCTGGGGTTAAGTAATCAATTTTCATACTATTGACCATGATATTTTTCAGTTTAAAACTGACCGGTTAGCGATCACACCTGAGCACCAACTTAGGGTTAATTTATCGTACAGATGGAATATAGCAACAAAACCAGTCACTGAAAATAATAATATCGTTAATGATCGCAATTATGTTATTTGAGGTATATAAATATCATAAATGATATTATATTTTCGAAAACCAAAATCACAGCCCCAACCGTGGTATCTAGCCTCACGCTCAGCCTAAGGCTGTCGAGAAATACACCAACAGTGTTGACGCCCTCCATCCCTGTCAACGACTAAAGACTTAAGACTGCCCCCTTGATCCCGCCGTCACAAGCGGCAACACCACATGCGACGGGTGCGTCTCATCATGCAAGACCCGCTGCGTTGGCACGACCGCGATGAGAATTCGCCCGCCCTTCGCTGTGTAAATACATCGGCGTGGCTTCAACACCTGGCAGCGGCCACTGGTCGGCCTCCCACCATTCATTGGCACCCTGCTCGCGCGTGCCGACAAAATTGCATGGTGCACCGTTGAAGTTAAGCCTCCACCAACCGGAAATATTTAAGGCGGGCACGGTCATCTCGGGCCAAAGGTGCTCATAGCAGCAGGCTTACCAAAAGTCATCGTAAGTGAGACTTCAAGCTTATCGGTCATAGAGATTCCTGCTCTGTGTCTGGGCTTAGATATTGCCAGCCAAAAATTTTGACGAGTTTGCCCCGGATGGGGTTCGACTGTCTGACCTTGAATCAGACTCGGAACGCTGCATTTGTTTATCCCGCAACGATAATCGACGGCGAATAATGTTCATCCTCGCTTCAGTCAAGGGCATTTTCGCAATAAACACCATCGCCAACAACACAAAGAAAGTCGGGGCCCAGGAAACGCTCAGGCGTAAGCCAATCAGGCTCCACTCCGTCTGCTCAAGCGCCTGTACGTCAAAACCAAACCAGCCGACCACGGCGAAACCCAGCGCGCCACCAACGGCAAGCTGTATCTTCATCATCAGCGCCTGAATAGAAAAATACAGCGCATTGTGCTCCGCCCCATCTTTCAGTCGGCCATAATCAATCACATCGCACAGCATCGGGTAGGAAATAACCCCCATGCTCGCAATCGAAAAGGTCATCAGCAGGTTTAGTGCAAACAACTCAAACAACCCCGAGTCACCCGGTCTCAACACAGCGGTGTACAGAAACACCCCGGTCAGTAACAACATACCAACCAGCCAGGCTTTGCGCTTGCCCCAATACAGCGACAGCCGATACCAAACCGGTATCGCCAGTGCACCACAAACCATGCCCCACAGGGACAAGTTAGCAAAGGCTTTGCCCAGTTGCAGATAACTGTCCACATAGATAAAAAATAGCCCTGCCCACATGCCATAGCCAATACCCAAGCACATAAAGGCGCCGATATAGAGTAAAAAGGGTTTGTTATTGATCAGGGCAGACAGGATATCGGCAAGCCGCTGACTCTGTTGATCAACGCTCACTAACGGACTGTGTGCCGGACCAGACGGCACGACTTTCACCGCCACCAAAAGCCCAATGAGCAATAACACCGCCCCAGCGATAACGGTCACCTTTAATACCTCTGGGGTAATGTCGGTCGTTAAAAAAAATGGCAGGAGCGGAATTAAATAGAACAGCCCTGTTCCGCCTTGTGAGGTCATCGCCATCAAGCTAAACACCAGGGTTTTGTCTTTGGCGGTTTCGGTAAACTCATTGGCCCAAGCTGTGTTGGGAATCATAAAAACCGTCATCGCCAAATAAAAGGCCATATACCAAAACGTAAAATAGCCGGTGCTCACGTTTTCCGGTGGCACAAACAAAAAATAACAGCACGGAATCATCAACAAGCCACCCATGAGAATAAAAGGCTTGCGGGTACCTGTGCGGGCACGCCAGCGGTCAGAGTAATAACCGATCAACGGATCCGTCACCGCATCGAAGATACGCGCCACTAACATGACCGTTGCAATGGTGGTGAGTGATACGCCGAAGTACTTGCCGTAGATACCCCCAAGCACGGTAATCACAGGTGCAAACAGCAGCGACAAACCTAACTGAGGTGCGACATAGGCCAGTGCTTTAAGCCAAATACCCTGCTGTGATTGGCTCATTTATTTGCTTCCAGAGTCAGGTGCTACAGCAATAGCAAGCTTAATCAAAAGAGGTAGTCAGCTTAAAATCTTCGGGAGGTTCCAACCCTAATAGATGCTCCACCAAATAATCCCACGCACGTTTCACCGTATAGCCATAAGCAGGATTAGGCAGTAACAGTAAATCAAAATCCTTATTGGCGGTTTGCAAAGCATCAATAATACGCAGTGTTCCTTCAGCAGGCGCTAAGGGATCAATCATGCTGTTCATTAATAATAATTTGCCTTGTAAGTTGCTTATTTGCTGTTCTGGATAGGGATGGTCAGCGGTGGAGCCAGATAATCCTTCATACCGCTCTCCCCATAACCCTGCCGGGAAATACCGACTATCGTAGGTCATCGAAGCCACACCGGCTTTGTAAAATCCGTCCTCTCGGCACAGGCTGCTAACAACCCCCACTCCGCCAGAGCTGTGGCTTGTAATGCCAACGCGGTTTAAATCCATATAGGTATAGCGTTTGGCCAACTGTTGAATGCCTGCGATATGATCATCAATCTTACTGGCTGATTCACTCCAGCCATAACAGTTATCTAAAAACGCCTTGTGCCTAAAGGGTGTGCCTCGGCCATCAATTTGCACCACAATAAACCCGAGTTCTGCCAGTGCGGCAGCATCAAGATAAGGCATTCCATAAACCGCGCCATTGGTGAACGAGCCCTTAGATACCCAAGTTAAATCCGGTGAGTTATAAACATGGGAAATCACCGGATAAGACTGGTCCGTTGAAAAGGTGGAGGGACGAAACACCAAACCGTAAAGATCGGTTTTGCCATCAGCCGCGAGTAATTTAACCGGTTCTGGCCATTGCCAGTTCTTTGGTAAGCCCGAAATATCCGCCGTTTCAAGTTCAAGTACTGTCTTTCCGTCGCGATTAAGCAACAGGCTCACAGGCACCTCATCGGCTCGCGAGCGCGTGACAACCGCAAAGTCACCACTGGGAGAAACACCGCAGGCAATGCCCCGATCATCGCGGCCAGATCCTTTTGCCATCATGGTATTTTGGTGCAGCTGTGTTACCGCACAGTATTCATGGTTGCCAGCAATGACGGTGCTTACTTCACCGTTATCCAGATCAATACGGCACAGATCACGATAATAGGGATCCCAATCCGCGACACGGCCTGCTGTGTGCACAAACACTTCTCGTCGTTTGCTATCGACTTTTATCACATCGCGAACCAGCCAATTACCTTGTGTCACCGGGTGTTTTAGCTGGCCGGTTTCCAGATCATAAAGGTAGAGATGCGCCCAACCACTGCGTTCTGAGAACCACAATAATTCTCCGCTCTCGGGCAGTGGCATCAAGGTGGGTGGTTCATCACTGTTGAGCATCAAGCCGATGAACGTGTCTGAATGCTCTTCAAACAGTATTTTCGTTGCACCGGTGTGAGTATCAAATTCCACAACGCGAGCTGTTTTGTAATCGCGCTCCACATCGACAAAATAGGCGCGCCGATTATCCGTTGACCACCAGCCTAGGTTGGAATCAAAAAAGGCGAACACACTACGTGTCACGGGAATATTCCGATAGTTCGCTTCTTGTGGTCGCCCTGTTTCAATATCAATCGCTAGCAAGCGGAAGGTTTCTACATTGGCATCACCCGGCAGGGAGACAGCTTTTTCTTCTAGCTGTGGGCGAATACTACCGTCCTGTGGCACATGATGAACCACGGGGAACAGTTTAACTTGCCGTGCGTCTCGTTGAACAGCGAATAGGCGTGTTGAGTCCGGTGACCAACGAACTTGTACATTGGTGTAATCAATGGGGGCAAAACAGCACACACCAACGCCGTATTGATAATCCTTTTCACCATCAATGGTTAAGGCACGCTCGGTATGGTCGTCTAAATCTCGCAGCCATAAATTGAAATCGCGGATAAAAACACCCTGTTTACCGTTGGGAGAAACCATGCAGTCCTGATGCACAGTAGCAAGGTCTGTCATGTCAGCGGGCGTGCAGGTTCCAGTCTCAGCATAATAGATCCAATGTTTATCGAATGCGGTAAAGCGAATGATGCTGGGGTTGAGGTCGATATCAACACGGCGGAGGGGGAGATTGTTCACATCAACTGTTTGTCCTATGGCTTCTGACAAGGCTGTTGCTAATGCGCTGTGATCAAAGGCGCTGTTATTGGTCGCGGTCTTGGCGTCTACCAGACGGTATTCCTTGCCGTCTTTCGTCTCTCGTTCATACCAGAAACAGTGTGTGTCACCGATCCAGACTGGAAATACCGTGGTATTGAAAGCAACGTTTTTGGTGAAGATACCCTGCATTAACTGTTGGGCGCGTTCATAATCTTGTGTAAGCATGTTTGGTTCCGTCTATATAAAATGGGGGGGCTATTGATTTCGTGCATTACTAGTTTTCTCTTGTTACGGAATCATATAGATGCATCGTTAAGGCTGAATTCCTTAGGCGGCGTAATTTCCAGCAAATGTTTAACCAAAAAATCCCAACCACGGCGGGTCATGTAACTGCTGCAAAATGAGTCCGAAGGCGAGCCGGGAACCATCAGCATCTCAAAGGCTTTATTGGCCTTTTGCAAGGCCTCAACCACTCGAAAGACAGCCGTTGATGGGTAACCCGCAGACATCTCAGATGTTATTGCATGCATCAGTATCAGTTTGCCCTTTAATTGACTCACCAACTCCTCAGGATAACGATGCGTATTGCTATCGGGGCCGTTAATGCCTTCCCATTTATCCCCTTCGACTGTGCAGCCAATCAGACGATTATCCAGTAGGGCCATCTGCGCACAGACTTTATAAAGATCCTGACGTTCGAGAAAGTTTTGTAGCCCACAGCGGTAGCCTTGACCGCAGATACCAACGCGGTTGATATCCATATATGGATAACGTTGTGTCAATTGCTGAATGGCACCCGCATGATCATCGGTGTTGGCAGCGGCGGGGATCCAGCCATAGCTTTCATCCAGAAAGGCCTTACTTCTCAGTGGTGAACCGCGGCTGTCGAGGTTAAGCACAATAAAACCCAGTTCGGCCATGGCGGCACTGTAAAAATAATGCCGATCAGCATAGCCTCTGGAGGTGTGAAAACTGCCCTTGGGCACAGCCGATAACCAGGTGCCGCTGTTGATAAAGTTAATTACCGGATAGCTTTTGTCGGGTGAGAAATCCGATGGCCGAAATAGCAACCCGTAAATATCGGTTTTGCCGTCGGCGGCCAGCAATTTGACCGGTTCTGGCCATTGCCAGTTATCCGGCAACGCTGAGAGATCGGCCGATTCTACTTCAAGGATAGTTTGTCCCTGATAATTGATCAGCAGATTAGTTGGTGCTTGATCGGCGCGGGTTTGAGTAACGACTATATACTGGCCATCTGGTGATAGCCCACTGGCCTCTCGAGTCATCACACCTAGCATGCTAGCGGTTATAGATGTGATACTTTCTGGATAATTCACCAGATATTCATGGTCGCTTGACAGTACAGTGATGATTTCGCCAGTATCAATATTCACTCGGCAGATATCGCGGTAATAGGGGTCGCGCTCCGTTGCCCGGCCCGCGGTCTGGAGATACAGCGTGCGGTTTTTTGCATCGACGCGCAACAGATCCCGAACCCGCCAGTTGCCCTGAGTGATCGCGTGTTTGAGTGCACCCGTAGTGAGGTCATACAGATAGAGGTGTGCCCAGCCGCTCCGCTCTGAACACCAGATCAGTTCATTGCTGTCGACCAGAATCTGGTGAAGTGGCAAGTTCATGGTATCTGGCATAATATCGATCTGGGTTTCCGAGGTTTCTTCAAACAAAACCTGGGTTGATCCGGTGTACGTATCAAACTTCACCAGTCGTAGCACCTTGTCGCCACGCTCTTGAGCAATAAAATAGGCGTATTGGTTGCCTTTTGCCCAAAACGACAACTTTGATTTGGCGTAGCCCCAGTACTCATTGCGACCAGCGGGTAAGGGGTGATAGTCAGCGTAGCAAGCCTGACTGGTATCGACATTGATGTTCAATATTTGATACGTCTCTATTGCCGTATCACCTGAGTAGGCCACTTTACTCTGTGTTAATTGCGGGCGAGCACTGCCATCCATCGGCAGATGTGTCACTTGAGGTAGAGAGTGCACTTGCCGTTTATCCCGCTTAACGGTCAATAAGCAGCGTGAATCCGGCGACCACAGTGCGGGGTGACCATGAAGTCCTGACGAGTCTGCGCCCCAGCCGCCGCCCTTCACCGCATAGGCAAAGTCCTCTTCTCCATCCAGGGTTAACGCTCGCTCTGTGCCGGTAGCAGCAACGCGTACCCATAAATTGTAATCGCGAACAAAGGCGATTTGCCGACCATCGGGAGAAAGCACTTCGCTATCGTTGATCAATGTTGATTGCAGTAATTGGCAGATGCCTTCTTCTGCCAAAAACTGCCAACGTTGATCAAAAGCCGTAAAGCTGACGATCACTGGAGTCAAGGTGATGGTGACATGGCTGATAGGCAGGTCTTGCGCGTTGACTTCCTGATTGGATGCTTTTGCCAGCGCATGGCTCAATAGCTCGTGATCAAAGGCGAGGGTATTGGTGCGTTTTTTTGCATCCACCAAGCGGTATTCCTTGCCCGAACGGTTGTCGACTCGAGTACCGCGTTCATACCAGAAACAATAGGTGCTGGTGTTACTGGCATCAATGATCCAGTGTGGATAAATGGTTTCATTTTGGACCAGGCTTTTTGTACCAAAGCCTTGGATCAATGCTTCGGCTCGGCGATAGCGTTCTTCCATGGCTTGGCTATCTGGGGGTTGGGCGGCGCCTACATGAGTCATGGTTTTTCCCTATTATAAATCGTAAAAAGTACAGGATACGGTAGCACCGTTATCTTTTGCTTAGCTATATGGTGGAAATATTATTTTGAGAAAAAGTAGCGCTTCTGGAATGTACTGTGGTACCTCAGTCCTGAGCTTAAAGCGATTATTAAAAACCTCTCAGTGCAATCACTGCTTTGCATCGATAAGGTCAATAGCATTTAAGCTTAGGCCGGAATAGGTGGCGTAGATGAGCAACTCCTGCTCAGCAAGACTAAAAAAGGCTGCGGTTAAAAGTCATAAGACAATCTAATGCCCAGTGTGCGAGGTCTGTGTTGTGCGGTCTGCTTGGAGAGAGACACGCCGACAAGCTTATCTTCATCCAGTAAGTTTTGCCCAAACAGTTCAACTGAAAGTGATTGCCACTGAGCACTTAGCTGTGCATCAAGAAAACCAAAGGGTTCATTTGGATGTTCCTCAACGGCAAGTGATTGTCCTCGATCAATGACAGCACTTTGGCCTTCTCGATTGTAGCTCAGACGAAAATCACCCGCGACGGCGCTTGACCAGTTGAAGCTATAATGGCTGTTCACTGAATAACCGTATTCTGGAACAAAGGGTACGAGATCACCTTTGATATTGGAGGGTGCTGGTGCCGTGCTGGTAATATTGGTGAATTCAGCGTCAGTGACTGCACCGTTAAAACCGATGGACAGTTGATCGGTCACGGCCCAGTCAAACTCCCATTCAAGCCCTTTTATGACCGCTTCTCCAACATTCCCAGTAATGCCAACGGTTACGTCATTAGGGAGTGCGGTAGTCGTTATATAATCGTCGTAGTGGCTATAAAAGAGTGCGAAATTAACGTTTAAGCGATTATCTAATAGCGCAGATTTTGTGCCCAGTTCATAGGCCAATATTTGCTCGGGATCGTAATTAGGTTGTCCCTGTTGATTGAAGCCACCGCTACGAAAGCCTTGGGATACATTGAAATAGGTATTGAGATTATCCGTCCACGCATAACTCAAATAGACTCTAGAACTCAGCTTATCAAATGAGGCTTCCTTTAAAATGCCTGCTTCTGGACCCGTAAATACTAGCTGTGTTTGATCATCTTCAAAGTAGCGAGTACCTAATCCAGCCGTCAATTGCGAGGTTATGGCGTAAGAAGCATCAGCGTAGTAGGCGATGGATTTTGTGGTATTAACAATCTCGTATCCTCCTGCTCTTAGATCAATGGGCACCCCTTGTGGAAACAGAGCCCAGAAAGCATCATAACTAAGCCGCGTTTCTGCGTCATTGTAGAATACGCCTAAAGTCCAATCAAAAAGATTGTTTTTACCAGAGCCTTCATTAGACGTTAAGCGAATATCTTGTGTAAACGACTTGACGTTGTTGAGCAGAGTCGTAGTGACAGCTTCCACTGGACCGAAAGTGAAATCAATAAGCTGGGAATCGTCACCTATAGTCTCTTGTTCATGTTTCGAGCTGCTGCTAATAAGTGTGGCGAAATCAAAATCATAAGCAATGGTTAGGTTATAGAGATCATAATCACTGGTTCCTGGCGGAACGGCTTGATCTGGGAAAACCCCTCGCCGAAAGTTGCTTTCCTTAAGAGGTGTCGTATTTACCACGCTATATGCACCATAATTGTTGCGATGCCGAATAGCATTGCCCTTAATGGCTAACTCATCTGTCGCTTGCCACAGACCTTTAATACGAATATTGGACAATTCGCTATCATTAATATCTTTGACACCTGCTGCTGGCTGGTCTATCCAACCGGGTTTGTCCTTGTAGGTTGCAGAGACGCGGAAAGCTAAGGTATCGTCAATCACTGGAATATTAACAAAGCCGGTTAATTCCTCGCTCCAGCCGCCTCTATGCGTGTCGTAGCCAGACAATGTCATCCGCCCTTCCACGTCGTCAAAGGAAGGGTCATTGGTAATATAGCGTATGGTGCCGCCCATCGAACCCTGACCATAAAGTGTGCCCTGCGGTCCTTTTAAAACCTCCACTTGTTGTAAATCAACCACTTGTAAATCCAGTGAATATAATGGGCCTGAAGAAAGTGGGATTTCATCCAAATAGATGCCGATAGTGGGTGTATTTCCGCGAAGATTGCCGACCCCCCTAATAGTAACGATTTGATACCCAGGTCCGATCTCCACTGTTGATAAATTGGGCACGGCATAACTCAAGTCAGCTATATTTTGAATGCTTGCTACGTCTAGATCTTCACCCGATATTGCAGTAATACTGATCGGGACATCAATGAGGCGCTGCTCGCGTTTTTGTGCCGTAACCACAACCTCCTCCAACAACCAGTCCATCCCCTCCGCACTTTGCGCCTTTTCAGCCGAGGTGTGCGACACCCCCCCAGCCCCCATAAAAAACCCAACCGTCGCCGCCAAAATCTTCTTCTTACTATTCATCTCATTCCCCTGATTATTTTGAGTAATAATCAGATGACCGTCGGCGCTGAACCTGGCGTACAACCCTGAGCCTTTTAGGAGAATTCGAATACCCTCTTTGCGGGTATACTCCCCATACAAGCGATTGGTGATATGTTGATTGGCCTCCTCAAAGGCATACATCACCGTCATGTCCGCTTGCTGCCCAAACGCTGGCAACGAATCATCTGCTGATTGCCGGGGAATATCGAACTGCACCAATGATCTTGTTTGTGGTGCGGCCATCAAAAAACTTGCTTGACCCAGTAAAACCCATAGCACGCTTACACACTTTATTATCGCTATCACGTCGGTCTTACTAACAATATTGCCTCGACCAACAGCACACAAAAACCTATGTTGTTTTGTATTATTGTGTGCTGTTAGTAGAGAACACGGGTATGGCATGCAAAAACCCTTAGTCGGTTTAAAAAGTTTTTTATTTTGAAGAAAGTTGGATGACATCATCATCCAGGTAGGCAACATGAATACCAAAACTTTGGCTCATTGAGCGCAGCAAGCTGTCGATATCATCGGTTTTGTAATAGCCACCCACTTTTGTATTTTTGATGTCAGCATCAACAATGCGTATGTCTTTATCGGTGTAGCGCCGAACCTCAACCACGACTTGTTCTAAGGTTTCACCTTTGAAGATAAGCGCGCCCTGCTGCCAGGCGAGTTTCTTTTCCAGTTGCTCCCGTTGCATTTCGCCTTTTTGGGCGATCACCTGACTGTATTGCAGTGCCTCACCCGCTTTCACAAAGGCTTCATTTTGTTGAACGGGTGTTGGCGTGTTTTCAGCGCTGAGAGAATCTGTCACTAAGGTCTGCAATGGCTCACTGGGCGCTATGCCTGAATAGACCTTCACCCGCCCTTCCGTCACCGTCAGGTCAACGCTGTCTTCGATCAGGCGTATATTAAAGGCGGTACCCACCGCCCACACCAAGCCATCACCGGCGTAGACCACAAAGGGTCGGTGCGGATCTTTTGCCACGTCAAAATTCACTTCGCCGCGGCTTAGGTGAATAATGCGGTTATCGCCGCTGTAGTCCACCGACAACTCACTGTTGGTATTGAGGGTGAGCACCGTGCCATCGTCGAGCCGCTCTAGGCGCTGCTCACCAATGGCGGTCTGCAAGGACTGGGTTTCTGAATCAAACGCGGATAAGCCATACAGCAGCACGGCAAAGGTACAGGCCACTAGGGAGGCTGTGGCGGCATAGCCCGCGAACGATAATTTGTTGATCCAGAGGCCCAGCCCATGATGATGCTGTGAGGCTGTGGCGGCGCGGGGGACGGCAAACAGTTCGGCCAGCTCTTGCAAGACGGCCATATCATCCCAGCTTTGGCTGAGCTGGATAAAGTAGTCGCGGTGAAAGTCGCTGCGGCCTATCCATTCTCGCAGGTCATCCACATCATCCGCTGACAAGGCATTGTCACTGATGCGAATCAACCAGACGGCGGCCTGTTCTTTTACCGGCGCTCGATGCTCTACCACCTGAGGATCATCAATGGCATTAGTATTTCTAGTCATTACAATGCTCGCTTGCGCTAACCTTACTCTTGTTCTGCGCTAAATTTGTGTTCACTAGTGGGTGTTCGGCCGTCTGCTCGGCCATGTAATCAGCGCACCTAACCATGGCTTTGGCCTGATGCGCTTCAACGGTTTTAACGGTAATGCCTAAATAGTCAGCCGTCTCTTTTTGGGTATAGCCATAGACACGACGCAATATATAAACCCGCTGACCCTGAGTTGGCAGTCGTCGAACAGCGCGACAAAACACATCAAAGCGCTGTCGTGATTCGAATTGCTGCTCCATAGTCGGGGTTTGTAGCAGGTCCAGTTCGGGTAATAACTCGCCAACAGTATCGGTCAGCCGATGATGGCTGGACCTCAGCTCACTAATAGCAAGGTTGCGTGCGGTTTTATACAGGTAGGAACGGGGCTCACGAACTCCCCGGCGATGCTGGGCCTCAATAACTTTTACAAAGGCTTCTTGCACTACATCCTCAACTTCCTGCGGACGCCGAAAATAGCGAGAGGCAAACCGCATCAATGAAGCTCGCAGATCCTTGTATATTGCCCCCATGTCAGGCTCAGAGTCATCGGGCACGATGCGTTTCTGTTTTGGCACTCTACCGCCTCCTCTGCGCAAGTGGGTGTATATCAATACTTGAGTTACCTTTATGACCAGCGAGCACGATCTGCCACCTCAGCTATAAATCCCTTTTTTACTGCCCCGTCACCTTTCACACGCTGTAGGTTCTGAAAACCCTTAGTGAAAAAGAAAAAAACATTGAAATAAGCTGCTTAATCACGCGCCTATATAATGAGTCTAGGTCGATATATGAGAACAAGCCTGAAAATATGGCAGGTTTAACAGAGTACCTTGCGTGCAACCCAGAGCTGCCCACAATCACTCGAGCATGGTAAAATGGCCGCCGTTCAACCAAATCTATCTACCGACAACACTTTATGACCGATATATCTCGCCGCTTTAGCGTCGCCCCTATGCTCGACTGGACTGATCGCCACTGTCGCTATTTTATGCGCCTGATCAGTCAGCACAGCGTTCTCTATACCGAGATGATTACCACAGGGGCAATTATCCATGGCGACACGCATCGCCATCTGCAGATGGATCCCTTTGAGTATCCTGTGGCGCTGCAGCTGGGCGGCAGCAATCCAAAGGATTTAGCCAGGGCCTGTGTGCTGGCCAGCCAGTATGACTATGCCGAGATCAATCTAAACTGCGGCTGCCCCAGTGATCGGGTGCAGAATGGGATGTTTGGTGCGGTGATGATGAAAAATGCTCAGGTTACGGCGGACTGCATCGCCGCCATGCAAGATGCCGTAGATCTGCCAATTACGGTAAAGCACCGGATTGGCGTGGATGATTTTGATAGCTATGAATTTCTCTGCGAGTTTGTCGAGACTATTGCCAAAACAGGTTGCGAGACTTTTCTGGTGCATGCTCGCAAAGCTTGGCTGAAAGGCCTCAGCCCAAAACAGAATCGCGAGGTTCCGGAACTGAACTACAATCGGGTGTACCAGCTGAAAAAAGATTTCCCTGATTTGGAGATTATTATCAATGGTGGTGTCACCACGCTTGAACAGTCTCAGGAGCACTTACAGCACCTCGATGGCGTGATGGTTGGGCGCGAGGCCTATACCAATCCGTACTTGCTGGCTAGTGTAGATCAAGATATTTATGGTGCTAGCCATGGCATAAAAACCCGGCGACAAATCGCTGAAGAGTTTCTACAATACGCGGATAACGAGCTCAGTAAGGGTACTAAACTAAGCGCCATGACCCGGCATATATTGGGCCTGTTTCACGGCATGCCGGGCGCTCGGCAATATCGTCGCCATATTAGCGAGAACGCGCATAAACCCTCTGCGACAATTGAGGTTTTAACGGACGCACTAGCAAAAACAACTGGAGTAAATGGTTAATGAGCAACAACAAGAGCAAACTTGCCCAACTAAAAGAAATCACCACAGTAGTCGCAGATACAGGGGATTTTGACGCCATTGCCCAGTACTCGCCAGAAGACGCTACCACAAACCCTTCGCTGCTACTGAAAGCCGCACAGATGCCCGCCTATCGTGGACTGGTTGACTCTATTGTCGCCACAACAATGGATGGTCGCCAGTCGAGTAATGAGCAGTTAACCGATTGTATGGACCGATTGGCAGTGGGCTTTGGTGAAAAAATTCTCGAGCAGATTCCCGGCCGTGTCTCCACTGAAGTGGACGCCCGCCTCTCCTTTGACACGCCCGCCTCGATTGCCAAAGCGCGCCACCTGATCAATCTCTATGAGCAGGCAGGTATTGGCCGCGAGCGCGTGCTGATCAAGATGGCCTCCACCTGGGAAGGTATCCGCGCTGCGGAAACTCTGGAAAAAGAAGGCATTAATTGCAACCTGACATTGCTCTTTAACTTCACTCAGGCGGTAGCTGCCGCTGATGCTGGCGCCTTTTTGATCTCACCTTTTGTCGGCCGCATTCTCGATTGGTACAAAATCTCTACTGGGCTCACCGAATATGAGCCTGCAGATGATCCTGGCGTGCAGTCAGTGACGCGAATTTACAACTATTACAAGCAGACCGGCTACAACACCGTTGTGATGGGTGCGAGCTTTAGAAATACTGATGAGATTACTGAGTTAGCCGGCTGCGACCGCTTGACGATTAGTCCGCAGCTTTTACAGGCCCTTGATGATGACTACGGCACTCTGGAACGCAGGCTTGACCCAGCGGACACAGGTTCGAAGATTCATTACCAACTTAGTGGCGAGAGCGGTTTCCGTTTTGAGCTCAATCAAGATGCCATGGCCACCGAGAAGTTGGCTGAGGGTATCCGTGGGTTCGTTGCGGATCAGATTAAACTTGAAACCTGGTTAAAAGACCTAGATTAATGATTACTAAAATTAAGGCATTCTTTGCCAAGAATGTGGTCGATGCGGAAGATAACGCTCTCAGTGCTGAGCAGCTGGCGACAGCAGCGCTGCTGATTGAAGTCATGGTTATCGACGGCAATCTGGCCGAAGATGAACTGCAGTCGATCAGTGCGACGCTTGCCCAGATGTTAGCACTGAGCTCTGATCAGGTTGATGAACTGGTGCTGCTCTCTCGGGATGAGGTTGCTGATGCAACGTCACTGTATCAGTTCACTAAGGAGATCAACGCGCACTTCAGTCATGAGAAGAAACTCAACTTAATGACTGCGATGTGGCGCGTCGCTTTTGCTGACGGCCATTTGGATAAGCATGAGGAAGGCATTATTCGCCGTGTAGCTGATCTGTTGCATCTGCGTCACAGTGAGTTTATGCAGTGCAAAATATCCGCCAGAGATAGCTAGTATCCAGGTGACTTAAAACTGCTGTTGCAGCGCAGTTAGTCCCCTGTCTCTAGGGCGCGTATCAGATCGATAAACTCTGAGCTGTTTTTCGGATTGAGTTGCACCAATAATTTGTGCGCCTCCAAAACCTGCTTGCGGATCTCATCCACTTCAGAATTAACCGAGGTGATACTCTGCAGCTTAGCGCTGATCTCCGGGACGTCTTGAAAAATATCAAACAGCTCATCAAAGCCCATACAGTCTAATGTGCGCAAGATACTCGGGTTCTGGCAGAAGACCTGCACATCTATGCCATATTGTTTGCGGCAGTGCAGCCCAAGCTTGGCCAGCAGTCCCAAGGTCGTGCTGTCCAGTCCTTCCGCCTCGAGCATATCCACCACTACCTTGTTAACGTCGTGGCTGCCAAAAATGGTTTCCATGTAGTGATTTAGCGAGCCGCAGAGAGTGACCCTAACATCACCAACAAACTTGATGAGGTAGTTGCCCTGTTCATCAGATACAAAAATTTTACCTGCGCTCAAGCTACATTCCTCTGGTCAACAGTAGAACGGATATATCGTCTTGGGGATCTTCAATATCACCTATAAACAGTGCATCTTTCAGTTTATCCAGACTCTCTGAGCTGGTCCTGAGATACTTCAATAGGGTTTTCTCTTTGTCGACAATCTCTTTGTCTGAGAGCAGATCAAAAACACCGTCAGACAACAGCACCAGAGCGAAAGACTCAGGTAGAGCAACCTCTTCAACCGCCCAGGTCGCCCCTTCAAAAATACCTGCGGGCTTGCCCTTTCCGGGGAGGAAACGCGCCTGACCATCACTGATTAAAATTGGAGCAGGTTGCTGGGCGCCAATCACATAACGCAGTTTTCTGTTCTCGGTGTCCAATGAACCGGCAACAATGGTTAGGTGCTTGCCGAGACCGGTGGCCAGCAGCTGACTGTTAATTGATTCCACTAGGCCTTCAGGGGCCTGAGCTAGCGCTGCATAGTCTTTTTGCACCTGATGCTTGCGTATCACTCGACCAATCATAAAGCGCAGTAAAACCGTCACAAAAGCCGAAGAGGAGCCATGCCCCGAGACATCGGCAAAGTAAAACAGCAGATAGCGACCGAGGACAAAGTTGTAACCGACAAAGTCGCCGCTCAAATAGAGTGAGGGTGTTATGGAGTGAGAAATTTCATAGTCGCCAAATTTAAGCGGGCTCTCTGGCATCAGACTTTTTTGCACTTCGAGGCCAGCCATCTGGTCTTGCTTCAATAGGTGCAGGCTCTCGTGTAAATTTTGATTAGTCTTCTCTAACTCGCTGCGGTAGAGGCGTTTCTGATCACGAGAATCAGCGAGACTATCAACTCGCTCAAGAATGGCTGCGAGCTCATTGTCACTGCTATGAGGAAAGGCGACATCTGCCACGCCGAGGCGAAAGTAGTCAGCAACGAGATGACTTTGATCGGCACCCAACAGGATAATAACGAGAAATTCAGCTGCTAGAGCCTTGAGGTATTCGCGCTGACTGTCACTTTCAATAGCAAGTTGATCTGCACTGACTAGCAGCGGCTGTAGCAGTGGGTCCTGACATCGAGCGCGTATAGCCTCGATATTTTGCAGCGCAGTCGACTGAGTAATCAGCAGCTGCAGACTGTTACTTGCCCCTTGAATACTGGGTTCTTTTTCGCCAAGAAAAAAAATCAGATCTGACGGTGCTTTCATCGCTAATACGGCTTTCGCAGGTGGTCGTTTAAGGCTCATAGTTAAACATTAACGCTGAGCCAACTGTCTCACTATTTAATAATCGTCAAAATCATCAAAGTCGCCAAAATCGTCTTCTATTGCGCCATCGTTAACCAGATACCTGGTGCGCTGCAAATAGACATCTCGAACAAACAGATATTTGTCTCCAGAGGACATTTCATCCAGCCCCAAAAAGCCGACTCTAGTATTTAGGAGGTCCACTGCTGTGACGGAGTTTTTCGTTCTGACATCATCTGAATAGGAGAAGGGATCGGTAAAACTATCGACAAATTTACTCGGCGCGTCGCGCAATGTCGAGGGGCCCATCAGCGGTAGCATCAGGTACGGACCTTCCCCTACTCCCCAGACTGCGAGGGTCTGGCCAAAATCTTCGCCATCACTCTCGCTAAGGCCTGCACGCTCGGCGACATCAAAGATACCTGCCATACCGATTGTCGAGTTGATCAGAAAACGGCCGCCGTCATGAGCAGCTTGCTTAAACTTCCCCTGCAACAAATCATTGGCTACATTGGTAAGCTCATTGAGATTGCTAAAGAAGTTATCAATGCCGCGCTCTAATGGGTTGGGTATAACATCTCTGTAGACAACAGCAATTGGCCGCAATGCATAGTGGTCAAGGCGCTCATTGAGATAAAACATGTTGCGATTGATGCTTTCCAGCGGATCTACTTCTTCAGCATAGAGCGATGAGCTGAACAAGGTCAGTGCTAACATGATTGTCGTCAGCAGTTTAACGGCCGACTGTGGGAGAGTGGAGAAGGGCAAAAGCGTCATAGGTACTCGTAAATTGTCCGTTTACAAATAGTGCTATCTTACTGCCCTATTCGCTTGCCGTACACTGCAGAAGCACTCTCAGCACGAATAATTAATATATTCCGCAGATTATATCTTTGCTGCGCAGTTGCGAGAGAAGATCGGCACCGAATTCAAGTATGGCAGCAGGATTGGAATAGCCAATCTCAGCAGCTAATTGAACTAAAGCGGCCCTGCCGGTAAGCCGATTTTGATCTAGAATCTGCAGCAGTCGATGGGTAGTTTGATTGATCTCCATAAACCCGACCTGCATCTGACGGTCACGATAAATAACGATTTGGGTGCTATCAGCGGATGCTTCACTTGGCTGAAAATCTGGCCCGATCAGATGAACTGGGTAATGGTAGCTCATCACCCACGCCAGCGGCGAGATCACTGGCTGATTCTCAAGTAAATCTCCCTCTTTGCGCACTTCCGGAAAGTCTATGACTGACACGTCTAGGGCTAACTCTACCCACTCGTAGTGCGCCAATTGCAGCATAAACACGGGGTCCTGTGACTGAGTGATGCGTTCGCTTTCGAGATAGTGCAAAAACTCGGCCCCTATATCCAAAAAGTAGGGACTGTGACTTTGGTGGCGATGTACGAAGTCACGCACCATCGCAGTCCATCGCTCAGGGTCAGTGATGGATTTAAGGATCGGAAAGCCATTGGCAATAAAGGCTTCGATATTATTAAAAAACAGGCTTCTGTAGATTTCCAGACGGCGATCTTCGATGCCCTCAGGGGCCGGATTGGACAGAGGGTTTCTGATGTGTGCGGCCAGTTCAAACTGCGCGCGCTGAAAGGCCGGCTGAGACCCAACCTGAAGGTCTTTTCTCATACCTTTGCCAGCTCAATGCCAGTCTTAGAGGGCTTTTGGCTACCCTGCTCTGCTATGCCATTGCTTTGATTAGCGTACTTGCGCTGATAGTCTCTTATCCGGTTGACTTCCAGCAGCAGCTCATCAACTGGAGGAATATTAAAATCTCTCTCTAGCAGGGTGGGAAACGAGCCAAACTCGGCATAGGCCGCATCCAACAGCTGCCAAACCGGGTCAATCACATCGGCACCGTGGGTATCCACTCGCAGATCTATAGCCTCTTCGTAGTGGCCGGCAATATGGCCATAGGCAATGCGCTTACCGGGCAGTGCCTTTAAGAATTCATAGGGGTCGTACTGGTGGTTAATGCTGTTGACATAAATATTGTTCACGTCGAGTAGCAAATCGCAGTCGGCTTTCTCTAATACCGCATTGAGAAATTCGATCTCCGACATTTCCTGCTGTGGCGCAGCGTAATAGGAGACATTTTCCATGGCGATACGCTGGCCGAGAAAGTCCTGAATCTGGATGATTCGTTCGGCAACATAGTTAACCGCCTCTTCAGTAAAGGGAATCGGCATCAGATCATAGAGATGACCGCTGTCGCTGCAGTAGCTGAGGTGCTCGCTGTAACAGCGTATTGAGTGCTCTGACATAAAGGCTTTGATAGAGCGCAGAAGCTCCCAGTCGAGCCCTGAGGGCGAGCCGATAGAGAGTGAGAGTCCATGCATGACAAAGGGGAACTTTTCGGTATAACGGCGCAGAGCTGCGCCATAGCGACCACCGACATTAATCCAGTTTTCTGGCGTCACCTCCATAAACTGTACCTGTTCAAGAGACACTGGGGAGAGAGGTTCGCAAAGCGAGCGCCGCAACCCAAGGCCTGCCCCCTGAACAGGGTACTGATGCGTCATCAGCTAAACAATCCTAGGAATAGGATTGACAGTGTTAATGGGGTCTTTAGACCAGACCAACAACGCGGGGCACAAGAGCATTAAGCTGCTCCGCCGCAGCTACCTTCGCTGTCAGCTTTGTCACCACCACAGCTACCTTCGCTATCGGCTTTTTCAGTGCCACATTTGCCTTCGCCGCACTTGCCTTCAGTTTCGGCTTTGGCCTTGCCTTCGCCGCACTTACCTTCACCACATTTGCCTTCAGAGTGAGCCTTGGCTTTGCCTTCTCCGCATTTTCCTTCGCCACATTTACCTTCGGCATGGCCTCCAGCAAGATTGTAGCCAGAGCGCAATTGATCGGCCTGGAAGGGGTTTTCAGAAGCAAAGGCCGTTGAGGACAATGCGACAGCTGAGAGCGCTGTGGCAGCGACAAAGGCTGAGCCAAGGGCGGTGACAAGTGGATTGGTTTTTTGTTTATTCATTCGACTTTCTCCTTGTGATGGCAATGCTGCCAGATGGTTTTTCCCTGTATCCCAGTTCAAGACCGAATTGAGATGCTATTCTGACCTAACAGTAGCAAAGAAGTTTCACTTCAGAATGATTTTTTAAGCGCGATGATCTAAACAGCACTGCCTAACAGGCAGGCTAGCCGGCTTGAACGCGGAAGCGCCGCAACTGCTCATCAATCTCGGCCCAGCGCTTGTTTAAACGCTTCAATGAGACTGGCACTTTGGTCTTTAATTGCTGGGCAAACAGCGACACTCGGTACTCTTCGACCAGCCAGCAGTAGTCGAGCAACGCGGCTTCAAGGTCGCTTGAAAGCGGCTGATCTTCAACCAAGGCCTCCCGGCATCCGCTCAATAGATCACTGATCTCGGCTATATGCTGACGATCTTTACTCTGCTGGACAGTCAGCTTTTCGACTCGCACCTGAATCGCTTTAATATAGCGCGGGTAATGGCTGATGGTTTCATCGGTGACGCTGCTCAGCGTCTCGGAGGCAAACAGCCAATCGAGCTGATTGCGAATATCCTCAGCGGCGTAAATAGCCGGCAAGCCCATAGTTCGCAGTTGCTTTTGCAGATCATGCAATCGTGGCAACAGTGATTCAATCGACGCCGCATAGTCTTGAGCCAGTCCGACGACTTGGCTGATACCCTTTTCGAAGGCCTGATCAAACTGCTGTTGGTCTCTGACAACTTTCTGATCCACGAATAGAGCCTGTTGAAAACTGGCACTGATCAACGCCTCAATTAAGCGCTGACGGGCACCGATATTTGCCGCCTTCAATGCAAGATCTTTGCCGCGCAACAGGTTCTTCTCTAGGTATTTAACCTGCTCACGACCTCGCAGCAGCGCCAGTCGCAGCTGCCCCTGGCGACTGATCTTTTCCGCTTGCAAGGGATTGTCTAACACTTCGAGGGATACAGAGTCGCCGCAGTCACGCAGCGCTGGCCACGCTTTAATACTGATCTTGCCATGCTGCAGTGCCACTTCTTCTGGCAGCTCATCGAAGTCCCATTCAGTGATGCCCTGTCGCGACGAGCTCTGATCCGCGGCCTTCTCCAGACCCTGACTAATCTGCTGTTTAAAGTCCCGTTGCAGTTGCTCGAGGCTACGGGCCATGGCAATGGTGGCACCATGTTCATCTTCCAGTACAAAATTCATCTGGTACCAACTGTCGAGACTCTCTGGACGCCACTGTTCGGGTTCGATGATTACTCCGCTAACGGTGCGCAGATGCTCTGCAAGTACCTCAGTAAGAGGTCGGTCCTGGGGCTTGGCTTTGCGGAGAAAAACGTCCACATGATCGGGCACCGGCACAAAGTGTCGGCGTGTCTGTTTCGGTAGGCTTTTAACCAGGGCTATACACTTGTCCCGCAGCATGCCTGGAACCAGCCATTCAAAGAAGTACCTTGGCAGTTGATGCAATAGCGCCAATGGCACCACGGCGCTGACGCCATCCTCTGCGTGGCCGGGCTGAAAGTGATAGCGCAGCTGATAGGGAATACCATCACAGCTAATAGTTTCCGGGAACTGCGCCTGCTCATCCTGAGACAGTCCGCGAAGCAATAGATACTCTTTATCTAACAACAATAATTTGGGTGTTTTGGCCTCGGCTTGTTTGCGCCATTTCTCAAAGGCTGCAAGATTGTAGATGCCCTCGGGGACCAGCTGATCATAGAAATCGAATATGGCCTGCTGCTCGACCAGCAGATCTCGACGGCGGAAGCGATCTTCCAACGCTTGCAGCTCTTCCACCAACTTGTGGTTATGCTTGTAGAACTCGCCCTTGCCACGATAACCCTCTTCCACCAGCGCCTGCTGGACAAAGACTTTCCGCGCGTCCTGAGGTGCGACCTGACCGTAGACACGGTTTTTGTTTTCAACAATGCTCAGGCCGAACAATGTCTGGCGTTCTTTGGCCATAACCTGACCGGATTTTTTATTGTAGAAAGGTTCGCTGTAGCTCTTTTTTACCAGGTGGGCGGCCAGTGGCTCGAGCCAGTCTGAGTCGATTTTGGCAACGGTTAGGGCGAACTGTTTGGTGGTTTCCATCAGCGAGCCAGCCATCAACCATTTCGGTGGTTTTTTGCTTAACCCAGAACCGGGGAAGATAAAAAATTTACGATTGCGGGTACCCAGATATTCCCATTTGTCCTGGAGAATACCCACCTGCCCCAACAGTCCTGAAAGAATCGAACGATGGATAGCATCCTGTTCCGCGGGCTCCGTATTGGACGTCAACTTAAGCCCACGGCAGGCGGTGTGAACCTGATGATGTAAATCGCGCCATTCTCGCATCCGTAAATAGGAGACATGGTTGCTCTTGCAGTAACGGCTGTATTGATTACCCGACAGCTGCTGGCGCTGCTCTTCAAAGTGGCGCCACAAATTGAGCAGCGAAACAAAGTCGGAATTGGGCTCCTGCCATTTTTTATGACTCTGATCAGCGGCCTGTTGCTTGTCCGCAGGTCGCTCTCGCGGATCCTGAATACTGAGACCAGTGGTGATAATCATCACTTCTGCGAGACAGCCATTATTGGCACTCTCTAACAGCATACGCGCAAAACGCGGGTCCAGTGGAATATTCACCAACCGTTTGCCGAGACTGCTCAACTTGTTGTCTTCGGTGACTGCTTGCAGCTCTTCCAGTAGTTTAAAACCATCGCTGATCATACGTTGGTCTGGGGGGTCAACAAAGGGGAAGTTGCGGATATCACCAATACGCAGGTGCAGCATTTGCAAGATTACCGCGGCTAAATTGGTACGGATTATTTCCGGGTCGGTAAACGCCGGACGGCCCTGAAAGTCTTCCTCGGAGTAGAGTCGGTAACAGACGCCATCGGCAACTCGACCACAGCGCCCAGCACGCTGATTGGCACTGGCCTGTGAGATCGCCTCAATGGGCAGTCGCTGGACTTTGGTACGGAAACTATAGCGCGACACTCGCGCCCTGCCGGTGTCGATTACATAGCGAATCCCGGGCACTGTTAGAGAGGTTTCCGCGACATTGGTACTGAGTACGATACGCCGTCCACGGTGAGGCGAAAAAATCTTGCTCTGCTCTGCGAGACTCAACCTAGCATAGAGCGGCACCACTTCTGTATTGGGCAATTGGGCGCGCTTAATCGCCAGATTCACTTCACGGATCTCCCGCTCGCCACTGAGAAAAATCAGTACGTCACCGGCCTTTTGATTGCTGTGAATATCCTGTAAACAGTCGACGATCATCTGATCGCGATCCGTATCCACGTCGTCCGGGTGATTGTAGATAACCTCCACCGGAAAGCTGCGCCCCGAGACTTCAACCACAGGGGCGTCGTTAAAATGTTTGGAGAACTTGGCGACATCAATGGTCGCCGAGGTGATGATGATTTTTAGATCTGGCCGCTGGGGCAGCAGATTTTTCAGGTAGCCGAGCAGGAAATCAATATTCAGGCTGCGCTCATGGGCCTCGTCAATAATCAGGGTATCGTAAGCGCTGAGAAAGCGATCGCGCTGAATTTCGGCTAACAAAATGCCGTCGGTCATCAGCTTGATCAAGCTATTGGGCGCGCTCTGATCGGAGAAGCGCACCTGATAGCCCACTGCTTCGCCGATTTTGACCTTGAGCTCTTCGGCAATACGCGTGGCGACGGTGCGGGCGGCGATCCGCCGTGGCTGGGTGTGGCCAATTAGGCCTCTGACACCGCGCCCAGCTTGCAGACAAATTTTCGGTATCTGAGTGGTTTTACCTGAACCGGTTTCGCCAGCCACGACAATCACTTGATGTTTATTGAGTAGCTCGGCAATTTCATCGGCGCGGGCGCTCACCGGAAGCTCAGGATAGGTAAAAGCGGGAATAGTCTGACGACGACTGTCGGTCGATGCCTGAGTTTTTAACAGCGCTGCATGCCATTGCTGCCAGTCAGAGCTAATATCGCGACCACGTTTATGCTGCTGGGCGAGCTCTCTGAGCTGGCGACTAAGTCTAAAGCTATCTCGAGTGCTGGCTGTTTGGTCGACCAATAGTTGCAGTCGCTGAAAATCTTGCTGACCGCTGGGTAGATCAGGTGCAGGCTGGTTTGTCATGAATAGGTATCAGTCGCCGCCATTCATCCAGACACAGGTGCCGCTGCTTTTGTTAATCGCCTCGAGCTTCTGCTGGTGGATTTCTATCTCTTCCTGACTGGCTGTGACAATGCGCAGGGGTTGGCGATCTTGCGCCAAGCGACGGATATCGCCGCGACTACTGTCTTGGCCACCGTCAGAGGACTGTTGACCGCTGATATTGAGATTCACCTGTCCGCCTGTCATCAACAGATAGACGTCGGCGAGAATCTCGGCATCCAAGAGTGCGCCGTGAAGGTCGCGCTGGGAGTTATCGACGCCATAGCGTTTACACAGGGCGTCGAGATTGTTTTTCTGTCCCGGGTGCTTTTGTCGCGCCAGAGCCAGCGTATCAATAATCCGACAGCTGCTTTCGATTACCTGATAGGCACCTTTGAGTTTGGCGATTTCGTGGTTGATAAAACCGACATCAAAGGGGGCGTTGTGAATAATAAGGTCAGCGCCATCGACAAACTCAAGGAACTCTCGGGCGACAGTTTCAAATAGCGGTTTGTCCTCGAGAAATTGATCACTGATACCGTGCACCTCTATTGCGCCGGCATCCACCTGACGCTGAGGATTGATGTATTGGTGATAATGTCTGCCAGTGAGCTTGCGCCCGACTAACTCGACACAGCCGATTTCAATAATACGGTGATCCTGCGAGGTTTCTAGGCCGGTGGTCTCTGTATCGAGGACAATCTGTCTCATGTTTTCTGCTGCTTATAATGTTGTCTTGATTGGTTCGTTAAAGTTCATCTATACCGCGATTGGCCAGCTGATCGGCAATTTCATTTTCAGCGTGTCCACTGTGCCCTTTTACCCAGTGCCAATCAATATCATGTTGCGTAATCACGGCATCCAGCTTCTGCCACAGATCGACATTCTTCACCGGCTTCTTGCTCGCGGTTTTCCAGTTGCGTTTTTTCCACGCCGGCAGCCATTCTTGAATGCCTTTAAGCACATAGGTGGAATCTGACGTAATCGATATTTTACAAGGTTGACTCAGGGCAGCGATGCCCTCAATAACCGCAGTCAGCTCCATGCGATTATTAGTGGTATCCGCTTCACCTCCACAGAGGGTTTTTTCTTTGTCACCGTAGCGCATTAGCACGCCCCAGCCACCGGGGCCCGGATTGCCGCGGCAGGCGCCGTCAGTAAATAGTTCAACTGTTTTCATGCTCGACCCTTAGGTTAGTTTCTTACTATTTGGTTACTACTCGATTGCCGCTTTATTATTGTGACTGTTGTTTCTGTTATGAGGTGCCCGTTTAATCCCGCTGGAGGCACGCAAGCCGTTGCTCGCGGCCCGTTTCCATAAGGGCAATGCCGTCCCTCGTGGAACACGTTTTACGGCATGAATCATATAGACATTGCCCAATGGAAAGCGGATTTTTTGGAAGGCTCGCTCCCAAAGACTGTCGCGCTGGGCCCAGTCAGGAGACTTTAGTGGAGGATTATAGGCGCCGTGCTCAATTTGTACGACATGGAAATTAAGCAGCGACAACCAATCAATAAGACGGCCCATACGCAGGTTGTGAAACCGGTACTGAGACTGTTTCGAGAACAGTTGCATAGGGAATTTAAGCAGACCCATGGGGCCGTAGGGATTGAACATGCAGATAATCAAGTGGCCGCCGGGCATCACCACCCTGCCCGCTTCAGCCAAAACCGCCCTCGGCGACGTGGAAAACTCCAGGGCATGATGCAGTAGCATCACGTCAATGGTCTCAGACATCAGGGGCAGATCCATATAGTCAGAAAGAGCCGCATGACCTGCCTTGAGCTCTGAAGGATGCATACTGAAGCGATGAATATGATCAAAGCAGTCGAGCGTCTCAGCATCTTCGCTCAGACCCAGGCGCAACATTCTGTACCCCGGCAAGGTAGAACACTTTTCGCGCAGAATACGTCTTTCACAACTGACTAAGTAACGGCCAAAATCAGTGTCCAGCCAACGCCGGATATCCTCGCACACAAGAGCCAAGTCCTTCACTTTGACTCGGTTAAGCAGGTCCTCACCGGCGCGGCGGAGGCGTTTTAAAAACACGGTAAAAAGAAGATCGTTATCATGGCCGATATTATGTTCCCTGAGTTGCCTAAAGGCCAGCCCATGACTTCTGACTTCCTCTTATGAGATGATCTTGGGGCAATCCAATCGCTGTCATTTTGGTCACTGTGAAGCAGAAGATTGTGTCGCCTTCGTCTGATCGTTACAATCCCGTCGTCTTTATCACTGTGAGAATGCAACTTGCTGTCTGTAGCTCTAAAAGCATCTTCCGAGCGGCTTTTTCTGCCTCTCTGCATAGCGTTGGCTGCGCTCAGCTGTGCGCAGTTGCCTGAGCAGGATCCCATTGCGACTCCAAATGCAGAGCCAACTACTCTAGTGATGGCGCTAAATCTCGATAAGCCGTCAGAATTAGATGATAAAACCCTGAAAGCTGAGCCCCTTGATCAGGCTGAAGAAACTGAACTAGTTGAGACTCTCCCCACTGACCTGTGGCAGCGATTGAGGAGCGGTTTTGCCTTAACACCTGAGAGCATCCCGGCAAGCGTTGTCAAACAGCGTGACTGGTACCTGCGCAATCCAAGTTACCTAAAAACTGTTTTCGGCCGAGCCGAACCGTTTATTTTTTATGTCACCGAGCAGCTGGCGGAGGCTGGCCTGCCCCTAGAGCTGGCGCTGCTGCCAATTGTAGAGAGCACCTATGATCCACTAGCCTATTCTCATAGTCACGCAGTTGGACTCTGGCAGTTTATTCCTTCAACTGGCGAGTCTCTCGGGCTCCGGCGCGATCGTTGGTATGACGGCCGCCGCGATGTGGTAGATTCAACCGGCGCAGCGATCACCTACTTAACCCGTCTGCACAGACGTTTTGATAATGATTGGCTATTGGCGCTGGCGGCCTATAACTCTGGTCAAGGCTATGTCAGTAAATCCATCAGACGCAACCGCAAAGCACAAAAAGATACGGATTTTTGGTCGATCAAGCTGCCCCGAGAAACGCGTAACTATGTACCCCAGCTACTGGCTCTGGCGACATTAATTCGCGACCCAGAAAAATATGGCATTGAGCTGCCAGCAATTGCCAACCAGCCCTTCTTTGAAATAGTCGAGATTAACTCGCAGATTGATTTGCGCACTGTGGTTGAGCTGAGCGGCATTGAACTCGCCGACTTCACCAGGCTAAACCCCGCTTTCCGCCGATCCCTGACACCACCGCAGAAAACCCATAACCTGTTGCTGCCTGTGGGCACTGCACAGCCACTGCGCGACATGCTGGCAACTACTGACCCCAGGAGTTGGGTTCCCTACACCGAGTACGCGGTAACATACGGCGATACGCTCTCGGAGATTGCCGAACGCTTTGATATACCAACGGCATGGTTGCGCGAACGCAATAGCCTCAAGACTGATCGCCTGCAACTTAAGCAGGTGTTATTAATTCCTCACAGCGGCAATTCTGAGGATTATTTAACCAATGCCAAAAGCGGTGCGTTAGAGCCAAACTATTACACTGTGCGACGTGGTGATTCACTCTGGTCTATCGCCAAGAAATTCAATACCAGCATTAAACGCCTGCGCGAGACCAATAAGTTATCCAGCAATACGCTGCAACTAAATGATCGTTTGGTGGTTGGCAGTCAAGCCGCTGACGCAACGTCGGAGCATGTTCGCAAGCTTTCGTACCGCGTAAGGCGCGGTGATTCCCTGTCGCTGATCGCGAGCCGCTTTGATGTTGCAATTTCAGACATTACCAGCTGGAACCAGATAGGCCGCAGCGCCCTGCTGCAGCCTGGTCAACGTCTGACGCTGTTTATCAATGCTCTGAAGATCTGAATCGCCAGCAAGGTTTATAGCTGAACCTTTGCTGAGACTGCTTGAATAGACTGCTTGAATAGACTGCTTGACTAGACTGCTGTGCAGGTGCCGAAGGCGGCACCTGCAAGAGTTTGATGGTTTTTAACCTAAGACCCTAAGCGTAATAGGCTACGCTTTAAAGTTCTATATCGGCACTTGTACGAAGCGATTGCTGCACAGCCTGCAGCTCACTACCGCTATTAGATGAAACACCAGCGTAACTGAGGCTAGCCTTCTGCGCTTTACTGAGCTTACTGCTATCGCCTGCCTCGACATCTGTTAGGGCCACCAAGACAAAGTCGCCACTGCGAGTATAGAAGCTTTCAATCAGATCTTTATTAGCCGTAGCCGGAAGCTGGAAAGCAAAGCGTTTGACTTCGCTGTTAATTCCGCCAGTACTGCGCTTGGCATCGAGAACAACCTGCCAATCCAACCCTTCAGCTTTGGCCACTGCCTCAACGTCCTCTCCAGACTCAACTTTGGCCAACAGCTCAGCACCACGGGCCGCAAGGCCGGTGCGAGCCAATTGATCAGTCAATGACGCCACTACTTCGTCCTGCACTTCAGCTAGGCCTTTCTGGCGTGCTGGAATAGACTTATTGAGCTTAACCACCACATAGCGATCATTGCCCAAATCTAACACCTCACTGGCATAGGCGTCTTCTAACACTTCGCTACTGAAAGCTGCCTTGAGAACCGCTGGATTGGCGCCGATACCTGCTGCGCCAGCACGTGTAAAGGGTTCTGAAACCTGCGCCGTCAACCCTAGCTCGGAGGCAATCTCAGATAGGTTCTCGGCGTTGTAGCTGAGCTCTTTCAAACCGGCCAGCTTCTCAACTAACCAGATATCGGTGAGTTCAGCAATCAGCTCCTGCTCGATACGACCGCGCTCGCTGTCAAAGTCGACAATCTGCTCCTGAATGTCCAGCAGCTTGATGAAATGAGTACCGCTGTCAGTGGTTACCGGCGCAGAGACTTCGCCTACCTCAAGGGCTGCTAGCGCAGACTCAAAGGACTCGGGGAAGGTGTCGCCTGAGGTGTAACCCAGGTTGCCACCAAAGTCTGCAGAGCCAACATCTTCTGAGTACTCTTTGGCCAGGGCCTCAAAGCTCTCACCAGCTGCTAGCTTGTCGTTTATTTCAGCTATAACAACGTCAGTTGGCTGCGCCAAAAGAATGTGCGCAGCTTGACGAGAAGTGCTTGATTCTAGGCTTTCACGCTGCTCCTCATAACGCGCCCGGACCTGCTCTTCGCCGACGCTTTGAGTTGCACTAAACATTTCTGGATTGAGTTCGACATAGTCAACAACAACCTGTTCAGGAGCTTGATAGCGCTGTTTGTTGTTTTCGTAATAGGCTGCAATCTGCTCATCACTCAACTGCACTGCGTCGATTGACGGTTGCAGTGGCAAGGTTAGGTAATAGTAGTTGCGCTGCTGCTCGGTAATGCTGGCAATCAGGTCTAATTCGCTGGCAGTGACGAAGCCTGATGCGACGAAGCCGCGAACATATTGTTCGACCAATAAGTCGTCCTTGAGCATTTCCAAGAAAGTGCCGCTGGTGAATCCTTGAGCACGGATGGTATAAAGATAGAGGTCTTGGTCAAAGCGGCCGTCATCTGACAAAAAAGCCGGAGTGCCGAGGAGTAATTTGCTAGTAGTGCGCGACGATATGCCCATACCAGCAGATTTTGCCGACTGAACAAGCAGTTTGCGGCCGATTATTTGTTCCACCACCTGTGGACGGATTAGCTCGTCTTCGAGTAACGAGGCATCTAGACCTTCATTTTCATCGAGAATACGGCGCTTCTCACTGCGAATAGCGCGCAGTACGCTCAACTCTGTAACATTCTCACCGTTAACGGTGACCGCTGTATCAGCACCACTACCGGACATGGACAGTGAACCAATACCAGAAAAAGCGAAAACAATGGCAATCAAAATAACGATGCCGAAGGCGATGCCTTTCATATTGTGTCTAAAACTGTCTAACATTTTGCTGTCCCTTAATGCTGATAATACGGTAAGTTCGAAGTGTAATTTTTTATACTGGTGCTGATTTGCTATCTATCAGATATCTATTAAATAGCTATAACATAAGTATTAAATGTGTATTAAAAAAGGCGCATCACCGATGCGCCTTTTTACCAAATCAACAACCTTTGGATTTATCTTAGTTAACAGCGTCTTTCAGCGCTTTACCAGCTTTAAAGCTAGGAACGTTAGCCGCTTTAATCTGAATTTCTTGACCAGTCTGAGGATTGCGGCCAGCGCGAGCAGCGCGGTGCTTAACAGCAAAAGTACCAAAGCCAACCAGTGAAACCTGGTCGCCATTCTTGAGTGAACCAGTTACTGCTTCAAGTGCTGAGTCCAGTGCACGGCCAGCAGATGCTTTAGAGATGTCTGCGCCTGCAGCGATTGCGTCGATAAGTTCGGATTTATTCAAGGTATTCCCCTTTTTTTTGGAATTAGTAATTTCGTAGTCGAATAGAATGGCTCTCTAGGTGCAAAGTCACTACACATCTGGTCTCAAGCTCAATCGTGGGTACTTTATACCAATAGCTATTTCGATGGTCAAGCTCCTTTCCCCGAAATAGCTATTTTCTTTAAATCTAGTGAGTACTTGGCCTAGAGGACTGTTGGTCCTTATCTTTGGGTGCGCTGCTACGGTTAAATTCTTCGTCGCTTAAGGATTCCGGAGTGTGCTCTAAAGCAATGGCCAATACGTCGTCTATCCACTTCACCTGGCAGATCCTAAGATCGGCCTTAATATTGTCCGGGATCTCCTTCAAATCACTCCCATTATCATCTGGGATAATGACTGTTGTGATACCTCCGCGATGGGCTGCGAGAAGCTTTTCCTTGAGTCCGCCAATCTTCAATACCTGCCCGCGAAGTGTTATCTCACCGGTCATGGCCACGTTTGCCTTGACTGGAATACCGGTTAACACCGATACCAGAGCCGTGCACATGCCAACACCGGCGGAAGGACCATCTTTTGGTGTAGCGCCCTCAGGCACATGGATATGTAAATCGTTTTCCTGATAGAAATCCTTGCGTATTCCCAAAGCCTTGGCCCGGCTTCTAACCACTGTAAGCGCCGCTTGAATGGACTCCTGCATCACGTCGCCAAGCGAGCCGGTTTTGATTATACGACCTTTACCGGGGATTGCTGCAGACTCAATCGTCAGTAGCTCACCGCCCACTGAAGTCCAAGCTAGTCCAGTTACCTGCCCTATCTGGTTTTCGGCTTCGGCACGACCGTAGTCAAAGCGCCGAACACCGAGCAGAGACTCTAGCTGCTCAGAGCCAACACTATCTATTGAGGCGGCACCGTCACGCACATGCTCAGTAACAATTTTGCGACAGATCTTGGCTATATCGCGATCCAGTCCGCGGACTCCCGCTTCGCGGGTGTAATACCTGATGGCGTCCTGCAGAGCCCCCTGGGTAATTTCCAGCTCAGATTCTTTCAAACCGTTCGCTTTACGCTGTTTAGGCACCAGATACTTTTCGGCAATAGCGACCTTTTCACCTTCGGTGTACCCTGGGATGCGAATCACTTCCATACGGTCCAGTAACGGGCCAGGAATGTTCATTGAGTTGGCGGTACAAATAAACATCACATCAGAAAGATCGTAATCCACCTCTAAATAATGGTCGTTAAACGTGTGATTCTGCTCTGGATCTAGCACTTCTAGTAGTGCCGATGCCGGATCACCGCGCTGGTCCATGCCCATCTTGTCGATCTCATCGAGCAGGAATAGCGGATTCTTTACCTTTACCTTTGAGAGCTTTTGAATCACCTTGCCGGGCAATGAACCAATATAGGTGCGGCGATGGCCACGAATTTCAGCCTCGTCGCGCACGCCACCCAAACTCATGCGAACAAACTGTCTACCCGTGGCTCGAGCTATAGATTCACCCAGTGAGGTTTTACCTACACCAGGAGGCCCAACCAAACAAAGTACCGGACCTTTAAGCTTTTTAACTCGCTGCTGAACCGCTAGAAATTCGAGGATACGTTCTTTAACCTCTTCTAGTCCGTGATGGTCTTGATCCAGAGTCTGCTGCGCTTCAACCAGATTGTGCTTCACCCTTGAGCGCTTTTTCCAAGGCACTCCGATCATCCAATCGATATAGTTGCGCAAGACTGAGGCCTCGGCTGACATGGGCGACATCATTTTAAGCTTGCTCAGCTCAGACTTGGTCTTCTCGAGGGCAGCCTTTGGCATACCCACCTCTTCAACTTTTGCCTCTAGTTGGTCAATCTCAGAACCAGCTTCATCTATATCACCCAATTCTTTTTGGATGGCTTTCATCTGCTCGTTGAGGTAGTACTCGCGCTGACTTTTTTCCATTTGCTTTTTAACACGGCCGCGGATGCGCTGCTCAATCTGAAAAAGATCAATTTCAGATTCCATCAAACCCATCAGATGCTCAAAGCGCTCAGTGAGGTCGGCGACCTCCAGTACATCCTGCTTTTGCTCAATACTCAGGGTCATGTGGGAAGCAATGGTGTCAGCAAGACGGTTGGCGTCTTCGATACCGCTAACTGTGGCAATAACCTCAGCGGGGATTTTTTTGCTTAAATTGACATACTGCTCAAACAGCGACATCGCCGAGCGGGTTAACACTTCAGCTTCGCGATCATCTAAGTCACCGTCAGGTAGTTGTTCAATTTTGGTCTGCATAAAAGCGCCACTTTCTGCGGCATCAACCAAGTTAACCCTGGATGCACCCTCGACCAAGACTTTTAACGTACCATCAGGCAATTTGAGCATTTGTAGAATAGTTGCGAGAGTTCCCACCGAGTAGAGATCCTTGAGCTCAGGATTATCATCAGCGGGGTTACGCTGGGCCAATAAAACAATCTGTTTGTCATTTTCCATGGCGTCTTCTAGGGCGATAATCGACTTCTCGCGCCCCACAAATAACGGCACAACCATATGCGGATAAACGACCACATCGCGCAGCGGCAAAAGCGGATAGATCACATCTGTAGTTTTAGTTGGCATAGTGGCCATGGGCACCTCGGATTGTCATGAGCGCGGCGTTGCGCCCCAGTTCAGTTTTAATATCAGACTAGTTGGATATATTGGGACTCGTGAGCGAAAAACAACCTTAGCAGCACGCTTAATTAGTGAAAATTAAGCTTTTCACTCAAGCCTAAATTGAAAACAAATATTCAGGACACAAAAAAGGCGACTAAAGTCGCCTTTTGATCCTACGATCTCACATCAACCGTCATGAGAAGCAGCGTTAAGCTTCATCTGCTGCTTGCTTTTGATCATTTTGCTCATAGACCAGCAGAGGCTCATTATCGCCATTGATCACCGCAGCATCCACAACCACCTTAACCACACTGGCCTCAGAGGGTATTAGGTACATTGTGTCGAGCAGTACAGTCTCTAGAATTGAACGCAGGCCTCTAGCGCCAGTCTTTCGCTCAATGGCTTTTTCAGCAATGGCATCAAGCGCATCACGACGCAGATCAAGCTCCACCCCTTCCATATCAAACAGCGCTTGGTACTGCTTAACCAGTGCATTCTTTGGCTCGACGAGGATATTGACCAGCGCATCGCGATCGAGTTCTTGCAACGTCGCCACTACTGGCAGACGACCGATAAACTCGGGAATCAGGCCGTAACCAATCAGATCACTTGGCTGTACATCAAGCAGTGTTTCACCGATCGACTTTTGGCTATCTTTGCTGCTGACTTCAGCACTAAACCCTATGCCGCCTTTCTCAGAGCGATCTCTGATAACTTTCTCAAGTCCAGCAAATGCACCGCCACAGATAAACAGAATATTGGATGTGTCGACTTGCAAAAACTCCTGCTGCGGATGCTTGCGGCCACCCTGGGGTGGAACTGAAGCGACCGTTCCCTCTATCAGTTTTAGCAGGGCTTGCTGCACGCCTTCACCGGAGACGTCGCGGGTAATTGAAGGATTATCAGATTTGCGTGAGATCTTATCAATTTCATCAATATAGACAATACCGCGCTGCGCCTTGTCGACATCGTAATCACATTTTTGTAGCAGTTTCTGAATAATATTTTCGACATCTTCACCTACATACCCCGCTTCTGTCAGAGTAGTCGCATCAGCGATTGTAAAGGGGACGTCTAGCATGCGTGCCAACGTTTCAGCCAAAAGGGTTTTACCGCTACCCGTGGGGCCAATCAGCAAGATATTACTTTTACCTAACTCCACTTCAGAGCCATCAGTGCTAGACTCGCTAACCTGCAGACGTTTGTAGTGGTTATAAACAGCTACGGATAGAATGCGTTTGGCGCGCTCTTGACCAATCACGTAGGCATCGAGATTGCCCTTGATGTCGGAAGGGACTGGCAACTCGTCATTGCCATCGGATGATTCAGCGACTACAGCCTCTTCAGAGATAATATCGTTGCAGAGGTCAACACACTCATCGCAAATATAGACTGAAGGTCCTGCAATAAGACGCCGCACTTCATTCTGATTCTTGCCGCAGAATGAACAGAAGAGCAGTTTTCCACCTTCTCCTAACGTGTCATCATCGCTCATTGTATGCCTCCAATAAAATCAATATAGAACAGCCGGTTAACCTCAAGAACCAGAGGCTACAATAGAAATCTAGCTACTCTGTTCACGGTGGTCAAGCACGTCATCAACCAAGCCATAGGCCTTAGATTCTTCCGCACTCATAAAATTGTCACGCTCAGTGTCTTCGGTGACCTTTTCTACCGACTGACCAGTATGCTTGGCCATCAAACCATTGAGGCGAGCTTTGATCTTAAGAATTTCCTGAGACTGAATGTGGATATCAGTTGCCTGACCCTGGGCACCACCGCTTGGCTGGTGAATCATAGTGCGTGAGTTTGGCAGACAATAGCGCTTGCCCTCGGCACCGGCAGCGAGCAAGAAGGCGCCCATGCTTGCGGCCTGACCTATGCACATTGTGCTAACGTTTGGCTTAATAAACTGCATGGTGTCGTAGATAGACATTCCCGCAGTAACAGAACCACCGGGAGAATTGATGTAGAGGTGAATATCTTTATCGGGATTTTCAGATTCAAGAAACAGCATCTGAGCAACAATTAGGTTGGCCATATGGTCTTCAACCTGACCTACCAAGAAAATCACGCGTTCTTTTAGCAACCTGGAGTAAATATCGTAGGCTCTCTCACCGCGTGAGGTTTGCTCTACTACCATAGGTACTAGACCACTGGCTTCAACATCGTGCATGTGCCCGGCATTTGGTTGCTGAAAATTCATCGCTTCCTCGCTATTTTCATTATCATGTTTGAATAAGTATGTGTCTCTATACGTATCCATTCGGGCACTCAGATCCCAGCGCCCGAGATTATTATAACTATAGCCTGTTTCCAGGCAGCAGGCCTGCCTCCGTCCGCCTAAAGTATCAGAGACAACCTGGACTTAAGACTATTTAAGCCCAGTTTTACTCAAGCTAGAGACTGCATCAGACTCAACGCTATTAAGCACCTGGCTCAGGATCGGGCTTCACTGCCTCTTCATAGGAGCATGTTTCGTCGACAACTTTGGCCTTAGATAAGACCAATTCAGTTACCTGGTCTTCCAACACTACGGCTTCCACAGAGCTCAGCAGCTGCTGCTGGCTGTAGTAATAGTCGACAACTTCCTTTGGCTGCTCGTAGGTTGAAGCGATCTCGTTAATTCTTTCACGGACGCTTTCCTCGTTAGGAGTAAGCTCTTCAACTTTAACAATCTCGGAGACAATCACACCTAAGGATGCGCGACGCTCGGCTTTTTCACGGAACATGTCATCCGGAAGCATGCTTAAATCGATTTGTTGACCACCACCGAACTGCTGAACCATCTGCTGTTTGAGCTGAGTAATCTCGTTGTCGACCAACACAGCCGGCAACTCGACTTTATTGAGGTCAAACAATTCGTTCATAACACGGTTCTTAACTTTGCTGCGAACTGCATTGCGCAATTCACGTTCCATATTGTTTTGTACATCTTCGCGGAATTTCTCTACACCGCCTGCATCGACGCCGTAGAGTTTAAAGAACTCATCGTTCATCTCTGGCAACTGCTTTGACGATACAGAATTGACCACAACGGCAAATTCTACTTTGGCGCCCTTGAGCTCTTCTGCGTGATAGTCTTTGGGAAACTTCAGCTTGAGGACTTTCTCATCGCCGGCACTGGCGCCGATAAGGGCATCTTCAAAACCAGGAATCATGCTGTTTGAACCCAACACTAGATCTTGGCCTTCAGCTTTGCCTCCGGGAAATTCTTCTCCGCCTTTAGTACCAACATAATCGATATTGAGCTGATCGCCTTCGACGGCAGGTTTGTCGGAGGCTTCAAAGGTGGCTTGCTGATCGCGGAGTACGTCGATCATCTTGTCTAAATCTGATTCGCTCAGATCAGTTACTGGGCGAGTGATCGACACCTTACCTAAATCAGCCAGAGTAATTTCTGGATAGACTTCGAATACTGCCAAAAACTCTAGATCCTGACCTTCGCTATCCTTTATATCATCGATTCGCGGCTGTCCTACTGGCTGCAGTTTTTCTTGGGCAATAGCTTCGTAGAAGCTTGAATTGACGATCTCGCCAACCACTTCCTGACGGACGCCCTTGCCAAACTGCTGCTTGACCACTTTGAGAGGCACTTTGCCCTTACGAAAACCTTTGATGCTTACGGTTTTGGTGGCTTTCTGAAGACGCTGAGCGACTTCACTCTCTACACGGTCGGCAGGGACACCAATCTTGAGTTGACGTTCAAGACCAGTGCTAGACTCGATGGAAACCTGCATGGATTTTCCTCACGATGATACTGATTAAATTTGGTACGAAAGGCGAGACTCGAACTCGCACGGGTTGCCCCACTGGAACCTAAATCCAGCGCGTCTACCAATTCCGCCACTCTCGCATTTAAAAGAACTTTTAGTAGTAGGTAGTTTTCGGAGTCTTTTTTGTTGCTCAAAGACCCCTCTAAAAGCGGCGTGAAGTTTGCCACAGCGATTAGCATTCAGCAACCGGTAAAGCGTTGATTAAGGTGTAATTAATAGCCTTATTGTTATTGGACTGGATAAAACGTCACCTGATTGACTCAGGTAGTAATATTTTCACAGCATTCGCCTTCCTTTAAGGCTCTGCTGAACTATGCTTGATGAGAAAAACACATTATTCAAATAACTTAGTAAGGAGTAGAGATATGAAGAAGTACCATGTTTTGCTAATTGCCACATTGGCTACCTTGGGCCTGAGCGCATGTGACAGTGGGACATCACCCGAGGAGGGAACAGTTCCGGCAGTAGAGGACGCGACAATGCCCGACACTGTTGAGAGCGCAGCCGATGATGCGATTAACATCATAGAAGATACCCTAGACGAAGCCTCTGAGAGCGCTGATCAAATGCTTGAAGATATGGCCAAAGACTCGGAGAACGATCTCTCTGAGGCTATGGAAAAGATGAAAAATTAATAACCCTGTTCTTGACTGCCGGCAAGCAGCGGCAAAAACGCAAGGCTAGAAAACTAAAAACCCCGGTTCTCACCGGGGTTTTTATTGTGCCGCAATTTGATAAACACGCGTTGCGGCGCTATTGCATAAAGCTCAGTATCTCATGCTAGACGTTGTTGCTGCCTAGCCTGCGATCTTGCGACGACGCAGTCCAGCAAGACCCAACAGAGCCGAGCCAAACAGCCGGCCGCTGCAGGAAGAGGCACTTCATTGATTCCCGCAACATAGAGGTTAGTTGTGGTTTCACGACCATTTTGACCAAAGTCACCCTGACCAAAGATCTTTAACGTCATTAACCCAACATGCTGAACGCCCAAGGTAATTTTACCTGCGACCACAGTGAGCAGATCCCAAGCACCAGCGTCAGTCCAAATCAAAACGCTCTCACCGTTAGCGGACTTGTGTGGACCGTTAATACCCACTTCAATCTGCTTCTTGGTACTAAACACAAACTCAAGCATTTCACCTAACTGTAAGTTGTCGTCAGAGGCGCCCGTATTGGGGCCGGTGGTTGTCTTGCACTTATTGTCTGTACCTGTGGTGCCAGAGAGAATTGGCCCATCACAAACACCTAAGCCAGCCAAATACCCCGAATCTAAATAGGCGTAGCTGCTTGAACCATCGGTATAGCCTTTAACATCAAGATCACCAAAGGTTAACGGCTGACCTCCGCGCTCGTTTTCATCACCATCAAAATCATAATCCCAGGTTGCTGCCATTGACAAACCAGCCGTAGATAACAGCAAGACGCCCGCACATGACTGCAGTAATTTCACAAAACTTTTATTCATAACCAAAACTCCTATAACTCCTAAGTAAAACCTCGCACTAATTACCCGATATCCAGAATGACCAATTCACGGGCAAATGCGACCAAATCCACATTTTGAAACTAACTTTAAAAACTGCTTAACAGGCAAAGTAAACGTAGTTCTCATTTTTTCGAAAGTCAAAAAATAAACCTATCTTTTCCCAGAATTCTTGCCTAGCGACATTCACTGCTGAATAGCCAGTCAAGAGAGCAGGTAAAATAAACCGTAATAGAAAATTGTAATGTAATTAAAACAATCGATTAGAGGAGAAAAGCAATGTTAAATATTAAGAGTGATTGCTGATGAACATATTAATTGCGCAATGGGTGAGCTCTTCAATTTGAGCCGTATCAGTGTAAATACCATCAATAAATAATGTGGCGATACCATGCAGCGCCCCCCAGATAACCTGAGCCGTACGCAGCGGATTATCTCCAGAGATTACCCCGCAATCCTGCCAGCAGCGCACCATATCTACCTGATGCTGAAAACAGGGATAGGCGACATCACGGAGCTCTTCAGTGCTGTTCTGTTGCTTCCAGATACTGCGCCCGAACATCAACTCATACTCTTCAGGATTGTCCACGGCAAACTGCACATAGCCGTTCACATAATCGTGAAACTTTTCCAGCATGCTCTTGGACGCATCATCAAACCCTTTCGCTGCAGTTTGATGCCGGCGGCGAAAACCTTCAGCGGCAATGGCGCAGAGCAAATCATTCTTATCCGAAAAGTGATGGTAGGGAGCGGTGCGGGAAACCCCCGCCCTTTCAGCCAATCGCCGCAGAGATAAATTGTCGATTCCAGCCTCGCCTATCAGCTGTTTTGCAGAGCGCAGAAGGGCCTGTCGCAAATCACCGTGGTGATAGCTTGGACGGGCAATTGTCTGTGATGGGCTTGGACTCATGGCAGGCAATGTAGCAATACATCTTGACAGTGTCAAAATGCATCATTAACCTCTTTCCACAGGTCAACCAAAGCGCAAAAATTTTCGTATACCGTCTATTGCTGTTACAGCTGCTGCCCGCCTCGTCTTACAAGCACCGGTAGCGACTCATAAAAATTAAAAATAATAATGAAAACCGGAGTTAACCATGTCACATAGCACTTATCCCAAGCTTCTTGAACCATTGGACCTGGGCTTTACCCAATTAAAAAACCGCGTCCTGATGGGTTCCATGCACACTGGATTGGAAGAGGCATCAGATGGCTATGAGCGTATGGCAGCCTACTTTGGCGAACGCGCCAAAGGCGGTGTCGGCCTAATCGTTACCGGTGGTATAGGCCCCAATTCAGAAGGCGGCACCCATCCCAACACTAAAAAGCTGGAGACTGACGAGGATATCGCTGGGCATAAAATGATTACCGATGCGGTGCATGCTCACGACGGCAAAATCTGTATGCAGATTCTGCACACTGGTCGCTACGCCTACTCACCGGATCAGGTCGCTCCTTCGGCGATCAAATCTGCGATCAACCCTTTCACGCCCCGCGCTTTAGACGAAGAAGGCATTCACAAGCAGATCGACGACTTTGTCTTCACCTCGCTGCAGGCCCAGAAATCTGGTTATGACGGCGTTGAGATCATGGGTTCGGAAGGTTACTTTCTGAACCAGTTTATCGCAGCACGGACTAACCAGCGCGACGACGACTGGGGTGGCAGCTATGAGAACCGCATTCGCCTACCCATTGAAGTGGTTCGCCGTGTACGCGAAGCCGTAGGTGAGCACTTTATTATTATTTTCCGCCTCTCAATGCTCGACCTAGTCGAAGGTGGCAGCACCTCAGATGAAGTGATTCAGCTGGGTAAAGCGATAGAAAAAGCTGGCGCTACCATTATCAATACAGGTATCGGCTGGCATGAAGCCAAGATTCCTACCATTGCTACCAAAGTGCCCCGCGCGGCCTTTACCTGGGTTACGGCACACTTTAGAAAAGAGCTCTCGGTACCTGTTATCACGTCTAACCGTATCAACACCCCGGAAATGGCTGAAGAAGTATTGGCTCGCGGCGACGCCGATATGGTCTCCATGGCGCGGCCGTTTTTGGCTGACCCCAACTTTGTTATCAAGGCCATGGAAAACCGCCCGGATGAGATCAATACCTGCATCGGCTGCAACCAAGCCTGCCTCGATCATGTTTTTGGCGGCCAGATGACCAGCTGCCTGGTTAACCCGCGAGCCTGCCACGAAACTGAACTGCATATTAACCCCGCCACCGCAGTGAAAAATATTGCTGTTGTAGGTGCTGGCCCAGCTGGACTTTCAGCGGCCACCATCGCCGCATCACGCGGTCACAGCGTGACATTGTATGACTCTGCCAGTGAGATTGGCGGTCAGTTTAATATTGCCAAGCAGATTCCCGGCAAAGAAGAGTTTTTTGAGACGCTGCGCTACTACGGCAAGCAGATTGAACTCAATGGCGTTGACCTGAAACTCAACACCAGGGTAACCGCAGAGCAGCTTAACAATGGCGGCTTCGATGAAGTGATTATTGCCACCGGAATTGTACCCAGAATGCCAGATATCGACGGCATAGATCACCCTAAGGTACTGAACTATCTCGACGTGATCGGGGCCAAGAAACATGTTGGAAATAAAGTGGCGATTATCGGTGCCGGCGGCATTGGTTTTGATACAGCTGAATATATTACTCACAGCGGCGCAGCCACCAGCCAGAATATTCCCGCCTTTATGAAGGAGTGGGGAATTGATATGACCTTTGGCTCACGATCAGGTATCGAAGGCGTTACAGCTCAACCAGAGCCCTCCCCGCGCGAGGTCTACCTGCTTCAGCGCAAGAGCACCAGAGTCGGTTCAGGTCTGGGTAAAACCACCGGCTGGATTCACCGTGCAGGCCTAGCGATGAAAGGTGTGCGTCTGATGCCAAGCTGTGACTATCAGAAAATTGATGATCAGGGGCTGCACCTCACCGTCGGCGACGAGCAGAAAATACTCGATGTGGATACCATTATTATTTGTGCCGGGCAGGATCCGCTGCGCGAATTGGTCGAGGGTCTGAATATTCCTCATCATCTAATTGGCGGCGCTGACCTAGCCTCGGAGCTGGATGCCAAGCGCGCTATTGATCAGGGCACCCGCCTCGCCGCTGTAATGTAGCAAAAACCCGGCAATAATCCTTGCAACAGTGGGGCAAGCAACGGATCATGCGCGCTTAATTCGAGCGCGTAGCGTTGCTGCTCTTGTTGTATGAATAACAACGCGTTAAACAGCCGCTCTCAACGAATAACTTTAATAGAAGAATTATGTCTGATAAAAAACAGCAAACTCTAGACTTTCGCAATGCACTGGGCAGCTTCGCCACGGGCATCACTGTTATTACTGCACTGGGCAGAGATGGCCAGAAAGTCGGTATGACCGCCAACAGCTTTAACTCGGTGTCTCTGGATCCAGCACTGGTGCTCTGGAGTGTCGCTCGGGACGCCAAATGCTTTGATGATTTTGTCGGCGCAGAGTCCTTTGCAATCCACGTGCTCGCCGCAGATCAAGAAGCTGAGTCTAATCTGTTTGCCAAAAGTGGTGCGGATAAATTTGCCGATTTGGAATGTTCTGAGGGCTTAGCGGGCGTGCCCATACTACCCCATTACAGCGCTTGCTTTGAATGTCAGGTTGAGAACCAATATGAAGGCGGCGACCATATTATTATAGTGGGTCGCGTGATTGAGTTTAGAGACAATGGCCTAGAGCCACTGATCTTTAATCGTGGTAAATATGCAGCCTTAGCTTAAGATTTGCCAGCGCAGAGTGCTGTTAATTGACTAAGCACCTGAGCAACCGGCAGCACATCAGCGTATTTAGCATTTAGATCAAATAGATTAGCGCGGTGGGCCTGAGGATTTCGATCCCCCACTGCCTCTTCCGCAATCACCACCTGATAATCGTTCTGCAGAGCATCCACCGCTGAGGCACGCACACAGCCACTGGTGGTCAGGCCCGTCACAACCAACGAATCGACACCCAGAACCGAGAGCTGCTGGTCGAGATCCGTATCAAAAAAAGCACTGGCCCACTGTTTCTCTATCACCGGCTCGCCGTCCGCGGGCTCTAATGCCGAATCAACTTTTACCCAGTGACTATCTGGCTGCAGCACATTTAGCGCTGGTACCTTCTGCCGAAAGACCCTGGCCTGCTGCTCATTGTGATAAACCACGGTGGTGAAAAATACCGGTAGGCCCAAAGCCCTAAAAGCCTTGAGCAACTGCACATTAGCCGCAACCACCTCAGGACAATCAGATCCCAGAGCACAGGTCGGATCGGTAAAGCCATTGATCATATCGACCAGTAGTAAAGCTGGCTTAGCGGTCAAACCGAGAGCATTTTGCTGGAGATTATGTGAGGTCATAGCCATTACCATTCAAATCACTATTTTCTTGTCGTAAAAAAGCGGACTGTGCTTTCCGAAACCAGAAGCACAGCCCGCATTAGACACTACGCTATTTTAAAAACGGTAGTTAAAGTCAATGCCGTAAGAATCCTTGGCACCTGGGTGAATAAATGAACCACCAAATTCAGGTGCTGGAATGATCTCTTCCAGATACTTTTCGTCAGTGACATTGCGACCCCAGATAGTCACACCCCAGTTTTCCGCATCAAAGGAGATACGAGCATTGAGTGTGTCATAGGCATCACGCTTGGCTTTGCTCATATCCTGAGTCAAGCCGGGACCGTTAAATACCTGCCAGATAGTCGGAGTTGCCTCACCCTGCAAGGTGTGGAACGCCACCTCACCAACATACTGCCAATCTAAACGTGCAGTCATCTCGACACCATCGCTAACAGCCATCTCGAACTGTGCACCAAGGTTGTAGGTACGATCTGGCGCCTGTGGCGCTTCATTACCCTCTGAGAGCGGACGGTGATCGTTCTGGGTAATCTCACTGTCCAAGAACCCTGCACCACCAAATAAAGAGAGGTTTTCTGTAACCACGGCATTAAAGTCCATTTCGAAGCCTTGAATCTCTAACTCGTCAATGGTTGTGACAACACGCATCAAACCAAATGGGCCAGCGAAGAACTCAAAGAACTGACTGTCTTCAACTTCAGTTTGGAAAACCGAGGCATTAACCCTCAAACGGTTGTCAAAAAACTCCATCTTGCTACCGAATTCAAAGCTCGTAGAGACTTCTTTCTTGTATTCGTCGGTCACACCTAGGTTGGCATCAACCGCCACACCACCAGTCGCACAGCTAGGAACAAAGGCCGGGCAAGTATCGCCATACCAGAGATCCAACAGTGCTTCACTACCTATGGAGTTGAAGCCACCACTGCGGAAACCCACACCCCAGCTTGCGTAGAGATTGAGGTCTTCAGCAGCATTCCAGCTCCAAGTAACCTTTGGTTGGAATTGACTAAAGGTCGCACTTCGGTTCGGAATACCATCTGGATTACCAGCAAATGCAGGATTGATTGAACCAGAGGAATTGATATTTAGTCCCGATCCAGCTTCATTTGGCACCTGATTTCTGACATCGCGTTCTTCACGGTCATAGCGCCCAGCAACAGCTATCTCCATGTCGTCACTGATATCAAACTCAAGCTGACCAAATATGGCCACAACTGAGGTATCAAATTGATCGCTGAACATTAGGTCAGTTGGGTTGGGTCCCGCTGGCGCCACATAACTCTGACGTAAAAAGCCATTGCCCGTATCCGCACCATAGGCCACTACAACTTCACGCTCAATCTCAGCGGCATAGACGCCTGCGATCCAACTAACATCTGAATCATCATCAGAGGTCAGACGAATTTCTAAACTGGTATCTGACTGGTTGCGTTCCTGATACTGATAGCCATCGCAGGCTGTTGGGGTATAGGGGCCATAAATGCCAGTGAAGTCGGGATCAGCACCAGCATTTCCAGGGAATACACCAAATGGGCTAAAGAAGTCGCCAAACAAATCACTGCGATCGGCACCGCCAAAACCAGCGGGAGTATTGTTTAAGGTCGCACGATCTGACTGACAGGCCTCGGTTAATTCATAACCGTAGAATGTCGCACTGGTGCCATCAGACAGCAAATACTCTTCCAGATCACTGTAACTAAGCACTGCAGTGACATCGATACCATCTCGATCCCAGTCTGCTTTCATAGAAAACTCAGTCGTTTCCTGCTCATTCTCACCGGGAACATTATTCGAAAAGATAAACTCGTGATCGTTAACATCTGCAAAGAACGAAGGCCCGAAACCGGCAGCAAATGCAGGAATCGCAAACACCGCATTGAAGTTAATCGCACCACCGCTGACTTCACTCAAACCACCGCGAAAGTCTAAGGACAACTCTTCGTTAACATCCCAGATCAAACGTCCACGAACTGTAGTGTCTTCGAGAAAATCAACTGAGTTAGCACCAGTCAGTGCATTGCTATAATGACCGTCTGTTTCCCGCTGATTTACGCTGATACGACCCAGAACACCCTCAGTCAAACCACCACTTAGGGTTAAACTGGCATTCTTAGAACCATTATTACCTGCACCAACCTTAACCTTGCCTTCAAACTCTTCATCGGGGCGATTAGTGGTGACAATAATTGCGCCGGCCACGGCATTGCGGCCATAGAGGGCACCCTGAGGGCCTTTAAGCACTTCGATCTGACTCACATCCATCAGCTCTTCGTTAAAGCCGTTAGGATTGGTTACCAACACACCATCGACCACATAGGCAAAGGTAGATTCGGCATCACGGGTTGAGACAATTCCGCGAATACTGACCTGAGTATCACCCACGTTAGCGGAGTCAACCATGGTCACGTTGGGCATCAGACTAATGAAGTCTGCTGGACGCTGAATACCTGCACTCTCAATTTGCGCTGCGGTAAAGGCGGTTACTGCTATAGGCACTTCCTGAAGATTTTCCGCACGCTTACGTGCCGAAACCACAACTTCTTCAATCGTTATCTCTGCCACCGAAGTGGTGGCTAGGCTGGCCATGATCGCCATTGCCATAACATTTCTACTGCTAATTGGTTTCATAACTGTTCCCCTCGTTTACTTTTTTGGTTTTATTTATGTTGTTTTAGCGTTTCTTTTTTTGTTTTTTTGCTGCACTTTTAATAATTTACTTTGCCCCGACAAAGGTCGGCTTAACCGGCGCTGGCAAATGGGTTTCCGCTTCGCAGCGACGGCGAATATCTTCCAGATCACCACCAAAGTTAAACAGCGTACTGTCTGTGCCGCGAGCCGCAATCAACTTCGCACGCAGAGTTTTAGTGGCCGCCTGATCAACGGTTGCATCACTCGCCATCACTACGCCGTAGCGTTTAGCACCTTCCGTAGACACTAAACGACGCGCCACATCCTGACGCACCAACTCGGGGTCGCGGGCAAAAGGATCACCCCAGCCACCGCCACCCCAGGTGTTAAAATAGAGCACATCGCCAGCTTTGACGCTAATGCCTTCAACCTTGGCCGGCAGCCACTCTTCAGAACCATCGGCACGCACCAGCTTCTTGGTCGAACGCAGTCCAGTTTCACCCCCGAGCACACCCCAGGGATAGGTCAGCCAGCGATCATCGTGAATACCAATTTCTCCCTCACAGAGGAACTGATAGGCAACACTCAAACCATTGCCGCCGCGATGCAGACCAGCACCACCGGAATCGGGAATGGTTTCATAGCGCTCGATACGCAGCGGGAAATAGGACTCGATAAATTCGTTGGGCACGTTGGTAAACCCGGGCCAGAGACTGTGCCCGTCGGGCCCATCACCCACTGGGCGACCGGGAACTCCACCGAAACCGATCTGGAATAGCTGGAACCACTCATTGCCCTTGCCTTCACGACTGTCGTAACCGGAGAAGAATAGGTGTGGTGAATCTGAGAAGCCCGCCGCGTTCAACATCATCTCTGGCGCGCCCATACCCAACAGGGCCCCGAGCACATCAAAAATACGACCCAGGGCGTGGGTTCTGCCAGACAATGCCGCAGGATAATTAGGCTTTAACAGTGTGCCCTGAGGAATTCGCACATCCACCAGATCATAGAAACCGTCGTTAAACACAATCTGCGGATCCACCACGTTAATGGTGAACGAGCCAAAGAACATTTTGAACATGTCTTCATTGAGGAAGAAGTTCACCGAGCTTTGAGCCTGAGGATCGGTGCCAGCGAAATCAAAGATCGCCTTCTCCCCCTCTCGCCACATGGTGCACTTAATTTTGTAGGGACCCATGCCCATGCCGTCGTCGCAGATATAGTCTTCAAATTCGCGGGGCTCTTCGGGAATAAACATACCAATAATATGTTTCATGGCTTCGTAGTTGCGCTGCAACATGATATCCATGGTAGAGAACAGCACATCGTCACCAAAGCGAAGCGCCAGTTCCACACAGCGTTTAGCCGCGGTATTACAAGCGGCAACCAAGGCGTTGAGATCGAAACGGTTCCACTGTGGCGTGCGCACATTGTGCAGAATCAGCTCCAGCAGATCGCTCTGCAACACACCTTTTTTGTAAAGCTTTGTTGGCGGAATGCGAATGCCTTCCTGAAAGATCGTTGTCGCCTGAATAGGAATCGATCCCGGGACCATGCCGCCGTTATCCGACATATGGCCAAACATCGCCGACCACGCCATATGGCGACCATCTTTAAAAATGGGCACCAACACAACCCAATCTGGTAAGTGAGAGACCGCAGCATTACACATATAGGGATCATTAGTGAGGATAATATCCCCCTCTTCGATCTCTTCGTCATAGGCCTCTAAAAAAGGCCCAATAAAGGAACCAAATTGGCCCACTACCATCTTGCCTTCTTTGTTGGCGATCATCGGGAAGCAGTCGCCCTGCTCGCGGATACCTGGAGACATAGCCGTTCTAAAAAGCACTGCGTCCATCTCCTCACGGGCATTGCGCAGGGCATTCTCAATAATATCGACTGTCACACCGTCTACATCAATACGCTTTAGGGGATCATGGTTAGTTTCTAATAGTCTTGCCGTCATGATTAATTACTCCCCTGTTGGTTTAAAGAGTGCGCGGCTGACGCCTGCGGGTTGATCAGCAAATTGCCGACCTTATCCACTGTCGCAACATAGCCAGGCAGCACCACGGTGGTTGAATCCATCTCACTGACAATTGCCGGACCCACCACCTCTAATCCAGTGCTGAGTTTATTGCGATCGTAGATAGTGGAGTTGTACCAGTCCCCCTCATAGTAAAAACGACTGTTGGCAATCTTGCACTCTTCAAGACTCATTCCGGTCTGACCGATTTTACGCTCAGCAATGGCTTTCGCCTTAGCCTTTGCCAGAGCACGAATCATTAGAATCTCGTGACCATCATCCAACTTGAAGGTAAACAATTTCTCATGCTCAGCATCGAACTGGTCGGTTAGTAGCGCAACACCCTTCTCTTGCAGCTCAGCTTCGGTAAAGTCGATAGTGATTTGAAAAGCCTGTCCCGCATAGCGCAGATCAGCCTGATAGGAAATTTCATGTTCTGAGGCAGGAATATTGTCTTTTAACAACGCATCTCCAGCCCTTACTTGCAACTCCATCAGATCCGCAGTCAATTTCTCATCGCTGAGATCACCGGCCATGGTCAAATAGGTACGCGCCGCTTCATCCTGCACCTGAGTGGTGGCATCACCATAGGCACAGAGCACACCTGGACCAGGTGGGATAATCACCGGCCAGGCATCAGTCAGCACACCCAGGGCATTGGCATGCAATGGCCCTGCTCCGCCGAATCCAACCAGGGCGAAGTCGCGGGGATCGTAGCCCTGTTCTACCGACACCAGACGCAGTGCACCAAACATGGATTCATTAGCAATTTTAATAATGCCTTCCGCCGCAGCCATCAGATCAATGCCCATGGCATCGGCAACCGACTGCACTGCCGCCACAGAGGCTTCGCGATTGATTTCCATCTTGCCGCCAAGCTGAACATCCGAGGGTAAATAGCCCAGTACCACATTGGCGTCACAGACTGTGGGTTGGACACCGCCTTTCATATAGCAAGCGGGACCAGGCACAGCACCGGCAGACTCGGGGCCGACTCGCAGTGCTTTAGTGAGATCTGGGACAAAGGCAATAGAGCCACCACCGGCACCTACTGTGCGCACATCCACTGAGGGAGCACGAACCCGCACATCGGCAACAATGGTTTCGCGACGCACGCGAGCACGAGAGTTTTGAATCAAGGCCACATCGGTGGAGGTGCCACCCATATCGCAGGTCAAAATATTGTCGTATCCGGCGCGACTGCAGAAGTAAATTGCTCCAGAGACACCCCCAGCAGGACCAGACATCAACATATTCACTGGAGACTCCGCCGAGGCGCGGGCCGAAGCCAGACCGCCATCGGAACGCAGAATCGACAATTGCGTATCGGGACCCATCTTGTCGTCCAGGGCCGCTTGCAAGTTACTCACATAGCTGGCCACTTCAGGCCGCACATAGGAGTTCACTACAGTGGTTTCGGTACGCTCATATTCCTGCATCTCTGGCACTACATCGCTGGAAATAGAGATAGGCGTATCGGTAAAAATTTCTGCAGCAATTTCACTGGCGCGCTGCTCATTGGCACCGTTGATATAGGCATTGATAAAACAGATAGTTAAGGCTTCGACCTCACCCGTGGCATGCAGTGTTGTCAGATCAGCACGCAGCTGCCCTTCATCTAGCTCTCTAACCACCTCGCCATCGGCACCCATGCGTTCACGGGCACCAATGGTCAATTCGAGAGGGGCTAATAATGGCTTCTTGACAAAGCTGACCCAGCCACCCAATCCGCCGGGACAAAAAGATCGCGCTACTTGCAAGGTATCTTCATAGCCAGCCGTGGTCACCAGGCCAACTTTTGCGCCGCGGCCGGTGAGAACTGCATTGGTCGCGACGGTAGTGCCGTGCATCACCCTGCTCACTTCAGCTGGGTTAACCCCAGACTCGTCGCAGATGCGCGCAATACCATTGAGAACACCGATGGAGGAGTCCTCCGGTGTGGACGGCACCTTAGCCGTATGGGTTTCTCCAGTGGCTTCATTGATCAGCAGAAGGTCTGTGAACGTTCCCCCTACATCTACCCCTAACCTATAACTCATCTTCATCTCCGAGCATTTTTTATGGTTTATTGTTATTGTTTTTGTGGCGATCTTTTTGGCTGCCGCTATTAATATTCTGTACCTGACCTGCTCTTTATCCTACTTGCTTGTTTATCCCACCTGCTTTGCCAAATAACCCTGCAACCAAGCCTTGGATCGACCACCTGGGGCTGTGCCGGTTAAAGTCTGCGCTAAATCTGAGGCGCTCATCAGTCTATCTAAATCAATACCTGTGTCAAAGCCCATCTGCTGGAGCATCATCGCGATATCGTCAGTGGCAACATTACCTGACGCCCCTGGAGCAAATGGACAACCACCCAATCCAGCAATAGAACTGTCAAAACGTCGGATACCCGACTCCACCGCGGCATAGACATTGGCCAGACCCATAGCTCTGGTGTCGTGGAAATGGCAGCCAAGCCGCTCTGCGCCATGACTGGCGACCAGCGCGGCAGTTAGCTCCCTTACCTGCTGAGGATGCGCAGCGCCAATGGTGTCGGCCAACACTAGCTGATCGGCACCAGCGGCAATAAACTTGCCGACTATAGCCTCTACAACCGCAGGATCTGTGGGACCATCAAATGGACATTCAAAGACAACCGCGATAGTGGCTATCACCTCTATACCATCCTGCTTGGCTAATTTGAGAATCTCCAAGGTTACCACTTCCGCTTCCGCCATAGACATGGCAGCATTTTTTTGCGCCATACCATCGCTAGCATAAAGCACCATGGTTACGCTTTTAGCGCCAGCGGCGCGAGCTAATTCATAGCCTTTCATGTTGGGGATAAGCGCAATGGTCGGGGTGGCAAACTCAGACGCGTTTAGCGCGGCGAACACCTGATCAGTGCCGGCCATGGCAGGAACTGCTCTAGGCGAGACAAAACTGCCAACCTCAATTTGGGGCACGCCGGCAGCGGCGATAGCGTGCACCAGTTCAAGGCGTTGCTCAACAGAGAGAATCTTTGGCTGGTTCTGCAGGCCATCTCTTGGCCCAACATCTGTAATCACAACTGTTTGCGACATTATTTAATAATCCCTTGATCTTTCATCTGTTGTATCTGCTCTACGCTTAAATTAAGTAATTGGCTCATGACTTCATCTGTGTGCTGCCCCAATGTCGGCGCGGCGGTGAACACCTCATCATTGCTGCGAGATAATTTGATCGGATTGCCAGGGCCCTTGGTTGAACTGCCATTGGGGTGCTTCAAATCTACCACCATATTGCGGTGCAGCACCTGAGTATCACACAGAGCCTGGCTAAGACTATTGACCGGTGCACAGGGAATACGCTGGGCTTCAAAAAGCGCCAACCAATGAGCGCAACTATTGACGCTCAACAACTGGTTAAGTCGGGCATTAATCATCTCGCGATTTTCCCAGCGGCCGGGCTGAGTGTCATATTTGGCATCATCGAGCTCAGCACAGTTAAGCACGCCTTTGAGATTGGTCCAAAAGTTATCAGTGATCACCGCGATAACGATTGACCCATCTGAGCAGGTGAAAGTGTTGTAGGGCACGTGAACAAAATGACTATTGCCTATGGGATACGGATCCTCTCCAGAGAGAAAATGCATAGTCGCCATATAATTGAGCATTGAAACCTGGCAGTCGAGCATAGAAATATCAACATGCTGACCCAGACCGCTGCGTTCACGTTCATAGAGCGCCGCTAAAATTCCCATCACGCCGAACATGCCGCCACCGAGATCCCCTATGGGAATACCAGCGCGGACCATAGTCTCAGGATTAGGTCCAGTTATCGACATACCGCCACCCATAGCTTGGGCCACCTGATCAAAAGCCGGACGTTTGCTACCTGGGCCATCGGAACCAAAGCCCGATACAGTGCAGGTGATAATGCGTGGGTTCACCGCGCTCAAGGAGCCGTAGTCAATACCCAGACGTTCGGGCACTCCAGCGCCAAAGTTGCTGATCACAATATCCACATTGCATACCAGATCCTTAAATAACGCCAAGCCCTCTTCGGACTTGAGATCTACCGCCACGCTTTTCTTATTGCGGTTTAGGGTAATGTAGTAGGCCCCCATTCCATCGAGGGAATTATTAGGATCTGTGGCCAGGAGCTTGCGGGTGCCCTCACCGGCCAGAGGCTCAACCTTGATCGTCTCCGCACCCAGATCAGCGAGGATCATACTGCCATAGGGCCCAGATAGCATGTGAGTGAGGTCGAGTACGCGAATACCGCTGAGTGATTGACTCACAAGATCTCCTGATCAGTAGGGCCTAAGACCCGATTAAGTCGATAAAGGCAAGCGCTAAGGAAATCAACAAAAGGCCAATCAATGAGGCAATAAATCATCATAATTGCGCCCGACCCTAGCTGTTGAGGACTTTTGCCGATTGACCTGCGATGCAAATGCTCGTATAAACTTGGCAGGCAACGTCCGCTTACCATTAATGGTATATGTTTATACCAAATATTTAATATTGGTTCAAGCATCGCTATGCTCTAACGACTACTCGAAACTCGACAAGGCAGGCCATATGAGCAACACTCACAGCGCAACTCTTTTTACGCGTAATCTGCGCCGGCATATCTCTGTCGATCTCCCAGCCCCCCTCTATCACCAGCTCTATAGTCTGATCAAAAATTATATTCTCGATGGCTCTTTGCACTATGGCGACAAACTGCCCAGTGAACAGGAGCTGGCAGAACTGGTTGATGTGTCACGTATTACCGCTAAGCGCGCGGTCAATGAACTGGCTGCCGAGCATCTTGTAGAACGGGCCCGCGGCAAGGGCACCCATGTTATTTATAAATATTCACCTAAGCCGGTTAAAGCACCGATGCTAGGCGTGCTCGAAGAGATCGAGAACATCGCCGAAAACTCAACCGCAACGGTCCTCGAGTGCGCCATGATCAAACCACCTCAGACTATTGGCGTAGAATTTGGCCTCAAGCGGGGAGACACCCTTTTTCATCTATCCAGAACCCGCGAGCGTGCAGGCAGCGTTTTTGGTTATTTCGATAGCTGGACAGCCGACACACAGGTACCGAAAAGCAGCGATATATTTATTCACCAGTCGCGGCATAAGTATTTTCGCGAGAATGGCTTGCACGCCAGCCATATCACCCAAACCATCGGCGCTATCGCTGCCTCTCCGATTCTTGCCAAACATCTCAATATCGAAGTAGGCGCTCCATTGCTAAGCCTGGTGCGACGCTCCTTTCGTCAAAATGGCAAGCAGGAAGAGCTAGTCGACTATCTCAGTGCAGTGTTCAATACCGATCTGTTTCAATATCAGATGGATCTCAAACTGGATTAAACCGCAACAATTCCCTCCCTGCTGCCTTCAAGCCGAAAAACGTGTCAAGCAAAGCGGGTAAAAGAAGGCTGGATAAAACATCAATAAGCTTACGTTGACGTAAACGTAATTTAATCATTATACTGGCCTCCGATTATTCACTTACATCGGATTTGCTATGACGAAAACAGCGGCCAACAGCAGCACCGAATACAGCATTTCGCAGCTCGCCAAAGAGTTTGACGTTACCACCCGCAGCATTCGTCACTACGAAGATCTCGGTCTTCTCTCCCCCGCCCGCCGAGGACAGACTCGTATCTACACCCAAGCTGATCGCACCAGACTGCGGCTTATTTTACGCGGCAAGCGACTCGGACTGTCTCTAGAGGATTCGCGAGAAATTATCGACATGTACGAGCCGGGGAAAACCAATGTCGACCAGCTTAAAAAATTGATCGATGCTATCCAGCTTCAGCGCAACAAGCTCAATCAACAACTCGACGATATCAGCAAACTGCTCAAAGACCTCAATCAAGCCGAAGCCGACTGCATCGACGCGCTCAAAACAAATGGAAGCCAATAATTTATGAACACAACCTATCCCAGCCTAAACTTTAATCTCGGCGAAGACATCGACATGCTTCGCGACAGCGTCTTTCAATTCTGCCAGACCGAGATAGCACCCCGCGCCGCCGAGATCGACCAGAGCAACGAATTCCCTATGGACCTGTGGCGCAAATTTGGCACTATGGGATTGCTTGGCATTACCGTAGACGAAGAGTACGGCGGTTCGGGCATGGGTTACCTGGCCCACTGCGTGGCCATGGAAGAGATCTCCAGAGCCTCGGCCTCAGTTGGCCTATCCTACGGCGCCCACTCCAACCTCTGCGTTAATCAGCTAGCCAAAAATGGTACGGTCGAACAGAAACGAAAGTATCTGCCCAAGCTCTGCTCCGGTGAACATATAGGGGCCCTCGCCATGAGCGAGCCCAACGCCGGTTCCGATGTGGTGAGCATGAAACTCAGCGCCACCAAACAGGGCGACAAATACCTGCTCAACGGCAATAAGATGTGGATCACCAACGGTCCCGACGCTGACACCTATATCATCTATGCTAAAACCGATAGCAGCGCTGGATCCAAAGGTATCACCGCCTTTATTGTCGAGCGCAACGCTCCAGGTTTTTCCCGCCACCAAAAACTCGACAAGCTGGGTATGCGCGGATCAAACACCTGTGAGCTAGTGTTCCAAGACTGCGAAGTGCCAGCGGAAAACATTCTCGGCGGTGAAGGCCGCGGTGTCGCCGTACTCATGTCCGGCCTCGACTATGAACGCACCGTATTATCCGGTGGCCCAGTGGGCATTATGCAAGCCTGTTTAGACGTGGTGCTGCCCTATATCCACGAGCGCACTCAGTTCGGTCAGGCGATTGGAGAGTTCCAGTTAATGCAAGGCAAGATCGCCGACATGTACACCGACCTAAACGCCTCTCGCGCCTATCTCTACGCCGTTGCTCGAGCCTGTGATCTGGCCCAAGACTCGCGCAAAGACGCCGCCGCAGTGATTTTGTTCACCGCTGAAAAAGCCACCCAAATGGCCCTACAAACCATTCAGGCACTGGGAGGCAATGGCTACACTAATGACTATGCCGCCGGACGCTTGCTGCGCGACGCCAAACTCTATGAAATTGGCGCCGGCACCTCTGAAGTGCGCCGCATGCTGATTGGCCGTGAACTGTTTGCCCAAAGCTAGTAGAAAAAAGCGAGTAGAAAATAGCGAGTAGAAAAAATTATGCCAATCATCAACAGTAAAATAAGCAACAAAAGCGCAGACTTTACGGCCAATGCCGCAGCCATGCAGACCAAGGTCGATGACCTCAACCACACCTTGGCAGTGATCCGCCAAGGTGGCGGCGAGAGAGCCTGCGCACGCCACGTCGCCCGGGGTAAATTACTTCCCCGCGAGCGCGTTCAAGGACTGCTTGACCCAGGCTCGCCGTTCCTCGAATTCTCTGCCCTCGCCGCCCATGAGGTTTACGGCGAATCCGTACCAGCCGCTGGCATCATCACCGGCATAGGTCGAGTCAGTGGTCAGGAATGCGTCATCGTAGCCAACGATGCCACAGTCAAAGGCGGTAGCTATTACCCCCTAACTGTGAAAAAACACCTCCGTGCCCAAGCCATAGCCGCAGAGAACAATCTGCCCTGCATTTATCTAGTGGATTCCGGCGGTGCCAACTTACCGCGTCAGGATGAAGTCTTCCCCGACCGCGAACACTTCGGTCGCATCTTTTTTAACCAAGCCAACATGTCAGCCCAAAATATTCCCCAGATAGCCGCGGTAATGGGTTCCTGCACCGCCGGTGGCGCCTATGTGCCAGCCATGGCCGACGAATCCATAATTGTCCGTGATCAGGGCACCATTTTTCTTGCTGGCCCGCCCCTCGTAAAAGCCGCCACCGGTGAAGTGGTGACAGCAGAGGAACTGGGTGGTGGCGATGTTCACTGCCGCACCTCAGGCGTAGCCGATCACCTGGCCAACAACGATCACCATGCCCTCGAACTAGCCCGCAATGCCGTGGCACGACTAAATCGCGTTAAGCCAGTTAACGGCGACTTTAAAGCCGCCATCGAACCACTCTATAGCAGCGCCGAAATCGGCGGCGTAATACCCAGTGACTCGCGCAAGTCCTACGACGTTCGCGAGATTATTGCACGACTAGTCGACGGCTCTGACTTTGATGAATTTAAAGCACTCTACGGCACCACCCTAGTCTGTGGTTTTGCCAGAATATTCGGCTATCCCGTGGGCATAGTGGCCAACAACGGCATTCTATTTGGTGAGTCAGCACAGAAGGGCGCGCACTTTATTGAACTCTGCGCCCAGCGCAAAATTCCCTTGGTATTTCTGCAAAATATCACCGGTTTTATGGTCGGCAAGCAATATGAAAATAATGGCATAGCCAAACATGGTGCCAAGATGGTCACCGCCGTCGCCACAGCTAATGTCCCCAAATTCACCGTCTTGATTGGCGGCTCATTTGGCGCCGGCAACTACGGCATGTGTGGTCGTGCCTATGACCCACGATTTATGTTTATGTGGCCCAATGCCCGCATCTCAGTAATGGGTGGCGAACAAGCTGCTGGCGTCTTAGCCCAGGTCACCCGCGACAAGTATGAGCGCGACGGAATTCAATGGAGTGCCGAGGATGAAGCGGAGTTTAAACAACCGGTTATCCAAAACTATGAGCACCAGGGACATCCCTACTACGCCTCCGCGAGGCTCTGGGACGACGGTGTGATCGACCCGGCGGATACCAGAATGGTATTGGGACTGTCGATTTCGGCGAGCCACAATCGAGTGATTGAGGAGACCAAGTTTGGCGTGTTTCGAATGTGATATCTGCACAGACGGATATCATCCTGGGAGAGCGCAGCGACCAGAGATCTACTTGCAGAATGGCTCCCGACATTCGACGCGCGCAAGACAAACCAGACCATAACCAGCAACAAAACGGACTGAAAAATGTTTAACAAAATACTAATCGCCAACCGCGGTGAAATCGCCTGTCGCATCATTCAGACAGCGAAAAAAATGGGCATTAAAACCGTTGCCGTCTACAGCGACGCAGACAGCAATTCACTGCATGTCAGCCAAGCCGACGAAGCCATTCACATAGGGCCCTCCCCCTCCAACGAATCCTACTTGGTTATCGATAAAATCATTCAAGCCGCTCTCAGCAGCGGTGCACAGGCCATCCACCCAGGTTACGGCTTCCTCTCTGAAAACGCCGACTTCTGCCGCCAGTGCGACGCCAACAATTTAGTGTTTATCGGCCCCCCAGTAGACGCCATTTTAGCCATGGGCTCTAAATCCGCCGCCAAACACATCATGGCCAACGCCAAAGTCCCCCTAGTACCCGGCTATCACGGCGACGACCAAAATCCCGCCACTCTAAAACAGTCCGCAGACGACATGGGCTACCCAGTGCTGCTAAAGGCCGCCGCCGGTGGCGGCGGCAAAGGTATGCGCGCCGTATACCATGCCGACCAATTTGACCAAGCCCTAGCCGCCGCCAAGCGCGAAGCCAAACACAGCTTTAACGATGAAATTATGTTGGTAGAGAAATATCTCCAGCAACCTCGCCATGTAGAAATTCAAGTGTTCTGCGATCAGTACAACAATGCAGTCCACCTATTCGAACGCGACTGTTCGCTGCAACGCCGGCACCAAAAAGTAATCGAAGAAGCACCGGCCCCGGGCATGAGCGAAGAACTGCGCCAGCGCATGGGCGAAGCCGCAATCCGCGCAGCCAGCGCGATCAATTATCAGGGCGCAGGCACCGTAGAATTTTTACTCGACAGCAGCGGCGAATTCTTCTTTATGGAAATGAACACCCGCCTTCAAGTAGAACACCCAGTCACCGAAATGATCAGCGGCCAAGACCTCGTAGAATGGCAGCTGCGAGTCGCCAACGGAGAACCTCTTCCCTGCACCCAAGATCAACTGCTACTCAAAGGTCACGCCTTTGAAGCGCGGGTTTATGCCGAGGATCCAGAGCAGGACTTCCTGCCCTCTACAGGTCAACTCAAAGTGCTTCAAGCACCAATAGAAAATGCTCATGTGCGCATCGACAGCGGTGTTGTCGAAGGAGACCAGGTCTCAGTATTCTACGACCCCATGATCGCCAAGTTAGTGGTCTGGGACAGCAACCGCGAGCGCGCCCTGCAGCGACTCATCCAAGCCCTCAGTGACTATAAAATCGGCGGCGTTACAACAAACATACCATTCCTCTACAACCTCGTCAGCAGCGCCGCTTTTAAGCGTGGCGAGGTCAACACCGGCTTTATCGAAGAACATGAGCAGGAGATATTCCACCGCCGCCAAGAAGATCTAGACTACGCAGCACCACTAGCCGCTCGGGCTATTTTGACAGCGCGAATAGAGAGCGCCCAACAGATCGCCAATCAGTCCAGCGAACCCAACTCACCCTGGCACCTCGCCAACCATTGGCGCGCGAGTGACAGCAGCCCGCAAAAGCTGAATATCACCGTCGGCACAGACCAGCTTGAAGTGATTGCAGAAACCGCACAGATGCCAGCTAACATCAAAGCCGTCAGTGACCAAGCCGGGTTCAATCTATTCACTCCAAAAGGTGTTTTTCACTGCGCCGAAACCCCAGCCGATCTTGGCCTCAACCAAGACCAAGATAGCAGCGGCAACCTCACCGCTCCCATGAACGGCACAGTAGTCACACTACTGGTAGAGGTTGGCGCAGCCGTCGCCAAAGGTGAAACCCTACTGGTTATGGAAGCAATGAAAATGGAACACACCATCGCCGCACCCAAGGACGGCAAAGTCAGTGAATTCTTTTATCAGCCGGGTGAATTAGTCGATGGCGGCGCAGAGTTGTTGGCCTTTGAAATAGCCGAAGCCTAAACAAAAAATTGGCTTGCAGCCTCGCCAAACAGTTGGCACTGCAGGCCAGTAAGCTATACTAGCGCCCTCTCAATCCCATCCGGAGTAGGCTCCTTGACCGCGTTTCGTCCATGTATCGACCTTCACCAGGGTCAGGTAAAGCAGATAGTTGGCGGCAGCCTCAATGATTCCGGTGCCGAAACAAACTTCGTCAGCAGCCACAATGCAGCCTACTATGCCAAACTCTACCGGCAGCAAGGACTCACCGGCGGCCACGTAATTGCCTTGGGCCCAAACAATCAACAGCAAGTTCTCGAAGCCCTAGCCGCCTACCCCAACGGCATGCAGTTTGGCGGAGGCGTCAATCTTGAGAACGCCAGCAGCTATTTAGAAGCCGGCGCATCAGAGATAATTGTCACCTCTTATTTATTTGAAAACGGCGATTTCTCTTGGTCCCGCTTAGAGAAGATAAAAGCTGAAGTGGGAGCCGATAAACTAGTCCTCGACCTAAGCTGTCGCAAGACCCAAAACGGCTGGATGATCGCCACCGACCGCTGGCAGACCATTACCAACCTGCAGATCAACCAACAAACCATTGCCGAGTTGGAAAGCCACTGCGCCGAGTTTTTAATTCATGCCGCAGATGTCGAAGGTCTCCAGGCAGGAATCGACAGCGACCTAGTCAGCCTTCTCGGCAACTGCTGCACTCTCCCCACCACCTATGCAGGTGGCGCCCGAAGCCTCGCCGATCTCGATCTCGTCAAATCACTCTCCAACGGCAAAGTCGACCTCACTATTGGCAGTGCCTTGGATATCTTCGGTGGCTCTGGCGTGACGCTTGAAGACTGTGTGCGCTGGAATCAACAGCCCTGAGCAGATAGACAGCCCTGAGCGAATAGACAGCCCTGAGCGAATAGACAGCCCTGAGCGAATAGACAGCCCTGAGCGAATAGACAGCCCTGAGCGAATAGACAGCCCTGAGCGAGTAAACAACCCATCATCTCGCACCAATGCGATAGATCTCAAAGAAAGTAGCAAGAGACCCTAGAAGTACCGCGAACCTCCACATAGACCCTGCTCATACCCTTTCGATCAATCAGGGCCCGCTTATGGCTGCGATTATTTTCAGAAAAAGAGAGCACTTGTCTGAGCGACAGCGAGTTGTGCGAACGCTGAAAATAAGAGCATCCATGGGACCGATCGCAAGGGTATGAGCAGGGTCTATTCACACCCAACACCCAACACCCAACACCCAACACCCGGGATCACAGGTTTAGAGTTTAGGAACTTCTGGATAGACCCGACTGAACCAACAAAAACCGCCTATCCCCAACAATTCATTTGTCCAACTTATTGCGAATCCTCTTCACCAACATCAACGCACCAGTAAAAACAAATGGCGTCATAAACGCCAATGCCATGGTCTTAGACATTGACAAATATTGCTCAACCGGCAACGGCTCAATCAGCAACTTAATCAAATTCATACTGTAATAAGTCATGGCCACGACCGACAACCCCTCCACCGTCTGCTGCAAACGCAACTGCAACGCACTGCGCTTATCCATCGAAGCCAACAAGCGCTGATTCTGCAACTCTAACGACAACTGCAATCGAGAATTCAACAACTCCGTCGTCCGACTAATCCGTTTCGACAAATCCTCCTTACGCTTAACCACAGACATACAAGTATGAAATGCCGGAATAAAACGTCGCACATGAAACTGCTTCAACGTGCGAAAAGTCGGTAACTTTTGTTCCCTTAACATATCCAACCGACTTTCAGTCAAACTGAAATACGCCTGAGTCGCAGAAAAACGAAAATTGTGGTCAGCAACCAACTTCTCCAACTGCGTTGCCTCCGCAATCAACTCAGTCATCAAATTTTGTTCATCCTCCACAGTCTGCAACAGATTAAGTTTGGCATTAGTGTCCACCAACTGCCCCTCCAACTTAGTCACTGCCGGAATCAATTCTCGCGCTATAGGCAAAGCCAGCAAAGTCATCGCCCGGTACGCCGCGATCTCCAAAAGGTTACGAATCGCTCGACCAGCCTGCAACGCGTCAATCCCCTCATCCACCACCAAGGTGCGAATAAAACCATCGTCATCATGCTGCACCGACGTCCACACCGTCGCCAGACCATCATAAATTTTGCTACCCACCAAACGTTTGCCGTCGAAATAATCTTGTAACTCTTGCGACGCCATAGATGTTGGACGCAGATCTATATGATTAGCTGCGATCACTTCACCAGATAGCCTATCCAACCAATCAGCATCGATTAACGAAAACAGATTCCGGCATAACTCAGTTTCAGACTGACGCTGACAAATCACCGTATAGGTGGAAAACTCATTATGCCGTTCCCAACGAAAATCAAATTCTTTAAAACTTTGATAGTAACAGCTCTCACCCACCGCAGGCGGCGCAGCATCATACATGGCGGCTAAATCTGAGAGTCGATCAACTTCTGGCTGGCGGTCGCCAGGATTGAACAGCACCAGACTAGAAACCTGGGCCGGCAAAGACACTACCGGGAAATTGCGGTTGTGCAATTCTTCAATTAATGCATTTTTTTGTGGGTGAAATTTCATGCTGACTGCCCCATTATTATTATTTTTAATACAGTCTTTATTAAATTCAATCCTTTGCTTTACAAAACAGCTGCAACAGAGTTTCAACAATGCTCTAAAATATCGTAGTGTACAAGTGCGGCTTCCACCAAGAGGGTAGAAGCCACACCGATTGTTAACTAAAACTCAATCTAAACATTATGCAGTTTCAACAGTAAACGTTAACCCCGCATTAGCCTGTAAGCGCTCAATCAACGCCGTACCCATAGCCGGTGCTGAAGTCCAAATACCACCAGAGGCCAACTCAGGGTTCATTACCAAACAGACCGCACTCTCAGCAATCATCTTCGACGTGGAACCATAACCCGGATCCATATCACCTTTAACGCTAACCCGCACAGAGCGACCGTCAGTGGCTTCACCAATTATCAGCAAGTCATAATTACCGTTGACACGCTCATCCAAATCAGGACCTTCACCTGGCTGACGAGGGTCATTGGCCATAGAGGTATCTTCGCTCACTGCTTTAGCAATAGCTTCACCGCGATCACCGGGACCGGTAACTAACATTTCGTCATAGACAAAATCAGTACCATAGGCATGGCCCATCAACTTATTGGAACGGTGTATATTTTTAGTATTAATGCTCGCCATAACAAAGGGTGCAACCCAGCTCTGCAGCGCATCATCAAACATTGGCTTATCGCCACGCGGTTGATCAGCACCAGTAAAACCTTCAGTGAGTGCAAAGGGGTTACGTAACACACTGATAAGCTCACGGTCTTTACCTGCAGCAGCCATAGTGGCGCGAAAGCTCGCCAGTGTGCCGCCAGAAAAAGTACCCTTCATTGAACGGACGCGACCTTTAACGCGCGGCACCATGGCACCCAACTGCTGCTCCGCCATGTGCTGTAGAAACAGTACACCCAGATCAAAAGGAATCGAATCAAAACCACAGGAAAAGACAATTCGTGCACCGCTGGCCTCAGCCGCTGCCGAGTGCGCTGCAATCATCTGATGCATCCAAGCTGGCTCACCGCAAAGGTCGACATAATCAGTACCATGCTCAGCACAGGCCGCAACCAGCTCATTGCCATACAGCTGGTAAGGGCCGACAGTGGTTAGAATAACCTTGCTGTTTAGCACCATTGCATTCAATGAAGGCGAGTCTGCAGCGTCGGCAACAATTAACGGTACATCAGCTGAAATACCCATCTCATCGCGCACAGCCTCAAGCTTGGCCCGACTACGCCCCGCCATAGCCCACTTTAGCTCATCGTTGACACCGTATTGGTTATTCAAATATTCCGCGACCAGCCGTCCAGTAAAACCTGTGGCACCGTAGACCACTACATCTAATTCTCTGCTACTCTGCATTGTTTTTAATCTCGTTGTGGAGTGAAAGGAAAGTTGCTCTTGGCAAAAGTATATCAGCCTAAGGCACCCATAGGACTTTGAGAAAGTGACTGGCCAACCACTGCCATTATTAAGTCGCCAAAAGTAACCAGAATGTAGACTGCAGCGGTTTAACAATAACAATAAGTAATAATTCAATTTGGGGAACACTATGTCAGACACAAACTCATCAATAACAAGCTCGTCAGTTACTAGCTATGAAGTGCGCGGCGATATCGGAATCATCTGGATCAACAACCCACCGGTCAACGCACTGTCGCAGGCACTGCGCGACGGTATCTATGTCGCAGTTAACGCCGCACAGGACGACGCCACCAAAGCGTTAATACTGATCTGTCAGGGCCGCACTTTTATTGCTGGCGCCGACATCTCTGAGTTCGACAAAGCCCCCACCGAACCCTCGTTTAATAAAATTCTCGAAACCATAGAGCAGTCAGCCAAGCCTATGGTCGCCGCGATTCACGGCACCGCACTGGGTGGCGGACTAGAAACCGCCCTCGCATGCCACTACCGCTGCGCAGTGAGCACAGCCATGGTGGGTCTGCCGGAAGTGAAACTCGGCCTGCTGCCGGGCGCTGGCGGCACCCAACGTGCACCACGCCTAACCGGCGTCGAAGCTGCGATCACGTTAATTACTGGCGGCAGCCCAATTAACGCTAAAGCCGCTGTCGGCTTAAACCTGATCGACCACATCGTTGAAGGCGACGACCTGCTTGAAGGCGCTATGGCCTATGCTCATCAATTGCTTGCAGAAAATGCTCCGCTGCGCAAAGTGCGCGATATCAACATAGATCCCGCCTCCTTTGATCGCGCTATTTTCGACAACTCACGCAAGCAACTCAGCCGTCGCGCCCGCGGTCAGCTGGCTCCACAGCGTATTGTCGACTGCATTGAAGCTGCAGCCACACTGTCTTTCGATGAAGGCTTAGCCACTGAAGGCCGTCTCTTTATGGAACTCAAAGACGGTAGCCAGTCAACTGCTATGCGCCATATGTTTTTCGCCCAGCGCGAAGCCAACAAGATTAAAGGCTTAGCTAAAGAGACAGCTAAGCGATCCATAAAGTCTGTTGCCATTATCGGCGGCGGCACCATGGGTGGCGGCATCGCCATGAACTTTGCCAATGTCGGCATTCCCGTAACCATGTTGGAAATTAACGATGAAGCGCTGCAGCGTGGTTTGGGAATTATCGACAGAAACTATTCCATGACAGTAAAAAAAGGCAAGCTTAGCGAAGAGCAAAAGCAAGGCTGTTTGGGCCTGATTAGCGGCACTACCGACTACCAGGATCTGGCCAATGCCGACCTAGTAATTGAGGCGGTGTTTGAAAACCTCGAGATCAAACAACAGGTATTCACCCAGCTCGACAACGTCTGCAAGCCAGGCGCCATCTTGGCCAGCAATACGTCCTATCAGAATGTTAATGCCATAGCTGCGGTCACCAAGCGACCTGAAGACGTTATCGGCCTGCACTTTTTCAGCCCCGCCAACATCATGAAACTGCTGGAAATTGTCCGCGCCGACAAGACTTCTGACGAAGTGATTGCCACCGCTATGGACGTGGCTAAAGCCATAGGTAAAGTCCCGGTGCTTTCTGGGGTGTGTTTTGGCTTTATCGGCAATCGCATGTTCAGCGAGTACGGCCGCGAAACCCAACTCTGTTTGATTGAAGGCGCCAGCGCCGAACAGATCGATCGCGTAATGGAAGAGTATGGCATGGCCATGGGCCCCTTAGCCGTGAGCGATCTCGCTGGCATTGATATTGGCTACAAGGTTCGCGAAGGCTTATCCGCAGAAGAAAAAGGCGATCCACGAAGCTTCTGTGTTGCCGACGCACTAGTAGATCAAGGTCGTTTGGGACAGAAAAGCGGTGCCGGGTTTTATCAATACGACCCCCAGACTCGCGCTCGTATCAGCGACCCGGAGGTCAGCGCTCTGGTCGAAGCCAAAGCCGCCGAATACGGCGTTAAGCGCAGAGACTTCAGTGACCAAGAGATCCGCGATCGCCTGTTACTGCCACTGATTAACGAAGGCGCAAAAATCCTTCAGGAGGGCATAGCCCAGCGCTCCGGTGACATAGATGTGGTCTATGTTTACGGCTACGGCTTCCCGGTCTATCACGGCGGGCCAATGCAATATGCCGACCATCTGGGTCTGGATACAGTCTATAAAAAGCTCAGTGCCCTGCACCGTGAGAGCGGCGAAGACTATTGGAAGCCAGCGGATTTGATCAAGACTCTGGCCGAAAGCGGCAGCAGTTTTGCCGCGTGGTCTCAGAGGTAGAGTTACCACAGAATAGTTAAAACGCTAGATCAACTGGGTCTGACAGAAAATCGTTAGCCCCAGTTTCCTAAACCACTACTGCGCCAGACCCTCGATTAAAAATCCCTTCACCACAGGCTTATTAACCCCACTCCCTATTACCCGCAGCCTCATCACTGGTACAATCGCCGCCGCGGCAACCTGTCCGCCAATGTCTCGCGATTACAGGCTCAACTATCAAATAAAGGACTTCTACATGCGGATTCAGCTCTTGCGCTCTTTTGTCGCGCTTACCCTGCTGTTTGCAAACTCTATTTCTAGCGCCTCGCCCGTGGGCCTCAGCACTAACTCTGCCGCCACTGGTTCTTACAATAGCCCCAGCGCCAAGACACTTGTCTTCAGCGCCATTCCCGATCAGGACGAAGCCAACCTGCAAGAGCGCTTTGATAAGGTAGCCGTCTATTTACAGGCTCAGCTGGGCATAGAAGTCCGCTATATTCCGGTTAAGAGCTACTCCGCAGCAGTCACCGCCTTTCGCAACAATCAGGTTCAACTGGCCTGGTTTGGTGGACTCTCAGGTGTTCAGGCGCGACGTCTAGTGCCCGGCAGCCAAGCCATTGCCCAGGGCACAGAAGACCCCTTTTTCAGCAGCTATATTATTGCTCACAGCAGCACCGCTATAGAGCCCAGCGACAACTTGCCGACAGCCATCAAAGGCAAAACCTTCACCTTTGGCTCCAAGGGATCAACCTCTGGACGACTGATGCCAGAACACTTTATTCGTGAAAATCTAGGCGATACGCCAGACCAGCTGTTTAGCAAGGTCGGCTACAGCGGCGACCACAGCCGTACTATTGCCCTAGTGCAGTCCGGTGCCTATGAAGTTGGCGCTGTGAACTACAAAGTCTGGGACCAGCAACTAGCCGCCGGTGAAATCGACAGTGATAAAGTCAAAGTAATTTGGCGCACGCCAAGCTATCCTGACTATCAGTGGACTGTGCGCGGTGACGTCAATGACAGCTGGGGCGAAGATTTTCAGGCGCGCCTAACTGAAGCCTTATTGGCTATGGACGACCCCGATCTGCTGGCAAGCTTTCCCCGCAGTGGCTTTATTGCCGCAGACAATGAACTCTACCAGCCGATTTTAGATACTGCGATTAGCGTCGGTATCATTGATGCTGACAAGTAGGCAACAGAGTTGAGCCAGAGCACTCACGAGAGCACTCACCAGAGCACTAGCCAGAGCAGCAACTCGTCAGCAGTGCTGTTCCAGTTTAGCGACCAACGCCTGCAGTATGAAGGGCGTACGCTGTTCGACAATCTCTCCCTGAGCATTGCCAAGGGCGAGCGCGTGGCCTTAATTGGTGAGAGTGGCGCCGGTAAATCAACACTGCTTAAAGCGCTGCGCGAGCAGCGTCCGGATCAGGTTGCATGGTGTCCCCAGCAACCGGGTCTGGTGCCCATACTGAGCACCTTTCACAATATCTATATGGGCGCACTGAGCTCCCACTCCCTGGCCTACAACCTGGTCAATTTGATCAAACCTCTGCCCGGCGCGCTGAGTATTGTTGAGCCAATCGCCAAGCAGCTAGGGCTCGAACAGCACCTGTTTAGCTCCACCGACAAGCTCTCCGGCGGTCAGCAACAACGCACCAGCATTGGCCGCGCTCTGATTCAACAGCGACCAATTTTTCTCGGTGATGAGCCTGTAGCCAATGTCGATGAATATCAGGGTCAAGCACTGCTGCAGCTGATCTGCCAAGGTCATGACACTGTGGTGCTGGCACTCCACGATATAGCCCAAGCCCTGTCCATTTGCACGCGCATTATCGGCCTACAAAACGGCGCCATTGTTATCGACGCACCCAGTGACCAATTGCAGGCCAGTGACCTTGCCGGCCTCTATGGCGCTAGCTGATGCCCCTCTCAGCCCCTAACAAAACCAGTAGCCCGGCCCCTCAGTCAATCTCTAGCGCGATCAATACCTCCGCCGGCGCTCTGCGCACTATCAGCTTCTGGTTTGCCATCTGCGCTCTGCTCTGCCTCCTACTGGTGGATATAGATATCAGCACAACGGATCCCTGGGCGGAAATGGGTTTGATGACAGCTGGCGCCCTAAGCCCCTTAGTCTGGTCCTGGCCGACACTGCTTAGCAGCCTCGCTAATACTTTCGCCTTTGCCCTACAGGGTGTGACCGTCGCAGCCATCGTTGGCTTTGCGCTGGCACTGGGTTACCGTTTTACCTTGGTGCGGGCATTCTGCGCCTTTATTCGCTCGATCCATGAACTGTTCTGGGCACTGCTGTTTATTCAGGTGGCTGGGCTCTCGTCTCTGACCGGCCTGCTGGCCATCGCCATTCCCTATGCCGGCACCTTGGCGAAAATCTATGGCGAGCTGTTTGAAGAGGTGGACCCAGCACCGTCGAATAATCTTCCCAGGGGTAAGAGTCGGCCCCTGAGTGAGTTTTTCTATTCGGTACTGCCGCTGGCATGGCACTCCATGGCTACCTACACCAGCTACCGTTTTGAGTGCGCTATTCGCTCCAGTGCGATTCTCGGTTTTGTCGGCTTACCCACCCTGGGCTTTCACCTTGAGACCGCCCTAAGTGATGGCCACTACAGTCAAGCGGCCGCGTTCTTTTATGCTCTACTGCTGATGATTGGCACATTGCGCCTGTGGCTGCACAAGAGCCTGCTGCCGATCTATTTGGTGGCGGTGTTTTACTATCTGCCGCCTCAGGCGACGATTTCTTGGCAGCTGCTAGTGCGTTTTGTCACTGAAGATATAGTGCCGGCACCGCTCCGTGGGCAAGCATTACTCAGCGGCGAAACAATGAGTAATGTTGTCCAGTGGATTAACCTACTCTGGCAACAGCAGATCTGGCCCGGTTTGTTGAATACAGTGCTGCTAGGGCAGATCAGCCTGGTCTTTACCGGGCTCTTAGCTCTCGCCTTACTGCCACTCAATTCTTCGCTCTTTATTCAGCGTCGTTGGAAACGCGGCATCGGCGATTCAGTTTTAATTTTGCTGCGCACATTGCCAGAGACCCTACTGGCCTTTATTGGACTGCTGATCTTGGGCCCCTCAATGTTACCGGCCATATTGGCCCTGGGCATTCACAATGGTGCGATTATTGGCCATCTGCTTGGGCGCTATACTGAAGAACTTAATTTGCGTGCGGATGCCAGTCGTGGCGTCACTCTGTATTTCTACGAAGTGCTGCCGCGAATTTACCGGCAGTTTTTAGCGTTCTTGTTTTATCGCTGGGAAGTCATTCTGCGGGAGACCGCGATTCTTGGAATTCTCGGCATTGCCACATTGGGCTTTTACATTGACTCGGCCTTTGAGACCTTTCGCTTTGATGTGGCCCTGCTGCTGATTCTAGTCAGTGCCGCTCTGAATATTAGCGTTGATCAATTTGCCCGCTATCTGCGCCAGCGCCTGCAACTTAAGACTGTGCCTGAATCGCTTTAGGCACTTTAGAAGGCACTTTAGAAGGCGCGTTAGAAGCCACGTTAGCCATCAGGCGTTTACTGCCCACCGGTGTCGGCTGCAGCCTCTACTTTATCCATATGCCCACGCATCCGTGAGATCAGCTCAGGCATGACATGGTCGGGCATGTTGTGGCCCATTCCTTCCAACAGCACAAACTCAGAGCCCTTAATTAACTCCGCGGTGTGCACACCATGTGCCGGTGGCACCAATGTGTCATCAACACCGTGCAGCACAAGGGTGCTGGCCTGAATGCTGGCCACATCGTTAGAGCGGTCACCGGACTTAAAAATCGCCATCAGCTGACGCGGCATTGAATCGGGGAAAAAACCCCGAGCGCGCATAATGGCGTCCCGCTCCGCCGCCGCATCACCCACGGCAAGCTCACGCAAATTGCCCTCGGCCTGGCGCGTTGGCGAAGGCAGATGACGGGCACCAGTGGAGGACATAATGGACACCAAACTGCGTGTCCGCTGGGGATATTGCGCGGCGACAACCTGGGCGATCATACCGCCCATAGAGGTGCCGATAATATGGGCATCTTGATACTCCAGCGCATCCATTAGGGCCACTGTATCAGTCGCCATGTCATCCAATGTATAGGGCGCATTTACTGGCAAACCGATTTTCTGCTTAATCAGCTGCAACCACAGAGTCGGCTGCCCCCAATCGGCAAAACTCGTCGAACCGCCGACATCACGGTTATCAAACATCAGTAGCTCATAGCCGCCCTCTTCAAGGCCCTTGACCAGAGTATCGCCCCACACAAGGTTGGAGCCACCCAGACCCATGATGATCACTATCTTAGGGCTATCTGGGTTCCGCCCAACAATTCGATAGGCCATTTCAATGCCATTGACCGCAACTGTTTCCAATGGATGGGATTCGATATAGCTACGGGAATACTCGGCACGCACGAAGGGCGCAGCCACTGTTAGCAGAAGACCTAAAACAATCGTTTTCATAACCACATCCTACTCAAGCAACCAATGAAGCCAACACAGCACGTTTGCCCTGAAAGGGCCGCCGTCCATGCATTACCAAAAAATTATCTAACACAACAACATCACCAGACTGCCAGGGAATATCGAAGGTCAGCTGGTCGGCGAGCTCTATAGCCAGAGCCATATGATTGCTGTCGATAGCCGAACCATCGCCAAAACAGATCGACTTTTCACCGCTATTGCGAGCATCTTTCCAACCACGAAAGGCGGCGATCAGCTGATTGAAAAACACGCTTCGGCCATTATCCAAGTGGCGGACCGCTGGCAATACAGGGGTGGTCACACTCAGTGAACCGTCTTCCTGCCACTGCCAGTCGTAATTCAAATTCTCAAGTTTTCTCTCGGCCTGCTGGCGATTCTCGGCACTCAAGGTGCTCTGCCAGCTGCGGCCCTGGCCTGAAGCCAAGTCCTCTACAAGAGGCATGGTCTGGGAATAGCGCACGCCTTTGTTCTCGCAATCTGTCACAAAAGCCGGCAGTTGCTGACGCAGTTGCTGCAGTAAAATATCCGAGCGACAGATCGGTGTAGCTCCGCCGCTCTCGGCCGCCTGTTCACAGAAAAAGAATAGCTTCGAGGGATAAACTGGGGTCTGGGCCATTTCGTGATGCAAAAAGATCGACACCGTTGGCGGCGCTTCATTGGCGGTAAACACCAACTCCGTACGATTGCGTCTCACGGCATTGGAAAGAGACTCAGCATAGGTGAAATTGGCCCAGTTAAAGGCGCGAATAAAATCATCGAAATCGCGATCGTCTACTAGCCCAAAGCCGCGAAATAAAATCGCACCAGTGACTGCCAGCTGCTCTTCGATACGATCTCGATGCTCTGCAATCCACTCTCTAATTCCCTCTCCAGCTCCCTCTCCAATTCCCTCTCCAATTCCCTCTCCAATTCCCTCGGCGATAACGGTTTTCTCTGCCTGCTTCTGCGCCCCGAACACCAGCGGAAAAACCGTCTCGGCATAATACTGTTGCCCGGCTAGATCGATAGTCTCAACGTTTAATTGGCTCATAGGGATTAATCGTAAATCGAATGGAAAGTATTAAACGCCGCTTCGCAAAACTGTGCCGGATCATTAAAGCGGCGGTTCTGATTAAGCGCTGAAATAGCGTCCATTTCGTTATCGTTTAAAGTAAATTCTGTGAGGCTCAAATTCTCAATCAATCGTTGGGGATTGCTGGTTTTCGGGATCACCGCCGTGCCCCGCTGAATACCCCAGCGCAAAACCACCTGCGCCGCCGTAGCACCAGTGCGCTGTGCTGCCGCCAGTACTGAGGGATCGGTTAGCACTGTGTCATTGGCAGCGGCCATATTCAGTTCCACATAGGACAGAGAGCCCAGTGGCGAGAACGCTGTGACGGCCATATTGTAAGATCGCGCGGTGCGCAATAGGGCTTCCTGAGTAAGGTAGGGATGAGATTCAATCTGCAGCATGGTCGGCTTGATTCGGGCGTAACTCATCAGATCATGTAACAGAGCTGCGCTGTAATTACAGACGCCAATTTGACGCACCAAGCCATTTTCCACTAGCTGTTCCATAGCGCCCCAGGTTTCACTCAGGGGAACCTGATCCAGCTCCATGCCAGGATTCTCGGCGCTGTGATCGAAGATCCACTCCGCCGGGTAGCGATGATTAAAATCCACATAGCGCAGCGCTATAGGAAAATGCACCAGGTAGAGGTCGATATAATCCAGGCCCAGATCATCCATTGATCGACGACAGGCCGCCTCAACATGCTCGGCACGGTGATAGGTATTCCACAGTTTGCTCGTTACCCACAGCTCGTCACGACTACAGAGTCCATCGGCGATGGCTCTGGCAATGCCCTCGCCCACCTGCTGCTCGTTGCCATAATCCGCGGCGCTATCCAAGTGGCGATAGCCCACCTTGATAGCCTCATAGACTGCATCTGCAGCACTGTCTTGGTCGATCTTCCACAAACCAAGACCCACAGCGGGCATGGACTTGGAGGAGACTTTAATCAGCGGCGCTCGAACAGCTTGAGCTTGAATAGCTTGAGACATAATATTCCTAATCGTTTACGTAATGGGCCAAATCATTGGCCGCCATAAATTGGTTTATATCCACTGCCCCGCCACTGGCGATAGACGCCTGAGCGGCACTGGCAACAATCATCGACCAGAGTCCCTGGAGTGGCGTCGCCGCCGACACAGACTTTTTCTCGAGCCGATCAACAAAGGCAATATGTTCAAAATAAGTAGCGCCGTGATGGCCGCTCTGCTCTATCAGTGCAGGGTAAGTCACATCTATGGTTTTCGAGGGACCCGATTCACCGACTTCAATCGCCAGGGTCGCTTTGGCACCTTGCAGCTGGTGAAAACTAAACACTTCCGTAGCCTTGAGGCGACCGCGGTCACCGCTGACAACTAGCTCTTCACTAAAATCATGACAAAACATATTCAGGGTGAAATTGGCGCGGGTACCATTGGCGTAATCAATCACCACAAAGGCATGATCATCAATATCAGACTTTTTACCATCGCGCTCAAGGTCGACAAAGTTCACCGCTTGACCGCCGCTGGCATAAACCTTCAACGGCTGAGACTGAGCCAGCAGATTAATCAGATCGAAATAATGGCAGCACTTTTCCACCAAGGTGCCACCACTGGTGCTATTAAATTTGTTCCACTGTGCCACCTTATCCAAAAAGGGCGGGCGGTATTCGCTGAGGCTAATGGTCTTGATATCACCCAGCGAGGCCCTCTCCAGAGCCTCGTAAAAAGCCTCGACATACTGCGCCTTATAACGGTACTGCAAACCGATCTGGATAAACGAGGAATAGTCTCTCGCCATAGCTTCAGTAGCCGCGGCATCCTGCAAGTCAGTGGCCATAGGTTTTTCTAAAAAGATCGGTTTGCCCGACTTGATCGCGGTTTGCAAGATCTCGAAGTGGGTATAATTGGGCGTGCAGATAAACAGTGCATCTACAGCGGGATCATTACAGGCGGACTCTAGGTCTGGGTAACGCACCAGCGACTTATCCGAGTATTCCGCGAAATTGGCCTCGGCAATATCCATGCTGTGTTTTTGCGTATCGAAGATACCGTGGACTTGCGCGCGACCCAGTAGCGTCGCGACACGCATATGCTCTTGGCCCATAGTGCCAGTACCAATCACCACCACGTTATGACTGGGTTTTGGGCGTTGATAGAGGTACTGATCAGATTCAACTATATGTCGCTGCCCCGGCGCATCTTCGAAGAAGCGTAGTCTCGGTTTAGTCTTGTTAGAATTATTCAATCTGGAGTCCGCATTTATTGTTGTATTTTTTATTCTGCTTTTTACTCTGCTTTTTATTCTGCTTTTTACTCTGCTTTTTATTCTGCTTTTTATTCTGCTTTTTATTCGATTGCCACGAATTGCTCTCTGGCCCCGCGCCACCAGAGCACCATATTAATACCAACTAAGATCAATATCAGTGGCCAAAATGCCACGCTGATGCCATTGACTAAACCAATCGGCGAAAACAGCAAATATAGCCCCACCACTGACGATGCCAGAGTCACGGCGCAGGGAATTGCATAGCGCCAACGCTGCAAGTCTATTTTGTCGCTGGGTTTAAAGGTCCAGGCCTCATGGCGGGGATATAGCCGACCAATCACTAGCATCATCGCTATTTCGATAACAAACAGAATGGCATACAGGTGTAGGAAGTGAATCGTCACCCAGTCATCGAAAACAAACTTCAATAACCCATAGGCAATCACATGGAAAACGATAACCAGCTTCGCTGCCAGGGCCGGCACACGAAGAGTAAATAGCCCGACAATCACAATCGCAATCACCGGAATATTATAGAAGCCGGTAAAAATGCGAATAATCTGCCACAGCCCCTCAGGGGCGAATTGCAGCATAGGCGCCACCACAAAGGAGAACAGAGCAATAACCACTGAGGCGCGCTTGGCAACCTTGACCAACTGTTCATCACTCACTGCTGGAGCACCCCGCCGCTGTTTTAACGGCAGGTAAATATCCAGACAGAACAGTGTCGCAGCACTGTTGAGCAGAGAATTAAACGAGCTAAATACCGCTCCTAACAAGACCGCCAAAAAGAAACCCATTGCATAGCTGGGCAGCACATCGCGGATCAATTGCGGATAGGCTAGATCAATCGAGGGCAGACCGCCCTCGGAACCTACAGCGCCGTAAAGGTGAAAGGCAATCACCCCGGGAATCATCATGATAAAAGGCACCAAGACTTTAAAAAATCCGGAGAACAGCACGCCCTTTTGCCCCTCGGCGAGATTTTTCGCCGCCAGGGTTCGTTGAATTACATATTGATTGGTGCACCAATAAAATAGATTGGCAAAGATCATCCCAGTAAACAGCGTACCAAAAGGCGTTGGATCGGTTGGCCCACCAATGGCATTAAGCTTATCAGTGTGAGTATTAGCCACTATATGCAGACCATCGCCAACATTGCCATTACCCAAGGCTGAAAGCCCCAAAACGGGCACTGCAAGGCCAATTAGTAACAAACCAATACCGTTTAACGTGTCCGACACTGCAACTGCCTTAAGGCCGCCAAACACTGCATACAGAGCGCCGGTGCTGCCGATCATTACAATAGTCAGAGTTAGCGCCTGAGTGTAAGGCAGGTTGAACAGATCCGGCACATCAAATAGCCGCAGCACTGCAATAGAACCGGAGTAGAGCACTGACGGAATAGTCACCAAACCGTAACCGAGCATAAATAGCAGCACGGTTAAGCGCCGCACATCGTCATCAAAACGGCTGTTTAAGAATTCTGGCAACGTGGAAAAGGCACCGGCTAGATAGCGCGGTAGAAAAATAAACGCCATACAAATAGTGGCGATCGCAGCGGTCACTTCCCAGGCCATACTACTGAGATTAAAACCATAGGCCGAACCATTGAGACCGATCAACTGTTCCGCGGAGAGATTGGTCAATAGTAGTGAGCCCGCAATAAAGACCGCAGTGAGTCCGCGACCGGCAAGAAAATAACCCTCGCGAGTGGCCACTTCTCCTCTGCTTTTACGGTAGGAAATCCAAGCCACCAACAGCATAAAGAAAAGGCAGCTTAAGAGCGTTGTACCCAAGTCGGTCATATTGATAGGATTCTCCCCAAGAGTGGCTGATTAAGAATGGCTAAATTAATAGCCTGCCACTGATTTTTATTATTATTCTGCCATTCTAGCCTAATCAACCGTCTCCGTAGCAAGACCTATGGATGATCAGACAACAAGAGCAGCAGGAATTGGGCAACATAATTAACGACTTTTTTACCTACATATCAGGTTCTGACAACACAGAAATTCAAAAAAAATCCACGGTAACACTGTGAAGCGAAACAGGTATAGCAGGTCGAATGGCACTGCTCCCCCCCTCCGCTAGACCAGCACCCAACCAAGTGTATTGTGACGATGCTACTCTCGACACCGGCTGCACTTTTTTGGACCTTTTATTAGAACTTGAAATGCCGCATAAGGAACGGCACACTGATAAAAAAGATCAGCTTATGACATTTACAGTATCAGTTTCAGGACAGGCCTGTGGCGCTAGCATAGACGGTCTAGACTTATCCCAGCCACTAGATAGCACGACCATTGGGCAGATTCGCGCCGCCTGGCTCGAACACCATGTGGTCTGTTTCCCAGATCAAAGTATCAGTGATGACGACCTTGAACGCTTTAGCCAATACTTTGGTGAATTTGCCGGTGACCCCTACATCGCCTCATTAAAAGATCGCAAAAATATTATCCAGCTGCGCCGCACCGCCGATGAGCAGACGCCGATCTTCGCCGATGCCTGGCACACCGATTGGAGCTTTGGTGAGAAGCCACCAGCTGCCACTATTCTCTATGGCATTACCATTCCTCCACAGGGTGGTCACACCAGCTTTATCAATCAACACAAGGCCCTTGCCGCCATGCCGGAGAACCTGCTGACACGTATTCGCAACAAGGTTGCTCTGCATTCGGCACAAAAAGCCTATGCGCCAGACGGAGCCTATGGCGATCAGGAGAAAGATGGTGATCGCGGCTTTACTATAAACTGCTCTGACTCTGCCTATGCTGTGCAACCCCATCCGCTTATCCGCCGGCACCCGGAGACCGGTGAAGAATGTCTCTATGGTTGCCTTGGTTATATTATCGGTATAGAGGGGATGAGTGACGAAGAGTCCATGACATTACTCAGTGATTTATATCTCTGGCAGACCCGTGAAGAATTTCAATATCAGCACCAGTGGAAAGCGGGAATGTTGGTGATGTGGGATAACCGCTCGCTACTGCACAAAGCCAATGGGGGATATCAGGGTCATGAGCGAGTGCTGCACCGAACAGTGGTTGGTTAAGCGCGCTCCTAGTGAACTAATATTAAGGACCTAGATAGCACACCGGGTAAATGAAGCCTTACAAGGGCGCCACTACTAACCGCCAACGCGCGACATTAGGGTTGCTAACCAGGCTCATTTCGTCGACGGCCTCACAACCACCCAGAAGATATAAGGCTCAGCCTAAATGACCGGTTTTAACATAGATAAGCGCGCCATCATCTTTGGTGTAAGGGCTGTGTTGACTCAGATGTGGACTGCGCAACCAGGTGCCCGCTGGATAGGCGCCCTGCTCATCATAGAAAGTCCCCTCTAGAACCAGTATCTCTTCTCCACCCCAATGTTGATGGCGATTGAATTGGGTGTTTGGCTGCCATTTGACCAATGCGGCATGTTCAGTTTGAAACTCATGTAAGGGCATCACTGACAAGCCCGCAACCATTCCCTGAAACCACTGCCCGGTACTGGTATGGATAATTTTATGCTCAGAATCCTGCTCGTCAAACTGATGTAGTTTGACAAAGATAGTCGCACCCTCAGCACCCACTTTAGGCCTATGGGAAGAACCTATAGGGTTGCGCACATAGCTACCTTTTGGGTAGCAATAATGCTCATCGGCAAAGACCCCTTCGAGAACCAAAAACTCCTCGCCACCATCGTGGTTATGGGGCGAAAAACTACTATTGGGCGCATAGCGCACAATCGAGGTAGCTCGGGCAACTTCATCACCTATTCGGTCCAGCATCATACGCTCGACACCCTGCATGGGAGATGGCAACCAGCGGTAGTCGTGAGGATAGACTACTATCCGCTGATCAAAGTCCGCGTTGTAACGCATCGGGCTGGGGGTTTTGTTCATTGCGGTCACCTGAGGGTTGTAAGGGCCTTATGGTACATGACTGATAAGTAGGACATTAAATAGCACTGGACTAACTAACACTGGACTATCTAACACTGAACTAACTAGCACAGAATGAAATACCACAAAACCAGCGCTGCGGCTGTCTGACCGAGTAAACTAAAGGCCCTCTTAAGCAGTAATACTTACATAACAGCGTTAGAGAAGACTACACTTTGATACAAGGCACGCAAGAAAAATGAGTACCTCGATTGAAAATATGATCGACCTGATACGAGTCTGTCGTGAACGCAACCGTGATCTTGGGTCTACGTTTAGCGCGGCCACGATTACCGATATCTGCAACCATATTCGACTCCCCTTTCTCATTGAAGCGCTGACAAAAACCGGGCGCGCCGAAAAAGCCAGCATTACTCACACGAAGGCATTTGAACAGCTCAGATCATTTGGCCCAAACAGTGGTGAGTTTTATTTCGCCGAGGCCATGCAGCCCTCGATTGTAAATATTGTTAGTCACAGGAGCGTTCGGGCAAAATGGATTCATCAGCTAATCCATGAGGGTGAATCTAAGGCAGATGCCATTGACCATGTGTTAAAACTGTGGATTGTCCCAGACAACGCCCCTGACCTCGACAGACCTAGTCTAAAACGCGAGTATGAACATTGGCTTCAGGCGCAAGACAGGGTCTCGGAGTAACAATTCCAACGGCCTAAAAAGCCTTCTACTTAAACAGCCAGTGATTTAAAAAGGTCGGGCCGCAACAAGACCTTGCACGCGACGATAATTCTGCACAGCGGATACACCACCGACTACTTTGCTGTGACCGGCTAGATGTAATCTAGGCCTTTAGATCAGCACTAGAGAGCGGCATCCCCAGGATTTAGTGAGCACAGCATTCGACACTGTTTCGCCGCTGTTTCAAATTCAAGATATTAAGCCATGCGCATTTTATCAGTATCACCTTTTTTTTAACACGCCAACAATGGTCCAAAACAGCTGTCTCTCGCGTATCTCGAGCGCTACTCAAAATAAGGTTGTAAACAATGACAGGCTTGAAAAAAGCGCTACTGCCCTACGGAACAACGTCTAGCTCACCCTCCATAGTTCTGCCTGATACCGCGCTATTCCTTTCTGAACGCGGGTCATTAACCAAGAACTATTTTGACAATGCTGTTGAGCTGTTGAATAGGGAGTATGAGGCTATAAAAAGTCTTGCCCTGTTAAATGAGCTCGTCTACAAGGCGTCCTACAATTTCGTCCCTCGCGTAGGGCAACGCTACCACCTCTACAAAAAGGCCGATGACAGCTATCTTTTAAGCATGATTGAAAACTGGACTGCCTATGAGTTTGTTGTCTCCGTAGAGTTCACCGCCGACAGTGTATGGAAGGATGTCAGTTCTTTTTAGCAGCGTCGTATGGCCAAAAAAGCTCAGCTTTGCAGCCTAAATTTTCTATCCTCAGTCCGCCAAGATCGGTTGTCGCTCTACTATATTGGCTTTGTAAAACGGGGGAATGGGAATAGATTTACGGGTTTTAGGATCGACAAATACCTGGGTCAAGCCCCCTTTAGCTAAGAGCGTCCCATCACCACTGTTATAGAGTTCAAACACCGCATCAGCACTAGAGTTGCCTAAACGGGAATAGCCAACAGCCACCCTAACCTCGCTATTGCCGCCGACCTCATTGATATAGTCACAGTGTATATTCACCGTAAAGATCAGACAGGGCGCGACAAGCGGGTCCATAATGTCGAGACCCAGCTGTTCCATATAGCCACCCAGAACCTCGTCCCCATAGACTAGATAGTTGGCAAAATAGAGATGCCCTTGAGCATCTAGATCGCGAAACCGCACTTTGACATTTTCACTAAAGGGTAATTGGCTAGTCATTCGATAGATATCCTTGGAAATGGTGAAATTGGAGGCGATCACAGCAGTCTAAGGCATAGAAAAACCACTGTAAAATAAGACGTAGAACGAGACTGCAAGGGCTCAATCGATCCATTTAGTAGATCCCGCAGTATAAAAGCTATGCCAATCAGCGATCGTTTACTTAAATACTTTAACCGCAAGAAATCAGATTCTACGGATAAAAATCACACCCGTTACAGAAACGATATCTGTAACCACTGGGATCTAGATTATTTATCTCTAGACGAAATCGATAAGCGCCTTGAAGCCGGCCAGGTTGAGACCACCGTAGTGCGTAAAAAGAAAGAGCGTTAAAAAAAGGCAAAGCATAGGAAGCCCTTCAGGAAGGTATTTATTCTGGTAGGTGTTTTGCTTTTAAGCGCTTGCGGTGGCGGAGATAGTGCCGCCACGGTCTCAATCTTAACGCCTGAATCCAAGACTCCAGTCTCCCCCCCGCTATCCCGAGAATCTCACAGAAAATCAGTATTATGATGGCACTGCGATGGTTGCTGCAGAACTAACCGGATCTACGCTTATATCTGCTGATCTCCGTTGAAAAGGACCAGCTAGTGACAAGTTATGAGGCCTATAGTTAGGCGCTCTCCTAGCAGTCAGATAACACGATTAGGATTTAATATTCCCTTAGGATCCATGGCCAGCTTCAAGGTTTTCATCAATGCAATTTCACTAGGGGTTCTCGACAGCGCCAAAAAATCACGCTTCAAAACCCCCACACCATGCTCTGCGGTAATAGCACCAGAGTACTCACCAATCATCAGCATAATATCTTCGTTAATTCTCAACTTATCTTCATCGCGTCCAGTATAAGCACAGACATGTAGATTATTGTCGCCAATATGGCCGAACAGCAGGACGCCAATATTGGGATATTTGGCCTTTAAGCGCTGATCCAAATCATCAGCAAACGGTCCAATCTGTTCCAGCGGCAAACTCACATCTTGATTAGAAACCGGCCCTAAAACCTGAAAAAGCTCGCCGATACCATCGCGTATCTGCCAAAATTTATCCGCATCCTGGTGCGACTGCGCGATCAGTGCATCGTCGATCAGACCAGACTCAAGTTGCTCAAACAGTGCCGATTCAAAACGCTCAGACCCCAGCACTTGATTGTTATCTTTGTACTCAAGCAGAAGATAATAGGCATGCTTTTCTTGAAAGGGGCTGATCAAACTAGGCAGCACTTCGAGCACTTTAGTGTAATAGCTATCCCACATCAGCTCAAAACCAGTCAGCCCCGAGCCGAGACTGCGCTTGAGTTCGACCAATAATTTCGTCACCGACTCATAGCTATTGAGAGCGCAGAGCGCAGTATGAGAACTACGAGACTTTGGCTGCAGTTGCAGCACCACCCGAGTGACAATACCCAGCGTGCCCTCAGAGCCAATAAAGAGATGTTTCAAATCAAAACCGGAATTGTTTTTAACCATTTTGTTCATGGCATTAACCACCGTGCCATCAGCTAAAACAGCTTCCAGGCCGAGCACCATTGAACGGGTCATACCATAGCGAATCACTTCAGTGCCACCGGCATTAGTCGCCACATTGCCGCCAATATTACAGCTGCCCCGCGCGCCCAAGTCTAACGGCAAAAACAGCTCAGCCCCATCCGCAGAATCCTGCAGTACCTGCAGCGGCGTACCTGCCAGTGCGGTCACCGTCATGGCTGTGACGTCGAGCTCTTCAATACCATTCATACGTTCTAGGGAGATAGCGATTTCGCCGGATTGCGGTGTTGCACCGCCGGCTAGCCCAGTCAGGCCACCCTGAATCACTACCGGCTGATCATGCTTATGGCAGAGTGCCATAATCTCGGAGAGTTGCTGGGTCGTTTTTGGCTTTAGCAGCGCCAGTGGCTGACAGGGATCTGCGCCACTCCAATCGGCGTGATATTTTTCACTGATATCCACGCCGGTAAGTACTGTAGACGAGCCGAATAGCTCGATCAGAGAAGCAATTAGGTTATTCATTGAGGCTTTGCTGCCAGGTTATAAATTATAGCGCATGATAACCGACAACCCTCGCCGGCTACTAATCGCGACCTACCACTTACCCTCAAGAGCCTGAACACGATCAAAGGACTCACCGATCAAGACACCCAATTCACGCTGCTCACCCTCTTCAAGGTGCACCGCAGGGCGGCCATGGGCAAAGCGGTAGTTACAGATCAGAGCAATGTCACCCACTTGCCAATTAATCGGAATGCCGTAGTCATCATAGACATCTAGGAACAGCTTTTTTTCTTCCAGTGACATCTCGCTGCCATCACCAAAAGTGAGTTTTAGCGGTCGCTCTTCTGGCGGCAAGTGCTGTACCAGAGGCCAGCTATCAAACCAGGCGTCGTCGTCAGCCAAGCTGCTATACAAGAGGTTGCGGTCAAGATGTGGAAAATACTCAAACGCTGAGATGTAATAGCGAGTCATCAACTTGCGATCAGGTCCCCACTCGGCCTCAAGGCCTCGGCGGCGCGCTTCGGCAATTGCTTCATCTTGATCGTCAGTCAACATCGACTGCTGCCAATGGTTATAGACACCTATATCGAGGCGACCCTCAAAGGCATCACGATCAGTGAGATCGCGATGGTAGCAAAGACCTAAGGCTTTAAGCTTCTGGCCAAAGGCTGTGGCCATTAATGCATCAGTTGCCCGGCAGTTGTCAGAGACAAACGTAGCACCGCCAACCTTAGGCATCTTGTGGGCCATAAAGCTAACCATTTTGGTGCTAGAACCAATGTAGGCCATTTCGTGATGATAGTGGAGTGATGCGGCTAATGGCGCACCTACTTCATAGACATTCTTTTCAATAATTTTCCGCGGGTTGGCACCACCCTCATATTTGCGCTCATTTTTGAGCACCTGAGTGGCAACTAGACGCATAGCCTGCAAGTCGTCTAAACCGCTATTGATAACATGGACCAGACCAACCTTGTCGAAGGTGCTTTGCATGCGCTCGGCCAACTCCGGGCTAGCAACCAAAGGCTGACCATCAACGCGAAACTCATTGCCGTCGATTACAAAAAGGTCTGGAGAAATTGCTGGTGTACCAGTCCACCATCTAGGCTCAAGACGCCCTGCTAGCGGTGCAAATTCTTCGGCAAAGTTCGGGTTCAACATGGATATCAATCATCTCAAAAGTGTAAAAAAGCACGGCAGTTTAGCCGTGAACTTGTGTGTCGACAATAAAAAAATGAATTGCCAACTCAGGTTGCTTAGAGCAGTTTGCTATTTACTTACAACTTAACCGCTTAGGCAGACGCTTTAATGAGTCTCTATACGCAGTTTATTAAGGTTTTGGTTTGGTCTGAGAGGCTATGGCGGCGGGAAATTTAGTTAATTTAAAACGGCCCATTTGAGACTGGCATTGCGGATTGGGACAATCCCCCGCAACACTATCATCCTGAAAAAGCAAAGCGAAGCGAACCGAGGCATCTACCTCCAGCACGGCCGAGCGCTAAGCAAAGCCATGCAGACCCTTTGGATCAGTCAGGGCCCGCTTATGGGTCGCTCATTTTCAGATCAAGAGAGCGCCTTGTTTGAGCGAAAGCGAGTTACGCGAACGCTGAAAATGAGCATCCCATGGGACCGATCGCAAAGGGTCTGCATGGCTTTGCTCACACCCAACAAAGAGATTCCTCACCGCTCCGCTCTGTCGAGAGCGCCCGCTCAGTCTCTATCCTCGACCATCAATCGACGCCTGCACCAAATCCAGCAACTCACGAAGTGCCACAGAAATCATTGCAAAATCCGGTGTCGGCCCATGACGCAAATCTTTGATCATAAACCTCCAGCGTTCTATCAAGGGGGCTTGCTGTTGCTGCCAACCCTCCACCAACAACTGGATATTATCCCCCACAAGATCACCCATCAGATTCGCCGTAAGCCTACGACGCTGCCCTTCGAGATCATCAACATAGGATTCACGCGCCAAATCCTGCCAGCGATTCCCCGGATTCAATGCAACAATCTGGGCCATAAACCAGTCCAGAGAGAGAAACTCACCTAGCTTAAAGTAGAGTTTAGCAACCTGCTGCACCGGCTTACCTAAATACAGCGCTGTATCCACCACACCCAAGCAGATAAACATACTGTCCGATGCCGCAAGCCGCGAGGCAAGCAGATCATCGACACCCAGCTCAGTGATGTTGGCTTTTTCAGCACTCCAGAGCTTTATCCACTCAACTTCATGGAGTTCCGGCAACTGCTGCAAGAGTAGATGCATTGGCGCAGTAAATTGACCAACAATCTCCGAACAATTTAGATTATGACGGCGATTGCGCAGCAACCATCGAGTAGTGCGCCGGGTCAGGCGAATTAAAATATGCAATAGATCCAACTGCACAGTGGCTGGCAAGTCACTGTTTTCTATATTGTCCCAGAGCTGATGCAGGCCGAGAATATTCATCGCAATGCTATAAGCACGAATCACATCCCCTGCCGAAGCACCGGTGGATTCCATCTGGCGAAAAAAGAAACTAAAGCCAACCCGATCGACCATATCATTGGCCAGCTGGGTAGCGACAATCTCCTGGCGCAGCTGATGGTTGGCCACCTCATCCGGATACCGCGCAACCAATGCTGGCGGGAAAGCTCGTTCAACTGACGCAGCCAAAAAAGGTTCAGATAATAAATCTGCTACTACCAGCGCCTCTTTAAGCATCACCTTGGAATAGCACACCAAAACTGCCAATTCCGGTCGAGTCCAACTCGGCTTATGGCGATTAATTCGCTCGCCGAGCTGATCGTCCGTCGGCAAAAACTCCAACTCTCGATCGAGCTTGCCACTGCTCTCTAGCCAAGCCATGAACCGCTGATACTCTGCGTGCTGCAGATCACTGCGATGCTGAGCCAAACTAATTGCCTGGGTCTGACGCAAATTGTTGTGCAGCACCAGTTCAGCAACAGTGTCGGTCATCGACTCAAGGAATTGATTGCGCTCCGCAACGCCCAAGTGCCCATTCAGCAATAACTGATTGAGCAAAATTTTAATATTGACCTCATGATCCGAGCAATCAACACCAGCAGCATTATCGATAAAGTCCGTATTGCAAAGTCCGCCCTTTAGACAAAACTCAATACGACCGCGCTGGGTCATCCCCAAATTGCCACCCTCACCAAAGACCTTACAGCGCAGATCACGACCATTTACCCTCAGTGCATCATTGGCCCTGTCGCCCACCTCAGCATTGTTCTCAGAAGAGGCTTTCACATAGGTGCCAATACCCCCATTCCAGATCAGATCCACCGGCGACTTTAGGATCGCATTGATCAATTCCGTCGGCGTCATTTCATCCTGCTCAATGGCAAAGCGCTGTTTGATCTGCGGCGTGATGGTCAATGATTTCGAGTCGCGAGAATAGATAGCACTGCCCTCAGACATCAGCCCGCGATCAAAATCATCCCAGCTACTCCGCGGCGTATCAAAAAGGCGCTGACGCTCGACAAAGGTACTCGCCGCATCAGGATTGGGGTCGACAAAAATATGCAGATGGTTGAATGCCGATACCAGCCGAATATGCTCAGATAACAGCATGCCATTGCCAAATACATCACCGCCCATATCGCCGACGCCGATCACCGTAAAGTCCTGCTGCTGAATATCTATGCCGATCTCACGGAAGTGTCGCTGCACCGCCACCCAAGCACCACGGGCCGTAATGCCCATGGCTTTGTGGTCATAACCATTGCCGCCACCGGAGGCGAAGGCATCACCAAGCCAGAAGTTGTTGGCATGGGAAATTTCGTTGGCTATGTCGGAAAATGTCGCAGTACCTTTATCGGCGGCGACGACCAGGTAGGGATCGTCACCATCCCGGCGCACCACATCCACCGGTGGCACAATTTTTCCCTCGATAATATTGTCGGTGATATCCAGCAGCGCCTGTATATAGAGCATATAACTGGCAATACCCTCCTGCAGCCAGGCATCTCGTCCAGCGGCCAGTGAGGCCTGTTTAGCGACAAACCCGCCCTTGGCACCTGTGGGTACAATCACCGCATTTTTAACCTGCTGGGCTTTTACTAAGCCCAACACCTCAGTGCGATAATCTTCCAATCTATCAGACCAGCGCAGACCGCCACGGGCGACTTTACCGCCGCGCAGATGCACACCTTCCACTCGCGGAGAGTAGACAAAGATCTCGAACTCCGGACGCGGCTTAGGTGCCAGGGATATTTTCCCAGACTCTAACTTTACCGAAATATAGGATTTACAACTGCCGTCTTCGATGGTTTGGAAGAAGTTGGTGCGCAGAGTGGCCTGTATCACTTCCAGGTAACTGCGAATAACATTGTCTTCACTAATATTGTCGACGTCGTCCAGTGCCGAGAGAATCTTGATAACCAACCCCTGAACTCGTTCACTGCGAGTTTCACCAGCGTAACGGGGATCGAAATAGCTCTTAAACAGCGCGACAAGATTGCGTGTAATCTCTAAATAGCGGCACAGAGTATCGGCAATAAACTCCTGACTATAACTGATGCCAAGCTGCTTTAGATAGCGTGCATAGAGCCGCAACATGGCCACTGCGCGCCAATCGAGTCGCGCACCAATCACCAAACGGTTAAAGCTATCATTCTCAGCGTCGCCCTTCCAAACCGTACTCAGAGCCTCTTTAAAGCTGCCCTGCACCGCTTCCACATCAACATTCACATCAAGGGAAAAGGACAGCTGGAATTCCTGCATCCAGACATCAGCATCACCCTCCGGACGAATCAGATAGGGGTGCTCCATTACCACGCGGAAGCCGAGGTTTTCCAACATCGGAATCATATCCGACAGCTCCAAGGGCGTCTGGCGATGAAACAGCTTTAACTGTAGATGATTATTCTCTACCGCCAGCTGATGCTGCAGTTGAATCGCGATATCACCAGTGCCCTCGAGGATATCGAAGAGTTCAATATGAGCCAAAGCCTGGAGCGGCGAATAGAGTTCTCGATAAGCCCCGGGGAAAGCCCGCTGAAAGCGCCGCGTCAAGGTAGCACTTTGGGTCTCTGTACTCCGATTCTCAGCGCCCTGCTCAATGACGACGGCCGCAAATTCATCGCACCAGTCGCGGGTCACCTGACGAACAATATCCTCCAGATCTGAACTGACCACATTCAAATACTGCTTATTGCGCACCTGATAGACTAAATAGATTCGCACCAATACCGATTCTGGCAAAAACTGCGTGGTAAATTCACTCTCTACAGCATCCAGGCGATCGCCAATACTATGCTGAATTTTCATTCGCGCCTGAGTGCTGAAGGACTCCCGAGGCAAGTAGACAATGCAGCTGACAAACTTATCAAAAGGGTCTGGATGCACAAAGGCTTTGATCACCCGACGCTCGTAGATTTGCCATATCCCAATAGCAGTCTCAGCCAGACTTTCGCGACTGAGGAAAAACAGCTCATCTCGAGGATGGAAATCGAGAATCGCCATCAACGCTTTACCGTCGTGACTCGTGGCTTTAAAACCAGAGTTCTCCATCACCCAATTAACCTTATTGCGCAGAATTGGAATGCGCCGCGGGCTGTAAGAGTAGAATTGCGACGTATAGAGCCCCATAAAGCGCACTTCACCGCAGGGCTGGCCATCTCTATCAAAGCGTTTGACCACTACATAATCAGAGTAGACGTCACGGTGAACCCGAGAGCGCTGAGAGGATTTAGTAATAGTCAGCAGCTCATCGCTTTCATAGAGCGCGCGAACACCAGGACTAAGCTCTTCGACCCAGCCCTCACGGCGATCACCGCTGTATTTTCTCAGAAGACCACAGCGGCTATCTGCCGCTTCACTGAGATAGAGATTGTCGCCATCGATTTTTAAGTCGAACTCGACACAGCCAGTAAAGGTAAAATAGCCATTTTGAATCCAGCGCAAAAATTCCAACGACTCATTGAGCTGCTCAACCTCTGGGGCATTGTTTTGTAGCTCTTCAATAAGCGTTTCGACGCGCTGACGCATGGGGTCAAAATCAGCCACCACCACTTCTACGTCATCTAGCACGTCGAGCAATTCGCGCCGTAGGTCGCTGAGTTCAGACTCAAGATGGAGGTCCACTTCAATAGTGATTAAAGCCTCCCGCTCAGCATTCTCGGCAAAATCTGCACAAGTCCGCTCAACCACACCCTGAGCATTGCGCACAACCCAGACTGGATTGCTCTGCAAGGTAAAAATATTTAAACCACGGCGATTCAGCACATTGCGCAGAGAATCAACCAAAAATGGCATATCCCGCTGATTAATATAGATTGTAGTATGCCCACTGAGCCAGCCATCCAGCTCTGGATCAGGGTTAAACACCCGCACTCGAGCGCGACTCTCTGTGCTGGCCATATCGATCTGCTCGGCACTGAACCGGCAGAGTCCCCAGAGGTTCCAAAAAATATCTTGAATCGGTCGCGCGAGATAATCTGCATCCGGGTAGAAGTGCATGGCATTTGCAATAAAGCCATCAAACTGCTGCGCATGAGATTGAGTGAGCTGACGAGCGGCTATTTTGTTCAGAGAGGCAATAAGTACGCCGCGCTGATTATACGTTTTGGCATCCATGGGCGAAATTCTAAACCTTTTCCAGTTATGTCAGTCTATTGCCTTCTTACCCGCTCTTTGATGAGTGCTGTATTATCCAAGAACAGCGAAATCTATTCATAATCAAATAAAGATATCGCATCTAGCTGATATAAAAAAGGTCAATTTTGTGTTGCAATAATAGCCACTAGAATCAAACATCGCGCGAATTATCACAACTTTTATCAGGGGTTAGTTTTGCACCAGAAAATTCATTTACTCAAAGATTGGCTGAACACACAAATTGTCGGTCAGGAGCATCTTGTTGAACGTCTGATCATCGCCCTATTGGCAGATGGGCACTTACTGGTAGAAGGCGCACCGGGACTGGCTAAAACCAAAGCGATCAAGACGCTCTCCGAGGGAATTGAAGGGGATTTTCAGCGTGTGCAGTTCACTCCAGATCTATTGCCAGCAGATATAACAGGCAGCGATATCTATCGCCCCGAGCAGGGCAATTTTGAATTCCAAGCCGGGCCGCTGTTCCACAACTTAGTCTTGGCTGATGAAATTAACCGCGCCCCGGCCAAAGTTCAGTCGGCACTGCTCGAAGCCATGGCCGAGCGCCAGGTCTCAGTGGGTGGCACGACCTATTCCCTGCCCGAACTATTTATGGTCATGGCAACCCAGAACCCAATCGAACAAGAAGGTACCTACCCGCTTCCCGAAGCACAGATGGACCGCTTCTTAATGCACATTATGGTGGATTATCCGGCGCCAAAAACCGAGCGCTTGATTCTCGAACTGTCCCGCAGAGAAGCCCTCAAACAAGCCCCGCAGACTGTCGATCTGCTAACCCAAGAGACATTGTTTGGCGCACGTAAAGAAGCCCTTGCAGTGCATATGGCAGAGCCGGTCGAGGAGTACTTAGTACAACTTATTCTCGCCACCAGAGACGCTAAACTCTACGGCGGCGATCTCGCTAAATGGCTCGACTATGGCGCCAGCCCCCGAGCCACTATTGCATTGGATCGCTGCAGTCGCGCTCTAGCCTGGCTTCAGGGCCGTGACTTTGTCACCCCTGATGATATTCGCGCCGTGGCCCACGATGTCTTGCGCCACCGTTTGATCCTTAGCTTTGAAGCCGAGGCCAGTGGCGTAACCGCCAATCAAGTGATTGACACACTACTGGAATCTGTTGCCTCAGCCTGATGAATCAACCCCCAGAACAGGACAATCATCCCGCCATCGCCAGCCTCAGTGAGATGGTGCGTCTGCGTTACGCTGCCCGTGAGTTGACAGGCTTTCCCCGAGTGCAGGCGCGACAGATGATGGCTGGCGGACACCGCTCAAGCTTTCGCGGCCGCGGCATGGACTTCGATGAGGTGCGGATCTATCAGCCCGGCGACGATGTGCGCACTATCGATTGGCGAGTGACGGCCAAGACTCAAGTGCCTCACACTAAAATCTTCCGCGAAGAGCGGGAGCGACCTGTGCTGGTGGTTTGCGACCTTCGTGGGCCGATGTTTTTTGGTAGTCAGCGTCTAAAATCCGTGGTCGCCTGCGAAATATCCGCAGCTCTGGCCTGGGCCGGGCTCAGTGCCAACGATCGTGTCGGCGGTCTTGTATTTGGTGCGCAACAGCAAGCCGAAGTGAAATCGCGACGCAGTCACCATGCGGTGCTGCAATATATCCATCAGCTGCAGGACTTTAGCCAGCAACTACTGCAGCCAGCACCAGATCAATTCAGCCTCGCCCATATTCTCGAAGAGGCACGGCGCTTTGCCCTGCCCGGCACCACGGTGTTTATTGTCAGCGACTTCCATGATATTGATGATGCCTGCGAGCGACAGCTATTTGAATTGGCCCGTCACAGCAATCTCAACTTCTGCCATATTTTCGATTCTATTGAAACCGAACTGCCCCCTGCAGCCCTCTATGCAGTAAGCGATGGCGAACAGCAAACATTACTCAACACCGGCGACCACAAACTGCGCGATGAATTTGAGCAGGCCTTTATTAATAGAAGCCAGAAACTAAAGCGAGCGAGCCAACAACTTTCCGCTGGACTCTTACCTTTTAATAGTGCCGATCCCGTGATGTCGGTGCTGGCCCAGGCCTACGGTAAACGACGCAAAGGGCGCCGCAGCTGATGGCCACTTCGTCTAACACCCAAGCGCCAGCAGCCAACCCCTTAGATCAACTGCGGGATATACATCTGCCCGAAGCGATTTCCTGGTGGCCACCGGCGCCGGGATGGTGGATTTTGGCCCTGGCTGGCTCCGCCCTCACAGTTTGGCTGTTGAGATGGCTTTACCGCCGTTACAACGCCAAGCATTATCGTCGTCAGGCACTGGCGCAGCTGCGAGAGTTGCAAGCCGGCAGTGACAGCCAAGAACAGCTTCGAGCTCTGTTTGTGCTGCTAAAACAGACCGCCAACTGCGCTTATCCCAACCGTCAGCCAAGCGCTATGGCCATCGAACCTTTTGTCGAGTTTTTGCATTTCAGCTGTGACAAATCAGTATTTAACCAGCCCACCAGCGAACTGCAAACTCTGCTCTACGCCGAACAAAGCAGTGCCCAGAGCCAAGATCTGGACGCTCTTTTTGATGATGCCCGTGTCTGGATCCAAAACCATATGGTGGAAGATAAGCTGGAGTTGGGTGTGCCATGTTAGAACTGATCTGGCCCTGGGCTCTGGCACTGGCCCCGCTGCCGTTTATCTATCGCTGGGTGCGCAAGCCCGCGGAGGTGCGCATGCGCGCCCTGCGCGCGCCTCTATTAGCCAATGCTGCTGGTGGCAGCAGCTCTGCCGCCATATCGTCCTGGCGCAAATCGCTACTACTATTAACCCTTGTCGTTATCTGGCTCTGCACATTGTTAGCCATCGCACGACCAGTTTGGATCGGTGATCCAGTGACTCTACCCACCAGTGGTCGCGATATTTTATTGGCCGTAGATATCTCCGGCAGTATGGAGCGGGAAGACATGCAGATCAGCGGTCAAACCGTCAATCGACTGCAGGCGGTAAAGGCCGTGGTAGGCAAATTTGTCACCGAGCGCGAAGGGGATCGTCTGGGGCTGATCTTATTTGGCGAGAAGGCCTACCTTCAGACCCCACTGACCTTCGACCGCAAAACCATGCAGACATTGCTCTATGAGGCGCAGCTCGGGTTTGCCGGCAATGGCACTGCTATTGGCGACGCCATTGGGCTTTCGGTTAAACGCCTGCAACAGCGCCCAGAGAATCATCGCGTGGTCATTCTGCTCACCGACGGTGCCAACAATGCCGGTGAACTGGAACCCTTAAAAGCCGCCGAGCTGGCCAGTCGCGCCAATGTTAAGATTTATACCATCGGCGTAGGGGCTGAAACTCAAGAGTCATGGGGATTGTTTGGCAAGCGCGTCACCAACCCCTCGGCAGATCTTGATGAAAAAACCTTAGCTGCCATAGCCGACACCACCGGCGGAGAATACTTTCGTGCACGCAATCCCGAGGAGTTGGTCGCTATCTACGAAGAGCTCAACCGCTTGGAACCCATTGAACAGGACGCCGAGATGATTCGACCCGTCGCCGCGCTCTATTATTGGCCCCTGGCGTTAGCCTTTTTACTGAGCTTGCTGATCGGACTTATCAGCGGCCCCAGAGAGTACAATCGGGGCTCACATGTTTGAGTTTTTACATAGCGACTTCAGCCAATTGCACCTGCTGCGGCCACTGGCGCTGCTGGGTTTGATTCCAGCACTGATTGCAGTGGCTCTGGCCCAGTGGCGCAAACGCAGCGCCGGCAACTGGGAAAAAATTATCAATCCAGCGCTGCTGCCCTATTTAATGCAGGGTGAGAGCAACAAAAAACAACGTGGCATGCTCTGGGTGCTGCTGGCCTGGATTATCGCGTGCCTAGCCCTGGCCGGCCCAAGTTGGCAACAATTGCCGCAGCCGGTGCACAAGAAGGACGCAGCGCTGATTTTGATTATGGATCTGTCGCCGTCAATGCTCGCTGAAGACGTTAAACCAAACCGCTTGGAACGGGCGCGTTACAAGTTAATTGATATTCTGAAAAATCGCAGTGAAGGCTTTAGTGCGCTGGTGGTCTATGGCGGCGCTGCCTATACGCTAGCCCCTCTAACTGAGGACAGCAACACCATTATCAGCCTAGTGCCGGTGCTGCATCCGACGCTCTTACCCGAATACGGCAGCAACACCGAAGACGCCATAGAAACAGCTCTGGAACTGGCGATCAATGGCGGCTACCAACAAGGTGACCTCCTTTTGATCACCGATGAGGTATCGCGATCAGCCTTTAATAGCATCCAGTCGATGATCTCTAGAGCCGGTAAATTTAGACTCTCTATATTGGGAGTGGGCACCCAACAGGGTGCGCCGATACCCACAGGTGCCGGGGGCTTCGCCAAAGACCGCAATGGTGCGATTATTATTCCCAAGCTGTCTCCCGCGTCACTGCAAATGCTGGCGCAGAGTAATGCCGGCATCTATGCCGGCATGAGTGCCGATGATTCGGATATAGAAGCATTGCTGGCCATCACCGAAGAATTGTTTCCCGATGCCACCAAAGAGTTAGAGCGCTCCTTTGATCTCTGGGATGACCAGGGCTTTTGGCTAGCATTTTTGTTGCTGCCGATCATTGTGCTAAGTTTTCGCAAAGGCAACATCGCAATAATTCTATTGGCTCCCCTACTGTTTTCAGACCCCGCCGTGGCCCTTGGCTGGCAAGACCTGTGGAAGACCGCCGACCAGCAGGCCAGTGAAGCGCTGGAAAACGGCGATGCCGCGACAGCCCAGAGCCTGTTTCAAGATCCCGAATGGCGTGGCAGCGCAGCCTACAAGGCTGGAGATTATGAGACCGCAATCAATCAGTTTGCCGATTTCGATGATGCCGATAGCCACTACAATCGCGGCAATGCCCTGGCCCATTCTGGGGATCTGGATGCCGCTATCAATGCCTATGATCAGGCCCTGGAACTGAATCCTGACATGGAAGATGCCGAGGCCAACAAAGCGCTGCTTGAACAACTAAAACAGCAGCAGGAGCAGGAGCAGCAGGACTCTGATAATTCAGAAGACGCAGAAGATTCAGACTCCGAGCAGTCCCAGGATCAGGACTCTCAGTCACAGGACTCTCAGTCACAGGATTCTCAGCCGCAGGGTTCAGAATCCCAGGAACAACAATCTCAGGATCAGCAACAGTCTGACGCTCAAGAGTCCGAGACAAAAGAAGGCGAGACCGAACAGTCTGAAGAACCGAAGTCTGAAGAGCAACAGCGCCAGGAACAAGAGGCCGAGCAAGAGCAAAATGCTGCTGAGCCTACTGCAGAGCCCTCTAAAGAAGAAAGTGAAGCCGAAAAACAGGCCCAGCAAGAACTGGAGCAGTGGCTGCGTCGTGTTCCAGATGATCCAGGTGGTTTGCTGCGAGAGAAATTCCGCTATCAATCGCGGCAGCGGGCCCTTGAGCAGCGCCGCCCAGTACCTCCCAATAATGAACAGCAAGAGCGCTGGTAGTAATGATAAATATGACTGTAAAAAAGACTTTGGTGACAAGCACTTTGGTAAAAAGCACTCTGGTAAAAAGTACTCTGGTAAAAAGTACTCTGGTGAAACGTATCCTGTGCATAACGCTGACGGCGACCTTAGCGCTTGCCTGCGGTCATAGCTGGGCCACCCTCACGGCCACAGCCGATCGCACTATTATCGACAGCAACGAAACTCTGCAGCTTTTAGTGCGCCTAGACTCTCAAGCACTAATGGGCGAGCCAGACTTCACAGTGATCGAGAGCGACTTCGAGATTCTCTCTACCAGCCGTCAGCAGCAATATTCTCGGGTCAATGGACAGACTCAGTCCTTCACCGATTGGAATTTACTCTTGGCCCCCAAGCGCACCGGTAGACTGCTGGTGCCATCGATCAAATATAAAAAAGATATCAGCAATGCCATCGAGATTACCGTGCGCAAGGCTAGCGCTGTCTCGGCTGCGGGCCAGCCGGTGTATACCGAAACCCTAGTGGATAAATCCGAAGTCTATATCCAGCAGCAGCTGCTGCTCACTCACCGACTTTACACCTCGGTGCGACTCAGCGACCTGAGTCTTGACCCCCTCAAAATTGATGATGCGCTGATGCAAAAAGTCTCAGAGACTCAATTCCAGAAAAATGTCGCCGGCAAAAACTATCAGGTAGTGGAAATCGTTTACGCCCTATTCCCTCAGGCCAGCGGCAAACTGCAGATCCCAGCGCTGCGCTTTTCCGCCTACGAAGCGAGCAACAATCGCTACGGCGGTTTTAGCGCCAGAGGCAATCGCATTATCCGCAGCACCGACGCCAAAACCATCGACGTGATGGCGAGACCTACCCAAGTAGATATAGACAGCTGGATGCCGGCCAGTAGTATCGATTTGAATCAGCAGTGGAGCAGCCCTCTGGATCAGCTTAAAGTCGGCGAGCCTGTCACTCGCAATATTAGCATTACCGCCAAAGGCTTAACCGGCGCTCAGATTATGCCCCTGACTCTGGTCGAAAGTGACGACTATAAAGTCTATCCGGATCAACCACAGTTAGACGACAGTGCCGACATCTCAGGTGTTACCGGTGTTCGTCGAGAATCCTTTGCCCTAGTGCCCAATCGCCCGGGAGAGATAACAGTCCCAGGGATCAGCCTGCGTTGGTGGAACAGTGGTAAACAGCGCATGGAGACGGCGACCTTGGACCCAGTGACCCTGCAAGTGGCTGCTGCAGATGTCAGTGCAGTGAGCAACTACAGTCCAGCGCCGCGCGCAGCAATTGGAGCGAACAGTCTACCCATAGAGGCTACACCAGAGGCGCCAAAGTCTCTTATGGCAGAGCTGCGCTGGTCCCTAGCGCTGCAGCTGTCGGTAGCCGCTAACGCAGTGCTATTGCTATTCTTGTTGTTTAAATACCTAGGTCGCTCCTCGACCCCAGCGCCACGCAGAGATTTGAGTGGGCAGAATAGCGCGCGCTTGGAGCTCAAGCAGCTACTGACTGCTATAGAACGGGCAGCGCAGAAGACGGATCTAGCGCCGCTGCGGGATAGTCTTCTGGCCTGGGGTCGTTGCATTTTCCCGAAGCAAAAAATTAAAACTCTGGCCGAAATTGCCGCACTGCTCGACAATGCACAGCTGCAGCAGCAGTTTGACCTGCTTGATCAAGCCTTATATACCCGCAATTCTGAGCAGCAGCCAGATCTCAAACTACTGGTCAATTTGGTCCGCAATGCCATAGTGCCAAAAACCGAAAGCGCAGGAGCCACTACTGTAGCGCTTAAGCCGCTCTATCCGGGGAGCTAACTAAAACGTAATTTTTCCACCCGCCACTATCGCTTTAGCCTCAGGTTTGGGTAGAATCGGGCATCCTCTGACTGATAATGGAGCTAAGCAAATGCGTAGAGTTATTTTTAATGAGAAAGGCGGCGTCGGAAAATCCAGCATTACCTGCAATCTGGCGGCCATTAGTGCTTCCAGAGGCAAGCGCACCCTAGTAGTGGACCTCGATTCCCAGTGTAACTCCACTCATTATCTGCTCGGTGACAGTCCTGAAAAAAATACAGTTGCCGACTATTTTGATGGCACCTTAGAGTTCTCCTCAAAGCTTAATGAAGCTCTGGATTATGTCCATGAAACGCCCTACGAAAATCTCTCTGTACTGCCCTCTAGCGTCAATCTGCTGGCCCTAGAGCACAAGCTTGAATCACGGCAGAAGATCTACAAACTGCGTGATCTATTAAATAAACTCGACAGTGAATTTGACGAAATTTATATAGATACGGCGCCGGCGTTAAATTTTTATACACGTTCGGCGTTAATTGCCGGCGACTCTGTGCTGATTCCTTTTGACTGCGATGCCTTTTCTCGCCAGGCACTTTATTCGATACTCGATGTGATCTATGAGATTCGTGAAGATCATAATGAAAGATTGAATGTTGGCGGTATTGTGGTGAATCAGTTCCAACCCACGGCATCGTTACCCACTCGCTTGATTGCCGAAATGAAAAAAGAAAAGTTGCCAGTGATTCCCAGCTACCTCAATCAGTCGGTGAAAATGAAAGAGTCGCACAATGAGTGCGTGCCGCTGATTTATTACGCGCCCTCGCATAAGCTTACAAAGCAGTATATTGCGCTGTTTGATCATTTAGCGCGAAAGCGCCGCAAGTGACGGGGAAAGCCCAGTCATCCTGAGAGCGCGCAGCGACGAGGACTCTTCTATTTCAAACACAGCACAATCCAATTCGACATAAAAGAATATGCCTAACAATCACAACAGCATCGTCCTTATCGGCATGCCCGGCGCCGGGAAAAGCACCCTCGGGATCCTCTTAGCCAAAGAACTGGGCCTAGATTTTGTCGACACCGATGTCACTATCCAGGTCCGTGAAGGTCGCACTCTGCAGGAAATCCTCGATCAGAGCGATTATCTCCATCTACGCGAGATCGAGGAGCAGGTTTTGTTGAGCGAAGATATTAGTGGAAAGGTGGTCGCCACTGGCGGCAGTGCAGTCTATTCAGACGCTGGCATGGTACGCTTAAAACAGATCGCAACCGTGGTGTTTCTCGATGTGCCGCTAGAGGAATTGCGCAAGCGCATAGGCAATTTCGATGCCCGGGGCATTGCCCGCAAGCCCAATCAGAGTCTCGAGTCTCTGTTCGATGAACGCTGTGCGCTGTATAAAACCTATGAGGATATACGAGTTGACTGCGATCAGCAGTCACTGCAGCAGAGCCTAGACTCGGTGCTGCAGCAACTTGACAGATAACGCTAATCTACTTAAGTACGGTGCGAATCGACTCAGCCAGATAAAAAGTCCCAGGAGGCACTTCCAGAAAATCACCTCAAACTGGCGAAGGCCAGTATCTAGTTCTAACGTTTAGATCTGAGCCTTCGTTCGGATGACGGGTTCATTTTTTCCCTGCTAAAAAACTTTTGCAACCTTTTCTCAATACTCAAGGTATATATGAAGAACACAACTTAACAAAAGCAATAAGGGAAAAATTATGGAAGGTTTTATAGATGCATTAGTCCCCATCGTTGGCATGGTTAGTGTTTTTGGCATGCCAGTATTTATCGTCTGGATTGCCCTACACTTCAACAATAAAAAGAAAGAGCAGTTTCACGCATCTCTACAAAAATTAATTGCAAGCGGCCAGGAATTATCGCCAGAATTATTGCAGAGTATTCCAGGTTATGTGGAAGAAGATAAAAAATCCAATGATATTAAATTTGCTGCGATTTTAATCGGTGTAGGTGTAGGTGTTGTATTCCTTGGTTACTTCGGATTGCATGCGAAGGTAGTCTGGGCGTCAGGATTACTGGTGACATCCCTAGGTTTGGCGCTGCTTGCTTATGGCATTTACGCTGAGAAAAAAAATAGTGATGATGCCGCTTAATGGAGACTGATGAAGAGCTTGTAAGAAGAGCACTCAAAGGTGGTAATCACCACTACGGGGTTCTTATCCAACGCTATGCTGATTATCTATTTGGCTTGGGAATGCGCTTGACTGCAGGTAACAGAGAACTTGCTGAGGATATCTCTCAGCAAAGTTTTCTCAAGTCTTACAGCTACCTTAAAAGCTTTGATTCGCGCAAAACCTATAAATATTGGCTGACAGGAATTGCCGTCAATTGCTTTAAGGATATGATCAAAAAGGAGCAGAAATATACGGATTTGGAAGCAGGCAATGAACCCAGTTATGTCCCACAGCTCGAGGGTAATACCGGATTTTTCTGCTTGATCAAACCGCTGACCGAGGATGAAAAGATTCTCTTTACGCTAAAATATATTTACGATTATCAAGTCAGCGATCTTGCCGATTTTTTAGACCTAAAACCTGGCACGGTAAAATCCAAAATAAGCCGTGCTTTGGAGAAACTTAAATGACTTTATTTAAAGAAATCGTTAAGCAGGAAAAGCAAAACTCATACGTTCAAAGAGACCGCGAGCTGTTTAGCTTTTATACGTTGACCCTGATTGCTCAGGAACAGGCGTCACAAAAGCTAAAACGAAAACTTTGGGCTTGCCTGATACTGTTGACTGTCTGTTTAGGCCTGTTTTTTGCGCCGATTAACCAGCTAGTGGGCGCACTAATAACTTATTTAAACACTATCGATATGATGGGTATTCTCAAAATGGCGCTAATCAGTTATGGGGTTGCAGGGCTGTGCTTGGTATTGATTAAAAGGGGAAAAATCATTTTAAGATAGGGCCGTGGCGCCGAGGCATTAGTCTTAAGCCACCTGAATCCCATTAGCCCCCTGATAAAGCTTGGAAATCCAGTTCAATCTCTAAGCCTTAGCAAAGCCCTCTAGCCGCTGAATATTATTATTCCCTATAATCGGTAGAATATTTGCCAGATGTTTTAGCAGCAATGCAACCGCAAGAGAAGCGGCACCCACAGAAAACCCCTCAGCCATTTCTGTTAGCTTTAAACTTAAATCCGAGTGCCGTTAATTAATCAGTGATTCACCAGCCAGGGGAGACCCTGCCATAGGCGCAACGCTATGCTGTTGCAAATAGACCAAGTCACCATTGATCAGAGCAGTATTTTCTGCAAGGCTAATTTCAATTTGGTCGGTGACCAGCTTATGACTCATTCGCGACTGATGCAGTTCTATATCCCAGGGACGGACATTTGAAACCCCAACCACTTTTACCTTGCCACTGTTAACTAGCTGGTCAAGAGCGCCACCAGTTTCATCTGCATTTAGCAAAGTATCTGAGCGGTGAAGCAGCAGAGCCTAAACTCGGTGCTGCAGCAACTTGACAGATAACACTAATCTACTTAAGTACGGTGCGAATCGACTCAGCCAAATAGGCCACATTGCTTGAGTTAATACCGGCTAGATTAATCCGCGTTGACGAGACAATATAAATACCAAACTCTTCTCGCAGGCGGACTAAATGCTCTGAGCTAATACCCAAGAACGAGAACATGCCGTTCTGGCGCTTGATATGACTGAAGTCCATTCCCGCGGCATTGTCCTGAATACTATCAGCCAGCAATGTACGCATAGACTTAATGCGCAAGCGAACTTCTTCCAACTCAGCTTTCCAGTCCTTACACAGCTCTTCATCGCCCAGAATCAACGACACCAAAAGCGCACCGTGAGCCGGTGGCATGGAGTACATCTGACGGGCAACTGCCATGGCCTGACCGCCAACTATAGCCGCCTGCTCTGGCGTTTGGGTAATAAAAGTAATGGATCCGGTACGCTCACGATAGAGACCAAAGTTCTTCGAGCAGCTTGATGCCACCACTAACTCCGGTAACTTCTCAGCCATCAGGCGCATACCATAGGCATCTTCGTCGAGGCCATCACCAAGGCCCTGATAGGCTGTATCTATAAAGGGTACAAAGCCGCGCTCTAGAGCTATATCGGTAATCTGATCCCACTGCTCGTTGGTCAAATCAGCACCGGTGGGGTTGTGACAACAGCCGTGGAGCAGCACCACATCACCAGCGGGAACCTGACGCAATGTCTCAAGCATCAGGTCAATATTGACCTCGCGAGTCGCTGTGTCGTAATAGGGATATTCTGCAATCTCAAAACCGGCACTGCCCAGCAGTGGAATATGGTTCGGCCAGGTAGGTGTACCCACCCATAATTTTGCTTCGGGGCGAGCGCGACGAATCACTTCGGCGCCTACTCTCAACGCACCAGAGCCACCTGGAGCCTGTAAGCTTTTAACGCGCCCAGAGGACAGAACAGCGTGGTCGGGACCAAACATCAGCTGCAACATTCTGCTGTTGTACTCAGCGTCGCCGGCAATGCCTTGGTAGGATTTGGTTTTCTCGAGCTCAGCCAATTTGGCTTCGGCGCGCTTTACCGCATCCATAACCGGGGTTTGACCGCGGTCATTCATATAGACGCCAACGCCTAAATCGATTTTAGTCTCTCGCGGATCTTCTCGAAAAGCCGCCATCAATCCAAGAATAGGATCAGCAGCTACAGGCTTTAAAGTTTCAAACATCGGTGGTTTCCTGTGGAATAAAATGGGGGCCAAAATGCCGGTAAAAGGTCGGGTTAAAAATTTGCAGGCGCAATTCTACTATGTCTGTCGGCAATTGGTTATGATTTTATAGCTGTTTTCTTCTCAATAAAGGCCCCTATTAGAGCGTTTACTGTCTCTGGCTTCTCTGCATGTAACCAATGGGCGGTATCTGCGACAACGTTTATCTGAGAATGGGGGAACATCTGTTCAATCACCGGGCGATGTTTTTCCTGGATATAAGCCGAGTGCTCGCCCTTCAAAAACAGCGTTGGCCCCTCATAGGGCTGTCCCGTGGGCGCCAATACCAGTTTGCTGCTGTAATTCTGATTGATTGAAGCCAGATTCAGTTTTAGCCTAAAGTCGCCCTCAGGGTTGCGGCCAAGATTTTTCAACAAAAAGGCACGCACTGAAGTCTCGGCAATATGCCCGCTGATCAAGGCATCAGCATCGCGGCGACTTTCAATCCTATGTTCCGCCAGTAGGTTAAGCGCGTCGAGCGCCGCATCCTGGCGTGCGCCATAGGCCACCGGCGCTATATCAATCACCACCAGTTCACTGACTCGGTCAGGATTATTCAGCGCCACCTGCATAGCGACTTTACCGCCCAGGGAATGACCAATCAAGGCTGCACGGGCAAGTCCGAGATCATCCATCAACTCAACTATATCAGCAGCCATAAGATGCAGATCCATAGCCAATTCATGGGGCGAATCACCATGGTTGCGCAGATCCACGCTGATCACTCGATAATCTGCAACCAGAGCTCGCGCTAGCACTCCCAGATTACTCAGGGAGCCAAACATGCCGTGAATCAGGATAACCGCTGGACTGTTGTCTTGTCCTTCTGGTGGCAGCTGATAGCCAGACTGAAGTGAATAGTTAAGTTTCATAATGTCTCTTTAATCCCTCGTTAATCCCTCTGTCTTACCTCTATCGTGTCTCTACTGGATTAGCGCTACTTTGCAGCTTGACGATTGCGGTACTTTTGTTTGTTTTTTCGGCCCTGCTCGTAGAGCTTTGGACGCAAACGGCGGCGTAACTTGGGGAACAGGTAGCTAAGGTGAGTGAGCTTCGCGATGGCTGCAGGCAATACCACTTCGATCTCCTTTCCAGCAGCCACAGCTAAAATACCCTCTGCAACCTGCTCCGCAGTACTCATGGGCTGGGAGAAAACGATATCTTCCACCGCGTCGATCTGATCCATAATGAAGCCAGTATCGATTGGGCCGGGTGAAACTGAGCCTACGCTGATACCGCTGTCTCGCAGCTCATCTGCCAGGGCATAGCTAAAGGCACGCAATCCCGCCTTGGTGGCACTGTAAGTTGCGGCACCCTGCAGTGGCGCACGGCCAGCCAGAGAGCCAACGTTGACAATGGCCCCTTCACCAGCGCGCTGGAGGTAGGGAATCGCGGCACAGGACAGTAGCAAAGGCGCTCGCATATTAATGTCGACCATGGCGGCAACATCCATCGGCGAGATCGTAGAGAGATCACCTCGCGCATGCATGCCCGCGTTATTGATAATCACATGTACAGCGCCAAAAGCAGCTTCGGCCTTTTCCAGCAAGGTTAAACAGTCTTCATTGCTCGCCACATTCATTACTACAGTCAACACTTCGCACTGAGGGCGTAGCTCATCGGCAATGGTATTGAGAGCGGCTTCACCACGGGCTACTAGAACAAGCTTGGCTTTGTGGCCGGCGAACAAACGAGCGCAGGCCGCGCCAACACCGGCGGATGCCCCGGTAATAACTACGGTTTTGTTTTCAAAGGACGTTATCATTTTTATAATTATTCCTAGGTAAGATTAAGCGCTAGATTAAGAGCTAGATTAAGAGATCCGTTAAAACATCGTATTTTTATTGGCCCCGAGTATAACTGCATAGAGATCCAAAGCGTACGCTCAGACTCGACTGTAAGATTGGTTTTTCGGTGCAAATGCATCTATGGCTAATGTCTAAAACCATGCCTACAAAATGTCTACAACAATGTCTAAACCAGCAGCTGCTCTTTTCTACAGTATTCGAGGGTCTCATCAAGGGCCTGAGACGTGGCATCAATAATCTCGTCGATCTGCCCTGGCGTAATAATCAGCGGTGGACAAAACGCCAGACTTGAACCGGCTACGGTGCGTAATATCACCCCCCTGTCCTGCACTGCTTTTTGGGCATAGGCACCCACGGCGCCATTGGCAAAGGCTTGACCTGTGTCTTTGTTGGCAACCAATTCAAGAGCACCTATAAGGCCACTACCGCGCACTTCGCCGACCAATGGATGATCGCCAAACTCTGCCAGACGCTGTTGAAGATACTTACCGGTGATAGCCGCTTTTTCGAAAATATTGTCGCGCTGATAAATCTCTAAAACTTTGAGTGCCACTGCGCAAGCCACTGGGTGGCTGGAATAGGTGTAACCATGACCAAAGGCACCGGCAGCGGCGCTCTGATCGACCATTGCCTCATACATATCGCGGCGAATCGCCGAGGCACTGATAGGCATGTAAGCGGACGACAGTTGCTTGGCAAACGTCATCATATCCGGGGCTTCAATGCCCATGGTAGTGCAACCAAAATCCTTACCGGTACGACCAAAACCAGTAATCACCTCATCAGCCCAAAACATAATTCCGTGTTTGCTCAGAAGTGCCTGAACCTTCGGATAATAATCCTCTGGCGGCACAATCACGCCACTGGCGCCGGTAATCGGCTCAGCGATAAAGGCGGCAATAGTCTCTGGCCCCTCTTTTAATATCATTGTCTCTAGATTGCCGACAATGCGCTCAACAAATTCAGCTTCGCTCTCATTGCCTATTTTGCCGCGATAATAATGGGGATGATCGGTGCGCAATATGCCCAGGGCATCTACTGGCAAATCAAAGTGCGCCTGCGTCACTGGCAATCCAGTGAGCGCTGCGGAGGCAATTGTCACACCATGATAGGAGCGTTCACGGGCGATAATTTTACGGCGCTCGGGCTTGCCGATCGCCTCATGGTAGTAGCGCAGTAATTTAATATGGGTGTCATTGGCATCGCTGCCGGAGTTACCAAAAGACAGCACCGCATCCTGCATGGGAATCATCTCAGCCAGCTTGTCCGCCAGTTCGACACCCACTGAATGCGTCTTGCCGCCAAACATATGACTGAAGGTAAGCTTATTCATCTGCTCGCTGGCGGCCTGAATAATTTCCTGATTGCCATAACCTAATGCGGTACACCAAAGCCCGGCCATACCTTCAAGATACTTATTGCCCTGGTCATCCCAGACATAACAGCCTTCACCGCGCTCAATACTGATCTGTTCGATCGCTTTAAGATTGGTGGTGGGATAAATCAAATGAGTCATAGTGGTTCGCCCTATTACTTATCTATGCCGCCCATACAGATGTATTTCATCACCATATAGTCGTCCATTCCGTACTTGGATCCCTCGCGGCCACTGCCGGATTCTTTAATACCACCGAAGGGTGCCATTTCATTGGAGAGAACGCCCTCATTGACACCGACCATGCCATACTCAAGTTGCTCGGCAACGCGCCAGACACGACCTATATCTCGTGAATAGAAATAAGCAGCCAAACCAAGCTCTGTGTCATTGGCCATCTCCACCACTTCGGCTTCGGTTTCGAATTTAAATACCGGCGCCACTGGGCCAAAAATCTCTTCGGAGAAAACGCGCATGTCACGGCTGACATCCGTAAGAATCGTCGGTTTGACAAAGGAACCACCCAGCTCGCTGCGACCACCGCCGAGAGCAACCTTGGCACCCTTGGCCACGGCATCATCAATAAAGTCGCAGACATTATTGGCAGCCTTTTCATCAATTAGCGGCCCAACGGTGACGCCCTCCTCGCTGCCATTACCCATTACTAAGCTCTGGGTAGCAACCGTCAGCTTGCTGACAAATTCATCGTAGATTCCAGCTTGAACAATAATCCGGTTGGAACAGACACAGGTCTGTCCGGCATTGCGATACTTTGATGTCAGGGTGCCCTGCACCGCCGCATCAATATCCGCATCATCAAAAACAATAAAGGGCGCATTGCCACCCAGCTCCATAGAGGTGCGCTTAACCGTCTCGGCGCATTCCGCTATCAGCTGTTTACCCACTGGTGTAGAACCGGTAAATGTCAGTTTACGGACTATGGGATTAGCAGTTAACTCGGCGCCAATCTGAGCAGTACGACCAGTGACTATATTCATCAAGCCTGGGGGGAAACCGGCACGGACAGCCAGCTCCATTAGCGCTAGGGCCGACAGCGGTGTCGCATTGGCGGGTTTACAGACCACTGCACAACCTGCCGCAATAGCCGGGGCAATCTTGCGTGTGAGCATGGCATTGGGGAAATTCCAGGGCGTAATACAGGCCACCACACCCACCGGCTGCTTAATCACCACAATGCGTTTATCGTTGGAGGACTGGGCGATAGTGTCGCCATAGACACGCTTCGACTCTTCAGAGAACCACTCTATATAGCTAGCACCATAGGCTACTTCACCACGGGCTTCGGCGAGGGGCTTGCCCTGCTCCGCAGTCAGGATCTGTGCCAGGTCTTCTTGATTCTTCATGACCAGATCAAACCAGCGGCGCAGTACAGCAGCACGCTCTTTGATGGTGGACTTGGCCCACTGCTTTTGCGCCTCAGCGGCAGCTTCGATCATACGCCGAGTTTCGGCGCTGCCACAGTTGGCCACTTCGGCGATTAGCTCACCATTGGCAGGATTGGTAACCTCTAGGGTTTCACCGCAATCTGCATCTAACCACTGGCCGTTAATATGAGCCTGAGTTTTCAGTAAGCTGTTGTCTTGTAATTGCAATTCCATGTCTCCTTGGGGTTCGCTAAGCCGGTATTGATAAGTACATTATTGATGAGCGCGTTATTAATGAGTGCCCTATGGGTTGTGGGCGAAGACTATAAAGTTACCGGTCAGTTCTCAACAATACCCTATAGAGGTAACGGCCACCACAGGCTACGAGTGTAGAACAACTATTTCCAGTATGCGTAAAAAAGCGGTAACCTGACCAAGGGATGAATGCTCAATAAACTAAACTGCCGATCGACAACGCTATGCCAGATTCACAACTCTACTTTTTCCGCGACGGCATCCACACTCATCTAATGGTGCCCAGCGCCGCCTTGCTTCGCGTCTTGCCGGAACTGGCTGAGCAGCTGCAGGATACAGAGTGGGCACGAATTGGCTGGGGCGACTACCGCTATTACGGCTCAGCGCAGCAAACTCTGCTTCTCGGTCTCCGCGCACTGTTACTGCCAACCAGAGCCACCATCGCCGTGCTTGGCATCCCAGACATTAACAATCATCGCAGCGCCACTAGCCGCATCTACAGAATCGACACCAATCTTGGGGTGATAGACGCCGTGGTAGCTTTTATATCAAGGCACTTTAAAGTTGATCGATCCAACCAGCTTGTTAAGGTTCGTGCCAGAGACAGTGGTGAAATATTTTTCCAGTCGCGGGGCATCTATATGTGCATCAACACCTGCAATAATTGGACATCCCACGGCCTAAAAATAGCCGGACTGCGCTGCCTACCCCGATTTAATTTTTTACCCGGTCAGGTGGAGCGCTCGGTGCGCCGCAATGGTTACCTGCCGCTGCCGTTTTTATTACCGCCACCGTTAGAGCAGGGTAATTAACCCCCCTGTGGCTGCGCGGTCAGATTTAATCCTGTCAAAGGATTAGCCGCTCCCCTAGGATGGTAAAAACAAAAAGTCTAACAAAACAACAATTACCAAGAGGCGAGCAATGATTGAATATACTCAGGCAGGCGACGTAGCAATCCTTAACTGGGACGACGGCAAGGTGAACTCGTTGAGTCATGCCACTGTAGACCGCCTTAATGAACTCCTGGATCGCGCTGAAAAAGAAGCCTCAGCAGTGGTTATTCACGGTCGTCCTGGTCTGCTCTCTGCTGGGTTCAACCTCAAAGAGGTTACTGCAGAAACCGCTGCCCAGACGCCAGATGACAGTCTTTTGCCGGCCCTAGTCAATAAGGGTGCAGCCTTGCTATTGAGAATATTTAGCCATCCCCAGCCAGTAGTCACCGCCTGCACCGGCCATGCCATTGCTGCCGGCGGCATGATGTTGCTGGCCTCAGACACCCGCATTGGCGTCCACGGCGAATTCAAAATTGCCCTCAATGAAACAGCCATTGATATGATCTTGCCGGCCTTTGGTATCGAGCTGGTTAAGTCGCGACTGTCGCCGCGATTTCAGACTATGTGCGCTATTCAGTCACATATGTTCAGCCCAGAAACAGCCCTCGAAGCCGGCTTCTTTGATGAGTTAGTCAGCGCCGAAGAGGTCCTGCCCCGCGCCATTGAACATGCGACTCATTTAGCCACACTGCCAGCGGTCTATGGCGTCAACAAGATGATGTTGCGTCAAGCGCATGCCGATATCATCAGAGCCAGCCTTAACTAGATTATCCAAATCTAAAAGTGCTCAAGGAGCGTTCCATGACTGATTTTTCCGCTGATATTTCAAGCCAAAAATACCGTATTTTTGGTGCCGAACTCTCACCCTATTCTGTCAAGGTACGCTCCTACTTCCGCTTTAAGCAGATTCCCCACCAGTGGATTATTCGCAGCGCTGCAACCATGGACGAGTTTGCTAAATTTGCCAAGCTGCCGATTATTCCTTTAGTGGTTAGCCCGCAACTGAAAGGCTCTCAGGATTCAACCCTGATTATTGAGCAGCTGGAAGAAAAATACCCAAAAAACAGCATTTACCCAGAGGATATAACAGTCAACTTTGTCTCTACTCTGCTCGAAGAGTTGGGTGATGAGTGGGGCAACAAATGGATGTTTCATTATCGTTGGGCACGAGATATTGATCAGCTTGCCTCGGCGCGGCGCATTGCCCTGCTGACTCAGCCAGATGCCACCAGCGACCAATTAGATAAGCTAACCGAGCAGGTGCGTCAGCGCATGACTGGTCGGTTGTGGTTTGTCGGCTCTAACGCAGAGACCTCACCGCAGATCGAAGCGTCTTTGCATCTGGCTCTAGAGCAGCTTGAAGTGCATCTTGAATCACGTGCCTACCTGCTTGGCGGACGCCCCTCCTTCGGCGATTTTAGCCTTTGGGGGCAGCTCTACAACGTCTGGACTGATCCCACCAACTGTGCACTGATCGAAGCCAAAATGCCCAACGTATTGGCTTGGATACAGCGTATGTTATTCCCACGCATTGAAGGGGACTTTGAAAGTTGGGAGACATTGAAGCCAACACTCAAGTGCTTTATTAAAGCCCAGATTGGCGATCTATTTTTGCCCTGGACACAGGCCAATGCCGAAGCCATAGATCAGGGTAAAGAAACAGTTTCTGTGCAGCTAAAGGGTCAGACCTGGACGCAAAAACCGCAGAAGTATCACGCCAAGTCCTACCAAGTGCTGCGTGAAAAATATGCCGCACTCAACAGCCATCAGACGACCAACGAGCTATTGCAAAAAACCGGTTGTCTTGGCGCGCTGATTTAATAACGGCAAATCTTAACGGCCTAAACTGCAGCCGCAGCTAACCTAGTATTAAAGACTTTTATCAGCTTTTTCTCCCGAGGCTATTGATATTCTCTTTGGCGACCCCATTTCAACAAGTATCACTAAAAGGAGTAAGCTCGTGGAACAGTACCGCGGAACAACTATTCTCTCTGTACGTCGCAATGGCAAAGTTGTGATTGGCGGCGACGGCCAGGTTAGTCTTGGCAATACCATTATGAAGGGTAATGCACGTAAAGTGCGGCGCCTGTACAACGACAAAGTGATCGCCGGTTTTGCCGGCGGCACTGCCGATGCCTTCACCCTGTTTGAGCGCTTTGAAGCCAAGCTCGAACAGCATCAGGGCAATCTCACTCGAGCCGCAGTGGAGCTGGCCAAAGACTGGCGCAGCGACCGTATACTGCGCAAGCTCGAAGCCCTGCTTGCAGTGGCAGACAGTGAAGCCTCGCTGATTATTACCGGCAACGGCGATGTGATTCAGCCCGAAGATGATTTGATCGCCATAGGGTCCGGCGGTCCCTTCGCCCAGTCTGCTGCCCGTGCACTTCTCGAGAACACCGATATGGGTGCTCGAGACATTGTTGAGCAGGGTCTGAAAATCGCCGGTGATATCTGTATCTACACTAATCACAATCGCACTATCGAAGAGCTCGACAGTAATGTTTAAAGGCCATCAGCTGCCCGTCAAAAACTGCGCCGCTAACCGCCAGCAATAATGCCGTGCCCACAGCGTCTCGTAATAGAGGTGCCCACAGCGTCTCGTAATAGAGGTGCCCACAGCGTCTCGCAATAAAAAGGACCACATATGTCTCAAATGACCCCCCGCGAAATCGTCCACGAACTCAATCGCCATATTATTGGTCAAGATGACGCCAAGCGCTCAGTGGCCATAGCCCTGCGCAATCGCTGGCGCCGTGCCCAGTTGGACGATGAGATGCGCAACGAAGTGACACCTAAAAACATTCTAATGATCGGCCCCACCGGCGTCGGTAAAACCGAAATTGCACGACGTCTGGCTCGTCTCGCCAACGCCCCCTTTGTCAAGGTGGAAGCAACCAAATTTACCGAAGTGGGATACGTGGGCAAAGACGTTGAATCGATTGTTCGCGATCTGGTGGAAACCTCGGTTAAACAGGTGCGCGAGCAAGAGCTCAAAAAGGTTGAGCAGCGCGCAGAGGACTCCGCCGAAGAGCGCATTCTCGATGTTCTTCTGCCTCCAGCGCGGAGCACAGATAGTCAGTCAGAGCAGAGCAGCTCGACGCGACAGATCTTCCGCAAGAAGCTTCGCGAAGGTGCCCTCAACGACAAAGAGATCGAAATAGAGCTCAGCCAGATCGCCGCCGGTGTCGAAATCATGGCTCCCCCTGGCATGGAAGAGATGACCTCGCAGCTGCAAAATATGTTTAGCAGCATGGGTAAAGGCAAGGCGGTTACGCGCAAGCTCACCGTCGCCGAAGCCCTAAAGAGCCTCAAAGAAGAGGAAGCCGCCAAGCTGATCAATGAAGAAGAGATCAAAGCTGCCGCGGTTAGTGCAGCAGAGCAGAATGGTATAGTTTTTCTCGATGAAATCGACAAAGTCTGTCGCCGTGGTGAAGCCAGTGGTGCCGATGTCTCCCGGGAAGGTGTGCAGCGTGATCTGTTGCCGCTGATAGAGGGCAGCACAGTCTCCACCAAATACGGCATGATCAAAACTGACCATATACTATTTATTGCCTCCGGTGCCTTTCATTTGGCCAAGCCATCCGATCTAATTCCTGAACTCCAGGGTCGGCTGCCGATTCGAGTGGAGTTGAACTCATTAAAAATCAATGACTTCGAGCGTATTCTTACCGAACCCAAAGCCTCACTCACCAAGCAGTACCGTGAGCTGATGGCCACTGAAGGGTTAGCAATCACCTTTACTGACGATGGCGTGCGGCGCATTGCCGAGATCGCCTTTGACGTCAATGAAGGCACAGAGAATATTGGTGCGCGACGTCTGCACACCATTATGGAGCGACTGCTGGAAGAAATTTCCTATGACGCCTCTGACCTGGGTGCAAAAGGCGAAAGCTTCTCTATCGACAAAGCCTTTGTCGACAAGCAGCTCGGCGAGTTGGCCGCGAATGAAGATCTCACCCGGTTTATTCTCTAATATGAGCCACGATCTGAGCAGCACAGTTCCCCGGCGTCTTTCAGTCAATCAAGCCAAAGATTGTCTGACTATCGACTATGCCGGGGACCTCCGCCACCCATTGCCAGCCGAGTATCTGAGGGTGCACTCCCCCAGCGCCGAAGTGCGCGGCCATGGCAAGGGCCAGGAAGTGCTGCAATTTGGCAAGCGACTGGTATGCATAGATTCGATCAGCAAATCCGGCAACTACGCCATCCAGATCTTCTTTAATGATGGTCATGACTCGGGGATTTTCACCTGGGATTATCTCTATGATCTAGGTGCCAACTACGACAGCCGCTGGGCGACCTATTTAGAGTGCCTAAACCGAGCCGGCCAAAGTCGGGATCCGGATACTCAGATCGTTAAACTGGTATAGGCTAGCGATTACACGCAGGTATACATTCAGCCGCCCACATTTGCCGATAGACGTACCTAAATGGTCGAACTGTCGCTACAATAGTGGCCCCTTATTTAACGATAGCTGGCCCTATGTCTGACAAAACCACCCACTTTGGTTTCCAAACCGTTAATAGCGAGGAAAAGGCCGGCAAAGTTGCCGACGTCTTTCACTCCGTAGCCTCCAGTTATGACCTCATGAATGACCTGATGTCCGCGGGCATCCATCGCCTGTGGAAGCGCGTCACTATCGAGATGTCTGGCGTGCGCCGTGGCCACAAGGTATTAGATATAGCCGGCGGCACCGGTGATCTGGCGGCCAAATTTTCCCGCATAGTCGGCAGTGATGGGCTAGTGGTCCTGGCAGATATCAATGACTCTATGCTTAAAGTCGGCCGTGACCGCCTGCTGGATCGCGGCATCGCCAACAATATTCAATTCGCTCAGGCCAACGCCCAATATCTGCCCTTTCCGGACAATACCTTCGATGTGATTACCATTGCCTTTGGACTGCGCAATGTCACCGATAAAGAGATGGCCCTGCGCTCCATGTATCGGGTACTTAAGCCCGGTGGCAAGCTGCTGGTGCTGGAATTTTCCAAGCCACCGAACACAGTGCTATCGAAGATCTACGACAGCTATTCATTTAACATTCTGCCCAAACTCGGCAAACTCTTTGCCAGTGATGCAGACAGTTACCAATATCTCGCCGAGTCAATTCGCATGCATCCAGATCAGGAAACCCTGATGGAGATGGTTGAAAAAGCCGGTTTTAGTAACTGCGACTACCACAATATGACCGGCGGCATTGTAGCTCTGCATCGCGGGGTTAAGGCCTAGTGTTTTTCTCCGCACTGCAGTCTGGCGCATTTGAAGCAGCGGAGTCGCTGATCAATGGCGCGCTGAAGTATGACCCGGCGACTTTGCGTAAGATGGGCGAGTTGGAAGGTAAGGTACTGCTCATCGAGAGCACCATGCCACCCCTCAAGCTGGCCATGGAAACCAACGCTCAGGGCATCATGTTGCACAGTAACTGGCAGGATATAGCGGACACCACCGTGTCTGGCTCGCTGATTTCCATTGCCGGCCTGGCGATTAACTCAGCCTCTCAAGCATCCTTTTCCGGCAGCGGCGTTAACGTGTCGGGTGATCTAGACTTATTGTTAAAAATCAATAGCTTAATGGCCGAACTTAATGTTGACTGGGAAGCAATTTTAGCATCAGTTATTGGCGATATCCCTGCTCATTTGATGGCCGATAAGCTACGCAAATCGGCCGCCATGGCTAAAGACGTAGGCCAGCGCGCCACGTCTGCGGCTGCCGAAGTGGCGAAAGAAGAACTGCGAGTCACGCCCACTTCTCCCGAATTTAAGGGCTTCTCGCAACAGGTGCGGGAACTCTCCAGCGGCGTCGAACGAGCCGCTGCACGACTCAACAAAAGTCGCCAAATTCTCAGTAAAATATTGGCCGAGCAAAACAGCCAAGACCAATCAAAGGGGTCCAACTCTTGATCCGCTTGCGTCGTCTGGCTGCGATTGCCAACGTTGTTTTTAAATACCGCCTCGACACCTTGCTCGACAAAAGTAAGACGCCATTGCCACTGCGTCTGCTGCTGTCCCCAGCGGTTCTCTGGGGCAAACCGAAAGTCAGCCGCGGTGAACGCCTGCGCAAAGCGCTGGAAAGCTTGGGACCAATATTCGTTAAATTTGGCCAGCTACTGTCTACTAGACCAGATCTAGTGCCAGCAGATATCTGTTCAGAATTGGCTCAGCTGCAAGATAATGTCACGCCCTTTGATTCAGACAAATTTCGTCAGATTGTAGAAGTCGCTTTGGGGGACTCGGTTGATGAAATATTCCTCAGCTTTGACACACAACCTCTAGCCTCCGCCTCGGTGGCTCAGGTTCATGCCGCCGTGCTGAAAGACGGCAGCGATGTGGTGGTTAAAGCGGTGCGTCCGAACATTGAACAGACTATCGCCAAAGATATAGCGCTGATGTATACATTGGCGCGCCTGCTGGCCAAGTACAGTCGGGATGGTCGTCGTCTGCGTCCCGTGGAAGTGATCGCCGATTATGAGCAGGTTATCTACGACGAGCTCAACTTGCAGGCCGAGGGCGCCAACGCCTCGCTGCTGAGACATAATTTCGAAGGTTCAGCACTGCTCTATGTCCCCAAGATCAACTGGGACTATTCCAATGAGAAAGTGTTAGTGATGGAGCGTATTTACGGCACACCTGTGACCAACATTGCCGACTTAGAAGAAGCGGGAATCGACTTTAAGCTGCTCGCCGAGCGCGGTGTGGAGATTTTCTTCACTCAGGTCTTTGAGCACAACTTTTTCCATGCGGATATGCACCCAGGCAATATTTTTGTCGATACCAGCAATCCGAAAAAGCCCTCTTACATAGGCATCGACTGCGCGATCATGGGTTCTCTGAGCAAAGAAGATCAGTACTATATGGCGCGCAATCTGATCGCCATCTTCCAGCGCGACTACCGCAAGGTTGCAGAGCTGCATATTCGCTCTGGCTGGGTGCCTAAGACTACGCCTGTAAATGAGTTTACCGGTGCTATTCGCGCGGTCTGTGAACCTATTTTTCAACGCCCGCTGAATGAAATATCCCTTGGTCATATGCTCATCAGCCTGTTTACCACGGCGCGGCGCTTTGAGATGGAAGTACAGCCGTCATTGGTACTATTGCAAAAGACGCTATTGAATATTGAAGGACTGGGGCGTCAGCTCTACCCGCAGCTGGACCTCTGGACTACCGCTAAGCCATTTTTGGATCGCTGGTTAAAGCAGCGCTACTCCCCCAAGAGCCTGTTCAAACAATTTAAGCAGCTGGTGCCCGACTGGTTGGAGCAGCTGCCGGAGATTCCACCGTTGATTTATTCGGCGCTTAAGAACGCTCAGCAGACAGCCGAGTATGCCGCACCGACTACTGTGATAACCACCCCAGGGCCTGCAGCTAAACAGCCACTGCGCCGATTGATTCCCTGGCTCAGTGCTGCAGCCGTAGGCGTGGGTTTTGGCTTGGCCGCTGCCAGCTGGACTGAGTCACTGGCGCAAGTGCCTGTGACTAGTCTGATATTGGTTGGGGTTGGCTTGCTGGCGTTGTTACTGCGCTAGCGTTTTTACTGTTGTTGGCCTACAACAGCTGCCATAATTTCAAGACCGATTAGTAAGGGACTTTTGGATATGAGTTTTCTCGACGACATAAGCTGGAATAGTGATGGTCTAGTTCCCGCTATTGCCCAAGACGCGGCAACTGGCCGTGTGCTGATGGTCGCCTGGATGAATGCCGAAGCTCTACAATTAAGTGTCGATGAGAATCGTGCGGTCTATTGGTCGCGATCAAGAAAGAAGCTCTGGCGCAAAGGTGAAGAGTCAGGTCATGTGCAGCAAATTAAAGAGCTGCGCCTGGACTGCGATAGCGACGTAATTGTGATGCAGATCGAACAGCTCGGTGGCATTGCCTGTCATACCGGCCGCGAATCTTGCTTTTATCGAGTGTTTGATAATGGTGAGTGGAAAACCGTAGACGCTGTAATCAAAGATCCAAAGGATATTTACCAATGACCAATAGGCAATCAAGCGGCGATGTGTTGGCTCAGCTCTGCGCTGTACTAGAAGCGCGTAAAGCGGCTTCAGCTGAGAACTCTTATGTGGCCAGTCTGCATAGCAGTGGTCTGAATAAGATTCTCGAGAAGGTTGGCGAAGAGAGTATTGAGACCATTCTAGCGGCGCGAGACGCGCAGGATAGCGGCGATAATACCAAGCTTATCTATGAGACGGCGGACCTTTGGTTCCACAGTTTGGTTATGCTTTCGCACCTTGGTGAAGACGCCCAGGCGGTGCTGGCAGAGCTCGAGCGACGGTTCGATCTCTCTGGCCTTAAAGAGAAAGCGGCGCGAGACTAAGTAAAAAATTAATATCACTAATTCATAGCGAAGGAGTATTGAGATGGGTTTTGGATGGCAGGAACTACTGATTATTTTGGTTATTGTGGCGCTGATTTTTGGCACCAAGAAGTTGCGCGGTATTGGCTCAGATTTGGGTGGCGCAGTAAAAGGGTTTAAAGATTCTGTGGGCACTGACGGCGCTGGTGGCGTTGACGCTAGTGTTAAGAAAGAGAGTACTGAGACAGAGAGCACTGAGACAGAGAGTACTGAGACAGAAAGTACTGCGAAAGAGACTGATAAGCCACAGGGTTGATTGCCTTGGAGGGCTGCTATTTCGCTAGGACAGCTTAATTGTCGTCCTGACAGAGCCACTTAATGTGTCATCACGGCAGAGCATAGCGACGAGGGATCTCGTGGTTGAGCGCAGGCAAATCCATGCAGGCCCTTTGCGATCGGTCCCATGTGTTTGTTATTTTCAGCGTTCGCGCAACTCGCTCTCGCTCAAACAGGGCGCTCTCTTAATCTGAAAAGAACAAACCCATAAGCGGGCCCTGATTGATCGCAAAGGACCTACATGTCTTCGGGGAGAGATTGAGGGTGCTGATGGTAGATCTCTCACATTCGTTCGAGATGACGGTTGGGTGGTTCGAGATGACAGAGCGCAGCGATGAGGGATCTCAATACCTCTCACATGCACCCAAAAAGACAGTGAATGAACAGGCAACATAAAACCAAAAGGCACCTCTAAACAATGTTTGATATAGGCTTCTCCGAACTCTTGGTAATCGCCACTGTCGCTCTGATAGTGATGGGTCCCGAGCGCCTGCCACAAACAGTTCGCAGCATCAGCCTATGGGTCGGCCGCCTCAAGCAGATGGTCGCCTCAGCACGGAAAGATTTCGAGCAGGAAGTGGGAATGGACGATATTCGCCAACAGCTACACAATGAAAAAATCATGCGCGATCTCAGCCAAACCAAGCAAGACCTGCAACACACTCTCGATGCCACAGCTCTCGAAGCCGCTTCCATTGAAGAAACCATCAAGAGCCCTCTAGACGCCATGCCAGAGACCAAACCCGACTCAACTAAGACTGCAGCTGATGAGTGAAGAGCCCTTAGAAAGCCAACCTTTCATGGCCCACCTGATTGAGTTTAGGGACCGTATGCTGCGCGCCATTGCTTCTGTGGCACTGGTTTTTATCGGCCTGTTTTCCTTTAGTAACGAACTCTACCTCTACGTCTCCGAGCCACTGCGTCAGTATCTGCCCGAATCATCAACCATGATCGCCACTGACGTCACCTCGCCGTTTTTAACGCCGTTTAAATTAACTCTGGTGCTGTCGCTATTTGCCGCCATGCCCTATGTGCTCTATCAAGTCTGGGCCTTTGTGGCACCGGGACTCTACAAGCGCGAAAAGAAAATCGTCATCCCCCTATTCTGCTCCAGTGTAATTTTGTTTTACGCTGGTATGGCTTTCGCCTACTACGTGGTATTCCCCTTGGTGTTTATGTTTTTTACCAGTGTCGGCCCCGAAGGCATTTCCATCATGACCGATATCCGCAGCTATTTAGACTTTGTATTAAAGCTGTTTTTCGCGTTTGGTATCAGTTTTGAAATTCCTATCGCGGTAATTATCCTCTCTTGGATGGGCGCTGTGGATCCAGAGAATCTGGCCAAGAAGCGGCCCTATGTTTTTATCCTCTGCTTTGTCTTTGGCATGTTGTTAACGCCGCCCGATATACTCTCCCAAACACTGCTCGCCATCCCTATGTGGCTACTGTTTGAAATCGGGATTATGTTTGGTCGATTGGTAAAACCCAAGTCAGAAGCAAGCTAAACCACTTGCAAGAATAGTTGTACCTGGCTCGTACTATCCAGACCGGTATTGTCCCGGATGCTGGTCCGTCCCATGCAAAAACCCATGCTAAAAACCCATGTACAATCACAATAAAATCCTTATACTGTTTATCCATACAGTATTTTTATTCCGTCATGTTCTACGCCGAACTCCATTGCATCAGCAACTTCACCTTTCTTCGCGGTGCCTCTCATCCCCACGAACTGGTCAAACGCGCCAGTGAACTGCACTACAACGCCCTCGCCATCACTGACGAATGCTCCCTTGCCGGTGTCGTCAAAGCTCATGTCGCCGCTATAGATCATGATCTAAAACTGATTATCGGCAGCGAATTCCGCCTCGACGGCCACAAACTAATCGCCCTGGCCCCCAACCGCCAAGCCTACTCAGAACTCTCCGCCCTGATCACTCTCGCCCGCCGCCGCAGCGATAAAGGCAGCTACCAGCTGGACTGGAACGACCTCAAAGGCAATCTGCGCAGCGCACTGCTCATTTGGATACCCTCACAACAGCTTGGCGATGACCATCGGCGCGGCGAACAACTCAGCAGCTGGTTCAAAGATCGACTCTGGATTGGTGTCACCCACCTACTCAGCGGTCATGACGCCAACGACTATTATTACTACCGCAACCTCGCGGCCATGTGGCAACTGCCTATGGTCGCCTGCGGTGATGTGCATATGCACAGCCGCCAGCGCCAACCACTGCAAGACACATTGACCGCCATCCACCACAACTGCTCGGTGATGCAGCTCGGGCAACGGCGCTTTGCCAACAGCGAACGCCACCTACGCGGGCTCAACCAGCTAGAGAAACTTTACCCCGCGGCTCTGCTTCGGGAAACTCTGAACATAGCCAAACGCTGCCACTTCTCACTGGAAGAGCTGCGCTACGAATATCCCTCAGAAGTGGTACCAGAACATCTCACTGCCACTGAGCAACTGCGATTTCTGGTGGAGGACGGTGTCGGCAAGCGTTGGCCCGATGGTATTAGTTCGACCATCCGCAAGCAGATTGAATATGAGTTGCAGGTGATCGCTGAGCTTAACTATGAAAGCTATTTTTTAACCGTCCACGATATAGTGGCCTTTGCCCGCAGCCGTAATATTCTCTGTCAGGGACGCGGATCAGCAGCTAACTCGGTGGTTTGCTATTGCCTGTTTATCACCGAGGTCTCACCGGACCAGGTTTCATTACTGTTCGAACGCTTTATCTCCAGAGAACGCAACGAGCCACCGGATATAGATGTGGACTTTGAACATCAGCGCCGGGAAGAGGTAATTCAATATATCTACAAAAAATACAGTCGCGAACGGGCCGCTCTGGCCGCTACGGTGATCAGCTACCGACCCCGCAGCGCGGTGCGCGATGTGGGCAAAGCCCTGGGGTTGGATGCATTGTTTATTGAGCAACTCAGCCAATCCATGTCTTGGTGGGATCGACAGGCGGATCTTCAGGCGCTATTTCAACAGCAAGGCGGTGATAGCCAGGGGCAGATCGCCGAGCACTTTTTTAAATTGCTCAAAGAGATCCTTGGCTTTCCCCGCCATCTTTCACAGCATGTGGGCGGTTTTATTATTACTAAAAGTCCCATCAGCACTCTGGTGCCAGTGGAGAACGCCAGCATGGCAGATCGCACCGTGATTCAGTGGGATAAATACGATATCGAAGCCCTGGGTCTACTCAAAATCGATGTCCTCGCTCTGGGCATGCTCAGTGCAGTGCACCGCTGTTTTGAGCTGATCAGCGACCATCAGCAGATCAACTTAACCATGCAGTCTATTCCCAAAGACGATCCCGAGACCTACGATATGCTCTGCGCCGCCGACAGTGTCGGTGTGTTTCAAATTGAATCACGAGCCCAGATGGCCATGTTGCCGCGTCTAAAGCCACGCTGTTTTTACGATCTGGTTATCGAAATTGCCATTGTTCGTCCCGGCCCCATTCAAGGCGGTATGGTGCATCCTTATTTACGCCGTCGACAGGGCTTGGAAGTCGTGGATTATCCCAGTCAGGAGATTAAATCCGTGCTGGAAAGGACTTTGGGTATACCAGTATTTCAGGAGCAGGTCATTCGCCTGGCTATGGTTGCGGCAGGATTTAGTGGCGGTCAGGCAGACCAGTTGCGTCGCGCCATGGCCAGTTCTGGGAAAAGCGGATCCAGCTCGGGCAACAACCCCACTCTGGTCCAGTTTGAACAGAAACTCACCGACGGCATGATAGCGCGAGGCTATTCTCTGGATTTTGCCGAGCGCCTGTACAAACAGATCCAGGGCTTTGGGGTCTATGGCTTCCCCGAATCTCACTCCGCCAGCTTTGCTCTGCTGGCCTACGTCTCCGCCTGGCTTAAATGCCACCATCCTGCGGCCTTCTGCTGTGCCCTGCTCAACAGCCAGCCCATGGGTTTTTACACCCCATCACAGCTATTACAGGACGCTCAGCGGCATCAGATAGAGATACGCCCCATAGATCTGTGCTACAGCGGCTGGGAACACAGCTTGGAAACGAGCAGCTTGGAAACTGGCAACAGCGCTGAACCGGCAATACGCTTGGGGCTCTGCTTGATCAAAGGCTTCTCCCATCGAGCCGCGGAGCGAATTGTCTCGGCCGTTAAAAACAGCCCTCAGAGATTTAACAGCCTCCAAGATTTGAGTCGAGCGGCAGGATTATCCCAAGCGGACCTAGCCCTGCTGAGCAGTGCCGGTGCATTGCGCTCACTCACTAGCAATCGTCGTCAAGCGCACTGGGATGCATTGGCTATTGAAGACTATCGACCGCTGCTGGAGTCAGTACAAGACTGTGACTCCCTCCCGTCTGTCCTATCCACGCCCTCAGAGGTGGAAGAGCTAAATGCCGATTACAGCAGTACCGGTGTCAGCCTCGGCCGTCACCCCATGGCAATACTGCGGGAGCAGTCCAAAACCCTGCAGCGCTGCAAGCGAACCATTGATCTACCCACCATGGGCAATCGCCGTTTTGTGCGCATAGCCGGTTTAGTGACCGGACGCCAACGGCCAGGCACAGCGTCGGGAGTGATTTTTTTAACCCTTGAGGATGAAACGGGGAACAGTAATATCGTGGTTTGGACAACGGTTCAGGAACGCTGTCGCAAAGCCTTATTAAAAGGCAGTCTGCTGATGGTTAAAGGGGTGGTGGAGACAGATGGCAATGTGGTTCATGTGATTGCTCAGGAGCTGACTGATTGCAGCTCCCTTATGGCAGAGCTCTAAATCAAGAGCTCTGAATTAAACGCTCTTAACAACAAGCTCTTAACAAAAGCCTCTAGACTACGACGCCTCAGCCAACACCTTATACGCGGCAATAACAGTCTCTGGTGCCTGCACTAACTCAACCAAGACACCTTCCGCCGACAGCGGAAATTCGTCATTGGCCACGGGATGAACAAAACACACATCGTGCCCCGCCGCTCCCTTGCGAATACCACCAGGAGTAAAGCGCAGACCCTGTTCAGTGAGCCAGTCCACGGCCGACGCCAGATCATCAACCCAGAGTCCCACATGGTTCAGTGCCGGCTTATCAACTCGCGGTCGTCGCTCAGTATCCAGAGGCTGCATCAAATCCACTTCCACAGCAAAGGCACCGGCGCCCATCTCACAGATATCTTCATCGACGTTTTCAGACTCACTGACAAAGGTATCGCGATATTTTAACCCCAGCAAATCGACCCAGAAACCGCGTAACTTAGCTTTGCTGGCACCGCCGACGGCGATCTGCTGAATACCCAAAATAGAAAATGGACGTGAATTAGACAAGCTGTTCTCTCCGACTGGTTGTTCGTGAAATTAAGCGCTAAACGCCTGCTTAAATTTATCCAAGAAATTCGCCAACATATCCGCAGGCAAATCATTAATCCCCGCCGCAGCCTCGCGACCGCCGCCAGTGGGGAAATGCATACAAAGTGCCGCAGCACCCTTCTTATTGTTTAGTGGTGCGCGCACGCTAACCAAATAGTGGCCGTTGGGCTTAACCGTCAGTACCGCATGACCACGGTCTGGATTGTCATTGGCCAGCTGATTACTATAGACCCCGCTGGCACGACGAGCCCAGGGTTCGTCAGGGAGTACAAAGGCGGCAATCGCATCCGTAGCCACTAGGGCAATCGTCGACTGCGCAGCTTCAATATCCTGCTGATAGCCCTGTTCAAGCTTTTGAAAGTTCTCATTGTTGTCGCTGACAAAATCGAAGGGACTAGAGTACTGACTGAGCACAGCATAGAGTTCATCCGGTGCAAAGTGCAGTTCTTCGACGCTGGCGCCATATCCGTTGTAGTTAATATAGATACCGAGATTTTCCAGCAACGCCGCTTTCTCTGCCGACAAGTTCAGATTCTTCAGTAACTTTGCCGCCGTGTATTTAAGGTTGTCACCAAAGGTACCCACTACCGCCCACTCGCGATAGGCGCCACGGAGATAATGGTTAATCAGTACTGATGTACAGACATCCGGGGCTTCATTGATCAACGACTTAAGCGATGCAGAGGCTGGAACCGAGCCGGCAAAATGGTGATCCACATAGAATACCTGAGCACCTACATCCAGGGCCCGATTTAAACCTTCGCGATTTTTATCCAAAGAGATATCCAACACCGTAATACGATCATCGGCCTCGGGGTAAACCCGGTTTAAGAGGTCTATTTCCCGCTTCACACCGGTGATCAACTGGGCTTCGCGAGGTTCTGCAAAGCGCAGTTGCAGCAGTGCGCAGATACCATCCGCATCACCATTAAAGACATCGTAGTCGGCCATCTATCTCTCTGTATACTCGTTAGATTAGTTTTTCGATTATAACCGTTAATCTAACCTATTGGCCGTATTGACGATGAAGATTGTCAATTGCAGCATTAAAACCGGCCATGGTTTCATCAATTATTTCCTCGGCACTCAGCACCCTGTCTATACGACCGCCCACCTGACCCTGCAGCGGAATCGCCGCTTCCATATCACCACCGAAATAGAGCGCCTGTAAATTAGCCATGTGCTGCATGATATTAAACTTGCCCAGAGTTTCGAGACCCGCGGTCAATTCCGTCTTCAGTGCCCGCAGCGCCGGTCGCCCCTGCTGATTCAAAAATACTGTATCGGTTTCACGGCAGTTCACGATCGCCTCTTTCCAGTTGTTGTGCACCGGCGACTCAGCGCAGGAAAGCATCCTTGTGCCCATCTGCACACCCTCAGCACCCAGAGCAAAAGCGGCGGCCATGGAGGGACCATCGGCAATACCGCCAGCAGCGATAATGGGCACATCACACTGGGAGCGGATCAACGGCAACAACACCATAGAGGAGACCGGGCTAGGATTTTTAAAACCACCGCCTTCGCCTCCTTCTACTACCAGGCCATCAACACCTGCATCTAGGGCCTTAAGTGCCATTTCTAAGGTCGGCACCACATGAAAGACAGTAATTCCCGCTGCTTGAAAGTCCTTGGTGCAGACACTGGGACTGCCCGATGAGGTGGTGACAAATTTGATTCCCTGCTCGACCACAAAATCGATAATATTGCTGTCCCGCACATAGGACAGCGCCACATTCATACCAAATGGCTTGTCGGTGAGTTCGCGCATCTTTGCCACTTCCAGCTTGATATTGTCGAGCTCACCAGAGCTGGTTTCGATAACCCCCAAACCACCTGCATTACTCACCGCAGCGGCTAGCTGTGAACGGGCAATCCAGCCCATAGGGGCTTGAATGATCGGATACTGCGCACCGGTTAATTGGGTGATGCGATTTGAAAAGGTCATTTACATACTCTTGATTATTTTTAATTTTATTATTGGGTGCGCTGAGCAAGGTCTTGAATAATCCCCTGTTCAATACGGTCGAGGCGATCCTGACCAAATACTTTCGTTTCGCCATATACCAGACTAGGCACACCCCAGAGATCCTGACCATAGAGCTCGGCCAAATTATCCTGGGCCCAAACCCGCCAGGAATCGTCTTTCAGCAGCGGCCGCGCCTGACTCCAGTCGAGTCCGGCACGCTCCACCAACTGCTGCAACCCAGGATCTGACTCTGCAAAAATCCCTTCGGACCAAGCACCCTCGGCGCAGCTCTGTAAAAAACTCAGTCCGAGGCCATGGGACTGAGCATAGGCAAACAGTGCGTAACAGCGCTCAACACCGGCACCCAGGGGATCAGCAGCATGGCCAAAAGGAATGCCATATTTCTCAGCTTCTCGCGCTACATCGGCAATGATATAACCGCCCTTGGTATCGGGCACCTGCATACGCCGCATCACCATCGGCAATACCGGCTTCACCTCTAAGGGTACCTGGTAGTGGTCGGCCAGTTGCCGAGCGCGCACCAGCGCAAGATAGGAATAAGGGCTGCGCAGCGACCAGTACATAACAATGGCGTTGACCTGCCCTGCTCCTTCATCGCTGCGCCTAGCGTTCAAACTCTGACCACAGAAATCCCTGTGGCTTTTGTCAAAGACAACTGCACTGCTCTGGTCTTGCTGCAAATTCATATCATTTAATCGCTGCTCCAGATACTCCAGTCGATTAATGCCCCAGTACCATTCACCGCCGTAGTGCAGCATGGCACTGAGATAATGTCCCTGCTGTTTAAGCCGTGCCTCATTAGCCTGCAAGTGATGGCTGTAACATTCAGCATGTTCGCTAATCCTAGTATCGATAATCTTGTCCAAAATATCGTTCTGGCCCTGCTCTTGCCCTTGCCAATAGGCGTCAAACAGCTGCAAGGCATTCTCGAGATAACCGGGCTGCAACTCCCAGTGCAGCAACTGGGCCGTTAGCTGCCTAATCCTGCTCGCTGACGCCTGAGGCGGCTGAGTCGGGAAACGCAGGTTATACAGCTGCGCCAAATGCGCACCGTCAGCAAAGGCATTGCTATGCCAAAGGGCCGGTGCCGGATACATATCTTGTTGAAGATTGAGCACAGTGCGAAAGTCAAAGCTCACCGGATAGCGCTGAGCAAACTGCTGTAGCACTTGCAGTAAAAGGTAACTGTGAGCGTCATTGAGACGAAGATAAACGGTTACCTGATGCGCTTGGTTATTGGCCAGGCGGCGTTTCTCCACTCGACGGCGACGCAGATTGCGCAGCCACTGGCTGGTAACCAGCTGAATGAGACGCGGTTTAATAAAGTGGATCATGGTAGCTCAGCGCTCTTGTTATTATTTTAGGCGGTTATTAAAACGTAATTAAGGTGTTTATGCAGCATCCGTTATCCAGTAGCCCGTATTCAGTAGCCCGTATTCAGTAGCCATGGCAGCGCAATTCTGACCGAGCCACAGATAGCGCTAATTATATTGACGCACATACTGACAGATGCAACTATTCAGTCCAACTCAGAGCGCCAAACACCTTTTTAAACGAGATATAAGACTCATGAAAAAATCCTATGTAGCAGTCACCAGCGTACTTTTTCTGGCACTGGCCCTCACGGCCTACAGTGAACGCGGCGCTATCATGCTGAAAATACTCCCGGGCGCCCTGGATAAAATAATGTCTCAGCAACCACTGGCAGAACTGCCCGACGGCTTGCATATCAGCCTCTGCGGTGCCGGAGGCCCCATGCCCAGTGACAATCGCTCCGGCCCCTGTGTTGCAGTGATGGCTGGTGAGCAGTTATTTGTTGTCGATGCCGGTACCAATGGCGCGCGCAATCTTGGTCGCATGGGATTTAATCAAGGCAAAATCGAGGCGCTATTTTTGACTCATTTTCACTCCGACCATATAGATGGTCTAGGTGAAATGGCCATGTTGCGCTGGGTGGCAGACAATAACAGCGGCCCACTGCCGGTTTATGGTCCCGCAGGTGTCGCGGAAATTGTCAGCGGTTTTAATCGAGCCTATGCTCAAGATGCAGTGCATCGCACAGATCATCACGGAGTTAAGGTCGCACCACCCAGTGGTGCTGGCATGAGCCCAAAGGATTTTGCCTTACCCAAAATCGGTGAGTCAGTAACGGTCTATAGCAATGAAAATCTGCAGATAGAAATGATCAGCGCCGATCACTTCCCGGTCACGCCTGCGGTGGCCTACAAATTTACTTATAAAGGCCGCAGCCTACTTATTTCTGGAGATACGGTTAAGTCTCCCAGCATAGAGAAACATTCCGCGGGAGTTGACCTACTCGTCCATGAGGCACTGTCGACTAAGCTGATGGTACTAATGGCCGAGTCAGCAGCGCGAACCGGCAATCCACTGCGGGAAAAGCTCTTCAATGATACTCACAACTACCACACCACTCCGGTGGAGGCTGCCGAAATCGCGAGGGATGCGCGCGTAGGACACCTGCTCTACTACCATATTGTGCCAGCACTTATGGCACCTGGTATGGAAGCGATCTGGCTTGAAGGAGTAGAAGAGGTATTCTCTGCTGTAACCTTAGGACAGGACGGCACAAGTATTTCCATGCCAGCTAATTCGAGGGAGATAATTCATCAGTCTTCGCTGCTTTAGAATCCTGACTGTTTCGCCGAGCTATTTAACCCAGCCCATTTAGCTTAGACGCGCAGGCAGCAGCGGGACTAATCAGTCATCAGTTGCCATTTACATAATAGCGCCTCAGGCCGATACTAAAAGCCTTAGGTAAGGGATTGGTTACAGCCTTTAATCCGATCGTATGATAAGTTTGCATAAACACACTATAAAAAGAAAGTTAGCGCACCATATAACGCCATTAACCGGTTCGCACAAAGGGGACAACTATGCTTTTACGCACGCTCACCAGCATTACCGCCGCTACATTGCTCGGACTATCAAGCCTGACCATTGCTCAGCCCGCGGCTCAAGTCACTGTAGTCAACGAACAGTCGATCGCCAATCCCGATGCTGAATGGCTAAGTTATGGCCGCGATTATCAGGAACAGCGATTCAGTCCACTGGACAGGGTTAATCGCGACAACGTCGACGAACTGGATCTGGCCTGGTCGTTTAAGTTTGAAACCGCTCGCGGTATGGAAGCTACTCCTCTGGTACATAACGGTGTGATCTATGTCAGCACTGGCTGGAGCCATGCCTATGCTCTAGATGCGCGCACTGGTGAAGAGCTCTGGCACTTTGATGCCAAGGTACCCAAAACCCACCTAATCAAAACCTGCTGCGGCCCGGTTAACCGCGGCCTGGCAATCTGGCAGGAGGATGAAAACGCCCCTCTGCAAGTGTTTCTAGGTGCTCTAGACGGTCGTTTAATCGCTCTGAATGCTCTGACTGGCGAACAGAACTGGTCGGTACAAACTACCCCACCCAATAGCAACTACAGCATTACCGGTGCGCCACGTGTGGTGAAAGGCATGGTGGTGATTGGCAACGGTGGCGCCGAGCTCGGTGTGCGCGGTTATGTCAGTGCCTTCGACGTTAACACTGGCGAACAAAAATGGCGCTTTTACACTGTTCCTGGAGATCGCAACAAGCCTCAGGAAAGCCCTGCCCTAGAAGCTGCTCTGGAGACCTGGAAAGGTGACGAGTGGTACACAGTTGGCGGCGGCGGTGGCGGCACCGCTTGGGATTCGCTGGTTTATGATCCCGAATTAGACTTACTTTATATAGGGACAGGCAATGGCTCTCCATGGAATCGTGATCTGCGCAGCCCCGGTGGCGGTGACAATCTCTATCTCAGCTCCATCGTCGCCCTTAAGCCTGATACCGGCAAATATGTTTGGCACTATCAGGTAACACCGAGAGATAACTGGGACTACACCGCCACTCAGCAGCTGGTACTTGCCGAGCTTGACGTTGAAGGTGAAACCCGCAAAGTGATTATGCAGGCGCCTAAAAATGGCTTCTTCTATGTTTTGGATCGGGTTACTGGTGAACTGCTTTCAGCAGACAAATTCGCCAAAGCGACCTGGGCTAGTCATATAGACATGGAAACCGGTCGTCCTGTAGAGACCAAGTACGCCGACTATCAATCGAATGGCGGCAGCTATATTTGGCCCGCCCCATTCGGTGCCCACAACTGGCAGCCAATGACCTATAGCCCTAAAACCGGCCTGATGTACATTCCAGTGCAAAATGTACCAACCTACTTTAAAGGTATGGATGCCGTCAGCTATCAGGTTGATCGCTGGAACACCGGTATTGATCTCAATGAAGTTCGCGATCCAAAAAGTTGGGTTGCCGGTCGCGCCGCAGTGGATGCATTGATTTACGGTGAGTTGGTGGCCTATGACCCGATAAAACAGCAACGTGCCTGGTCGGTTAAGCACCCTAAGCCCTCAAACGGTGGCATTCTTAGCACCGCCGGCGACTTGGTCTTTCAGGGCACCTGGGGCGGAAAATTTGCTGCCTATGACGCCACCAACGGCGACATTCTGTGGCAGTACCAGTCCGATAGCGCCGTGCTAGCTGGGCCCATGACCTATGAATTAGATGGTGAACAATATATAGCTGTAGCTCAGGGTAGCGGTGGTGCTCTGATGCTTGCCGGTGGCGATGAAGTAAAACGTAACTTCGTCAATCAAAACAAGCTGCTGGTGTTTAAGAAAGGTGATTTTAATCTAACTCAGCCGATTCAAGACAATGGCGAGTCAGTGATTATGGCCCTAGGCCACGAAGCCAATAACGATGAGCAGGTAATTACTCACGGCGAAGAGCTCTACAGTCGCAACTGTGGCTCATGTCACGGCATCAGTGCTAAGACCAACTATGTACTGCCTGACTTGCGCCATATGAGTGAACAGACCCATATTGACTTCACCGCGATTGTCTTAGGTGGCGCCTATGCCCACAAAGGTATGGCCGGCTTCTACTCCAGCCTGACATCTGAAGATGTGGATGCAATCCATGCTTTCTTGGATCGCCAGCAACAGCGTCTGCCAGAAATGGTCGAGATGACCTTCCTGCAGAAAATTGAATACTGGGTCAACTACGGACTTGCCAAGATTGGCGAGCGTTATCCAGATCTGCTAAATTCGACACGCGGTATGATGATGTAATACAAAAAAAAGCTGCATCTCAGCGAGCGCTGGGATGCAGCTTTGTATCATTCTTGGCTTGCTTACAAAATTTCTAGGAAAATTTTTAAAAGCGCATACAACACTTCTTAAAACATTTCTTAAAACACTTCTTAAAAATTCTTAACTCCCGGTGTAAACCGGCGGGCGTTTCTCACCAAATGCCTGCATTGTTTCGTGCATATCATTGGACTTCAAACTCGTCATCAGAGTAAACATACCATTTAACAAGAGGCTCTGTTCAGTGGTCAGATCTTCACTCTGCTGCAATATAAACTTAGTGCCGCGCACTGCCAGAGGTGGATTGGCGGCAATGGTGTGAGCCATTTCCATGGCCGCCGCATAAGTGCTATCAAAATCGTCATAGACATCATTGACCAAACCGATTTTTTCCGCCCTGGCAGCATTGATGTCTTTGCCTGTGTAAGCCAATTCAGCCATATGCCCTGCACTGATGATTTTCGGTAGGCGCTGCAATGTTCCCACATCCGCAACCAGGCCTATACGCGTCTCACGCACACCAAACTGACCGTCTGCGGCGCTGATACGAATGTCACAGGCAGTGATCAGATCAATACCCGCACCCAGGCAGTAGCCGTGGACCACAGCAATAACGGGCAGTTGGCATTTCGCCAGCGACGAGATCGCTTCCTGAAACGCCGTGGTAAAGCCAAGTTGGTTTAAATTAGCCACCGCCTCAGAGGGCGCCTGCTTGGCATGTTCAGCGTCTAAACCGCCGGCCATCAGATCTATACCTGCACAGAAGTGCTTGCCACGTCCGGCAAAGATAATGGCTCTAATATCGGCATCCGCAGCAAGCTCATTGAGCGCTACTGGAATTGCTGCCCACAATTCTGGAGTCAAGGCATTAAATTTGCCTGGACGATCCAGCCATAGGGTGCCGATAGCACCGTTTTTTTCAATTGAAACCACATCTGAAGAAAAAGCCATTTCTAGGCACTCCGATATCTTGTGCATTTAATTTTTATTGCTTTTTAAATTCTATTACTTTTTACAAGCTCAGACTTAATAACCTGCAGTACCAGCAACAATTTTTTCATAGAAATCGCGATCAAGTTTTTGATATTGTTTGCCCCGAGGAGGCATTACATAAAGTTCATCTGCGACCTCATCCAAGTGGAAACCCTGCTTGCGCAAATCTCCTTTAAGTAATTTAAAAGTGCCCGTAGTAGTTGCCTCAGGCTGCACACGAACAAATACAGGCTGTGAAAAACTGCTCAGATTAGCATTTACAAAATCGGAGAAAGCACTGACATCAAATTGCTGCCCCGGCTTTAGAGTCAATGACACCATGCCCGCTTTACCCTCTGTCGCCGGTATATCCACACCGTAGACATTGGCTATTTCCACTTGGTCGCAGCCATTGAGGATCTCACCTACCTCATTGGTCGAGACATTCTCAGAGCGCCAGCGGAAGGTATCACCGACTCGGTCGACAAACTGGTAGTGCTTTTTGCCAACGGCGAAACCCACATCCACTTCATTAATCAGGTCTCCCGTGTTAAACCAAGCATCTCCAGGCTTAACCACATTGCGGAGTATTTTCGATTCAGTGGCATCATTGTTGGTGTAACCATCGAATTTGTAACGCTCATCGATTTCACCGATCAATAATCCAGCCTCTCCTACAGGTACTTGGATCAGTTCGCCATCGGCGTCGCGGACCATTTCATCGGCATCGATATCATATTTAACCAGCATAATATTGGCTGGAGTAAGACCCATGGTGCGGTCTTTATTTAAGGCATTAAAAAAGGTCACATTACCTTCACTGGAACCATAGAACTCACAGACTCGTTCGATACCAAAGCGCTGCTTAAACTCATCCCAAATATCCGGTCGCAGGCCGTTGCCAAACACTCTTGTGAGAGTATTATTTTGCTCAAAAGGCGACACCGGCTGAGCCAATAGATAACGGCACAGCTCACCCACATAAATAAAATTGGTGGTCTTATACTTATACACATCAGACCAAAACTCGGAGGCCGAAAACCGACGGCGCAAGAAGATAGATGCGCCGGTATAAAAAGAACTACCTATACCGCACATCAAGCCAGTGCCGTGAAACAGTGGCAGGCAGAGATAAAAGCGATCGCTGGGTTTAGCCCGACAACCGGCTAAGCCAAAGGCGTGGGCAGCAGACAACCAGCGGCGATGAGGAATCTTCGCGGCCTTGGGCATTCCGGTAGTGCCTGAGGTGAAAATATACATGGCTGTAGCGCCAGCCAAGATAGTGTTGGTATCCTCTAAATTGGTATCCGGATACTGCTCGAGACTGCTGACAATATCTTCAGCATTTTCCGGCACTGAATTACTGCGGTTATCTGCGACCCAAAGAATATCTTCATCACCTAGTGATAACTGACCGCGCACAGCATCTAGACTGCCATAGATTTCTTCACCTACCATACACTTGGTAGAGCCCGAAATGGTGACACAATGAGCTAATTGGGCTCCGGTTAAGGCATAGTTAATCAGACTTGAAATGGCGCCTATTTTTTGCAGAGCAAAGGTACAGGCGAGCATTTCGACTCGGTTTTCCATCATCACCGAAACACAGTCGCCACGCTTAACGCCACGGGCCATCAGAGCGTGAGCAAACTGATTGGTAAGAGCATTAAACTCGCCCCAGGTCAGCTCCTTGCCCTCAAATATGATCATACTGCGGTCTGCGTACTTGGCTACAGTTCCCTCTAACACGCTGGCCATGGAGACGGCGTCTTCGTTGCTTGTCGGCTTGACCGACAGCACTGGAACCAATTGCAGAAACTCTTTGGTAACGCGAAAAAATTCTTTGATATCAAACATAGATTGCTCGTTTTATATTACTTTTAATCAATAGTTTTTTTATTCTACACAGCGCGTTTAAACTAACCGTGTGCAGTTAATTTAAACCGATAATTTTTCTCATTAGCTTATTCATACCGCCAATCCAACGATCATAGTTGCTGGTCTTATTACGCATAAAGTCGAGCACAATGGGATGAGGCAAGATCATAAAGCTCTCGTCGCGCAGACCTTCGACCACTGTTTGGCAGAGTTCTTCTGGCTCGATCATACCGTTGCTGGCAGCGGCCGCCGTAGCATCGTTATCAGTCTCAGTCATAGGTGTGCGCACAGCCTGGGGACAGAGCATGGAAACTTTGATGCCCTCGTGTTTGTGGTGAATCGCCAGCCACTCGCCGAAGCCGACAGCTGCATGTTTGGTAACACCGTAAGCGGCACCACCAATTTGATTTAAGAGTCCGGCTGCAGAAGAGGTGTTGAGAAAATAACCCCCACCCCGTGCAATCATCAATGGCAACAGATGACGGGCGGCATAGACGTGAGACATGACATTGATATCCCAGCTCATCTGCCATTCTTTATTCGCTGAATGGATACTTTCCCCCATACCCACACCAGCATTGGAGCAAAATAGGTCGATCGGCCCGACGTTGCTCTCAGTCTCTTCGATGACCCGCCGAATATCTTCTTCTTTGGAGACATCTGCACCCATGGCAATGCCGTCGATCATCTCGGCCGTGGCCTGAGCGCCTTCAATATTAATATCCACAGTAACAATCTGCTTGGCGCCCTCGGCTTTAAAGCGAATCGCCATGGCTCGACCTATACCGCTGGCGGCGCCAGTGACAACAATAATTTTGTCTGTTAACTCCACGTTACTCCCCTCTTTAGACGGCCAGTGAATTAGGCCACTCTAGATTAGTTTTATTCTTTTATATTTTCATTTAACTGTTTTCTATCGGGCTCTTTATCGAGGTCTCTACTGCACGATTTACTTGAGCCCAAGCAAGCCATTTAACATATTGACGACAACAGCTATGGATGTCTTTTTACTCAAGCCCTGATGATCGCGAAGACGATTCCAAAATTCAAAAGAAGCAATGCCATGCACTGCTTCACAGGCGCTGTCATCAAGCGTCTCTAACTCTGGCAGCCAGTCGTGAAGATCTTTGCGCAAACCGCGCTGATAGCGCTCATAGTTTTTTCGCAAAGTGGTAAAGCGCCAGCGCTGAGCCAGAGTTGTGAGCATTACATTGCCATACAGCTCATAGCCTTTAGCGCGCTGCTCCACCGCATGCAAAATGCGCTGCTCCAGTGTTCCCTTGCGATCACCACCCAAAAATATATCTTCATAGCGGCTGCGACGCGCCTCGTCCGCCATAACAAATATGCTTTCCATATCTTCAAAATGACGAAAGACGCTGCGGATACCCACACCAGCCCGCTCAGACACTTGCTGTGCGGTAGGAATCAGAGTGCCCTCGCCAATCATGTCGAGCATGGCTTCAATAATCGCCTGTTTGCTGCGCTCACTTCGCTGACGCCGCCCGTCAGGGGCGATAACTATCGATGGGGTAGTCATAATATTGCCCTTACTTGCTTCGCTTTTTACTCAATAAGAGTTTTAGCCGGCTCCTGCTCGAACGCACCAGTTAACGTCCTCAAAGCAGCCTGACTCAGTCAGTCCAACAGTATATGCCATTATCCAATTGAAACTGAATCGCCATGCCGAATACTAAGGGCCAATCGACGATAAATTCAGTACTCAAGTCAAAAGACTTAAAATCGCGAAAAAGAGCCCCTCGTAACCGTTGCCAGCAAGCCCGGCATCAACAGGCCGACGCTGGTCCTCGTCCAGCCCTGCATAGCTCTGATTAATCCGCTGCACCCACTTGCTCGGAAAAAAATGTTTGCTGCGTCGTGAGGACTGCTTACTCGCCCTCAGCTGAGAGCGACACTACCTGCCCAGTACTAGGATCCGCCCTGCCCGCCAAGACTGCAGAATAGGTACAGTCCATAGACTGAGCACCATAGCTAGGCACCACTTTCATCCAGCTATCGCAGAAACGGCGAAAGCTAGCGTAGTCGGTACCCAGCAATTGCATCAGTTGCTCGGCGCCAAGTTCAGCACTGCGCGCTCGCACATGGCTGGGGGCGAAAAAGAACTGCGGAAGTGCGCCGGGCAAGCCGTCGACTGAACCCAACTCACTGTGGTGCGTGGCGCCAATGCGACAGGAGTGCTTTATATTATCGGCGTAATGCTGGTGCAACTCACTGATAATCTTTGCATTACCCGCCATATCCACAACTACAGCAGCCTCTGCAGCATTTAGATCAGCAATATCCCCATAACCAATCACGCTGTCGTAACAGCCTAAACTCTGGCAGAAAGCGATATTGGGCGCGGAGGTGATAGCGATACTGCGCAGCTTGCCACGTCGCTTGACCGAGTGACCCAAAGCAATACTGGTCTTGCTCGAAGCGCTGGTAATCAGGCAGACCTGTGCGTCAAAAAAATGGTTAGTCGCAATGAAATCTTCCACCAGCCAAGAGGTCATAAACAGACCGCGAAGCAGACTGTCTTGGTCTTCGCGCTCGGGCTCATAGATAGGGTTAGTCGCAGCGCGATCAAACTGGCAATAGACCGGCGCATGACCAGCGCGATGGTCGGATACATCGCTAAAAGTGAATTTATTCACCTTGCCAGCGAGAATTTTGTGATGGGTTGAGTAAGGGGTAAAGCCCCAGACTCGCTCGCCCACTGCAATATCTGGGTGAGCCGAGGCGATCACCTCACTCCAGCCCATTCCGGGGATTCTGCCCCAACCGGCTTCCGCTGGAAAAAACTCCCAGTACTTGAGGCTGTCGCCAGAACTAGCGTAAGAAATATTATTCGCTGTCAGCGCTTGTCGAGCAACTTTAAATAAGACTTGGTTTGGCGCTAATTCGGTGGCCATGGAGTGGCTGACAATACGTGTCTCAGCCCAGTTATCTTTGCGCACTTCGAAGGTGGCGACTGGAATACTATTGTTCACTTTTAGGCCTTTTGTAGGGTTTAGCTGATGTATTTATAGAGTCTCGCTGAGACTCTCATTCGATGGCTAGTCGAGATAGCCTGTGGCCAACTCAACCAGTGGTCGTACCAGCGCTCCAACGTTATTGGCTGTGGCATTGGAGGCATTGCCATCCACTGCCCGCTTCGCCACACCCTGACAGATAGCGGCTAAGCGGAAAAAGCTGAAGGCCATGCAAAAATTCCAGTTTTCAATTTTGTCTATATTGGTCAGCTCGCAGTAACGGGCAACGATTTGTTCTTCGCTGGGTATGCCCTGACTGGCCCAGTCGATCGCACCGAGCCCACCAACCATATCTTTATTTTGCGATGCCGGCAGTTTCATTCCCATAATTAGATAGGCGAGATCCGCGTAGGGATGGCCCAATGTTGAGAGTTCCCAGTCAAGTACAGCGATAACATGGGAATTGTCCTTGGCATACATCAGGTTATCCAGGCGGTAATCCCCATGAACTAGAGACACCTTGCCATCGTCCGCGGGCATATTGTCTCTCAGCCAGACAATCAAACGCTCCATCTCATCGATAGTTTCTAGCTCTGAGGCGCGGTATTGGGCGCTCCAGCGATCAAGCTGACGTTGAAAATAGTTGCCTGGGCGACCGTAATCAGTCAGACCTGCCCGGTCTATATCCACCGAGTGAATAGCAGCGAGTACCTTGACCATTTCGTCGTACATCTGTCCGCGCTGCGCGGGACTTTCCACTTCATCGAGCTCAGGACGCCAGTGAATATTTCCCTCACAGAACTCCATAATATAAAACATCGAGCCAATAACCTCGCGATCTTCACAGAGGTGGTAGGCTCTGGCCACCGGCACATCGGTATCCGCTAACGCTTTTACAACAAGGTATTCACGGTCTACAGCATGAGCTGACTTAAGCAACTCACCCGCGGGCTGACGACGCAGCACGTAGCTGCCGGAAGCGGCATCGATTTTAAAGGTCGGATTGGACTGACCGCCAGCAAATTTGGTCAGCCTAATGGGACCTAAAAAGCCGTCGACATTAGCTTCCAGGTAGGCGAGTAATTTGCTTTCGTTTAACGAATTGACCTGCGACATAAACATGTAATCCAGAGAATATGATTCTTATTATTTGTTGTGTATGAATAAAAACGACAGTTTATTAGTATTTTAAACGGCGCTTTTAAGCCGCTTCAACGCTCAGTCGACATCAGCACAATATAGTGCTCTTATCACCAGGGAGCGCAGCGACCCGGGGTCTCTTCTACGAGCTTCTCAGATCGCTCACATTGCTCCGAGATGACAGTGGCGCCGATCCCTGAGGTTCTCATCCCAACCCATAATTATGACACTTATAATGCCACAACATATTTTTCGCCCCAAGGAGGGATTTCTTTTTAATGCTAAGCATTCAATATTTGAGTTTTATAATGACCTAAACCGTGCCAATATAAAAGCCTAAATGGGGCCTGTCAGCTCAAATGCCAGTATAAAAAACCACAAGAGAATCACTATGAGTGAAACCACAGTCTATGTACCCGCGAAAGTCTGGGCCTGGGACAAAGATGTTGGTGGTAAGTTTGCCGCCATCAACCGACCCATAGCAGGCGCCACCCATAGGCAGGCGCTACCTGTGGGCAAGCACCCATTGCAACTCTACTCCCTGGGAACCCCCAATGGCGTAAAAGTCACGGTGCTATTAGAGGAGCTTCTTGAACTCGGCATTAAAGAGGCCGAATACGATGCCTGGCTAATCAATATTCAAGAGGGCGAGCAATTTAGCAGCGGCTTTGTCGAGGCCAATCCCAACTCTAAAATTCCAGCGTTGATGGATCACAGTACTACCGAGCCGACTAGAGTGTTTGAGTCTGGTGCGATCATGCTCTACCTGGCAGAAAAATTTGCTGCGTTCATTCCCAAATCACCAGCTCAGCGCACTCAATGTCTCAACTGGTTATTTTGGAATATCGGCAGTGTGCCCTTTCTTGGTGGCGGCTTTGGTCACTTCTATGCCTATGCACCAGAAAAGCTCGAGTACCCTATTGACCGCTACACCATGGAAGTGAAACGCCAGCTCGACCTGCTCGATAAACATCTAACTGACAACCGCTATCTCTGTGGTGACCAGTACAGCATTGCCGACATGGCCAATATGGCGTGGTATGGCGCTCTGGTGATGGGCAAGCTCTACGAAGCGGCTGAGTTTCTCGATGTCACAAGCTATAAAAATGTGATCCGCTGGACTGAGGATATCCAACAGCGCCCGGCAGTAAAACGCGGCCAGCGCGTCAATCGAGTTTGGGGGGCGGAACATCACCAGCTCGCGGAGCGCCACGACGCCAGCGATTTTGACAAAGACCCGATGGAGATTCTGCAACAGGTTATGGCGCGCAAAATGGGAAAAAAGTAAGCTTATAGTTTACAGCGTCGAGGCTTCAGAGCTTTCTTTCATACTCTGATAGCAGACTACTTGCACTTATCTCGGCCTAGGCTAAGCCTTTGACTATAGGCGCATAATAGGCGTGCTTTATGGCTTTAAAAATACTCGGTTCCTTGCAGGCAAGATCCCGAGCTAACTCTGTCGCCATGCCGAGCAATAATTCTGCCGCAGCCTTACCATCGGAAAATCCTGCAGCCATGGCATCGTCGGCATCATAACGTCTGCCTGTCAGTACCGCGTCTCGGACTGTAGCTGCGGGCAATCTAAGGCGCAGAAATTCCATCATACCCTGGGGCAGCGGCACCCCTGCATCAACTTCGGAGATACAGATCCAACCGCGGTCTTCGCGCATAATTCGGTAGTCACAGGATAGCGCCATAAAGGCTCCGCCGGCAAAGGCATGGCCATTCACTGCGGCGACAGTGGGAAAGGGTAACATCAGCATGCGGCGGTGAATTTCATTCATCTGCCTGGCGAATAGAGTCCAACCCGCGCCATCAAGCTTGTTTAACTCGTTGAGATTGAGGCCATTACTGAAAAACTTCCCCACACCGATCAAGACCATTGCGGTCCCGGCAACAGGGTTGTCTTCCAACTGATCAAGAATTTCCAGCATTCTCTGTTGCCAGTCTAAGCAAATCATATTTTCACCATTATCCATGGTGACCGTATAGATTGTTCCCGCTTTACTTAACTCAATCACTGAACTTTTCCTTAACAGTTTTTTTTATTATTGACATATCATATGCCAATGCATACCCCTAGACCAAGGGCATTAAATAAATCCACTGCATTAGACATGTGCGGCTTTTTCAAATAGCCTGAAAAGACCGAAAGATAACGAAATACTAATCGGAAAATAGCGATCTATGGTCTTACCAATCAAGTCGTTCTCGCTCAGGTCGGGCCAGCGCATAATGGCCTCTGTGGCTTTTCTCGCAGTCGCGCTAGCTCTGCCTGTTAGTTCAAATGAGCAGCTCAGTGGCACTAGCAATGACAAGCGCCCCAATGTGGTGATAATTCTGGTGGACGATGCCGGCCTAACGGATTTTGCCCCCTTTGGCGGCGAAGCTAGAATGCCAGCCATTCAGACCCTGGCCGATCGCGGCATCAAATTTAGTAACTATCATACCTCTCCGCTCTGTGCGCCCTCTCGAGCCATGCTACTCACAGGCATTGATAATCACCGCACTGGCATTGCAACAATTCCCGAGGTGCTGACGCATAACCAAGTGGGCCAGCCAGGCTATTCGATGTTTTTGGAACCCGGGGTGAGAACACTGGCAGAGCGACTTAAAACCGCTGGCTACGGCACCTATATGACCGGCAAATGGCATCTAGGTAGCGGTAAAAAAGACCTGCCCAATAGCCATGGCTTTGATCGATCCTTTGCTCTCGATGCTTCAGGTGCCGATAACTGGGAGCAAAAACCCTATATGGGCTATTACGACTTTGCCCCCTGGTATGAAGATGGCAGACCGGCGGATCTGCCTGAAGATTTTTACTCATCTAAATTTATTGTCGATCGAATGATCCGCTATCTGGACGCCAATAATCAGTCTGATCGACGTCAGCCATTTTTTTCCTACCTAGCGTTTCAGGCAATTCATATACCTGTGCAGGCACCGCGAGAGATTACCGACAGCTACAACGGGGTTTACGATCAGGGCTGGCACAGGCTGCGTCAGGCACGTCATCAGCGGGCTATTGCCCTGGGCTTGATTGCCCCGCATACGCCTCTGGCCAAGATGCCTGCCGGTAGTCGAGACTGGAGCAATTTGCCCGCGGAAGAGCGCGCGCTCTATGCTCGATCCATGCAGGTTCAAGCTGCGATGCTCGAGTCTATGGATAGCCATATCGGACGCTTTGTCGAGTATCTGGATGCCCGCGGTGAGCTCGACAACACCTTGTTTATAGTGACCTCTGACAATGGTCCTGAGCCGACTAACCCTATTGAAATCAGCGGCATGGGAACTTGGATGAGTCTCAATGGCTACGACTACCAACTGGATAATCTCGGAGAAAAAGGCAGCATGGTGGCTATAGGGCCAGAGTGGGCCAATGCCAGTGCCTCACCACTTAATATGTTTAAGTTTTATGTTGCTGAGGGCGGTATTCGGGTGCCCCTGATTATCGCTGGACCTACTATAGAGAGCCAAAACTGGCAGCCGGCAATAGCGATGGTGACTGATATAACACCTACTGTGTTGGACTATCTCGACGTTAGAGACCGGCACCAGGGCGTCGCCATTACCGGGCGCAGCATGATGCCACTACTTGAAGGCTCCGCCAGTGCGATTTATGCCGACGATGAAGCCATAGGAATAGAGGTATCTGGAAACTCTGCCCTGATCAAAGGCGATTACAAACTCAGCCGCAATACACCGCCCCACGGCGACAATATCTGGCGGCTCTACAATTTAGCAGAGGATCCCGGCGAGAGTAAGGATTTACGCGCGCTTCAACCAGAGCAATTTGACCTATTGATGGAAGACTACAGCAACTATGAACGGGAGTTTGGCGTAATCCCTCCGGCACTAGGTTTTGACTATATGATCCAAACCAGAAGTAATTCAATTAAAAAACTTCTGCATAATAATTGGCGGTCATTGGCTCTGAGCGCGGCGGCTATCTCGATCTTATTTTTACTGGTCATTCAAGGTATTCGCCGACGCCGACAAGGACCTGCTCAATCAATCGAAAGGCCTATCGCGCGATAATCGATATAGTGGCAGCAGTATTGACCGATATTGTGCCAATTAATATAGTGCAAGCGATTAGGGACATGACTAGTCTATAACGCGAGCCATCTCTGTTCATCAGTGGGCATTTGAGCTATCTCAGCAATCCATAAAGGCAAAGTACCATGAAAACAAAAATTACCGAGATGTTCGGCATCGAACATCCGATTATTCAAGGCGGCATGCATCATGTGGGCTTAGCTGAACTGGCCGCAGCTGTCTCCAATGCCGGTGGTCTCGGTATTATCACAGGCCTAACCTTGGGCACGCCGGAAAAGCTCGCCAATGAGATTGCGCGCTGTCGCGCTATGACCGACAAGCCATTTGGCGTCAATCTGACCTTTTTGCCTTCGGTGACCCCTCCGGATTACCCGGGTTTGATTCAAGCTATTATTAAAGGCGGCGTCAAAGTTGTAGAGACTGCCGGTAACAACCCTGCCCAGTGGCTGCCAATCCTCAAAGAAAACAATATCAAAGTAATCCACAAATGCACCTCTGTGCGCCACGCCCTTAAAGCACAGGCGATCGGTTGCGATGCAGTCTCTGTAGACGGCTTCGAGTGCGGTGGGCACCCCGGAGAAGACGATATACCGAACTTTATTCTGCTGCCCCGTGCTGCTGATGAACTGACGATTCCCTTTGTCGCGTCCGGTGGTATGGCCGATGGTCGCAGTCTGGTCGCTGCGCTGGCCATGGGTGCAGAAGGCATGAACATGGGTACGCGCTTTATTGTCACTGACGAAGCTCCGGTACACGAAAACGTTAAGCAGGCTATTTTGGCGGCCAGTGAGTTGGACACGCGCCTGGTTATGCGACCCTTGCGCAATACTGAGCGAGTGCTGAACAACCTAGGCGTTGAACGTCTGCTGGAAAAAGAAGCCGCTCTTGGCAGTGATATTAAATTTGCCGATATAGCGCCAGAAGTTGCAGGTGTGTATCCAAAGGTTATGCAGAACGGTGACATGGATGTGGGCGCTTGGTCTTGCGGTATGGTCGCCGGCTTAATCTATGACAAGCCGACAGTGCAGGAATTGATCGATCGCATCATGGCAGAAGCGGATAGCCTGATCTCTGAGCGTCTAAGCAATTTTTTATAACTGCACTTTTTGTGCGTATATTTTGTCCCAAAAAAATCTATTTATAATAACTACTTAGGAATTAAAAATGGCTACAAATCTATTTGATCTCAGTGGCAAAGTCGCACTAGTCACCGGCGCCAGCCGCGGTATTGGTGAAGCAATTGCCAAACTCCTGGCCGAACAAGGTGCTCATGTAATTGTCTCCAGTCGCAAACTGGACGGCTGCCAAACGGTGGCTGATCAGATTATTGCTGACGGCGGCAGTGCCGAAGCATTGGCCTGTCATGTGGGCAGTATGGAACAGATTGAAGAGGCCTTCGCGACCATCAAAAGTCAGTTCGGCAAGCTCGATATTCTGGTGAATAACGCGGCGACCAACCCCTACTTTGGACATATTCTCGACACTGATCTCGGCGCTTATACCAAGACCGTCGATGTGAATATTCGCGGCTATTTCTTTATGTCTATCGAAGCGGGAAAGCTGATGCGCGACAGTGGCGGCGGTTCGATTGTTAATACTGCCTCGATTAATGCACTGCAGCCCGGAGCGATGCAGGGTATTTATTCGATCACCAAAGCTGCGGTAGTGAATATGACCAAGTCATTTGCCAAAGAATGTGGCGGTCTGGGTATTCGCGTCAATGCTCTACTCCCGGGTTTTACCAAAACCCAGTTTGCCGGCGCACTGTTTACCGATGATAGTATCTATCAGTCAGCCATCGCACAGATCCCGATGAAACGCCATGCAGAGCCCAGTGAAATGGCTGGCACCGTGCTCTATTTAGTCTCAGATGCATCCAGCTATACCAATGGTGAATGCATTGTTGTAGACGGCGGCATGACGCTCTAGGCGGCGAATGGTTATGTTTTTCTAAGATTCAGGTTTGGCCCTTAAAATTACCCTGCAAGACTTAAATCATCATCTATACTCTAGATGTTGGTGTACTTTAGTTAGGGGGCTAAACCATGAACTTTTCCTTACCTTGTAACCATTCATCTTTTAAATTAACAGTATTTGCCACCCTATTGCTACTGCTTGCACTGAGTATTCCAGCTCAATCTGAAACCAAACAATGGTCTGAGAGAAAGTTTGATAGAGTCATTCTCAACATTGAGAAAGATATCATGCGCAAGAAGTGGAATTCCGTCATAGAACGCAGTCAAAAGGCTCTGCCACAATGTATCGCCCTCTACTCCGCACAGTCTCCAACCTGCATTCTGATACTGAAAAATATTAATCAGAGCTACGAGAAAATCCGCACATTCAATCCACAGGCAGAGCAGATTGAAAGCGCCTATAGGCTGTCTTCAAACATATTGGGTCCATCCCATGCCACCTCAATTAGCGCTCGGGATTACTATTACAAATACTTAATTTTTAATGAACGCTATGCCGAGGCCATCCCTCTGCTAATGGAAATTATCAACCTAGAAAAAAGTACCAGCAACGACGACTACCAGTTGATGGAGCGTTACAAGCAGCTCTATGCCTTGGAGGGATTGACCGAAAATTGGCCCGCGGAGGAAGCTGCGCTGATTATGGTGGTACGCCTTGCTCGGGAAGTGTTGGGCAAAGATAGCGAAGACTTTGCGGCCGGCGTAGAGGCGCTCGCCTACAATTACTGTGTGCAGAAAAAATACTACGAGTACTTCCAGCTAATTAACGAGCAGCAGCTTGAAATTCCCTGCCTATCTAACAGCAGACATTAAGCTGTTAGTCTTTTGAGAACATCACTAATAACAGCCTATAAAAAAACCCCGCTAGTTGAATAATAGCGGGGTTTTTTAGCTGTTTGGGAGTTTTAACGCTTCAATAACTAGCCTTCAAGCTGATAATAATCCATCAAAATCTTAGCCACTTCCGGGCGAGAGAACTCAGGCGGTGGCGCTATGCCATCACCCAACATCTGACGAACCTTGGTGCCAGATAACAGAATAAAATCGTCTTTAGTGTGGTCTTCTGCTTCGTTCATCATCACCACGCGCTTGAGCTTCTTAGAAAACGCAGTATGATCCGCATTAAAGATGTCAATTTCTAATGATCCAGCAGGCACTTTTTCAGCAAAAATAGTCTGGGCATCAAACGCGCCATAATAGTCACCAACACCAGCGTGATCGCGACCGACAATCAGATGTGTACAGCCCATATTCTGACGGAAAACGGCGTGCAGTACTGCCTCACGGGGTCCGGCATAGAGCATATCGAAGCCGTAACCCGTCACCATCACAGTATTCTCAGGAAAATACAGCTCAACCATTTTACGGATACAGTCATCGCGCACAGAGGCCGGAATATCACCTTGCTTAAGCTTGCCCAGTAACATATGCACAACGATACCATCAGCGCCTAAACGCTCCATCGCCATATGGCAGAGCTCTTCGTGAGCGCGGTGCATAGGGTTGCGAGTTTGGAAAGCCACAACCTTGTTCCAGCCGCGCTCAGCGATCTCATCGCGAATTTCAGTTGCGCTGCGGAAAGTATCGGGGAAATCTGCCTGGAAGTAGCTCAAGTTCAATACCTGGATATCACCTGAGATCAGCTGATTACCCAAATTATTAAAGGTGGCGACACCTGGGTGCTCAGGATCCTGGGTACCAAAGATATCTGCCGCCATAGACTGAATCTGCTCAGCACTGACCTCTTCAATCGCAGCCACATCCATCAGCGCAATAACCGGGTGACCTTCGGTGTTGGGATCTCTCAAGGCAATCCGGCTAGCGCCGCTAATCGCGGAAATATCCTTAGTCAGATTAATAACTGGTACGGGCCAAAACAGGCCTTTAGTAGTGTGCAGAGATGCAGAAACACTTAGAGCATCGGCGAGATTCATATAACCGGTTAGAGGATTAAAATATCCTGCACCAAGCATAACCGCATTGGCTGCTGCGGCTGAATTGAGTAGCAGTGAAGGCAGAGACTCTGCTTCTTGTAACAGCGCTTGACGCTGGGCAGCGTCAACTAAAAGGGGGTTTAAGCTGTCTGATCCGTGCGGTTTAATCAAAAGGTGGTTCTCCATTTTTATCCAAGTAAAATCGTTTCAGTAGTGTTCGATTGGTTGTGACTAGGCAATAAAGTCATTGTTTTCAAGATACGTAATAATCAAAGCCACTTCTTGCTCGAGGCTCATTTGATCCGTGTGCAGATGGATCTCTGGACTAGTGGGCTCTTCATAGGGGTCATCAATACCGGTAAAGTTTTTAATTTCGCCAGCGCGAGCTTTTTTGTAAAGCCCTTTAGGGTCACGCCTCTCAGCTTCTGCTAGAGCGCAGTCGACAAACACTTCAATAAAGGCATAGCCTGACTCTAGGTGCAGCGCGCGAACCTTATCGCGGTCAGCCCGGTAGGGACTGATAAAACTGGAAAGAGCGATCACTCCGGAATCGACAAATAGCTTGGCGATTTCACCGATACGACGAATATTTTCCGTGCGATCCTCTGCCGAAAAGCCGAGATTTTTATTGATGCCCAAACGGATATTATCGCCATCCAGTCTATAGCTAAGCTTGCCTCGTTCAAATAATGCTTTTTCTACGGCCACAGCAACGGTGCTTTTACCGCTTCCTGAGAACCCCGTAAACCAGAGGGTCGCACCTTTTTGTCCCAGCAGCGCGCTGCGATCATCAACCGTAATATCGCCGTCGTGCCAGGTTACGTTTGTTGCTTTTTGCCCTGCCATAAAAAATTACCTCAGGAGACTTGATGGCAGAGGATACTAGAGCCTTTCATCATACAAGTAAAACAGGATATTATGTTATCCATAATCGATTTAACCGATAACGATATTACCAATAATAGGTTGGGTACAGTTTATGAAGTACAGCCTCCGGCAGCTACAGATATTCCTCAGTATTGCCCGCTATGAAAATATATCCAAAGCCGCCGACCAACTGCATATGTCACAGTCTGCGGCGAGCTCTGCCCTGCAAACGCTAGAGCAGGCCTTTAATATCAGTCTGTTTAATCGCACCGGGAAAAAACTCGAGCTCAACGAGGTGGGAAAAACCCTGCGCAACAAGGCTCAGGTGTTACTTGCCCAGGCCGAGGAATTTGAGCAGGCACTTCAGGGCCACAGTGGTATAGGCCACCTTAAAGTGGGCGCCAGCTTTACCATTGGCAACCATTTGGCAGTCAGCTATCTCGCCGGTTATCTAGCTCGCCACCCAGAAGCCCAGGTGGATATCAATGTCGCCAATAGCGCCGATGTGGCTGCACAGGTGGCTAACTACGAGGTAGATATCGGCATGATCGAAGGCGCCATACAGCACAAGGATCTGGAATTGATTCCCTGGCGGGAGGATAATTTGGTGGTGTTCTGCAGTCCCTCTCACCCCCTAGCAAAAAAACAACGCCTCTCCGATGCCGATATAGTGGCCGCCAGATGGATTTTGCGGGAGCCGGAGTCTGGGGCTCGCCATACCTTTAACAATGCCCTGGCAGGACTGCTGCCCAAGCTGCATGTCTATTTGCAGTTCAAGCACAACGAGGCGATTAAAAAAGCCGTGGAAGCGGGATTGGGCATTGGCTGTCTATCTGAGATTGTGCTGCAAAATAATTTTAAGAGCGGTGAACTGATGCCACTGATTTTACCTAAGCGGGATATGACCAGAACCTTCTATTTTGTACTGCCAAAACATCGCCATAAAACCGTGGCCACTGACTGGTGGATGGAGGAGTGTAACCGCACCGACTAGGTGTGGTGTAACGAGACAGGCCCAGCTGAGCCTAATCTGAGGATAATGTAGTCGAGGACTGGCGCTAAACATCAGCTTTCGACAATAATAGCCCCAGTTGCAGCACTACATAATTCTAATAATAATCGATTAGTGGACTCAAACTATGCGCGCCCTCGAAAACCTTAAAATCCTCGACTTCACCACCCTGGTGCCCGGCCCTTTTGCCACCATGATGCTGGCTGATATGGGAGCAGACGTACTGCGTGTTGAATCGCCAACTCGCCCTGATCTGCTGCGCAGCATGCCGCCCTTTGCTGACGGCCAATCAACTGCTCACGGCACACTCAACCGCAACAAGCGCTCCATCGCCCTCGACCTTAAAAATCCCGAGGCCCTAGAGATCGCCAAACGCCTGGTGCAGGACTACGACATTGTGATTGAACAGTTCCGTCCTGGTGTGATGCAGCGCCTAGGCCTCGGCTATGAGCAGCTCCGAGAGATCAATCCCAAACTGATTTACTGCTCGGTTACCGGATACGGCCAAACCGGGCCCTATCGCGATCGCGCCGGTCACGACAACAATTATCTCTCAATCTCTGGCCTCAATGGCTACTCTGGCCGCAAGGCGGATCGCACGCCGATTATGGGTATGCCAGTGGCGGATATAGCTGGTGGGTCCCTGCATGCAGTAATTGGTATTCTAGCGGCAGTGAATCAGCGCCACATCAGTGGTGAGGGTCAGCAGATCGATATCAGTATGACCGACGCCATGTTCTCTCTTAACGCCCTATTTGGCTCCACCTATCTAAGCGCTGGGGTGGAACCCACTTGCGGATCCATGTCATTAAATGGCGGCAGTTTTTACGATTATTATCAGACTTCAGACAACCGCTATCTGTCCATCGGAAGTTTGGAGCCGCAGTTTTTTCAAGTGCTCTGCGAGACCCTCGAAGATGCTGAGTTAATGACACTGAGCAATCAGCAAGACAGCGCAGCGCAGCAGGCCCTGAGAGCAAAGTTGGAAAAGATTATCGCAACCAAAACCTTGGCCCAGTGGCAGACAATATTTAAACATAAAGAAGCCTGTGTCGAGCCGGTACTAACCTTTGCCGAAGCCTGTGAATATCAAGATGCTGCTCAGAGAGAGATGATCGTCGATGTGAAAACTCCCAATGGTGGTTCTCAACGTCAGATTGGCAGTGCGCTAAAGCTATCCAAGTCAGCACCTGAGTACGGTATATCCGGCGGCGCTATTGGCCAGCACTCCGCTGAAGTATTAGCTGAGTTGGGCTTGGATACAGATACCATTGCTGCACTGCAACGTAGCGGTGCAGTGGCCTAAGACGGCTAAGAGCGGACGGCCAATAATCGAACCATCGAAGCGTATAGCGAGCAATGCAGTCCGCTGAAGAAGGCTCTTGCAAAAGAGCCTGACCCGCCAGCAGGTTTATTTAGTCCTGAGGGCCCACAGCTAGTGACAGAGGCCCCCCTGTAAAACGTATAATGCGCCATCGATTTTTACTTGGATTGCTAAATGACCGTTCGCACCCGCATTGCCCCCTCGCCCACTGGCGACCCCCACGTTGGAACCGCCTACGTAGCCCTATTTAATATGGCCTTTGCCCACAGTCAGGGCGGTCAGTTTTTGCTCCGTATTGAAGATACAGACCAGGTGCGTTCAACCCCAGAATCGGAAAAATCCATACTCGACGCCCTGCACTGGTTGGGTCTCGAATGGGACGAGGGTCCGGATAATGGTGGCCCCCATGGCCCTTATCGACAGAGTGAACGCTCCGACATTTATCGCCAGCATGCCGACCAGCTATTGGATAGCGGCCATGCGTTTCGCTGCTTCTGTACCACCGAGCGCCTAGACCAGCTGCGCAAAACACAAATCGAAGAGAAGCAGTCAATTGGCTATGACGGACACTGCCAGCACCTTGAGCAAGACAATGTGAACCAGCGACTGGCCAATAATGAATCCCATGTAGTGCGCATGAATGTGCCCCGTGAAGGCCAATGTGTCTTTAACGATATGCTGCGCGGCGAGATCAGCATCGACTGGACCCAGATCGATCTGCAGGTATTACTTAAAGCTGACGGTATGCCTACCTACCATCTAGCCAATGTAGTGGACGATCACCTGATGAAAATCAGCCATGTGATTCGCGGTGAAGAATGGATTAACTCAGCCCCCAAACATATTTTGCTCTATCAATACTTTGGCTGGGAAACACCGGTGTTCTGTCACCTGCCCCTGCTGCGCAATATCGACAAAAGCAAACTGTCGAAGCGTAAAAACCCCACCAGTATCCTCTTCTATCAGCGCATGGGCTATTTGCCCGAGGCACTGATTAACTATCTTGGGCGCATGGGTTGGTCAATGCCCGACGAACGCGAGAAATTCACCCTTGCCGAAATGCTCGAAGTCTTTGATATTCAGCGTGTTTCATTGGGAGGACCCGTATTCGATGTGGAAAAACTCAGCTGGTTAAACGGCATGTGGATTCGCGAAGAGCTCACCGACGACCAACTCGCAGACCGGCTGCAGGAATGGGCTTTAAACCGCGACACATTAAAAGCCTTCCTGCCCTTCGCCAAACAGCGCATGGAAACCCTCTCCGATATAGCCCCCCTAGGCAGCTACCTGATCTCCGGCATGCTGCCCATCAGCGCAGATGATTTGCGCGCTGCAGGCATAGAGGACGAGCGCCTGATAGAAGTGCTGCAATACGCCCTCTGGCGCTTAGAGTCCGTTCAGCAATGGAACCGCGACACTATCTTCAATGCCCTCAAAGCAGTGGCCGACAGTATGGAGATTAAGCTCAAACCTTTCTTGGCACCCCTATTTATCGCCATCGCCGGCAGCAGCGCATCGATCTCCGTAATGGACTCCATGAACCTACTCGGCGCCGACATGTCCAGAGCCCGACTGCGTCACGCCATAGAGCTACTGGGTGGCATAGGCAAAAAGAAACTCAAGAAGCTAGAAAAGGAATATCAGCAACTTAGCTGAAAGCCCTCTACAGAGCGAAAACAGGCTTGACTTGGCCCAAGGTCGTCCCTATCATGCGGCTTCCTTTTTGGGGCCTTAGCTCAGCTGGGAGAGCGCAACACTGGCAGTGTTGAGGTCAGCGGTTCGATCCCGCTAGGCTCCACCAAATAAAAAACCCTCGCACGCAAGTGCGGGGGTTTTTTATTTGCCGGATCCTTGTGGGGTTGAGTTTAACGCTCCGGTTCACAAGGAGCAAAGCGACGCAGAACGC
>AZIN01000001.1:584615-689223 GCA_000511875.1 Gammaproteobacteria bacterium MOLA455
TTTTTTATTTGCCGGATCCTTGTGGGGTTGAGTTTAACGCTCCGGTTCACAAGGAGCAAAGCGACGCAGAACGCACTTTAGGGCGGCCCCGAAGGGGTGAGGCCAGAGGCCGAATCATCCCGCAAGTAATCCGCCGCCACAGACTATAAGATACAATGCGATCTCACTAACTATTAGCCTTTTCTCACATCAGGCAAAAGACTCACAAGCCGGAGTCAATAATAAAAAAATATTCGAGAACAACATAATGCGCATCTGGCTCAACAGTAAACGGCGATCGGCCCTTAAGAACTCCACCCAAGACTGGCTAACCGAAGTTTGGATGATTTTCTCCAGCCTGATGAAAATCATGATCCCTGCCCTATTCGTTGTGCGCTGTATCGAATTGCTCGGCTGGGTTGAAGCACTGGGTACAATGATCCAACCACTGATGCTATTAGTCGGCCTGCCAGGCGAAACCGGACTGGTGTGGATGGCCGCCATGATGGGCAATCTCTACACCGCCATGGTAGTGTTTTATCAGCTAGGCCTGGCAGAGCAGCTCAGCATAGCTCAGGTCAGTGTGATCAGCTCGATGATGCTTATCGCCCACTCTCTGCCAGTAGAGGTAGCCATAGCGAGAGCAATTGGCATAAGTCTTTGGTTTACCCTGTTTCTGCGTATTGGCGGAGCATTTTTATTTGGCTTTATCACCTATCAAGCACAGAGTAAGCTGGCGCTGCTGCAAGTACCTGCACCACAATTATGGCAGCCAGAAACTGCCGACAGCTCCTGGGTAGCCTGGCTCTTAACCCAGGGGCAAACCATCGCTGTGGCCTTAGTCGTTATTGCCGCGCTGACCTTATTTTTGCGTATTCTGCGAGTGCTCGGCGTCGAGCGCCTGATTCACTTTTTATTGGCGCCGGTGTTGCGATTGCTCGGCATAGCCAGGGTGGCGAGCAATATTATAATCGTCGGACTCACTCTGGGACTTTCGTTTGGTGGCGGCCTGCTAATCAGTGAGGCACGCCAAGGGCACATAGCTGGCAGGGATATCTTTTTGTCGATGGCCTTTTTAGGCCTCTGTCATAGCCTCATCGAAGATACGTTACTGATGATGTTATTGGGCGCAGATTTCGGCACCATCGTCTTCGCTCGACTGGTTTTTAGTCTGCTGGCAATTTTAGCCCTATCGCGATTATTAGACTGTCTGCCGGCAAATAAACGCAGCTGGTTTTATCGACAATCTGCGCCTTAACCAGCTGCACCCTATCGACATAAAAAAAACGCCGCAGTATGCCGGCCTCCGAAATCATCAGCCAACCACTTCCACTAAACTCACCAACTAGACTCGCCAACTAAACATGACAAATCTTGTGCCAGCTGGGGATTTTTGAATGCTCTCAGCATCAGGCTGTTGTAGAATTACCGGCTTAAACTCGATGGATTGGAAATAGATATGGGCAGAGCGTACCAAAACCGCAAAGACTCAATGGCAAAGACTTCAGATGCCAAAGCCAAGGTGTACAGCAAATATGGTCGCGAGATCTATGTCTGCGCCAAGGCCGGCGGTCTCGACCCCACAGGTAATCTTGCGCTGCGTAGCCTCATAGAGCGGGCGAAAAAGGACCAGGTGCCAACTCATGTAATCGACAAGGCCATCGAAAAAGCTAAGGGCGGCGCTGGCGAAAATTTCGAACTGGCCCGCTATGAAGGCTATGGTCCGGGCAACTGCATGGTGATTATCGAGTGCTTAACCGACAACCCCAACCGTACCTTCGGCGATGTCCGCCAGTGCTTTACCAAGACTAAAACCAAGATTGGCACACAGGGCTCAGTAAGTCATATGTTTGACCATCTGAGCATTCTGATGTTTTCCGGTCAGGATGAAGAGGCTGTTCTGGATGCCCTGCTGATGAGCGATGTGGACGTTATAGACTTAGAAAATGAAGAGGGTATGTTGACCGTGTTTGCGCCCCACACGGAATCCTTTAAAGCCAAACAAGCCCTTAGTGAAGCCTTTGGCGAGATCGATTATGAAGTGGACGAGATTCAGTTCATCGCCCAGAACACTGTATCTGTAACTGGCGATGACGTGGAGATGTTTGAGCGCTTTATGTCTATGCTTAACGACCTCGACGATGTGCAGGATATCTATCACAACGTCGAGCCTAGCTAATCCATTTTTTTAAAACCCTCGCCGCCTTTCCCGCGGCGAGTGAACAGGCTAAGTGAGCACCTCAGTTAGCCACAAAGTCCAAGCGCTCTGACAATCGCCGCACGGGTATCAGCCGGGTCGATCACGGCATCAATCTCCAAATGAGCGGCCGCTTCAGTGGCTTTGCCCTTCTGATACATATTATCGACTAACTTATTGAACAACGCTTGCCGAGCAGCCGCATCAGTCTCTGCTGCCAACTCCTTTTTAAAGCCCAAGCGCACTGCCCCCTCAAGCCCCATAGCGCCAAATTCACCGGCGGGCCATGCAGCGCTGTAGCGCGGATGATGAAAGCTGCCACCAGCCATTGCCATGGCGCCCAAGCCATAGCCTTTACGTAAGAAAATGGTTACCAGTGGCACGCTGATTTTGGCGCCGGCGATAAACAGCTTGGTCATGCGCCGCACAGCTGCCTGCTCTTCACTGGCGGGGCCGACCATAAAGCCTGGCGTGTCGCAGAGTGACAGCAGCGGGATCGAAAATTGATCACAGAGACTGATAAAACCTGCGGCCTTATCTGCGGCCTCCGCATCAATAGCACCGCCCAATACACGGCAGTCATTGGCGATTAGGCCCATGGCCACACCTTCAATGCGAATAAAGCCGGTGACAATGCCAGGGCCGTAGAGCTGAGATAATTCAGTAAAGCTATCAGTGTCCACAAGGCCCTCAATAATAGAGCGTATATCGTAAACAAAGCGCCGATCCAGTGGCATCATTTTGCGCAGTTCAGCTTGATCGGCGCAGTCCCAGGATTGCTTATTCCCTTGAAAATAGCTCAGGCATTGCTGCGCCAGTTGCGTGGCGTGAGACTCATTATCCGCTACCAAATCAACGACACCATTATCGCTTTGAATATCAATTGGCCCAATCTCTGTGGCCGCAAAACTACCCAGACCGCCGCCTTCAATCATTGCTGGGCCAGCCATGCCGATCCATGAGGTTTTTGTGGCAATACGGATATCAGCACAGCCAAATAGTGCGGCATTACCGGCAAAGCAGTAACCATTGTTCACCGCAATTAACGGCACTTGGCCACTGAGGCTTGCCCAACGAGCAAAGGTCGGAACATCGAGGCCGGCGATCTGAGTTTTCACATCAGTATCACCAGGACGACCACCGCCGCCCTCGGTGTACATCACGACGGGAAGGTTGGCCTTGCCAGCCTGGTCCAGTATGCGATCAATTTTTTTGTGATGAAAATACCCCTGAGTTCCAGCGAGTACCGAGTAATCGTTAACGATCACCGCCACCTGACTGGCCTGAACGCCAAACTCAGCACTGTTGATAGTTGCAAGCCCGGTTATCACCGCATCCCCGGGCGTTTCAACTCTTAATGACTCCGGGTCTTTGCGCTCGCGCTGAGCAGCAACGGCAAGCTGACCGTATTCGATAAACGAGTTCCGATCACAGAGATCGATGAGATTTTCTCGGGCACTGCGATAACCCTTTTTATGTCGACGTTGCAGCGCGTCGGGCCGCATAGCATCAGATGAATAGGCCAGTTGAGCCTGTAACTCTTCAACTAAGTTGCCAGAGCCTAGCTGCTCTGGAATCAATTGCTCAGTAGCCTCAGAAATGGCACTGGCAGCCTCAATTTCAAATAGTAACTGACCCGCCTGGATGGTATCGCCAGCTGCGATCAGAATAGCTGAAATCACTGAGTCTTCAGGTGCGGTGATCAGGGTCTGCATCTTCATGGATTCGAGGTTGGCCAGCGGTTGGCCTTTGGCTACTTGATCTCCGAGTTTAACGTCGACGCTAACCACCGCTGCCGCCAGTGGAGAAGTAATCTGCAAGGCTGGGCTGTGCACAGTGTTGAATATCCTTTTATTAGTGCGCTAAGGCACTTTTATTATTATTTATTGCAGCCTTTACAAGATGCAACAATGGAATCAGAGAGCTTTAAACCGCGTTCAAGTGTAAGTGAGGCAGCGCAACAATCGCAACTTTATCCTTGGGCTGGAGTGCAAAGTGCACTGAGTCGTTAATAAATGAATTATCATTTGCAGCTAACGTTTACAGTACAGCTGTTCTATAATTTTCAGGTCCCGACATGAATTTTTATTCAGCCCAACTTGATACAGTTTTGTCTGCTAACAGCGCCACTCAGTCACCCTCTTGTCATCTTTGATAGGGAGACTAGCACTGGATACTAGTGCAAGGTAATGGTCCCGAGAACACGCAATCTATAAAGAAACCCATCAAAAGGAGCAATACATGAAGTCAGACCAAGAAAGAGTCTTTGTCGTCGTCGACCCTACCGCCAGCGAGCACATAGCCTTGCAACGCGCCATTATTACGGCAGGTTTCCGCACCACTGCTCCTACACTCTATGTATTTATTGCTGTAGATAGCGAGAGCATCGACACTAGAGCCACCAATGACGCTCTGTTTAAAAACAGCCAGTGGTTTGAAGATGAGATCCATGCGCCGCTAAAGAGAGAAGGACTGGATTATCAGATCGAAATTTCTTGGTCCAGTGAATGGCAGCGCTCGATTCTTAAATCCGCCAACCGTTTTGGCGCCGATATGATCTTGCTGCCGATTCAAAAAAAGAAGAAACACACGCTGCGCCTGACCTTTACCGAGTCGAAGTGGAAAGTCCTCAAAAAAGCCACCTGCCCAGTTATTCTGGTGCGCCCAGGCGCTGCAGCCCAGCGCAAAGTCATTTTGGCCGCGGTTAATTTTCAAGGTATTGCCGACCAGCAGAGGCTCTTGAATGCCAATATTCTCACTCGCGGAAAATGGCTTGCAGAGCACTATGGGGCTGAGCTACATGTGGTCAATGCCTGGAAAGATTCGATGAATTATCCCGACCGCGGCAACTTAGCCAAAGAGACTGGTCTGCCGTCAAAAAATATTCATGTGGTGCCTGGTTATACAGATGAAGCCGTCGCCAAGACCGCCAACGAGATTAATGCGGATCTAGTGATTATGGGTACCTTGGGACAGACTGGCCAGACAGACTCACGCAGAGGCAATACGGCTGAGCGGGTTATTTCAGGACTAGATGTGGATGTGGTTGTGGTCAATACCGAGTACCAGAGCTAAGCCCTAGTGGCCAAATACTAACTCGTTAACAACCGATAATAAATCAAAGCCGTCAGCCTGTTTCAGGACTGGCGGCTTAAATCAGCTACACCTGACGCGCTCGCGGATCAATAGCGATGACGGCAGCGGGCGCCAGCAGCTACAAGCCTTAAGTCTATTTAAAATACCTCTATCAGGTGTTAGTTGTAGTGAGAAGTAAGCCCCTACAGCAGGAAAATTAGGGCCCATAGCGCCAACCCAGAGACCAGCCCCAGGAGAAATCCAGCAATAAAACTGCCCCTTTTCAAAGCCCCCAAGGCACGCCCAACAATGGAGCCCGGCAATCTAGAGGTGGCGGCCGCCATATCATCCGAACGGCTCTGAGCGGCAAAGGTCTCCTCAAGACGGCTGATTTCATCATCGGCCCAAGACTCGAGATTTTTCAATGACGCTCGAGTTTTATCCGTGCAGCGTTGCTCAGACATCCATTAAGACAAATTCAGTTAGGGCCTTTTCTGTCTGTCCCTTGGCGCAATCGATATGGGTTGCGATAAGAGCCTCAGAAGCATCCAGCTGCCGGGCTATTTCACCTGCGGGCAAGCGTTTAAATTCATGGAGCAGATAGATATAGCGGGTCTTTTCCGGCAACTGGGCAATACTCTCTTTTAATGTTTCACGCTTGAGTTCATCGAGAAGCACGCGGTAGGCACAGCTATCCAGCGTTGACAGTCGCGCCGACTCTTCTTTGTGCCCATAGTACTGACTATCCATCTTGCGCTTGCGCAACACATTTAACGCCAGCCTCACGGCCATGCTAAACAGATAGTGGCGCAGATCGCCAACATCCTGATTATGCTTGATACGCAGCAGCTTGAGATAGGCATCCTGAGCCAGCGCCTCGGCGCCCTCTTTATCACCCAGCTTGCGCACTAGTAGGCGACGCAACTCATTGGAAGTGTCTTTGTAGAGCTGATCAATTTCGGTCTGGGTAATCCCAGCACCTGCAGCGGTCATATTCAAAATAAGTTCCTCTATTTCGAGCCTGTCCCGATCCAGCAGAATCTGGCTATCTGCTACCGGATCAAACTGCTCTCTGTGTTGCTGATTACGACTCACCTTGTCACCTATACATCCGTTTTCTAACCTAATTCCTGAGGCTAGCATTTACCCAATAATCCCTATTATGGTTTTCCCTTATTCGTCAGCTAGTGCGCAACGTACTAACGGGCATACCCTATAAGACTCCCAAACAGGCTTATTCCCCACCTTTATTGAGAAATTTTTTGTTGACCATGTGGGTTGCAATCACAGTTGAAAGCGCTTGGGTAGGATCATATCTGGTCTACTATAAAGCCAAACTAACCTCAGATATCAGATTACAGGGAGATCGTTGTGCCCAACTCAAGCAATCAACTCAGACGTTCGTTAACCTTGCCTATGCTGATTCTCTACGGCTTGGGCACAACCATTGGCGGCGGCATCTACGCCCTAGTGGGTAAGGTTGCGGCTCGGGCCGGCATGCTCGCGCCGCTGTCCTTTGTCGCCGCAGCACTGCTCTCAGCCTTCACTGCCCTGGCCTTCGCAGAGCTGTCGAGCCGCTATCCCAAGAGCGCTGGCGAAGCGGTCTATGTGCAACAGGCCTTTAACAAAAAGAGTCTGACAGTCATTATTGGAATTCTTGTGGTGTTCAATGGCTGTATTTCAGCCGCTGCACTGGCCAATGGCTTTGTTGGCTATCTTCAAGTATTTGTGCCGGTCCCAGACTGGATCGCCATTATCACGGTTACCGCAGCCCTTGGACTGCTGGCGATTTGGGGCATTGGCCAGTCAGTCATAACCGCAGCAGTGATCACAGTAATTGAAATAGCCGGTTTGATATTGATCGTTTGGGTAACGCGCAGTGACCTAGCCACCTTTCCTCTTCGCCTTAATGAATTCAATCCGGGACTCAACAGCACAATGTGGCTGGGAATTCTCAGTGGGTCCTTTCTCGCCTTTTATGCCTTTATCGGCTTTGAGGATATGGTGAATGTTGCTGAGGAGGTTGTCGACGTGGAGAGAAATTTGCCTCGAGCGATCATTGTCACTCTGGCGCTAACCACATTGATTTACTGTTTGGTGACACTCGCCGCGGTGTTGAGTGTGCCCCCCGAACAGCTCGGCCACCAGAGCGCACCGCTGACCTATATCTATGCCTCTAAAACCGGGTCCGATGCAATGTTGATTAGCCTGATCAGTCTTTTAGCCATTGTTAATGGTGGTCTGATACAGATGATTATGGCCTCGCGGGTTTTGTATGGCATGAGCCGTCAGTCCCTAATTCCCGCTCAATTAAACTTTATGGCGGATATCAATCCACACACCCAAACGCCGATCAAAGCCACGCTTTTGGTTATGTTGTTGGTGTCGGTTTTGGCCCTGAGTTACGCCATTGAAAGCCTTGCCGAAACCACTTCGCTAATGATTTTGATCATAGCAGTGCTCGTCAATACGGCGCTGGTTCGGATCAAATTGAAGGCGGGAGCACGGTCAGAGACAAAGGGCATTCGGGTGCCAATAGCTGTGCCCATTATTGGACTAATAATCAGCTTTGGCTTTGCCGTAATGATTGCATTTGATCTGATGAAGTAAATTACATTATTGCAGTTATTCTATAAGTTAAATTCAAGTTTATTGCCCTACTGTTTTACCAATTATCGCGCAGCGAGCGCAGCTTAATAAACACCTCTTTATCGGTTGCATTCACAGCCTTCAAACCCTCGCGAATCTGTGCATTGGACAACCGAAAGAAGCTATTAAATTCCCGCTCATCACCTATGCAGGTAACCACAGGCGTCACCCTAGGATCAGCAGCCATAACTCGAGGCAGCCAGGCCTGAGCTTGCTGATTGTCCGGTTCGACACTGAGGGTAAAGCGCAAATTATTCTCCAGATAGTCGTGGCCGGGATAGACCAGCACATTATTATCGAGACTGTGAAATTGCTCAGAAATAGTCTGATATAGCGAATCAACATCGCCACCGCGGCAGTGCCCCACCCCAGCATTAAATAATGTGTCACCAGTAAATACGGCCGCCGCAGTGCCCTGATCAAGCAGCAGAAAACACAGGTGAGCGTAGGTATGGCCCGGCGTATCCAATACCCGCAACTGAGCGCCAGAATCTAGGTCAATCAGCTCGCCAGCAGTCAGCATACGACTCAAGCCGGGAACCTTCCCCTGACCATTACTGTGCGCCCAAACCTCGCAGCCGTGTTCGGCCACCAGCTCAGGATTCCCTTGAATATGGTCCCAGTGTTCGTGGGTGTTGATAATCGCCTTAAGCCGCAGTTGCTTGTTCCGCAACAGGCTGTTGACCACAGCCGCATCCCAGGGATCGATTACCAGCGCAGAGCCATCGTCCAACTCGATTAGATAGGTAAAGTTGCGAAGTTCGCTTTCGGTATAGACCTGATGGATTTTCATAGCCGCCTCTTGGGAGTGATTTACTCTTTGCAGCAAGGACAATAGCGACTTGTAGTGGTGAAATCTAGAGTCAGTTGAGTTTTAGGCCAACCAGTTACCCCGTATAATTCTGAACTCATACAAATTGTCCTGAGCGCAGCCGAAAGATCTCAGCTAGCCGGCAAACAGACCCTCTGGCTGCGCTCAGGGAGACAGTGAAGACCGTGGTAGTGAAGTTGGTAGTAGTGAAGTTGGTAGTAGTGAAGCGGCATCAGATAGATCCTCATCAGACAACGTTTCACTTGGCAGATTGTCAACCACCGGGTTGGTCGCTTTTTTTGGCGATCGCCAGCTCCAAATAATTCACTATGTCTTGGATATTGGTAAACATCCCAATATCTTCATCTGGGATAAACAGATCAAAGTGATCTTCTAAATCCATTGCTACCGACAGCTTCTCCAGAGAGTCCATGCCAACATCATCAAATGGCGTCTCGGCACTTAGCAGGCTGATTTTTTTCGGTGCCCGCTCGGTTACCTGCCTCTTAAAAAGCTCATACACCGTTTCATAAATTGTGTTTCCCATAGCCACCTCAGCCTCATGCGGCATTACTTCATCCGCAACGCCAGATACCCACTCACTTGCTCCATTCATGGCAGTCTACCTTATGCTTATTAGCTTACTTATGAGTTCAAAAAATCGGCGTTCTATTAACGACACTGCCTTTAGTATAGGCAACATCTCTCCAAAATCTGTTACAAATAAGCCGCATATTTTCCCATAGGTGACACCAATATCGCAGACCAGGGCGATCGCCAACACGAGCCCTAGAACGTCTAACCGCGCCCCGATTATCTCTACCCAACTATAGGCGATGACTTAAGCCCTGACGGACAAAGCGGTTAAATTTCTCATTGCGGCGCGTCAAATGGTGCTAAATACACCGTTGTTTAGACTGTAAAGAGTGCTTTGATAGCGTAATCAGTGGCCCACAGACCCTACCTAGTAGGACTCCCTAGGGGCTGTTTTTTACCCTGCGGGCGCCTTTGGCGTCCAAAATGCATTCGCATTTTGTCGAATGGTGGTTCTTTCCAGACGAACCCGTCGGACAAATAAAAAAGCCACCCAATGGGTGGCAGATCTGTGGATGCTGGAGGAGTGGGTGATGGATTGATAGATAGCAGCTTTGGGCTGCTATCTACCCCTTCGGGGCGCCTTTGGCGTCCAAAATGCATTCGCATTTTGTCGAACGGTGGTTCTTTCCAGACGAACCCGTCGGACAAATAAAAAAGCCACCCAATGGGTGGCTTTTTTATTTGTATGGTGGGCCGTGATGGATTCGAACCATCGACCAATTGGTTAAAAGCCAACTGCTCTACCGCTGAGCTAACGGCCCTTTAAAGAGGTGCGTATCATACTGACCAGCTGCGAGATTTCAAGCGTTTTTTTGATATCTGGTTGTGTCATTTATCCCAGCTTGCTCGAAGCCTTGTCGGCGCAGTCGGCAGCTTTCACATTTACCGCAGGCTTGGCCTTCTGAATCAGCCTGATAACAGGAAACTGTGGCGCTGTAATCAACCCCTAGGGCCACTCCAGACTGTACGATTTGCCCCTTGGTCATATTGATAAGCGGGGCGTGAATAGTTAACTTCTGCCCTTCAACAGCGGCCTTGGTGGCTAGGTTGGCCATGGTTTCAAAGGCTTTTATAAACTCGGGGCGACAGTCTGGGTAGCCAGAGTAGTCAACGGCATTAACGCCGAGAAAGATATCGTTGGCGCCGAGTACTTCGGCCCAGCCTAGGGCGATGGAGAGAAATACTGTGTTGCGCGCTGGTACATAGGTAATAGGTATACCTGTTGTTTCGGATTCGGGTATTTCGATACTGCTGTCGGTCAGGGCTGATCCGCCAATACTACCGAGATCCAGTTTCACTACTTTGTGAGCGTGAACTGTCATTAACTCAGAGATTTTTTGAGCAGCAACCAGTTCTGAGCGATGACGCTGGCCATAATCGAAACTGAGGGTGTAGCAGTCATAGCCTTGGCTTTTGGCCATTGCCACTACGGTGGTGGAATCCAGTCCGCCAGATACGAGAATTACAGCTTTCTTTGACATGCTTTTTCGATTGTCCTTGTTGAGTACTTGTTACTTGCAGCTAGTGGCCGGGTTGGTCGCCAAAAATATATTTATGGGTCTGAATCTGCATGCGCAGATTGAGCTTGTCATGGAGCATCCATTTGGCCAGTTGCGCCGGTGGCAAGACGCCTTGGCTGGGTGAGAAGAGTATTTCAGCTACTCTGTCCTGTAAGCCTAGCTCGTCGATTTTCATGCAGCTCCAGTCATAATCCTGGCGATCACAGATAACAAACTTAACTTCGTCATGAGGCAAAAGATAGTCGATATTGCCATAGAGGTTTTTAGATACTTCCCCCGAGCCAGGTGTTTTTAGATCGACAATTTTAAATACCCGTGGATCTACGTCATCTATTGGCAGTGCGCCGCTGGTTTCTAGGGATACGCGATAACCCAGATCGCAGAGTCTTTCCAACAGCTCAATGCACTGAGGCTGGGCTAAGGGCTCGCCACCGGTAACGGTGACATATTTGGCGCCATAGTCGGCTACGGTGCTGAGAATAGCACTGAGGGTCCATTTGCTACCGCCTTCAAAGGCGTAAGCGGTGTCGCAGTAGCCACAGCGCAGTGGACAACCGGTGAGCCGGACAAAGACGGTAGGCAGGCCTACGCTGCTGGTTTCACCCTGCAGTGAATGGAATATTTCGGTAATACGAAGTTCGGTTTCGGGCATGTGATTATTTTCTGGTTGCTAACGCGAGGTGTTAAATGGCGGATTGCGAGTAATTAAAAATTATTTTTTAGATAACTCTGAGCTTTACTGGCAGCACCACCCGTACCTTTCGAGGCTTTTTCCAGTAGGTCAAGGGCACGATCTGTCTCTCCCAGCTGGTGGTATATTTTGCCGAGTTTAAAGGTCGCGTCCATCGCCTTGCCATGATTTTGGTGTTGCTCGACTACTAGAGTGAAGGCCTGGCGGGCCATTTCATCCTGTCCTTGAAGTAAGTAGATCTCTCCGAGCCAATAATAGGCATTGGCTGTGTACGGGCTCGCTGGATAGTCAATAACATGCTGTTTAAAAGCCAGGGCCGCAGCGTTGATATCACGTTCTTTGAGCAGCAGGTTGGATGCCTGTGCATAGTTTTGTGCGATCTCTTGATTGTTGATGATCGGTGCAATTGATGGGGGCTGAGACTCTGCATCCAGGGCCTGTTCTAAAGGCTGCTCTTGAATAACCTCATCGGGCGATCCGGCTATCACTGCTGGCGTCTGGTTATCGGCATCGACCGCAAACTCATCCGGTGTGGCGCCAGAAAGCAGTGCACTGAGCCGTCGATCTAGATCTAGGTAATCGTCCATCTGGCGCTGCTTAACGCGCTGTAACTCATAGCTGAGCTGCTCTACCAAGCCGCGTAGTTCGCGCACTTCATTTTGTATCATCTGTGACTGGTTATAACGGCCATCAGCTGGCTGAGCCGATGGTGTTGAGACGCCGTAGGTCAGATCCACTACGGGTGCGGTCTGGGCTACCACATTGCTGGCTAAGACTGGCAATAGCAGAGAGGTGGCAAGAGCAATGACCGATACAATAGAAGATTTCATGGCGAGTAGAGAATAATCCTGTTTATAACAAATAGAGAAACGGCCAGAGTATATCGCAACCCCGGCCGCACACTAAAATCATTTGACTTAGGTTAACCAGCCAAAGGATTTTTTACTTCAGTTCAACTCGACGGTTGAGGCCCCAGGCATCATCGTTGCTGCCATAAGCTGCTGCGCGTTCTTCGCCGTAGCTGATAACTTCGACCAAACCGGGAGAAACACCTTGTAGAACCAGGAATTCCTTAACTGCATTGGCGCGTCGCTCGCCGAGTGCCATGTTGTACTCGCGAGTGCCGCGCTCATCGGCATGACCTTCGAGACGCACATTGCGCGGGCTGTTCTGCAGTGATGCAGAGTGCTCGAGCAGCGCTGCGCGGGACTCAGGCTTGAGCAAGGCTTTGTCGAAGTCAAAATAGAATACCGTGTCGGCACTCATCACTTCAACAGTGGCGTCGTCAATTGCCGAGGTATCAACCTGGCCAGTCTGTACAGACGTATCTTCAATATCCGTTGAAGTCTGCTGCTCTTCTACTACTGGATTGCTACTGCAACCGGTCAAAACTGCAGCTAGAAGCAGCGTACTAAGGCCCGATTTGATAAAAGATGTTTTCATTTGAAACTCCTGATTTGCAAAGATGTTAATCATCGTAAGGTTGTACTGTTTGTACTGTTTGTAATTCTATAAGTCTTTTGCCTGTGTATGGCCTTAAATAAGCCACGTCCTATAAGCAACTCGCTTAGACCTGCAACTAACAGGTTACCCAAAAAGCTTAACGCAAAAATGGCGACCATGCTGGCTCTCTCACATCTCCGCGACTGGACGGCAATACGTAGCGCACTCCGGCGTCCAATGATACAGCAGCTAGAACCCCGCGGTCACCCTGTTTAGTGGCATACATTAGCATAGCCCCATTGGGCGCCACCGTCGGAGATTCATCTAGTCTGGTTTCGGTCAGTTCAATCATTCGGCCTGTCTTGAGATCGAACGAGGCTATGTGAAAAGTGTCTCGCAGACGATGCACCATGGCCATTGTGCGGCCGTCTGGCGCCAGACTTGGGCGAGCGTTGTAGTTGCCGCGGAATGTTAGGCGCTCAGTGGCCTTGCTGGCAATGTTTAATTTATATATTTGAGGGGTGCCGCCACGATCTGAGGTAAACAACAGATGTTTACCATCGGGCATCCAGGTGGGTTCTGTATCAATAGCAAAGTGCCGGGTTAGGCGGGAAAATTTCTTGCTCTGCAGATCCAGCAGATAGATCTCCGGGTTGCCGTCTTTGGACAGCACTAGCGCCATCTGGGTGCCATCGGGAGACCATGAGGGTGCGCCGTTAAGACCAGTGAAATTTGTTAACTGCTCCCGCTGAGCGCTGACCAGGTTCTGGCGAAAAATCGCTGGGCGACCGGTTTCAAAAGACACATAGGCGAGCTCTTTGCCATTGGCAGACCAGGCTGGAGACATAATCGGTTCGCCGGATTCCAAGACTAGCTTCTCCCGGGCACCGTCGGCATCGGCAACATTTAATCTGTAGGTGTACAGGTCATTACTGCGTATGGCGGTAACATAGGCGAGTCGCGTGGAAAAGGCACCGCGGATGCCGGTGATTTCCTCATAGACTTTGTCACTGATGAGGTGGGCTAGATCGCGCATCTGGTTGATGGAGCCGCTAACCTTGTGGGTAAATACTGTTTTTTGGCCGCTGACATTTAATAGGCTAAATTCTATTTGATAGCGACCTTCGGCTATGGCGCGCATATTTCCGACAACCAGATACTCAGCGCCCAAAAGACGCCAGTCGCGGTAGTAGACCTCTGAAGCCGAACTCGGAAAGGCGAGCATATCGCGGCGTTCCATGGGGGCGAACAGACCGCTGCGAGCCAGGTCGGCTTCGACAATAGAGCTGATATCCTCAGAGGACTGGATAGCGGCCATGGCGATGGGCGCTATGGCAATCTTGGTCGGCTGGTCATTGCCTTGAGTCACTCGGATAACCAGTTCGCTGTAGCTTGGAGAGGCAACCGCTAACAGCAATGCGACCAGCAGTCCGCGAACGATTAACGATTTGGCTATTCTAACTGTCATGACGTCTCCACCTTATAATCTGAGATCTTCGGGACTAAATGCAACATCCACCTGGCGAAATTTGCGTTCAAATAGATCCGGCTTCATGCCCTGCAATTCAACAAATTGTTCTACTTTTAATGCTGCCTGCTCCACAGACCGATCAAAGGCCGTATCACCGCTGGATGTCAGTATGGTGACGCCTACTATTCGCCCAGTGGGCACCAGACGGATGCGGATCAAGGTCTCCATACCAAGTCGTGCGCTGGGGGGACGGCTCCAGTTCTCCGACAGGCGCTGCTGAATAAGCTGGCGATAACTGTTGGCGACGCGCTCATCTTCCTGAGCATTAATCTCGGCCTGCTCTGCTGCGACAGCCTCGGCAAATTCTGTCTCTATACGTTTGCGCTCGGCTTCTTTGGCAGCTTCTTGCTCATCTCTGAGGCGCTGCTCTTCAGCAAGGCGCAAAGCTTCTAAACGTTTTTTTTCACTCAGCGCTGCAATACGTTCTTGCTCACGCTTTTTATCTTGAGCTTTTTTCTGCGCTGCGAGCTTGTCTTTGCGTTTCTTCGCCTCGCGCTTCTGCTTAGCAATATCCGCCTTCGGCTTGGCCTTTGCTTGAGCGACTTTTTTCGGCGCCAATTCCACTAGCTTAGCCTCAATATACTGGGGCTGAATCATTACTCTGGTAGTTTCAGGCTCCCAGCCGACAAAGAGTATCGCAAGCAACCCTAAGTGCAGTGCGAGACTGACCAGAACGGCGACTGAGTAACTGAAAAAACTGCCCATATTAATTTGCTGGTGGCTCCGTGACCAAACCAACAGAGGGGGCTCCGGCGGCCTGTAGCTCGCTCATCAAATTAACCACTACGCCATAATCGACCTTGCTGTCACCCCAAACCAGTACTGGAGTTTTCGGCGTCTGACGAAGTATTTTTGCAACTCGGTCTTTGATCACCTCAAGACTCTGACCCCGATTCTCGCCTTTCACATCGATCCAGTAACTACCATCAGCTTTAATCGAAACAATAAAGGGCTCTTGGTCCTTGGCATCCATAGGCGCTGAATTGGCCTCGGGCAGGTCCACCTTGACGCCCTGCATCAGCAGCGGCGCCGTGATCATAAATACCACCAGTAATACCAGCGTCACGTCTATATAGGGTACGACGTTTATCTCGGCAACCAGTTTTCGTTTTGTTCGTTTTGTCTTCACTTATCGAGCCTCAAAAGCTTATCCATTTGCTAACTGCGCTTGAGCCAATTAGTTGGCGCGAATCTGGCGGTGCAAAATACTCGAAAACTCCTCGGCGAAGGTTTCGTAGCTGCTGTTCATGGTCTCCACTATGGCGGCATAGCGGTTATAGGCTATGAGTGCGGGAATCGCGGCAAACAGACCCATGGCGGTGGCGATCAGTGCTTCCGAGATTCCGGGAGCCACTGTAGCTAGGGTTGCCTGTTGCACCATGGCGAGGCCACGGAAAGAGTTCATAATTCCCCAGACTGTGCCAAAAAGACCTATATAGGGGCTTACTGAGGCGACACTAGCAAGAAATGGTAGGCTGATATTGAGTTTTTCATCTTCCCGGGATAGAGCCACACGCATGGCGCGATCAGCGCCTTCCATGATCGCGTCGGGATCGGATTTGTCGGTTTGGGCTAGACGGTTAAACTCACGAAAGCCGGCGCGAAAGACATTTTCTACACCGTCTCGGCCGCCATGTTCTTGGGCTTCTTGAGTGAGCTCGCTGTAAAGTTTGTTGAGATCTACGCCAGACCAGAAGGCATCTTCAAACTGACGGAATCCACGCTGGGCGGCGTTGAGAAAAATCCCTCGCTGCACAATCATCATCCACGACATAACTGAGGCGATAAACAAAGTCCCCATTACAATTTGCACTAGTACGCTGGCGTTAGAGATGAGGTGCCAAATGGACATGTTTTCTTCTATCAACTGTATAACTCCCTGTTTAGCTAAATTGGGTTTTTAAATTCTTTTATTACACGAGCTTATTAAAACCTTTGGTTAACGCTCGAGATTAAGCTTGTTGGTTAAAATTTTCAGTTAACGCATTAAACATAGGTTTGGGCATACCCTGAGGCCGCTTGCTGGTGGAATTGATGCAAGCCACTTTGACCCACCCCTCGACCAACAGTTCATCGCCGCGAAAAACGTGCTGCGTCATTTCAAAGGTGACGCGACTGGCTTTGCTTAATACTGCGGTAACGCTTATCTGGTCATCGAGTATCGCTGGGCTATGGTATTTCAGGGACACTTGGCTAACCACAAACTGCATATCATCAAATAGCGCTGGTTTATCAAAGCCTAGACTGCGCATCAGTTCGGTGCGCGCCCGTTCCATATATTTGAGATAGTTAGCATAGAAAACTATGCCGCCGGCATCGGTATCTTCAACGTAGACGCGGATCGGCAGACGAAATTCTGCCAGTGACTCAGGCATCGCGCGCGCCCTGCTCAGGGCTTTGGTCGACTGGCTGAAGGCCCTCTAATGATGGCTGAAGGCTCTCTACTGGCTGAAGGCTCTCCATCTTCTGCGGCGTCTGCAAACCAAAATACTCGTAGGCCATGCGTGTTGCCATGCGACCACGAGAGGTACGCATGAGATAGCCCTGCTGAATTAGATAGGGTTCCAATACATCTTCGATGGTACCCCGCTCCTCGCTCATTGCTGCGGCGAGACTATCGACTCCCACCGGGCCGCCTTCAAATTTTTCCATCAATGTTAGTAGCAAGCGCCGATCCTGATGATCAAAGCCTCGTTGATCTACGGCCAGCATATTCAATGCCGCGTCGGCAATTTCTGCGCTAACCGAACCATCACCTTTGACTTCGGCATAGTCCCGAACACGGCGCAATAGACGATTGGCAATTCGCGGTGTACCCCGAGAACGACGGGCAATTTCACCAGCGCCCTTGGCATCTATTGAAACATTTAAGATCGCGCCGGCACGAACAACAATTCTCGTGAGGTCGGCTTCTGAATAAAATTCCAAACGCTGAACAATGCCAAAGCGATCTCGCAATGGTGCCGTAAGAAGACCGGCTCTGGTGGTCGCCCCTACCAGTGTAAAAGGCGGCAGATCCAGCTTGATTGAGCGTGCAGCTGGCCCCTCGCCGATGACTATATCGAGCTGGTAGTCTTCCATAGCCGGATAGAGAATCTCTTCCACGACTGGACTGAGGCGGTGTATCTCATCGATAAACAGCACATCGCCAGGTTCGAGATTGGTCAATAGTGCCGCGAGGTCGCCGGCTTTTTCAAGCACTGGACCGGAGGTGGTTTTAAGCGCCACCTGCATCTCATTGGCGATAATATGGGCGAGCGTGGTTTTACCTAGCCCGGGAGGACCAAAAACCAGAGTGTGATCTAGGGGTTCGCTGCGCTTGCGCGCGGCTTCGATAAAGATGCCCAGCTGTTCAACCACAACTGGCTGACCGACATAATCTATTAGGCTTACCGGACGCAGTGCGCGATCAAAGCGCTCTTCGGCAACAGACATCTCGGGGGATATTATGCGGTCGGGCTCTATCATCTGACACCATGGTGGTTTTGTCCCGTAGCATACATTGATGGTTAGATTTTTTCACTAGTGAGCCGGAGGTTTATTGTGAATAAACCCTCCGCTACGAGGCCATACTTTTAAGCGCCAAACGAATCAACTCACCGGCATCGCTAACCGATTCATTGGCCACGCGACTGATAATTTTCGCCGCATCCGTGGGTTTATAACCCAAGGCGATCAAGGCACTCTCAGCTTCCTGAGAAACATCTGCCTTGCCCGCATTTGAACCAGCTGCAGAACCGCCGGCGGTAGCATCCACATCACCGATCTTGTCACGCATTTCAATAAGCAGGCGCTCGGCGGTCTTTTTGCCCACACCGGGCAGCTTCACCAGAGTGGCGATATCATTATTGTGCACACAGATGGCAAAGTCATTTGCCGACATACCGGACAGAATGGCCAGAGCCATTTTCGGGCCCACGCCATTGACCTTAATCAGATGACGAAACAGTTGACGCTCAGACTGAGTACCAAAGCCATAGAGCTGCTGCACATCCTCACGCACCACAAAATGAGTGTGCAGAGTGACAGCTTCGCCAGCCGCAGGAACACCAAAAAAGGTGTTAAGTGACACCAGCACTTCATAGCCCACGCCCTGCACATCGATCAAAAGATCCGGCGCCTGCTTTTCGATTACCTTACCCTGAAGTCGTCCAATCATTTTCGCTATAAATCCTGAGTTTGTTTATTTGAGTCGCCCGCGGGCATAACCTTTGGCCCCTGTTGCCGCCAGTGCTTTGGAGGTCTGAGCATGACAGAGTGCAACAGCCAGAGCATCTGCTGCATCTTCCGCTGGCGCGCTAGAGAGCTTTAATAACTGCACAATCATCATCTGCACCTGGGCTTTGTCCGCAGTACCGGTTCCGACCACAGCCAATTTAATACTCCGGGCAGAGTACTCACCGACCGAGAGCCCGGCATTTACCCCACCCACAATTGCGGCACCACGAGCCTGACCCAGTTTTAGCGCGGAACTGGCATTGTGGGATAAAAACACTTCTTCGATGCCCATTTCCTCTGGCCCATACTGCTCAACCAGCTGGCTGATACCATTAAAGATAATCTTTAAACGCTCGGGAAGTGACCCTTCGGGTAGGCGAATAATACCGCTGGTGACATAGGTCATTTTACCCGCCACGGCGTCGATAATGCCGTAGCCAGTGCGTCGTGATCCTGGGTCTATACCAATTATTCGCGTCATATTATTCTATTGCTTGTCGGTGGTGAGGAGTAATGTTCGAGAGTGTTGCAATCCCCTTGCAGGGAGTCAACAACTATACACAGCTCAAAACATCCACGCGTTTATCCAAGCTTCGTTATTCAGCCCGCAGAGCGTCAATTGGCGTCATTTTCGCGGCGCTGGCAGCAGGCTGACTGCCGGCAAGCAACCCAATCAACATTGAAATCCCCAGCGCCCCAAGCACAATGGTCGGACTCAGAGCCACAGGCAGTGCCGGCACAAACAGATGTATAAGTAGCAGTAAAAAGGCGACCAACAGAACCCCACAGACACCGCCAATTAGACCTAGCACCAGCGCTTCACCTAGAAACAGTAGGCGCACAGTCCGAGTAGTACCACCCAGGGCGCGCAACAGCCCTACTTCGCCGGTGCGCTCGGTAACTGTGATCATCAGAATCGTGGTGATCCCCACGGCACCCACTAGAAGCGATATAGCCCCCAGCCCGGCGCCAGCAAAGGTGAGAATACTGAGAATATTGTCCATAGTGACTAACACCTGATCCTGTGTGGTCAGAGTAAAGTCCTCAAAACCATGGCGTTCGATTAACAGTTGGCTGATCTTATCCGCCATCGCCTCACTGGTGGATCTGGGGTTAAAAAAGATATCGATCTCCATCAAACTCTGACGATTAAACAGCTGCATACCTTTGCCCGCAGGGATAAATACCATATCGTCGAGATCCGTGCCGAGGAATTCGCCCTTGGGCGCAACCACTCCAACAACACGAAAGCGTTCACTGCCAATGCGCACAAAACTGCCCACCGGATTGACCCCGGCGAAGAGCTCCTCTTTCACCTTGCTGCCCAACACCACAAGAGCCCGAGCGCGCTGTAAATCGTCCTGGGGTAAAAACTTTCCCTGTGCAACCTCCAGCTTCCAGGCTTTATCCGCTGCCCCGCCGACTCCGGCGACATCGGTGTAGCGGGCTCGCTGATGATATTTAACCTTGGCATTGCCCATCACCAGGGGCACCACTTCTTCCACATTGGGCATCTGACTGATGGCGGTGGCATCGCTCAGTGACAGGGGCCTGGTGGTATTGAGCAGGCCACTGAGCCCAAATGTTTCGGTCTTGCCCGGATTCACCGCGATAATATGGCTGCCAAACTGAGTGAACTCATTGAGCACAAAAACCCGCAGGCCTTCCCCGAGGGCGCTGAGTATCACCATTGCCGCAATACCAATAGAGAAGCCAACAATGGTGAGTAAGGTTCTGGTGCGCTGCATCCACAGCGCCCTGAAAATCCAGCTGTTAGTGTCGCGAAAATTCATTATTGCTGCCCTCGCAGTGCCAATACTGGATCCAATGCCGCGGCCCGTTTAGCCGGTATAACAGAAAACACCAGCCCGGTAGCAAAAGCCACCAGCAGTGAGGCGGGCACTGCCCAGACCGGTGGCTGCATAGGAAAGCTGGGCCACAGGCCCGCAAAAAGAGTAATAAGAGCAAAGGCAAAACTGATACCCGCAGCAGAACCCATAGAGATCAGCATCAATGACTCGCCGATAAAGAGTTGTTTAATCTTGCGACTGCTGGCACCTATGGCTTTTAGCAGGCCAATCTCTTGGCGTCGCTGACTCACCGAAATCAGACTGATATTCATAATCAAAATGCCCGCCACTAGCAGACTAATAGACGAAATCGCGGCGATAGCCATGGTCAGCGTCGCAAGAATATTATCGAAAGCTGCGAGCATGGAATCCTGACTAATCACGGTGACATCTTCCTCGCCGTCGTGGCGCTTGCGAATCACATTGACGATTTTGTGTTTAATTTTGTCACTGTCGGCACTGGGGGCAATATCCAGCAGAATGCGAAATAGGCTCGGGGAATCAAATAGCTGTTCAGCGGTGCGCACCGGAATCACCAGCATATCGCGCATATCCAGGCCCAGAGATTCACCGCGCTCCTCGAGCACACCAATCACCCGCATACGCCGGTCACCGACCCGCACCCAGCGACCCAGTGCGCGGCTGCTACCAAACAGTTCTCGCTTGACTTTAACCCCGAGTACAGCGACCGCCAATGGTTCGGATTCGGCGCGAGCACTGAGCAGACTTCCTGTGCCCACCTGTAACTGTCGCACGGCAAAAAACGTGGCGGTGCTGCCCAGGGTTATAACCTCCCTAGAGAGACTGGAATGTGAAATAGTGGTGGTGCCGGCAACAATTGGCGCCACTGCCAAAACCCCGGGAATACGCTCAAGGGCGCTGGCATCTTCCAGGGTCAGATCGCGAGGCGATGCGCCATACATCGGCGGACCGCCACCGGTAGTCTCTTTGCGTCCGGGCAGAACAATTAAGATTCGATTGCCCAGGGCTGAAAACTCGCGATCCACGTAGCCCCGAGCCCCCTCACCCAAACTGGTCAGCAGGATCACCGAGGCCACTCCTATGGCCACCGCCAGCAACATCAACACTGTGCGCACCCGATGGCGCAAAAAGACTTGCCGGTTGAATAGCAGCTGATCAATTAGTTTCATTATTGCTCTTTATCGTCTGATTGATATTTTCCGGCGTTAGCGAAAAGTCGCCCTGGTCTCTGTCGATCATCCCATCGACCATACGAATATGACGTCTGGCTCTATCACCGAGCTTCTGATCATGAGTCACTGTAATCAGAGTGATACCGTCCTGGTTGAGCCTCTCCAATACACCAATTACCTCAGCGCCAGAACGAGAGTCGAGATTACCGGTAGGCTCATCTGCCAACAGCAATCTTGGCCGCATAACAATTGCCCTCGCTATAGCCACACGCTGCAACTGGCCACCAGATAGCTGATTGGGTTTGTGAGAGGCGCGGTCAGAGAGACCCACCATGGCCAATACATCCGCCACTGCGCTGCGCCGCTGTTTTAGTGATCGTCCCGCCAGCATCATCGGCAGCTCAATATTTTCGAAGGCGGTGAGCCGATTAATCAGATGAAAGGATTGAAAAATAAACCCGATATTCGCACCTCGCAGATGGGCACGGCGCTCTTCATTAAGTTCTTCAGTGGCAATCTGATCAAACCAGTAGCGCCCAGAATCGGGACGATCGAGCAGCCCAATCATGTTCAATAATGTCGACTTGCCCGAACCTGACGGACCCATAACGCTAAGGTACTCACCAGACTCTATGTCCAAGCTCACATCAGCCAGTGCGCGCAGCGGCGAATCACCCACCTGATAGGTCTTATTAATCTTCTCTAGTTTGATCATGGCGCGTCGACAACCCGAACCTCAGCGCCATCAACCACCGCCTGAGTGCCTATATTGCCAATGATTCGATCGCCTTCTAAGGCGCCGCTGATCACTTCGCTAAAGTGCCAGTTAGACAGCCCCAACACTAGCTCACGGCGCTCAACACGACCGTCTTGATTGACCATCAGCACAAATTTCTCATCCACCAACATTTCTGTGGGGACTCTCAAAGCTGAGCTTTTGGCATCCAAAATAATGTCCATATCGGCGCTATAACCGGCCAATAGAACCGGCATCTGCTCATCACTATCGAGCTCGGCTTCCACCTCAACCGTGCGCGCCTGCTTTTCTAAATCCAGCACATAGGTGGAAATACGTCTGACCACTGCCGGAAAGTTGCGCTCGCGAAAGGCATCCATAGTGACGCGAACTGGCATGCCTACAGCGACTTGAGAGGCATCCACTTCATCTATGGGTGCGCTGATGTAATGGCAATTGTCTGTGAGCAGGTCAATGGCCGGAGGCGTCTGAACCCCAGGTGGCGACGGCGTGGAAAACTCCCCCAGCTCGCCGGTGACTTCGGCAACTCGCCCGGCAAAGGGAGCGTGAAGATAGGTCTGAGCTAACACCGCCTCGGCCAATTTGACACTGGCTTTGGCCTGCGCAATCCTGGCCTTGGCAGCTTCACAGGCCGCCGCGCTGGAATTGGACTTAGCCAAAGCGAGATCGGCACGCTCAGAGGAAACCAGTTTTTTGTCCAGCAGTGCCGTCAAACGCTCAGACTCATGGCGGTCCGAGGTAGAGCCTATACAGATGCTCTGCCGCTCTTTAACCAGAGCTCTGGCTGTTGCCTTGGCTTGCTCCACCTGGGCTCTGCGATCATCGTTCCACAGTGACATTAACAACTGCCCTTCGCTAACCTCTTGCCCCTCATGCACATAGAGCTCTGCGATCTGACCACCGATGGGCAGTGACAATTTTGAACGCTGGCAGGCTTTTACGGTTCCGGCTCTGGTGTTAGAGACGCTGTTCTCCACCAACCCCAGAGAGAGTTCCACCAGATGCACCTCTGGACGTGTGGGCCGCGAAAGAAAGTAAACAAGCGCGATCAACAAACTCAGCGCCGCGATCCAAATCCATCTGCTTTTCATAGTCCTACCTCTTTAGTGGTGATGCTATAAAAAGTAGTAAAGCGCAGTCGAGATTTCTATTGCATTGGCGCGGCGAGGCTAACATTTGACTGTTGAATACTGATTGACTGACACAGAACAATCACAAAGCAAATTCGACGCTATAAAAAGGCGAATTTGGGGAAAAATTTGAGGCAAAAAAAAGCCCCTTGGTGCAATACCAAGGGGCCTTATTTATAGCGGTAACGTTCAGTCGCCTAGTCGTCAGCTTTGTTTTCGGCTTTGGCTTTAGGGGCAGCCTTAGCTTTTGGTGCCGCTTTCGCCTTCGGAGCAGCCTTGGCTTTAGGCGCAGCTTTGGCTTTAGGCGCAGCTTTAGCCTTGGGAGCCGCCTTGGCTTTAGGCGCAGCTTTTTTGGCCGGTGCTTTTTTCTCAGCTGGAGCTGCTTCAGCAGCGGGCTCTTCTGCTACGGGCTCTTCTATTGCGGGCTCTGCAGACGCTTCTTCGGCTACCGGCTCTTCTTGCGCCGCGGGCGCTTCTTGGGCCGCAGGCTCTTCTTGCGCCGCGGGCGCATCCACTACTTCAGATGTAGCTTCTACCACCTCTTCGACAACAGGTGCTGGAGTCGGTGCGGCTTTTTTAACCAACCCTTCGGCCTGCAAAATAGCGACTTTATCGTCGCCATTGACCCAGTTGTGCTCGCGATTCTTAACTGCAAAACGACCAGAGCCCTTTTGATACACTGTATATTCTTTTGTTCTTTTAATAACTTTCATCGCTACTTCCTCTTCTGATTACTCGCTTGAATTTATAGTATTTTACAAACCTACCTCTTGCTTAAATCCGATCTAGATACTAAGTCAATTTCTCCGGAACAGAGTCCGAACTCTCTGCGTTGATACAGAGCTGCGGCACAGCTCTGCGTCTTTGCAATCTTCAAAGTGTCTTCTAATCAAAGGTACTACCAGCCTGCAATATCCTACAAGCTGGCAATCCAAGTCAATAGCAGGTTAAAACTCTTAATATTGACAGTCAGGATTTACAGTCAGGCTTCAATACTAAGCACTGGGCTCTTTAGTGCGCAGCTTGATACTCAGGTCACGCAGCTGGTTGTTATCCACCACGCCAGGGGCATCAGTGAGCAGACAGGCAGCAGACTGTGTTTTCGGGAAAGCAATCACGTCGCGAATAGAGTCAGCGCCGCTCATCAGCATCATCAGACGATCGAGACCAAAGGCCAAGCCACCGTGCGGGGGAGCACCATGCTTCAGTGCGTCCAACAGAAAGCCAAACTTTTCGCGCTGTTCTTCGGCATTAATACCCAACACGTCGAAGACTGTCTGCTGCATGTTCTGATCATGGATACGAATCGATCCACCACCCAACTCACAGCCATTGAGAACCATATCGTAAGCGCGAGACAGAGCCCCTGCCGGATTAGCTTTAAGCTCTTCTTCAGTACATGAAGGCGCAGTGAACGGATGGTGCAATGGTGTCAGGGCGCCAGAATCAGTGACTTCAAACATGGGGAATTCAATCACCCACATCGGTGCCCAGGCACAGGTATAGAGATCCAGATCCGCGCCTACTTTACAGCGCAGCGCACCCAGCGCCTCTGAAACAATCGAAGACTTGTCGGCACCAAAGAAAACGATATCGCCATTCTTGGCATCGAGACGCTGCATAATATCCATGGTTACTTCGTCACCGAGGAATTTAATAATCGGCGACTGTAAACCTTCTACACCATTCTCAATGGCATTGACCTTAATCCAAGCCAGACCTTTGGCACCGTAGATGCTGACAAACTTGGTGTACTCGTCGATTTTCTTGCGCGAAATCTCTGCGCCTCCAGTCACTTTTAATGCAGTAACCCGACAGGCTGGATCATTGGCTGGACCCGAAAAGACTTTAAATTCAATGTCTTTAAGCAGATCTTTGATCTCGACCAGCTCCAGGGGAATACGTAAATCTGGTTTGTCCGAACCGTATTTGTGCATAGCATCGGCATAGGTCATGCGCGGGAAGCGTTCAAAATCCACACCCATATGCTCAGAAAAAATACCGCGAATCATAGTTTCAGTGGTCGACATAATGTCCTCTTCATCAACAAAAGAGGCCTCTATATCAATCTGGGTGAATTCTGGCTGACGATCGGCGCGCAGATCTTCATCGCGAAAACATTTGGCAATCTGGTAGTAGCGATCAAATCCGGCGACCATCAACAACTGCTTGAACAGCTGCGGCGATTGCGGCATAGCGAAAAACTGTCCGGGATGAGTTCGCGAAGGAATCAAATAATCACGTGCCCCCTCTGGAGTGGCTCTGGTCATAATCGGCGTTTCTATATCTAAAAAGCCATCGTCTACAAGGTAATTGCGAATAGAGGAACTAATCTTGGAGCGGAAGCGCAGGCTGTTCTGCATCTCTTTGCGACGCAGATCCATGTAGCGATACTTGAGTCTGACATCTTCACCGACGGTGACATGATCATCTAACTGGAACGGCGGCGTCACTGCGCTGTTAAGGATTTCCATGGCGGTGCCATAGACTTCGATCTCACCGGTAGCCATATTGCTGTTGACTGTCGCAGCACTACGAGCACGGACTATACCTGTGACTTTTAGTACATATTCAGAGCGAACACTGTCGGCCTGCTCAAAGAACTCACCAGCATCGGGATCAAATACCACCTGCACAATGCCTTCGCGATCGCGCAGGTCGACAAAGATAACGCCACCGTGATCGCGGCGACGATCCACCCAGCCGCAAAGTGTCACTTCTTGATCAATATGTTCGCTGGTGAATAATCCACAATAGTTAGATCGATACATCTGTTGTCTTTCCCTACTCTAATTTGCTTTGGTTAAATTTAGATGAGTTCTTACATTAAGCTCGTAAAATACGCGCCGATTTAAGAGCTACTGGCATCAGTAGTAGATGTCTTGGAGCCACCACCACTGTCGCTAAGATTCTTTTTGTTACCGGTTTTAAAGTCGGTCTCATACCAACCGCTTCCACTGAGGCGAAAGCCTGCCGCGGACAGCTGTTTTTTAAGCTCGGGTTTTCCACAGGCTGGACAATCAACCAGCCTGTCATCACTCATTTTTTGTATGGCTTCGAGCTCATGCTCACAGGCCGCGCAACGATAGTCATAGATGGGCATAGATTTGTTTCCTAACACTATAAGACGCTAAAAGTAAGCTTATTCAGTAGCCGCAAACGGTCGAGATATTTTAAATATCAAACTTAATGACGCGCTACCGGGCCGAAAAAGCGTCGCATTATACCCCAGCGCTAGCACTTGTAGAATGGCCGCAGATAAGCTGAGCCCGCCGGAGATTAAAAAAAACACGAAAAACATTGCCATTTTTGGCAATACCGGAAAACAGCGGCTATAAATGATTGCGAGGCTCTGCTGGCCGCTGGTCGCAATACAGCAGGGATGAAATCGGATTTACGTTTATAAAGGACAATGTGATGGCTGTTAAGAAAGGATCTGCGAAAGCAACCTCAACTGCAAAAAAGGCTAAAAAGTCGGTAAAGGGAAAGACTCTATCCGCGGCTAAAAAAACTACCAGTGTTAAAAAATCTGCTGTGAAAAAAGCCCCCAAAAAAGCTACTGCGAAGAAGGCTGTAGCGAAGAAGCCCCTGGCCAAAAAGACCGTAGCCAAAAAGCGTGTAACGAAAAAAGCGCCAGCACAGAGCGCAGCAACAGCTAAAAAAGCCACAGCTGTCCGCGAACGCTATAGCAAGACTCAAATCATCAGTGAACTGGCCGCCAACTCAGACTTAACACGCAAACAAGTCAACACTCTGCTCACTGAACTAGCCACACTAGTAGAACGGCATGTTAAAAAGCGCTCCGTGGGCGAATTTGTTCTAGCTGGTCTGATTAAAATTCACACCGTAAAACGACCCGCCAAGAGAGCCTACAAAGGCATCAACCCCTTCACCGGCAAAGAAACCACCTTTAAGGCACGCCCTGCTTCAGTCGCAGTGAAAGTGCACGCCCTAAAAGGTCTAAAGGACATGGCGCAGTAATCTCCGCCACATCTGACGCCAATCAAGGCTGCTAACAAAAAGCTGCTAACAAAAGGCTACTCAGTAGCCAAGCCTAAAGGTACCAGCGCAGTGACAATTCGATCAGCTGTTTCAATTAACAGTTGCTGCGCATAGGTCTCTGCAGCCACCGCTCCCCAGACAGGTCCAGGCCAGGCTGCATCAGTTTTAAATCTCACCACATGGTGCAGATGCAGTTGCGGGACCATATTGCCTATAGCGGCCACATTGATTTTATCCGCAGCAAAAAGCTTATTTAAGGTCTCGGCAACGAGACAGGACTCATCCAACAGCTGCCGTCTATCGGTCTCATTGAGCTGGTAGATCTCGCGTACATCTTCACGCTGAGGCACCAAAATACACCAGGGGTAATTGGCATCTTTGCTGAGCAACAATAAACTCAGTGGAAAGGCTCCCAGCAACTGGGTATCCGCTTGTAGTCGATGATCTAATTGAAACATTTTATCCTCATCTCGGCTTATCTCTGTTTGCTCTCTGTACGGCGACAGCTTAGCGCCGTAAAATGGCCGCTCAAATCATCCACCAGTAGTGTAAGAGAAACTATGCGCGCCAGCCAATACCTGATTTCAACAAAAAAAGAATCTCCCGCCGATGCTGAAGTCATCAGCCATCAATTGATGCTGCGTGCCGGTATGATCCGCAAAGTTGCCTCTGGACTCTATACCTGGCTGCCTCTTGGTCTGCGCGTATTTCGCAAAGTTGAAGCCATTGTTCGTCAAGAGATGGACAGATCCGGTGCATTAGAAGTGATGATGCCCGTAGTACAACCCGCCGACCTCTGGGAAGAATCTGGACGCTGGGGACAGTTTGGCCCCGAATTACTGCGTATCAAGGACCGTCATGGTCGCGAGTTCTGCCTCGGGCCGACTCACGAAGAAGTGATCACCGACATTGTGCGCAATGAAATTCGCAGCTACAAACAGTTGCCGGCTAACTTCTATCAAATCCAAACCAAGTTTCGCGATGAGCGCCGTCCACGATTTGGTGTTATGCGCACCAGAGAGTTTTGCATGAAGGATGCCTATTCCTTTCATACAGACAATGTGTCACTGCAAGAGACTTACGACCTGATGTACAAGACCTATTCAACGATCTTCGATCGCACCGGTCTGGTCTATCGCGCAGTGTTGGCCGACACCGGCAGCATCGGTGGCAGTGTCTCCCATGAATTTCATGTGTTGGCAGATTCCGGGGAAGACGCAATCGTCTTTTCCAGCGAGAGTGATTACGCCGCTAATATAGAGAAAGCTGACGCACTGGCACCCAGCGAAACAGCCCTGCCCGGCACAGAGGAAATGGCCGAATTGGCCACTCCGGGCGTGCACACGATTAAGCAGCTCTGCGAGTTTATCGACACTAGCGCTGAGAAAACGCTAAAGGCCCTAATTGTTAGCGCCGAAGATAAAGAGGGTAAAACTCAACTCTATGGTCTGATGATCCGTGGTGATCATGAGCTCAATGAAGTCAAAGCTCAGCGCGCCTTGGGTCTCGAAACCGAAGTCACCTTCGCCAGCGAAGAACAGATTAAAAGCACGCTGAACTGCTCACCGGGATCCATTGGCCCGGTTAATCTCAATCTGCCCACAGTGGTGGATCACTGGGCCGCACAGCTCAGCGACTTTGTCTGTGGCGCCAATCGCGACGGCTATCACCTCACCGGCGTGAACTGGGAGCGCGACTGCGGCGAATTTACCGTAGCCGATATTCGCAATGTCATCGCTGGCGATCCAAGCCCAGACGGAAAAGGCGTATTGGAAATTAAGCGCGGTATTGAAGTGGGCCACATCTTCCAACTCGGCACCAAGTACAGCGAAGCCATGAAAGCCACAGTGCTCGATGAGAACGGTAAAGACCGCGCCATGTCCATGGGCTGCTATGGTATAGGAGTGAGTCGCATTGTTGCCGCCGCTATAGAACAGAACCACGATGACAACGGCATTATCTGGCCAGAGTCCATCGCACCGTTCCAAATCGCTATAGTGCCGATCAATATGCACAAGTCTGAGCTGGTTTCTGAAACCTGTTTGACGCTCTACAACAAATTAGTAAACGCTGGTTATGAAGTGCTATTTATGGACGAGCCCAAAGCCCGTCTCGGTGGCATGTTAGCGGATATCGAACTGATTGGTATTCCCCACCGAATCGTTATTGGCGATCGTGGTTTGGCCGAAGGAAATGTCGAATACCGCAACCGCAGGGAACCAGAAAATCAACATATAGCTATGGATAAGCTGGATGATTTCATTGCCGAGAAAATTACAAAGTAAATATTTATTGTGGCCACAGTGGATTGCTGTGGCCACGATTCTGCTGTCTATTTCAACCGCCGCAGTATCTCTCGAGAAACCCTCTGTAGACCCAGCACTTTTGTCCCTGCTTAAACAGGCCGCCGCCGAAGCCGACAGCTTTGACGATCAGTACGACGCCCAAGTGTGGCTGGTGGAAAAAGAGCCGGCACTGGCTCGATTAGTTAAAGACCCTGCCCAGCGCATCTTCCTGCTAAGGCTCATTCATAGCGAAGCCACCCGTGCGGGACTGTCTCCTGAAATTGTTCTGGCATTAATTGAAGTGGAAAGTCACTTTGACAGCTATGCGGTCTCCTCCGCCGGGGCCCAGGGCATGATGCAAATAATGCCCTTCTGGAAACACGAGATCGGACGTCCAGAAGACAACCTGATCAATATACAAACCAACTTGCGCTACGGCTGTACCATCCTCAAATACTATCTCGACCGAGAAAAGGGTAAATTGGCAGACGCCCTAGCCCGCTATAATGGTAGCCATGGACAATACTGGTATTCAGAGCGGGTCCTCGATAGCTGGGCAAAACACTGGCGCTAGCCTATGATCACCTCTAACGACATCACTAACACCTCTGGTTTACAGCCAATGAGTTCATCCAGAAGGGTTGGTAGACTCGCCCAATATTAGTTGGAATTGCCTATGAAAGAGCCCAATAACAGCGTCGAGCAGTCTCTTACCGAACAGGCGCTGTCACCACAGCAGCTACGCAAAAAGATTCGCAGCGGCGAGCACAGCGGTAATACCTCCGGGCATTGCAATGGCTATGTGCAGTGCAATTTGGTTATTCTGCCTGCTGATTCAGCAGCGGATTTTCTGCAATTCTGTAACAACAACCCCAAACCCTGTCCCCTAATAGCCACATCAGAGCCAGGCGTATTTAGCCTGCCGACACTGGGTGAAGACATTGATATCCGCACTGATATACCCAGCTATAAAATCTTCGAGCATGGTCTTGTGGTCAGTGAAGTCAGCAACATCTCGGCACTCTGGCGAGATGATCTAGTCGCCTTTTTACTCGGCTGCTCCTTTTCATTTGAAGAAGCATTGATTGCCGACGGCCTCGACGTGCGCAATGTCAGCGAAGCAGTCAATGTCCCTATGTACAGAACCAATATAGACTGCACCCCCGCCGGTCCTTTTGCCGGTGAGATGGTTGTTAGCATGCGGCCATTTGTCCCAGAAGACGCACTGCGCGCTGCGGAAATTTGTAAACGCTATCCCTCGGTGCATGGCGAGCCAATCCATTATGCCAACCCAGAACATATAGGCATTGCTGACATTAACCATCCAGATTTTGGCGATGCGGTAACGATTAAAGACGGCGAGATGCCGCTATTTTGGGCCTGCGGTGTGACACCGCAGGTTGCTTTGGAGGCAGCGAAGTTGCCCTTTTGTATAACCCATAGTCCTGGTTGTATGCTGGTGACCGATTTGAAGAATAGCGATCTTGCAGTGGAGGTTGAATAGCTTTTTGAATTGGAGTGTCTGGTGAACTGGGGGCGATGTTAAAGACAGGCTGGTAGTGAGAGTTTTGAGATCTCTCACATTCGCTTGAGATGACAGAGTTTATCTATTTTGCCGACGCTACTTTTTTGTCCTCCCGACAGAGCGCAGCGACGAGGGATCTGCTTAGAGGATGGCACCAGTAACTCAAAAGAAGTATTGAATTGCCTTCAGCATCAATTAGGCTGTGCTTTTGACTTGATTTGTTACCGCAAAGCGCGAGGACCTGTTTGAGCGATAGCGAGTTCCGCAGCGTAGGTAACAAATCAAAACATGCAGTCGATGCTGAAGGCAATTTAATACTTCGCCGCATCGAACTGTTTTAGAGAGCGCTATCTACTGCAAAGCTATCGAATAAAGAGCGATCCAATACAAAGCAACCCGACAACAAACCAGCAGCATTTAGGAACCCAACATGGCACTACTATTAAATTGCGATCTCGGCGAAAGCTTCGGCGCCTGGACCATGGGCCTCGACGACCAAGTCATGCCCCATATAGATCAAGCTAATATCGCCTGCGGTTTTCACGCCGGCGATCCAGTGGTCATCAAAAAGACCCTGCTCTCTGCCAAACGCAACAATGTCATTGTCGGTGCGCATCCCAGCTACCCAGACCTCGCTGGTTTTGGCCGTCGTTCAATGAACCTGCCAGCCATCGAAATCATCGCCATAGTTCAATACCAAATCGCCGCCCTCACCGGCATGGCGCAAAATCTCGGTGTCCCCGTGACCTACGTCAAACCCCACGGCGCCCTCTACAACGACATGATGGTCAACGGTCATATTCGCAGCGCCATCATGGAAGCCATCGCCGAAACACACCTACCCCTCGCCTTTATGCTTCAGGCGACACCAGATGCCGAAACACACCGCGAAGAAGCCAAGATGTTTGGCCTCGAGGTTATCTTCGAAGCCTTTGCCGACCGCTGTTACGACGACAACGGCGCCCTCCTCTCAAGAGCCAAAGAAGGTGCAGTACACAGCCGTGAAAAAATGCTCGCACAGGTCGAGCAACTGAAAACCGAAGGCTGCGTCACCAGCGTCAGTGGTCACCGCCTTGAACTGCAAGCTGACTCCCTATGTGTGCATGGCGACAACTCAGAAGGCGTCAAAGCCATCCAAGAAATTCGTCAGCTCATTAATTCGTAATGCCTAGTCTGAAAAACATCTCCATCGCGGGAGAGAATTCTCTGATTGTCAATTTTGGCGATGCGCGCACTCAAATTATTAGCCAGTCAATCGCCGCAGAGGTAGCCGCTACCGCCGCACAACTGCGCACCAGTCTCGGCGCGCAGCTGATCGACCTTGTGCCCTCCTACGCTTCCCTGCTAGTGATTTACGATCCCTTTAAAACCGATCATCATGCAGTGCGCGCCGCTATTCGCCGTGCATTGGCTGACCCCATAGATACAGATATCAGCCAATCCGGAGCATTGGTCACACTGCCGGTTTACTACAGCACTGAGTCAGGACCTGACCTAAAAGCACTGGCCGACAACGCCGGCCTCTCTATTGAAGCAGTCATCAATATTCACCAGCAATCGGAATACAGCGTCTATGCCATCGGCTTTGCCCCAGGCTTTGCCTACCTCGGCGAACTTGACCCCCGTATAGCTGCACCGCGACTCGCCACCCCGCGACAAAAAGTCCCTAGAGGTGCAGTTGCAATCGCCGACCGCCAGACAGCTGTCTATCCGGCAGAGTCGCCAGGCGGCTGGAATCTGATTGGCCTCTGCCCAGAGTTAATGTTCGACCCCAGTGCTGAGCCGAGCATGCCAGTTCAAGTCGGCGATCGGGTGCGCTTCAACGCCATAGACAGGGAAACCTATCTGGGTATGGGCGGCCTCTTATGACAACTAACAGCGGATTTAAGGTGATTAAGCCAGGTATATTTAGCCTGATTGAAGACGCAGGACGCTTTGGCCAGCACGGTATTGGCCTCACCACTGGCGGCCCCTTGGATAGAGAAGCCTTTCGCTGGGCTAATCGTCTCTGCGGCGATCAGCAAACCGCTGCCGCTATCGAAATCACCGTCGGCGGTTTGGTTTTAGAATCGACGGTCAATACCACTATTGCCGTCACTGGCGCGACTATTCCATTGAGTATCAACAGACAATCCCGAGCGCTATGGCAGAGCCACCAAGTGAAAGTCGGCGATCGCATCGAACTGGGATTTGCCTCATCAGGCAGTCGTGGCTACCTAGCCGTCGCCGGTGGATTCACCATTAATCCTATTTTCAATAGTGCCGCCACAGTGCCCAGAGAAGCCTTAGGCGGGTTACATCGCGATGGCACGGCACTGCAAGCCGGAGACTTTATACCCTGTTCACAGAGCCACTCCGCAGCGCAGCAGCGCGTCCCCGATAGCCACCGTCCAGACTACAGCAGCAACAGTGCAGTCTTGCGAGTGGTGCTGGGTTACCAGCAACAGGCTTTTAGCAATACTAGTAAACAGCTATTTTTCAGCTCTGACTATAAGGTCACCGAGAGCAGCGACCGCATGGGTTTCAGACTCAAAGGTCCAGGGATTAAATCGACTCTCGACGGCATTCTCTCTGAAGGCATTTGCCTTGGTGCTATTCAAGTCCCTGCAGACGGTCAACCCATAGTGCTGCTCAATGATCGTCAAACCATCGGCGGCTACCCCAAACTAGGGTCAGTGCTGTCCCTCGATATTGGCAAGCTCGCACAACTCTTGCCCGGCGCTGTTCTGCGCTTTGAAGCGATCAGCATAGAGCAGGCGCACAATCTATTACTGCTCGATCAACAGCGCTTTGCCGACACAGTTCTGGAGCAAGTTGGGCTCGATGAATAATCTACTCCTCAGCACCCATATCGAAAACCTTTTAGTGGCGCGCAATCCCCGGGGCATGCAAACACTGCAAGCAGCTCTGGTACCCGGTTACTATTTGCGCGCCGCCCAACTGCTGTTAAGTGCTAAAGGGACAGTATTAATCGGCACCGGCTTTCCCGTTGCGGGCACTTATGAAACCGATGGGCCAGTTGGGGCTATCGCTCTTTATAACGTTTTAGAAACCCTAGGCACCACACCAGTGCTTGTCTGTGGCGCACCATTGGCTGATGCTATCTCCAGTGACTTTCGGGTGCACAAAATTAGCGTCGGCGAACCCGCTGTCAGTAAGGTTGAAGCCGAAAATGCCCTGCACCATTATCAGCCCTCTCTGGTGATATCTATTGAACGTCCGGGCATGGCCGCAGATGGCAGGTACTACAATATGCGCGGCGAAGATATAAGTTCTGCCTGCGCCAGCTTCGACTACTTTTTAAGCACCGCCAGTTGTCCCACTATCGGCATTGGCGACGGAGGCAATGAAATCGGTATGGGCAATGTTGCCAGGACTCTTGAACAGCTCAATATTATCCCCTCAGTCACCTGCTGCGACGAACTGGTTATTGCCGATGTATCCAACTGGGCAGCCCATGGTTTGATCGCTATGCTGTCAGCATTAAAACAGCAAGATATGCTACTGGGCTGGGATAATTTGGCTACACTGCAATATCTTTCGGCGCGTGGCAGTGTCGATGGCGTGAGTAGAAAAAACAGCCTAACCGAGGACAGTTTACGCTCTGATATTAGCGAGAAACTGATTAGAGAGCTGAGAAAACTAGGTGGATTTTGCTGATCACAGGTTATTTTCTCGCCAAGCTTAGAATCAGCCCGACAAAACACCGTTTTAGCAGAAAATAAGATCTTTATACCAATCAATTTGCTTTGCGTGCAATCCGCCTCGCTGATACCATTTTTAAACCACCAGTAGGTTAGTAAAAGTACTAAACCAAAGCCTTACAATAAGCACTAAATTGCCCCAGCCCAACAAGGTATCAATATGAGTATTGCGTTTTTAGATGGCGAATATATGCCCATAGAACAGGCCAAAATATCGCCAATGGATCGCGGTTTTTTGTTCGGTGACGGCATCTATGAAGTGGTGCCCTCCTATGCTGGGAAAATGGTCGGCTTTGCTCCTCATATAGCGCGCATGCAAGAGGGTCTCGAGGCGATCGGCATTCAGCTGGACTGGTCAGTAGACGACTGGGCTGAACTCTGTAATCGCTTGATCGCGGAAAATGCTGCCGGCAATTTAGGTATCTATCTGCATGTAAGCCGTGGCACCGACACAAAACGCTTTCACGCTTTTCCAGAAAATGTAGCGCCGACTGTGTTCGCCTATACTTTTGAAATAGCCCCCGCACCCATAGCGGACAAGCGCACTGTTAAAGCCAAGAAAGTCTCCACCACTCGCGACCTTCGCTGGGAGCGCTGCCAGATAAAATCCACTGCGCTACTCGGCAATGTGCTGCATTTCCAGCATGGCTACGCCCAAGGCAGTGACGAGACGCTGCTGTTTAATGCAGACAATCAGCTCACCGAAGCAAGTGCCTGTAATGTCTTTGTTGTTAAAAATGGCACCGTGATAACGCCACCTTTGGACAATCAAAAACTCCCTGGAATCACCCGCCAGATTATTCTCGATGTACTGCGCAACGATGGCCAGATTGCTGTAGAAGAGCGCATAGTCACCATGGATGAGGTAGCCAATGCAGACGAAGTCTGGATTACTAGCTCCTCAAAGGAAATCGCCCCGATTACTGAGATCGACGGCAAGCCAGTTGGCGACGGCACCATTGGCGACATCTGGCTGGCGGCTCAGACGCTCTATTCCGCCGCAAAATTTGATTACTAGCGTTGACTAGCAGATTTGATTATTTGACTAATAGGTAACAGCATGTCCAGACCCACCAGAGCGGTTATCGACCTTCAGGCACTGCGCCACAACTATCAGTTGGCGCAATCATTGGCACCGGAGTCAAAGACTATCCCCATGGTCAAGGCCAATGCCTACGGCCATGGCGCAGTGAAAGTCTCCCGGGTTCTTGAAGATATTGCCCCAGCCTTTGGCGTTGCCTGCATTGAAGAAGCACTGGAACTGCGCGATGCAGGAATTAAACAACCCATGCTGCTATTGGAAGGCGCCTTTGAAGCCTCAGAGCTCAAGCTGGCAGCCACTAAAGGCTTCTGGGTGATGGTTGAAAATCATCAGCAAAAAGAAGCGGTCATTAATGCAGACCTGCCTGCACCCCTAACTGTTTGGCTCGGCGTCGACACCGGCATGCACCGCCTGGGATTTCAGCCTGACGAAATCAATCAGGTGTATCAAACCCTCAGCAGCAGCCGCAATGTTAGCCAGCCCATCGTCGTTACCTCGCACTTTGCCTGTGCCGATGATTTGCACAGTGATGCGACCGCCAAGCAAATCGCTACCTTTAAAGCCTGCGCGCCAGTAACTGCACTGCAGAGCCTAGCCAACTCAGCGGCCATTTTGGCCTGGCCCAAAGCTCGGCGGGAATGGCAGCGCCCGGGTTATATGCTCTATGGCAACTCACCCTTTGCTGGACCCCAAGAGAATGCCGATAAACTGCAGCCGGTAATGGCATTTGAATCTGCAGTGATTTCCCTGCGCAGTATTGCTGCTGGTGAGTCCGTGGGCTACACAGCAAACTGGACTGCCGAGCGAGACTCAACTATCGCCACCATTACCGTTGGCTATGGCGACGGCTATCCGCGCAATGCCAGCAATGGCACGCCAGTGCTGATAAATGGTGTTCGCTACCCGCTCGTGGGTCGTGTCTCTATGGATATGATTACAGTCGACGTTACAGAGTTAAGCGACGTTGCCATTGGTGACAAGGCCGTACTCTGGGGCCCAGAGTTGCCGGTCAATGAAGTGGCCAGCTACTGCGGCACCATCGGCTATGAACTGCTCACCCGTATACCAGCGCGAGTACCTCGGATTTATTTATAAACTAGGCTATGCATAAAAATAGATCGGCCCTAGGGATTAATTTTAATCGCCGTCTCAGACTTCACGTCATGGATCACCACATAGGTATGGGTCTGACTAATCCCTTTAATACCAGATAGTTTGCCCCCGAGAAAACGCTGGTAATGCTGCATATCCTCCACTCGAATCTTGATCAAATAATCGAAGCCACCAGCCACAAGCTGACATTCCAGCACCTCATCTAGGGCCAGCATCTGCTGATCAAATAAGGCAATAGCCTCAGTGGTTGTGCTCTCCAGCTGCACTTCAATATAGGCGGAGAGCGAGGCATTGGCTTTCACTGGGTCCAGCAGCGCCACATATTGGGTGATAAAACCCTCTTTCTCCAGTCGCTTAACGCGTTCAAGGCAGGGTGTCGGAGTGAGATTGACCTGCTTCGCCAGCTCTACGTTGGCGATACGACCCTGGCGCTGCAATATATTAAGAATCCGTCGATCAGTACGATCTAGATCAGTTACTGTTTTCATTTTCTGCACTCCCTAAAACGCGTCATAAAGCACTCCATAAAACATTCCATAAAACGACCAAAAGCCATATACCCTAGCAGCACAATAGTCTATTAAATCTAAATTGGCAGTTTATTTAACTGGATTACTACAAACTATGGAGACATATACTGCAATGATTAAGTGAAAATGCCATATCTTAATTAGCTTAAAAGATAGGTAGACACCCATGAACCAGGCTGCGCTGCGCGATAAAATACGTCAGGCCACTCTTCAGGAAGAGCATCAGGCTGTAACTCGGTTGCTCCACAGCAATCCACTCTCTGGCGCCAGTCGCGAGGCCATTTTGCAGGACGCTCGCAATCTGGTCACTCAGTGTCGCGCAGACAAATCCAGCAGTGGAATATTGGATGCCTTCCTGCTTGAATTTGGCCTTTCTAATGCTGAAGGCGTGGCATTGATGTGCCTGGCAGAAGCGCTGCTGCGAGTGCCGGATAGGTTAACCGCAAATCGCTTAATTGCCGAAAAAATCAAGGCCGGCAACTGGAACAGCCATCGCAATAAGTCTAAGTCCCTGTTTGTAAATGCCTCAACCTGGGGGCTAATGCTTACCGGCCAGTTGGTGAGTCTCGACGCGGAGATCACGGAAAACACCGACAACTGGGTCAGACGACTCGCCGCCAGCGCTGGCGAACCGGTTATTCGCGCCGCAGTGATGCAGGCGATGAAAATAATGGGCGGTCAATATGTCCTGGGACGCGATATTAAAGAAGGCCTCAAGCGCGGCGCCACAGAAAATGACAATAACACTAAATTCTCCTTTGATGTGCTCGGCGAAGGTGCCCGCACCGATTCCGATGCACGTAATTATTTAACCGCCTATGCCAACGCCATTGACAGTATTGGTCAGCGTTCAGACGCCACTGATGTCAACAGCGCCAACGGCATCTCGGTGAAACTCTCAGCTCTGCACCCACGTTACTATTTTGCCCAGTACGATCTAGTGATGACTGAATTGCTGCCACGCATTAAGCAGCTCTGCGTCCAAGCGGCGAAATACAACATTGGCCTCTCCATAGATGCTGAGGAAGCCTACAGACTCGACATCTCCATGGACATCTTTGAAGCCCTCGCCAAAGACAGTGATCTCGATGACTGGCAGGGTCTCGGCTTCGTGCTGCAGGCCTACCAAAAGCGCGCCCCAGACACCGCCAAGTGGTTGATTGGCCTGGCCCGCGAGACCAATCGTCGCCTCATGGTACGCCTTGTTAAAGGCGCCTACTGGGATGCCGAAATCAAACATGCCCAAGAACTGGGACTTGCCAGCTATCCAGTATTCACCCGTAAAGCTAACACCGATCTCTGCTATCAGCACTGCGCCGGCATTTTGCTCGACGCACAGGATGCGGTGTACCCGCAATTCGCCACCCACAATGCCTACACCGCGACCATGATTCTACATATTGCCGGGGACCGTGAATTTGAGTTTCAGCGCCTTCATGGCATGGGCCATATTCTCTATGACAACCTAAGGCTGTCTATATCAAAAACCGCTAATTCAAAAACATCCAACGCCATCCCTGTGCGTGTCTATGCTCCCATAGGCAACCACAGCGATCTGCTTCCCTATCTGGTACGACGACTACTGGAAAATGGCGCCAACAGCTCCTTCGTCAATCGCTTCCTCGATGAACAGACAGCGGTAGAAGAGCTCCTTGAGGATAACCGCAAGCAGGTCAATAGCTGCTTCCCCTATCAGCACAAAGGCATTCCTGTGCCACCAGAGATGTTTAGGGCCGTGGGAGAAGAGCGCAAGAATGCCCATGGCATAGATCTCGATTCAATACTGGAAGCCGAGCAGCTCTTAGGCCAGGTTGCCAAGACGCCGCGGCTGCTATCGCAACCGATTATTGACGGCGTGGATTTGGACAGAGAACTGACACCCAGCTACAGCCCAAGTGATCAGACTCAGTTGATTGGCCACAGCGCCCGAGTTAACGATGAGGATATTCTCCGCGCCCTCGCGTCGGCCAATCAAGCCTATCCGACATGGAATGGTGTAGGTCATAGTGCTCGAGCAACGATTCTTGAGAAAGTCGCAGATCTAATGGAACGAGACTTTGGAGAGTTGGTTGGCGTGATCAGCCTTGAGGGTGGACGCACCGTTAATGACGGCATCTCCGAAGTTCGCGAGGCCATCGACTTCTGCCGCTACTATGCAGTGCAAGCTCAATCATTACAGGGTTTAATCGGACGCGGCGTATTTTTCTGCGTCAGCCCATGGAATTTCCCCCTCGCCATTACCGTTGGCCAGATTGCCGCCGCCTTAGCAGCAGGCAACACAGTGCTGGCCAAACCCGCAGCCCAAACACCGGCCATTGCCGCCTATGCAGTGCGTCTGTTTCATCAGGCCGGCGTGCCGGGCGCAGCATTGCAGTTACTGCTCGGCAGCGGCTCGCAGATTGGCAACCTAGTACTGGGCGACAGCCGCATTGCCGGCATTGCCTTCACCGGTTCCACTGGCACCGCGCAACATATCAACCAGCAGCTGGCCCTGCGTTGCGGCCCACCGATTCCTTTTATCGCTGAAACGGGCGGCCAAAACTGTATGGTCGTGGACTCCAGCGCCCTGCCAGAACAGGTAGTGGATGACGTCATCATGTCGGCCTTCCAGAGTGCCGGACAGCGCTGCTCAGCCCTCCGCGTATTATTTCTCCAATCCGATATAGCCGACAATCTACTGCACATGCTTAAAGGCGCCATGGCCTTACTGAAGGCCGGCGACCCACGCTTGCTCAGCAGTGACCTGGGTCCAGTTATCGATTCCGGGGCACAGAAAGAACTCCAGACTCATATAGATCGCATGAATCGCGAAGCCAAGCTGATTGCAAAAGTCGAGCTGGACAGCAGCTGTGTCAATGGCAGCTTCATCGCACCCCATGCCTTTGAAATTGATTCCCTCGACCTGCTGACAGACGAAGTCTTCGGCCCAATACTTCATGTGGTTCGCTTTGACTCTGATCAGCTGGGCCAGGTGATTGAACAGATTAACGACACCGGCTTTGGTCTTACCCTAGGCGTTCACAGCCGCATTCAGGCCTTTGCACAGAAGGTATTTAGCAACACCATTGCCGGCAATACCTATATCAACCGCAATATGGTTGGTGCTGTGGTTGGGGTTAATCCATTCGGTGGTCGAGGGCTCTCGGGCACAGGCCCAAAGGCCGGTGGTCCCAACTATCTGCAGCGTTTCTCCCAGGCAGATATCCCAGTCACTGCAGGCAGATCATTTGATGTGGCGATTAATCTATCTAACACCCGACAGGACACCGCAGCCTCAAGTGCTCACCATGCCCTGAAAAAATGGCAGTCCAGCTCTATAGATTCGCGGCTGATTATTTTGCAACAGGTCACTGCAGATCAGACATGGCTGCGGCAGATCGGTGCAGTCGCCAGAGAAAAGTTAGCCAACCCTATAGCGCTGCCGGGACCCACAGGGGAAGAGAATAAACTATCAATGCAAGGCCGTGGTGTATTGACACTGATTGTTACCCAACGGGACAGATTCGCCGATGCAGAGAAACAAATTGCCAGCGCCCTGCTCTGTGGCTGCTCCTTAATTGTCACCGCTGACAGCTGTCACCAAGTGACATTACAAAGTCTGCAGGATCAGTATGCACGGGCTGGCTTGCCGAGAAATCTTCTGCACACTGCCCCTCTGGATATGCTTGGCAATCTCGTTCTGGATAATCAGGTGGAAGGCGTGCTGGCCAACAGTCTGAATGCGGATAGCTCAAGCCTCAGACAAGTGATGGCCAAGCGTACCGGGAGTATTATTCCGCTAATTGAATGGCCTCAGCGCGACCAAGATTACAGCTATCACTGGCTGCTTGGGTTTTTAAGTGAGCGCACGCGTACGGAGAACTTGGTCGCTCGAGGCGGTAATACGGCACTATTTAATCTAGAGGAATAAGCCAGGGGGCAAAAGTCTCACGCGAGTGGCTTAGTTAAAAGCGCCACTCATTGCGTGATGAAAAGCCATCGGCATTGTTAATGAAGCGCACAAACGACGGCGTTACGCGAAAAAAGTGGCTCTTGCCAAAGGCCGCGCCAATACGCTGCTCCTGTTCGTTGGCCGGATTATCGATCAGCGCCTTCACTTCAGGAAAACGCTGAAAATAACGGCCCGCAGCGGCGGCTCGGTCAGCCTCGTCAACCCGGCTGATATGCGCCTCCATCTGCACACCGCAGATCCCCAGCCAATCACCTTTGTAATCACTGTAAATAGACGCCGCAATACGACCATCATCGGGCAGGCTAGCAATATGTCGAGTCGAAGAAGAGGAGAGAAAATAGAGATTTAGATCCTCGTCAGCGACATAGAGTACCGGTGCAGTCCAAGGCCCCTGATCGTCATTGACTGAGAGAGTCAAAACCGATTCTGCCTGCAAAAAGGCCTTTAATGGCGCGGTATCAGCCGCCATTAACTGCCCTGTCCTTGCCAGCGTTTAAGGCTGGCAGTTTCAATATCAAATAGATCCAAGACCCGGGCCACAGAGTGATTGATAATATCGTCGACGCTTTGCGGGTTGGTGTAAAACGCTGGTGAGGGTGGGCAGATAATCGCGCCGTATTGGCTAGCCTTAAACATCAGTTCGCAGTGACCAGTGTGCAAAGGCGATTCACGGGGCACAATCACCAGCCTACGGCGCTCTTTGAGGATCACATCGGCAGCCCGAATCAAAAGATTGTCGGCGTACGAATTAACGATCCCGGAAAGGGTTTTCATGGAACAGGGAACCACAATCATGCCGGCAGTTTTAAATGAACCACTGGCGATGGTGGCACCAATATTTTTATTGTTATGCACTTCATCCGCAAGGGCTTCGACATCCTCCACAGCCCAATCGGTTTCGATACCAATGTTCATGCGCGCCGCTTGGCTCATCACCAGATGGGTTTCGATTTCAGGTTTATCGGCGAGCATCTGCAGCATGCGAACACCATAAATCACACCGCTCGAGCCAGACATACCAATAATTAAACGCATAGAAGTTCCTTGCTAATTTGCTGAGTATTTTGCCCTGTTTGGCCGACTCTGGATAGTGATAAGTTGCAGGTCATTGAACGTCGCTTGAGATGACAGCCGGGGCGTTCGAGAGGGCAACATTCTGCACAGCCCGCACAATTAACGCTAACGGTCATGCCAACAAAGCAGCGCAACGCAGGATCTCGCACTTGGCGCCCCACTCAACACGAACAATACTATTCTTCGAAACACTCTCGAAACACATTCAAAACACTTTCAAAACACTGCGGCATAGTGCTAAGCAATGCCTCTGTGCCTCAACAGCGCGTCATTAGAAGGCTCTCGACCACGGAACTGGACAAACAGAGTCATGGCCTCATCTGAGCCGCCCTTCTCGAGAATCGCAGCGCGGAAGCTATCGCCTGTGGCTTGATCGAAAATACCCTGTTCCTCAAATAGCGAAAAGGCATCGGCAGAGAGTACTTCGGCCCACAGATAACTGTAATAACCGGCTGAATATCCACCGGCGAAAATATGCCCAAAGCCATTTTGAAAGCGATTGTATTCGGGGACTTTAATCACAGCGATGTGCTCGCGCACCTCATCAAGCAACTCTTGAGAGCTGCGCGGATTGCTCGGGTCGTATTCTAGATGCAGGCGAAAATCGAAGGTGGCGAACTCGAGCTGGCGAGCCAGAGCCATACCTGACTGAAAGTTCTTTGCCGCCAATAATTTATCCAACATGGCTTTGGGCAGTGCTTCGCCACTTTCAAAATGGGCCGATATCAGCTCAATACTCTCTTCCTGCCAACACCAGTTCTCCAAAAACTGGCTGGGCAGCTCTACCGCATCCCAAGCGACGCCATTAATACCTGACACCGCTAAGACCTCAACCTGTGTCAGCATATGATGCAGACCATGGCCAAACTCATGGAATAATGTGGTCACTTCGTCATGGGTTAACAGCGCAGATTTGCCCGCGACAGGAGGGGTAAAGTTACAGGTGAGATAGGCAACCGGAAGCTGAACAGTCTCAGCCACTTTACGTCGCGATCTACAGACATCCATCCACGCCCCGCCCTGCTTCTTTTCACGGGCATACAAATCCAGATAAAAACTCGCAATGGCTTGGCCGTTGCGCGAAATACGATAAAACCTAGCATCCTTGTGCCACAGATCGACACTGCGGTCTTGTTCAATACTGATATCGAACAGTCGGCCGGCAATGCTGTAGAGACCCTCCAAAACACGCTCGACAGGAAACCAGGGGCGCAGCTCTTCAACACTGATAGCATAGCGTTGAGTGCGCAGTTTCTCCGACACATAGGCAATATCCCAAGCCTCGAGATGATCGATCTGCAGCTCTGTTTTAGCAAAAGCGGAGAGTTCGGCAAATTCTTTTTCCGCCTGGGGTTTAACCTGTTTGGCGAGGTCGTTTAGAAAGCTCATCACCTGACTGGTTGAGCTGGCCATCTTCGGCGCCAGTGAAACCTCGGCAGCGTTACCTAGACCTAGTATCTGGGACAGTTCATGGCGCAGTTTTAAGGTCTCATCAATGATTGCACTGTTATCCCACTGCCCAGCATATGGACCTTGATCAGAGGCGCGTGTGGTAAAGGCCTGATACATCTGTTCACGCAATGGGCGACTGTCGGCATAAGTCATGACAGCGATAAAACAGGGCTGATCCAGAGTGAGTAAATAACCGCTCTGATCTTTTTCTGCAGCGGCCTGCGCGAACAGCGCCAGGGAGCTGTCGGTGACTCCGGCAAGTTCTTCAGCGTCGCTGATGAGCAGGTTCCAAGCTTGAGTCGCATCCATAAGATTATCGCCAAACGTGCTGCTAAGTTCGGCTAATCGTTGGGTTAATCTGGAAAATTGCTGTTTTTTGTCTTTGGGCAGTGAAACGCCGGAAAGGTGAAAACTTTGCAGCGCCAGCTTGATGCTGTGACGTTGGGCCTGGGTTAACCGAGCAAAATGTTCGCTTTCCGAGAGGGTTTTATAAGCCTGAAAGAGCCCTTGATTCTGCCCTACTTCGGTCTCCCATTGGGCCAACTTTCCAACACAATTATTATAGGCTTCCCGCAACGCATCAGAATTTACCACACTGTTTAAATGGCTTACCGGAGACCAGGCTTGATTGAGCATATCATTGCGCGTATCAATTGGCTCAATAAGGGAATCCCAAGTAACCTCTTTTAGACCGGCGAGCTGTGCTTCGAGAGCATTGCGATTTTCATCGATCAGTTTTTCGATGGCAGGCTCGACCTGCTCAGGGCGAATATCAGTAAAAGGCGGTAATTCATGAGTTTCTAAAAGTGGGTTGGTCACTGTGTGGTCCTTGATGGTTGATCGCTGCTGGATGACTGCAGACGTAACTTACCTTAAGTTACGTTACCGTAATAGCCTAGTCGTTGCTGGAGACTACAAGAGGTTTTTTTAGATAAGGCCACAGCTCTGCTTAGGCCAGACGCCAGAGAAAGTGGCGATAAAAAACCCAACAAATCATATTTTTGGTGCCTATTGATTTACATGCACAAATCAAGATGCCTTTTAACGGAGCATAGGCCCCTAAAGGCCATTAGAGGTGCAGCCAGTAGCCCAAAAAAATATCAGGGAGAAGGTTGTGTGCCGAGAAGCCAAAAAGAGCGCGTCACTGCGAGCCCAACTTATCTCTTCTCGACCCTAGTAGAGAAATCTCCTGCATCGGCAGCAAACGTTTAGCGTCGAACGCTTTCCATGCTGCAGGCGCCATGCAGCGGCACTTAGTCGCGCACCTGCTGAGGGGCTTTCTGCAGCAGGGTTGGGTCATAGCCAAGGTCGATCACAACGTCGCGCAACTCAGCGTAGGTCTGATCCGGAATCTGCGCACTGCGCGCCATAATCCATACATAGTCGCGACTGTTGCGGCCAATCACCGTGTATTGATAATCCTCATCTAAATAGACAATGCGGTAGTCAGCCTTAATCGGCCAGACGAATTGCATTCCCCATTCCGCATTACTCTCAGTATTGCGAATAAAACCCTGGGGATGATAGACCTTCTCTTCGCCCTCAAAAGACCCCGCATTAAATCTAAAAGTAGTGGCAATAGTGCCATCTGCATTGAGTGCATAAGACTCCACCGGATTGTGGGCATCTCTCTCGAGAAAGGTTGGGATATTCGCAATCACATACCAGTCACCCATAAAGCGCGGCAGATCCACCTCATCTACCGTAGCCATTGGCGGCTGACTGCTGCAGCCGGTGAGCACGAACATCAACGCAGCTGTCGCCACTAGTTTACATATTTTCATTTTTTACGCTCTCTGATCATGTCAATGCTGTCGACTAAAAAACCCGCTGGTAGCGCAGGGTTCCACCAATTAAGAGCTCGGTCTGCAGCGACAGCCACTCGCCTGCAGCACTGTATTGAAGATCTATATCGGCCTTAGCTAAGGCAATTTTTATATGGGTAGTATTGTCCTGCTCAGAAACGTCAGAACTTATTTCTACTGGACTATTGATCCCCGTCTCCGCGTTTAACAGCTTTTCACCCTCTAACCACTGCGGGTTCCAATAGGAAAAACCACGCACACAGCCAGTGATCGTTTCTACCCCTTCGGGTCGCTGAATTACAAGTCCGCTTTGATCCCTAACGGCTTCGACAGCCACCGTTTTGCCCTGTTTTTCAGTTTCGCTCTGCAGTCCTACCAAACAACCGGCCTGCCAGATCTCATTGGCCTGATGCCTGTAGGTAACAGACTTTATTTTAAACAGTTTGAAATCCAGCGACATGGTCGATGAGACCGCTACCGACTCACCCTGCTCCAGCAGTTCAAACCTATGTTTACCCACTTCGCGGTCGTTTAGAAACACGTCAAAATCTAACACTCTCAAGTTGCCAGACCCGCTGGCGACTGCCTGGCCAACGGAAAGAGAAAGGAACAGAGCAATTAAACTGCGAATCATAGATCTAGGCCTATTTTTTGTGCTGGCTTCCAGGGAATAAATGCACTGGTGGTTTCAATATATCGCCGGTAGTCAGGGCGGCGCTGAGTGATGCCCCGCTCCATATGACTAATCCCCGATAGTTTTAACAACAGCGCCATCATAATCATCGGCGCAAGCAATAGCCAAGGCAGGGTCGCGGCGCTGGCGGAGGGAATGGCGAACACAACCCAGCCACACCAGACACAGCACTCGCCAAAATAATTCGGGTGGCGAGAATAGCGCCACAGGCCGCTGCTTAGAGTCTCGGAATCACGCACTACCAACTGATTAAATCGATACAGCTGCAAATCTGCTAGAGCCTCCATGGAAAAGCCAAACAACCAGAGTGCTGCACCTACAGTGTGCCAGTGACTCCAGCTGAGGCTCGGCACTGAACTCAGTGCTACAACAAACAGCGAGCTGAGCAGCCAAATCAAAAGCGCCCGAAGCAGGAAAATATTTACCAAACTCTTTATCGCAAAACTAGATGATAACTTTTTTCGCATCGCCTGATAGCGGCGCTCTTCCCCGCGGTTGCGTCCACGGAGAATTAAAAAAGCGCTCAGCCTCAGGGCCCAAACTGCGACCATAAGCAGAAGAACTACATTGACAGTGCTGAGACTCTTTTCAAAACCGATCCGGTAAGCATAGGTGCCTACGCTGCCCAAAAGCATTATCGACCAAAGACAGTCGACAATGCTGATGTCCTCAATCACAAGGCTCACCAACCAGGCGCTCAAGGCGATTGCAACCAGTAGTGGAATCGCCTCGAACATCAGTTGAATATCGAGACCCATAAACAGATTCATAAGGTGACCCAGTAACGCTGACCCGGTGCTTCGGGTCATGCTAATTAATATTGAGCTAATACGCTGGGTTTAACGAAAAAGATCAAACGACGCTACTGCTATAAGCTTGGGTCTCAGGGTTTATAGTGACCCGCCTGCTCGAGTTTTTCACTGGTATTTTGACGGGCAGCACTGCCCTTTTTAATCAATACATAGGTGGCGCCCAAGCCACCGTGATACTTCTGCGCTGTATGAAAAGCCAGCACCTGATCAAACTGTTTTAACCAGTGATTGACACAGCTTTTAAGCACCGCAGGTCGCGCAAGATGTTCACCCTTGCCATGAGTAATCAGCGCACAGCGCACCGAGTGCCTCTGGCAATCATCAACAAAATTCCACAGCGCCGTGCGCGCTTGCTCCACTGTATGACGATGCAGATCGAGGCGCGACTGAATCTCATACTTACCCATGCGCAGATTTTTATACACACCATGCTGTACACCGGGACGAGAAAACTCCAGGGGGTCCAATGCAGCAACCTGCTCAATAATGCTATCCGGATCGAGGAAGTTACCCTCACCCTCAATCTCTAGCTGAGCAGCCTCGCGCCGGGCCAATACACCAGGCGTCAGCTGAGCGGGCTTAGCGACAAAGGCCGCGCCTTTGCCACGCAGTGGCTCAACGGAATCGCCAAACAGCACATCAAAGCCCTCCTCGAGATCGTCTTGGCTGCCACCGCCGACATTTATTTCGCAGTCTTTACTTGCCCCTGACATAACGGCCATTCTCCTTCGCTCGATTACTTAGATTGGTTTGCAGAACGTAGTGCCTAGTATTTGCTATTTAGAACTTGGTATTTAGTGCTTGCGGCAATGTTGCAGGCGGCACAACTGCTGTAGACTGCAGGCCTCAGAATTCTTGCACCGGAGGTCAGCATAATGCTCGTCAAACACAATCACGTTATCACCCTTCACTATCAGCTCAAAGATGATAATGACTTGATCCTCGATAAAAGTTACGACAGCCAAGAGCCAATGGTTTATCTCCATGGCCACCGACAGATGATTCGCGGTTTTGAAGCGGCCATTGCCGGCGCTGAAGAGGGTGAAAAGCGTTCTTTCAGTGTTAGCCCAGCCGAGGGATATGGACTGCGTAACGTCAACAATATGCAGCGCATCCCAACTAAATACCTCAAGCATGAAGGCAAGTTATCCGTGGGTCAGGCGATTAACGTCAACACTGAAAACGGAGTTAAACCCGGCACCATTGTCAAACTGGGGAAATTTAATGCCGATGTGGATATGAACCATCCGCTGGCGGGCAAAAACCTACACTTTGAAATCGAAGTAATCAGCATTCGCCCTGCCACCGACGACGAAATAGGCCACGGCCATGTTCATGGTAGCGGCGGCTGTGGTCACTAGAGCAGCTATTAGAAAGGCGACTTAGATGGACTTGGATTTCCACTGGTATCAGTACGCACTGATTGTTATCGTCTTTATCTGGAGCGGCTTTGTGCGCGCCGGATTTGGCTTTGGCGGCGCGCTGTTTACTATTCCCTTTCTACTGCTTATCCACAATGATCCGCTATTTTTTCTGCCGATTATCTCCCTTCATTTATTGTTTTTTGCAGCCCTAACACTGCTCTTATCCAATCGCGCCGCTGCCTCGGGAGAACAGCCTGAGGTGCTCCAAGCCACCATTAACTGGCCCTTTGTACGCTACGCCTTACTGATAATGCTGATTCCGAAACTGGCCGGTGTTTTGGGCCTATTGATTTTGCCCAGCAACCTGATGAACGGCATTATCTTTTTGCTAATTGGCGCCTATGCCATCACCTACATCGTCGGCAGGCCACTGCAGAGCAACAGCCGCCTGCTGGATACGGTCTTTCTGATACTGGGCGCCTATATCAGCGGCACCTCCCTGATCGGCGGACCACTAGTGATTGCCGTGGCCATGCGCCATATCCAAGCCCATGAGTTTCGCAATACGCTTTTTGTGCTCTGGTTTGTGCTCGTCAGCATCAAGCTCTTTGCCTTTGCCCTAGCAGGAGTCGATCTTCAGCTAATGGCGTCACTCTGGTTGCTACCCTTTGCCGGAATCGGTCATCTGGTCGGACAAAAATTCCATCAGCGCCTGCTGCAAGCCAGCAATGCGCGCTTTTATCAAATTCTCGGATGGGTCCTGTTGAGCACTAGTCTAGTGGGGCTCCTGCAGATCCTGGTTTAGCGTCATCAGGCATAAAAATTGACTACTATTAAGCGAATAACCCTTAAGAAGCAGTGAGCCGGTTTTTATGTTATCGACAATTGTGCGTCTTCTATTGCCGCTAACCTGCGCGGTGGCCGCTTTACTGTTACGTTACCTACATGCCGATCACCCCCTAAACAGCAACAACCAACTAGACTTTTTACTCCTGCAGCTACCCTATATTTTACTCGGGCTGGCAACCCTGTTGGCGCTCCTCAGTAATCATGCGCTGGAGGCAGGCATTAGCATCAGTCTGCTATGTGCCTATTGGCTGATTCAAACTTATCTGCAGTCGCCGCTAAACGGCCAGCCCGCCAGTCAGGTTTTTTATTTGCTAACCTTGCTCAGCCCGGCGCTGATGATTACCTATGCACTGCTGCCACAGAGCAACTGCCTGCAGCTACAGGCATTGCTGCCGATACTGCTAGCGCCATTGATTGTTCTTGTGGTCGCTGGCCTATTGGCAATCAATCAGCAGCTGTTTTCAACCTCAGCCAGCAGTGCTCTGAGCAACGGCCTTATGGGTAGCTACCTCTCAGCCCTGAGTTGGCTCCTCTATTTTACTGCCATCGGCCTATCCCTAGGCTTAAGCGTCTATCGGCAGCAGAGCATTGACAATTCCGTGCTCGGCTGTTCGCTGATGAGCCTAATTACCTATGGCTGGATCCAGCTCAATAGCATCTCGGCGTTTATGTTTTCCGGCATGGGTCTGCTGCTGGCGATCAATCTCACTGTGAGCCTATTACAGATAGGCTACCGTGATGATCTAACCCAGATTGGCAATCGCCGCGCCCTGCAACAGACCGCCAAGACATTGCGCGGGCCCTATGCTGTGGCCATGGTGGATGCGGATTATTTTAAGAAAATCAACGATCAGTTTGGTCATGATCTGGGAGATCAAGCGCTGCGAGTGATTGCCAGTCTACTCAAACAAACCGCTGAGGGCGGCAAACCGTTTCGCTATGGAGGTGAGGAGTTCTGTCTGCTATTTAAGGGTAAAAGCCAACAGGACGTATTGGATGCTCTGGAAGCCTGCCGTCAAGCCATAGCCAACTACGACATGGTAGTGCGGGATAAACAGCATCGTCCAAAAAAACTCAAAGAGGGGCAGACCAGGCGCGGCGCCAGCAGGCGAAAAAGTAATTTGCGTCTGACTGTGAGTATTGGCGTTGCCAGCAGTGACAGCGCAAATCTAAACGGCAGTTTTAATCCATTTGAACAGGTTTTAAAAAGTGCCGACCAGGCCCTCTATAAGGCCAAAGCATCAGGCCGAAACTGCATTCAGGCGGCCTGATTGTGGTCGAAAATTGCGCTCAAAAAACCTAATTATGAAAGGTCGTAGACTGCTCTAAAGCAGCACGATCAGTACGCAGATTGTTGGCGCTGTCAGTATCATCCACATAGCCGAAAGAGAGGCCCATCATCAATTTAAAGCGGCTCTCTATACCCAACTCTTCACGAACTAGATCCGGATAACAGCTCACAGAGGTCTGTGGACAAGAACCCAAACCGGCATTTTCTAGCGCCAGCATCAAAGTCTGAGCATACATACCCGTATCCCCGGCCAGACGAACTGTTTCGGGAAATTCATCGGTGACAAAGATAAAGGCAATATGGGGTGCATCGAAGAATTCAAAGTTGCGCATCCATGACCAGGCGCGCTTTTCTCTATCTTCCCGGGTGACGCCCTGATGCTCCCAGAGTCCCAATGCAGAACAGATCTGACGTTCGCGGTAGTCGCCGGTAAACTTGCCCTGCCAAGGAAAATCTGGATTGCCGCTGGGATCTTTCATCGCCGCCGCTTTCATTTTCTCGCGCATGCGATTGCAGGCGTCAGCGGACAAAACATGCACATGCCAAGGCTGGACATTGCAGTTGGAGGGTGCCCAGCTGGCCAGTTCAAAAATCTCTTTTAAGGTTTTCTCATCCACCGCTTTGGGCAAAAATCCTCGATACGAATGGCGCGCCTTAACCACATCTGCAAATTCCATTATCTCTTCCTCTAACAACCTTATTTGCGCTGGACTGTAGCAATGCTGCTGCAGCCTGTCACTTATTTCGACCCTATATTCGGTATTAAAAACTGCGGACGTAAAAAAACCCTGCAGAGAACACTGCAGGGTTTTTGAACTGTTGTTTCTAAGCTCTTTTTACGAGCTTTTTTTACCCGTTAGCCTCTACTCAAAGTAGCTAGTCGGCATAGCCATCAGGCTTTCAATATTGGCACTCAGAGTTTGAGCATGAGCATCGGCTCTGGGCAGCATACGCTCAAAGAAAAACTCTGCACTGTGCAACTTGGATTCTAAGAAGTTTTTATCCCCTTCACCGGCAGCTAACTGCTTGTGCGCGGCGAAACTCATCTGCGCCCACATAAAGGCCATGTAGGCATAGCCGGAGTACATCAGGAAGTCCACCGAGGAAGCACCCACATTGTCTGGGTTTTTCTTCGCTCTCATGGCCATGCGATAAGCCAGATAGCGCCACTTAATCGCTAGCTTGGCAATGGTCCAAGCCTGCTTGCGCATCTGCTTGGCCTGGGGTGCTTTCTTCCAGGGCAAAAACTGCCCGGCAAAGCTGAGCATCTCGCCGGTAAAGACATTGAGCTGTTTAAACTTGTCCATTAATACTTTGCGGCCGACCAGATCCAAGGCCTGAATACCTGTAGTGCCTTCATACAATGTGGCAATGCGGCTGTCGCGAAGAATCTGCTCCATGCCCCACTCTTTGATATAGCCGTGGCCGCCAAATACCTGGACACCATGGTTGGCTGCTTCAACACCCAACTCAGTGATAAAACCTTTCAAAATGGGGGTACAAAAACCCAAGCGGACTTCCGCAGCATCGCGCTCCGCTTGACTGTTGCCGGCACGGTAGACATCGGCAAACTGGCTGGCGTAAGTCACCATGGCACGCCCGCCCTCGGCAATAACCCGCTGGGTCAGCAACATGCGACGGACATCTGGGTGCTCGACAATGGCGTCAGCTGGGCCATCTGGATTCTTGACACCAGAGATAGACCGCATGGCCAGACGCTCGCGAGCGTACTTAGCGGCACCCTGATAAGAGCGCTCAGCTGCAGCAGCACCCTGGCTGGCTGTGCCAATACGGGCCACATTCATGTACGTAAACATCGCCGCCAAGCCCTGATGCGGTTCACCGATCAAAAACCCTTTGGCATCATCGAAGTTCAGCACTGCAGTACCGTTTCCGTGAATACCCATCTTGTGCTCGATAGAGCCACAGCGAACGCCATTGCGCTCTCCAGCAGAGCCATCTTCAGCAACCAGAAACTTGGGAATAATAAACAGCGACAGACCTTTGGTGCCCTTGGGCGAATCCGGCAACTTGGCCAGCACAATGTGGACAATATTTTCAGTCAGGTCATGCTCACCAGCACTGATAAAAATCTTCGTGCCATTGACCTTATAGCTGCCGTCATCATTGGGCACAGCTTTGGTTTTCATCAACCCAAGATCAGTACCACAGTGAGGCTCGGTGAGGCACATAGTGCCACTCCAGACGCCGCTGATCAGCTTGACCAAATAGTCTTGCTTCTGCTGCTCAGTACCGCTGGTTTCAAGAGTTGCAACCGCGCCTTCACTGAGACCCGGATACATGGCCCAAGCCCAGTTGGCAGTGGTCATCATTTCATTGATAGCGATACCAATAGACGACGGCAAGCCCTGGCCACCCATTTCGGTGCTGCCAGTCAACGTGGTCCAGCCAGCTTCAATAAACGTCTGATAGGCCTCTTTAAAGCCTGCAGGTGTGGTAACTACACCATCATCCCAAGTACAGCCAACGTCGCCGCTCTGATAGATCGGCGCCAATTCGTTTTCACAGAACTTAGCTGCTTGGGTAAAGATCGCCTCCACCATATCAGTGGTGGCTTCGCCTCCGCCCTGCACGTCTTTGTATTTGCTCTGCATGTCGAGCACATCATTGAACAGAAACAGGTAATCATTTACCGGGACTTTATAATCAGGCATTACTACGCTCCTATGAGATTTGGCCTAGCAAGTGGAGCACTCCACTTTTTTTATTGGTTAATGAGAAATTCTCACCCTGTTGGTTTACGGCGCTGTTAAAGACTACCTCAGAGGGTAAAAACAATGGTCGGTGAAATGCCACATCCACGCTGTAGCCAGACGTCGGCAGCTTTTCTTCAAGTGCGGCCAAACAGCGCGCTTTCGACCACATGCCGTGGGCAATCGCCTGTTTAAAGCCAAATAATTTAGCGGTGATATCCGAAAGATGAATGGGATTGTAATCAGCCGAAACTTTCGCGTAACGGCGACCAATATCTGCTTCAACGACCCAGTCTTGGGCATTTCCCTGTGGCGTCACTTCTTGCTGTCGCACTGCAGCTATGCCTGTTTTACAGCGATTCAGGTAAGTTGAGGTGCTAGACCACACCAGCTGATTGTCCACCAAAGCAGTCACATCTATATCCCACTCGACACCGCGGCTGGTCAGTTCACTGCTACCAATTGTAGCTTTCATACTGATCGACGCCCGCAGATCGAACTCTTCCAGCACCGAGATCTGATTGCGCAGATGAACCTGGCCCATGGCTTTCATCGGAAAATCCTGCTGAATCAGCAGATTCAATGCCAGGGGAAAGGAGAGCATATGCAGATAGGTCGCTGGCAACACTGAGTTATCAGTGAAACCACAGAGTACTCGATAAGCCTGCAAATCATGTTCGCGAATACGCAGGTGATTAATCTCTGTGCTCAGGGCCGGCAGCACATCACCGAGCTGATAGTAGCCAGACTTAAACGCCGCGCGACCCAACAGTGAAGGCATATTGGGCAAATGGTCGAGCATGATGGGCGTCAGGCCAGTATTTTCTGGGTCGCTATGCGTATTGTTGGATTGCGACTTAGGACTATTCATGTTTTTCATTCTGCTTGAAACCTCCCTGGTAATCATTGGCAGTAATAAAACTCTATATTGTCATTTCGGCCAATCGTGTATGATAGAGGCCTTCGTCAATATCTTAACGCCTTAAAAAGTCGTCAAGAATCATTAAGAGTCAGTAGGTAAGTGTATGCCAGGTTTAACCGATGCGGGAACTTTAGTCAGACTGGCATATCAAGGTTTAGCCAATCTGGGTGTCGACGCCGACGCCGTGCTGCGCCGCAGTGGATTGGATCCCGAGCAACTCTACCAAAGTAACCTGCGCACTCAATTCTCGGGCCAACCGCTTTTTTGGAAAGCCGCGGTGGAGCTTTCCGGAGACCCCTGTATCGGCCTCCACCTGGGGGAGAAAATGCCTGTCTATAAGGGCCAGATTCTCGAGTATCTATTTCTCAGTAGCGCCACCTTTGGCGATGGCCTGCGCCGGGTAATTAGTTATCAGCGGCTGATCAGTGATGCGCTCCACGGTCAGCTCAGCGAACAGCCAAGGCCCTGCCTGACCAGCTATTTTACCGAACATCAATACGCCACATCCCATTTGGCTGAAGCCATGGTGTTGGGGCTGATTAAATCCTTTCAAGCAGTTACCGACGGCGCGTTCAAGGCGGAAAAAATTGTCTTTAACCATCACCCCAATACGGACCTAGCCGAGTATCAGCGTATATTTCAGTGCGAGGTAGAGTTTAATGCGCCCTCATTTCAACTCTACTTTTCTCCGGAGATACTCAACTACCGCTCGCTGAATGCGGAGCCCGAGCTACTCAACTTGCACGTTAAGGCCGCCGACCAGCATCTGGCTCGATTGCAGCAGCAGGATTTTGTTCGTTTGGTACGCACGCAGATTGCCGCCCTACTGGAAAGTGCTGAGGTGACTTTGGAGCGAGTTGCCGACCAGCTCGATATTACCCCGCGCAATCTCAGACATCAGCTCAATATAGCTGACACCAGCTTTCAAAGACTGCTCAACGACCATCGTCGTTCATTGGCCAAACGATTGCTGTCGAGAACCGACGAAGAGATCAGTGAAATTGTCTATCTCACCGGCTTCTCTGAACCCAGTACCTTTTATCGTGCTTTTAAACGCTGGGAGGGAACCACCCCTATTGAGTATCGCAGGCGGACCAAAGCCAACATTTAAAATGAAGAGCCAAAGCCAGCAACTATTGCCCGGCGGCATTTCCCCCACCAGCCACATGCAGTAGAATGCAGCTGGTTGAATTTTTCTACCTCACAGAGCAATCCACAGAGCAAAGCCCCTATGACCCAACATCCAGCGTTTGAGCTTTTGCGCGAGCAAGAGATACCGTCCCTTAATGTCTGCTACCAAGAATATCGTCACCGAGTTACAGGTGCGCAACATATTCACCTCGCGGCCGATAATAAAGAGAATGTATTTCTCGTCGCTCTGCGCACTGTGCCTATGGACTCCACTGGCGTAGCGCATATCCTCGAGCACACCGCGCTCTGTGGCAGTGAAAAATATCCGGTGCGAGACCCCTTCTTTATGATGATCCGACGCTCACTCAATACCTTTATGAATGCCTTCACCAGTTCTGACTGGACTGCTTATCCCTTTGCCAGCCAGAACAAAAAAGACTTTAACAACCTGCTCGACGTGTATCTGGATTCGGTATTTTTTGCCCGCCTGGATCCCTTGGACTTTGCCCAGGAAGGCCATCGTTTAGAGTTTGCCGATGCAACCGATGCCAGCTCCGAACTGACCTATAAAGGTGTAGTGTTCAATGAAATGAAAGGCGCTATGAGCTCGATCAACTCGACCCTGTGGCAGACCATGAGCAAGCACCTCTATCCCACCAGCACCTACCACTACAACAGTGGCGGCGAGCCAGCGGATATTCCAAATCTGAGCTACGAGCAATTTAAGGCCTTCTACAAGACGCACTATCACCCGAGCAACGCGATCTTTATTACGTTTGGCGATATTGCTGCCGCCGAACACCAAGCGACCTTTGAAACCAATGCCCTGAGTCGCTTTGAAAAGCTCGACTGCCATATAGCCGTGACCGACGAACAGCGTTACACCAGTCCACAGTATTTCGAAGAGTTCTACGCCGCCGATGACCAAGAGCCATTGCAGGACCACACCCATATAGTCATATCCTGGCTGCTCGGGGATTCAACCGACCTAGAAGCCACTATGCAGGCGCGCCTTCTCGCCAGCGTGCTCCTCGACAATAGCGGTTCGCCATTACTGAAAGCCCTGGAAACCACTGATCTGGGCACTTCGCCCTCGCCCATGTGCGGCCTCGAAGATTCCCAGAAAGAGCTGTGTTTTGCCTGTGGTGTCGAAGGCTCCAATCCTGAGCAAGCAGATGCAGTGGAAAAACTGATTCTCGATGTACTGCAAGATGTGGCCGACAATGGCCTGCCCCTGGAACAGGTGGCTGCCAGTCTGCACCAGTTGGAACTGTCTCAGCGTGAAGTGTCTGGTGGTGGCTATCCCTATGGTCTCAACTTAATTCTCACCTCACTGACCAGCGCCACTCATCGCGGCGATCCGGTGGCGCTGTTAAATCTGGATCCGGTATTAGAAAAGCTGCAGCAGCAGATCCAAGATCCAGAGTTTATTAAGTCTCTGGCGCAGAATTTGCTGATCAATAACCAGCACCGTATTCGTCTGGTGATGAAGCCCGATCACCAGCTGGCCAACAGCAAAGATCAGGCCGAGAAAGATCAGCTGGCAGCCATTCAGGCCAAGCTGAGCGACGGCGAAAAACAGGCCATAGTGGAAAGAGCCGCAGCCCTTAAACAACGCCAAGAAATGGAAGAGAACCTGGATATTTTGCCCAAGGTGGGCATTGAAGATGTGCCAGTGGATATTGCCTATGCCGAGCGTCAAAGTGTCGATAGCGCACCATTGCCCCTAACCAGTTATAGCGCTGGCACCAATGGCCTCGCCTATCAGCAGATCATTATGCCGATGCCCGCTCTAACTCAAAAGCAGATGGATCTGCTGCCCCTCTACAGCACCTGTGTAACTGAAATGGGCGTTGGCAACAGAGACTACCAGGCCACTCAGCTATGGCACTCCAGCGTGGTGGGCTCCTATTCCGCCTCTGCCTCAGTGCGCAGTGACAAAGATCACTTGGATCAACTACACGGCAATATTAGCTTCTCGGCCAAAGGTCTGGCCCGCAACCAAAGCGCCATGAGCGATCTGATGCATGAGTCGATGCAAAATACGCGCTTTGATGAGCTCTCGCGACTGCGAGAACTGGTGTCGCAGATACGCACTCACCGTGAGTCGTCAATTGTCGGCAGTGGTCATGTTCTGGCGATGACTGCAGCGGCCAGCGGTCTCTCAGCCAATGCCTATTTAAACCAGCGTTGGGGCGGCATGAGTGGCCTGGCACAGATTAAAGCGCTCGACCAGAGCCTTGAGACCCAAGCCGGTCTAGAGTCTCTCGCAGCCCAGCTGGAAGAGATTCATCAGCTGGTGCTGGGTCAGCCGCGAGAGTATCTACTGGTGGCCGAAGAACATCGACTGGAGGGCTTTAAGCAAAGTATCAACCGCACCTTTGGCGGCGACCATCAAATGGCCGCCCTGGCCAATAATCTGATCGACTACCAGCCCACACTGAAGCCGGTTAAGCACTGCTGGACCGCCAATACTCAGGTGAGCTTCTGTGCCAAAGCCTATGCCACAGTGCCCTCAAGTCATGCTGATTCGGCGGCCCTGACAGTACTGGGTGGCGTGTTGCGCAATGGCTATCTGCACCGCACCATTCGCGAACAGGGTGGTGCCTACGGTGGTGGCGCATCACAGGATAATCAGTCTGGTGCATTCCGCTTTTACTCCTACCGCGATCCGCGCATTGAAGGCACATTGACCGACTTCGACGACTCGATTAAATGGCTGATGGACAAACCCCTCGGCGGCGATAGCGTCGAAGAAGCCATTTTGGGTGTGATTGGCGGCATGGATAAGCCCGCCTCCCCCGCTGGCGAAGCCATGCAGGCATTTCACGGTGAACTCAACGGTCGCAGCAAAGCCTCGATCAGTGATTTTCGCAATCGTGTGCTAGCCGTAACTGATGCGGATCTAAAACGGGTTGCGGCTCACTATCTGCGGCCTGAAGTGGCTCAAACAGCGGTGATTACCAACAGCGATCTGGCCGCTAAAACAGGTCTGGATATTATTGCGGTTTGAGCATTATGAGTGACAAATCTAAACCGGACGACCTATTTGCCAGCCCATTGGGAAATGTCCCCCGCTTCGCTTTCGACGAAGCGGTGGTGGATGTATTCCCCGATATGATTCAGCGTTCGGTGCCCGGCTATCAGACAATTATTAATCTCTGTGGTGAACTGGCGGCGCGCTACGTGCAGCCAAACAGCAACTGTTATGACCTGGGTTGTTCACTGGGTGCCTCATCTCTGGCTATAGCACAGCACGTCAAGCAGCCAGGCGTTAGCATCGTGGCGGTAGATAACTCAGCGGCCATGCTCGCCCGCTGCGACGCCGTATTAGAAAAACAGCACTCCACAGCCACAATCCAGCTGGTAGAAGCGGATATCTGTGATATTGAGATCAGCAATGCCTCACTGGTGGTGATGAATTTCACTCTGCAGTTTATTGCGATTGAAAAGCGTCAGGCGCTGCTGGAAAAGATTTATGCCGGATTAAATCCCGGTGGCTGTCTGGTGATTTCTGAGAAGTTACTATTTGAACCTGAATCCTTAAACCAACTGCTGTCGGAACTGCATCATCAGTTTAAAAGTGCCCAGGGTTACAGTGATTTGGAGATTAGTCAAAAGCGTGACTCCCTAGAAAACTTTCTGCTTCCAGAAACCCTTGAGACCCATATCAATAGAATAAAGGCCTGCGGATTTAGCGCCGCAAGCCCTTGGTTTCAATGTTTTAACTTTGCCTCACTAGTGGCTATTAAACAGCACTAATTAAGTCTCTAGCGACTGACCAATCCAGTAATTGTCTTGATCAGCTTGCGTACCTTCGGCGTGTAGGGAGGGTGCATCATATGACCGCTGGCCCACTTATCCTGCAGCACACTGCGCTCGTGGGAAAATGCCTTGTAACCCCATTCGCCGCCAGACTTGCCAATACCGCTGTTGTTAACACCGCCAAAGGGCAAGTTGGGATGCACAAAGTGCATTACCACCTGGTTGATACAGGTATCACCAGCACTGGTTTCTTCCAGCACTTTATTGATCGCGGCTTTGTCGCGACCGAAAAAGTACAGCGCCAATGGCTTCGGCTTATCATTGATATAGCCAATCACTTCATCGAGATCGCTAAAGGTCATAATCGGCAGTACTGGGCCAAAAATTTCTTCGTTCATAATGCGCGAGTCAGCTGTCATGCCCTGAAGCAGCGTGGGTGCAATAAAGCGCTCAGCATCATCGACCTGACCACCAGTAATTAACTCAGCGCCACCGGCCAAGGCCTCAGACAAAAGCCCAGAGATGCGACCGTGATGGCCTGAATTGACCACCTGGCAGTAATCGCCATTGGCTTGCGCATCGCTGCCTTCGCCATACTGTTTCGCCATGCTGGCCTTGAGCTCAACCATCAGCTCGTCTTTAATGCTCTCGTGAACAAACAGATAGTCCGGCGCAATACAGGTCTGACCATTGTTATTGAACTTGCCCCAGGAAACACTGCGCGCAGTCTTCATCAGATCTGCACTCTTGTCGACAATCACCGGGCTCTTGCCACCCAGTTCTAGCGTTACTGAAGTAAGATTTTTTGCCGCCGCAGCCATAACATGTTTGCCAACAGCTGGGCTACCGGTAAAGAAGATATGGTCAAAAGGCAGACTGGTTAAGTAGCTAGAAACATCCGCTTCCCCCTGAAACAGGCTCACTTCTTCCGGGCGAAACGCCTCTTCAACAATCTCCGCAATCACCTGAGACATATGCGGCGTCATTTCCGAAGGCTTGATAATCACAGTACAACCGGCAGCAATCGCCGAAATCATCGGGCCAAAGGTCAGGTTAAAGGGATAGTTCCACGGCGAGATCACCAGGCTAGTCCCCTTGGGCTCGGTAACAATTTTTGAAGAAGTACCAAGCATAGTCATGGACGCGCGCACGGATACCGGCTTCATCCACTTTTTCAATTTCTTGCGCGTATGGGCCAGCTCAGACAGCACAATCATAATTTCAGCTATATCGACTTCCGCTCCCGGCTTGCCAAAATCCGCTAGGGCTGAGGCATAAATTTTATCGTAGGAGTTTTTAAATACTGTTTCAAAGCGCGCCAGCACTTCGAGACGCTGGGCACAGGTTGACTTGCGCAGCTTCAAAGCATAGGCCTTGTGGGCTGCAAATGAAGCATCAATAGCAGTTTTATTCTCTGCACTCAGCTGTGGAGTCGTCATGGGGTTCCCCTGTGGAATTGATTATTATTTTTATCGTTGTCCGCTGGTAACGAACTATCTTTTAAAGGTTTTAGATTACACCATCGCGGCCGTTAATTGTGTTGAATTGCGACTCGACGGTATTAGACTTTATTAGAGTGTTTTAATAGTGCGGAGGCTTCTCGTTTTGGGAGCCATCTCCCTCGGCTGCCACATCCTGCAATGCTTCCATTCGCTGCACCATGGATTGGTGGGCAAGGGTCAGGGTATCGATCTCTTTCTGCTGACGAAAGATCTCTTCACTCAACTCGGCATTGGTCATTTCTTGGTAAGCCAGCTTCTCTTCGAGCTGCTCAAATCGCTGTTCTATTGTATCGCTGTTCATTGACTTAAAACTCTCATTACTATTTGTTTACTAAGCCGCAAACCATAGCTGAAATGCCTTATAATTTGCCACTAAAATTTTAGGTGTGCGCATGATCCCCACTTCTCTCGATTATGGACCGCTGTTCTCTTGGCTCGAAGAGTCCGAACTCAGTCATTGGGGCCAAGACCTGCCCCAACTAGTTGCCCAACAACTGCGCCCCGAACGCTGGGGCGATATGCCCGAGTGGGAAGAAACTCTGCGGCGTCTCCCGGAAATCGACCCCCTGTTTACCGACTTTAGCAACGGTGTGCAGATCGGTGATATCAGCCTCATGGACAAAGGCCGACGTCTGGCTCTGCAAGCCACTTTGATGGGTCTGCACCCCTGGCGCAAAGGGCCGTACAATTTATTTGGTATGCCACTGGATACCGAATGGCGCTCTGATTGGAAATGGGATCGCGTGCTACCCCACCTGGCCCCGTTAAAAGGTCGTACCATTCTCGATGTTGGCTGTGGCAATGGCTATCACTGTTGGCGCATGCTCGGTGCTGACGCCGAGCGTGTCATTGGCATCGACCCCTCAGCAAAATTTGTCTTTCAGTTTTACGCCATCAAACGCTTTGCCGGCAATCACCTGCCCATCGACGTGTTGCCACTGGGCATTGAGCACATGCCGGAAAAAATGGCCGCCTTCGATACAGTATTTTCCATGGGTATTCTCTACCACCGTCGCTCCCCCATGGACCATCTGCGGGAGCTGCGCCAGCTACTCAAGCCCGGCGGCCAGCTAGTATTGGAGACCCTAGTGATAGAGGGCGCCGAAGATCAGCTATTAGTGCCACAGGATCGCTACGCAAAAATGCCCAATGTCTGGTTTATCCCCTCACCGGATATGCTGATTAGTTGGATGAGCAAGAATGGCTTGAAGAATGCACGTATGGTGGATATCAGCACCACTACCATCGAAGAACAACGCTCCACAGACTGGATGAAATTTGAATCACTGGCGGATTTTTTGGACCCCAACGATTCGAGCAAAACCATCGAAGGTCACCCGGCGCCAGTGCGAGCGGTCTTTGTTGCGGAGGCACCCTACTAAATTAGTGCTACATTTACTGCAGCCTCTAAAGCGCCGAATTTCTTCCCGCAGAGAACCACACGAAAAGGAATTACTATGCACAAACTTATTGTTAGTCTCGCTATCGCCGCGCTGATATTCGTCAGCGGATGCAGCAATAATCCTAGTAAAACGCCCATCGAAAAGCGCCAAATCATAATCGACATGCGCAATCAGGTACTTCGGGATCTGTTTAAAATCAAACCCGACGTCAAAGCTCAGATTGATAGCGCCGCGGGCTATGCAGTTTTCAGCAATGCCAACATCAATCTTATCTTCGCCAGTGTCGGCGCCGGTCACGGTGTAGTTCGCGACAATAACAGCGGCCAAAACACCTTTATGAAAATGGGCGAAGCAGGTCTTGGCCTGGGAATTGGGATCAAAGATTTCCGTGCCGTATTTGTCTTTCACAGCCGCGACGCACTCACGCAGTTTATTGAGCATGGTTGGGCCTTTGGTGTTAATGCCGACGCCGCAGCCAAAGCCAGTGAGAAAGGTGCAGCCGTGGGTGGCGAAGCGACCTTTGACAATATCACTGTGTATCAGCTCACCGAATCGGGATTAGCTCTTCAGGCTACTGTAAAAGGGACTAAATTCTGGCAGGATAGCGAGCTCAAATAATTCAACCCAGTTCGCTAAGGTTGCAGAGAGTCTGCCATGATCACCACCTCCATTGCCAAGCGTTTCTGCGGGCCACCCCAATCTGGTAATGGCGGCTACAGCTGCGGCCTACTGGGCAAACAATTTGACGGCCCGAGCAAGGTGCGGCTGCATGTGCCGCCACCGCTGGACAGTGACCTGACCATCGAACAAGACGCGGAAAGCTGGGTATTGATGCAAGGTGGGCAGCTGATCGGCACTGCCATAGCAGCGTCATTGGATATGACCCCGCCGCAACCGCCGACCTTAGAGCAGGCGCGAGCAGCGCGAAACAATTACAAAGGCCTTAGAGAGCACAGTTTTCCGCACTGTTTTGTCTGCGGTCCAGGCCGCGAGCAAGGGGATGGATTAAGGCTGTTTACCGGCGCTGTAAAGGGTCAGGAAATGGTCGCCTGTGACTGGGAGCCAACGGCGGATTTACTCGACACCAGCGGTCAAGTTAAAGCCGAGTTTATCTGGTCAGCTCTAGACTGTCCGAGCTACTTCGCACTGAATGTCCCAATGGATCCCAACGCTGCCTGTCTGCTGGGTGAGATGACCGCCAGCATCGATAAACCTGTGCCCGGCGATCAAGCCTTAATTGTCTATGCCTGGAAACGCTCAATAGAAGGCCGCAAGCATTATTCCGCCGCCGCCCTCTGCACTGCGCAAGGCGAGGTGTTGGCGAGAGCAGAACACCTTTGGATCAGGCTTAACAAGTCACCCAGTTAAGCCGCTTTCTTCTGTCTACCTGTATTTTTAAACTTTCAATGCTTCACCTGCAGGCACATAGGCATAACCCAGTGCGTCTGCCACGGCTTTATAGGTCACATGACCTTTGTGTACATTGAGGCCATTCAGTAAATGCTTGTCTCCAAGGAGCGCATTGATCGGATCATTCGCCAGCGCCAACGCATAGGGTAAAGTCGCATTATTCAGCGCCATAGTTGCCGTGCGCGCCACACCGCCGGGCATGTTCGCCACACAGTAATGCACCACATCGTCGACAACATAGGTCGGCTGCTGATGGGTAGTCGCACGGGAAGTCTCAAAACAACCGCCCTGATCGATCGCCACATCCACCACCACAGCACCCTTTTTCATGCGACTGATAATATCCCGACTCAATAGCTTCGGCGCCGCTGCACCGGGAATCAAAACCGCACCAATCACTAGATCCGAATCCAAGGCACAGTCTTCAATGGCCGCCATAGTCGAATAAACACAGTGAGCACGGCCTTCATACTTTGCATCCAGCTCGCGCAAGCGCGCAATCGAGCGATCCATAATAGTGACGTCGGCACCCATGCCCACAGCGATCGCCGCCGCATTGTCGCCCACCACACCACCGCCGATAACCAATACTTTTGCCGGTGCTACACCAGGAACACCGCCAAGCAAGACACCACGACCGCCCTGAGCCTTCTCAAGGTGATAAGCGCCAGCCTGGACCGACATTCGCCCCGCCACCTCAGACATGGGGGCTAACAGTGGCAAACCACCGTTATTATCAGTAACCGTTTCATAGGCAATACAGGTAGCCCCAGACTCGACCAACAACTTGGTCTGCTGAGGATCTGGCGCCAAATGTAAGTAGGTATAGAGGATCTGGCCATCGCGCAGCATGGCGCACTCAACTGGCTGAGGCTCCTTAACCTTAACGATCATATCCGCCGCACCAAACACCTCCGCCGCGCTGCCGACTATCTCTGCACCGGCATCAAGGTACTCCGCATCGCTAAAATCAATGCCAACGCCTGCATCGGTCTCAAGCATAACGCGATGACCATGAGCCACCAACTCAACAACAGACGACGGCGTCAGACCGACACGGTACTCGTGGTTTTTAATTTCCTTCGGCACTCCTAGCAACATATCAAACTCCTTATTTAACGGTTATCTAGGTATATGTAGCAGTAATTTTTAATGCTGTTACTTTAGATTTTTATGAAAATATTTATTACTTATATAGGAAATAAAGTAGAATATTTTTCTATAAAGCGATTTTAAACAGGAAATAATACTTTATGCCCAGCAGCGAAAGTAACCCGACCAAGAAACTCAGCAAAATCGACCGCAATATATTGCGCATCCTCCAGCGCGACGGCCGCATCAGCTACACCGACCTCTCCCGAGAAGTCGGTCTCTCCGTCACACCCTGTATAGAGCGAGTAAAACGACTGGAACGCAGTGGTTATATTCAAGGCTACACCGCCAAGCTCAACCCAGAGTTGCTCAATGCGGGATTAGTGGTATTTGTGCAAATACGCCTCAACCACACCTCTCAAGAGAACTTTGAAGAATTTCACCGATCGGTGATGGACCTAGAAGACGTGCAGAGCTGTTATTTGGTATCCGGCAACTATGACTACCTACTCAAAGCCAGAGTCGCCGACATGACCGCCTACAGAGAACTGCTTGGCAGCCGCATACTCAAGCTTCCAGCGGTGCAAGAATCGACCAGCTATGTAGTCATGGAAGAGCTCAAAGAAACCATGCAGATAGCAATTCCTCAGAGCTAAAAAAAGGCACAAAAAACCCCTTAAAAGCCCCCAAGGATTGTTGACACAACCTCCCCACCCCCCTATAGTACGCGGCCTCTGAAAGGAGACAGTAAAGCACTCGTAGCTCAGCTGGATAGAGTACCCGGCTACGAACCGGGCGGTCGGTGGTTCGAATCCACCCGAGTGCACCATATCTTAGTGAAATCATCGCTAAACGAAAAAGCCCATCAGAAATGATGGGTTTTTTTGTGAGTGATCAAAAAGAACGTTGACCAGATTGCCAAAGACGCTCAAATTCCTTTTTGGCCCTCATTTTCACGTTCTGGCATTCAACCATATGAGCATCCCCTTCAAATATCAGACAATCCTCTGAGTCAGTGTGATATTTAGCAAAAGCCTTCTGCTTGGCACTTTTCACTGCCTTATAAACTTTTAGCTCTCTTTGTGCGGCAATAAGATCATCACTAAGCTTTCTATTCGATTTTGATAATTGATCAATTATTATCCTAAGATTCTGGTTATCTGAGGGGACTTTAGGTTGAGGTAAGGACTCAAAACTATCAGCCATTTTTGTTAACACTACTTGAGCCTCATAAAGCTGATATTTGGTGAAGGCGACATTACCCAAAAATACAGCCAGTACCACTACGCAAGTAAAACCAAACACCTGAAAAAAGACCTTCATAACAAATTCCTTTTGTTGAGCTAAATCAATTAACTGCAATGACTATAGTCCACCCGCTCAATACGACAAGCTGCAGTAGCTAAATGCTCAGGTGCCAAATGAGCATAGCGTTGAACACAGTCCATTGTTTTCCAACCTCCCAGGGTCATCAAGTCATAAAGTGGTGTTCCAGCCATCACGTGCCAGCTTGCCCAAGTATGCCTTAAGTCGTGAAACCTAAAATTGTTGATCTCAGCCCGTTTAAGCGCTTTTTTAAATGCTGAGCCAATACCTACCATTGGTTCGTTTAAGTACGTGAAAACCCACCTAGCGTTGCGAGATCTAGACATTTCAAGTGCAATCATGGCGTCACGATTTAATGGGATACCCCGAGCTGCTCCATTCTTTGTTGTTCCATGATCTAACCAAGCGACCTTGCGCCGGCGGTCTACCCTTGACCATTCTAAATTGAGAATTTCACCTCTACGACATCCTGTGGCCAAGGCATATTGGATTACAGGTTGAAGGTGGTGCGGAAGCGCTAGGAGCAGCCGATCAGCTTCGGAATGGGTTAAGAATCTAACCCTGGGAGGAGGCTCTTTGAGCATACGAACAAATGGGACAGAATCGAGACACTGCCACTCTTTGTGAGCGAGATTCAATATACATCGCACAACTTCGAGTTCTCGATTAATCGTGGCGTTTTTTACAGATAGCAGGCGATGATGAATGAACGGCCAGAGTGTATTCATATTGATCTGCTCTAAAGACAGATCTCCGATAAAAGGCAATAAATGAGTTTGAGCGTACTTGTCATTTTCGAGTGTTTTTTTATCGAATTTTTCTGCGTTATAGCGAGCAACTGCTTGTATGAACTGCATCTCACATTCCTTGTGATTGAATAAAGGAATTATATAAATCGAGGTAGAAAAGCTGGGGTGAACCGGGTCCCAAAAACATGAAGCTTATGTTGCGCTGATCGCGCCAATACGGGGCTCGCGCCCCGGCCTTTCATGCATGTTTAGCTATGGCGGCCGCTGCGCGGGGTGATCAAGGGAGGTGGAAATTCGTAATTTTTTGTGCACATCATTATATTTTTGACGCGTTTGAATCACCGCGGCGAGCCGCTGGTTGCTTCAATCGCTGCTGTGAACGACCGGGTTGTTTTGCATAATCAAAGAGGCCATCTTGCAAAATGCTCATACACATATCTTTGGGTATATTCATTTTTGTTGCTTGCTGTGTATAGCAGCTGCAAATATCACGATTGTGATTGTAGATGCAGCTAGGTCTTGGATAGTCTTTGACTTCTCGAACGCTATCGTAAATAGGTGCAGTGAAGTCTAACCCGGCAATGCGGGGTTTATGCTGCAATAGCCAGTCATCGGGATCTTGGTATCGCTGACGATTTGCTGGCTGTTGCTGGGCCTGACCAGAGTAATGGCTATCAGCTATGGAGCTAAGCGATGAATCGTCAGCAGGCGAACCCATGTCAGATATCGATGACCAAGCAAAATAAAATAAAGCTGGTATTAATAAAAATCCACCTGCAATTAGTGAAAGCTTGAACATCGGAAGGCGTGACTTATGGGTATGAACTTCAGCAGAGTGATAAACACCGAAGTATTTTGAGTCTATCGAGGATTGCGTTACTAGCGATTCTTGCTTTTGATGCCAGTCATGGACATCTTCACAACATCGATTCTGCCATTCGTGGATCTTAATCTTTTGAGTACCAAAGTGGCGTGCATGGTGGCGATGCAGACCAACTAGCCGACGAACAAAAGCATCGACGTTTCTAGGCTCTTGAGTAATCAAAAATATATCAATGCCGTAGTGGCGATGTTTGGCAAATAACGAGAGAGACTCAGCAGGTGCGCCCTTTCTACTGGTATTAACAGGAAAAATATCTTGGCACTCATCAAAAACAACTACCGAGCCTTTCGGTAATTCATACCATTTAAGCGCTTGGTCATCATCTAAAAGATTCCAATTTTCTCGAAGAATCTCTACACCCTTGTCATTAGACTTTTTAACTTCTCGGATGTTGTGATAATAAATCGGGCGACCGGCGAACTGATCATCTTCATTGATAAACTTAATGGCATTAATTGTCTTAGATGCACCTGGCACACCAGTAAATAAAAAGATCATAGTAGCTTGAATCGTTTAAATGAGCCTCTGAGAGACCGGATATTGAACGCGGCAACCCAGCTGTTAAAGATGACGTTAAAGGCATCCAGAAATCCGGCAATGATCAAAACAGCACCGATATCGACGGCAATAGAACCAAAGCCGGCCATTACCTGAGATTCGATATAGTCAATGAGAAGTGATGCACCAACAAAGGATGCAACGGTTATTCCCAGAGATATAAAGACTCGGGTAATTAGATAAGGAATCAGGAAGCGTGACGCTACAGCAAGGATTCCTGAGGCTGCTGAACCAAAAAGAAGTGGTAAAGGCATTTAAAACTCCTCATTCATTGAATGCACGCAGGACAATATTGCCCCCAAAGAAGTAAGCCCCAAGCATCACGACATAGTAGATAACGGCTGCTAAATCACAGAACCATTGGAGAGTAAATTCGATATTTCCCCACTGGCCGAGGTCGACAGAAATAGGTGGGGGGCAAGTTGATGTTGATGAATTTATAGCAAAAAAGTCACCGACCTCAGTTTGTATATTTATCTCAGAGCTACCCTGAGCAGCAGTGATCTCAGAGAGTAACTCACCAGAGCCATAGCTTTCAAAATCTGTATAATCATTGTTAGAAAAATATTCAGTTGAGTCAGCCTCAGCAGTCTCAAAGCTTTTCTGTACAGAACAAGCTGAATCAAATTCTCGTTTAGCAAGTTGACATGTAATTGGGTCTGATTTGCAAGTGAAGACAGCATTACAATCAGATAAATCACTAATCTCTTCATCTCCAGAACTACATTCATTCAACCATAGCTGTAGATGTATAGCAGATAACTGAGCATCACCAGAAGACGTGGGGCGTGCTTCACAGTTGGTTGCTACACCGGCTGAATCTTGACCATCTGGATCTATATCATCAATATTTGCAATACCATCACCATCACGATCTGGATCAGAGCCATTCGGTGTCCCATCACCGTCAATATCATCATCAGAACCATCTGGAGTGCCGTCACCATCTTGATCATTGCCCGCACCAGAATTAGGTTCGTCACCAACGTCACCACCTCCAGTTGAATCACCTATATCAGGTTTTAAACCACCCTCTTGACCAGTTGGGTCATACCAGCACGTGCCGTTTGAATCAGCAAAATAAAGCGGTGGGCACGGGTTCGGTGGATCAGGGTCTGGAGCTGGAGGAATAATTGGTTTACAACCATTATCAGTAGCACTAAAACCTACCGGACAACCATCATCTGGATCTGGATCTGGAGGATCACCAGGACCATTACCTCCCTCGGAACCATCACAACTTTGACCATTAGTTACAAAAGTACCAACTCCAATGCCATCCATCGTAACAACCGAAACACCCTCCATATTCCACTGGCAATTTGAAGAGCAAATTGTCGTGCTGACTGATGCAGCAAAAGTTCGGTTAATTGTCGTGCCGGCATCAATAGAGCATTCAGTTTCAGGTTCGCACTCTAAAGTCGCTGAATTAAAAACGGTACCAGAAGGACAGCTTGAGGAGAAAAAATATAAATGCTCAACACACCCAGACATAGATGCATATGAAGCGCAAGAATTTCCGGCTTTGTATGAGGTATCGTTAATCGTACCAGTTATATAGCCCCTAGATTCAGACGGGAAACCCTCAGCTTCAGCACCACAGCCAAAACCGGTTAATTGAGCAGAACCATCAGAATCATAAGCAGCATTGCATGCAGTAATAGCAGCTGACGAATCAGGGTGTAAATAAATCGCTGAATAAACAGATACAGAAAAAATTGTGATGAAAAAAATTAATAGATATCTAAGCATTGAATAGAATCCAAAACGCACCACACAATGCTAAAAGTACTAAATAACCTTCCATGACAGTCTCAATAATTAGTTAAAAAAAGGGGCCGAAGCCCCTACAGCATCATCCGAAAATAGTGCCTTTGATCCACTTAATACCAATAGCAATGCCTGCTAGAGTAAGAAGCGCCCCACCAACTGCCAAAATCGGTACGCTGTTACTAGCGATCTCTGCAACAACTGCAGTTGCATCAATAGCTGCATTAGCACTAACAGAAAATGCAACTGCCAGTGCAGTAACGAGCAACGCTTTTAACTTATCCATACTTAATACCTCAATAGACGGAGTGAAATTAACTAACATTCAAGATGCACTCCGGTAACATCTCAAATTAGCGATATCTAGATGTAATCGATCCAATTAAAAAATTAAGAATGAATTTAACGCCGTAAGCTACTGCCCAAAGTAGAAAAATTTCAGTCGTAATTGCTAAAGCATCAGGAATAGAGAGAGCTTCGAATACAGTCTCAATTGAAGAATCTGGAACAGATGAGATGGTGCCAGAGCATTGAATATCACCCTGATTATCAGTAGTAAAAACACCATCACAATACAAATACATCAGCTACTCCAGATTTAATTAGCTAGCTTTGCTCATTGAAGCCGACTGAGGCTCTACAAAATTAAGGAACGTTGAATCGTCGTAATACATTTTCTCTTGGCCTGTTGCCTTGTCGATATATTTCCGTTGACGAATAAACCCTGTCATCTGGACGACCGGCTCTATTTCATCACCAACATTACCTAATGGACGTTCAGAGTAAATCTTGAACGAGTTCGGACTAGAGTATTCGTCTTGAGCAGGAGTAGAGACATTCGCAATATGTTTACCGTTATAAAGCTCAGTACGATTGATACGACATTTTAATTTGAAGTTTAGTTTCATGATTTTTACCTATGCTGCGTTAGAAAGATCAGCCCAAGAATGAATCACTTGAGCTTCGAGAATACGGCGCCGAAGGGGAACGACTTTACCGGATGATAAATCCGCGTCTCCCAATCCAGCGTCACGTAATACTTTTAAATGCCGATACCAGGTCGAACGAACAAACGATTCTTGAGCTCGTTCCCAACCCTCCGATTGAATTAGCAACCAGCAGCCATAGGCACTTTTTGCACGCCCTTCTGACGGTGCAACAGTAAATATTCGAGTTTTTACATCACTATCATTCTTCATTTCTGAGTCACCGATCATGCGGTCAAAATAATTTGTCCATTGTTTTTGAAAGAAATCTGGATTCATTAGTCTCCAGTCATTACGTGAAAAGAACTCACGGCCGAGCTTTAGCTCTAACCGAAGTAAATTATTAGATTGCTCTAGTTCATCAGCGGTATAGACACGACCACTATATTTTGATGAATTTGTCAAATATTCAAGATGCGGGCCTTTTGCATAGGCCTTGCCAGATCGAAGACGGGACAGATGGGACCAGTAGACTGAATCACCGGCTTGTTGGCTAACTCGGTATCGACCACCCTCACAATCCCTGAGGATTCGAAGAGCATCGCGAACAGATGAAAGACCATTGAGATAAAGGTTTCCGGTAACATCAACCCGAGTGACCGTATAGGCATTGACGTTTTGAGGCAGTATTACTTCTAGAACCTTCGAAGCGTAAAAAGCCATAGATTTTAAGCAACCAGACAAATCAAGCGCGGCTGATGCACCGGAACCAAAAACGGCATCCCCATCCCCACAAACCCGTGCTGGGGATCCTTGAATGCGTAAATCACAAGAACCAACTTGGAATGAGATCTGATGGCTATCAGATCGAATGGACTCCCAAGCGCAAGTTTCATAACGAACATCACCAGTGCGGGGGCAAAATCTGATGATTCTGTCAGTGAGCTGACGCAGTCGAATGATCTGTTCATGACCAAAAGAAGCAAGGGGAACGCGGAAGGAGACCCAATCAAGTAGCATAGAAAGTCTCACCCATGAGACTAAGTGGCGGTGTTACAAGCACCGCCAGCCCAGCAAAACCGCGAAACTGACAATTTTTGTCACTTTTGCTAAAAATGCAGTAAATCGAATCAAATGAATTAAGCATGAAAAAGATCCGTGTGCTGCGATACATAAATCAGAGAATTAACACCACACCAAAAAAAATCATCATTATCTGAAGTGATACATACAGATGTGCGATCTTTGGAAATTGCTTTGACGATATAAAGGCGAGATGAACCAGAAACACGAACGATACTGTTAACAGAAATCAAGTCGTTCTGGCTAATGTGGGATTGCAGAAGAGCTAAAGGCATAGAAAATGTCCTTTTTGTATACATTTTATAACTTAAAAGTAACATAGACTTAATGTACACATTTTGTCAAACCGATGTTTGACATTTAATACTCAGAATGACTATAGTTCTCGAACCTTCAAGAGGATTTAGTTATGAAAACACTAAGATTGAAGGTGCACGAAGTTGATGCGGCAAAAATTAAAACCTTTGAAATCAATAAAGTACGTGAGGAAAAAGGTTTAACATCGATAACGGAAAGCGCGCTAATGCATGAAATGATTAGGCAAGCGATTCCAAAGGCCCAAATAGACGATTACGGCAATATTATTATAGGTAGCTAGTAATCGGCTACGAACCGGGCGGTCGGTGGTTCGAATCCACCCGAGTGCACCATATACGAAAAAACCCCACTGCATGCAGTGGGGTTTTTTCGTATATGGCCCACGACGGTGGGTGAGAACCACCAGGTTCGACAAGGTTGCTCCAGCAAGCTTGGACCGAATCGCAACGCGGTGAGCCCGACGGGTAGTAACAGCCCATAGGCTGTTACTAGTCACTAGGTTGCTCCAGCAAGCTTGGACCGAGCCGCAACGCGGTGAGCCCGCAGGGTGCAAACACCCCACAGGGTGTTTCGCAGTCAATCCACCCGAACACATAAAACTCAACTACAGGCCGTGGGGTTTTTTCGTATATGGCCCACGACGGTGGGTGAGAACCACCAGGTTCGACAAGGTTGCTCCAGCAAGCTTGGACCGAGCCGCAACGCGGTGAGCCCGCAGGGTGCAAACACCCCATAGGGTGTTTCGCAGTCAATCCACCCGTCTACCCGAACACATAAAACTCAACTACAGGCAGTGTTGTTATTGTCTATGACCACCGCCACCCTAAGTTTAGCCCCGTACAAAAGCTTGCGGCACTTATCCTATATAAAAGTCGTTTCACCTTATATCCTGTGACATCGCCAAGTTTATTTTTTATTATTGATTAAATAAAAAAAATACTCTGTACCGCCTACTTTCAAAAAAAAACAAAATAATAAAAAGTGGCAACCTTGATCACTGAGACCTCCCCTAGCACCAAACAAAATCAATAGCGTTTAAATTATTAGGAAAAGAGTAGATATGAAAGCCAATTGTTTAAGATTGTTACTGCCATTGATCTGCACAGGCCTAATTGCCTGCGGCGGTTCAGGATCAGGATCAGGACCATCTTCCAGCCCCGCACCAGCGCCTGCACCAAATCCATCTGAAAATACCGGTGGAGATACTGTCATCGACCTGCAAACAGGCGTGCTGATGGACGATGTCGTTTCAGGGGTTACCTATGTAACAGCGACGCAAAATGGTGAAACCAACAATCTCGGCGAGTTCCAATATGCTGATGGAGAAATAGTTACTTTCTCTATCGGCGATATTGTATTAGGCGCGGTAGAAGGGGCAGCTATTGTTACACCGGTGCAATTAACCGGCAGCGTTACGCCGACAGATCTGGCCGCACTCAATCAACTCGTCTTTTTACAAAGTATTGATGAAAACTCAAATCCTGATGATGGAATAGTCATTAGCGAAGCAGCCCGAAACCTTGCAGTGGATGTCATCCTGAATTTCACCTCCACGACGTTTGCGGCGGATGTGGCAGCTGTGGTTAGTCAAATAACAGGCGGCACTAACTATCTTGTAAGCGAGGAAGATGCGCTCGCTCACTTTTTCGAGACCTACGAGGAACTAGGCGGTTCAGTGACCATGGGATTCGATTTCCCTAATCCTCAAACAGATACAGAAGGCACTGCAGATGGTGGTAACGAGGGTACTGCGGATAGTGGTACCGACGACACTGCGGATGGCGGTAACGAAGGTACTACAGGTGCCGACACCGGAGATACGGCGGCTGTGGATACAGGTGCAGTTCAAACTGCACTGGTTGTGCAAATGGAAGATTACACCGCTTTCAGTGATTTGGACTCTGGCAATACTGGCAACGCCTACCGCTTTGACTCTGTCGATATTGAAGCAACAAACGACGCCGGTGGCGGCTTCAACGTAGGCTGGACGACTGCGGGAGAATGGCTTGAGTATGAGGTTACTTTGAGTCCGGGCCTGTACAAGGTAACAGCGCGGGTTGCGTCTCAGGCGTCAACTGGTAGCTTTAACTTGCTGCTTGATGGAGAAACAATCGGTAGCCTTAGCGTTTCCAGTACAGGTGGTTGGCAGACCTTTGTGACAAAAACTGTTGGCAGTATTGAGGTAGGCCCAGGAGCGGTACGTACCCTGCGTCTGAATGTGACAGGCAGTGACTTCAATATCAATTGGATAGAATTTACACCAGATGTCGATAGCGATGGTGACGGCGTGTCTGACGCAGATGATCTCTGTTCGAATACCGCAGAGGGTGCCGTCATTGACACACTGGGTTGCGAATTTGTGCAGGTCAAAACTGAAGTATCCTCAGCAAACGAGCGACTGGTAGGTGGTCCGGATTCGCTGACACCAGGTCATACTCTCTATGTGTTTGACAATGATGCAGGAACGCCTGGCGGAAGTGCCTGTAATAATGGCTGCGCCACATCATGGCCGCCTGTATTGGTCGAAGATGCGGAGGCTTCTGGCGTAAGCGGATTAAGCACGATAGAGCGCGATGATGGCAGCAGGCAAGCTGCGCATAACGATCGCCCCCTGTACTTTTATGCGGGAGACAGCTCAGTTGATGATACTAACGGTGAGGGTGTCGGTGGCGTTTGGTGGCTAGTGCCCCATGGCGTCTTAGGTGAACTACGCGTGCTCTTCGACGAGTTTACAACGCTCCAACCTGACACCCAATCTGAAACAGATGCTGCCTTAGTAACCCGTTTTTCTGATCGCCCTCGTACCCGTCACGCACGTGAAGATGAGTTCCAGTCCTACGATCACTACATTAAATTCTACTTTGAAGACCGTTCTAGTAATATCGAGATTGTGGATTACGTTGCCAAAGGTGGTGACAAAATTGAAATGAATGTACGTACCATTTTTCCGCTGGACCCAGTTCAAGCGGAGAATCGTTGGTGGTACCAAGGTATAACCACCGTCGCGCAGTACGCGAGCAATGGCGTCATGGATTATCTGGGCTTTGATGGTACATATTACCACTATCAAAAAACTAGCAGTGAAAACACCCGTTTGGGGAGGCCTATTCAGCTGGGCGATCGCCTAGAATTTGAGGTGAGCCAGTTCAGCGCGCCGGGTATTCCTCGCGGCCAGGCCAATTATTATGGCACCACCTTTCTCTACATAGTGGGTGAAGGTATTGTTCCATGGTATGCAGAAGCCGCAGGCTCAACATACCGTGAAGACAGTCAAAAAATCCCGGAAGAGTTCTGGTTAGGCGGAAATACCACTCTTCACTACCAATATACCGATGAACCCAACGATAATTTCTTGCAAATGGCGACCAATCTCGGCTACGACAACGGGCAGAAATTTCTGCTTGGGCGCCGCGTACATCACTCTTCCGTGATCAATGGTTCACATGATGAAGATCCTGCCAACGGGGTATTAGAGACTAACGCTGGCTTGGCAGGCACACGTTACATTAATCAGCGCTGCACCGGTTGTCATGAGCGTAATGGCGCTGCCAGCGTTGCCGATAATGGTGTCGCGCTGGATCGCTGGGTATTTAAGGTAGGTGATGCCGAAGGAGCACCTGACCCGCTTATTGGCAGTGTCTTGCAGCCTAGTGGCAGTGCCGGTGAAGGCGATGTTTCTATCGCTTCCTGGACCGACCGTGCAGACGGCCTGCGAACTCCAAACTATGAATTTAGTAATGGTGCACCTGCTCGCTTCTCAGCGCGCATTGCACCACGTCTTGTTGGATTGGGTTTGCTGGAAGCTATACCCGAAACAGCTATTCTGGCATTGGAAGACGCGGATGATGCCGATGGCGATGGCATTTCCGGTCGTGCCAATAGAGTGATAGACCCCGAGAACGGTGAGTTAACACGCCTGGGTCGTTTTGGCTGGAAGGCGTCAACTTTAAGCGTAAGGCACCAGGTGGCCGCGGCGTTGAACACCGATATGGGTGTGCGTACTTCTGTTCTGCCTAACCCTGACTGTGGCTCAGCACAAACCAATTGCGGTGGAAGCAGCCCCCTTATGCCGGAAGAGAACTTAGACAATCTCGTATTGTATATTTCTGCTCTGGGTGTGCGTCCTCAGCGGGTCTGGAACGAGGGCGTTGAAAACCAGGAAGTGCTTCAAGGTAGAAAGCACTTTAGAGATATTGGCTGCGTGGACTGTCACACGGAAACCTTCCAGACCAGTGAGTTCCATCCATTGGCCGAAGTGCGTGACCAAACCATTCACCCCTATAGCGATATGTTGCTGCATTATATGGGTGAAGGACTCGCCGACAATCTGGATGACGGGTTGGCCACTGGTGGCGAGTGGCGAACTACACCATTGTGGGGTCTCGGCTTGTCCGCCTGTGTGACCGGCGGCATTACTAATCCGACCGGCAGGGAAGGTGGAGAAATTTGTACACCTGATCACGCCTACCTACACGATGGTCGAGCGCGCTCTATCGAAGAGGCCATTTTATGGCACGGTATTGAAGGCTCTGAAGGGAAAACGTCGACTGATGCATACAAGGCCTTGCCAGAGCAACATCAGCAGTCGCTATTGCGCTTCCTAGAATCCTTATAAGCGTCAATTAAACAGTTTTCGAACACTTGGCCCCGACTAGGATCGGGGCTTTTTTTTGGATTAAATATAGCCTGACAGACAGAGTGATGAAGCATGGTAATGGTCTGATTCGAGCTGGCACTCTCTGGTTCAGCAGACCTATTCTGTCTATTCAACCATCCCAAAAACAAGCCAGCCTGTCTAAACGCTCTAAACAGAACTCTTAGCCAAGCCATTCATAAACAATTGAAAATACGCCGCCGACAACGCCTGACTATCCACATCCGCGGCCTTATTTACCAAATCCGGACTCGCCTCAACAGCGCCAGACAACATATATTGCGCTACCGTGGAATCCGTATCCCGCAGCGTCTTATCCTCAAGTCCCTGACGAATATAAGCGCCCAACTGCTCACTATTAGCACTGGTCGCTTTTAAAATCTCTTTCCGATGTTGCTGATCGAGAGATGGCAGAGCTCGATAGCGAATCAACGGCCCGTCCTCAGAAAACTGAACATTAAATAAATAGCGCAGTGCCAACTCGAGCTTTTCTACCCCACTGCCCTGAACGCTACCGGCCTTGTCTAAGAGCAATCGCTCAACATCTAAAGTTCGATTAAAGCACTGATAGAGCAGCTCCTCTTTATTTTTAATATGGTAATAAAAAGCCCCTTTAGTCACTTCCAGAGAGCTGGCGATTTCATCCAGCGATGTGCCCTTGTAACCCTTTTGGTTAAAAAAGATCGAACCCACACGATAGAACGCCTCGCGCTTCATTCGGTTCTGAACATCACGATCAAAACTGTCCAACACCAGATGACGTAAATCGGGAAAATCAATTTCGGCGAACTGGTGAGGCGCTGCGGCGAGACCATTGAGCAGAACGTCCAACACCGCATCAATTACTGGCTGCGGATTGGCTGCATGAGTGCGATTGAGCCACACTGGAAACCACTGGATAATCGAAAAAATAGCCGAACTCACAATCGCTGAATCCTGCTTTTCGATCACACCCTGAGCCATGCCCTGGTCAACCATATCGCAGCACAGGCGAAAGATTTCGTCCCAGCGCTGCGCTATGTCCTCAGCATGCTCTGTATTTAGGGAAGTGACTTCGGCAAGCATGGCAAAGTGTGGCGCCTTGCGGTTAAGCGTATCCACATACTGATTGAAGTGTCCGCGTACCATAGCAACAATTTTTTCGACGCCATTGGCATCCAAACTGTTAGCCTGACGAGCTTTCTCCAGCCACATATCGCAACTTGACACATAGCATTGATAGACCAGATCTTGTTTGGTTTTGACGTAGTAATAAACACAGGTTTTGGTCAGATTCAGACTGCCAGCTATATCGACAAGCGTTGTCGCTCGGGAACCCTGCCAGTTAAACAGCTGCGCCGCTTCAGACAGAATCGACTGAAACTTAAGCTGGTGCTGGCGGCCTTTGGAGAAAGGCGAGGCTATTTTTTTATCCACAGCTAAATTCATCAGATTCCAAGTAATGTTTTATATATCCCAAGAGATCTCACGCATACATTCGAGACGACAAGCCGGTAAGACTTGTGGTCCTGAGCGCAACGCGACTAGGGATATCACATCCAGCTAGAGTACATAATTATACTTTAGAGAAGAATAACATACTCGACTACTAGTGCCACAGTCGCAATGCAGCGAAGCTTACAGAGAGGCATAGAAGCAGTTTAGAAGGCGCTATAAACCATCTTGAGCGCGGCAATAATCAACACTCCAGCAAGCAGCTTACGCAACAGAGTAGAACTAGCGCGGTGGGATGCCAGCTCCGCACCCAGCAGACAACCAGCAAAGGCAACAAGTATCAACCAGCCTGTGCCCAGGGGCCAGGGCTGAGCACTGACCACATAGCCAGCGAGCCCGGCAATAGAATTAAGCAGAATAAAACCGGCGGCAACGGCAGTACTTTGGCGCACAGTACACCAGCCAAAAATCAGTAAAATAGGACTTAAAAACACCCCACCACCGATTCCAGTTAAGCCTGCAGAGAAGCCTAAAAGCACACCCACCACCACCATTAACCAGAGTGCCGGCGACTGAATCTGCTGATTACCCTTATTGCTAATCAGCATCCGTATAGCAGCCAAGCCAAGCAGGAGACCCACCAGCAGTCGGTAACTGAGCACATCTATCACCCAGAGCCCACCGACAAAAGCAGCTGGTGTGGACGCCATCACCAGCGGCCAGAACAGCTTGTGGGGCATGAGTTTGTAGGGTTGAAAGCGGTACAGCAGCCAGCAGGTGACCACTATATTCATTGCCAGCGCAGCGGGACGCATTTCTTGAGGGGCCAGCCCCCATAGTGCCATAGCCGCTAGATAACCGGAGGCACCACCATGACCCACCGAGGAATAGAGCACCGCCATCAAGGCGATAGCGGCGAGTAACCAGTAGGAGTATTCAAACACAAAAAGTGATTCTACACTCATCGACCTCAGCCGCCGGTCATATTCATAAAGCGCACTATATCCACCTGTTCGGGGTCGAAATGATGACGCTCTGGCTTGCGGCCAATGGCCTCAACAATTTTACGTTTTAACAGTTCAGCGTCGCCGGGATGACTACGTAAAATCTCTCGCAGGTCCAAGCTATCTTGGTTACCCAGACACAGCAACAGGCGCCCCTCCGCCGTCATGCGCACGCGGTTACACGACTCACAGAAGTTATTCGACATCGGTGAGATAAAACCAATCTTGCTATGACTGTTGGCCACTTGCATATAACGAGACGGGCCACCAGTGGTTGCAGCACTGTCCACTAGTGTGAATTCAGCGGCTAACTGGTCGCGAACCTGAGCGCTGGTAATCTGAGTATTAACCCTTTTATGCGAGGATATTTCTCCCAGGGGCATCTCCTCGATAAAGGAAATATCCATGCCGTTATCCACAGCAAAGCGAGCTAAATCAACCACCTCATCATCATTGAAACCCGCCAAAATAACCGCGTTGAGTTTGATTTTGCCAAAGCCCACAGCATTGGCAGCCTGAATACCGTCCAATACCTGACTGAGATCACCGACCCGGGTAAGCTCTTTAAAGCGCTCGGCCCTGAGGCTATCGATGCTTATATTTAATCTTGAAATGCCGGCGTCTTTTAAGGGCTGTGCCATGGTCGGCAGCAGCAGTCCATTGGTGGTCATGGTCAGCTCATCTAAACCGGGCAAAGCTGTTAGAGAACTGACTAACTTGAGAATATCGCGGCGAATAAGCGGCTCGCCACCAGTGAGGCGAATCTTGCGAATACCCAACTCAACGAAGGCTGTTGCCGCATCGCGGAGTTCTTCCAGGGAGAGAATCTGCTGCTTGGGCAAAAAGGTCATCTCTTCGGCCATGCAATAAGTGCAACGCAGATTACAGCGATCGGTCACCGACAGCCGCAGGTAGTCTACCGAGCGACCGAAGGGATCAATTAATGAGCTTGGCTGAGTCAAAGCACTGTCTTCCATGAGAATGGGCATGAGAATGAAATGTTTTACAGCCCGTAGGGTAGCACATCCACTAGATCCCCCACTTCAATAGACTGACCCTTGGCTTGTCTAACAAAGACATCTCCCCAACAAGCAGAGGCCAGTACGCCGCTGCTCTGATTGGGGTAGATTTCAACAGTGCCATCCTGCAGCCGCGCGCGCAGATAGACCTCGCGGCCCTCCCCGCTCTTGGCAAACTGGGCCTGAGCTTTTAAGAAGCTTGGCGCTATCTCGGCCAAGCCCTGGCTGGCGAGTAAAAACGGCCGCGCTAGAATCATAAAGGTAACAAAAACCGACGCTGGATTGCCGGGCAGGCCGACAAAGGGCTTATTGTTCACCTGACCAAAGGCCAAGGGCTTGCCTGGCTTGATCGCGACTTTCCAGAAATTGAGCGCCCCAGCATTGGCCACGGCGTCTTTCACATAGTCTTCTTCACCAACGGATACCCCGCCCGCACTGATAATAATATCGCCCATCTCAGCAGCTCTGTTTAGCACCGCGTCAGTGGCTTCGGAGCTGTCTGCCACTGTGCCTAAATCCACGGGGACCATGCCCAAGGATCGAATCAAACCGATTAGTGTGGCGCGATTGGAGTTGTAGATCTGTCCCGGCTTCAATGGTATACCCGGCTCTACAAGCTCATCGCCAGTCGAAAAAATCGCCACTCGCAATGGCTTAAACACCTCAACCACGGCAATACCAATGGATGAGAGCAGACCCATTTCCTGAGCGCGGATTTTGCTGCCCGCAGTCAAAATAATCTGGCCCGCTTGAATATCCTGGCCCCTCGGTCTGACATTGCCCCGCGCCTTTAGCGCAGCATCGACGTCAACTATTCCATTTTTCTCAGTGCAGTTTTCCTGCATGGCAACTGTATCTGCCCCAGGGGGAATCTCGGCACCAGTAAAGATTCTCGCCACCGTATTGGCGGCCAGCGGCTGTGGAGCAGTGCCTGCTGCAATCCGCTGACTGAGAGGCAACTTAAACTGATTTGCAGCGGCATCGGCATAGCAAAACGCGTAACCATCCATCGCGCTGTTGTCCGCCGGAGGTACATCTATGGCTGCGCAGATGTCCGCCGCAAGAATGCGCCCAAGGCTATCCAACACCGGCAGCGACTCGACTGCCGTTGCTGGTTTAGCGCTGGCAACAAGTTGCTTAACGGCCTCTGAGACACTCAGCATTACACTGACTTCTTACGCACATGCTGAACAAAGTTACAGGGCTGAAAAGTACTGTCCAGCTGCTGCTTAATAATGCCATTCCAGCCAGTTTTGCAGGCACCGGTGGATCCCGGCACACAAAAAATGGCGGTGTTGTTGGAGAGCCCCGCCAGACAGCGGGACTGCACTGTAGAAGTACCAATTTCATCGTAGGAGAGCTGACGGAAGAGCTCGCCAAAGCCTTCGATATGTTTATCGAACAGCGGAGACAGCGCCTCAGGGGTGCTATCGCGGCCGGTAAAACCGGTGCCACCGGTGGTGATGATCACTTCCACTTCAGGGTCGGCGATCCAAGTAGAGACCACGGCGCGCATTTGGTAGATGTCGTCGATAACCAGCTTGCGATCGGCGAGGTGGTGGCCTTCTTGTTCAAGGGCTTGTTGTAAAAACGAACCGCTGGTATCGGTTTCCAGACTGCGGGTGTCGGACACCGTGAGAATCGCGATTTTAACAAAACGTCGTGGGGCTGATGCGTCGTGAGCCACTAGTGTTACTCCTGTTGTGAATGTTTATTAACTTATTAATTTGAGTGCGGACGAAAGAGATCCCTCGTCGCTCCGCTCTGTCGGGATCACAGGAATCGTAGTTATCCAGCCACACCACAAACCTGACAACCGTCCTTCGCACTAGCCAGCAAAGCCAACCAACGCCCAGACTTGCCATCATAGCGCTGCATTTCACCATGCTGCTGAAAATACCCCAGCACCATTCTAATCACTGTGGTCGCCTGCAGGCTTCCCATAGCGCCCAAAACCGGACCCACAACCCCAGAATTAGAGCAATTCTGCATCGGCTCTGGACTGTCCTTATCAACAATACAGTTGAGGCACAAACGAGGTTGAGCGGCAAAATCAAACGCCACCAGCTGCCCTTCCCAACCCAGCGCAGAGGCACTGACAAAACCAATCTTATTCCTGTGACAGGCACTATTCATCAACTGCCGAGCCGCCAAGTTATCAGTACAGTCGACGACAATATCCTGATCGCGGATAAATTCGTCCGTTATCTCAGTCGCATAACCAATGACATTGATATGCGGATTCAAGGCACGCAACTCACGCTCAGCACATTCAACCTTGTACCGGTCACAGTCAGCCTCCCGATAGAGAACTTGCCGCTGCAAATTACTCAGCTCAACCACATCCGCATCGCACAGTGATAAATGCCCAACCCCAGCTGCAGCCAAATACAAGGCAACCGGGCAACCCAATCCGCCAAGTCCCACAATCAATACCCGAGCCTGAGAGAGTTTCAGCTGCCCAGCCTCGCCAATATCGTCCATCAGCAGGTGACGGCTATAGCGCATAAATTGCTCATGACTGAGTTCAGTGCTCACGCTAACAGTAACTCCGCTGCAGCTAAATCTTCAGGGCTGTTGATGTTAAAAAATGGGTTTAGCGGTTGCTCTGGCCAGTCGAGATAGACCGTATTTAGCCCGGCTAAAAGAGGCTTAAAGCCACCCATTTTCTTGACTAATAATGTCTCTTCTACAGCCGGCAAAACCCGTTTATGCCAGAGCGAAAAAGTCGGCTGAGCAAAACCCTGATAGCGCACACAGGCGATATCTGCTCTATTTTTCACCATCGACTGATAGAGCTCAGCAACCAAATTTTTGGGGATAAAAGGCCCGTCGCAGGGAACCATCATCAGGTAGCTGGCATCGCTCAACCGATCACTTTTCAATGCACTCCAAAGACCGGTTAGAGGCCCCTGAAAGCCCTCAACTTTATCGGCGATAACCGTTAGAGATTGCTCCCCACAGAGGTCTGGATTGGCATTGATAAACAGCTCGCCCACCTGGGGCCCGAGCCGCTCAATCACAATCTCGAGCAACGTTTTGCCATGTAGAATTGACTTTAACTTATCATCACAACCCATTCTTTTTGAACGTCCGCCGGCGAGTATTAATCCATCAATATCATTCATTAGATGAACCATCCCAGCGCGCTGCGGCCTGCTGATCCGAGGCTTTACTCTCGATCCACTGCCGCTCGCCATTGCGCCTTACCGACTTCCAAAAAGTCGCCTGAGTCTTAAGATAATCCATCAAAAATTGCGCCGCTTCAAAGGCATCAGCACGGTGTCGGCTAGCGACGCCAACCAGAACAATCTGATCCTTGGGAGATAGATCCCCGACCCGATGAATCACCGTGGTAGCAATTAAATTCCAGCGCTCATTAGCCTGCTCAACGATAGCTTTTAACAGGCTCTCGGTCATGCCTGGGTAGTGCTGTAAACTCAGTAAGTCGATGCAATCACCTATCGCAGGCTGGCCTTGCGGATCAGCTTCACTACCTTTCTCAGAGGCGAGCTCAAAGTCACGCACCAGACCGGCAAAAGTCACCACCGCACCCACAGTAGAATCGGTCTGGCGAAGCAGTTGATACTCCTCGGCCAGATCAAAATCCTGCTGTTGAATACGGATGCGATCAGTCATTTTCAGCCGCCCGTGACCGGTGGTAAAAACGCCACCTCACTGCCATCAAATAAGGGCTGATCCCAACCCACGATCATTTTATTGACCGAGACCAGCACCTGAGGTTGATTCAGCTCGCGAACCAAATCGGGAAAATCTGCAGCCAATAAGTCACGGATCTCAGCCGGCGTTAAAGCCTGCATGGTCGCGGGAACCTGCTTGGCAAAGTCACCGAGGCGACCAAAAAACAGCACATCAATCATGGCTAGACCAGTCTCCAGATTTTCCACCAGTCTTTTCGAGCAACTTGGTTTCACGAATCACCATACCCTTATCCAGAGTTTTACACATATCGTAGACAGTCAAAGCCGCAACCGACGCAGCGGTAAGGGCTTCCATTTCAACACCGGTCTTACCTGTGGTTTTACACAGCGCAGTGATTACCAGACTCTGGTCCTGCAGCTCAATATCCACAGTGATTTTCGACAGCGGCAAGGGGTGACACAGGGGAATCAGGTCGCTGCATTTTTTCGCCGCCTGAATACCGGCAATTCTCACCGTGGCAAACAGATCCCCCTTCGGCAGGCTGTTATCAGTAATCGCCGCCACTATAACCGGCGTCAGTTCGACCTGAGACTGAGCAATGGCAGTGCGCGCGGTATCTGCTTTAGCCGACACATCGACCATATGGGCTTCGCCATCGGCGTTTAGGTGAGTTAGCTGGGCCGAGTGCGACTTAGAGTGCGACTTAGAGCGCGACTTAGAGTGCGACTTAGAGTGCGACATAGAATGCGACAACCATCAATTCAGTGTATAGCGGCTCATTATGGCAAAGTCTGGCGGGCATAGACATGCCTTAAGCACGCCTAATCACTTTAAAAAGGTGGCTATATCCCCTAAGGGTAAGCGCTGGATATTTGGGACTAGAGCAGTCTCCGCAGGATAGCCCACTACCAAAAGTAAAAACGGCCGCTCATGGCTGGGACGCTGAAGAATTTCACTGAGAAATTTCATTGGACTGGGCGTGTGGGTCAGAGTCGCCAACCCTGCCTGATGCAGGGCCGCAACCAACACACCAGTGGCTATACCCACGGATTCAGACGTGTAATAATTTTTTTGCTTAGTACCGTCCGCAGCAATGGTCAGCTTCTTAAGAAAGATCGCAATTAACGCAGTGTCCCGCTTAAATAATCGTAGGGCGTTTAGCTAAGCTTAACTGGACCACTAGAAATCAAATCAACCCTATAGCTAGGGACAAATACAACAGCAGTTATCTCAACCCCAAGAATACGATCGGCCCGGAAGGCCCGTATTTGTTGACTATCATGCTTGACTGCATGGAGTAGCAGGAATCCGTTAGAGGTTTCATTCAAAGAGTAAGGTTCAACCAAATAGATCTTTCTTTGGCCATCTGCTCTCCTGTAGTCGAGCTCAACACAAAGATGGTTTGACGCGCCAAATCTTACTCTCTCCATCAAACCGCCTGGCAAGATTTGAGATTTAGCCATCTGCATAGCAATCGGCCCAGACGACAAAATTGCACCCTGTTGCGGTGGCACGGCTTGTAACTTCACTCTGGGGACATCCGACTCATGAGTTAGCCAATGTAAAAAGGGCACCAAATCATCCCAATACGAGTCAAAAGGAGGCAAAAAGGGTAACTGGTGACTGAGCTGCTGCTCCCAACCCGCCCTGCATTCATCCTTATGGGTAAGTAAAGATTCAATACAGGGAATTGGTATTAATTTGAATTTACATTTAGCCTCAAGTATTTGCCTTACTTTATCAGCAAGGTTCTCAGACTCAGGACGGCGATAGAAATTAATTACATCGTACAAATCGCGCGGACGAGTCCTCTCAGAAAGTGCCCTCGTTTTTTCAGCAAACACTTCCTCATAACTATAGGACTGGATATAAATACCGCCCTCTAAGCCGTCAGAGTAATCATGTCTCACTTTATTCAAAACTGGAGGCTCAACTAACATTTCATCGGCCGTTAGATCGAGTTTAATGCGCGGGAAAACGTTCGGAGACGAAGGTGACACCGGGCCTTTATAAGACACACGACCCTGACAAGAAATCGTTTCACGCTTGTTACTATAGACATCAAAGACCAATTTATTAGCAGGTATTTGAATACCCGTATTTTCGTATATCCATTCGCCAATCTCACCAAACACTGACAATAGAAGTGGCTCATCCAAGTGAGACTCATCAGTTAATGTGAAGTCCAAGTCCTCAGAGAAACGATAGGTATCAAAATAACATTTCTTTAAACAGGTCCCGCCCTTAAAAACCCAAGACTTACCGATTTCATGATGGTTTATACCGGCCAATATCCAGCCTAGAACATAATCTTTTTCAACAACACTTGGCCGTAAATTAGTGCCTGTTGCCAGCTCCAATATTTCTGACTTGGGTATCATAGTTACTCCTTGTAACTGTCAGGTACAAACAACCTCCATCGCGTAATTAAGCGTCCACCTTTTTGCTTGGGATCCAAATAAGTATTACCCTGACTTAGGGCTTTGGCGCAGAAAGCCGTCAATACATGTTCCCGCCCCAAGTCCCGTTCAGCTAAAAACCCCAAACGCTTCAATATAGCCCCAGATCGCATACGCTCAGCATAGTCACCAAGCTTTATAAAATCTCGATACTCACTTTTTTGGTATTCTCTAAAGCAATCAACAACATGCTGAATACCACCACCAAGTCGAGGATCATAAAGCATATCCACAATGGTTTTATGGGGGTCAGACACCATTACTTTAGTACTGTTTTTCCAAATTACCTTACTACCAAACAGTCTTTCTGAACCAACCTTGGTCGCCACAAAATTTATATTTTGGACTCGCTGTGTTTTTTTTACACGAGCACTGTCAGAGACTACACAGATGTCATAGAAAATTTGCTCCGTCAAACCCCAATGCTCAGCAGCACTCCAACCACCAACATAGCAAGATTTAAATAGTTGAGGGATCAAAACCCATGGTTCGGCTAACACGCGTCCAGTGGAAGAAGCATCAATCGGCACTACGGCATAAAGACCTCGCTTTAACCGTGTCAACCAACCCTGCTTGGCCCACCGAGCCAGCGTTTTTGCCGTGTCGTCAGAGCTTAAATCAAGGCATATCGCGGCATCGACAACGGTAAAAACCTCGCCTTTTTCACGAATAATTTTGCCTATTAACTGCTTAGCTCGAGCCATAATAATACATCCAAAGCGGCTTAATTCATCATTATGATGAACTCATAGACGATAAATGTATCTAATTAGCAAAGAAAAGTATAGTACAAATCATTGAAATCACTATTTTAATGAATTGCACTGATTGCAGTATATCTAGATATCAAAAGAAGAAGCATTTCGCTGCTAAGTCCTGTTATCTATACCCTAATGACAGTGCGGTGGGCTTGGCGGGATAAAATTAAATCCTGCCAGCCCTAACTCTTTGTTTGCTTGCACTCATACATCATTGCATGCCCAGCGGCGAGCAAGGCGTCCACATCAGCATGTACCTGCGGGTCAAAGTCGACAACGCCAAAGGAAAAGTCGACCGTATAATCATGGACCGACTTATCATTGTAAACATCCAATCTCGCCTGCAGCCTGAGGATCACATCAAGCGTGGAGGCTTTCGGAGTATCCAACAGCAGTGCGGCAAATTCATCGCCACCAATGCGCGCCACCAGGTCTGAGTCGCGCAGAGTTTTATGTAAAATTTTAGCGAAGGTCACCAGTGCTCGGTCGCCCTCCACATGGCCATGGCTATCGGTGATTGAGGTAAAAGTATCCAGGTCAAAAAACACTAGAGAAGCAGATATTTTTTGCCGCACGCAGATGCGCATTGCATGGCTAACCAGGGTCATAAACCCGCGTCGATTGGCCATCTCGGTCAACTCATCCAGCATCGCTAGCTGCAGCGCCGCCAACTCCTGCTCAGCCATCGCCGCTAATTCTTTTAACGCGACTAGGTCATCCTCTTTAAGGTCTCTGGGCCTGTCGTCAATAATGCACAGCGTGCCCATATGACTGCCATTGAGGGCGCGCAGGGGGCAGCCAGCATAGAAGCGAATATTGGGCTCATCGACCACCAGAGGGTTATTGTGGAATCGGTCGTCGGCGGTCGCATCGGGAATAATAAAAATGCCCTCACCAAGAATGGCATGGCCGCAAAATGAAATATCTCTCGGAGTTTCTGATAGTGGCAGGCCAACACGGGATTTAAACCACTGACGGTGTTCATCAATCAAGCTTAGCAGCGCTATAGGCACATCAAATAGTCGCTTTGCCATACGCGTTAAGCGGTCGAATCGCTCTTCATGGGGGCTGTCCAATACAGCTAGTGACTTGAGGGTCTGAAGCCGTGCTACCTCGTCTGGCGGACATTCTGGCGCCGTCATAATGCGTCTCCGTTCTAAACTGCTATCTCCACATTTATAGAATGAGCTTAGTACAGGATATTAATCAAAGCGCTTTTCTTAACCTTCGTTCGGCCGCAAAAGTGACTAGTTTTTCACTATTATCGCCCTGCTCTCCTGGGGCGCAGGCGCATCAGGCACGCTCACCGCAACCCCTGCCCTGACTGTCGTTTTAGCTTTGCGCCAGCTGATTTGTTCGCGTAGTGTTCGATCGGCTTCCCCGGAGGCCCCACACAATAATAATCGAGAAAACGCTATGCTCTCCAGTGCGCAATTAATTTCCCTAGCCAGCAGCATCCTTTGTATCAACCGAAAGTTCAGCCTAATTCTCTTGTGCAGCGCTCTGATGGCCTGTGGTGGTGGCGGATCATCGACAGCACCAGATCCGCTTATCAATGACAGTGAAGTAGAGACGCCGGTTATTGAAGAGCCTGAAACGGAAGAGCCTGTTGTTGAAGAGCCTGTTGTTGAAGAGCCTGTTGTTGAGGAGCCTGTTGTTGAAGAGCCAGTCGTTGAGGAGCCTGTTGTTGAAGAACCTGTTGTTGAAGAGCCTCAGGCAGAACAGCCGGATCCCCTTTCAGCCCAATTTGACTCTGCTCGCCAGGGCAAGATAGCGGGTGTCAATATTTGGCAACTGCCTAACTCCCCTGATGGCGATCGTCCCGATCAATGCTGGCTAGCGGTGGGTTCTGATGCCAACGGTGAAATTTACATCTCCGGCCATGACCACCAGACCAACTCCATGCTCTACCGTATGTATCAATCGGATAATACGGTGCGCTGGATTGGTGATGCGCGCACCGCCTCTGAAGCGGCGAACAATTGGGACAACGGCGAGACCGCAGAGAAGTTTCACACCCGCCCGATTCATCACGACGGTCAGGTCTATGTAGCCACGCTGGACAAGTCTGGGATGGATGATGGCTTCCGTACCACTAGAGGCTTTCATTGGTACAGCTACAAAATTAGTCAGAATAGATTCTATGATTTGAGCGCCACCGAGACAAACGGCGTTGGCGCAGAGACTTTGCAGCTGGCCACTATTCAAATCGATCCAGTGAACAACCTGCTCTACGGCATGTCGATCCCAGAAAACAAACTGGTGCGCTATGACATAGCTCAAGGCACCACCACAGTGTTGGGTAAACCCGATGCCTGGATCGGCTATTTCTACACCAACCGCTTTATGTGGGTCGACTCTCGCGGGCGCGTCTATATCACCGGCGGTTCATCGAGAGACCAGTGGAACAAAGGCGAGTCTGCCGATGTCTTTGACCATGTGTGGTACTACGATCCAGCCACCGGCTTTGGTGAACTGCCAGAGTTTGAACTTCAGGGCCCCAACTCAATGGAAATTGGTCAATGGGATCGCGAGCACAAGAACCTCTATACCAGTGACGACCAAGGCAATATTTATCGCTTCAACGATGCCGCGGCCAGCTGGACATTTCTCGGCCGGCCGGACTTTCCCAGCTCATTAAAAACCTGGATTTTTCAGCTCTCTGCCGATGAGAAAAAAATCTACATTGGCCTCAGTGATGGCCCGCAGCCCAATGCAATTTATGAATATGACATAGCCACAGGCAGTTCCTTTGAATTGCTTAAAATGACTGATCTCGATGACGTGGCTGCGGCCGAAGCGTTTATTACCGGCTATGACTCCTGGGACAGCAAAGGCAGTTTTTATATCGCCAGCTTTAGCATGTATGACGGTGACAATGTCTATATGCTCGGCATTAACCCGGTGGAAATTAAGCTTGCAAAAGGCCTGCTCGCCCAGCGTGTCAACGTGACCGCAACGCTCGAAAACGGCGGCAATATTCGTGTCTCGCGCAGCGGTTCAACCACTGGCTCTCTGGATGTTTTATACGAGGTGAGAGGATCGGACAGTGCCGGGAATTGGGTGACAACAAGCTATGGCGAACTGACTATTGCCGCGCAGCAGAGCGGGTTCAGTATTGATCCTGCAGGCCTGGATTTACCCACCGCAAGCGCTGCGCTAACCTATGACTTTTTAGTTGTGCCGGACGGCAATGATTATCTAGTGGGCAGTGAGACTAGGGTTGCGTTGATACAGTAGTCAGCGAAACGGTTAGTGAGGTCCCTCATCGCTGCGCTCTATCCGGATGACAGGGTTTAGGGCCGCCGAGATGGCAACCCAGCCTGTTATCCTGAGCGAAGCCGAAGGACCTCCTGTCGACGGCTTCAGCCCCTACACATTATCCATCATCTTCGCGATAGCAATATTACGCTGATCATCCACCAACTTAATCATCGGCCGCTGCGACATCATTTGCATCCACTCACGCAGGCCCTCTACCTCAGATAGCATGTCCCAGCCCCAGACTTTCTTGGCAATAATTCGTGCATTCATAACAATGTAATAGGCATAAAAATCCACCATAGTGACCTGGCTACCCATCATATAAGGTGAAAAACTGGCGAGACGATCAACCGCCGCCAATCCCTTCACCATCACCGGCTTGATCTGATCAGCAACCGGTTGATTCAGCTCAGCAGCAAAAAACACATGACCCACCAGACGCGCAGATTCATTGCCTACATAGAGCTCAATCACTTTGAGCAGTTCGGACATCTTAGCGCTGGCAAAAGGATCGGCAGGTGTCATTGGCTGATCGGGAACACAGTTCTCGAGAAAACCCAAGATCGCACTGGTCTCACTGAGATAACCCTCATCCACTTCAATAAAGGGCATTTTGCCCATGGGGCTCAATTCAATGTAGGGCTCGCTGTAAGTCGGCGCTATTTCAACTTCCTCAAATTGAAAACCCTTCTCCAGCATAAAAGCTTTCACCGCAGCGTAATAATTACTAATTTCGAGACCGTAAAGTTTGATCATTTGCTAAGCACCTGTGCAGTTAAATAATGTATCGACTCCCATGGAGTCATTTAGAAATCGTGGGCTGTCCTGAAGCTCTGATGAACAGCTTTTCATAATCCTCAACAACCGCTGCAAACTTAGCCGGGTCTGCTGAGGACTTTTTGCGATAGTGCGCCAACGTCTTTTGCCAATAGATTTGATGATCTGGATCCAATTCATTCCACATACTGCTGCCAGTGGCAACAATTGGCTGATTCGAATTCTGTGATACATAAATCGCTTCATAGAAACGATTGTTCTCGAAAATAATCTGTTCCTGTTTTAAGCCAAAACCATGCTCAATCAGGGCGTTGCGCACCGCATAATTACCGTGCACAGAACAGAGTAGCAGATCAAAGAGCATGTCTGGCATGGCCGCGCAGAGACTCTCGATAAACTGAATGGTCTTATTGCCCCCTACCCCGGCGATTATAAACAGTTGAGACTCAGCTTCAGGGACTTGAAGATCTTTTAAATCCTGACAAATTACCTGCCAATTGAAATCATCCGGCGGGAAGCGCCCCTGTAAATCTTGTTCCAGCAACGCCATCTGTGGGCCGAGGATATCCACAAAGACAACCTTGTCAGCCGATTTCCGCTGCAACAGAGACATGCCCAGCAAACCATGATCACAGCAGCAATCCCAAATAACCGAATAATGCTGCTCAAGCATAGTATCTAATTGCCTGAGCCGACGCCCAAGCTTCACTGCTGTCTGACTATTCATGTCGCCCACAAGTGTAAATTTGCCAGCAGGTTACCGGATAAACCGCCTATAAAGAACGTTTTTAAACCACAATCTACATAACAATCCCTATAACAATCCAGAGAATAGTGGTTATAAGCCATTCATCTGTAACTAAACTACAGATTCGCGTACAATTACGCGCTTAAATTCAGGGATATCCTCGGCCCTAAAAACCACCCAAGATCAAAGGAGAAGCACCCCGTGCTAGAAGCCTATCGCGCCCATGTGGCAGAACGAGCATTAGAAAACATTCCCCCCAAGCCACTGGATCCAGAATGGACTGCAGGGTTAGTTGAGTTATTAAAGAACCCACCAGCCGGCGAAGAAGCTTTTCTCCTCGATTTGATTGCCAACCGCGTACCTCCAGGAGTTGATGAAGCCGCTTATGTTAAGGCGAGCTTTTTAAGCGCACTGGTTAATGGCGAGGCCTCCTCACCGATTATCGATCGCAGCGCCGCGGTAACACTGCTTGGCAATATGCACGGTGGCTACAACGTCGCGACGCTCGTTGCCCTGCTTGACGATACCGAATTAGCCGGCCAAGCGGCTGAAGAATTAAAAAGCACCCTTCTGGTCTTTGACGCCTTCCACGATGTTGCCGAAAACGCCGATAGCGGTAACCAGCACGCCAAAGCAGTAATGCAGTCTTGGGCCGATGCTGAATGGTTCACCAACAATGACAAAGTGCCTGAAAGCATCACAGTAGCCGTATTTAAAGCCACTGGCGAAATCAACACCGATGACCTTAGCCCGGCGCAGGATGCTTGGTCGCGTCCGGATATCCCATTACATGCCCGCGCTATGTTCAAAATGACTCGCGACGGCATGCACCCAGAAGAGCACGGTGTAACCGGCCCAATGACTCAGATCGACGAGTTAAAAGCCCGCGGCCTGCCAGTTGCCTTCATCGGCGACGTGGTTGGAACAGGCTCATCTCGTAAGTCAGCTACAAACTCAGTACTCTGGTTCTTCGGTGAAGATATGCCCGGCGTACCCAACAAACGCTCTGGCGGTATCTGCTTCGGCAGCAAAGTCGCTCCCATCTTCTTTAACACCATGGAAGATGCTGGCGCACTTGTCTTTGAAGCCCCAGTGGACAACATTGCCAATGGCGACGTGATCACCATCTACCCGTACGAAGGCAAGATTCTTAACGAAGCTGGCGAAGTGGTTTCTGAGTTCGAACACAAATCCGAAGTAATTCTCGACGAAGTTCAAGCCGACGGTCGTATCAACCTGATTATTGGTCGCGGTCTGACTCAGCGTGCTCGCGAGCACATGGGCCTGCCACCTTCAGACGTCTTCCGTCACCCCACTGCCCCTATAGAGAGTGACGCTGGTTATACTCTGGCGCAGAAAATGGTCGGTAAAGCCTGTGGCGTCGACGGCATCCGTCCCGGCACCTACTGTGAACCCAAGATGACCACCGTGGGCTCTCAGGATACTACTGGCCCCATGACCAGAGACGAACTAAAAGACTTGGCTTGTCTAGGCTTCTCAACCGACCTGGTAATGCAGTCTTTTTGTCACACAGCGGCTTACCCCAAGCCAGTTGATATCTCCACCCAGCACAGTCTGCCCGACTTCATTATGAACCGCGGCGGCGTTTCTCTGCGTCCAGGTGATGGCATTATTCACAGCTGGCTGAACCGCATGTTGCTGCCAGATACTGTTGGTACTGGTGGTGATTCGCACACAAGATTCCCGATGGGTATTTCATTCCCAGGTGGGTCTGGTCTCGTGGCCTTTGCCGCAGCGACCGGCGTTATGCCACTGGATATGCCCGAGTCTGTGCTCGTGCGCTTTAAAGGCAAAATGCAGCCCGGCATTACACTGCGTGATCTGGTTCATGCCATTCCTTACTACGGCATCAAAGAAGGTCTGCTGACCGTTGAGAAGAAAGGCAAAAAGAACTTCTTCAGTGGTCGCATTCTGGAAATTGAAGGCGAAGGCATTGAAAGTCTCACTGTTGAACAAGCCTTTGAATTATCCGATGCCTCAGCCGAGCGTTCAGCTGCCGGTTGTACGATTAAGTTAAGCGAAAACTCCGTTGCCGAGTACCTGCGTTCCAACGCCACTCTGCTGCGCTGGATGATCGCCGAAGGCTATGGCGATGTTCGTACCCTAGAGCGTCGTGTCCGCAAGATGGAAGAATGGTTGGCCGAGCCAACTCTGATGGAAGCCGATGCTAACGCAGATTATGCGGCCATTATTGAGATTGATCTGGCTGACATTAAAGAGCCAATCGTCTGCTGTCCAAATGATCCAGATGACGCCAAGCTGCTGTCAGAAGTTCAGGGCGACAAGGTCGACGAAATCTTTATCGGCTCATGCATGACCAATATTGGTCACTTCCGCGCCGCAGGCAAGCTCCTCGACGAAGCCGGTTCAGTAGACTCAAGATTCTGGATCTGCCCACCGACTCGTATGGATGCCCACACGCTGATGGAAGAAGGCTACTACAACATCTACGGTAAAGTCGGTGCTCGCACAGAGATGCCAGGCTGCTCACTGTGTATGGGTAACCAGGCACGTGTATTAGCCGGTGCTACTGTACTGTCTACATCAACCCGTAACTTCCCCAACCGTTTGGGTGATGGTGCCAATGTTTACCTAACCTCTGCCGAGCTGGCAACAGTCGGTGGTATTTTGGGTCGACTGCCAACCGTCGCCGAGTATATGGAATACGCCAGCAAGATCGATTCAATGTCTGCAGAAGTTTACAGCTACATGAACTTCGATCAGATCGAGTCGTTCCAGAAGTCCGCTGAGGAAGGCAAGTTGATTGCAGCGCAGCAGATTGTTGAAGTGACAGCTCAGTAGAGCTGTCATTCTGAGCCACGCAGTGGCGACGGATCTCATGCGGCTTATGCCCTGTACTCAAAAACAAAAAAACCGCTCAATAGAGCGGTTTTTTTTCATTCAGCCGAGGTCAAAAAGCGTCTATCAAGCCTTACCCACAGCCTCTATCAACAGATCTAAAACTTCATTGTTTTTTCGAGCAACCTCTAAGTCTGCCTGTGGAAATTTCTGTAAAAAATTAAGCTGAGTAACCGATGAACATGAAGTCAATTGCGCCAGCTTCTTTTTACTCCTAACAGTAGATAAAACCGGCTCACCTAACACCGCCAATAAAAAGCCCTCAATACAGGGATCAGAACCCAACAACATAATTGGTGGTGTATTGGTTGAAGCCTTTTTATCTAATGTTCGCGGCCAAGGAACATCAGTATCCATCCACACTAAAACACTATCAAAATCTGCGGCTTTAGCTTGGCGAATAGCGTATTCAAGGATGCAGTTTGGATTACCGCCTTGTGCTTGTTTTATCTTTACCGACAGGCCGGCATCTCGAGAGAGATACAGTTCCTTTAGATAGCTGAGAAATTTCTTTTCTCCAAGCCCCTCACCAACAATCAAACGCGCATGATTTAATCGGCGTTTCTTCTTCCGTGAAACCATAAAAATTTAGTCCATTAAATATTAGGCGTCGCTCCATAGGCACCGGCATTGTATTTGGCCAGCAGATTGTCATCGGCCCGCACACCATCAATGCTATCAAGCCGCCAGGCCTCACTATCACCCTCATGACATTTCTCGACCAACATCACCTGCCCTTTATTCAACCAATTTAATACATTCACAGCATGGCAGGTAAAGATAATCTGCGCGTTATGAGGATTGGTCTCCTTATTTAGGAACAAATTAATAATGGGCTCTATCATATGAGGGTGCAGGTCTGCCTCCATCTCATCGATCACAGCCAACCCACCTTCAGCCAGAGCAGGCAGCAGTAAATGCAAAAGGACAAATGCTGACTGTGTGCCGCTGGACTCAGACGTCAATGGCAAGCTCAGTAACTTATTCTCTCTACGATGAACCCCATAGGGTATTTTCACCTTCACCAATTCGCTACCCTGCTGTACCTCACGCTCAAGAATATCAACCTCTTCCAAGCCAAGATCAAACTCATTAAGCAGTTTGGACATGTCGGCCATATAGGCAGGCTGCCGACTAAAAAACTCAGCCGCCTGAAATACACTGCTGGGTCCATAATGCTTACGGCCAAGCTTGTTCAGATTATGTTGAACCGTATCGGCCATATCAACGAGCCGAAGAGCACTATCTACCCCATATTGTGCGGCGACTGAAATAATACTTACATGTTTGGCGACACGCTGAGCATCCGCTTTTGAAAAACCAAAGCCCTGTTGAGAATAATCGTACTGTTGGCTAGCTTTATTCCATTCACGCCGAAATAGATAACTAAAAGACTTCGTCTGTTTTTTGTAAAGAGCTTCTCTATAAACCTGATCCTCACTGACCTTAAGCTCATAGCGATATTCCACCTCATCAACTTCAAAGCCCGCCTCAAACTCACAGATATCACTATCAGCGAAAAAATGGCTTTTTGTCAGTATTGTCTTATCTCGACTAAAAAAAGACCCTCCTACAAACCAACTTAAGAAAGCCAATGGCTTGATCAATGTGGTTTTACCACTGGCATTAGGCCCAATCACCGCCATCACTTTAGACACACGCTGGCCCGAGGCTAACGCATGACTAAGGCGGTTTTGAGGTGCTTTACCGGTCAAACGGAAATCAACGAGGGTTTCCTCGGCAAAGCTATAAAAGTTTTTGAATTTATAATAGAGGATCATAATTAGTTAAATTATCCATTATTTAACAATATTTTGTTGATTATGGCACTTTATAGCTGTTATTCAATGGTTATTTTGAAGTTCAATAGACAACAACAACAATTGACCACCTATCAACAGCCACCCTAACTCGCACAGACACTTCATTCCTAACCATGTATGGCGGATCACGCATGGTTGCCATGCAACCGCGTACAAGGGCAAGAAGAGCTGTATAGGACGGGAGAGCCAATAGCCTCTTATCTGTAATTTTAATGCTAGAAGCAGGCCTTTAAGCAACTATAAGGGCCTGATTTTGGATGAAAACTAAATCAAATCAGGTAGTTGATTGGGTCCGACCTCTAATGCAAAGCGGGTGTTGAGTTGGCCACCTGATCAAAGAAGACACTAAAAAACCCCGCTATCAACGCGGGGTTTTTTAGTGGCGGTTTTTTGTCTAGTTTTAGTTAGGTAAAACACATTACTGTGCTGACCGCCGTGTAGGCAGCGAGACCTTCAACACCAGCCTCAAAACCAAAACCGGATTGCTTGTGCGCCTCAATGGTAATAGCCACATTGCCACCTGACGGAGCGCCTGTAGCAAACATCTGAATAAGCCCTGCGGCTAGCTCCTCACCCATACGCTGCACGCGACCGACATTTTGTGTCGCTACATAGGCCGCTAGACCAAAGCAAGTACCATTGGCAATTGCCAGAGCTTCGGCCTCATCTTTAAAGCCAATCACTGACAGCACTGGGCCAAAAATCTCTTCCTGAGCAATGCGGTCATTGGCACCTACCTGATCAAAGATCGCAGGTTTAACATAAAAACCGCCAGACGCTTGCAAGACCTGCTCGCCACCATAGATCAACTTGGCGCCACCGGCTTTGCCAGTCTCTATATAGCCTAGCACCTTGTGCATATGAGCCTCATTCATCAGAGCGCCAAAGGTACAGTCTGTGTCCAGAGGGTCTTTGGGCATAATCTTGGCGGCATGCTCTATAATTTTAGGCATCAGTTTTTCGCGAATGCCCTCTTGCACCAACAGACGAGTCCCAGCCACACAGAGCGCACCCTGATTCGGGAAAGCCGTGGCGACTATGTCTTCGGCCAAATAATCCAGATACTCTTCCGTGTCATCAAACACTATGTAGGGCGATTTGCCGCCGCACTCAAGAATCAGTCGCTTCATATTGGATTCGCCCGCGGCCTTCATCAGCATCTTGCCTGTGGCACTGCTACCGACAAATGAGAGCAGATCAACATCCATATGCCGTGCCAACCCATCGCCGACATTGGCACCATCACCATGGATAACATTAAATACACCGGGGGGCACGCCTGCCTCTATCGCAAGTTCCGCTAAAAAGCTGGTGGACAACGAGGTAAATTCAGAAGGTTTTAATACCAGTGAATTACCTGTCACCAGCGCAGGACCTACCTTGCCTGACGCGAGAGAAACGGGAAAGTTCCAGCCTAAAATACCGGCTACTACGCCCACTGGCTTGCGAGTTTGGTACACCAAACTGCCCTGATCCGTGCCGCAGTTACCTACCATTTTGCTGATATCAGCGGCTGCGCCGCGCAAGCCGCCGGCGGTGCGTGACAGATCGTCATACAGCGCATTATTAATCGGCTTGCCCACATCCATGCTCTCGTAAAGGGCGAAGGTTTCTTTGTGCTCATCCACCAGATCTGCCAGTTTATTTAAAATCGCTCCGCGCTCACCCGAGGACTTTTTACGCCAAATGCCCGACGCAAATGTCGCTCGGGCGCTAGCTACGGCCTGCTCTACTTCAGAGCCATCGCCATTGGCAAAGCTGTACAACAGCTGGCCATTGCGTCCGGCATATTTTTCAATGGTTTTACTGCCAACGCAGTCTTGATATTTGCCGTCGATAAAGTTGCGAACCCTATACGAAGCCTCTTCTGCTCGCTTGTGCCAATCTACTGTGCTCATAGTTGTTCCCTGTAAAATAATTAAAATCTAAAACGCTAAAACGCTAAAACATCATTAGTTGATGGTTAGCTTGTCCTTTAAATAGCTCTCATCAAATGAAGCGCCATGGCCAATGGTCTCGGGCACATGAATCAGGCCACCCACCTGGTTGTCATATTCCATCCCACCAATCACCGGATCAGACTTAAAATCCAGTGCCGAATCCAGATCAAGAAACACAATATTGGGCTTGGCCAGCACAAAGTGGGCCGCAGCGCTGAGGGCTAAACGAGACTCGCCAAAACAACCGATCATGCACTTTGAGCCTGCCGCTTCTGCTACTGCATTAATGCGAATAGCAGTATGAATGCCACCAGATTTACCCAGCTTGATATTGAGGTAGTCGGCAGCACCAGCACGAATTAGCTTAAGCGCGTCTTTGTCATCAAATACCGATTCATCGGCGCAGATGGGTAGGTCAACTTTGTCCCGCAACCGGGCCAGACCATCAGTATCCCAGACCGGCAGCGGCTGCTCGGAATAATCCAGATTTAACGATTTCATAGCATTGATATTGGCCACAGCGGTGGGGTAATCCCAACCCTGATTGCTGTCCATTTTTATCTGAATATCCGGGCCGGCTAGTTCCCGCACTGCTGTCACATGGGGCACATCCTCCAGCCCCGGGCGTCCTACTTTTAGCTTAATCGCATCAAAGTTTTGGTCGAGAATGGCCTGGGCCCGCGCTCTGGTCTGCTCGACAGTGTCCTGCCAACCAATGGTTAAATCGGTTCTAATCTCGCGCTGCTCACCACCGAGAAATTGGTACAGAGGCATATTGGCAGTTTTGGCGGCGATATCGTAAAGCGCCATATCAAATGCGGCCCGTATCGACGGCTCACCGACCATATAGCGGTTGATTTCGGCCATACGGTTTTCTATCGCCAGTGGGTTTTTGCCGACAATTAGCCGAGCCAGATGCTGAGCTGTTGCATAGGCCGTGGCCTGCAGATCACCTGTAATATAAGGGCAGCAAGGGCTCGCCTCGCCCCAGCCTTCAATGCCTGTATCTGTGGTGATTTTTATCGCGACATTCTCAGCCCCTTTGGTCACCCCAATGGCCACTTGAAGTGGGTGATAGAACTCCATATCAAGCTTAAAAATATCAATACTGGTAATAATCATTAGGCGATTTCTCCGTCCTTGTCCTTGGCTTTATTTAAACAGCGGGTTGGTGATGCAAAGCTGGCTAGCAAACGATCAATAATCGGTTGCACACCATCAATAATAGGGTCCACACAGGGCAGGCCCGTCTCTGAAGAGAGTTGACTTAACAGCGCCAGACGCTGATCGGCTGGCACCTTTGAGGTATTCAGGCTAACTCCCACCGCCTGCACCGCAGGGTTGGTAAGTCGCGCCATCAGCAGGTTAGTCTCGATGCAGGTTTGCAGGCTTGGAATCGGATGATTGGGGCAGCCCACTATATGGTCGCGCAGTGGGTCATGGCAGATCACCAGCGCGTCGGGCTGCGAGCCGTGCAGCAACCCCAGACTCACGCCTGCATAGGCCGGCGTAAACAGCGAGCCCTGCCCTTCAACGATATCCCAATGGGCTGGGTGGTTATCTGGACTCAGTGTCTCAGCGGCCCCGGCGGTAAAGTCGCAGACCACTGAATCAATTGGCATGCCGCTGCCAGCAATCATAATGCCGGTCTGCCCCGTGGCACGAAAATCACAGTTCACACCCGACTCAGCCAGCCCGTTGGCAATAGCCAGAGCGGTATATTTTTTACCCACAGAACAGTCGGTGCCCACCGTTAGCAGGCGTTTGCCAGTACGCTTTTTACCATTGCCGACCGGCAGATCTGTCGGCGGCACACGCACATCAATCAAGCGCACACTGTGCTGTTCGGCGGCATCACGCAGTTCGGGGTAATCAGTCAGCTTGGTGTGCAGGCCACTCACAATATCCAACCCCGCCGCAATAGCGTCAAGCAAGGTCGGCACCCAGTTAGCCTGAATAGCGCCACCCACAGGGGCTGAGCCAATCACCAGACTTTTTGCACCGGCTGCCACAGCGGCCGCGATAGACATATCAGGTAAACCTGCATCAATCTCACAGCCTGCAAAGCGGTGCTGAGCAAGACATTTTTCTGGCGCCCACTGGGCAATGCCATAAGCAGTCTTGGCATAAACCGCACTGGGCACATCGCCGAGAAAAATCACATAGGGGGCAGACAGCGCCAACGTATTCGGCATAAGAACTCCATTTCTATAGTGCGCAATAATGCTTAAAAACAGCAAAAGCCCGCGCATAAACCCCAAGGCAGGGTTTTGTCGCAGGCACACAGGGTTATATTGTTATTAAGAGAAAAAACTCACTACCTATAAGACTCTTAAGCGAGCAAAATCCCTACCTAGCAAAATAAAAAAATCAGAAAAATCACGTCAGGACTGTCTGAGGGGCCGATGCATCATTCTCTCGCACCGCTTCCCCCATTCTCTGGCGCAGAGAAAATCAATCGGCTAACCTTAGCTGCTCTGCCGAACGCTATCGGCGTCCTGTCCGGGTGACTGTCACAGACACTAACCGATCTATTGCGGCGTCAATGAACCACTGGCCAGCAGAAACTGCAAAAACTTGGCTATCTCGACCATATCTTTACCCACAAATCGAATGGTGTAGGCATCGGTGCGCTCTACATTGGGCAGATAGTCCAACAGCTCTGCCGCCTTGCGCTGCATGCACACGACCTCCAGCACAATGTTTTCGGGCAGGCGCTGGACCTTAAAATCCTGCAGTCTCGACAGCGCATTCGTCACGCCCTCTGCCACCAGTTTCTGTGCCACTTTTGGCATTAACGTTCGTGCGCTGGTGAGGGAAATGGCCCATTTGGTCGTAACAGCCTCAACATTCGGCAGCACAGATTGGGCGTGCTCTGTGTAGGCATCATCCCCGGCTACCATAATCGTTGGCACGCCGTAATGGGCGGCGGTAGCTGCACTGATCACGGTTTCACTGGCCACCTGGCCGTTTAGGCGCACCTCGGTAATGGCACCACCGTGCAGGGTATGACGCAGTGCACCGCGCAGGTCACTGGCACCGGCGTGGTAGCCAATGAGCATGGCGCCGACAAACTCTCCTTGCTGCACCCCTTCCATCATGCACAGGGGCCGCGGCCATGACCGTACCAGTTGAACATTTTCTGGCAGCTTGTCGATCAGCAGACTCTGGCCATTGCCATGGGAGTCGCTCATCAGGATTTCGTCGATGCCATAATTAAAAGCCGCTTCGCAGGCGGCGTTGACTTCGGCGGTATACCATTCCCGCGCCTGTTGGTATTCAAAGCCAGAGGGCATCATGTGCTCACCACTAACCACACCAGCAATGCCCTCGATATCCGCTGAAATATACAAACGTTTACTCATCATTAATTCCTTTTAAATAGACTCATTCATTCGTCGGTTTAGACGCCCACCATTAAACAGGTACTGAGGTACCCCTGCGTTATCCGGCTTTAAAAACACAATCGCCAGGCAGCGTTCACCCTTATTGTTATAGGCAGCAAAAGACAGCGGTTCGTCCGGGCACAGGGCCTCTACATGTCGCAGTTCAAGCTCGAGCGGTGGCAATGGATCTAACTTGTAAACAATATGTGCCAGCAACCTGCCCTCTGTTGCCGTGACCTTGATATGGGTATCCAGGCACTCATAGACACCGGCAATTTTTGCCAGCTCGGTAAAGGCTACGGTGGTGTCTGGTTCGGGTTCTTGCATTTCTATACCGGTCACAGCAGTCAGCAAATCTGCCGTAAGACCGCCTATGGCCGAGGGTCGCACGCCATTGGTCAAAATCGCAATGGCCGCGTTTTGCTCCGGGATCACCTGCAACATCGACAGGAAACCATTGGTGCCACCGCCATGGCCTATGGTTTTGATGCCACCCGCATGGTAACTGCTCATGCCCCAGCCGAGGCCCGTATGTTTGTCACTAATAAGCGAGGTTTTCGGCAGCGCCATCTGTGACTGTTGCATCTGTTTCACTGACTCCGGCGAAAGCCAGGATTGACCCTGCTGATTAGCGCCAGCCTCGAGATGAGCGCGGGCAAAACGAATCAGATTTTCAGCGCTCATGGCCGGTGTCGAACCCACAGGCGCCTGGCCCAGACTCAAAAACGCCCGCTCTGGCAACACCCAGCGATCCGTGTTGTCACCATCGTACACATGCCCCATGGCGGTACGAAAACGAATCATCTCTTTGGGGTCGGCAATCGCATGGGCCATACCCAAGGGCTTAAACAGATACTCTTGCATGGCGGCATACCAGCTCATACCCCGCAGCACCTCAACCAAGCGCCCCGCCACGCAAAAAGCCGCATTGGAATAAGACCACATCTCACCGACTGGGTGCATCAGCGGCAAACTGCTGCAGCGGTCGACAAAGCGCGCAATTAAATTGCCCTGGTGGCCCTCATCATCAGGGAAATAATCACCGGCAATGCCATTGGTGTGATTGAGCAACTGACGCACGGTAATTGCTTGGGTTGCCTTGGCATCGGCAATCATAAAGTCGCGCAGATAGTGCACCACCGGCTTGTCCAAGTTAACCCTGCCCTCATCCACCAACTGCATCACCAAACAGCTTGTCATCACTTTGGTAATCGAGCCTATCTGAAAAATCGAATCCGTGGTCGCCTCAACCCCAGTGTTAATATTTAAACAACCAGCAGCGGCCTGAGTGAGCACACCATCCTTCCATATGGCCACCGACATCGCAGGAATATTGCGTTTAACAATGGCTGAATCCGCGTAGGCTTGCAGGTCATCAAGGGGATTGGTTGTTGGGGTGATAACGGGCATCAAAAACTCCTGTAATGGATGGCAAAAATCGTCTAGACGAAAATCTGACAAAAAACGCTTTTTAAAAACAGAGCTTTCAAAAAAGCTTTGAGCAAAAAGCATAGACCAAAATATTAGGATTTTTAATTTAAAAGACGCCGATCCCGTGCTGCCAAACGCCTGCGTATCACCACCATGCGCGCTTCACTCAGCGGCATAAGGGCGATAAACAACATCGCCATACCCACAAACAAGGCAGGCAACCAGGCCACACCAAGATGCAAGCCCAGCAAGCCGGACGCGGTTTGCTCTGAGGCCAGAACGTCAAAACCAAACCAACCCGCAATGCCCATGCCCAAGGCGCCGCCGATGGCGCCTTGCATTTTGGTGAGCAAAGAAAAAATGGAAAAGTAGACGGCGTTGCGTTCGGCATGGTCTTTTAAACGACCATAATCAATGGCGTCACATAACATGGGGCCGGCGATAACGGCCATAACGGCCATGCTGCCACTGCCAAACACCATGAACATATTCAGCGCGAACAGTTCATAGAAACCGGACCCTTCGGGGCTTAATAAACTGGTGCAAAAGAAAACGCCGGTTAAGATAGTCATGCCTGTCAGCCACGCTTTGCGTTTGCCAAAATAGAGTAAAGGTTTCTTGGAGGTGTGAACCTTGAAGTGCACAGAACCCCCCAAGGTATTTCAGATCTTTTTTGGCTTGGGGGAAGGTTAGCTTATTTTTTATGAGGGGGGGGGGGGG
>AZIN01000001.1:689331-1787856 GCA_000511875.1 Gammaproteobacteria bacterium MOLA455
CGCGCTTGCGGCCCAGACCGCCGGCGTACCCGGTGAGTGTGCCATTTTTACCAATCACACGGTGGCAAGGCACAATTACCGCCATGGCGTTTTGTGCGTTGGCTCGTGCCACGGCGCGCACGGCAGCAGGGTTATGGAGAACCTCGGCCTGCTCTTGGTAGCTTCGGGTGCTGGCAAATGGAATGTTAAGCAAGGCGTCCCATGCAGCGCATTGAAAATCGGTGCCGGCAAATTGTAGCGGCACGCTAAAGTGCGTTCGTTGACCGGCAAAATATTCGTTCAGCTCTTTTTGTGTTTGCCGCAACAGTGGATGGTCCCCGGGACTGACGCGCAAGTTTAGGCGTGTTTGGACACGTTTAATTTGTGCCGCCATTGAAGCGCGATCGGTGAATTCCAGCAGACATAATCCGGCATCATTAGCGACGGCGAACATGGGGCCTAAGGGGGTATCTAAGGAAGCGCTGCTGGCTGGAGTTGTAGGGATAGGCATCGAGCGTGGTTCCTCAGTTAGGGTTTGGGTTTGAGTGATGGATCAAGGCGATAGGTTTTTGATCTTTCTACTAGGAGTACTCTGCCATAAATTCCTCACCCGTCATCTTCCTAGTACAGTTGGCGAACGCATAATTTCCTGGTTGCTCATCGACAAACGCTTCAGCCGAAAATGTGAATTGACCTGGCTCGTCGAATGCCTGACTCATCACAACCTGTATGGATTGGTCCAGCGCGCGCCAAAAAAGATTGCTTCCGCACGTTTTACAAAACAGGCGTTCACCCCAATCTGAAGATTGGTATGCTCCGAGCTGAGACTCATTGTTGATTTTAAGATCGGTACAGGGCACGGCAAAGAGAACTCCGCCGCTCCATTTGCGGCATTGAGTGCAATGGCAAGCGTCCATGTTGTTACTTGCGGGTTGAGCTGTAAATTTTATGGCGCCGCAGAGGCATTGGCCTTGTTGGTAGGGAATCATTATATCTCCTGTGTGGTTTTGGCTCATGAGGGTCCTTGAGTCAGTAAAAATTTGAATAAGAGAAAACAGGTCAAGCGCGTCGATGCTGGTGCAGATGTTGATTAATAATAAAAAGCGTAGACCACGCAGCCTATAAATACCGCCCAAAAGCCAGGGAAGATTGACTTTATCGCTTAGCCAACCCGCTACAATCCTGTCTAACATATTCACGGCAGACAACAATCCAAAAGCCGTGGCGCCGTGCACCGGTGCAAAGCCGCAATAGGATGCAAAGAGCAATCAGTGCGTTTCAACAACAGCGGTTGTGATGACCCACAAAACAGAAAACGCCAAAAGATAATATGAACCATTGGCTGGAAAAGCATGAGGCTGTTCAATACATCAGAAACTGAGCGTGCAGATTTATGAGGCGGCAGTGCACACCAAATAAGGGCGCGCTGAGAACGCCAGCGCCAAAGCAAAAAAAACCGAGTAATACCAAGGCCCATTGCAAACTTAATAGTTTTGACAATGCGCAATTCCAACTCAAGAATGTTCTACACTAAATAGAGTAAAAATCTCAAAACAGACTAAACCGTCAGCATCAGGTGATTCGTTATGCTCCAACAGTCAACACACGCGCACCAGCAAAAACTCGCCTCCCACTTTCTGAGCCTGCACCAGCGCGACTCCGCCTTTATCATCCCCAACCCCTGGGACGTGGGTACAACTCACCTGCTGGCACAAATGGGTTTTGAGGCGCTGGCGACCACCAGTGCGGGCTGCGCTTTTTTCGCCGGAAAAAAGGACAACACACTCGGCCGCGAACGGATACTCGCCAACGCTAAGGAGTTGGTTGAGGCCACCACCTTGCCCGTCAGCGCCGATTTGGAAAATGGGTTTGGCGATTCCCCCGAGGCGGTCGCCGATACCATCCGGCAAGCCATTGACGTGGGCCTTGTGGGTGGCTCAATTGAAGATATAGACGCCCTCGCCGAAAAGCCGCTCTATTCTATTGAGCTCGCAGCCGAGCGCATACGCGCGGCTCGTGAAGCCATAGACAAAAGTGGCATTCCCTTTGTACTCACCGCTCGCGCTGAAAACTTTCTCATTGGTCGGCCTGACATTCGCGACACCATTGAACGCCTGCAAGCCTTTCAAGAGGCAGGCGCCGACGTACTCTATGCACCCGGCCTGACAACGGAAGCTGACATCAAAGCGGTGACGCAATCTGTGGACCGGCCTGTCAATGTGGTGATGGGTTTGGCGGGCGCCAATTACTCGCAGGCTGAACTTAGCGCCATGGGCGTAAAGCGCATTAGCGTGGGTAGCGCCCTCGCCCGAGCGGCGCTTGGTGCGATCATACGCGCTGGCAATGAAATGATAGAGCATGGGCGATTTGAGTTTGCGGAACACGCCGTTAAGTACGCAGACATCAGCGAGATGCTGGATTAACACTGGGAGTAACGCTTGTGAGTATCGCGAAAACACCTGCACCACCCTACTATTCCGTCACCACGACGGTTGTGTTTAATCCCGACACAGAAGGCTATATAAGCCAGGCATTGGAACTCATTGAAATCGCTCAGGACACAGAGGGGTTTTTGGGTATCGAAAGCTGTCTTCAGCCCGACAGTGGCATCGCTATTTCCTATTGGCGTTCGCTGGAGGATATTCAGCGCTGGAAAGATCATAGCTTACATATGAAAGCCAAGGCCTTGGGTAGAACGAAGTGGTTTAAACAATATTTTACGCGTATTGCTTTGGTAGAGAGGGGTTATTAGCGAGGCGAGATCAAGGGGTCAGACTCCTTGATCCAGCTGTATTCTATGCTGGGCATTTAGGAACCTGCTGTAAACTTCAGCCGCAGTAACGGCTGCCCTGTAGGCTCATGTAACTTTTCTTCTAAATATTCAAAGCCATAACGTTCATAAAAATCACGACCTATGGTATTCACTTTAAATACCTCAACTTCAAGGTCACCGTGTAATGCCCTCGCTTTGTCCATCAGCGCTTTGCCCCCACCCTTACCATGATGTTGCGGCTGCAAAAATATCGCCGCCACTTCATTTCCCATTATTGCGATAAAACCCTCAACATGACCATTGATCTCTAAAACCCAGGTTTCAGTATTGGGCATGTAGATCTCTGCTACATTGATTCGTTCTTGGGCGACAAACTCTTCCGTCATAAATGGATGCGCTAATCGGGTGGCAACCTCCCAAGACGAGAGCACAGCGTTCAGGTCTGTGTTTTCATAAGCACGTATATGCATTAACTGCTTTCCTTTATTCACTCTATGAGAATGTAATTTACCCAGATTTAGCACAAACACATACTGCCTGCCGTGTTGATCACTGCGCCTGTTAACCTATATAGACACTTCAATTTACTTGATTTTTAGGCTAGGTTGTTTAACCAAATATGCCAATAATTGCACCAATTAGAGTAAGTTCAACAATGCTATGTGCTGAATTTAGTAATGTTAGCTTTGATGGTGTGCGAGCAAAACCATTGTAGTAGCCTAATGATGTAGAAATAAATACAGCTGCAACTATTACCCCAAAAAGTGCTCCGCTAAAAACGCCAGATATACTTGCCGCTGACATAAGTACGGCGACACATACAGCTTTTGACAGCCCTGAAATTAAAGACATAATAAAAGCGCCGCCAAGCCCTTCGGTGTTGTCAGCTTCCTCTTTAGTTAGGCCTAAAGCATTTGCCCATGCTTCGCCGAAAACAGCCCAATGGTACCAAGCAAACCCAAGGACATAGCTTGTAATAGTCGCAACTGCTACAGCGAGGTAATTTATATTTTGTAATTCTTCGACCCAACTCATATTTTCTCCTAATTTTATTTTGGATAGCCTTACATCTACTTGTGGCGCATGCGCGGCTACTCATTAACCGAGCAGCCCACTATTAAGACACATCAGAGACATAAAACCCCACTCCTAAACACAAGAAATTGACATAAAAAAAGTAGGGAGGGATGCGTAAATTCTCCAGCGGTCATCTTGTGATTACGCATCTTGACTGTTCAAGCCAGAACTTTGCACCTCCGTTGCCCTGAGCTTACAACTCGAACTCTTGCATACCTTTCATTTGCGCGGCCACTGCAAGTAAAAGTCGAGCCAGCCGCGCTAGAGGCATGCTGAAGCAAAAGCTGCTGGCCTGTTGCGGCTTGGGCGCTGCAGAGGGCGAATTAAGCTGTGCGACGGAGTGCGGGATTTCTTGCCAGGGCGACCAAATAATCAGACAGATCGCGAACCACAGAAAAACCTTCCACTGTTTCATCATCAATGTGGATATTAAAGAAGTCCTCCACATCAATTGATGCTTAGCAGAGCTGCACGTCACAACAAGCATTGTAAACTCTCCCAAGCTGACTAAATTTGCTATCGCCATCCACACTCAAAGCAAAAAACATCAAGCCAGACTTTCGCCACGCTCCCAGTATTTCTTATACTGCTCCGGCGGCACAAAACGCCCTCCCGTTGTCCACACAATATGATTGGCCTTATGCATAATGGATTGCAGCCCCTGCTCTAACAGATACCGCTGCCCTGCCTCGCTGCTCACCAACTGCACCGGCCCAGAAAACCCCGCGGCGGCCGAGGGTTCTACCTGCAAGCCTTCACTATTGTCGAGCTGATATAAATGCCGGAACATTTGATTTTCGCTGACGGTAAAAATACCGGAGAGTATCGGACGCATCAGACCGCCGACCAGTTCCGAGGCCTGGCCGACCGCCAAGCCATCGGCTTCGGTGGCGTTGGACAGACCCACGTCATACACCGTTAAGTCGTCGTTAAAATCATTGGCCATGCCCAGCAACATACACGGGGCCTGGGTAGGCTCCGCAAAAAAACAGTGCACATGCTCGCCAAAAATCTGTTTTAAACCGAAGGTGATGCCGCCCGGCGCGCCACCGACGCCGCAGGGGATATAGACAAACAAAGGGTGCTCCCGATCTACCGGAACACTCTGTTCGTTGAGTTGTTTTTGCAGGCGCAGGGCGGCAACGCTGTAGCCTAAAAACAGAGTTTTGGAATTTTCATCATCAACAAAATGGGCAAAGGGATCCTGTTCAGCAGCCTCGCGACCGGCGGCCACGGCGCTGGAGTAATCCCGCACGTGCTCGACCACTCTGACACCTTGATCGCGAAGACGCTGCTTTTTCCACTGTTTGGCTTCCACTGACATGTGCACACAGGCCTTAAAGCCCAAGGCAGCAGACATTAAGCCAATACTTAGTCCCAGGTTGCCGGTGCTGCCGACGGATAGGGTGTACTGTGAAAATAGCTGCCGCGCCGGGTCGCCGCTTAAAACACGGTAATTATCGGCCTCAGTCATCAGGCCGGCGTCCAAGGCTAATCGTTCGGCAACGCACAGCACTTCGTAAATACCGCCTCGGGCTTTCACGGAACCCGCAACGGGGAGCTGGTGGTCGGTTTTAATCCAGAGTTTGCCGGGTATCGCCTGGCTGAATTCCGTAGGGATTTCTGCATTCTGACTGGCTTCAGCGCTTAACAAAGCGTGCATGGCCTCAGCGGACACGAGTTGGGATTCTATGAGGCCACTACTTGCACCTAGCTCAGGAAACAGTTGCGCCAACAACGGCGCAAAGCGCTGCAGGCGCGCAGCGGCGTCATCGATATCGTGCCGGGTTATATCGCAAGTCTGGGGCGCGGCATAGTTGGGGTTTAACCACAGCCACGGCTGGTCAAGCGCCAGAGTGGCGTGAATCGCTTGTTGATCGGGCGCGAGGGGTTTAGCTTTGGGCACTGGCAATTCCTTGGCTTTGTGCAGCGTATTCACGCGCCGCGTTGATAAATTCATCACAGGTGGCAATGCCAGTAGCATTAGGCACACCCGCCCCCGAATGCATAGAGCCCACATTCGACAAAACCACAAGGGCAAGCTGATCCGCCTCAGACCACTGCATGGAGGCACTATAACCCAGCACGCCACCGGTGTGACCTAAGAGCTTACGACCCTGTTTGGTTTCGACTTGAAATAAGCCACAACCGGCGTGCACCCGGTCAATAACTGGGAACCAACGCTGCATTAAACCCATGCTTGTGGGGTCCAGTAATTTGCCGGTGTGCAAGCCCACGGAAAAACGGGCAAGCGCACTGGCGGTGGCCACCATGCCGCCTGCGGCCCATTCAACCGAGAGGTTTGAGGCGCTCACATCCACCAAACCCTTTGACACTTCTGGAAAACTGCGATGGATGCCCGCATCGCGAATAAAATCCGCTGAACTGTAGTGGTAGCGTTTCGCCAAGCGTGCTGTGGGCAGGGCCTGAAAACCTTCTAGATAGATGTCACTGACTTGCAGTGGGCTGAGAATTCGCTGGTGAATTTCAGCCACTAGATCACTCGCACACACCTTCTCAATGACCAGACCTAAGAGTGTGTAATGGGTATTGGCGTAGGCGTATTGTTCACCCGGCGCGTTTGTCGGGGGCGTCTGTTCGATATAGCGTAGCGTTGCCGCAGGTGACCAACATCGAGCGACGTCCTGCTGTGCGCCACGCCCTTCTCTAATCCACAGTGGGTCGTCTTCCCAGCTCGGCACACCAGCGGTGTGGTTCAGCAGCTGCGCTAGGGTGGCTTGCGCGGCGTTGGGGACGGCAGCAATCGCATCGGTCCCAAGAATGTCCATGGCCGTGGCCTGCAAGGAAAGTCGGCCCTCGGCGGCCAATTGCAAAATCACCACCGCGACAAAGGTTTTGGTGATGCTGCCGATGCCAAACAAATGGTCGGTTTGCACGGCAGAGCCTTTGCCGAGGTCGGCTAGCCCTGCAACGCCTGTCCAGAGCACGCCCTCTTTGTTGGCGATGGCGACGGACAGGCCTGGGCTGCCGGACTGAATCGCGTCATGTATTAGGCGATTGAGTGTGCGCTCGTGGCATCGTTGGCTCATTGTTGTCTATCCTGGTTTTTTCTTTGCAATAACATATTAAACGATGAGGTAAGAACCGGGCAATCAAGCAGCGCGTCGCGCTAAACGCCGACGGATAATGGTCATGCGATGTTCGCTTAAAGGAATCCGGTAAATACACACCATCGCTGGAATCATCAGCAGGACCGGCAGCCATGAGATACTTATTTTTAGGCCCAACACACTGGTCGCGCTGTGGGTAGCGGCGTTCATATCAAAACCAAGTCCACCAATTATCGCCAGGCCCAAGGCGCCGCCGATGGCCAATTGAATTTTTAACATTAAGCCCTGCATGGCAAAATAAACGCCGCTGCGTTCATGGCCGGTTTGGTAGCAACCATAGTCAATAATGTCACACAGCATTGGGCCTCCAACTACCGCAGCACTGGCTGCAAAAAAAGTAAACGATAGATAGAGCACAAGAATAGAAAGGTACCCCGAATAGCTGGGTTCTAAAAAGCCCGTGGCAACAAATATCATCAGCAACACAGCTGCGCCTACCAGCCAAGGAATACGCTTACCCCAGCGCACCACAATACGGTACCAAAACGGAATGGCCAATGCGCCGCACACCATCCCCCAAAGAGACATTTGCGCAAACTCTTCCCCAAGGTTTAAGTAGGCATCGACAAAAATGAACAGTAGCCCCAACCACAAACCAAAGGCTAATCCGGAGAAAATGAACATCCATACAAACAATAAAAAGGGTCGGTTGTTTATCAGCTCTTGTATGGTTTGCCACGCTTGCTGAAAGAGTGATGTTGGATTTTTTACGTCAGTGGCAGGTGCTTCATGTACTAGCCCATCTGGAACGAATTTAAAGGCAAGATACAATCCTGGTAAAAATAGAGACGTGCCTACATAAACGGTTGCCTTGAGCACCTCAGGGGATATATCGGTGGTGATAAAAAACGGTAACAAGGGTAATACGTAAAACAACGCGCCTCCCGTTTGACCGGCAATATTGATGGCACTGAAAACCATGGCCTTATCTTTAGAGGTTTCAGTGAATTCATGCGCCCAAGCCATGTAGGGGATCATGAATAGAGTTAGCCCTAAGTAAAACGTCATGTACCATAAAGCAAAATACAACGCGCTCACATTGCTGGGCGGTACAAAAAGAAAATAAGCCGAGGGGCTCAACAGTAAAGCGCCAACTAAGATCAACGGCTTGCGACTACCGGTTTTTAGGCGCCACCTGTCGGAGTAATAACCTATCAATGGATCGGTGATAGCATCAAAGATTCTAGCGGCCAAAATAACTGTCGCAATACTGGTAAGGGAGAGGCCATAGTATTTCGCGTAGAAGCCACCAAGCACCGCAATCACCGGACCATACAATAAAGTCATCCCGATTTGCGGCATAACGAAGGAGACAACTTTTAGCCACATCGGTATGTTGGAAGACTGAGCTTGGTTCACCGCGGTTTGTGTCATGAACATGGGGCCTTATTGATGGAAAGTGGTGATCCCAATGCAGTTATGATTCATTGGTCAGTAAAAACCCCACCTTGCCACTGTCGGTTTAGTCAAAATAATCGAATGGGCTCGTTTAAGAGGTGGCGTTTTTAAGGTGGCCGCGGTGGAGGCTTACCGCCTACTCTATCAATGTCGCCAACACCTCTGCAGCAATAACCGACAAAGCGATATGAGACGGATGATCTTGCTCATGAAAAACTGACTGGGTGGCAACTTTCGTTTCTACGTCCGAAATAACCTCATTACCCGTATTCGTGTTTGAGTCAAAGAGCGGAAAATTTGCGCTAAAAATGCTGAGTCTTAATTGGTTGCCTGCGGCTAGCTGATGGCCGGCCAAACCTAGTGAAAAGATAAACTCTTTTACTGTGTTTTCTGCAATCAGTTTTTCTGACTTAAGCCCTTCACGATAACGAGCCCGTATACCGCCATGCCCATAATGAAATGGGATGGAACGGCCATCAGGAAATACTTCCGTCACCTGTGCAAACCAGTCGGTGTCCTTACAATTTGTTGAGGCATAAAGGGTCAACTGCATGTCCCCAAGGATCGTTAAAGGTTCGTTTAACGGTGCAGTGGTATAGGTCAGCACATCAGAGCGAATTTCTATCGCTCGTCGGTCTGTTAAAAAGTCGATCTCGGTGGGCGTCGCTAAGGCAGGATCGTAAACATAGTGATCTCGCGGCTCATTAGCGGGCATTTCACCGGTTAATACACCATCGCTTGGAAACGAACGTGCATCGCCTTTACTGTGTAGATAAAATTTTAGTGTTTCTGTGCCGGGCACGGGAAAGGTAGGGGCATTGATCCAGCGATTGGCGTCGCTGCCTACTGCTCCTGTCACATAAACACGCGCGCGGTTCTGCTGAACAACCGCCTTCTTATTGCCTTTCAGGTAGCGCTCAAAAAAAGCCAACCTTTGGGCCACTAAATCCTGTGCAGCATTCTCAGGCATAGCACGATCACCATTCGGTGGATCGTCAACACTATTGCGGCCTGTCTGAAAATGGTTCCAGGGGCCGACTAGTAAATAACGATCGGCCCTATCAGGTTGAAGTGCTTCAAGACGACTAAAGAAATCAATCGGGCCAATAGTTGAATCATACCAGCCATCGGTAAAAAACATGGGCAGATCCAATGCCAAGAGTTCTTCATCAGTGAAATGAACATCCGCCCAATACTCATCATCTTGCGGGTGTGACATGAACGCTTTCCAGGATTCCAGCTTGTCGCCTGTCAGCACTCCATCCGCAGCCTCAATTAAAGGTCTGTGACGAAACGCCTTGCCCCAGACGGGGTGTTTTAACAGCGCTGGATCGCCATAAGCCGCATCTAATTGATCCATGCTTTCCACATCAGCCACTTTATTCCACTGCATAGGCACTTGCAGCCCAGGAATACCGTTTAGAAATGGCATCAACTGTGTAAAGTTACCCACAAATGCCGTTGGCATGATGCATTTTAGGGCTGGATGCTGTGTTCGAGCGGCCAAAAGCTGAGTGCTGCCTAAATACGATGGGCCTTGCATACCGATATTGCCATCGCACCAATGCTGCTCAGCAACCCAGTCAAGACAATCATAGCCATCCAGTACGTCATCAAGAAAAAAATGAAATACACCTTCTGACTTTCCCTGCCCGCGGGTTAACTGAAAGACGACAGCAAAGCCTGACTTCATATAATGACTAAGCGACATTTTGTCATGGCGCGATGGGCGACTGTAAGGGTAAGGCGAACGCAGGAGGACAGTGGGATAGACTGTCGTTTTTTTCTCGTGCCCCTTGGGCAAAAAGACTTCTGTATATAACCTTACACCGTCACGCAGTGGCACCATATCGGTGAAAGTTGGGGTAAAGGGATGCAGTTCTGGTTCGGGCGGAGGCGCAAAGCGCCCTTTCTCCCATGCGGCCAATTGGTCCATATAGTTTCTGTTTTCACTCATTGGTAATTTCCCGGATTATTGCTGTCTTTTGAAACGCTGGGCACAACCTCTGAAAGTAAAAGATTTACGAGGTAGTGCTCAGCGCATAGAGTCATGGGAAATATTCAAGCGTCGTCGTTAGCTTTTCGCTTTTCTATATCAGCCAAAAGTCTGTCATGAATTAACTCAGTACCAGTACGCAGAACAAAGTCTTCCGGCGGCTCCTCACCCAACAAATGCTCAACCATATAATCCCAAGAGCGTTTTATGATATAACCCGTGGGATCTTGAATACCTCTTGTAATGGGCAGCATATCAAAAGATTTATTGGCTTTTTCGAGTGCGTCTGTGAGGCGGAAAGTCGCTCCACCCGCATTTCGCAACCCTTCAACTAGTAATAATTTTCCTTTTAAGGTCCCGACACAATTTACAGCATGACGAACGTCACGTTCATTTTCACCTGGTACTGGAACACCGCTAAACGTTTCACTAAAGGATGGGTACCCAACTCTAGGATCAAAAAAGAAACAGATAACATTAACTTTATAAAAGTCGGCATGATCAATGGCGGCAAAGATAATATTCGTATCGCCCTCGGGGCCAAAAATACCCACACGCTCTATATCCATACCGGGGTAAACCTTTGCCAGCTGTTTGATACCCGCCACTCGATCATGAAGATCATTTGCCCCTGCAGGGTCTCCCCAGCGATGATCAGAAAAGGTTTTACATCTACCCGACGTGCCGCGTCCTTCTAAGGTCACCACAACAAACCCTAACGAAGCCCAAGCAATAGGTGCTAAGTAATGCTGGCTATGAACACAGTGTGAATTGCCAAATGCGCCAACGGGGGTGTTCATAACTGATGTCACACTACCTGAATAATCAATCACGGGGTAACTGTGTTCACTAGAATAGCCCGGCGGTAAAAATACAGCTCCGTAAATATCCGTCTCACCATCAGCCGCCTGGGTCTTCACAGGAATAGGCCAAGCCCAATCATCGGGAAGGTCAGAAATATCACAGGTTTCTAGCGAGAGAATTTCACGGCCATGACGATCAATCACAATACTTTCAGGCACCGTATCAATCCGTGATCGTGTCAAAACAATGTAGTCCCCGTTTGGCGATGAACCATTGAAACCTTTGTAGCCTGCTGCCCCAAAAACCACGCAGCGGAGACTGCCCAGATCATATTGCTGATGAATATAATGATCACAATCACCCGTTATTAATGTTATCAATTCACCGGTGTCAATATTGACCTTACAAATATCTTTGTAATACGGGCTAATCTTTTTATCACGCCCCATCGTTTGGATAATTATCTCTCGTCGCTTAGGGCAATAATCAATCACATCGCGCACCAACCAGTCACCCTCGGTCACTGGGTGTTTCATCTCCCCCGTTTTTAGATCATAAAGATAGAGATGGCCATAACCCGACCGTTCAGAAAACCAAAGGCAATCATCCGTTTCTGGCAGGGGTACAAACAGCGGATTTTCATCGGCAAAACAAGCAAGGCGTACAAAGGTATCGGACGTTTCCTCATGAAGAATACGTGTAGTACCGGCATCAGGGTTAAGCTCTACTAAGCGAGCTTTTCTGCAACCCCGAGTTGTGGCGACAAAATAAGCTTTACTACCATCATTAGACCACCAGCCATACTGCTTACTCAAACTACTAAAAAAACTAAACCCATAAGAGTTCATGGGTATCTGTTCATAATCAACTGATATTTGTTTCTTGCTTGCCACCTCAATAATGAGCAAACGATCGGTCTCAATAACCTCATCACCTGGGTACGCGACTCCTTTAATATAATTCATCTTCGGCGCCAGGCTACCATCGTCTGGTACATAATGAAGGGTGGGACGGCCACTCAGGTTACGACTATCGAACTGCAGAGTGAATACGCGGCTTGAATCTGGAGACCAGATAGCCTGAACTGCGGGATCAAGGGCGGTGCCACTAAAAAAAGCATAGGCATTATCTTCAGTACCGTCGGTGGTTAATGCCTCTTCAATGCCCGTCGTCAGATCACATATCCAGAGATTATAATCACGGGTAAAAAGCGCCTTTTTACCATCTGGAGAAACCAGCCCAGCCTGAGTCACTTTAAGCTCAAATCCCATTTGAGGGTTGTAACCATCGGAGACAACAAACTCTTCTGGAGGATCAACCTTAATACAGGCTGCTGTCTTGCTATCAAAAATCCAATACTTGTCGACTGCTTTAAAATGCAACTTTAACGGACTCAAAGACATTGTTACGTCTTCCAAAACCGTGAGGTTATCAGCATCCAACACCCGCCCCAACTGAACAGATAGCGATGAAGCCAGGGTTTGATGATCAAAGGCACAGACATTGGTCGCTTCTTTGGTATTGACCAAGCGAAACTCTCGCCCATTTTTCGTTTGCCGAACATAAAAGAAGCTCTCGCTATCGTCTATCCAATGGGCAATCACCATATCGTTCATAAAACTTTTATTGGTAAATTGGCCTTCAAAGACTTTGGCGGCGCGTTCATAGCGGCTCAATAATGTGTATTTCATAGAGTCCTTATTTTGATGGAATTTTCACAATAATATTTGAATTCTTTAATACGTATTTGTAATATCAGAATTGTCACTTGGCGAAGAGAGCACACACCAAGTATTAGCCTGTCTTTGCGTGCAAATAAATACGTTCTAATAATTGAAAACGGGTCAGAGAAGCAAACCTGTGTATACTTTGTACGCCATAAACAAGACATCTATGCTGGCTTATGCCGTTGCTCACAGTCAATCTCGGGGACAAGTCCCCGAGATTGATATTATGCCGTCAGAAATCGTATTTTATATCAAATCCAAAAGTGCGAGGACGCCTTTGAAAATTAAAGTCAGGAACATCTAGACTTGGGATCGTAGTTCTAAGCTCATTCCCTAGATTGCTACCGAATAGCCGCATCGTAAAATTATTGGTGCTCGCACCAATTTGGACGTTCAAATAACCCAAAGCGGAGTTCTCAGCAGCCCCATCAAATAGACCACCTCTAGTCATTGTTTCCTTCTTTGCGGTTCTTGCATAATCCAAGTGAAAAAAGCCTGCTACAGAGGAAAACCAAGTGAAGTCATAATCTAACATAGCCGAGTAACTATACTTGGGAACAAAGTCTGGTGAGTCACCAGGTAAAACGCTAGTCACTAAAGGATCCGTATTTACAAATTCAGCATTCACAACACCACCACTGAACCCCACATTGAGATTCTCAGTTAGGTTGAATTGAACAGAAAGCTCTAAGCCTTCCATTTCAACCTCACCAGGATTGCCAGTGATAACTTCTGCTATAGACAATGCGGTCAGGGACTGAAAATCTTTATAATCGCTACGGAAAGCGGCGCCATCTACATTCATCCGCCCATCCAAAAAAGCGGCTTTTACACCCAAGGTATAGTTAATCAGGTTTTCTGGTTCGTAGGTAATACCATTGAAATTAAATCCACCGCTACGAAATCCTTCAGAAACATTTAAATAGATATTGCTGTCATTGCTTGCTGCATAAGTGACTTTTAGGCTTGAGCTTATTTGGTCAAAGCTTCCCTTCAGACTACCTGAACCTGATAAAAGATCTTCGAAACGTCTATCATCTTTAAAATAACGGCTACCTAAACTAACGGTAAACTTTTCAGTTATGTCATAGGATAACTCACCATAGATTGCCTTCGATTTGGATCTATTAATAGTATTCTGCATAATTGGAAACAAAGGATCACCACCGCTAGGTGCATAGGTGTTAGAAAGTACCTCCTCATAATCTTCTGTATCAGAATAGAGCGCTCCAACGGTCCAATTCAGCTTTTCACCTTGCCCTACTAAACGTAGTTCTTGTGAAAACCCTTTTGCTTCTTGTAGATATAACGACCGTACATCAAGCAGACTATCAAATCCAAACAGAGGAGCTGCAAAAACGAATTCGCGAGCAACTACTCCACGTGTTGATTCAATATCGACCTTTGAGGTTGAACTCATCAACCTGACATTCCCCCAATCATAGTTCATCTCAATATTGTAAAGATCGAAAGCATTATCAATGCCGGTTTTAGAGACATCAATATCATTCACTGAAGGCAAAAAGAAACTAGTACTATGTCGGCCTCCATTTGTATCACTACCTGCGCCCCATGCCTCTCTATTTCGATTAACCATCACTTTTACATCAAACTCATCAGATACACGCCATAAGCCTGTTAAACGAACATCACTGAGTAACGAGTCATTGACATCTTTTTTACCAACCGTTGGATGGTCGATCCAACCGCCTTGATCACTGTATTTGGCTGCAACACGAAATGCCAGCGTGTCAGCAATCACTGGAATATTAAAAACGCCATTAACTTCTTCACTCGCATCACCTCCGGCAGTATTAGATAGTGAAGCACTTATCGAGCCTTCAAAATCTTCCAGGTGTGGGCTATTTGTAATGTAACGAATGGTTCCACCTACAGACCCTTGACCAAACAATGTACCCTGAGGCCCTTTAAGGACTTCAACACGCTTAATGTCAGTAGCCTGCAATGAAACAGTTAAAAGCCGCGCAGGGGAAAGAGGCATTTCATCGAGATAGACGCCGACCAAAGGGGAGGAGCCAAAGCCGCTAGCTACGCCACGTATCGTGTATACGGTACTTCCTGGCGCCGATTCGTTGGTTGAAAAATTTGAAACATGGTAAGACAAATCAGCAATGGTTTTGATACCAGTATCTTTTATAGTCTCTTCTCCAAGCGCTGTAAGACTAATCGGCACATCAATAAGCCGTTGCTCGCGCCTCTGCGCCGTAACCACAACCTCCTCCAACAACCAATCCATCCCCTCCTTATTTTCCACCTCTTCCGCAAAACCAACCGAGCTCCCCCCAGCCCCCATAAAAAACCCAACCGTCGCCGCCAAAATCTTTTTCTTACTATTCATCTCACTTCCCCTATCACTTTTTTTTTGAATAGGCGTAACCAAGATCACGCCCTCAGTCGTGAGCTCTCCGGAAAGTGAGGTGTCTTTAAGAATAATGCTTAAGGCTTCTTCAAGTGTGTATCGCCCTGACATCGAGATGACTTTCAAGGCTTCTATTTGATCGTAAGGGAACAACAACTGCCGGCCGCTGGCGTTGGCCAAACTGCGCAAGGCCTGCTCTACGGTTTGCGATTCAACATTCAGTTGAAAGCGCTTGGCACTGTCAAAGTCAATGTCACTGTGCGATGCACTTGAGGCTAACAAGATGCACAAGGCCAGCGCCTTTAAAATACTCCCCTGTTTCCAGCACCGCATAGTGTTGTCCCTATGATCAAACGGAAAGTGATACTTTTCCTCTCTCCATACTGCTCACACTTATAAAGAGACAGGGGTTTTAAAAACTACCTACTGGGTGGCAGAATTTTTTTATTGTCGTAAGAAAGATACACCAAATTATTGGTGGCGTAGTCGGCTTTAAGCCCAAAACCTTTTTCCAGGGCGCTGAATATCGCCCGGGTATCGGTCACTTTAAACTGCCCACCAATGCGTAAGGCGCGTGCGTCTTCAGACTTTATGATGATTTTGGTATCGGTGTAACGGCTGATCTCTGCCACCACCTCTTCAAGCGGCTCACCACTAAACATTAACAAGCCTTGCTGCCAGGCCAAGCGCTGAAGCATGTCTGCGTCTTCTACTTTCTCAATCGCTCGCACCGCTTCGCGATCAAACACGGCGGCGCTGCCGGCCGTCACGCGCTGATGCTGCTGAGCCGGCTTTGCCGCCAAGACCGGCGCGCCACTGGGCTTTGCCTCATGGGTCTCGGCTTGCGGGCTAATGGCGGGCGTGATGATCTCTGGGCTTATCTCTGGGGCTATCTCAACCACGCCTTCGGTGACCAGCACATTCACTTCGTCGCTGCGGTCATTTAAGGTCACAGAAAAGGCCGTGCCGATGGCTCGCACCCGCCCGGTGCCCGCATACACTTCAAAGGGCCTGTCGGGGTTTTTGGCGACAGTGAAATGCACCTCGCCCTGATGCAAATACACCGCCCTTGCCTGCCCCCGGTAATCAAATTGAAGGCGGCTGTTGGTGTTGAGCTGCACCACACTGTTATCGGGCAGAGTGATGGTTTTTTGCTCGCCCACGGCGGTCCAATAGCTGGCTTGCTGGGGCGTATGGAAGGCTTGCTGCAAACCGAACATCAAGCCCATCACGAGGGTGGCCGCCACGGCGAGCTGGCGCAACGAAAAGCTGGCGAAGCCGAAGGTTGGCATTGCGGGCTGTTGCTCTTTGCGCTGCAAGTCTTTCTGCTCTAGCAAGGACGGCAGGCGGGTAAGGATATTGAGCTCATCCCAGGCGGCGGCCACTTTTTTAAAGGCGGCTATGTGCGCCTCATCTTCATTAACCCAGCGTTTAAAGGCCTGCAAGTCCTGGCTAGAGGGTTGATCGCTATCCAGCCTTGCCAGCCAAGCGGAGGCCTGGGCCTGCACGCTCTTGGGTTCGTCGAAGGGGGATACATTGTCTTTATTAGGCTCCAGACTCATATCAACTCCAGGGGTGTTTGGTGGTTGAGCCATCGATCTTGGACGCCACGTCGCTCGGCTCTTGATTATTCATATAGTCGGTAAATCGGTCGACACCTTTGGCAATGTGTTTTTCCACGGTGCGCGGCGATATACCCAGCTGCTCGGCAATTTCTTTGTGGGAGTGGGCGTGTATTTTCCGCAACAGGAACACACGCCGGCATTGCTCCGGCAAACTGGCCACGGCCTTGCAGCACTGCTCCATTTTTTGTTGGGCAATAAGCTCTTCTTCACTGGAGGCCTCGCGGCCAAGCATGGCATCGTCAACCGCATCTTCCAGGTAGTCTGTGAGTTGCCGACTCTTCTTTTGCAGGTCCCGCAGGGCGATATTGCGCGCCACACGAAACAGATAGGCCTTGGGCGAGCGGATCTCTTGGCCACTCTCGGCATTAAAGGCGAGCAGAAAGGCCTCTTGAGCGAGGTCTTCAACGTCTTCAGAACGGGAGCAGAAGCGCCTCAAAAAGCGCTTCAGGGGCCTTTCACAGGCCAAATACGCCTGAACCAGCCTGGAGTCGCTGCTGCGGGGGTTTGCTGTAGGGCGGGGGTCAGGCATGGGGTAGTTCGCTCGTGTTCTCTATTTATAGTAGACCTTGTCAGTACTGTAGAGACTTGAGTTGGGTAAATCCCCCACTGGGGGGTGGTAAATAATTGGGTTTGGGGGATTTGTGGGTGGTTTTGGGCATGTAATTGGCTCTTCGTTGTGCTTAGGCGCAGGAACCCAGACATCCACAAGGGTTAGGCTTAACTGAGTAGTTGTCTTGATGAGAGCGTCCATGAATTTCTTCCTTGTAAGTGATCGTTTGGCTAAATAAGAACACTCACCGCCGCCACCAAACAATCAATTTGAGCCCTCGTATGCGTTGAAAAAATTGCAATCCGAATCGCCCCACCCGCTGGCACTTCGGTATAACCCCCCTCAGGGATATACAACACCGCCCTACCTTGTTTGTGCAGTTCTTCTTGAAGGGTTTTATAGTCAAGCCCCCCGCCACTCAAACAAAAAAACGGCACCGGTGTGTCCGGAATGTCGGTAAACCCCATCGTCCGAAATGCGGCTTTGGCATAGCGTGCATTGTCCCAAAGGGTTTGACGCAGATGGGGTTGTTGCATCAACAAAGACAGTGCTGTGGCCGAAGCCGCAGCGGCACCTAAAGGCACGGGGCTGGCACCTTTTAGTGCGATCTTTTTTATGAAAGAGTCGCTCCCGGCAATGATGCCGCCAAATCCACCCAGCGCTTTACTCAAAGTGCCCGAGCTATAACAGCCCTCACCCTGAAGCCCTAAATACTCAAGCGTGCCCTGCCCCTTTTCGCCCAGCACGCCGGTGGCATGGGCATCGTCTACGCAGAGCAGTGCCTGGTCATAGTCCTTTAATATCTGATGATAGGCTGGCAAGGGCGCAATGCGCCCCGAGGTGGGAAAGATGCCATCGGTAATCACCAAGGGCCGCTGGCCGGGCTTGAGTGTTGCGCGTAGGGTGTCCCGTAATGCGTCGGGGTCGGCATGGGCAAAACGCACGGTGGGTTTCCCGGATGCGGCTGCACCGTCAAACACCGAGTAATGTGATTCACTGTCAATCAAGATCACATCATAGTCCGGTGCCAAGCCTTTTAGTAACAGGGTATTACCTAAGTAACCCGACACGTAATAATGCGCGGCGTCGGTGTCAAAAAAACGGGCGGCTTGGGTTTCTACCGCTAACAAGACGGGATGATCAAAGGTTCTGGTGGCAGGTCCCAGGCCGTATTGTTGCGTGGCTTGGCAAGCCGCGTCGATCAAGTCCGGGTGGCCGTGCAAGGCGAAATAGCCGGTGCCACAGAAGTAATCAAACTCAGTGCCATCAATAAGGGTTTTGGCCGCGGGCGGGCTTTGCATTAAGCTCATGACCATTGCACCACGGGAATGTCGATTGCCCTAGCCATAAGTCGCCACCAAATAGTCAAACACGGCGCGCAAGCCCATGGCTTCACCACCCACCGGACGACCCGGCAAGGCACGGGTGTTCCACGCCATGATGTCGAAGTGGCACCAAGGTGTGCTGTCGCTGATAAAGGATTCTAAATACAGCGCGGCAACAATGGCCGCGCCTTTGGGGCTTGAGGGGCAGTTGACCAAATCGGCAATGTCACTTTTAAGAAAATCTCGATAAGGCGCGTGCAACGGCAGTGCACAAACGGGGTCATTGATGGCTTCGCCAGCTTCGCAGAGTTTCGCCGCGAGGTCTTTGCGGTTGCTAAACAAACCCGCCAGTTCGGTACCCAAGGCAACCCGGCAGCTGCCGGTTAAAGTGGCGAAGTCGATGAGCAGGTCGGGCGATTCGGTATCGGCTTCGGCCAAGGCATCACACAACACCAGTCGACCTTCGGCGTCGGTGTTGTGGATTTCCACAGTGAGGCCTTTGCGGGTTTTTATCACATCACCGGGGCGATAGGCGTTGTGGGCAATGGCGTTTTCAACGGCGGGAATCAACAGGCGTAAACGCACGGGGAGTTGATGGGCCATGATGAGTTGGGCCAAGGCAATGGCGTGGGCGGCGCCACCCATGTCCTTTTTCATATTGCGCATGCCATCGGCGCTTTTGACATCGAGGCCGCCGCTGTCAAAACACACACCTTTGCCTACTAGTGTAATTTTGGGCAGGTTCTCATCATCACTTTTCTCGCCACTCTTATTGCACCAGCGCAAATCAATCAGGCGCGGCGCATGTTCACTGGCGCGTCCCACGGCGTGGATGGTGGGGTAATTGTGGGTGAGCAAGTCGTCGCCAACGATCTGCTCGACTTCGGCACCAAAGGTCTTGGCCAGTGATGCCACACAGTCGCCCAAGTGTTCGGGCATCATGTCTTGCGCGGGTGTATTGATCAAATCCCTAACAAGGTTAACGGCGTCTACTTCACGTTCTGTGCTGATTTTTAAGTGTTCATTGGGCAAAACCAAAGTCGGCAGTGGATCGCTCAGGTTTTTGTAGCGCTGAAAACGGTAGGCGCCCACACCCCAGGCAAAGGCGGTGCGTTTGACTAAATCGTCATCGCCTTCAATGCGAAATTCGCCTTCGGGTAATTGGCTGACCAAATCGCCACAGGCGAAATGATGATTGATGTCGTCCACGCCATAAACCACCTGACTGAGATGGCCTTCACTGTCTGGGACTAAGCACAGCCCCTGGCCTTGGTAGCCCGATGCGGTGATCCAGGTTTTGGTGGGTGACGATTGGTTTTCCAGCCAGTGGGGGAATTGATCGCGCTGGAGTATGGCGATGGGTGTGCCCTGTGTACCGGTGGCAAAAAGTGATGTCATGTTGTGCCTTTTGTTTGTGGGTGTCTGCTTGAAATGTGAGTGTCAGTTTGAAAAAACGTGTGATGATGCGGCTAGGCTTGCGGTTCTTTCGCAGCTTTGTGCAAGCGCGTAAAACAGGTCGTGCCGATTTCGGGTTCAATGGGATAATTTAAAGCACTGATGGAACCGCTGTTATCCAACGCAAAGGAAAACTTCACTCTGTCGCCGTAGGTTTCTTCTCGATCCAGCTCAAACACATCGTAGTGGTAGTGATGCACGGCATACCATTCACCGGCGTAGAGGGCCGATAAGGCTATGTCTTCATACTTTACGAGAATATCGGCGTAACCAGGGGCGGTGTAGGTACCGGCATAGTCATCCAGCGCATGGCTGGCCGGGGCGTTTTTAACTTTGTCGGCAGCGGATTGGGCTAGAGCATCTTTTGCTTCTTGTTCGTTATCTTGAGTGAGCTTTAAAAATTCGGCACTCCAGTTTTTGGTGTGTGCGGGGTCGATACCTAATGCCACATCCAGTGCGTGATACATCAATGCCTTGGCCATGGGCTTATCTCTAATATTACTCAACACCACCAGAGCAATTTCTTCCTGCGGCACAAAGGCCGCCACATGACTAAAGCCGCCAATGTTGCCGCCGTGATGGTAGAGCGTGACGCCTTGGTAGGGTTCAATAAACCAGCCCAAACCATAAGCAAAAAGAACATTGTTCATCACCGACTTTTTTTGCGCTGTCGCCGGGAATATCATGTGCGGCGCATGCATCACGGCGAGGTTTTCGGGGGAGACCAATTGCTGGCCGTTACTCATGCCTCCGTGGGCATGCACTTTAATCCAAGCCACCAGGTCGCTTAAAGTGCTGTGAATGGAACCGGCCGGGCCCAAAGGGTTCTTATAGACGGGCATAGGGATCGGATCACTGTCACTGCTTTTTAGTCGATACGGTAAAGCGACATCGGTAAACCGCGCGCTGCCTTCAGGTTCTGCCTTAGCCGTGGTTGCGCTTAAGCCTAGCGGGTCAATTACCCGCGATTGAATAAAATATTCCCAGCTGTCGGCGCCGGATACCTTGGCGCAGAGTAAGCCGATGACTTCATACATTAAGTTGTTGTATTGCCATAAGCTTCTAAAATCGGCGTTGGGTTTTAGGTGGCGCAATCCATCAAACAAGGCTTGTCGAGTTTTGCCCGTACCGTGCCAAGTGGCATCATGGCGAGGTAAGCCGGTGCGATGGCTGAGTAAATCACGTAGTGTTGCGTGGCTAGTGGCATAGTCATCGTACAGGCGGAAATCGGGGAGCACATCGCGAATGGCTTGGTCCCAATTTAACAAACCCTCTTCCACCAAAACAGCTGCTCCCAAGGCGGTGAAAGGTTTGGTCATGGAGGCGATGGGGAAACGGGTGTGTTCGGTGACGGGTAGGCCTTGCTCAATGTTTCTGAAGCCGTGGCCTTTTAGGTGTAACGTTTGATCGCCTTTGATCAGGGCGACGGCGGCGCCGGGGATCCTCCAATCTTGTAAGGCTTGGTTAATGGTTTTGTCGAAATGATTAAGAGACTTCATTTTTAGTGACTCATGATTATGTTTTAGATCGGGATATTGATTTGAAAGATGAGGGTAAAAGACACTACAAATGGAAAACTAAATCTCCATTTGTATCCGGTTTCAACCTTGGCAAAGAGAAATTTCTTGTTAGCATGACACAACAGGTTGATTCTTGTTGTCTTGGCTTTATTGAGTGGACTCACGTAAGTCTCTAGCCGCCAATCGCCGAGCAATAATGCCCGCACGGCGTTCATCTATAGGAAGCCGCCAGATAAAAAAGAAACCCAGGCACATGAACACACAAGGTATCCAAGACATGGCCATACGAATCGCAAAACCACTGGCTTCACCGTGGTTGGTTTCTGTCGCATCAAAACCTAGCCAACCGGCAATGGCTAGACCCAGGGCCAAACCCAAGGCCATTTCAAATTTAGTTAGCAGTGAATATATCGAAAAATAGAGTCCCCGCCGTTCCGCTCTATTACTGAGCAGACCATAATCTATAGACTCATTGAGCAATGGCATGGTGATCACAGGGAGGATTGCCGTACCTACAGTTAAAACTATTTTTAGCGTCAACAAAGACAAGAATACATCTTCTTCTGGGCGTAACTGGCCCGTATAGACTATTGACAATACCATCAACAACAGCGACAGACCCCACGCCCATTTTTTACCGACAAGCGTGATTGCTTTATAGGCTAATGGTACGGAGATAAGGCCAGCCACCATACTGAGTGAAACTAACTTGGCATAGTCCTCGCCCCGCCCTAAATAGCTATCAACAAAAATAAAAAACAATCCAAAATACATCCCCATGCCCAAACCCACACACATATAAGCCACTACAAATACCTGAAAGGGCTTATTCCGTTTAAACGCCGATATGATTTCCAAAAAAGAAACTGATGCTTTTTTCTTTTTTTCGATTTTATTCTCCCGAGAAGGTGACCCGACAGGGGCATATCTCAAAGCAACATACAACCCAGGAAGCATTAAAACAGCCGCAATAATAACTGAAGCTTTGAGTGTTTCCGGGGTCATTTCGGTGGTGGTAAACAACGGCAGAAAAGGCACTAAATAGAAAAGTAAAAAACCGATTTTACCGGCAAATGCCTGTACGCTGAATATAAGCGTCCTCTCTTCTGGATATGTCGACATTTCCCCGCCCCAAGCATAAGTAGGAATAGAGCTAAGAGTGCTGGCCGCATAAAAAGAAATCATCCAAAACGTTATGTAGGTGGTGCTGACGTCATTCGGCGGAATAAACAAGAAATAACTGCAGACAAGAAGCAATAAACCGCCGACCAAGACAAAGGGCTTTCGGGTACCGGTTCGCGCTTTATAACGATCGGAAAAGTAGCCCATCAAGGGATCACTGAACACATCAAAAAGGCGGCAAAGCAATAAGACTCCCGCCAAAGTCGTTAACGGAATGCCAAAATACTTCGCATAAACACCCTGAACAATACTCATAGGGCCTAATAAGAACATCAGGCCCACAGAAGGTGCACTAAAGGCCAATACCTGCCAGTTATTTAGACCTCGTGTTAAAACCGTTTGTTTATTAGCCCTATGAATCATGTCCGTAAACACCTTTGGATAAGCCAGTCTTAATTGCTTCAGAACCACTCAATATCGTTAATAACGTTCTACGAAAGCCTAAGCTCAGCGCACTAGTTGAAACATCAAAAAAGCTAATAGACCGTCAATAAAAACTGCTCTGGAGGCTTCTCCCCCATTAAATGGGTGACCAAGTAATCCCATTGGCGCCGCAGTGTATAGGGAGTGACCATATGCAACATATTAGGCACACAGAGCATATCAACATCCTTATTGGCGTTGACTAAGGCGTCAACCAAGCGATAAGAAGGTTCGATTGACGATACTTTCAATCCCTGTATCAATAACAGTTTGCCGCTAAACGATTCAACACAGTCTTCCGGGTAAGGTGTTCTAGGCAGTCCCATGTTGGACATCGCCATTTCTGTTGTTTCAGTGACTATAGGAAGCGCAAAACGAGGGTCTCCCATGCAGTGGAGTACGGTGACTTTGTAAAAGTTCGAATGCAACAGTGATGCATAGATCACATTGTTAATGGGGTTTTCATCGCCGTTGATACCCACACGGTTAATATCCATATAGGGATAGCGCTCTGCTAATTGGCGAATACCGGCGATACGATCATTGAAGTCATTGCTATAAGCATAGTCACCATAGTGGTGGGTATAAAAGGCCTTGTCCCGGCCAGTGGTGCCTCGACCTGCAATACAAACCACCACAAAACCCAGTGCTGCCATAGCTGCCGCTTGATAGTAATTGGTCCCATAGAACTTAGTGTTGACAAAAGATCCCAAAGGAAGGGTACAGCCGCCACGAGTAGACGAGAGGAAGTCCACTATCGGGTAGGATTGCTCGGGTGAAAAACCGGGGGGACGAAACACCACGGCATAAATGTCGGTTTCACCATCAGCGGCTTTGAGCTTGACTGGCTCGGGCCATTGCCAGTCTGTGGGTAGATCGGAGGTATCAGCGGCTTCGACGGTGAGTATTTCTCGGCCATTACGGTCAATCAACAGGGACTCAGGCGCGGTATCGGCACGTGACCGCGTAGCAATTAAATACTGGCCCGTAGAAGACACGCCACCCGAGTAAACACGCCGAATATTCACATCACCGAGCAGGTTGTAATGAGTTCGCACATAATCCAGAGACTGCACGTCGATCGTTTTATACACCCTGTGTTCATAGTTTCCTGAGAGGATAGGGGTTAATAACCCCGTGTCGATATTCACCTTACAGAGATCGCGGTAATAGGGATTAATACTAGGATCACGCCCGGCGGTTTGTATTAACAGCTCCCGCCGTTCAGCATCAACATGCAGAATGCTGTTAACCAGCCAATCGTTATTCCCTGAAGCGCCCGTAATTTGGTGTTTTAGCTCTCCGGAGTTCAGGTCATAAAGGTATAAATGCCCCCAACCACTGCGTTCAGAGAACCAAATAAGTTCGTTGGTCTTAGGTAGTGGCGCTATGATGGGGGGGCTTGTAATATCATGACGTAATCTGACGGCAATATCATCGGTTTCTTCAAACAGGACTCGAATACTTCCTGAAAGTGTATCCCATTCAACAACACGAACGGTTCTCACGTCCCGGGGTGAATCGACGAAGAATACACGTTGCTTGTCCGCAGACCACCACGCGAGGCCCGCAGTCAGAAAACCGTCTAGATGGGCGCCACAAGCTATCTCCGGAATGAGTGGATAATCCGCCTTTTGTGTTTCGCCTGTACTGACATCAACAATAAATAGTCGCCAGCCACCGATTGACTCATCACCCGCATAAGGCCAAGCTAATTCCACGAGTTCAGCCTCCAGGCTACCATCGAGAGGCGCATAATTTATATAGTGCCTGATCTTGGCCTCTCGTCTGTCTAGCTGGGCAAACAAAAGACTCTGTGAGTCACCTGACCAGAGTAAGGCATCCTCCTTGCCAATAGCCGTTTCTCCATTCACGCAGGTCTCTGCCCCGTCCTGTGTCAGCTGTTTTTCTTCACCACTGGATACATCTCTAATACAGATGTTATGCTCACGAGAAAAGGCTATTTTTTTTCCGTCAGGGGAAGTAAAACCCTCTAATTGTGCTGGGGGAGCCTCTTTGAGTAATGCATTATCCGGCTCGTAAAGCCAACGTTTGTCCATCGCCGTAAAGCTAACTTGTAAAACCTGCTCCTTGTTGGATGCGCTGATAGTCACGGCGGTCAATGGCAGGTCCAAGGGATTGATCACTTGGTCATTTTTTTCTTGAAGACCTGTGATTTCTTGATGATTTTCAACCGGGTCCTCAAAATTCACTATCGCCTGAGTCAACAAATTTGCCAACAAGGCATGATCAAAGGCAGGTTCGTTTGTCGCGGCGCTAACATCCACCCACCTAAATTCCTTGCCGGTTGCGGTTTGCTTTTGATACCAAAAGTACTCACTACCCGAGCCATCAGCGTCGCTGCTCCAGTGAGAATACACTGTATCGTTTCTGACAATATCGTTATTTCTTTTGCCTTTTAATATGCGATGAGCCTGCTCATAGCGCGTTAACATAGGGGTGCTCATTTTATGTCCTTTTGTGTTGCGGTTGGTTGTATTGAGATGCTAGTCGCCGCATTTAAGTATGCTAGAAGCATATTCATGCAGTACTAATTGATGAAATTTTGAGGTGCTATCTAAACACCCTGGCTTTGTAAAAAGAGTAGTACGAGAACCAATCCTCTCGCGCCCCTAAACATTTTTGGAGCGCGAGAAAATTATTTCTTGATAAAAACCTCGACCTATCACAATCAATATGACTAAAAGATCATTTGATCGTCCGCTTTACGGATATGAAGAGTCGAGCTGTTCGGGGATGTTAGGTTACAGCTAGAATTTATAAGCCACATTAACGCCCCAAGTCCGAGGACGATCCTGCTTGTAACTATTGAAGTTAGTGGGGTTATTGAAGTCTTGCTCATTGGTGAGATTTCTACCAAATAACTCAGCCGTGAATGACTCCCAATTTAGCCCTAAGCGCATATTTATATGGGTGAGGGTATCGGATTCTGCCCGTCGATTATTTGATGCGGTTTCGACACTTCCATCTTGCACATTGTAGTCAAGTGCTGTAAATCCTGCGCTATTTAGAGGGCCCTCAAAGTCAAATCTTGTGCTAAACGCAACACTGTATTTTGGCGCATAATCAATCGGGTCGCCGACGTCATTGTTACTGACTGTACTGACTTTAACAAATTCTGTATCCATATAGTGTCCACTAAAGCCCACAGAAAAATGCTCTGAAACGCTAAACTGTGCAGACCATTCAACACCCTGCATTTCAGCTTCCCCAGGATTAATCACCACCACACGTGTAGGAAGTCGCTGCGATGGATCCGAAGCTTGTATGTCTTCATATTGACTGTAGAAAAGCGCAGCTTCGGCTTGCAGCCTCCCCTCAAGCATCAAGGCCTTGGTACCTACTTCGTAGGTTCTCACTGTTTCTGGTTGGTAGTTTTCCGCGTCAGGTAGAGAGTTAAAACCTCCACTACGGAACCCTTCAGCAATACGGACATAGACAGATGCATCGTTGCTCAATGCGAAGGAAGCGCCAATTGTCGGACTCACATGATCAAAAGTCGCGCTTTTCTCGGCAGCATAAAAGTTCCCATTAATGGCTCGGTCATCCTCAAAATATCGGGCACCAACAGTAAGCGTCAACTGCTGACTGAGGTGGTAATCAACGCTCGCAAAAAGAGCTATTGACTCCGAGGTTTCTCTCTCGTCAAAAGAGCCGAAAGAACCACCAGCGCCTTCGACATAGAAGCCGAAATCTTCAGCTCCTACCTCCGAATCAATATCGCTATAGAATGCACCAACAACCCAATCCAGTTGTTTGTTATCAGTAACACCTTGCAGTCGAATTTCTTGTGTAAATCCGCCTATATCAACAAAACTTCCAATTACAGCAAGACCAGAATTTGACAGAGGATCTTGATTGACGCTTGATGAGGAATTAAAGGGGTCTGTTCCAAATTCAATTTTCGAGGTAGAACTGGTCAACGATGCGAAGCCCAAATCATAATTCAGTGTTATGTTATAGATATCACTGTAAGTGCTGATCTCGGTGCTAAGCAGAGGTAGGCCATTGCGTTCCACCTGGCGCCAAAACGGGTTGTCCTGACTATCTTTTATATTGCCAAAGCCTTGAGCTCCTGCATCGTCTCGAGTACGCAATACCATAGCACTGACCATTAGATCATCTGATGCCTGCCACAAACCTTTAATGCGAATATAAGATGTCTCCACATCATTAATATCTTCTTTGTTTGCATCAGGTTGGTCTATCCAGCCACCCACGTCCTTATAGCTAGCGGCAACACGAAAAGCCAAGGTATCGTCAATCACGGGAATATTGGTAATCGCGCTGACCTCACTGCTGGTATCGCCATCTTGTGTTGTGTAAAAAGAAGAGCCGATTTCACCATTGATACCGTCAAAGCTTGGATCCTTGGTCAGCAGTCGAACCGTACCGCCAGTGGAACCTTGTCCGTAGAGCGTACCCTGTGGTCCACGTAAGACTTCTACTCGCTGAATATCAAGCATCTGCAGATTAGGCTGGTACTGAGGGCTTAGGCTCACCGGTATTTCATCAAGGTAAACGCCCACCAGCGCTGAGCTGCCTCGGACGTTACTGACACCTCTAATGACAAACCTTTTTTCCGATTCACTAGTGCTTCGGATTGATAAGTTAGGTACGGCATAGACCAGCTTATCGATACCGTCAATGCCCATGTTTTTTAGCTTTTCATCATCTAAGGTGGCAATACTAATCGGCACATCAATCAACCTCTGCTCCCGCTTCTGCGCCGTAACCACAACCTCCTCCAACAACCAATCCATCCCCTCACTACTACCTACTTCTTCAGCCAAGCCAAGAGACGAACCTCCAGCCCCCATAAAAAAACCAACCGTCGCCGCCAAAATCTTCTTCTTACTATTCATCTCATTCCCCTGATTATTTTGAGTAATAACCAGATGCGCCCTGCTCTTAAATTCGGCCTTTAAACCAGAACCCCTAAGTAAAATTCTGATGCCTTCTTGCGGTGTGAATTCACCCTTCAGCTGATTGGTCTGGTAGGTTTTCACCAGCTTGTGCTGGTAAACCACCGATATGTCAGCTTGCTTGCCAAATAAAAGCAGCGCAGCATCTGCTTGTTGGCTGGGAATATTGAAGGGTAAGGGTCTGCTTTCTGCGGCGGTCCATGCTGAATGAAACAAGATGGCTATGCCTAGAAAAACACTCTGCCATTGCATCGGCTTGTTGCGCTTAACCCTCACCAGAAAATCCCGGCCTGCACTCTGCCCAAGCCGCAATAAAACGGCGACTTTGCGTAGCGCATACCTTGTTGACCAGTGACACATAATTTTCCATTACTTATTTTTTGATTAATTTCACTTTTTATTGCGGCCGCTTGTGCTGGCTTATTTTTTGGCGGACAACTGAATGTCTTTTTCGGTTAAATAGGTGATCTTTATATTCATCACTTCGGCCAATGAGCTCAGCAGGTTGTCTATGTCATCGGTTTTATAACGGCCACCCACTTGCAGTGACTTCAATGAGGCATCGGCGATAGTCAGTCGTTTGTCGGTGTACCGTGAAATCTCTGCAACGGCCTGGGCCAGGGTTTCTCCCTTAAACACCAGCGAGCCTTTTTGCCAGGCGAGCTTGCGAAGCAAGGCTTCTTCCTCGGTGGGAATCGCTTCCACTAATTCACTGGCATCGCTGTATTGCACGCGCTGCCCGGCATCCATAAGGCGTTGCGACAAGGGGTGCTGGTCTGTCAGTGGCTGCTCGTAGGGCTCGGTGTATCGACTGCGCACCTTCACGCGGCCTTCCGTGACAATCACATCCACCAAACCCACATCACTGGTCTCTGAAAGGCGCACGTTAAAGGCGGTGCCAACGGCCCGCACCAGGCCCTGACCGGCATAGACAACAAAGGGTTGCTGGGTGTTTTTTGCCACTTCAAAATTGGCTTCGCCCTGCAATAGGCTTACTTTGCGCTGCTTGTCGGTATAACTCACCTGCACTTGGGTGTTGGTGTTTAGGGTGATCACTGATCCGTCTGACAAGACCTGCCGCTGGGTTTCACCCACGGCGGTGATATAGACACCAGACGAGGCCGCGGGATCAAACAGTGAGGACTGCCACCCCGCCAACACCACCACGAACATCAGCGAAAAGGCCAGCACTGGCTGCCATTGCGGTAGCCATTTTGTGGCAAAGCCCGCGTGGGGTTGTTTGGTATTTGAGTGGCCTGTGCGGCCTAGGTTGTTGTCCGTCAGGGGGAATAAGGTGGCCAGTTTGTTGAGCGCGGCCATGCCGTCCCACTGTTTGGCCAGGCGGGTGAGGTAGTCGCGGTGGTAGTCACTGCGGCGCAGCCAGGCTTTTAGCTCGCGGGTTTCTTCCGGGCTGAGTTGCCGCCCGTCGAGGCGAACTAACCAAAGCCCGGCTTGGTCTTCAATGCTTTCTTTCAGCGTTTCCATGTTTTTTGTCCCCGTGTCGATGTCGGCCGAGTCGCTGCTGGCCTTATCGATGCCACTTGTGGGCGATGATGTTTCCTTGTTTCTTGAGGTCGTCATAATGGCGCCTGTCTATCAGTCTTTAGTTTGTTCATAACCGGGCGCTACAGCTTCGCGCCGCGTCTCTGATTGCGTTTGAATAGTTCACCGCAGTCATCGTTGCTTTGTTTGCGCATGTAGCGTTCACAGCGCACCACGCCTTTGGCCAGGTGCATTTCTACGGTGTTGACGCTAATGCCCATGCGCTGGGCGATTTCTGCCTGGCTAAAGCCATACACACGGCGCAGCACAAAGGCTTGCTGGCAGCGCTTGGGCAGTTCCACCAGCGATTCACAAAACAGCTCAAATCGCTCTTTGGATTCGTAGTCTTGTTCAAGGGTGGGGCTTAGGGCGATATCTGATTCGGTCATGAGCTCACCCAGGGCGTCGGTGAGCTTGTTTTCATGTTTGCTGAGTTTGTTCAGGGCCACATTGCGGGCGGTGCGAAACAGGTAGGCGTCGATGGACTGAATGGTTCTGTCGCCTTGCGCCTCCAGCACTTTGACAAAGGCTTCTTGCACGACATCTTCTATTTCGTGGGGTTTGCGGAAATAGCGGGATGTGTAGCGCATAAGAGAGCCGCGCAGCCGCTGGTAGGTCGCCGCCATGGACTTTTTCTGGTTCGTTTCATCTGTCTGCATAAACGTCTCGGTATGTTTTACGAGGCAATGACGGATCACCCTAGATACCTGACAGTTGACTTAGGAAATTCCACTACTGTTTTTTGGTGGTGCAGTACTGGCCGCGGATTTAAGTCATTTTTAACATCCATGGTGCCTACAGGGAGTTTTCAATTTGCCTTGATTGCCGCGTTGATATTTTCACTCAACACAGTTCTGGCCAAATCAAACCTAGAATTGTGGGCAGCACAGATTGGTTGTTGCGCGTCGCTATATTGAATTGGCGACATCAGGGGGCAAAACATATCTTGCTGGGCAATAAGTGCTTGTTCTTTATTTATAGTAGACCCTGCCAGTGGAATAGAGACGAAACTTTCCCAACGTGCATTTGCTTTTGGCTTTTGGCTCTTGGCTCTTGGCCCAGATTCCGCACCCTGCCACAGCACCAGCCTCCTATAAGGCGCGCGAGTGCCGTGGCAAAAACCGCTCATGGTTAGGTGTGGGTTTACTCAAGCCCGTCGATACAGATAGCGATCGTAGGTTACATAATCAATCTTGCCTGTGGTCTTGTTGCGAACAAACGTCAGCAGATTTTTATTGTCTGCACGCAGCGAATAACGAGCGAACTGCAACTGATCAATGTCTTTTGCCAGCAATGCAAAACTGGTGGCGCCGTCATCTATTTGTGCATCGACCCAGGCCATACCGTTTTTTCGCGATAGGGTCAGGGAATACATATTGTGGGGTGACTTGTAGGTCCCCACGATGGCATCAAGGGCATGCATGATTTTTAAATCTTCAATAACTGCACTAGGGTCCTGATTCAACAGATTTGCTACCACTGCGTCAGCGACTGTGGCGCAGAGTCCTGTTGAGGCGTTTTCAGCTACTGACACGGCCAGATTTAATTCCGGTATCAGCATAAGGTGTGAGCTGCTGGTTAACATGGCGCCACCATGATGAATAACGGTATGGGGCATTTGCTGGGTTTCATCGTCCTTGGACCAACCCAGGCAGTACTGGGGATCTGCGCCACGGCCGTAGACTGTGGATATCTGCGGGGCAAACAACTGCGCCACAGATTCCGGCGAGAGCAACTGGCGGCCCTTAAACTCACCGCTGTTAAGCAGGCACAATGCGTAGTTAGCCATTTCAGTCATGGAGGTATAAATGCCCCCCGGTGCCTGCACATTGCCGCCAATTGGCACTTGACTGGCCATGGCATGGGCTGTGCCGTCACGGTTTTCGAATCTGTAACCGGTCATGACATTGCCCTGTGGGTCATTGTTGAGGGCCTGCTGGGTTAGGGCTGCGCGATTCATCTCTAGCGGCTGCAGTATCTCCTGATGCAAAAATGCTTCAAAGGTTAGACCCGACAGGTCTTCGATAATAAACGCTAGGCAGCTGTACATATCGTTGTTGTAAAAGAATTTTTCGCCCGGCTTGTAAACAATAAAATCGGCGGCATCGCCTAGATGGGCAATGAACTCTTCACGGGTTTCGGCGGGATACAGACAGCTAAAATCATCGAAGGTGTGGGTGAACGCTTTGCCCCCAGCATCCATGGTTGGAATACCGGTGCTATGGGACAGCATATGCCTAATTTGAATATCTGGGCGCTCGGCAAAAAGTGGATAATTCAAATAGTCGGCTACGCTGTCGTCGAGCCGCAACTTGCCCGCCTCTTGTAATTTTAAAATGGCAAAAGCGGTAAATGACTTTGTGATGCTGCCAATACCTATGAGTGTGTTTTCGGTCATGGGCGAAAAGGATTTCAAGTCTCGAGAGCCATAGCCTTTGGCATAGACGACTTGATCGTTGTGCACAATACTCAGTGCCAGACCAGGTGTGTTTTTACTGCGCATGAGCGTGCGAATGGTTTTATCCAGCGAAGCGAAATTCATTGAGTTGTCCTTAATATAAACAGTTTATTAATCTAATAGGGCCGCCGTTAAAAGCTTGGGGGGCGAGGAGGCGGCGCGGGAGATAACGGGCGATTTAGAATAGTTAAAACACATCGGAGGCCTGGCTGTTATTAACGCTCTGGCTGTTATTAACGCTCTGGCAGTTGTGCAAGCCCGGCTACCAAGATATAAGACCCAATAGCTGACAAAAACCCTACCCTGGGCCAGAAAAAATCCTTGAACTGCAGTTATAGTTTGCATCTAGGCGTTGATGATATTCAGCTGAGCCTGAGGCTGTGCAGCAAGCGGTTTAAGCAAGCCTGAGACAAACAGCGCGAAGACTATGCCAAGTGACACTGTTTAAGGGTTGGATCATCTGGGTTTTGAAATGCCTGCTGATAAAGTAGTTTGGCCGTCAATGTACTGCTTAACTCTTATTCTGCGCCTGTAAGCTCAAATCTAAGTTATTGAGGCCAATATGGGTCAAGATGCGCTCTGTTTAGGAGCGAGGTATTCCATGATTAAAGCGTCCAAGATCACAGTCAATTCGCCGTTTAGTCTGGCTTCGATTCGACAAACCTTTGGTGTCGCGTTTATTGCAGCGGCATTAAGCGCTTGCGGTGGCGGTGGCGGTGGCGGTGGCGGTGGTGTAGCGCCAAGCGCTGCGGCGCCGGTTGTGCCCAGCCCTACTCCTGAACCATCACCTTCGCCCGAGCCAACTCCTGAGCCAACTCCTGAGCCTACTCCTGAGCCTACTCCTGAGCCTACTCCCACACCCACACCCACACCCACACCTGCACCTGCACCTGCACCTGACAATACCCCGGTTGCGGTGGCGGATAGCTTCGCCGTTGACCAGGATACAGTGCTAAACGCCGATATCAGCAGTAATGATAGCGGTCTTGAAGACGGTCCTGTGACCTACAACATAGTTAGTGCAGCGAACAATGGCATTGCAGTGATCACTGCAAATGGCACTGCAACCTATACACCCAATAGCGGCTTTAGTGGCTCAGACAGTTTCACCTATGCCGTGGTGGATGCAGATGGCGATCGCGCCACAGCTTCTGTTTCAATCACTGTTGCCGCCGACAGCATCTCCTCCACCTGGCCGGCGGTAAACAGCGTGGTCACAGAGGATGTGGATGCGGCTGTCGGTATTATTTTGACTGATATGACTCTGGCTGAGAAAGTGGGCCAGATGGTTCAGGCTGAAATTAGTCAGGTTAGTGCTGCTCAGGTACGCGAGTTTAATCTGGGCTCGGTGCTCAACGGCGGCGGTACTTGGCCCAACGGTAAAAATTCGAGCCTGGCTGACTGGGTTAATCTGGCAGATAGTTTCTATGAGGCCAGCACAGACACCAGCGACGGTGGTGTGGGTGTTCCTGTGATCTGGGGTACGGATGCAGTGCATGGCCATAACAATGTCATTGGCGCCACGATCTTCCCCCACAATATTGGTCTGGGTGCGGCAAACAACCCTGCACTGATGCGTCAGATCGGCGAGATCACCGCACTTGAAGTGGCCGCAACGGGCATTGATTGGGTGTTTGCACCTACCCTGGCGGTGGTGCGCAATGACAGCTGGGGGCGAACCTATGAGAGTTATTCTGAAGATCCAGAAATCGTTAGAGCCTATGCCGGCGAAATCGTCACTGGCTTGCAGGGTGATGCCGACGATCGCTTTGGCCCAGCCCATGTGATTGCCACCGCTAAACACTGGATTGGCGATGGCGGCACGCAAAATGGTGTCGATCAGGGCAATACAGTGGTCAGTGAAACTACGCTGCGTGACATTCATGGTCAGGGCTATTTCAGTGCTTTGGGGGCTGGCGCGCAAACCGTAATGGCCTCGTACAACAGCTGGAATGGTTCAAAGCTGCATGGCAATGACTACCTGCTAACCGATGTATTAAAACAACAGATGGGCTTTGATGGCTTTGTCATCGGCGACTGGAACGGCCATGGGCAGGTGCCCGGCTGTGGCGACAGTGAGTGTGCTCAGGCCATTATTGCTGGTGTGGATATGATTATGGTGCCCTTTGCCTGGCAGGCATTTATCGAAAACACTATTGCACAGGTGCAGGCCGGAACCATTCCAATGTCGCGTATTGATGATGCGGTCACTCGAATTCTGCGCGTCAAACTGCGGGCCGGCTTTGCCGACAAGGTAAAACCTTCTGCCCGTCTTCAGGCTGACAATAACGCTCTGATAGGCGCTGCTGCTCATCGCAACATTGCTCGCCAGGCGGTTCGCGAATCTCTGGTGCTGTTAAAAAACAGCGACCAACTGTTGCCTCTGAGTGCCAACGCTAATGTGCTTGTAGCCGGCAGTGGCGCCAACAATATAGGTCAGCAGAGCGGCGGCTGGACCCTTACCTGGCAGGGTACCGGCAATAGCAACAGCGACTTCCCCGGCGCGACGTCTATCTATGCGGGTATACAGTCAGCAGTCAGCGCCGCTGGCGGCACAGCGCTTTTGAGTGCCGACGGCAGCTTTAGTGGCACTACCCCAGATGTGGCTATTGTAGTGTTTGGCGAGTCACCCTATGCCGAGGGCGTGGGTGATTTAACCAGCCTCGAGTATCAACCGGGCAACAAATCAGATTTGGCGCTGCTACAAGCATTGCGCGGTCAGGGCATTCCGGTGGTGTCTATCTTCTTGACCGGCCGCCCACTGTGGGTCAACGCTGAACTAAACGCCTCTAACGCTTTTGTTGTGGCATGGCTGCCAGGCACTGAAGGTGCGGGCGTGGCCGATGTTATTTTCAAAACCCCTGCAGGTACAACCTCGCATGATTTTGTCGGTAAGCTCTCGTTCTCCTGGCCCAACAGCCCCGAACAGCAGACTCTCAACCTTAATGATAGTAATTATGACCCGCTGTTTGCCTATGGCTTCGGCCTGACGTATCAAGATTCAGACAGTCTGGGTGACAACCTGAATACCTCCAACAGTGGTGGTGGCCAGTCTGATACTACCTTCTCGGTGCCCGGAACCATCGAGGCCGAGCTCTATTCTGCGATGAACGGCATCCAAACCGAGGCCTCTTCAGATAGCGGCGGTGGCACAGGGGGCGGCAGAAATATTGGCTATGTGGATACTGGCGACTGGCTGGAGTACAACATTGATGTGCAGACTCCGGGCAGTTATCTTATCGAATACCGCGTGGCCAGCGAGCCGGGCAGCAGCGGATTTGCAGTGGTGGCAAATGGTACTGAGGTAGATCGGCAAACAATCCCTAATACCGGCGGCTGGCAAAACTGGATAACCCTGAGTGCCACCATTGATTTGCAGGCTGGAGAGCAGACGCTGCGCGTTAATGCACTGGGTCCCTCGTGGAATATGAATTGGATACGGCTTTCTGTGAGTAATTAGTAGTGGTAATAATATGAGGCTTTGTCGAACTCAGGGGTGGGCTCGACGTTGGTTGCGCCAGCAAGAATGGTATTAGAGGGGCAGTGATGAATGAATAACTCGAAATACAAAAACAATTGAAAAACCCTGCGAGAACGTTTTTTTGAATCTCAGGTAAATATTTTAGCTTAGCCGCTCAGCCAAATGATTCACCATATCTCTTTTCTCGTGGATCATTCCGATAACTACGGGCTTTTCAGCGGTATCAACAACATAGAATATATAGTGATACCTATATCTGGTGACTAGTAACTGGGGAAAACGTCTAGAAAAATGTCGACCAACGGACTTATTTCCAGACAGGTCATTAAACGTTTTGACCAGCCCTTTCCGGTAGGTCTTTAAAGTGCTGGCGCCCCAACTGCTAAGTGTATAGCGCGCCACTTCTCGCAAGTCTTTTTCCGCATCTCTAGTTAACTTATACAGCTTACCCATCCTGGGATTATTACTCCTTCTCTACCTCAGCAAAAATATCATCCACAGATTTTTCCGAAAACTCCCCTTTGCTCGCCGCCTCTACTCGCGGCTTGAGGAAGCCCTCTAGTTCATACAATGCGGCTTCTTCCGCTAGACCAGGCAGAGATTTTTCCAACACATAGTCTTTGATCGATTTACCTTGCAGTGCGGCAGATGCTTTGAGGCGCTGATGTTGCTCGGGTGAAATTTCAATAGAAAGACGCATTCTCAATCTCAACGTTTGTTAGTGATGGCTAAAGATTAGGCTGAGAACAACAACTTGTCAATTTGTTACAAATGTTGTTTTACACTTTTAAGAAGGTCTCCTGCCAATTGGTTGAGGTTCCTCCACTGCGGTCGGGATGGCAGGTTGGGTGGTCGGGATGACAAGTTGGGAGGGTCAAAGCAACGGCTTGGCGCTACGGCGATAAGAAGCTCTTAATCGCTCTTCTGCGTCTTCGCATAGCGACAAATTATGTCAATAAAATCTGCGCCATATTTCTCCAACTTGCTGTCACCCACGCCAGTGAGGGTCAACAACTCAGACCCGGACATGGGCATGATATCCAACATCTCTTTTAGGGTGGCGTCGTGAAAGATGACATAGGGTGGCACATTGTGCTCTTCCGCCAGATACTTGCGGCACTCGCGCAACTCTTCCCACAACTCTTGATCCTCTGGCGCAATCTGCACCTTAGCTGCGGACTTTTTACCGCCAGCTTTAGAGCCTCCTTTTAAGGACGGCGCCTTAATCTCTTCTTTACGTAAATGCAGCTCTTGCTCGCCCTTCAAAACAGGCCTACAGAGATCAGTGAGCTGCAATGCGCTGTAACCCTCCAGATCCACGCGCAAGAAACCACGCACCACCAGCTGACGAATCACTGAGCGCCACTGGGCTTCATGGGTGTCGCTGCCAATGCCAAAGGTACTTAACTTTTCGTGCCCATGCTGCAGCACTTTCTCATTTTCTTTGCCCTGTAACACGTCCATCACATGAACCAGGCCGAAACGCTGGCCGGTGCGATAGACGCAGGACAGCACTTTTTGTGCGGCTTCGGTGGCGTCCCAGGTCTCTGGGGGCAGCTGACAGTTATCGCAGTTGCCGCATTGATTGGGGGCTTCGTCGGCGAAATAACGCAACAGCACTTTTCGGCGGCAGCTGGTGACTTCGCAGAGCCCTAACATGGCGTCGAGCTTGTGACGCTCGGCGCGTTTAAATTGCTCTGAGCCGTCGGAGCTCTGAGCCATTTGCTGAAGGCGTACCACGTCTTGCAGGCCATAGACCATCCAGGCATCAGCGGGCTGGCCATCACGTCCGGCTCGACCGGTTTCCTGATAATAGGCTTCGATGCTTTTGGGTAGATCTAGGTGAGCGACAAAGCGTACATCCGGTTTGTCGATACCCATACCAAAGGCAATGGTGGCAACAATAATCACAGCCTCTTCTCGAAGAAAGCGGTTCTGGTGGGTCTGGCGCAGTTGGGCGGGCAACCCGGCGTGATAGGGCAAGGCGTTGTAGCCCTGCTGGCTGAGCCACTCTGCGGTATCTTCAACCTTCTTGCGGGACAGGCAGTAGACAATACCCGCTTCGCTTTTGCGATGCTGTAAAAACGCCAGCAGCTGCTTTTTTGGGGTGGTTTTATTGGCGATGGCGTAGCGAATATTGGGCCGATCAAAACCGCTTATGTAGGCCTTGGCACCGTCTAGAGAGAGGCGTTCAATAATTTCTTTACGGGTGCGAATGTCTGCCGTGGCAGTCAGTGCTATGCGGGGTATGGCCGAGAAGCGCTCGGCAAGCATACTTAGGGCTAGGTAGTCGGACCTGAAGTCATGGCCCCACTGAGACACGCAGTGAGCTTCGTCGATGGCAAATAGCGCCAGCCGGCAGCGTCCCAACATATCCAGCACATAGGGCTGAATCAGTCTCTCTGGGGCTATATAGAGCAGATCCAACTGCCCTGCTATGAGCTGCTGTTCTATATCATTCTGTTCGCTGCGGGACAGGCTGGAGTTTAAGAACGCCGCCTTGACCCCGAGCTGCTGCATGGCACCCACCTGATCTTGCATCAGGGCGATTAGGGGAGAAATAATAATTCCCACGCCATCTCGCAGCAGGGAGGGAATTTGATAACAGAGGGATTTACCACCGCCGGTGGGCATTAAGACCAGGGTGTTATTGCCTTCAGCAACATGCTCGATAATGTCCGCTTGATGACCGCGAAAGCTGTCATAGCCATACAGGCTGTTGAGAATCTCTAGTGCTTTTTGGGTCATGTTGCTCTTAGTCGTTAGTGTTGAAGCGGAGAATAACTGCAGTGGCCACTCGGCTGATCTGAGATCGGGGACGATTGTATAGGGCCAGCCACATTGTGGCCAACCATTACGGGTTCAGCCTGTTGAACTCTTTTGAACAACCTTGAACTCTTTTGAACAACCTTGAACAACCTTGAACTCTTTTGAACAACTTTGAACAATCGCCAAACGTTATAGATAACAGCACAGGCAAAAAAAAGGGTCCGCAGTTGCAGACCCTTTTTGTCTCGGCAGCAAACTATCACGCCATAGACAGGATTACTTTACCCTTGGCACGTCGCTCAGAGATTGAAGCAAAGGCCTCTTGGTAATCAGCCAGCGGATAGACCTCGGTGACCAATGGTGAAAACTGGCCGCCGTCAATCATAGCAATCAGCTCATCAAAGTTATTCCGCGACTCGAGGGGGAATCTGGCGGCCCACGCACCCCAAAAAACGCCAACTAAAGAAGCGCCCTTTAACAAACACAGGTTGAGCGGGATTTTGGGAATCGGACCAGAGGCAAAACCAATCACTAAGAAACGACCGTCCCAGGCAATAGCTCTAAAAGCCTGCTCGGAGAAATCGCCGCCGACGGGATCATAGATCACATCTGCACCTTTGCCACCGGTGAGCTGTTTAACTTTGTCTTTGAGGTTTTCGGTGGTGTAGTTAATGCGCAAATCCGCACCAGCTTCGCAGGCAAAATCCAATTTCTCTTCAGTGCTGGCTGCGGCAATAACTGTTGCACCCATGGCTTTAGCAATTTGAATAGTCGCAATGCCCACACCACCAGCTGCACCCAATACCAACAGTGTTTCGCCAGGCTGAATGTTGGCCTGCTGTTTAAGGGCGTAATAAGACGTGCCATAGGTAATCGCAAAACCGGCAGCCTGTTCAAAGGACATGGTTTCACCCATGGCAAAAGCGCCGTGTTCAGAACCCACACACTGCTCAGCAAAACCACCAATCTGGACAGTTGAAACCACTTTGTCACCGATTTTTAAACTGCTTACACCCTCACCTATAGCAGTGACAACACCGGCTAATTCAGCGCCGGGAACAAATGGCAGCTCTGGTTTAAATTGATACTTTCCCTGAATGGTTAAGACATCGGGAAAGTTAACCCCGGCCGCTTTAACATCAACCAGAATTTCTCCTTTGCCAGGGGTTGGCGCTGGGCGTTCTTCGAGGGCTAAATTTTCAGTGGGTCCAAACTCATTACAGACTAACGCTTTCATATTCTTGTCCTAGGCTAGTATTATTATTTTGCACTCAGATAGTCGTCGGCTTAGGCACCGCGGGCGCCCAATGCTGGGCTTGGGAACGGCCTAAGCCATTGCCCGAGCCTGTCACTGTGGCAAGCCGATCCTGGTATCTGATGGTCATGCTATTTTCTTACATATACTGTTTTATTTCGCGGCGACCAATGACCATGCGGTGGACTGCATCTGGGCCATCAGCGAAGCGTAATGTACGCTGTCCGCCATACCAAATCGCCAGAGGCGTGTCTTGAGAGAGACCTAATCCACCGTACATCTGCATGGCTTCATCGAGAATCTTCAGGGCCATATTCGGCGCTGCGACTTTAATCATGGAGATAAACGGCTGTGCTGCATCAGTGCCCACATTGTCCATCAGCCAAGCGGCCTTGAGACACAGCAGTCGAGTCATCTCAATATCGATCCGCGCCTGGGCAATAATATCCACATTGCCACCCAATTTAGCCAGCGGACGACCGAAGGCTTCACGCTCTAATGAACGCTCAATCATCAACTTAAGCGCGGCTTCAGCCATGCCAATAGAACGCATGCAGTGATGAATACGACCAGGCCCTAAACGCCCCTGAGCCACTTCAAAACCGCGGCCTTCGCCGAGAATCATGTTTTCTTTAGGGACGCGCACATCGGTAAAGCGCATGTGCATATGGCCGTGAGGTGCGTCATCTATGTTAAAGATTTGCATGGCACGAAGGTTTTTAACGCCTGGGGTGTCAAATGGCACAAGAACCTGTGAGTGACGCGAGTGACGCGGTGCATCTGGATTGGTATTAACCATCACAATAAGAATTTTACAGCGCGGATCACCGGCGCCTGAAATCCAAATTTTCTCGCCATTGAGTACCCACTCGTCGCCATCGGCAACACAGGAGAGAGCAATATTGGTGGCATCGGAAGAGGCAACATCAGGCTCGGTCATGGCATAGGCAGAGCGAATCTCGCCGGCTAACAGCGGCTTCAACCAGGTTTCTTTCTGCTCTTCGCTGCAATAACGCGCCAGTACTTCCATATTGCCGGTATCCGGCGCGGCGCAGTTAAACACCTCAGGTGCCAGGTGTGAACGACCGGTTTGCTCTGCAATATAAGCGTATTCAACAGTATTGAGACCGTGACCGCCCTCGTAATGGGTGAGGAAGAAGTTCCACAAATTTTTTGCTTTGGCTTTTGATTTTAGACTTTCTAGAATTTCAGTTTGGCGCTCGGTAAACGTCCAGCGATCGCCCTTCTCTACTTCAGCGTGATATTCCTGCTCTAGGGGCAGAATTTCGACATCAATAAAGTTTGTTACTTCTTCCAGAATTGGTTTGAGTTTGTCACTAATACCTAAATCCATTATCTTTATCCTTCTTATTCTATTTGTGATTTTTATTCTGCCAACATTCTAATACAGCCAGAACGCAAAGCGGGCCATCATTGCTGATAACCCTCTAATAATCGCTATTTACTGAGTTTAATAACCACTCAACTGGGCAAAACGATCGGTGTGGTAATGGTTGTCACCAAACATCATCTGCGCTGGACGTGCGCGCTTGATAAAGAAGCCAATTTCATATTCATCGGTCATACCAATACCCCCATGCATCTGAATCGCTTCATTAGTCGCTAGTTCAGTCACCTGGCAAAGTTTGGCCTTAGCTATGCTGGCCAATGCAGGCGCCCTGGCATCACCTTCGTCCATTGCCTGTAGAGCCTTCAGCACTGCTGACTTGCACAGCTCAACCTGACTCCACCAATCCGCAGCACGATGCTGCAGAGACTGGAACGAACCAATCAAGACACCAAACTGCTTGCGTTCTTTTAAGTACTGTAACGTGCGATCAAAGCTCTCTTGGGCAATGCCTAGCAACTCAGCTGCCAAATAGATATTACCGGCATCCAATGTGGCGGAGAGCGCGGCGAAGCCCTTGCCCTCTTCACCCAGCAGCGCCGCCTCAGCCACTGCTACATTGCTGAAGCGAATATTGGCATAGTTGCGGGTATCGGTCATGGGAGTGCGCTCAACTTCAACCCCAGCAGCGCTGCGGTCGACAACAAATAAGCTAATGCCGTCTATGTCGCCAGCCTCACCTGCAGTGCGAGCCGCAACAATTAACTTGTCTGCCGTGCTGCCGTCAGCCACAAAACGTTTCGCGCCATTGAGTAAATAGCCACCATTTTGCTTGACTGCAGTCATGCTGATCGCTGCCGGTGCATGGTGAATTTTTTCATCGACGGCCAGTGCTGTAGTAATGTCACCGGCGGCAATAGCGCCGAGTAATTCGGTTTTCTGCGCTTCGCTAGCGGCGCTGTTAATCGCGGTTACGCCCAGCACTGCGGTTGCGAACAGAGGGGACGCCGTCAATGTGCGTCCAGTTTGCTCAACAATTTGACCCATGCCCACATGACCAAATTCGAGCCCGCCATAGGCTTCCGGGACCAGTATTGCCGCCCACCCCATATTCGCCATCTGTGCCCAGAGATTGTCTGCATAGCCGGTTTGGCTACCTGCATCGCGCTGCTTGCGCAGCTCTGCCAGCGGGGCAAATTCAGCCAGAAAACCCTGGGCTGACTCTTTGAGCATCTGCTGCTCTTGGTTTAATACTAATGCCATGATTCTGTACCTTTAAATTCTGATTATGCTCTTAGCCAAGACCGAGAATGTTTTTGGCGATCACGTTGAGCTGAACCTCTGAGGTTCCGCCTTCGATTGAGTTACCTTTGGTCCGCAACCAGGTGCGTGGCAACCAGCCGCCATTTGACGCCTCGCCTTCCCAGACCAGACCATCGCTGCCGGTAATCTTGAGCAGTGTTTCAAAGCGACGCTTGTTGAGCTCTGTACCGTAGTACTTAAGCATTGCCGAGGTCGCGCCTACACCCTGTCCGGACTTAACCTCATCAGTGACACGCTCTGCCGTCAGGGCAAAACAGGCTTCGTCAATCTCCCAGGTCGCCACTTCAGCACGCAACATTGGGTTGTTCAGGCGGCCCTGTTCAAGGCCCAGCGTTTTGGCGGCAATCTGACCAAGACTTTCGCCGCCAACATCCGCCAACCCCATGCCGCCAATCATTTCCCGCTCATGGGTCAACAGATACTTAGCAATGGTCCAACCCTGGTTTATTTCACCCACTACCTGGTCTTTTTCTACCCGCACATCATCGAGAAATGTTTCACAGAAAGGCGAGCTGCCAGAGATAAGCTTGATCGGCTTGGGTGTAACCCCTGGCGTTTCCATATCAAAGAGCACCAGACTGATACCCATTTGCTTCTTGGCTTCAGTGTCGGTGCGCAGCAAGCAGAACATCCAGTCGGCTTTATCGCCGTAGGAGGTCCAAACTTTTTGACCATTGGCGATAAAGTGATCGCCCCTATCTTCACCCTTGGCTTGCAGACCAGCCAAATCTGAGCCAGCACCGGGTTCCGAATAACCCTGGCACCAGCGAATCTCGCCGCGAACAATCGGCGGCAGATGCTGCTGCTTGAGGGCCTCTGAGCCAAACTTGAGCAGTGCTGGACCAATCATCCAGATACCAAAGCTATCCAGTGGAGAGCGGGCATTGATCCTCGCCAGTTCTTCTTTTAACACCTTGTGTTCGGCTTTGTCTAAACCGCCGCCGCCATATTCCGCAGGCCAATCTGGCGCTGTCCAGCCTTTGGCTGCCATGCGTTCCATCCACACTTTCTGGTCTTCGCTGGCAAACTTATAGTTGCGACCGCCCCAACACATATCGTCGCCACCAGCGGTGGATTGGCGCATTGACTCGGGGCAGTTGTGCTCTAGCCAGTCCCGGGTTTGTTGCCTGAACGCTTGTAAATCACTCACATTAGTCTCCTGATGTGTCACAGAGTTAGAAAGGGTTTAGAGGGCGACCGCTCAGATAGCAATCGCTGTGCATTTTTGCTAAATTGAACTTACAGTATGTTATTGTGACTTTCAAGTATTGACCCCTAAATGGCTGTTTTATAGTTACCACTGGTCGTTATTTACGCTAGCAATACAGCGTTCTAACAACCATCATGGCAGTCGCCAGAGCCGACGATACCCAGTCGCTATTGGCGAAGCGATGACCGCAGAGAGCGCCGGAGTATTTCTCCTGGCTATTGAGTGGCAAAACGTCGGCAGGCTAGTGGTAAAAATTACCGATCAATAGCCACTATTATTAATCGTAAAGTAAAGGAATAAAGACTGCATGAGCGAAGCACTGCAACAACTACTGGATATTCTCGAGCTGGAAAAAATTGACGAGACTATTTATCGCGGCGTGACACCGGAAACCGACAACAAGCGGGTATTTGGCGGTCAGGTTTTTGCTCAGGCTATGCGTGCGGCTCAGGATACAGTGCCGGAGGATCGCATGGTGCACTCACAGCACGGCTACTTCTTGCGCCCCGGTGATCCCAGCGTGCCGATTTTGTATCAGGTGGATGGCATTCGTGATGGCGGATCGTTTACCACGCGCAGAGTAGTTGCCTCCCAGCGCGGCAAAGCTATTTTCAGCACTGAACTATCCTTCCAAGTGATTGAGCCAGGTCTGTCCCATCAGGCGGATATGCCCGACTGTGTCGGCCCTGAAGGTCTTGAAGATGACAATATCCGCTGGGCCAAGCTTATAGAATTGATGGCAAACAAAGCCGAAACTGGCGCCATAGCCAATCGCCCGATATTGCGCCCGATTGAAATGCGCACCGTGAACCCAGTGGATCTCGCCAACCCAACAGTTCATCCCGCGGAGCAATTTGTCTGGGTGAGAGCCGCGGGATCACTGCCGGACAGTGGTCAGGATCCAAGCCTACAGCGCGCTATTTTGGCCTATGCCTCAGACTTTAGTTTAATGGGGACGTCACTGCTGCCCCACGCAATTAACTTTATGAGTAGCAAGTTGCAGGCGGCATCACTGGATCATTGCATCTGGTTTCACGATGAATTTAAGGTGGATGAATGGATGCTCTACTGTATGGACAGTCCGCGCAGCAGCCACAGCCGAGGACTGAGCCGCGGTTCGTTTTTCTCTCGGGATGGCAGACTGGTGGCAAGTACTATCCAGGAGGGTTTGATACGTTTGCGCAGCTAATCGCTTTGCATACCGCGACGAGCTATTTTAAACCGCTAAAAGCGTCTCTAAAACAGATCTAATTTGAGCCGGAATCGCCACTGACTTATCGGTGGCGCGATTGACAAAGACATGGGTGAAGGAGCCCACTGCTGAGGCGGTTTCGCTACCCTGTTTAAAAATGGCGATGCCGTATTCCACTGAACTGTTGCCAAGCTTATTGACCCGCAAGCCGGCGTCTATTTTATCCGGGTAGGCAATCGGCGATTTGTACTGACAGCTGGATGCCACAACAAAACCAATAATCTCGGCGTTGTGAATATCCAAGCCGCCCTCTTCGATCAAGAACCTATTCGCCACTGAATCAAAGTAGCTGTAGTAGACCACATTGTTTACATGACCATAGATATCATTGTCCATCCAGCGGGTGGTGATATCGGCAAAATAGTTATAGCTACTGCGTTGGTCGCTATTATCCGTCATCTGTTAAAACGCCTGTTGGTAAATCGAAAGTGCATCATCAAGATGTAGCTCTCGGGGATTATTAATTAATAGTCGCTGCTGCAACATGGCCTCTTCTGCTAGCTTTGGAAGATCAGTCTCGGCAATATTCATCTGCCTCAATTGGGTTTGCAAACCCAGGTCTGCAGCCAGCTGTAAAAAGTGTTCCGCCAGTAGCTCGCTGATGTCGAGAGGGTCATTGGGCAGCTCTCTACCGGGCAAAATAATCGGCGCCAACTCAGCGTATAACTCAGCTGCTGCCGGGGCGTTAAAACGCAGTACATGGGGCAGCACGAGGGAGTTACTTAAACCATGGGGAATATGATAATTGCCACCCAATGGATAGGCCAAGGCATGCACTGCGGCCACCGGGGCATTGGCAAAGGCTTGGCCCGCCAACATGGCACCCAATAACATCGCCTCTCGCGCCGCCAAATTATTCCCCTGTTTAACGGCTGTGGAAATATTGTTCGCCATCAGGCCCAGGGCCTCGCGGGCTAACATATCCGATAAGGAGTTTTTCAAACGCAGGCTGGTGTACGCCTCGATAGCATGGACCATGGCATCAATGCCGGTGGCTGCGGTCACCGCAGGGGGCAAGCCCAGCGTCAGCTTGGCATCGAGAATAATCTTGTCCGCTAGAAGGGTTCGACTGACCACACCGGCCTTGGTGGTCTCACCGGTGGTGATAATCGACACCATGGTGGCTTCAGAACCAGTACCTGCAGTGGTGGGTACCTGAATCAATGGCAGTCGCCCGCCGTTAATTTGATCCACACCGTAGATATCGGCCAGCTGCTGTTCGCCTTTAATCAGTACCGCGAGCAGCTTGGCCACATCCATAGAGCTGCCACCACCAAACCCGATCACGCCATCGCAGCCAAAGGCCTGGGCTGACGACACCGCATCCATAACCACTGACTCAGGGGGATCCGCAACCACATCGGAATAGATGCTCAGTTCAATATTATTGGCTTTAAGGTTGGCAACCGCCCCATCTAACAGAGCGTATTGAATAATTCCTGGATCAGTGACGATTAGCGCCCGCTGAATACCCATGGTCGCGGCTAAATCGCCCAACTGAGTAGCTGTATCTGGGCCCATCAGAACATCGGATACTGCACTGTAGAAAAAACCATTCATAATGTTGTTGCCGTTTTTTATTCTGCTTTTTTTGTTTTTTTATCTTTTTATCTTTTTATCTTTTTATCTTTTTATCTTTTTATCTTTTTATCTATGCACTTTACAGTGGCACCGAAAATTTTATTTAGCCTTATAAAACCCCATGGCCTTGTCCCGCACAGAACCCAGTCTTAGATTAAAAATATCCAACAGATAATTCTGATGTAATTTCCACGGACTCTTATCACCCTGCTTGGGGAACTGATCCATGGAGCGATTCACATAGCCAGATGCGAGATCTAAAAACTGCAGCCGCTTAACACTGGGATCGTTGTTGGCAACACAGTATTGATATTGATGCTTGTCCATATAACTAATCAGTCGACAGACATAGTTGCTAGTGAGATCGCATTTGAGTGTCCAGGAGGCATTGGTGTAACCCGCCGCCAAGGCAAAATTGGGGATACCGCTAAACATCATGCCCTTGTAGGTCAGGCTATCTGAGGCTTTCTTCTCAACACCGTCCACTTCAAGTTTAAGACCGCCGAGCAGCAACAGCTCAAGGCCGGTGGCGGTGACAATAATGTCCGCCTCTAAGGTCTCGCCAGATTTGAGCTGGATGCCGTTTTCGGTGAAACGTTCAATATGATCAGTGACTATGCTCGATGTGCCTTTGCGCAATGAGCGAAACAGGTCGCCGTTAGGCACTAGACAGAGGCGCTGATCCCAGGGCTTGTAGCTGGGATTAAAATGCGTGTCTATATCAAAGTCATCGCCCATCCAGCCATGTACCACTTTGCGAATGAGCTTTTTAACATAGTTGGGGTAGCGTCGACTGAGCTGAAATAGCAGTGCCTGAGCGGTGACATTTTTCCAACGAGTCAGGTCATAGGCCAACTGCTCGGGGAACCAGCGGCGCAGTCTCTGACTCATGGCATCTTCATCGGGGCTCGACAGCACATAGGTTGGTGAGCGCTGCAGCATGGTGACATGGCTGGCTGTCTTGGCCATTGAGGGCACCAGAGTAATGGCGGTGGCGCCACTGCCAATGACAATTACACGTTTGCCACTGTAATCGAGATCTTCTGGCCACAGCTGAGGATGCACAATCTGACCGTTAAACTGATCCGCATCGGGAAAATCTGGGGTGAAGCCCTGGTCATAGCGATAGTAACCGGTGCAGCTGTAAATAAAGTTGCAGGTTAGGGTTTCTGGCTCAGCAGTTGACCCGGCAAGGTCACCGGTATTTTCCAGGCTAAGGGTCCATTTTGCCGTTGCGCTATCCCAGGAGGCGGCAACGACTTTGCGCTGGTATTGAATATGTTGGTCGACACCAAATTCCGCAGCACTCTCTTTGATGTAGTCGCGAATAGCTGGACCGTCGGCAATAGACTTGGTACTTAACCAGGGCTTAAAGCTGTAGCCAAGAGTGTGCATATCAGAATCTGAACGCACCCCCGGATAGCGAAACAGATCCCAGGTGCCACCCATACGCTCGCGGCTCTCGATAACTTTGTAGGTTTTATTCGGGTGTTTGGACTGCAAGTGACAGGCTGCACCAATACCAGAGAGACCAGCGCCAATAATAATCATGTCGAAGTGATTCATAAACGATCTTTTTTAGTTGTTATAAGTAGCGCTCGCTATTACAGCTGTGAGGCAGTTGAGTCGCAGCTGATCGAGCCTGCGACGGCCTTGATCAGAAAGGCCACCATCCTTTTACAGCTTTATCCAGCCCTGGCTGACATTGCTTTAATTGAGCACTGTACGTGTCGGTTTGTCGCTTTACCTTGGCCGCAACGCCACTCAAAAACTTTTTCTTTTTGTAGGTGCCGCGTTTAAATCCACCCCAGCCCTCGTGATAGGCTAGATATTGATTGGGGGCATCCCACTTGGATAGGCCGAGATTTTTGTGGCTCTTATCCGTGTACCAGCCAACAAAGTTGATCGCATCGCCAAACTTATCCCGATCGTGACTCCAGTGTCCGGTGTCGCGACGATAGTCGTTCCAAGCCGGGTCCTGAGCCTGAGCGTAACCGTAGGCGGAAGATCTGCGCGGCAGTGGGATAAACAAAAACGTAGGTCGGTCGGGGCGAACATTGTGCCGGAAGCTAGATTCCTGATTGATAATCGCCATCATCAGGGGAATGGGTGTCCCCCAGCGTTTGTTGGCCTTGCGCGCAGCTTTGTACCAATCGGTCTCGCCGCGGAAAATATTACAGATATCCGCGGTCTTGGTCGGCTTGTAGGTGCTACAGCCGGACAGAGCCACTACTGCGCAGAGTAGCAGTGCCTTAAGGATTGATGATTTAGCCGCTTTTAAACTATGATTTTTAAGCATTTTTTAGGTATTGTATTGTCTGGAAATAGTCAGGCAACAAAGATAATTAGCGCATCTATCTAAGAACAGTAGACTTGCTAATTTCCTCCCGGATTCATTGACCATTCTACAGACTTCGCGGCATTATTCATGCGCTTTGTGAGAGTCCCTCAAAGCCAGTTTAATTGCTCGACGTATAACTTTTATCTGACAGCAGAATTATTAGCGGACCCATACCATGACCACCATGCCACAAGAGCCAAACAACTATATTTTCACCGGAACCTGTCGTGCAGGCACTGGTGTAGTTGCCGCCGTCACCAGCTATCTGGCCGAGCGCGACTGTTATATCTGCGCCCTGGAACAGTTTGATGACGACTCTACTGACAAATTTTTTATGCGCGCTGTGTTTCGTCCGCAAGACAATTCGCCCTCTATTGACCAAATCAAAGGCTCTTTCACTGAAGTCTCGCAGCGCTTTCAAATGGATTGGCATATCCACGATCCCAAGGTGCCGGTTAAGACGCTGATTATGGTGTCCAAATACGATCACTGCCTCGATGATATTTTATACCGCCGCCGCAAAGGGGAATTCAATATGGAGGTCACCGCAGTGGTCTCCAACCATGTTGACCTGCGCGCCATGGTTGAACGTGAAGGTATTCCCTTTATCCACCTGCCAGTGACCAAAGACACCAAGGCTCAGCAGGAGCAACGGCTGATGGAAATTATTGACGACAGTGGCACTGAGCTAGTGGTGTTGGCTCGCTATATGCAGATTCTGTCCAATACGCTGTCGGCGCAACTGTCCGGTCGCTGCATCAATATTCACCACTCTTTTCTGCCTGGATTTAAAGGCGCTAAACCCTATCATCAGGCCTATGAACGAGGTGTTAAAGTGATCGGCGCAACCGCTCACTACGTCACTTCCGATCTCGATGAAGGGCCGATTATCGAACAGATCCTGACCCGCGTTAACCACAACTACAAGCCGGAACATTTAGTCAGAGTTGGCCGTGACAACGAAAGCACTGCTCTGAGTAAGGCAATCACTTATCACATTGAGCGGCGAGTATTTCTCGACGGCAATAAAACGGTGGTGTTTCTCGGCGGCTAAACAAGTCGCCGCCAGCACTCTGGAGGCACCATGCCATTTGGACTTTTAAAATATGGGCTCAACAGTGAGTACCCGGGCACGCACCACTTTAATCCTGCCACAGAGCTTAAAAAGCACTATGACGTAGTGATTATTGGCGCCGGTGGTCACGGCACCGGCATCGCCTACCATCTGGCAAAATACCACGGCATCACCAATGTCGCAGTGCTGGAAAAGAACTATCTCGGCAGTGGTAATACCGCCCGCAATACGGCAGTGATTCGCTCCAACTATCTTACCGAGGAAGGTGTCACCTTCTATCGCGAGTCAGTAAAACTCTGGCAAGACCTGAGCAACGAATTTAACTACAACGTAATGATGGAAAGTCGCGGCCAGCTCACCTTGGCCCACAGCGATGCGGCGATTCGCAGCTTTCGCTGGCGCGCCGAGGTCAATCAGCACATGGGTGTGCGCTCAGAACTGATCGACCGCCAGCAGATTGCCGAGATGATCCCCAACTTGAATATGTCTGAGGACTCGCGCTTCCCAATTATCGGCGGACTCTGGCATGCAGACGGGGCAACCGCCCGTCACGACGCGGTAGCCTGGGGCTATGCCAAAGGTGCCTGTGAGCGCGGAGTGGAACTGCACCAGCTCACCGAAGTGCAAGATATAGAGGTGACCAGTGGTCGCGTTACAGCGCTAAAAACCAATCGCGGACGTATTCAATGCGGCTGTGTGGTTCAAGCCGTTGCCGGTGCCAGTTCGGTGGTTGCGAAGATGGCGGGTATTCCACTGCCTATTCACTCCTACCCTCTCCAAGCCATGGTCACTCAACCCTACAAGCCCCTGTTGACGCCCCATGTCAGTTCGCCGCATCTGCATGTCTACACCCATCAGACATCCCGCGGCGAGTTTGTTATTGGCGGCGGTTCGGATCCCTATCCACTCTACAATACTAGAGCCACTCTCGATCAACGCGAGACACTCACGGCAGCGGCGCTAGAACTGTTTCCCTTCTTAGCTCAGGCACGAATGTTGCGCCAGTGGGCTGGCACCACCGATATGACACCAGACTACAGTCCAATTATGGGGCTCAGCCCGGTGGAGAATTATTACCTGGATGCGGGCTGGGGCACCTGGGGCTTTAAAGCGACACCGATCTGCGGCAAAACCATGGCCGAGCTGGTGGCGACGAAAAAGGTCCCGGACATTATCAAACCCTTTGAGCTGGAGCGTTTCTACAAATACCAGCAAATCAACGAAGCCGGCGCCACTGCCGCTAGCCATTAATATTAAGGGGAGACCAAGATGAAACTATTAACCTGCCCTTTAAATGGCCAACGCAATATCAGTGAATTTACCTATGGCGGCGAGTATCACCAGATGCCCGACCATCAGCAGGCCTCTTCTCGGGAATGGGCCGAGCACGTTTTTTTTCATGACAATAACGCCGGCATAGTCACTGAATGGTGGTGTCACAGTGCCAGCTCTTATTGGTTTTTAGCGCAGCGCAATACCATTAGCGACCAGATACTGCGGACCTTCCCCGCCGACGAAATCTTTAATCAGCGGGTTGATTTTGCCCCGGCTGCTGAAGTCAGTTCCGACGCAACTCCCGCGACCAAGGGAGAGAGCCGCTAATGCACAATAACAAGCGTCTAGCGCCACCCTTTGGCTCCTTGATCAACCGCGAGCAACCCATAAGCTTTCGCTTTGAAAAACAAAATTATCAGGGCTTTGCCGGTGACAATATCGCCAGTGCATTGGCCGCCAATCAACAGTGGTTGCTGAGCAGATCATTTAAGTATCACCGCCCCCGGGGCGCTCTGACCATGGCAGGGCAAGATGCCAATACTATGATTCAGCTGCCCTCGGACCCCAATGCTCTGGCGGATCGTGTTCCGCTCAGCGAGGGGCTTGATGTCATGGGACAAAACTACAGCGGCAGCCTGAGTCGCGACCGCGGCGCCCTACTCGGATTATTTTCTCGGTTTCTACCCGTGGGTTTTTATTACAAAGCCTTTTTTAAACCTGCCGGCATGTGGGAAAAGTGGGCAGTATTGATTCGCAAAAAAGCCGGACTCGGCACCATCAATCAAGACTACCAGCCGGAATACTACGACAAGCAGTATCAATTTTATGATGTCGCTGTAATCGGTGCCGGACCAGCTGGTCTATCAGCGGCTCTGGAAGCGGCAAAAAGCGGTGGCGAAATATTGTTGGTGGATGAGAACGCCAGCCTCGGCGGTTCGCTCAATTACAGTCGACTGGACCCCGAGGGCACAGCTGCCCGTGAACTGCGCCAGCGCCTGGTGGCCGACGTTGAAGCCAGCGCCAATATCACCACTATGACCAGTGCTACCTGCAATGGTTGGTTCGCCGATAACTGGCTGCCGATTATCTGTGGCAAGCGACTCTACAAAGTCCGCGCCAAGCAAACCATTCTCTGTGTCGGCGCCATGGAACAGCAGGCGGTATTCCACAACAACGATCTGCCCGGCGTGATCATGAGCAGTGCCGCCCAGCGACTGATGCACCTATATGCTGTGCGCCCAGGCAAAGCCGCAGTTGTGGTCACCGGCAATAACGAAGGTTATGGCGCCGCACTGGATCTGCTAGATGCAGGTGTCGAGGTCAAAGCGATTATCGATCTGCGCCAGCAACCTGAATATGACGCGGTTGCCCAATACGCTTTAAGCAAAGGGTTAAAGGTCAGAACGGGTCATGCGGTTTACGCTGCCAATAAAAACGCTAGTGGTCTGCATTTGGGTTCGGTGGAGATCCGTGAAATTATTAGTCAGGGTATCTGTGCGACCCCTAAAAGTGGTAAGGGTGAAATCATTGACTGCGATACGCTGTGTATGTCGGTCGGTTACACCCCCACCTATCAGCTGGTCTGTCAGGGTGGCGGGCAGCTGAGCTATGACGACGACAGTTCGATGTTTACCCTGACCAACTGCCCAGAGAATTGCCAGATTGCCGGATCAGTTAACAGCCATTGGCTGCTAGACGATGTCATAGCCGACGCCAAACGGGCTGCCATAATCGCGACCAATGCATTAGAGCTGACCACAGCACTTGCGCCCGAGGCTATTGCCCTGTCGCAACAACAGAGCCCGAACTTTGGCTGGCCGATATTTGCCCATCCCAAGGGTAAGGAATTTGTCGACTTCGATGAAGATCTACAGATTGCCGATATTATCAATGCCACCAAGGACGGCTACGAACATATCCAGCTGGTCAAGCGCTACTCCACCTGCGGCATGGGCCCTTCACAGGGTCGTCACTCCGCACTGGCAACGGCGCGTTTAGTCGCCGCCGCAACCCATAAAACTGTGGCCCAGACCGGTGTCACCACCGCGCGACCACCGTTTTCTGCGGAGCATTTGGCCCACAGTGCCGGACGCAGTTTTTATCCCGCCCAGCGCAGCAATATGCACTATCGCCATCTTGAAGCTGGCGCCCAGATGTTACAGGCCGGGGCCTGGTATAGACCGGCCTATTATGGCAGCACCGCTAAGCGCCAAGAGTGCATCAATGCTGAAGTGAACAATGTGCGCAATAACGTCGGTCTAGTGGATGTCTCAACACTGGGTGGCCTCGAAGTGCGCGGCCCCGATGCGCCAGAATTTTTAAACCGCTTTTACACCTTTGGCTTTTTAAAGCAGCCCGTGGGCAAAGCCCGCTATGCTCTGCTTACCAATGAGGCCGGTGTGGTGATAGACGACGGCGTTGCCTGCCGCTTTAGTGAAGAACATTACTATGTCACCGCTACCACCGGCGGGGTCGGCAATGTCTATCAAAGTATGCTCAAGTGGAATGCCCAGTGGCGTTTGGATGTGGATATAGCCAATGTGACGTCGGCCTATTCCGCGGTGAATATCGCCGGCCCCAATGCGCGCAAGGTACTGGCTAAAGTCTGCTCCGATATAGAGCTAGACAGTGAAGCCTTTCCCTATATGGGGGTTCGTCAAGGCACAGTCGCCGGTGTTGCGGCCCGGGTGATCCGAGTTGGTTTTGTCGGCGAGCTAGGTTATGAAGTGCATGTACCTCAGCACTGTGGCGAAGCGCTGTGGGATGCCTTGATCGTCGCTGGTGCTGAGTTCTCAATCGAACCTTTTGGTATCGAAGCACAGCGTATTCTGCGCCTCGAAAAAGGCCATATTATTATCGGACAAGACACCGACGCCATGTCTAATCCAGCTGAAGTTCAGATGGGCTGGGCTATTGCCAAGAACAAGCCATTCTTTGTCGGCGGTCGCAGCATCCAAGAGCTGAACAAAGCACCGCTTAAACGCAGTCTGGTTGGTTTTGTGATCAATGACCTGGAGGCGCCAATTCCTCTCGAGAGCCACCTAGTATTGGATGGCGATCGTATGACCGGCAGGGTCACCTCCTGCAACTTCTCGCCGACCCTCAATAAACCCGTTGGTCTCGCTTACGTTGAGCCAGACAAAGCCGAGGCTGGCAGCCACTTCAGCATAAAGTCTAGCGGTGGCCTGATGGTCGATGCAATGGTAGTCAAGCTGCCCTTCTACGATCCCGACACTCTGCGTCAGGAGTATTAATAATGAATCCCTCCACTCTACCCACCAGCGCCCTGCGCCGCAGCCAGCTGTATCGCCGTCACACAAAACTGGGCGCTGATTTTGTCACCCTGGGAGACAGTGTTGTGGTCTCCCACTACAACAGTATGGGCGACGAAAAGATTCAGTCGCAGCAGCTTGGCCTCGCCGATCTCTCCACTCTGCCACGCATCGGCTTTAAAGGCGCGGGTACGCCAGATTGGGCTCTGAGCCTAGGAATAGAACTACCGGCAGCGCCCAATCGTGCGCTGGTACAAGCTGACGGAACTCTGGTGGCACGTCTGTCACAGCATGAACTGTTGTTGGCCAGTGGCTTGGATAGCCGGTCTCAGTGCATAGACCATGCAACTGCCCGGGTAACTCAAGCCCCCCTAGCCAAGTCTGTCTACAGCTTGCCGCGCAGCGATAGCCACAGTTGGCTAATCCTCTGCGGCAGTCAGGCACCTGCAACCCTGGCAAAAGTCTGTGGCGTAGATCTGCGCCCGCATAAATTTGCCAATGGTGAAATTGCTCAAACCTCGATCGCGAAAATTAATGGCGTGATTGTGCGTCACGACCAGGGCGAGAGACTCAGCTACTCTATTTTTAGCGACAGCAGTTCGGTTGAGTTCTTATGGGATAGTCTGCTTGATGCGATGGCCGAATTTAACGGCACCGCCATTGGTATAAAGGCACTGGGGGAGTAGCCTAATGCCAAGCGGCTCTGATAAAAGCGGCTGTTCAAAGCTGCTAGTAAAAAGCCCCTCTCGGATTTACCAACGACTAATTTATTAAGCCCATCTATTTTTTTAAAAATCACTTAATAGAGCCTGTGTACTTCGCCACTGTATGCTTTTTCATGACAGTATGTTTATATGACGTGGCTAATGTCATGACAGTCTAACTGTCATAATAATAAACAAATCAGCTAGCAAACATAAACCGCCGATTAGAACCGTCAATTAGAAACATCACTTAAAAGCAGGGAAACCCAAACATGTCAGAACAGACTTCCAAAGAAATCAGATCAACAGTTACCAGCGATGGCGATATCACCATCTCTATTGTTAACGTCGCTATGCCCATACCCAAAGAAAATGAAGTATTGATCAAGGTAGAAGCATCGCCCATTAACCCATCGGATCTCGCTCTTCTGACAACCTTTGCCGCGGATTTGGACAGTCTCACTGTATCCGGTTCCGGTGATGCCACTGTAGCCTCAATGAAAGTGCGCCCAGCGCTGATGAAAGCCATGACCCCAAGATTGGATCAAGCCATGCAGGCCGGCAATGAAGGCTCTGGTGTGATCGTCGATGCGGGTGCCAATGCCAAACAGCTTATCGGCAAGACCGTAGGTGTCGCCGGTGGCGCTATGTATGCCCAGTATCGCTGCGTGCCAGCGCAGAGCTGCCTGGTAATGAATGACGGCACTACTTCTGCTGAAGCGGCCTCGTCGTTTGTTAACCCTTTAACCGCCCTGGCCTTTGTTGAAACCATGAAAATGGAGAACCACACAGCATTAGTCAACACTGCTGCAGCCTCAAATCTCGGCCAAATGTTGGTTAAGATCTGTAAGGACGACGGCATTCCCCTGGTCAATATAGTGCGCAAAGCAGAGCAGGTCGACCTGCTAAAGGGTCTGGGTGCAGAGTATGTCTGCAACACCAGCGATGAGAGCTTTATGGAGGACTTGGTTGCTGCCTTAATCGCCACCGGCGCTACCTTGGCATTTGACGCTACCGGCGGTGGTAATGGCGGCAAGCTGCCAGGGCAGATACTCGCGGCTATGGAAATTGCAGCCAACAAGACGGCGAAAGAATACAGCCGCTATGGTTCAGATATTCACAAGCAGGTTTATATCTATGGTGGCCTGGATCAATCGCCAACCATTTTGAACCGATCATTTGGTATGCAGTGGGGTCTCGGAGGCTGGTTGTTAACACCTATGATTGGCCGCATCGGCATGGAACGATTTGGCCAGATGCGTGCGCGAGTGGCGAAAGAAATCACCACTACTTTCGCTAGCCAATACAGTCAGGAGATCTCTTTCGAGGAGATGCTGCAGCCAGAGATTATCCGAGAGTATGTAAAGCAAGCCACAGGTGAGAAATTCTTGGTCTGCCCACATAAGTAGAGTAGTAAAAAGCTCTAGAACAAGGAGCTAGTAGCAAAACCTAAAATAGAGAGCTGCGCCGCTTTAGTCAGTGGTGTGGCTCTTTTTTATGAGCAATGTTTTTGTCTGCAGCCGTTGACAGTCCCAAGAGCGACATTTCACATACAGTCGATTGCAAACCACTTGGCTGCATAAGATACTAGCGCGATGAAAAATAATAAAAATATCGAAATCGGCGCGTTAAAAATCTTCGCCGCAGTCTCAACTTCTGAAACGCTGACCCAAGCCGGCGAACAGTTGGGTATTACCCAGTCCGCTGTCTCACAGACGATTAAGCAGCTGGAAATTCAAACCGATACTCAGTTAGTGATCACCAGATCACGACCGATCAAGCTGACCCCCAGTGGCCAGGTGCTAAAGGATTACGCCCGCCAGGTTATCGAAGACACTCAGCGCATGCTCTCGGATGTGCGTATGGCCTCTAAAGGCGGTTTGATCCCGCTCAATATAGGTATGGTTGACTCCTTTTGCGATGTAGCCGGTGTTCAACTGATGGAGCAGCTCAAGCCCTTCACTTCCAAACTGGCGCTGCGCACCGGACTGGTGTCACCGCTCACTCAGGCCCTGCTCAATCGCGACCTGGATTTATTGATTACCGGAGATTCACTGGACGAACATCCGCAACTGCAACGCTTCCCGGTGCTGCGAGATCCCTTTGTGGTACTGATACCGAAAAAATATTCGCAGCGCAGTGGACTTGATATTCAGTGGCTGTCAGAGAACCTGCCGTTTATTCAATACAACCGCCAATCGCGGCTGGGCGCACTCACCGACCTGATTGCCCGGCGCATGAATATCAAACTGATAGCTAACTATGAACTGGACAGCACTCAGACCTTACTGCGTTTTGTGCAGTCCGGTCACGGCTGGGCGATTGTCACCGGACTCTGCATAGTGCGTTATCCGGAACTGCTCAATGAGGTTGACGTGGTACCACTGGCCAGTGGCAATCATGCGCGCTATTTGACCCTGCTATCGCGTCCCGATGAACTGGGCAAGTTGCCACAGCTCACCGCTGAAATCTGCCGCAGTCTCTACAGCAACGAGATTGTTCCGCAACTTGAAAAAATTGCTCCCTGGCTCAAGCAGCAGGCCTATGCCTTAGAGAAAATGCCCGCGATCTAAACAATCAATCCCGGATCCTCGTCCATATCGGTGAGCAGATCCGTTGTTTGGCCCTGTGATATGTGCGCGCTGGCAATGGCAAAGGACTGATTGCCATGGTCTGAGGGCAGATGCTCATCAGTCCAACCCAGGGCAGCCACTCTATTGGCAACCATTAGGTCGATTTCACTCTCGGAATAATCTACCGCCGCCAGAATCTCGCGGGTCGACTGACCATGGCGCTCGGCTGGGGAAATAGACCGAATCAGACTGTTAGTCGGGCGAATCGCATAGTGATCGATCTGAGTCAGGCGATGTCCACTGGGGTGATTGCCGTGCACTGAAAAGGCAAAGCTGCCGAGGTCTGTGCCGACAAAACCGTCCGCCTCACGGCTGTACTGGGCGCGCAAAGTCTCAATAGACTGGGGCTGGGCCGCGGCAATATCCGCTGCCACAAAACGTTTAACCCACTCCTCCGAGGAAGCCTGTTGAAAGGCCACGGTCAAAAAGGTTTGGATATCACCAGTTAGGGTAATGCCCTGCAATCCGGGCACAGTAGTTTCGAGGCGCTCAAGATCCGCTTCGCTGGAATCGATAAATATCCAGTCATCCCAGGTTTTGTAAAAGTGCGACAGTGCATGGGTGCCCATGGCGGCGCGACCCGAGGGCTCGTTAAAAGGCTCAAGTCCGGCGTAATCAAAACAGAATGGCAGCTGGGCCAGATTGGTCACAGCTGACAGAGAAGTCCGCGCGCGACAGGCGACACCGGTTTTCAGGTTGTGATAGAGCGCCATAGCCATGCCCACACCGCCAGCGAACCCACAGTTGACATCGAGAGTACCCAAATGGGCATGTTCCTCTGGCGTCTCAACGCCGCCAAAGCGCGACATAATGCCGCTGTTGGCCTGAATAATATCGTCATAGCCGATGTAGTTGGTTTTCGAACTGGCGGCAGGACCGCCGAAACAGTCGAGGCGACAGAACAGCACACCGGGGTAAATTTTTTGCAGGCTGTCGTGATCCAGACCCAAGCCGATCATCTGTCGCTCAGGGGCATTGATCACAACCATATCGACACTGCGCACCAAACGCTCAAAGGCTTCTCGACCCTGGGGCTGGTTGATATCAATTAGGCCACTCTTCTTGCCCATATCAGACTGAAAGCCAAACAGAGTTCCAATCAGTGGATCGTAAGTGGGTACCACTGACTGCAGCTTAATCACCTCGGCGCCAAAGCGTGCCAAAAAGGCTGAAGAATGAGGTCCTGCAATCACATTGGTGAGATCGAGAATCCGCACGCCATCCAGCCAACCGGTCTTGTCCATCAAGCTGGTTTGGGCATCGCCCTCGGCAATCTTTGGTCGGGTAATGGTCTCTGCTGCCGCCACCCGTTTTAATTCTTCCAGAGCCATATCAAAGCTGACCATTTTGCGCGCTACTGGTGACAGCATAAGGTGGGCGGAGTCTTCCAACCAGGCGATGGGACCAGGCTGCTTCATCAGACCATACTCTGGGTCATTGACCTCAACGATCAGGCCGGCATCGCGGCAGTGATCGCTATTAACCCATTCGTTGGTCGTGCGATGGGGTGCACCGGGAATTTTGCCTTCACCAAAAATAACGCCCCACTCCTCTGAGCTCTTGGTGAGAAATACCAGCTTCATTTTCTCGGCGATAATATCCGCCCACTTTTTTGGCAGTGGATAGACGCCAATCGAGGTCTCTCCGTCCCACTCACTCACAGGCGCGTGCAGATCTGAAGTATCCGGCAACCCTTCGGCCACTAGCTCTTCGTAGAGACCCAACACTTCGAGACAGCGGCGCGCGTGGGTGCGGTGAGATGGGCAGACACAGTAGAATTTGCGGCCGTCAGCGCAGTCGTAGCTACGGTAGAAGGGATCAAGGTATTCCTGAAGGTCTTCATAGCTGAGATCAAAGGGAATATTGGCCTCGGTACGGCGTTCGATTTCCAGTTCGCGCATGGTTTTGTAGCGCTCGGGCAGTGCATCCACAACATAGGAGTTGTAGGAGAGTCCTTCCATCATGGCGGCCACAACAGGGACTTCAATGCTGTCGCCGCTGCCGGTTTTTTCGCGGCCAAACAATGCCAGAGCCAAGGCACTAGCGCCGAGACAGGTAGCGTAGGAAGAGCCCAGTGGCAACGGTGAGAAACAGGGGTTAAGACCCATCAATACGCGGTTAAAGCCCATATCGGTGAAGGCGCCGGCTGTGGCGGCTACTACTGCTTCTGTGGCTTTCCAGTCGCGGCGCAGCTGGTCGTTGCTGGCGAAGCCTGGCATGGAGAGGGTAATCAATTCTGGGCGCTGATAGCGCAGCTGCTGGAAGTCGAGACCGAGCTTTTCCATCACGCCTGGGCGGAAGGATTCGATCACTATATCGGCTTGATCAATTAGACTCAGAGCCTGTGAGAGGCCCTGGTCGCTTTTCAAATCCAGACGTAGGCAGCTCTTGTTGCGATTTAAAATAGCGTTGGCCGCATGCTTCCACTGGGGACCCTGAGGTGGGTCTATGTGAATGACTGTGGCACCCAGATCGGCCAATACCATGGCAACAGCAGGTCCAGCAATTTGCTGGCCGAAGTCGATAACGCGAACGCCGACGAGTGGAAGCTGAGGTTGTTTTTGCATGGCTTGCTACCTTTGAACATCATTTTTATTGTTGTGTTGAGCTACTGTCATTTTGTTATCTCGACCCGACATGCCTGTCCTGCCTGTCCTGCCTGTCCTAGCCTGTCCTGCCTGTCCTAGACTGTTCTAGACTGTTCTAGACTGTTCTAGACTGTTCTAGACTGTCCTAGACTGTTCTAGACTGTCACACCGCTCTGCCCTAATCTGTCATACCGACAGAGTGCAGCGACGAGGGATCTCTGTGTTGACTGCGGTCAAAGCCGTGCAGATGCTCTGGGATCGGTCCCATGCGTTTGTTATTATCAGCGTTCGCGCAACTCGCTGACGCTCAAACAGGGCGCTCTCTCAATCTGACAATAACAACCCCATAAGCGGGCCCTGATTGATCCCAGAGCATCTCCACGACTTTGCTGCAAGATCTTGTCTGTGCTGAGGGGCAATGAGAGTGGCTCGTTGGTGCCACACTCGGGCCTAAGCAGCGCTAATCCGATCACGTATGGGCGGCATAGTAGGAGCGAATTATTTGACGCGCCATCAATTTAAAATTGGCCTCAGGCATGGTTTTTTTTATGCCTCAACAACCCTGATAATCAAACCGTGAAAGACCCAGCATATGGGCCTTGCAGCCCTATTCCTCTGCGCACCCAGAGACTCTCATACCATTCAATTTAGAGCGGCTTGCGCCCCTCAGTCCCAATGATTTTTAGGGCCTTGGCCTTAGTTTTTTAATGCCTTCGATCATTTCGCGCCAAAAACAATACAAATCGTATCGTTATACTGTTTAAGTGCTAAATATGCGTGTAATATCGTCTGCACAAACATAAGAATTCAGGGGAGTAACAAAATGTCCGTGCAAATTATCCTGCCACGCATCCTGCAAGTGGGTGCTGGCGCCAGTCAGCAGGCTGGCAGCATCGTCAACGCGCTGGAATGTCAGCGGCCTTTAATCGTCACAGACAAAATGATGGTGCAACTGGGGTATGTGGCGCGTATTCAAGAGAGCCTCACCGCACTGGGTATTCACTCCGATGTGTTTGATGACACGGTTCCCGAACCCACGGTCAGTTCAATTCAGGCCGGGGTCGAGATGGTCCGCGATGGCAGCTATGATTCGATTATTGCGGTTGGCGGCGGCAGTCCAATAGACAGTGCCAAAGCGATCAGTATTCTTGGGAAATATGGCGGCGTAATGCGCGACTATAAATTTCCCCGCATAGTCAGCGAGCCGGGCCTGCCGATTATTGCTATACCTACCACCGCGGGCACTGGCTCTGAAGCCACTCGCGTGACCATTATTACCGATGAAAGCAACGACGAAAAAATGCTCTGTGTGGGTATTGGTTTTATGCCTACAGCAGCGTTGGTGGACTATGAACTAACCCTGAGCTTGCCGGCACGCACTACAGCAGATACTGGCATCGATGCCCTCACCCATGCCATGGAAGCCTATGTCAGCAAGAAAGCTAGCCTTTATAGCGACACTCAGGCGATTGCCGCCATGAAGCTGCTGGCGCCGAATCTGCGTCGTGCATTTCACGATGGCAGCGACCGTGACGCTCGCGAGGCTATGATGCTGGGCTCTACGCTGGCTGGTGTGGCGTTTTCTAATGCCTCTGTGGCTCTGGTCCACGGCATGAGCCGTCCGATTGGCGCTTTCTATCATGTTCCTCATGGGCTCTCCAATGCCATGTTGTTGCCAGCAGTTACTGAATACTCTATCCCAGCAGCGCCAGAGCGCTATGCCGATTGTGCACGGGCCATGGGTGTAGCCGAGATGAGTGATAGCGATGCGCAGGCCAATGCCAAGCTGATGACTGAACTCTATGCTATCAATGAAGAATTACAGGTGCCGACTCCGGAGCAGTTTGGTATTTCTCGGGAGCACTTTTTTGGCAATCTCGAGACCATGGCCGAGCAGGCTATTGGCTCAGGTTCTCCCGGCAATAATCCCCGAGTGCCCAGCGCTGAGGAAATTATTCAGATCTACAAAAAACTTTGGTAGTGCGTTTTGCAAGAGCCACTTATTAACAATTCATTTTTGACACTTTATTAAAAGGATACAAACCATGGCCACAGTCGGACATTTTATCAACGGTCAACAGATCACTGACAGCGAACGCACTCAGGATGTCTATAATCCCTCCACTGGCGCAGTCAGCAAGCAGGTTTCACTGGCATCAAAAGCCACCGTTGAAGAGGCCATCGCAGCGGCTCAGACAGCCTTTCCTGAATGGCGCAATACTCCTGCTATAAAGCGCGCTCGAGTGATGTTTAAGTTTAAAGATCTGCTGGAACAGAACGCCGATAAAATTTGCCAAATGATTGGCGAAGAGCACGGTAAGATTTCCCACGATGCCGCCGGTGAACTGCAGCGCGGTATAGAAAACGTTGAATACGCCTGTGGCGCGCCAGAACTGTTAAAGGGCGAGCACAGCAAAAATGTCGCAGCTGCTGTGGATTCCTGGAGTGAGTTTCAACCCCTGGGTGTAGTGGCCGGTATTACGCCGTTTAACTTTCCCGCTATGGTGCCGCTGTGGATGTATCCCATGGCGATCGTCTGCGGCAACTGTTTTATCCTCAAGCCCTCTGAGCGCGATCCTAGTTCTACTCTGTATATAGCATCGCTGCTCAAAGAAGCTGGCCTTCCCGATGGCGTGATGAATGTGGTCAATGGCGACAAAGTGGCAGTGGATACGCTGCTCCATGATGAGCGTATCAAGGCAGTTAGCTTTGTCGGTTCAACACCTATTGCAGAATATATTTACAGCACCGCCAGTGCCAATGGCAAACGCTGCCAGGCTCTGGGCGGCGCCAAGAACCACGCCATTGTGATGCCCGATGCGGATATGGACAATGCTGTGAATCAGCTGCTGGGTGCCGCCTTTGGTAGCTCTGGCGAACGCTGCATGGCGCTCTCTGTGGCAGTAGCAGTTGGCGATGCTGCCGGTGATGCCTTGGTGAGTAAAATGAGCGCCGCTATGGAAGCCCTAAATGTCGGCCCTTACAGCGACAGTAACAATGATTTTGGCCCGGTGATTACTCAGCAGCACAAAGACAAAGTGGTTGGCTATATAGACAGTGCTGAGCAGCAAGGAGCCACCATTGTAGTTGACGGTCGCAAGCCTGAAATAGCCGGTCATGAAAACGGTTTCTTTGTCGGCGGCACATTAATTGACAGCGTTACTGCGGACATGGAAAGCTATAAAGCTGAAATTTTTGGCCCTGTATTACAAGTTATGCGTGTCGACAGCATGCAGGCAGCGATGGATCTTATCGACGCCCATGAATATGGTAACGGCACCTGCATATTCACCCGCGACGGTGAAGCCGCGCGCTACTTCTCAGACAATATACAAGTGGGTATGGTGGGCATTAATATTCCCTTGCCAGTACCTGTTGCCTACCATAGCTTTGGTGGTTGGAAGCGTTCACTGTTTGGCGACCTGCACGCCTATGGCCCGGATGCTGTGCGCTTTTATACTAAGCGTAAAACCATCACTCAGCGCTGGCCTTCGGCCGGTGTCCGCGAAGGTGCCCTGTTCTCTATGCCTACAATGAGTTAAAGGACTGAATGGAAATGGAAACCAGCGGCAGAGAGAAAGGCTCGAGCATTAGTCGGGTAATGGACATTATTGAGGCGGTATCCACAGCTGAGCGACCACTGTCGCCAGCTGATCTCGCCGTTTTATTGAACATTCCCAAACCGAGTATTCATCGCCTACTCAATCAATTGGAGAGCGATGGCGTGGTGCAGACGACTATGCGCGGGCTGATTGTCCCGGGACTGCGTTTGCACGGTGTCGCCTGGGGCGTGCTGCACAGCCAGCGCTTTAGTGCCGCGCGCCGCGCCATTCTCGAGAAGCTCACTGAGCAGACCGGTGAGACCTGCGGTATTGCTATCGCCAATGGCAGCGAAATGATTTATTACGATCGCGTGCAGTCGGACTGGCCTCTGCAGCTGAACTTGCCAGTGGGCAGCCATACACCGGCCTGGTGCACGGCTAGCGGCAAGCTCTATCTCAGCTCGCTGCCCAAGCAGCGCCGGCAAAAGATCATTAGTCATCTGCCTCTGCGCCAGTACGCGCGCAATACCATTGTCGATGCAGAACAGCTAGAGGCGGCTCTGACAAGCACGAGACAGCGCAAGATGGGTACTGACAACGAAGAGTTTGTCGACGGAATGGCGGGCTGTGCTGTGCCTATTTTGGACGCTGGAGGACGGCTCTGTGCCTGCCTATTTATTCATGCGCCACTATTGCGTAAAACTCTCGATCAATTGCTCGGTTACAGTGATATTCTGCATACAGCAGCCGCCGAATTAGGCACACTGATTGACGGGCAAGACAGTGCGACCGGGTAACCTCGAGAAATGAAAATGATTAAAAAAAGACTACCGCCTCTGAACTGGTTACGCTCCTTCGAAGCCGCCGCCCGTCACCGTAATTTCACTCTGGCAGCTGCCGAGTTGAATATGACTCAGGCGACGATTAGTCAGCAGATTAAGGGTCTTGAATCACAGCTTGGCTGCGCATTATTTATTCGCTTGCCCCGAGGTTTAGAGCTGACCGATGCAGCGCGAGCCTATATTCCTGGGGTCCGTGAATCCATTGAGAAACTCTCTGTGGTGACCGATGAAGTGTTCGGTAAAGAGCGCAGTCACACTCTAACAGTGCGCAGTAATCTGGTATTTTTCAATACTTGGCTGGCCCCGCGGCTAGCGGATTTTCGGCATAATTATCCGGACATTGATCTGCGTTTTACCAGCAATATCTGGTTGGATTCGGTGAACAAAGAAGCGGATATAGAGATTCGTTATGGCAAAGGTATGTGGCCGGATCTAATCAGTGATCGGTTGACCTGGGATCAGTTGATTCCAGTCTGCAGCCCACGAGTTTTAGACCCTGACCATATCAGCAAAAACACCTCCCCTCCGGCCACTGCGGAAGAGTTGGCAGAACATACACTACTCCATGTGATCGGCTATGAAGAAGGCTGGGGACATTGGCTGAAAAAGCTCGGCCATCACAGTATTGATGCCTCTCAGGGCATCCACTTTGATTCACTGATTACGGCGATGGAAATGGCCGTGCAAGGCCACGGTATAGCCCTCAGTCGCACGTCTATAGCCTCTGCCCTGCTGGCTTCTGGAAAACTGATAAAACCCTTTGAGGCTGGCGTCGCAACCGAGGAGGCATTCTTTATTGCGATCCCGTCAAACAAGCCAATTCAGCGTCATGTGCAGGCCTTTCGCAGCTGGGTGATTCATCAGGGGCAGAATGCCCGCTATTAATTTTTTGCTGGCATCCGACAAGGCGCTTTTGGAGAACTTATGAGCCGCCAGCCCCGGCGCGGGATCTGTCGGTGGACTGCACCAACACTCTGGCAACCAGATCATCTAGGGTTCGCCATAACGCCTCGTCTATCTCTATGCCGCCCTCCAGTGAATCCTGGTAACAGACCATCATCTCTTCCCCAGTATAGGTTTCGAGCAATGTACCGAACTGCAACTGCAGGGCATACTGCTTTTCAATAGACTCTAAGTTGTTGCCACAAAATATTCGCAGAGACTGGGGTTCCAGTACTTCAGTAATGGTAAAAGTCTGATACTCGGGCAGTGTAGCGCCGGCCTCGATCGACACTTTGACGCAGTAATCAAGCTGCCGCCAATAGGCGATAAAGGCGTAATTGCGCTGCGCGGCTTTTACCAGTCGCTGCAGAATAAAGGTTCGGTTATAACAGTCGAAAAGCTCTAGCGCTGCGCAGGAACCCAGCATCACCTGAGATCTGACCAGATCAACGGCCTCGCTGCCACAGAGCAGAATGGAGGTACCTCGACCATCGAGTACAGCGTTATGGGCATCTTCCTGAACAAGCTCGGCGTGAATCGGCTTGGTAGCATTGAGATAGGTCAGCGCCGCCCGCAGACGTTCAAATCCATCGAAACCATGGGTTTCTAGCCAGACCACCATATCCGCGGCGTCCTGATAGTCACCGGGGCGGAACCCTAGGCCTTCAAAGGCCTTCTTTAGGGAAGCCATCAACTCATTTTTAGACACTTTCATAGGGTTTATTGCGTCGGCAATACAGGTTTGATGGGAAACTGCCAATCGTCGGCAATAGCACAACCAAAATCACTTATCAGGGGCGCGCCCTGGAACATGGTGTTGCGCACCCAAAGACGCGAGCGCGGATCAAATTTGCTGACGCCAAAAAATGATAGTTTGCAGCGCAGTAGATAAATCGGCAGTACATCGCTGTGCACCAAATTTTCACGAATATCCCCATAGCGACTCTGGGCCATGGTTTGCATGCGCGCGACTATGCCACTAAAAGTCGGGTTTTTAAGAATAAAGTGGGCCACATTCTGGCTGGGGCTGGTGCTATTGTAATCTCGCAGACAGTCGTAACATTCACGTACCAGACGGCCAATACCCAGAGGCATTTCTTTCTCCATACCCATGTCTATATTGGTTTGACCCAGGCGCGGCTCCATTTTCTCTTCAGATCGATACCAAAACGCCCCCATGGACTCATGCTTGCTAAAGTCGATGGCCAGGGCCCAATCATATTTATCTTCAATGATTTCCAACAGCTCAGAGACCGACATTTCCGGGGTTACCTGCTGGGACTCCTCTGCTCCCATCTGCTCTTCAAGACCATCCACCAGATCCGGATAGAGCTCTATGAGCATGGTATTGATCACTTCCTGGGTTTCGACATGCCAGTGCTGCTCGGCATACTGAATCAGATCCGCCCACACATAATGGGTAATCGCCAAGTCGGCGGCCTGCTGTTGTAGCCATAGATGCAGAGCCTGCAGTTCTTCACGAACCACCACATTGGAATTTTTTTGCCGCTCATCGGCGGTGATAATTTCACCCAGATGCTGGATTACTCGCTCAGTGGCCATATCCAGGCGCGCCATAGTTTCTTTATCAACACCGACCTCGCTGGCGACTACGGCGGTGGCCAGGGCGGTTTCACGCATCTCAATCCACTGATTAATCAGCAGCGGATGATTAATTAAAAACGGCGCCATACCCAGACCGGTCGAGTTGCCTATACCTAGATAGCGTTTAAGCTCTGGATGAAGCTTGACCGCAGTGGTTGGCCCGCGTTGGGCTGCCAAAAAGTCCGCCTGCTGCATACTAAAGTGACGCAGCATATAGCAAGTGAACATCTCCGCAGCAAAGGGTCGGGCAAAATCACGGTGCTTGGTGCGCACCTTTTCCCAATCCGCCATGCCCAGTTTGCCACTACCGTAGGCTGCTGTGGTGCGATAGAGATAACCTACTTCGGCGATGACATCGACGTTGGGCTGACGGCCCAAGGTCAACTCATTAACCACATATTCAAAGGTCCGAACGCTGCGATTGGCGCGAGACAAAACCAACACCCTAGAGTCCATCCGACCGGCTTCCTGCTTGGGGACATTGGTGCGGAGAAACTCCAACTGCTCGGCGTCGACAGTGCCTTCACAGAGAGCCATCGTCAGGTCCCACTGATTGGCGATCACTCGATCGTTACGATTTTCAGGATCCAAATAATGGGAAAACAGCACATAACTAAAGGTGCCGAATTTAGCCTCCACCTGATAGACAACTGTGCCATAACCCTCATCGTCGAGGTCGAATATTGGACTGGTGATCTGCCAGTTCTCGGCCACCATTCGGCGCACCAATGTGCGCATAAAACTCAGGCGTGACTGATGAAAGCTGCCCAGGCGCTCAAGCTGCATAACCTGGCTGGCCGGTCGCAATGGCAATAGTCTGACGGTAGTCTCGACTGATGAGTCGAGAGATGAATCGAGTGACGCATTTGTTGAGTGCGGATCTTTATGCACGGCTTGCTCTACCTATGTATGTATCAGGGTGCCTGGCAATTTACTATTAGTATAGTGATCTCATCAGGCTATTTATTCGAGCTATTTATTAGGGCTATTTTATATGGCCCTGCTCAACGGCCATTAACTTGGCGATTCTAGGCGCATTCCATAGTGACGGCATTAATATAAACGACACTGGCACTGCAGTTACGACAATAAATGACTGTAGTGCCGACACACCGCCGGATCCCACGGAGATCAGTATTGCCGCTAGCACACCCATCATAATCCCCCAGAACACACGCAGCGCTGTGGGAGGATCATCGGTGCCCGTCATCACCATGGAAACCGTATAGGTCATGGAGTCGCCAGTGGTAGCAACAAAGATCGTTGTGAGCACCAGAAACAACACCGAAATCAAAAAGCCCCAGGGCAATTGCTGGGTGATGGCCAATAGCGCCGCTGGCATACCAGAGGCAGCGTAAGGACCAGAGATGACACCTGGATTGGCCAGCTCAAAGGCAATGCCTGTACCGCCCACTATGGTGAACCAAAAATAGGTTACCAGTGGGGCAATCAATGACAGGGTAATAATTAATTGGCGAATCGTGCGCCCCCTGGAGATGCGCGCTATAAACATTGCCATCAGTGGACCATAACCAATAAACCAGCCCCAGAAAAACACCGTCCAGCCATTCACCCAACCTGTATCAGCGCGGAAGCTGGCCATGGGAATGAACTCAGTGATCAACAGACCTAGAGACCGAATAAAGCTGTCAAAAATAAACGCGGTTGGTCCAAAGAGTAAAATAAAGCTGATCAGTACGATCGATAAACCAATATTAAATGAGCTTAGAATTTGAATACCCCGGGTGACACCAGAGACTGCAGAGACAGTGTAAATCATGATCAGGCCAAGAATAATCAATAGCTGAGTGCTGTAGTCATTGGCGATACCAAACAACTCCGAGAGGCCAAAGCTGACCTGTAGGCCCAAGAATCCGATGGGCCCCACTGTGCCTGAAACAACCGCCACCACAGAGGCCGCATCTATAAAGGCGCCAAACCAGCCATGCAATACTCGCTCACCAAAAACGGGGTACAGCAGAATACGCGGCTTTAGCGGCAGACCTTTTTCGTAGTGCAGATACATAAAAATAATTGCCGTGAGGCTACCGAGAATCGACCAGGACAAAAAGCCCCAGTGCATATAACTCTGAGCCAGTGCCGGATAGACCGCTTCTGGACTAGCAGACTCAATGCCAAACAGCGGCGGTGAGGAGATAAAATGTGCCATGGGCTCTGCTGCGGCCCAAAATACGCCGCCACCAGCTAGTAGCGTGCACATAATAATCGCCACCCATTTATAGGTGCTGATATCCGGAGCATCGAGATTGCCGAGTCGCGCCTTACCCGAATCGGAGATCGCCAGATACAGAGCAATTAAAAAAGTCAGCAGCATTAACACTTGCCAGTAAGCGCCAAACAATTTGGTCGCAGCGCCGAAGGCACTGTTAACCATGGCAGATAGTAGCTCTATATCAAATAGTGCCGTGGCCACAAACAGCATTAAGAAGCCGCCGCTCAGAATAAACACTGGCCAATCTATGGCTGGTGCTGAATTTTTAATCTCCTGATGGCTCATGTTTGCGCCATACCGACAAATGATTTGTCAAAAAATGACTGCCAGTTCTGGCCCATTATTTTGCCTATATCAGTGTCGCTAAAGCCGACATCTTCAAGGCCCTGAGCCACAGTGCGCATATCCTTTGATCCGGCGAACCAGCCTGGCTGACGAGGCCATGAGGGACTGGCAGCTGTGCCTTCGCCATGGTCTATACCCATGGTCCAACGACCACTGCGCATCCATTCTAATACTGAGTAATCCCAGTTTTCACAGAGATCTGAACCAATACCCAGACGGTCGATTCCGATCATTTCCGCCGTCTGCATAATCATCTGGCAAAACTCTGGCAAGGTGCAATCTGAGCCATTTTTTAAATGAAATGGATACATACTAAAGCCCAGCATCCCCTCGGATTCGCCAATGGCACGAAGTACTTTATCGGACTTATTTCTCAAGGCAGCATGAAAAAAAGTGGGGTTGGCATGCGTGATGGCAATCGGTCGCTCAGAGATCTCTATGGCTTCAAGAGTAGATTTTTCGGCACTGTGAGACATGTCGATAATCATGCCCACACGGTTCATTTCACTGATCACCTGCTTACCAAAGCGTGTAATACCGCCGTCTTGCTCTTCGTAACAACCGGTGGCTAGCAGGCTCTGGTTGTTATAGCTGAGCTGCATAATACGCACCCCCAGCTGATGCAGAATCTGCACCATTTTCACGTCGTCTTCTATGGGAGAGCAATTTTGAAAACCAAAGATAATAGCCACTTTGCCGAGACGCTTGGCTTCGAGGATATCTGACGCCTGGTGCACAGGCATAATCAGGTCCCCATGATCGAGGAAATGACGATTCCAGTGACCAATATTTTCCAGAGTCTCGCGACTGTTCTCCCAGTAGGCGATAGTCACATGAATTGCATGCAAGCCAGCTCGCTGAGCCTGTTCGAACAGTCCGCGGTTCCAATTGACGTACTGTAAGCCGTCAATCATGAGCATATCGTTGTGCATCAGTGACTCCCGCTTAGTAGGGCTTGCTGTAATTGGTTTTCACAATGGTGTAGAACTCACGAGCTGAACTACCCTGCTCTCGCGGACCATAGCTTGAATTCTTGCGACCGCCAAAGGGCACGTGATAATCAGTGCCTGCAGTGGGCAGGTTGACCATCACACAGCCAGACTGCGAGTGGCGCTTAAAGTGGCCGGCGTATTTTAGCGAGTTGGTGATAATGCCTGAGGTCAGGCCAAAGTCTGAATCATTAGATACCTCAAGAGCCTGCTCATAGCTATCCACCTTGATCACACAGGCGATGGGGCCAAAGACTTCTTCACGGTTAATGCGCATCTGGTTGTTGGTATTGACAAACAGCGCGGGAGACATGAAGAAACCCTCTGTATCAAGGTTTAAACGCTCACCACCTACTACTAACTCTGCGCCTTCGTCTTTGGCGATCTGCATAAAATCGAGATTCTGCTGCAGCTGCCGGGCATCAACTACCGGGCCAATCTGTGAGCCTTCACCCAGAGCATGACCGACCACCAGATTGCTGACAGCGGCGCTAAGCTTTTCAACGAAGGCGTCGTGAATACCAGCCTGGACAATAATGCGTGAAGAGGCGGTGCACTTCTGTCCGGTACCAAAATAACCACCGGCGAGGGCGCAGTTAACTGCCACATCCATATCCGCGTCATCCAATACCACCAGAGCATTCTTACTGCCCATCTCCAACTGCACACGGGCCATATTATCGATGGCATTGCGCGCGATATGGCGGCCAATACCCACAGAACCGGTAAAGGTTACTGCTTGAATATCTGGGGAAGTGCAGAGGGTTTCACCCACATCGCGGCCAGACCCCATGACCAGGTTAAAGGCGCCAGCGGGCAGACCACTGCGGCTAATAATGTCGGCCAATATCCAGGCACTGGCTGGCACTAGCTCGGCGGGCTTGAGCACTACAGCGTTGCCATAGGCCAGGGCCGGGGCCACTTTCCAAGCCGCCACGGCCATGGGGAAATTCCATGGGGTAACAATACCTACAACACCAAGGGCTTCACGATGCACTTCCACATCCACACCTGGGCGCACTGACTGGGTGTTTTCGCCCATCAGGCGCAGTGCTTCGGCACCGTAGTATTGAAAGAATTGACCAGAGCGATAAACTTCGCCAACGCCTTCAGCGCGGGTTTTGCCCTCTTCACGGGCAAGAATTTCACCGATTTCGGCGCTGCGGGCGATCAGCTCTGCGCCGATAAAATCCAGTACCTGCTTACGCTGCTCTAAACCACTCTGGGACCAGTCAGCAAAGGCGGCATTGGCTGCGGCTATGGCTGCAAGACAGTCTTCTGGCGTGGCTTTGGCATAATGTCCCACTACATCACTGGTGTCAGACGGGTTAATGTTTTCGATTACTGCTGAGCTACCAACCCACTGGCCATTAATATAGTTCTGAAACACTTCGTGACTCATGCTGACTCCCCTTGTTTTTATAACGATTAGCGCCCTGCGGCTGGCTAATCTTATGCTTATTTAGTTATAAATCTAATTAAAAAATACTATAGATATATAATCTAAACTAATTTATTGTTAGTGCCTGTCACTTGGTACTGCCAGGCATCACCGGCAGAAGATCTTCAGCTTCGCTGATGGTCAAAACAACGCTGAAGGTACTCACATCAATCACTTAAACGTTAGTCTCAGACACCTGCGCAGCTTTATTGCGGTAACCAATGAAGGCAGCTTTAACCGTGCCGCAGAAAAACTCTCGCGCACCCAACCGGCTATCACCTTAGCAGTAAAACAGCTCGAAGAGTTTGTCGGCTTAAAGCTTTTGCAACGCACCACGCGCAATGTCAGCACCACGGCAGAGGGTGAAAATTTCTTACCCATCGCCGAGCGTCTAGTGCGGGAATTTGACAGCGCAATCTATGATTTGAGGGCCACCGCCGAAGGCCGCAGCGGTCATGTGAGCATGGCGGCGGTACCCTCGGTAGCCACCAACCTACTGCCGGATATTATCAAAACCTTCGCCACGGAATTTCCCAGTATTAAACTCCACCTTGACGATGATAGCTCTCGTGGTGTGCAGGGTCGTGTGGAGCGCAATGAGGTGGACTTTGGTATAGGCAGTCAGTGGAATACCAATAAGCTGCTCGAGTTCACGCCGCTATTTGCGGATCAGCTGGAGTTGATCTGTCATCGGGATCATCCTCTGGCGCAAGATACCGGCGTGATTGGCTGGGACCAGCTAGATAAGGTAACTTTTCTCGATACCGGCGTCACCAAGGCGCTGCGCGCGCGCCAAGACCTCGGGGAGTCAAAGTTTGATTTCCCCAATATCACCACTCTGGTCGCCATGCTGAGATCTAACCTGGGCGTATCCGTGCTGCCCTCTCTGGCAATACCCAAGACCGCTGATGATTTGGTATCGCGGCCACTGACACCCACAGAGACCAGTGAAATCTATCTGATTACACGCCAGCACTGGGCGCTTTCCCCAGCCGCTGAGGCAATGATCGAAACCATTATTCGCGAGACGCCTCAGCAGGTGAAAAAGTACGGACTGACTGTCCTTTAAAGCGGAGCCTTTTGAGGACGGTCTTTAAAAGAAGCCCTTTAATGACATGGTGCTCACTAGCTAGCAGTATTCATAAATTCAATACAGCTAGCATGGATTTTAGCGCTCACTGCAATGCCGTCGACGGCACTTTTCGCTCGGTTGGCATAGCGACGATTGCCCGGTATATGAGCACCCTCCATCCCCGCCAAGCACTCTAAAAACGCCTCTGAGTGGTTTAACCAACCCTCAGCATCGCCAAAACGATTGGGGTCTATGGCGAGCATAAACTCTCCGCCATTCGGTGGACCACCATCGTTATTGTCATTTTTCTGGGCTTCGTAACTGAAATCCATGCCGGTCAGACCCGCCACCAACAGCTCAATCATCATGGCAATGGTGGAACCCTTATGACCACCAAAGGGCAGCAGTGCGCCGCCGTCAATGATCTTTTGCGCATCTGTGGTCTGATTGCCCGCAGCATCTACACCAGTGCCCATGGGCACCGGATGTCCATCGCGGGCGGCGATCATCACTTCGCCACGAGCCATGGACGCAGAGGCCTGATCAAACACCAGTGGCGGCTTGTCTCCGCGGGGCCAGCCAAAGCACATGGGGTTGGTGCCAAAAAGCGGCGTCTTGGCGCCAGCGGGCACCACGGCGGGCTTATAGGTGGTAAAGGCCATTGCCACTAATCCAGCTTCGGCAATCGGCTCCACCTCAACCCACAGAGAGGCAAAGTGATGCACATTGACCAGCGCCATGGCGGCAATGCCATTCTCTCGAGCAGCTTCAATGAGAGCTTCACGACCTTTTTCCAGGGCCAGTGGCGCATAGCCGTGATCACCGTCCACCTTGACCACTGCAGGGGAGATTCGGGTGACGCTTGGCTCTGCACTGCCATTGACCTTGCCGCTGCGCAGGGAAGCTATGTAGCCGGGCATGCGGAACAAACCGTGGGAGGCGCTGCCATCTCTTTCGGCTGCGGCGATGGTGCGTCCCAGTGCTGCAGCATTGTCTGCGTTACAGCCATTGGCCGTCAGGCATTGTTCTACTAGCTGCTGAATGTCTCTTTCAGTCATTATTATTTCAGTCACATTGCACTCCCACTACTCTGTTTTAATGTTTCTACTTAGGCTGCGCCCCCTTTTTGCTAACTGGGGTATCGATCCAACACTGGACCCAAGGCCTCTTTTAGCGGATCTAAGTGGGCTTCAAAGTTCTTCCACTGGTCTATGCCACCGCGGTAGATAGGTTGACGCACCTGCTCGGAAGAAGGTGTTCGCACTGCGCGTTCGGTTTTATAAAAACTTAAGCAGGCTTCTTCAAAGGGCAATCCACAGTAGTCCAAAATTCGACGCACCTGTGTCTCGAAGTCATTCACCACATCTTCGTACTGCACATGTAATATCTGCTCGGGAAAGGCCTTCTGCCAGAAATCCATCAATGACTCATAGTCACGGAAGTAGGTTCCAGCATCCGCGAGGTCGTAACTAAAGGCCTGGCCTTCAGCGAACAGCTGCTTATAGCCACTGAAACAGCAGCCTAAGGGATGACGGCGGGCATCAATGATTTTGGCATTCGGCAGCATCAGCTTAATCAAGCCAATATGCCTGAAATTATTCGGCATTTTGTCGATAAAAAATGGCGCACCCTGGCGATGAACCTGGGTATCTGCAATATAGGTTTCGCCAAACTCACGGTATTTACTGTTATCAAGGGTTTGCAAAATACTCGGGTATAAATTATCCCCGGTCATATTGCCCCCTCTGCGCAGTTCATTGACCAGCGAGAGCACATTGGGCAATTCAAGCGTGCCGTCAACCTGACTGTGGGAAGAGAGTATTTGCTCCAACAGCGTAGAGCCAGCTCTCGGCAACCCAACCACAAAGATTGGATCAGCTGCACTGTGCCCAGAGTCTTTGGCGGCACTGATAAACTCAGGGCTAAAGACCTGTTTTTGCTGATTAAACTCGTCGGTCATCTGCTGGGCAGAATAGCGGCTCTGAGCTTTTTTAGCTTTGTTGCCCGCGGCGTAATGGCTAAAAGCCTGGTCAAATTTTCCCGCATCTTCAAAGGCTTTGCCCAGTGAAAAATTAATATAGACGCGATCCATAAACTTTAAATCATCGCCCTCTAACTGAGCGAGCATTTTGCCAATATCTTCGTCATTGAATTTGACTGTTTTTAGGTTCGCCAGAGAATGCCAGGCTTCACCATAGGCGAGACTACTTTGAGTGGCCTTTTTGTAGGACGCAATAGCCTCGGACGTATTGCCGCGAGTCTTTAGGGCGTGCCCTTTTGATGTCAGGGTTACCGGGTCTCCAGGAATCTTGGTAAGCACGCTGTCGAACAACTCCAGCGCTTTGTCATAGTCGCCCATCTGCATACATAAGACTGCATAGAGTGATTCAAAATGGACATTGCCAGGATTATCGCTATAGAGTGTCATGACCTCGGCATGCGCGGCCTCAATCTTTTGACGCTTGCGCAGAGCCTCAATATAGTCGACCCGCAAGAGGTCATTTTCAGGCTCCAACTTAAGCGCACTTTCGAGCAAAAACTCGGCGTCGTGGAGTATATTTAACTTCATGCCCACTTCCGCCAGAAGTCGCATAGCCTCGACATGGTGAGGACGCTGCTTTAAAAAGTCTCGACAAAGATCCTCAGCATTAGACAGTTTGCCTTGGGCTATATGGTCCATAGCCGCAATTAACGCAGGAGGCATTTTTAAAACCCGCTCTAGATGAGGCTTTATCCTTAACGCCTCAGGTTCTCGATTCTGTTTGAGTAATATCTCAATCTGCCCACGCCAACTTCCCTGTAGTGAGGGATTAGCATGGGTGGCTCGGGTATACAGGTGCAGTGCTTTCCTTAAATCACCCTTGGCACGATGAATATGTCCCTCTTCTTGAAGCCCTCGACCGTAACTGGGCGCAATTTTTCTCAATGCCTGTAATTGCTCCAGAGCCTCATCCAATCGGTTGAGGTACCTCAGGCAAACCGCGCTGTAATAAAAAGCATCAACACTACTCGCCTGGGTTTCAAAGATAGATGCTAAGGCTACAAGCGCATCGTCAAACCGCTTATCACGCATCAATTGTTCAATTTGAATCTTGTCTTGCTGGTTCAAAATACGTTTCCTTCAGGCAAAAATATGCCCCTAAGCGGGGCATATAGATTTAACATTTGACTACTTTAATTTAGAAATTGTAAGTCAGACGCAATCCCATTGTACGGGGTCTTGCGTAAGAAACACGCTCTCTGTCATTAACGAAGTTTCGCGACAGTTCAGCGCGCTGATCCGTCAGGTTGTCGACAAACAACTCGGCACCCCAGGTTTCGCCCGTTATGCCAGCAGTGATACCCACCATGGTCCAGCCCTTGATCTCATCGCGGTTCATGCGAATGATATCACTATAAGACTTATCCGAGTGTGCAATATGAGGCATCACGTGAGCAATAAAGCCAGATGACAGAGCCCATTCATAACGCGCCTGTACATTGGCTTGGAATTCAGGAGCAAATGCCAGTGAATCACCCTTCACAACGTCGTCTGTTGGGGTTAGAACCTTAGTGATCTCAGTGTCTAAGATCGACATGCCACCACTAATAGTCAAACCCTGAAGCGAATCCAGTGCCAGGATAAAGTCAGTTTCTAAACCAGTCACTTCGGCGTTTGCTGCGTTATCTGAGAAGAACAGGTTAGCAATCGACGGATCGAAGATTGTTGTTTGCAGATTTTCGATTTCCACAAAGAACACACTACCATTCAAGCGTAACTGGCCGTCCATCAGGTCAGTTTTCCAACCAAATTCATAGTTGGTTACTTCGTCGGTCATCAGCTCAAATGGCACAGTGTAACCAGCAGCATTAGAAGCGCCACCAGGACGGTTCAGCAGACCAGGACGGAAGCCTTCGGAATAAGTGCCGTAGAACAGCACGTTTTCATTAGGCGTCCAGTTCAATGTCGCTTTGACAATAGTACCGCTAGTCTTGGCTTCATCTGGCGCTTTCAGTGCGTTGAGGATACCGGTGATTTCTACATCACTGATCGCATTGGGCGCATTGGCTACAGAGCCACGACCAACACTAAAGCCGTCAGCAGCAGTTAGAGCAGCTTTAACTTCATCGAAGGTTACACCGTCTTCAAATGTGATTCGGGTAGCCAGTTTACTGTCACCAATAAAGGTCAGCTTGCCATCACCATCGTAAAGATCGGTGATGTTAGTACCGAATGCGTTGACATCTTCGCCCTGAAAGAAGTTACCAAATGATGAGTTGGCACCACCTTCCATATCAACACGAACGTCATACCAACGAGCGCCCGCAGTAAAGGAGAACTCATCGTTTAGATCAAAGGTTACTTCACCAAAAACGCCAACCTGCTCATCGGTACGCTTAATATCGTTTCTGAAAATTGTGTCGCGCTCGAAAGCGCCAGTCTGAGACAAAAAGCCGTCATCAAAAGGAAAATTCAGTGGTGAATCTGCGCCGTCATATAGATTCCAGAAGTTAGCTTGAGTCATACCCGGATAGCGGAAGTTGACGCGCTCTTGAAGTTCCAGGTCACTATAGAAAGCACCACCAGTTGCGCGGATAGACTTATCTTGATCTGTGGTGAAACGCAGTTCATGAGTGCTAACGGTAGTTTCACTGTAGCTTTCAACATAGGTATCCGGTGCGTAGCAAGTGCCAGCAGGAATGTTTGAGGCATAACCGGGGTTGTAGTAGTTGTACTCAGGATAGGTCACTGTTGTGTCACAGATATAGTAAGGAAGATACTGACCGACAAACAAGTAATCGGTGTAATCCACTACCTGGTCTGTTTCACGTTTGGTATAGGCGCCAGCGTAAACAATGTCTAGCTCGCCAATACGGCCTTCGAGCTTCCAGTTAATGTTATCAAAGGAATCTTCCAAGGTGTCTGGGCTAAAACGCTGCACAGACGGACTATCTTTACCTAAGTTGGGATCGGCCTGGAATACACCATCGGTCTCCAAGTCTTGATGACCATAACCTAGCAGCAGAGACCAGTCTTCGTTGAGATCAACCAACGCGCCGATTCTAAAACCTTCATACATTGCGTCGTTAAAGTCGTCTTCAACCAAAGCGCTGTTGTCAGCTTCTTGAAAATCAACCAGGGCATAGCTTGCAGGGTCAGTTGGATCTAAAGGAACCCTATTTTCCTGATAAGACAGGCCCTGAATAGAATCGATATACGTCTGAGTCTGGAATCCGGCACGCAGATCAGATACTGCAACGCCATTCGAGCGCATAGTACCTGCTTCACGGAAACGCGCACTCTCAAGAGCAGTAACGGTTCCATGTACGTTATCAATATAACCACCTTGATCATCGCGATAAACCACACCACGAACTGTTAGCTTGTCGTTAACCGGCATATTGAACATGGCTTCGATGCTATTGCTAGCCTCACCTTTAGCTGTCTTCGAGATACCAACTTTAACGCGACCGTAGGTATCAGTGGGATCTGGCTTGTTAGTGATCAAACGTACTGTACCGGCCTGCGAGCTGGCGCCAAACAAGGTGCCCTGAGGTCCAGAAAGTACTTCGATACGGTTCATATCGGCTGCGTAAACATCCAGATTACGACCCGGCTGCGAGAGCGGCTGCTCATCTAAGTAGAGTGCTACGTTGGGAGCCAAACCGGCTACACCAGCGGTTGTCAAGTTAGGGGTAGTCGATGCTACACCACGGATATAAATTGTATTCTGTCCAGGACCACTGCCGCCGGCGGTAACACCGGGAAGTTGAATTAAATAGTCTTCGAAATTTGCAACGCCCATTTGGTCCAGTTTTTCTGAAGTAATTGCAGACACTGCTACTGCAATATCCTGAGTGCTAGCAGAGGTTTTAGTTGCTGTTACGATAACCTCCTCAATCGCTGCATTTGCCATACCAGCAAATGAAGCACCCATGGCAATCGAAACCGCCAAACTTAGTCTGTTATTTCTATACATACTGAAACTCCCCGTAAAATGAATTTTATTCTACGCAACACCTATAAAATTTGGCGTTTACGTATTTTTTTCAAATAACTCCCTGATGCTTCCCTCAATAACGAGAGAGGCATTAATTAAATAACTAAATCCATTTAGGCTAATTTTGATTACTAAGCTCTGAGGCTTAGATTTTTTTAGACAGGCCATATGAGACCTTTGGAATAAGCTGTGTTACACAAACACGGCGTGATGATAGCACAGCTAATTTACAAAATCAGGGGCGCCAGCCTTTTCTTCGGCGCTTAAACAGTTTGTGATTGCAAACTTAACCCTCAAAACATGATTTTTGAGGCGTGGAATAAAGAATATAAATTCATTTAACAAGCTGAATTTTTTCTGCACTCAATAAAATTCTTTTGCTTCTGTAAAGTGAACCCAGGGCCTGCTTATATTTTTTCTTGGAGACCCTAAAGGTGCGGTATATCTCCTCTGGCTGGCTTTTATCGGTCAAAGTTGATACACCACCTGATGCGCGCAAACTTTCAATAATTTGCTCACCTAAGTCGTGATCACCCTGCAGAGTTCCCTGAGAAATCACCAGATCAATCTTGCCATCAGGGCGAATATTCTTAATAAAGCCAGGCAATCGCTCACCGACCTTAAGTGGTCTAAATGCGTCATCGCGGAAAATAAGCCCCAAATACTGGTCGTTGATCACCGCTTTGTAACCCAGATCGGTGCGCCCAGCGATTAACAGGTTAACCGCCTGACGAGGCTTAACCCATACTGACTCTTCAGCCAGATAGTCCTGCAGACGTGTAGATGCGGCAATACGGTCGCTATCCTGATCATGAAATACGTAGACCACATAGGAATAACCTACTTCCATAGGCTTGAGCTGCTCGCTGTAAGGCACCAGCAGATCTTTTGGCAGCCCCCAATCCATAAAGGCGCCGGCGTTATTAACGTCTATGACTTTGAGCATTTCGCAGCGCCCCACTTCCACCCTGGGGCTTTCTGTAGTGGCAATTAACAGATCTTCAGAATCAAAGTAGAGAAAAACATCAATCCAGTCGCCTAGTTCACAGTCCTCTGGCGTATAGCGCTGAGGCAATAAAATCGTGCCCAACTCACCGCCATCCAAGTAGACACCGAAATCGACTTCTTTAACCACTTCTAATTTATTAAACCTGCCAACCTGTGCCATTTTATTAACCGTGCCTTAAATTATTGAAAACCCAACTGAACCAATATCAAACTTGGATATACACAGCGGGTGAAAATAGAGGGCGCAGTATACAGCAGTTAAGGTGGTCTAGGCATACAAGCTTGGGCGGTTAAGCTCAAACACTTAAGACCTGCATCGAAGCAAGGACGCGGCTAACTATCTAAAGCTTTCGATTCGAATTCGGCAAGATCCGCACGCTGAATCTCCGCCAATTCTTCTATCGACAGCTGCGCGGCAAGCATTCGTTTAATGTGATCAATAATGTCGGCAATTGTGACAAAGGATTCAATCTGCAGATCGGAAATATCAACATCGAAATGCTCCCCAAGATCCATGATCAATGATTTTTTTTTCAGCGAGCCAATGTTTAATTTATCTAAGGCTATGGAAGCATCCACTGCATCCACCACAGTCTGATTGTCGAGAATATAATCACAAACAATTTCTGCAACCCTTGGTTGTGTACTATTTGTCATGAGATCGCGCCTTTTTCTATAGGTGAAAATTTTTTTATCAACAACGAAAAAATCAAACTATCACTAGTATCAACTAGGTATAACTCAATAAAGAATTAAATAGAGCGCTTTGTAGCTAGCTGGATAAAGAGCGCAAGAAAACAGCGGCACAATGTTCACGGCATAGCTACCGCCATGCTAAGCTCAGCGAACTTACTTAACACCTCGTTTAAGATCTACGCCAATTAATGGGAAAGCCTCAGTCAGTAGCCGGCTCTTTAATAATTGCTTCTTCAGGAACAAGAACAGCATGCAAAACACCACAGCGAACGGCTTCACTAATGTCTGGATTTTAACCCTAAGCAATGCTTTGGCAGCATCGATTATGGCGCTGATGATTTTGGTGGGCAGTTTGGTGGGCAGCGATCTGGCCCCGGCGGCAGAATGGGCGACACTGCCATTGGCGCTGACCATCTGCGGCACCGCAGCGGGGATTGTGCCAGCCACCAAAGTAATGCAGCGCCTAGGCCGCAAACAGGGACTTTGGGCTTTTATGGGGCTCGGTATAATCGCCTGCGGGATTGCCATTGTAGCCTTGGAGCAACGTAGCTTTAGCCTCTTCTGCCTAGCTGCCGTGTTGCTCGGCACTACCAATTCCGCTCTGCAGCAGGTGCGCTTTGCCGCAATGGAGTCTGTAGCACCTGAGTCTGGCGCCAGCGCCGCGTCAATAGTGATGCTGGGCGGTATTCTGGCCGCTTTTGTCGGCCCGGAACTCGCCGTTCTCGGCGCTCATATGACCGCCGTCGACTATCAGGGCTCGTTCTGGCTTGGCGCCCTATCCATTACCTGTGGCGCATTGCTGCTGGGCACTTACAAACCAGCCCCTCTTGAAACCATCAGCAAACCCATAGCTGCAGGCTCGTTGCGAACTATTCTGTGCGGCCATGGATTTGTTCTCGCCGTAGCCAGTGGTGCAGTGGCTTTTGTGGTGATGTCCTTTGTGATGACCGGCACTCCGATCAGCATGCACCATACCTACGGTCATTCGCTGGTAGATACCAAATGGGTAATCCAAAGCCATATTGCAGCGATGTTTCTGCCCTCTTTAATAGCGCCACTGCTGTTTAGATGGCTGGGCATTAGAGGCTTGATGGCAGCCGGACTGGCTTGCTACGGAGCCACCATTGGCATCGGCTATTACGATATCAGCGTCAATGGCTTCTGGCTGCAGTTGGTGCTGCTGGGTGTGGGATGGAATTTTCTCTTTGTCGCCGGCACCGCACTGTTGCCCACCAGCTATAGAGAATCCGATCGTTTTAAGGCTCAGGCCTTTAATGACTCAACGGTGTTTTCACTACAGGCACTGGCTTCACTATCGGCAGGCTGGGCACTGAATTTGATTAGCTGGCAGCAGATGTTATTACTGTGCACCATACCCATCAGCTTGATGCTGTTGGCGCTGGCTTGGGACTTGACTCGATCAGCTAGGTTCAGCGGCGAGGGGCACTAGCCGCGGTAGATACAACCGCTGGTACAAGTCTCTTTGATAGTGATGCAGCTAAGCAGTGGCAGCGTAGGCTTGAGATGCTGCCAAATCCAGATCGCGAGGTTTTCGCTAGTGGGATTTTCCAGCCCTTCAATATCATTGAGGTAATGGTGGTCGAGCTGATCGTAGATCGGTGCAAAAGCCGCTTTAATATCACCAAAATCCATAATCCAACCAGATTGTTCCCCTACTGGACCTTCAACCGCCACAGTCACAAGAAACGAATGACCATGTAGACGGGAGCACTTGTGCCCTTCTGGAACATTCGGCAAGCGATGCGCTGCCTCGATACTAAACTCTTTGTAAATTTGCATTTTTGTGCTTTCGAATGGCCTCTATTGGGGCGTATATTAGGGCCGCCGAAGAGATATGTATATAGCAGTAGAAAAGGTTTGACAGCCCATCCCAATTCGGTAGAATGCGCCCCTCATTCAGTGGGTGGTTAGCTCAGCTGGTAGAGCATCGCCCTTACAAGGCGAGGGTCACAGGTTCAATCCCTGTACCACCCACCAAGTTTTAAAAGTTTATGCGGACCGGTAGTTCAGCTGGTTAGAATGCCGGCCTGTCACGCCGGAGGTCGCGGGTTCGAGTCCCGTCCGGTCCGCCACTAAAATAAATAAGGCTGCCTCGCAAGAGGTGGCCTTTTTTATTGCCTGTGAGGAATGGACGATTAGGACGATAACCCTGGTCGACAAACTATGCCCGCGGCAGAGTTTGGACGCACAGCTTGCCTGAGCACTCCGCAGGGAAGAAAAAAGCCCCTAGGCTTTTTGAATTAACCCCGTCCGGTCCGCCACTATTAAGCCTCGTAAATCTCTGACTTGCGGGGTCTTTTTTGTGGGCTACCGCATTGCACCGCGGCCTACCGCATAGAGTGCCAGCCAAAAAAACAACTATCGACTGACTGTAATCCTCTTAAGACGCCAAACTACGCTCACGCAATTTGCCAATCTCATCGCGTACCTGAGCCGCTTCTTCGAATTCCAAATTACGTGCGTGCTGATACATTTTGTCATCCAGCCGCTTGAGCTCTTTAGCTATATCGCGAATCGCCACCGGCGCCTCGTCTATCTCATAGCGCCCAAGACCCTCAGCCACTTTTTGACCGCGCTTAGTCTTACCCTGTCCGGCATAAGCTCCTTCCATGATATCGGCAACAGATTTAGTGATACCCACAGGGGTCAGGCCATACAATGTATTGTGTTCAATCTGCTTGGCGCGACGACGCTTAGTCTCGTCAATGGCGCGGCCCATGGAACCGGTAATCTTGTCAGCGTAGAGTATGGCTTTACCGCGCACATGCCGTGCAGAGCGACCAATGGTCTGAATTAATGACGTGTCAGAACGCAGAAAACCTTCTTTATCCGCATCAAAAATCGCCACCAGAGAAACCTCTGGCATGTCTAAACCTTCTCGCAGCAGGTTAATACCTACCAGCACGTCAAATTCTCCAAGGCGCAGATCGCGGATGATTTCGACACGCTCTACTGTGTCTATATCTGAGTGCAGATAGCGCACGCGGACGCCGTGCTCAGCCAAATAATCAGTCAGGTCTTCAGCCATGCGCTTGGTCAGAACTGTAATTAGGACGCGTTCATTAGCGGCGACGCAACGATGAATTTCAGAGAGTACATCATCCACCTGATTCAGTGCCGAACGCACTTCGATCTCGGGATCTAAAAGCCCCGTGGGTCGCACCACCTGTTCAACCACCTGCCCTTCGTTAGCGGCTTCGTAGCGGCTCGGTGTCGCCGAGACAAAGATCATCTGTGGCGCCAAGCCCTCCCACTCATCAAAGCGCAGGGGACGATTATCTAGGGCTGAAGGCAATCTAAAGCCATACTCGACTAACGTTTCTTTGCGCGACCGATCTCCTTTGTACATACCACCAATCTGCGGCACTGTAACGTGGGATTCATCGATGATCAGCAGTGCATCGTCGGGCAGATAATCAAACAGTGTTGGCGGCGGATCGCCAGGCGGTCGACCTGAGAGATAGCGAGAGTAGTTCTCGATGCCATTGCAATAACCCAGCTCACGCATCATTTCACTGTCGTAGCGGACTCTCTCGCCGAGGCGCTGAGCTTCAACCAGCTTGTCCACAGAGCGCAGTTGCGTCAGACGCTCATCCAGCTCAACGATAATTTTATCCGCGGCTTCAACCACTGTGTGGCGTGGCGTCACATAGTGAGACTTGGGATAGACGGTATAGCGCGGCACTTTACGCAGCACTTCGCCGGTCAGCGGATCAAACAGGGTGAGGTTTTCTACCTCGTCGTCAAACAGCTCAATACGCAGCGCTTCATAATCTGAGTCGGCTGGATAGACATCGATCACATCCCCACGCACCCGATAAGACGAGCGATCAAAATCTATGTCATTGCGTTTGTATTGCAGTTCAGCGAGCCGCCGGAGAATATCTCTCTGATCAATTTTTTCACCGCGGGATAGATGCAATAGCATCTTCATGTAGGCTTTGGGATCGCCAAGACCATAAATAGCCGACACAGTGGCGACAACGATTACATCGCGACGCTCCATCAGCGCTTTGGTGGCGGACAGACGCATCTGCTCGATATGGGAGTTTACCGCGGCGTCTTTTTCAATAAAGGTGTCGGATGAAGGCACATAGGCTTCGGGTTGGTAGTAGTCATAGTAAGAGACAAAATACTCGACCGCATTGTTGGGGAAGAAACTTTTAAACTCGCCATAGAGCTGTGCCGCCAATGTCTTATTGTGCGCCATAACAATAGTTGGCCGTTGCACAGCTTCCATGACTTTGGCCACAGTAAAGGTTTTACCTGAGCCTGTTACACCCAGCAGAGTCTGGGCGGAGAGGCCATTTTCTAGGCCTTGAACCAGCTTTTTTATCGCCTCCGGCTGATCTCCCGCCGGAGAGTAGTCACTCACCACAGTCAACGGTGGCATAGGTAGGACGTCGGCCACTCTTATTCTGCTCTCAGGGCGCAAGGCGCCCTGCCGCTGCTCTGGGTTTTGCTGCAGATATCGGCAAAGTACTCGCGGTTTTTGCGGTTTAAATCAGCAATCAATCTATCTATACCCTGCTCTTCGATGGTTTCGCGGAATGAGTGTTTTTTGACCGAGACATAGGTGATGCCTTTAAAGCGAATATCTACCGCCTGCCAAATTCCCTTCTCAGGGTCAGTCTGTTTAATCATTACGTCTAAAATAATATCTGGTATCAGTGACGACACCATCAATACCTGAACCCAGCCCATACTGGCGTGCTGATTGATGACTATATCGACAATCCGAAACTGTTGGCCAGAATACTTTTCCAGCCCTTCAAAGGCATAGCGCGCCAAAGTGTTTCTCACAGCCACAATCAAATCCTGTCGCTGGGTACGGGTCATTGCCGCGAAATTCTGCCGCCCCACTAGGGCCCTGGTGGTAGACGCTATATCCCAGAGCGGCCGCAATCGCAGATCAATAAAGTCCTGATAGGCCATGGGATCACGGAGATAACGCTGTTTATCGGTCGAAAGCTGCAGGGAAATCTCACTAAATAGTGGCGCGAACTGCTTTTCAACCTCGGCCAAGACTGGCGCTTGCCCCTTGGCAACGCCCAACTCAGACATCAAAAAAAACGCTGCGGCCAGCAGACACTTACTTATCCGATTAATCTGATGCAAACGAATTTCCTTCCATAAACGACCTACCCCAGAGTCAGCAAGCTCGAGATTATACAGTCTATAAGAAGTCAAATGAGCTGTGACCGAGAAAAAACTCGTCAACTGACAACCGGCTTGTCAGATCCATTGATAAAGCAAAGAGCAGAGCCAGATTGACCTACAACAAGACTTTTTCAACAAGCTGAAAATAGCCGTAATTAAGTCCCCAGAAATTGTTGACTCTGCCCTCTATGCCACCTAAAATGCCGGCCTTGTCGAAGAAACAGACAATTCCGCCTTAGCTCAGTTGGTAGAGCAAATGACTGTTAATCATTGGGTCCTTGGTTCGAATCCAAGAGGTGGAGCCAAATATAAGAAAGGCTGCAGAAATGCAGCCTTTTTTTTTGACTATCTTTAGCCATTGATATAACCGCTAGATTTTTCACCATCTGCCGACAGGCCGACGTCTGGACGAACTGAAAAACTAGAATCCCCAGCCAGAAAAGAGCATAATCGGGCGCAGCAAGATAGGAAGTGCAATCCTAGAAGGGATAGCACTTCATTTAAGGTAGCGCTCAGGGTAGGTCCTGTACTCTGCGTAGTCGCTACTAAACCGCCATATTTAGATCTATTTGGGCGGCTGTAGTCAAGTTGGTGATAAAGCGTTCAAGGAGAGACTGTAGGTCTCAGCAGAACAGAATTAAGACTAAATGGAATTACAAAAGGAAATACACTAATGATTCAGTATCTACCATCCCTCGCAGGCGTCGCCCTACTAAGCTTTGCTGTCACCAAGCTACTTATCCCAATATCTCATGCCACCGGGCTACTGGATCGCCCCCAGGGCCGTAAAACGCACCTTGGCGCAGTGCCCTTGGTCGGCGGCATCTCCATCTACCTTTCGGTACTATTTTGTGCCGTATTGTTTCTCGACCTTCCCGAAAGCTTTATTGGCATTGCCCTAATCTGCGGCCTGATTACACTGATTGGCGCCCTCGACGACCGCTATCCCGTGCACCCCTACTACCGGCTGACCATGCAGCTTATTGCAGGCGTAACCCTTGCCACTGTCGGCGGCGCCAGTCTGCGAGACCTCGGTGATTTAACTGGGTTTGGTGCCATAAACCTAGGACTACTGGCAATCCCCTTTACCGCGATAGCGATTACCGGGCTCTGTAATGCCTACAATATGGTCGACGGTATAGATGGACTGGCAGGTTCACTGACAATTGTCTCCCTGCTCAGCCTGCTGCTATTAGCCAACGGCCAAGCACCGGACAACCAAGTCGCCCTACTTGCCTACATCGCCACTTCTATTGGCGTATTCCTAATGTTTAACCTGACAATCGGGCCCTTTGCCAAGACTAAGGTCTTTATGGGCGATGCTGGCAGTACCTTTCTCGGCTGCGCCGTCGCCATTGCCATGATCCACTTCACTCAGAGCAACCACGCAGTGATTCAACCGGCAACCGCACTCTGGTTGGTTGCTATCCCGCTGATGGATATGGTCAGCACTATGGTGCGCAGAGTTAGCAAAGGTCGCTCGCCGTTCCATGCAGATCGAACTCATCTGCATCATATTTTGATGCGCGCTGGCTTTACTCAACAGCAGGCATTAATGGCGATCATTTTGGCTGCGGCAGTCCTTGCCGGGATCGGCATTGTGTTGGAACGAGCATGGCCCCAGAGTGAAGTAGTCTCTTTTACGTTGTTTTTGATGGTTTTTGGGCTCTACTTTAAGTTTATCTTTAAGCATGCGTTTAAGTTTGCACGGACTGTCCGACAGCTGGTTTTTAAGAACTGATCCAAAAGACCACTAGTACAACAAAAAAGGCCCCAGCACGATTGCTAGGGCCTTTTTTATTATTCGTGGATGAGGTTTTGTTTAACCCTCATACTGGATAGGCTCGCTGCATCGTATTGCCCGTTTTCTTGAATGACTTACTCGGCCTTATCGGCTGCCCAATTTCCGCGAGCTAACTGACCTTCTTGTCAGTCGATCTTTCACTCTTTTTCTTCATAACATTTCACGTGCTATACCAATAGTATTCATTGGCGACTACATGAATAAAATTAATTTTTCAGGCGTTCCCGATCTCTTAAGACAATTCATCACAACGAATATCAGTGTTTAATATTACTACATACGAGCAGTTGAGCAGTTGAGCAGTTAGAGAGCTCTGCCATTACCACTCAGCTGAGCCCCTTTGCTACGAAGATCAAAATCCTGCAACTGGAAGCGATATCACTATCTCGTGCATTGTTGTTGTTTCATCTGCAGCGAACTTACTATTTTTATAGGTGAACTTAACTTCAGAGCCAAAAAGTTCTGTTTGCAGACCAACGATAAATAAGGGGTCAGTCCCACGTCCCTCAACGGAGGTTTTGGCTGAAATACCAGCCTCTAATCGACCTTTGGCTGTGGCATCTAACTGCCAATCTATTACACCAATCCCCAACTCCAAGGTATTTTTTTGATTGACTCTAATGGGAGTGGAAAGCACCAACTCATTTATCTTTAAACGAGAATCTGCGTCAACACTCAAACGTTGATTGTTAATTTCGCCTTGTAAATCGCCTTCAATATCATAATCGCGGTGATTTAAATACAGGTTTAAGGCCAACGTATCCGTCAACTTCAGCTTATTGCTGTAAGCCACTTGTTTAAATATGCTAGTGGCCGACCCACTGGCTTTAGCGGAAAAAAAACTGGCAGCCTCATCCGGCGAATAGCCCACACCTCCACCCAGATAAAAAGTACCAAGACTTTCATCTTGGTACTTTCCCAATATGCCCAAACCTCCTAACTTGTAGCGAGCACTTGTCCCATTAAACAAAAGCGCCTGCTCAGTCTGTGAGACGTTTAAAACAGCGTCAGCTCCCCACTCTCCCGCCTCAAGAGGAAGACTTAAAGCAACGAGTAAAAGACCAATACGCATTAATCACCGATCCTAAATTTGACAACCAATTGAGTCAAAGCGTTACTGTCCTGATCGACAAGGGCTAAGTCAGTTGTCACTACTGCCGTATACTCGCCATTGGTCAATATATTGGTTGGCAGGACACTATTTACCTTGTTTAACACCTGCATAAAGCGAACATCCAAAGACCTCGGATAATTTACTCCCCCCGTAGTGATACCTATGACATCTTCATCAAAGTTTTCTATGGTGATGTCAACTACTTGCCCCGAGCTTGTTATAAAAGAGCCCTCTACATCCTGAGCAGGGACAGTAAAGAGTGCGCTAAGACTATCTGCAGCCCAATTGAGCGTGAAGGATAACTCTGCATAACGCTCACCGTTATCATTTACAGTGTCGTTACCAGCATACAACTCTATTGTCATGTTAGCTGAGCCTTGCCCATTCGGGATCACTCTAATCGGCATGCTTGCCTCGGGGACCTTGGCTGACGAAGCACCGGCTAACAAGTTGCTTATATTGTCAGCATTTAGCGGCTGAGACACCATATCAATGGTCGCAGAATTATTTGCGATACTGAGCTCTGTAACCAACTCAACATAACCATCTGCAGGATCGAAATCAGTTACAACCGCTTCATTTCCATCGTCCAATACAAACCCGGTCGATGGCAATACAGTGACTTTCAGTGTGTCGGGAAGAGCATAGCGCTCTGTACTATTCCTGAGGAATAACCAATCATCAGTCGACACTGTGACCTCTGAATAGGTTGGCACAGACGACGCTAAGTACAACGTAGCTTGATCTCTAACTGAGTTCCAAACCACATCTCTTGCCAGGGGTAGCTTTTCATTATTACTATTGACCACATATAAATTAGGTAAGGGCGCATACAGATTTAAGCGGTTTGCAAAACTTATAACAATACGTTTATCCGCATATTGGGATGAGACGCTGGAAAGAGTACTGCTGGTAGATTTTCTAACTTGGTTTGCGCTGCCGATAATTTCAGATTCACCCGCTCCATTAAGAACCTCCTCAAAAACTAAGGCGCTATCGCCATCAGAAATGAATGCATCTAAATTTCCTTCGGCTTTATAATAACGGTTATCAGAAGAATCCTTAAAATACGCAATCACTCGATTACCAGCGATAATCACATTTTGAACGCCCGGAGGTGCCTTACATTGCTGATCCGGGCAGACATAATAACTGCCAGGAAAACGTGCCGGACTGTTACGAATATTTTCAAAATCAGTACGAATAGAGGAAAAATCGGTTAGTTCGGCACAGCGTTGATCCTTTGTTGCTGTGTTAAACACACAAAAGCTCGATCTTTCAGCCTCAGGATTGGGGATTTCAATAGAAATTCCCTCTCCATTTTCCTGAAGCACCTCATAACCGTTATTGTACTGGCTTGGGTCATATATGGTCTGATCAATACTGGTCATATTTTGTATTGTCTCGAGGGGCAATACAAACGTACGCTGCTCAGTTTTACCAGCAGCTGTGACTACTTCATAATTGAGAGTAACATCGGCTGTCTCATTACCCGAACGGAGGTAATACCAAAGATCTGGATCATTAAGCTTGATGAAACTACCTAAGTCGCCGGGTAGATCAATGTGCATCTGACTCAATAAAGAGTAAGCAACACCCTCCACTGAGGTGACTGTATCTTTGGAAAGTAAAGAGTATTTTGATGCTATCCAATTATCCGAAAAGGCTAAGTCGCGGTAGCGAATGCCTGTACCAGTGCCACTCTCACTGTAAATATTCGGACCGCTTGAGTTTTCCTCCCCCAATTTGACGGTTAGATCACGCACAGCGTCAATCATCTCCAAACCGTACACTGATTCTTTTTGCCAAAGATTGCCATGACTATCGATGACTGCATTGCTCACACCTTGAGCGATATTAAGCTGACTACCATCCCAATATAAGGCCCCATCGGTACCAATAAACCGATCACCATTCTTTGTGATTCTAAAATCACTAAACTCAATTTCATCGATTTCGTCGCCACTCAAAACATTAAAAGCCGACCAATATGATGTCGTACCACCGCCACCTTCTGGGTAAATGCTAAAGGTCACAGCAACATGTTCGTCATCCAGCCAAACAATGTTATCAACTTGGCGGGCAAAACCATTTGGAGGTAGTCGAGATGGATCAAAGGAAGTAAGCGTTCCATCAAGCGCTAACATACGCGGACCCGCTGAGGTGTTAACCACCGATGTGCCATCCGCACGAAATGACATGGCTTTCTGCTGGTAATCATCACGCCAAACCAAGCTCTTACTTATCGGCTGGACTTCTGCATCATCGACCTCTAGTAAACAGGTAAATGTTCGTTGTTTGTCGAGATCTACCCTATACAACTGACACCACTCATTATCCAATCCCTGCTTATCTCGCAGTGCACCCTGCATCGCGGGGCTTGTGAGATAATACAATTCATTTCCACTTGGGCTAAGAATAGCTTCCGCAGCGAAAAAAGTATCAGTCGTAAGAATAGCATCGCCGACCTCTGAGCCGTCTGCATCCCAGTTGACTAGATTAGTCTGATTAGAAAGGACGCTACCTCCCCCTTGCGCAATGACCGGAGCGGCGAACCATGACACTACTCGGGCAAGCCAAGAAGTGTCTTGAACTGAGAACTTATTAAAGACTATGGTCTGTTGGCCACTTTCACGGAGGCTTTCAGAAATCCCAGCGTCTGTGACGGTGTCGAGATCAAATATAGCGGCACGGCTGTTAGTTGAGTCATTAGGCGCAGCATCGTACATATCGTAGACCCCATCACCATCAGTATCCGTAAAGTTGCGAGAGTCTACCGGATACTCGTCAGAACTGTCGGCAACACCATCACCATCATCATCAGTATCGATATTATTACCAATTTTGTCACCGTCGGTGTCCAACCACTCGCTGGCATCTAATGGGAAGGCGTCACCATCATTATCGAAACCATCATTATCTTTATCAGGATCATTGGCATCAGGCACGCCATCGCCATCCATATCTCTGGCAGCTGAAATAAAGCTAATTCGCGGATCTAGTGGCGCTGCATCATAATAATCTTCGACACCATCATTGTCAGAATCGATGATCGTACAACTATTGATTGTAGGGTTTTCAGATGCTGGATAATTGGTTATCTGTTGCGTTCCATCCGATAAATTTCGAGTCTCCGAGTAAGAACCATCATTCGCTCTATTGATCGTTACGGTGACATCACCATCCAAGAATTTCTTACTGCGGTATACGCTATTTGCCTCAGCAAGCCCCTTTTGGCAAAACAGTTTAGGCAGTGAATCTACGTAGGCCACCAGGGCTGTCGGGTTTAGATTATCAATATTCGCCTGGTAATCAGTCCAGTTAGGTAGCTGCTGTTTTGCGACCGAATAGTCAAAGGTGAACTGAGATCCCTGAGAGTTGAAATCAGAATAATTTTCGCCCCAAAACACATACCGTGTTTGGCTTGATTCAGCAAAATTTTCAAATGCACAATCATCAATTGAGTTTGAACTAACCTTGTAGCTTGTGAGGTTAACTAGCTCATAGGATTTTTCATCTTCGGAGTAGGTGATTTTTTCTTGATAATTACAGCTGTAGTCTGAGGTATCACCACCTCGAGATTCAATTTCTTTATTCAGAGCAAATGTTAGATCTGAATTAGTGCGGCTAAAACTCCCAGACCGCTCAGACTGATAAATTAAACGAATATCAGTTTCCAGATCGTCACTGATCTTTTTGAGTTCAACGAAGGTATCCTCACCATCTTTGTATGCGGTTTCTCGGTACCAGGCATTGGGGTATAGGTCATCACCATCCATGCTGCTAAAAACAAAGTAATTTACCTCTGCGTAACCAGCTTGGGGATAGTTTTCTCGTAACTCAGCAGTCTCAGCAAAGCTCTTTTTTAATCCCTTTACAATCAGCTCTGCCTTTGTCGATAAATCACTATTGCTTTCAGCAATAAAGTCAGCGAATATTTTATCTGCGGGAATATTGTAGTGGCGAACAACATTTGCGATGGACGTGGATAAAGATTCCTGAAATGAAGGTAAAGAAGAGATATTTTCTTTAACTGTTTGACACGTTAAATCACTACCAACGCCTTCCTCGAGAAGTTTTTCTATTTCATCCCACAACACAGAAGTGAGCGGTGTTATATATAATTGTTCAGGTGACTCTACAAATCCAAACGTAGGGGGTAACACCATAGTAAACGCACTCGTCACCGCACCTAAATCTGCATCAACCGCGCCAACAGGCACATCAACACGAACGGGGGCATAAGCAAGACAAGACCTTTGTTCTTCAGTCACCGCAAGCTCAAACAAACCCAAATCTACCGAAATAGCTTGTGGCTCTCCGCTATCGTGAGAACCATTGTAATTAATATCAAGATAAACTCTCGCCCCTTGGATATACCCATCTATTACCTTGCCTATTAGACTAGTTTTTGGCTCATCGGGATCACTGTCAGAATCTCCTAAACTAAACCATTGATAGGCGGGACCAATACCAGCTTGCTCAAGACTAGCAAAGTAGTTGTCTGTGAGTTCTACTACTTCGTTTGAGGCCGACCAAGAACCATTGACATCACCCAGCAAAACGCCCAAAAAATTTGAATTTAAGCCAAGTGACTCAGAGAACTGAAGGCCCTCAGAGTCCCAAGATACATTCTTGTTGGTGAGAGTAAATGCGCCCTCTCCGTTATTGGCTGCCTCATCCCAAAAGTCTTCAGCTTCGCTAACAAAAAGCCATTCCTGTGGAATAGCATCACTTAAACCAACCGCAATCTTTAATATCTGCAATGCATCGGCACTGTTTACTCTGCCATCTTTGTTGACGTCCGCTGCAATCATTTGATAAGGCGACACGGGAAAAGAGTCAGCACCATTGGGGTTGAGACCAACTGCAATTTTTAAGGCCGCAAGGGCATCGGCTGAAGTAACAACTTTTTGTTGATCGTTAGCAGTCATTTCCTTTGCGACGGTGATAAGTTTATCTCCCGCCACATTGCTGCCCAGTAAGAACTCACCCTCGGCATCGGTGAAAGTAGAGCCTAGCTCACTTGAAACACCATCTATTATCTCTGATAGCTCTATACCTACATCAGCTATTAACTCATGACTTCGCCAATGGTAAACACGACCAAACGATGAGATAGCCGCAACAGACTGACCAGAGCGAGACACCGCGCGAACAACCTTATTATTTACCATCTGTCCATTTTGAGGTGTCACTACAGTGGTATTGAGCTGGCGGCCATATAAAACTAATTGCAGAGAATCGGTGATCCCATATACTTTAGGTGATACGGACAGATTTGACGCAGACTTGTTGTTTTCTTTACTCGTAAGAGTAACAGAACCATCGCCTACTTCATTGTTTGAACTGAGATCAAGAGACTCAACCTGACCTTGATTACTGGTAGAGGACGAATCTTTAACTACAATATCTCCGGAATTACCGCAGCCCGCCAGCAGAAAAGAAAAGAGTAAAGAAAAAAGAAACTTATTCATGATGTAAATCCATCGTTATCATTCTCGTTATCGTTATTTTTATCTTTATGGGAGTAATTTTCTTTTTTAGCCTATCAATACATTAAAAAGAAGACCAAATTTTGTTCCGTGTAAAGGAATATAAAAAACACAGCGGTAAAGCAGTACATCAATATACGATGGCCAGTAACTGTTAAGAGAATCGCCAAGTTAAGCGATCTAAATTGAAATCTAACAGTTCAAATAACACCGTCGCGCCCTATTAACTGCCTGATTCATCTATTGAAACACTGCCGCCTGCTATCCCTGGCTGCAAGTTTATGCACTCACAGTAGTACCCACTATTTCTGAAAAATCACAAGTCTGAAAGGTACCAAAGTTCCATTTTCAAGCAATAATAACACTAAACCATTGATAGGCTGGCCCAATACCAGCTTGCTCAAGACTTGCAAAATAATTGCCTGGTAGTTCCATTGCTTCCTCTGGGGCCGACCAAGAGCCATTGACATCGCCCAGAAGAACGCCCAAAAAGTTTGAATTTAAACCAAGTGGCTCAGAGAACTGGAGGCCCTCAGAGCCCCACGATACGTCCTTGTTAGTGAGAGTAAATTCGCCTTCCCCGTTATTGGCTGTCTCATCCCAAAAGTCTTCAGCTTCGCTAACAAAAAGCCATTCCTGCGGAATAGCATCACTTAAACCAACCGCAATTTTTAATATCTGCAATGCATCGGCACTGTTTACTCTACCATCTTTGTTGACGTCCGCTGCAATCATTTGGTAAGGCGATACGGGAAAAGAGTCATCACCATTGGCGTTCAGACCAACAGCAATTTTCAAGGCAGCGAGAGCATCGGCTGAAGTAACAACTCTATTTTGATCATTGGCAGTCATTTCCTTTGCCGCGGTGATCATTTTTTCTCCCGCTACATTGTTGGCCAGTGTGAACTCACCCACGGCATCAGTGGTGGTAGAGACTAGTTCACTTGAAACGCCATTAAACTGCTCTGAAAGCCCTAAAGTTACATCGGTTATCAATTCATGGCTTCGCCAATGGTACACATGCCCTGATATTGGTATCGAATCTGATAACGATACAAAGAGACCTCCAGCCGTTGCCTCAAGGGGCTCCTCAGTTAAATTATCCGCAGAGGAGGTAAACGCAGCAGAATAGCCAGACGAAGACATGGTTCCGTCAATTACCCAATTATTTGCCAACTGTCCATTTTGAGAAACAACCTCAGTAGTGTTGAGTTGGCGGTCATATACAACTAACTGCTGAGCACCGGTGTTTCCAGAGACCTCCGGCGATGAGGAAAGATAAGATATAAATCTGCCATTTTCGCTCGCAGACACAAAAATAGAGCCATTATCTAGTTCGTTATTTGATTCAAAAACAACACGCTCAATCTGGCCTTGATTATCGATAAAAATGGTATCATTGGATTCGTTAATATCATCTTCAGTAATATTTTCAGCGCTACTTGTAAAGACACTTCCGGCATCAGTAATTTGGACACTGTTATCTCGGTCAACAAAACCCGCGGCTTTACTGTCAGAATCCAAAGACAGCAAATCAAATGTAAAGCTTCCAGTAAGGCCATCGTAATCAAATACAGACGACCATACATAGGCATCCGATCTTAAGTTCGCTTCAGCATTTATATTTTTGGAATTTAAATCTATTTTGGAGGGTGAAACAAATGCAGAATCGGTGACAAACGCTATCTTTACACTGTCGCCTACAACATGAATATCCTGCAAGTAGGTCGGATCGGTGACTTCACTGCCGCCCACATAGCTAATTCGTGTTATGGAATTATTTTGTAAGTCTAAAAGATAAATATCACTTGAATCGTTAGTATCAGGAGCATCTTCTGCGGCGAGTTGCTCACTGGATGTTTGGATAGCTAAAAATCGGCCATCATCGCTTAGTAAAAAGCGTTCAACTTTTGCATCCACCTGCTCCCCAGAAACAGAGTGAATGAGATTATTAGAAACCACCTGACCATTGTCTATGGATACCAAACGAGTTTCATCAGTACCCTTAGTTTCAACTAAAGCTACAGCAAAAAGATTCCCTGAAGTTCCAGATGTTTGAATATCTGAAACCTCTATCTCTCGAGCATTGTCAACCCCGGCAATCTGCTCATTAAAATTGGAAACATATTCCCTGGTCTGTACATCGAAGAGCCAAAAACTATAGTGCAGACCAAATGAAGGGTCGCCATCATCTGTATAGGTGCCTCTTACAACTAAGTATCGTTCATCTGCCGTAAAGCCATAGCTCTCCAGCAACCTTAACACTGCACCACCTAACGACAGGTTGCTTAAATCTGGTGATGGAAGCTGAAAGAACGCCATAAAAAAATTCCCTATACCAACCTATTTCTCAATATAAAAATCAAAGTGAAGAAATTAATCCAACGAGGTTGACACTAAATACCGACAAAGACATCGCCGGATGTGATTCTCGCGCTATCTTCATCTAAGTTGATATGGGCAATGACCATAGTCTCTTCATCTCCTGAACCGTCAACATCAAACTGTAATAGTCCCTGAGCACTGTCAAAGATGAAATGATCATTAGAATCTAACGCTTTGGCACCTGCACCGATAACAAAAGACTCTGCACTTACCAAGCCAGAGGACAGCAATCCTAGTTCCTCAGCGGAGACACCATAGGAGGCCAGATCGAGTACAATTAAATCCTCGCCTGAGGTGAAATCGGTTATCAAATCAGCATCAACACCTTCACCATTATTAGCAATAACGAAGGTATCTGCTCCTTCACCGCCAGTTAAAGTATCAATGCCACCAGCTCCATCGAGAATATTATCCGCCATATTACCGATCAAATTATTTGCCAGCCCATTACCAATTGCCATGGTATCGGCGATACCCACCAGATCAGCGTTTTCGATATCATTGATCAGTACAATATCTAAGTTGGATCGGATAGTATCTTCACCACCTAAATCAATAATGGTATCCATTGAATCACTTAAGACATAAATATCATCCCCTAAACCACCTTCAAGAATATCCGCACCTATACCACCGGCGAGAATATTATTACCTGCATTTCCGATCAAATGATTGTCGAGGGAGTTGCCGCCCGCGGTAAAGTTGCCGCCCTCTTCGAGCGTTAGGTTCTCGACATTCGACGATAGGGTATAACTGGAGGCAGCGATTACATGATCAACGCCTTGACCAACTTGCTCTACCACTCGGTCAGATTTTGAGCTGACGTTGTACGTGTCATCACCCAGTCCGCCTGCGAGCAAATCAACACCGGAACCACCATCAAGGGTATCTTCACCAGCCTCGCCAAATAATGTATCTCTTCCGTCTCGACCCTGCAAAACATTGTTCTCGTCGTTACCCAGAAGTACATTATCCAACTCATTACCGGTTAGATTAATCGCGTCACCAGCACTGGCTTGAAGATTCTCAATATTCTCAGGTGCGATGAGTGATATTGACGTGACAATCACGTCTTTACCGCCTGAGCCACCAGATATTACCTCAAGGGCGACATCACCAGCCGAATCAACAATATAAGTATCACTACCCGGCCCACCTGTCATAAAGTCTGCCCCAGAGCCACCATCAAGGTAATCATTACCAGCAGAACCATCCAGTTTATCGTCACCACTACCGCCAATCACCGAGTCATTTCCTAGACCACCCAAAAGGCGATCGTCACCGGCGTTACCCACAAGAGTGTCATTGCCACCCTTACCATAGAGAATATCATCGGCGATACTGCCGTAAAGTTCGTCATCACCTACCGTTCCAGAGTTAAATTCAGCATCACCCTGCACTTCTAACTGCAAGCTCCAATTAGTTGCAGCACCCTCATCATCAACAGCCTGAATGGTTATTGCACCAATGGGACCATTAACATTTTCATCTAAGGTAAACGTCAGTCTATTTAGCTGGTCAAATGTGAGTACTTGATCAATAGACACAACTTGATCATCAAGGCTAATAATACCCAGTTGTGGTAATTCACTGACACGAACCGTGGTCAAAACAGATTCCGGATCGACAGGCTCTAAGATATCCAGCGCAACCGTAGTTTGCTCAGGATAATCAATTATGAGTTTACTAGATTTTGTACTAAATCGAGGTGCATCATTGACGGCATCCACAAAGATATGAGCAGAAGATTCAGACACAACACCATCTTCATCACTAGCCTTATAACGGACATAGCCCGCATCACCGTTGGCATCTTCGCCAGTTTGATAAAATAGTTCAGTAAATTCATCTGCAGAAAAAACCGCACCCACAGACACCTGGTTACCAGACTTATCAATCAGAACACCTAGACTTGGTATCTCAGTGATCTCTATACTCACTTCGCCACCCTCTGGGTCAGTGGGGGCAGTAAATTCAAGAGAGACTAAACCCTGATCCTCGCTGACAACCACTTCTTTGGGGTTTTCTAGCGTAGGCGCCTGATTATCACCAAACTGAAGGGTCAAAATATCTGACGTAGAGACGCCATATTCATCAATTGCTTCTACTTTTAGCTTAATAATGCCTTGGAAATCGGCCGGCGGTACGCCAGAAAAAGTGCCTGTCGCAGGATCATAGCTCAGCCACTCAGGCAATTCTCCTCCCGCTGCATCACTCACTGCTATTTCCATTTCAGAGGCAGCTTCGCCATCGGCGTCGGTAAAGGCATCGTCGGGCAACTGATACTCAATACCCATACCACTTTGTAGCTGCACTGTACCGTCGAAGACAGAAGCGTTAGCCACAGGCGGCCGATTACCGGTTGTTTCAGCGAGGTTAAGCTCACCATCACTAAAGACAATACGCTCGATGCCACTCAGGATATCGGTTCCGTCGTCTCCATTGGATGTTTTATTATCAACAACGGTAACGGTTTCAGTATTTGGATCCCATGAAACACTGTATTCCGCCATCAATCCGACGTAGTAGGCTGTATCTCGACCCGCACCACCAACTAACGTGTCGTCGCCTTCGCTACCCTGAAGAACATCATTTCCGGCACCCGCATCAAGATAATTATCAGCAGAGTTTCCGACCAAACTATCGTTGCCTGATCCAGAAATGGCATTTTCAACAATTGTCCAACTCGCTATCCCATGAGTCGTCGCGTTAGCCGCAATAATACCCTGATAAAGATCGATATATGTGTCAAACCTTACTGGAGAGGCGTTAATGGTATCTTCGCCAAATTCGTCTTCAAGAATAGATCCAGTCTGGTTTGCGAAACCCTCATCAGTAAAGATATAAGTATCATTACCATCTTGTCTTTCACCGTATATACGCAACGACAGACTCTGAATAGTGCCGATTTGTTCCGGCCGCACATCGGCCACAGAAATAGTCCAGGTACCTGTGGCTTGTTCACCCCAAAACTGAACACTAGAAAAATCCCACAAGAGGTGTGTCGGTACACCACTGTCTTGGCCACTGAGCCCAAAGGGACGCTCAGAATTCACCGTTGCTCTATCCATCAGCGTAGAAACGGTGCCATTGGGCGAGGTCAAAGTGATTATAAGATCACCCAAACGCTGATGCCGCAAATCGATACCCAACTCCACATTCTCAACAGAGAGGTTACTATCCACCTCAAAGGCCATGGTGTAGGATGACCCATCACCGTCCGGTATGGATTCGACCATGCCAAACTTGCGCGCCGAAGCACTTATTTCATTTATTGACGTATTGGTATCGGTCCAGGTTCTGGCTAATTGAACCGCAGTGTAGGCGTCAACCAAACCGAACCCAGCTTTATCATTGAACTGGAGACCTCCCAGATTCCAATCACTGGCCCCATTCGTTTTCCAGTCTTGTCCATCAGGGTGAGTAGTTGAATACGCTAAAATCTTTTGTACATCTCGGTAGCCAAGATTTGGGTTAGCCTCAAGCATCATCGCGACAATACCGGACACCAGCGGAGCAGATGCCGAGGTACCAGAAAAACCGCCATAATAATCACTCGATTTTGCCTCACCCCAACCCGGCTGATGGCGATCAGTGGTGATCATCCCAACACCATAGGAGCTAACCAGTACACTGGCGCCCGGCGTTGAGAAGCTTGCCATAGTGCCGTCGGCATTGGCCGCACCTACGGTAATAACCTCACGTGCATTTTGGAAATTATGGTAATTGGTATTATCACCCGCACCTGCGCTATTACCGGCAGAGAAAACAAAGTTAGTGCCCAAGCCGTCGCGGCCATCCTCAACACCTTTGCGCAGAGCCACCCAACCAAAGGTCAGGCTGGTGCTATTAAAATTATCGCTAAATGGCGAAATTGCACCCCAGCTGTTGTTACTGACATCGAACTGCCACTGCAAGCTTAGGGCCTGAATCATCTGATCCCAGGACCACTTTACTCGCGTTGATACCAACTCAGCATCCGGTGCAACACCGCGAATACCAGTTTCATTATTGGCCTCGGCAGCAATAATACCCGCCACTAGCGTACCGTGATTATCGGGCGGCCCCACCAGGTATGGATATTTCGGCTGCCCATCGCTGGTGTCAAACTGGGTATCATAGGCCAGTGAGAAATTCAGATTATTTTGCAAATCAGGATGAGATGTATCTATACCATCATCGACCACACCAACAGTGATACCTGCACCAGTATACTGGCCATCCAGCTCGAATATGCCCGCCTCCTCGAGATACCACTGCGCTGTGACCAGCGGATCAGCAACACCGCTATAGAGCTCACGCACACGAGCCGTATAAGTACCCACTTCACCAAATCGCGAGGAAATATCCAAATAGTAGTCACCGCTAGTACCTGGGGTAACTTGTAAGCGCGCATCTTTGCCGGCGCCACTGTTATCATCAGAGGCGACCTCATCACCATTGCTGTCGATCAACCGCAGAGTCGCATCCGTAAGCGTGCCCCCCGAACCATCGCCATCAGCGAGAATATCTAAAACATAAACCTTACCGGCTTCTAGGCTAACCGATATCCAATCATGATCACCCGCAGTTTCTATTTCACCGGTTGCAGGTTTTCCTGGCCCAACAACAACACCGGACTGGGTATCAGCGGATATATCGTCGATTACATTGTCATCGCTGCCCCGCAACCGGGTATCCAGCGTGTATGTTCCTGTATTGCCGGGCAGTTCCTCAGCCGAAATTTCTAGAAAATAACGACCATCAGAGAATACGGACACTGAAAACTCAGTTCGCCCAGTGACTGCATCATAGCTGCCAACAGAGACCAACTGTCCAACCTCATTAAGTAAACGCAGTTCAGCTTCAGCAAGGGTGCCAAGCCCATCAAAATAACCCTTTACAGAGAAATCATAAATATTGCCCTGCGTAAGATTAACGGCGATTAAATCCTTATCTTCGGCACTATCAATCTTACCCTCAATATTTTCATTAATAGCCAGCACACCATGTTCAGACTCATTAAAGTCAGCAACAGCATTGGGCAAATCGTCGTCAGCCTGACTGCCCAGATCAATAATACGCAGCTGATATCGACCGGTTTGCGTCTCTTCAAGTGGAGCAACATTTAGACTTAGCTTTCCTCCTGTAAGCGCTGTAAATTCTGCTGAATCAAAGAAAGATGGGTTAGTTAGATCAGCACCAGCTGAAATATCAGTAGCCTCAGACTCATCTGCGGCCAGCCATTTCATTGTCAGAGCGGCCGATGGTAGCGGCGCAACACTACTGTCACGCACCGCTACCGTTTCAATTCGATAACTATGCCCCTCTTCAAGAACTGCCTCAAAGTTATCGCTATCGCCACTGAGACCAATGGTTGCAACGGTAACAGATTGCTTAATGGCGCCATTATCCGAGAAGCTAAGACTAACAGGACCTTCAGAATCCTCGTCTGAGGCATCACCTGTAGTTAACTGCACACTGTAATTACCGGTTGCACCTGCACCATCAATCACGCGCGCATAATAAGTGCCATCAGTGGGCACTCTAAATGTAGCCACGGCCAACCCATTGTCAGTCTCAAGGCCGTCACCAAAAGCCATCACCCGGCCTTGCTCGTCAATCACCTCTACCATCGGCCTGCTAAGCATTGACCCGTCGGCTAATTCAACATTGATTGAGAGAATTTGCTCTGCAACACCAGTAAAGACAAACCAGTCTTCGTCAAAGTCTGTTGCAAGGCCTATGGAATCAAATGCCCTTACACCAAAACTGCCATCATTCCACTGTATGCCACCGGTAAGGGTTTCATCCAGCGCAATAACTGTAGCGTCGGACTGGGTGTTACCGTGATCATCAGGCGCTCTAGTAATCAAGGTATAGGTACCAGTATCCACGGTACCGTCCGCTGCTTTAACAACCAGATAATAGGTGCCCGAATCGTCCACCGAAAAACCAAGGGCCGGCTCATTGCCAGCAAGCATATTATCTACTGAGCGAAGAAGTTCGCCGTTGGTGCCGCGCAGCTCAAGAACAGGGTCTTCTAGTGAACCATTGCCACTTGCAGAGGCTTTTGCCCTAAAGACATAGTGTTCGCCAGCCTCCAATTTAATACCAAACCAGTCTTGATCATTTTTGGTCAATAAATTACCGTTAAATGAGTCGCCTGGGTTGAGAATTACCTGAGTACTTAAATTATTGGGCACATCATCCGGTGGCAGGTTGCGCTGAGAAACCGAGACTTCGTAGGTGCCCATACCGCGATTATTATTTGACGATACCTCTATATAATAAGTACCCGCGTCTTCAGGGGCAAAATAGAATTTAGCATCTGTACCTGACCCGCCGTTGTTATCAAAATCAAGTAATTGGCCATTACTATTAAACACACGAATATAGGGGTCGACCAGCGTACCGGCAAAACCGGCAAAGCCAGAGGCCTCAAGTTGATATACTTTGCCCCCATCAAACTCCATTTTGAATACATCTTTATCACCCGGAATACCAATGTCACCGGCTGACATAACAGCATAATTTTCCCCAAGTACCAGCGCTGTGGCTGTTTCATCAAGTACAGAGCCATGATCATCTTCTGGCGCCAGCGCTACATCAATGGTGTAGGCACCAATATCATATTTAAAGGCACTGCGAGCCTCTAAGAAATAGAGGCCATCATTATCTGGCGTAAAGTAAGCCCTGGCATCTAAAGTGCCATTAAAATCATCCGTCCGGTAAATAACATTACCCGAGGCATCGCGAATAATAAGCAATGGATCGCGTACAGGGTCCAGTCTCGCCCCATCACTAATATCGCCCTTTAGGTCAATCACATAGGTGGTATTGGCGCTAAGGCCTACCTGCAGCCAGTCGCTATCAGCAATATAAGAGATAAGGCCGCTAGCCTGCTCACCCAGTGTAACCAGACCTTCTGTGAGTATTGAATTTGCATAATCATCGGTCAGCGACGAGCCACGCAAAATATAGGTGCCCCTTGAGGCATTGCCTGAGGCACCTGCATCAAGGTAGTACCAGCCACTATCCGGGGCGGCGAAGTAGATCTCGGCATCGGAACCACTGCCGCTGTTATCATCCTGCGTTAATAAACGACCGGTAACCGAACGCAAGCTCAGCTGAGGGTCGCTTAATGTTCCACCCAGCGATATGCCATCCATGGTAAAGCTGTAGGTCAATCCCTTATCCAGCCAAACCTTAAACCAATCATGATCGGTGAGCTGATTAATCTCACTTTCGGCTCTAAAAGTATTGGCGGCACTCCACTCAATACGCTCTGTGGTCGATATATTGCCGGCGATGGTATCAAGGCTACCCTGTGTCAGGGTCCATGAGCCCTTATTAATACTTGCCACATCGGTTACAGCAAGATAGTAGGTATCAGAGTCTGTTGGTCTAAATACAATCGCATCGTCGGTTCCGGCCACATCGTTGGCCTGATCCAGACCCGCCTCAATAACCCGCCCCTGGCTATCTAACAGCTGAAGCTTGGGATCAACTAAGGTGCCAGCATCCGATGACTGTCCCTGCAATCTAAACTCATATTTTGTGCCGGCAATAAGGTCTGTGCGAATCCAATCAGCATCATTGATATCACCGATATAGCCTCGAATGAGCCCCTCCTGAGGGTCGATTTCACCAAGGGTATCAACACCACCCGCATAGTCATCTAGGTAATTAAAGGTAAAGGCATAGTCTTCAATCGGATAATCATCATTAGCCTCTACTTTAGCCCTTACCAAAACCTGACCACCCTGATAGGCCTCAAAACCATCATTGGTATTAAACCCAGGCAACCACTTTTGATCAGCCGACATCCAATTGCTGAAACTATAATTGATCCAACCATAGACCAGCGACTTAAATTGAATCTGCTGATTTGTAGCAACGTCCCAAAACTCAAACTGCCAGCCACTGCCATTTACTGTTGAAGCCTCAATCGCCAGAGGAGAATTTGGCGCAAAAGTTGCTGAAAAAAGATCGTAGTCATTGCGGTAATCAGATTTGGCCGACATCTGTTTGCCATACTCAATGGCAGTTAAGCTCGCAATAAGCTCGTCACCATTACCATTGGTCTGATAAAGATACGAATCTACCAGATCAGGCGCATCGTCTAACACCACGGTGGTGTCAGCAAACTGCAAGTTTAGAACATGACGAACTGTGTCATTACCATCAAGTAAAGTGCCTCGAGCATGCTCTACGAAGACCGCCTCGCCATCTCGGGTTCGGTCGTAGTCAGCCAAATTTCCAGAGAAAACTGCAGTATGAAGACTTCTTAGCGAATCATTACCGGCACCACCCTCAAAAGCTCCCTGCCCCTGGCCATCAAAATAGTCATCGCCCGCTGTTCCGGTGATAACACCGTCTGACTTGGTAAATACCGCGCCGGTACCGTCGAGGCTCCACCCGCTAAATTGCTCCTCGGTAAGAACAATTCTTGTTTCGCCGTGATAGACATTTTCTACATTAGTTAATGTAACCTGCGTTAGATCAATAAAGCCTGTATTGCTGATATCAAAGGTATCTGAGCCCGTACCGCCCTCAATGCTGGCAACCAGATTGCCAGAGCGCTTATGCTGTATCCAATCATCTCCAGCACCCGCCGCCAGTTGATAATTAAGATCATCATAAACCTCTATCCGGTCGGCATTATCACTGAGAGTGATATCAATAAATTTCCCATACAACTCCAACTTGTAGCGTTCTTCATCCTTAGTAACTAAAGGGTCATTAGATACATCGATACTACCAAAGGAGCCATTTAGGCTAATGGATTCAGCATAGGTTTGGCTTAAAACACTTTCGAAACTTAAATCTTCACCTGTACCTTTAATGCTTAGCTTAACTGCACCCCACTCATTGCCATCACTCAATGATACTTCTTCAAAGCTATTCCAAACATCTGCACTTAACTGCACAGTATTTTGGTAGGCATTACCTCCTGTGCCCAGGATGGAGAGCGCCTCTATACCGGAAAGGGATCCATCAACAATAGTATAAGTGCTGTAGTTGCTCTGATTAAAATCTACCTGCAGTAGATCATAATCCGATCCACCAAATACTTTATCGCCACCGATTGTTTGGCTATCCTGAGTAAATGCACTGGCACCGACAATAAGCGTATCGTCGCCACTGCCTCCCATCAGGGTATCGGTACCCTTGCCACCAATCAGCGTATCATTGCCATCACCACCGGAAAGGTAATCAGCTCCCCGTCCACCCACCAGGGTATCTGCGCCACCAGAGCCGGTAATAATGTCGTCTTTTGCCGAGCCTACAACACCGGAAGCACCCACTAATTCTGAATCCATAGCGGGTAGATAAATAGCCGCACCCTGCAGAAGCTGCAACTCACTGGGCATGGTAAATTCAGAGGACTCACCGGTTAACTGAACATTAACCCCTTGAATTTTTTTGAGTAATTTAAGCTGCTCAGCGGACATGGTGACCGTGCCAGCACCCGATAAAATTTCAATACCATTAATAGTGGCACCGGTTAGATCTTGGCCATCAGAAACGATTAAGGTATCTGTGCCCTCACCACCCACAAGCCGGTCGCTGACCACTGCCTTGCCGGAGACATTTAACTGGTCATCGCCAGTGCCGCCGAGTATTTCATCAACCCCCGAGCCGCCTATAAGGGTGTCATCACCAGCATTACCCTGCAAGATATCATTGCCAGCATTACCGGTTAATATATTATCTAGACTGTTGCCAATTAAACGGTCGTCCCCCGACGAGCCACTAAACCCGGCAAAGAGAGTCTCCTCATCCAGAGTGAAAGTGCCCGCATTTTCAAGGGACAATGTAAACTCTGTAGTGGCACCGGAAATAACCTTAACCAAACTGCCAAATTCCGCCCACTGGCTCTCGCTCATGGCAAGGGACTGCGAGGACACCCGAATTTCTTCAAGATTAGTCAGGATTGCGCCCGATAAATCAACATCGGCTCCGCGAACAGTCAGCGCATCGGTGCCATCACCGCCATCGATACTGTCGAGGACAAGTGATTTGTTATCAATGGTAATACCATCAGAACCCTCTCCAGCAGACACCACCATCAAACCACTGCCAAGGTTGATACTTTCCGAATTTGCAGAGCCATTGATGGTGTAGGCCATATCATCGGCAATACGCCAATTTTCAAGGCCAAGGGCATTTAGGTGCTCCATCTCAATGGTGCCGCCACCTACTATACCCACAGAGCGCAAACCGGAAACCGAGGACAGCCCATCAAGCTGCGCTATTGTTAAAAGAAATTCAGAGGGGTGTGCCCAGAAGCGATTAGAGTCGTAACCAATAACCTCAAAAGTTTCGATATCGAGTAATTCAAGCTTAGTAAGATCCAGCTTCCAGGCAAAACTATCAGACTGATTCCATGTATTTCCACTCGGGTGGTAAAAATAACTTCCATTAAAGTCAAGCGTAACCTTATCGCTACCTAGGCCACCATTATAGGTGCCTTCAAGGGTATAGGTTTTAGTCCCAGCATCAAATGATGAGAACGACGCTGACCATGACTGATACTGCTGAATTTTCCAAATTAAACTATCATCACCGGCACCGGCATTGACCGTATCAACCCCCAAACCATTGCCTACTTGCTCGCTAGCGTTTAGATAGATTTGGTTATTATCATCATTGCCGATCAGGGTATCAGACTGATTTGTGCCACGCACATCGATATTGCCACTGAGCTTACTGACATCGACAGTACCGCCCTCCGCTAGATTAGGATCCAATCGGAACTCGATATTTTTCGCCCCAACAAAACCCTTATCCAGTAATGCATCAACACTTAAACTAGAAGCACCATTGCGACCATCCAAAATTTCAACATTGCTTACTAGCAGATTATCCCAGCTCACACCGCCATCAATCTGTAATGTGTCAGTGCCTTCTCCCCCATCAATGGTGGCGGTAGGTGCATTGACCATATTGGTAATTGATATAAGGTCATCACCTGCATCACCTTTGATAATATCATTACCTTCACCATCTCGAAGAATATCATCACCAGCACCACCACTCAGGGTATCATCGCCATCGCCACCGACAATTTCTTCATTGATGTCGCTGCCGGTAATAATATCGTTACCCTCACGAGCATCGATATATCCAACCTGCGCATCACCCACCAAGGTGTCATCACTGGCAGTACCAAAGATAACCCGATCAACACTAATGCTATAGTTAATTAAATCGCCAAATTCAGCTTGATCTGAGTAGGCATAACCATCGACCTTGATATCGGCTCGCTGGGCCATGGCCAGAAATTCAGACGAATCCCCCCAATACTCTGGGCTAACAAACCAAGAGGCACTTTGATTAGTATTGACCTCAAATTTAATGATACTGTTTTCGGTTTCAAGGTTTTTAAAGCTTAATCGATCATCGGAACCCATGGCTAAGAACCGCAGCGTTAACCGACCATTGGTATAATTTCCACTTTGCGGGGAAGTCTCAAAACGAATACGCAGTGCACTGTCTGTAGAAATATCAGCCGTAAACTTTTGTTGGAAGTAATCCTGATCTAAATACCATAATTGTGAAGCAGCCGGTAGGGTTCCGGTTATGGATTCACCAATACTGTAAGCGTCAAAGTTAGCGCTATTAGACTCGGCATCTAACACCAGATCCCTATCAGCAAAGCGCAGAATCTGTATATTTGCAAGCTGGTCAAAACCATCTCGATTATCGATCGAATCGCGAATCGATAACTTTAAATCTCGGTCATAGGTGGCAACAAAATTAACCGCGTAGTCTGCGTAGTTACCCGTATAGTGGGCTATATTGGCATCCCCCGCGCCACCGTCCAGACTATCATTGCCTAGGCCACCGGTAAGAACATCATTACCCGCGCCTCCAAGCAGCTGATCATCACGGTCCGAGCCTATAAGACTATCATTACCAACTCCGCCCTCAAGCCATTCATAACTACTGCCGGCCTCTAGCGTATCATCCTGGTCGGTACCCTCCAGAACCCGTCTGATAACAAAGCTGTAACTCTTTGAGCGCATCGGTGCGTCATTGGACAGGCCGCCAGAAGTAAACCAAATATCCTGCAGACCTGAACCGCTAAGCGTTCTATCCCCAACTTGATTAGACCCTAGATAGACACCGCCATCCTCAAAATTTAGATAACTGCCCCACTCCGTAGAGCTGCCCGAGCTAATCTTGACCTTGGTACCCTCGGTGACCTCAAGGGTAAAATAATCTATATCACCGTAGAAGTTGGCCCGCCCATTGACCGATTCTCCGTAGTCTATCTGCCTATTGGTGACATCCGGTGCATTACTAAAATCATCAATTACAATACTACTCTCGACTGTACCATCGGGAGCGACATAGCTGATGGCTTGTATATTAGTGAGCGTATCAGTGCCTTCATCGCCGCCATCGACCGGGTCATCATCAGCAACAACAGCATCGTTAAGGATTACCTGCCCAGAACTATTGACCGTCCAATAAAAGGCATCGGCGCTGCCCTGCACCTGAAAGGTGTTAAAACCCGATCCTCCATCAACAATATCATCGCCCGCGCCACCGATCAGGGTCTGGTCGCCAGCACCACCTTCAAGAACATCAACAACTGACAAACTTATACTGTGTTGGCTGGATTGGCCGTTATTATCAGAGGCAATAACGGTAAAGTCATAGAGGCTTTGGGTCTCATAGTCAGGACTTTCCGAGAGAAAAACCTCTCCGCTGCTGGCGTTTATGGACAGTTCTGCTGGACTATCAGCCGATAGCGTGTAGACAAGTTCAGTGGAACTGTCGTCATCATGTGCGGCGATGGCTGTGTATATAAGCCGGTTTTGACCTATATTTTCATTCACTTTGGCTTGCGAATCAGAAGAAAAAACAATGGCCATACAACACCCCTCAACAAACGCTATTTTTTAAACGCGTTTTCTAATTATCGTAACGTTAACGCTGCAAGTACTTGTTAAGCTCATTTCGCGTTAGGTTTCTTTTTTGATACGTTTTTCGCTTTCTTGGTATCTGTCTCTTCAGCACTCTTCTCACTGGGTGATGCAGCTTTAGCCTGATCGATGATGCCTGAGCGCAATTTAATTGCCTGATCAATAAAGTGCATAAAACCATCCATTGGCATGACCAGTCGAGTTGAAGGCGACATGGTGACTTCATTTTTTGCTGAATCAATATCTTCAATACGTGCAAAATCCAGACGCACAACGCCCTGACTGACATTGAACTTCATAAAACGGTCTACAAAAATATCCGACATCGGCATGTTGCTCCAGTTAGGCAATAAACGTAGGCGAGGCCAAGTGAAGATCAGTTAGATCAAATCCACTCTCCCCGGACAGGGTAATTGTGTAGGTCTCGATATCTACAACGCCCGCGGAAGTGTCGCTGTCTATAAACGCTGTAAGCGCGCTGGAACCTGAATCAAAGAAAGCCCCAAAGACATTATCCAGCGAATCATCGGCAGTGGAAATGAGCTGTGCAATATCTGCTGGAATATCGAGAATTTTAGATAGGTTCAGATCTTGGGCTTGCGTGCCACTTTCTGCAATACCGGTATAACCCAACGCATTGGCTAACGTACTCAGCTCAATACTGTCGACACCGGCCTCAAAGTCAGAAATAGACATATCTGTTCCAGTGCCCGAGGTTAATGCAAAAATATCCGCGCCTGCACCCCCTGAAACCGTCGCAGACCCACCGAGCAACTCAAAAATCTCGGTCGCCTCCGTGCCTTCAACAATTACCGCTTCACCTAGTACATAACTTGAATCAGACAGATCATCGTTGCCCACAATTACATCTTTAAGGGTAATGCTGGTTGTCGTTACTGTATCTTGGGCCTGATAGGTAAGCGCCAACAGTGAACCGTCCGATGCAACGGCAGGGAACCAGATTATGGATACACCAATTTGCCCTTCTACACCGACATTGGCTGCCGCAATGCCTGCAGAGGGATAGGATATTTGCGATTCCTCAATAACACCCAATTCAGACACATTGTAGACTAGCGTAAAGTCAATATTTTCCAACCCTGCCGCATAGTCTCCAACCACGGATGGATCGATAGCAATAGAGATTACCGAATTGCCATCATCATCCTCAGAAAGGCTTGGCTTTAGTCCACCCCGAGAAATTTCACCCGGGCCAGTGACAGACACCGACGAGTCTACAGACACTGAAACCTGCTGCTCGGTAGCAGCATTGACGCCATCGCTTGCCAGCAGGGTAAAGGTATAACTCGCCTTAGTCGGATAATTGGTAACGCCAGTATTAAGTGACACAACACCGGTTACTGCATCAACCGAAAGGTTTTGCTCATCCCCCTCACCGGGTTTAAGCGAATAAGTTATACCCGCACTAATATCAGCACTATCATCTGCCGCCCCCAAATAGATTACTGACTCATAGCCCAGCACCGTTGAGGTACTTTGAGAGGTAATAGTGGGCGCAATCTCATCCAAATCACCCACACTCAGAGTAACGGCCTGCTCACTGGCATTGCCCGCATCATCGGTTGCTACCACAGTAAAGCTGTAGCTGTTTTGAGCCTCTTCATCGGGGTTATCACTCAGGCTAACGGCACCACTGGTACCATCGATAGTTAAAGCTGTATCACTGCCGTCGCTAAGACTAAAGGTGACGCCGGCACTAATGTCCGCGCTGTCATCGGCTGTTGCCGTGTAGATCACTTGATCTGCACCACTGTTTTCATCTACTGACGTTGCTGTTGCGCCGGAGGTAATCATGGGCGCGACTTCGTCGAGGTTATTCACCGATAGAACTATCAATTGTTCACTGGTATTACCGGCTTCATCGGTTGCTGTTGCCGTGAAACTGTAGCTCTCTTTCGTTTCAAAATTTGGTATACCTGAAAGGGTTATCGCTCCAGTAGCACTATCAATACTTAGAGCATCATCACTACCTTCCTTCAGGTCATAGGTGATAACAGCACTGGCATCTCCTGCATCACTAGCCTCTACGGTGTAGACAACTTGATTTGCAGCAATATTTTCATCCACTACAGGTGTAGTAGAGGAAGTAATCAGTGGCGCGACATCGACTGTTAACGTTACAAGCAACTCACTGCTATTACCCGCTGCATCCTTGGCTACCAAGGTGAATTCATAGGCATCCTGTACGTCTTTTTGCGGATTGTCAGCCAGGGTAACAACGCCGGTGGCCTCATCAACACTTAATGCTGAGTCACTGCCTTCTGCTAGGCTAAAGGTAACACCTTCACTGATATCGGCACTGTCATCGGCAGTGGCGGTATAAACAACTTGACCGGCACCACTATCCTCTACTACCAGACCAACTGACAATGAGGTTATTGTGGGGGCAACCTCATCCACATCGCCCACACTCAGAGTAACGGCCTGCTCACTGGCATTGCCCGCATCATCGGTTGCTACCACAGTAAAGCTGTAGCTGTTTTGAGCCTCTTCATCGGGGTTATCACTCAGGCTAACGGCACCACTGGTACCATCGATAGTTAAAGCTGTATCACTGCCGTCGCTAAGACTAAAGGTGACGCCGGCACTAATGTCCGCGCTGTCATCGGCTGTTGCCGTGTAGATCACTTGATCTGCACCACTGTTTTCTTCTACTGATGTCGCTGTTGCGCCGGAGGTAATACTCGGAGCGACTTCATCAACATCACCCACGCTCAGCGTAACAGACTGTTCGCTGACATTGCCCGCACCATCGGTTGCTACCACATTAAAACTGTAGCCGGCTTGAGTTTCGTGATCCGGATCATCACTGAGACTCACCGCGCCACTGGCAACATCGAGAGTTAAAGCTACATCACTGCCGTCGGCTAATGAATAGACAACATTAGAAGCATCAGTAGATGCTGCATTATAGACAACTTGATCAGAGCCACTATTTTCTTCTACTTGGGCATCGACCGTCGAGGTAAATACAGGCTCTACGGTGTCCACTAATAGCGTAATGGATGAGGCATTTTCAGAGATATTGCCGGCAATATCAGTAATACGCGCACTTAAGTTAGCTAAACCATCAATTAGATCAGCTGTAACAATTTCAATAGAGCCATTATCAAAATCATCAGAGCTTACGTAAGCACTACCGACAACACTAGCGCCATCATCTGTCAAAGACAGTATTTCGATGAGGTCACCAATTACCACTGCAGTACCGTCGAGTGAATCAACGTCAAACTTAACTTTAATCGATGGTGTAACATCGGCAGTAGAGCTATCACCCACAACACCAGTATCGCTGGCTGCAACCAGACTAACCTCGGGAGCGGAGGTGGCTAATGCATCCGTGGCGGCGGCCTGAACGGCAACAACCTCATCGATCGAAGTAGCAACTTTTAACTCTTGAACTGCATTCTTCAGCTCTTCTAGAGCAGCAACGGACACCAGTGACGCACCCTGCGCATTGACAAGCAAGGCGGTTACCGTTTCAGCATCCAAAGTCACATCCGTATCGGTGCTCGCACTATCTTCAATAAGAACCGCCAAGTTCTCCAATGCCGTTGATTGGGCCTCTGCGGCCGCTTCAGCATCTGTTGCCGATGACGTTGCCACTGCAAGCACTGTAGCAATCTGGGCCGTCACAATTCTATTACCCAATGCGGCGTCTGAGTCGTCCGACAAAGGATCATATTCAGATAGACTGTCACCCTCGGCCAGAGACAAACCCAGCGCAGACACAACCAGCGCCTCAGCCTCAGCAACAGTTTTTTCTCCCTCAGAGCTACTTTTTCGCATAACCTGAGCGACAAGCGTAGAAAGCGGGTTAACAACAGAGTATCCAGTGGGTGCAGTCAGTGAAAGCTCATTTATCGCACCCGTATCTGTGTTAATACCACCGAGAATAATAACATCTGCAGAGAGTGCATCACCCTCGAGCAATACCTCACCACGACTGTTTGAGCTCACGCCCTGGATAAGCTCATCTGGATCTGCGATACCATCACCATCTATATCAACATAAACCTCGCCACCGCGGATATAACCATCAGAGACAACAATTTGTGAGAAGCTAGCAGCGGGATTACCTGCCAAATCCTGCAATGTAGAGCCGGAATAAGACAGCTGTAACGACCCTTCCGTTAATTGAGACCCAATCGCTAGCGTGACAGAATCGTCTTCAATTGAGACTGCGCTAACATCTAATAGCACTCCCCCCTGCCTAAGAGTGAATGAAGAAACATTTAGAACTTGAGTTTGTGAAAGGCTCTCGCTGTAATTAATGGTAACCGTTTGATTGTCGACAGAACTCTCGATGGAGGTCACCGCTGGCGGAATTTCATCTACATCCTCAACCAATAGGGTTACCGGCTTCTCACTGACATTTCCTGCTCCATCAGTTGCCACCACAGTGAAAGCATAGTTTTGTTGAGATTCGAAGTCGGGGTTACCCGCTAAAGTTACTGCACCTGAAGCACTATCAATTGTCAGCGCTGCATCACTTCCATCAGTTAAGCTGAAGACAACGCCGTCACTAATATCGGCGCTATCATCTGCGGTGGCAGTATAGATAACTTGATCAGCACCGCTATTTTCAACCACGGTTTCCTCATCTGACGATGTGATAGAAGGAGCCACTTCGTCCAAATTAGTTATGCTAAGCTCTACCGTTTGCTGATCCGTATTGCCTGCCAGATCGGCCGCAACCACAGTAAAGGTATAGCTTTCTTTGGATTCGAAATCAGGGTCGTCAGTCAGTGTAACCTGACCGGAGGCACTATCGACATCAAAAGCACTGTCGCTGCCATCATCCAAGCTATAGGTAACTGCACCATCATCAGCCGCACTGGCTGTAAAGACAACTTGGTTGGCACCACTGCTCTCCACGATGGAAATATCATTTGAAGCTTCAAGAACCGGAGTTACAGTATCCAACTCAAGCACCAAAGTCGCGCTAACCTCTGATTTTTTATCGCCTTTTGTCTGCCTAGCGACCACTGAGTAGCTTCCGTCTTGATCAAGCTCAAAGCTATTACCCTGACCAGAAACCCAAGTTGCGCCATTGTCTAGACTATATTCCCAGGTCGCTGAATCGACTAAGTCACCGACTAAGACCACGCCAGAGTTGGTCACTCCATCGCCGTCAGAGCCATTGTCATTCGCTAGAGTCAAGATAGGCTTTGACGGCGGTTTAGATGTGCCTCCAGACACTGCCAAACCAATTCCTACGGCACCTAAGGCCGACAATCCCAATGTTGAAAGGCTAAACCCACCTATGGTGGTATCTTGAGACTGAGCATCATCCAATGCCTCAGCAACCTTAGATTCAGCTTGAAAGCCCAGACCTAACTGATCTTGTGGCCCCTGCTCAGCTGCAACAGCTTCGTCTAAATCTGGATTTTCAATGGCATCATCAGCATCTAGCACTTGGTCGTCACTGGCTGGTTTTTCTTCGTCTTCGTCGTTTTTTTCAATTATTGATGTTTCTGCAATTTGAATCATTTCAGACGACTGAGACATATCACCCAGATGAGGCATCACATCAAATGAATTTTCACCATCTTGACCAGCAAAGGTAGGGGCGACTTGAGAGGATGGGTCATTGGATTCTGACTGCTGCACAACGCCAGTATCAGTATTTGCGCCATCAGCACTGGATGTTGAGTCGACAAGAGGGGTAACATCTAAAGAATCTGTAGTCATTTTGTAACCTAATAGGGTTGATTTTGTTTGTTTTTAGATCATTTGCTTTACATTACTAGTTATACGAATAAACATAGTTACACTATATCGTTAATATTATTCGCTCCACAAGATTTTTTGAGGGACGATCTGAGTCACAACTGGCAGGCCCTTTTATACGTAAAACTGGCGCTCGCCATTTCTCCATCGGTCAAGTAATTATCTTTCACCCATAGATTCAACCAGCGTCTTTGCAATTGGCTTTAACAGATAATTGAGCACTGTATTCTTACCTGTTTTAATCTCAATTGTGGTAGTCATACCAGGCAGTATTTGCAGGTCATCATTTGGCTTTCCTGTAAACTGCTTGCCTTGGGTTCGGACATGAATTCTGTAATACGGAATATTCCCCTGAGATGACTGCTCTTCCAAGGTGTCTGCGCTAATGTATGTCACCGTTCCGGTCAAATCACCATAAACTGTATAATCAAAAGCATCGACTTTTACTGCCGCTGATTGACCGAGGGAAACAAAACCAATATCAGCTGGAGATAGCTTTCCCTCGATAACAAAGTCGTCTTCGATAGGCACGATTTCCATAACGTCTTCGCCGGGACGAATTACGCCCCCCTCGGTGGTAACACGTATATTTTTTACAATCCCTCTTACCGGCGCATTTAGTGTTTTCTGACGCAACTGGCGCTGCCGCTGAACTAAGGCCTGACCGACACTTTCAAGCTCTTCTTCCGTTTGATTGTATTCGGCCTGAGCATCTTGGAAATATTTATTCCGCGTATTAGAGATTTCTGCCACCAGCTCAGCCTCTTGACGCTTTAGGCGAAGAATCTCTGTCCGACTGACATCCCCTTGCGCGACGAGAGGTTCGTTCATAGCAATCTCCTCTCTCACCAAGATCAGAATGCCTTCAAGAGATGCTATCTCTTCGGACTGAGCAGCCTTGCGCTTTTCGTAAAGGGCTAGCTGACTCTTAACAAACTGGGGATATGCACTTGACCCCTCCGGAAAGCGGGGCTCCAGCCCGAAGATCTCAGCACTGAGTCGCGCCATACCAGCACCCAATGCCGCAACTTTCGCCAAAGCCTCTTGATAGTCAGCCTGAGCATCGGTCTGATCAAAACGGGCTATAACCTGCCCTTTATTAACCTCATCACCGGCTCCAACAGGAAGCGCCTTAAGCACACCACCGTCTTTTGACTGAATGATTTGTATTTTTGAACTCGGAATGATTACACCTGGCGCCCGAGCCACCTGGTCAATTTCAGAAATGTAAGCCCACAATAAAAAAGTAAAAAAAGCGAATGCGGTAACCCTAAGCACCCATCGCGTCTGCTTGAGCTCAGCATCTAAAACATAGTCCGGTTGATCGGCGTCAGCTGATTTTAAAAACCAAAAGAGATTCACGTTACCTTCCTATTTGCTGCTTGCTTATTTAAATGTTCAATCACTTTTTCTTTTGGCCCATCTATCGCGATTTTGCCCGCCTCCATAACAATAATTCTGTTAACGTGCTTTAGTGCTCCGATTTTATGCGTCGCCAACATGACCACAGCACTATCATCTACATCACTAAATAGATGATCCATAACACGCGCTTCCAACTGTGCATCCATAGAAGCTGTTGGCTCATCAAGTAACATCACCTGCGGTCTAGCAAGCAGCAATCGCGTCAAGCCAACTAACTGCCTTTGCCCTCCAGATAGCCCCTTACCTCCCTCTGAGATCATAATATCCAAACCCTTTGGGTGACTCTGAATCGCGCGATCAAGGCCCGTATTGACTGCCGCAGCCAAGATTTGACTGTCGCTCAATACAGGCAACCCAAGTACCAAATTGTCTCTTAGTGTCCCGTTAAATAAACGTACTTCCTGGGGCAGATAGCCAATCTGCTCACGCAAAAACTCAACAGCGAGTTGCTGCATTTCCACGCCATCTAAAAACACCTGCCCTGACTGGGGGCGATAGAGCCCGGACAGCAGCTTGATCAAAGTTGATTTCCCTGATCCAACTGAGCCCAAAACTGCTATTTTATCTCCTGGGTTTAATTGTAACTTGCCTACCTCTACAGTCGGGGCGTTCTCCTCATAGGCAAACGTCAAATCTGCAACCTTTATTTGCCCAACACAGCGGTCGGGAACCACCTGCCTATCAACACCCTGATCACCCGGCATCGCCATAATGCCATCGAGAACATCTAGAGCTATTTTAGCGTGCTTCCACTGTACAACTAGATTGGGGATTTGCGCTAATGGCGTTAGCGCCCTACCGGAGATGATCGAGCAGGCAATTAACCCGCCCATGGTTAAATTACCTGAAGAAATAGCATAGGCTCCTGCGGCAATAATGCCGACATAACTTAGCTGCTGAATGGATTGAGCTGAACTAGTTGAGATGGTAGTGAGCATTCTGGACTTGAGCTCAGTGTCACTTATTTTTAGCGTTAAATCGCGCCAACGGTCTTTAATTTTCCACTCTGCAGAAGCAGCCTTTACAGACTCAATACCATCAATTGCCTCGATGAGAAGGCCGTTCTTTTTATTCGACTCTTCCATATGTTCAGCGGTATAACGCTCTATAGGCCCCTTCATAGCCAAGCCAATTAACAGGCCTAACGGTATCACCGCAAGCGGCACCATCGCTATCGGACCAGCCAATAAGAAAATAATAAAGATAAAAAATAAAGCAAAGGGGGCATCAGCAAGAATAAATAACGTGGTGGAGGTCATAAAATTCCGTACAGACTCAAAGTGCCTTATTTGAGCGGCAAATGTGCCTACGGTGCGTGGGCGAGATTCTGCCCGAATGTCTAACGCCTTACCAAAAAAGACACTCGACAACTCAACATCGATCACCTTGCTAGCTCGATCAACCATATGAGCCCGCACTAACTTCATTAAAAACTCAAAAAATATTGCCAATAGAACGCCAATAGTTAAGACCCAAAGCGTACTAAATCCTTTTGTGGGCACTACTCGATCATATACCTGCATTGTGTAGAGCGCCGACATTAAGCCGAATATACTCAGCATAAAGGTGCCAAACACAGCTTCTAAAAACACTTTTCTTCGCTTTCGAATAGCGTAAATAAACCAGTCTTTGGCGCTGAAGTTATTTTTCTCGGCTTGCGACTTGGACCCGTCACTCACTGAAAGCAGCAGACAAACGCCATTGGACAGTTCTTCCAAGGACATCGAGTTAGTCGAAAAGTCTTCTCTCTCTGACAGATAACCGTGGTTCTGAATACCACGGATGATGCATGCGTCTGACCCATCTTTTTGCAACCAGAGAACCGGAAGGTCAGACTTACTCACGCTCTGCGTGTTTACAATTTTAGCCTCGCCATCCGGAAAACGTAGCTTCCAAAGCTCTATGGCCCGCTCAACCACATCAAGACGCGCCAATTCAACGCCATCGGTATTTTTTTCTGCGTAAGTAAAGCGATGAACCGGCACCGCAACACCAGCGAGCCCAGCGATTCTTACCAAAAGACTTACAAGAGGGCCGGGGGGCATAGTGCCTGCACTCATATCATCAGGAGATGAAGACTTAATCTTATTCATTGGAATCCGAAAGTGTATTTTTATTTAAAGCACCGCTTAGAAGCCGTATTTGATAGGATGCTGTTAACTCAATCGCTTCATAATCAGCAAGGGTATGCTGAGCCTGAACAACCTCACGCTGGGCATTTAAAACATCCAACCACGACTTTCTTCCCACCGTATACTGGCGCAAATAGGAGCTCACTACCTCAGTAGTTGCCGAAACAAGCTGGCGTGAGGGGGATAACTGCAAACGGGCAGACTCATATTCACGCCACGCAATTTGAACCTTTCTTCTAAGCTCGCGTCTTGACGCCGCCAGCGTCTTCATAGCCGCGCGCACACGCGCCTTGCTGGCTGAAATAGATGACCGAGATGCCAGACCTGCTCCAGGCTGGAACTCTAAGGCCACAAACACCTGCTCGCGCTCCTGAGCAAACAAGAGCTCACCAAATCTTCGTTCATATCCGAGAGAAACCTGCGGATAGAGCGCAGAAGAGGCTATCCTAGCATTGGCATTTAACCCCGCTATCTCTGACTGTATAGCTCTTAACCTAGGGGAAAAGGCTATTGCAGCATTTTCAATATCGGAAAGTGGGACCAAACTTGGACTAAAGCGCACCGGGGCCGAGACATTATTTACCGCCCGGCCAATTAACTGCTCAAGCTCAGACCTAGCAACCTCTTTGGCACTAGTATTTTGCAATACCTGAGACCGCGCGAACGCCAACCGAGCTTTTGCCAGCATTGCATCAACTTCAGGACTTATTGCCGCCTTGACACGACGATCAATGATATCGAACAGCCGCTTATGCTCTGTCACATTATCAACAGATATTGTCAGCTTCGAATTGGCGCGGTGAAACTCAATAAATGCTCTGGCAGAATCCTCGAGTAAAATCTGCTCCACTTCCACGATATTGGCTACGGCATTATCACGACGCGACTCTGCTAACTCTATATTTCCCGAAAGCCTCCCTCCAGTCCACAGTGGCTGAGAAAGTGAAAATGAATCCTGGCTGCCACTATCGAAAAGGCCCCGAGCGCTGTAACTCGGCGTTGGGAAAGCCGACCAACGCGCAGCACTTAAGTCTCCAAGCGCGGCCTGGTAGTCACCCTCGCGAGAAGCAACTAATGGGTGGTACTTGACCGCCAAAGTCATTGCATCGATCAACGTCAATGGCTCTTCAAATACAATATCGTCCGCCAAAGATGGAGGCACCATGGAGACAAAAAGCACCAAGAAAATTGATAGAGACTTAAAGAGGTGTAAGTGAATGCCAAGCTTCTGAGTCTTAAGCATTTTAAAGGAATTTTTAGTCATGACTGCATAAACATTGGCATCCGAATAGTTTTTAAAATAAGCATTTCAGCGGCTGTCATTGTAGGCAAGAAGGCTGCCGACTCATCAATTAATATCGAATAGCACCTCGCTTGTGACCGAAACAACACTTGCGTCCAAAAGAGCGGGATCTCTTACCCCCCGCCACCACCATAGCGCTCTATTTGACCTGCATGAATAGCCAGAATGTCAACGACCCGATTATAGTCAAAGCTTATTGCGCTAACTTTTTATAGAGATCTGAAAAACGTTCGGTAATTTTCAGATGGGCTGCCATCATATGCACTCGGCCCGGCGCGCGACTTTTTGCATCTAAACATTAAAGCGGCAATCGCATCAGATCTCGCGGGAGTACACGAAGCATTCACCGCGGCAAAAGTTGCCGAAATTGGCGCAATTACTATCTACGAGACCGTATCAAGCGAAGGTATTTCGCCCCCAGACCCACCACTTGACCCTCCGCCACAGGCGGACAATAAAAAAGTAGTAACAGCAACACAGTACAGCCTTCTCATGAAAATTCCCCGAAAATAAAGCCCGATCAGATGGCTAAATACTCTTGAATAATAGTGTAATTACGTTATTGATGCAATTACTCAAAACACATCATGATAGGCCGGCCATTGCTACTCATCTGTGAATGGCTAAAATTACATCTAGATGTATCGACGTCTAATTGCCATCATAAAAGGGGATTATAGAAAGACCTAGGCATTGGAAAGATAGCCAAGCACCATATAGATATTGATAACGAATGTAGCATCTCAGAATGGGATACTATAGATTTATGAACACAGCGGACGAGTAGATAATTAGCAGATGTAATCCAACTTGCAGCAGCGTCCCTGCCCCATTAAGGGCGAGATTCACGATAAGAGGAATAAAGGCGCACTGCCAAACGGCATAAATTGGTAAGTGCGATTAGGGGTGTTATCGTTACCTAAGCATTTCATGACACTAGCCACACAAATCAACGACTACTCGTAATGAGTCCACAGCCGCAATACCTTGACAGCCTTTTCCGCCTCTAAAACCTGGTAGACAAGCCGATGCTGAATATTAATTCGTCTTGAATAGGCGCCGGTCAGGTCACCGACCAGCTTTTCGAAAGGCGGCGGAGTTTGCCATGGATCAGACTGAAGAATCGCTAATAATTGCTGTGCTTTAGCTTTTAATCCGGACGATGCTAGTTTTCGTGCATCCTTTTGCGCCTGCTTAGTGTAGTACAGCGTCCACATTACCAATTTAATTCAGTCGCAGCGCTGTCAATGCTCTCCTGCATACCCTCTACAATTGATTCGCGCATCCCTGGCACCGATAAAAGGTGCAGGGTTTCGTTGATCGCATTCCAATCATCTTCAGCCAAAAGAACCGCATTGCCACGCTTGCCCGTTATAACCACCGGCTCATGGTTAACGGTCGTATCATCGATCAGTTTGTACAAGTTGGCTCTCGCCTCAGTAACATTCAGTGTCGTCATAATGAAATCCTCTGGATCTAAAAGTACGCTAAACCGTACGCTTAGTCAAGTTGACCTGAGTTATCCTCCACCAAGAGTTGATAAGCCTAATTATCGTTATTTAGCGTTTCCGCGCACAGCAGTTAGCGAGCCTTGGTGTTTTCACCCAGCCAAGCACGCAGGTTGTCGAAAGTTATACTCGAAGTGGCGTAAAGCCCTAAAACAAAGTCTTGAGCTTCGTCATCCGTCGCAGTGATATCCAGTCCATTAATTGCCAAAAATACATAGGTTGCAGCAAATGCAGTCCGCTTGTTGCCATCAACAAAAGGATGGTTCTGGGAAAGGCTTTCCCATAAAGCTGCCGCCTCCTCGATTAATGTCGGATAGTAACCCGTTTGAGGCCGAAACAAGGCCGCTTCCAGAAGCCCAGGATCTCTTATCCCTTCGCCACCACCATAACGCTCTATCTGATCAGCATGAATAGCCAGAATGTCATCGACCCTAATATAGTCAAAGCTCATTGCGCTAGCTTTTTATAGAGACCTGAAAAACGTTCAGTACTTTTTAGATACGCGGCCATCACGTGCTCTCGGCCTGGGACTCCATTTTTGGCATCTAAATGTTCCCGCAAAGCGTCCTCCACCACAGCCTGGATCTGTCGGCCCTCTGACTTAGCAAGCTTTCGGACCGAGTCTAAAAGGGCTGAATCAACCTGAGTTGCAAATTTTTCCCTTGCTATTGACATAATTGCACTCCATCATGATATTTCATTTTTTATCATGATAAGTCTTGATGACATCCTTTGCAAGGCTGTTAAGCCGCTATAACAGTATTTATCGCACGCCATGATTTGGAGTTGGGTTTGGCTTCGTTTTGTTACTTTTTTAATCTAGCCCTGCCGAATCGCCCTCGATAATCGAGCGATGCCGTTGCGCTGATAGCGTATCAGCTTGTGGGTATCCGCAGAGCGACGTGACGCAGGCCCACCCTTGCGTCGCTCCTGCCTCTGCATGCTCGCAAAAAAAGCGACCATCTCTCGCACATCTTGGGGCTCACTGCCCGACGGACTGAGAAGCTCGCTAAAGATAGGGTTTGAAGCCTTCACATTCGCATCGCGCAAAAACTCATCCACTGGCTCGGGGCTGCTATAAATATGGTAATAGGCATCCATCACCCGTCGATAATTGAGAAGACCCGCGGCAATATCGGCACAGGCAAAGGCAGAAAACCCCTCCTCCGCGATTAGATCGACAAGCGTCTGATACTCAATGGACGATTCAAAGTCGGGGACACTATTTAGGCCATGCTTGCGGGAATTTTGGCTGCTAGTCCGCTTCCCAGCCACCGATCTTGGGCCGGTTGATTTAAGTGCGTTGCACCGATTTGCAAGGCTCCTACGAAGGTTTTGCGTCAAGGGTCAGCGCTCCCTTCGCAGGCTGCTTTGACTCAAGCGCTGCTAGCTCAAGATCCATGCGCTTAATCAGGCGTGACTTATAGTCTATGGAATCGATACTCCGCTGAAGATGCCTAATGGTTTGGTGCTGACGGTGAATCAGATCATCCACCATCTTGATATACTTGGCCGCATCCTTAAAGGCCCTAACCCGGAGATCGGATAGGGTCAGATTGCCATCGGTAAGAGCTTGCTCAATCAGAGCTGCTTCATCCTTATCCGCGCTACCGGCCAAATAATGCTCAAGGGCCACCGACAGCTTGCTATTGCCAGAAGCCATCCAGTTGCTCCCCGCCTTAGACAAAAGTCTCGCCATCGCCTCATGGAGCAATAGCTCCTTATCCACGGTGTGCCTCCTAATCCACCAGAGGCACTCATTCAGCTGACTGACCAGCGCAACCGCCAAGGGTGAGGGATTGTCTAGCTCGGATAACAGGCTTTGCAAGCCAGATTGGAAATCAGCCTCAGATTCATCAGGCAAAAGTTTGGGGCTTGATAGGAAGGGTAAAAGAGACTTGGATTTATCTTCAACAGGCATAGCAACATCCACATAAATACCGAAGTGGACATTGTAAAGTATAAGCTAAAAGATAAAGCAGTTAGAACTTAGTTGTCGCGCTTGATACGCAGCGTCACACCAGGGTTTACCAACGGATCGCCGGTGAATTCAATACCTGCCTCTTCAAATGTATTTCTTATCACCATCAAATTTTTGGTATTAGCAATAGGGATACCCGGCTGCACCTCATAGCGCTTAATAGAAGCGCTACCAACCCCACTTCGGTTTGCGAGCTCAATCGCGCTCCAACCTAACATAGCGCGCGCTGCTTTTATTTGATACGAAGATACCATTGACTCTACTTTATGATTCTATTAGAATCATTACGATTGTTTACCTAGGGTTAGAATAACATGATTGACGATATCTTAGCCAAGTTTGATGGCGCCTTTGCCAAAAATACCATAAGAGCCTATAGGTCAGACTTTATTCAATACCAGGCCTGGTGCTCACACAATAATATTGATTCAATACCAGCTACTGCCGACGCCATGGCGCAATATGTTGACTACCTTGCTACCGTCGCAAAAAGCGCGACCATCCGCAGAAGGATCAATAGCTTGGGGACGGTCCTAAAACTCTCCAAACACTACAACCCCACCAACCAGCCAGAGGTGATATTGGCCATAAAAAGAATGCACCGCAAAATTGGACGGGCACAGCAGCAGGCTACTCCACTCACCAAGCCGCTACTCAACCAGCTACTTGGCAACTGCGATAACACCGTCAGAGGTTTAAGAAATCAATTACTACTGAGGCTCGGCTATGAAACAATGCGCCGCCGGTCGGAACTCTGCGCCTTTAAGTTCGAAGATATAGAGCTAGCACCCAACGGTAAAACTATAATTAGACTCAATTTCTCAAAGACCGATCAATTTGGAACAGGTAAGGTTTTACCTGTCAGCGAGGAGTTGCTTAACTTGTTAGATAAATGGGAAGGGATAGTTTGTAATCAGGGCTATATCCTAAGATCCATCAACAAACACGGACATATTGGGGATAGCCTAAACCCTGCCAGTATCAGCACCATCTTAAAGACGCTTCAGGAAGGATTAAATTCTGGATCAATCCAACAACCGCTGAGCGGTCATTCATTTAGAGTGGGTGCGGCACTTGATCTATTAGAACAAGGTGAGCCGCTTGAAAGGATAATGATTAGAGGAGGGTGGCAAACTGACTCTAGCGCCATGGCATATCTCAGAAACTGGAGTATTTAGATATTTTGAGCGCTAACCTGGGAAGTTTAAGTCTTTCTTTAAGATATCGGGAGGGGAAGGCAAATCTTTAAATAACCTCCAAACCCAATCTGACTTGGGAAATAAAACGACCCAAACAGTAAGCAATATCAAGGAAAAGTAGGCAATGAGACCTTGTTTTCCTACATACCAAGCTTCGACGTCTCCTTTGTATGGTCCAATTACGTTGTCGTAAAAATCTAGCGTACCACTATGACCTTCAAGAATATCCTCTTCACCACGAAACACTACCGGCCCAATGCCAGAAAGACCAGGTTTGACCTGTACAATAATATTCTGTGCTTCAACGGGAAAAGCATCAAAACATCTTGGCGCCTGTGGTCTTGGGCCAACCAAACTCATATGTCCAATAAATACATTGAGTAACTGCGGTAATTCGTTAATTTTTGTTTTCCTCAAAAACTTACCAGCCGGTAAAACTCTGGGATCGTTTTTCATAGTAACGGTTCCAGTTCCCATACTCGGACTATTCTTCAGCATAGTTGCAAATTTAAACAGCTTAAACATTTCCCTGTTTTTACCAACACGCTCTTGGAGGAAAAAAACTTCACCCTCACCAGAAAATTTCAGAAACAACACGATGGGAATAATCAAAGGCGAAAGTACAATAAGTGCGAGACCTGAAAGTACTACATCGAAAAATCGAATCAACATTACATCCTCTGATCAAGATATTTACCGGTCTCTTTATGAGCAAACTCGGGTAATAAATCAAAAAACAAGTCTAGTACGGCCTGTTTATCCCAGCTACCTTTTTCTCTAAGAGCTTGAACACTAGAAGAAAAATCATCTAATTTTTGACTATCGTAAATAGGTTGATTTTTTATAGCACCCACTCCATCAAACCGACTCATGTCGAGGTCTTCTTTATCAGTGAAGAATTCCTCAAAATCCTTCTCGCCAGTCGTGTCACTGCTAAAAAAATAACAAGGCCACTGTTTCTTAGCGATCAACTCGCCAGCACGATCACGAGCTTCCTCTTCACTAGCGCAACGAAATGGCTCGTAACCCATTTGGCGTAAATAACGCTCTGCGATATCAGAAAATGTGATGAGATGAAGATGTTCACTTAATTTAGGGAAGAATATCTCTCTATTTTTCCCTAGCAATCCGGACATAAGACATAACTCGCCCGATTCTTGTGGTGTTACAAAATACCGACGCACATCATTAGGAGCAGAGAATGGTTGGCGCTTTGCAAATCGCTGATTAAAACCATGCAGTAAAGAACCATCAGAGAAAGCCACATTTGCGAAACGTGCCATTGAAATAGGCATAGTTTCGCTCTCACGCATTAAGAACATTTCCATAATACGCTTGCTCGCACCCATCATATTCACTGGATTTGCCGCTTTGTCAGTTGATACGCAAAAATACTTCTTAGCCCCGTTATCTCGAACAAGCCTGAATGTTTTAATAGTATTAAAAATATTTACGCTCAACATCCGCATTAACGTATATGGGTCTTTCTCGCTTCTCACATGTTTCAATGCCGATAGATTAAAGACATAATCATACGGTCCTTCTGAGGAGATAAGAGCTTCAAATTCAGGACTACCACAATCAACGGCAAATGTTCTAAATTCACCTTCAATATAGCCAATGGTGCTACGAATATCTCGAACCAGTTCAACCATATTATTTTCACTAATATCAACAACATGAAGTACTTTGGGACTTCGCTTAAAAATCTCTTTAGTTACTGCTTGCCCTATAGAACCGGCACCGCCGATTACTAGAAAACGGCTACTCTTCACCAATGACAATAAAGCATCAGAAAGGACATCAACATCATCACCAAAAAGCGTTGATGTGCGACCAATAAGGTCTAAGACTCCGGCTTCATTACTCATGCAATCGCCTCCAAAAGCGCGTTACATACCTGATCAACCTCATCTTCGGTCATGGTTGGGAATAGGGGAAGCGTGAGCTGTCGGCGGCAAATATCTGCCGTAACAGGTGAATCATTTGGCGAAAACTGTCCTTTATAGGCCGTAAAATCCCAAAAGGGCGGATAGTGTATGCTCGACTGAATTCTCTTTTCTTTCAGAGCGCCAATAACGGCTACCCGGTCTGTTTTCTCGGGGAGCAAAACTGGCAAGATGTGATACACAGACGTGAAGTTTGACGCTTGGTGTGCGAAAGGCATTGTAACTGGAGAACCCTCGAGTTTACTTCGATACCGGTCAGTAAGCTCTCCTCGCCTAAGATTACCGGCCGGCAATTTATCAAGCTGCACAGAGCCAATCGCGGCTCGCATTTCATCCATTCTATAATTTAAACCTGGTTGCGCAACGTCATAGGTAATAGCCCGACCCTTATGCCTGTCTAATGTAAGGGTAGTCATACCGTGTGAACGCAAATAACCGAGCCTCTTATTTAATTCAACATCCAATGTAGAAACCATCCCTCCCTCACCAATCGATAAATTTTTATTGCTAAAGAAAGAAAAACAACCCACATCACCAAATGTACCACATACCTTGCCATCAACTGTTGCACCTGGCGCATGTGCGACATCTTCAATTAGCCCTATACCCTTATCTCGACATAGCTGGCTGATCGCCATGATATCTCGGCAGGGATACCCCGCATAATGAACTACTATTACCGCTTTGGTTTTTTCAGTGATCTGTTGCTCTACTGACTCTAATGACATGTTCCAATTATCCAATGAGGTAGCATCCGCTAATATTGGGCTAGCGCCAACTAAATTAACCACATTAACATCAGCAACAAAGGTAAGGGACGGAATGACTACTTCATCACCCGGACCGACATCCAAAGCTAAAAGAGCCATATGAAGAGCTGCTGTTCCGTTAGAGACGGCTTTGCAATGGGCCCCGTCACCGAGAAAGGCTCCAAAAGCCGTTTCGAATTTGTTAATTTCTTCACCCATGGAAAGCCAGCCGCCCGTGACGACATCAGACACTGCTTTGACCTCGAGATGATCAAAGTTTAATTTAAATAATTGTATTTCCCACATTTCAATACCTCAAACAATTTGTTACAGAGCGACCATCTTTCGTGGCGAAAAGGAGTCGGACCGTGTGGCTTTCATAAACGGCTCCTCTATGTAAAAGTTTGGGGATAGATCGAGGAGATCTAAATAAACATTCCTAGCAGAATTTAACTCCAAGCATGACAAACGCCCCGCGCCAAAAGGCATAGTCTTAGCCAGATTCCTTTCGAAAAGAATATTGCTATAAATCTTAGCGCCTCCACCGGGAACAACCCCATCATCACGGATAAATAATTTATACTCATCCTCATATATTTCATCACCAACTTTGATTTCCCCAGAGAACTGAAAATCATATCGATAAGGTACCTTAGCTACATCCTCTAGGTAGTGCATGAATGTAAAACATTCATGCACCATTGGCCCTATAAATAAAAATTTGACCTTTTTACCGGACTTTGACAGCAGATCGAAGGTGCTTCCCTGCCCTACTGAGCTTTTAGCGACATCCGAAATAAATGTTAAATCGGAGCCATAACCTATATTAGACATAAGCGGATCAATTGATCTCCTCCAATGGTGTTGTTTTCTGAAAAATTCTGAAAGGGCTCCCATTGAGCTCTTAGACTTCTCCACATCATACCTTTCTCCATTACAGAAGCTAAAGGTGTAACTCGGCATAAGAACCGTTGCAACATCTAATGAATAGATAATGCTGGCTAATGCCTCCAAAACTCCGACCTTGCCAATATTCGGATTTGGGATGCCAAAGTTCATTCCACTATGGATATATAAAATATCACAGTCTTGAGCACCAATGTCTATAAGCGACTGCTTAATAAACTTTGCATCCATAAAATCGGCATCGTGTTTGAACAAAACTTCCGACATACTAACCTCTGAAAATTAATTAATTGACGCACCACCATCAAGGAACATTTCTTGACCCGTCATCCACAAGGAAGGCTCCAGTAAAAAGCTAATAGCGTGGGTGACATCTCGCGGTGACCCAGTTCCTAAAATATATCGATCAAACCTACTTTTATCTGCTCCCGAGACAAATAGATGGTCTGTCATTTTCGTCCTAACAGCGCCAAGGATAATTGAATTAAACCGCGTCCCAGGAAATTCTACAGCCAAACCTTTAACCAAACTATTGAGCGCACCCTTGGATGATGAATAAATGGCGTTGCCTTTATCACCAAACTTACTAAAAAACGCAGACAAAAACACAACTGACTGGAGAGATCTACGATACTCCTTTGATGTTAGAACTCGCAAAATCTCAATAATACTAAAAACATTAACATTGTATATGGATTGAGTGTCAACAAGTTTGACTGCCCGAAAAGGCAGAATTTTTAGCTGACCCGCAGCATGAACAACCCTTTCCACCACAATGTCTTGACTCGAAACAAATTTACGAAAATCTTCATATAAGCTATCCACTTTGGAAAGATCATAGACCCAAATTAAAATTTTGAAGCGCGTACTCAAGGAGTCACTGAGCTCCATCAATTTCTGATAGTCCCGACCATGCAAAAGGAGATTTTCCCCTTTACATCTTTCGAGAGCTAATTCCATACCAATAGAGGAAGTAGCTCCGGTAATCAAGGTAAAACCCTGCGCACTACTTGCGTTCAAAATGCTCAAGAAAGTCTCCAATAGTAGGAAATTTTACAATATCTTCCGCGGCCATTTGGGTCCCAAGCTGATCCTCCAGATAACCAAGTAATACGAGGGCATTTAACGAATCCCACTCCTCTAACTCTTCAAAATTTAATGTCGTATCAATTTGATCTACTTCGAATATTTCCTTTAACTCATCTAACAATTTACTCATTTTAAAACTCCATCACAGACATAAACATAGGATTCTCGATATCAATTACCAAGCTTCCCCAAGAAAGACCCACACCAAAACCAGCGAAGCATAACTTTTTCGGCTTAACGAAGTCATTTTTCTCAAAGTTAGTACACAAAACCGCAGGAATAGTGACACCGCTGCTATTACCATAATGACTCACAAGTTTATGAGGCATTTTCTCAATAGGTATCTCCAATTTGTTCGCTAACTTTTTCAACATAAAGGGATTTGGTTGGTGAAAGATAAAAAAATCAACATCATCTTTCATTACCTTAGCCTCACTAAGTATCTCTTCAACCAAAGCAGGGACCTCTCTTAGAACAAAGTTGAATACAGCATCACCTTTCATCACGAGATCATCAAGACATCTCACATTACCATTTTGGTCTTGAGTTAACTTTTTCGTTTCTGAGCTTGGACGAATTTTCATTCCACCCGCAGGGATCATAAGGGCATCCCAACCACTGCCATCGATATAGTTTAAAGCTGTTATATCGTTAGAATTGACACTATCATCAACAATAGTGATAGAGGCGGCATCGCCAATAATTGGACGACTATTCCGATCGCCCGCACCAACTAATCGACTCAAAACATCGACATTTACAACAGCAACTCGATTTATATTTTCTTGCCAAAGTAGGGACAGAGCAGTTGTCATTCCCGATATAAAACCAGAACATCCCTGATTGATATCAATACACACCATGTCTTTCTTGAATGGAAGAGCGCCATGAACAACAAAGCTCGTTCCTGGCATAAGATAATCGGGTGTCTGAGTGATCAGAACCATCGCATCAACTGAGGATAGATCAAGCTCTTTTGCGTCAATTAAGCTTTTAAATCCGGCTATCACCAAGTCCGAACTCGAAGTATCAGATGCAACTACCCGCCGCCTATCATACCCCATCACCAGTTTTAACTTTTTTGACTGCGCATTAGTAAAATTATACTGATCTACCTCACTGTCAAACCGCACTTCATTTTTGGGAATAACTAAATGAACACCGGAAATCTTTCCTCGTGGAAACTTCATAATCATCGCTGCGAAGACTCATTCAAATATGCTAATAATGTTACGAAAGACGAGAAGACATCTGGATTTATTTGACTCACTTCTATCTCGATGCCTAACGTAGCCTCGATTTCATCCACAAGCAATACAATATCTAAAGAATCTAAAACACCATGCAATGCAAAGTCGACAGACCCATCGAATTCTAAATCCGGTCGTATCTCTCTTATAGCATCCAATAATTTAATTTTCATTTTTTCTCCATTTAAGGTGTGATAAACCGCCATCATTAAGTATCAAATATGACACGTCACCAAGTTGACAGAAACCTATTCCAAACGTTTGATATAATGAGGTAAATTCTTCATGGTTCATTCTATTTGCTCTTAAAATCTCAATATCACCATAAATAGCACCAGCATAGGGGACGGAAAACGCTCGGATTTTTCCATATGCTGTTTTAAGACTATCGGAGTTAACTATCGTACGATCATGAGTAGAGATTTTACCATAGTAACTAGATGCAATAACTTCTTGTTCGATTCCTTGATAGCCGTCTATACACTTGTTTACACTATTACGCATAATTCTGGGATACACTTTAAGAAACTCCTTCTGTAATTGGTGAATGTAAATATCCTCAGAGAGATTAATAACAACTTGATCAATGATGCGGCCGACGTCCACATCCTCTTCCATGACATGCACGGTAACGCCCGTCTTTTTATCACCATTGACAATAGGCCAGTGCTGTGGAGACATCCCTCTATAGTATGGAAGTAAAGATGGATGCAGATTCAAAGCGTTTAGTTTTGCTCTCCCAAAAATAGACCTCGGAATTATCCTTTGAAAGTGCGCACTTAAGATAAAATCGTACTCCATAGCAGCGAATAATTTTATTACTTTTTCATCCTTAAATGACGCAATCTGAATTACAGGGATTTCGTTTTTCCTACAGTAGTTTACTAACTGCTCTCCTGATGTCGAAACTGGTGCTAAAATAATGACAGCCAATGCAGATAAACCTGACTCTTCAACAAGAAGAGACCGTAACACTGCAAGACTGAAAGAGTCCTCCCCAAAAAAAACAAACGTATGGTTACGCATTTCAAATTGAGTCATAGTAATTCTTTTCGAGGGATAACCTATCTATTTTGCCATTTTGGTTGAGAGGAAGAACATCAAACTTAATCCATTTCCAAGGAATCATATACCTTGGAATTCGACTAACGATTTCTTTCCGTACACCCTTGATATCTAATTCTCCACAATAGAAAGCTATGATTTTTTTTTCCTCATGGAGATAGATAACGCACGCATTATCTATTCCATTTAAACCGACAATAGCAGACTCAATCTCTCCAAGCTCGATGCGGTAACCCAAATGTTTTACTTGGTTATCTTTCCGGCCAGTATAGATGAACTCGCCAAATTCATTAATGTAGCCTAAGTCTCCCGTTTTATAAATAAATTCCTTATAAGAATTATTTAAAGGATTTTTTACGAAAGCTGCGTCAGTTTGATTGCCATTATTAAAATAGCCTAACGCTAAACTGGCCCCTCTAACACATATCTCTCCAACACTCCCATCTTCAACAGCAGCATCATCAGCGGAAAGTAAAAATACATCGGAATTTCGGCATGCTTTCCCTATGGGAAGAATATCATCATCAGCAAATTCGCGATCTACTATATAGAAGGTACAATCGACAGTAATTTCTGTCGGCCCATAAAGGTTCGAAAAAAGGGCCTCCGGCATTGCTCTTCTCCAATAATTTAAATGCTTAGTTGGCATAACCTCACCAGCGAATAATATTTTAGAAAGAAAAGTAGGCTTTATATCAGAAAAAACCTTTAAATTTGCCACATTAACAAGAACTGACGGAACCCAAAAGATAAAACTAATCATGCGAACATTTAAATATTCGATTAACTTAATGGGGTACGTGAATTTTTCCTCCGGAATTATAACCAGTCGAGCACCAACAGCCAACATTAGGTAAATATCTAAAGTGGAGTTATCAAAATAGAATGGTGCCTGATTACCAATCACATCGTCTGACGAAATATCATATGTGTCTATCGCCCATTCGATGTAATCAATGATACTCCGATGCGAAATTAACACGCCTTTCGGCGTTCCTGTAGATCCAGACGTAAAAATACAATAAGCTGGATCCGCGTCTATTTTATTACTTAAAAGGGATTTAAATTCGTGAAATCGCGAGATTTCATTCATTGATTCGATTACTTCATCAATGAGTACAACACTAGCATTGCTTTCTAAGTTATCCAAATCAGAGTAACTATTTCGGTCAGAGATAATAACCTTGCAATCCAAATTACCTAATATTTTAGATATACGACTAGTTGGCGATTTGATATCTAACGGCACATAAAAGTTTCCACTAAGCAAAACACCAATAAACGAGACCACAGACATCTTTGTTTTAGGTAGATAGACTGCGATTGGCGAATTTGCTAGATTAAAGCCGGAAATGCAGTAAGCAATTTCCGCGGCCATCTGTGACAACTCGCTAAACTTAATACACCCGGCATCGTCTTCAATGGCAACGGCCTCCGCGTTTCGATCGCAGGTCTCTCCTAGATAGTCGATTACGCTACACTTCATTTAAAAAATATCCTGTCAACTAATTACAGATTGGGTTGGAAAACGTCGGCAGTATTCAGCCAGATCATACTCAACAATCAACCGTTCATTTCCATTAAAATCCATGGTAGTACTCACAACTTTGCCGCCCATCGCTCGAACTGCTTTTCTTACTTTAGGCTGAGAAACATTGACCTCAGATTTAACCGAGCGAGCTCCCATATTGAAAAGTACATGATGCCATACACGATGGATTGATCCGGCACCACTTTTTGGGGCTCCAGGTCTCCATGCCCAATATTCTCCGCGAGGTCCTTCTCGAACGATGGCGGTACTAAAGTTATCGCCCAACGACTGGTAGCGCTTAAAAATATCGGTTATTAATAGCGGGTTTCGGATTAGGCAAAAAATAGCTGAAAGACCTAAATAAAAGTATCTCCTTTGCATATTTTTCCTTTGCTTAAACGTATCTATGGTCCCGGAATGAAAGCCATAAATTTCATTATCGCTATCCCTATAACCAACTACAATCACAGAGTATTTACACTCCAGAACTGTGACATAGTAGCTTGTCAGAAATCTCTTGCCCAACTTCTCCATAAAGCTATCGACCTGTTTATCACCACATAACAAATGGATCTTTGCTAAGGCCCGGGCATCACTTTTTTTTGCTAACCGAAAGAGGACTTTACTTTGATTAATATCAGCGTTCATAAGTCTCTATAAACTCCCTAAATAAGCCATATTGTGTTTTGACATCATACTTTTTTGATATCGTTTTCGAAGCTGTTTGACATGATCCTAATAGAGCCCGATCTTTTGAAAAGACTTTCAGCTTGTCGATAAAGTCAAGCATATTAGACGCTTCGAAATTAAGACCGACACCTTCTGAGATAGTGAGCGCGCCAACATCCCGCCCCAGGCAGTTCAAAATCGCAATCCCAGCTCCCAAATAATCAAAAAATTTGATAGGCATAGCCACAGTCGACCCGGGAACATAAGTTATCAGACCAACATCACAAAACGAATACAAAGCAGAGAGCTGATTCGCTGGCAGTATGCCAAGAAAACAAAGATTATCGGTAAACCTGTCGTGACTTTGAAAATCGCTAAACCTTGGCCCATTCCCAGCAACAATAAACCCAATTGATATACCGTTTTTATCACAGTAATCTGATGCAGACAGCAACAAATCCATGTCATACGCATCGCCAAGAGTGCCAGCATAAACGGCAACTAAATCAAACCGCTGTCTAAAAGATGTTACTCTATCGTCTATCGCTTGATCCAATGGCATATTGTGGTCAGTGTTAGAATTCAGGCCCCAATAAACCACCTGTGACTGAACGTTACTCATCGCTTCATTTTTTGAAACTTCGAGATAATCTTTACTTACAGCAACAATTCCGTCGCTGGCTTGCACTTGCTTTTTTCTCAACCAATATAATGGGAAAAATATAATGCGCGAAAATCGCTTAAGGAGTCTTGGCAGAACAACTGAAAATAATTCCGGCCATAAATCAATAACGTCTAAAATTAATGGCACAGATAACTCTTTCTTTAACTTAAAGATAGGTCCGCCTGTAAAAATTGCTGGATATGCTAGCACTATTAAGTCGGGCTTTATTTGTGTTTGCGCTATTTTATAGAGCTCTCGCCCAAACTTCACTTCATATAAGATCCTGCGCAAGGAAATATTTTTATCATAAGCAATACACGGAACAGAAAAGATGTTTAGTTGAGCCCCAACACACACCGCTTCAGTCTCAGAGGCTTCACGAAACGTTTTTGTCCTATGGTCGAAGTTAGATATCCACCAACTAACACTATGCCCGCTCTCCACTAACTCTTTTGCAAGCATATAGCTACGATATTCTCTCCATTTTCCTGAAGGCAACTCTCCATAGGGATTTATTATCCAAATATTCATATTTTATTTAATTCTCCGCGCAGTCTCATAAATTTTCTTTTGCTGTAAACAAATAGTCTAGCAGCCACTGTTCGAAGAAGACTTGGCTTATCCCAGGACTCGAAAGCGACATAATCAAAAACATCTTCAAGACCACTCACATCCGCCAGCTTGAGATCACAACAAAAGAAAGACGTACCGTACCTAAACCAGGAACGTTTAATTGATAAATATTTATCAGGATATTTATCTAGACAATAATTGGCATAAAATTCGTACTCTGATAGCTGAAAGGGGGTATGACTGTCTAATTTTGCAAGTATAGCCGAATACCAGGGCTGCCCAGGCTCTTCGATCTCTGAAATAAGCGACAGCATATGTGGCCTGAAAATCAGCATATGTTGGGCTATATATGATGACCTACTAATAGGAATATGAGGGAATAACTTAGAAAAAAAGGCGAAATACGACGCGTGGTACTCGTTCCCCTCAGTAAGTAAAACTCGACCCTGACTATCAACGAAATCAATCCTTTTTACCAACAGAGTGTCTGCATCCCATATCAGATAGTAATCCGAATCTTTAAAATATTCAGCAAAACCCATCTTTAGAAACTGCTGATAATACCATCCAGGCATCTTTGGGTCATCGAATCTAAGATGCTCCATAAGACTATTAACCAAGTGGACACTAAGCTGAGGAATCACCTCATTTTCGTCGACGATCTTAATATTAATGCCATCATATAATTTCACGAGATCTGCAACATTACAAGAGGCTTCATCTAAGCTAGACGTCGGGCATACAATGTAAAAAAGAGTCAGTCCACAATAGTCGTACAAGTTCGCAATAACTCTGCCAATGGACTTAACTTTACTACCAGCGACCACCAACACAACCGGCACCTCATCCAATTTCATCACCACCCCCGACTTTTTTAGATATTCTCAATGACATTAGAAATGAAATAATACTTGTTCCAAAATACAAAATAATAATACCATTGAGATATCCTTGAACAATCTCAGCCATCATTACCAACGAAGGAAAAATACATAGTAGAAAAAGAAATTTCGAGTCATGAACGTAATATTTTTTAACAGCATTGAAATAACCTCTGAAAATTAGGCCTAAAGAATACATTAACAAAATAACGCCTGCCCAACCTAGATGCCAATATAATTCGCCAATAATAGTAGGGGACACGCCACCTGGGATTCCAAAAAATGTATTGGAAAAAACTGAAGTCAAGGGAATCGGTTTTCCGGGCCAAATGAAGTGGGGTATTATTATTGTAAAAGCTTCATATAATGCAGGGTACAACAGTAAGTAGTCATCTAAACCTTGCATCTGACTATGAAAATGTACCAATATATCAGCACCTTTTGATCTTAAAAGTATAGCAAAAATAAATTCTGGGCGGCTTGATATAAGGTCGAAAATAGCATCTAAATTAACAGGGCTGTTAGTCAAAAATGATGCCTCTCTATATAACCCATAAAGCGTAAAAATCAAGACAATCATAAAAAGCGGCAAAATAAGCCGTAGAAAATTAATTTTCATTACCCGAAAGTGATACAAAAATAGGATCTGTAGTAAAGGCAATAAGATGAGACTACGAAAGCCCATCTGGCTGGCAGGAAAGAGTGCAATAGAAATAGTTGCGAGTAATTTGAGAGTTGAATTGCCCCTGATGAACCAAAATTTATTTATAATAATAAATACGCATGCGATTATTGCTAAAACTGAGGTGGATAAAAAAATCAGCCACCCCTGCCCTGACAGACCTCCAGCTCGCCATGACTCCCGATTCGCCATAAAATTAGCATAACCACCGTTTATATGTAAAAGATACGCAAACGCTATGTATGCCAATATAAAAAACATAAAACAGATGAAATTACCCTTACTTTTCCTCCATCTCGCTGCACCTATCACAGGCACAGGAAGTATAAACTTTGGACTGTTGTAATAACCTAAAACAAAAGCAAAATGACCTGAGAAAATAAGGATGCATAACGTGTATATCAAGTTTTCATCGGTGTTTTTATCCAAAAATAAATACCCTGGTATGTCGTAGTTATAACCTAAATAAAAAGACAAGGGAAGTTGAATAAAAAAGTAAATCTGGAAGAGGTTTTTAGGATTAAATAAATCAAATGCTGAGCGGTCAATCCTTAATTGGATGACTATTAAAAAAAACGTCAAGATCAAAAGAATAACTGCGGGCATTAAGATAACTGCCTTCGAGCTAATAAAAATATAGCGCTATATATTACAACCATATATAAACCCCAGACAGTACTGTATCCGACTCCAATCCCCTGAGGGCCATCGAGGTAATATGAGGAACTAAATAGATAATAAGTACCACCCCAAGATATCCCTATTAGCCCTGCAATTCCAGTCGAGTTTTTAAGACACAACAGGATACGCATCCCTATTACAGAAACTAGCATACAAAACATTCCCGGAAGAGCGCTTTGCAATGTCAAGGACACTGCCTGAGCCGCCTTATTATCAAAATTACCTCTACCAAACATTAGCGTCACTAAATCCGACGAATTTAGATATACCAGGCCTATTATCACGGCTAAAACCGAAACAACAAATCCAATAGCTTTTGCAAGAAGTCTTAAAAAGTCAGTAAATATGCCTTTGTGGATACAATCAACAAACCACGGAATCACGATAGCAGATGGTGCAGCTATCGCTAGATTACCAACTCCAATCATTATCCTTTGAACATAACCTAAAGTAGCCAACGCACCGACACCCGCCTGTGGTGCCCAATAACTGTCGATAACGACATAAATAGAGAAACATGAAATGGCCAGCGCAACGAGAACATTCCTTTTCATCAGCCCTTTCATCTCTTTGATTGATACAAAAGATGCAAAATCCCCTAATTTAGATCTGAGAATAATTAGCGCTAAAATCACACTGGTAAGATTGCCAATTAGGAGACCTACTATTAAGAAACGTAGATCATTACCATCGAAGAGGGTGAAAAATAAAACTGAGCCGCAATACGGCAGTAAGTTCAAATTAGCAGCAGCTATTGGCCGCTTTAAGCCAACCAAAATTGCGGCAAAGCAGCTTGCTCCAATCTGGATTGCGGCGCTCATCCAACTCAAAACTAAATACAGGTGGGCTCCACTCCAAGTCATCATCGCGGCATCGTCTGCCAACAGCGATTTATGGAGGTCGATTAAAAGAGGTGAGGTCAAGATGATAACAGCTGAAAAAACGAATGATAGAACTATTGAGGAACATATCAGACGATTTAATTCTCCAACCCCATTGGCTCGCTCAGAGACTAAGGGTGCTAGGCTAAAGCTTAACGTCGCACCAATTAAGCCTGCTGCAAAGGTAGGGACACTAAGAGCGAAAGAATATAAGTCTACTTCCTCGCTAACACCGAACTTACCTGCTATGAGAACCTGGATTAAAAAACCTAGCAAGCTGCCAAGCACGGTGATCAGAGTTACCAGTAGACCAGACTTTATCACTTTAGAATAAGTTGCTTCACCGCATGCGGCACATTTTCTGAAAGTTTCTTGAGCACATCTAATTTGTGCAATAGTGGATTCCGAGGCACGTAGAATCCACGCTTGCTAAAATCTACCTCGATTTTGTTTTCCAAAAAGTCTGATACGATCTCTCTATACCATTTACCTTTAATTATGCCAGTATGTTTGTAGTCGATAACTGGATCATTAGATTCTAAACTATTATCCATAATTAGAAACTTATCGCCGTTATTTCGCGAGCGCCAGGTACCAAAAATCTCAAACATCCAACCGTTTTCAGCCTCATTTAAGTAACTTCGTAGATCTTTGACTCTCCATAGTCCGGCTTGCGTCGATATCCTGTATTTTGCATTTTGGCGGATTTCTTTAAACCTTGAGTCTTTATACTCCAGGTATGGTCCATAGCTTCCATGCGGAGTAAGCGCTACGTGGGAGATATTGTTGTTTATCATATGCTCTGCTGCCAACATAACTCTGTCAACATCCACCTTTCTATTTATAAAGTAATCTTCCTGAAAATATAAGACCAAGGGTGTCCTAACTCTTCCTAAAACTTCAATTAAGCACTCGCTCCAAGTTGGCTTGTTCCTGAATGACTTCTCAACTTGAGAACATACTAGACTAGGAAATCTTTGATTTTTGTATAATTTTATTCCAGTATTTAAAATTATATCACTTTTTAGGTCTTGCCAATAAATATCTAGAAGCTGGAAAAAAGGGTCCCAGCAATCATCATATCCATCAGAGCTATTTACTAATATTGTAAACAACTCACTGTCACTTTTAGTTTTTGCTATTTTTAAACTATTTTTATGATTCAAGTCGAATACCTGCAATGTAATCTTTGAGCTTGCGTTTGGGCTCCCACCCAAGTTTTTTTGTTTTTTCGGTAACCAACTCTGCGTGCATACGATTACCCTTTCGAGCAGGCAGCATTTCGATTTCTCCATCAAAAAGATTAGCTACATCCAAAACAGTATAAGTATCTGGACTACCTATACCATAGCCATCACCATTCCCATTCTCTCCTACTAAGATAAGGCCGTCGACGATATCATCAACATGCGTAAAGTTTCTCTCTTGCGTCCCAGGGCTTACGACCGTCAGCGGTTTACCTGCTCTAATGGCACGTGAAAACAATGCGATTAGGGTGGCATATTTACCATATGATATTTCATTATTGCCGTAAGCATTATAAAAATAAACGATCGAAATTCTAATATTAAACCATGCTGCAAAATTCAAGATTAATTCAGTATTGGTTGCCTTGGTCCACGCATAGGGGCTCTGATTTCTGCCAATACCTCCATCACCAAACTTCGTACTGCTTCCTGCGTAAATTAGCTTTGCACCAGTCTTGATCACAAACTTTAGCATTGGGAACATACCACCATTATTTGACTCCCAAACCTTATCAAGATCCTCAAAACTTTGCTCAACACGCGAGTATTCACCAAGGTGGTAAATATAATCAGGATTGAAGTCTATTAATGCACTAATATCCTTTACTTCTCCCTCTAGATAATGGACTCCAGTAATATGATTTTCTTTCGAACCTGTGGAGTAGTTATCAAGTGAGTAAACTTCATTTTGTGGATTTTTAGCTAGTTGAAAACATAAGTTACTCCCAATAAAACCAGCGCCCCCTGTAACTAATATTTTATTTTTTACCATAATTAATCTATTCCTTTAATCTCTGGACCATGTAGTTTTTACACTTATTGTAATCATAATTATTAACTAAGTTGCTAAGCCGCTCTGAAACTCTCGATATGCGTCTGAAAGGCCAAAGTCGAGCGAAATTGAAGGATTCCATCCTAAACTGTTTAAGGTACTACTATCCATGCATTTTCTTGCCGGACCTTCAGGCTGTGATGGATCCTGGATAATAGTTCCCGAGAATCCAATCACTCTTGAAATCAACTTTGCCAGCTCAGCAATAGATATTTCCTCACTACTCCCAACATTGATATGGCTTAGCTGAGACTTTATTGATTTAGCGTATAACTTTTCATCTAGGTTCATGATAAATATCGAAGCCCTAGCCATGTCATAAACATGTAAAAATTCACGCTTTACACTACCAGACCCCCACACAACCACCTCAGACTCATTATTAATCTTAGCTTCATGAAATCTCCTAATTAGACCGGGTATCACATGACTGTTATCAGGATGGTAGTTATCGCCAGGGCCATATAGATTAGTCGGCATCACACTCCGATAGTCTGTTCCATATTGCCGATTGAAACTCTCACACATTTTAATACCAGCAATTTTAGCTATTGCGTAAGGCTCATTTGTTGGTTCTAGATAACCTGTCAACAGCTCCGCCTCCACCATCGGCTGTTTAGCCATTTTAGGATAAATGCAAGACGAACCTAAGAACAGTAATTTTGAAACGCCAGATTTATATGCGGAGTATATTACGTTACTTTGGATCATTAAGTTCTGGTAAATAAATTCCGCAGGGTATTCATTGTTGGCACGAATACCTCCGACTTTAGCTGCAGCCAAATAGACTTGATCGAATCTTTCTTTTTTGAAAAATTCACTGACATTATCTTGGTTAAGAAGATCAAGTTCATTTCGCGAGGCGGTGATTACGTTAATATTTTCTTGTGCTAGCTGGCGGCATAAAGCTGATCCTACCATTCCATTATGGCCAGCAACGAATATCTTACTCATTAACTTTAGCCCCCTAACTGCGAAGAGATATCGTATCCATGCTCTTTAAGTAGTTTTATCCTTTTTGCCTCTTTTAGGTCCGTTCGAACCATATCGGCGCACATATCTTGAGCAGTGATTTCTGGAATCCAACCTAATTTATTTTTTGCTTTTGTTGGGTCACCCAGCAAAGTTTCTACCTCTGCGGGCCTGAAATATCGAGGATCAACTCTAATAATTACATCTCCTACTTTGAGCCCAGGAGCGTTATCGCCAACTATTTTGGTCACTATAACTTCCTCTCTTTTACCCTCACCCTTAAACTCAAGGTCCACACCTAGCTCAGCCGCTGACCATTGAATAAACTGGCGCACTGAGTACTGGGTGCCTGTGGCTATGACAAAGTCTTCAGGAGTATCTTGCTGAAGCATCATCCATTGCATTCTGACATAGTCTTTTGCATGCCCCCAATCACGGAGTGCATCCATATTACCCATGTACAAACAGCTTTCTAAACCCTGAGCGATATTACTAAGGCCACGAGTGATTTTTCTTGTAACGAAGGTCTCCCCTCTGCGAGGGGATTCATGATTAAACAAAATACCGTTGCAGGCGTACATGCCATAAGACTCTCGATAGTTTACTGTTATCCAGTATGCGTATAGCTTCGCAACAGCATAGGGAGATCTCGGGTAAAAGGGAGTAGTTTCTTTTTGGGGCGTCTCCTGAACCAAACCATAAAGCTCAGAAGTAGAAGCCTGATAAAATTTGGTTTTCTTTTCTAGACGTAAAAACCGGATTGCTTCTAATAGTCTAAGAGCACCTATAGCATCAACATCGGCAGTATACTCTGGGGAATCAAAGCTTACTGCCACATGTGACTGAGCACCAAGATTATAGACTTCATCCGGCTGAACTTCCGATAAAATGCGAGTAAGGTTAGATGAATCTGTCAGATCACCATAATGAAGAACAAAGTTCTGATCATTGATGTGTGGATCCTCATAAATATGATCAATTCTCTGAGTATTTAGGGAGGATGCTCGGCGCTTTATTCCGTGCACCTGGTAGCCTTTCTCTAACAACAACTCTGCCAAATAAGATCCATCCTGACCTGTAATACCAGTAATAAGTGCTTTCTTTTGCATAAAATCACTCTCCATTTCCTGCTGCATACTTCACCATGCCAATTATTAATTTAAACTGCTTTTATTTGTCTACTCGGCCATAGATGTCATCCAAGCGGACAATATCATCTTCTCCAAGATATGACCCAGACTGGACTTCTATCAACTCTAGAGGTACCTTGCCTGGATTTTCCAACGCATGAACTACGCCCAACGGAATATAGGTTGATTCATTTTCAGACAATATGAAAACCTTCTCGCCATTGGTGACTTTCGCGGTGCCGGACACTACGATCCAATGTTCTGCTCGGTGATGATGCATTTGGACACTTAATTTGGCGCCGGGGTTTACGGTTATTCGCTTGACCTGATATCGATCACCATTATCGATTGAATCATACTTTCCCCAAGGCCGATAAACTTCCCGGTGGTTTTTCCACTCGGTTCTTGCTTCACTCTTTATTTTATCGGTTATGACTTTTACATTCTGCACACTATCTTTTTGGGCTACCAGCAATACATCTTTGGTCGACACAATTACTAGATCATCTACACCAATCGCCGCAACTAACTTTCCATCCGTTCTTACATAGGAATTATTAGCCTCGTGGAGCATAACGTCTCCGTGTGTGGTGTTGCCATTATCGTCTTTTTGACTGATGTCCCACAAAGATGACCATGACCCTATATCGCTCCAACCAGCATCCATCGGGACAACAACCGCATCCTCCGTTTTTTCCATAACAGCATAATCAATAGAATCACTTGGGCATGCATCAAAGGCCAGTTCATTGACCCTTAAAAAATCATTATCTTGTGAGGTGCCTTCCATTGATAACTGACAAGCCTCATAAATATCTGGACGGTGCTTCTTAAGCTCCTCCAAGTAGCGGCTAGCCTTAAAGAGAAACATACCACTGTTCCAGAGGTAGTCACCTGATTCAAGGTACTCTTTTGCTACTTCAATAGAGGGTTTTTCGACAAACACGTCGACAGCAAATCCAGGACCCTGAGATTTACCCTTCTTTATATACCCATAACCTGCATGCGGCTCATGGACTACTATACCGAAGGTGACTAGCTTTCCCGATTCCGCTAAAGGGATTGAATTCGTTACCGTCTTGATGAATGCCGCTTCATCTTGAATCGCATGATCAGCCGCCAGAACCAACAACAAAGGGTCCTCACCCTCTGGCGATGAAAGTGCGGCAAGTGCGATTGCCGGCCCAGTATTACGGCCCACAGGCTCTAATATAATTGAGCCTAACCTGTCAATTTCACGAAGCTGCTCTGCCACAAAGAAGCGGTGTTCCTCATTACATATTGTGACTGAGGACTGGATATCCAAACCATCAAGCCGCTTAAGCGTCTCCTGCAGCATGGTGTCGTCACTATGCAGACCTAAGAATTGCTTAGGGTGTGCGGCTCGAGATAGAGGCCAAAGGCGCGTGCCTGAACCACCCGCCATAATCACGGCTTTAATCATGTGTATCTCCTATCTTATTCAACAGCCAGGTCGCATAGTTGTGCATGTAAGGATGGAATTTTTTATCACTAGACACCACTGCCAGATCAAACCACTTAAATTCAGCATGCTGATCATCCAAGGTTATTTGAGGTTTAGATTGAAACCGCACATGGTGGGGCAGGTTCACATAATGAGTTGATGTGTGCTGATCAATGGCACTATTGCTATAAAAATGATCCCACATGCCCATCAAACCAAAATCCTGTGCCGCAATGCCACTTAACCCTAATTCCACTTTAGCAATCCTAAGCAATGCGCCCTGCCAGGTTTCATTTTTATGGATTCGACCGCCTGGCGTAAACCACTCACCCTTCAGGGGCTCGTTAGTGCGCTTACACAACAATACTTGACCATCCCACACGATACAGAGATCTATCGAGACAAGCGGTGTATTTTTAATTACTGTTTTAAAGATTTCTTTTTCTAACATAATCAATTCTTAAAGAAAAAATCTAAATTAGTTATCTCCAAATAGGTCTCTTGAGAAGCACTTTGAATCAACATCTCTCAAACAATCAGCCTTGCGGTTCGCAACAATCACATCACACATCTTTTTAAAATCATCTAAATCTTTGATAACTGTTGAACCAAAAAAATCACTTAAATCAAGCTCTGGCTCATATACCACAATCTCTATACCCTTTACCTTCATCCTCTTCATGATCCCTTGAACGGCAGAGGATCTAAAGTTATCGCTACCCTCTTTCATAACTAAGCGATAAAACCCAACTGTTTTTGGCTTTAACTTTAGTATTTCATCGGCAATAAAATCTTTTCGAGTCGTGTTTGACGACACAATCGCCTGGATCAATGTCTGCGGCACCTGATCATAGTTTGCCAGAAGCTGCTTGGTATCCTTTGGAAGGCAGTAACCACCGTACCCAAAAGATGGGTTGTTGTACCCATCGCCTATGCGCTCATCAAGGCACACGCCATTAATAATGCCCTTAGCATCTAGGTCATGGGCCAGCGCATAGGAATCCAGCTCATTAAAAAACGATACACGCATGGCAAGGTAGGTGTTAGCAAAGAGCTTAACTGCTTCAGCTTCCGTTGAGCGGATAAAGAGTGTTTCTATATCCTGTTTTTTAGCACCTTCAACTAAAAGGTTAGCAAACGCTCTACCCGCCTCAAGTTGACTTCCCACAATAATGCGTGATGGATACAAGTTATCCTTTAGTGCCTGACCCTCTCGCAAGAACTCGGGCGAGAAAATTACACGGTCTGTGTTGTGCTTCTCTTGCAATGATTTTGTATGCCCCACAGGGATGGTCGACTTGATTACCACCAATGCATCTGAATTTAACTCTAGAGCATCTTTAACAACACTATCAACCGAGCTGGTATCAAAGCGGTTGGTATCAGGGTCATAGTTGGTGGGCGTTGCCACCACCAAAAAGCTAGCCCCCTTATAGGCAGCCTGCTTATCTAGGGTTGCCGTTAGGCTAAGCTCTTTATCGGCTAAAAAGGCCTCAATCTCGGCATCAGCCACGGTGGACTGTTTGTTATTGACCTTTTCAACTCGTGAAGCGTCTACGTCAAGCACTACCACATCGTTGTGCTGGGAAAGTAGCACTGCAAGTGACATGCCCACGTAGCCAGAACCCACAACCGTAATTTTTGTTTTGATTGCCAAATTTAGACCTCTAGTTTGATTTATTTTTAGAATTTATAACTGATTGTTTTTTCTTTTTTATAGACTCCAGAGACTCTGAAAACTACCCTTTAAAATGCGATAATAGCCTTTATCATTCCCTAGGCACTCCATCCGCTATAAAGCTTTTCACTTTACTAATATTCTGCCAAAGAAGCGCCCGAGGGACTGAAACATCCATAGCTTTCATACAACGCTCAAGCGGACCGTTCGCCTCACCTAACCTATCAATCACCTTGGTAAGATCTTTTAAGATGGTCTCACCATAGGCTTCTTTAGATTTCGTGGCCGCCTCGACAAATTCTGTCTTGCTAAGATTAAGCATGGCAAGGTCTATTACATCCCTGCAATGCATTCCCATATCCAGGCCTCGATCAGAATTGGCGAGTAGCTTACTTGCAGCCATATCTAACCTAGTTAAGGTGGCGACGCCTAAAATGCTATCTTTCTTTCGTGGTTTTGCTAGCGCAATCCGCCCCTCAAGGACAATCTCAAACTTAATCGGCTTTCCTTGGACAAATACTTTGGTTCGGATACCGTACTGATCACTGCGAATATCCGACGCTTGAAGCTGGCCGGCATCGGTACTTCTCATTAGCGCTTGAAGGCCCTGCTCACGGACTAGATTGCGCAGATGTCGATATGAGGCCAAGTCCGACACCAAAAAATCCATATCAACCGATTCGCGGTACTCACCATATCGCAGGGCGATCGCCGTGCCCCCAGCAAAAAGACAGTTGTGCTGCTTCAGTGAATCCGCATCCAGCGACTCAAGTACTTTTGCTATTCGTTGGTGATGTGGACGAATAAACATTAAGACACCGCTCCCTCAAACACTACTCCAAGCAGCTCTATAAGCTTCTGCTCACTGTCACTGAGGTTTTTACGATCCAAGAAGCGCTTGTTACGCTCATAGATCGAGTGAGCTTCAACAGGAGATAACTCATCGACTCCCTGCACATGCCATGCAAGCTCTTTTAACTGGGGGTAGTCATCTAACAGGATACGAACAGGTAACTGGCCCACCATGCTCCTCCTTGAATCACACCCTGCATTGCCCTTTTTAGAAAGATGGAATTTCAGATCTAAAGCGCTGATGACATTTAGGTAGGCACCCATGCTCACGGTGGACTCCCCCTTCTCAATACGGTGCAGTGTCACCCGAGATATGCCCGCTGCCTCAGCGGCTGCATTTGCCGTAATCTTGAATGACTTACGGTGCTGCATTATAAACTGCCCTATATGGGCGAGCTGACTAACCGCGTCATCTGATATTTTTTCTATTGTTTTCTTCATAATGTTTCATATAATATACATACACTTAGATATGTCAATTATATGAAACATAATAAAGCTTTTACATAGCGCAAGCTTTTACTGTAATTGACAAAAGCCTTTATCGCCGACCAGACTTCCCAGCCACACCACTCACCTCAGCCTTCAGCTGCTCGATCTCTTCCCGCAGCGCCTCATACTCCAATTGCTTTCGAGCGAGAAATCGCACCGTAATATCAGCCTTTTCGGCAATCCCTTTGGCAGTAAGCAGATAGGCATAACCTAGCTTATGGTCGCTGCGGCGAAAGTTATCTAATTTCACCCAGCCCATATTGACCAGCGCTTTCAAAACGTAGTGAGCTTTGCCCAGGCTTACGCCTAGCTCAGCGGAGAGTTCCCGCTGGGACAGGTGGGGGTTTTGCTCAAGTAGTTTGAGCGTTCTGAGTTGAATTTCCTGGCCGGTCATATTCTCACAGGTGTGCTTGGATATTTATTGCATGCAGGCTACCGCAGGGGTTTTATAGAAAAACTCCGCGTGGGTGACATGTTTAAGTCAACAGCGTTCAATGCATGAACGCTGCGGGATGATAGCACAGAGAATTGATCAATGCCTTGTGAAATTAACCATCGAGAAAACGTTTTTTGAGGCATTCTGGGCCATTATTTTGGGTCTGCATAACGGGTCTTGGGCTGAATTGAGGTTAGGTACGTTAGACTGACAAGATAGAGGGAAATCTCGGCGACAAAAAAGAGGTACCAAAGGTTACTTTCAGGTGGCAGCACATCCATTAGGTAGGCAAGCAACACCACGCCAGAGGTAGAGCCGCTAATGATCAAGCCAGTGAAAGAATTTGCCATCACCGCAGAGTTAATCCTTAGCTTTATGAGCTGATGAAGACGGTTGTGAAGATGTCCGTTATCCGCTGAAAATGGCGACCGGCCGGCTCGCCGGCGGCGAATAACGCTGACTAAAAAGTCTATGCACGGATAACAAAACAGGGCCGCCATAAATCCCGCCGAAAAATTGCCCTCAGCCACGCCCAGCAAACCGTAACCCAGCAGGATTGCCCCTAGCCCATAGCTCCCGGTGTCGCCTAAAAAGTACCAGCCGGAGATAACATTGAAGATAAAAAAGATGGTGCAGGCAAAAAGAAGAGCCCCGTCCATTGGTCGCCCATATTCGATAAAAAATACGCCGAAAGAAGCGAGGGCAATTCCTGGCACTAAGCCATTAGCGCCATCAGCCATATTGAGTGCATTGATAAACCCTACTGCGAACACCGTCACCAGCGCCCAGCCTAAAACAGGCAGAGCTATCAGAGTATCGATAAGGGGAATCCCCAGCGAGACAGGTATAAACATCGGTGACAACCAGAATAGCGCCCCCAACACCACAAACTTGGCGCCCAGTCTCAGCATGGGAGTCAAAAAATCTGGCTTAATGTCTTCTGCGAAGCCTAGCAGACAGCAGAGAAAGATAGCGCACCAGAGATATAAAAGGCCCTCGTCTCTAACTGGGCCAGGAGTATAGGGCGATATAAGGGAGAGACCAACAATATAGACAATAACGACAATGGCAATGGCGAAGCCACCCAAGCGTGAGGACTCGGAAGCGCTTATGCCGTGTTTAGCAGACGCATCTTTACCCAGTTGACTATTGGCTAGGAGAGCCATTAGCAACATAGCCCCGATGCCCGCAGCGCCATAGGTGAGTCCTGCAAAGACAAACATCAAAATGAGCTTCTGAGATGTCGACTCACATCTTGCGTTTAAAATATGGCCGATAAATTTAACCCGAGTCTTAGCACTTAACATGGCGCACTCTCATTGCCCCCATATTCTAGGGATATTATTCGCTGCCTGTGAGGACACTAGCGTCAGGAGCCAAGAATTTTTCGTTACCCTTCGACAGCACTGTTTGACGGCCGTTGGATACAATTTTGGATACTACCCTGTCACCAACGAAGCCTACGGCAAGCACTCGGCGTATCGACCGTTGACTCTCGAGAGCCTCAGTATTGGCGTGCCGATTAAAATCTTTTACGCTTGAAGACGCACTCTCAAGCACACCAATCCAAACAAAGCCTATGGCAATGATAAAATATACAACAAACCGCATCTACAACACCTTAAAGAGCCCGCACCTCTTCAGTAAAAACTCTCTCACCAACCATTCTATTCACTATAGCATAGCGCTATTTAACCCTGTTAATGCTTTGTCAACCGGCCTAGCTGAAAATACACCAGTCCATAAAGCACAGATTGGGCTAAAAAAACCATCAGCCAGCGCTCATCAAGCGCCGTTAACCAACCAAAATAATATAAAAAGACAGAGAGTCCCGAGCTTGCCATAGTGATAGCAACCCCAGTGACGGCATTGGGCAATCCAGCCCCCTTTAGATACCGTCGCAGAAATCCATGCAGGCGATTATGTAAGTGATGGTTGTCAGGAAGAAACATCGACTTCCCGCTAAGAGCTCGTCGGCCTATGCTAACCACCATCTCCAAACAGGGGTACGAAAGCGTCGCCGCCAACAGCCATGGCGATGCTTCACCCTCGCTGACCATGAACAGCCCTCCCAAACTCAGCAAACATGCGACAGTGTAGGACCCTGCGTCACCCAGAAAAAGTCGCCCTGACACTAGATTGAAGATCAAAAACATACCGAACCCAATCACCAAGTAACTCCACACTGGGGAGCTGTTTAAAAGACTGAATAAGAAAAATGACAGCAAAGCAATACCCGGCACCAGACCATTTGCCCCATCAGCCATATTAATGGCATTTAAAAAACCAACACAGAAGATAATGGTCAATACCAACCCGACCAGGGGAATAGACATCACATAATCTACGGGAGCAATTCCCAATGAGGAGGGTATTAACGCCGGCAATCCGACCAATACAATTGCATAGACTAAGGAGAGAGTCACCAGCCGAAATCTCGGCCGCAGGCCGCCAATGGATAAATCATCCCAAAGACCGAGAGAGAAGCAAGATGCCACCAGGAACATAGAGAAGTAGCGAACTGGAGCGTCTTTAAATAAAACTGCGCCAGGGCTTAAATACTCAGAGAATGCCATCAAAGTGCAGGTTATGACAACCACTGCGACCCCGCCAAGGCGAGACGATGGCCTCGTTGAAATACCGTGTTTAGCTGTGGCGTCTGGAGCGTAACTCTGCCCCATTAACCACTGCATAAACAGCATTCCCAGTATACCGGCCAAACCAAAATAGATAGCTGCGAACACCAATATAACAAAGAGCTTGCGCCCTTCTCTCTGTGAGAACGAAGAAGCGCTCACAACCACGTCCATCTAATCAACTTCACTGAAGGCATAACGCCGCACCAAAACCCACAGCACCGACAACATGCCTCCCAGGAGAGTACCGAGAATACAAACGAGCGCGCGTTTAGGCTGAGACTTCTCCTCGGGAACCATTGCCTTGCTCACGGTAACAAAGGCATATTCTGGGCTGGCCTCGGCTAACATTTTTGATTTGGTCTGCTCTTCGATCAGCTGATAAAACACTTCACGCATGTCGGCGATAGCGGTTTTCTCAATCTGAACTGTCAGAAATTCTATGTTGCGGTTGACCTGCTCTAGCTTTCGAGCGCGCATGTAGTCGTTGATCGTAGTGACAAAAAGGTCTACCCACTGCTTGGCTATCTGCGGCGAATAATATTCAACACTAATATTGATCAGGCCTGATTTTTTATCCTGCGAGACAGCGACTCTAGACTTAAAAATCTTATACAGCTCCCAGCTAGTGGGTGCACGGTTTTCACCACTTTCACTGTCTTCAATCAACCAACGCTTCGACGACACATCGTAAAGATCATCATCCAGCTTGAGACTATTAGCGCCTTTGTCCCAGCCAATCGCCGCATACACCGGCACCTGCAAATCATGAGTTTGGATAAACTCTTCCATAAAACCCCAGGACTGCATGATTTCCATGGCTTCCTGAGTCTCATTACTTTCGCCGGAGCCAATATTAATACCCGCCAGTGACGCCAAGCCACCGAGCTGCCCAGCCATAGCACCAAGAGACGAGCCACCTGAATCAGCTGGTGACACCACAGCTGAGGCTTTGTATTGGTTGGCTAAACTCAGCGCATAGATAACAGAGACCACGGCAAAAACTGCCGTTACAGCAACAATCAGTTTTTTGCCTGCCCATAACACAGAGAACAGCTCTCGAAGGTCGATCTCATCATCATAGGGTTGCGGCGTTTGAATCTGGTTTTGCACAGTCTCTCCTTTGAAGTTGTCAGGCACGTTTATCAATCATGGTTTAAGGTCGGGCTAGGGGCTCGAAAAACTATTGATGGCCGCGGCGCCCAAGGCTAATTCATAGATCATTCGACTCACTTCTGCCATTAACGGAATGAACTTTACTGGGCCATTAGTATCCACTGGAACAACTATTGTGTCACCGGGCTCAACCTTGTCCGATTTCGACTTAAACCTGAACAACCCTGAACGTGGGATAACGACTTCACCACTGGATTTAATCAGATAGACACCGCGCTTATCCGCAGCCTGTGTAAAGCCGCCACTCATCTCTAGGTAATCTTTCAGCTTGGTCTTCTTGCGAAACAGATGGGATGCCGACCTCTGAACCTCGCCTAGGACCGTAACTTCCTGCCTAAACTTGGGAATAATCAACTTGTCGCCTGAGGTTAATATAATGTCATTTTCACGCTGGTCTAAAATTGCCTTCAAAGGAATCACTAGACGCCCAACTGCTTTAGTATCAGCAAGTTTTGAGAGAATTTCTTTTTGACGAGCCAAGGCACTGGCATCCAACGGATTTTCAGTATCATTTAACTCCTCCGCAGACAGCTGTTGCTCCATCCGCTCTTTTAATTCAAGCAAATTTTGTGCTTCCTTGACCCTCAGAGCGTCGCGGGTAAAGAGGACCGCCCCAATATCTGCATACTCAGTGAAACCACCGGCCCGATTGATTACCTGAACCAACGTCTCGCCGCGTGAAATAACATAGATACCGGGAAACATCACCTCTCCTTCGAGCGTGACACTTTCCCTTTCGCGGTAGTCTGGTAGCACCTTTATTGTCACCAAATCATTTGCCTGCAAATTTAGGCTGCCAGCACTTTCACTCAACAGCTCAGTCAGGTTCGCTGTCTTAATTTCGACATTAGCCAACTCTGCATCGGATAGATCTTCGCGTGTGACTTCGACGTAACCCATGTAGGCACTTTCAGTAAGGCCACCGGATGCTTTGATTATCTGTTTTATATCCATGGACTCAGTCAGCGGGTATGCGCCAGGAAACTTAACAGAACCACTAATCTCTACCAGCTTAGCTGGATTATCAAAACTGCGCTGGGACCTCAGCTCAACAAGCAGAGGCTCCAACTGTTCTTCTCTGGGCAGATCTTGGCCAAACAACATAACGTGATCTCTGGACTTGAGTGCAAGATCTGCAGCACTGCCCGGCTCGGCAATGACCGCCCCAGGATTAATCAGCAGCGCTGAAAGCTCACCGGTCAAAGGGTCCTCACGGGACAGTATTGCGTAATCAAGATCCAGCCCGGGAGGGAACTGGTCCAAGCCTGAAATCAGATCTGACAGCCGCATATCTTCCTTCCAGCTGAAATTGCCGGGGTAATACACGTGACCGGCCAGAGAGACTGTACTCTCCATACGATCTTTTATCGCAGAGACGTTTAAGCCATCGCCTGACTTCAGTAACAGCTGCAGATCACTGGCATTGGTGAGATCCAGATCCAGCGCAGTCAAAAACCCGCCTCCCTCGATGCGCTCTATACCGGCATTGTTTGGGTAGGCTTTTGGCCCCAGCCCACCGGCAAGAGTGATTAAATCAGAGACGCTTTCACCACCTTTGAGCTCATAAATAGCGGGTCGCAGCACTTGGCCATCAACCGACACCAAATCGCCCACTGTAGGAATAAAAATCACATCAGCTGGCTGTAACCGAATATCATTTTTCGTGTCGCCGCGCATCAGTAGGTCATAGAGATCCAAACTGGCAATTGTCTTGCCCGCTCGCTTAAGCTGAATATTTCGCAATGAGGCAATATCGCTGACACCACCACTGACAACCAGGGCATGAGTGATAGTCGACAGTGAGGACACCGTGTAAGCACCAGGCTTATAGGCTTCACCTAGGACAAATATCTGCATCGAGCGCAGCTCGCCCATACTGATACTGGCCTGCACACCAATCATTTGCGCATTGATTCGGGTTTGCAGCATGTCCTTAGCTTCTTGGAAGGTTAAACCCGCTAATCCAACTGGACCTAAGTCTGGAAAATTAACCGTGCCATCACGATTAATTTCGAGCCCAAAGGCACTGTTGGTCTTGCCATAGAACATAACCTCAAGCATGTCGCCCGGGCCAAGCAGATAATTGGGAGATACTGGAACATTAGTCACAGGTGCGAAGGTATTTGGACTTCCGGCAAACAAGTCATAACCGAAAGGCTTTAACGCCTTTACTGGCGGAGTGGCGGTTACATCAACAACTGCCGTTGGATCAATTTGATCGTCAACTTTTTCTTGCGCCATTTCTCTGCGATCAGGAATCGCGGCGGCCTGAGGAGCCGGAGTTCTTTGAGGCTGCGCGGCCAGACCGGAACAGAGTGCATCAACATCATAGCCAGCGCTCTTGGCCATGGCTCGATTGGCCGGCGTCACATCATTGCACAGTGCGCTAGCATCGACTGACTGTGACTGCCCATGCAGCGGAAATAGTAGCGCTATAGCAAATAGGACCGCAGCACTGGATTGGAACAGGGATTGAGTTTTCATTGGATATCAAATTCTCTACTGATAATGTCACGAGCAATTAATGTGACTATTTATTTAGCTAATTTAGCTAATTTAGCTTTTTCAATAAAATCGAGTCCAATGTCATCAATGACTTGCGGGACCGAGCTACGCTATTTTTCACTCTATCCTGAGTTCAAGGTTCTTCGCGGCCGAGTATACACTATTATCATAGAGTAACTCGACTGGCACCAGTATTTCTATTCACTAATGTTTGGCCGTGCTTTAAACTAATCATAGCGTTGAAACAGTAGGTGAGAATGGCACCAAAAGCTCACGCCGACAGAATAAAACAATGCGAATGCTCTGATGTTAGGTGAGAAATTTAATGCTAATTGAACAGCCACTAAATAGCCTAGTGAAAGCCCTCAGTTAGCCTCGGCATGACTACTTGGGTGCTCAAGCAATATAGGGCTTCCAGTGACTATATTGAGGTTTGAAAATCGCCGTCGGGAGCGTCGTTAGCTACAGTACCAATCCAATGTTTTAATAATGCCACTCTCAAAAGTCTCCCGAGGCAGCCAATTCAATTCATTTGAGATTTTTGTGCTGTCAACTGCGTAACGCCAGTCATGTCCCGGGCGATCTGAAACAAATTCAATCAACTGCTGAGCAGGCCCTGCAGTCATTGCTCGCTGATCCATCAAGTCGCAAATCTTGCGACATATCTCGATGTTAGCCCATTCATTATTGCCGCCAATATTATAGGTTTCCCCGATCTGGCCACTGCGTACCACAGTGTCAATGCCGGAACAGTGATCTTCAACATAGAGCCAGTCGCGGATATTGCTGCCATCGCCATACACAGGTATGGAAGTCCGCTGCTGGCAGGCCGCAATAACCGTGGGGATAAATTTCTCGGCGTTCTGATAGGGACCGTAGTTATTGGAGCAATTACTGGTGGTCACTGGCAAGCCGTAACTGTGGTGCCACGCACGCACCAGATGATCTGAGCTAGCCTTGGATGCTGAATAGGGCGAGTTAGGTTGATAGGCCCTGGATTCAGCAAAAGGTTGATCTGATGCACCTAGGGTGCCATAGACTTCGTCTGTGGAAATATGGTGGAAACGGCACTGGGATTGATTTAACCCTTTAACCTGAAGCCAGAATTCCCGTGCGGCTTCGAGCAAGGTAAAGGTGCCGATGATATTGCTAGTGATAAATTCTGCAGGGCCGGTAAGTGATCGATCAACGTGACTTTCGGCGGCAAAATGCACGATGGTATCTATGTTGTGTTGCTGAAGTAGCTGATTGACCAGTGCGCGATCACAGATATCACCTTCGATAAAGTGATGCCGCGACTTATCGGCAAGATCAGTTAGGTTTTCTAGTGAGCCAGCATAGGTGAGTTTATCCAGATTAACGATTTCAATCTCTCTGTCATTGGCCAGCATATAACGCACGTAGTTACAGCCAATAAAGCCTGCACCGCCGGTGACTAGAATATTTTTGGGTTTATATTTATCCACTGGCTTGTTCATTGTTTTGCCCGTCACTATTGCCGTTGTCACATTTCGATGCCTGAGGCTCAAGTGCCGCAAGCGTCTGGCTAAGAGATTGTTGCCAGTCGGATAGGACTAAAGCAAACGTCTTGTGTAATTTTGTCGTGTCCAGTATCGAATTAGCTGGGCGCTCCGCAGGAGTTGGATAGCCGCTGGTTGGAATGGGTAGCACCTCGTTAACGATTAATTTGCTGCCCGTTTGATACTGCTCTGCTGTATTGAATAGCGCCTGAGCAAATCCATGCCAACTAATCGGCTCAGGCTGGGCGAGATGATAGAGACCCCACTGCTCCTGGTGCTTAGGTAAAATTTCCACTACCGCCCGGGCTATTTCTCTAGCGCAGGTTGGTTTACCTACCTGATCACTCACCACACGCAGCTGCTCGCGGGTTGAACCCAAATTCAACATGGTCTTGACAAAGTTGTGGCCAAATTCTGAAAACACCCAACTGACGCGAAAAATTAGGTACTTTCTGCAAATTTGCTGAACCGCCTCTTCTCCAGCTAACTTGCTGGCACCGTAGACACTTAGGGGGGCTGTTGAATCAACTTCTGTCCAGGCGTCCTTCTTGCTGCCATCAAATACGCAGTCTGTCGAAAAATGAATTAATGGTATATCGACATCCACACAAACTTGCGCGAGATTGGCGGGACCGATTTGGTTCACTAGGTAGGCTGTTTCGGTTTCCGTTTCGGCGAGATCAACCTGAGTGTAGGCGGCGGTATTAATCACAAAGTCCGGCTGTTCTTGGGTGATTACCTGCCTGACGTTATTCAGGTCAGTAATATCTAGCTCGCTGCGGCTGCAGGCGACAACGGCAATATTCGGATGGTTTTCGAGCTCGCAGCCGAAGGCCTGTCCCAACTGTCCCGCGGCCCCAGTGATCAATAGTTTCACGCTGTCAGCTCCTTAAAACTCAACCCCGCTTTATCTTTGTCGGATAACAGCGGATTCGCCAGGGGCCACTCTATGCCGACATCCGCATCATTCCAGATCAAGCAGCCCTCATCCTCTGGATCATAGTAATCGCTGCACTTGTATTCAAAGTCGGCGCTCTCTGAGGTGACAACAAACCCATGAGCCAGGCCAGGCGGTAGCCAAAGCTGACGATGATTCTCTTCTGATAACCACACCCCCTGCCAGCAGCCAAAGGTTGGAGAACCTTTACGTAGATCAACACCCACATCAAAAACTTCTCCGCGGACAACTCGAACTAACTTGCCCTGAGGTTTGGTTTTTTGGTAGTGCAATCCGCGCAATACCCCCTTCGCGGATCTAGAGTGATTATCTTGCACAAAAGGGAGTTCGATTCGCGCTTGATCTAAGTAGCGCTGAGCCTGAAAGGTTTCGAGAAAAAATCCACGAGAATCGCCAAACACTGCAGGCTCAATTATCACCGCGTCTTTAATTTTGGTATCAATAATGTTCATTGATATCCCTCCAGAACACGCTGCAAATATTGTCCGTAACCGGTTTTCTGCAGTGCCTTAGCCTGTTCCTGTAAGCGCCCTGTACAGATCCAGCCATTGCGATAGGCAATTTCTTCGAGGCAGGCGACTTTTAATCCCTGCCGATGCTCGATGGTCTGAACAAACTGGCCAGCCTCCAATAATGAATCGTGAGTGCCAGTGTCGAGCCAGGCAAAGCCGCGTCCGAGCAGACTAACATTGAGGTCGCCACGCTGCAGGTAGGCGTTATTGATGCCGGTGATCTCAAGCTCCCCACGACCTGATGGCCGAATTGTTTTGGCTATCTCAATCACATCATTGTCGTAAAAATAGAGTCCGGTAACTGCATACCTGGATTTAGGATTAGGGGGTTTTTCTTCGATACTGACTGCCAGCCCGTCACTGTCGAACGCCACAACACCGAATCGCTCAGGATCATTTACATGGTAGGCAAAGATAGTAGCGCCCTGCTTTTGGCTGGCGGCAACGGCGAGCTTTTCGCTAAAATGTTGGCCATAAAAAATATTATCACCCAGCACTAGTGCCACATTATCATCACCAATAAACGTCTCACCGATGATAAATGCCTGAGCCAGACCGTCTGGAGTAGGCTGTTCGGCATAGCTGAGAGTAAGACCAAATTGACGACCATCTCCGAGCATGCGCTGAAAGCCCGGGAGATCTGTGGGTGTCGAAATAATCAGAATATCGCGAATGCCAGCCAGCATTAAAACCGACAGCGGATAATAGATCATCGGTTTGTCATAGACCGGCAGTAGCTGCTTGGAGGCGGCTAGGGTAATTGGGTGCAGCCTTGTTCCGGAGCCGCCGGCTAAGACTATTCCCTTACAGCACTTGGCTGAAAAACTCTTATTTGAGCCACTCTCCTGCTCTGCAACATTATCCATATTTTCCACAAATCCTTTGTGTTTGCTGGGCTGTCTCTTTAACTGTCTCGCTAAAACCTATGGCTCACTGATGCCGCCAAACGCAGCTTATCTTGTTGACGACCAAATTCATCGACTAGCCTGTCGGTGTAGCAGCCCTTCTGGCCTTATCTTGACCAAAGATCATAACTTGATCTCTGGGTTTGAGCGCAAGGTCAGCATCGCTGCCCGGCTCGGCAATGACCGCTCCAGGAGTAACCAGCTTAGTAGGTAGTATTGTAGACCACGCCGTAAGGTTGCGGCGACGAACTAGTATTGATGTCGTCATATTAAACAAAGCCAACACTTAGAAACCAAGTGCTGCTAGGACTTAACGGCAGAACCAATTGACCTGCAGTTTTTGCCAGCAGTCCAGAAGCATCCGCTGAGACCGCTTTTTTACCTTAGGAATATATCTTTCATCGTCAAATTGCGGCAGCGTACCTATAAAGGCATCACCATTTAACAATAGGTCGTGGAGGTGGAAGGCCGAGATAAACTTGGCGCCACTAAAGGTCATACCTGCTCATTTGACTGCCCCTCAAATGAGGGCAATTAATCGAACTATCGAGACTAACCTCAAGACTGTGTAAGTCATTGAGCCTGCCATAGGAACCTACTTAGATAGTAGCTTCGAAACCCACCAGGAAATCTGGCGAAACGGGAATAAAAAGTTAATAGCCGTAAGTCGTATTAATCGCTAAGTTTTTTACTGCGTGTATACAAGCTACAAAGATTTGGCTAATGACAACGGGAAGTTGCTGTCATCGATTGACTGAACGATTAGCTCAACCTCACCCACCTCATTAATTTGGATTACATTTTTATACGCTAGGCGCCCACTGCAGAGTTGCCCGAAAAGGCCTTTTTTAGAATCGGGCTCTGTAGCTTGGTCAAGCTCTTTACTCCAAGCCTCACAAGCGTGAACAGCCGTCACGCTGCCAGGACGACTGAGCCTACGGTAGCCCTCGATATCAGCCACTTGCCAATGACTACGCGATAAGCCTAGTCCCTTAACGTCACTAATCAGCAGACCGTCAAAGAGGACTTGATCTCCCGCGGGGTTAGCAAACAGGATGCCGCCATTAACGGCCACCGCATAAACCTTAGCAGTATAGTCTCCGTAGCGAAGTACCCAGGTACTGTCATCTAGACCAGTAACCGGCGTTTTAACCATGGATAACAGGGCGCTTAACTGAGATGAGTGAATCGAACAGGCCGATAAAAAAAGCACTGATCCCGCCAGGGCAATTCGTCGAAGTATCGTCAGGGCAACATCCTCGCATAATTTTGGGAGAAAGCATCGTATCTAGCACCGCGGAGGTCCCACCAGATATTGCCACTAAAGTCTTCAAGACGGGCGCCACCATCACGCTGTATGGGTCTGATACGGGTGCTATAACTGGATCGAGTGTTGCGGCTTAAAAGACTATCAAACGGAATCTTAAAGAACATACCCTTATCGAAGCTGCCCTCGCCAAAATCATCGAAGGGGACATCCGTGAGCGTCGCCCACAACCCGACCATCCAACCATTGTCGAACGTCCGTCTCAGTTCGAGTGTCGCGCCGACATCCTCGGCCAAATATTTTCCCGCGTGGATCGCGACATCAAAATTATAAAAAGGCGTGGCCCAATAGATACTGGCAAAGGCCGTGGTCGTCTGATACTCGAGGTGTTTAAAGCTTTTATCATAGTCTCGCTGACGAACGTTGTTGGCACTTAAACCGTAGGCTAAGCGAGACTGATTCGGCTGATATAGGAGCTCGCCGCCAACACCGCTGTACATCTCCTCTAAGATGCCGCCAAACCAACGATAGTGGAGGTTGTCTGAATACGTTCCGCGCTTCTCGAGATACAGCGAATCGATACCCGTGTCGCCCTCTTTTAGATAGCGGGCAACATCTGAACGAACGCGGGGCAGTATAGAGTCTGACTCTCGGATAATCGTGCCGAACGTGTTGTGGATGTCCACCGCATAGGCTCCCTTAAGCGACCAGTTATCCGGTAACGCCATACTTATGCCAAGCTTTCCGTAGACCTGGTAACGTGCTGGGTCTTGAGGATCAAACAGTTGCAGCTTGGACGATAGATTGGCGTCAATAAAGACCTTACCTTGGAAAAAGTCGGTCGCATGCTGAGAGGCGCCATCAGACTTTACGGGGAGTATAGTCACCTGTTGCTGCGCCAACTGACTGATCACGGATTTAACGTTAGTCGGTCTTTGAACCTGAACAGTGCGCAGCCGATGGCCCATCTCCTCGATGACAAACTTGAAAACCCTCACCGAGGCTGGCAGATGTAAGTCTGCTAACACGGTCATCCGCGCCACTGCGTCACTCCAAAGCGGCAGACCCTTGTTGCCAATCACCAATGTCGCGGTTTTGCCCGCCTCATCAATGGATCCCGCGAGTAAAAACAAATCAGAGCGCTCGGCATCAAACAGCAATCGGTCATACCAGCTATCTTTATTAATGCCGGGCGGTAAGTCTGCCTGGGCGATATCAAGGCTGGACCTAAAGACTGGCCCAGGGCGCCGCGGAGGTGTTGATTTAGTGCCGATAGCACTGGAGATCGTCAGCCCCCACTCTTGATTATGCTGTCGCGACAGGGTGAGGCTAAGGCCAGGCAGCGCCTGCCACTCTAAGGCGGCACTCCATGGAGAATCAGGGCTGCGACCCCCTTTATTGACTTCCCAAGCATACTGATCGGGGTTGTATTCGAGCATAGCAGTGACCGGCATAGACTGCATCTGATACGCCAGGCCACCAAAGAGGCCGACTTTTTCACCACTAAAGAACACACCAGAGGAGAGCTCACCGCCTCTGCCTACATCGCTTTCTCTGACTGCAAAAGAATCCGACAACTGGGTCATTGGGTTATCAACGACACCTTTGCCCGCCAAGCGGCCCCAGCCAACACCTAAGGTGACATCAAAGTTGCCGTACGCTTTGGACGCGACTAAATACTCAGCACCAAAAACACCTGTACCTACGGCATCGCGTATACCAATCGCCACCTGCGGCAGGTACTCTTGCTCAGGCCACAGACGCATCTTGGCCTCGTAATTTCGATCGTAATAATAGAACTCGTTGAAACCAGTGTAGCGGAAGGTCCCTTCAAACCAAGGCGTGATCTGATAGGAAATAGAGTAAGCACTAGTGCTGCTTTTTATTGCCGCGGTGGTTGTCAATGTGGCATCGCTGGCCATTCGGGCAGTCGGAATATTGATGAGACCCTGGGTACCGAAGTCGGAGGCGGAGATATTTGCCGACAGGGCTCCAATCAAGCATATCGATGCTATAAGCGGACGGCTGGGAGTTGAGATTACTGACAAGCGATTAATCCAACAATAAAAAAGGGGCAACAATGCTGCCCCTTTTAAGATAAAACGGAATTATGTGCCCGACGTTGCACTTGTCGCGGTAGTACCTGTAGTACCTGTAGTACCTGTAGTACCTGTAGTACCTGTAGTACCTGTAGTACCTGTAGTACCTGTAGTACCGCCATCGTCACCATCAGTAGTTCCACCATCGGTAGCTCCACCATCGGTAGCTCCACCATCGGTAGTTCCACCATCGGTCGTTCCACCATCGGTCGTTCCACCATCGGTCGTTCCACCATCGGTAGTTCCACCATCGGTAGTTCCACCATCGGTCGTTCCACCATCGGTAGTTCCACCATCGGTCGTTCCGCCATCGGTCGTTCCACCATCGGTCGTTCCACCATCGGTAGTTCCACCATCGGTAGTTCCGCCATCGGTAGTTCCACCATCAGTAGTTCCACCATCAGTAGTTCCACCATCGGTAGTTCCGCCATCGGTAGTTCCGCCATCGGTAGTTCCACCATCAGTAGTTCCACCATCGGTAGTTCCACCATCGGTAGTTCCACCATCGGTAGTTCCACCGTCAGTAGTTCCACTATTATCGGCAACATTTGCAATGACTGCTGCACCTACAACGCCAATGGCAACCGCCGTCGCGATGGAGAGACCGGCGATAGTACCCGCAGCCACCGCACCAGCGGCAACAGTCCCCGCTGCAGCTGAACCAGCAGCAGTACCAGCACTCGCGCCAGCAGATCCAGCGGCAGAACTCGAACTCGCACTAGTAGCGGAACCCGTTTCTCCTTGAGTAAATCCAAGTGGGCTGACCAGTACAATAGATAAGGCAAAAGCAATCTTGCGTTTGCTAAACATAATTAGCTTCCTGATTTGTGTAATCTGAGCGAGACTATACGGATGTTCCATTTATTCATCAATGAAAAAATTTCAGCTAGCTCAAATTAATCTATCTATACCGTCTAATTACATATGAAATTACTTTTGGAACGACGACGTAACAGCCAAATGCAGGGAAAGATACCTTAGCGGTAAACCTAAGGCTCTGCGCTGACTTTAACAAATTCAACCAACTTCTCTTTGACAATCTTTTGGTCGACCAACTTGGCGTCTCGACAATGGTATTCCATCAATAGCTCAACATTGATCTCGGGTTGATACCCTGGAGGCTCTGTATGCTCTTTAACCCAGTAGAGATTAAACGCCTCTAACTGCTCAGACGCTCGATATTCAGCATTCCAGGTTCTGCACAACCAAGATCCATACATTAGGCGATGCTTCGAATTTTGCTTACTCTGCAGCCGCGTTAGATATTTACGCCAGCGATAATTTTGATACTGAATCCCACTTAACATAGGTCGTTCAAACGAAAACTTATGCGGCGTCATAAACCCTATTTCAACTAAGTCACCGCCTTTTAGGACTCCCGGCATTAATAACCAACCATCATTTTTTTGCGGCCAGGGTGCAAACATATTCCAGCGCTGATTAAGGCGCAGCCAGCTGTAAATGGGGTCGGCTATAGAGGGCGGAGAAACGTGAAAATCTGAGCCAAGGCCAGTATCCATACCATGTATCCGGTCCCACTTATCGACCGAGGCGATATTGTGCCAAAGCACCAGAACCGCCAATGCCCCTGCAATCAATGACATAGATATGCCGGCTCGAGGGTATGTCTGCCGCCAGGGCATAAGTATCGCCGTAAGTTGACCAAACTGTTGTCGATGGTCTCCAATCCAGTTGTAAGAAACGTCTCCTCTTTGACCGACTCGCTCGAAGAGCTTGCCCAGCCAGCCAAACCTCCGGCTACATCTGATCACATACACTAGCGCAGCCCATCTCAACCACTGCCTGCCGTGCTCGTCTATTACCACCCAGCTATTTTCACGCTCAAGAATGGGGCCGATTTGTGCGTCATCTTGGGCCGCCTGAATAGTGGCATTAGGTAAGCCGAGAGCGTATTTCAACAAGTAGCAGGTCTTTTCGCAGAAAACGCAGTGTTTGTCGAAATACATTTGTATTACGGTTTTATTCGCCTTCTGCTTTGGCCACAGGCGATCCAGCACCACAGTCGGCATGATCGCTACTAGTGAAAGAATTGACACGTAGGGGAATAGGCCAATTCGCAGATTGAAGATAAAGCCTATTTCTAAACAGATAAATGCCAGCACAGCAAAGGCTCGGAAACCGACAAAGAATAGAGGAGACAGCGCCAGCAGGGGCCCGACAAGCTCTAACCACCAAACATACTGAGTTAATGGCTGCGTCAGCCAGTGTAAATCTCGCCAATATTGCGCTAATCCAAAAGCAACCTGTTCATTATGTAGAGCATAATAGATCGCCGTGCCGTCTTTAACCCACTCATCGCCGGTCTTCAGCAAAGCAGAGAAAAAATAAACGGACAACACCTGAAGTACCAGTGCTGCAGATCCTACACTTAAATAGCGGTTATCTCTGCGCGGCTCCCTGACCATAGCGGCATCTAGCGATAGCCTTTCCCCCAAAGGCAAAAAGCATCCCCAAAAGAGCAATAACAGCAAAAGATTATCGCCCCCCTGTAACAGCAATGGATTACGGTTATGCAGAGAGAGCAGTAATATAAAGCTGATAATAGATGCTGATCGGGTGCGCACACCAAACATCAGCATAGTGGCAAAACCCGCCGCTATCACCATCAAAAACCCTGCCCACACAGACTCTCCGTTTAACCAGTAGAGGGACCAACGCCAATCTGAATTGAACTCGATCGACGCGCTGCGAGGAAACACGCCATTATCAGAAAGCCAAGTAGGCAAGTCGGGAGCTCGAATGGCTAAATCGGCGAGTAACAGAGCACCCAGCCCAATTCGCAGCAACGCAAGAGCACGTAGATCCAAGGTGAAAGGATTGTTGAGTTTGAAAAAACGTGCCCTCATAGGGTTCAAACCTTAATTAGATAACGATATCGGCAGATGTAGGATTTCAAGGATGGTACAGAAAGGCGGTTTTGAATGAAACTATCGATGAATGCAGAGGGACTTTAATTCAAGACTATTTTGTACCTCCCAATAGATCGAAGGCGTTATGTCCGGAAATTTCTATTAGAACAATAAAAGGGTTTTTGGTTAAAAAGCAAAAAAGTGGCGGCAACCAGATAAAGGCATTCTGGGGCAGAGTAGACTTCCGTAGCCGTGGCGGAATACTTTCATCTCGCCAAGGGAATCAAGTGCACTCTTGTTACAGACACGCCGGACATGTCTATTCCCCTGCACTACACAATTGAAGGGCACTGAGCTAAGGGACACTCTTATTAAAACATTACCCCTATGTTTGTCACAAATCCTTTGTGCTTTCTGGACTGTCTATTTAACTATCTAGCTAAAACCTATGGCTAACTGATGCCGCCAAACGCAACTTATCTTGTTGACGACCAAATTCATCGACTAGCCTGTCGGTGTAGCGGCCTTCAATTTGTAGCTCTCCCCAATCAAAGCCACGCTGCCATTTCGCTGACATTACGTTAAAACGACTACCCTCAGTCGTAATTGAATGCCTAGATGAAGTGCCGCTGTCGAGGCTGTCGACGTTTAACTCACCGCTGCTAAAACGTGCCTCGATGCTGTCACCATTGCTCAAGTAGCCGATGGCGCCGATGCTGGTTACCGTTGAATCGTTGTCCCATGTCGAGCCAATTGATCGACCCTGATAGCGATAGCCGGTTTGGTAGATACTATGATTGTAGAGCACGTTGTAGCGACGGGATGACGAGCTAGTGCTGGTGTCGTCATACTCAATAAAGCCAATACCTTGAAACCAAGGATGATTAAGACTCAACTGCAGACCCAATTGACTGGCATTTTTTGCCGGCAATCCACCAGCTTCATCTTCACCCACTCTCTGGCCGTAAATCGAAGCACTAAGCCAGGGCATGTCCCAGCGAAAATCGATGCCACCTAATTGATTGCCCGGCTCATCTGCTTTGCACGAAGGGTCTCCGCAGTTATCGGCAAGACCAGTTACTAACTCGAAGAAATTTTTAACATTCTGGGGACGGCCTTCTCCGCCCCACTGAGCGGCGCGACGCAGATTAATTTCGAGACTTTGCCGCGGGCGAAAACCCACAGTCATACCAACTAATTTGGCATTGTCTATATGGCGCTCGTCATCGAGCTTGGAGATAAACAGATTGGTCGTCCAGGGGCCCAGGTGCTTGAGCACAGGTATCTGGAAGGGTTCAGAATAATTGCGCTGCAGCGTTAAACCAGGCGTTGGCCGAGCATTATTACTGAGAATTAAATTGCTATTCCAACCCGGCCCCCACCACTTTTCACTGTTGCCAATAATGGCGATCCAGTTGCCCCATACCACGCCAAAGTAGCTGTTGTCATAATGGGTCTGCTCATCGTCCCAAGGATTCACCGTTCTGCTGATTTCCAGATTGTAGGCAAGATGCTCGGTCATACCGCTACGACCCAGGGTGATTTGAGCCTCGTCGCGACTGTTGTCACCAAACTGCCGAAACAACTGCGATTGATTTGCCATCGAAAGTGACAGGGACTGATGGGGCTGGTCAACTTTTGTCGCACGTCGCCCTGCTGTCAGAACCCGGGTAAAGCTATTTTGAAGTCCCAAACTCAGAAGGTTGCCCGAACTATCACGACGTTCAAGATCATTGAGAATACCTGACCACATCAATGGCCAGGTATTAATGGGCACACTAATTATCCCTGCTCTCGATAATTGCTCAATGTCCGCCCGCAACGGTGCATTGTGCGTATCGAGCCATGGCTCTCCCTTAACAAACAAGCTAAAAAGGCACAGTACCAACACCGATATCACTACTTGATGTCTGTTTTTGCCAACACCATTGGCTTCTGCAACACCTGATCGATCAATGATCCACATACACTAAATCCTTTTATTTCGCTGCTTTTACTTTTCCTAGTGGCCTTAGAAGCTATTGACCGCAGCTGCCCCCAGAGCCAACTGATAGATTATTGCGCTGGTCTCACCCCATATCGTCAGGGCACGTCGGCGATCCACATCTAGCGGCACAATAATCGTGTCTCCCGGCGCAATGTTTGTTTTGCGGCGTTTGAACCACCCTGAGCGCCTGGGTAGAACTACAGAGCCATCGGCTTTCACTACATAGACCCGCTTTTTATCCCCACGAGGATTTATGCCACCGCTCAAATCAATGTAATCGGTAATATCTAAGCGGCTATTAAATAGGTGTGCGGAAGAATGCTCGACTTCACCTAGCACGGAGATTTCTTGGCGGTACTCTGGAATCACCAACAAATCGCCATTTTTCAAACTGACATCATCCATAGAGCCATCGATTATAGCGCCTAAATCGATTACTAAGCGCCCTAGCGCTTCTGCAGTATCCAACTGCTCCAAGATACGGGCTGCGCCCCCAGCCTGACCCTCATTGGCTTTCTCTAGGTCACTCGCAGCAATCTCGGCGCGTAGGCGCTCACGCAATTCTATCAGCTGCTTAGCTTCTTGATCACGCAAATCCTTACGGGTAAACACTGCCGCGCCCATATGAGCAAGCTCAGTCACACCCCCAGCGCGGGATATCACCTGAGCCAAGGTCTCTCCTCGTTTAAAGGTATAGGCGCCGGGAAACCGAACCTCACCTCTTATCTCTAGGCTTAGGTTTTCACGGAATTCAGGAATGCTGCGCACGGAAATCGAATCATAAGGGGACAGTTGCGGATCTTTTTCAGGATCTTTAAATGCGTCACTGAGAGTGATACTGAAATGATCAGAGACGGTCTTTTCTAAATTGCTGAAGTCATAGCGGGACAGCTCAACTACCTGCGTATAAGCCTCTTCACTCAACCCCCCAGCTGCGGCAATTAATTGAGTTACGGTCATATTGTTGGTAAGGGGATATTCACCCGGTGAGCGAACAGTGCCATTAATAGTTGCAATGCGCGCCATCTCTCCTGACCTCGCCTGCAGGCGTAACTCTTCCGCCAAGTCTTGCATTAAAACGGCACGATTTTTCTTATTAGAAAAGACCATCAGCTGGTCCTTGGGGAAAAACTGAATATTATATTCACTCTGAGGATTCGCCAACACAGCACCTAAATCGACAAAGATCGGTTCGATTTTTCCCACTGGCGGCAATTCACGGCGTATCAGGGCAAAGTCCAAATCCGCGTCGGGCTTGAGTGCTTTTATATTTTTCACTACATCGGAAATACGCAGGCCATCGCGCCATAAAAACTCGCCGGGATAATGCACATGGCCGGAGAGGGTTACAATTAGCTCTTTTTGCTCCACGGTTGTATCAATGGTCAACCGGTCGCCACTTTTGATTGGCGTATTTTTACCCTTCATCGTAGTCAGATCCAGATCCAGCACCTGCATAAATCCGCCTTTGCCAACTCGAGAGATCCGCGCACTCTGATTAAAGGCATTGGGCTCAAGTCCGCCAGCTAGATCCACTAACTGCTGCGCAGTCGGCTTGCCCTTTAACTCGTAAATAGCAGGACGGCGCACAGCGCCATCCACTGAGGCAGTTTCTTTAACTGTGGGAATGTAGATAGCATCGCCGGATTGGAGCTGCGCATCCTGAGAGGTATCACCGCTTAACAACAGATCGTAGAGATCAAGGGTCGAGATCAGCTTGCCACTGCGCTTTAACTGCAGATTCCGCAGTGAAGCAATATCGCTGAGGCCGCCTGATAAAAACAGCGCATTGGTAATAGTTGAAAGTGCGGAGACGGTATAGGTGCCAGGCTTGTAAGCCTCACCGAGCATAAACACCTGTATGGAGCGCAGCTCACCCAAACTAATACCGGCCTCAACGCCGATCATCTCGTGCTTGATTCGCTGTTGCAGCAACTGCTTGGCATCGCTGAAGGTCATGCCAGCGAGATTGACTGGCCCCAAATGAGGAAAATCAATCGAACCATCGCGGCTGATCTCAAGGCTGTAGGATTCATTGATCTTGCCATAGACGCCAACCTCTATAGTGTCCCCGGGACCGAGTAGATAATCTGGCGATACAGGAATGCGTGATGTCTGCTCAAAGTCGCTGGGTTCACCGGCAAATAGATCGTAGCCAAAGGGCTGTAGTGCGCCTATCTTCACGCGATACTGCGTTTGACTGCCTTCAACTGGAGTAGCCTGCTGAGCGGTATCAATGGAAGTTGCAGATTGTTGCTCTTGTCGCGGTGCAACCAGAGGTTCTTCTGGCTGCTTACTACTGGGAAATTCGATGAGATCGAGACTGCCACATAGCTTATCAAGATCATAGCCTGCGGTTTTAGCCAGCCTTTTTTCCTTTTCGCCAAGACTACTGCACAGCTCCCGCGCCTCTTTCAGCTCCTCACTTGCGGCCTCTGAAGATATCTCTTGCGCCTGAACTACAGTGCAAAATGCTATCAATGCGACACTAAGGTAGCGCAAAAAAAAGCTCTGGCTATTCTTCATAAACTATTCCCTATTGAGTTGTTCTTGCTTCCATTCGGTATATCTAACGGTGCGGCACTGCCATCTTGCACCGACTACTATTAAAACTTAGCAACCTATACTTAGCTGTCGCTTTGCTCGCTAACCACTAAACTCGCAAACGGCAACGATGTCGTAACCTGTTGATTCAATAGATTGATTAATACTATAGCTCGCTGATCGCCATCAGGCTGAGAAAATATGGCATTTAGACCTCGGAAGGGACCATCAACAATCTGTAGCGAGTCGCCCTTGCTGGGAAGCCTGGAAACCGTTTCTTCATTGTCCGGATCGGTACGCAGCATTAGCTGGCTAATAAGTGATTCTGGCACCCTGACTGGCGCGCCGGCGCTGGTGACAAAATGACTGACACCTCGCGTAGAGCGAATGGTCGTTGAAGAAACTGACTCCTGATCAAAATTGACAAAGAGGTAACCGGGAAATAACGCTTCCTGCTTGACTACCCGAGAGCCTCGAGACAGCTTCTCGACACGTATCATTGGGCAGAATGAATTGACGCCCTGGCGCTCAAGATTATCCACCGCCCTGCTTTCTTGCTTTGATTTTGTCTGGAGTAAAAACCAGCTTTCCATAGCCACCACCCTGTTAAATGTAATACGCGCGCTTATTGGAGCAGCTAAATTACGCTGTTAATCAAGCAAAGTAAGCAGCTCTTGCTGGTGCTTGGCTAACAGGTCTCTGTCGCCGCGGGTTTCAAGGTTTAACCTCACTACTGGCTCTGTGTTACTCATTCGCAGGTTAAAGCGCCACTGCGCAAACTCCATTGAAATTCCATCAGTCTCATCTACAAGCAATGCCCTAGCCTGATAGTGCTCGCGCACACGCTGAATGGCGGCGGCAGGATCGGCAATTTTGCGATTGATTTCACCTGGGGATGGATAAGCCTCAACCATTTCATCTACCAAAGCAGAGAGCGGCTTGCCGCTGCGGGTTATCAGTTCCATCACCAGTAGCCAAGGGATCATGCCGCTGTCGCAATAGAAAAAATCTCGAAAGTAATGATGAGCACTCATCTCACCACCGTAGACCGCATCCTCAGCACGCATACGTTCTTTGATAAAGGCGTGGCCCGTCTTTGACTGCACCGCTTCGCCGCCGCCTTTGTTAACCACGTCAATGGTGTTCCAGGTCAGGCGCGGGTCATGAACAATTTTGGCACCGGGATTCTTTAACAAAAAGGCTTCCGCGAGTAAGCCAACAATATAGTAGCCCTCAATAAAGTTGCCCTTCTCATCCACCAGGAAGCAGCGATCAAAATCACCGTCCCAGGCAATACCCATATCGGCTTTGTGCTCTAGTACTGCATCAATAGTCGGCGCACGATTTTCATGGAGAATGGGATTGGGGATACCATTGGGGAATGTGCCGTCAGGCTGATTAAAAATCTTAACGATTTCGATAGGTAACTTTAGCTCAGCAAAGCGCGTCTCGATGGCGTCGACCACATGACCCGCCGCACCATTACCGGCATTCATGACTATTTTTAGCGGCGTAATCGCGCTGTTGTCTATATAACCCAGCAGATGGTCGAGATAGTCATCGAGGATCGAAAGTTTTTTATACTCGCCGCGTACGGCTGGATCGCTGGGTGCAAAGTTATTCTCTTCAGCAAGGCGCTTAATATCCAGAAGGCCAGTATCAGAACTGATCGGCCTGGAGCCTTCACGAATAGGCTTCATGCCATTGTAATCAATTGGATTGTGACTTGCGGTCACTTCAATACCGCCATCGGCATCGAGAAAAGAGGTGGCGAAATAGACTTCTTCAGTCCCAACCATGCCGATATCAATCACATCCGCGCCAGCATCACGAATTCCCTCGCTAAGAGCAGCTTTAAGCGCCTCGCTAGTAAGACGCATATCACCGCCCAACACAATGCTTTTTGGCTTGAGAAACTCGGCGTAAGCGCGACCAATGCGATAGGCTATCTCTTCGTCCAATTCAGTGCCCAGTTGGCCACGAATATCATAGGCTTTAAAGCATGTCAGGTCAGTCATTAGTCTCTCTCATATAAATGTTTAATAGCCACTATCTGCAGCCCCGAACAGCTTGGGAAATAGCATTGCAACTAAGGTTATGCGTTATAGTATAGCTCAGAATATAGAGCCATTCAGGATAACTAATCTCACTACAGAGGCCAAAACACCGGCACTAATAACACCACGGTGACACCAACCATCAGACTGAGCAAAATACCGACCCTAAAATAATCGGTGGAATGGTAGCCCCCCGGACCCTGAACCATGAGGTTAGTTTGATAGCCGAAGGGCGTCAAGAAACTCGCCGATGCAGCGAACATTATGGTCATGACAAAGGGCAATAAACTCGCATCCAGCTCAACACTCAATGACTGCGCCAATGGAAACATCAATACCGCCGCGGCGTTATTAGTGATCAGCTCAGTGGCCATCACCGTGGCTATATAAAGCAGCACTAAGTTCACAAAGGGGTTGCCATCTGCCAGCAGAATGATGCCCTGAGCACCAAGATCCGCAAGACCGGTTTTGTGCAAGGCGAGCCCCAGGGCCAGGGATGCACCTATGGCCAGTAACACTCTAAAATCGATACTGCGCTGGGCAAATTCCATGGAAATACAACCAGTTGCAGCCAGGGCCATCACTAATAATAACGACGCAGCCACCAGCGACAGCAGCCCAGACACCACTACCACCACAAAGAGTCCCAATAACCCCAGCGCGACAGGCGCCTTATTCACATCGGGAATACTGGCATCGTCAATACGACTGAGCAGCAAAAAGTCTCGACTGTATCTATGGCGACGGACAAAGCCCCGGGCTGCCTCCAGCAACAAAGTGTCACCAGCTCGCAGCACAATGCTGCCGACCTTTTGATTAATTCTATCGCCATTGCGTGATACCGAGAGAATCACGCCGCCAAACATAGTTCTAAAACTGGACGCCTTCACCGTCTTGCCAACCATATTCGATACTGGCGAGATCACCGCTTCGATAAGTGCTCTAGAACTGTAAGGCACATCAAGTTTTAAGACTTCACCCTCGGCAGGCACTAGACCACGGAACTGGCGCAGTTCACTCACCCCTTCCGGCTGGCCAACAAATATCAATATATCGTTATTACTGAGAATTTCCTCGGGACCCACCGCTGGAATAATATGACCCTTGGATTGAATCTCCGATAGGAAACTGAACTGTAGATGACGCAGACCAGCATCGGCGATCGACATCCCCGCCAAAGGGCCGCCCTCCTCCACACGCATACTTACCGCATATTCTCGCGTATCTGGCATGCTTTCCACCAGCCCTCCCCGATCGGGAAGCAAACGGTGACCGATCAAAACAAAGTAGGTAATGCCTAACAACACCAAAGGGATGCCAATCAGCGCAGGACTAAACAAACTTAGGCTGTTGGCCTCAGGGGTACTTTGCAGCATACCCACGACCAAAATATTGGTACTGGTGCCAATTAGTGTGCAGGTGCCGCCCAAAATAGAGGCATAACTCAGGGGAATTAGCAGCTTTGACACCGACAGATTGTGGCGTCGCGCCCAGTCCTGAATCAGAGGTATAAAGATCGCCACCACAGGTGTATTGCTGATCATCGAGCTGGTAACCGCCACCGGCCCCATAATTCGTGGCAGAGCACCTTTGATCGAACCATTGTTCCCAAGCCAGCGCATCACCCACCAGTGCAGCGCCCCACTCTCTTTCAGCGCTGAAGCCACCACATAAAAGCAAGCGATAATAAACAGGGCAGGATTAGAAAAACCGAAAAAGGCTTCATTGGGCGTCAAAACGCCAAACACTAACAACGCCACCATGGCGCCTGCCAGTGCGAAATCCACAGCCAGGCGACCCCGAATAATGATACCGAGAAACGCCAGTAATACGCCAAGTGTGATTAGTGCGTCAGTACTCATTGATCAACCTGCTCTTTATCCACTAATACCCATTTTTTCATCCCATAAAAAAATCCGGCCGCCTGAGCGACCGGATTATTCTACATGACTAGCCTGGTTATTTGAGCACTATGCGTGCAGAATTTTTCTTCAGCGTCTTACTACCAACCCCTTTGACCATGGTAATCGATTCAAGACTCGTGAATGCACCATGAGTATCGCGATAAGCCACAATCGCCTCGGCGGTCTTTAGCCCAATACCTTTAAGCACGTTAGCAATATCAACCGCAGAAGCACTGTTAACATTGACCTGCTGTTGGGCCTGTTCCGACACCGGCGAACGGGCCTTTTCAGCAGATGCCGCCATCGCCGGGGCCGATCCAGCCAGAGCAACTAAGGACGCGCCGATCAAAAGGATCTTTTTACTTGTTTTCAACATGGTCTAACTCCTTGTAAGATTACATTAGAATGTCATCACCTGTCGTCCCTGTTGACCTACTCATATCCCAGCTCACAGAGCGTTCACGATCAAGCGGCATGACGTGACAATACTGGCAAAGATAGCTTTATCCTCGGCAAGACTGGATCACAAAAAAACTAATTTACACACTGGCAATTGACAAAATCTTCCGCGGTTACTATAGTTCGCGCCCGCTGTGTGAGCGGCTACAGGTTTTGGCCTGAAGAGGGTCACAGTGACAGCGGAATCAGCAGCACCAAAGTAGTACTGAGTCGGGTAAACGCAAGGTTTGCCTCTCGTATAGAAAGACAGTTTTATTGTTATGCCCAGGTGGCGAAATTGGTAGACGCGCTAGCTTCAGGTGCTAGTCCTCGCAAGGGGGTGGAGGTTCAAGTCCTCTCCTGGGCACCACAAGACCAAACAAGACATTCGGCTGTACCCTCTCCCTAAGCGCACTAAATCCCAACCGGGACTTGAACCGATAAGAGGTTCACAAACTATGCCCACGGCAGAGTTTGGACAAGGAGCAAAGCAACGCCGCCCCGTAGGGGTCAAAACAGCCCAAAGGCTGTTTTTATCAACTTCTCTCCTGGGCACCACAAGACTAAAGAAAAACGCCGGCAGAATAAGTTCTCGGCCACGCCTCAAAACCTCACAATCAACCTCCTAAAAAACGCCAGTCAGCTCAAAGCGCCTGTTTACAAACCTTAATCAACGCCTCAACGCAGGCAATCCGGGTGTAATTAGGCCGAATAATAAAGGACAGACTGCGGTGGGGGCTGGGCTCATTGAGATGCACTGCTGTAAGCAAATCACTTTGGCGAGTAAGCTGCTCGAGCGCCATTTCCGGGATTAGAGTGGTCCCCAAGTTGCCCAAAACCATCTGCACTAAGGTGTGTAGGCTAGTGGCCCCAAAGCCATGATTGGCGGTCTGCTGTGGAAAATTACAGGCTGCGAGAACATGATCTTTGAGACAGTGCCCTTCACTGAGCAGCATCAGCCGACTATCTATTAACTCATTGCTGGTGATTTCTGTTTGATTGGTGTGCTTTTCACCTTTGAGTGCGATCCAGTAAAAATCTTCCTGCCAAAACTCCAAGCTCAGTAACCCTTCGCAAGGAAACGGCATTGCCAGCACGGCAGTATCGATCTCTCCCCGCTTGACCATGTCGACTAATACATGAGATTGCTCTTCGACAATAGTCAATTGCGCAGCGGGGTATAAAGTGCTGAGTAAGGGGAAAAGTTTCGGCAGTAGATAAGGGGCAATAGTCGGGATCACCCCCACAGTTATGGGAAAGCTAAGGGGTAACTGTTGATTGTCCGCCAACTGCTGCAATTCATTGACCTGAGATATGATGCTCCGCGCCCGATCCAGTATGTCCCTACCAATCGGTGTCACCAAAACTTTTTTATTGTCGCGCTCAAATATCTGCAGTCCCAGCTGCTTCTCCAGTTCACTCAGTGCAGTACTCAGGGCCGACTGGCTAATATTGCAGTCAGCAGCGGCCTTCTTAAAATGTAAGCTGCGCTCCACTGCCAGCGCATAGGAAAGTTGTTTAGTCGAAATCATGGAAATCTCACTCAAGTTGGCCATGCTATGTACGATTATTAGTAACTCAGCGAGAGTAATCTATTAAATAGAACATGACAATACAAACAATCTACTTTACCGAACAACGAGATCACTCTATATTGAGCGCAGAGTTTAGGCAACTGCACTGAAAATAGATTTACTAGCCACTAACTCAAAAACACTAACCCTAACAAGGAGCCCACTATGGCACTTATCAACACCCAAGTTAAACCATTCAATGCATCTGCTTTTAAGGCAGGCGAGTTTGTTGAAGTCTCAGAAAAAGATATTGCTGGCAAGTGGTCGATATTTTTCTTTTACCCAGCCGACTTTACCTTTGTCTGCCCAACTGAGCTTGGCGATGTTGCTGATCACTATGCAGAACTGCAGTCGCGTGGTGTGGAAGTTTACTCAGTCTCTACTGATACTCACTTTACCCACAAAGCATGGCACGATTCGTCAGACACTATCGGCAAGATCCAATACACCATGATTGGTGATCCAACTGGTGAGCTTTGCCGCAACTTCGACGTGATGCGTGAAGGTCAAGGCCTTGCAGATCGCGGTACCTTTATTGTCGATCCAGACGGCATCATTCAGGCAATGGAAATCACTGCTGAAGGTATTGGCCGCGATGCGGAAGACCTTATGCGCAAAGTTAAAGCGGCTCAATATGTTGCTGCTCACCCAGGTGAAGTATGCCCAGCTGCTTGGAAAGAAGGTGAAGCTACATTGGCGCCCTCTTTAGACTTAGTTGGCAAGATCTAAGCAGTTGCAAGATTGTTTTGTTGTAGAAGTCCATTAGTTTTAAAGATGGCAAGTAAGTTAGGCCCTGAGATTAACTCAGGGTCTAACTTTTGACCTCAATTGTTACTCGTATTTATCACCCAGAGGACCACCACTATGTTAACCAATGAGATCTTACAGGCCGTAAAAGGCTATACCGCAAATATGCAGAAGGCCGTGACCTTTGTATTGCAAACCGGTGAGCATGAAAAACGTGCTGAACTAGTTACCTTTTTGCGCGATATCTCAAAGCAGAGTGAGCATATTCAGCTTGAAGAACGGGATATGGACGGCCTATTGCGCAGCCCCATCAGTTTTTTGATGCAAGCCGATGGCGTTGATACTGGAATTCGTTTTTCAGGTATTCCCAGCGGCCATGAATTCAACTCATTGATCCTGGCAATATTGCATGCCTCTGGTACGCCATTAAAGCTTGATGACAGCGTTAAAAATATTATTGCTGGCGTCGAGGAAGAATTACATTTTGAGGTATTTATTAGTCTCAGTTGCCACAACTGCCCAGATGTTGTGCAGTCACTGAATCAGTTTGCTCTATTGAATCCCAATATCAGCAGCGAGATGATTGATGGCGGCCACTACCAGACAATGATTAAAGAGCGTGATATTCAAGGTGTGCCCAGTGTCTATCTGAATGGCGAACTGTTTGCCAACGGCAAGGTGGACACCGCCCAGCTTATCGATAAGTTGATTCAGCGAGCGCCACCAGCAGCCCTAGCTAGCAGTGATCAGCCGTCTCTGCCCCTGCAAGATGTCGCCATTATTGGCGGTGGTCCTGCAGGTGCCAGTGCAGCGATTTACAGCGCCCGTAAAGGATTAAAAGTAACCTTGATTGCCGATCGTATTGGCGGCCAGTTAAAAGACACTATGGGCATTGAGAACTTTATCTCAGTGACTAAAACTACCGGTCCAGAATTATCCGGTGCGCTGCAATCGCACATGAATGACTATGAAATTACCTTTAAGGAATATCTTAAAGTGACAGAGGTTAAAGGCGGCGACATCAAGACCGTCACCCTTTCCTCCGGTGAGAAAATCTTCACCAAAACCTTGATTATTGCAACTGGTGCTAACTGGCGTGAACTCGGTGTGCCTGGTGAAAAGGAGAATGTCGGCAATGGCGTAGCCTACTGCCCTCACTGTGACGGCCCCTTCTTTAAGGGCAAAGATGTTGCCGTAATTGGCGGCGGAAACTCTGGAATCGAAGCCGCACTGGACCTAGCGGGCATGGTTAAGTCGGTGAATGTTTTTGAGTTTATGCCAGATCTTAAAGCTGACCAAGTGCTGGTTGATAAGGCCATGGCCAAGTCCAACATTACCATTCACAAAAATGTCGCTACCAAAGAGATTACTGCCACCAATGGTAAGGTCTCGGCGATTGAATATATTGATCGCGCCACAAATACCGAACACAGTCTCAAGCTGGATGGTATTTTTGTTCAGATTGGTCTGATACCCAACAGCGTATTTTTGGGAGACCTGGTTGAGAAAACGCGCTTTGGTGAGGTAGTGATCAATGAGAAATGCCAGACATCAGAAGCGGGTATTTTCGCCTGTGGTGATGTGACTACTGTGCCCTATAAGCAGATTATTATCTCCATGGGTGAAGGTTCGAAAGCCTCATTGTCATCCTTTGAATACTTGATGACTGAAGGGGATAGACTTGAAGAGTTGTTTTACAGTGAGAACGCTGAAGAGCTGGCTATTGCCTCTTAGGTTACGCTGCCCATCAGTAGAATAGTATCAATGTCCCGCCTGCTTAATCTTCGGCGGGACATTTTTATAATCGCTACGTTACATTATTATTTGACTAGCGAAATTCTTTTTTCCCGACCGTAAAACCTAGTTAGCCCGGCCATACATAGACTGCTTGCAGCTCAATCCCATTCTGTCACTCCGACATAGCCTAGCGACGAAGAATCGCAATCAGCTTGCAGGAGATCCTCCGGCTTCACTCAGGATGAAAAAAAAACGCTGCTGTTGGCAGACTTTTAATTACTGAGGAATGGAATTAACAATTTCTACAACGGCTGGGTGTTTTATTTTCCGCTCAGGCGAAATGATATAGTAACGATCAATACATTCCTCCGCCCGACCAATAATTTCCACGCCATATTGCGAGGCGATATGTTTTTCGATAATAGTCGGCACGGGAAACACACCGTAGCCTTCTTGGCCAAATGATTTCATCAGCGCGCTGTCATCAAATTCCGCAACTATAGAAGGCGTCACCCCGACCTTATCCAGCCACATCATCAGGCGCTGTCGAACTGCTGACTTTTTACTTTGCGTCAAAAATGGTTGAGAGGACAGGGACTGAGGGAAACCTTTCCTATAGTCGGCAGCCTTCTCTTTGGTGGCAAAAAAGGTCAGTCCACTCTCGGCGATTTGGTGAGTATAGGCCTTCACGTGTCCACCAGGCTCGAGCGGCTGGTCGGTGATGATTAAATCCAATTTATTGACCGCTAAAGAGGCCAGTAGGCTTATCTGATCTCCCTCGTGGCACACCAATTTGATCGATTCACTCATTTTCAACGCCGGTTTCAGTAGCTGGTGCGCCAACACCTTGGGTATCACATCGGTAATTCCTACAGAGAGGGTCTGCCATGAGATCGGGCGCTGGGTTTTAAGCACATTGCTCAGTTCATCACCGAGCTGAAAAATCTCTTCTGCATGACTGTAAATTAGGCGGCCCATTTCCGAAAGCTGCAATGTTTTGCCTTTTCGGTCGAATAGATCGACCCCGATTTGAGCCTCAAACTTTGTGATTTGGCCGCTGATTGTCTGAGGAGTGAGATGCAGACTAGCACTAGCCTTGGCAATGCTGCCCTCTCGCGCCACGATAAAAAAATAGTAGAGGTGGTTGTAATTCAAGGGTGCCATAAGCTTCCAAAATATTCGTAAAAATCGAACAAAGATTGAATTTTATTCGAATTTACAGAAGATCTCAAGACGACTACATTTACGCCACTTTCAATTACCAAGTACCCCTACATACTATGACGCACCAGCGACTTACTTACGGATTTAAGAAACTTCTGAGTCATGATTCGGCCGGCGGCGTGCTTCTGGTCTTTATGACTATGGTCGCTATGCTGTTGGCCAACAGCCCCTTTGTTGGCGCTTATGAGGATTTTTTGGCCGCTCCGGTGCAGGTTCGTGTCGGCGATCTGAATATTGCCAAGCCGTTGCTGCTGTGGATTAACGATGGTTTGATGGCGATCTTTTTCTTTTTGATTGGGCTTGAGATCAAAAGGGAAGTCCTTACCGGGTCCCTCTCCTCCCCCTCTCAGATGGTGCTACCCGGGATTGCGGCTGTTGCAGGTATCGCGGCCCCGGCGCTGGTCTATCTCTGGTTCAATGGCCAGGATGCGGTTGCCATAGAGGGCTGGGCGATTCCTTCGGCGACAGATATAGCTTTTGCCTTAGGGGTGTTTACGCTTTTTGGTAGTCGTGTTCCCCTATCGTTAAAACTATTCTTGTTGTCTGTGGCTATTTTTGACGACATTGGCGCGATCATGATAATTGCGCTGTTTTATTCTAGTGATCTATCAACCCTGTCACTGATCGTCGCCGGTTCAGGCCTGCTAACTCTATTTGTGTTTAATCGCTTATCCGTCAGAAGCCAGGCTGCCTATATTATTGTCGGCACAGTAGTCTGGGTAGCGGTACTTAAATCTGGCGTCCACGCCACACTGGCCGGATTTGCCATAGCGTGGTTTATTCCCCTAAAACTAAAAAACAAAGACGGCCATGAGATGCTCCCGCACTTGGAACACTCTCTTCACCCCTGGGTAGCCTTCGCCATTTTGCCGCTGTTTGCCTTTGCTAATGCCGGCATATCCCTCACAGGTGTCTCCTTAGATGCCCTGCTCAATCCAGTGCCACTGGGTATTGCCGCGGGTCTATTTGTCGGCAAGCAAGTGGGTATCTTTGCCGCCTGCTGGCTGGCCATTAAGCTGGGACTGGCCAAGCTGCCGGAAGGAGCCACCTGGATGCAGTTTTACGCCGTGACCATACTCTGTGGTATCGGCTTCACCATGAGTCTGTTTATCAGTTCTTTAGCATTTGAAGCTCAGGGTGCTGACTATATGATTGATGTGAAATTGGGTGTACTGGTCGGTTCACTGCTCTCAGCGGTCCTCGGTTCTATCCTTATCTCATTGTCGCAAAAAACTAAAAACCCCAAAGGAGAACTTGAATGAAATCAGTAACCCCCCTTTGCATTGTGGCTGTAATTGCGCTGCTTTCCGCAGCGGTTACAGCCAGTCCTTTAACCAACAGCGAAACAAAAGAGCTAGAAAAAGAGGCTCTGAAGGGCGCTTTAGCGACGTCTTGTGAGGCACTTAGAACAGACCCGTCGAGTACTCAGGCCAGTTCCTGTCGTTACTATCTTTACGGTTTCGTTGATGCTGGACAGGCCATAGATAGAGCCAGTTTAGAGCAGTTTGAAAAGGATGATACTCAGCGCCCTTCATTTACAGAGCGAGCTTATCGCACCAGAGTCGGTGTTTTTGACGAGCGACATAAGACTGTAGAGATATTGATGAAGCCTTTTTGTATTCCCCAAGGAGAGTCGAGAGAGCGCGTTATTGACCGGCTAGCCAGGTATTTTCCCGATTCAATAGACAACCTGACCAAATTAGGCACCTCAGTCTACAAAGGTTTAAACGCGGAATATCCCTGTAGCTAAGTCCTTTTTTATTACTCTAAACGAAATAACCGATAAGCATTGAAGGCGCGTATTGAGCAACAGCCTGATTGACCTACAGCATAAAACACCGACTTAACACAGGGACTTGCAGAGCAATGATCGAGCCTATTATTCTATTTTTTGTTGTTGGCATTATTGCAGGTTTGGTCCGCGCGGAGTTGCGCCTACCGGGCCCCATTTATGACTTCGTCAGCATGCTACTGCTGCTGGCGATTGGTTTAAAAGGCGGCATTGAGCTCGCCAAGCAACCCTTCCTAACACTGCTGCCGCAGATCCTAGTGGTGTTTACTATGGGTTTGATTTTGCCCTTAATCGCTTTTCCGATTTTACGTAAACTTGGCAAGCTTAAACGCGCCGATGCGGCATCCATTGCGGCCCATTATGGTTCCGTTAGCGTCGGCACCTATGCAGTGGCTGTCGCGTTTATGGAAACCAATAATATTTATTTCGAAGAGCATATGCCCTTGCTTCTGGTGGTGCTCGAAGTGCCAGCAATTCTGGTGGGTATTGTCTTGGCCAAAGGCCTAAGCCAAGAAACTCAGTGGGGCTCTGTCGCCCATGAAGTATTTGCCGGCAAAGGTGTGGTGCTATTATTAGGCGGCCTGTTTATCGGCTGGATTGCCGGATCCGATGGTCTGGACCCAATCAAACCGCTATTTTTCGATCTCTTTAAAGGTATTCTGGCACTGTTTTTGTTGGAGATGGGCTTAATCGCTGCATCGAAAATCAGTTCTCTGCATAAACACGGCCTGTTCTTGGTAGTCTTTGGTATAGGTATGGCGCTGCTATCCGCAGTGATCGGAATCGGCCTTGGTTTGCTGCTCAATTTATCCATAGGCGGCACCGCCATGCTGGCGCTCTTAGCTGCCAGCGCTTCCTACATAGCTGTGCCTGCGGCGATGCGCATATCAGTCCCAGAGGCCAATCCTACACTTTCTCTTACCGCCTCACTGAGTATCACATTTCCTTTTAATGTGTTGATCGGTATTCCCGTCTATTATGACCTGGCAGTTAGAGCAGATGCCATTTTTGGAGCTTAGTGATGACAACCCAAGACAGTCAGCGTGGCCAGTTAAAAGGTCAGCCACAAAAATACAACAGCATGCTGGTAACCATAGTGACTGAGTCGTCACTGGAGGGCCAACTATCGCGAGAACTGGAAGGACTGGGCGTGCAGGGTTACACCATTACTGATGCCCGGGGTAAAGGCGAGAGTGGCTCGCGCAATGCAGGCTGGGATGCAGACAGCAATATTCGCATTGAAGTGATCTGCAGTGAGTCTATGTCGGACACCATCGCCGAGCTACTAAAAGAGAAATACTATCCCAATTTTGCTATGGTGATGCACTCCCATGGGGTCTTTGTCTTAAGGCCTGAAAAGTTTAAATAGCGGTGTTGATGGTTTCCGAAAAGTCTCTAATATTGCCAATAGCACTGTCCATAGGGGAGTCAGAAAGTTAATAAAAACTAACCAACACAATGATTAATTTATGGATTACCTTTGGATCTTTATCGCATTCGTCTGCGGTTTTCTTGTTAAACATATAAACCTCCCTCCCCTAGTTGGATATCTAGCTGCTGGTTTCGGATTACATGCTCTGGGTGTTCAACCAGATGCCTCACTGCAAACTCTCGGGGATCTTGGCGTTATCCTGCTGCTGTTCACAATTGGTTTAAAACTCAACATTAGCAGTTTATTTAAAACCGAAATTTGGGCCGGCGCGGCCGGTCATATGAGCGTGATTGTGCTGCTCACCATGATTAACTGTGCTCTGCTCGGTGCTGTTGGCTATAGCCATTTTTCTGGCCTGGATCTATCTGGCGCTGCATTGATTGGTTTTGCAGTGAGTTTTAGCAGCACTGTGATTGCGGTAAAAGTACTCGAAGACAATGGTGAGATGCGTTCTCGCCATGGTCAGGTAGCGATCGGAATATTGGTCATTCAGGATATAGCCGCAGTGATATTTGTCACCCTAGCTTCAGATATGTCGCCTTCCTGGTGGGCACTGGGGCTACTGTTGCTGCCACTGCTGCGCCCAGCGCTAGACTATTTACTGGCGCGCTGTGGTCACGGTGAGCTGCTACCCCTGGCCGGTATATTCCTCGCTTTTAGTGGCGCTGAACTTTTCGAATTAGTCGGTCTAAAAGGCCATCTTGGGGCTCTGGTGGTCGCCGTGTTAGTCAGTAGCCATCCAAAAGCGGTGGAGTTGTCTAAGTCTCTGCTGAGTTTTAAAGATCTATTTCTCATCGGCTTCTTCCTGTCCATAGGTTTTACTGCATTGCCAACCATGGACATGTTGGGAGTTGCCCTGATCATGGCCATCGCCCTGCCATTTAAGGCTGGACTGTTTTTCCTCTGGCTGACACGCTTAAAACTGCGTGCGCGAACCTCATTTTTAACCGCTCTCAGTTTGGCCAACTACAGTGAATTTGGCTTAATTGTCTGTTCCATTAGCGTGACTCAGGGGCTATTGAGTAAAGAGTGGCTAGTTATTATGGCTCTCAGTGTGGCGCTCTCATTTGTCTTTTCAAGTGTGGCGAATACGCTGTCTCATCGTCTATATGGGCGTTGGACGTCGCAGCTAAAGCACTTTGAGAACCCGACACGCTTGGCCGAGGATCAATTTGACCAACCTGGAAAAGTGGCTGTTTTAGTGGTCGGAATGGGTCGTGTTGGCACTGGGGCTTACGACATACTACAGAATGAAATGGCCAAGACTGCATGCGGTATAGACATGGATCGCAACCGGGCTGTTTCGCACTCTGAAGCCGGGCGCAATGTTATCTATGGCGATGCAGAGGATCCGGACTTTTGGTCAGACATCAACTTTGATGGCATTCAATTGATTATGCTGGCCATGCCCAACTTCCTGGATATTCAGGAAGCCCAGAATCAGATTCAGCTGGCCGGTTTCCAAGGCAAGACAGCAGCCATTGCTCGCTATGAGGATGAAAAAGAAAAATTACTCTCTGCTGGCGTCAATGAGGTGTTTAATTTTTACGCCGAGGCAGGTGCTGGATTTGCCGACCAAAGTGTCCATCTTTTGGCCAGCAAATAAAACACTGTCAATCGCTGAATCTTTTAAAGCATCATAGATCAGCGATTGCGGCCCAAAGCATCGTGACTGGTAACCCAATCGCCAGCCAATACTGCACTCATCAGCGACACTTCTCCAGCAAGCACTGTGGCACCAATAATTTCAGCCAACTTGTGTACTTTTCCCGTGCCATTGCAGTCGAGAATATTGAGACATTCCTGCTGAGTCGGCAGGCCGGTTCCGCCGCCGTAGGTGGCGACAATCAGTGAAGGCAGAGTAATGGATAAATAATAATTTCCGGCTTCGTCAACATCAGCAAAGATAATCGACGAAGAGGACTCAGCCACATTGGCAGCGTCCTGACCTGTAGCGATAAACACTGCGGCTATGCCATTGGCAGCATGGGCTCCGGTGCTAGATGAACCGGCCATGAAGCTACCCACTTGGTTGATCTGTCGCGCTTTAAAGAGCACCTCTGCAGTGACTCCCATAGCCTTTTCCAACAGGTCCCCGGGAATCAACACTTCTGCAACCACGCGCTTGCCACGACTGTGCAATGTATTGATTTGGGAATGCTTTTTATCTGTATCCATGGCGCCGGAAAGCATATAGCGCTGAATACCAGGATAGGTTTTCATAATCCATTCGCAGGCGATAAAAGTTGCCTTGCCGACCATATTTTGGCCCGCGGCGTCGCCGGTAGTGAAGTTAAAGCGCAGATAGCGCATGCGCGCTGCGGCATACTGTTCAATATCGCGGAGCTTGCCAGAGGAGGTAGTGGTTTCGGCCTGAGCAGCAATCTCTGCGAAATTCCGCTCAACCCAAGTACCAAACTCGCGGGCTTCTCGGGCATCGTTAAAAACAAATACTGGCGCTCGCTGCATAGCGTCGTCTACTACTGTGACCTTGACACCGCCGGATTCACGCAGCAGTCGTGCACCACGGTTATAGCTAGCGATTAGAGTGCCTTCGCTGGTGGCCATAGGCACATAGAACTCACCCTGAGCATGTTCGCCGTTGACCAATAGTGGTCCGATCAGACCCAGTGGCACCTGGGCGACGCCGACAAAGTTCTCAATATTGCCAGCGGTGGCGGCGGGATCAACTGAGTAATGACCGATATGGTCTAATTTGGCGGAGGTTTTGTCGGACAAAAAATCACGCCGGGTTTTAGCCATATGTTCGCTGTAATCGTTATCGCTGTCTCGAGGTATTCGTTCTGACATATTATTCTCGTTGTTTTTATTTTTGTCATGACTGGGGAACTGAGGGCCGAGGCGATTAAAAATCTCTGCGCGGGTCCATTGTGCCGCGCATTGATAACCGGATCTAGTTGTTGAGCAGTTTTTTACCCGCATATACCTGTTCGAGATGAACAGTATCTTTGACCACCTGTTGGCCGGCCACCAAGACATGATGAATACCGGTAGATGCCTGATAGGGATCGCCGTAGTCAGCATTGGCGGCAATGGTCTTAGCATCGAAGATCACAATATCCGCATCAGCGCCAAGCTGAATCCGACCTTTTCGCTTAAACAGCGGTGCGGCCTGCTCCATCCACTGGGCCTGATAGAGGCTCGTTTTGGCCAGCGCTTCATGGAGACCAATAATCTTTTGGTCGCGCACATAATGTCCCAATAGCCGTGAAAAAGTACCAGCCAAATTGGGGTTGGTGGCGATACTAGGATCCACTGCAGGCAATGCGTCGGTAGACACCATCATCCGCGGCCACTGTAATGCCGTCTCCACCCACTGTTCTTTGACATAGTGGTGATTGACCGCGCCAGCGGGCTGCTCTTTTGAATATTTCTCCCAGCTCTCTTTGGTCAGCCATTCACCCGTGGCCACCCACTGAACATCTTCATAACTAATATCAAAAATCGCCTGCCAGTCGCGACGTCGGAAAACATCGGCACCAATGCTGGTGCCACCGGCGGCATAGGACAATGTCTCGGTGGTGATATTGGCCCCGGCCTTATTAGCATCGTCGATCATGGTCAGCCAATCGCCAATTCGGCCCATGGCATTGTGGGTGATATGACAGACAAACAGCGCTGCCTTGGTGCTCTTGGCCAATTCAATAACTTCTATCAAACCAGCCGGATCACCGGTGTAACCGCGACGCACATGGACATAAATCGGTACCTCTCGCGCTGCGGCCACACCAAACAACATCGCCAGCTCAGCATCGGATACCGCTTTGGTCATATAGTCCAGCAGCACACCAATACCCAAACCACCTTCGTCTAGGCCTTTATGTAACAGCACTCGCATTTGCTCAATCTGTTCTAGGGTCGCCTCTTGCATCCAGGCCGGGCCGCCCACGGCTACATTTTTACCGGCAAAAATGTAGGGTTGATCGATCTCTTCGAGGACTTTAATACGCACAGCAAAATGGCCCACAGAAGAGCCGTAGTTAATCGCCGCACCAGCGCCAAGATGCTCGCCATAGAAGCTCACTGGAAAGGAACCGGCTTCGAGATCCAACTGAGTGGTAACCCCGTCCAGTACATTAAAATGTTGGCCGAGAACCGTGGGGCTGTGACTGTGCACATCGATAAAACCGGGGGCCACCACTAAGTCAGTGGCGTCTATGATGATCTCACTATTGAGCGGTTGGTCGGAGATGGCGACAATACTGCCGTCGCGAATGCCTATATGTTTCTGTGCATCTAGATGAGTTTCTGGATCTATTACACGGCCATTGGCAATCACCAGATCGTAATCTGCAGTCTCGCTAACAGACGAATCAAAAAATGAACTGTAAAACAGCGAGACAACCACAAATGAGATAACAAAAACTATCTGCAAACCCACCACTATTCGACTTACCCCTAAGGCTTTTTCTGCCTTCATAAGAAACTCTCTTTTTTATTATTTTTTCAAAAAACTAAATCAGAACGCCGCGATACCTGTCTGCCCGCGCCCCAAAATCAGACCGTGAATATCATGGGTTCCCTCATAGGTGTTTACTGTCTCAAGATTCATCATATGACGCATCACCGGATACTCGTCAGAGATGCCGTTGCCCCCGAGGATATCACGTGCCTTGCGGGCTATATCCAAGGACTTGCCGCAGGAGTTGCGTTTAATTAACGAGATCAGTTCCGGGGAAATATTATTGTCATTCATCAACTCTCCGGCACGCAAACAACCCTGCAGAGCAAGGCTAATTTCTGTTTGCATGTCCGCCAGCTTAAGCTGAATCAACTGGGTCGCCGCCAGCGGTCGATTAAATTGTTTGCGTTCCATAGCGTAGCTCCGCGCTGCATGCCAGCAGGCTTCGGCGGCGCCAAGAGATCCCCAGGCAATACCGAAGCGGGCATTGTTCAAACAGCTAAATGGCCCCTTCAATCCCTCTACGTTGGGCAGTAATTGCTCTTCGGCAACAAACACATCTTCCATTACAATCTGCCCGGTAGTCGAGGCACGCAACGACAGCTTGCCTTCAATTTTCGGCGCACTGAGTCCGGGCATACCCTTCTCAAGAATAAAGCCGCGAATCACGTCATCATCGGTTTTTGCCCAGACTACAAAGACATCGGCAAAGGGACTATTGGAAATCCAAGTCTTAGTGCCATTTAGTAAATAGCCGCAATCAGTACTGCGAGCACGGGTAACCATGCCGCCGGGATCGGAACCATGATCTGGCTCGGTTAAGCCAAAGCAGCCAATAAACTCGCCGCTTGCCAGCTTGAGCAGATACTTTTCACGTTGAACTTCACTGCCGAAGGCATAGATGGGATACATTACCAGTGAAGACTGCACACTCATCATTGAACGATAGCCAGAGTCCACACGTTCTACTTCTCTAGCCACTAGGCCATAGCTGATGTAGTCCATGCCAGCACAACCGTAACCTTCGATGGTGAGCCCTAAAAGGCCCATCTCGCCCATCTCACGAAAGATACCCGGATCGCTGGTTTCATTTTGAAAGGCATCGCGAACCTTTGGCTGCAAACGCTCTTGCGCATACTGACGGGCAGAGTCGCGAACCATTCTCTGCTCATCGGATAATTGTTGCTCAAGAAGAAAAGGGTCTTCCCAAATCAGGCGCTGCCAGGGTTTACTCTTGGCCATCAAAATAACTCCAAACCATTAGCTATATCAGTGGGTTAAGAGTACCAAACACAAGGCGAATTATCTCGGCCTTTAAAGGCTAGTTACAGAGAGTCTTTTTCTCATCGAGAAAATCAGGTTGTGCTTCAAGATAATTAAAAAACTTGGTGTTTTTATAGGGTAGCTTCATAAATCCAGACACCCCCAGCCCCTCTATAGCGGGCAACTCGGCGAGAAGACTACTTAGACAGTCGCGAAAGTCTGGCTCTTTGGATCCATCCAACAGGGTCAAATAATTGTGGATTTTAAGGTCCCGCTCCACCGCTTCAAAAATAATACAGCCGGTGTGATGAATCTGATTCATCCGTGCCAACACCTGCATAATCGATTCTGGCAGATGCAGCATTTCATCTGGATCGCTGCCATCTTCAAAGTAGGAGTGCAGGCGTGTGTCCTGATCATGGTGATCGCCCTCGCTATCACCTTCACTAACATCTACCCCTGTAATCGAAATTTCATCAGCAAGCTCAAAGTCTATCTTGAGTGATGGATCCGCCACAAAGGGCTCGCTGAGATTTTTACGACTGATATGCAGGGTTTTTCGAGCGTCAAACATACAGCTTTTAAATACCCCTTTCTTGCTTAACGCTCGTCCCAGATGTACGACATTATTGATCGCCGTGGTGAGTGCCGGCTCAAGCTGTCTATCGTAAAGATTGAGACTTGAGTCAATATAGACACCGCCGTCGTCCCAATTCACTGCTAGGCCACCAATCAGCGGGTAACGGCCCAGATGGGTCACGGCAATAACAAAGGCTTTTTCGGTATCGCCCATACCAGAGAGATAATTGCGATCGTCGCGGTAACCACCTAGATCTCCTGCCAGGGGATGTTTGCTGTAATGGGGTTGGGCAAAAAATGCCTCGGCGCCAATTTGCTGGCGTAAAAACCCCTTTCGTGAGCTGTACACCACGGTCTCGAGCTTTGCGCTAGTGGAGAGATTAGAGACCACCAGAGCAACTGGAATAAGCGGCATTGCAGCTTCCTTGGCCTCAGTAGCTGGGCGAGCACGATCGACAATATGTTTCATATAGCGCATATTGGCGAAAAAGTAATCGCCGGCCTGATATTGAGTTGCGAGGTCTTTGTCGAGCATACCTGCAAGAGTGCGGGCAAATTCAATCGGTAGATTAAGCGATTGGGGCCTAATCACCTGGCTACCAAAACGGCTGCCCTGCCCTGAGGCCAGTGCATAGAGCGTCCCGGCTAGACCCTGCTCATCAAAACGCGGCGACGAACAGGCACCCTGTAACTGCTCGTCGCCAATAAAATAAATATCTCCGAGTTTGGCATTGCTCTGTTGGAACTCGGCATTCATGGCATTTAGGCCGATCCCATCGGCACGTTGACCCTGCTCGTCATACTGGGCCACTACAGCGGCACCCCAGTCAATTAATGAGATAGTTTCGGTCTGTTCATCAAACATAATATTGGAAGGCTTGATATCGCCATGGACTATGCTCGACTTGCCCGGATTATTGCGCAAGCGCAATAAAATATCCGCCATTTGCGCTGCGATTTTTAGAATCAGCCGGGGTTCGAGCGGGCCTACCTGTCGCGCGTAGTCCTGCAGATTTATTCCCGGCGCTCGTGACATCATGAGAATTGATTGGCCGCGCATATTCTGAAAGGCGATAAATTCTGGGATACCCTGATGCTCGACCAGGCTGAGCATAAAGCCCTCTTCTTCGAGGCGGTCTTTAATATGTTGCGGAAGAGTAATGCGCGAGAACTTAAATACATACTGGAGAGAATTGGCGTCGTTGGCACTGCTAGTTCCGGCAAAGACAAAGCCGTAGGCACCGTTGCCAATCAGTTCAATATTGCTGTAGCCGAGACGCTTGAGCTGAGACTCACAGAGCCTCAGCCAGTCCTTTAATTTGCGCGCGTCACTATGACTGAGCAGGTAAAAAGACTGCTCTTCATTGATATAAAAATGCTGTAAATCCTTGGTCTCTCGCAGACTCAAAGGCGTTGCACTCCCCAGAAGATAGCCGTTGATTTAGCTATCTGTGATTAATTACTAATTACAGTTTTTGACCGCTAGACCATTACCGCAAGCATGGTCTCTGGCTGTTCAAGATAGCCCTTCCAACAATTATTAAACCGCGCAATCGTACCACCATCTATTACCCGATGATCGCCAGACCAGCTGACCGTCATAATATTTCGTGATACAACATTGCCCTCTTCGTCAAAGCGCGGCAGGCTTTGAATTTTGCCCAGTGCCACAATCGCAACTTCTGGCTTGTTGATAATCGGTGTCGCGACTGTGCCGCCAATGGCGCCAATATTTGAAATCGTAATGCTGCCGCCTTTGAGGTCTGCAGGGTTGATTTTTCCGCTGCGGGCCGCTGCAGTGATAGCCATGACCTGAGTTGCTATATCTATAATACTGCGCTGCTCAACCCCTTTAATATTTGGTACCAAGAGACCGCTGGCACCATCCACCGCCATACCAATATTGTGGCTGGCGAGATAAGTAAGCTCAGTGAAATCGCTATTGGCGCGGCTATTTATCAATGGGAACTGCTTTAATGCTAGGGACAGAGTTTTGATAAACACGGGCATCAGTGTGATTTTAAGCGTATCACTGCCGTGCTGTTCATTTAGAGTCCTGCGCAGCTGCATCAGTTCGGTCACATCCACTTCATCGACAAAGGTGAAGTGCGGGATAGTCGCCACCGACTCGGCCATGCGCTCGGCCATAATTTTGCGCACGCCTCTAATCCCTTCAACGCGGCCCTCGGCAACTACCCCAGGTGTCGCGGTTAAATCTCGCGACGCAGTTGACGTTAATGCGTGACTAGGAGCATCTGCTGCGCTGTCCCCAGCCAAAAAATTCAAGACATCTTCTTTTAATACTCGACCCTGCTTGCCAGTGCCAGGGATGTTACCCAGATCAAGCTGATGCTCACGAGCCATTTTGCGCACGGCCGGTGTAGTGAGTAGTTTTGCGACGCTATCTGCTGCCTGCTGTGTCGATGCTTGTTCTGTGGCTGCTAGCTGAGGTGCTTCATTAGACTCTTGATTAGGCTCTTGATCAAAAGCCTGCGACTGGGGCGACAAAGTAGCTTCGTCCGCTTCAATCTCAATCGCAAACAGTGGCGAATGTACCTTGGCTATAGCACCTTCAGCGTGATGCAGTTTGGTGACGCGGCCGTTGTACATCGAGGGAATCTCAACAATGGCTTTGTCCGTACTGACATCCACAACAATCTGATCTTCCTCAATGATATCGCCTTCCCTGACCTTCCATTCAATCACTTCACATTCAACAATGCCTTCGCCAATATCCGGCAGGATAAATTCTTTTTGCATTAGTCGCTCCTTGGGTCTCAACCCTTTTTAGGTCTCAGCTGGTAGCTGACGATTTAGTAACTGACAATCTGCTAACTAATAGCTAGTAGCGAATAGCTAGTAGCCAATAGCTAGTAGCCAATAGTTGCTCTAATCGCTTCAACAATTTTTAAATAATCAGCTAGGTAATGTTTTTCCTGAGCCAGCGGGAAAGGTGTATCCAAACCGGTAACTCGGGCAATAGGGGCTTCAAGGCTGAGGAAACACTGCTCTTGAATAGTGGCGGCGATCTCACCGGCAAAACCACCTGTTAAAGGTGCCTCATGGCTAATTACAAGGCGTCCGGTTTTGCGTACCGAGTCCGCAACGGTCTGACGATCCCAAGGCAATAGGGTACAGAGATCAATCACCTCGCAAGAGATGCCCTCATTGGCCACCAGTTCAGCAGCCTTATTCAACTGGATCATCTGCGCGCCCCAACCGAGCAGGGTAATATCTGTGCCCTTTTGAACCACCTCAGCTACACCTAGGGGTAGTTCATAGTCATGCTCAGGCACCTCACCGGTGGAGGCGCGATAAATGGCTTTCGGCTCAAAGAAGATTACCGGATCGGGGGCGCGAATCGCTGCCAGCAAAAGACCTTTGGCTTGATAGGGATTACTCGGCATCACCACTTTTAAGCCTGGAGTGTGACAAAAGTAAGCTTCCGGTGACTGGGAATGATAGAGACCACCATCAATACCACCGCCGTAGGGAGCGCGAATGGTGAGCCCGCCACAGTCGAATTGATCGCCGCTGCGATAGCGAAACTTAGCCGCCTCATTAACAATCTGATCAAAGGCGGGAAAAATATAATCCGCAAACTGAATCTCGGCCACTGCCACAGATCCCTGCGCCGCTAACCCTATGGCGAATCCAGCGATACCCTGTTCGGTGAGAGGGGTATTAAAGCAGCGCAGTTCGCCGTGTTTGTGTTGAAGGTTGCTGGTGGCTCTAAAAACACCGCCAAACTTGCCTATATCTTCCCCCAGACAGACCACTCGAGGGTTGGCCGTCATGGCTGTATCTAGAGCGCTATTGACTGCTTGGAGTAGATTCATTTTGGTCGTGGTCATCGCTGCAGTCTCTGAACCAGGGGCATCGCAATTACTGGGAATTTGGCCTTTCACTGGAGTATTCATTTTGCGGCCTCCTGAGACTGGTTATGAGCATAACCAAGATTTGGATACTGATCAGGATACTTGGCAAGATGATTTTCCAGAGCCTCTAACTGCTCTAGCAGATGTTCAGGAGGGGTTTCGTAGACATCAGTTATCAGCTCGCCCAGCGCTGGTTTGGGACATTTCTCGGCAAGCTTAACCTGAGCCAAAATCTCCTCTCTAAACTCTGCCTGTAGTGCCTCTTCTTGCTCTTCACCCCACCAATTCTGTTTCACCAACCAGTTTTTCATACGACTGATGGGATCATTTTCACGCCACTGCTGTTCTTCTTCGCGGCTGCGATAACCAGTAGGGTCATCTGAGGTGGAGTGGGCACCAAGGCGATAACTCATGGTTTCAATCAATACTGGCTGCTGCTGTTCCACAGCGATTTTACGCGCCTCTACTGCGGCACTATAAACGGCGAGAATATCGTTGCCATCGACGCGGATAGTTTTAATTCCGTAACCCACACCGCGAGAGGCGATGCCATTACCCGCGAATTGCTCTGAAGAGGGTGTTGAAATCGCATAGCCATTGTTGCGCGCGACAAATACCACTGGGCATTTCAATACTGCAGCCATATTTAAGCCAGCGTGGAAGTCCCCTTCAGAGGCTGCACCCTCTCCGAAATAACAGACTGTGCAAGCATTATTGCCAGCCAATTTTTGACCATAGGCATAGCCCGCGGCCTGGGGGATCTGCGTCGCTAGTGGTGAGCTAATGGTCATAAAGTTTAAGTCGCGACAGCCATAGTGAACCGGCATCTGGCGACCTTTTCCCAGATCTTCAACATTGCTAAACAGTTGGTTCATAAACTGCTCAGTGGTGAAGCCACGATAGCGCAGGGCCAGCTGCTCGCGATACTGAGCCATAACCATATCATCAGCTTGAAATGCGGCAATTGTTCCGGCCACTGAGGCTTCTTCGCCAGTGCAGGTTAGGTAAAAACTCAGGCGTCCCTGGCGTTGGGCGCCAACCATGCGCTCGTCGAGAAGACGGGTGTAGACCATATCCGTATAGACTTTTATTGCCAGCTCTGAGGACATTGGTGCCACTGCGGCGCCGGGATATAGCTCGCCATCAGCCTGCAGCTGTTTCAGGGTCGGGATAGCGAGGGAAGATGTATGTAAAAACACCGGTGCGGTTATTAGATCAGGGGCTTGCTGGCTATCGAGCTGAGGAATTTTATTTGGCTCAGGCTTTTTGTCTCGCTCAGGCTTTTTGTCTCGCTCAGGCTTTTTGTCTCGCTCAGGCTGTGCCTTCTGCGGGGGATTCTTTACTGCCATATAACACCTCTTGCAATTGTGTTCTTAATTTGGGCTATTAAGTCACGCCATAAAACAGCGGCATTAGTCCAATCTCAGCATCGGAAAAACGGTCTTTTAAGTCTTATTTATAGTTATAAAATTAGCATGAGGAGTGCTAGAGAATCCTGCCAAAGTATCGGTTTGACGCCCCTTATTAAGGTATTAAATTGCGTGAAATCATGCCAAATTGGGGATTTGTTGTGGTTATTTATCTACACTAATAAAACGTACCAAACAATTTCAACGCTATGGCATTATTTGATTTTGATGTTTCCATCGGCAAAACATTTGATCTCAACTAAAAACACATTGGCAACAGCTAAAGAGCAACTACTCTATGACTGACTATAAGCTGGACAATATTGACTGGAAGATTCTGGACATTCTGCATTCAGATGCCAGCACGTCTAACCTGGAACTTTCTGAAAAAGTATTTCTGTCTCCCTCGCCCTGCTCTAGGCGGGTTAAGAATCTTGAAAATCTGGGCTATATTTCTCGTCGCGTTACCTTGATTGATCCACGCAAAGCTGGGTTGCCAGTTACTGTATTTGTGCAGGTGACCATGCACCATCAGGTGAAAAAAGATCTAGACCATTTTGCTCAGCGGGTGCTCGAGTGGCCCCAGGTCATGGAGTGTTATCTGATGACCGGGGACTTTGACTATCTAATTCGAGTGGTGACGCCGGATCTGTTTGCCTATCAAGAGTTTCTCGATCAGCTAACTCAGGTCAGCGGTGTAGATCATGTGAAGAGTAGCTTCTCGCTAAAACCAATTTGCTACAAGACTGAATTGCCATTGGGACATTTACTCTAGGCTAAAAAACAGACAGGGCCTACACCAGGTCTAAGCCAACACGGGCTCTGGCTGATAGATATTTTTGGCATTGGTAAAGCGCTCCTCAGCGACCTGGTCTGCAATCACAAATGTAGGTACGTTCTCACTGTCACTGCGGACAAATATTTCTCGTAGCGTGGCACCAATTCCTTCCACCTTGGCATCCAAATCGGCAGCATAATTCCCTATATCGTAGTTTTCTTGGAGCATTTTTCGCTGATAGTAAACATCAACAATTCCCCCTGCATTAACCACATAGTCGGGTGCGTAAAGGATGCCGCGCTGATGTAACTGATAGCCATGTTCCACAGTGGCGAGCTGATTATTGGCCGCGCCAGCAACAATAGATGCTCTGAGCTGAGCAATTGTTTGATCGTTAATCGCCGCTCCCAGAGCACAGGGTGCAAAGACATCTACATCCAGTGCAAAGATCTTGTCGCCCTTTACTGCAGTGGCATTTAGCTCACGTACAGCACGATCCACATTCGCCTGAATAATGTCAGTAACAAAGAGTTCAGCGCCTGCATCTCGCAACTTTTCCGCAAGCCGATAACCTACATTGCCGAGCCCTTGAACAGCCACTTTTACACCTTTTAAATCAGTGCGCCCAAGCTTGTGATATACAGCTTCGCGAAGACTGACAAAAACACCGTAAGCAGTGCTCGGAGATGGATCGCCGCCGTGGGCTGAGACTTTATTGACGCCGCCAACAAAGTGGGTTTTTTCACCGATCTTAAGCATATCGGCAACTGAGGTGCCGGAGTCTTCAGCTGTAATATAGCGGCCGCCAAGCCCCTGAATAAAATCCCCCATGGCGTGGAGCAGTGCATCGGTTTTATCTCGCACTGGATCACCAATAATTACCGCTTTGCCACCACCGAGCTGCAAGTTGGCGAGAGCCGACTTATAGGTCATGCCTCGAGACAGACGCAATACGTCGGTGAGTGCTTCATCGTCTGATGTATAGGGCCACATACGACAGCCGCCCAGAGCAGGTCCAAGGTTGGTGTTATGCACCGCAATAATGGCTTTGAGACCCGATGCGTTGTCGTTGAAGAATGCGACCTGCTGATGATTATCAAATTCACTGTGAGTTAAAACGGACATTCTATGGCTCCGGCTGCAGAAGACTAAAACAGTTAGGGTTAAAAATTAAATTCTAGCAGCAGTCCAGCGGATAAAAATTGCGCGTTTAGCGCAAAATATGGCCCCTTTAGCAGCCCGATAAAGATTTCGCGGGGAAAATGAAATTAATAGCCAGTTAGCCATTTTTCCCAGATCTGATCTGGACCGAATCCAAGGGTAGTTGAGAAATTGATTAAAGACTCGCCCGAATCAATCTAGCAAAGTCGATTTCAACTGGGCAGGCCCCAGCAGCCTACCTACAAGAAAACACCTGAATGAGAGTCGGGAAGCTGAGGTTTTACCTCTGTAGTAAATTCTGTGACATTCATAACTAGGCCTGTGATTTGTGTCTTGAGCAGTCATTGTAAAACTCTGCTAGAAAAACAAAATTGACCCGTATCAAGCAGATTTTTATTGCTTTTCAACATTTGAAACCATTTTTTGTGCGCTAATGAACGATCCTCAAGAAAGAGTCAGAAAGGCTTTTCAAACACTGGACATCAAATCAGAGGTCGTCTATACGTGTATCCAGTTAGGCTCAGTTCCAATCTAGCTAATCGTTAAAAAATAGCCACAAAGTAGCCTGTTGATCTGTGCCAATTTTTTTCTTCTCCGGCACAGCTGGGGAATATTCCTCGCACAGGTATTGTTGATATGCATGACACCACAGACACCCTCATGGACTCTCTTGAGCTGTCAAGACCTGTTGCGCTGCTGCTTGATGCCGCCGGCAATATCGAACACCTGAGCGACGATACATGCACACTTTTGGGCTATTCATTAAGCGATATTTTAGGGGTCAATTGGATTTCACAGTGCCTTCCGAGCTCTTGGCAGCAAAACATCAAAACCATTTTCGACAGCCTGATTCACCACGACCACAACAGCTCGGAACAGTATGTCTCTCCTATAGTTTCAAAAACTGGTGAGCGCTTTATCTTTTCATGGCATAGCGAAGCGCGCCGCGATCCGAGCGGCAATTATATTGGCTCAATCACCACCGGCATTAAAATTCGTGACAATGCCCTGCAAGAACAAAACTCACTGCTCCAGTCTGCGGCACGCAACCAAGCGGTTCTGGACAATGCCATTGAAGCCATCGTCAGCATCAATAGCAGTGGCGTCATTACCCACGTTAACAAAACCACAGAAAAAATGTTTGGCTATCACAAGAGCGAATTAGTCGGCAATAATATTTGGCTATTACTGCCTGATGCACAGTTTGGGGGCAGCGAAAACATAATTAGCGAATATCTAACAGCCGGCAACAACGCTGGTAGTTTTACTCAAGAATTACAGGCACGACACAGGAATGGTAGCTCTTTGACTATCGAATTGACCGTCGCAGAAATAGTCATCGCCGGGATGCGCAGCTTTACCGGCATTATGCGCGATATCAGAGAACGTAAAATCAATGAAGAGCATTTGCGTAAGAGCCAAGAGGAGGTACAGCAGGCCCGGGATCATCTTGCTCATCTAGATCGGCTGCACATTGCCAGTGAGATGTCGACCAGCATAGCCCATGAACTCAACCAGCCCCTAACCGCTATTTCAATGTATGCTCAAGCCTGTCGCAATCTGCTTAAAAAATACCCATTAGATAATCAGGCGCTGTTGCCGACACTCTCCAGAATTGACAAGCAGGCCCAGCGAGCCGGCGAGATTATCCGCAACATTCGCACGTTGGTGGGCAAACAAAATCCCCATCACCAGCTCACTGATATCAACAACCTAATCCAAAACACTATCGAACTGGCGCAGGTGGATGTGGAGTGCCGAGCAATCCGATTTCAATGTGATTACTGCGAGCAGCTACCAATGATAGAAGTTGTTCTCGGCCAAATTCGGCAGGTCATCTTAAATTTAATCCGCAATGCCTGTGACGCCATGATCAATACTCCAGCAGAAGCTAAATACATCACTATTATTAGCCAAAATAATCCAAGCGGCTTTATCACCATAAGGGTGCGTGATCGTGGCATTGGCATCAACCGCGATCACAGCGACAAACTGTTTCGCGCCTTTTTTTCGACCAAAAGTTACGGTATGGGCATGGGGCTGGCAATCAGCCACTCAATAATTAGCCACCATGGTGGCGAAATGAACGTTAATCACCAGTATAAGGAAGGCGCAGAGATCATTTTTACCCTGCCTATAATCCCGACCCTCAAAGGACAGTCGGATGAACACTGAGCAAACGGTTTATATAGTTGACGATGACTCTGATGTTGCCGATTCAATGTCTATGCTCCTAGAATCGACCGGCTTACGCACAGAGCAATATCATTCCACTGAAGAATTTCTAAAAATCCCTATAGATCGTCTTGTGGGCTGCCTGATACTGGATGTGCGGATGCCAGATATGAGTGGGCTGGATTTACATCAGGAGATTAAGCGCAGCAATGCCAACTTGCCGGTGATATTTGTCACAGGTCACGGTGATGTGCCGATGGCAGTGCAGGCGATGAAAAACGGCGCCGTGGAATTTTTGCAAAAACCCTTTCGCGATCAGGAATTTATTGATTGTGTTCATCGTGCCCTCAAGACCAATAGCGAGGCGCTAGATGAAGTCAACCGACGGCGATCGATACAGGCACGTATCGACAGCCTGACTAAGCGCGAATATGAAATTATGCGCCTTATTGCGGCCGGCAATATCACCAAAGCTGTAGCATCAAAACTGAGCATCAGCCCACGTACAGTAGAAATTCATCGAGCCCGGACCATGGAAAAAATGCAGGCCAAAACCCTCGCACAATTGGTTCAAATGGTAGTCGAAGCGGAGCATCAGGAGGCTGTCGGATAGCCCAGGGCCAGATGCTAGCAGGTCTAGCAGATCACCCCGCAGAGCCTCTGGTCTCGATTAACCCGCTGCAGTTAGAGGCAATGGTTTTTCGACGCGACGATCCAAATAGCCACCGGCTATAACATAGTGCAAACCATCCATATCCATAAGCCTCACGCGATGACGGTTCGCAATAATCAGCCCCTGTTCTTCGAGACGCTTAAATAGACGACTGACTGTTTCAACGGCCAGACCCAGATAGTTGGCGATATCGTAGCGTGCCATACTCAAACGGAACTCGTGAGCGGACTCGCCCCGATCATGCATACGCTGCGAGATATCCAATAGGAAGTGCGCCAAGCGCTGTTCGGCTTTCATTTTACTCAGCACCATCATCAGATGGCTCTCGCGAAACATCATACAACTCACCGCACAGAGCAGCCGGCTGTAGACTTTCTGATTGGTCGTTAGGGATGAGTCTTTTAAGCGATCAAAATCCAGACTGCAAACACTTGAGGTTTCCAATGCCTCGACTTCGCAGGTATATTTTCGTGAGTCAATGCCGTCTATACCGAGAATATGGGTGGAAAAATGAAAGCCCGTCACCTGCCTTTCGCCGGACTCGTCAACAATGCAGGATTTAAAACAACCTGAGCGAATCAGATAGAGAGATTGAAAATTATCCCCTTGTAGAAATAAACGCTGTCCCTTCATCATCGGCTTTTCGTGATTAATAAGACTGGATAGTTCACTATTTTCATTGGTATTTAATGTGCTGACGAGGCAGCTCTTTCTCGCTAGACAATGATTGCAGGTAATCTGCTTAGCATCATTCAATTTGGCCACTGCTGTTGCTGATTCCATTTCTAACTCTCCTTGTGAGTCGCTGTTAATTAATCCGTTAAATATTCTCAACAGCTTCTAATTGATACCCTTCACCAGTATGGAAATACGCTCCCTCACTCTGTCTAACTTTATATCCCCTGACCTCAACGCTAAAAATCCGAAGTTCAAAGCTCGAATTTTTGATCATTAAAAATTAGGCCGGGCAGACTGAGTGTCCGACCTCAGTTGAATCGCCCCTATCCGCCCACATAAGACCTGCCTATTGATCGTCGGTCCAGATCACAAGAGCACTCATATCTGGATATAGCAGTCGCACACTATCGGGGGCTGCAATAATAATCTTTAGAAACATTCCCGAGTGCAGTGCCTCAGGACAGCTGTCGATACCTAAACCTGCGATACCTATAGTGTTAACCGGGCATATAGCAATCTGTTTGTCTGCTAAATAAATCTCGACCAAACACTGCTCTGTGCTCGGCGTTAAGGATCTGCGACTTGCCATACGATGTTCCATATACACTCCTGACGACTAACCTAGTGAATCAATAGTCACAGCGGCGACTTACACTCAGAGATACCGGACACTGTGACCGATACCGAGAAATCAGCCAGTCAGGTTATCCACATATGGGAGACAGAGCATAGCAAAGGGGCTCAACAAGACAATAAGGGGGTTTGCGTAATTTATTGCGGTAACTACGTATCCTAAAAACATCAGGGTTTTGAGGTTATTAAGAGCCGTAAAAAAACGTGGTTAACCATCTTTATGATCTTATCCCCCCAAACAGCTAGTCAGATCAATTGTTATGGCCAGACTGAAAACTGTCACTCAGCTAAAAGCCGACCCGAGGTAAGGCGTTGAAGCAATGACCCTTGGAGCAGTTGACTATATTGAACACCCGTTTTTTGCTCGGCAATTGATTAGTTCACTTGCACTAGGCCTCTCAGGCTAGACCTGGCTAACCTTATTTTATGAGTGCTTAAGTAGTCTGAGTAGTGAAATACCGCCGTGCCAGAGCGATCTTTTGACTGGCATTGTCAGAGCCTTCAGCGGAGGGAGAGCCTTCAGCGGAGGGAGAGCCTTCAGCGGAGGGAGAGCCTTCAGCGGAGGGAGAGCCTTCAGCGGATAGAGAGCCCTCAGCGGATAGAGAGCCCTCAGCGGATAGAGAGCCCTCAGCGGATAGAGAGCCCTCAGCGGATAGAGAGCCCTCAGCGGATAGAGAGCCTTCAGCGGAAAAAAAGCCATCAGCAATCGCCCCCGCCTTTAATAACCGATGCTTCAAACCCGCCTGATTAGCCACTTGAATAGCCAATCCTGGTCGCGCATTAAGCTCTAGTAACATGGGCCCGCGCAAACGATCGAGAACTATATCCACACCCAGATAATCGAGCCCCGCCATACCGGCGCAGCCAGATGCTAATTCCAGTAACTGCTGCCAATGGGGAATGGTTAAGGTATCAAAGTTGATATGAGTATCCGGGTGCTGACTGACAATACGATTGTTCTGGACCGCGCAGATACTTTTCCCAGTGCCTATATCAATACCGACCCCTACGGCCCCCTGGTGCAAATTGGCCTTGCCATCCGAGCTGCGGGTGGCACAGCGCATCATTGCCATCACCGGCACACCGCGAAACACAATCACACGGATATCCGGGACACCTTCATAGCTATAGTCCTTGAGAATCGGATCAAAATCGATCAGCGCTTCAATCATGGCGCTATCGTTGCGACCGCCGAGACTGTGTAAGCCAGCGAGAATATTAGAGCTGTGGCGACGCACTTCGCGATCATCGATCAGCGCACCACTGGACTTAACAAACTTGTCGCCCCGGCGTCCGACAATCACCAGAATACCTTTGCCACCGCTGCCCTGGCTGGGCTTTATCACGAAAGCATCACGCTCCTCGAGCAGCTTGTTGACAGTGCTAACTTGGAACTGATAATCCACAGTGCCGATCAGCTCAGGGACTGGAATACCGCGAGCGATAGCGGCACTTTTGGTATTCAATTTATTATCTGCAAGGCAGTAATTTTTGCGCTGATTATAGCGACCGATAAAACCAATATTGCGGTTGTTCATACCGAGAATACCCAGCTCGCGCAATTTTAGGGGCGACACCAGCAGGCTCATGTTATTCCTTACCCGCCAGATCGCGGAAGCGATAGAGTTCGGATAGGCGGTAGCCGGTATATTTTCCCAGCAGTAAAATCACCCCAAGTAGACTCAGAGTCAACTCTGGAAAATTAAAGGTAAGATGTTCAACCAGAGTATTGGACATAGCCAAATAGGCCAGTACCGCCACCAGCAAACTGCCGCTACCTTGGATCAGTACTTCATGACCGCCCTCCTCTTCCCACAGAATCGACATTCGCTCAATGGTCCAAGCGACAATCACTGTGGGGAAAAAAGTCACCGTCAGTATTTGATCAAGCCCGAGCTTATAACTGGTGACAGCCAGTGCTGCCATCAGCAAAATCACCACAATAATAACTGTGGCCACCCGTGCCACCAGCAGTAAATTGAGACGACTAAGGTAAGAGCGGATCCATAGCCCGCTTCCGATCAAAACAAGAAAAATAATCAAACCAACCAATAAGGTAGTTTGAATGAAGGCCAGCGCAATCAATATAGGCATAAAGGTGCCAGAGGTTTGCACTCCAACCAATAGCCTCATCACAACCACTACCAGAGCCGCGACTGGAATCAGCAATAGACCTTTGAAAATACCCTGCTGCTCTACTGGCAGGCTATAGATAGAAAAGTCCAGCAGGGCAAATTCCTCGGCGCGCTGTTCCATGCCCAGTACAGCTTTAGCCGGCAAGCTATTGCTCACCAACGCAAACTCAAGACTAGAGTTGCGGCCACCAGTGAGATTCAAAATGGCGCCATCACCGCGCTGCCAAATAAAGAAATTGCTCGGCAGGCCCAGCCTTGCAGTGGTGGGATTGGCAATAATCCATTTCTCACCGCTGTACAACTCAATCAATGAGCTTAGAGTCTGACGACGGCGGCCATCCTCTAGCTCAATACCGCGCAGCTCGTGGGCAGGAATTCCTGCGCTGGCCATGCTATGTAAAATCATCTCCAGAGAGTCGCCGCTGTAGGAGTTGAGCAAAAATAGAATATCCTGGTCCTGTGATTCACGGAGTAGCTCCTGCAGTAGCAGCAATGTAAAGCTCTCTCGGTCAGAGGACTGCTGTTGAATTCGCTGCACCACTCTATCCATCGCTGCCTGTTGGTCCGCCTCTAACAGTGGCTTAACCGGCAACTCGACCTCTAGGGCAGGCAACTCCCGGTCAGCCCGGGCGCGGTAGATCTGCATTTTGTAGTAGAGAGTGGTGGGATGATCAAGGGATTGACGAGTCCAACGCGCGGTGCTGACAGTTTCGGCCTCTTGCACAATCGAAAAACCAAATCCCGAAGAGACAAAATGCTCGTCCAAAATAGTCCAACCAGCCAGTGCTGCAGGCAGGCGCAGGCCGACATTTACTGGGCCATCAGTGGGTATAAAACTGGTTTTGGACTCCACCGTCCAGACTTCGCGATACTCACCAGGCACTAGGGGCAAGTTGAGACTCACTGCCTTATAGAGAGTCAATCCGACCCCTAGAGCGATTAATAGGCCACTAATTAAACCAATTTGAATCCGCGAATTAATCACTGCTAATCTCCGGGCGCGCCATAGCGGTGTGATGGCGACTGACATCAACAATCACATTGTCCATCAAGAAATTGCGTCCGATCAAAAGTGGGTATTCAAAGTCGGTGCGGTCAGAGAGATTGACATCAATCTTCGAACGGATCTCTCCTAATGTCACCCACATTCTGACCACATAGCGTCGCTCATCGGCACCACCACTCTGCTTGATCAGCACTCGGCGACGCAATCTCAACTCCTGCTGGTGGGCACTGCCGGTGACGGCATCGATCAAGACAAAGCGCACATAGCGCTTACCATCTTTTTCCACCAGCTGAATATTCTCGGCGTGTATAGACGTAGTGTCCGCACCTGTATCTATGCGCGATTCAATCCATAGACCCGCAGGCTGAATCTTTGCCCACTCTACGGCGCCCACTATCGGCAAATGAAACTTCCCTGCTGTACTCGCCTGTGGCATTGGCTCTGGGGCCACAATCTTGGTGACTATGCGCTCGATAACCTGAGGCTCAGGACAGCTCTGGGGCTCGAGCAGTGGCGGAATAATTTCTGCTGACGCCGGACATTCTGCCGGCTTGGTCAATTGCGGAATTAGCGCGCAGCTGGAGAGCAGGCAGCTGGCAACAACACTTAATAGCAGCTTAGACAGACCGTCTGAAAGAGAATTTTTAGAGACCGGAGCCCACGCATCTATCTCAGCCAGCATCATATTGACCCCGTCAGCGCTCTATTAGTCGACCCGGCAAATTCATTGGCCGCAGTAGCTGCCTGCTCAGCGGCATAGGCTAAAGCCGTATATTCAGGACTATAGTCGGTGGAGGTCAAGCCAAACACCGTACTGAAAAAAGCTTTGCGCGCAGGCAGATCCCGCCACGGAGCTTGAAGATAATGTCTTGTTTCATGGTGGCTCATCGCCTCTTCTCCCAACGTCCGTTGCCAATAGAGCTGTGTACGACCTAGTTAAGATAGCACAGGCTGTATTGCCAAGGATCAGTGGATCGAGATAAGAATGCGGAATTACGGCTTTAAGGCAGGTCGTCCACCAGTTCGCCTTCAACTGGCTCGAGCAGATCTTCGCGATCGACCTTGAGTGCCAGCATAACCGTGGCGGCAACATAAATTGAAGAATAGGTACCTATGCCTACACCGACCATCAGCGCAACGGCAAAGTTATGAATCAATTCACCGCCAATAAAGTACAGCGCCAGCAGAACTAGCATAGTGGTTGTCGAGGTATTAATCGTACGCCACAAAGTCTGCGAGAGTGACTCATTGATCACTTCTATCGGTGTCGCCTTACGAATTTTGCGGAAATTCTCTCGGATGCGATCAGACACAACAATGGTGTCGTTTAGCGAATAACCCACCACTGCCAATATTGCGGCCAATACAGTGAGATCAAACTCAAGGCCAACAACAGAGAAAAATCCGAGGGTAATCAGCACATCATGGGCCAGTGCTAGCACCGCGCCGATGGCGAACTTAAGCTGAAAGCGAATCGCTACATAGAGCATCACCACGGCCAAAGCCGTGAGCATACCGAGGCCGCCATCTTCACGCAGTTCTTCACCAATCTGTGGCCCGACAAAATCAACTCGACGCAGCTCAACCGCTTCGCTTCCGTCTTCTAAAACGTCGTAGACCTTCTCTGACAGGCCCAGCTCGGGCTTGCCCTGTAAACGAATCAACACATCGGTCTCAGAACCGTATTGAATAACCACCGGACCGTCAAAACCAGCACCTTCAAGCTGCTGGCGAATCGCCCCAACATCAGCTGGCTGTTCGTAGCCCACTTCAATTTGCGTGCCGCCGGAAAAATCCAAACCCAGTACTAAGCCTTTGGTGGACAGAGACGCTACCGAAGCGATCAGCAGCACAGCGGAAACAACTGCTGCAACTTTACGCAGCCCCATGAAGTTATAGATTTTTAAGTTGGTCATAATCTTCTTCCTAAATCCACAGGGTTTTGATTTTGCGGCCACCGACGACCAGGTTAACCAGTCCTCTGGTCATCACAATAGAGGTAAACATCGAGGTCAAAATGCCGATAGACAATGTCACGGCAAAACCTTGAACCGGGCCAGAGCCAATTAAGAACAGAATCAACGCTACAATTAATGTGGTGATGTTGGCATCCAAAATCGACACAAAGGCGCGGTCATAACCAGCACTAATAGAGCCCTGAATCGACGCGCCAGCAGCCAACTCCTCGCGAATCCGCGAGAAAATCAGCACATTGGCGTCCACCGCCATACCCACAGTGAGAACTATGCCTGCAATGCCGGGCAAGGTTAGTGTCGCACCGAGCAGTGACATAAAGGCCACCAGTAGCACCAAATTCATCGCCAGGGCAATGTTGGCAAAGACACCAAAGCCGCGATAGACCACCAACATAAACAGCAGCACTAGGGTCATGCCCACAGCCACCGATTTAACACCCAGGGCGATATTGTCGGCCCCTAGCGAGGGCCCAATAGTGCGTTCTTCAACAATATACATTGGCGCGGCCAAGGCACCGGCACGCAATAGCAGAGCCAGCTCAGAGGATTCGCGCTGCTCGAGACCGGTGATTCTAAACTGCTTGCCAAGCTGAGCCTGAACCGTCGCCAAACTGATAATATTTTCTTCAACGAAAGGCACAGGTGTCAGCACCAACTCACCGTTTTCATCGATAGATTTTTCTAATCGGGTTTTGAACTCAATAAACAGCACGCCGAGTCGACGACCAATATTGTCTCGCGTCGCATAACCCATCTGCCAGCCACCTTTGGCATCAAGGGTGATATTGACCTGAGGGCGACCATTTTCGTCGAAACTGGCGCGCGCATCGGTGACATTTTCACCGGTTATCACGGCCTTGCTCTCAAGGCGAGCATCTGGACCCTGACCTTTGGGGTTGCGAAAATCAAACACCTCGCCAACACGGCCACTGGCCTCGAGGCGGAATTCCAAATTGGCAGTCTTGCCGATAATACGTTTAGCTTCAGCTGTATCCTGGACGCCGGGCAGCTCGACGACAATACGGTTTTTACCCTGACGGGAGACCATGGGCTCGGAGACACCCAATTCATTGACGCGATTGCGCAACGAGGTAAGGTTTTGTTTTATCGCGTTATCTTCAATTTCACGACTGGCGATCTCACTCAGTTTGAGCACCAGTGTCAGCGGGTTTTGCCCCGGCTGAGACTGTGGCTGCAGGTCACGTAAATTAGTCCGAATTAAGGTCTTGGCGCGAGCTACTTCTTCTACATCGCGAAACTGGCCAACGATTTGATCATTGCTCAGTTCAAAACTGCGATAGCGCACGCGCTCTTCGCGCAGCGCCGTCTTAACGTCTTCGAGATCGCTCTCAAGACGAGTTGCCAAGGCTGAGGCCAGGTCAACCTCCAGCAGAAAGTGCACACCGCCACTGAGATCGAGCCCCAACTTCATGGGTACCCCACCCAGATTTCGCAACCAGTCTGGAGTAGTTGGCGCCAGATTCAGTGCAACAATATAGTCACCGCCCATGGTCGCCTGAATCACTTCCTTGGCACGCAGCTGCAGCTCCATATCCTGCAACCTGATCAACAGCGCTTCACCATCGGACTCACCGGCAAAGTGGGCAATGCCCGCTTCGTCTAGTGACTGCTCAACCTTCTGCAATACCGCAGCATCAATCTGCATAGCACCGCTCTGTCCCGACAGCTGAATCGCTGGATCCGGTGGATAGAGGTTTGGCGCGGCAAAAACAAAACCAAAGGTCACAACCAAGAGAATTGCTATATTCTTCCACAGGGGAAACTTGTTAGGCATGATCAGACATTCCAATAAATTCAGCGGCGCATTATAGCGGCATTAGCATTACAGTTGGGGGCACAATTGACGATTTAAACCCCCTTATAGCCTCTCGCCCTAAAGCGCAGGCTTATCCTTGCCCTGTTGCAGATAAAATTGATCAGCAAAGGCTTCCAGTCGGTTCTCGGCAATAGCCTCACGCAAGCCTGCCATCAGCGTCTGGTAAAAGCGTAAATTATGGATGGTATTGAGCTGAGCACTGAGCATCTCGCCACAGCGTTCCAAGTGATGGAGATAGCCGCGACTAAAGTTAGTGCAGGTATAACAGTCACATTGACTATCCAGCGTGTCAGTGTCATGGCGATGACGGGCATTGCGAATTTTCACCACACCGGTGCTAGTAAACAGGTGACCATTACGGGCATTGCGGGTTGGCATTACACAGTCAAACATATCTATACCGCGGCGCACGCCTTCCACCAAGTCTTCAGGCTTACCCACACCCATCAAATAGCGCGGCCGATCTGCCGGCATTTGATGGGCCAGATGATCGAGAATGCGCATCATGTCTTCTTTGGGTTCGCCAACCGACAACCCACCGATGGCATAGCCATCAAAGCCTATATCTACCAATCCTTTCAATGATTCATCGCGCAGTGACTCATACATACCACCCTGAACAATACCAAACAGGGCCGAGGGACTGTCGCCGTGAGCGGTTTTGCTGCGCTTCGCCCAGCGCAACGAGAGCTGCATAGAATCACTGGCCTGTTTTACCGTGGCCGGATGAGGGGTGCACTCATCAAAGATCATCACCACATCACTGCCCAGATCAGCCTGCACCTGCATAGAGGTCTCCGGGTCGATAAAAACCGGGCTGCCATCAATCGGCGACTTAAACTTCACCCCCTCTTCAGTGATTTTGCGCATATCCCCGAGGCTAAACACCTGAAAACCACCGGAGTCAGTGAGAATCGGACCCTGCCACTGAGTAAAGTCATGGAGATCACCGTGAGTCTTAATCACCTCGGTACCAGGACGCAACATCAGATGAAAGGTATTGCCAAGAATCATCTCAGCACCGATCTCCACTATATCCTTGGGCAGCATACCTTTAACCGTGCCGTAGGTACCCACAGGCATAAAGGCTGGCGTCTGCACCTTGCCCCGAGGAAAGGTCATTTCACCACGTCGCGCCTTGCCGTCAGTAGCCGATACAGAAAAATTCATAAAGCACTTACGCTTGGATTGAGTATTAGCTTGGGAGTCAGTTTGGGTATCAGGAGTGGAACTCATTTAGGAATAGTCTCAGGGGCCAAGGGGTTGTGACGCAAAAACATCGCATCGCCATAACTAAAGAACCGGTAGCGCTCAGCCACCGCCTCTAAATAAGCCTGCATTATAGGCTCATAACCGGCAAAGGCGCTGACCAACATAAGTAGCGTCGATTCCGACAGATGGAAGTTAGTTAACAGAGCATCCACTACTTTAAAGCGATAGCCGGGAAAGATAAAAATATTAGTGTCGCCCTCAAAGGGCACAATCGAGCCGGAGCTCGCCGCAGTTTCAAGACAGCGCACACTGGTGGTGCCCACCGCAACCACACGACCACCAGCTGCTTTGGTCTTCCGCACCTGGTCACAGACTTGATCACTGACCTGAAGCCACTCGGTATGCATATGGTGATCCTGAATATTATCCGCACGCACCGGCTGAAAAGTCCCAGCTCCGACATGAAGTGTGACAAAAGCAATCTTCGCGCCCTTGGCTTGGATATCCATCAACATCTGATCATCGAAATGCAGCCCCGCCGTCGGCGCCGCCACCGCACCCAGCTGATCAGCATAAACCGTCTGGTAGCGACTCTGATCTTCCTCAGTGTCGGCACGATCTATGTAGGGCGGTAATGGCATATGGCCAATCTGGTCCAGCACATCCAAAACCGGCGCACTAAATCGCAGTTCAAACAGATCACCACTGCGACCCAACATCTCCGCACTGTAGCCCTTATCAAACAGCAGCTGATTACCCGGCTTAGGCGACTTGCTAGCACGAATATGGGCCAGGACCGAATCCGCACTCAGCACCCGCTCCACCAATAGCTCAATCTTACCGCCGCTCTCCTTTTGACCAAACAGCCGCGCCGCAATCACCTTGGTATTGTTAAACACCATCAGATCACCGGGCTCAATATGCGACAGTAGGTCAGTAAACTGCTGATGGCGTAGATCATCAGAGGTAGAGTCGAGATAAAGCAGCCGACTATCCTGCCGCTGCTCGGCGGGCTGGCGGGCTATCAGCTCATCGGGAAGGTCAAATTGAAAGAGATCGCGGCGCATAAATATAGGGGCAAAAGCCAGTAGTTATTGATTGATTTGCACAGGTCGGCAAGGGTATAGAAAACAGCGCCAAAGGCCAAACTCTTTCAACTCAGAACATTTAATCGCACAAGCCCCATATCCGTGGTTGACCGCCTGTTGATCACTGCTATAATCGCCGCCCCCCTGCTGACAGTCGTAGCAGGCAGAAGGACCCAGAGTGCGATCTCTTTAAATTATCGGAATGCCAGTGTGGTGGAATTGGTAGACGAAGAACAGGATGTTCAAGTGTCATGAAGGACAGGATGTCCGAGAGTGACCACACGACCAGTGCGAAGCGCTGGCTGCTAAACACCAGAGTGCGATCTCTTTAAATTATCGGAATGCCAGTGTGGTGGAATTGGTAGACACACGGGATTCAAAATCCCGCGCCCTTAAAAGCGTGCCGGTTCGAGTCCGGCCACTGGTACCAAACAGCAAAACCCCGTCTCCGCAAAGAGGCGGGTTTTTTTGTTTAGCACAGTTGTAGGCGAGATCGCCCTCCCCCCCGGCTCGACTGACTGCGACAGCAATTTGGATGCGAAGCGCAGCAAGTATTGATAGCCAAAAATTACTTTTAGCCTCAATCCGCCCACCATCTCTAATACAAGCTACCATTCCGACGTTGAGGCATAAAGCCCTGCAATAATTCCAGTAATGGATCAGTAATTTAACGTTCTGGCTCCGCTAAGTTCCAATCAGCCTAAAAATATACACTCGTGTATATTATTTCGTACCATAATTCGAAATATGAGAGGGACTTTAAGTACACAGCTGGCGAAATTGATGAAGGCGCATAAAGTGTCCCAGAATGCGCTTTCCCGCGCCACTGGTGTTTCGCAACCGACAATAAATCGTATTCTGTGTAACGTTACTCTGCACCCTCGCCGTGACTCGTTAGTGCGCATAGCCAATTTCTTTGGCGTGACGCCTGATTCCATGTACGAGCCAACGTTAAAAAAGACCGATAATAATGCCGCAATCTCTTTGGATGAGCTTTACGAGAAGATCAGCTCTCTTAGCGATGCTGACAGGTCAGCTCTTTTTTCTAGAGTTTCAAAGGAATTTAAGGACGTTAGACCGCTCAATCATCGCCGCCGTGACTAGTCATTGGTCACACCCATGACCTTTACATTTATTGTCAGAGGCACATTTATTTCTACCCTTTTGTCTACCATCAGACCGAAACAAGCCACTACTCAAGCATCCTTCTGCTATAAGTAGTACTGAAGCGACCGAGGCTCCCTTTAATTATCCGCTATAGTTACAGTGCCTTCGATAATACAAACTAAGTAGATAAGTGAAACAGGCTTTTGCGACGATAATCTGAGTGCACAGCGAACCTCAGAAGTCAGGCAAGAGATCCTGCGTCAAAGAACCTTCAGTGACTGCTCGTTATGCAGGACTATATGCGCATATTTACAATCGCCTTTATTGCGCTGAAAGGCACTATTGGCAATTAGCCATACACGCACAATCCGCGCCGGAGGCTCACCCATATACTTTTTGTAATCCTCAAAAAGGTTTCGCCGCTCCGCCTTCCACTCGCCTAGCCCCTCTTTTCCGCTGCGAATAACCACATGATATTCCTTACCCTTCCAGTTCGGCAGCGGGCAATCGTAACCTGTGCCCACGGGCAATGTGCTACTCCAGTAGTAGGTAATATCTCTACCATTATCAAATTCGATGGCAATACTCAGATAGTCATGGCTGGGCACTGTATCCTCGCGCAGTGTTGACGGCAGTTGATCCACGCACCATTTCCAGCTTATTTCAGTTTGCTCGTCTAAAATTATATCCACGTCTTTCTGCAAAATCCCTGTGTCACCCTGAGTTTGGCAGTGGATACAATCATCAGCAGTTGCCGATGGCTGTTCACGAAAAATATTACTCTGACCGATATTCCACAGGTAGGACCAGCCTTTAGGGGTAGTGTCACCGACGTCGATGCGATTAATTTCAGAGCTTAACCTACCTTCGAAATCTCCAAGGCTAAGCATCTCTCTCAGACATTCGACTGCTGGTTTATGCCAGCGAATAATTAAAATTCGCGACATACCGCTAGAGCTCTTATAAATCTTATCATCCTGTTGACGCTCCCCCTGCCGATTCTCCCAGTCGTTGGGAAAGTAATTGCCAAACTGCAATAGACCGCTCTCTTTGGCGACAAAAGAATGGCTACTATGAGTTCCCCTGAAGATGTCGCCGTCGCCAACTTTGTACCAAACCTGCAGTGCGAGACCCAACCAAATATCCAAGGGCTTGCTGGCAAACACGCGTCCATCCATAAAACAGCTAATCTCGTCTCCAGCGTGCACACAAATACCGGAGGCCGTCCAAGGTGGGCGATTTCCTGGAAGATCCAACCATTCATAGTCTTTGATCAAGCCCTTCGGAGCCTGATCTAACAGACACTGCATAGCTGAATAATATTTATCTAGATCCGGTTCAGGATCATTTTTTGACAATAGCTTTCTTGCACTAGCACGTAAAAATAATGTTCCGGCGACGGTTAGGTCATTGATAATTCCTGGCATGGCTCTATCCTAATTTTTATGGTTTTTTTTGTTACCAAAGGAGCTAGGTGATTATAGGTGACTGCTGATCTTTAAAGCGCATTGCCAAAACTCTAAAAGAGTAAAAGAGTCGGGGCAAACTGAAGAGCTCTGTCCCCCAGCGCGCACAGACTGATGAAAAAGGCGCCTGCCCATTGCAGTTTGGTTTAATTGCAGAAGAAGTCGCCAGAATACTACCTGAACGGGTAAAATTTGTCGCCGAAGGCAAGCCACTAGCGGTGTTTTACCATTTACTAAAGCAGATGACTGTTCAAGCAGCTCAGATTGCATCTTTTCAGCTGCGCTCAGCTAAAGTTGCTCGGCAACTGGCGCAGTAGAGATCCACTCAACTGAGGGTACATCACCAGGGGTGCCGCTATCGAGTTAGATGCGCGCCCTTTACTGCTCTGCACAGCGGCTAGCTTTTTACCTCAGGTGATTTACACTGCGCCTCCCCAGCCACAACATTGAATCCCTATGCTCTCCTACCGCCACAGCTTTCATTCTGGCAACCATGCCGATGTGTTAAAACACGCCGTACAGTCGCTAATATTGCAGTCGCTTAAAGTGAAAGATAAAGCCTTCGTCTATATCGACACCCATGCCGGTGCCGGCTGTTACGATCTGCAGTCAAAAGAGATGGATAAAACCGGGGAGTATCTAGAGGGTATCAAGCGACTCTGGGACGCGGATGTTCCAGCTACTATGCAAGCCTATGTGGCTACTTTAAAAAACCTCAATGCCGATGGCGAGCTGCGCCACTATCCTGGCAGTCCACTGTTGGCCAAAGAGCTCTGCCGCCCCCAAGACCGTCTTTTACTGAGCGAACTGCACCCTGCAGATTTTGAGCTGCTCCAAGCCCTGTCTGCCAAAGACCGTCGCGTCCAGGCCTATAAGGTGGACGGCTTCGCACAGTTAAAAGGCGCTCTGCCACCATTTGAACGCCGAGGTATGGTGTTAATCGATCCGCCCTATGAACTAGATCATGAATATGCAGATGTGGTGAACGCGGTAGTGGACGGCATCAAGCGCTGGGCAACCGGCACCTTTGCCATTTGGTATCCGGTGGTGCACAGCGACGATGTAGATTTTTTGCAGCGCAAGCTGACCAACGCCGGACTGCCCGGAACACTGCAAATAGAGCTCAATGTACTGAAGGAAAATAATCGTTTCGGTATGACTGGGTCGGGAATGATTGTGGTCAACCCTCCCTGGCTGCTGGAACAGCAGATGAGTGAGTTATTGCCTTGGCTGGTAGATAAGCTAAGGCAATCCCCCGAGGCCAATTTCAAACTGCGCTGGCTCAGCCCACCACGCTAAATCCTATAGTGCTGCCAGATTTATGACTGGCGATCTCTCGAGGCTTTCTTTTCCGCACTCTTTTCCGCCCTGCGACGTGCAGTGGCTTCCAGAGCGGCGTTACCTATATGTTCTTCACCGCGAGCCTTGGCTAGCTTGACCTGTTTCTGGCGCTCGGCGAAACGCTGTTGCTGCTCTTCGTCGATGCTGCCAAAACAGTGGTGACAGGAGAGACCCTCCTGATAATGTATGTGATTCATCTCCTGCTCAGTGATCGGCATGCGACAGGCGTGGCACTGGTCGTAGGAACCGCGTTTAAGGTCGTGATCAACGGCCACGCGATTATCAAAAACAAAGCATTCGCCGTCCCACAGAGTCTGCTCTTTAGGCACTTCTTCAAGATATTTGAGAATGCCACCCTGAAGATGATAGACCTGATCAAAACCCCGCTCTTTCATATAGGCAGTGGATTTTTCACAGCGGATACCGCCAGTGCAAAACATGGCAATTTTTTTGTTTTTCTTGGGGTCGAGATTCTGCTCAGCCCAGGCGGGAAATTCGCGAAAGGTTTTGGTCTTGGGGTTGACTGCATTGGCAAAGGTGCCAATCTCAACCTCATAGTCATTGCGGGTATCCACCACCAGCACATCGGGGTCGGCTATCAGCGCATTCCAATCGGCAGGTTTCACATAGGTACCGGCTGACCGCTTGGGGTCTATACCTTCGACACCCATTGTGACGATTTCTTTTTTCAGTTTTACCTTGGTGCGGTAAAAGGGAATTTCACTGTGAAAGGATTCTTTGCAGTCAATATTTTCCAAGCCCGGCTGCTGCTGCAACCAATCGAGCAGCCTATCAACCGACTCACGCGTACCGGATATGGTGCCATTGATTCCCTCGGTGGCGAGCAGCAGGGTACCAAACACCTGGTTGTCGGTCATGGCTTTGAGCAGCGGTGCGCGCAGAGCAGCACAATCTGGCAAGCCGACAAATTTATACAGTGCGCAAGAAACATATTGATCAGACATAAATGGAGGACCTTGAGTAAACCTTCTGGGAACGCCGTTCATTGTAGCAAAACAGTTAAGGCCGTGGCAGGGACAGCGTTGGTCCAATTTAGGGCAAAGTGATTAGATATAGGTACCCAATCACCTCATCTACAAGACCACCTGACTCAGGGTACTCGCATTGGATAGGTATTTTGGTACAAAATGTCGGGCCGAGTTCGGTTCTAAAACAAATAATAAAAAAGAGTTTCCCATGACGATGAAGAAAAACTGGTTGCGCAACAATGCGGTTCGCCTTTCTGCTGTGACAGCGACAATTATATTCGGCGGGTTGTTGGCCTGCGGTGGAGGCGGTGGCGGTTCGATGCAAACCAGTCCTGAGCCAATCACTATACCGGCTGACACCACTCCACCAGTGATCACGGTTATAGGTTCTCTCAACCTGACCATTGAGCAGGGCAGCAGCTATACGGATTCGGGCGCAAGAGCCACTGATGCCGTTGATGGCAGCGTGGCAGCGATCACCTCAGGAACAATTGACGATGCAGTAGGTGTTTACACTATTACTTACACAGCTACTGATGAGTCAGGCAATTCAGCTACCGCAACTCGAACAGTCACAGTTGTTGCCGCTAGCCCCACGACCCCTGCTGGCCCCCAGGCTATAAATTCGGAAAAATGGTTTCATCAAACCCGTCTGCCGGATGGCAATAGCTGGTATAACGGCGAAATACAGCATTACACCAATCGAATCGAAAATTCTTATGTCAGTGACGGCACATTGAAAATTGTCGCCATAAGAGAGAGCTTTACCGATCAAGGTCGCACTAAGCAGTTCACCTCAGCTCGGCTTAACTCGAAGTATGCCTTTAAATATGGGCGAGTCAATGTAAGAGCCAAGTTGCCTCAGGGCGTTGGCACCTGGCCGGCGATCTGGACACTGGGCAAAAACATCAACGAGAACGGCGGCTATTGGCAGACTCAGGGCTTTGGCACTGTTGGCTGGCCAGCTTGTGGAGAAATCGACATCATGGAGCACTGGGGCAACAATCAGAATTATATTTCCAGCGCCCTGCATACGCCTTCCAGCTCCGGTGGCACAATTAACGTGGGCGGTCAGTATGTAGACACAGCGTCAACCGAGTTCCATGTCTACTCGCTGGATTGGAATGCCGACCGGATGATCTTTAGTGTCGATGGTGTTGAGCACTACACCTATGCGCCCAATGACAAAAATTCAGCCACCTGGCCCTTCGATGCAGAGCAGTATCTGCTGCTGAATTTTGCCATCGAGCCCAGTATCGCCGACAGCTTTAACGAAGGTGAGATGGAAGTTGATTACGTGAGAGTTTATGCACCTAATGCTGGTTCATCAGCCAGTCCAGTTTGGGCGGATGAGTTTAATAACTAGAGCAGAACTCTAATCGAGCGCCAGCTGTTAGGGCGCTTGAGATCGGCCATTAACGCCGGCACTTCGACCAGGGTATCCAACAGCGCGGCAATACTGTGCAATGTATCGAGAACGATATTTTCAGCGTGAGCGCGTCAGTGCAGGTCGATCTGCCCCGGCTTAAAGCCAACGCGAATTTGATCGCCTGCAGGCCTAGGCCGATAAACACCCTGTTTTTATAACCACTGCAAATTATCAAGCTTCCCGGCTGGGTCAGAGCCGACAACGAAATAATCTTTGCCCCAGCGCTCAATACCCTAAAGTTCTGTCGAATCTGCGGCCTGCCATGGCCGCAACTTGCGCTGCTCTAATCTTAAATCCTCATGCAAAAAAGGGCTTTCGCAGTCAGCGTCTGGGTTGCATCTTCAAGGCCCTCAGAGAGGCCGCAAATCTATATATTTTTCTGTGACTGGCAGATAATCAAGAAACCCATAGCGGCATGGGTTACGCGTTAAAAGACGAGGCTTAGCCTCCCCCTAGAGCGCGCTATTGATCTCGACAAGGGCTTGCAGGGGATTGGCTGATTGGGTGATAGGTCGGCCAATCACTAGATAGTCAGCGCCTAACTGCATGGCCCTACGCGGCGTCACTATGCGTCGCTGATCATCGGCGGCGCTGTCTGCAAGACGAATACCCGGGGTTATCAGCTTAAACTCAGTGCCCAATTCAGACTTCAATACGCTGGCCTCTTGGGCCGAACAGACCACACCGTGCAATCCACAGCTCTTGGTCAACTGGGCCAGGTGCAGTACCTGCTCACTGGGGCTGCGCTGAATACCAATCTCCAGCAAATCAGACTGATCCATGCTGGTCAGCACTGTCACGCCAATCAACAGCATTGGGCTACCCTGCTGTTCTAGTGCCTCTCTGGCAGCACTCATCATGCGACTGCCACCTGAGGCGTGAACATTGGTCATCCACACACCAAGATCTGCGGCGGCACTGACGGCCTTGGCAGCGGTATTGGGAATATCATGAAATTTAAGGTCGAGAAATACATCGAAATCACGCTCTACCAACGCCTTAACCAAGGTTGGACCAGCGGCGGTAAACAACTCTTTGCCAACTTTTAAGCGGCACTGGGTGGGATCAAGCTGCTCCGCCAGACTCAGGGCGGCATGTTGGTTATCAAAATCCAGGGCGACTATCACAGGTGCAGAAGAACTCATAAGCAGATTAATCTCGTTTCGCGGCGCGAGCTAATTTGCGCCGATAATAGGTAATAAGAACTGAGCTCGCCAGCAGTCCAAGCAGACAGCCAGCGACTAAAAAAATCATCAACCAGAGGCCGAGATTCATAGCGGTGCTTTGAAAAAGAATAAAATCAACAGTCACCTGCTGGCTATTCTCCAGGGCGAAAAACGCGCCGACGGCGGCAATGGCCAGTAATAGTAAAAACTTAATCAATGTCCAGACTGCGCCCACAGGGATCTCCTTTTTAACCATGACTGTTGCAAGGCAGCATTATAAACCTTACAGATATTTTAGATCACACATTTTAGGCTGTCTGCTTCGCCTTCGCTGGCAACAAAATCGCAGACAAAAAAATGCGCCGCAGGCATAACCAACGGCGCATTTTGATATTCTTTGAAGCGAACCAGTATCGGCTTACTTCTTGGCAGCACCAAAACGCTTGTTAAAGCGATCGATTCGGCCACCGGTCTCTGCTGTTTTTTGCTTGCCGGTGTAAAATGGGTGGCAGGCAGAACACACGTCAAGATAAAGAGCTTGAGCACGCGTTGATCCGACAGTAATTACGTTACCGCAACTACAAGTCGCTTTTAATTCGTTATACGCTGGGTGAATCTCTGATTTCATAATATACTCCAAGTCGCTTGCCGCCACCCTATCAATCAGCTAGTCAAACAGACCAACCCCTGTATGGCACGGCAGGCCATTTCTAAAGAGCGCGGATTCTAGCAGAAATGAACTCGGTTACAAAAGGAATTCTCAACTTTTATTATGTCCCATTCAACGCCTTCAAGCAGCGCCAAGCCTTTAATTGTCCGGGTTGCGGTTCTGTCGCCCCTGCGGCGCACCTTTGACTATCTGGTAACCGATGAATTTGCCGCTGCGCCACCCCAGCGCGGCTGTCGAGTCAGGGTGCCATTTGGCAAGCGCGAGGTGATTGGTCTGGTCATAGAACAGACCCATAAAAGTGACTTTGCCATCGAAAAACTGAAGCCGGTTCTCGCTGTTATAGACGCCGAACCCCTATTACCTGAATCGCTTTTTAAGCTGTTTATCTGGGCCGCTAACTACTACCACCACCCCATCGGAGACGCATTGTTTACTGCCCTGCCAGTGCGCTTGCGCTTAGGTCAATCATTGCCAGTACCCAAAGTGGCTAAATGGTGGAAGGTTACAGAGGTAGGTAAACAGCGCGGCCATGAAATGCTGCGCGGCGGCAGACTGCACAAACAGCGCGCCCTGCTCGACGAATTGTTAAAAAAAGAGCTTACCCGACAGGGCAATATCCTAAAACTTTATACTCGGGCCACCCTTAAACGGATTGAAGAAAAAGGCATTGCTGAACTCGTGTACATAGGCCCTAGAAAGGTGGATCTGGATAACCTGTTGCTCGAGCAGCCGTGGAAGCTCAATCCTTCCCAGCAAGAGGCCATGGATGCCATCGATTGCCACGGCTTCAATACCTGGCTTATCGATGGCGTCACGGGCAGTGGTAAAACCGAGATCTACCTGCAGTGTATCGAGAAGGTTATTCGCTATGGCCGTCAGGCCCTAGTGATGATTCCCGAGATTAGTCTGACCCCGCAGACCCAAAAACGTTTTCGCGATCGTTTTAATGTGGAAGTGGCGATGATGCACTCCGGACTCACAGATCAGGATCGTCTTGACTCTTGGAATCAGACTGCTACTGGCGAAGCGCCGATTCTACTGGGCACTAGATCTGCTGTGTTCACGCCGATGAAAACACCGGGCATTATTATCATCGATGAAGAACATGATCAGTCGTATAAACAGCAGGATGGTTTTCGCTATTCAGCGCGGGACCTAGCGGTTATTCGAGCCAAGCAGGAAAAGATCCCGATTATTCTCGGATCTGCTACGCCATCGCTGGAATCCCTCTACAACTGTGAGAAAAAACGCTATCAGCATCTAATCTTAAATACTCGAGCCGGAGATGCTAAACCGCCCACCTGGTCCATGGTCGACTTAAGGTCTGAACAGGTGGAGAGTGGCGTTGCTGCCTCTACCTTAAATGCGATTCGCGAGGCGATTCACAATAAGCAGCAGGTATTGGTTTTTCTGAATCGTCGCGGTTTTGCTCCAGCCATGCTCTGTCACTACTGCGGTTTCTGTGCCGAGTGCCCCAACTGTGACGCCCGCCTCACCGTGCACCGCCGCCATTCATGCCTGCTCTGTCACCACTGCAACTATAAACGTGGACTGCTGCACTGGTGTCCTAACTGCCGCGGTGATCGCATGGTGGCTGCAGGGGATGGCACCGAACGCAGTGAAGCTTGGCTGCAAGAATGTTTTCCCCATACACCGGTGTTGCGCATCGATCGCGACACCACGCGCAAGAAAAACGCCATGCAGGCCATGTATGACACTGTAGACAGTGGCGCACCCTGTATTCTGGTGGGCACTCAGATGCTCGCCAAGGGGCATCATTTCGCTAATATCACCCTAGTGGCCGTGCTCGATGCCGACAGTGGCTTAATGAGCCCGGATTTTCGCAGTCACGAGCGCCTTGGGCAGTTATTGACTCAGGTGGCCGGACGCAGCGGCCGTGGCACAATGGCTGGAAAGGTAATACTACAAACTCATCAACCAGACCATCCACTACTTGAGGTACTGACCCAGCAGAGCTACGGCAACTATTCCAAGTTGCTGCGTAAACAGCGCAAACAATCAGAGCTGCCGCCCTACAAGCAGTTGGTACTTCTTCGCGCCGATGCCGCCCACGCTCAGAATGCCGAGGCCTTTTTACAGTCGGCGCGACACTGTGCTGAGGCAATATCCCCCTCCGGCGAAACCGTCAATTATCTCGGCCCACTGCCGGCACTAATGGAGCGGCGCAATTCCCGCCATCGCTATGTATTGCAAATTAGTGGTGGGCGGCGCAGTGATTTAAATATTTTGCTCTCGCAACTGGTGTTTGAATTAGAAAAATTACCCATGGCCCGGCATGTGCGCTGGGGTGTGGATGTGGACCCCCAGGAGCTTTAGCTCTCACCGCAGAATAAATGCATAAAAGGCGATTTTGTCCGCCAAGCGGTTTGCTTAAAAGCGCCTCCATCACCTACAATCGCCGCTGGATTTAGGAGCTTTGAGAATGTCGCAAAATTACGCCAAAAGACACTCCGGACGGGGCAAGCAGCAACCTGCTAAACGCAACTCTGGGCTGCCCGCATTTATTTTGGGTACGATTTTTGGTGCTATCTTAGCCAGTCTGCTGCCGGGCCTAATGAAAAAAGCCCCTACGGCCACGGCCAAGGTTCAGGATGTCACTGAAACCGTCAAAGCTGAGGCCTCAGAGCTGCAGTTCGACTTTTACACCCTGCTGAAAAAGACCGAAATCATTGTTCCCAACAATGCCTCTGAAGAGAGCGACGATGAACCGCCAGAGGAAAACTTCACCTACCTACTTCAGGCTGGCTCCTTCAAAATTGCCAATGATGCCGAGAGTCGGCGGGTGAAATTGCTGCTACTGAATTTAAATGCCAGCGTCGAGCTGATCGATCTGGGCAATGGTGAGAAATGGCACCGTGTGCTGGTTGGACCTTTTGAAGACGCCTCTAGCATGGCCTATGCGCGAACCAAACTTTCTGAAAACCAAATCGATAGCCTGCTGTTAAAGCGCAAGATCTGAGCCAGCAGGTTAAATAATCTCCTAGCAGAAAACCTTTACAGGTAGGCATCGTACTCCAGAAGCGTCACGCGGCTATCGAACTCAGCTTTTTCCTTATGCTTACTCTGGGCATAGACAGTCCTAAACTCTTCGCCCAAATAATTCTCGATAAATTCGGACTGCTCAAATTGCTCTAGGGCATCCCCCCAAAAACGCGGCAACTGTCGCTCTGCTTTCTGTTGAAGCGCCAACTCCAATTCGGTCGTATCACCTTTAATCGCTGCCGGCGGCGACAATGTATTTTCAATGCCATCGAGTGCGGCGGCCAACATTGCCGCCACGGTTAAATAGACATTGGCATCGGCGCCAGCAACCCGATGCTCTATACGCATAGCATTACCCTTACCCGCTGGAATACGCAGTGCCGTAGTGCGATTCTCATAACCCCAGGTAGGCGCGGTTGGCGCATAACAGCCAGGCACCAAACGTCTATAGGAATTAATATTTGGCGCAAAAATCGCCACTGAATCAGCCATATTTTTCAGGCAGCCGGCGACTGCCTGGTGCAACAGCTCACTACCCTCTGGGGTGCCGTTATCAAAGACATTATTCCCGCTGCTGTCGATCAAACTAAAATGCACATGCATACCATTGCCCACATCCTCGGCAAAGGGCTTGGCCATAAAGCTGGCCTGTTTACCCTGCTGCTGAGCTACAGCGCGGATTGCTCTGCGCAGCATACTGGCCTGGTCACAGGCGCGCAGGGCTGAGTTCTGATGATGTAAATTAATCTCGCACTGGGAGGCACCAAATTCACTAATCAACGTGTCCACGGGCAAATTCTGTTGGCTGGCGGCACTGCTAATGGCATCCATCAACGGCGCTAAATGGCGCATGGCCTCGATACTGTAGGTTGCACCACCCAGCGCTGGCGAACCGTCTAGGGCGCGCTGAGTATGCTCGGGACGACCAAACTGATCGCGGTTAATTTCCAATAGGTGAAACTCCATCTCACTGGCCACCACCGGCGTTAAGCCCAGCTTGGTATAACGCGCTATAACCTGCTGCAAGACAACTCGAGGATCGACTGGATAATCTGACAGGCCATCTGGGTTGAGCATGGAGACAATAATTTGCGCCGTGGGTCTGCTGGCCCAGGGCACAATGGCGAGGGTTTCCGGATGGGGAGTGCAGATGCCATCTGTATCGCCGGTTGCAGTTACAAGCTGTTCAAGATCACGACCCCAGCTATCTAGAGAACAGCTGCTCTGAGGCATTTTATAACCACCTTCGAAGAGTTTATGGATCTGTTCACGAGGCAGCCATTTGCCCCGGTGGACACCATTGAGGTCATGGAGTATGACTTCGAAGATTTCGATATGGGGATGGGCCTGCAGAAACTGCTCTAGCACTTCGGTAGATTTCATATTGAGCTCTGTTTTTTCCGGCGGTTATATTAATCAGACCTCGGCAAGATCGCCCAAGGCATCTTTGAGTGGCTGCAACTGCTCTTCGAAGTGTCGCCAATAGGCCACCGCTGAAGTGTAAATCGGCTGCCTTACCTGCTCGGAGCTAGCAGTATTTACCGCCCGTTCAGTCTCGTGAAAACGCAGACATTGCTCTTCCATAGGCAGGCCACAGTAGTCCAACAGTTCCTGCACATTGGTCTCGAGATTCGCCACTACTGCCTCATAGTGTACTGAGAAAATCTTATCACCAAAGATCGCCTGCCAGTGAGCCATCAAGCGATGATAGTCGCGATAGTAACGACCCAGGTCTTCAAGATCATAGGTAAAATGTTGACCCTCAGCCCAGAGCTGTTTAAAGCAGCCGAAGCAGTTGTCCATTGGATTGCGCACTGTGTTGATAATTTTGGCATTGGGCATGGCCAACAAAATCAGCCCTACGTAGAGAAAATTATTCGGCAGTTTATCGATAAAAAATGGCGCGTCAGTCTGACGGTGACGTTTGGCCTGGGCTAAGAACTGGGTACCCAACAACCGCCATTGGTCAGCCTCTAACTGCCCAGCCCCCAGAGGGTAATTGTCTCGGCACATGGGGTCGGGCTTGCGGTTTAAGCGCTGAGCGATCCAGGGAATATAGGGCAACTCGCGAGTGCCCTCCACCTGTGAATGGGAAGACAGTATCTGCTCTTGCAGAGTCGAACCAGAGCGCGGCAGTCCGAGGACAAAGATAGGCGAGCTGTCGTCTACGCCGCTATTGTGGTGTTGCTGCAGCAACTGCGGCGTGAAGGTGGCAATAATCTGATCCACCTGGGCCGAAAATTCATCAGCGTTCCAGATTGCTGATTGTCGCTTGATTCGATTTGCCGTCTGATAGGCAGCAAATGCCTGATCCCACTGTTGGCGATGCTCATAGGCTTTGCCCAGGGCATAGTTAAAGTGCACAGCATCTTTATCTTTCAGATTCTCAACGGCCAATACAGCCTTTATGTTCACCACTTCGTCATCGCTAAAACGGTAGGTTTTAAGGTTAGACAACGACCAGGCGGCTTCGCCAAAACTGCGATCGAGCTCCATGCAGCGTCGCAGACACTGAATCGATTCATCCTGCCGGCCAAGGGTTTTTAAGGCACTGCCCTTTTGCGCCAGTGCGGCGATATTGTTCGGATTGTGTTGCAAGACTGCATCGTATTGACCCAGGGCATCGGCAAAGCGATTGTCGCGAACGAAAATACTGCCCAATAACATCCGCGCTTCTTCCAGATCGGGTTCAATACTCAAGACCTGTTGCACCGCTTCCTGGGCGTCAACCAACTGATCCTGTCGCGCCAATGCAGAGCTGAGTTTTAGCCACCATTTGGACTGCTCTGGCATTTTGCGCACTAAGGAGCGAGATAGCTCTTCGGCCCAGCGGGCGCGACCAGTTTCTAGGGCGCGGTTAATTAAAAACTCTTTGGCACCCACATGCTCTGGATCTACCTGTAACACCTCTTTACAGAGAGTTTCGCCTCTCTCAGGTCCCTTATCCTCATCAGTCCCAGTGGAAAGCCTGTAGGCTTCAACAACTTTTTCTTTAAGTATTTGATGCTGCTGATTAACCTGTTTGACCACCGCAGACTGGGTGGTTTTACCCTGTTTTTCCAGCACCTCGGCAAGCAGTTTACTGGCCCCCTTGAGCGTCGCATTAAGCTGCAGTGCTCGACGCAGTGACTGCTCTGCCAGTGAATATTTCTCAAGGGAAAATTGTACTTTGCCGAGATCGGCCCAGGCGTGGGCAAAATCATTGGCGATACTGAGGGCGGCTTTAAATCCTGCCTCGGCTCGCGCTAGCTCACCGCGCTTGTGCCAGACCTGGGCCTGGAGCCTCAGGGTATTAACTTCTCTCGGGTTAATAGCCAACAGACGCTGACAGATAGATTCGCAACTCTCAAGATCCGCTTCGCGCAATGCAGCTAAAGCCTTAAAGAACTGTTGTTGCGGATCCATAATTTGATCTCTGAGGTGGGTTTATTATTTTTTACAGTCTACAAAAAAACAGCCGAGAATGTCGGCTGTTTTTAGGTGCTTCTAGATAACTACAACAGGACTGAGATTAGAATTTATAACCTATATCCAAGCCCACACGACGCGGCTCCGAAAAACCAAAGTAGTGGGGAGCAATGATGCCATCCGCCGGAGCAACGCCTTTATAGTAAAAGGTATCAAATACATTGTTGACCCAAATCGTCATGCTCCAGTTATCGGAACTGTCATAGCCAACCCGCAGATTACTCACGGTGAACTCATCCAACATGATCGGCGCTAAAGAGAAATCGCCGAACCCTGGGCTCGCGCCCTGATGGAAGGTCTCCCAAGTGACACTGAGGTCGCCGCCGTCGATGGGTCGACTATAGGTGGCAACCATAGCCGCACTAAAATCTACCGTGCCCGGCAACATAGCACCGGTACAATCGTCTTCACAAAAATCCGCAGAGACGCTCGGGTTGGGCTTGGTCAGTTCAGAATCCGCCCAGGCTAAACCCAGATAGATATCCAAGTTATCCGTGGGCAGGTAGCGCATATCCAGCTCTAAACCAGAGCCTTCGGCATCACCCACATTGGCCACTGTATAGCGGCCGTCCACATAATAACCGGACTGCATGCCATCGAACTGATAGCTGTAGAGCGCAGCATTGAGCTGCATCTGTCCATCTAAAAACTGACCTTTTAAGCCCAGCTCTATATTGGTCACTTCCTCTTTATCAAAGCTTGCCAGGGAGGGGTCGAAATCTAAGGCATCTTCGCCGTCCAAATCATCCACCGTAATATCGTCGGCGAAGGACAGTTCCATGGTATTAAAACCGCCGGCCTTGTAACCAGTTGAATAGGTGGCATAGGTGGACACCTCATCATTGAGTTGATACGTCACTGCGGCGCGAACTGAGGTATTGGTCCACTGATCATTGCCCTGAACAAAATCTGAGGTGTAAAAAGGGAATGTGTACCAGGTGGCATTACGCTCTTCGCCGCCAAAGTTCTGGGCAAAATCACGATTATCTTCGGTATAGCGAGCACCAACTATAAAATCTAAATCTTCAGTGACGTGGAAAGTGGCATCGCCATAGAGACCCCAACCGTCATATTCCGCATCCACATCAACCGAATCGTTGCGTGTGCCAATGCCGACAATGGGGTCGTATTCATAGTATTCGTAGAGGGTTGCACAATCGGTGATATCGTCATATTCGTAGTAGGTGCCATAGGCAGCACAAAAAGTATCTTCATCAAGGGTTTGATTGAAGCGAACCTTGAGCTCCTCTTTGTACCAGGAGGCGCCGACAAACCAACTTACGCTGTCAGTTTCTTTGTTGATGCGAAATTCTTGACTAAAATAGTCCTGTTCCTGAATCTGATTGTAATTGGACAGGAAACTACTGCCGCCATCAAAATCTTCCAAGTAATAGTAGTTGTGACCGCGCAAACCAGTAATCGAACTAAGGGTGTAATTATTGCCCAGATCTACTTCCACATTTAAGGTCGCGCCCCAAACTTCACCCTCATCAATTAGATCAGCCGAGCTAACATCAGAGGTGAACTGATCTTCTGCAGCATCGGTGCTGTAAAATGGCAGACCGGTTTCATCTGGATCGAAGGCTTGATAAATGGTCGGCGGTCCCTGTCGATCTTCATACTCAAGCATCAGGGTGCTGGTGATATCGTCGTTCTCAAAAGCTAGGGTATAGCGAGCGGCAGTATTTTCGACATCACCAGTCTGCTGGCCATCGTTAATATTGGTCACCCAGCCATCCTGCTGCTGGTGATACACCGCCAAGCGGCCGCTAAACTGATCATTGATCGGCGTATTCACAACCGCCGTGAGTTCCCCGTAACCATCTTGGCCAAAACCAACGTCAATAGACCCACCGGATTCACCAGTGGGTTTTGCCGTGGTAATCGAGATTGCTCCTGAGGAGGCGTTGCGACCAAACAAGGTGCCCTGAGGGCCCTTAACCACCTCTACCATTTCTATATCAAAGAAGCTGGAAACGGCGCCACCGGTGCGGCCCAGATAGATGCCATCTTGATAGAGACCAATGGAGGGCTCGGCACCAACCCCAAAATCATTGGTACTGATACCGCGAACATTCATCGAATCGAGAAACGAGTCATCTGTATCACCAGCGACACCAGGTGTTAACAGCGCCACCTGCTTGGCGTCAGAGATCTGCGCCTTGTCCATAAAGCTGCCGCTAAATGCCGAGACCGAAATAGGCACGTCCTGCAGTGTTTGCTGGCGTTTCTGTGTAGTCACAATGATCTCTTCGATCTGTGCTGCGGACAGCTGTCCGGCACTCAAGGTCGCTGCGGCCACTGCCGCTGAGATCAAGGTTTTTCTAATTTTAGCGTGCGTCATAGCAACTCTCCCAGTAAACATTATCGGCAATTAACTCGCCTTATTGACTTTATAATTGGTGGTTAAAAACGGGTACTTAGATCATCTTTCTGTCTCGCCAAGCCCTGCAGCTTCTCGGTCGGAAAAAATTTCTTGGCATTTATAATATAAGGCTAAGTGTATAGCCAGCCTTCTTCGCTCACCAGATTTTTTTTACCGGCTGCAGCGTTTATTTTTAGACCGAAAAGCCGCCGTGGTCTGTAAACCACCCCTTTGGGTACCTGTGCCAAGAGGTTTTATATGGCCAAATAACGGGCTTATATCGCGTTTAAACCTATCCCAATGGCTGACTATTCAACAATACGGCAACCGCAATTCCTATGACTAAAAACCGAACCACCCAGCAATGGCAAGAGCTCGACACACAGCGACACCTGCATCCGTTTACCGACTTTAATGAATATGCGAAGAAGCCCGGACGAATCATTAACCGCGCAGAGCATATCTACATCTATGACAGTGATGACAATCAGATACTCGACGGCATGTCAGGTCTCTGGTGCTGCAGTCTCGGTTACAGTCAGCCGGCGATTGCCGAGGCGGTGAGTCGTCAATTTGAGCAGCTGCCCTACTACAACAATTTCTTTCAGTGCAGCAATGCTCCCGCTGTTGAGCTGGCTGAGCGTCTGGTGGATATGGCGCCTGAGCGCTTTACCCATGTGTTCTTTACCAATTCCGGTTCTGAGGCCAATGACACCAACATTCGTTTGCTGCGGCGCTATTGGGATCTTCAAGACAAGCCCAATAAGCGCATTATCATCTCCCGGCAAAATGCCTATCACGGCAGCACCATTGCCTCGGCGAGCCTCGGTGGTTTCGGTTTTGTGCACCAGCAGTTCGAAACCCTGCCCTATGTTGAGCACATAGTGGACCCCAACTGGTTTATAAATGGCGGTGATCTAAGCCCTGAGGAGTTCGGCTTAAAAGCGGCACGTGCCCTAGAAGAAAAAATCGATGAGATTGGTGAAGACAATATTGCCGCGTTTATTGCCGAGCCGATTCAGGGTGCCGGTGGCGTGATTGTGCCTCCCGACAGCTACTGGCCCGAGGTCAGTCGCATTCTCAAAGCGCGAGATATTCTGTTTATCAGTGATGAAGTAATCTGTGGCTTTGGCCGCACTGGTGAGCTGTTTGGCAGCCAGACCTTGGGCACTGAGCCGGACTTAATCACCTTTGCCAAGGCCGTGACCAATGGCTTTCAGCCTCTAGGTGGCGTTTTAGTCAGCGATAAAGTCGCCAGCGTGATTACCGCTAAGGGCGGCGAGTTTGCCCATGGCTTTACCTATTCAGGGCATCCTATTGCCTGTGCGGCGGCCATGGCAACCTTAGATATTATGCAGTCAGAGAATATTTTCGAGCGAGTTCGCGATCATGCCGCGCCCTACATGCAAAAGCGCTGGGCCGAACTGGGGGAACATCCTATTGTTGGCCATACTCGCGGGCTGGGTATGTTTGGCTCCATAGAGTTGGTGCGCAATAAAGAAACTCGCGAACGCTTGGCGCCGGACCAGATATCCGGTGGAATCTGTCGTGACTTAGCAATAGAAAATGGTCTGGTAATGCGCGCTGTGGGTGATTCGATGATCATCTCACCACCACTGATCTGCACTGATGGCGAAATCGACAGCTTGATCGAGCGCGCCACCCTGGCATTGGATCTGACCGCAGAGCATTTTTCGCTATAGGTCTGTCGAGAAAGGTAGATAGATAGAGGCAGTGCTGTTAAGTTACGTCTCATTAGAGCGATCCTCATTCTCTAGCCCTAAAAATATAATAATTGAGACTCCTATGAGCCGACCACTGGTAAAAGCCAGCCTTCTAGACGCACTGATTCCCGTTATTCTTTTAATTTCCATGCTTGCTGGCACGGTGTTTGTGTTCGGTCTCGACTCCTCGGGCCCCAATCAAGTGGCGCTCTCTCTAGCCGCTGCAATAGCTGCATTAATCGGCATCAAGAATGGTTTGAGCTGGAAGGAAATCGAGCAGGGCATGATTGACACTATTACCGTGTCTCTGCCAGCGATTCTGATTCTATTTATGGTGGGTGCCCTGATCGGCAGCTGGATCCTCGCTGGCACCGTGCCAAGCATGATCTATTACGGTGTTGAGATTATGTCGCCGGACTATTTTTATATGACCTGCTGTCTGGTCTGTGCCCTAATCGGCTTTAGTGTTGGCAGTTCATGGACAGTGGCCGGCACCCTAGGTATTGGTTTTATGGGTATAGCTGCGGCGCTGGATCTATCGCTGCCAATCAGTGCTGGCGCGATCATTTCTGGGGCCTATTTTGGCGACAAATTATCACCCCTCTCGGATACCACTAATCTGGCTGCGGCTGTCACCAACAGTGATCTATTTGACCATATTGAACATATGCTCTGGACCACTGTGCCGAGCTTTGTGATTACCCTAGGGCTGTTTTTTATGCTCGGTATGGGCAGCGCGATAAATGTGCAAGTGGATGATATTGAAATTCTGCAAGCGGCAATGCAGGATGCTTTTTTAGTTAATCCCCTAATGCTCACACCACTGGTGCTGCTGTTAGTAATGGCAGTAATGCGCAAGCCAGCTCTCTCGACACTGATCTGTGGTGTGGTCGCGGGCTGTATCTTCGCCGTACTTTTTCAGTGGGATGCCGTAATTACCCTGGCGGCAGACGCTAGTTTAAGTAGCTCTGCAGCCATTTTTAAGGGCCTGTTCACAGCGATGTTTTTAGGTTTTAGTTCGGTGAGTGGCAATGAGTCCATGGACGCGCTGCTATCTAAAGGCGGCATGGAAAGTATGCTGCTGACTATAGGACTGATTATCAATGCTATGGCCTTTGGCGGTGCTATGGCTCGCACTGGCCTGCTAGAACGCATAGTGGAAGCCGCACTGAGCCGAGTAAAATCTGCCGGCGGGCTAATCAGCACCACTATCGCTACCTGCATAGGTACCAACGTTCTGGCTGCCGACCAGTATCTATCGATCGTGATTCCCGGACAGATGTTTTCCGATGCTTATAAGCGTCGCAACCTGCGCCCGATCAATCTATCCCGAACGCTGGAAGACTCCGGCACACTCACTTCAGTGTTGGTACCTTGGAATACCTGCGGTGCCTTTATGTCGGCGACATTGGGCGTGAGCACTTTTTACTATGCGCCCTACGCCCTCTTTAATCTCTGCTGCCCACTTATTGCGATAATTTATGGTTTTTATCAGATTAAGTTGCCTATGATCAACGCGGCAGAGGGCGCGCTGCAAAGGAGCGACTAAGCTATTTTGATTAACCGCCTACGAAAAAAGTTGTATGGGTAAAAATGTTGTCCGACCCTAAAACATTAATCGCTCAATTAGCCATCGCCTGCGCCTTCATCGCCCTATCAGCATTGGCACAGGGTCAATTAGCTGAGCCGCCAGATGACTCATTTAATAAGCGACTTAATGGCCAATTTAACGGCCAGCTAGCCCTGCAGCATATTGCCCATCAAATCAGCTTTGGGCCACGCACAGCAGACTATGTGGGCAAACAAAAAACTCTTAACTATATTCAGCAGCTCTTGGAACCAGGGGCCGACCAATTGGTGGTGCAGCCGTTTTCAGCTCACGGCCTATCCGGAAACAATCTCTGGGCGAGCTTCTATGCCGCCGACTCGAAGCAAAAAAATCATCCGCGGATTATGCTCGCTGCTCACTGGGATACTCGTCCTATTGCCGAGCGCGACGCGGTAGCAGCGAAGCGATCAGAGCCCGTTATTGGCGCCAATGACGGAGCTTCAGGGGTCGCTGTACTGCTTGAAATGGCGCGGCTACTCAGTAGTCAGCGCGCACCTGTGACCGTGGATCTGGTGTTTTTCGATCTCGAGGATATGGGCAATATAGACAACCTGCCCTTCTCAATCGGTGCCACTGAATTTGTTCGAAAAAACCCCTTCTATCGCCCCACTGCAGGTGTGGTGGTGGACATGGTCTGCGACCTCGATCTGACTATTCCCCAAGAACGCTTCTCTCGGGATAGCGCCGCAGATCTGCAAGATCAAATTTGGCGCATCGCTCAATCTCAGGGAGCAACTGTGTTTAAGCATCATAAAGGCACTTATATAGAGGACGATCACCTACCTTTTTTGCGCGCCGGACTCAAAGTAGTCAATTTGATCCACTGGCCCTTCCCTCGATCCTGGCATACCAGCGGTGATACTATTGATCGCTGCAGCGCCGATAGCCTGCAGCAGGTTGGCAGAGTCATTTCAGAATTTATTTATCTCCAACGAGAACCCCTATGAAAAACTTACCTAAGCCACGACTAGCCTTTATTGCCAGTGCTTTTTTTACTAGTACTTTTCTTGCTGGTGCACTTTTTTTGGTTCTGGGCGCAACCGCCACCAACTCCCACGCCAATGCCATCAATGGCGATGAACTTGGTCGCGCCATCACGCGGGACTACAACGAACGTCTGGGCCCACTGTTTACCCATTTTCACCGCAATCCCGAACTCAGTTTCATGGAGACCAAAACGGCAAAAAAACTTGCCGACGAACTGCGTAAAAGTGGTTTCAACGTGACCGAAAAAGTTGGCGGGACCGGCATAGTAGCGATACTGGAAAATGGCAATGGTCCCCTGGTGATGATGCGCGCTGACATGGATGGCCTGCCGGTAAAAGAAAAGTCAGGATTAGATTACGCCTCCACTGCGACTCAAATCGATCCTGTCACCGGTAACCAAGTGCCGGTAATGCATGCCTGTGGTCACGATGTGCATATCACTAGCCTGATCGGTACCGCGCGCCAGATGTCAGAGCGCAAGGATAACTGGTCCGGCACACTGATGCTGATCGGCCAACCGGCGGAGGAACGCATTCGCGGTGCCAAGGCAATGATGGATGACAATCTCTGGAAGCGCTTTGGCCAGCCAGATTATGCGCTGGCCTTCCATGTCGGTGCTGGTCTACCTGCGGGTCTAATCAATGTACAGGAGGGTTCGCCCTTCGCCGGTTCCGATAGCCTGGATATTATTATTCACGGCGTCGGTGCTCACGGTGCATCGCCCCATGCAGGCAAAGATCCAATCCTGCTGGGCAGCCAGATTGTCGTGGCGCTGCAGACATTGGTATCTAGAGAACTTGCGCCTCGGGAACCCGGCGTTGTGACAGTTGGCTCATTTCACGGTGGCACTAAGCACAATATTATTTCCGATCGTGCAGTGCTGCAGTTGACTGTGCGCAATACTAACCTCGAGACTCGCGACACCCTGCTCAAAGGGATTAAACGCATTGCCGAAAATCTCGGGCGCGCCGCCGGCCTTCCGGAAGATAAATTACCCGAAGTGATACTGACAAAATCCTCGACTCCACCGACTATTAACAATGCACCGCTAGTGCGACGTTTAAAGGCGGTGTGGCAAGCTGGGTTAGGCGAGCGCCAGGTTGTTTCAATCTCATCAAAAGGTATGGGGGCGGAAGACTTCCCTTACTTCACGACTGAACCAGCAATACCCAGCGTCTACTTTTCCGTCGGTGGCACCAGCGCAGCAGATTACGAAGCGGCAGCTGCTGGTGGCCCACCGATTGCCTCCCACCACAGCCCACTGTTTAGAATCGACCCGCAGCCAGCTGTTACCCGCGGGGTTCAGGCAACGGTACTGGCATTAATGGATTTAATGCCAGCTGCGGATTAATCCTTTAGGTGGATTCGCGCGAGGGTTAATAAAGGTTCAGGTAGTATTAGAGGCTGAGGTAGTGTTTTAGGCTGAGATAGTATTAGAGGCTGAGATAGTATTAGAGGCTGATATGGTAATGGACGCCAACAGGGCTAAAAGCACTGGCCGCAAGTGCAGCCAGTATCAGTCAACAGAGCCAATCTAGATAACGGCTTTTAGCGATGACAGGCAGTATTCAATATTAGCCTGCTTGCTGGCATGCCCCATCAGGCCAATACGCCAGACTTTGCCCGCCAGTGCGCCCAAGCCAGCGCCAATTTCAAGGTTGTACTCATTTAATAGCTGGGTGCGCACCGCGGCATCATCAATACCCTCGGGAATAAATACAGTGTTCAGCTGCGGCAGGCGATCTGCTTCTGGGACCAAAAATGCAATACCCATCTGTTCTAAACCCTGGCGCAACAGCAGGTGATTGCTCTGATGACGCTGCCAGGCATTTTCCAGACCTTCATCCTGAACCATCACTAATGATTCATGCAGGCCATAGAGACAGTTAACCGGCGCTGTGTGGTGATAGGCACGCTTGCCTTCCCCACCCCAATAACCCATCACTAAATTAAGATCGAGGAACCAGCTCTGAACCTTGGACTGACGCTTGCTGATCTTTTCCGCGGCGCGAGGGCTAAAGCTCACCGGGGATAATCCAGGTGACGCCGAGAGACATTTTTGTGATCCGGAATAGATCGCATCGATCTGCCACTCGTCCACTTTTAGTGGCGTGCCCGCAAGAGATGTAACGGCATCTACAATCGTCAGGCAGTCATGCTTATGCGCCAATTCAACCAGGGTTTTGGCGTCAGACTGAGCGCCAGTGGAGGTCTCGGCGTGAACAAAGGCTACCAGCCTAGCATCCGGATTTTGTATCAGCGCCGCTTCGAGTTTTTGCGCATCTACCGCCTGGCCCCAATCATCCTGGACCATCACCGCAATACCACCACAGCGCTCGACATTCTCTTTCATGCGGCCACCGAAGACGCCATTCTGGCAGACAATCACCTTGTCACCCGGCTCCACTAGATTGGCAAAACAGCACTCCATACCCGCAGAACCCGGGGCAGATACAGCGAAGGTCAGTTCGTTTTTGGTTTGGAAAACATATTGCAGCAGAGTTTTAACTTCATCCATCATGCCGATAAAACTCGGATCCAAGTGGCCTACAGTAGGCCTCGCCATGGCGGCCAATACACGCTCACTAACATCTGAGGGGCCGGGGCCCATAAGCATGCGACGGGGTGGATGAAATGAACTGATAGTCATGATGCCTTCCTCTATGTAGACATATTTTTTTATACATTCTTAGCTGACAGTCTTTTTGCAATAAACGGCAACTAATCGCTATCTGTCACTATGCCTGTGGTTTTTAAATGTGTGATCTGGTCACTGTCCAAACCTAGCCCTTGCAATATCTCATCTGTATGACTGGCAATTTCCGGACCAGGCCACTGAGTTCCACCAGGGGTATTGCCTAATTTCGGCATCATTGCGGGAATTTTTAACGGCTCACCATTGATCTCAACCTGTTCAAATAATCCCCGGGCCTGGAAATGGCTGTCTTCCATCATATCCGCAACATTGTAAACCGGACCACAGGGCACTCGATGCTTCTCAAGAGTTGCCATCACATCTGCCAGTGGCAAGCTGGCACACCAGCTTTTTAATACCTGATCAATTTCCGCTTCGTGAATCACACGCTTAGAGTTGGTGGAGTATTTTTCGTCAGTGCCCATCTCGGCATGACCTACTGCAACCATTAGGCGTGCATAGATCGAATCACCATTGCCACCGATAACGACAAATTTCCCATCGCCACAGCCGTAGGTGTTGGTGGGCACAATCCCAGTTACCGTGGTGCCGGACGGCTCGCGCACAACACCAGCGCCGTCGTATTCGGGAATCACTGCCTCGAGCAGATTAAACATGGATTCATAGAGGGCCACATCCACCACCTGGCCGCCGTCGCCGCGATCTCGCGAGCGTAGCGCCATCAAAATACCCAATACCGCGTGCAGTCCTGAGATAGTGTCGCCAAGACTTAGATTGGGTCGCACCGGCGCTTCTCCGGGGTAGCCGTTAACATAGCGGAAACCACTGATTGCTTCGCAGGCCGAGGCAAACCCTGGCTTCACTGAGTAGGGGCCAGTTTGACCATAACCAGAAATACGCGCATAAATCAGATCAGGGTTTTCGGCACGCATGGACTCAGGATCCAGCCCCCAGCCTTCGAGTACACCGGGACGAAAATTTTCCACCACTATGTCGGCGGTTGTTAATAGTTGCTTAACCAGGTCGCGACCTTCGGGTGTTTTAAGGTCCAGAGAAATACACTTTTTATTCCGCGCCAGACTGCGCCACCAGAGTGAAGTGCCGTCTTTAACTTCGCGCCAGTTGCGAATTGGATCACCGCCGGGGGGCTCGATCTTTATCACCTCCGCGCCGAAATACCCTAGCATGCAACCGGCAAAGGGTCCGGCCAGTAGCTGGCCCAACTCAATAACTCTCAATCCCTCTAGTGCCTTACTCATATTTACCCTTTTAATTCATTCTATACTTAATCGAAGAAGTGCTACTCATGCCATGAAATTTTCTGCGCCAGTGTATAGACTGCAATTAGGCGCAGAAGCATAACAGAACAATAATTGCGTCAATAACAGCGTAACTCATAGTGGATATCACTGACGGATGGTTTGTAACCCACGGATTGCAAAAATAGCCGGTTAAAAGGCCCGTATAATTAGCCTACAAATCCGACCAAACTCAGGACATTTACAGACGCTGATAAAGGTTATGGAACCGGCAGCAATATGTCGACTCTAAACTGCTATGTCAACGGGGGGAGCCCGATATGAAGGACAACGCCAAAGCATTCGCAATCCGCCACCTGAGTTTGGCTGCAATGCTGATTATGAGTTCGATATTGGCTGGCCTTGCCAGCGCTCAGTCAAACATTCCTAGCTTTAAACAGAGCGATCCGGTCAGCGACTATTTAGATGCCATAGATATTGCCGAGGCTGAACTCAGCGCCTACTCCTTAGAACTCTCTGATCTCTACTTAGGCTTGGGTAAATCCCACCTCTCAAATCAGGAATATGACCGCGCCCGTCGAGCATTCCAGCGGGGCATGCAAATTGAACGGGTCAATTTTGGCCTCAATAGCCTGACCCAAACGCCCTATTTAATGTCGATTGCCGACACCGAAAGTTTTCTCGGCAACTGGGATGAATCACAAAAAGCCCTGGAAAATCTCTACCTGATCAACAGTGAGGCCTACGGTGCCCAAGACATACGCATGCTGCCAATTCTAGAAGAGCTACTCGATTGGTACCTGGGCACCTACAGCGATCGCTCCACCAATGGCGGCTACCAAAATCTGGTTATCTCTGAAAAGCTCGGCGTGCGCATGCAGAGTATTCTCAATCAGACTGATAACCGCAGCAATTCTGAGGCCCCGCGGATGTATCGCAAGCTCAGCCATCTGCACTACTCTATCGCCAGCCATATTAAAAAGTATGGTGAGCCTTCTGAGACTGGATTTACCTTTAATGCGGCGTCCACCACCAAAGCCGCTAATAGCACTTCACATATGCACTATCGTCGCGGCAAGCTGGCCCTGCAAAAAGTAGTTGAAGTACTGGAACTGCAAGAGGACACCCCGGTGCGAGACCAGGCCAATGCGATCGCCGAGCTGGGAGACTGGTATCTGGTGTTTGGTCAACGTTCATCGGCAAACCAAAGCTACAAGCTGGCCTATGATTTTCTTGGCCAAAGTGAGCAACCAGAGCAGTTGCAAGGAGCGTTGTTTGGTCAAGCCAGACTGATTGAATTCACCGATATCAGCAACACAGCTAGACAGGAAAAGCTTGCAGACAGGGCCTTGGAAATCTCCATGACCATCACGACCAATGGTACGCCGCGGAATATAGAGATTATTAACCCACCGGAAGATCTCGATAAAAATGTCCGCCGCACTATTTTTAAAGATATCCGCGCCCAGCGTTACAGGCCCAAATTAGTCGAGGGAGAGCCGATTGGTACCACAATCCAATTTCCCTACGAAATCAGCCGAACCGTCGAAACAAGAGACTAATAATGAGTAATGATTTTACTAAAAATACCTGCCCTGGTTTAGCGTCAAAAGCACCGCAATTGTCTATTCGACGTTCTATCAAGCGGCTTTTTAAAGGGCCTCTGGGATCGTCTCTGAACCTGCCCCTCAACACAGCAGTAGCTGCTATGTTGACTGTAGTTCTGAGCAGCTGTCAGATGCCATCTCCCACTAGTTCTGGGTCACCCATGCCCTCTTCCTCTGGAGGTGGCTCATCTGGCCTACCGCCAAGCTCTCCCAACCCCGGTGGCGGCATGCCCTCCCCCGGTGGCAGCCCGACACCATCTGGTGGGCCTCCTGCAGGAGCTGATGGCTCTTCTCGCGCTGACTCAGGCAGTGGAGAAAGTACAGCAAGCCTAGACGAGACCTTAGACGCTTCTTTAGAAGAATTTGATGATAGGGTTATGGGCAGCGATGGCGGCTCCAGCGATATAGATATCCTCAGTCCAAGCGGCTCGAGTGGCGCTATCGACAGTGATGAACCGCTATTTGAAGAGGCCGGTGAAGGAGGCTCTGATCGCAGCGCTTCCGTAGAACAGCGTGCCGCTGACGGGGCGCCTCCAGGAACTGAGGGTAATGAGGGTTCGGGCAACCAATCGGCTAGCACTGCAGGTCAGGATGAAGCTGATATTATTCCCATCCCAGAGGATATAGATGACGGCCAGGGAGATGATATTGTGCTGCGCCAAATTCGTGACGCAGCTAGCAAAGAACAGGATCCAGATCTCAGAGAGAAACTCTGGGATGAGTATAGACGTATAAAGAATCAGAGTTAGCCAAAGTGACCAACATGAGTAATCGACTTATCGCTTCCAAGCCAAACCAACTTACAATCCTAGCCCTGCTGCTAATCATTGGCTGCAGCTGCGCCAGCGCGGCGGTGGACAAGGTCACCTCTTCCACCAAGCTGACGCTCGACACTCCCTCTCGGGCCTATCCAGTGGAAAGCTTGTTAGATGTAGGAATACCCACATTAAACGACGGCCTATATCTCACCGATGAAGACGACACTGTGTTTCCCGAAGTGCGTTACGCTGAGGCAATCTATTTTTCCAACCAGTTAGGCAAAGTATTAGAGAAAAGCGGAGCCTGGGGCGCGATTCGTGTCACCCCCAGCAGCGACGTGATTATGGATCTCTATATCAGCGGCACCATCTATCAATCCGACGGTGAAACCATGGACTTGGAAATCACCGCCACCGATAGCAGCGGCAAAAAATGGTTTAGCAAACGCTACAAACAGACCACAGGAAAGTACGCCTACGACAGACGCTTAAAAAGCCTTGGCGACCCCTTTCAAAATCTGTTTATTCGCGTCGCCAATGACCTGCTCAACTACCGCGAAAAGAAGATTAGCGATCAGCGTGCCAAAGAACTGCGCACCATTTCCGAACTGCGCTTTGCCAAACAGTTTTCCCCCGAGGCATTTGACAGCTACATCGATGAAAACCGCAAAGGTATTTTAACCGTTGCCCGGCTGCCCGCCGAAAATGACAGTATTCTTCTGCGAGTGCGCAAAATTCGCGAGCGCGACTACCTCTATATAGACCGTATGCAAGATTACTACGATGGCTTCTCGCAACAGATGCACCTTGCCTATCAGGACTTTCGCCGCGCCTCCTATGATTCAGTGGTCCGCGCCCGACAGCTAAATCAACAGGGTAACAAACAGATCTTTAGTGGTATTGGCGCGATTCTGGCGGGCATCTATGGACGCTCGCAGGCGCGCACAGGCATTGCCGATGACGCTGGCACAGCCACTGCAGCCGTGGGTGGTTTTGTACTCAAAGCCGGCCTCGACAAAAAGCAGAAAGCCTCTGAATTTAATGAATCCGTAGCCGAGATGGGCTCTTCTCTGGAAGCTGAAATCGCTCCCCAAGTGATTGAACTGGAAGATCGCACCGTGACCCTCACCGGCACAGTGCAGGCTCAGTATCAACAGTGGCAAGAACTGCTGGGAAAAATCTACCAACAGGAACGTGGGACGCTCTAATCTATGGGTAAGCCGATCACCACTGACAGCAAACAAAAAGGGCTACAAAAGCTCGCCATAGCCCTATTACTGCTATTGGCCTCTGCTGTGATCTTTGTATTACCCAGCTTAGTTTCAGAACCCTGGATCAGCGGCTCAGATCAATCACAGCGAGTGACAGTCCCTTCACCCACAGTTGTCAGCCCCTCAACCGCAGCACAAAAAACCCAGTATCGCCGAAATGCCCAGACAGTTCTGGCGGAGATTATTCAGCGCCGCGACCGCCTGCTCAATGAGCGTGGCGTCGAGCAGTGGGGAGCGTTTGAATTTAAGCAGGCGCAAAAAGCGGTTGAGCGCGGCGATCAAGAATATGGCTTTGGCGACTACAAGGATGCCTTGAACAGTTATCAAAGTGCTCTGGACGGCCTCGCTGAGCTTGAAGGCAAAGCCCAAGCACTTCTTCAACAGGCGATTGAGGACGCCACGGTGGCAATTGAAAACTCAGTGCTCAGCACTGCGATTAACGCCACGACATTGGCCTCAGCCATTGCCCCAGAAAATCGCACTGTGATCCATCTAAGTCAGCGAACGCTGAGTTTGCCAATAGTTATAGATGCCATGGAGCTGGGTGATCAACTGGTCGCGCTGGATAGACTAAACCGGGCTCGGCAGGCTTTCACTGAGGCGGTTACTGCCGACCCCGAGCACAAGAAAGCCGCTGCCGCCCTCGCCTCGACAGAACAGAAAATCACTGAACAGCGCTTTCGCAGTTATATGAGTGACGGCTTCCGCGCACTGGACAAGAATAGGTTTACAGCTGCCACTGAGGCCTTCGAACAAGCTGGCACTGTCTATCCAGCTCATGCTGCTGTTGCTCAAGCATTGGCTCAGGTTGAGACACGCCGCTCCCAGCTCTGGGTGAGTAATCAAATTGCCCAGGCCTCTGAACTCGAAGCTCAGGAAAAATGGCCACAGGCTGCTGAGATATATAAACAGCTGTTGGCAACTGACGGCACACTCACCGAGGTAAGAGTAAAGCAGATACCAGTGATGGTGCGTGCCGATCTCGACAAGCGAATTAGGAAAACCCTCAGTGACCCACTGGCACTCTCCACAACAAGTCAATTTCGCCGCGGCCAAAAAGTCCTTCAGGATGCCAGCGGTATCCGCAATCCAGGGCCGGTGTTACAGCAGCAAATAGCCGACCTGCAGCAGGCACTTAAAGCCTCGCAGAATCTAATTCAAGTGCTGCTGACCTCAGACAGCAATACCGATGTGACACTGTTCAGGGTAGCCAAACTCGGGGCCTTCGACAAAACCGCTGTCTCCCTAAAGCCCGGCCGCTATATAGTTGCCGGCACAAGGATGGGCTTTCGCGATGTCAGGATTGAATTCACAGTGACAGATCAGGGCCTTGATAAGCCAATCAGTATTAGCTGTAACGAAGCTATTTAATAACAGGCTGTTAAATAAATAGCCGCTCAACAGTCGCCAGTGCAAACAAAACTAAAAAAATTATGGTCAAGACAAAAAACACTACGCCGCTCTCCGCCACAGACTTTACGCCACTGGAAGCCAAGCCAGTCAAAGGTCGCAGCCGCCCATCGCCAGTAGTTATGTTTACCACTCTTTTTACCGTTGTGGCCATTGCCATACTGGTTTTTTTGTTTGCCGCTCGAGCCATTATTTTACGTCTGGATCCAGCCACAGCAGAGGTGGATTTGGGCGCTTTGGCATTTCATATTGGCGACAATTATTTACTGCTTAAAGGTGAACACCATCTAAGCGCAACAGCCCCAGGCTACTATCCCCTGCACAAAACTATCCAAGTTAGCGGAGAAGCCACTCAAGAAATCGATGTAGAACTGCAGCCACTGCCCGGCAATTTACTGGTGCGCTCAACGCTCGACAATATACAGCTATCTATCGACGATCAGGATGTCGGTAGCGTGCCCGGTACGATCAACGAAATTAGCCGCGGCGCCCACAAGCTGGAGTTCGCCAAATACCGTTATTTCACCTTGCAACAAGAGGTGGATATTGAGGGACTGGGCAAAACCCAAGCCATTGATATAAGCCTGCAGCCAGCCTGGGGACAGCTTGAGTTCACCACAGTGCCTGAAGGCGCCGAACTATTTATCGACCAGCGCCTAGTTGGCCAGACACCATGGAGCGCTGAGGTACTGGAGACCGGCAGTCAGCTGACCCTTGTCGCCCCTGGCTATAAAACCCTGCAACGGCAGGTGAGCGTCAAAGCTGGCACCAAGGCCGAGCATCCACTGATCGAGATGATCGTCGCCGATGGGACCGTTGCCATCAACAGCTCGCCGCAAGGGGCCAGCATTACTATCGACGGGCAGTTTAAAGGCACCACACCTATGGATGTGGCTGTAACGCCCTTTGCTACACACAAGATTGAATTGTTCCTCGAAGGCTATCTCAATGCCGAGCGCTCGGTCAGCGTTAAACCCGAGCAACAGCGTCAAATCAGCGTTGATCTGACCCCTAACATAGGCACAGTGCGACTCAATATCACACCGGCTGATGCGACCATTTTAGTGGATGGCAAACGCCGTGGCAGTGGCAGCCAAACCCTCTCCCTAAACGCCAAGCCCCACAGTATAAGTATCGAAAAAAGCGGTTACGAAACCAAGTCCATGACGGTAACACCTAGACCCGGGCTCCAGCAGGCAATGACCATTAAGTTGCTGACATTGCAGCAAGCCTATTGGGCCTCGCGACCGGCGACAATTAAGACAATGGTTGGCAGCACACTGAAACTGTTTCAACCCAATGGTCAATTTAAGCGCTGGAAAGATCGACACAGCTCAACGGCGGTAAAAGGCCAAACTCTGGACATGGCCGACCAACCAGTGGTCAAAGTCAGCTGGGAAGATGCCGCACTGTTCTGCAACTGGCTGAGTCGCAAAGAAGGCCTGCCGGCATTTTATGTTGTTGAAGAGGGGCGTATTAGCGGCACTAACTGGGATGCTCATGGCTACCGGCTGCCCACCGAGGCCGAATGGGCCTGGGCCGCAAGAATTGACGGGCAATCAAACAGCCGGGTCTTCCCCTGGGCCAATGAGCTCTACCCGCCTATGCAAATCAGCGGCAACTATGCGGATCAAAGTGCTAGAGGATTTCTCAGCTTTACCCTGCCCAACTACAACGATCAGTATCCGGTCTCTGCGGTGGTTGGCAGTTTCTCAGCTAACAGCAAAGGGCTCTATGATATGAGCGGTAATGTCGCCGAATGGGTCAATGACTACTTTGATATACGCCCCAATCGCAGTGACGCTGACGTGGATCCCCGGGGGCCCGAGACAGGCACTAAGCATGTGATTCGCGGCGCCAGCTGGGCCCTTGCCTCACGTACCGAGCTGCGCCTCAGCTATAGGGATTCTGGCACTGATGGGCGGATTGATTTAGGCTTTAGGATAGCGCGCTACGTGGATAAACCAGGCCGAACGCTGTAGCCCGCGCGCCGCGCCACAACCCCTGAGGTCGTCAGATCACTGATCTGGCGAAAGGAGAGAACAGATCAAACAAGAGCGATTCTATGAGCAAAATTGTTAAATTTTTATGCGCTACAGGGGTTCTAGCCACTATGCTCGGCTCGTCGGTGCTGTGGTCACAAAATACTCCGGAGATAACAGCATCTCAGGCCGACGACGCTGTTGCGCAAAATACGTCTCAACCAACAGTTGAACCAGATAAGTCATCGCAGGCAAAAGAGTCGGCGACAGCCACTGAAAGAAAACCCCTAGGAGATTTTAAGCCCGGCGAGGAGATCTCTGAAGATTTCCCGGTGCCACTGCCATCGGATATTTAGATCAACTGAACATTAAGCAGCCCTCAGAAGACTGCGATAACAGGAGCCTTTAATGAAAAGTCACACCAACGAAATGTTTTTTCAACTAGTCGCCCTGCTGCTGGCAGTAATTGTCGTGCATGCGATTTTTGTCACTGTAGTGCGCCCCAATGCCGAGAGCACTATCCGTCACCATGCTGAGATGGCCGCTGCGGGTGAAGATTACGAGGTGCCGAAATCGTTTTTTATTGTTATCAAAGACCTTGAGCAGGAGGCCTGTTTTATTCTGATGATCTGGGCCCTGGCGATTATGGGTTACAAGACCCGCAATGCCCTGCGCGAACAAAAAATATTCTCAAGTCCCCTGATTAATATCAGTGAAGGATCCAGAGTGTTGCCAGAGGATGCCAGTCAGCTGGCGCGACCACTGCAATCATTAGACGATATGCAGCGCTCACTGCTGCTGCCCCGGGCCCTGCAAACTGCATTGACACGCTTCCAGGTCACCGACAGCGTGCAGTCCGCCACCGACGCGGTAAACGTTGTCTGTAACAATGAAAACGATCGATTGGATTCGGAACTCTCCATGGTTCGCTATATCACCTGGGCGATTCCATCGATCGGCTTCATTGGCACAGTGCGCGGTATAGGTGCTGCACTGGGTCAGGCTCACGAAGCCATGCAAGGCAATATTGCCGGTGTTACCAGCAGTCTTGGTGTGGCCTTTAACTCAACTTTTATTGCCCTGCTAATCAGCATGGTGGTGATGTTTTTTATGCATCAGTTACAACTTGTTCAGGAGCGCTTAGTACTCGACTCTCACGCCTACTGTGAAAACAACTTGCTGCGCTTTTTAAAGGCCAAATAAATCATGCGTCTCGCTGTCCTCGAACTCAATGATCAAGCTCTGCTGATTAAAAATCAGGATGGCGAGGTATTCTCCGAACCCGGTTTTGCCCTGCACACTGGCGAAGGCATTGTCACTGGCCTCGAGGCACGTAAACAGGCGTGGCTGCAACCCCAAAACGTCTACCGCCAGTACTGGCGCAATCTCAACCAGACCGAATTATCCGGCGATTTGCGCTGGGCAAGACACCACGCCGACATTGCCTTTGCCCAGTTGAAAACACTGCTCAACAGCGCCGGTTCACCTGAACAATTGGTCATCAGTGTCGCCGCCTGTTTCGATGATGAACAGCTATCGTTATTGCTGGGACTACTCAGTGCAATTCCGACCCAGGTAATAGGGATTGTCGATAGCAGCCTCGCCGACTGTATTTATATAGCAGACCATGTTCACGGCCCGAAAGAACAAGAAAAAACTACATTGCATATAGATCTGCACCTTTTTCAATCAGTCGTCAGCCAAATTACCTTCGGCGAAAACAGCGTTCAGATCACCGCTCAGCGTGTGCTGCCAGAACTGGGGGCCATGGATATTTACGCCCTATTAGCCAGACATATCCGCGACAAGTTAGTGAAGAATTTTCGCTTTGATCCCATGGACGCACCCCAGGGAGAACAGGCAATCTATGACCTGCTCCCGGACTGGGTCATACGCTTTGAGTCTCAGTCGGAATACGGAATGGTAATTCCCTCACCGCGGGGTGACCTGCCGGTGATGCTGTATAAGTCGGAAGTCCTAGAGCTGCTCTCAAGCCGACTAAATAAACTCACCTCGATGCTGCGACAATTTTCTGGCAACGATGTCAGCTTTTCGAAAAATGCGCGGATGATTTCCATACTGACCGATGAGTTTCACGCCTCAAGACATTTAAAAGCGCATCAGGGTGTCGATAGCTGCTTTAAATTTGCCGATGACTTGATTGCCAATACCTCACTTACTGAAAGTGACGATCTGCACCGAATCACCTCAATTGAGCAACTGCAGGACAAGTCTGCGAAGCCGCCGCTGGACGTCAGGCTTCCTGGCACTGCCACGCACCTGCTCTACCAGGGGCTAGCCTGGCCGCTGCAGCAACCTCTAAGCATCACCATAGAGAGTAACCGAGTTCAAGTTTTAGAGGGCCATTGCGACAGCGCAACAGCCGTGCTGACAATCAAAGGCGAGGAGGTTATAGCTCTGCACAAAAACCCCAACGCCATAGTGGAATTACCCCATATAGCCCTCTGCGGTATGGAGTTGTATATCAACGCCTACAAATTTGAGTTAATCGAGGTCTGCAATGGCTAAAAAGCGTCGCAATATTGCCTTTAGCCTCTCATTTCTCGACATCATGGCCTGCGGCTTTGGTGCAGTGACTCTGCTATTTTTGATTTTGCGCCACAATGTCACCGAAATTGTTACTCCAGATCCACGACTCGCCTCTGAAGTAGAGCTGTTACAGGAAGATATTCGCCAAGCTGAAGAATCAAAGACTCAACTCTTAAACAGCCTCGAGCAATTACAGCTTGAATTGGTTAAAGCTCAGGGCGCTTCAGACCGAGTGCTCACGGATCTCGAAGAAATCGAAAGAAGTATTCAATCCGACCCCAGAGACGATATCGCCAAACTGCGCCGCCAGGTGGAACAGCTCGAAGAGCAGACTGCCGAAATGGAAGAACTGGATTTTGGCGACAAAGTGCGCGAGTTTCTCGGAGACGGTAACCGTCAATATCTCACCGGTTTAAAACTCGGCGGCGAGCGAGTGATTATTCTGGTCGACGGCTCCGCCAGTATGCTCGCGGACACCGTGGTCAATGTGGTGCGACGGAGAAATATGAGCGACGCAGATAAACAGCAGTCACCGAAATGGCAGTGGACATTGCGCACAGTAGAATGGCTGTTGGCGCAGCTGCCGCCCAGCAGTCGCTTTCAAGTCTATATATTTAATACAGAAGCCCAGCCAGCCCTTGTAGGCTCCGAGGGGGAGTGGCTCGACGCGGCGGACTCACTGGTTCTGGAGCAGGTTGTGGCAAGTATTCGCCAATACTCCCCGGGGAATGGCACCAGCCTGATTAATGCTATCAACGCGATCAATGATTTCGACGATCAGCCCGACAATATATTTATTCTCACCGATGGCCTGCCCACTCAGGGCGCCACGCCACCGAAGAAATACATGGTCAGTGGCCAGCAGCGCCGCAGCTACTTTGCCAACGCCCTAGATAGCCTGCCCGGAGGCATGCCGGTAAATACTATTCTGTTCCCAATGGAGGGCGATCCCGAGGCCGCTGCCCTATTCTGGCAACTTGGCGTAACCACTCAAGGGGCTTTTATTGCGCCCTCAAGGGATTGGCCATGAAACGTCAGCGCCGCGAATTTCAGGAGGCCAGCATCTCGTTTCTCGACGTTATCAGCTGTGGCTTTGGCGCAATTGTGCTGTTACTGGTGATCGCCAAGGTCGGAGACCCCGGCGCCCTGGAAGAGGCAGAAAAGGCCTTGCGCGGCACAGTTAAAGAATTCCAACAGCAACTATTTGATGTGCGCGGTGAATCTGTGGTGCTCAACGATCAGCTCAAGTCGCGAAAGGAGCAGCTCTCAGAACTGCTTGACCGGGTGGCACGGCTCAAGGCCAAGCTCGCCAGCGTCGACAAACAGGCAGCGGCTATCTCCCTGTCTCAGGCACGAGAAACCGAACAGTTACAGCTGGTGATGCAAATCCTCACCGAAGAGATGGAGCGCCTGGTCGGTCCAGAGTTTAAACAGCAAAACAATCTGATCGGCGGCATCCCCGTGGACAGTGACTATATTATTTTTGTTATCGACACCTCCGGCAGCATGCAGGTAGCTGCCTGGGAACGGGTAAAAAAAGAGATGATCAATATTCTCGATATTTATCCCGATGTCAAAGGTATACAGGTACTCAATGATATGGGCCAGTATATGTTCTCCGCCTATCGCGAGCGCTGGATTCCCGACAGCCCAAAGATGCGCGAAGAGATCATTACCACCCTCGGCAACTGGGCACCCTTCAGTAACTCGAGCCCGGTGGAAGGCATTAATGCCGCGATCCAAACCTTTTATCAACGAGAGCGCAAAATCAGTATCTACACTCTGGGGGATGATTTTCAGGGTCGCACTATTAGAAACGTGGTTCGCGCTGTAGACAAACTCAACCGTGCTCATCTTGGCGCCGACCGATTAGTCCGCATTCACGCCATTGGCTTTCCTGTGCATTTTGCTCGGGGCGGTGCACCCAGTCCATCGGCGATCAAGTTTGCCGCATTGATGCGTGAATTAAGTTACAACAACGGGGGAACCTTTATTGGCTTAAACAGCCTTAACTAAAGGGATACGAATATGCCAACAACTAAAATAACAATTTTCTCAGTGCTACTAACAGTGCTTTTTATCAGCGGCTGCAGCTCTTCATCGCAGGTGCAGATCGACTCACAATTCCCCTCAGTGGTGTCAAAACCCAAGCCGGTTAAAGCCGCCATTGTCTTCAGTGAAGAGTTTAAAAGCTATATTGCCAACCCCAACAGCAAAACCAGTATAGATATGGGCAGCGCCCAGACCAAGCTGCTGAGCAATGCCTTTGCAGGCCTGTTTAAGCGGATAGAATTTGTCTCTGCAGCAACAGAGGTGAGTTTTGACAACGCACTGGTGATTACGCCGTCAGTGCAGGAAGTGCAGGTCTCCACCCCGTCAGACACCTATCTCAACGTCTATGAAGTGTGGATCAAATACAGTCTCGATATTAAAACCGCCGATGGCGATCAGGTGGATAGCTGGTTTATGCCCGCCTACGGCAAAACACCGGACTCCTTTATGCTCTCCAAAACCAATGCTATCGAAGAAGCCGCGGTGATCGCGCTGCGGGATGCCGGCGCCAAACTGCTGCTCGACTTCTATCGCATACCCAGTGTTTACAATTGGGTGGTCACAGAGCAGATACCCCTCGATGAAAAGGAGGTCCAATAGTGAATAAATTAATCGCACTCTGTGCCGCAGCCCTGCTCGCTGGTTGCGGCGCAACCACCACCATCGACGAATACCGTCCCAACAATCAGGTTTTGGATATTAATAGCGAACAGTCAGTGGTAATTCTCGGTCGTCGCGATGCCGGACATTATGATACTGACAGGGAGTTTATTGACTGTGTCGCCAAAAAAATGCAAGGCGCGGATATAGGTGTATTCCCCGAACAGCAATTTGTCGATGCAATTTATCCCTGGTTTGAACCGCGCACCGCACCCAAAGGACTCAAGCGTTTGCGACGGCTTATGGAAGACACCGCGATCAAACAACAGATAGAGCACAACGGCATACGCTACTTGGTGTGGCTCGATGGTTCTACCGAGACCCATGACAAAGGCGGTTCAATCAGCTGCGCCATAGCGCCAGGTGGTGGTGGCTGTTTCGGTTTCGCCCAGTGGGAGAAAAGCTCCATCTACGAAGCCATAGTTTGGGATATGACCAACCTTACGGAAAAGGGCCGATTGCGCGTGGACTCCTCAGGAACCTCCTACCTGCTTGGTGTGGTCGCACCAATACCCCTTTTGACACCGGTTAAAAATGATGCCTGCGCCAGTCTTGGCACCCAGCTAAAACAGTTCTTCACCTTAGATCAGCCCCTATGAATAAGTACCTAGCCCGACCATTGATCTGTCTCGTATTACTCGCCCCTGGGCAGGCGGCGGCAAAAATTACAGGGGCCGATTTCTATAAAGAAGTACTTCAGGGTACCCCGATCTACGACGACCCGGCGCTGGACAGTTATATTAGAAAACTTGGCGAAGAGATCGTAGCCGAGTCAGAAATGGCCGGCGAAAAATTCATCTTCACCCTCCTCGACTCCCCGGACCTGAATGCCTTCGCCACTAGGGACAACTATGTCTACGTCAATCGCGGCCTACTTAACTATGTTAGTAATGAGGCACAGTTGGTCTCGGTGCTGGCCCATGAAGTGGGTCATATCACCCGCAAACATGTCACCGGCCAGGAGGGCAAAGCCACAGGCGCCCAGATTCTCTCCACTGTAGCCGCAATACTCTCCGGCAGTGGTGAGGTCTATGAAGCAGGCATGGCATACGCCAACTCGTTGATTCGCGGTTACGGCCGGCGCAACGAGCTGGAAGCTGATGAAGCTGGTGCCGAATATATGGCCAAATTGGGCTATGCACCCAGTGAAATGATCAGCATGCTGTCGATAATGAAAGATTATGAACTGCTGCAAAAAGACCGCGCCAGAGCCAAAGGCGCCAGCAAGCAAACCTATCATGGTATTTTTTCCAGCCACCCGCGCAATGACTCACGGCTGCGCACAGTGGTGAGCAAAGCCAAAACTTTTCAGGCGCAACAGTCTCGTGGTGACGGCGCAGCAACCTACCGTCAGCTCACCGAAGGTTTGATCTGGGGGGAAAACTTTCTCGCCAAGGAGGTCAAACCTCAACGCTACTCGGATATGACACTGCGGGTGCGCTTCGATTATCCGGAGGGTTGGAAACAGACTAATGACAGCAAAACTCGCAGTTCAATTGGCACTTCAGTGAGTGTTGCAACCAGTGATGCAAGCGAGGCTAAAGACAGCACGTCAACCGACCCTTCAGACAACATTCCAGCCAGCAAACTTGAAACTGGGGATGCGAAATTGGCTATGCTACCCATAGCTCGCACTAGCCAGACGCCTGAAGAGTATCTCTACAACCATCTCAAGGTTGCAAAACTGGACCAGGGCAGCGCCATATCCCCAGCAGGGTTAAAAGGATTTAGCGGCATCTTGCCCGGTAATGGCGACAAGCCAGACAGTCGCATTGCGGTGATCTATTACAAGCGCAATGCCTATATCTTTACCGGAGAGGTGAGCAGAGCAGAACTCTTCCCTGAGGCAGACAAGCTGTTTAGACAATCGATCGCCACCTTTAGGCCGATTTCCCGCCGCGAGATCGACGGTCAAAAACCGAAGCGGATTCACTACGTCAAAGCAACCAACGCCACCACCTTTGAAAAGCTCGGCAAAGCCTTAAATCTTAGCCTATCTGAAGTCGACGACCTGCGTATAATCAACGGCCATTACCCCAGCGGCGAACCCAAGGCCGGTGATTGGATAAAGATTTTTAAACAGTGATAAGACCTTGATCAAACTACCCACAACGCGGCCTGGTTTCTTACTTTTACTGCTGGCTGTTGTTTTAGCCGTCAGTACGGCCGCCTATTGGCTTGCTAGAGACGTCCCCGAGCTCAATTCGTCAAGTGGCATTGATGCACTGACCAATGTCGACAGCGCGGCACTACAGCACCGTATCAACAGCAAACTATTTGGCGAAGCCATCACCGCCCCCCCTGGTATAGGCGCTGAGATTCATAGCACCACTGATACATTGGCTATGGACAAAAAATTGGCCGGATTAACCAAGAATGTCACCACTCAGCAGTTGCCCAGCGCCAATGCGCTGGCGGTATTTTACAAGCTTAATAAACAGCGCTATCGCAACCCATCCATATTTTGGCTTGAGGTGATTAGCTTCACCACAGCCAAACACGGCGGTCGTGTTTTCGAGAGAGCAGAGCAAGAACTGGATACAGAGCAACCACCAGTGGCAGACCTTAGGGATCAGCACTCTGCCATATCAACTATTGAGCTTGGAAATATCTACGGGCAGCGCTTTGTCGACAGTTTGATGGAGATCGAGCAGGCTCCTTTAGAGAGCTCTATAGAGAGTTCTGTAAAGAGCAGAATAGAAAGCACATCTCTTCCCTGCTGGTACGGGCCCATCAGTTCATCCCTGGGAGCGCATTTGGTTTGTATCAAGAGAGTCACTTGGGGGGATTACCCACCCCTTGAAGAGGTGGAGAATCAATTGATCAATGACTGGCGATTCTCAGTCACTCAGGACGCGTTTAATTAACATCCTCTATCTAGATCAGGCCATCAACTCAGTAAAGAACTTGCGCAGCGCAGGTGCACCGCCCTCTTGCCAAATTTTAAGTGCAGCCGTGCCAACGATCGCGACATCGGCATGGCCACGCAGTACATCTATATCGGCTTTACTGCTGATACCAAAACCCACACCCAGGGGAACATCAGTGTGCCCACGGCAGCGTTCAATCAGCGCCAGTACATCATCACCCATTTGGGTTTTCGAACCAGTGACACCTTTTCGGGCAACCACATAGACCAATCCGCGACTGGCCTCGCCGAGCTTCGCCAAGCGTCTATCGCTAGTTGTCGGGGTCATCAAAATAATCGGTTCAATGCCGGCTTCTTCCGAGAGCCGGTGCAACTTAGGTGACTCTTCAATGGGCAGATCAGGCAAGATATAGCCAACGCCACCAGATTCTTTAACCCGCTTTACAAAGGCCTCTTCGCCCATTTTAAACGCCGTATTGTAATAACCCATCATCAATACTTTAAACGGGAAGCGTCCGCTGACCAATTTCATAAACTCAAAACACTGATCAACCGTGGTACCGGATTTTAGCGACTGCTCATTAGCAAGCACAAAAAGCGGACCATCGGCACTGGGCTCAGAGAAGGGAAACTGCAGCTCCACCAGATCTACACCAGCCTCAGCCATAATCTCCAACTCTTGAAGATTCTCCTCAAAGGAGGGGTAGCCACAGACCACATGGGCCATCAGCAAAATATCTTTGCTCTGCTTGCGCTCGGCAATAAAACGTTGCAGACCCATTAGTTGTTCTCCGCGCGATATTGATCAGCTTTGCCACCGATAAAGGACTTCCACTTGGCGTCGTCCAGAGCATCGGCAATGGTAAATATGTCTTTGTCCCCACGACCGGACTGGTTGATCAGAATAATCTGATCCTTGCCCATGGTCGGCGCTTCTTTAATCGCAGTGACAAAAGCGTGAGTACTTTCCAGCGCCGGGATCAAGCCCTCGGTACGCATAGTCAGCTTGAGTGCCTCTTTCACTTCGACGTCCGTGGCCGCCTCAAAACGCACCTTGCCCTGATCGTGGAGGTGAGCAAAAATGGGATTTACACCTATATAGTCAAGGCCAGCAGCAACAGAATGGGTTTCATTCATATTGCCTTCATCGTTCTGCAGGAAATAGGTTTTGTAACCCTGAGCAACACCCACTGTGGCATCGTCGTAGGCTAGACGTGAGGAGTGCATATAAGAACCAACTCCGTGACCACCGCCCTCAGAACCGATCAATTCAACATCGTCATCGATAAAACCCTGAAAGATTCCCATGGCATTGGAACCACCACCGACACAGGCATAAACCCGGTCTGGTAGGCGCCCGGCCTGCTTGAGCATCTGCTCGCGAGCTTCGAGGCCAATAATCGATTGGAACCAGCTGACCATTTCCGGGAAAGGGTGAGGTCCACAGGCAGTACCCAAAATATAGTGGGTATCGGCCATATTGGTGACCCAGTCACGCATACATTCGTTTACAGCATCTTTTAACGTCTTCTGACCATCCTCTACGGCTATTACTTGAGCGCCCAGATTTTCCATCCAGAATACATTGGGACGCTGGCGTGCAACATCCACCGCACCCATATAAATTTTGCACTCGAAACCAAATTTAGCCGCCATAGTCGCCGTGGCAAAACCATGTTGGCCAGCACCGGTTTCGGCAATCACTTTCGATTTACCCAAACGCTGACAGAGTAAACCCTGACCCATCACATTGTTGATCTTGTGAGACCCGGTGTGGTTGAGATCATCGCGCTTAACGTAGATCTGTGCACCACCGAGTTTGCGAGAAAGGTTCTCTAGGTGAGTTATGGGCGTTGGACGTCCGGAGTAGTTCTGCAGCAACGCCACATAGTCCTGCCAAAACTTCGGGTCAGCCTTGCACTCGCGGAAGCAGACGAGCAGCTCCTCGATAGTTGCCTGCAAAATTTCGGGAAGGAAAACACCACCGTACTCTCCATAATAGCCTTCACGGCCCTCGGAGAAGTCAAAAATATCCATGAAACGCCTCAATAGATAGCGGTCGATGCCCTGACGACACACCGCAGTTCGAATGAATTACACTTTTAATTACATGATCAAAGACAGATCAGTTACAGGATTTAAACAGCGGCTTACAGGCTAGATCAAATTCTGTTTTTAACAGGCCCGCTAGTTTAGCCAAGTCACCGGACTGGCACAACGTCTCCATGCTCTATTGGCCCTGACTTGCGACAATTACAAGAGTTGTACGGAACAGCAACGTGACCGGTTTATTGGGGTCGGTCAGTTATTTCAACAACCTCTGGCAGGGTGGGGAGCAGAGGGATTTATCCACAAGTTTTTCAATGACTTACCCCAACACTATATGCACAGCTGCAGAATTAAACACAATATATAGTGGATTAAGGGTTGCATGACACACCATGTAGGATAAACTGCTTGCCGGCGTGGGAACGTAGTCCTGCCTAAAAAGACCAAAAAAAGAATCGTGAGAAGAATATCTAGGACGAAAAAATACGCAATCAACTGGCGCTAGGCAACAGTATGTCTCCCGAGTCTAGCCCCGAATGAGACAAACAGAAAACGAACAGAAAAGGTCAGTCCATGAGCACAGCAACCAAATTAAAATCAGTCAAAGCCGTGAAAGTCGTAAACAAAACACCAGCAATCACTTTCCAGGAAGCATCTCTGGATATCTGGGACAAAAAGTACCGTCTCAAAGATAAAGAGAACAATCCTGTCGATGCCGACATCGATGCGACCTATGCCCGAGTTGCTAAAGCGCTGTCTGATGTTGAAGACGAAAGTCTCCGTGAAGAGTGGCAGGCGCGATTTGTCTGGGCCCTCAAACACGGTGCGATCCCTGCTGGCCGCATTATCTCTAATGCCGGTGCTCAAGCCTACAAGCCAGCCACTTCGACGATTAACTGTACTGTGTCCGGCATAGTGCCAGATTCTATGCTCGGTATTCTCGAGCGCAATCTTGAAGCTGGTCTGACTCTTAAAGCAGGCTGTGGCATAGGCTATGAATTCTCTACACTGCGTCCGAAAGGTGCCTATGTATCTGGTGCCGGTGCCTACACTTCAGGCCCACTGTCGTTTATGGATATCTACGACAAAATGTGCTTTACCGTGTCGTCTGCCGGCGGCCGCCGCGGCGCCCAGATGGCGACGTTTGATGTCAGCCATCCCGATGTGTTTGATTTTGTCCGCGCCAAGCGTGAAGACGGTCGTCTGCGCCAGTTCAATCTGTCGCTGCTGATCACCGAAGAGTTTATTGAAGCCGTACGCAACGATGGCAACTGGGACCTGACCTTCCCAATCAGTGCCAAAGAGATTGACGCTGGCCTCGACCTGAATGGCGACAACGTTGTCTGGAAGCCCTTCCCAACCACCGAGAACTATCACTGCAACGAAGCTGGCTTAGTCGCCTGCCGCATCTATGAAACTATTCGCGCTCAAAAGCTGTGGAACGCCATTATGTCCTCCACCTACGACTACGCTGAGCCAGGCTTTATTCTGATCGATCAAGTGAACAAAAATAACAACAACTGGTTCTGTGAAGATATTCGCGCCACTAACCCCTGTGGTGAACAGCCCCTGCCCCCCTACGGCAGCTGCCTGCTGGGCTCGGTTAACCTGACCAAGTTTGTGCGCAACCCGTTCACCCCAGACGCCTACTTTGACTGGGAAGAATATGCCGAAGTAGTCTCTGTATTTACTCGTATGCTCGACAACGTTGTTGAGATCAATGGCCTACCCTTAGAAAACCAGCGCAAAGAGATCGAGTACAAGCGCCGCCACGGTATGGGCTTCCTGGGGCTGGGTTCCGCGATCACTATGCTGCAAATGAAGTACGGCGATGAAGATTCACTGCAATTCACCGATCGTATCGCTCGCGACATGGCTGTTGCTGGTCTTAAAGCCGGCCTCGAACTGGCCCGTGAAAAAGGTCCAGCGCCGATTATGGAAGACGACTTTGAAGTCACTGCTGCGCTGTTGTTTAAGCGTCCTGAGTTGGCTGCAGACGGTATTAAAGTTGGCGATAGCCTCAAGGGGAAAGTGTTACTGGGCAAGTACAGTAAGTACATGCAGACCATAGCCACAGTTGCTCCAGAACTGGTCGCATCCATTATTGAAGAGGGCTGTCGTTTTAGTCACCACTCATCAATTGCTCCTACCGGCACCATCTCCCTGTCACTGGCCAACAACGTCAGTAATGGTATCGAGCCAAGCTTTGCTCACCACTACGCGCGCAACGTGATCCGTGAAGGCAAGAAGTCGAAAGAGAAAGTTGATGTTTTCTCCTACGAACTGCTCGCTTACCGCACATTGATCAACAATAAAGCTATGCCCTATGGCACCAGCGATGAGGAGGCACTGCCGGATTACTTTATGAGCTCTGAGAACATTATGCCCAGAGCCCACGTGGATATTCAGGCAGCAGCGCAGAAGTGGGTCGACTCTTCAATTTCCAAGACAATCAATGTACCTACTGATTGCGACTATGAAGACTTTAAAGATATCTATCTCTACGCCGCCGAGAAAGGCCTCAAGGGCTGCACCACCTTCCGCTTTAATCCAGAGGCTTTCCAGGGTGTTCTAGTCACTGAGAAAGATCTCGGAAACACTACCTACAGCTTCACTCTGGAAGATGGTTCCAAGGTTGAGTTCAAAGGTAATGAAGAAGTTGAGTACGACGGTGAAACACATACCGCTGCCAACCTATTTGACGCATTGAAAGAAGGTTACTACGGTAAATTCTGATCAAGCAACCCAATTCCGTAGACTCCAGAGAGGACCAAAATGACTAAGAAAATTGCACAGAAAATCGTTGGCTATACAGTAGCCACCGAAGAGCAGACTAAAGAGGCCAAAACCAAAGCTGCTGAAAACAATATCATTCAGATGCACGAAAAGGTTTCACGACCTGAAGCACTGGCTGGCAGCACTTACAAAATAAAGACCCCAATGTCGGATCATGCGCTGTACCTGACGATTAATGACATTATCTTGAACGAGGGCACTGACCACGAATTGCGTCGCCCATTTGAAGTGTTTATCAACTCCAAAAACATGGATCACTTCCAGTGGATTGTTGCTCTGACGCGTGTAATCTCAGCAGTATTCCGTAAAGGCGGCGACTGCACTTTCTTGGTTGAAGAGCTAAAGGCTGTATTCGATCCACAGGGTGGTTATTTTAAGCCCGGCGGTAAGTTTATGCCCTCACTAGTCGCTGAGATTGGATGGGCGATTGAAGATCACCTACAGAAAATCGGCATGTTAAAGATGCCTGAGATTCCCGAGCACCAGCAAAAGATCATGGACGAAAAACGCGCTCAGTTTGAGGGTGCCACTAGCGTGAAGACAGCATCTAACTCAGCAGCGTCTGCGGAAGCAAACGATTTTCCACCCGCCGCTGAGCTGTGCAAAAAGTGCAGTGTTAAGGCTGCTATCATGATGGACGGCTGTTTAACCTGCCTTAACTGTGGCGACTCTAAATGCGGTTAAAATGCTATTAGCGAATGCTGTAAGCCAAGAAAAGCGGCCCTAGGGCCGCTTTTTTATTATCTTATTTTTACCCTAGTGAATACAGGAAGGGCAAGCAACGTGATAGGTCAGCGAAAGTGAAAGCATGATTAAGAGTGACAGTGAAAATAGGAGTGAAGAGAGGAGTGAAGAGAGGAGTGAAGAGAGGAGTGAAGAGAGGAATAAAGATAGGAGCACTGTGAAGAATAAAAAAGCCCCTGCCGGATAAAAGGGGGGAGTAACGCAGATCAGCAGGGGCCGTAAAAACATCAAAATCTAAAGGCAAAACCTGATAAGTAAGTTCTAGATAACTATCGGCTAGAAGAACAACCGCCTACTTTTCAATCAGTTCTACCCTATAAGACTCTAATGTGGACAAAAACCCTACCTCTGATCTAAAAATAACTCTTTTTTTTACAAACATTACATATAGCTGCCCCCATAGCATCCGCTGAGAGGCACTAAACGTCAGTTGAATCACGAATTATTAGTGAAAACAGTTCACTGTAACTCCAGGCTTTGAACTGCTAACTGCAGATAGGTGATTACATCCGACACAGTCTCAAAACCTTCAATATCATCATCGCTCATCTCTATCTCAAAGGTCTCCTCCAGATCCATGGCCATGGACAATTTCTCCAGAGAATCCATCTTAATCTCACTTAGCACATGATGTGGCTCTACATCTTTTATTTTCGTCATTGGGCTAGCTAAAATGAGGTCGTATACAGCAATACTGATAACGTCAGGCGTAGTCATAGGGCAGCGATTCCTTGCGCAGTTTGTGTGAATCCACTTTGGGTGCAGTTCTTGTAATAGCCATGCTTGGCACTTAGATTAAACATAGTTCAAATTTGAATAGAGTGTGCAAATTTTTAATCTCGAGCAATAGATTAGTAGTTTCTCTAGATTGACCGCCAGTCTATATTGGGGTCGCTTTTAACACCTTATTGCAGCTGCTTACTAAAGCTTATAATGACAGCAGATAGCGATCTTAGAATGCCTGACTATGAAAGAACCAAATACCCGCCATGGATTATGTTTTGCATAATCATACCTGACAGGACGATTTACATAGCTATAATAGGGTTCCGAAGATAGTTGTGTAAGATCTACATAGGTTGAGCCCGTTGAAAAATATCGCCGCACTATTTGTTCTGTTTGTTTTGTCCTTCAGCCAGATCGCCACTGCTGATGTGTTTTGGTTCCTGCGCCTAGAAGATGGCAACACCAATTGGCAGTACGTGGCGAACTTCTCCAGCGGGATCTTAATTGTCGCGCTATCGATTACGGCAATTCGTCTGGCCTTTACTCGCCGCGCGGCACGCCGCTACAATCGCGATCTCGAAGAAATCCGTGCTCAACTGGAAGACCGAGTTAAAGAGCGCACCGCCACCTTAGACAATGCCAACAGCCTATTACAGCAGAGCAACAAGGCACTTGAAGCCGAAGTTACTGAACACCGTGACACCACCACCAAGCTGCGTTTATCCGAATCCTATATCACCAGTATTTTGCGCTCCATGCCGCTGATGTTAATCGGTCTCAATAAGAACGGTGAAATCACCCAGTGGAATAGCCGGGCCGAAGAGATAAGCAGCCTGGTCTCAGACCAAGTCTTGGGCAAAAACTTATGGCAGACCTACCCTGCTATTGCCGTCACCCCAGAGCAGATTAAACAGGCTCAAGATGAAGACAAAACACTCACCGTAAAATACAGTCAGCGCGGCCAGTACCACTTCGATATCACCATCTACCCGCTTCACGATCAGCTCGAAACCGGTGTGGTGATTATGGTCGACGATGTCACCCAGCGCGTACAGAGCGAAAATATGCTGGTGCAGCGGGACAAGATGTCATCCATGGGTGAAATGGCATCGGTTATGGCTCAGGATATTAATATTCCTCTACAAGCCATACTCAAAGATCTGCAAACCGTGCGCCGAGATCTCACGGAAGAACATATAGACCCCATCGGTATCCACGAGCTGCTGGACGACGCACTAATTCGCGGCCGTCAAGCGGCCTCGGTGGTGAATAATTTGGTCCGCTTTTCCGATGCAGGCGCCGGTGAAAAACAACTCGCCGATATCACTGAGATCATGGATCACAGTGTCGAGCTGGCTGCAGATGTGCTCTCGGTAACTAAAGGCCTGCGCTTTAAAGATGTGGTGATCAATCACAACTACGCAGACAACCTCCCTCAGCTACGCTGTCATGTCCCAGAATTGCAGCAGGTATTTCTCAGTCTGTTTAGATACTCCTGCTATGCCCTCGGCAAGATCGAAGATCCAGAGCACACTCCATCGATCAATATTGAGATTAGTGAATTTCACAACGCGGTGTGGGTGCGTATTCAACACAATGGGTTGGGCATCAGCACCGAAGAGCAGCAACTATTGTTTGAACCCTTTTTCGCCAGCAGCCATGCCACAGACAATGAAGATCAGCACAGCGCCGGCGAGCGTCTGTCATTTGCGCAATTTATTATCGCCGAGCAACACCAGGGCAAGATCTCGGTGACCTCAGATCTGAATATAGGCGCCACCTTCCATATCCAGCTGCCCTACCCCAACCTGTCGGACGCAGAGGACTGAGATCAGAATAGGGCCAACTAAATGCCTTTAAGCCTTTGCTAAAGGCTGTTTAATACCTGCAGTGGCGGCTGTGTAACAGCCTTGCGACTGTAGCCCACACCGAGCACACCGACTAGTAGGCCACCAGCCAGAGGTCCCACCAGCCACAGCCAGGGATGCCAGCTAAAGGGCAGATCAAACATAAAGCGCTGCAGCATTGCCACCGCCGCCTCGGCACCAATCGCTGCCAGCAGGCCCGCCATCGATCCCAACAGGCTAAACTCGACCCACTGAATACCCAGAATCAAACGCCTTGAACTACCCAGTGTGCGCAGAATGGCACTCTCTTGCAGACGCTCGGACATAGACAGACTCACCGCGGCAAACATCACCAGCACACCACAGCTCAAAATCAGCAGGGTCATTACCTCGAGACCACTGGTTACCTGAGAGACGATGCTGCGAATACGGTCGATAATTTTATCCAGCTCAATCACCTGCACCGTGGGATATTGGCGCAGCAAATCATTGACCAACAGCTTCTGCTGCGGCGGAATATAAAGGCTGGTCATATTGGTCCGAGGATAGTCCTCCAACAGCCCTTCAGGAAACAGGAAATAGAAGTTGGGGGTCATATTGTCCCAATTTAAACTGCGGGTGCTGGCCACCTCGGCCTGAAAAACAAGCCCGCCAACGCTAAAACTCAGCTGATCGCCAATCTCCAAGCCCAACTCACCGGCCAATTCCTCTTCAAGAGAAACCGGCGCAATATCTCCAGCTAGGTCCAGCTCATCCCACCACTTTCCGGACGTTACTTTATTGCCCTCTGGTAGTTCTGTGGTCCAGCTCAGATTCAGTTCGCGACGGAAAGACTCATGCTTATCTCGCTGTTCCTCGGTAATCCCTGCGCCGTTAATCTGTGTCAGGCGCCCGCGCACCATGGAGTACCAACCCGCGGTCTCAAGGTTTTGCTCAGTGACTAAATCCCGCACTCCCTCGAGCTCATAGGGCGCCACATTCAACAAAAAATGATTCGGCGCATCATCCGCCAACTGCCAGCGCCACTCATCGATCAGCGAAGTACGCACCACGCTCATAATCATCAACAGAGCAATGGCCCCGGAAAAACCGACCATCTGGATAATACTCTGAGATTTGCGCCGCCAGAGATTACTCGAGGCCAAACGCCAGATACTGCCGAGTTTTTGACCATAGGTCTTGGCCACACGCAGCATCAGCAGACCAAGCACTACCGTGGCCAATGCCGTAAGCCCAAAGCCCGCCAAAATCGCCAACGACAGGTAAATATTATTGCTGTACCAAAACAGCAATCCAGCGACGGCCACAACGCCAAACAGTCCACGGGCTACAGAGCTCACCGGCTCAACCTGCACGTCATCGCGCAACACCGCCAGTGGCGACTGGGCAGGGAGGTGCCAGATTGCAGGTAAGGTAAAGCCTGCCAAACACAGCAGACCAGTCGCCAGACCGGTAATCCAGGGACGAATGCCGGCCATGGGCAGTGAAATTGGCAGCCATTCACGGACTACCGCAATAAGAATCTCAGAGAAAGCAAAACCCACCAGCAGACCTATAGCCGAACCGCCAACACCGAGCCACAGGCTCTGCTGTAAATACAAACTGCGCACGCGTGTGGCGGCAATACCCCAGCTTTTCAGTAGCGCCACTTGCCGAGTCTGGCCGGCGGCGAAATGATGGCTCGCCAGTGCCAGGGCTATACCAGCCAAGACCACACCTATACTGCCAGCCAACAATAGAAAACGTCGACCCTTATCCATGGTGTCGGCAATACTGGCCTGAGCTTCATCTGGGGTTATCAAACGGTCATGGACATCGAGCTGATCTTCCACCCAGTCAGTGTAACTGGCAAAGCCGGCTGAGCCACTGGCACCCTCAGCCATAAGAAACCTGTAGGTGACACGACTGCCGGGAATAATAATCCCAGCGGCCTCTATATCGCTGTAATTCATTAATACCCGGGCCCCAAAGGCTCCAAAGGAACCCCCGCTATCCGGCTCTTCCACAACAATTTGTGTGGCTGTTAAACGAATTTCACCCAGTTCAATTTCATCGCCGAGCTCAATATTGAGCAGCGGTAACAATCGGGCATCGACCCAGACTTCACCCTGCTCGGGACCGTAGTCAATCCCTTCGATTAAGCTTGAATCCGTGGTAAATGGCACAGTCGTGCGGCGCAGTGAACCGCGCAGTGGATAGCTAGCCTCCACCGCTTTAATCGACGCCAGGTGCATATCGTCTTGGTGATAAACCATAGAGGCAAAGGTTAATACCTGGGCGCTCTCCACCTGCAGTTGCTGAGCCTTTGTAATCCACTGAGGATCAATTGGCTTACTACTTCTAACAACTAGATCAGCAGCGAGGAAACTGCTAGATTGAGCGGTCAACGCCCGCTCGATACGTTCCGCCAAAAGAGACACCGAGGTGACCACAGCAACAGCCAGTACTAGGGACCAGATAATTAGATTCAGCTGACCGCCGCGCCAAGTGCGCAGTAACATTCTCAATGCTTGCATCAGGCGGCGCTGCCTGTCGTAACCTTAGCAGCGTCGATAGCGGGAGGAACTTGCCGACCCGCAGAGATCACTAGCCGCTGACCACAGCGCTCAGCCAAGTTGTGCTCGTGGGTCACCAGTACTAGAGTAGTACCCTCTTCTTTGTTTAGATCAAACAGCAGATCATTAATCTTCTCGCCGGTGCCTGTATCCAGGTTGCCCGTAGGTTCATCGGCAAACAGAACAACCGGTCTGCAGGCAAAGGCTCGGGCCACAGCCACGCGCTGCTGCTCACCACCGGAAAGCTGACGGGGGTAATGTGTAGTTCGTTGATCCAAGCCAACTCGCTGCAGATAATAGGCAGCGGTTTTGAGTGCCTCCGTGTCCCCCTGCAACTCCAAGGGTAGTGCCACATTTTCCAACGCAGTCAAACTCGGCAACAGGTGAAATGATTGAAAGACAAAACCCACGGTCTTGGCCCGAACAGCGGCGCGGCCCTCTTCGTCCATGGCGGTGATATCCTGACCATTTAAACTAACTGACCCCGAGCTCGGCAGATCCAGACCGGCCAAAATGCCCAACAATGTCGATTTACCGGAGCCAGATGGCCCGACAATAGCCAGACTTTCCCCGGCGGCCAAGGACAGATTGATCCCGTCCAAAATGCTGAGCGTACCTTCTGTCGTCATTACCTGCTTGCTGATATTGTTGACTTCAATCATTTGAAATATCCATTGGCTCGAAAAGTGCCTACACTGGGCACTCCGTTAACTGATTTAGAAATTACCAGGTTAGGAATTTAACCATTTTAAAAAAAGAGTACTGAGAATTTTTATGCGCCCTGCTGCTATTCAAACCATGATAACTCGACCCTTCATCAATAGCCTATGGTGCCTGTTTATCTTACTGGGTGCCAACACTTATGGATCAACACTGCTGATCTTGGGAGATAGCTTGAGCGCAGGTTATGGAATCAATCAAGAGAGCGGTTGGGTCGCCCTATTGGAGAGTGATTTAGGAGACGACCACCGCATTATCAATGGCAGTATCAGCGGCGATACGACCGGAGGCGGCCTCAACCGACTACCGCGGCTTTTGCAAGAATTTAACCCTGACGTTGTGCTGTTAGAGTTAGGCGGCAATGATGGTCTGCGCGGCCAACCACTGGCTTTAATGAAGAGTAATTTACAGGCAATGATTGAGCTAGTCCGGGACGCTGGCGCTGAGCCGGTGCTGTTCGGTATGCGCCTGCCACCCAACTATGGCCGCCGCTATTCCGATGCCTTTGCCGCGGTCTATCCGCAGTTATCAGAATCGGAAAAGGTACTGCTGATCCCCTTTCAGCTTGAGGAATTGAGCGTCACCGAGGGTATGATTCAGGAAGATGGGCTGCACCCCACAGCGCTGGCGCAGCCGATTATCAAAGACGTAGTTAAGGGTTATATAGCGCCCTTAATGGAATAAATCTCTTATGCCTGGGGCACAAAAGTGAGCGCCAGGCCGTTATTACACCAGCGCTGCCCAGTAGGCTTGGGACCATCATCAAAGACGTGGCCCTGATGACCACCGCAGCGAGCGCAATGGTATTCAGTGCGCGGCCAAACCAATTTAAAGTCCATCTTGGTCTCTAAACGGCCATCTATAGGACCAAAGAATGAGGGCCAGCCAGTGCCGCTGTCATACTTTGTTGCAGAGCTAAACAGCGCAAGATCACAACCGGCACAGTGATAGTGCCCCTCCCGATGCTCCTCATTCAGCCTACTGCTGCCAGATGGCTCTGTGCCTCCATCGCGCAAAATATGGTACTGGGATGGTGTTAAACGCTCGCGCCACTGATCTTTGGAGAGTTCCAATTTTTCAAAAGCCCAAAGTTTTGCGGCACCGACAAGGCCGATCAGACCGAGTGATAATTGCTGTAACCATTTACGTCTATTCATAATTGTCCTCTACTGCTCCCTGTTAAAAAATATACTCCGCAAACTATGACAACGGATCATTACACTAAGTGCCATCAGCCGGCTACCTAGTGACTTAATTCGTCCCGTGGGGATGCTGAATCGGCTCGCCCGGCGTCGCGGTTAACAATGACTTTAACTGTGACACCAAGCCTCCAGCTAGAATTAAACCACAGCCAATCAATTCCGGACGGGTGAGTATTTCATCTAATATCCACCAGCCACAAAACGCAGCAAACACTGCTTCAAAGCTAAGGATAATCGCAGTGTGAGAGGAAGGCGCCGTGCGCTGCCCCACAACTTGCAGGGTAAAGCCCACTGCCGATGACAGAACACCCACATACAATAGGGCGACACCAGCATCTAAAATTCCCTGCCAGTTCCAGCCTTCAAATATGGGCACCAAGATAGCGGTAATCAGTGAGGCCACAGAAAACTGTACAAAGATTAAACGGAACGGCGAGGTGTTATTGGCAATAATCCCGGTAAAGATAATATGTAGCGCGAATAGCAAGGAACTGCCGAGTACCAATATGTCGCCGATAAAAATTTCATCGCTGTCGATCTGCGCCATAAAATAGAGGCCGCCAAGCGCCATTACCATACCAATCCAAGTGGGCCACTCGGTTTTATTGCGGAAAAACAGACCAATTAAGGGCACAAAGACAATATAGACACCGGTCAAGAAGCCAGCGCGACCGGCAGTGGTGTACACCATACCCCACTGTTGCAGAAGCATACCGGCGGTTAATACCAGTCCGAGCAGCGCGGCCTGCTTGTTAACCCTGTTAAAGGCAAAAACCTGTTTCGGTTTTTCCATCCAATACCAGAGGGGCAGGATGGCGACAGCGCCGATAAAAAAGCGTCCAAAGGTGAAGCTAATCGGACCAATATGGTCCATTCCCGAACGCTGAAAGACGAAGGCGAGGCCCCAGATAAAAGCGGTTAATAGCAGTATAAGATCTGCGCGCAGATCGGTTTTAATGGTCAAGGTGAATCCTTTTTAAAGCGGTTTTATTATTCTTGCTCTAATCGCTCTGAGTAGGCTAAAGGCTATTTACCAGCTAAGGGCTATTTACCAGCTGAGGGCTATTTACCAGCTATGGGCTATTTATCAGCTAAAGGCTCTAGAAACTGAATCATTAATTGCAGCGATTGCTGGCCGCGATATTCATTGATATCCAAGCGATAAACACAGCGCACAAGGCGATGATGGCTGCTCGGCCAGAGAGCAGTATCGGCATTAAACCAAATTGCGTCTATACCTGCATAAGGTTGCTTTTGACCGCTTTCGCTCACTGGTGCCAACACCAACTTTAGATGTTTCTCGCCAACAATGCGCTGCTGGAGGACTTCAAAATCACCCTCAAAACAGGGTTCGGGGAAAAGCTGACCCCAGGGGCCATTGTCCCGAAGTAGCTCAGCAGTCTGCATAGATAGCTGCTGCTGAATCAGTTCGCCATCGGTGGCGATTTTCGCCTGCAGATCATCGGCACTTAAAAGTTGCGCAACCTGGCGCTGGAAAGCATCTTTAAAGGCTGGCAATTTATCTTCATCAAGACTGAGCCCTGCCGCCATAGCATGGCCACCAAACTTACTAATGAGACCAGGGTTTTGCGTCGCCACTGCATCCAGCGCATCGCGAATATGCAGGCCGGGAATCGAGCGGGAGGACCCTTTGAGCTGACCGTTGTCACCGCGGGCAAAGGCAATTACCGGGCGGTGATATTTTTCTTTTATTCTGGAGGCGAGCAAACCCACCACACCCTGATGCCACTCTGGCTGAAACAAGCAGAGAGCCGATGGTACTTCGCCGTCTAATGACAGAGGGATCTGTTCGACAATCTTTCGCGCTTCCCGCTGCATATCCTGCTCAATCACCTTGCGATCTTGATTGAGTTCATCCAGCTCGCGGGCGGTATCCATGGCCAATTGGGGATCGCCGGTCAGCAGACATTGAATACCCAGTGAAATATCATCGAGACGGCCAGCGGCATTTAAGCGCGGACCCAGTGCAAAACCTAAGTCAGTGGCTACTAGGCGCTGGGGATTTTTCCCGGCGATAGTGAGCAGCGCTTTAATTCCCGGCCTACAGTGCCCCGCGCGAATACGCATCAAACCCTGATGCACCAGTGCGCGATTAATTTGATCCAGCGGCACTACATCGGCAACGGTTCCCAATGCCACTAGGTCGAGCCAGGTGGCCATATTGGGTTCAGGAATATTATTTTCGACGAACCAATTGTTGGTTCGCAGTTGGCCTCTCAGAGCACTGAGCAAATAGAACGCGACGCCGACACCGGCAAGATTTTTGCTGACAAAGGTACAGCCGGGCTGATTGGGATTAACAATTGCAGCAGCATCGGGCAAGCTAGCGCCGGGTAGGTGGTGGTCGGTAACTATAACCTGCATACCGAGACTATTAGCCTTATCAACGCCCTCAATACTGGAGATGCCATTGTCCACGGTAATCAATAGTTGAGGCTCGCGCTCTGAAGCCAAGTCGACAATTTCTGGGGTCAGGCCGTAGCCATAGTCAAAACGGTTGGGGACCAAAAAATCGACATGTTGATAGCCCATGGCAGTGAGAGCCAAGACCATCAGAGCGGAACTGGTAGCACCGTCGGCATCGAAGTCGCCGACAATTAAGACGCGCTTTTGCTCGATCAGTGCCTCCACCAAAATGGCCACGCCAGGGCTGATACCGAGCATGGTAGAGGGAGAAGGCAAACAGGTAAGTTGACGCTGCAGGGCCGCTTGTTGAGTAACACCGCGGGCTAGATAGATTCGCTTTAGCAGCGGATCGAGTTGCTCATCAAAGTTGCTGCCGAGGGCATCAAAAGTACGTGCTTCAATCAACATAGCATTGATTCCCCTGAAACAGCTTGTGAGGTTCGACGAAAGTCGCCAAACACAAAATGTTTAACGTTTCCTTTTACTTAGAGAAAACCAGTGTTTTTACCAATCAACCAACTGATGCCACCGAGTACCGAAACCACAACCCAGAGCACTGCAAGAAGTCGCAAGGGGCGGAATGGCTGACGCTCTGTACTGTTATAACCGCTGTTAGTCACTGAGCGGACGCGCTCTAAATCTTCCGCGGATAATTTATTTTCTTCAGACATTTTTCTGCTCTCTATAAGCTATTTTCATTCTATTCTAGCACCCAGGAACAGTGAGAAATTTCGCCACCTGCTCTGCTGAAAGATCATCTAACCTGGGCACAGTGCCCAAACAGGGCTCGTTAATGCATTGCTTCAGTGTATCAATATTTTCCTGCAAGCGCGGCATCTCTGAATCGAGAATATTTGCCACCCAACCGGCAACCTGCAATCCGTCGCGGCGGATCGCTTCCATGGTCAGCAGCGCATGATTGAGACAACCGAGGCGCATGCCGACTACTACTATTACGGCGCATTCCAACTCACGGGCCACATCGGCAAGAGTTTCTCGAGAATTAATCGGCACTCGCCAACCGCCAGCCCCTTCGATGACCACCATATCCACCGGCAACAGGGAAACACCACGGCAATAACCCACCAAACGGGAGGCTGACATTCGCACTCCGGCCTCGGCCGCAGCTATATGCGGTGCGATGGCAGGCTCCAGTGCGACGGGGTTGATCTGCTGATAAGACAGCTGGTGACTGGCGGCAGCCTGTAGTTGCAGTGCATCAGTATTAGTCATGCCCTGCTCGGTGACGTCGCAACCTGCGGCTACTGGCTTAATAGCCGCAGTGCGCAAACCCTGCTGATTGGCCGCAGCCAACAAACCACAGGCGACTACCGTTTTGCCCACATCAGTATCTGTACCGGTAATAAATAACCACTGTTTTGCCATGCGTCTTAATCTACCCTGCTGTTAGGCTATAGATATAATCTATGCAATCGCGCGAACGCGGATAATTTCCCAGGTCGCCGGAATAGTCCCGTCGCCCTGCCTATAATCTTCGTAGGCAGCATAGAGCGCCTGTAAATGCTGCTTGCCGGTCAGGGTATTCTGCTTGCCAGCATTGTTATTGTGCGCGCCGACATTTTTTAATTCCATCAATAGTTCGCGCACCGAACTGTGCCGCTGAACCTGATTCTTGCTGTCTAATTCAATCTGACTAAAACCCGCCTGCTCAAGAGCAACCTGCCAATCGGCGCGACTGTAAAAACGATTTACGTGAATCTCCGCATCCACCTGCTGCCAGGCGCCGCGCAACTCAAACAAGGTCTGGGGTCCGGGGACGGCAAAACAGAGTTGCCCAGCGGGCTTGAGTACACGCAAAAGTTCACTACAGAGGCGTGCTAAATCACTGCACCACTGTAGCGCGAAATTAGAAAATATAAGGTCTTGAGAATGGTCTTCTAAGGGCAGGTGCTCGGCATCACCACAGAGCCAGTGACCCTCTGGGTGCCGCCTGGCTGCGTAGGCGAGCATTGCTGGAGAGAGATCCACACCAGTCACTTGAGCACTGGGAAATTGGGCCTGCAAATGGCCACAGTGGTAACCGGTACCGCAGCCGAGATCGATCAATTTTTTAAGCTCAGGGTTTGCCGTTAATCCAGCGATCATCTCTTTGCCCACCTGATGCTGTAACAGCGCCGCACGATCATATTTATGCGCCGCACGACCAAAGGAGTCTGCCACTTTAGCTTTATCCAGTGCATAGAGATGATAAGCGAGAAAGCATTTGATATGCTCAAGAACAATTTCTGGCTGAGTGAGATGAGGCAGATGGCCTGCACCTTTAATCAGAGCGATCTCTATTTTACTGTTGAGTCCGACAATCTTGTCCGCGCTAACACTTGGCACCAAGGCATCGCTCTGCCCCAAAATAGCCAGTGTCGGACAACCTATTTGACTTAGCGAAAGCTGGTTATCAATCTCCCCAAGCAGTTGTAGCAACTGAGCACCGCTGTCACTGTCGAGCGCAACCTGCATGCCGCGCAACTGTCGTATCAACTGTCGCTGCTGCTGATCGCCCTGAGCCTGCAGACCGGCAAAGCGTTTTAGGCAGCTCTTTGGATCGTCATTGTAGGCCTCAAGAAATCCGAGATACTGCTGACTATCCAAGGCCGCTGAATTGGCCTCGGAAGCAACAAACTGAATATTGCTGGAAAGCGTAATTAAGCCTGCCACAGACTGAGGATAGCGCGCAGCAAAACCACTACAGAGCATACCGCCAAGAGACAGACCTATCAGATAACAGCGCTCCGGCAACAACGCCGCCATCCACTGATGCAGAGCAGCCTCGGAATAATGTTCCAACGCTGGGGACTGGGCAAAGCCAGGTAGGTCCAAGGTCATCACATCGGCAAACTGACGCAATTGCTGTGGCAGGTCAGCCCAGATCTGACTGTCCATCCCCCAACCGTGGACCAATACCAGCGGCTGCGCATAGAGTCGCACACCATCACAGGGATAGTGGGTCAAAGCGCGATCCTCAGAACACCTCGCAGGCGATGTAACAAAGGCATTCATCAGACAGTAGCCGCAAGATTGAGGCTGTCCAGCGCGGCGACTAATTTGTCCACCTGCTCTTCACTGTGGTCCGCAGAAAAAGTAATCCGCAACCGGCCGCTACCCACAGGTACAGTGGGCGGACGAATGGCACCGACCAAAAAGCCCGCAGCGCGCAACGCCTGCCCCACCTGCATTACCTTTTCATCGTTGTTAATTAAGACTGGCTGTATCGGAGTATTGGATTCCGCCAACTGTAGACCGATCTGCTCAGCGCCACCTCGAAAACGCATCACTAACTGCGCCAACTTATCGCGACGCCATGTCTCTTCACGAACAATTTTTAAGCTAGCAAGGGTTGCCGCAGCAATCGCCGGCGGCAGTGCCGTGGTGTAAATATAACTGCGTGAGAATTGAATCAAGGTTTCGATCAGCGCTTCGCTACCGGCGACAAAAGCACCAAAAGTACCAAAGCTTTTACCCAGAGTGCCGACCAAAATCGGCACCTGTTCGACAGACATATTGAGCTCTTCAACCAAGCCACCACCCTGCTCACCGAGCACACCAACACCGTGGGCATCATCGACCATCAGCCAGGCACTGTGCTTTTTCGCCAAGCTGCTGATCTCGCGCAACGGCGCCAGATTGCCATCCATACTGAAGACACCGTCGCTGACAATTAGCTTGCGCTCCGCACTTGACTGTTCCAGACGCTGTTCCAGGCTGGTCATATCCACATGTTTGTAGCGTTTAAAATCTGCCTGAGAAAGACGCCCGCCATCGAGCAGCGAAGCATGATTGAGTTGGTCTTGAAGCACCAGATCACGGCGTCCAATCAAGGCGTTAATCGCCCCAATATTGGCCATATAACCAGTAGAAAATAATAGCGCCCGAGGACGACCGGTGAACTCAGCCAGCTGTTCTTCAAGCTGTTGGTGAACCACCGAATGGCCACTGACCAGATGGGATGCACCACTGCCAGTGCCAAAAATATCCGCCGCCTGTTTGAGAGCCTGAACAATATCGGGATGGCTAGCAAGACCGAGATAATCATTGCTGCAAAAATTGATTAACGAACGACCCTCAACCGACAGGGTCGATGAACAGCCGGAGGCGACATTGAGACGCGTCCGATAGAGATGCTCTTCACGACGCAGACATAACTGCGCCTGAAGTGTGGCGTCCATAGAGTTCATTGAGGCGGCTAACCAGCAGGATAAAACTGTGAGTCAGTCTTAACCTCCGCGAGGGCTTGATGTAATTCGGCCTCCTGCTCGTCGTTGCTTTTATCGACATGAAAGGGCTCAGGGGAAATACCCAGGCGCTCAAAAAGCTGCATATCCGTATTCGCTTTAGGATTCGGCGTAGTGAGCAATTTCTCGCAATAGAAAATCGAATTAGCCCCCGCCATAAAGGCCATGGCCTGCATCTGCTCGTTCATATCTTCGCGGCCTGCGGAGAGCCGCACGTAGGACTTTGGCATCATCAAACGGGCTACAGCAATGGTGCGAATAAATTCAAAGGGATCCAGATCTGCCTGATCGGCCATGGGTGTACCAGCCACCTTGACCAACATATTGATCGGCACAGACTCCGGATGTCGCGGCAAGTTCGCCAATTCCATCAACAAACCAGCACGATCCTGCTGCTTCTCACCCATACCGACAATGCCGCCAGCACAGACTTTCATACCAGAGTTGCGCACATTGGACAGAGTATTGAGACGGTCTTGGTAGGTTCTGGTGGTGATCACCTCACCGTAGAACTCTTTCGAGGTATCGAGATTGTGGTTGTAGTAATCGAGCCCGGCACTGGCCAACTTCTCCGACTGCTCTTCGCTAAGCATACCCAGTGTCATGCAGGTTTCCAGGCCCAGGGCCTTCACTTCACGAATCATATGGGCAACTTTTGGAATATCGCGATCGTGGGGAGAGCGCCAAGCGGCACCCATACAAAAACGGCTGGAACCACTGGCCTTGGCCGCTTTCGCCGCCTCGATCACCGCCTCAATTTCTAGCAGCTTTTCTTTTTCCAGACCGGTGTCATAGCGAGCACTCTGAGGGCAGTACTTACAATCTTCAGGACAGGCGCCGGTTTTTATCGACAGCAGAGTACTCAACTGCACCTGGTTGGGATTGAAATGGCGACGATGCATCACCTGAGCATCAAACAACAGATCATTAAACGGCTGATTAAAAAGCGCCAAAACGTCTTCGCGCTGCCAATTATTACGGATTGTGTCGTCCTGCGAGGCTGCCATTGCCAAAACTCCATTATTGTCAGTCAGATCGGCCAATGATAGAGCGACAGATTCCACTGTCAACTTAAATTGTTTCAGAGGGTTAACGGTGAGACTCTAGGCCGATGACTTTGACCCAGAATCTCAGTATTAGGAGTGCTACTTTTGCTTAAAAATATGCATGGATCTTGCCATGCCTTTTTTCGACCAGCGGTACCAGAGACGTGGCAGCAAACGGAATGTTAGGTAAGCCCGAGCCCAGTTGCCCGGCACAATGATCAATGCCGGATTCTTTGCGACTTTATCGATTGCTTCGCGGGCAAACTCATCTGCAGGCATCGGCTTAAAGGCGGACCAAAATTTAGTGATCTGTTGTTTAGTGATTCCTGAACCCAGCCTTCCGAATTCGCCACCGGTCAAAATCGGCGTTTGAATGGCACCTGGGCAGAGTGCAGTCACACGCACACCGCGATATTCCGCTTCAATACGCAGTGCCTGAGACAGTCCAACCACGGCGAATTTACTGGTGCTGTAGGGCACGGCGTTGGTTGATGGAATCAGACCCGCCATAGAGGCCGTATTCACTATATGGCCAAAACCCTGCTCAACCATCAGCTTGTAACAGGCCTGCACACCATTGGTGACGCCGCGAATATTCACGTCAAGACTCATATCCCAATCGCTGACCTCCAACTCATGGGTCATACCACCAACCGCAACACCGGCATTATTAAACAGGTAGTCGAGGCGGCCAGTCTTGGCCACAGTTTCATCCACCAGTGCCTGATAGGCTAAATAGTCACAGACATCGAGCTCTCGAGCCCAAGCATTGCCGCCACTGGCAACAATACTCGCGGCCAACTCTTCAGCCAGTTCTATCTGACGATCAGCCAAGACGACAGTACAGCCACGACTGACCAACTCCAGCGCCATAGTGCGACCGATACCAGAAGCGCCGCCGGTAATAATGGCGGTAGCGTCTTTAAAGACTCTAATTTGATTGGTCACTACTGAACTCCGAAAATTCGAACCGGCACGCCATTTAAAGCCGCATTACCGCTAACCTGGTCGATTAGCTTATCGTCGGTGAGATCATTACAGCTGACCCCACCCTGGGCCCCAGCGATGGTCATGCTCACGCCAGCCCGTTTATGTCCCCAACCATGGGGCAGACTAGCCACACCGGGCATTACTTCATCACTAGCCAAAACCTGAGTTTCCACCGAGCCAACCCGAGACTCGATGCGCACCTGTGATTCATGCGCCAAGTTGCGCGCAGCTAAATCATCAGGGTGCATCAGCAACTGCCAGCGCGGCTTGCCCTTCACTAAGCGATGCGAGTTATGCATCCAAGAATTATTGCTGCGGATATGGCGACGACCAATAAGCAGCAATTCATCCGCCTCGGTTAATGCCTCATCAGCACCAAGGCGCTCCAGGTCTTTGCTTATATAGTCTGACAGCAATGTTATTTTGCCGTCACTGGTGCACAGACGCTCAGGCAAGCTGGGGGCTAATGGACCAATATCCAAACCATGGGGATGCTGCTTAATTTTATCCAGAGTCAGTTCTAGCTCATGACCAGCGGCAGCACTGTAAGGACCCCTCTGAATGCCCATATCAACCAATTTATCCGGAGATGGCAGTGACTTAACCTCTGTGCCTTTTCGGGCGGCAATCGCCTGCCCCAAGCCATTAAAGATTTCCCAGTCGTGCAATGTGCCAGCTGCGGGCTCAAATACGGGCTCATTGAAGCGCGCCGTGTTGTGAACCGCCAAACGATGGAAGGCGATATCGTAATGATCATGCTCCAAGGCGCTGGTGGGCGGCAAAATAATATCTGCATGCCGAGTCGTTTCATTGATATAAAAATCTAGGCTGACCATAAAGTCTAAACCCGCGAGAGCCCGATCAATCTGCTGACCATTGGGTGCAGACAACACTGGGTTGCCGGCAATAGACACTAACCCGCGAATCTGACCCTCACCCTCAGCAAGCATCTCCTCAGCCATTACAGTAGCAGGCAACTCCCCAGCAAACTCCGGCAGCCCACTGACACGACTATGGAAGGCAGCAAAGTGCCCTGCCCCAGATTCTCCAGGCTTAACAAAACCAAAGGCCGGCGACGAGGCCATCATGCCACCGCGCACGTCCAAAGAATGGGTCAGAATATTAATCATATGAATAGCCCACTGACACAACGTGCCATAGACCTGCACCGACACGCCCATGCGGCCATAGCAAACAGCGCCTTCTGTGTTGGCCATATCGCGAGCTAGCTGACGAATCTGCTCGGCGGCAACACCTGTTCGCTGTTCCGCCAACTCAGGCGTAAACGACTCACAGGCACTGCGTACCTCATCGATTCCAACCAGCAAGTCGGTGAGATGCCCGGTGTGGACCAGATTCTCAGCAAACAATGTATTCAACATGGCCATTAATAAAAAGGCATCAGTGCCCGGGCGAATAAATAGATGCTGGTCAGCGATCTCAGCAGTTTCCGTGCGGCGCGGGTCTATCACCACAAAGCGCCCACCGCGCTGCTGAATCGCCTTTAGGCGCTTGGGCACATCCGGCACAGTCATAATGCTGCCGTTGGACGCCAGCGGATTGCCGCCAATAATCAACATGTAATTGGTGTGGTCGATATCTGGCACAGGAATCAATGACTGATGGCCAAACAGACTTAAAGAGGTTAAATGATGGGGCAGCTGGTCGAGACTTGTGGCAGAAAAATGGGTCTTGGTTTGCACCGCTTTGCGCAACACACTGGCGTGGGTCATGCTGCCATAATTGTGTACATTGGGGTTGCCCGCATAAAAGGCCACAGCATCTTGGCCATGCTGCTCTTGTATCGCCGTCAACTTTTCAGCGACAGTACCAAAGGCTTCTTCCCAGCTGATTTCAACCCAGTTATCACCCTGCTTCTTAACCGGCAGTCGCAGACGATCGGGATCGGTGTAGATGTCTTGCATCGCCGTGCCCTTGGGGCAGATATAACCTCTACTCAAAGGGTCATTCTTATCACCTTTAATGGACAGCACCTGATCACCTTGAGTTTTAATCTCAAGGCCACAGATGGCTTCGCAAAGGTTACAGGCGCGATAATGAGTTTGGACTTCAACGGGCATCTTTTACTCTCCGGTATTTAGTGCGTCTTTATAGTAACCGAAGTGCTTGGGGATGTGGGGAGGGAGTTTGTGGATGGTGGGTATTGGCTGGGGATCCCTCGTCGCTGCGCTCTGCCGGGACGGCAAAGTGTGCAGCGACGAGCAACATCTACTAGGGCGTAATATTCCCCGCAATAAACGCCTGCACTGCATCCTGATCATTATCCAGCACTGTGTAGTGCTCTTCCTTCTCAAACAGATCCGCCATATGGGTAGGCAACTCGGGATCAGTGGCATAACCCGCCTCACGCACCGCATCCGGAAATTTAGCCGGGTGAGCAGTGGCTAGTGTCACCATCGGTGTTTCGTTGTTAGCTCGACAGTGACGGGCCGCATCAAGACCAATGGCCGTGTGCGGATCCATCAGGTAATCACTCTCTTTTAACACATCGCGAATCATGTCCAACATGCCGTCATTGTCACAGCGATGGCTGGAAAATAGCTCACGAGCCTTAACCAAGGCAGAGTCGCTGAGCTGCATATTGCCGGCTTTGGCGTCTTTCATTAACTCTGCTATGGCAGCACCATCGTTATCATAGAGATCAAACAGCAGGCGCTCGAAGTTGCTTGAGATCATGATGTCCATACTCGGCGCTAGGCTCTGCTCAAGAGGACGAGTGCTGTGGTCATTCTCACTAATACAGCGATGCAAAATATCGTTTTGGTTGGTGGCAATCACTAACTGCTCGATAGGCAAGCCCATTTTGTGCGCCAAATATCCAGCAAAAATATCACCAAAGTTGCCCGTGGGAACTGAGAAGGAGACCTTGCGCTGGGGGCCACCAAGAGACAGAGACGCCCAAAAATAGTAGACGATCTGAGCCATAATACGGGCCCAGTTAATCGAGTTAACCGCCGCTAATTGTCGGCCTTCGGGTAAAAATGATTGATCGCTAAAGCTCGCTTTAACCATATTCTGGCAGTCATCAAAATTGCCGTGCATGGCAATATTGTGCACATTGTCTGCAGCGACAGTGGTCATCTGGCGACGCTGAACTTCTGATACGCGGTTGTGTGGGTGCAATATAAAGATATCGATATTCTCGCAGCGACGGCAGCCTTCAATAGCAGCAGAGCCCGTGTCACCGGAGGTGGCTCCCATAATCACGACTTTCTGATTGCGCTTGGCGAGAATATAGTCGAGCAGGTTACCCAAGAACTGCAGGGCAAAATCTTTAAACGCTAATGTGGGGCCGTGAAACAGCTCCATAATCCATTCGTTGTGTCCGGTCTGAACCAGCGGTGCAATACCGCCGTGGCGGAACGTGGAATAAGATTTATCAATCAATTCTTTGAGATCAGCATGAGGAATGGCACCGTCCACAAAGGGCGTAATAATCTTTAGCGCCAGATCCTGATAAGAGAGACCTGCCCAAGAGGCGATCTCTTTCTGACTAAACTTAGGCAATTCCTGGGGGACATAGAGTCCACCATCTGGCGCTAGACCGGTCAGTACAACCTCTTCAAAACTCTTTGGCTCGCCGCCGCCTCTGGTGCTGATATATTTCATTTTACTGGTCCAAATGTTCGACGCGAATAAAGCTTACCTGTCCGCGTACTGTTTCAAGTTGTTCAATCTGCTCAACCGCTGCATCCAAGGATTTCTCATGGGTGACATTGGTCAGGATAATCACGTCCACGTACTCTTCAGTGGCGGGCTGTTCTTTCTGACTAATCGCTTCAATACTGATACCTGCGCCGGCCATAATAGCAGTTACCGTAGACAACACACCGGCCTGGTCTAGAGCTGAGAAGCGCATATAGAAGCTGGTTTCAATCTCTTGAATGTCTAAAATATCGCGCGCTGTGACCGCACTGGTGGGCACACCAAGAGCTGGTACCCAGCTCTGCGGTTCGTTGTTCATCGCTCGCGCTACATCAATAATGTCCGCTACTACTGATGAGGCAGTGGGAGCAGCTCCAGCGCCCGGACCATAAAACAAGGTAGTGCCAACTGCGTCCGCATTGACCATCACGGCGTTAAGCACATCATCGACACCGGCAATCAGGCAGTTTTTCGGCACTAGGGTTGGGTGGACGCGCAGCTCAACACCACTGTCGGTCTGACGAGCTATACCCAGATGCTTGACCACATAGCCCAACTCTCGGGCGTTGGCCACGTCCTGAGGATCTAGCTTGGTGATACCGTCGGTGAACACCTTGCTGCTGTCGAGGGGGATAGCGAAGGCCAATGACGCCATAATAACAAGCTTGTGGGCGGCATCTATGCCTTCCACATCAAAGGTGGGATCGGCTTCGGCGTAGCCCTTTTCCTGAGCTTCGCTGAGTACGTCGGCGAACTCACGCCCTTTGCTGTCCATCTCAGAGAGAATAAAGTTAGTGGTGCCGTTAATAATGCCAGCCATCCAGTTGATACGGTTGCCCGCCAGGCCTTCACGCAAACCCTTAATGATGGGAATGCCACCGGCTACTGCGGCTTCATAGGCAACGATCAGATTACACTTCTCGGCGTGGGCGAAAATTTCCATACCATGCTCTGCAATCAATGCCTTGTTGGCGGTGACTACGTGCTTGCCGTTATCTAGGGCTGTCATCACTAGATCACGGGCAATGGTGGTGCCGCCAATCAGTTCGACGACTATATCAATGTCGGGGTTTTTGGCGACATCGAAAATATCCCGCGAGACCTGTAGATCCGAGGTGTCACAATTTGGATTGTCGCGACGCGCACCTACCTGAGTAACGGCGATTTCGCAGTTGGCTCGAGGGTTAATTAATTGGGCGTTGCGCTGAAGAAGATTGAGTGTGCCTGAGCCAACTGTGCCCAGACCGCAGATACCGATTTTTACCGATTTCAAGGTGTTTCCCCGAACTGAAAATGAGTGAATAACAGAGGGCACAACAGTAGATGGCAGGCCGCCCTCTGTCAATGCAAGGGCGGTTGATATTCGCTAAAGCGGGCGCTTTTTATAGCTATGCGGCCGCTGTCAATCAGTTGGCTGCGCTTACCCCGAGGAACTCGGCAAGTTCAGCTGCTGGTTTATAGCCTGGAATCAGGGTGCCATCCATCAGAATAATGGCTGGCGTGCCGGTCACTCCCAGAGAACCCCCAAGACTATAGTGGTCAGCGACCGGATTATCTTCGCAGACCGAAGTGCTGATGCGCTTGCCATTCTTGATTGCCGTTAAGGTTTCATTGGGGGTGTCTGAACACCAGGCGGTGGCAATTTTATCGTATGAACCTGAGTCTAAACCGGCTCTAGGAAAGGCCAAATAGCGCACTTCGATACCCATGGCATTTAACTGAGGCACTTCATTGTGCAGTTTGCGGCAGTAGCCGCAATCGACATCAGTAAACACATTAATAATCGCTTTAGTCTGCCCAGCAGGCTTAAAAACAATCATATCGTCAGTGCTGCGGGTAGCAAATACATCCCGTCGAGTGTCGTTTAGCGCCAGCTCGCGAACATTGACAAATTGCTTGCGGGTAATTTGGTAGAGATTACCATCAAAGAAATAACCCCCATCTGCAGAGACATAGAGCAGCGGACCACCTCTAACCTGCACGGCGTAAAAGCCCGGCAGTGCTGCCTCACCGACAAAATCAAAATTAAGATCAGGACGCACTGCAGAAAGATTACCGAGAATCTGTTTCTCGCTAGCGGCCATAGCCCACTGGGCTGAACAGAGGCTGACTAACAAAATAGCAATGAAACTGAATATATCGCGCTTAACGTTGAACGAAGAATTTTGCACTTGTGCGTCCTTGCGTTTTAAAGAGACTTTTAAAGGGTTTCTTGGCATCAAATACTCAACAGGGATTTCCTGCGAAGGGCGTGAAGGCTGGCGGCTGAACCAACTAAGACTTTCTTGAAGCAGAAAGCCCTAGTTGGAATGTAGCCTGGATAGTTAGCGCAGACTATACCGCCTGCTCGCCAGTTTCACCGGTACGAATACGAATGACTTCATCTAGGGTAGAGATGAAAATCTTGCCATCGCCAATCTTACCCGTGGCGGCTGCCTTGGCAATCGCTTCAACCACACTGTCGACCATCTCTTGGCCGATGGCGATTTCGAGCTTAATCTTAGGCAGAAAATCCACTACATATTCGGCACCACGGTATAACTCAGTGTGCCCTTTTTGCCGACCAAAGCCCTTCACCTCTGTAACGGTAATACCTTGCACACCTACGTCTGCAAGTGCCTCACGCACGTCGTCGAGTTTAAATGGCTTGATAATCGCTGTTATTAACTTCATTGATGTGCTTCTCCGAGTGATTGTAATACTGCCGTAAAGATACCTGTTTCGAATAGAAATTGCATCTTCGGATAGGTCTATATGCCCATTATAGAATCATGAACCAGTTATTGGCTGCCAGCAATCTCGCTGGAAAAATATCAGGCAAAAAAAATCCGGGGCCACAAGGCCCCGGAAATCTACTTCTACAACTAAGGGAGGAAAAACTATAAAACTACTTTCCTGAAGAGAATTCAGGGTAAGCCTCAATACCACACTCAGCGATATCACAGCCTTCAAACTCTTGCTCTTGACTGATACGAATACCCATTATCGCTTTTAAGATTGACCAAACGATAAAGCTAGTAACAAAAGTCCAGGCAAAGATCACAACAATACCAGTCAACTGACCCACCAGAGTTGCACTGTCGTTGCCAGAGAAACAAACTGCCAACAGACCCCAGATACCTACAACACCGTGTACAGAGATGGCGCCGACGGGATCATCAATCTTGATCGAATCCATAAACTTCACAGAGAAGACAACTATTACGCCACCAACCGCACCGACAAGCGTTGCAGCTCCGCCAGTCCAAGCCAGAGGCTCAGCAGTAATAGATACCAGACCAGCCAGAGCACCGTTAACCGCCATAGTCAGATCAGCTTTTCCGTAGAGTAACTGAGCCAAGACCAGAGCAGCGATGAGACCACCAGCGGCAGCAGCATTAGTGTTAACAAAGATATCCGATACTGCGTTGGCGTCAGCAACGTTCGACACGATCAACTGAGAACCGCCGTTAAAACCGAACCAGCCCATCCACAGGATGAACATGCCTATAGCCGCGAGAGGCATGTTGGCGCCAGGAATCGCATTAACTTTGCCCTCAGCTGAATACTTGCCTTTACGAGCGCCAAGCAACAGCACGCCAGCCAGTGCTGCAGTAGCACCACAGAGGTGAACAACACCAGAACCTGCGAAATCTTGGAAACCTGCAACGTCTAGGAAACCGCCGCCCCACTTCCACATACCCTGAATAGGATAGATAAAGCCAGTCATCACAACAGCAAAGGCAAGGAATGCCCAGAGCTTCATGCGCTCAGCAACTGCACCTGAGACGATCGACATAGCCGTAGCAACGAATACCACCTGGAAGAAAAAGTCAGATGCGCCTGAGTAGTAAGTGTCACCACCGCTAGCCAGAACTTCTTCAGTTGACGCATTACCAATAATGTTGCCAAACCAAACGTCGGGAAGAAAACCGCCGGCACTCCCGCCGTACATAATGGCGTAGCCCGAAAACATGTACATACAGCATGAGATGGAAAACAACGCCACATTTTTGGTCAGAATTTCGGTAGTGTTTTTAGAGCGAACCAGACCGGCTTCAAGCATGGAGAAGCCAGCGGCCATCCACATTACTAATACACCAGACATCAAGAAATAGAAGGTGTCCAGTGCATATTTGATTTCAATAATATCAGAATTCATTTTAACGCCCCTTGTTATACAGCTTCAGCGCCGGTTTCACCGGTGCGGATTCGAATGACTTCCTCAAGCGTTGAAATAAAGATTTTTCCATCGCCGATTTTGCCGGTTTGTGCAGCATTGGTAATAGCTTCTACTGCGCTATCAACCATCTCGTCTGCCAGTGCGATTTCCAACTTTACTTTGGGCAAGAAATCGACAACGTACTCAGCACCACGGTACAGCTCGGTGTGACCCTTCTGGCGTCCAAACCCTTTTACTTCTGTTACTGTTACTCCAGCGACACCTAAGTCACCAAGCGCCTCTCTCACTTCATCAAGCTTGAAAGGTTTTACAATTGCAGTTATTAATTTCATTGAGAATCTCCATAGGGTGGCCGAGACCACCCGCTTTAGATGAGCAAGATAAAAGTTTAAAAAATTACAGAGACTTAGAAACAGTCAATACAAATTCGTTGTCGGCAAACAGCCCGCCCTTCTCAGAAGAGTCAATCCAGCTCAGATCAAAACCTAGACCAGCAGCTTCAGTGCTCAGAGAGATAGAGTAGTCATCAGCTTCGTTGGCAGGATCGGAAGCAGACATGGTGCCGACATGGAGGCCCAGGCTAAATGCTTCGTTGAGAGCCACGCCATAATCAAAATAGATATAGGTAGAATGTCCAGTTGAAGCGTAATAATCATCTGAGTAAGCAAAACCTAAAGTTGCATCACCTGCTGAAACGCTGCCGTAAATTTCTTCGAACTCTTCCGTTTTAGGACCCTGTGGATAGCCGTAGTAGAGGTAACCAATGTCGTAGCTAACGTCTTCAGAGATAGATCCACCGTAACCGGCGTAGTAATCAAGCTCTAGGCCGCCACTGAAATCGATACTTGACGCCCAAGTACCAACATAGAAGCCATTCTCAAACCCAACATCGAATCCACCAGAGAGCGCTTCGCCGCCGGCTTGATCAATACCGCGGAAAAAGTAATCAGAACCAATTGCTACATTGCCAGACACTTCAGCAGCCATTGCAGTGGCACCAGACATCATAGTTACAGCGAAAATTGCAGTTTTTAAAGCTTTCATCGATATATCTCCCAAGATATAAAATTTTAAAATATGTTTTGAAACGTTATTAACATTGTGTTTTTTGATGCTTCGACTAAGACAATGCATTTAGCGTGCCAACAATTATTCAGCCGTCTTTTCGATCAATTAATAATTAAATAACAGTCAAATGTACCAATATGGTGCACAACCAAAACTGCCCGAAGCCAGTAGCGCACCAAACTGGACAAGCTATAGATCATTGGAGTGACAGGTCACATCTGCAGTAAATGCGTGGGGTATCTTGGTGCAATTTGCTAGACTGCAATCTGTTGCCAGAGTCTTAAAGAGGGACCACCCAGTGAATCAAGACAATATCGTTAATCAATTTATCAATCAGTTTAATCAAGCCTTTATGCCGGGCGCCCAAGCACTGGGAGACGAGGTGCAAACGCAGGTTCGCTCAGCCATGGCCAAGGCCTTAAAAAAAATGGACCTGGTAACCCGGGAAGAGTTTGATATTCAGCAAGCGGTTCTGCAGCGCTCCAGAGAAAAGCTCGACGCATTAGAAACACAGATCAGTGGCCTTGAAGACAGTATCGACCAGCTCAGATCTGAGAAAAACAATAAATAACTAATATAGGTAGACCCCCTCAGCGGACTGAGGGGATGTTCTCGATAGACATACAGGGAGGTATGCAATGTCACTTGCGGTGGTCAACACGCGCGCAAAACTGGGTATCAATGCACCACTGGTCTCAGTAGAGGTGCATCTATCCAATGGCCTGCCGAGTTTTCATATGGTCGGTCTGCCAGAGACCGCAGTTAAAGAGAGCAAAGACCGAGTCCGCAGCGCCATTCTCAACTCCCATTTCGATTTCCCTGCACGGCGCATCACCGTCAATCTAGCCCCTGCAGAGCTTCCCAAAGAAGGTAGTCGCTTCGATCTCGCCATCGCCGTAGCGATTCTTGCAGCCTCGGGACAGGTACCCAGAGACCACCTCGACCAATATGAATTTATCGGTGAACTGGCCCTCTCTGGCGACACCCGCGGAGTCGATGCCGTATTGCCCGCAGCCCTTGGCTGTTTGCATCAGGGCAAGCAATTAATTATCAGCCGCCACAATGCCGAAGAAGCCGCACTAGTCGACGGTCTCGAAATCCTCCCATGCACACATCTATTAGATATTTCTGGGCATTTGTTGAAACAGACAGAGTTATCGTTGTGGGACAGTGCCCAGCTAGAATCGATAAAATCTGCAAAGCAAAACAACAGTAGAGAAAGTGATAATCAGAGTCAGCTCAACCAGGTCATCGGCCAACACCATGCCAAGCGCGCCCTGGAAATCTCTGCCAGCGGCGGACACAACCTACTGTTTTACGGCCCACCAGGCACTGGAAAAACCATGCTCGCCAGTCGCCTGCCCGGCATACTGCCGCCATTGAATAACCAGCAGGCACTTGAAGTCGCCTCTATTTATTCCGTAGCCGGCAAAGGCGTGCGCCAACCGATCTGGGCAAGACCCTTTCGCGCACCCCATCACACCGCATCCTCCGCAGCATTGGTGGGGGGAGGCAGCAGCCCCAGACCAGGGGAAATCTCCCTCGCCCATCAGGGCGTACTGTTTCTCGATGAACTGCCAGAGTTTTCCCGCAGCGTATTAGAAGTACTGCGAGAACCCATGGAATCTGGCGAGATCAATATCTCCCGGGTCGCCGCACAGGTCTGTTACCCGGCCAACTTTCAATTGATCGCCGCCATGAACCCCTGCCCTTGCGGCTATCTCGGCAGTCAGCGCTGTCGTTGCACCCCCGACCAAATCAACCGCTATCGCGGCAAGATTTCCGGCCCGCTATTAGATCGTATCGACCTACAGGTGCAGGTCACCCCCATCGAAAACAATCAACTACTAAACCAACAGCAGGTAAACCATAAAGACCAACCCAAAGGCGAAAGCGACCGGCAGATTCAGCAGCGTATCTGTGTGGCTCGAGAGCGGCAGTTGAAGAGACAGGGCAAAACCAACAGCCAACTGAGTAGTGAAGAGTTGAAAACCATCTGTCCACTGAGCAGCGAACAGCGCCATATGATGGACCATGCGATTACCCGTTTTGGGCTCTCAACCAGAGGCTTTTATCGTGTCTTGAGAGTGGCGCGGAGTATTGCCGATCTGGCAGGCAGAGAGCAGGTGATTAGTGAAGACTATCAAGAGGCGCTAAGTTATCGCATCGCTTCAGAGCAGCAATCTACGCGCTAACGGTGAGGGGCTAATATCTGAATCACTGATTCAGGTTTTCGACAACTCAATACCACAGTGATAACAGTACTCGGCATCCGGATGATGACCGCTGCGCTCACAGATATTACAGCGGGTATTGCTGCTAGCAGTATTGATCTCGCGGGCGATCTCGGCAGTGAAAATACCGGTTGGAATAGCAATGATCGAATAACCTGTCAGCATCGCCATGGTCGCAATAATCTGCCCGAGCACAGTCTGGGGCGCAATATCCCCATAGCCCACTGTGGTAATAGTGACTATGGTCCAATAGATACTCCGGGGAATACTGCTAAAGCCATTTTCAGGCCCTTCCACCAAGAACATCAGGCTGCCAAAGATCACACTGAGCACCATCACCACGGTGAAAAACACCAATACCTTGCGCCGGGAGGCATACATGGAGCGCAATAGAATATTCGCTTCGGATAGATAGCGCACCAGTTTCAATACCCGAAAGACGCGCAATACACGCAGCAGGCGCAATATCAGCCAGTAACTGGCGCCTGGTTCAAACAGCGCAAGATAGGTAGGCACTATAGAGAGCAGATCGACAAGACCGTAGAAGCTGAAAATATAACTCATTCGCTTTGGGGAGGAGTAAATACGCAGCAGATACTCGACGGAGAACAGACCGGTAAATATCCACTCGAGACGAAAGATCCAAACCCCGTACTGATCATGTACTGTGCTAATCGAATCGACAATAACCGCCAGCACACTAAGCAGAATCATATAGATCAGCAGAATATCAAAGCGCTGTCCGGCGGCGGTGTCGGTGCCAAAAATAACTTGGTAAATTTTTTCTCTGGCGGTGATCTCGATCATGCTTAGGTGTCCCACTTGCTATTTATTTTAGCCGTCTAACTGCGGCTCTCTATTTTTCACCTTTTAATCGCACTATTGTAGGCAGCAACAGCCACTAGGGTCTATTTTTATATGGTCACAGATCAACCAAAAGAGACCACTATGATCCGATTAACCACCTGCCTACTGTTTTGCAGCCTACACCTAAATGGCTTTGCCCAGCCAGAGCTCAAAGGCAGTCCCAGCGAACTGCGCCATTTCCTGCATCCCAATGACAAAATTGTCACCCTCAGTGCTAAAGCGGAAGAGAAGGCCTATTCCGATAGAGCCATTATTAGCTTGGTGATCACCAGTGAAGACACGCAGCTTTCAACATCTATCGCCAACAACAGTGCTATCAGGGAAACCATCAGCCAGCAGCTAGTCTCAGCCGGCATCAATCCCGACTATATCAAGAGCTCGACGTTTTCCACTTCACCGCAATACGGCTGGTTTGGCAAAAAGCCCGACAGCTACAAAGTTGTTAACCGCATGGCGGTGACTATTACTGAAGAATCTCAGCTTAATACCATCGCCGGTGTCGCCGATAGTAAAGAGGAAGTAGAGTTTTCCGATATCGCCTTCGAGCACTCCCAAAAAGACGCCTTTAAAAGTAAAGTCAAACAGCTTGCTGTGGAAAAAGTGATGAAGCAAAAAGCGCTCTATGAATCCTCACTGGGAATAACACTAACCCCGGTCAGCTTCCGCGACAATCGACTCTGGATAAAGGGCAGCCAAGGGGCGCAGATGCTTAAAGAGGTCGTGGTAACAGCCACAAAGCGCAGTCGCAGCTATAACGAAAGTACTGCAGACTTTGCCCATGCGGTCGCACCTAAAAGCGTCGAAGCCTCCTTTGATGAAATCATTTATAGCGCTGAGATTTTTGTCGATTTTAGTGCAAAAACTCAATAGGAATATCAAACAATCTATGCCACCCTGAGCGAGTCCGGAAAGTACGCTTTCAACTGGACGAAATCCTTCGGCTTCGCCAAGGATGACAGCCCTTTATTGGCTAACAAACACTTAGGGACAACCAATGATCAACCAAAGTATGGGCTCCAAAGACTGGGCAATGCTTCTATCCCTGTCCTTCCTCTGGGGTGGCTCATTCTTTTTCGTCGGTGTCGCCGTAACCGGACTACCACCGCTCACCATAGTCACCCTGAGAGTCGCCATTGCAGCCTCCATACTCTGGATGATCTTGCTGTTCTCACAGCATAAAGCCCCCAAAACCGCCAAACTCTGGCGCGATCTTTTTATCATGGGGTTACTCAACAACGTCATACCCTTCTCACTGATCGTCTGGGGACAGACCCACATCGCCTCAGGCCTAGCCTCAATACTCAACGCCACCATCCCATTATTCACCGTGGTTATCGCTGGCTGGCTGCTCCCAGACGAACGGATGACCGCCCGCAAAGTCACCGGCGTCGGTATTGGTTTCTTTGGCGTCATAGTCCTAATGGGTCCCTCATCATTAGCACAAATGGGCACCGATACCGTAGCCCAGCTCGCTATTCTCGGTGCCGCGATTTCATACGGATTCGCCACCCCGTTTGGTCGTCGCTTTCAAACCATGGGCATTAGCCCATTCCAAACCTCAGTGGGCCAGGTCACCGCCTCCACCATTATGTTATTGCCCCTAGTATTCCTGTTCGAACGCCCCGACCAGCTAGTCAACCCAAACAACGAAGTTTGGTTAGCCGTGATTGCCCTAGGCGCCTTCTCAACCGCCCTCGCCTATATACTATTCTTTAATGTCCTCTCATCCGCAGGGGCCACTAATGTCGCACTGGTAGCCTTTTTAGTCCCGCTAACCGCCATATTTCTTGGCTGGCTAATACTCGACGAACAGCTCAGAATTGAGCACTTCGCAGGTATGGCATTTATTGGCCTAGGATTGGCCGCCATCGATGGCCGACTCTGGACGAAACTTAAAAACGCTACCAAATAACCCTCAGATAACCATAGAACAAGAGCATCAATATGACCCTCACTTCCGCATTCGCCCTCTACACCACCATGATTGTGCTGGCTCTGCTCCCTGGGCCTGGGGTTGTGGTGGTGGTCGCACGCGCACTAGACTCAGGCTTTCGCCAAGGTCTGGCAACCGCCATGGGTATTCTCAGTGGCGACTTTATCTTTATTGCCCTGGCCATATTTGGCCTCGCCGCCCTTGCCGAAGTGATGGGCAGCTTCTTTGTGATCATTAAATATGCTGGCGCCGCTTACCTTATCTATTTGGGTTATCAGCTGATCACCTCAGATAATAACGACTCAGCCACACCAGAGCTCAAACCCGCCAACTACTCCACCAACTATTTGGTCGGCCTCGCCACCTCAGTGAGTAATCCAAAGGTCACTCTGTTCTATCTCAGTTTCTTTCCCGCCTTTTTGGATTTAGAGAACATTTCCATGACCGATATAGGACTATTATTTTTCATCGCAACATTTTCTGTTGGGCTGGTTATGGCAGGCTATGCTTACGTTGCGGCAAAAACCAAATCCTCGTTTGCAGCCTCACCCAAGACCAAGTATCTGAAGTTTGGATCTGGTGCCTTATTAATCGGTGGCGGTGTGTTTGTGGCATTGAGGAGTTAAGTCTCAGAAGACAATCAGAATGAATATTTTATGGATGAAAAATTCAAACAACTCTCAGAACTCGGCGCAGCTGACTTTGTCCATATTAACGGCAGTCTAATCGACCACCTCAAAGGCACCAGAGACCTTCTATCCTCCTGGTCGGCACCACCAGCGTTGCAAGATGCCGGCCTCTATCATGCCGCTTACGGCACAGCGGGTTTTGAAGAGCAGATGGTCGCGGCCAATCAGCGGGCAAAAATCGCTCACATCGTTGGCCCTCTGGCTGAGGAGATTATTTACCAATATTGCGCCTGCGATCGCGACTATTTCTGGCCTCAGCTGGGTCTTATCGAGCATCCCACATTTCGAAATCGATTCAGCCTAGAAACCTACCAGCTTGGGCTGCAAGCAGTTAAAGATTTTTGCGAACTGACTGTGGCCAATGAGTTAGAAATCGCGATGGCAAGTCCCGATTTCGTCACCCGGCATGGTAGCGTCCTGCTCAAATTATTTACCCAGATGGCACCATTGCTCAGCCCCAGCGCTAATACAGCAGTCTCTCGAGTGCTTGGCTAATACAAGGCCTATTTATCGCGTACCAGTCCAGCTAAACTTTCGCTTTGCACTGAGCGCATCCAATATGAGTTTACCCACAAGCCAAACCAGCATCGAAATCACCCAACCGGGCGGCCCAGAGGTTTTGCAACCCAGCGCCCGAGTTGTGCCTCAACCCGCCGACACCCAACTATTAATTCAGGTCGCCGCAGCCGGTATCAATCGCCCGGATGTGTTTCAACGCATGGGCTTTTACCCGCCACCCCCAGGTGTTACCGATATCCCCGGTCTCGAAGTCTCTGGCACGGTAGTAGCTATCGGCGCGAGAGTGACGGATTGGGCGATTGGCGATCAGGTCTGCGCGCTATTGTCTGGCGGTGGCTACGCCGAGTATGCGATTGCCGAGGAGTCTCTGTGTTTACCTATACCTGAGGGCATGGATCTGGTAGACGCCGCGGCTTTGCCTGAGACCTGCTTTACGGTTTGGCACAATCTGTTTGAGCGCGCGGAGTTAAAAGCCGGTGAATGGCTGCTGGTCCATGGCGGTTCCAGTGGTATTGGCACCACGGCGATTCAGATGGCAACGGCCATGGGTATAAATGTCATCACCACGGCGGGCTCCGATGAAAAGTGTGCGGTCTGTGAGGAGCTGGGGGCGGTGAAAGCGATCAATTACCATCAGCAGGACTTTGTTGAGCTCTGTCAGGAGTTGACTGACAGCGGCGTCAACGTGATCTTGGATATGGTCGGCGGTGACTATATGCAGCGTAACTTTAGTGCCTGCGCAGCCCAGGCGAGGATTGTCAGCATTGCCTTTTTACGTGGCTCAAAAGCCGAGTTGGATCTGCTGCCTTTAATGCTCAAACAGATCGTCTTGACCGGTTCCACCCTGCGCGCTCAGTCCCTTAAGAATAAAGCGCGCATCGCCGCAGGTGTTGAATCTCAGGTCTGGCCATTAATCGCCGAGGGTAAATTTAAACCAGTGGTTCACAGTCGCTTTGCACTGTCTGAGGCCCATAAAGGGCATGCGCTAATGGAATCTAGCCAGCATATTGGTAAGATCCTTTTAACAAATTAACTGAGAGCTCAGATGGCAAATAACGAATCGCGATTAGTGTACTCCACAGATTCAGGGCGTATTAAACAGGCACCCACAGAGCAGATCCCCGAGAGCGACGGCACTGTGCGCATTCGTCGCGAAACTAAGGGTCGCAAAGGCAAAGGTGTCACCACGGTCTCTGGTTTGGGCCTGGCAGCTGGCGACTTAAAAGCACTGGCCAAGCAGCTAAAACAGAAATGCTCCACCGGCGGCACAGTTAAAGATGGGGTTATCGAAATTCAGGGAGATCATCGCGAGACGCTAAAAGCCGCGCTGGAAAAGCTCGGCCACAATGTCAAACTGGCGGGTGGCTGATATGAACAAAATTGCCAAAGCCTATGGCAGCTGGCCATCCACTATTAGCGCCGAGTTAATTACTCGCGCAGCACCGGGGTTAAATTTTCTCCAGTCCCATGGCCAACGCCTGTTCTGGGTCGAAAGCCGCCCCTGGGACGCAGGGCGCAATGTCATTATGTGCCGCGAACCCGATGGCAGCATTCGCGATCTATTCACAGCACCTTTTAGCCATAGCAGCCGAGTACATGAATATGGCGGCATGGCCTATGCCGCAGACGACAATTATCTGTATTTTGTGAATGCCGCTGACCAGCGCATTTATCAGCTGTCACTCACCGAGAACAACCCGCCAGTCGCCATCACTGAGAAGGGCCCGCGCTTTGCTGACCTAATACTTGATTCAGCGCGCCAACAGCTTATTGCTGTCTGTGAAATTCATCATCAAGATCGCGAAGCGGAAAATACCCTGGTTAGCGTTGCCACTGCAGATGGCAACCTCAGCACTCTGATCAGCGGCGCAGACTTTTACGCCTACCCACGCATCAGCCCCGACAGCAAAAAGCTTTGCTGGGTAGAGTGGCAGCACCCGAATATGCCTTGGGATAGCAGTCAACTTTGGCAGGCTAATCTCGCCGGTGACAGTCTAACCAGTAAAACAATGATGGCTGGCTCAGACAACAACGAAGCTATATTTCAGCCCCAATGGTCACCGGACAATCAGCTCTATTTTGTCTCGGACAAAAATAATTGGTGGAATATTTACCGCATTGAAAAGAGCGCCGTCATTCCAGTACTTGAGATGGATGCTGAATTTGCAACACCTCTGTGGCAGTTTGGCATGACCACCTATGATTTTATTGATGCCAATACTATTGCCTCTATTTGGACGACTAAAGGTATCTGGAATAGTGGTTTTGTTGACATAGCCTCAGGCCAACTGAGACAAATAGACTGTCATTACAGCAGCATGCAGGCGCTGACCTGTCATCAAAATCAACTCGTGGTAGTCGCCGGAGCCGCGGCACTGCCCAGTGAACTTATCAGCATTAGTCCCTGCGCTACTGTGGAGTCAGTCTACTCCCCTGCCACCTTGGCACTGGACCCTGAGGACCTCGCCGAACCGCAATCGATTTTATTTGCCATTGGCGACACTGCCGACAGCCAGCAGGTTCACGCTTTTTATTATCCCCCAACCAATGGCCAATACTGCGGTCTCGAAGGCGAATTACCACCGCTGATCGCCCTCTGCCACGGCGGACCCACCGGTGCCACCGACAGCGGTCTAAACCTTAAATTGCAGTACTGGTGCAACCGTGGCTTTGCGGTGGTGGATATTAACTATCGCGGCAGCACCGGCTTTGGTCGCACCTACCGCCATTCGTTGACGGGCGCCTGGGGCATTGCCGATGTCGAAGATACTCAACACGCCATCCGCTATCTCACCGAGCAGCAGATGATCGACCCTAAGCGCTGTCTGATCCGCGGCGGCAGTGCTGGTGGTTACACTGTGCTCTCGGCGCTGACCTTTACCGATACCTTTCAGGCAGGTGCCAGTCTCTATGGTATTGGCGACTTAGAGACCTTAGCTAAAGACACCCACAAATTTGAATCACGTTATATGGATAGCCTAATTGGTCCCTATCCCGAGCGCAGAGATATCTACCTTGAACGCTCACCGATCCATCACGCCCAAGGCCTCAACTGCCCGGTGATTTTTTTGCAAGGCTTAGAAGACAAAGTGGTGCCCCCTAATCAAGCGGAGATGATGGTTAAGCTGCTGCAAGACAAAGGCATTAAAGTCGCTCATGTCACCTTCCCCGACGAGGGTCATGGCTTTAGAAAGGCAGACAATATCATTCACGCAATGGAGAGCGAACTGGCCTTCTATCTTGATGTATTTAACTTAACAGATGGAACCTAAGCCATGGGTCGCTATCGCCCTCCCTCACCGAAAAGTTCCCCCTATATCACTCCAGAGGGTGCCAGCAAGATGCGCGCCGAGGTGCATCAGCTGTGGAAAATTGAGCGGCCCAAGGTCACTCATATAGTTCACGAGGCGGCCAAAAACGGCGACCGCTCAGAAAATGGTGATTATATTTACGGCAAACGCCGTCTGCGGGAAATAGACAGCCGCGTGCGCTACCTGACCAAGCGCATTGAGGAAGCGACCATTGTTGAAGACAAACCCAGAGATCCCTCCAAAGTATTTTTTTCCGCTTGGGTTACCGTGGAAGACGCAGACAGTGGCGATGAGCATATCTACAGACTAGTAGGCTCAGACGAAATAGATTCAGCACTCAACTGGATCAGCATCGATTCTCCCATAGCTCGAGCACTGGTGGGCAAGTCGATCGACGATGAAATAAACGTAAAAACACCGGCTGGAGATCGGTGTTTAGTGGTTACAGCAATACGGTATTAGCGGCGGTTAACAATCAATTAAGGCGACAGCCGAGCTATATCCCAACTGCTACTGTCGTCTTCAGAGCGAGAATAACTAAAGCGATCATGCAGACGCATTTCACCACCCTGCCAAAACTCGATTTCCTCAGGCACCACCCGAAAGCCTCCCCAAAAATCTGGCAAGGGAATCTCCCCCTCGGCAAACTTTTCTTTAATCTGAGCAAACTGCGTTTCCAATACCTGACGGGAATTAATTCGACTACTCTGCTTAGAGGCCCAAGCGGCCAGCTGGCTTCCCTTGGGACGGCTGAGAAAATACTTCAATACATCGACAGTGGACAAACGCTCAGCACGACCGCCAACAATCACCTGACGGTCTAACTGCAACCAAGGAAAATGCAGACTCACCTGTGCATTAACGGCGATCTCTTTAGCCTTGCGGCTGCCAAGATTGGTATAGAACACAAAACCGCGCTGATCAAAGTCCTTTAACAGCACCATGCGCTGCCAAGGTTTCCCCTCAGCAGACACAGTGGCTACGCTCATCGCCGTAGGATCCTGAATACCCGCCTCAATCGCCTGCTCCATCCACAGTTTAAACTGCTCGAAGGGGCTAGCCGACAAAGACTCTCGGGTTAATTTTCCATAATCATATTCACGGCGATTATCTTGCAAGCTCATAGCATTTCCATCTCTGCATTTCCATTTCTATAGTTTAATTATCGATCTTACATACTGCCGATACATTGCCCGCCATCGACAGGCATTGCAACACCTGTCAAATAGCTGCCCGCATCACTGGCTAAGAGCAAAAATGGCGCGCTGATCTCGTCCATGTCGCCGGCACGGCCCAGGGGCGACGAACCGAGAAACTTGGCACTTTCGGGGGAATCAAACAGCATCTCAGTCATTTCGGTTAGAAAGTAGCCAGGACATAATGCGTTCACACGAATGCCTTTGCGGCCCCACTCTAAGGCCTGAGCCTTGGTCAGCTGAATCACTCCGGCTTTAGAGGCCGAGTACACCGACTGAGCAAAGGATACCCGCAGCCCCAGAATAGAGGCTGTGTTGACGATGCTGCCACCGACACCAGCTGCAACCATACGTTTAGCCGCTTCTTGAGCCACCATCCACACGCCTTTAAGGTTAGTGTCCACAACCCAATCCCAGCTCGCTTCGTCAGCTTTTAATGCACTCTTGCCATCGGCAACACCGGCATTATTGGAGATCACAGTGATCGTGCCAAAGGCCGCCTCAGCCTTATCAAAGGCAGCAGTAACAGACTCAGCACTGGTCACATCCATAGCCACGGCGCAGGCCTCACCACCGGCGGCCTGAATCTCGGCCACCAAGGCCTCAAGACGATCAACACGGCGCGCCGCGACCACAACTTTGGCGCCACGAGCGGCCAAGATTTTCGCAAAATTTACACCAAAACCACTGGATGCACCTGTAACCATAGCGACCTTGCCGCGCATATCGAATTCTGTTGTCATTTGCCTCTCCCCTTATCCTCTGTTATCAACCATTCGGCTGCTTGTTTTAGTGGCCACAGTTTAACCCGCAGAGGTGATTGCCACTAGAAAGAATCGGACTTCTGAGTACTACTGATCCCAGACAACAGAGATGCGCCGCTTAAACAGGTAAAGCGCTCCGGATTGGTCTATTTTAAATCCAATGAGTGAGGTAATTGACTGCGCTTTTAAGAGCCAGCAAATACCACAGCCAACCAAATCCAACCAATTTTTAACGGAGTTAACATGCAACTGCCAACACTGCTAAGTATTACACCTATTTACATCGCCCTATTGGGTCTGCTGTTTATCCCCTTTACGCTGCGCGCCGGTTTATACCGAGTGCAAAGCAACATTTTGATCGGCACCGGCGACGATCCAGAAATGCTGCGACGCATCCGTGGCCAGGGTAACTTTGTTGAGACCGTGCCCATCGCCCTACTGCTGCTTGTCGCAATGGAACTGCTGGGAGCCAAAGACGCGTGGCTACATATTCTTGGTATTGCACTGATTCTTGGGCGTATCAGCCATTATCTAGCCATCACTGAGCTTGGCCCCAACGTCCTGCGCCCGATCGGCATGTCCACAACCATAATCACCATCCTAGTAAGCTCGCTGTGGATTCTGATAAATGCCCTGTAACACTGTGGCCAACACAAAACTGAAATAACCAAGAAAAAAAGCCTAACCGGCATTTATCAAGGAGCGACACCATGAGCGAGCTGTATTCCGAACATCCCGTTATGTTCAAGAACAACCCACTGGGTTTTATCATCTGTTTGATACTGATTCCCGCAGGTGGCTTGGGTCTATTGATTCTGCTGACCTGGCACCTGAAAAACAAAGCCTCAAAACTCACCGTCAATGACAGTGAGATCCTCTTTGAAAAAGGACTGCTCAGCAAAGAGCGCTCCGAGGTGAATCTCGCCAGCGTGCGCACTACCAAAGTCAAGCAGTCATTCTTCAACCGTATCTTTGGTGTTGGCAGTATTGAGATCTTCACTGCAGGGGACTCCCCGGAAATTGTCGCCACAGGAATGCCGGAGCCGAATAAAATTCGCGAGCTTATTAAAGCGAACCAAAATGATGGGTGACAGAAATGGTTGGAGAAACGGACGAAAAAGATAAAAACGAAACCCGCAAGATCGCCATAGGGATTGTCAGCCTAGTCTTGGTACTGGGCTTGGCGATTTTTCTGATGGCGCCGATTGTGGCTGAACTGGTCAGCGTGCACTTTGCACCCGGGCTGGGCTTTAGGGATTCAGCGGTTATCTCATTCTTTGTCACTATAGTGATTATGATCCTGTTTGCCATCTCGGCTGGGGATGGATTGCTCGGTGAGATTCAGTTTATTTTGGGTGGTTTCTTTTTGTTTTTTGTGATTATTTGGCTGCTGGTGGCTTGGATTTTTTAGCATTTTAACTCGCATCTTCTTAAAGCAAGGATATTTGATCCGAGGAGGAAAAAAATCCATTTATAAATAAAAATAGATAAAGATATTTTCAGTCATACTAGAGTTTCGCTATTACAAGTTCTTATTAAATTCTACCCATAAGTAATGTGCTGCTCCATCTCATTGGTATCCAAGTGCGGAACCCCATTAAACCCTGTCAGGTTCATCTTCTTAGCATTAAAAAAGAAATGACTAATCGCGGTATTTTTATACTGCAGGTTTAGATCAAAAATATTTTCATCCGGAATCCCCAATACTCCTCCCACAAAGGTGCTAATCGAACCACCAGAACCAATGGCGAGAATAGACTTGCCTCCATCGGCCATGGCTTGAATCTGCTGCTGGGCGTCAATCACTCGGGCTTTAAAGTCGACCCAGGTTTCGGGAACATTCTCAATTTCGCCTCGGGTCCAGACGGTCAGCACTTTGCGCAGTAGGCGATAGTAATTCTTGCGGTCGTCGGGGTTGGCGGCGATGATTTGATAGAGAGGATCATCGCCATGAGTTTTGCCATAGGCTTCGGTCATATCGGTGAAGTTATATTCATTTAGGCCTGGCAGGACAATGCGATTGCTGCCATCGATCTCCATGCCAACGCAGATGCCATCCATGGTTTCATGGTGACGAACCATATCGCCGACGATTAGGGTGTCAAAACTGGCTCCGCGTTTGCCGAGATGCTCACCTAACCAGCGCGATTGCTGGTGACCAAGGTCTGAGAGTTGATCGTAGTTGGCGGCGCCAAAGGAGGCTTGGGCGTGACGGACTAGGTAGAGCTCAGACATGGAGGATCCTGTGGGGAGTTGTTGTTTTTATGCTCAGCATTTAAACCCACTTTGCAGGCTATGGATAGTTACCTTGGGGTATAGAGGTCATTGATCAGATTAATTTATGCACAACTCCCATTCCTAGAGGCTACGCAGAGAAAAACATCCTCTTGGTTGATATTCTGCAGATAACTATCAATTCACCTCTTATCGAAACTAGCACCCGTTACGTTACGGGTTACGCTAACAACGATCAAAAGCTTTAAGCACAAAGGTCTAGAGCTGTTCTTTAGAACAGGAATAACATCGGAAATACAGGCCAAGCACAGCAAGAAGCTGCAATTAATATTAGGTGCGCTTCAGGCAGCAACCAGCCCTATAGATATTGATTTGCCAGGCTTAGTTTTACATTCGCTCAGGTAAACGGTTTGATATTTGGTCTGTGCGAGTAAGCGGTAATTGGCGCCTAACCTTTCGCTTTAATGGTGGCCACGCCGAAGTAGTGAATTATGAAGATTATCATTGAGGACAGACTATGTTGATGCACAACCCACCCCATCCAGGATTGGTTATCAAAGAGCTCTGTTTAGAGCCCTTAGGTTTATCCGTAACAGATGCAGCAAAGGCCCTTGGCGTAAGCCGTAAAACGCTAGCTTGTGTCATTAACGGCAAAGCTGGCGTGAGTCCAGAAATGGCCGTTCGTCTGTCTATCGCGTTTAACACCTCATCCGAAAGCTGGGTCACCCAACAAGGCAGTATGATCTTTGGCATGCTGAGCAACATCGCCATGAGCTTAAGGTTACGCCATTATCGGCCGCCTGAAGACTGGGATGCAAAGACTAAGAAGTACAGCATCAACCGCTAAACCAAGGCTCACCAAATTAAATATCGCAGCAAAGTCCTGTGCTACTTTAATGGTAAGATTTGATTAACCTCACAGAGACCCGCTTTCCATGTATATACCTCGACATTTTCACATCACTGACCGTGAAGAAATTTTCTCGTTTATTGAGCACAATGCATTTGGGCAAATCATTTCAACCGTGCAGGGACGACTTTTCTCAAGCCACATTCCCTTTTTAGTCAGCGATGATAAGCAGAAACTCTTTGGCCATTTCGCGAGGCAAAACCCTCAGAGCAAGGATATAGATCGGCAAGAAGTCATGGTCACGCTGGAAGGTCCTCATGGTTATATTTCCCCATCCTGGTACTTAAATCCAGGAGTTCCTACCTGGAATTATCAGGCTGTGCATATCTATGGGATATGTAAAATCTTGCCAGAGCTCACTGCTGTGAAAACCATTGTCAACCGCCTGAGCAACAAGTATGAGGAAGCCTTTGAGACCTATTGGGAGCCAGACTATAACGCGGGAATGCTCAAGCATATTGTCGGCTTTGAGATCGATATTACAGATATTCAGTGCCAGTATAAACTGAGTCAAAATAGATCTGAGCAGGATAGGGAGAATGTGATTAGCCATTTGCAGGACACTGGATCAACAGGTCTTGCCGATGCGATTAGAGCCACTAACGAGGCCCAAATAAACTGAAGTGAGGAGATGAAATGACCGAATACACTGCCAAAATCTTCTGGAAACGCCACCCCGACGAAGCCTTCACCGATAATAAGTACAGTCGCGGCCACAGCTGGGAGTTCGATGGTGGAACGATTATTGCTGCATCTTCTGCCCCATCAATTGTGCCGCTACCCTATTCAGTTGAAGCCAATGTAGACCCTGAAGAGGCGTTTATTGCCTCACTCTCCAGCTGCCATATGTTGTTCTTTTTGGCTATCGCGGGGAAGCGGTGCTTTGTGATTGATGAATATATTGATAATCCGATTGGCATTATGGAGCAAGATGGCGATTGCAAGACATCAATAACTAAAGTGACCCTTCGCCCCCAGGTGACTTTTGGTGGCGATACAAAACCGACACTGGAGAAGCTGGACAAGATGCACCATGATTGGCTTGACGCTTCTATTGCTCTCTAAGCAAGCTCCTCTCAAAATCCATGTGCGCCTCACGTCTTCGTTGAGCTTCCTCACTAGAACCAGATAAGAGTCTTTTTTCACGGTCTAATTCAATGACGAGATATTTATTAAACGAGCTATTTACGGGCAGTATCTGATACTTTGAATTTAGGTGACTAACTTCGCCTGTTATATAAATGGCAGTGCTAATACTGGGCTTTGAAAGGTCTGAACTAATTGCTGGTCTGGAAAATTCACCCTCTTGATTTTCGACACTCTCTGCATGAATATATAAAATTACCGAGTTCAGCTGTTTCTTTAACTCCTTGCTAAGCCGCGGATCTTCAACTTCAATCCGGTCAGATAGCTTCGTCCCCATCCACACACGTGTAGTTCCACTGTACTGATCTCTAATCTTGTCTGTCTCAATCACCAGCGCAACATCATCGAATGGATTGAGGACAAAAGGTTCTGACTTTTCGGCTAATAAATCTAGATCTGCTTTTACTATGCGGTGACGCTTGGCGAAATAGGTGGCGCGCTTGATGGAATAATAGTTTTGATTAAACGTTTTATCCCGCATATCCTGAGGAACAGGCTGGAACAGGCGATTTAGTTTGTGGGAATCTATTGATTTGAGTGGGTTTGATATAGCTAGCATTGGACATATGATGCTCAGATATATCCCTAATTTCAAAAAAGTTTTCATCCTGAATACGCCTTTTGTTAGTTACTTTTAGGATTAAAAGTAAGACAGTAATAATAGGAAGATATTTGTATAGGCTAAATAGCCCAAAGGTATTAATCCGGAAATATGTGACCGCTTACTATCATTCGCATCGAAATGCGAGATACTAAATCTTTAATTGCTTTATGCGCAGAGTGAACTGAATTTACGCTAAAGCGTTTTAGCGCATCAATTAATGGGTGTTAGATAGATTGAAGCTGGAACAGATGCATCATCAGTCCCATGAGCAGTGCTTTATCGCCAATTCAGTGAAGACTGAGGTGGTGATTGAGGTGATGATTGAAACAGCGCTTTAATACTGATCAAGGGGACGGGGAAATTAACCCCGCCCAATCACAGCTAACCCCTGCATTACTAAGCTATCCCGCCATGAAATTAGACCCGAATAAACTATAAAAAAGAGCCATTTAGGCGTATACTTCGCCGCCTCTTAATCCGGGGCCCAAAACTCCCCAAGCACAGGTAAATTAATGTCGTCCGTTGACTTCGCATCACTGGGTATTTCTGCCCCCGTCCTCAAAGCCGTACAGCAACTCGGTTACGAGCAACCCTCTCCCGTTCAAGAGGCGAGCATTCCGATCCTTCTGGAAGGTAAAAACCTTCTGGGTACAGCACAGACTGGTACTGGCAAGACTGCAGCGTTTGCGCTGCCTTTCCTAAGTATGCTGGATGAGAAACAAAAATCACCTCAGATTCTGGTTCTAACGCCTACTCGCGAGTTGGCAATTCAGGTGGCTGAGGCGTTCCAAAGCTATGCCAAACATATCAAAGGTTTCCATGTTTTGCCGATCTACGGTGGTGCAGATATTGGTGGCCAGCTGCGCGGTTTGAAGCGCGGAGCACAGGTTGTTGTAGGTACGCCAGGTCGTATGCTCGACCATTTGCGTCGTCGCAGTTTGGATCTCAGCCATATCAAAGGGCTGATTTTGGATGAAGCCGATGAGATGTTGCGCATGGGCTTTATCGATGATGTTGAAACCATCCTGGCTAAAACGCCAGCGGATTGTCAGCGCGCACTGTTCTCTGCAACTATGCCGCCAGCAATCAAACGTGTTGCCGATAAGTATCTCGGTGATGCCGAAGTGGTCAGCATTCAAAACAAGACTAAGACTGTTGAGCGTATTGCACAGTCCCACCTGATGGTTAAAGGCCACCAGAAGATGGATGCGCTAACTCGCATCCTCGATGTTGAGCAGTTTGATGGCATGATCATTTTTGTGCGCACCAAGTCGTCGACACTGGAAATTGCCGAGAAGCTTGAAGCGCGTGGATTTTCCTCAGCGGCACTTAACGGTGACCTGACTCAGACATTGCGTGAGCGCACCATCAACCGCTTAAAGAAAGGCCAGCTGGATATAGTTGTGGCCACCGACGTTGCCGCTCGCGGTTTGGACGTTGAGCGTATCAGTCATGTAATTAACTATGACGTTCCCTACGACAATGAATCTTATGTTCACCGTATTGGTCGAACTGGACGTGCTGGTCGTGAAGGTAAGGCGATCATGTTTGTTACGCAGAAAGAAATTCGCATGTTGCGCTCGATTGAGAAATCGACCCGCCAGCCGATCACCTCGTTTAATTTGCCGAGTAACGAAGAAGTCAGTGGCCAGCGCATTACTCAGTTTAAAGAGCAGTTGGTTGGCATGTGTAAGTCAACCAAGCTCGATAAATTTCACTCTCTGGTTAAAGAAGTTGCCGCTGAGAATGAAATTGATATGGTTCTGTTGGCTGCCGCTCTGGCCTTTGAAGCCCAGAAAGAACGTCCGCTATTCCCAAAGATGGTCACTATCGACACGCCACGTGCCTCAGCCAGTGATCGCAGCGAGCGCAAGCCTCGGGAACGCAACGAGAGACCTGGTCGTAATGAGAGAAACGAAAGGCCTGATCGCAGTGACAGAAGTCAGCGTCCTGATCGTGCCCCCAAGCCATCGCGTGACAAAGGTCCGACTGTGGATGGCGAAGGCAATGAAGTTGCTATGATCACCTACCGCATTGAGGTAGGCCGCAACGATGATGTGTCGCCAAAGAACATTGTTGGCGCGATTGCCAATGAAGCGGAGATCGATGCGCAATTTATTGGTCATATCAAACTGCATGATGATTACAGCACTGTTGATCTGCCAGAAGGTATGCCGAAAGAGTTGTTTGATCACCTGTACAAGGTTCGTGTCTGCCAGAAGCCACTAAAGATCAGTGTTGATAATGGCACTGCTGGCGAGCAGCGTGATGCCAAGCCTTACGGCGGCAAGCGTGACAAACCCAGCTTTAACAAGGAAAAGCCTGCGTTTAAGGGCAAGCCAAAAGCCCATCGCGGCTCTGACTCAGCAGCGCGCAAGCCAAGCAAGCGCCCGGCTACTGATCGCAGATAAAGTAGTCGATTGCTTCGAGACGCCGGATAATTGACCCTCGATCAATTTTTCCGGCGGTCGCTTTAGAGTTCTCCCTAGAACTCTCGTTTACAGTCCCGCTAGAACCTTCGCTAGATTTCTTTACCGACACTTGCTCAGCACTAAAAAACTGTTCCGCCATGGGCGCGATACTGCAACTCTGGGGTAGCTCTTCTGACGCTTCGATGATGGCGTACATTTTAGGCAGGAAAACAAACTGCAGCCATTCGGTAAAGGTGAGCAGGTCAATCGAAAAGGGTTGGCTGCTGAGAAGTGCCTCAGGCGCTGGGCTCTGTTCCGCCCATAGCTTAGCGTCCCGGAGTTCTTTTTCCAGGTCAAAAAGCAGACTGGCTAATCGGCTGTGACGTTCGCTCATAAAGCCTACTCTTTCTTTTTAATACAACTCTTTAAACCAGCAGCCTATCCAATCTCACGGCGAAAAGGCGGCAGACCATTTAACAGCTGGTTGCCGTAGCGCTTGGTGATCAGGCGCTTATCGAGAATGGTAACTGTACCTGTATCTTTTTCGGTACGCAGCAGTCGGCCACAGGCCTGAACTAATCGCAACGACGCTATGGGCAGAGCAATATCAAAGAACGAGTTACCGCCCCGAGCTTCAATCCATTCCGACAGCGCTTCATGGAGCGGGTCATCTGGCACTGCGAAGGGCAGTTTGGCAATCACCACATGACGGCAGTAGTCGCCGGGCAGATCCACACCTTCAGCAAAGCTGGCCAGCCCCATCAACACACTGGTGCGACCTTGGTCTATACGCTCTTTGTGCAGGCGCACCATTTCACGGTTGGACAATTGCCCCTGAATAAGAATGTTTTTCTGCTGATCCTTGGAAAGATCATCGTAGACCTGTTCCATCTGTCGGCGCGACGAAAACAGGATTAATGTGCCGCACTGAGGCACTTCGTACTCGTCGAAGTGATCAGTAATGTAGCCTGTGTGAGCATCTGCCTGGTTGCCTTCAATGGCATCCGCGGGCACACGAATCACCGCCGCCTGCTGATAATCAAAGGCGCCGGCAACGGTCATAAAGTGAGCAAAATCGGGAATCCCCGTCTCGCGCTGCAAGGTTTGGAATGATCCCAGCGCGCGCAGAGTTGCCGAGGTTACCACCGAGGCATAACAGCTACCCCAGAGCACATCGCTCAATAATTCTGCCGCTTGAATTGGGCTGGCGTTAACCGAGATATCAATATTGCCGCCACTGTCATCGAGCCGTAGCCAACAGGCCAGCGGCATAGCGCCGGCTTTGATCTCCCGCTGGAGTCTGTCCCAGAGGGCTAAGAGCTGCTCTGCCCGGGACTGCCAGCTACCGGCCTGCTGATAGAAAAGTTCTACATCAGGAGCGGGAATGGGGTAATTCTTGTCTCCCAGAGCATCACTGAGAGTGTCCACCAAGACCTCTAGTCGCCCGAGCCAGGCACTGGTGGTTTTGGCCAGCTGAGAGGCTATATCGCGCAGTCCTTCTCCTATATCGCCGTTGGCATATCTATAGCGACCATCTTCAGGGGACTCGGCGGATTCTAGGGCTTGTTGAAGTATTGGATAGGCGAAATTAAGCAGTTCAATAATTTTTGTCGCTTCCCGCTCAATTCGCGGCAGCTGTTCCGCCAGCGCCGTGTCTTTTTCAAATATGGGGGCCTGGCCTTTGCACTGCTTCTGCAGGCGCTCTAGCCAGGTAATGCTGTTGTTGACCCGGCACTCGGCACCAAAGTGGCGAATGGCAGTATCGCCTATGCGGTGGCCCTCATCGAAGATATAAATGCAGTCTTCCGGTGGTGGCAAAATTGCACCGCCTCCCAGGGCCAGATCGGCCATCACCAGATCGTGGTTGGCGACTATGCATTCGCTCTCTTCGAGCTCGTTGCGGGCATTAAAGAAGGCACATTGGTTAACAAAGCGACAGCGGCGTCCGCTACACTGGCGGCGGTCAATTGTCAGAGCGCGCCATTCCACATCTTGGATGCGTGATTCCCATGAGTCGCGATCTCCATCCCAGCTGCCATCGGCCAAGGCATCGTTCATTTCACGGTAGAGGTCTTCAGTCTGTACATTGGGGTTAAAGGCTTCTTCGTCTTCGAAGAGAAACAGTCCGGCATCTTTTGATTTGATCGCATCGAGGCACTGTTCCATTTTCAGGTTACAGGCATAGCGTCCGCGACCTTTGACCAGCGCACAGCTGTGGTCCCAGCCGCAGGCTTCAAGAAGTTCGGGCAGGTCTTTGTGGATCAACTGTTCTTGCAGGGCAATGGTGCCAGTGGCCACGACCACGGTCTTTTTTAAGGCGCGGGCTATGGGCAGTGCGGCGATTAGATAGCCGACGGTTTTACCTGTACCTGTGCCCGCTTCAACCACCGCCAGACGCTTGTCCGGATCATCGTCGCTGAGGGCATTGGCCACGGTGGCGATCATCTGCTTTTGTCCAAGGCGCGGACTCAGATCACGTGTCTTTAAGAACGTGCGATAGCCCTGCTGAATTGTCTCTCTGACGTCTGCGTCTAACAAAAAATTAACATCCCTGTGTGGCCTTCAAATAATTGTCTACCGGTGCGGCATAGCTCTCGGTAATGATGCCGCGATAATCTCGTGGCGCGGCACTAAGGCGGCTCTGAAAAGAGGCCTGAGTATCAGCCCAATCGCAATCTGGCCAGAGGGCCTTGACCTGCTCTAGGCCTGCAGTTTTACCCAGCAATTGGTAGGCAATAATATTGCTCGGGAACAGTTTGTAATGGCTGTAAATCTGCTGATCTATGGCTGCGGCCAGCTTGTCAGCGCTTTCCAATATGTCACTAGACGCATCCGCAAGCACATCACCAAAGGCCACATGCAATCGTCCTTTATAGCCGACAAGTCCCGTCTGAATAGTGTCGAGATCCTCAAACTCCTGTTTGATATAGTCCTGACCATTATGTTTGGCAAACAGCTCACGGCCCTTATCCACGTCACAGGGATCGTACTCATAGGAAATACTGACCGGCACCATAGAGAGTTCACCAATGGCCTGGGCAAAGCTCTGATCTCTGCCCTTGGACAGAGCGAGCATTTTTAACAGTGCAGTTTCGGTGCGGTCCTGGCCATCTTTGGCGCGACCTTCACGCTGAGCAATCCAGACCGAGACGCCCTCTTGCACTATGGAGTGACGGATATAACCGGAGAGCTTTTTCAGCTCTGTGAGCTTTTCTCGACGGCCACTGATATTGCGTTTAACAATAAAGCTGCGATTAACCCGCATCAGATCGGCGGCAAAGGGCTTGCTCAGCAGATTGTCGCCAATAGCGATACGCAAGGTATCCATACCGCTTTCCATCAGGGCCAGATTGACCATGGCCGGATCCATAGCGATATCCCGATGATTACTGAGAAACAGATAGGATTTTGTCGGATCGAGTTTTTCAACGCCGCTAAAACTGAAGCCATCGGTGGTTTTATCCACTAGACCTTTTAAGGATCCCGTCAGGTAACGCTGCAGATCGGCAACCGTATGCATATTCTTAGCCGCTTTTGACAGCACTAGGCGCAGCAGGGGACGCAGTGCCCAAGGGCAGATTTTTGCCAGCAGTGGCGCTCGTCGCGACAGCAACAAATCGATAAATTCTGGATTGGCAATCAGGCGCGTAACAACCGCGGGCACTTCACTGTCGTTGTAGGGACGAATATCGTCAAATTCACTCATTGAAACCTCTAAAGTATTCTTGGTCTACGTGCTCTAATAAAATTGTCAGGCAGTTTTTTGAATACTTGGAACAAAAACCATCGCCGCCAGTCACCGACGACCGGTCAATAGGTTGTGGGTTTTACTGCTGTCGAGAGTTGTACCAGTGAACCTCGCGAGAGAATTCGTCCACCCTGTCCACCACATCCAGCACCAAGGCAAATAGCGCCATGCGAATCAGCAGACCATTATCGGTCTGGCGAAAAATAGCCAGATTGGGGTTGTCATCGAGGTCGCAATCCAGCTCATTGGCATCGCTGCGGGAGTCTCTTGGCAGTGGATGCATAATTACCGTGTTTGGCTCGCAGTGCTTAGTGTAGATGGCCTGATTGAGGCGAAACTTGCCGCGGTACAAATCCGCTTCGGCTTTACTGGAAAAACGTTCTTCTTGAATCCGTGTGGAGTAGACAATATCCACATTGGCAATGCTGTTATTCAGCTCATCGGAGACCGTCACTGTGACACCGGCGCAGCGCATCTGCTCGATAATATTCTCTGGCAGGGCCAGCTCTTTGGGCGAGATCAGCATTACCTGAATATTATTGTAGAGACTCAGTAGCTTGCTCAGAGAGTGCACTGTGCGACCGTGGCGCAAGTCGCCGATCATGGCAATTCGCAGACCGTCGATGGTGCGACCCTTGGCGGCGAGTTCTCGGCCAATGGTGTAGAGATCTAATAGCGCCTGAGTAGGATGTTCATTGGCGCCGTCACCGCCATTCATCACCGGTACGCGACTGGCGCTGGCGAAATCAGCCACTGAGCCTTCCTGGGGATGGCGCATGCAGATCACATCGCTAAAGCCTGACAGCACTCTGGCGGTATCTTGGAGGGATTCGCCTTTGACCAGTGCCGAGCTTTCAAAGCCGGCGGTCTCACGCACCTCGCCACCGAGCAGATTAAACGCTGAACCGAAACTCACTCGGGTTCTGGTGCTGGCTTCGAAAAACATATTGCCGAGAATCGCCCCTTCAAGGACGCGAGTAACCCTTTTGCGCAGCGCATAGGGCTCCATTCGATCTGCTACAGAGAAAATCTGTTCAACATCCTGCCGCTGAAACTGGCTAATGGAAAGTATGTGCGCGCCGGTAAAGTTCACAGGGTACCTTGGGGGCAATTTAGTTGGCGGATTCTAGCCTGTTTACCGGTGCTTCTCAATTACAAACGCAGTTCACTGAGCGGCTGAAGCTGGGCAACTGCAGCTGGAGAAAGAGACCCAGACAGCCAGACTACAGAGCAAAGCGCTCTGCCACCGATTGACTCCAGCTCTGCAGTGCGTGGAGCACGCCGCGCTTATGGTCGGTTAGGCTACTGTCGGCGAGCAATTCGTCCAAGGTCTTGCGGTTTTGCTGCAAGGTTAAATAACCGGATGTCTCATCGGTGAGACGCCAGCGACAGCTCTCCAGCCAGGTCTGCTGCTCTTCAGCGCTAAGAGACTCCGGGAAATAGCGGGCGCGATAGCTAAACAGCAATTGATTGTAGCGTTGATCGGCAAAATAGAATTGCTGCTGACTGAAGTCACTCGCCGTAGCCTGCCGCACATCGTCCAGTAGGCTCTTATCCTGATTGGGCAAGAAGCCCCCATAAAGCTGTTGTTCGGCATCGGATTTGGGCGGGAATGTCTGTTCGCGAAACACCAGCTGCAGCTTGTCACTAAGATCCATACTGTTGAGGCGCTGCCAGTTGCGGTCACAGCGCTCAAGATCAATACCCAAACGCTTGGCCGCGACGGCATCCACCAGCTTGTGAGTGGTCACTACCGGCGCCTTATTGATATGGATAACTTTGAGCGGAATACGCTCTGTGCCCTCAGGTAAATCGCTGCTGGCGGTAAATACGCGATCGCGAATCTGATGCTCATTAAGACTCACCAGCGCCTCTGGATCGGCGGAAAGGTCAAAGCAGATAATGCCATTGCTGTTGCTGGGATGCTGAGCCAAGGGCATCATCAGTGCGCCGTACATATGCTCTTTGGCAAGCATGCCGGAGATATGAAAGAACGGCTTGCGGGCTTTGAGGTCAAGCATTGCAGCAATCTGTTTTTTACCGCGATTTTGCAGCGCATAGTCAAATAGTCGCGGCTGCTTTTCCTTGACCAGTTTGGCCATAGCAATGGTCGCCGTGACATCTGACAGCGCGTCGTGGGCGGCTTCGTGGGCTAGGCCATTGGCGGCAGTGAGGTCTTCAAGTTTGAAACTGGGGCGACCGGGCTCATGGTCAGGCCATTCGATTCCCTCTGGGCGCAGGGCGCGGCAGAGACGCAGCATATCGATAATATCCCAGCGTGAGTTGCCGTTTTTCCACTCTCGCTGATAGGGGTCGTAAAAATTTCGGTAGAGGGTATATCTGGTCACTTCATCGTCAAAGCGAATGCTGTTGTAGCCCACACTACAGGTGTTGGGACGCGCCATCTGTTGATGAATCGCGTGAATAAATGCGGGCTCTGACAGGCCTTCCTTGAGTGCATGCTGGGGGGTGATACCTGTCACTAAGCAGGCCTGTGGTGCGGGCAGAAGATCTGGCTGCGGCTGACAGTAGATAACCAATGGATCACCAATGGGGTTTAAATCAAAGTCGGTGCGCAGACCGGCAAACTGACTGGGCCTATCGATAGCGGGATTGATACCAAAGGTTTCGTAGTCGTGCCAATAGAATGTGTTGTCCATTTTTCATCCTCGCAGATTTTCCGTTGTTCATTATCCATCACAATGCTTTTCTATGCATAAAAAAACGGCGCTACCGAAATAGCGCCGTTTTTAATACATAAAGCCAACTCAGATTAGAAGTTGTAGACCTCAGAAAAAGACATCTCACCCACTACACGGCGATTGCGTGCGCGACCTTCTTCAGTTTCATTGCTCGCTATTGGCTTAGTTTCACCATAGCCGACTGCACTGATCCGCGCGGCGGGAATACCGTAAAGCTCAACCAGTTTGGCCTTGACCGCGTTGGCGCGGCGATCAGACAGACTCAGGTTGTACTGATCAGCTCCGCGGCTATCAGTGTGACCTTCGAGCACCAGATCTATATCGTCATGGGCTTTCATGGCGGCGGCAATGGCTTGTAACTGATCGCCATAAACTGCCAATACAGTATCTTTGTTAAATTCAAATTCAACATTGAGTCGTACGGTAATGGTGCGAACTTCTGGTTCTGCTTCGACTTCTGGCTCTGCTGTTGCCTGAGCGACAACCGGCGCAGCCGCTGGTGCTGACGCAGGAACAACTGACTTGCTGCCAAAGACCTTGTTCAGCGAGAACTGCACACCCATATCTTCGCCGTCTTCATCGTGACCTAGCATACCGCGCAAATCGGCACGAAATTCCAGGCCGTGACTAAACTGCGTACCCATACCCACAGCCATCATTATTTGAGTGGAGCGATCGTCATGCTCAAGCACTAAGTTTGAGGCATCTTGAAAGTCGTACTGATTGAGACCGAACAAGACATAGGGACGCCAGTGAGAGGCATCGCTATTGTTTAACCAGAGTAAACCGTTTAGTGACAAGACATCGAAATCATCGTGTCCGGCATTGGCGCCGTAACCCAATTCCACCGCCAGTGTGTCGGAAAGGTATTTGCCCACCTGCACACCAGCCGTAACACTATTGTGATCTTCGCTAATGGCGCGTTCGCCATCCAGATCATAGTACCCAGCCGTCACACCCAAATACCAGTCGTCTGCGGCGCTTGCTGCCCCCGCTAAAACCAGTGTCATTGCTCCCAACAATCCATTTATAGATTTCATACTTTTTTCCTGTAAAAAAACTCCCTTTTGAACACAGACCTACATTGCGTTCACTCTTTATAAAACCCTTTAAATAGCGCTAGGTTTTACCTTTTCTTAAAACCAACTTAAGCAGCTGATCTAATCTGCCTGAACCATTGAACTTGTATACCCGGTCTATTACCTGGATGGCCAAGTCATGATTTCCTACACATTTAAGACTAAACCAAGTTGAGGTTTTTTTCCTCAATTTTTGCCTGCCATATTTGTGGCCCTATGCGATGCACTGACTCGCCCTTGGTGTCCACCGCTACAGTAACAGGCATATCCTTGACTTCAAACTCATAGATCGCCTCCATGCCCAACTCGGGGAAAGCCACCACTTCGGCATGGGTAATCGCCTTGGACACCAAATAGGCCGCACCACCCACAGCAATCAGATAGACTGCTTGATTGTCGCGAATGGCGTCTATACCAATCTGGCCGCGCTCGGCTTTACCGATCATACCCATCAGCCCAGTTTCCTCGAGCATGGTGCGGGTAAACTTATCCATGCGCGTGGCTGTAGTAGGACCAGCAGGACCAACAGCTTCTTCACGAACCGGGTCAACCGGGCCCACGTAGTAAATAAAGCGATCAGTTAAGTCCACTGGCAACTTTTCACCAGTGGCGAGAATATCGGTCATTTTTTTATGCGCTGCATCGCGTCCGGTCAACATTTTGCCCGATAGCAGGAGAGTGTCACCTGGCTTCCAGGTGGCAATATCCTCTTGGGTCACTTCATTGAGATTTACCCGACGCACAGATTCGTCGGCTTCCCAGGTGATTTCGGGCCAGTCTTCCAGATTTGGTGGCTCGAGATGCGCTGGGCCACTGCCGTCCAGATCAAAGTGCACGTGGCGAGTGGCGGCGCAGTTGGGAATAATCGCCACAGCTTTGTTCGCCGCGTGAGAGGGGTAATCTTTGATTTTAATATCCAAAACTGTGGTCAGCCCGCCGAGACCCTGAGCACCAATACCCAGAGCGTTGACTTTATCAAACAGTTCAAGACGCAATGCTTCATTGCGGTTGCTTGCACCTCGAGCTTGAAGCTCAGAGATATCTATATGCTCAAGCAATGATTCCTTGGCCATCAACATAGCTTTTTCAGCGGTGCCGCCAATACCTATGCCGAGCATGCCCGGCGGACACCAGCCTGCACCCATAGTGGGAACCATTTTAAGGACCCAGTCGACCACTGAATCCGAGGGATTGAGCATGGCGAATTTAGATTTAGCTTCGGAGCCGCCACCTTTGGCTGCCACGTCGATGGATACTTTGTCGCCCGGAACTATTTCGTAGTGAATCACTGCTGGCGTGTTGTCACCAGTATTTTTGCGCTCGCCATCGGGATCGCTGAGGATCGAGGCGCGCAGAACATTGTCTGGGTGAGTATAGGCTTGACGGACGCCCTGATTGATCATATCGGTGAGGCTCATATCGCCCTGCCACTGAACATTCATGCCAACTCGAACAAACACTGTGACAATACCGGTGTCCTGACAAATCGGCCGATGGCCCATGGCGCACATGCGCGAGTTAACAAGGATCTGCGCCATAGCGTCTTTCGCCGCTTTTGACTCTTCACGATCATAGGCCTGCTTTACCGCCTGAATAAAATCCACCGGGTGGTAATAGGAAATATATTGCAACGCGTCGGCGACGCTCTCGATTAGGTCTTGTTGGCGAATAGTAGTCATGCTGATTTTTAATTCCTGTAATTTATTGGCTGGGCGGAGTGACGACATTGGCAGCTGGCGCCGTCACTGGACTAGAAGAGCGTTTTTCGAGAGCGTAAATTTTCTGATTGATCTGACGGCGGAAGGCATCCATAGACTCAATGCCCTCGGCATTGGCCTTGAGCTGACGATCAATATTGGCCAGTGAAGACTGCAGACTTACCACCTTGTCAGACAGCGTTCTTAGGTTGGTATTGACCGCGTCTATATCCGCTGAGATCGCCAGATAGTTACCACTGAGATTGGTCAGACTGCGATTTTCTTTATCCACTCGAGCACTGATCTCAGCGATGGATTTTTCAACAGCGGAGCGCTTGCTGGCAAGAAAGGCGATATCTTTTTTATTGCTATCGATTTTGGTTTTATTGATGTCGTTGGTCACACCCCAGAGTTTACGGATTTCACTCCAGTGCTTTTTTAGCTCGTCAGATTGCTCGCTGATATTCAGCTGCATAGCCGCGCCGGACTGAGTCACCGATTCATCGGTACTGCTGAGGCGAGACTCAAGAGATTCAAAGCGCTGCTGTAAACCGCTGTGGTTGGCAGACAACGCAGCAAACTGCATCCAGCCAAAGCCTGCAGCGCCGATCAGGGCCACAAGAAGAATAAACACCAAGGTATTACTGCCACCGGACCCATTGGATGAGCTGTTCGAGGAACCGCCTCCAGGCCGTTTGCCATCGCCTCCGGAAGAGCCTTTTTTACTGGAAGATGTGGCCGTCGATGAGCGCCCAATCATATCGTCTCGCTCGGCAACAATCGGGTTGATTCGGGGTTTTTCCGCAGTCATTTTAAAATCCTGTTTAGAGAGACCTGAAAGATGGCAGCATTATACGCAAATTAATTTCCACCTACATCCGCACAACGGCTTATTTATCGCCAGCACCCAGCCCAGAGTCTATAGTGAGCGGACACAAAAAAGCCGACACTAGGTCGGCTTTTTTAAACGCTTTGCTGTGAATGCTTACAGCAGGTTAAGCGCCAAAACCATTGCCGCAGTCAGACCTAGGCTTGAGTGAATCACGCCTTTAACTGTAGTCATTGGACCCTGCTTGCCAACCAGTGCGTTGACTTCGAGCAGTGCAACAACAACCAGCATAACAATCAGACCAGTGCCGCCGACCGCTGAGCCGTAGCCTTGACCAACATAGTGAGGACCGGCAAGCATACCCAGCAACATAGGTGCAGAGAACAGGACGTTAGTGCGTGAAGCCAGCAGTGCCTTGGCACCTGCAGCCGCTTTATCGCCGCCTTCAACCAGACCCAATGCAATTTTCTGAGCTGGCCAGATCACTGCCCAGACATTGATAAACATCAAGATACCCATTGCTGCGCCAACAATAATGTAGTTATTCAGCTGGCCGTTGCTAGTAACAATGTGCAGCAGGTAGAGGCCAGTGATAAAGGTAAACATCGCGCCCCAACGGAACCACCAAAGTGCGCTGGGTGCCAACTTCGCTTTGGCGTCAGCCAGAGCTTCTGGAGACGCTTCTTTGAAATAGCCGCCCTGAACAAAGTTGAAGTAGTACAGCATACCTATCCAAACGATCCCGAAAAGCACGTGGCCCCAACGGACTAGAAATTCAATTAATTCACCGGTCATAACAGACTCCATATAGTTTTTAACGTATTGCGTCCTTTAGGACGGCTATTTTTCTTGGGGCTAATTGTTGGGGAAGAGCGGCAAAATAGCAATCACCTTTAGCCGTCAATGGTGAATTTTTGACGCTTATTTTCCCTGAATAAAAAAATATGCGCAAAAAAAAGCCCCGCAGCAATCTGCGGGGCTCTTCTTTAAGCTTTACAACATAAGCTGCAAAATAGGTCGCGAGGCTGGCTTACATCATGCCGCCCATGCCACCCATTCCGCCCATGCCGCCCATATCTGGCATACCGCCTCCAGCTGGAGCGTCGCTAGGTGCATCAGCAACCATGGCTTCAGTGGTGATCATCAGACCAGCAATAGAAGCAGCGGCCTGCAGAGCAGTACGTGCAACCTTGGCTGGATCGAGAATACCCATGGCAATCATGTCGCCGTATTCGCCAGTCGCAGCGTTGTAACCGTAGTTACCTTCGCCTGACTTCACTTTGTCGACTACTACGGAACCTTCGCCGCCAGCGTTTTCTACGATCTGACGCAGTGGCGCTTCCATGGCGCGCAGAGCAATGCCCACACCCACAGTTTGATCGTTGTTGTCGCCAACAGTGTCTGCAATCTTCTGCAGTACACGAACCAGAGCAACACCGCCGCCAGGTACCACGCCTTCTTCAACCGCAGCACGAGTTGCGTGCAGGGCGTCTTCAACGCGGGCTTTCTTCTCTTTCATTTCCATTTCAGTGGCTGCACCAACCTTGATTACTGCAACACCGCCAGCCAACTTGGCTACGCGCTCCTGAAGCTTCTCACGGTCGTAGTCTGAGCTGGTGTCTTCGATCTGTGCACGGATCTGCTTAACGCGAGCACCGATCACCGCCGCATCGCCAGCGCCGTCAACAATAGTTGTAGCTTCTTTAGTCATGGTGACGCGCTTAGCTGTACCCAAGTGCTCAAGAGTAGCAGTCTCAAGATCAAGACCTACTTCTTCAGAGATCACTGTACCGCCAGTCAACGTAGCGATATCTTCAAGCATTGCCTTGCGACGATCGCCGAAGCCAGGTGCTTTACAAGCAGACACTTTAACGATGCCGCGGAGGTTGTTAACAACCAGAGTGGCGAGTGCTTCCCCTTCAACGTCTTCAGCAATAATCATTAACGGCTTGCCAGCTTTAGCAACATTTTCCAGCAGTGGCAGCAGTTCACGAATATTGGAGATCTTCTTGTCAACTAACAGAATAAATGGGCTCTCTTGTTCAGTGCTCATGTTCTCTTGGTTGTTGATAAAGTAAGGCGAGAGGTAACCGCGATCGAACTGCATACCTTCAACAATATCCAGCTCATTATCGAAACCAGAGCCCTCTTCAACAGTAATCACGCCTTCTTTACCGACTTTGTCCATAGCTTCAGCAATAATGTCGCCGATGTTCGCATCGCTGTTGGCAGAGATAGTACCCACCTGAGCCACTTCTTTAGACTCTAAACAAGGCTTGGCCAGTGCGGCGATTTCAGAAACAGCAGCAATCACTGCTTTGTCAATGCCACGCTTGAGATCCATTGGGTTCATACCTGCAGCTACAGACTTGAGGCCTTCAATAATAATTGCCTGAGCCAGAACAGTTGCTGTAGTAGTGCCGTCACCGGCCTCATCAGAGGCTTTTGAAGCCACTTCTTTAACCATCTGCGCGCCCATATTTTCAAACTTGTCTGCAAGCTCAATTTCTTTGGCTACAGATACGCCATCTTTAGTGACGGTAGGGGCACCGAATGACTTGTCTAAAACTACGTTGCGGCCTTTGGGACCTAGAGTTACTTTTACGGCGTTGGCGAGGATGTTTACACCGTCCAACATACCTTGGCGAGCACTGCTGCCAAACTTCACTTCTTTAGCTGACATGTTTATTTCCTTTCATCAATCTGGTTAAAACAAAAATTCTGTAGGCACTTTTTGTTACTAGCTGCCTACTACAAGCTATTTATTACACGCTCTTAGGCTTCGATAACGGCTTTGATATCGGTTTCGCTGAGAATAATCAGCTCTTCGCCTTCAACATCAATAGTGTCCTGTCCGGCGTACTTGCCAAACACAACCTTGTCACCCACTTTCACATCAACCGGGCGCACATCGCCGTTATCCAGAATACGGCCACTGCCTACAGCAATAACTTCGCCCTGGTTAGGCTTTTCTTGTGCAGAACCTGGCAGCAAGATACCACCAGCGGATTGTGCTTCTTCTTCCTCGCGACGAACGATCACTCGGTCGTGTAATGGACGAATTTTCATACTTTGTCTCTCCAATTTATCTATCTATGTTGTTCAAAAGTTACCTGTGCGAGTGGAATCCCGCGGTTGCACTTCATATGGTGGCGCCCGATTTCTTTTTCAAGGGATCAGGGTAATTATTTTGTCTCTTCCTTTTGAGAAATCCTCCTTGTTTGTTAATGCTATAAAGTGGTTTTAACTTACTTTTCGTCCCAGGACTCACCTTCGATAATATCGTCGGACGTCGAAGCCCCACCAGAGGCGGAGTGATCGACCCTGCCGCCACTAGCTGTAAAGCCTGTAGTTGATGAACCCATGACCACACCAGAGACCACCATGCGACTCAGCACCAAGCGCGCAACCGCACCGCGCACCGCGGGAATCAATCCGGCAAAGCCAATCCCATCGGTGACAAAGCCCGGGGTCAGCAACAGAGCGCCGGATACCGCTAGAATAATGCCCTCGGCAATTTCCTGGGCTGGCAACTGGCCCTCGGCAAACTTGCGTTGGCCGCGCCACAATGTATCAAAGCCCTGATAGCGCAGTAGATTCACACCGACAAAGGCGGTCAGCAATACCAGACTTATAGTGGCCAGCGCGCCAATCTGGGCGCCGACGGTAATCAGCAGCCACATCTCCAGCACAGGCGTAATCACAAATATCAAAAATAGGTAGCGCACAGTGGTTCTCTCATTTTCTGCAACCCAGTATGGGCGGTCTATTAGGTACATTGGGGTAGTTTCGTCTATTTCAACAGCGCGGCGAATAGCGTAATCTTGGGCCATGACAAATAACTGCGCCGAAGAACCACGGCGAGACCCTGAACCCAGCAGAGAGCAAAAAGTCTATATTGCTCTGGCGGCTATACCCTGGGGTAGGGTCGTGACCTATGGTCAGCTTGGAGATTTAGCAGGACTGTCGCGAGCAGCGCGTCAAATAGGCTACATATTGCGCAATCTGCCTCCTGAAAGCACCCTGCCCTGGCACCGGGTAATCAATGCCGCAGGCAAAATCAGCCTGGGTCCAGAGACAGAGAGCGGCATAATGCAACGGGCGCGGTTACAAGAAGAAGGGGTTGTGTTTAATAGCGGCCGTATTAGTCTCAAACAATTTCGCTGGCAGCCCTAGGCATCAGCAGCACTTGTAAGAATAGCAATAAGGCTCACAATGAACTCAACCAGCATCAAGCAGGCACTGTTAAACCGCCGCATGTTGATCTGTATCTTTACCGGTTTTGCCTCTGGCATGCCGCTCTATTTACTGATCTCGTTAGTGCCGGCCTGGCTGCGATCCGAGGGCGTCGGCCTAAAAGAAATCGGTTTCTTTGCCCTGATCGGCCTGCCCTACACCTGGAAATTTTTCTGGTCGCCGCTGCTCGATCGCTATCGCTTAGCCATTCCCGGTTTAAGCAAGTTTGGCTTTGGTTTTGGTTTTGGCGGTGGCTTACGCCGCGGCTGGATGCTCGCCACTCAGATCGGTTTATTACTGTCGATTGGCGCCCTGGGCTTTTTTAACCCCAACACCGATATCTGGAGCATCGCCTGGCTCTGCCTGCTAATCGCTTTTTTAAGCGCCACGCAAGATATTGTCCTCGACGCCTACCGCCGTCAGATACTGCCAGACCAGGAACTGGGTCTGGGCAATTCGATTCATGTGAACGCTTACCGGGTCGCTGGTTTAGTCCCCGGCTCCCTGTCACTGATACTAGCCGATAGCCTGCCTTGGCAATCCGTGTTTATGGTTACCGCAGCCTTTATGTTGATCGCTATTGTGATGACTCTGAGCATTGCTGAGCCCAAGGCCGATGCTCGCCATCCCACTACTTTGAATCAAGCTATTGTTGATCCCTTTAAAGAATTCTTTTCTCGCCAAGGTGTGCAACAGGCCTGCCTGATTTTGGCCTTTATGCTGCTCTATAAACTCGGCGACAGCATGGCCACCGCGCTGGCGACACCGTTTTATTTGGATATGGGTTTCACCAAGACTGAGATCGGCCTGATTGCCAAACATGCAGCGCTCTGGCCCATGATTGTCGGAGGTATTTTGGGCGGCATCTTGATGCTTAAGATCGGCATCAATCGCGCTCTCTGGCTGTTTGGCTTGGTACAGATTATATCGATTCTCGGCTTTGCTCTGCTCGCGCGAGTGGGTGAAGGGCTGTGGCTGCTGGGGCTGGTGATTAGCTTTGAATATCTCGGCGTCGGTCTCGGCACCGCCGCCTTTGTCGCCTTTATGGCGCGCTCTACCCATCCGGCCTTTGCTGCCACCCAGCTGGCGCTATTTACTGCCCTGACCGCAGTGCCGCGCACCCTGGCCAGTTCCGTTACTGGAATTATTGTCGAAGGGGTGGGCTGGGAAAATTTCTTTTATGTCTGCACCCTGCTGGCCATTCCAGGGATGTTGCTATTGTTTAAAGTGGCGCCCTTCAATAAAGAGCAATAAAGCGCAATAAAAAGCAATAAAGATCTATAAAGATCTATAAAGATCTATAAAGAGCACAGTAGAGAGACGATCGCGACTTATCCAGTATTAACTCGTCAATACGAGCAATGCAATCGCCACCAACCAACCGGTCATTGAGCGTCTAAATAAGGCGACTATATCGGCCACCTGAGAGAGGGCTTCGGTGTCGTCTAGGGCCTGATCGACCTCAGCAGAAGACTCTGCCTCATTCCTCGGCTGAATATTTAGCGCACCTAGCACACAGCGACGCAGCACATCAGCTGTAGACGTTGTCGGACAGAAAACCAATTCTTTTAAGGGCGCAGTGGCCTTGGAAAAGTCGCCCATCAAACCCAAAGTCAGAGCCAGAGCCCGCACTGGAATCCACTCAAGATACCAAAGTAAGCGGTTGGCCTCATCTGCAGTCGCTTGCTTGAGCATCTCACTCGAAGCGTCTTCGCTGCCCTGCTGTTCTTGCTCATGCTCTTCTTGCTCATGCTCTTCTTGCTCCTGATCTACTTGAACATCAGCCACCTGCAACTGCATATCCCCATGCAGCGCCAACAAACGGTAGGCTAAAGCCACAGGCGCACCCAAGAAAAAGAACCAGAACACCACCACAAAGCTGCGTTCAAACATTCTGTAAGGCAGGCTCGCCGCCAGTTCGCGAAATAGCCCTGAGGCGTTGTCCGCTGAAACGGCGCGATGGCCAATATTAAATACCGCAGCATCATGAAACGCGGCCTGGAGATCATTGCGCTGGATATCTGACTGCAGCACGCCAACCTGAGCACCGAGATCGCCGCGGCCCAAGCAGTAGAGCAACACCGCCAACTCAACTAAGAATACCACTATGCCACTGCCCAAGTACCAAAGCAGCAGCTGCAAAACCAGCACCGGAATCAGTACAAAGGCCAAAACATTTAGTGTTGAATTATTTTCCAAAGAGGGCAACTTGGACGACAATAACGTTGAGCACGACAGCTTGGCCAGTGCCCCGTGCCACTTCTGCACCCATAAATCACGCTGAATAAAAGCCAGCTGCCCATTGCTTTCCAACACTGCAATGGCGATTAAAATAATTAAAAAATGCACTCTTTACCTCTGTGTTTGCATCGGCACAGACTCAGCCGAGCAGTTGTTTGTAGTGGTCCCACTGAAACGCCTTTCCGGGATCGGTTTTGCGCCCAGGCGCAATATCACTGTGACCGACAATACGATCCGCACTCATTAACGGGTACCTGTCCAGAAGTGCTTTGCTGACGTCCGCCAGCACCTGATATTGCTCCTCAGTGTAAGGAATATGATCCGCCCCTTCCATCTCAATACCAATGGAAAAATCATTGCAGTTAAAGCGCTCCTCAAACTGAGACACCCCCGCATGCCAAGCCCGTTGATTAAAGCTGACAAATTGGGTGATCTTGCCATGGCGATCAATCAGCAGATGGGAGGAGACTTTGAGGTGGCAGATCTCGGCAAAATAGGCATCCGCCTCGGGATCCAAGCAGTTAGTGAAAAACTCGCCAATATGACCACCGCCAAACTGATTGGGCGGCAGGCTAATATTGTGGATCACCAGCAGACTAATATCCGCAATCTGAGGACGCTGGTCTGTATTAGGCGATGGCATTTGCGTGGCACAACTGAGCCAACCGTTTTCTATCTGCATAAGGGGCGATCTGCTAGCTCGCGACGGGCAATCCTTTAATTTGCGTGATTGCCTGTTTAATGGCTTTATCAAAAAGATAGGAGTTATCGAGAACCGTGACAGTACCATTCAAAATATCCACCGCCAAGCGCGCTCTGTCGCGCTCAGCAATTAATTTGCCCTGATTATCGACAAACACATACTTCCAAGAGGGCCCAACGATGCCCGCCAACTTGCCCCGTTTGTGGGCTTTGATATCACCGCCCAACTCGATCCAGCAGCCGGTTTTCATCGCTGCGAGTCGGCGCTGAGCTTCGCTGTCTATAGCCTCGGCATCATGCACAGCCTGTGCAATATTCTTCCCCGGCAGCTCGGTTTTCACTGCCGACATCAATACCCGTTTTACCTCAGGTAGCAGGGCATCTTCAGCTTCGGAGCCCTTTCCATGACGGTATTTCCTGACCATTTTACTGGCCCACTTTTTCGCTGCCGGGGCGATCTCGGTGATCTTAGCCGAACGCTGGGGTTGTGGGTTGAGCCCCAAGGCATCGCTAAGCTGTTGGATCTGCAAACTGCGCTGCGCTATGTCAGTGGAGATATGCCCGAGGCGCAGATCCAGATGCTTAACTAACTCGCGACGATATTTAATATCTTTGTCACTGATCGGGCGACTGGCTAAATAGAGTAGGTTATCCAGCAATTTAAGCGCCACCTGCCAGTCTCGGCTGGCCTCGCCTTTTTGCTGATGGGCCATATGCAGCACCAGACACCAGCTGCGCTGCACAAAATCGATAATCCCCTGGGCATGGTCGTTTCCCACCATGCGTTTGGCCACCTCTTGCTCTACCCGGGTGCGCGCCCAGTTGATCTTTTCACGGGCCGCTACACGCTCGATCTCGCGCCTCTCAGAGACGGAAGTAACCCGTTTGTCGCGATCAATAATACTCATAAACTCACTGAGTATTAGGGGCAGATTGCGCTCTTCAAAGGAGTCCTCACTCATGGTGTTGGCGAGTTTGAGCATCTGCTGATAAATTTTATTGTCTTCGCAATCGCCCTGCTCTAGACCTATGGCATATTTGGCCATCTCATTAAACAGTCGCCGAATAGGATGATTTTGCTGGTCAAAGAGTAGCGGCTTTTTTAGCGCCAACTTGAGCATCGGAACCTCACAGCGATTAATCACCTGGCGCACTTCTGGTGCCACCACCATGGATTCACCAAAACTGGCAAAGGTATTTTCCACCACTTGAAAGACACTGGCATCATTGCGGTGCAGACGACCGCCCTCTGCAGATTCATTCCCGCGACCCAACTGCTTGATTGCCGCAGCCAGATCCCGTGTAATCTGGCCATTGCTGGCCAATTCACTGCCGTGGCTCACCAGATGGTTGACATGTTTATTGATCTCGGCAAATAGCTGGGGTTTATCCATGCAGGGGCGCCTGGTCTGTGCCCTGCTCGATGCTGCCCTACCAGATGAAGAACTGGATAAAGAGTCAGACGAAGAACTAGATAAAGAGTCAGATGAACTGCTCACTGCACTGTCGCCCTGCTGAGCTATTTCAAGCCGGGCATCCTGCTCCGCGTTTTCTAGCATCGAGCTGATTTTGGCCAGCAGTTCTGTCTGGATACGAGTATTGGCAATTAAAGGCTCATCCCCATAAGCTGGACTCTGCTCGTTCACCCCCTGTGCTGGAATGGAGCTCTCAGAACTCCTAGCACTCTTAGAACTCCTAGCACTCTCAGAATCCAAATCAGTGGGTTCTGCAGCATCAGGAATAGGTTTATTACTGGCAAGCCTGGGCTCTTTTTGGTCATTATGGTCCCTGTGCTCTTGATCCCTGTGCTCTTGGTCCCTGTGCTCTTGATCCCTGTGCTCTTGGTCCCTGTGCTCTTGATCCCTGTGCTCTAATTCCTGCAGTGCTGCCTGTTTAACCTCAGTCTTATCCACAGAGGGTTTTGGTCGCGGTGACCTCTGGTCAGTCCCGGTGCTCTCGACTAATTCAAAGCCAGCCTCCGCCAGCTGGTCAATCGCCAGGCAGAGCATCTCGCCATAGGACTGATCAAAGCAGACTTCAGCAAAGATCTTGACCAGCTCCAACTGCACTTCAAGGGCGATAACATCATCATCTAGGGCTTTGGCAAACGCCTCAAGCAGAGCATCCGGTGACAGCGGCAGTCCGCTGTGACTGTAGCCACTCTGATTAATAAGCGATGTAAAACGCCCCTCCAGCTCATAGAGCTCACTGCCCAGAGCCTCGCGCACCGAACTGGAACTATTATCCAAGGCAATCATTACCTCGAGATCCTCATGCTCGACGAGCTTGAGACTGTCGCCGGCACCGCGAGCTGAGCGCCCTTTTGCCTTCGGACTTTTGCTTGCAGCCACAGTTTCCGCACTGTTCTCGACGGCCATAAACTGCGCAGTCCGGCCGCTTATATCCTGAGAAAGATCCGATAGCGTTGAATTAGATCCCGGTGAGTTAGATCCCGGTGAATTAGATAGCAGAGACCCAGGCAGCGAAAGTGGCTGCAGTGCGCTGTCGATGGTGCGCCACTCAATCTCTGCGCCTTGCAGTCGCAGCAGTCGCTGGGTGTCAAAATAGAGCGTTTGGAGACGGTTGCTGGGGGCCTTTTCCGCCAGTGCGGTGAGTTTGGCGCTGGCAAGTGGCTGGAATTTATCAAAGGCAGCCGCAAGATGTTGCTGGCAGCAATGCCTCAACGACGTTAGCAGCTGTTGCTCTGTGTGATGAGATTCCTTGCTCATTACCTGCCATCCTCATGGCGCGACTCTAGTTTTGAGTCTCTACTGCCTCTACTGGACGACCGGCTATATGCTCATTCAGTAATAACCGGCTAATTAATCGTTCAAGTATGGACCTTTTTGAACCAGTTCACATAAAAAAACGCGGCTAAATTTTCTCGGCAACAAATAACCCCCTATTCATTGCTGCTATAATCTCGGCCATCGACTGAAAGCCAGCCCGGCAAGGCTTTCAGCAACAGAGTATGACCACCTAAAAATGATGATAGAGACGCCAATGGCCGACAGCAAACAGGCTCCAATGCCAACAGTATCCAGCGACCTTCTCAAGGCAATTGCCGCCGATATTCCCCACTGTGTGGCCCGTGCCCTCGCGGAAGATATTGGCAGTGGCGATATTACCGCCCAGCTGATCCCGCAACAGCAGCGCGCCACGGCAGTGGTAATCTGCCGTGATCCGGCGGTGATCTGCGGACGCCACTGGGTCGATGAGGTATTTCGCCAGTTGGACAGCGCTGCGACCGAGCAGACCGATGGATCCCAAGAGAGAACGCAGGTCGAATGGCATATTAATGAAGGGGACAGTGTCAGCCCCAACCAATCGCTCTTTACCCTGCGCGGCAATACCAGGCTGTTGTTAACCGGCGAGCGCGCCGCACTGAATTTTTTGCAGACGCTCTCCGCCACCGCCACCAGCGCTCGTCAATACGCCGATATCAGCTTAAACAGCGCCAACAGCCAGATTAAAATACTCGATACCCGAAAAACCCTGCCCGGCCTGCGCCTGGCACAAAAATATGCCGCGGCAGTGGGCGGCTGCCAAAATCATCGCATTGGTCTCTATGACGCTTTTCTGATCAAGGAAAACCATATAGCCGCTTGTGGGGGAATCGGCAAAGCCATAGCCAAAGCTCGAGAGATCGCCGCGGATAAGCTGGTGGAAGTTGAGGTGGAAACTCTCGAGGAATTGCATCAGGCACTGGCCGCCAGAGCAGATGTCGTGATGTTGGATAACTTCTCAGCGGCGGACATAGAGGCGCTGTCATCCATAGATTTGGGTGAGACTAAGATTGAGGTGTCCGGAGATATTACCGAAGAGAAAATTAAGGCCTACAGCCATGGGGCGGTAGACTTTATTTCATCTGGGAGTATTACCAAACATATTCGCGCGGTGGATCTGTCGATGCGCTTGGTGGGTTAGGCATTTAGAACGGCATAAAAAAGGCTCCCGAGGGAGCCTTTTTAAACATGCTAAATTAGCGACAATTAGAGGGCCGAAATCCATCGGCTAGTGTGCCGCCAGTACAGGTCCAAGTTACATCTCCATTTGCTGTGAGATTTGGAGTCATAATAATAGTCCCGTTCCCCGCAGCCGCTGTATACGTTATCGTTATTGCAGCAGTACCATCGCCCGCAACAGCTACACTAGTAACATTTTCTGTCGCTGCAGGTGAGGTATATCCAGTAGCTGCCTGAGTTGCAGGCAATGCATTATTCGTAATAGCTGTTTCACTAACTGCAAGTTTGGCTGACTGTGCCAAACTCAAGCCCTCTGTTACGCGTGCGCGGACGGTGTAATCCTGATAAGCAGGCAATGCCACTGCCGCCAAAATACCAATAATCGCTACAACGATCATCAGTTCGATCAGGGTAAAACCACTTTGTTTTTTATTCGTCTTCATAGTTACTCTCCATTAAATTAAAAATTCGTTATTCCAGTTAACTGGCAAATGACTTTGCACCCTAAGGGAATTGCAATTGCTGTGCCAAAACAATTTTATATATAAATTTCAATTACTTAGGCGTTTTAAATTTTTCTTAAAACCAAAATCATAGGCTTTATTCTGTCGCCAATTAACATCTCTCTGTCAGTTTGTGACTTTTTTTGTCAGTACAAATTGGATTTTTTGCTTTTTCTATTTCAATTTGGAAATTGTTTAAAAAAAACCTTTAAACCCCGCCTGTGAAGAAAGCCTTTTTTTTTAAAACCGGCCTTATAAAAAACAAAACAGGCTGCTACAGCGTTAGCATTTGCTGACCGAGTCAGCCAGCTATGCCAACTGTTTTTAAATAGACTGTTATCTGGCGCACAAAATATTTTTACTTCTGTGGAACTTGGCACGACACAGAATAAAAACCCTAAGTAGACTTGCCGGTACTGCTTATTAAGGATGAACGCTGTTATGAATATGCCCCAGATTGCATTGCATGGACTGCCCAAGCGCTTGGTAGATGATCAGCTTATTGCTGCAACCGTAATAGAAGAGGCCAGCGCCAGCGCCAAAACGAAGAAAATCTCTCTGGTGCAGTATCTCTGCGATAAACAGTTGCTCTCGTCACATCAGATTGGCGAGTCTGCTGCAAAAGAATTTGGCATTCCCCTCTACGCTCTGGACAAACACAACCCTGACTATTTCCCCCGCGATGTGGTGGACAGCAAGCTGCTGAAAAAGCATCAAGCAATCCCCCTAATGGTCCGGGGTCAGCGGCTGTTTTTGGCAATTGCGGATCCGACTAATCAGCGCGCCATTAGCGAGATTCAATTTCAGACCGGTGTAGCAGTGGAACCTGTGCTGGCTCTGTACTCAGATATCACTGAAGCCTTGGAGAAGTGGCAGGAAAGTAACAATGAGAGTGATATAGGCCAGACTCTGGGCACTATGGATGATGTGCATCTGGACGATCTGGATATGGAGGCGGTGGATGACAACGCCGATTCCTCAGAGGGCGCTGAGAATAATGGCGATGACGACGCGCCGATTGTGCGCTTTGTGAACAAGATGCTGCTCGATGCTATTCGCCTGGGGGCGTCGGATATCCACTTTGAACCCTATGAAAAATCCTATCGGGTGCGCTTTCGCGTCGACGGAATTTTGCAGGAGATGTCTCGCCCACCGGCCAATTTGGCCCCGCGTCTGGCGGCACGGTTAAAAGTGATGTCGCGCATGGATATCTCCGAGCGCCGCGTGCCCCAGGATGGTCGGGTTAAATTAAAGCTCTCGAAGGACAAGGCAATTGATTTTCGAGTGAATACCTTGCCCCTGCAGTTTGGTGAAAAGATTGTGCTGCGTATTCTCGACCCCAGCAGTGCCAAGATGGGTATTGAGGCTCTGGGCTACGAGGACGATCAGAAGCAACTCTATATGGATGCCCTGGCACGGCCTCAGGGAATGATTCTGGTGACCGGGCCAACCGGTAGTGGCAAGACTGTGTCGCTTTATACTGGACTCAATATACTCAACACCACGGAGCGCAATATCTCCACGGCTGAAGATCCGATTGAAATTAATATGGAGGGCATTAACCAAACCCAGATCAATATGCGTGTGGGCCTCTCTTTTGCCGAGGCGCTGCGCTCATTTTTGCGTCAGGATCCGGATGTGGTAATGGTCGGTGAGATTCGCGATCTGGAGACCGCGGAGATCTCGATTAAGGCGGCCCAGACCGGTCACCTGGTGCTCTCGACACTGCACACTAACAGTGCCCCTGAGACCTTGACCAGATTACTCAATATGGGTGTGCCGGCATTTAATGTGGCGACCTCGGTGAATTTGATTATCGCCCAGCGCCTCGGACGCAAACTCTGCTCACGCTGTCGCGAACCCTTTGATGATATTCCCGACAAGGTGCTCAGCGAAGAGGGCTTTGATGATATTGGCATTCCCCGAGAACAGATTACCGTTTATAAGCCGGTGGGCTGCACTCTCTGCACCAATGGTTATAAAGGCCGCGTCGGGGTTTATGAAACATTGAAAATTACCCCGGCCATTTCGCGGATTATAATGGAAGGGGGCAGCTCGCTGGATATTCTCGACGCGGCGATCAAGGAAGGCTTTAGACCATTGCGCAGTTCGGCTTTACGCAAGGCGGCACTTGGTCTAATTAGTATTGAAGAAGCTAATCGTATTACCAAGGACTAGCGATAAAAACCACAAAGGGACAAGGAAGGAAAAGGCTATGGCGACGACTGCCGAAAATCAGCTGTTTATCTATCGCGGTAAAAACCGCAAAGGCGAGAAAGTCCAGGGAGAGGTTTCCGCTGACAGCTTGATTGCCGTAAAAGGTCAGCTGCGCAAGCAGGGGATTATCTCTACCTCGATCAAGAAAAAACCCAAACCCTTATTCAGCAAAGCCAAAAAAATTGTGCCCGGGGATATAGCCCTATTTACCCGACAGCTGGCCACCATGATGAAAGCCGGTGTGCCTCTGGTGCAGTCCTTTGATATTGTCGCCGACGGCTTTGACAACCCCACCATGCGAGAACTGATCCATCAGATCCGCGACGATGTAGCTGCCGGCGGCAGTTTTTCCAATGCCTTGCGTCGCAGCCCGCGCTATTTTGATGATCTGTTTTGCAGCCTGGTGGACTCCGGTGAGACCGCCGGTGCTCTGGAGACCATGCTCGATCGGGTCGCCACCTATAAAGAAAAGACTGAACAGTTAAAAGCCAAGATCAAGAAAGCCCTAACCTACCCTATCGCGGTGCTGGTGGTGGCGATGGTGGTGACCGGGATTTTGCTTGTCAAAGTGGTGCCAGTATTTGCTGAGACGTTTAGTAGCTTTGGCGCCGACCTGCCGGCCTTCACCCTGTTTGTCTTGGGCCTGTCGGAGATGATGCAGGAGTACTGGCTGATTATATTGATAGCCCTTGGTGTGGGGCTCTACGCCTTTAAAGAGGCGCGCTTTCGCTCAAAAAAGTTTGCCTATGAGGTGGACCGCTATTCTTTAAAGCTGCCAATTATTGGCGACATTATCTACAACTCTGTGGTGGCGCGTTTCGCCCGCACCCTGGCCACCACCTTTGCCGCTGGTGTTCCCATAGTCGATGCCCTTGAGTCCGTGGCTGGTGCCGCGGGCAATGCCCTCTATCACGATGCGATTTTGAATGTTCGGGATGATGTGACCACCGGCGTGCAGCTGCAGACGGCGATCAAGGCGACCCATATGTTTCCTATTCTACTGCAACAGATGACCGCCATAGGGGAGGAATCTGGGGCACTGGACGAGATGCTAGCGAAGGCGGCACTGCACTATGAGGAACTGGTGGATAATTCGGTGGATAATCTCACCAGTCTGCTGGAGCCACTGATTATGTCGGTGTTAGGCGTGTTGGTTGGCGGCCTGATGATCGCGATGTATCTGCCGATATTCCAGCTGGGTAATGTGGTTTAATACCGAGATCAGGCCAATAGAATGTTAATTGAACCTATTGTGGTCTAGATTATTGTCAACAAACCTCAAAAACTGCCTGGCGCTGATTCATGCGCTGAGCCCAAACTGTGAATAACCTATGCTTTTAGAAACTGGTCTATCCGCCACGGCCTCTTTATCCGCCACGGCACTTGCCATCGCCGCCTTTCCCTTTGGTTTGATTATTGGCAGCTTTCTCAATGTGGTGATTCTGCGTTTTCCGCAACAGTTAAAAAACAGCTGGCGGCGTGAATCTGAGGATTTTCTTGGCCTGACCGGGGACTCGGCACCAGAGTCGGCAGGGCACGAAGAAGAGTTGTCACTGTCGGCACCGGCATCGCGCTGCCCCAACTGCGGTGTACCGATCAAGCCCTGGCACAATATTCCGGTTATCAGCTACGTATTTTTGCGCGGCAAGTGCAAGGCTTGTTCGGTTCCTATCTCAATCCAATATCCACTGGTAGAGCTGTTTAGTGCGCTGGCTACGGCGTTTATTGTTTTCCAGTTTGGCGTGTCGCTGATGGCCGCCTACTGCCTGATATTTACCTGGGTACTGATCGCCCTCACCGGAATTGATTTCCGCGAGCAGCTGCTGCCGGATCAAATCACTCTGCCTCTCATGTGGCTGGGGCTGTTTGCTAATCTCAGCGGCACCTTTGTTCCTTTAAATGAGGCGGTGATTGGCGCCCTGGCAGGTTACCTTTCTCTGTGGTCGGTGTTTTGGCTATTTAAGTTAGTCACCGGCAAAGAGGGTATGGGTTACGGTGACTTTAAGTTACTTGCGGCGCTGGGAGCTTGGATGGGCTGGCAGATGCTGCCGCTGATTATTATTTTATCCACCTTTGTCGGCGCGTTGGTGGGTGTTGTGGGAATGCTGATGAGCACTAGAGATAGGCAGGTTCCCATGGCGTTTGGGCCATTTTTAGCCATGGCAGGTTGGATTGCTTTAATCTGGGGTGATAAGATTCTCGACTGGTATTTTAGTGTATTTGGCCTCTAGGGGCGGCGCTTAATCAATGCGTTTTTGCAATACTATCAATACATAAATACATAAATCTATATCCATAACCATGGCGCTCTATAGTGAATTCAACAGCATCCAATTCAGGCTCTGGCTCTCTATCTAGTTCTCCATCTAGCTCCAGTTCTCAATCCAGTTCTCAATCCAGTTCTCTGATTATCGGCTTAACCGGTGGTATCGGCAGTGGCAAAAGCACTGTGGCTGAGGCCTTTCGTCAGCTCGGAATTGAAACCGTGGACGCGGATCAGGCTTCTCGCGCGGTGGTTGAGCCGGGCATGCCGGCGCTGGCCGCAATCGAGGAACGCTTTGGCAGCCAGATTATCCTGGGGGACGGCAATTTGGATCGTGGCGCTCTGAGGCAAATTATCTTTAGCGACCCAGATCAGAAACTCTGGCTCGAGTCACTGCTGCACCCGCTAATTCGCGACTGGATTGTGCAGCGCTTAGAGGCCGCCACCAGTCCCTATGTGATTCTCGAATCACCGCTGCTTTTTGAAACCGATCAACATCAGCTGGTCAATAAGACTGTTCTGGTGGACTTGCCGGTGGCACTGCAAATAGACCGTGCCTGCGCGCGGGATGGCAATCAAGCCGAGCAAATTCAACGGATTATTGATGCTCAAATGCCCCGTGAGGAAAAGCTATCACGCGCAGATATAGTGTTGGATAATGCACAGCCTTTGGAGAGTCTCGCAGACCGCGTGACTGCAGTTCACCAGACTCTGTTACAACTTTGTAAGGGCTCTGCAACTCTCTCCAAAGCAAACTCGGCCAGTCAGGTACAAACTAATGAGTAGCGTCACCAAATTAAATTGCCCAACCTGTAAAACCCAAATTGAGTGGACAGATAAGTTCCCCTTTCGTCCATTTTGCTGTCAGCGTTGCCAGCAGATTGATTTTGGTGGCTGGGCTCAGGAGAGTTTTGCCATTAAAGGCGCGGCCCTAATAGATCCAGAAGTCATGGATTCTGATCAGTTGGCTCAGGAGTTGCTCAATGCGGGAATGATTGATCCAGATTTATTGGATTCTTAAAGACTGCTCACTGTTGGGTTTTAGAGCTTTTGAATTTAAGAGCTTTTGAATTTAAGAGCTTTTGAATTTTAGAGCTTTTGGATTTTAAGACCCTGCTCAGCAAGACGCTGAAGAATTGGCTGATTACCCGCCGGGAAACACAGGTCATTATCTGCTGCTGGCGCCAGCAACTGCTCCAAACTCAACCAGCGACATTGCTGCCCTTCTTTGCCCTGGGCATTGCCAGAAAAAGCATCTACTTGCCAGATATCCAACAAAACTTTTTTATCCACATAGTCATGCTCCACCTGCATATAGGGTTGGGCATGGGTGACATGGATATCAATCTCTTCAAATAGCTCTCGAGCCAGTGCGGCGTAGGGGCTTTCACCTACTTCAACTTTGCCCCCGGGAAATTCCCAGAGTCCGCCCTGATGGAGATGCTCCCCACGTCGTGAGATAAATATCTGCTGATCCGGACCGACGATAATCGCGGCCACTACATGGACGCGCTTCACCCTGCCAACTTAAGTGCTAGTTTAGCTAAAAGACTAAGTGCGATATTCAGCATTGATACGCACATATTCATAGGTGAGGTCGGTGGTCCAGACAGTTTCTGTTACGGTTTTTTCAGGCGCGCCGCGATCAAGAGAAATTTGAATGGTAATATCTTCAGGGGCCATGGCCTGTTCCCCTGCGGCTTCGGTATAACTAGCCGCGCGGCCTCCGGCTTCAACAATTAAGATACCGTTAAGATGGACTGAGACGCGACTAACATCGAGCTTTTCAACACCGGCGCGACCCACCGCGGCCAGTATGCGCCCCCAGTTGGCATCTGAGGCTGCCAGTGCGGTTTTGACCAGTGGTGATTCGGCTACTGTGTAGGCGACTTTGAGTGCTTCAGCTGAATCCAGTGCACCGTCGACGATCACCGAGACAAATTTACTGGCTCCCTCACCGTCACGAATAATCGACTGCGCCAATTCAATAAAAACAATTTCTAGTTGCGCGACAAATTGTTCGAAATTAGTTTCATCTATTGCCAATTCGCTGGCGCCTGTGGCCACTAGCATCACGGCGTCGTTGGTGGAGGTGTCACTGTCCACGGTGATGCGGTTAAAGGATTTATTTGCTACCAGCCTCAGGGCACGCTGAAGTAATTCGGCATCCACTTTGGCATCGGTGGCCACATAGCCGAGCATGGTGGCCATATTCGGCTTAATCATGCCCGAGCCCTTGGTGATACCGGTGATGCTAATCAGCTCATCAGAGGCGCTGTTAGGCTGGTATTGCAGGCTTGCGCCTTTGGCTCTGGTGTCGGTGGTCAAAATTCCCTGAGCGGCGTCGGCCCAAGTGGTTTCCTCTAACGCTGCCACTGCTGCGGGCAGTGCTGCGAGGAGTTTTTCTATAGGCAGTGGCTCACCAATCACGCCGGTAGAAAACGGCAGTACTTGATCTACAGAGACCCCCTGTAATTCAGCCAGTGCTGCACAGCTCGCCAGAGCATCGGTCATGCCCTGCTCGCCCGTGCCGGCATTGGCATTGCCTGTGTTGGTCACTAGATAGCGTGGCGCGGCGCTGCTGAGGTGCTGCTTGGCCACCACCACAGGTGCGGCGCAAAAGGCATTTTGAGTAAATACGCCGGCCACGGTAGAGCCGGGCTGCAGTTCCATCACTACCAGATCACTGCGTCCGGGAGTTTTGATTCCGGCGCTGGTGGTGCCCAGTTTGAACCCGGCAATCGGGTGCATCTGTGGAAAGGGTTTATTACCTGTGGCCATGGTTATTCCTGATCTCAATTGTCTGCTTTCTAGCAACCCTCAATGGGTTTAGTTAATTTTGCCGTGACACTGTTTGTACTTTTTCTCGGAACCACAGGGACAGGGGTCATTGCGCCCTACCTTGGGTCCGAGGCGTTGCACTGGCTGCGACGCTGGAGCCGCCTCTTCACTCTGTTCCTGAGCCAGATTTGCTGACTGTGCATGCTGGTATTCACGGCCTTCCTGCTCTTTGCGGCGCTGAGCTTCGAGCTTGCGCATATCATCATCGCTGGCCACTTGAATATGGCTGAGGAAACGAATGGTTTCGTATTTTATATTGGCCAGCAGCTCTTCGAACATGGCGAAGGATTCACGCTTGTATTCCTGCTTAGGATTTTTCTGTGCGTAGGCGCGGAGACCAATACCCTGACGCAGCTGGTCCATATTAGCGAGATGATCTTTCCACTGGGTGTCGAGCACCTGAAGCATAATCTGACGCTCCACTTCACGCATCTGCGCGCCAACATCGGCGTAGCGAGCCTGATAATCCTCTTGCACTAACTCAATGACGCGGGCGCGGAGAGTCTCTTCGTCGAGACGACTGTCTTCTTCGAGCCACTGGCTGATAGGTAACTGCAAGGCGAAATCCGTGTGCAGGGATTTTTCCAGGCCTTCGATATCCCACTGCTCTTCAAGGCTCATGGGGGGAATAAACATATTCATAGACTGGGTTACCACGTCTTCGCGAACCGCGGTAATCACGTCGGAGATATCGCCATCTTCAAGTAGGTCGTTGCGCTGCTGATAGATCACCTGACGCTGGTCATTGGCCACATCGTCGTATTCCAGCAGGTGCTTACGGATATCGAAGTTGCGCCCTTCGACTTTGCGCTGCGCTTTCACAATGGCATTGGTGACCATGCTGTGCTCTATAGATTCACCGTGCTCCATGCCCATTGAGCGCATCATATTTTTAATTCGGTCTGAGGCAAACAGGCGCATCAGGGGATCTTCTAGGGATAGATAGAAACGGGATACACCCGGATCACCCTGACGACCGGAGCGGCCGCGAAGCTGGTTGTCGATACGACGTGACTCATGGCGTTCGGTGGCCACTATATGCAGGCCGCCGGCTTCGATAACCGTTTTGTGGCGCTCTTGCCACTCGGCTCTGAGCTTTTCCAGTTTAGCTTCACTGGGGTTGTCGAGCTCTTTGATCTGGGCTTCGACATTGCCACCCAAGACGATATCCGTACCGCGTCCGGCCATGTTGGTGGCGATGGTCACGGCACCGGGAAGTCCGGCTTCGATAATAATATTGGCTTCACGCTCATGCTGCTTGGCGTTCAGTACATTGTGCTTAATTCCAGCTTTTTTCAGCATCTGTGAGAGTAACTCGGAGGTTTCAACCGACGCGGTGCCCACGAGTACTGGCGCGCCTTTCTTGGTGATGTCGGCGATATCTTCGATTACTGCTTCGAACTTTTCTTCCTGGGTTAAAAACACCAGGTCATTTAAATCCTGACGCTTTACTTCCACATTGGTGGGGATAACCATCACCTCCAGGCCATAGATCTGCTGGAATTCGAAAGCTTCGGTGTCGGCGGTCCCGGTCATGCCGGCGAGTTTTTCGTAGAGGCGGAAATAATTCTGGAAGGTGGTAGAGGCCAATGTCTGGCTCTCTTGCTGAATCTCCAGTCCCTCTTTGGCTTCAATGGCTTGATGCAAACCCTCAGAGAGACGACGACCGGGCATGGTGCGACCGGTGTGTTCATCGATCAATACCGCTTGATTGTCTTGGACTATATATTCGATATCTCGCTGAAACAGGTTTTGCGCGCGCAGCGCCGAGTGCACATGGTGCAACAAACCAAGATTCGCAGCCTGATAGAGACTCTCGTCAGCAGTGAGTAAACCCTCACCAATTAGAATATCTTCAACCTTTTGGAAACCCTCTTCCGAGAGTTCTACAGAACGGGTCTTTTCGTCGACAATAAAATCGCCCGGTTCTTCTTCAGTGCCGGCATTGAGTTTCAGAGTCAGGGCGTTGACACTGCGATAGAGGGACGAGCTGTCTTGGGCTGCGCCAGAGATAACCAGCGGCGTACGCGCTTCATCGATAAGGATCGAATCCACTTCGTCGACTATGGCAAAGCTCAGGCCACGCTGAGATTTATCATCTTGACGCAGGGCCATATTATCGCGCAGATAATCGAAACCAAATTCATTGTTAGTACCATAGGTAATGTCCGCGGCATAGGCTTCGCGACGGCTGCTGGGACGCAATGTCTCGTCACCCTGATCCATGATAAAGGAGTTCGGGCTGTCTGGCCCCTGGTAGGACTGAATCACACCAACAGACAGACCCAGGGCCTGATACAGCGGTGCCATCCATTGGGCATCGCGACGCGCCAGATAATCATTCACTGTGATCACGTGCACGCCATTGGCTGGCAGCGCATTTAAGTAGGCTGCCAATGTGGCGACCAAGGTTTTACCTTCACCGGTGCGCATTTCGGCGATACGCCCTTGATGCAGAGCCATGCCACCGATCATCTGCACATCGAAGTGGCGCATGCCCATGACTCGATTAGAGGTTTCGCGGACCAGGGCAAAGGCTTCGGGCAGGAGTTCGTCGAGGGTACTACCAGCTTCTAATTTGCCCCTCAGACGCAGGGTTTCAGCCTTGAGATCCACATCATTAAGCGCCGCTAAAGCGGCTTCTAACTGATTGATCTGGGCGACAGTTTTGCCTAACTTGCGTATTTCTCGGTCGTTCTTGGAACCGAAAACTTTCTTGAATATAGTTGCGAACATTTGTTTTTTTCCATCAATAGGTAATAAGACTTTCAAGGGAATAGATAACCACAGTGTAGACCGACTGCGCTGAGGTCTTCACGTCATCTGCAGGGGCCATACTGAATGTGCGGGGGAATTAGCGGTGGGTCTTGTGGATATAGCTTGCCGGATCGACTGTGCGGCCGTTTTTGTACACTTCGAAATGCACATGGGGGCCGGTGGAACGACCGGAACTGCCCATGCGGGCAATCTGCTGACCTTTTTTGACAACACTGCCAAGGCTGACGAGGTTTTCATCGTTGTGGCCATAGCGAGTAACAAAGCCATCGCCATGATTGATCTGCACCATATTGCCATAGCCGCTGAGCTTGCCCGACCAGGTCACTACGCCAGAGGCCACGGCCACTACGTCTGAGCCCTGTTTGCCGGCAAAATCGACGCCGCCATGCCAGCGCTGTTCACCGTGAAACGGGTCAGTGCGCATACCGTAGGAGGACGACATCCAACCTTTGGTTATCGGTTTGCCTGCAACAGTTTGCTCCTTCTTTAGCTTGCTGTCGGACAACATTGAAGTGAGTATCTGTAACTGGGCTTCACGGTTTTCAAGTGTGCGGTCGAGCTTGTCAAACATCGCCGTTAACTCTGGCTGCACACTGATGGCGCTGATACTGCGCTGTAGGGGCGAGCCCTCAGGTCCACCAATGCCAGGGGTGTCGGAGAAGTTGAATTCGCCGTCTTCAAGGCGCGCAATCTGCGTCAGCCTCTCACCCAGCGCATCGAGACGGATCAGACGCGAGCGCATTTCGGCTAACTTAATGGTCATCGCATTTAGGGTACGGTTGGCTTCTAAGCGCCCGCTATCCACTTCTTGCTGTTGCAACATCAGCTCGTGCTGCATCTCATTAATGCTGTTTTCGACTAGCAGTTCCCAGCGACCATCGGCAATCTTGACGCCCAACAGCGTGCCAGCGGCAACCGGTATACCGAGCAATAAGATAGACAGCAGTCCTTTGGCCCAACTATTGAGCTTCAGGGTACGGACTTTTTCGGCCCGCTTGCTGATCAGAATGATTTTCACTGTCGGTTTGTAACCCGTTCTATAACGTCTAATGTCTAGTGCTAACTAACAATGTAGTTAAACTGGTTAAATGGTTAGCTGGCCTTCATGTACATAATCGGCACATCTTCCGGATTGTCGACAAATGTCACGACTTCCCAGGCATCGGTGTCTGCAATCAGTGCTCGCACAGCGGCATTATTCAACGCGTGGCCGGATTTATGGGCGCTGTATTCGCCGATCAGGCTATTGCCCAGCAGGTACAGATCGCCGATGGCATCGAGAATCTTGTGTTTTACAAATTCATCTTCGTAGCGCAGACCCTCTTCATTCAATATCTTAAGGTCATCCACCACAATCGCGTTTTCAAAGCTGCCACCGCGGGCCAGACCCACGGAGCGCAGATATTCAAATTCGTGCATAAAACCAAAGGTTCGTGCACGGCTGACTTCTTTAACGAATGAGGTACTTGAAAAATCAACGCTGGCGGTGAGAGCCTGTGTTTTAAACACTGGGTGATCAAACTCAATTTCAAAGTTTACTTTAAAGCCATCAAAGGGCTTAAAAGTAACTACTTTATCGTCCTGACGGATGGTCACTTCGCGGATCACGCGGATAAATTTCTTTGCTGCATCCTGCTCGCGGATGCCAGCGGATTGCAACAAGAATACAAAGGGGCTGGCACTACCATCCATAATCGGGACTTCAGGACCGGAGATGTCGACGATTAGGTTATCTATGCCGAGGCCGGCAAAAGCCGAGAGCAAATGTTCGACAGTGCTGACACGCACATCGCCGTTCATTAGGGTGGTAGAGAGCTTGGTGTCGCCGACATTGTCAGCTTTGGCTTGGATTTCTACTACGGGATCTAGGTCGGTACGGCGAAAAACAATGCCCGTATCCGGATCAGCAGGGTGCAGGGTCAGGTAGACCTTGTCGCCGGTGTGGAGACCCACGCCAGTTGCACGTATCACGTTTTTTAACGTGCGCTGCTTTATCATGCCCTAACTCTCTTGTTGAAGGCTCGGGATATTACCAGAGATACCCCCTATCACCAAGATTTTAAATCTGAGGCGAAGGTGACAGGAGGCACGGTTTCTAGGGCTTTTATCAGTCCGCTTGCTTGCGCAAAAAGGCTGGAACGTCTAGATAATCGAGCTCTGGATCAGACTGCAGATCCATCTTGCGCGCAGTAGATTGGCCTGCGCCCTGACCACGACGGGTAACAGTTGGCTTGACCAGGCTGTCGTAATCCACTTCGCCACGTGAGGTGCGCGGTGGGTTATCCACTACTACGCTCATTGGCGGGCGCTTCTCACCGGGCTCTTGAAGGCCGGTGGCAACAACTGTGACGCGTAGACTATCAGTGAGCTCTGGATCAAATACGCTACCGACAATAACGGTGGCATCTTCGTCAGAGAAGTCGCGGATAATATTACCCACATCTTCAAATTCACCCAGAGTCAGGTCATAACCACTGGTGATATTGACCAGAATACCTTTGGCACCCTGCAAGTTGACATCTTCCAACAGTGGACACTTGATAGCGCTCTCTGCGGCGATAACCGCGCGATCTTCGCCACTGGCTTCGCCAGTGCCCATCATGGCCATGCCCATTTCGGACATTACCGTGCGCACATCGGCGAAATCGACGTTGATCAGGCCTTCCAGCAAGATCAGATCGGCAATACCCTGAACCGCACCGAAGAGTACATTGTTAGCCTGTTTAAAGGCGTTCAGTACAGTCATGTCTTTACCCAGTACCTGAAGCAGCTTCTCGTTGGGCACGATAATCAGTGAGTCGACACGCTCTTTAAGCTGAGCTATGCCCTGATTGGCGATATCCATGCGCTTGCGGCCTTCAAAAGCAAAGGGTCGCGTCACCACGCCGACGGTAAGAATACCCATCTGCTTCGCCACTTCAGCGATTACCGGTGCTGCACCAGTACCTGTTCCGCCACCCATACCAGCGGTAATAAAGACCATGTCCGCGCCTTCGATGGCTTGGGCAATGCGTTCTTTGTCTTCGAGAGCGGCCTGACGACCGACTTCGGGGTTGGCGCCAGCGCCTAGACCTTTGGTCAGTGTTCCGCCGAGCTGCAAGACAGTTGCATTGCTCAGATCGTTGAGTGATTGGGCATCGGTGTTAGCGCAGATAAACTGCACGCCCTCGATATTACCTTCCATCATATGACGGACTGCGTTGCCGCCACCGCCGCCTACTCCGATTACTTTGATATCTGCATTCTTTGGAATGCTCTCTACTAGTTCAAACATATATTTCCCCTTGCGCCTCTCAATTAAAAAATAGTCACCAACATTGACGACCTTTTATAAACCACCCTGGGTCCAGTTTTTGAGCCTGCTAAACCAGCTCTGCGATGGACCCTTTGTTGACACTCCCGCACTCTGCTTACGCTGAGCTTGGGCTCCAAAATGTAGCAGACCAACACCAGTGGAATAGATCGGATTATTGACTACATCCGAGAGTCCCTTGATGTTGACCGGTGTACCAATTCGCACTGGCATATGGAAGATTTCCTCCGCCAGCTCAACCACCCCTTCCATCTTTGATGTGCCGCCGGTCAAAACCACACCTGCGGCAATCAATTCTTCAAAACCGCTACGACGTATTTCCGCCTGAATCAGGGTAAATAGTTCGTCGTAGCGCGGTTCGACCACTTCGGCGAGAGATTGGCGGGACAGATCCCGGGCTTCTCGATCACCAACGCTGGGCACTTTCACGGTCTCTTCTGGACGGGCCAGTTTCGCCAGAGCACAGGCGTATTTAATTTTCAGTTCTTCAGCATGGGGCGTCGGTGTGCGCAGGGCCATGGCGATATCATTGGTCACCTGATCACCGGCTATTGGGATCACTCCGGTATAGCGAATCGCGCCTTCGGTGTAGATAGCAATATCCGAGGTGCCGCCGCCTATATCGACCAGCGCCACGCCTAACTGCTTTTCATCTTCGGTGAGCACTGCGTCGCTTGAGGCGAGCTGCTCGAGAACTATGTCTTCCACTTCTAGACCGCAGCGACGAATACATTTCTTAATGTTCTGGGCAGCGTTAGCAGCACAGGTCACCAGATGTACCTTGGCTTCAAGGCGGACGCCGGACATTCCGATTGGCTCGTGCACCCCTTCCTGATTGTCGATAATAAATTCTTGAGACAAAACGTGAAGAATTTCCTGATCTGCAGGAATGGCTACAGCTCTAGCGGCATCCAAAACCCGATCCACATCCAGCTCCTGCACTTCACGATCGCGAATCGCGACAATGCCATGGGAGTTAAGGCTGCGAATATGGCTGCCGGCAATACCTGCATACACCGAATGAATAGAGCAACCGGCCATCAGCTCAGCTTCCTCTATGGCGCGCTGAATCGAGTTCACCGTGGCTTCAATATTCACTACGACGCCCTTTTTCAGACCCGATGAGGGATAGCTTCCGGTCCCTATAATTTCAAGCTCACCGCGCTCACTGATTGAACCGACAATGGCGACGATTTTGGACGTACCTATGTCCAATCCGACGATCATATTTTCTTCATTTGCACTGGCCATACTCTTACCTCACCAACTCTCTGTTATGCTTGAACAGGGTTTGCATTGTTTGTTTGGGTACTGTCTTCTGAGTTTTTTTGTCTTCTGTTGTGCTGTATCGCCAACGCAGTTTCGCGCCAGGCAACAGCCAATCCATTGGGATAGCGCAGATCTACAGCTGCGATATTTTTTACATATTTATTGAGGCCAGAAGCCCACACCAGATTAAAGCGGCGAATCTTTTCGCTAATCTGATCGCGACCAATCACCATGCGCAGTCCCGGCGCTGTATCCACGTACCAAACACCTAGGCTATCGCGCCGCAGCTCGGCGATTTTCAGTCCCGTGGGAACCAGTAATTCAGCCATCAATTGATAGTTCACCATCATCTCGCGAGAGCTTGCGGTATCCGCACGCAGCACTGGAAGTGCACTCAGGTGACTGTTGTTTTCAATAATCAGCTCTTCACCTAGGCGATTTAGAAAGCCCTTCTGGCCCCAGCGAGCAATCGGCACTTCTTCCGTGACTTCAACTTTTAGCATGGACGGCCACTCACGACCTATGCTCACATCCCTTACCCAGGGATGCTCCCTGAGAACTTGCCTGAGAGCGGCTAAATCGACACTTAAAAAGCCACCCTGCACCTCACCAGCGAGCAGTTGGCTCAGTTCAGCGGGCTGTAAATAGGTGAAGTCGCCGCCGATCATCACATTGGTCAGCGGCTTATCAATTTGCTTGTACAACAGGCTGCCACCGTAGCCCACTAGAGCCATCACGCTAACCAACACAATTCGCGCAAGATGGTTGCCGGCGGCTTGCAGCATTGATCCTGAATCCTGACTCTGGCGATGATTGGCTTTGGCCATTACCGGGCCCCCGCGAGAATTTTCTCGACCAGCTGATCAAAATTTAAACCAGCAGCCTTGGCCGCCATGGGCACCAGGCTGTGACTGGTCATGCCTGGCACTGTGTTTACTTCGAGCAATTGGAACTGGCCCTGATCATCGACCATGACATCGACCCGCCCCCAACCGCGGCAGCCAACTGAATTAAAGGCCTCTAGACAGAGAGTCTGGAGCTCTTTTTCGCGGCTTTCGGACAGCTCGCTGGGGCAGAGATACTGGGTCTGAGCGGAGAAATATTTCGCCTCATAGTCATAAAAGTCCGCGTTCGATTCAATGCGAATAGAAGGCAATACCTGGCCATCCAAAATCGCCACGGTGTATTCGGGACCCGGCAGCAGAGGCTCAGCAATCACTGCAGTGTTGTATTGGGACGCACCAGCCCAAGCGGCCTCTAACTGGTCCGGGGTTGCAGCGCGGCTCATGCCAATACTGGAACCCTCAGCGGCGGGCTTAACCATAACTTGGCCACCCAAACGCTGGAGCTCTGCAGACCAGTCCGAATCGGCTTTTAACAGCGCAAATTCGGTGGTGGGCAAACCTATGCCCTGCCACATTTGCTTACAGCGCAACTTGTCCATAGCCAGGGCTGAAGCCAATACACCACTGCCTGTATAGGGAAGTTTGAGATAATCCAGAGCACCCTGAAGCGTGCCATCTTCACCGCCGGGACCATGGAGAGCGATAAACACTAGATCCAATTGATAGCTGGGCAGTGATTGCACGAGATTGTCGCCAGCATCTATAGCCACCACATCGACGCCCAAATTCTGTAGCGCCTGATGTATGGCGTGGCCACTCATCAGCGAGACTTCTCGCTCTGAAGAGGTGCCGCCGTAAAGCAGACCTACGCGACCATAGTTATGACTCATGAGGTTACCTCGCTGTCCGCTACAAGGCTCAACCCCAAACCGCCGTCGGCGAGTCTGGCCACTAATTTACTCACGCTACCGGCACCCTGAGTAATAACTAAATCATTGTCCTGGACCAACCCCTTTAACAGGGCGGGAATTTCCTCGATGGTCTCGGCATAAATCGGGTCAACAGTGCCGCGCTGACGGATACTGCCGGATAAGTTTTTGCTGCTCGCACCGGCGATCATTTCTTCACCGGCGGGATACACCGCCAACAAAATTAATACGTCGACCTCGGCCAGCACTTTGACAAAGTCCTCGTATAGATCGCGGGTGCGGGTATAGCGATGGGGTTGGAAAATCATCACCAGGCGCTTGTCGGGCCAGCCGCCGCGCACTGCATCTATAGTGGCTTTGAGTTCCGTGGGATGATGGCCGTAGTCATCCACCAACATGGCGCTGCCGCCGCTGTCGAGCTGGTAGTCGCCGTAAATTTCAAAGCGTCGGCCAACACCAGAAAAACTGCTCAGGCCTTGAATAATGGCGCGATCTGAGATCCCTTCATCGCTGGCCACGGCTATGGCCGCCGCTGCATTTAGGGCATTGTGACGACCGGGCATATTGAGGCTCACGTCTAGCGCTGCCAGTCCATCAGGACGTTCAATGACAAACCTTGAGCGGCCCTGCTCGACACTCAGGTCGCGAATGCGGTAAGCCGCGTCATCGCTAAAGCCATAGGTCAGCATAGGTCGAGCCACGTCCACCAACAGATCGCGAATCACTGGATCGTCTATGCACATCACAGCCAAACCATAAAAAGGTAGGTTGTGTAAAAACTCTATATAGGTTTTGGTCAGGCGACTGAAGTCAAAATCATAGGTTTCCATATGATCCGCTTCAATATTGGTGACTACAGCAACCATGGGCTGCAGATGCAGAAACGAGGCATCGCTCTCATCCGCTTCAGCTACCAGATAGCGACTGCCACCGAGTTTTGCATTGGTGCCTGCGCTATTCACTCGACCACCGACAACAAAGGTCGGGTCGCGGCCATCTTCAGCCAAAATCGCAGTGATTAAACTGGTGGTTGTGGTCTTGCCATGTGTCCCGGCGATGGCGATACCATGACGGTAGCGCATCAGCTCAGCGAGCATTTCGGCGCGGCGCACAACCGGAATGCCCTGGGCGCGGGCGGCAGCAATCTCGGTATTTTCAACGGTCACTGCAGAGGATTTCACCACAACATTAGCGCCGACTATATTGGCTTCGCTGTGGCCGATAAACACCTTGGCACCCGCAGCTTGCAGACGGCGAATACTCGGCCCCTGACTGATGTCGGAGCCGGAGATTTGGTAACCTTGATTGAGCAGTACTTCGGCGATGCCGCACATGCCACTGCCGCCAATACCGACAAAGTGAATACGCTTGATACGGCGCATTTCCGGCGGCTGAAAGTTAATTTGATCAGGCATGAGCGACCTCCAGGCAGACATCTGCAACCCGTTCTGCAGCGCCATTTTTGGCCAGCTGACGTGCATTTATTGCCATTTTTAAGCGGCCTTCGCTGTCGCTGCAAAGGGCGCTAATTTGCCCAGCCAGCAATGCTGGCGTTAGATCGCTCTGAGCAATCATCAAAGCAGCACCCTGATCAACCAGCAGCTTCCCATTAACGGTTTGATGATCGTCAATGGCAAAGGGAAAAGGAATTAACAGTGCACCTAGACCAGCGCTAGTGAGCTCGGCCACGGTCAGGGCACCGGCACGACAGATGGCAAAGTCCGCCCAGCCATAGGCCTCGTCCATCTGATCAATAAAGGGCACCACTTCAGCGCTGACAGCGGCGGCGTCATAGAGTGCTTGAGTCGCGGCGCAATGTAGCTTGCCGGTCTGATGGCGAACCTGCGGACGTTGATGGGGCGCGATTAGAGCCAGAGCTGCGGGCAGCAGCTGATTGATTGCCAGTGCACCGCGACTGCCACCCAAAACTAACAGGCGCGGCAGACCACCGCGGTTCGCCAGGCGCTGTTCTGGGGCGCTCAGATGGGCAATCTCGGGACGCACTGGATTGCCGCACCACTCGCCATTGGCCAGAGCCCCGGGGAAACCTTGCATCACTCGCTGGGCGATTCGCGAGACCAGCTTATTGGTGGTGCCAGCGACAGAATTTTGTTCATGTATAACGATTGGAATACCTTTTAAGCGAGCTGCCACAGCGCCAGGGCCCGAGGCAAAGCCACCCATACCCAGAACCACCTGTGGCTGAAAGTCACTCAGAACAGTCAATGCCTGGCGAAGGGAACGCCACAGCAATAGAGGTGCTTTCAGTAGAGCGCTGAGTCCACGACCGCGGATTCCTTCAATATCTATACAGTTCAAGACAATGCCTGCAGCTGGAACCAGGTCCGATTCGATACCGCGCTGAGTACCGAGCCAGGCTACTGATGCATTGGCGGCGCGGAGCTGATCGGCAACGGCCAGCGCGGGGAATACATGCCCGCCAGTGCCACCGGCCATAATCATCACCCGGCAGCCATTAGCTAGCGTCTCGCTAGATGGAGTGGCTGTGGATAAGTTGTCCCGGTTAGCGACCACGACGCACCCTCCTGACAACCTGTGTATCTGGATGCAATTCATGACCTATGCGCAGCATCATGCCAACCATGGCGCAGGTCACCATCAGACTGCTGCCGCCGTAGCTGACAAAGGGCAAGGTCAGACCTTTGGTGGGTAAGAAACCGGCATTAACGCCCAGGTTAATCAAAGTCTGGCCGCTAATTAGGCAACCAAAACCGATCAATACAAAGACGCCATACCAGTACTCTTGAGCCACTGCCTTTTTGCTCAGACTAAAGATGCGCCACACTAGCAGCACGTAGAGTCCCAGCAGGCAAAGCACGCCGATAAAACCAAATTCTTCCGCAAAAATAGCGAATACAAAGTCGGTGTGAGCTTCTGGAAGATAGAGCATTTTCTGTACCGACTGGCCCAGGCCAACACCAAACCACTCACCGCGACCAAAGGCGATCAATGACTGGGTCAGCTGATAGCCGGAGTTAAACTGGTCTGACCAGGGGTCTAAAAAGCTACTCAAACGGGCCATGCGATAAGGCGCGGCTTCGGCAAATATAAACAGCACCGAAGAGCCGGCGAGGACTAAACCCAGGTAGTGCCACATTTTAATACTGGTTAAAAATAGCATCGCCATAAAGGTGCAGGAGAGCACCACCAAGGAGCCAAAGTCAGGCTCCATGAGCAACAAAAACAATGGTAGCATCAGCACAAGCAGTGGCTTCGCCCAGTCACGCCAATCTTCTCCAAAACCTTCGCGGCTATTGGCAAAATAACTCGCCATAAACACTACAGTGGCAACTTTCGCCAACTCAGAAACCTGCAATGTCATGCCACCTAGACTCAACCAGCGACGGCTGCCGTTCACTTCACGACCTATACCGGGAATCAATACAATAATTAACAGCAGGATCGCTAGCAGCATCCATAGACGACTGTATTGAGACCACAGGCTAGGTGGCGTAAAGAATGTTACGGCCATGACCGTGAGGCCAATAAAGATATAAATAGCATGGCGCTTAACGAAATAAAATTCGTTATTGAAATTGTGTTCGGCATAGCTAAATGACGCTGAGGCGACCATGGTCAGACCCAGAGAGATTAGCGTTAGGGCAGCAAGTAAAAGCAGACTGTCGATACGCCAACTGCTGCGCTCTGAAGCGGAAAAGTTAAGTGGTAATGTCATATTCATGCCGCCACCGCCATTACCGCTTGCTGGAAGCAGCGGCCGCGCTCTTCAAAGCCAGAGAACATATCGAAACTGGCACAGGCCGGAGACAACAGCACTATGTCGCCGGGTTGAGCTGCTGCTCGAGCCGTGTCAACGGCACTCTGCAGCGAACTGAGAGTCTCTATTTGCGTACTGTCAGAAAGAGGCTCTCTTAGGGTCTCGGCAATTGACTGGGCATCTTCACCAAACAGCGCAAGTAGCTTAACAAACTTACTCAGAGGCACTTTTAACTCACTGAAGTTTTGGCCCTTGCCCTGACCGCCGGCAATCAAAATTAGATTGGCTCGGTGGTTCTCGCCAAAGCCATTAAGAGCAGCAACCGTGGCGCCAATGTTGGTGCCCTTGGAATCATCTATATAAGTGACACCGTCGACAGTTGCCACATATTCGCAGCGATGAGGCAGGCCTTTAAATGTTTTCAAGGTCTGTAGCATGGCAGCCATATCGAGACCAGCGGCCTGGCCCAAAGCCAATGCAGCCAGTGCATTGGCAATATTGTGACGGCCTTTGATGGCCAACTCGGCGCTAGGCATCAGCGGTTTTAATCCATGGGCCAGCCAAGTTTCATCTCCCTCGTCCAACAGACCATAGGCGGCAAGATCGGGGTGATTTAAACCAAAGCTATTGATTTTGACCGCCACTGATAACAGTGGGTTGGTCAACGGGTCCTGGCGGTTGTAAATCACCTGACTGGCGCCGCGGAAAATACGGTGTTTGGCCGCATGGTATTGCTGCAGACCAGCGTAGCGATCCATATGGTCGGGGCTGATATTTAAGATTGTCGAAATAGCACCCTGTGTGTCGGTGAGCAGTTCTAACTGAAAGCTCGATAGCTCAATCACATAGAGTTGCTTGTCATGGTCCAACAGATCCAGCATAGGAGTGCCAAGATTGCCGCCGACGCCGACCTCTAAGCCACTGGCTTGAGCCATCTCGCCAACCAATTTGGTCACGGTGCTCTTGCCATTGGAGCCGGTAATAAGAATAACCGGTGCTTTGGCGTGGGCCAAAAACAGTTCCACATCACCGAGTAATGCAATCTTTTGCTGTTGCGCAGCAACAAGTGCCGGCTCCTGAAGCGCGATGCCGGGACTGACCACAACGCTATCAAAGCCAAGCAGCAGATCTGCGTCAAAGGGACCCAGTACGACGGGAACATCGGGATAGGTTTCACGGACTTCAGCTAGGCGCGGTGGCGCGGTGCGGCTGTCGGCAAAGACAAAGGACTTACCCATTGATGACAAAAATCGGGCGACCGACAGTCCCGTGGCGCCTAGGCCAAGGATAGCGGTGTTGCGATTAGTGGCAATCAAGTTTGTCATCTTTGTAGCTCTGCTCTCTTTCGTTAAGTTGTTTATCTAGGCTCTTTATCTAAGCTCTTTATCTAAGCTTTAAGGTAGCCAGGCCAATCAGCACTAGGACCACGGTAATAATCCAAAAACGCACGATCACTCGGGGCTCTGGCCAACCCTTTAATTCGTAATGGTGATGCAGTGGTGCCATACGGAAAATACGCTTGCCAGTGAGCTTGAATGAGGCCACCTGCAAAATCACCGACAGGGTTTCTATAACAAACACACCGCCCATAATGGCCAGCACAACTTCCTGGCGAATAATTACAGCAATCACGCCCAGAGCTGCGCCCAGTGCCAGGGAACCTACGTCCCCCATAAAGACCATGGCGGGATAGGTGTTAAACCACAGAAAACCGAGGCCAGCGCCGCAGAGTGCGCCGGTAAAAATCAGTAACTCGCCTGCGCCGCTGATATAGGGAATATGCAGATAGCTGGCAAACTGATAGTTGCCTGTCAAATAGGCCATGATGCCGAGCGCGCCGGCCACCAATACTGTGGGTAATATCGCCAAACCATCGAGGCCATCGGTAAGGTTTACCGCATTGCTGGTGCCGACAATCACAAAGTAGGTGAAGAGGATATAAAAGGGTCCCAGATTTAATGCGACATTTTTAAAGAAGGGTACGATCAAGTCTAACTCCGCTGCAGACTGGGCATGGGAGAACAAAAATACGGCTGCTGCCAGACCACAGAGGGATTGCCAAAAATATTTCCAGCGTGCTGGCAGGCCGCGAGGATTTTTGTGTACCACTTTGCGATAGTCATCGACCCAGCCGATCAGACCGAAGCTGAAAGTGACTGCCAGAACAACCCAGATATAGACATTTTCCAGATTGGCCCACAACAATGTGCTGATAAACATCGCCATTAGGATCAACGCGCCGCCCATGGTTGGGGTGCCCGCTTTGCTCAGATGACTCTGAGGGCCATCGTTGCGAATTGCCTGCCCCATTTGCAAGCTGTTGAGCAGAGCGATCATTCGTGGCCCCAGCACCCAACAGATTGTCAGCGCCGTGATCACCGAAAAAATACCGCGCAGGGTGAGATACTTCACCGCTGAGAACGGGCTGTAGAATTGACTCAAATATTCAGCTAGCCACACCAACATTAGGATTTCCCCGTCACTAAGATATCAACTATTAAATCCATTTTTGAGCTGCGCGATCCCTTGACCAATAAACTCAGGTCGCTGCGCTCAACCTCTTTAAATAGTGGTACTTTTAAGTCTTCCAGATCAGCGAAGTGCTGACCGTTGAATACTGCGCTGGCACTGGCGCTCAAATTACCCAAGGTATAGAGCTGATCGATACCCGCACTCAGGGCATAGTCGCCAACTTCGCGGTGCAACTGCTCCGCATCTACACCCAACTCCGCCATATCGCCCAGCACCATCACGCGACGCCCAGGACGGCTGGCCAGTACATCAATGGCTGCACGCACTGATTCCGGGCTGGCGTTATAGCTGTCATCAATAATCTGGCCGCCCTGAGCCAAGGCTTTGATCTCTAAGCGCCGGGCTGGAGAGCGAGTTGCCTCCAAGCCTGTGACAATTTGCTCGATGCTGGCACCGGCAGCCATTGCACAGGCGGCGGCGGCCAGAGCATTGCTCACCGAGTGACGACCGGGAATAGCCAGACTAACCACCTGACTCTCTAGAGATGTGTCAGTAAATAGATGCAGGGTAAAGCGACAGCAGCCACCCTCCATCATTTCAATATCACTGGCGCTTACATCAGCGCAATCGTCGTCCAGCGAAAAAGTAATGCAGGCGCGCTCGCCAATCAGCGCCATCCACTCGGCTTGCCACTGTTGATCGAGATTTAAAATAGCGGTGCCAGCAGCATCTAGACTGCTGTAGATCTCACCTTTGGCTGCGGCAATTCCCGCAACGCTACCAAAGCCCTCGAGGTGAGCACTCTGCACATTGTTGATCAGGCTAATGTGGGGCTGGGCAATAGAGCACAGATAGCTGATCTCGCTAGCGGCGCTGGCGCCCATTTCAACAACCGCAAAGTCGCTGTCCTGCTGCATATCAAGCAGGGTTAACGGCACACCAATATGGTTATTGAAGTTACCCTTGGTGGCATGAACAGTACCGAGACCACCGAGAATTGAGCTAATCAAGTCTTTTACAGAGGTCTTGCCAGTGCTGCCGGTGACCGCAATAACAGTGCCACTAAAGGCTTCTCGCTGAAGCTGTGCCAGCTGGCCGAGAGCCACTGTGGTGTCTTCAACGACCCACTGGGGAAGGGGCAGATCTCTGTCCGCAGCAGAGACCACTAGGCCACTGGCCCGATCTGATACATCGGCAAGAAATTTATGGCCATCTTGGCGCTCGCCAATCAGTGCGACAAATAGATCGCCCTCGGCTATGCTGCGGCTGTCGATAGAGACGCCATCAAATTCACAATCTGGATTGAGTAGAGTTCCACCAAAGCGGATCGCGGCATCAGTGAGGCGCAGAGAGTTAATCATTTATTCTCAGCCTCCGCTTTCTGACGCAGCGCTAAACCTGCCTCTGCCACATCGCTAAACGGCAATCTGTTGGCACCGACTATCTGGTAGGCCTCGTGGCCCTTGCCGGCGACCAAAACAATGTCGTCGACTGCAGCTGCATTAATTGCAGCACGGATGGCGTCCCTGCGATCCGTTACCGCAAGTACTTTGCGGGTGATGCCCAGAAGAACCTGTTGAATAATTTGTTCCGGTGACTCGCTGCGTGGGTTGTCGCTAGTGACTACAACAGAATCGGCGAGCTGGTCGGCAACGCGACCCATTTCGGCGCGCTTGCCCTTATCCCGATCACCACCGCAGCCAAATACTACCCAGAGCTTGCCACTGCACTGCAGACGCAGAGCGCGCAAGGCTTTATCTAAGGCATCGGGCGTGTGCGCGTAATCCACTACGACTAATGGGCGAGCGCTGGGATCAACAACTTCCATGCGCCCGGGCACAGCTTTCAACTTGGCCGCAGCTCGAAGAATGTCATCTAAGCTGAAGCCCTGAATACCAGCTGCACCGATCACGGCAAGTAAATTGGCGAGATTGAATTTGCCCAGCAACGGCGAGCTGAGTCTGCCTCGACCCCAGGGCGTTACTAGCTCGGCAGTAATCGCTGAAGCACCCAGCTCTATGCGATCGCAGTGAATATCGGCAGTGTGATTTTCAAAGCTGTAGGTGATGCCATTCACTGCGGGATCAAGATTGGCCAAAATCAGACGACCTACGTTGTCATCGAGATTGATCACCGCATGCTTGAGTCCGGACATGCCGAACAGTCGGGACTTGGCCGCGGCATAGCTGTTTAGGTCACCGTGGTAGTCGAGATGATCGCGGGAAAGGTTGGTAAAAATCGCAGTATCAATTTGAAGCCCGGCGATGCGTCGCTGCGCCAGACCGTGCGACGATGCTTCAATTACTACTCGGCGAGAGCCGTCATCGCGCAATTCGGCGAGAATACGCTGCATAGCCACTGCATCTGGCGTGGTTAAAATATCGCTGGCGGCAACCTCAGAGCAAGGCAGTAATTTGGCTATTTGATTTGCAGCAGTATTAGCAACGGTCCCATAACCAACAGTTCCAACGCAACCGGCAGGCTCGCCAAGCAATTCAAAGAGATTGGCCAGCAACTGGGCGCAGGTGGTTTTGCCGTTGGTGCCAGTAACCGCTGTAACCGTCATCTGTCGAGATGGGTGAGCGTAGAACGCACCGGCTATATCCGAGACAAATTCACTTAACTGAGGTACTGCAATAACCGGTACTGGCAGCTGTCCATAGGCGTCAGCTTTTTCACCAGCGTCGATCAATATAGCGACAGCGCCCTGCTCGAGGGCCTGAGTAATATATTGAGCACCGCTGGTCTGAGAACCTTTCAAGGCAATAAACACATCGCCGACGCTGACGTCGCGACTATCCAAGCTCAGGCCGGTAATTGTCGTCGCAGGGCAGCTGCTGACGTCGACAAACTCGGCGAGCAGTGCTGATAAAGTTGTCCGCGGCGAAGCCATCATAAGCCTCCCCGCTTCGCCAGCGTGGCGGGCAGGCTGACAATATTGCGCTCGGCACTTATGGCATCTGGCGTTACTTGCAATAGACGCAAAGCACTGCCGGTAACTTCAGAAAATACCGGTGCAGCCACTAGGCCGCCAAAATAATCGCCGTCGCGGGGCTCATCGATAACCACGATGGTGACCAAGCGCGGATTATCAACTGGCGCTAGTCCAGCGAAAGCAGACATATAGCGATGCTGGTCATAGCCGCCGCTGGGCTTGATCTTGTGCAGCGTGCCGGTTTTTCCGCCAACTGAATAGCCATCGATCATGGCGCGTCTGCCGGTGCCCTGATCGCTAGCCGCGGTCTTGAGCATTGAGCGAACGGTTGCGCTCAACTGGGCATCCATTACGCGGACATTTTCGGGAGCGCTGTCAGTAGCCAGCATGGTGATTTCATGGCGCAGGCCATTGTTGGCGAGAATTGAATAGGCTCTAGCCAACTGCAATGAAGACACACTCAAGCCATAACCAAAGGCAAAGGTCGCCTGAGTCACCGGATCCCATTTGCGGTAGCCGGGTAAATTGCCGGCAGTTTCTCCAGGGAAGCCACTGCCAATGCCCTCGCCGAAACCAACACGCTCAAACAGCTCGCGGGTGGTATCTGGATTGAGCGCCAAAGCCAGCTTGGTGGTACCCACTTGGCTCGATTTTTTGAGAATACCGGTCAAGTTCAGAGAGCCGTAATCACGCGTATCAACGAAGGTTTTGTAATTGACTTTTAGATAGCCAGGACTGGTATTGATGACAGTCTCAGGGTTAAATTTACCGCTCTCAAGAGCGGCTAAAATCGTAAAGGGCTTCACCGTTGAACCGGGCTCCATCATATCGGTGACAGAGCGATTGCGAATCGAATCAGGACTCAAGTTAGAACGATCATTGGGGTTAAATGATGGCTGATTAGCCATGGCCAGAACTTCACCACTGTGCACATCGAGGACAATTACCGAACCGGACTTAGCCTGATGCTTTTGCACTGAAGCTTTTAAGGCGCGGTAAGCGGCGTACTGCACGCGGAGATCAATACTTAGACGCAGGGTGCTACCGTGATTGGCTGGCTTGACCAGGGAGATATCTTTAATCACTCGGCCGGCCAGATCTTTAACCACTTTTTTAGCGCCGGGCTCGCCTGCCAAAATTGCGTTATAGGCCAGCTCCATGCCCTCTTGACCGGCATCGTTGATATCGGTAAAACCGACTAACTGAGCGGTGACTTCACCAGCGGGGTAAAAGCGCTTATATTCTTGACGGCCAAATACGCCTGGTATCTGTAGGTCGAGGATACGATCAGCTTCGACACTGGGAAGCTGGCGCGCAAGATACATAAAGGATTTGTTGCGGTAGCGCTTGAGGCGGCTTTGCAGCTGCGTCAGAGAAATATTCAGAGCTTTTGCCAGCTTCGCCAAATCATCGGCCTGAGCCTGCTCATTGACGCGCTTGGGATTGGCGATCAGCGTGGTAACCGGCGTGCTTACCGCCAGTGGCTGACCATTTCGGTCGGTGATTAAACCGCGGTGACCGGGAATAGTTTCAGTGCGGATAGCTCGGGCGTCGCCCTGGGTCTGGAGAAACTCGGAACCATGCTCTTCGCTGGGCATAATTTGCAGTTGGGCAATCTTGACTGCAACCACCAGGGGCAGTGAACCCAGGACCAGCATTACAGAGTAGTAACGCCCGCGCGATAGGGTATTTTTTATCGACTTTTTAGCCACTTTTATCGCTTCACCATTATAATTTCCTGGGGCTGCGGACTGTGCATATCCAGACCTTCCTTAGCCATTGTCTCGATCCGCTGCAGCGATCCCCAGGCACTTTGCTCCAGTAAATATTTACCGTAAGCCACCTGCAGTTGATTTTTCTCTCGTTCGAGAGCTGTCAACTGGTCATACTTTTGTCGGCACACATGGCTGGCATAAGCAACCGCCAGCGCACTGGCCAACACAACAATCCAAAGCAGCGCTATCTGCGCTGAGTTACGACCTGTTACAGCACTCATGCAACACGCACGGCAACACGCATTACCGCGCTGCGCGAGCGAACATTACCGCCAACTTCGACTGCTTCAGGCTTAACTGCTTTGCCTATTTTTTTTAATCGAACACCACGCTCTACATCTCGAACCGGTAGGTTTTTCGGCAGCTTGATGCCACGCTCTTGATCGCGAATAAAACGCTTAACCTTGCGGTCTTCAAGAGAATGGAAGCTAATAACCACTAGCCGGCCATCGATCTTTAATAAATCTATTACCTGTTCCAACAGCGCCACCAAATCATCCAGTTCGCGATTGATAAAAATTCTAATTGCCTGAAACGCCTTGGTTGCCGGATGCCTGCCGCGCTCCCAAGCCGGGTGTGCATCAGCTAATATTTTCGCCAACTGCACTGTTCTGGTGATCGGTGTCAGCTCCCGCTCACGCACTACGGCAGTCGCCATGCGCTTGGCGAAACGCTCTTCTCCAAACTCTTTAATCACCTGAGCAATGTCTGCTTCAGCTGCAGTGGCAATCCATTCCGCTGCCGATAACCCAGAGCTGGTATCCATGCGCATATCCAACGGCCCATCACGCATAAAACTAAATCCGCGCTCCGCCTGATCCAGCTGTGGTGAAGAGACACCCAAGTCGAGCAATACACCTGTCACATCGCGCCCTTCAAGCCAGTTGCCCATATCGGCAAAAGAACCGTGAACAATGGTCAATCGGCTGTCGTCAGCAAAGCGTTCTCGACCCGCGGCTATAGCCTGAGGGTCTTTATCTATGGCTAATACTCTGCCGTGCTCAGACAGCCTCGAAAGTAACTCTGCAGTGTGTCCGCCGCGGCCAAAGGTGCCGTCGATGTAAAAGCCATCTGGATCTGTAACCACCGCATCAATCGCCTCGTGCAAAAGCACACTGGTGTGCTCCGGCTTTTCAATATCATTCACGAGAACCTCTACCAAGACAGATTCTTCAATGCATCCGACATATTGTCTCGGTCGAGAAGCATGTTGCGGTACGTTGCCTGTGATTTCTCACGCTCAGTGTTCCAGTTCTCTTCGGACCAGATTTCGAGACGCTGACTGCGACCTACCAAGACCAATTTTTTCTCCAACTGTGCATAGCCGCGCAACTCCGGCGGAATTAGAATGCGACCACTGCCATCGACCTGAAGATCTTTAGCTTGGCCGACAACAAAGCGACTCAACATCTCGGCAAGCTCATCGAGAGCAGGCAAGGCGGCAACTTTTTCTTCGAATTTTTTCCATTCAGGCAGCGGTGACAACATAAGGCAGGTAGACTTCATATCGATGGTGATAACCAGATCACCAGCGCAGAGTTCGTCGAGCAGGGGACGGTAGCGGGTCGGAATTGCCATCCGGCCTTTTGTGTCCATATTGATTGGATCGCTACCCTTAAACACTTACTACCCCTTTTAAACCCTTTTAGCGAACTGGCCCGTTATCTATTTTTGTTGCTATAGGGACCTATATTCGCCACTTTTTGCCACTTTTACCCATATGTGTACACTATTCACAGCTAGGGTTAAAGTCAAGGCTCAGCGAGGCATAAAAAAGTGAATAAAATCAGTAAGTTCCGGCAATATCATCAGTTTGTGCCGGGCAGCCAAAAAGACCTAAAATATTTAACAATATAAAACATATGGCTAAAGCTAGAAGTTAATGTAACTTCTAGCTTTACGTGGTTTTAAGAATAATTTTCACTATTTTTAGGATCTTTTAGATCTAAATGGAATAGGCAATCCGAGTGGATTGACTACAAAAATTAGGTGAGCTGACCGATAAGCCGGGTTCTGTCGTGGACAGTCATTCATCTGGGACAAACGTCGCCGTTTGCCTCAAGCAACCTACCCGTTCCCAACGCGGGACGCGCCATATGGAAACCTATTTGGTCTTGCTCCGAGTGGGGTTTACCTTGCCACTACTGTTACCAGTAGCGCGGTGCGCTCTTACCGCACCCTTTCACCCTTACCTGTGTTCGCGAACGAACCATCGGCGGTCTTCTCTCTGCTGCACTGGCCGTAGGCTTTCGCCTCCCAGGTGTTACCTGGCACTCTACCCTGTGGAGCCCGGACTTTCCTCCGCGTTGCACCCTGATGAACGCAAGCGAACATTAGAGAACTCAACACAGCGACTGCCTGGTCAACTCGGGCGCGATCATAGCACAGCTATTGTGCTGTTATAGGCGTTTATTGGTTGGTATCTCCAGCGCAATAGAACTTTATAATCTTGAGCGTAACAAAGAGATCTACCATCAGCCCGCTCAATCTCCCAGTGAAGTCATGGGGACCCTTTGCGATCAATCAGGGCCCGCTTATAAGTTTGTTCTTTTCAGATTGAGAGAGCGCTTTGCTTGAGCGATAGCGAGTTGCGCGAACGCTGAAAATAACAAACTTATGGGACCGATCGCAAAGAGTCTTTATGGCTTTGCCTGCGCTCAACCAACAGCCCCCTCAATCTCCCAGTGGAGTCATGGGGACCCTTTGCGGTCAATCAGGGCCCGCTTATAAGCTTGTTCTTTTCAGATTGAGAGAGCGCTCTGCTTGAGCGATAGCGAGTTGCGCGAACGCTGAAAATAACAAACTTATGGGACCGATCGCAAAGAGTCTGTATGGCTTTGCCTGCGCTCAACCAACAGCCCCCTCAATCTCCCAGTGGAGTCATGGGGACCCTTTGCGGTCAATCAGGGCCCGCTTATAAGCTTGTTCTTTTCAGATTGAGAGAGCGCTCTGCTTGAGCGATAGCGAGTTGCGCGAACGCTGAAAATAACAAACTTATGGGACCGATCGCAAAGAGTCTGTATGGCTTTGCCTGCTCTCAACCAACAGCCCCCTTGGAATCATTCTTTTAACAGTGCATGCCCCTCTGGCAACTGCCGCGACAACCACAGCGCCAGCTTGTGACGCATATTCGGATCACTGATATTCTCTTTCGCCAATGGCTGAATTAACTTGTCTTCCACCAATACCTTGTAGATGAACTCAACCTTGAGCTTCACCGAGTCAGTCTCTTCTATCTCGCCATAGGCACGCTTTTTGGCATAAACGGCACCGACCTGAAGTGCCTTCTTAAACAACTCTGCTTCATTGGGTAGCTTTGACATGGCACAGCCTCCTGGCTATCTAATTGGGCCTAATAATGTAGTTTGCGCGCATCTTTAATCGACAAACTTTCGCGCATTTCTAAAGATACGCATCCAGGCACCATCTTCGCCCCAGTCATCTGGGTGCCAAGAATTCTGCACTGTGCGATAAACCCGCTCTGGGTGCGGCATCATCAATGTGGCGCGGCCATCGCTGCTGGAAACACCGGTAATAGCATCTGGCGAACCATTGGGGTTGGCCGGATAAGTTGATGCAACCTCGCCATTATTGTCAAGGAAACGCATGGCCACCTGATTGCTGGAGAGCAACCGATCCATCGCCTTCTGGGACGAAAATTCCGCGCGCCCCTCGCCGTGAGAGATTGCAATCGGCATATGTGATCCGGCCATACCCTGCAAGAATATAGACGGCGAATCTTCAACTCGAACCAGCGAGAAGCGCGCTTCAAACTGCTCTGAGTAATTGCTGACAAAGCGTGGCCAGAGTTCGGCACCGGGAATCAATGTCTTGAGGTTACTGAGCATCTGGCAGCCATTACAGACGCCGAGACTGAAGCTGTCGGAACGCTGAAAAAAGCGCTGAAACTGGTCGCGTATTTGCTCGTTAAATAGCACTGTCTTGGCCCAGCCTTCGCCGGCACCCAAGACGTCACCGTAGGAGAAACCTCCACAGGCAATCACGCCGCCAAAGTCACTCAGCAGACGCCGACCGGCGAGCAGATCGCTCATATGCACATCCACCGCATCGAACCCAGCGCGATCAAATGCCGCGGCCATTTCCAGATGACTGTTAACCCCCTGCTCACGAAGAATCGCCACGGCAGGCCTAACACCGGAATTAATATAAGGTGCGGCAATATCATCGCTGGGATCGTAACTGAGCTTCACCGACAGACCTGGGTCATTGCTGGCAATATTATTAAACTCTTCTAAAGCGCAGTCGGTATTGTCGCGCAATGCTGCCATGCGATAGGAGGTTTCGCTCCAGGTCCGCTGCAAATCAACTCGCGGGCGCTTAAACAGCGGCAGCTTTTTATTGATAATCTCAACGGTCTGATGACTGTTTAACCCACCCAGCAGATGAACGTCGACACCGGCATTGCTAAAGCGCTCTGCCACCCTATTGGTGTGCTCGGCAGAAACCTGAATCACTGCTCCCAGCTCTTCATTAAACAGCGCGGCAATGGGATCGCCACCAAGACCAAAGACGTCGACAGAGATACCTACGTGCCCGGCAAATGCCATCTCAACCAGAGTGGCCAACAGACCGCCATCAGAGCGATCGTGGTAGGCGAGAATATCGCCCTGCTCAAGGGAGACCTGCATCGCATCAAAGAAGTTTTTCAACAGCGCAGGGTTATCTAAATCTGGCGCCGTATCACCCATCTGCTGATTCACCTGAGCGAGAATCGAGCCACCCATGCGCTGGGCACCGGCACCCAGATCGAGCAATAACAACTGGGTTTCACCAGCATCGGTACGCAACTGCGGGGTGACTGTTTTGCGTACATCGAGAACCGGTGAGAAGGCGGTAATAATCAGCGACATGGGCGAAGTCACCGCCTTGTCTTCATCGCCATCAGTCCAGGTGGTGCGCATAGACATAGAGTCCTTGCCCACCGGAATAGTAATACCCAGAGCCGGGCACAGCTCCATGCCCACGGCCTGCACCGCGCGATAGAGTTTTTCATCTTCGCCGGGATGACCGGCAGCACTCATCCAGTTAGCTGAGAGCTTGATATCTTGCATCTGGCCAATGCGTGCCGCGGCTATATTGGTAATCGCCTCACCAATGGCCATACGCCCTGAGGCTGGCGCATTAATCAGCGCCAACGGTGTCCGCTCGCCCATGGCCATGGCCTCACCAGCAGTGCTGTCATAAGTCACTGTAGTCACTGCACAGTCAGCCACGGGAATCTGCCAGGGGCCGACCATTTGATCGCGAGCGACCATACCGCCAACCGTGCGATCGCCGATGGTGATTAAATAGTTTTTACTCGCCACTGTGGGGTGGCGCAGCACCTGAAATACAGCGTCTTCAATATTCAGATTTTTCGTGGCGAAGGGTTTGCCTTCAGCCTGATCGCGCTCAGCGACACGATGCATCTTTGGCGCCTTGCCAAACAGCACCGACATGGGCAGATCTACGGGATCATTTTTGAAATAGCTGTCGCTGACAGTGATGGTTTTATCTTCTACCGCTTCGCCAACTACAGCTACTGGGCAGCGCTCTCGGTGACAGATTTCTAAAAAGCGCGTCAGGTCGCGAGGCTCGACGGCTAGTACATAGCGTTCTTGAGCTTCGTTACACCAGATGGCTACAGGTGCCATACCAGGTTCGTCATTGGGCACTTTGCGCAACTGAAAATGGCCGCCAGTGCCGCCGTCTTTGACCAGCTCCGGCAACGCATTGGAAAGCCCGCCAGCGCCGACATCGTGAATAAAGGCGATAGGGTTGTTGTCCCCCTGCTGCCAGCACTGATCGATCACCTCCTGACAGCGTCGCTCCACTTCTGGATTCATACGCTGCACTGAGGCAAAGTCGAGATCCACCGAGCTCGAGCCAGTGGCCATAGACGAGGCGGCACCACCCCCGAGACCGATCAACATCGCAGGACCACCGAGCACGATCAACTGTGCGCCAGGTTTAAATTCAGGTTTGTCGACATGGTCGGCGCGAATATTGCCGTAACCGCCAGCGATCATAATCGGCTTGTGATAGCCGCGACGCTGGTTGTCAAAGTCCACTTCAAAGCTGCGCATATAGCCGCAGATATTGGGGCGACCAAATTCATTGTTAAACGCAGCGCCGCCAATTGGGCCCTCGAGCATAATATCCAGTGCCGAGACTATACGCCCAGGCTTGCCATACTCTTCTTCCCAAGACTGCTTGTAGTTGGGGATATTGAGATTGGAGACGCTAAAACCCACCAGCCCCACTTTCGGTTTTGAGCCGCGGCCCACTGCACCTTCGTCGCGGATCTCGCCACCGGAACCGGTGCCGGCACCAGCATAGGGAGAGATAGCCGTTGGGTGATTATGGGTCTCGACTTTCATTAGCAGATGCACTGGCTCTTGGCTGTAGCCATAGAGCTTGGTTGCCGGATCCGGATAGAAACGGCCACCCTCGGTGCCTACTACTACGGCAGCGTTATCCGAGTAGGCGGAGAGAACGTTCTCACCGTTGACCTTATAGGTATTGCGAATCATGCCAAACAGGCTGTGCTCTTGGTCTTCACCATCGAGGGTCCAGCTGGCATTAAATATTTTGTGACGGCAGTGCTCTGAGTTGGCCTGAGCAAACATCATCAATTCCACATCGGTGGGATTGCGCTTGAGACCGTTGAAGCTCTCCACCAGATACTCTATTTCATCTTCGGCCAGTGCCAGACCCAGCTCGGAATTGGCTGTTCTCAGGGCATCGACACCGCCGCCCAATGTATCGACACTGGTGACTGGAGCCGGCTCTTGATGGCTAAATAATATCTCTGCCTGCTGCAGCCCATCGAGCACTGTTTCAACCATGCGGTCATGAAGTTCAGCGCCTAAGTCGGCAAGCTGCTGTGCACTGAAGGCCTCTTCGCCCTGAACATAATAGGCGGTGCCGCGCTCGACTCTGACAACCTGATCTAGGCCGCAGTTGTGGGCTATATCCGTGGCCTTGCTCGACCAGGGTGAAATGGTTCCAGGTCTTGGCACCACTAAAATAAGCTGTCCTTTGATGGACGTCTTTTCCTCTCGTGGACCATAGGTCAGCAGCGCTTGGAGCGTTTCCACTGCGCTCTCAGAGAGCGGCTGAGTCAGCTCGGCAAAATGCACAAATTCAGCGTAGACTGACACCGTAGAGGGCACCACTTGCTGCAGAGTTGAAAGGAGTTTTTTACGTCTAAACGCAGACAGAGAAGGTGCGCCGGTGAGGATCATCATAGAGGCAGTGCTCGCAAAACTTTCGAATGAGAAAGCGCGTTATTCTAGCTGAAAAAACTGTCGGTAGGCAGATAGAATTGAGTAAAGCCTGTACAATTCTGTCAGCTACAGGCGTTTTGAAGTAATTATTTACTAAGATGACCCTTGAGTAGTCGAAAGCGGCCGTTTAGAGCAACATTTCAGGGATCTTTTGGAGAGCACTTTGCTCGGACCTATAACAAAATTTGCAACTCGATTCCCAGTCAGCGCAAGACGCGCTGGCACGCGCATCACTTTGGCCTTTATCACCGCATTATTCCTCTTCCATTTTAGTAGCAGTGCCCGTGTCAGCGACCTCCAGCAGGTGCAACTAAGCGGCACATTGCAGATGCTCACTGTCGACGGCCCAACCACTTACTATGAAGACGGCAGGGGTAAAAATGGCCTTGAGTATTTGCTTGCCAAAGCCTTTGCTGAGAGCCTCGGTGTAGAGCTGGTGGTGCGTTCAAAGCCTAGCCTGAAAGCCCTGCTGCTTTCAGTTGGCGGGCCCGAAGGCAATTTTGCCGCCGCCAACATTACCATCACCGAAAGCCGCAGAAAGTCGCTGCAATTTAGCGATCCCTACCTGCAGGTGACACAATATTTGGTTTACCGCCGTGGCTCCGCGCGGCCACAGTCACTGGCAAGTCTCGACGGCGACCTGCTGATAGTTAAGGGCTCTTCTCACAGTGAAAAACTCAAATACTGGGCCAGGCAATATCCAACTTTAACGTGGCGTGAAAACGCCAACAGTGAAATGAGCGAACTGCTGCGTATGGTTCACGACAGTGAGATCGATTACACCGTGGTGGACTCTCTGGCCTATTTGGTAAGCCGGCATATCTACCCCCAAGTGCGTCGGGCCATCGATATTTCCGAGCCCCAATCTGTGGCCTGGGCCTTTCCCCGTCATGGCGACGGCACCTTACTAGCGGCGGCCAATCGCTTTCTCAGTGACTACAGTGCCAGCGGTGAATTAGCGGCATTAAAAAATGACCTGCTGGAACAGGCCGACAATTTCTCTGTGGCTGGATCTCAGCGCTTTGGTCGGCTAGTCAATAGCAGGCTGCCAAATTATGAGCCGCTGTTTAAGCTGGCGGCAGAGCAGTTTGGGTTTGACTGGCACCTGCTGGCTGCCGTGGCCTATCAAGAATCACACTGGAATCCAAAGGCCCGCTCCCCCACCGGCGTTCGCGGCTTAATGATGCTGACCCTGACCACCGCCCGGGAAATGAATATAACCAATCGTCTCGACCCACAGCAAAGTCTGACTGGCGGCGCCGCGTATCTGTCGAAACTCCGCTCGCGCCTTCCGGATCGCATCAGCGAACCAGACCGCACGCTGCTGGCGCTGGCGGCCTACAATGTCGGCTTTGGACACATGGAAGATGCGCGCATTCTCACTCAACGCAATGGACAGAATCCGGATTTATGGGAGCATGTGCGACAGCACTTACCCAAACTGAGCAATAAAAAGTATTACCCAACACTTAAATACGGCTATGCGCGGGGCCATGAGCCAGTGATCTATGTGGACAATATTCGCTACTACACACGCTATCTGGAACTACATGAGCTCTCTCAGCAACTGGAGGTGCAAAATGAAGAAGCGCTGCAGCCAAGCAGCGAATGGGAAGACTCAGCGCCCTCCTCTCTCTAAAGCCGGATCAATCTAAAGCCAGATCAATCTAAAGCCGGGCCAATCAATAGCCTGGCCAACCAAAAATCCTATAATTTTAGCGCTTTTCCTGCGGCCCGCTTAGCGCGAAAAAAACCGCTCATAATCGCCCCGCACTCGTCCGCCAAAACACCCCCCTGCCATTCGATGGAATGGTTGTAGTGCGATTCATCCATCAGTCGCAACTGACTTTCCAAGGCGCCAGCGCGAGGCTCTCTGGCACCAAAAATAATCCTGCCAATACGGGCGTGAACCATGGCGCCGACACACATGGTGCAGGGTTCAATAGTCACATAGAGATCGCAGCCACTCAGGCGATAGTTACCCAGTGCTGTGGCAGCGTTGCGCAGAGCAATAATTTCAGCGTGGCCGGTGGGATCGCAACTGGTGATAGGCTGGTTGTAACCCTCGCCAATCACCTCGCCACCTTTGACCACCAGAGCGCCAACCGGCACTTCTCCCGCTGCCGCCGCCTGTTGCGCAAGCACCAGGGCGCGACTCATAAAATCTTCTTCTACAGACACATCAACACCTTTACTGGAAACTCACTATGTAGCCACGCGTCAATCGCGTAAACTCTCCGACTTAATTCTGGCTTAGAGCGGCCAATAGACGCCATCAATAGCTAAAGCCAAAGGACTCAACATTCACCATGCCAACGATAACAAGCAATCTCAGCCCGGCACAACCGATCAGCATTAGCCCTGACTGGAAAGTGCAACTGAGCCAAGCGGTCATTTCCACAGATGAACTGCTGAGCTATTTAAATCTGGCCCCAGAGCAGCTCTCTACTAGCCAGCAGGCAGCAGCAGAATTTGCCCTCAAAGTGCCCAAGCCCTTTATCCAGCGCATGGAACCGGGAAATCCTAAAGATCCATTACTACTTCAGGTACTGCCTGTCGGCGCCGAAATGCAGCAGAGTCCAGACTACAACAAGGACCCCCTAGAAGAAAGTAAGCACAATCCTATCGCGGGCATTGTACATAAGTACGCCAATCGACTGCTGCTAGTTATTAGCCCAGCCTGTGCGATCAACTGCCGCTACTGTTTTCGTCGCCACTTTCCCTACAGTGAAAATCGTCAGAGCAAGCAGCAGTGGCAATCTGCTCTGGACTATATTCGCAGTGACGAAAACATCAATGAAGTGATTTATAGTGGCGGCGATCCATTGGCCGCCAATGATAATTTTCTCGGCTGGCTAACTACCGAAATTGCCGAGATAGCCCATATCAAACGACTGCGTATTCACACCAGACTGCCGGTGGTGATTCCAGCGCGTATAGATCAGGGATTTTTAAAATGGGCCACAGCCACCAGACTCAAACCCATTGTGGTGCTGCATATTAATCATGCCAATGAGATTGACGCCGAGGTTGCCAGGACCATCAACAAATTAAAAGAGGCTGGTATGCAAGTGCTTAACCAGTCGGTGCTGCTGCGCGGGGTTAATGACAGTGCCGTGACGCTGGCGGAATTGAGTGAACGATTATTTGATTGTGGCGTATCGCCTTACTATTTACATCTTTGCGATCCGGTTGCGGGAGCCCAACATTTTGATCTAGACGACAGTGTCGCCAAGCAGATTTACAGCGAGTTACAGTGCTTATTACCGGGGTTTTTAGTGCCGAAATTGGTGCGCGAAATACCTAACAGGCAATCAAAGACTCTTATTATTTAGCCTTCAGTTAAACACTGTCTAAAACCTTATAAAACAGCCTAATAGATACCGCGCACCGATTTTCAGCATTGCTACAAATTAAATGGGCTACAAATTAAATGGGTTACAAATTACATGCGCATCAAAGCACAGATTTTATTGCCCGCGGGATCACGCAGATAAGCCAAGTACATATCACCCATACCGCCGCCAGCGCGAACACCTGGAGCGTCTTCGCAGGTGGTGCCGCCATTAGCCAGACCAGCAGCATGCCATGCATCGCCCTGTTCCGTGCTAGTAACATTAAAACCAATAGTACTGCCATTGCCGTGACTCGCAGGCTGGCCATCGATTGGCACACTCAAGGCAAGAATACCGGTCTCACTCATGTAAAAACAGCGACCCTTGGGATCAACTGTGCCTGCCCCAAAGCCCAACACACCCATTGTGGCATCGTAGAATTTCTTCGATTCTTCAATATTGTTGGCACCGATCATAATATGACTGAACATAATTTCTCTCTCATTTTTATTGTGTCTGGTTTTAAATCGCGTTCTTTATCGATAATTTTAGTCTGTATTGCAAGGCTTTTTACGTTTTCACGTGACAAATTTATGCAGCGCTCGATCGCGCCTGAGCAACATGTGAATTAGTCGACTTGCCCAATAAACTAGAAATCGATTGCCCGACCTCGATCAACTTATTCAAGTCGATGCCGGTAGAAATACCCATACCTTCAAGCATATAGACTACATCTTCGCTGGCTACATTGCCGGTTGCATTCAATGCATAGGGGCAGCCACCCAAACCTGCCACTGAGGCATCCACTGTGGCAATGCCGTATTCCAGTGAAGCGCAAATATTGGCCAGGGCCTGGCCGTAGGTGTCGTGACAATGCAGCGCAAGCTTATCAGCCGATGTGCGCAGTAATAGGTGATCCAACAGACGCTTAAAGTGCCCCGCTGTGCCGACACCAATAGTGTCGCCCAGAGAGACTTCATAGCAACCCATATCAAACAGCGCCCGAGAAACCAGATCTACCTGCTGGGGTGTAACCAAGCCATCGTAGGGACAGCCAACCACGCAGGATATATAACCGCGCACTGCCACACCCTGATCCCGGGCAGCCTGCATAACAGGTTCGAAACGGGTCAAACTTTCAGCGATGGTGCAGTTGATATTTTTCTGCGAAAAGCCTTCAGAGGCCGAAGCAAAAACTGCCACCTCTTTGATCCCAGCTTCCATCGCCCGCTCAAACCCTTTGAGGTTGGGCGTTAACGCAGCCAGAGTTATCGCATCAGTTGACCTCAAGCCAGCAAACACCTGGTCGCTGTCGGCCATTTGAGGCACGCTGCGGGGATTCACAAAACTGCCGGCTTCGATATAGCTAATACCAGCATCAATCAAGCCGTGGATAAGATTAATTTTGTCCGCGGTTGAAACCGGCGCTGATTCGTTCTGCAGGCCATCTCGTGGACCCACTTCAACTAGTTTTACTGACTGTGGAATGGTCATCTGATTACCCTACTATCCAAGCTGCGCTGCGTTTTTCAAGAAAGGCATTTAAACCTTCACGGCCCTCTTCACTGCCGCGAATTTCAGCAATGCGACGGCTAGTTTCCGCAACCAGTTGATCAGTGATGGGCACAGCCGCCACATCGGCAACCAGCTGTTTGGCCGCCGCCATGGCCAAGGGACCATTGTTGAGTAATATTTCAACCGTAGCTTCAATACGCTGATCCAATTCAGTTTCCTCACAGAGCTCACTCACGAGCCCCAGATCCAATGCAGTGGCAGCGGAAAAACGTTCCGCGGTCATACAGTAGCGGCGCGCGGCACGGGGTCCAATGGCAGCGCTGACAAAGGGGCTGATCACTGCTGGGATAAGACCAAGCTTGACCTCGGATAGACAGAAGCTCACAGCTGGCGTAGCAAACACCAGGTCACAGACAGCGGCCAGACCCACACCGCCACCGAAGGCAGCGCCCTGAACCCGCGCAATGGTGGGCTTTGATAGAGTGTTGATACGTCGAAACATCGCCGCCATCAAGGTTGCGTCGCGATGGTTTTCTTCATAGCTGTAATCGGCCATGCGCCGCATCCAAGCAAGATCGGCACCGGCGGAAAAACTGCGACCAGTGGCCTGTAAAATCACTATGCGCACGCCAATATCCACTTCCAGAGCGTCAAAGATCGTCTTTATCTGGGCAATCAGCTGGTCATCAAAGGCATTGTGCTTTGACGGGTTATCAAGAGTCACGGTGGCAACACCGCGGCTATCCGTTTCCGTTGTTACCATTTGTTGAATCACTGCCTGAACTACCTCACTGTTTAAAAACTGGACCCTATTGTGTCAACAACTGTGGCAGTGGGCCAATTGATCTCACCGTCCCCTGACACTCTTGCCAATATACTTTGCTGCCGCCTAAATAAGTAACTTACTTATAGCAGCTTACGTGAGTATTTTCTTACCGATGACCCTAACCGTAACCTCTAATTGACAAAGGTTGGAGGATAAAAGCGACGCAGCAGTCACCACCTCAGAATTGCTTGCTATATCAAAGCGGCAGAGCTGCGCGAAGAAGCTCGTGACATAGTCCGTAAGGATTATCTCACTAGCGCTACAGACACAGTTTCAACAACAAAATGTGCCACTTAGCAGCGGCCAATCATCGGCAAAAAACCTGAGCAAATCTTCCACTATTGGCTAGTTGTGGCTCTGGGTTAAGGACTCTTTGATTTCACTGACTCTTAATGTAGAGCTTTATTTAATCCTATTAGTGGTTTTGGCGATGCTGTCAAAACGCGATATAAGAATCGCTAAACTGTCGGTTTTAGACGTTAACCAAAGTGTTTTTTAGTGCTAAGATCTCAGAGATTTTCCGCTATTAAGGAAGGTCGCTACTTATAAAAACAAAAAAGTGTAACTCAGTACCAACCAATAATTAGGGGATTATCATGAAGAAGCTCACTCTCAGCTTGTATACCGCTGCGGCTACTCTGGCCATGGCCGTCAGTGCGCCCGCGCTGTCACAAGCTTTAACGCTCGAAGAAATCATAGTCACGGCAACTAAACGCGCCGAAGGACTGCAAGAAGTACCCATCGCCATTTCAGTAATGAGTGGTCAAGAGATGAGCGCCAAAGGCCTCACAAAGATGGAAGATCTCTCCATGTACATGCCTAACGTGCATGTGGCTGAAGCCAGTGCTGGCACGCAGATGTTTATTCGCGGTATTGGTTCAGGTGTTAACTATGGCTTTGAACAGTCGGTCGGCACTTTCGTCGATGGCGTCTACTTCGGTCGCGGCCGCAGTGCCCGTGGCAAGTTTCTCGACATTGAACGTGTTGAAGTCCTGAAAGGACCCCAGTCAACTCTATTCGGCAAAAATACTATTGCCGGGGCATTGAACATCACCACCGCCCAACCTACTGAAGAATTTGAAGGCTATGTCAGTGCCGGTTATACCACTGAGTTAGAAGCCATGACGCTCACAAGCGTAATCTCTGGACCACTGAGTGACTCAGTTCGCGGCCGTTTGGCTGTGCGCGGCTATGAAGATGAAGGCTATGTACGCAACCTAGCCGCTGATGGCGTCGATGGCCCGCAAAATGAAAGCCTTTATGTTCGCGGCACACTGGCTATAGATGTTAACGAAGATTGGACTGCCACCATCAAAGCCGAGCACGGCTATGTGGATGTACTCGGCCGCCAAGAGCTGATTTCGAATACTGATACTAGTCTGGCGACTGGTGGAGCTGCTGCGCTCTACGGTACACCTTTTGGCTCAACTAACTTTGAAGCGGGTTTTGGTTACACCACTTACGAACAAAACGTTCGCAATATGCCGCTGTATGATGATACAGAGTCAAATATTTTCCAAGTTACACTGGATGGCACCTATGCTGAGCACGGCGTCAAGGCGGTTATGGGTTACACCGACTATGAGTTTAACAACAGCTTAGACACGGACTATAGCCCCCTAAGATTACTCAATCGCGGTCGCAACGAGCAGCACGAACAGTTCAGTGCCGAGCTGATTATCAGCTCACCAAGCGATGACAAGTTCGAATACCTCGCCGGTGCTTTTTATCAGACTGAAGAGCTATCCAACGAGCGCTTCACCCATGTTGATATGTCGGCAGTGGGACCACTGCAGGCTAATATATTTGGACTATTGAACGCAGCCAACCCCGCACTGGGCGGCGCAAGCTTTACTCAGGCGGTTCTCAACCAAATTTTTCCAGCTGGAACGGCACCCGGGGATATGGCCCTAACGCCAGCCGCTCACAGTGGTATTTTTGATGCGACAGCCGAGAACTTCTTTAATCAAGATTCAGATAGCTGGTCGATCTTTGCCGAAGGTACCTACCATGTCAGTGACAGTGTCCGCATTACTGCTGGTTTGCGTTATTCGGAAGACGAAAAAGACATGTCCAAGAGCTCTCAAGTGCTCTATATCAACGACTGGCTATTGGCTAATGGCTATTCCGATAAGGTTAAAGACACCCCCACCATACCACTGCCTTTTGTAGCAGCAGTCTACAAAAATGCGCTTAACCTAGTATCGGCGCACAGCTACACCCGCGAGCGCAAAGAAGACCATGTAACTGGCCATGTTAATTTTCAGTGGGACATGAACAATGATGCAATGGTCTACCTAGAGTTGGGCAACGGCTATAAGGCAGGCGGGTTTGACGAAGATAATGGCATGGGTCGTGAAATTGAAACGGTTAATGGCGTTACCGATGACCTGGCCGACTTTGAAGATGAGTCAGTTGAAACTATCGAAATTGGTGCCAAAATCAATCTCGCCGATGGTCGTGGCCGTCTTAATATTGCCGCATTTAGCAGCAACTATGAAGATGTTCAGGTCTCTACCTTTGACGGCAATGCCGGCTTTGTAGTGGGCAACGCAGCAGAGTCTGAGGTTCAGGGTATCGAAGCTGATGTGCTTTACCGCCTTACCGAAGAACTCACTCTTAACGGTGCCTTTGCTTATCTGGATGCCACTTATAAATCCTTCCCTGGTGCCGGCTGTAACCTAGCTCAATCACTAGTCTGGACAGGTACAGGCGGATGTGTTCAAGATCTCAGCGGCCAGCCGCTGCAGTTTGCTCCTGAGCACACAGCTAACATTGGTGTCACCTACGAGAGAGAGCTGTCTTCCGGCTTAATGTTGAGCGCCGGTTTGGACTACAACTGGAGCGACGACGTGATTGTATCTGCAGACCTGGACGAGACGTTAGTTCAGAATGCCTTTGGCAAACTGAACGCGCGCATCGCCATTGCTGGAAATGACCAGTGGCAGATTTCAGTAGTCGGTAAAAACCTCACAGATAAAGAGACCTTTATGTGGGGCAACGATATTCCACTGGGACCTCAGGGATTCAACGGCTCTTACTTCAAACTAATCGATCCACCGCGCACTGTTGAAATTACAGCTCGCATGAACTTTTAATGGCTAGTTTTAAGCGTTAACGTAAGTGCTTTAGTAAGTTCCAAAAAAGTAACTAGTTCGAAGAAGTGAAACGAAAAACCGCGGCCTAGGCCGCGGTTTTTTTATGCCACTTTTTCAGTTCAAACAGAGATCAAAAAGTAACGAAAATCTAACAAAAAAATGCTTGCAACCAGTGTAAATCAGGATCTAAATGGCGGCTGGAAGCGCCTTTACCCAGGATGCAGGAACCCTCAGTTGATGATCTATCTGGCATCGCCTTCTAAATCCTAAGACTAATATATAGGCCGCCACTGGCAGTAATGCTGTTCAATAAAATGACCGACTCAGCCCCATTTAGACGACCTCTGGAAGCTATATTCAATGACCAATATTTCGATGCTAGAGTTCAATCGCATTATTCAAGGGGCTGCTCTGGCAGACAGCGCGGAACAACAGGTACAGCTGATTGTCGATGCTATTAGTGAAGTGGTTGCCACCGATGTCTGCAGCCTGTATCGACAAAATGCGGACAAAGATATGGCACTGATCGCCAGCCACGGTCTGGCCAAGGGGCACCCTTTCATTATTCCCGCCAATCGAGGATTGGTCGGCCGCGTGGCACAGTCACGCCACAGCATTAATCTTATCAATCCGGACGAATTGGCTGACTATTACTATGTTGCGGGTTCCAATGAGGAACAGTTTCACAGCTTTTGCGGCGTGCCGCTGGTGCAGCGCGGTGATGTGATTGGCGTGCTGGTGGTACAGAGTCGTCGCCCCCAGGCACTAGCCCCTGAGCAGGAGGCTTTTTTAACCACCTTGGCGACCCATCTGGCACTGCTGCTGGCATCGTTACCCGCGCAGTTATGCCAACCATCAAGGCCGCTGCTCAACGATTACCGCACTGGCATCAGTGGTGCCCCAGGCATTGCCATAGGTAGAGCGCGGGTGCGTCGTGCCGCGGGGCTGGCCAATGCTGTAGAGTCTACGACTGAACAGATCGACGCGGAACTTGACGCTTGGCTCGCCTTAAAATCCAGAGTTATGGCTGAGCTAAAGCAGGAGCGGCATATAGTCGAGCAAACTCTCGGCGACAATCTCGCGGCCGTAGTCGACGCTTATCAGATGTTATTGGATGATCCGGGCTTCGGCGCACATGTCACTGATGCCATCAAAACCGGAAAGGTCTTGCCCTGGGCACTAAAACTGGCGGTGAGCTATTTTTCTGAGCTGTTTAAAGCAATGCAAGACCCCTATCTGAGCGCTCGCCATGAGGATATAGAACAACTTGGAGACAAACTCTACCTTGCCTGGCGTGGCCATGAGCCAGAGATTATGGCGCCGGAGGATGGCTCGCCGATAATACTGGTCGGCGATCAATTAAGCGTATCCGACATTGTCAGCCTGCCCATTGACCTTATGGTGGGGATAGTCTGTTCTGCTGGCGCCGCACTCTCGCACATTTCAATATTTGCCAATGCGCTGGGAATTCCAGCAGTGGTGGGTGTAGGTGAATTGTCACTACCCATGAGCCAACAACTGATTGTTGATGGCGATAATGGGCAGATTATTATTGCTCCCAGCGAAGCCCTTATTGAGGAATACCAAAGTATCATTAAGAGCCAGCAGAATGTTGCCCTGCGCCTCGCAGTAAACCGAGACCTTGCTGCCATAACAACCGATGGCATAAAGGTCAGGCTGATGGCTAACTCTGGCCTGCAAGCTGATTTATTGCCCGGACTTAAGAATGGCGCCGAAGGTATTGGCCTCTACCGCAGCGAAATTCCGTTTATGGTGCGCCAGAGTTTGCCCTCGGAAGCGGACCAAGTGGCTGTATACAGAGAGGTCATTGAGTCCTATAAAAACAAGCCGGTTTACATCCGCACTCTCGACATTGGCGCCGACAAACCGCTGCCCTACTTACCCATAGTTGAGGAGGATAATCCGGCCTTGGGGTGGCGCGGCATCCGCTTTACTCTCGACAATCTACAATTGCTGATAACGCAATTTCGAGCCGTTATGGTGGCGGCGGCGGGACGGGATGATGTCCACCTACTGCTGCCAATGGTTGGCTCAACAGGTGAATTGAACCAGGCTATCGAATTACTCGATGAGTCGCTCAAGCAATTATTGGCTGAAGGCAAAAGCGTTTGCCGCCCACGTCTGGGCATTATGGTGGAAGTGCCGAGTAGTATCTCGCTGCTTCCACTATGGCGTAATAGACTGGACTTTATCTCCATCGGCAGTAACGATTTGAGTCAATATCTATTGGCCATCGACCGCAACAATCCGCTGGTGGGCAAACTCTATGACCCGCTGCACCCGGCTATTATTCACGAAATACTTCGCATAGTTCGCTGTGCTCAGGATTGTCAACTGCCGGTGAGTCTGTGCGGCGAAATGGCATCTGATCCAGTCGCAGTGCTGCTATTGATCGGTATGGGTATCAGGCAGTTAAGTATGAGCTCGTCGAAACTGCCGTTAATCAAATGGCTGCTGCGAGCCACCAGCGTGAGTGATGCTGAAGCCTTTTTGACAGAGGCACTGACCATGGACAATGCGCAGGATATTCGAGCAGCGGCAGAAACTCTGATAGCCAAATCCGCCATCTACGTTAACGGCTAGCGGAAAGATCGCGGCCCAGGAAAAAAGCGATTAGTCCGCTGCTGATACTCTGCATATCCAGGACGTTTCTGCACCGAGTAATGCTCCGAAGGCACCGCACCTGTGACATAGACCAGCGTGCTGTACATCATTCTCGAGGTAAACAGCAGGCCAAACCCAAGCAGCACCCAAACCAGTGTGGTTTCACTGCCCTGCAGTGCTAACCAAGAGGGTATCGCCGCGATTACCAGCCCGTTCCAAACCATCCATTCAGCAAAATAATTCGGGTGTCGACAATAACGCCAGAGTCCAACATCGCAGACCTGACGTTGTTTACCCTCTTTCTTCATCTTTTTCAGAAAGTGTAATTTTTGCATATCGGCCACCGTTTCCATGGCAAATGCCAGCAGCCAGATGATCAAGCCAATCACTTCGAAAATCGAAAGCTCGGCGCTATTATTCGAGGCGATAATAAAAATCGGCAGCGCCAGAAAGGATGCATTGGCCAGACCCTGAGAAATGGCATCCACCTGAAGGGCTAGCTGAACATTGGATTTGCCATCCCTCTCCCAGCGTCCGCGCTGATATTGGTAGCGGGGGAATTCCTTTTTCAACATTCCCATGCGCCACATTTTTAGTGCACCCATGCCCATGCGCAGGCCAATCAAAACCAACACTCCACTGACCACCAGAGAACGTAGCCAGTGGCCATCGCTGATCCAGTAGCTGATCAAACCGAGTAATACCAGACCCCAGGGCCAACCTATATCCACATAGCTCATGCGTTCGGTACGCCAAATTGGCAGACAAACCACAAGGGCAAAAAGCAGCAACTGCCCGAGCCCGTTGACCAGGCCTACGTAAGAGAATGTTGAGGTATAGAGAATCAGAGCCCATCCGAGCAGGAATGGATACAGGGGGCGGAAGTATTTCATAGGATTAGCCATTTAAGAATTGGGTATTTTATCGGCAAACGCTGAGGTTAGCCTGTTTCATCGCTGTTTTGTGTTTTAATATCGAGCGACGTTAACCTGATTCTGCAGCAACAACAACGCTGATAAAAAAACACTGCAATAACAACATTAAATGGGGAACAGCTTGTCCATAAAGTGGTTAATAATGACTGCCTTAATCTCTGCGGCGCTACTGAGTAGTATTGTCAGCGGCGAAATACAGAGTGCCTCCAGCAATAAGCAAAACAACGCGGAACAACTCTATACTAATCAAGCCCCAGTGACACCAGAACTCGCCTTTTCCGGCCCTTACACTGTGGGCGTAACCACTATTGCCGCCACCGATCCCAAGCGTCTCGACAGCGCTAACTTCGTCTTCAATACTGAGCGCCAGCTGGTGTTGGAAGTCTGGTATCCAGCAGCTCGGCCCGAATCCAAGGAAGGCGACAAGGCATTAGCCACTTATAAGAATGTCACGCGTCTGCAAAAACCTTTTGAACTTCAGGGCGAGGCCTATCGCGACGCACCAACGCTAAGTGAAGGCAATTTCCCGCTGATACTCTTATCCCATGGTTTTACCGGCTATCGCACACAAATGTTTTACCTCGGCGAACATCTCGCCAGTCATGGCTATGTAGTAGTGGGCATAGATCATAGCGGCTCCACCAACGCCGATATTGAAGATGATTCAGATCGACCTGCAGGCTTTGTTGATACACTTTATAACCGCGCTCGAGACCAGCAGTTTGTACTCGACTATTTTGCCGACCAGACGTCAGTAGTGGACGCCATTGTCGACACTGATAGGGCTGCGATTATCGGTCATTCTATGGGTGGCTTTGGCGCCATCAATACTATTGGTGGCTGCTATGACTTCAACGCGGAATTTTTTAAGCAGCTCGGGGTTAATAGCGCCATCGCCATGATTCTGCCCCTTGCCTTAGATTCTTGCTACGCTGGACGCGAGCAGCTAGACCCGCGCTGGAAGGCGGTACAGCTTCTCGCTCCCTGGGGTGGTGAAGCCAGTGTTCATAATATTGCGGCTATGAAAAAAATTAGCGTGCCAACCTTTTATCTCGCCGGCAATCAGGACAACACCTCAGGCTTTAAAAATGGTATTAAAAGACTTTATCAGCGTACCGGCTCTGAGCATAACTATCTGCTCGTATTTGAAAATGCACGGCATAATATTGGTCCTCATCCCGCACCAGCAGTGTCCTTTACCACTGACTTTGAATTGGGGCACTACTTCGATCCGGTGTGGGATACTGAAATTATTAATAGGGTAGTCGAGCATATGAGTTTGGCATTCCTGAACTGCCATGTGAAAGCGGATCTAGCCAGCTGTGCCTATCTGCCGACACGCGCCAGCAGCCAACAATACAAGGGAGCAGATCATCAATTCGACAATGCTTGGAAGGGCTTTAAGCATCTCTGGGCCAGCGGACTACAATTTTTTAAAAAACCTGATGGAATTTCACCCCTTTTAAAGTGACAACCTGAGTAATTTTGTCCACCTTTTTTGAACGGCATACCTCTGTCAGTCGAGCACAGAGTGCCAATAGATCAAGGCTCGTCCTTTGACGATAGAACAAAAAAAATGCCATCTCTAAAGACAGCATTTTTTTCACATATTTTGACCTTATAAACTGGGCGATCGCAGCTCAATTATTCAATCAAAAATTGTTTGTACCATTTTCTGAATTTTGCAAAAGGCCCGTCGCCATCGCACAACATTGGCTTTTCATAGTATTTCTTGCGATCCCATATAATTCGATCCTCTTCCATCTGCTGACAAATGTTGCGCACAATCGCTTCAGCGATGCGCGACTTACCTGACTCAGCATCAGACGCCTTCTGGATAAAGGCGTAAAAGGCTCGAGTATGAGTAGCGGTTACCGGCGTTAGATGCGCCAGCAGAACTGTGTCGACGATGCCGGAAAAGCGCACGACAGCCAGCCCGGGCCCTATATTTTGATTTTCTATCGAGCCTTCAATAATCCCCTGTGGAGTTGGGTTGCGAGTGCGTAAAAGACCGCGACGGGTGTGCCCCTCAAATTCCATCACTTCCGCATCAGGTATATCTTTAGTGCCGTGCACATAGAGGAAATGTACCGAATCCACGGCATTTTCACCCACTTCTTGCATGTGGGTATTAATCTCCCAACTGTGGCTGTCAAGCTCTCCCCAGTCCGAGTTCTCACTGTTCGCTTCGGCTATTTCCAGCGGCTCGTATGTAGGTGCTTCTCCATGAGGGTGATACCAGACCAAAATACATTGATTGATCTCACGAACATGCCAAGTGCCTAAAACCTGCTCTTCGCGCGCAACTTTCGGTGGCATATTTTTGGCATAGGGAATATGGGTACATTTACCCTCGCCATCATAGGCCCAACCGTGAAACGGGCAGACAATACTCTCACCAACCACCGCCGAGCCCTTGGCTACATGCGTTGAGGGGTGACAATTAGTCACCCTGTCATCCTCCACTTTTTAGGCAAAGCTAAAAGTAACAGCCATTAACGGTAGAGTTAATTATCCTGGGCTAAGGGGCTGGCACCGCGACCGCTGAGCAGCGCCACTGCCATGAGCACAGCCGCCACGACCCCATAGGCCAATAGCACATTACTCAAACCGCCCAATGGTTGATCGAGCGCCACAGCCACCAGGGGCGCAATGAATTGCCCGAGAAAGAACATACCAGTCCATAATCCAGTTCCTCGGCCTCTGACACTCGGGGAAATAATACTCATGACCCATGCTAATGTGCATGGCAGCAGCATACCCGCACCCAGACTAGTTATCATTGCGAATACAATCGTGGTCGATAGCCCAGACGACAGGCCCATACCGCCATAGCCGACAGCAAAAAATGCCATGCCAATGGCGAGAATTTTGGCACCAGATTTTTGCCCTTTCAGCTTCATAAAGGTTAGAGATCCGATCATCACACCGAGATTAAACGCGGCTCCAACACCACCAATTATGGCCGGGCTCACGTCTTGAATAAGGAGCAAAATATCACCGAGCTTGACGACAGTGGTGTAAAAGAGTATCCCAACACCAAGGGTAACAAAGAGAAGCGGTAGCAACGATTTCCAAGGCAGGCTGCCGCTGACTTCACTGTTTTTTTCAATGACTTCAGGCTCAAATAGTTTCCACAAAACCAATAGCGCTATAGGTATAGCCAAGAGATAGAGAAGAAAAGGCCCTCGAGAACCTATTGCTTCACCTAGGGCGCCACCTATACCAATAAGAAAAATCGCACTTAAACTGACCACACCAATCTGTATTCCAATCCATTTTTCTCTTGCAGCACCTTTGAAGTAGTCACCAAGAAGCGCGGTTGCAACCGTCATGATAACAGCTTCACAAACACCGAGAGCGAAGCGCGCACCAACAATCTGCATAAGATCTGTTAAAAAGAATGGAATCAACCCGATGACGGCGTAGCCAAGCAAGGCAAAAAACAACAGCATTTTTCTACCGATACGGTCTGATAGCCATCCTGCTAGCGGCGAAAAAACGGCGACGCATAGAGCGGGGATTGTCAGCGCAATAGGAACAAGTGCAGCACTGCCGGAGACGCCAGCAAATTCTCGCCCTAACAGTGGCATGACCGGCACCAGTGAAATAATCGCCATTGCCGGCATGATAGACGCCAACACAAGGATAATCCCGTGAATATTGGTTGCTTGCGATACGGTTTTCTGTGACATATGAACCCTCTTATTCTTGTTGGTAGAGCCCTATTCCACCGACAGCTACAACGGAGACTTTTTTATAGTATTGGAAACATTATTATTTAACATTGTTTGACTCTTTTCTGACAAATCGATCAAAGGTATCGGCCACGCTGGCAGACATTTCCGATTTTACCTGCGCCTGACTGACAGTTTTGGCAACCTCGCGCATCTCTTCGGCCCTGCGCAGTCCATGAGTGGCTACACGCTCAAACCAATAGTCGACACGATCTTCACACCATCCCATCCCAGGAAAACTGGTATCCAAAGATGACTTTATTTCGTTTTCTACATCATAAAAGCGAGCGGTTTGAAAACACTCAAGAGTCAGAGCCTCCATACCTTTTATCATTACTGATCGGCACATCTTTATTGCCGCTGCCCGCCCAACGTCTGGACCCACATATCGACTGTTTAGCCCCAGCTCGCTGAGTGCCTGACTGAGCGCCTTACCTTCGGGATGAGCTATCAAAAGTGGTACGGCCGCTTTCTGAGGGTACACAGGTGCCATAATCGCAATATCAACAAGGTTAGAGCAGTATCGGGCATTGGCTTGTTTTGTTGCGGGCGCTATAGAGTTCATTTCGACAAAATAGTGCGCTGGCCGTAAGTAGGCAGCAGCGTTTTTAGCCACTGTTGAGGCCTGATCTGCAGTGACCAGGGACAGTACAAATTTGGCATCCAGCATCGCATCAGCAAGGTTGGTCTGAAACTGAACGCCGAGCTGCTTTGCCTGCGCTTTTATTTCAGCATTTTGCTTTATATCGTAGACATGCACCTCGGCGTGTCCCGCTAGGTGCTCAGCGAACATCTTCCCGGCTTCACCAAATCCAATAATGGCAATCTTCAAGGAAAGACCTCTCCATCCATTATTTTACGGGCTGTACGTAAAAGAGCGGTGCGCACAACAGTGCCACCATCCCATTCTAATTCGACCGTAAGCGCTCCAGTAGGATGCTCAACATCTATTTGGCAGGGATTGATATCGGCAAACATGGCCATACCGGCACCGACACCCTCGGGTAACATGCAGCCAGCCGCGGCCGAGGCCGCGCCGAGCACGCCAACAGACTGGTGGACACGATGGGGAATAAACGTCCGCGTGGAAATAATGCCACCATTTTTAGGTGGCGCAATCAGGCACATTTTGGGAATAGTCTTGTCCGTAACATTGCCTAGATTCATCATCACACCAGCCTGAAGTCGTATGGCTTCGAGACGTGTTTTCAGCGCCTCATTGGCCTCCAAGACTTCGGGATTTTCGTCGCCGCTTAAGCCCAGATCTTGCGAGCGTATCAGGACGCTTGGCATGCCATTGTCAATCAGGGTGCAGTCGATGCCGTCAATTCTGTCCATGGCATGGCCTGTAGGCAGCAGGGCTCCGCACTGGGCGCCGGCAGTTCCAAAATAGCGTTGCAGCACAGGCGCATGGGACCCGGGCACACCGTCAATTTTAGCCTCGCCCTCATAGGTCACACTGCCGTCTGGGGTCTGCACAACCAGTTCTGCATAGGCATCAGAGTTCACCATATGCACGCGCACTACTGTTTGCCCAATATCCGCGATCACCAGGCCACGCTCAATAGCAAATGGACCAACCGCGGCGAGCATATTGCCACAGTTCTGGGCCACTGAAATCGAGCCAGTTTCTGGTGTTACCTGCAAGAATAGATAGTCAACATCCACATCAGCACGCTCAGAGGGCGACACTATAGCAACCTTGCTTGTGAGAGGATGCGCGCCGCCTAAACCATCGATTTGACGGGCATCGGGGGATCCCATAATTCGCAGTAGTATTTGATTGCGAGCTTCTACATCGGCCGGCAAATCCCGTGCGAGAAAAAACGGCCCTTTGGAGGTACCGCCACGCATTAGCATGCAGGGAATTCCACTCACACTAAATGATCCGACCAGTAAAGGGACATCGGATTGTCGACTAACAACTTGCGCTGTAACTCGACAGTGGGCGCAATAAATGGAATGCGATCCACAAGCTCACCGTCATCTGCAATATGTGTTTTCATATTGGGGTGCGGCCAGTCGGTACCCCAGAGCACTCGATCCGGGAAGCGTTCAACCAGCGTTCGGGCAAAAGGCGTGACATCATCGTAGGGCGGGCCAGTGACTGACAACCGTTCGGGGCAGGATACCTTGACCCAAAAGTTTGGATTGTCATCCATTAATTTTACGAAACGTAAAAATTGCGGATGGGTTGCGGTCAAACTGATATCGGGGCGACCCATATGGTCAATAACCAGGATGGTAGGAATTGACTCAAGGAAAGGGGCAATGTCGTCAAGTTCCTCAGCCTCGAAATAGACCACGACGTGCCAGCCCATTTTGGCAACTCGCTGTGCGATGTTGAGATAGTCAGATTTTGGCGTTGGGTCCACCAGACGCTTCAAAAAGTTAAATCTCACTCCCCTCACGCCGGCAGCGTCAAGCGCTTGTAATTCATCATCCGATATTGCGGGATCAACAATGGCTACACCCCTAGCCTTGCCGCCTGATTGGTTGAGGCAATCAACCATGGCAGCGTTATCCTTGCCGTGACAGCTGGCTTGAACCAAGACGTTTTTATCAAAACCCAGATGATCACGAAGGGCAAATAACTTGGCCGCAGGCGCATCGTGAGGGGTGTATTTTCGAATCGGCGAATAGGGAAATTTATCTGAGGACCCAAACACATGGCAGTGAGCGTCCACTGCGCCCGGAGGTACAATAAAATCAGGTTTTTTGGGGCTGGGGTGCACATCGAGCGCACCTGGCGTCGGTGGCTGAGATTGGAGGCTAGGCATCAGTGTATTTCAACCCTTTTTCTGCGAGCCGTTCACGCATTCCGTAAACGTCTAGTCCAAGTTCACCGGCGGCAAATTTAGCCCGATTGCGCGCCTCTTTCTCCTCTCGAGCTCGCGCATTCGCCAGTACATCTGTTGCAGTTTCCCGAGGCACTACACAGACCCCATCATCATCTGCAACGATTACATCACCAGGCCTAACACCTTGCCCTGCACAGATGATGGGTATGTTGACTGAACCTAGGCTCTCCTTAACCGTGCCTGTTCCCTGAACATATTTTGACCATACCGGAAAGTCCATTTCTTGCAGCTCAGCGAGATCACGCACACCCCCCTCAATAATGAGCCCGCGAACACCACGGTATTTCAGAGCTGTGGCAAAGAGATCACCAAAATAGCCTGCGTCGGACTCAGAGGTCGGCGAAATCACCAAGATATCGCCTTCCTGGCACTGCTCAACCACCACGTGAATCATCCAGTTGTCCGCCGGCGGAATAGAGACGGTCACCGCATTGCCTGCGATGCGAGCGCCCGGATAAATGGGCCGCATATAGGGCTTCATACAACCTGTTCTGCCCTGCGCTTCTGAAACCGTGGAGACCCCACAAACCCCTAAACCATCGACAGTCCCTAGATCGACACGGTCAATATTTTGCACAACAACATGCTCAGCCATAAAAAAATCCCGGATAAAAAATAATGACTTAGTATTGTTTTCTTAGCGCTGCATTTCCAGATTGAAGTCAGTTCAGGTTATAAGAAAATACGAACCCATTTAGCTGACTGACTGCAAAATCTCGATAAAGCGCCGATGGGAGCCAGTCGGTCGCCAGTCTTGCCTGCAGGTGACGCCAATCGTGCGGTTTAATTGTGGAGGAAGGGGACAAAGGACTGACAACCAACCTGCTTCCAGCTCAACGACGATCTGATCTGGCGACAAAATTGCCAGACAATCTGTCCTCAGCAGAATCTGACGATTTACGATTACCGAGCCACATTCCACAGAAATCCGAGGTAATGCCAGACCTTCCGCGGTAAACAGTTGCTCCCACTTATCGCGCAGTGGCGCGCCAGAATGCGGCACGCACCAGGCAAACTCACTGAGCGCTCTGATCGTAGTGTCGGACGATGGTCGATCAAATAATGGGTGCCCCGCCCTAGCGACAATCACCGGAGCGTCCTCAAAAAGCGGGGTCTGAACCAGATCCGGGCCCGGGTTTGGCTCGCGAAGGGCGCCGATGACAAAGTCTAGCTGACCGGTCAAAAGTGGCTCTATTAGCTCTGTGAATGAGCCCTCAGAGATACGTATATCAACGTTCGGATAGGATGCTTGAAATTCAACTATGGCTGCTGGCAGAACTCGGGCACGGCACAGTGGCATGGCGCCGATCACAAGTGACCCAGATGCTATACCTTTGAGGGCCATGAGATCATTGATCATATATCGCAACTCAGCCCCCGCAAGACTAAACCGCCGAGCTTGAGCCTGCCCGAAATCGGTCAAGGCAAGTCCTCGGCCTTTCCGCCGAGTCAGGTCCTGTTTGAGAAAAATTTCCAGGTCGCGGATAGCTCGATGCAAGGATGCGGAAGAGAGTCCGGTGCTCTTAGAGGCCTCAGCAAAATTTCCACGCTGGGCCAGCGCGAGAAATGCTTTTATCTGTGTATGGGTGACATTTTTGCGACCAATGTATTTAAGGGTTTCAATAACCCGAGGATAAATTAACCGCGCTGCGCTGGTTGGCACCATGCCGCCGTTATGGCGGTCAAACAGACGAACATCCAATTGATCTTCAAGTTTTACAATTGCCTGAGTCACTGCGGACTGGGAAAGATTAACCGCCCGTGCCGCTGCAACTGAGGTCCCCAGCTCCACGGTTTTCAAAAATGCCCGCAAATGTCTGATGTTATAGCGCCATATATCCATGGCCTTATATTAGCATTTCCTTATATCAAACATACACTCCTAATTCGTTGTGCAATGATAATGTGGTTACAATGTTCGAAAGACATTTTTAGGCGAATATCAGTATGAGTCTCATCATAGATTGTCACGGACACCAAACGCTAGTCCCCCAGGCACACCTTGATTTCCGGAATGCCCAGCTTGCCCGGCTCAAAGATCCCTCAAAACCACGCCCCAGTCTGCCTGTGTATGCAGACTCGGAGCTGCAGGAGATTATCTCAAATAACCAGCTCCGGCTGCAGCAGGAGCGCGGCGCAGACATTACCATTTTTTCACCGCGGGCTTCAGTGATGGAACCCCACATTGGTGATAGCGAAACCTCTGTTGACTGGGCCAGGGCCTGCAACAATATGATCAAGCGAACGGTTGACCTTTTCCCCGATAACTTCGTCGGTGTCTGCCAGCTGCCTCAGCAAATGGCAAACAACAAACCCGTTGGCCTTGAGGATGCTATTGAAGAACTTGAACGCTGCGTACTCGAGCTTGGATTCGTCGGTTGCAATCTAAACCCCGACCCTTCCGGAGGACACTTTTCAGCACCACCTCTGACAGACCGCTACTGGTATCCCCTCTACGAAAAGATGGTCGAGCTTCGCGTGCCGGCCATGATCCATGTTTCGGGCTCTTGCAATGCATGTCTCCATGCAACCGGATCCTACTACATGGCCGCCGACACCAATGCGTTTATGAACCTCATTACCGGCGATCTATTTTCCGATTTTCCTGAACTGAATTTTATTATCCCCCATGGCGGAGGGGCAGTGCCCTATCATTGGGGACGATACCGCGGCCTGGCCGATATGCTCGGCAAGCCAAGCCTAGATACACATCTGATGCAAAACGTCTATTTCGACACCTGTGTGTACCATCAGCCCGGTATTGACCTGCTATGCGAAGTGATAGATCCGAAAAATATCCTCTTCGCATCCGAGATGATTGGCGCTGTGCGGGGTATAGATCCGCAGACCGGCTTTTACTTCGACGATACTAAGCGCTACGTGGAAAATCTCAATCTGCCCGCTGATGTTCGTCACGACATATTTGAAGGCAACGCCCGACGTATTTATCCGCGACTCGACGAACTGCTTAAAGGGCGTGGTTTGTGAGTTGTTATAGGCAATGGTTGGCATATAACCCAGCTATGTTAAGGGCGGGTCAAAGTTACTCGTCCGGCGGTCATGCTAGATCTATTACTGCTAAATTGATGGGCATCGACAATGGATAGAAATAATCAAGACTATAAAGCCGCTTTCGCTGATATTCCCGGAACTCTAGTTTTCACAACCGATAGAGCCAGACAGGGTTACTGGCTCAATCAGTTTTGTATGTCACTTATGAAGCCTGAAAACCGTGAAAGATGGCTCTTAAATGAACAGGCCTACTTGGCCGATTGGACAATGACAGACGCACAAAAAGCCGCACTACTGGCACGAGACTACAACCAACTACTCCAGCTGGGCGGCAATATTTATTACCTGGCAAAAGTATTTTCAACCGACGGTCTGTCTTTTGTGCAAGCCGTGTCAACCATGACAGGTATGACAGTTGAAGATTACCAAGCCATGATGGCGGCCGGCGGCCGGTCACCCGATGGCGTCCGCTCTATAAAAGAGGGTAACTAGCATGGCCACAATAACTGCAGGTGTCGCCACCAGTCATGTCCCATTGATTGGCGTCGGCATTGACCAAGGCAAGTGTGAAGAGCCCTATTTTCAGCCTATTTTTGCAGGCTATGAATGGACTAAAGAGTGGATTGCAAAGCCAGAGAACAGACCAGATGTTGTGATTCTTGTTTATAACGATCACGCCTCGGCGTTTGGTCAGGAGATTATCCCAACGTTCGCAATTGGCTGCGCGGAAGAGTTTGCGTCCGCCGACGAGGGTTGGGGACCCAGGCCTGTTCCCAAGGTCCGCAACCATTCCAATCTGGCCTGGCATATTGCTGAAAATCTGATTCTCGACGAATTCGATATGACCATCATGAATGAGATGGACGTAGACCACGGCCTCACAGTGCCGCTTTCTGCACTATTCGGACAGCCGGACGCCTGGCCGGCGCTGGTTGTTCCGATCATGATCAATGTGGTCACCTACCCTATCGCGTCTGGCGACCGATGCTTCCGTCTGGGACAGGCAATTAAGCGTGCAGTTGAGAGCTTTCCCAGCGATCTCAATGTTCAGATCTGGGGTACGGGCGGCATGAGTCACCAGCTCCAGGGCCCCCGTGCAGGATTGATCAATCAGGAGTGGGATCAGCAGTTTCTGGATGATCTAACAGCAAGCCCGGAGCGCTTGCGTCAAATACCCCATATTGAATATCTGCGGGAAGCTGGCTCAGAAGGAATCGAACTTGTTATGTGGCTGGTTATGCTCGGCGCGCTAACAAACCCTAAAGAATTACATCGTCATTATCATGTGCCCGCGTCCAATACGGCGCTAGGACACATTGTGCTGGAGAATGGAAAATGAAAATAGTTGTTGCTGGAGAAGGTGCCTTCGGTCGAAAGCATTTAGAAGCCCTGAGGAATGTTGAGAATATAGAGGTGGTGTCACTCGCTGGCGGTGTCGAGTCCGCAACTAAAGATGTCGCGAGAGATTTTGATATCCCGCACTGGTCACTGGATCTAGCAGAGTGCCTCAACCAACCAGGTGTTGAAGCCGCTATATTAGTCACACCCACACCGCTGCATGCGGCTCAGGCCATGCAAGTATTGGACGCCGGAAAACATCTATTTGTTGAAATACCAATGGCAGACAATATCGAGGATTCAAGGGCTCTTGCCGCGAAGGTCGAAGCCACTGGATTGACCGCAATGGTTGGACATGTCCGTCGCTTTAATCCTCCGCACCAATGGGTGCACAACAAAGTGGTTGGCGGAGAACTGAGTATCCAGCAAATGGATATTCAAACCTTCTTTTTCCGCAGAACCAATGTTAACGCGCTGGGAGAACCCCGCAGCTGGACCGACCACTTGTTATGGCACCATGCCGCCCATTCGATCGACTTGTTCAAGTATCAAACCGGTGAAGAGATCACCGAGGTATATGCCGTGGCTGGTCCGGTTAATCCGAACCTAGGCATATATATGGACATGGGAATCGTGATGCGAACCGGCAGTGGAAAAATTTGTAACCTGTCTCTTTCGTTTAACAACGATGGACCGCTCGGCACCGAGTTTCGCTACATTTGCGACAACGGAACCTACACCGCATTTTACGATGATATGAAGAGCGGAAAGGGCGAGGTTATCGATGTATCCGGCATCGATGTGTCCACCAATGGCATCGAACTGATGCAGAGAGAATTCTTTTCTGCTATCCAAGAGGGCAGAGAGCCCAACGGATCCGTTGCTCAGATTTTATCCACCATGGAAGTGATGGAAAAAATCCAGCAAATGGTCGATAAGTAACCTGTTAAGGACTGTAGCCGGCAGCAGCTGGGGTTATTAGCATAGCCCCGGTTAGCCACCCTTTGGCGGCGGCCCTGGAACAAACACACCGTTCTCAAGCGCATAGGCATGCCAAGCGGATACAAGGCGCTCAAGAACCTCGGCATTTTCGCCGCTGACATCACGGCTCTCCGCCACGTCATTTGCGAGATTGTATAGCTTCCAAGTTGACGGAGATTTACGGTCGCCATTATCTTTGTTGTAGACCGCTTTCCAATCCCCCACTCGAATACCGCGCTGGAAGTGTAACTCCCAGGCAAGTGCATCAGTATCTGAGCGCACAGAGTCACGCGATCCGTCTAAAATGGGCTGCCATGACTTTCCAGACGGCGTAGCAATCTCACCAGCCACTGGCTCTGGGCTATTTGAGACTTGACCAACAGAAGCCTGTGCAATATCCACAACTGTTGGCATAACATCTCGAACCGATAGAGCACTGGAAATAATTCTCTGACCTTTGATACTGGGCCCAGAGATAAAGGCGGGAACTCTCACGCCACCCTCTTCTGCATCTCCCTTGGTCTTGCGAAATGGTGCCATTGCGGCTTGCGCCCATTGGCTGCCATAGGTAATAAAGCTTTCTCCCGTTCCCATCTTTGATAAATCAGCGTTGGCTGATTCTACCGTCGCGAGAACCTTGGCTTTATAGTGCTGGGGAGTCGAGCTGGCCGTCCTCGTTATAAGAGATCTAGCTTCGATACCCTCAGCACCGTTGTCCGACATAAAAATGACAACTGTATTGTCGAAGTCGCCGTTGGCACGAAGCTCTTTTAGCACCTTACCAACATTCTGATCCAACGAGTCCACCATGGCCGCGTAAATTTCCATATTGCGCGATTCAATCTTGCGCTGGCTCTCGGGCAAAGCCTCCCAGTCATTAAGAACTGCAAAACTCGACGTTAGGACAGAATCATCAACTAGCCCCAAGCTTTTCATTCGCGCCAAACGAGCGGAACGCAGCGCCGCGGGACCAGCATCGTAACGACCCTGATATTTTGCAATCAGATCGGTTGGCGCCTGCAGTGGCCAGTGCGGTGCAGTAAAGGCCAAATAGGCAAAGAATGGCTGGTCTGATTCAGCGTCGTCGTTGATATAATCGATAAGGCGTTGGGTAAAAAAATCACTCGAATAGGCACCCACTGGAAATTCAGCCGGACGCCCGTCCTCTGTGTAAGTCGCAGACTGCAACACTGGATCGCCATTTTGCCCAGCACCAAAATGATCGGCACCACCGTCTAACAACGCAAATGCTCGATCAAAGCCATGCTCTGTAGGTTGCTGATCAGGCTGATGACCAAGATGCCACTTACCGCTCATTAGTGTTCTGTAGCCGGACTTGGAAAGTACTTCGGCAATAGTGGTGGTTTCCTGTTTAAGATACCCCTCATAACCAGGCCGTCCTTTCAGCATCGGAAATGAGCGCAGAGCTTCAGCCATAGCACCTATCCCGGCACGATGATTATCCTGGCCCGTCAGGAGCATGGACCTAGTGGGCGAGCAGGTCGCCGCTGCATATAAATTTGTCATCCGAATCCCCGATGTCGCGAGGGCATCAAGGTTTGGCGTTTCGATTTCTCCACCAAAGGCGCCCAGGTCAGAAAATCCCAGGTCGTCAGCAACGATAAGAAGAATATTTGGCGCGCCACCATCAACCGAATTCTCGGAGACTCTATCATCAGGGGCAGATGCAATAACGGCCGCCGAACAGGCCAGAGCAATTATAACGAAGACGGCGCTGGTGATATTTTTCATAGGTGGGTGCTCTTCTTATTATCAATTGGAGGAGAGGAGTATTCAGTTTACTTTAACCTTGTAAAAAAAATAAACCCCGCTCAAGACTGCAAAGTCATGAGCGGGGTCCATTAATATCTACATCTATTACTTACTAAAAGTTAGCCATCAACCGAACACCGTAAGTGCGTGGCGGTGAATAGATTCCGTAATTAAGGCCGCGGTTTGACACGTTGGTGTTAGCAATGAATTGCTCGTCGGTCACATTTCTTACGAAGGCGGAGACAGACCAACCACCATCATCGACGAAGAGCGTCGCGTCCAGGTTAAGCGTGGTGTAAGAATCCGACTTGGTTTCATCCAGTAACAGGAAGTTTGTTTGCTGCTCTGCTCTGTGTGACACCCTAGCGGTAAGAGACAGTTCGTTACCTGACATATCGATGACGTGATTTATATCAAAATCAGCACCAATTTCAGGCGAATAGAGCATATCGTTACCTGAACAGTCATAGCTTTCTACACCATCAGTAACACCAGCTGAAGCACAGCCAAATCGTCCCACACCCGGATCAGAAATCAACGTCAGCTTGTCATAAGCGGCATCTAAATACTGCAGGTTTAAGCCGAATGTTGTGCTGCCCGTGGCCGCCCAAATAATATCAACATCGAGCCCCTGAATGGTCGCATCGGCATTCGCAATGGGGAAAGCTGAACCACCGTCGAGCGTAGTAAAGTACGTTACCTGTTGGCCATCATACTTCCACAGGAAAAGCTCGGCGTTGACTTGCAATGTGTTGTCCAAAAAGCGGTTTTTAGAGCCAATCGTAAACGCGTCAATGTATTCTGGATCATAGGTCGGCGCATCAGTCGCTAGGTCGACACCGCCAGCGCGGTAGCCAGATTCAAAAGTGGCGTATAAAAGATTGCTTTCAGCCCAATCCCATTCAGCGCCGATTCTATAGGTGGTCTCACTGTAGCTGAGGTCAGACGCTAACGCACCATCGCCAAGATTTACAATGGCTCCAAGATTCGGACTCGGGTATCCAGTAGGATCAACATGAGCAATATTGTAGACTGGAGGGGGCCCCATACCGGGAACCGTTGCTACAGAATCTGCTGCAATCAGACCATTATCGACAAAATATTGAATAAATGCGTCGCGGTCACCAGTGATCGGATGCGCTGGCATTGCGCCAGACGCACAGCCATTGGCAAAACTGTTGGATGGCGGCGGTCCTGGGGTTAGGAAATTACTAGGCTCCCCATTCGGCCCCGGCGCCGGCGCACCACCACAGAAGGTTAAGAATGTGTCGCTGATGCCATCAACAAACTTGTTGTCTTCCGTATAGCGAACACCTGCATTCAGACGGAAAGTTTCGGAAACATCAAATGTACCCTGTCCGAAAACCGCCCAGCTATCACCGCCGTTATCGTAGTTTTGAATCGGCGAGGCGTAGTTTTGTGCAAACACAGAACTGGTGCTAATCTCTTCCTCGATATAGAAGGCGCCGAGGATACCATTTAGAGGGCCGTCTAAGTCAGTTGCAAAGCGCAGCTCAAAAGAGGTTTGTTCATTCTCTTCAAGCGTTTTTGCAGGCGAAAACCCAGGGCCAGAAAACTGATAGTCCTGCTCTGATTCACGATAAGCCGGAATAAAAGTCAGGGTACCAAGATCTGCCTGATAGTTTATTTCAGCTGAGAAACCAGTCCAGCTAGCGTCTTGATAGAGATCGTCCCCATCAATCGGCTGATACGGGGCAAAAGAAGGCGTGTGCAATACACCGGCACGAATCGCATTGGCACCCGCATCTGTCGGGCCGCTATTAACCGCCAATCCAGATGGCGTATAATCTGTAATGGATCCTTGGGGAGGATTTGCATAGGTTCCCAACAGATCACCACCAGGGCCTTTGCCGTTTATTTCAGAGTGATCGACAGCCAATCGGATCGATAACTTATCGCTCGCGTTGAACAGCAACTGCGCTCGAACAGCAGCCGAATCCTGGTCATTGGTGCCATCATCGGAAAAACCGTCGCGGTCAACCTTATTAGCCGAGATACGAATCGCAACATCATCTGAAATGGCAATGTTTGCCGCACCCTGCAGGCCTGTTTTAGAGTAGTTGCCAACTTCGGCCTGGATATAACCGGAATTCTCACCGAGAACTGGCTTGGTCGGAAGATAATTCACAACACCGCCAGTGGCGTTTCGACCGTATAGAGTACCCTGAGGGCCCTTCAGTAATTCTACCCGCTCTAAGTCAAACATGGCCTGTCCAGCAGCACCACTTGAACGCCCTAGATAGACACCGTCAACGTTCTGAGCAATGGCTGCGTCAGTTAAAGGGTTAACGGTCAGCGCGCCGACACCGCGAACAAAAAAGCTCGCCAGTGGGCCACCGCTTGCGTTCACGCCCAAGGCAGGTGACAGTAAACCTAAATCCAAACCGGAATCTATTCCCGCTTGTTTCAGACTGTCCGAATCAAAGCTTTGGACCGGCAACGCCGCATCCTGTAATGATTGCTCACGGCGCTGCGCCGTTACGATAACTTCGTCTATGCCAGCGCTACCACTCGCTTTAGGCTCATTGGCCGACTGCGCAAACGCAGTCTGGATGCCAACAGCCAAACTAAGGATGGTTGCGCTGGTTGCAGTAAATGCTATTTTTTTCATGCGTTTCCCCTGGTTAAATTTATCTTTTTTGTTATTCGACTGTAGATGCTGTATCCGCATTGGTAAAATTTATTGTTTTTATTATATTGCATCGAAAAATGTTATATCGTAACCACCTGACCGACACACTAAGCAGGGATACACAGGATGCGCTTCAAAGGTTTAGACTTAAATTTGCTCTTAGCACTAGATGTTTTGCTGGACGAGAAGAGCGTTTCTCGCTCCGCTGAAAGGTTGCATCTAAGCCAGCCTGCTATGAGCGCAGCCCTCCGACGGCTGCGCGAATACTTTAATGACCCCATTCTCAAGCAGCACGGTAAACAGATGATCTCCACACCTCACGCTCTGGTCATTCACGATGAGTTAAAAGGGGTTCTTGCCAACTTAGAGGCGCTGATCTCGAAAACAGCCTTTTTTGACCCTTTAACAACATCCCGCATATTTACTATTACTGCGTCGGACTATCTAACCCAAGTCATTCTGGTGCCAATGATAAAACGCTTGCGCCGTGTCGCGCCTAAAATACAGCTCGAGATTGTCCCTCCAGCAGATTCAACCCATGAGTTACTGGCACAAGGTAGTATTGATTTAGTGATACTACCCGAACAAATGTTATCTGACGAATTTCCCTCTGAACTGCTTTTCGAAGATCAGTTTGTGGTTGTAGGCTGTAAGGAAAATCCTATTTTCGACAAAAAAATGACCGAGGAGGCTTTTTATGGCTCAGGGCATGTAGTCGTAAAGCTTGGCAGCCGCCGCCCCTTTTCAGTGTCAGACCAGCAGCTGGAAACGCGCAAAAAAGCTAGAGACAACGACATTCTGGTCAGCTCATTCCTGCTCGCGCCCGAAATGGTGGTCAGTACAGATAGATTGACCGTGATGCATGAGCGTTTAGCTGATTTTTTTGCCGCGCGCATCCCCATCGTTAAGACAGCCCTGCCTTTTAGCTTTCCCGCTATCAAAGAGCATGTGCAATACCACAGCGCACGCTCTAACGACGCAGGCATTCAATTTATACTGCAAATGATCAAAGCAGAATCCATCAGAAAAACAAATAAAAACATATAAAAACAATAAATTTTTATAATCATAGATCATTCCCTAATAATAGCTCGGCTAATCAAGCAATTGTGTTCGATCGGCAATGACTAGGGGAAATCTCAAGTGTCTTTTTATATCGCCCACGAAAAAAATCGTGGATGGAAAGCAGAATGAGTGATCTGTGCCTGCACTTTGCGCCGGGCGCCTGCTCTAGAGTCCCATTGATTGCTCTTGAGACTATTGCCGTGCCGTTTCGCGTTCAGTTGATCCGCTTTATGAAAGGAGAGCATAAGTCTCCTCAATTTAAAAAGATGAGTCCAAGCGGCAAGATTCCAGTTCTGGTTGTCGATGGAACAGCGATACCGCAAAACGTCGCCATACTAACCTGGCTGGCGAAGACATACCCAGAGGCCAAGCTGTTACCTGAGGCAAGATCGACTCTCGCCCAGGCACAACAATTAAGCGCCCTGCTCAGATTTAGTGCGGATCTGCATCCGCTGGTCACACGAATCCGGATGCCACACTTTTTTTGCGATCGTGAGGGCGCGCCTGAGAGAGTTACTGAAATAGCAATAACAAATATCTCAGAGCAACTGCAACAGATAGAAAACGACTTGTTGAATCAGCCTTGGATGCTCGGCGATGACTGGTCGGTAATCGATGCTTATTTGCATTGGGTTTGGTTTCGCATCACCGGGGCTGGGTTTGACCCTTCCCCATTTGCGGCCATTACATCGCATTATGCAAGAACTCTTGAAATGCCAGCCGTTCAGCGCGCCATTTCAAGGGAGAAGGATGCGGAGGCTATCCTTGAGTCAGAAGGTTTAATGCCCCGCTTTAAAGGTTAGCGACATATAGGCAGCCGATTAAACGGCAGCGCAAATAGTTAAAATCTCGGAGAAATAAAGCATGGCTCGCGTCAATGAAATAAGATATGTAGGGTACGGTGTCACTGACATTGAATCAGAAAAGAAATTCTACACAGAAGCCTGGCAACTGACAGAGGTGCCAAGTGATGATTCCATGGTATATCTGGTTGCGCCCGGCAGTTCAGCTACATACAGCGTCCGACTAAGACCCAGCGCAGAACCAAGAATTGATGTTATCAGTTGGAGTGCTATTGATCGCTCTGAGGTTGATGCCCTAGCTAAGCAAGTTGAGCAAGCTGGTGGCAAAATCATCAGCCAGCCACATGAAATGAGTGAATCTGGCGGTGGCTACGGATTCCGTTTCTTCGACCCAGTGGGATTCACGATTGAGGTATGTACGGAATTTGAAACCCGAACGCCTGAAACGTTGCAGCCTGGCGAGCCACGCCCTGAAAAAATAAGTCACGTGGTACTGCATGCGCCTAAACCTCAGGACTACGTTGAATTCTACGAAAAAGCACTGGGCTTTCGAGTATCCGACTGGCTGGGTGATTTCATGTGCTTTTTACGCTGCAATGAATGGCATCATCGTCTCGCTATTTTGCCGGGACCGCCGTCATTCAATCACGTGGCCTATGATGTCCCTGATGTCGACTCAGTGATGAAAGGTATTAAGCGAGTCCGCAGTCACGAAAGTGACGTATTGTGGGGACCCGGCCGCCATACTGCCGGAAACAATATTTTCTCATACTTCGCTACTCCTGCAGGCTATGTCGTTGAATATACGTCTGAACTGGAAAGAGTCGACGACGAAAATTGGGTTGCAACTGTCCACGTTCCTAGCAAAGAAATAATGGATCAATGGGGCGTTGGTGTTGGCGGTCCTGCGACCATGCCCAAGTCGGTAACAAACACTGGGCTGTTTTCAGCTCCGGAGGCTTAGATCATGGCTTTATGTGAGTTTTTCCCCAATTATATCTGGAACCTTTCCGTTTCAATCGCCGTAGCCAGTGGCGCAGAGCTCGGCGAGATCGTTGATATGTGCGAGCCGATTAAACGTGCCGCTGATGAAGGCGCTGATGCTGGAACACCGGCATTTATGAAGGAGTGGGCGAAAAAGGCTGATACTTTGTCTGAGCTCGCCAATGAAGACTTAGAACGCGGTAGAAATTTATCCGCAGCTGAAAAATTTCGCCGAGCCAGTCTGTACTACACCACGGCAGAGAGAATGCAGGGTGCAGGGCAGCCAGGTAAAGCAGCGACCTTTGCCAAGGCCCAGTCAGCCTTTAAACAATATATCGAACTCAGCGGTGAAAATTGCACACGTGTCGAAATCCCCTACAAGGGAGCGGTTATACCAGCGCTCTTTACCCGCGCAGAAGGCGTTGATGGCCCCGCGCCCTGCGTTCTTTTTACCAATGGTCTCGATAGCAGCAAAGAACTTCTTTTTTGGTCTTGGCTTCCCCATGCACTGGCTAAAAGAGGTATATCCACGCTCTGTGTAGATCAACCGGGAACCGGAGAGACTCTGCGCCTGCACAACCTCCCTGCGACACCCTATGCGGAGGAGTGGGCAACGCCCTGTTACGAATACCTGGCTGGGCGTGATGACGTCGATGGAGAGCGTGTCGGAGTATCCGGCATCTCTCTAGGCGGTCATTTCGCAGCGAGAGCTGCGGCCTACGAGCCGCGCTTTGCTTCAGCTGCCGTTTGGGGCGCCAATCACAACTGGCATGAAGTGCAAATTGGTCGCCTCGATAGCGAAGGTGAAAACCCAGTTCCGCACTATTGGAAACATGTCTATTGGGTCTTTGGCGCAACAGACAAAGAAGATTTTTTCAAAAAGATTGAGGGTATGGATATGAACGGTCATATGGACCGAATCAAAATGCCATTCCTAATTACCCACGGTGCCAGTGATCGTCAGATCAATGTGAAATATGCCCACCAGGCATTTGAGCAAATGACCAATTCCATCAAACCAGAACTAAAAATCTTCACTGCTAGAGAAGGCGGTGTCGAGCACGTTGGCGCGGACAATATGTCCTATGGCAGAGATTATATTGCTGACTGGTTCGTCGATACACTTGGGGATCAAAAAGCGTAACACTCCGCGCTCAGGTGTAGCAGAGTTATCTGAACTGAATGCTCGGTTACCTTGGTTAGTTCTCCGGTAAACATTCCTAGAATAGGACAAGAACATGAACAGTACTCCTCCCCGCCGCATTGTAACGGGCCATAATTCTGAAGGACGAGCGATTATCCAAGAGGATGGCGCTCCAACTCGGATTCAGCGTATTGGCGGCCAGACTGGCCCAATGTTTTACGAGTTATGGAATACCACGGCTAGCCCGGCCCCAATTGATCCTGCAAGCGGAGAACCGCATGAAGACGGCATACAGCTGGTGCCACCGCAAAATGGCACTCGCATCCGTATTCTCGATATTCCGCCAGATGATGAAAGTTTTGCAAACATGACTGCCGAAGAGCGTATTGCGCACTTTGCAGAAATAGGGGCCGGAGACGCGGTGGCCGAAGGTGGTACAAGTGAACGTCATGCTCACATGCACAAGACCGAAACCGTTGATTACGGCATTGTGCTAGACGGTGAAATTGTCCTGATCATGGATGAAGGTGAAACAGTCTGCAGAGCCGGTGACACCATCATTCAGCGGGGCACAAATCATGGATGGGCAAATCGCTCAGATAAGCCGTGCCGCATCGCCTTTGTACTAATTGACGGCAAATATAGCCCCGAACTCGCATAGTCCCAGGACAGTTCATATGAAACTTGCCACATTAAGATCTGATAGCCGCGATGGCAGCCTAGTCGTGGTATCCGATGATAATCAACGATGCCTAGATGCTCAAAGCATTAGCCCCAACCTCTTAGCGGCCATTGAAAACTGGGATAATGTTGAGCATGACCTCAGACAGCTCTCAAATGCACTCAATGGGAGCGGCAGCGAGGGACAGCCTTTCGATGCACTGACCGCTGCCTCTCCACTCCCTCGCACCTGGCAGTGGCTAGATGGCTCAGCGTTTCCTCAGCATGGCAAATTAATGGAGAAAGCCTACGATCTTCCACCCATGGATACTCAGAAGCCATTGATGTACCAGGGGTTGTCGGACTGCTTTTTTGGCCCATCTGATGATATTCCTTTTCCCTCGGAGGATGGCGGTATCGATTTCGAAGGCGAATTTGGTGTGATTGTTGATGCAGTACCAATGGGTACATCGGCTGAGCGCGCCATGGAGCACATCAAGCTTATAGTGCAGCTGAATGATTGGAGCTTGCGCACCATAGCCGTCGCCGAAATGAAAACCGGGTTTGGTTGGGTACAGGGTAAACCTGCATGCAGTATGGCTGGTGTCGCTTTAACACCAGATGAACTGGGTGATGCATGGCGAGACGGCCAAGTTCATTTGCCACTTCGGGTCGACCTCAATGGAGAGCGATTTGGAGAAACCGTGGGTAATGAAATGGATTATGGATTTCATGAACTGGTAGCCCACGCCGCGGCGACCCGTGACCTGCCAGCCGGGACCCTTATAGGTTCTGGGACTGTATCAAATGTCGACTACAAAACAGTGGGATCCTCTTGCATCTCAGAGCGGCGGGCAATTGACCTGATCGAGTTTGGAGAGATACAGACAGCATTTATGGCGTTTGGTGATCGGGTTCGGATGGAAACCAGAGGACCCAACGATGAACCTCTCTTTGGGCCTATGGACCAACGGGTAACACAGAAAGGAACCGCAATATGAGCATTAATAAACCTTCATTCCAAGGAGGCAGCCACCCTTGGAAAGTCTTAATTATTGGCGCAGGTATCGGTGGTTTATCCGCCGGTATAGCATTGCGCAGCAAGGGCTATGATGTCGAGATAATTGAAAAAGACCCTGAATGGACCGTCTACGGTGTCGGTATTATTCAGCAGAACAACGTGATCCGGGCCATGTATGAGCTCGGAGTAATCGATGACTATATTGATGCAGGCTATGGTTTTGATCATGTTAAAATTTTCGCTCCCAATGGCATGGAAGTCGCAAAAATACCTATACCGCCCCTTGTAGAGGGATATCCGGCTAATGCCGGTATTGCCCGGCCTGCCCTGCAAAAGGTCCTTGCTGAACGCACCAACAGCGTCGGCGCCAAGATTCGTCTCGGTCTGACCGCAGAAACTATCAATGACAGCGGCGACGTTGTCGATGTCACCTTTAGTGACGGCAGCGAAGCACAATACGATTTGGTGATTGGCGCTGATGGGATCTATTCTCAAACACGTCAGGCTATTTTCCCCCAGGCACCGCGTCCTGAATTTACCGGCCAATCTGTATGGCGCTATAACTTTAACCGGCCTGAAGGCATGGAAGGTCTTCACGTGTACAACGGGCAGGTCGGAGTGGGTCTGGTACCAATGTCTGAAGAGCAGATATACATGTATATAACGACCTCAGAGCCGGGAAGTCCGCGCTTTGAAAAGTCAACGCTTGCGGATGAAATGAAGGCACGACTGCAGATGGCCTGCCCTACTTTGCACCACTTCGCGAAAGAAATTACTGACAACGAAGAGGTAGTCTACCGCCCGCTGGAATGGCTCATGCTTGAAGGCGACTGGCATAAAGGCCGCATAGCCTTATTAGGTGATGCTGTGCATTCGACTACGCCGCACTTGGGACAGGGCGCCGGACTCGCTATCGAGGACGCTCTTGTTCTAGCCGACGAACTGACACAAGCGTCAACCCCTGAAGCGGCCTTCAAAAATTATAGAAATCGCCGCTTCGAACGCTGTGACTACATCGTTAAGAGCAGCCTTGCTATCTGCATGGGCCAACTAGGTAAAGGTCCACTGATTGATAACAGCAAAGCGACGGCTGAAAGTATCGCCGTTGTGGCCAAGCCTATCTAGCTGAAGCGCATCGCCAAGATTTGGGGAAGCTTGCGCATCTATTAATACTGGAGGCATCTTCCCCAATGTCATCGATGTTATTAGCAGAGCCCCAAAAGCCTATTGGAGGCAGCATACGTTTTCTACAGGTAGCTGCAGCATAAGATGGGTATTATTAAATTCCATGTATAGTTTTAAGAGTACAACAACTGGAGGAGGAAGTGATGAGAAAATCAACAATGCATATCCCTGGCGTCAGTGACACTACGGATGAGACAAGAACTCCTTTTCCTTTGGATCAATGGTATGTTGCGGCACTCAGCAAGGAACTAACCGACAAGCCTCTGGGGCGAACCCTGCTTTGTAACAAGGTAGTAATGTTTCGCGATGGCCAGGGAGACGCATGCGCGCTTGAAGACCGCTGCTGTCACCGCGCGCTGCCCCTGTCCTCAGGTACCGTCGAGGCCTGTGGCATTCGTTGCGGATACCACGGCATGCTCTATAACGGGCAGGGTCAATGCTTGGAAATTCCCGGACAGGATATAGTGCCACCACGTGCCAAGGTTAAAAAATATTATGTGCAGGAAAAAGACAGCATTATTTGGATTTGGTTTGGCAGCGACGAGGCCGCAGAACCTAGCCATTCAGCGCCAGATTATGCCATCCATAGCAGCGGCGATTACATTTGGGACGGTGCCGCCTACTATTACGAGGCGCCGTATCAACTTATTCACGATAACCTACTTGATCTGAGCCATCTCGGCTATGTTCACCTGCAAACTATTGGCGGCGACGCCAAAACTCACATGAATGCCGAGATGAATGTGACGGCAGAGGCAGACAGTGTACGTGTAGTCCGCCACATGCCGAATTCAACACCACCTCCTACCTATACTGCTGCTTATCCCTTTAGTGGTCTAATCGACCGTTGGCAGGAGATTGAGTTTCACCCTAACCATCTGCGCATATGGACTGGTGCGGTTGACGCTGGCAGCGAAGAGGTCAATGATCCGGCAAGAGGCGGCTTTCACATGCGGGGCTTTCATGGCGTAACGCCAGAAACAGAATCCACTGCTCACTACATTTGGACTATAGCGACAAACCCCGAATCTAATCATGAGGAAGTTTTGAAGAAAGTTGTGGCTCAAACCGCCCTGACCTTCGACGAAGACAAGGTGGTTATCGAATCCCAGTATGCCAATATGCTCAGTTTCGGTGAAACGCCGTTTATAAGCATTCATGTAGATGCAGCCCCAAATCGGGCCCGTCGCATTATTGATCGGCTCAGAACCACGGCAGAGTAGGCCCACATTTCGCTTTTTAGACAGGCGTTAAGCCCGCAGCGGGAAACTCTCTTCGAGTAGCAGCTTACCTGCCTTTGTCATAAAACCTTCACCAATCTTTCAAATGATTGTCGTATATCAGCAATAAGCTAGGTTTTCATCAAGTTGAGGTGACTGACTATGCTTAAAACAATTAGCAATTTCGATGTCATTGGGTTTTTGTGGTTTAACCGACTACAGACCTCAGGGCCAGTACGAGGTGTTTTTAAAGCCATTTCCCACACTGGCGATGGCCATCTTTATATTGCTCTGGCCATAGCTGCGCTGCTTTCACAGAATGACCAAAACCTGTTGTGGGCGCAAGCTGTGTTGCTGGCTTTTGTTTTTGAACTGCCCTGCTTCATGTTACTCAAAGCATTTTTCAAACGAGAGCGACCATTTAATAAATTACCCTCGTGCATACGCGCAGTGCAGCCCTCTGATGAATTTAGCATGCCTTCTGGCCATACGGCGGCAGCATTTTTAGTGGCCAGTTTGCTTGTCCAGTTTTATGGGGACGTGGCGTTAATAGCCTATTTCTGGGCTGGTCTGATTGGTCTCTCTCGAGTGGTGCTGGGCGTACACTATCCAACCGATATTGCCGTTGGTGCCATACTTGGTTTGAGTGCAGCTTCTATTGCAACCGCTATCCTCTTGTAAGGCAAGTTCATGAAAATTCTTTACGGAGTCCAGGGCACCGGCAATGGTCATCTATCCAGAACCAGAGCTCTCTTACCGGCGCTCCAGCGGCCTGGTGTTGAAATCGACTTCGTGTTTTCTGGTCGCAAGCAAGAAGATTTTTTTGATATGGGGGATTTTGCAGACTTCACTGTGCTGCAAGGACTGACGTTAATATTTGAACGCGGGCGTATGCAGATCGGCAAAACAATTCTCGGTAATAATATTTTCCGACTGATCAAAGATATCCGTCAGCTAGACCTGTCTGGGTACGATCTGGTTATTTCAGATTTTGAGCCTATTACCGCCTGGGCAGCAAGGCTTCAGGAGGTTCCCTGTATTGCAGTCAGCCACCAATGTGCTTTTTATCAAAACGTTCCCAGGGTCAAAGGGCATTTGGCCTCGCAGCTATTGATGAAATTTTTTGCTCCAAGTAAAACCTCCGTTGGCTTTCACTACCATCACTTTGATCAACCAGTGCTACCCCCTTTGATAGGGCCCCACGCAGCAGGAAAACTTCTTAAAAAGAAGATCGTTGTCTATATGGGCTTTGAAGATCTCAATGATATTATTGCCTTTGTGGAGCCATTTACCGACTATGAGTTTGACATTTTTGCCAAGGTAGAAAACGTGCAACACCTCGGCCATATCAAGGTTAATCCTCTATCCCACACGGTCTTTCATGAGCAACTTATGAACTGTTCGGGCGTGATTAGCAACGCTGGATTCGAACTTTCCAGCGAGGCCCTGAGTTACGGTAAAAAATTACTCGTCAAGCCATTGGCCGGACAGTATGAACAGCTGTGTAATGTTTTAGCCCTTAAGAAAATGGGCCGTGCCACTGCTATGGACTGTCTTGATCAGGGTATTCTGAAGAGATGGCTGCAGCAAGATTCGGAACCGGCGTTGAATTACCCGCCAGTGGCAGAACCATTGGCGGACTGGATCCTAAATCCAAATCGACCAAGCCTGGCGACTCTGGCCAGACAGGTCTGGGGTTCCAGATAAGACGGGCCTGCTCCCGACACTTTTTCTCGACACCCGCAAGTAAATCGTCTTTGTAACTGTCAGCTCGCTTTAAATCAATAGCTTACGTCTGCCCGACTATTCCCACTCAATCGTCGCCGGCGGCTTGCTCGACACATCATAGGCTACTCGAGACACATCGGATATTTCATTGATAATACGATTGGAGACTTTCTCCAGCAACTCATAGGGAAGGTGCGCCCAGCGCGCAGTCATGAAGTCGATAGTTTCAACGGCGCGCAGCGCAATAACCCACTCATAACGCCGTGCATCGCCAACGACACCGACGGATTTAACCGGAAGGAATACCGCGAACGCCTGACTGGTTTTTTGGTACCAGCCAAAATTGTGCAACTCTTCAATGAAGATTGCGTCGGCTTCACGGAGAATGGCGCAGTACTCGCGTTTCACTTCACCGAGGATACGCACACCGAGGCCGGGGCCAGGGAATGGATGACGGTAGACCATATCGTAGGGCAGGCCCAGTTCGACACCGATCTTGCGCACTTCGTCTTTAAACAGTTCGCGCAGTGGCTCAACCAACTTTAGGGCCATGTGATCTGGCAGCCCGCCGACATTGTGATGAGATTTAATGACATGGGCTTTGCCGGTTTTTGAGGCGGCGGATTCAATCACGTCGGGGTAGATCGTACCCTGAGCGAGGAATTTCACATTGTCTATTTTACGAGACTCTTCATCAAAGATTTCGATAAAGGTGTTGCCGATGACTTTGCGTTTTTTCTCTGGGTCACTGACCCCGGCTAGGCCGTCTAAAAACTGGTCTTGAGCATTGGCGCGAATTACTTTGACGCCCATGTTTTTAGCGAACATTTCCATGACCATATCGCCTTCGTTTTTGCGCAACAGGCCGTTGTCGACAAATACACAGGTGAGCTGGCTGCCAATGGCTTTGTGCAGCAGTGCCGCGACTACTGAGGAGTCGACGCCACCGGAGAGACCCAAGAGTACATGGCTGTCGCCAACCTGTTCTTTTACCCGGGCGATCTGATCTTCGATAATCGCGGCGGCGGTCCAGAGGCCTTCACAGCCACAGATCTGCAGAGCGAAGTGTTGGAACATACGCTCGCCCTGAAGGGTGTGAGTCACTTCAGGGTGGAATTGAATGCCGTAGAATCTTTTCTCTTCGTTGACCATGCCGGCGATGGGGCATGAAGGGGTCGAGGCCATCAGACTAAAGCCTTCGGGCATGGCGACGACTTTGTCGCCGTGGCTCATCCACACATCCAGCAGTGATTCGCCGTCGCTGCCGATATGGTCTTTGATGTCCTGTAGCAAGGCTGATTCGTTTTCTACCTTGACCTGAGCATAGCCAAATTCACGCACGTCAGAGGTGTCGACTTTTCCGCCCAGCTGGCCTGCCATGGTTTGCATGCCATAGCAGATACCCAACACCGGCAGGCCCATTGTGAAGACGCAGTCTGGTGCGCGGGGCGATGATGCGCCGCCGGTGACAGATTCAGGTCCGCCGGAGAGGATTATGCCTTTGGGATTAAATTCGCGAATTTCTTCTTCGGTGATATCCCAGGCACGGATCTCTGAGAACACACCAATCTCCCGCACGCGGCGAGCAATCAGTTGAGTGTACTGGGAACCAAAATCGAGAATAAGAATCTTTTGCGAATGTAGATCTGACATTGATGGTCTCTCTAAAATAAGCCCTTTAAAATAGAGCTTTCGATAATGAATATTTTAAAAAACGCCTAGGCGTCTTCTCAGAAAAAAGAAAGGCTGCGACATTAATTGAACGCAGCCTTTTCTAAAAACACTAAAGCACTTCAACACCAAAGCACTCCAACAGCAAACAACTGTTATCGGCCACCGGCCGGATAGTTTGGCGCTTCTTTAGTAATCTGCACATCGTGCACATGACTCTCGTTGGTACCAGCCGAAGTCACGCGAACAAACTCGGGCTCAGTGCGCATCTGCTCAATGGTGCTGCAACCGGTGTAACCCATTGCCGAGCGTAGGCCACCCATCATCTGATGAATAATAGCTGACACTGGACCTTTATAGGGCACACGACCTTCGATGCCTTCGGGAACTAATTTCTCGGCACCGTCGTTTACATCTTGAAAGTAGCGATCACTGGAACCCTGGTTGCGCGCCATGGCGCCCAAGGAGCCCATGCCGCGATAGGATTTGTAGGAGCGACCCTGATAGATTTCGATATCGCCCGGGGCTTCTTCAGTACCGGCCAACATGGAACCCATCATTACGGCGCTGGCACCGGCTACAACGGCCTTGGACATATCCCCTGAATAGCGAATGCCGCCGTCGGCAATCACCGGAACGTCGGTTCCTGCGAGAGCAGCAACGGCGTCGGCGATAGCGGTAATCTGAGGTACGCCAATACCTGTGACTATGCGCGTAGTACAGATTGAACCTGGACCTATGCCGACTTTGACGCCGTCGGCTCCGGCATCGGCCAGGGCTTTGGCACCTGCACCTGTAGCGACGTTGCCGCCAATCACCTGAACATCTGGGAAATTTGTCTTGATCCACGTGACGCGATCGAGCACGTTCTTGGAATGGCCGTGGGCGGTGTCGACTACTAAGACATCAACGCCAGCGGCTACTAGAGCAGCAACACGCTCGTCTGTGCCCTCACCTACGCCGACTGAAGCGCCAACACGGAGTCGACCCTGATCGTCTTTACAGGCATTGGGATGCTGTTCGGCTTTGTCTATATCGGTAACGGTGATTAGACCTTTGAGTTCAAAGGCATCATTTACGACCAATACTTTTTCAATTCTATGTTCGTGGAGCAGTGCCCGCACTTCGTCGGCCTCGGCACCCTCTTTGACTGTGACTAGCTCGGCTTTGGGTGTCATCACTGAGGTCACCAGTGCATCCATATCTGTGGCAAAACGCACATCGCGACGAGTCACTATGCCCACTAAGTTGCCGTCTTCGAGAACCGGTAGACCAGAGATGTTGTTGGCGACAGTTAGGGCATAGAGCTCGGCAAGGGTTGCTGAAGACTGAATTGTGAAGGGGTCTTTAACCACACCACTTTCATATTTCTTCACTGCCAGAACTTCTTTAGCCTGCTGTTCGATGGTCATGCTCTTGTGGATAATGCCAACGCCGCCTTCAGCTGCGATGGCAATAGCCAGGCGCGCTTCGGTGACTGTATCCATAGCCGCTGAGACCAGGGGGATATTCATGGTTATGCCACGAGTAAGCTGGGAGTGAGTCGACACGTCTTTTGCTGTAACAGCAGAGTAGCCGGGTACCAACAGTACATCGTCAAAGGTTAATGCTTCATGGGAAATGCGTAACATAGGGGGACGCTTACCTCAGCGAGGTTTTAAAAAGTAAGCGCTGCATTATAATTCAGCGGCTGTCTTAAGGTAAACAACTATTTAGGCATCTAAAAGAGTATCAAAAGGAGGATAACGAGGAGTATCAAAAGCCAGATTAAAGGGCCAGATTAAAGAACCAGATAAAACCGTGACTTAGAGTAGCCTGCGTACCTACAATGTACAGATGAAATCCAATCCCTCAGAACGTCAAATCTTTAGCGTCAGCCAGCTTAACCGCAGCGTCCGCCATCTAATCGAAACTCAACTGCCACTACTCTGGGTGGAGGGTGAAATTTCGAACTTTGCCCGCCCGGCTTCCGGGCATTGGTATTTGACCCTAAAAGATGACCAAGCCCAGGTTCGCTGCGCAATGTTCCGTAATTCCAATCAGCGGGTTGGCTTTAAGCCGGCCAATGGCACCCAGGTGTTGGTGCGCTGTCGCGCCGGTCTCTATGAGGGTCGCGGCGAGTATCAGCTGGTGATTGAGCATATGGAAGAAGCTGGCTTTGGCGCGCTGCAGCGGCAGTTTGAGGAGCTTAAGCAGCGGCTTGGCGATGAGGGCTTGTTTGATAATCAGTATAAAAAACCGATGCCCGATTCAGTCTCGCATATAGGTGTGATTACCTCGGCTACCGGAGCGGCGGTTAAAGATGTGCTGTCGGTTTTGGAACGGCGCTTTCCGTCAATTAAGGTAAGTATTTTCCCTACAGCGGTTCAGGGGGAGCAGGCAGCGAAACAGATTGCCGAGGCTATTAGTAATGCCAACCAGCTGGGTCAGTGCGATGCGCTGATTGTTGGACGCGGTGGTGGCTCTCTGGAGGATCTCTGGCCGTTTAATGAGGAGATTGTGGCCCGGGCTATTTTTGCCAGTGCAATGCCGATTGTTAGTGCGGTGGGCCATGAGGTGGATTTCACGATTGCGGATTTTGTTGCTGATTTGCGTGCGCCTACGCCCTCTGCGGCGGCGGAGCTTTTGAGTCCTGATGGGGTAGATATCCTCGATCAGTTCGAGGGTTTTGAGATTCTGCTGACCGAGGCTGTAGGTCGCAAGATTCAGCAGTTAGGGCAGCGTGCGGATTATTTGAAGAAGCGTTTGCGTCACCCCGGGCACAAGCTGCAGGAGCAGAGTCAGCATTTGGATCATTTGGATATTCGTTTGCGTCGGGCGATCAATAGTGAACTTGAGCAGCGGCGTCAGCAGATGAATCGCGTTCAGAGCCAGCTTGCTCGGGTGCATCCCGGTGAGGCTATTGGTGATTATCACCAGCTGGTGGCTAGGTATGTGAAGCAGATGTCGCGATCGGTTAAGCAGCAGCTTGAGATTCAGCGCAGCAAGACTGGTCAGGCGATGCATTTGCTGGATACGGTCAGTCCGCTGAAGACGTTGGGGCGAGGGTATTCAATTATTCGCAATGCGGATAATGCGGTGGTTAAGTCTGTGGCTTCTGTAAGCGAAGGGGATATTTTGCGCGGGCAGTTGGAGGATGGTGAGGTGGTTTTTGCTGTGACTGGGACTAATAGTAAGACTCTCTAATAAGAGAGCCTGAGTATTGGGTGCGCTATAGCCCCTGGCTCTGTCCTTGAGATCGGTCCCATGGGCGCTATTATTTTCAGCGTTCGCACAACTCGCTGGCGCTCAGACAGGTGCTCTCTCTTTCTGAAAATAATTGCTCCCATAAGCGGGCTCTGATTGATCTCAAGGACAGACCCAGAGACTATCTGGGCATTCGCAGTAGGCTGGGGGCAATTAGAATTTCGTTTAGAGGTTTTGGTTGAGCGGCTGTTCTCTGTTAATTTTCTAGGGCCTGTTCTAGGTCCGCAATAATGTCTTCGATGGCTTCTAGTCCGGCTGAAATACGCACTAGACCTTCACTGATGCCATGGGCGGCGCGTTCTTCTAATGTGTATACGGAATGAGTCATGCTAGCTGGATGTTGGATTAGAGTTTCTGCGTCCCCTAAGCTGACCGCGAGTTTGGCTAGCTTGAGTTTGTTGAGCATGCGGACACTGGCGTCGTATCCGCCTTTGAGCTCTAGGGCGATCATGCCACCGAAGTCGTCCATTTGCGTAGAGGCTATAGCGTACCAAGGATCAGTCTTTAAGCCGGGAAAAAATACCTGATCAACCGCTGGATGCTGGTGGAGCATTTCGGCGATTGCCTGGGCGTTTTGGCAGTGGCGTTCCATACGTAGCTGAAGGGTTTTGATGCCTCGAAGGATTAGAAATACGGTCATAGGTGAGATGACTGCGCCGGTCATATCCTTTAAACCAAATAGGCGAATCTGTTGAATGGTCTCTGCATCACCGACTACTGCGCCGGCAATTAAGTCGCCGTGGCCGCCGAGATATTTGGTCGCCGAGTGGACGACCAAATCGGCTCCGAGAGTCAGGGGTCTTTGCAGTGCGGGTGTGCAGTAGGTGTTGTCGACCATTATTTTAATATCGGAACTGTAGTCTTTAACCAGGGTGCTGACTGCGGCTATATCGATGACCCGCATATTAGGGTTCACTGGGGTTTCGAAGTAGATCACTTTGGTTTTGTCGCTGAGGTAACTTTGCAGTTCGGCATGGTCGGTGAAGTCGGCATAACAAATATCCACACCAAACTTCTTTAGGCCATGTTCCATAAACGAAAAGGTGCAGCCGTAGAGCGTTTTGTCGACGAGAATTTGATCGCCGGGACCCACTAATGTCCAGAGCGTGGCAGTGATGGCACCCATACCTGATGCGGTTGCCAGTGCCGCCTCGCCCTCTTCTAGATCCGCCAAGCGGTTTTCGAGAATTTCTTGGGTTGGGTTGGAGATACGGCTGTAAAAGTGGCCTTTCTCTTCTCCTGAAAAACGCCCAGCACCCTGGGCCACGCTGTCAAATGAGTAGGTTGAGGTCATATAAATTGGTGGATTGAGAGAACCTTCGTTGGCGGATGAATCATAGCCAGCGTGAACGGAGCGGGTAGCGAAGGAGAGTTTTTTTTGGCGATCAATGGACATGATATTGCTCTGTAAAAGGTAATTTATGCCACTAGAATAAACCTCCCGAACAGGTTAAATCTTACCTTATAGTTTGTTAAATTTATTTAAAATAGCTATATTCACCACATTATGAATATTTACAGGTGAATTATGCCAATTCCAAAGCTAGATCGAATGGATCGTCGTATTCTTGAGGAAATTCAGACTAATGGCAGCATTAGCAATCTCGAACTGGCTGAACGGGTTGGTCTTTCGCCCTCCCCCTGCGCTCGCCGTGTAAAGCTGCTTCAAGAGTGCGGCATCATTAGTCGGCAAATTACTCTGCTGGATCAGAAAAAGCTGGGGCTGCCGATTAGTATTTATATATCGGTGAGTTTGGATAACCAGAGCCCGGATCGATTGGCAAATTTTGATAGCAAGATTACTAGTTGGCCTGAGGTTGTTGAGTGCTCATTGATTACGGGCAGCGATACTGATTATTTATTAAAGGTGGTTATGCCGGATATGGATTATTACCAGCGTTTCCTGCTGGATAAGCTAAATCAGGTTGCCGGAGTAAGCAGCATTAAAACCAGCTTTGTATTGCGGCAGGTGGTGCAGCGAACTGAGATGCCGCTAGATCATATTTGACCGCTATCGATAGCGGTCGGGATAACAGGCTCTGAGCAGATAACGGACTATAAAGACCGAACAGGCTGGGCACTTCAGCACGAGATAAACAACGCCCTAGCTAATTAATGTCTCGAGCTCTTTTGGGGAAGAGATAGCCAAACTGAGGTCTTTTAACAGCCCATTCTCAATACTATAAATCCACGCATGCACTGAAAGATCCTCACCGCGCTTCCAAGCACTTTGAACCACGGTGGAATTACACACATTGGCAGCCTGCTCTAGGACATTTAGCTCACAGAGGCGCTTAAATTTTTCGTCACCCTCCAGCTGGCTCAACTCCTCAGCATGAAAACGACTGACGTCTTTAATGTGGCCTAACCAGTTATCAATCAGACCATTTTCTTCATTGCCCATGGCAGCTTTGATACCGCCACAACCGTAGTGACCGCAGACAACAATGTGCTTAACTTTCAGTGCATCCACTGCGTATTGAATAACTGACAGACAATTGAGATCTGAGTGCACAGCGACATTGGCAATATTTCGGTGAACGAAAATCTCACCGGGGGGGAGTGCAACTATCTGATTGGCCGGCACGCGGCTATCTGAACAGCCAATCCACAGATACTCTGGAGCCTGTTGTTTGGAAAGCTGAGTAAAAAAGTCCGGATTCTTGTCTTTAACCTCACTGGCCCACTTAACGTTTCTGTCGAACAGATGTGATAGATTTTTCAAGACTGGTTCATCCTCTCTAGGGCTGCCATCAGGGGGTTCTTGTGACCGTATTTTACAGATAGCGGGCACAATTAATAGCCTGTGAGATGAATAGCCTGTGAGATGAATAGTCGGCTGAATTAAATGCCCGGCGAATTAAGAGCCACTGAGAAGAATCCCCGCTGGAGTAGTCGGGTCGGGACGCGCACTGGTAAAGGCGCGCATCAATGATCGACTGATATCTTCACCCAAGTACTGCGTTAGTTTTTGCTCTCGGTGTAGAGATGCATCTCTAATCATCTGAATGCCCTGCTTAGGATTCGACTTGCGCACAAAGTAGCCTTCGATCATCTGTTCCTCGCCATCCGAGATAATTTTGTAGGCCGACAATATCTGGTCGTCACTCAAATAATAGCGCTCTCCAGCCGCCTTAAACTGTACGAAACGGTTATCCAGATTGGCCAGAATTTTCAACCCGTCGCTATCACCCATTAACTGTTTAAGCTTGTTGCGCTGGGCCATAAGAGTACTGGCGTCAAAGGCATAACCCTGCTGGCGGTTATAGATAGGCGCCAAGGCCATATAGCTATCGCGAAAGTTCTGCTCGGTAAAGCGCACCCCACTCTCAAGTAGTCTGGCGGCCAGTGATGAATAGCGCATACGATATTCTAAGGCGCCATTCTCAGTTAACACTTCAGCACTCACTAGCTCATCGACACTGGCTGCCAGCTCGTCAGCGATACTCAGCTTTTTCGACCGCAGCTGATACTCGCGCAATGCAATCTGATCTCGCGCTGACAAAAAGCTCTGATCTACCAGAGGCGAAAAGCCCTGCCCGAAAGACTTTTGCGTATAACCCTGCCCCCCAAACAAGCTCGCCATAGTGCTGCGCAGCGACCTCTCACCCTCTATTCTGGATTCAATTTGCCGAGCTAATCTATCGGCGCTTGTCGCTTGCCAATACTGAACATCAAATTGCTGTGATCTAGCGTTATTTTGAGTAATAAGTTCCTGCAGAATAAGCATTCTTGCCTGCTCGTCGCTCAAACCAATAGCCCTCAGCTGCTTCAAGTCGCTATATTGATACGTCTGGGCCACTGCGCCAGCCTCGACTTGAGAGTCTGCGTCGCCTGAGGGATCGACTACCGATGCTACAGAATCAGTCTCAGCCGCGAGGTCATCTTCAGCATTAGCAATATAAAGAAAGCAAATCGTTGCCAGATTAAGCAGCAATGACAGAGCCAGTATTATTTTGAATTTCATATTCACCCTTTTATACCAAGTTAATTTCCATATAACCTGTAGTGAATATAGGTGAGATTTTCGAAGTCTGCCGAGGCTATCTATGACACAGCTAAGGGTTGTAGGTTAAAAGGTTCGAGAGTCAGCGCTCAATGCTGACTACAGGTCTGCTCGGCCGCGCTAAGGGCGCCACTGTTATCAGCGTCCCAGCCCTTCGCAAAGGTGTTGGTTAGCTCAAGGAAACCATCCCCAGCGTGGCGGTTTTTCGGCGTTGCGCGCAGAGTGACCTTTCCCCCATAAACTAGACCATGACGACGATGAGATTTCCAACTAACGCGCTGGCGGCTGCTCTACTCAGTGGCGATAAGGATTGGCCTACTTTTAACTGACAAAAGTAGTCTTTGGACATGCAGAATAAACCTGAATACAACGATAATAAAATGGATATCTGAAACGGATAAAACTGATTTCCAAAAAAAATTATCTAGAGACAGTTAAGGTTTAGAGCTTTGGAAGAGTTTCGGCGACGTTTTATCCCATCTTTTTAATCATCAAACCCATCATCGAGGTCAAGTGAGCACATTGTTAAAGCAACTTGGCAAAGATATTGGCGTTACCGATCTTATAGCGGCTATTCCCAACAGCGAGAGAGGTGCCTTGGCAGGGCCCCTAGCTAGCACCCTGGTCATCAGATAACGGCCCAACCTCGCTCTTCGGTTCATCCAGCTGCGACACTGTACCCGAGCCCAGCAACACACCAATCCAGCGTGTCTCTTGTTGATTTTCTAGAGCTATTTTAATCATGATAGTCAGAGGGATCGACAGCAGCATTCCCACTGGGCCCAGCACCCAGCCCCAGAGCACCAAAGAAACAAAGACTACCAGCGGCGAGAGATTTAATCCCTTGCCCATCCAGCGCGGTTCAACGGCATTGCCCATCACTAGATTCACCACAACAAACCCGGCCAGAGTTAAGCCGGCAGAAAACACGCCCAACTGAACAGTCGCCAAAAGCACTGCTGGCACTGCGGCGATAAACGAGCCCACGGTGGGCACAAAGTTAAGTAAAAAGGCCAGCAGCGCCCAGAGCACCGGATAGTCTACGCCCAAAATGGTCAGCCAGATAAAGATCAGCAGACCGGTGATCAAACTGATGCCAGTTTTAATCGCCAGGTAGCTGTGGACGCTTTCTGAAAAGCGGTTGAGCCATTCCTCTGAAACATCTTTGCCACGGGCCAAGCGCAGTTTCTCACCGAAGCCAACATTCTCTGTGAGGATAAAAATCACTGTTAGCAAGATCATTACCGCATTAGTCATCACACTGCCAAAAGAAGCCAAGGTGCTCCCGGCAAAGGACATCACCACACTGGGGTTAAAGCTTTCTTGCCACTGCTGAGGATCTATATCTATGCCTCGCTGGCTTAGCCAGGCCTGCATGCTGACACTCAAGGCAGATAGTTTCTCCGTGTACAGAGGAATGTCCTGACGAAAGTTTTCCACTGAAGAGCCAATCACCGCAGTGAGCAACAGGCCCACGAGCATGATCAATACCACAATCATTAGAATGGCGATGGCGCTGGGAATATTACGGTGCTTCAGCCAGCTGAGCAGCGGCGAGACAATCATGGCGATAAACACAGCCAGCAGAAAAGGCACTAATAGTGCGCCCGCCATTTTGAGCCCAGTGACCACCACGACAAAGGCCGCGGCAACAACCAAAAACCGTGCTATGGGTGAGGTTTTGTCAATCATGGTGCTGCTCCGTGGATGGCAATAATTCGTTCTTAATGCGCGTTAATATGGCGTTCAATTCATCGCGGCCCGCTGAGGAAAAGTGCACTTGCCCCTCGCGTAGGCTCATTTCCTGCTCGGCCAAGATAGCACATTGCAGCCGTATCTCATCGAGATCTGGATTATGCCGAATCGTCATACCAATAAACACATCCCAGTCGGCTTCGGTGGCCTGGCCTTCGAGCACAGCTTCGAGTAACACCTTGACATTGATTGGTTCAACTCTATAGATCGGCAGACCAATATAGCGAAACACCAGCAGTGCTGTCATGATCAGCGCGAAGGAGAGAATAAGGGTGATGATAAAGTTCATCAGCTTAGCTTAAGCAAGACTTAGACAAAGAACAATAATTTGACCGCCATAAGCAGGGTGACGATGGTGATAACCGGCTGCACAAAACTACTACCGCGCTTCATAACCAGATTGGAACCGAGACGCGCACCGATCATCTGGGCGACAGACATAGCGATTGCCAGCCCCCATACTACATGACCACCGGCAATAAATAGCAACGCCGAGGTGCCATTGACCACCACTATCATCAGCTTGGTTTCAGCGGTGGCGGTGACTAAATCGCGCGCCATCAGCCAGACTAGCAGGAAAGGAAATATTGAGCCCATGGCGGGACCGAAGAAACCGCCGTAAAAACCCATACCTAAACCCGCGGTGCAGGCAAACCAGGCCTGATTTATTTTAGGTTGTGAGTTTGCCTCAGAAACTTTTGGCATCAGTAAGAAGTAGGCGGCAATGGCAATTAAAAGAAAAGGAATTAGCTTGAGAAGAATCTCGCTGTCAAGCTGCTGCACCGCCAAAGTGCCAATCACTGAGCCGATAAAACCCATCAGCAAAACAGGCAGTAGCGGTTTGATATCTATATGGCCCTGACGAAAAAAGTTCCACGCTGAGGACAGTGTGCCGATGGCGCTCTGGACTTTATTGGTCGCTAGAGCATTTAGAGGTGGCAACCCAGCCCATAGCAATGCTGGCAGAGTGAGAATACCGCCGGAACCGGCAATAGATGAGAGAAGTCCAGCAAAAAAAGCCACGCCAACCAAGCTGACTTGAGTAACAGTTGATAAATCCATTTAACCAAGCCTTTTAATTAAGCGCTTTAATTAAGCGCTTTAAACAAGTCTCTCTGACATAAACCAAGGTCTAAAATTGATCCGGGTACTTGCCTTGGTAGCGACCATAAAATTTCTGCAGCGTGGCAATATCAGCATCGTGATCGCCGGTGGGTTCAAACATCTGATCTAGCACAATGCGTTTGTTAGGGAAATCCAGACCAATCAAAAATATCTTACAATCTATGGCTTCAGCAATTCGCAAAAATCCCGTTTTCCATGTCTCGACTTTCTTGCGTGTTCCTTCAGGAGCCAAACCGATAACAATACCCCTATCCTTTGCCACAAGGCGAGCAACGCTATCAACTATGGATTCAGGTTGACCGCGGTTAACTGGAATGCCACCGAGCCATTCCATAAACCATTTCACACCGGGCACGAAAATAGTGTGCTTACCGAGCCAGCGAATCTTGATATTGATAGCCAGTATCGTCGCCATGGCATAAACAAAGTCCCAGTTAGAGGTATGGGGTGCGCCAATAATCAGTAGCCGCTCATGGTTGGGAATTTTACCCTCCACATGCCAGCCAAAAACCCGCAGCACTGTTCGTCCAAACCACATAGCAAAGGCCGAACGATTGGCGCGCAGATGCACTGGCGTCATGTCCTGGCTTGCAGGTACTGTTTTATTGCTCATACTGACCTCTATTGGCGATTATTATTGTTGTGGGCGGGGCTGTTAGTGCTCTCTAGTAGAGCGAAATGCAATTTCAGGGTAGCGCTCTTCAGTAAGAGACAGGTTGACCCTAGTGGGCGCAAGGTAGGTCAGATGACCACCCCCGTCCACTGCCAGATTGTCCTGGGTTTTATTCTTAAATGACTCGAGCTGCTTGTTATCGTCGCACTCAGTCCAGCGCGCAGAATGCACATTAACCGGTTCATAGATTGCCTCAACGCCGTACTCTTCACGCAATCTATAAGCCACCACTTCAAACTGCAGCTGACCTACAGCACCAACAATAATGTCGTTGTTGCGGAACGGGAAAAACACCTGTGTACTGCCCTCTTCCGAAAGTTGGCGAATGCCATTCTGCAGCTGCTTAGCTCTGAGGGGGTCTTTTAGTCGAATGCGTTTAAACAGTTCCGGTGCGAAGTGCGGGATACCGCTAAATTTCAGATCCTCGCCCTCGGTAAAGGCATCACCAATCTGAATCGAACCGTGATTGTGTAAGCCAATAATATCGCCAGCATGGGCTTCTTCAAGTGAGACTCGCTCGCCCGCTTTAAAGCTAAAGGCATCGGCAATGCGCACAGTCTTGCCGGTGCGCACATGTTTCATTTTCATACCCTTTTTGTATTTGCCTGAGCAGATACGCAGAAAGGCGATACGGTCACGGTGTTTGGGGTCCATATTAGCCTGAATCTTAAATACAAAGCCGCTAAAAGCAGTCTCCTCGGCAACCACTTCGCGCTTGTCCGAAGCGCGCGGCTGCGGCATAGGCGCCCAACGCACAAAGTCATCGAGCATTTCGCGGACGCCAAAGTTACCCAGGGCAGTGCCAAAAAACACAGGTGCCATGCGGCCGGCGAGAAACTCATCCATATCAAAAATATTGGTCGCGCCCTTAACCAGTTCCAGCTCTTCGAGCACGTCATCGGCATAATCTCCCAACGCTTCGCGAGCTTCTGGGGAATCCAAACCTTTAATCTGAATATCATCCATCAGCGTGTGGCCCTTGCCCTGCACATAGACATGAATGATATCGGTGTAGAGGTTGTAGACACCGCGAAAACCACGGCCCATACCAATTGGCCAGTTAATCGGTGCGGCTCTAATTTTTAGAACGCTCTCGATCTCATCCAACAGCTCAATGGGCTCACGGATCTCTCTATCCATCTTGTTTACAAAGGCAAAGATCGGCGTATCACGCAGACGACAGACATCCATTAACTTGATCGTTCGAGCTTCCACGCCTTTAGCCCCGTCGATCACCATCAATGACGAATCCACCGCGGTGAGTGTGCGATAGGTATCTTCAGAGAAATCCTCGTGGCCCGGTGTATCGAGCAAATTGACCATGCAATCGTGATAGGGAAACTGCATCACAGAGGAGGTTACTGAAATTCCACGCTCTTTTTCCATGGCCATCCAATCAGATGTGGCATGGCGATCGCTCTTGCGACCCTTGACCGTGCCCGCGATCTGAATCAAATTGCCGAGCAGCAGGAGCTTTTCGGTGATCGTGGTCTTGCCCGCATCCGGGTGCGAGATGATAGCGAACGTGCGTCTCTTATTAATTTCATTGACAAAATTGCTATCAACCATACCTTCAAAATCCTAATTTTTACGTAAATTTGTACTCATTACTGAGTTACTTTTTTTAACAATTGGAAGCGTTTCCAAATGCTGCTCGATAGCTTCAATCACACCACGGCTAAGTGCCAGATTATTTTTTTCTTTCTGCCATATCTCATGAAACAGAGAGACTGTTTCTTCTGCTGTATCCAATACCAGCTTTTCTGGCAGCCGCGCCTTTGCTGCCAAATGAGACAATTCATCCATGGTGAAATCAGCAAACTTCTTGCTCCTGCTGACTTTCAATGCGGCGTCCTTATTCGCGAAATAAGGAATTGTTGAAACAAAATCATAGGCTGGCGCAATAGAGACTGAGCGCTTATCGTTATAGATGAGCGACCAGTTCTTCAAATGCATATCCGCATTGCCTATGAGCGTGTTAAATACCAGCCTGCGGGTAAACTCAGCAATATCGTCTTCCTGTCCCTCTATCCCTATAACTTCTGCGATATTGCGCATACTGGCTTTCTTGTATTTGTCGTCCGGGTAGACACCAAACACTTGCGCAAAATCTTCAACATGAACAGAGCCACCGCCGTCTATTCTATCAAACCGCTCAACGGCAAAAGCACTATATCCAAACTGCCCGATCCCATTGGGGATATTTTCAATATCCCCAATATTGAGTAATTGTGTTTTGGGAACATCCATGCCAATTTTTCGTGCCAGCTCCATCATGGAAAACTCATTTTCGGGCACGTCCTCAAACTTACTTGAGGGCAGCTTTACAATCCATGTTCCACCCATACCACTAGCAGGAATCGTCAACCCTCCTGAGGCATGTTTAACGGCGGAAAACTTTAGCTGAACGCCTGCCAAAGAAAAACGCATCGCAGCGTCTTTATTTTTTTCACTTCCATCAACTGGATCACTGACACTCGGAGGCAGCTCTTCTCCATCAGCGGGCTTAATGGTAATCGCCCCTGTTAAATCCTGGCCCAAGACCCAGAGTAAGAAGAACTCACGCTCAGGATTAACATTTGCTCTCTCAGCTAAATATCGTCGCATTTCGTCTTCGGGCAAAAGATTTGAGAAGAATGGCAAGAGCTTTGTTTGCGTAGGCTTAAAGTCCGTAATCATCTCCCCGAGAGAATCTTTAAAGCCAAGACTTAATGTCGAGCGGTCGGTATTCTCAATATAATCTTGCGTTAACGCAAACAGAGAGCGGTCACTGCCCACGTTGGTAATAGTGCCGACCAGCTCATCATAGAGAAAAACATTGAGAGTTGAGACATTACTACTCATCGTCGTCTCCATCTAACCTGTAAGCAGGCAAGACCGCCTTAACCTCTTCGGCTGGGCTACCATGTGCCAGTGAATGACGAAGATTGCTACTACGCACGATAGATTTCACGGCGGGAACTGTTTTCTTGGGAACAAGCTCAAGCTCTAAATCCAAAACACGCGCCAGAGCGACCAAACTAGACACCCGCAAATCCACCGCTCCACTCTCTATCTTGGAAATATGGCTTTGCGGCACACCAGACTTGGCACCTAGCTCTCGCTGGCTAAACCCCTTTCTCTGGCGAGCCTCTCGTAGGCTCTTGAGTGTTTGGTCGTTTAAATACGTCATTTTGATCTACTTTTCTATATCGCCAGCTAGTTTATGATGTACATTAATATATCTCAATGACCAATAAACCTCAGCTTATGATATATCATAACGTATCTTATAGCCTTATATGATCTACATTAATAGATCATATAAGGCTATACAGGTATCTAAAATACCCAAATGAAGTGTTTTTAAACAAGAGAAAGAAACACTGGTGTCAACATAGCTTTAGCCTTTGCGACTAACTAGGCGCAAGAGCTGCTTTTTAGGTCCACGAAATGCTCTCCAATAAGGACTATCCAACAGCTGACGTATATTCAGTATGAACCTGGCAACGCGCTATATCCCAATTACTGTTAGCCATAGAAAATAACCTATTACTTATAACTGGAGAGTAAAAGTATGGCCAGACTACTCGCAGAATCCCAGACCGAGATCGAAAATCTAAACCATCTAGTTAAAAAAAAATTACCGGCTTATCGCAAAGCCTACAGCGACAGAACTAGCGGAGTTATGTCATGTATTGCTGAACTTTCCTACCTGCGTTTCAACCCCCTATTTCCAGATGGATCTCAGAAGGACTACTTTTTAGAAGCGATAAAGAAATTGATTGATCAGAATAGCCGATCAGCGCTATCAACACTGATCGGCCTTGTGGGTTATGACGCTAAAAAAGAAGCTGCTGATTTAGAAGAAAACCTTACACTGCTCAGTCTCAAGCTAGTGGATACGTTTGACAGGAACGGTACTCAGGCCATTATTGTCGCCAATGATGAGTTCTCAGTTCTCGCCTTTCGTGGAACCGAGGCGAGCAGTATCAGAGATATAAAAGCCGATGCCGACGCCATAGCAGTGGCCTGCCCCAGCGGTGGCAACATTCACTCAGGATTTAATGATGCCTATAACGAAGTCGCACTCGACATTCAAAGACGGCTCGATAAGGACGATCTTAAAGACTTGCCTCTGTACATTACTGGCCACAGCCTCGGCGGCGCTCTAGCCACGATCGCAGCAAAGAAAATAACCCATCCTCGCGGTGGCATTGCCGCCTGCTATACCTTCGGATCACCCAGAGTTGGCGATGAACATTGGATTGCTAATATCAAAGCGCCCATCTATAGACTGGTTAATGCCGCAGACTGCGTCACCATGCTGCCACCTAGAGATGAAATCATTACGGTGCTGGGATGGTTAGTGCGGTGGTTGCCATACGTTGGCAAGCCGAGCCGGGCCTTTTTACTCAACAAAGTGGGTGGTTATTTGCATGCTGGCGATATGCGCTACTTGACCAACTGCTCCACAGCGGACTACAGCAGCGTTGAGCTGCTCTATTCGGTGAGCCTGTTCTATCGGATTAAGGGGCTGGTCACTAAGAAACTGCCATGGCTCAAACTTCTCAAAGACCATTCGATAAAAACTTATCGCAAAAAGTTATTAGTGATTGCTTTGCGACGCAATGCGTAACTACTGGTAGCAATAAACAACACTAAGTCAAAAGACCTGCAGTAGATACACCGACTATTCACTCAAGGAATGAGGAATCACTCATGCAAATGCTTCAAAAAATCCGCCAATTAAGCCTTATAAGCCTTATAAGCCTCAGCCTGCTGATCATGGGCTGCGTTTCAATTCCTCCCGAGGCTCCAGAGTTATCTGCGCAGCTTGGCAACCGAATCTCAGCCATCGAACAATCTAACCTGACACTGCTACATCGTTACTTCGATCGTAAAAAGCAGGATATTGACGACTTTATTCAACATGAATGGGTACCCGAATTTGCCAATCAGTTTTTTGCAGAACCGGCGATTGCCAATGTATGGGATCAGATCGTCGCCAGCGGTAACAGGCAGGATCGGCTTAAGTTCATTCTTAAAACCAGCCCCAAACTGCAGCAGCAGATTAATCAAAAACGCGTGGAATTAATTCAGCCTCTAGAGGTGTTGGAGCAACGCATAGAAACCAAGCTGACCGCCGATTACGCTCAAGCAAAGGCGATAAATAACAGTATTACCGGCTTTTTACTCTCAGCCTCAAAGGTGGTGGAAAATCGTGATCGATATCTTGAGATGGCTGGCGTAGACAGCGATGAGATAACTCAACTGATCGACACAACAGACATCATTATCTCCGATCTCCTGCAAAAATCACAAAACATAGAGGGAAAAATAGCTAAGGGCGAAAACTACCTAAGGAGAATCAATGAGCTCCGCAACTCTCTTTAACGCTTTCCAACAAAAACGCATACAGCAAGGAAGACTAAAATGACTATAGACTGGGATCAATTCGACATAGATGTAGATGCCGCCGCTGAGCGCAGCGCCAATGCAACAGACGAGATATTGGCATCAAAGGTCTCCTCTCTCACCAGCATGACCGATGCACAAGTGAAAGAGCTTTTACCCCAGCCCGCCGATGTCAAAGCCTTGGGCAAACTATTAAAAGTCGTGCAGTCAGCGACGGACAGAAATGCCAAGATTAACCAGATAGTTAATAATGCTGAGGAGTTTGCTGGCGTGATATTGGCCCTAACCAAGAAACTTATCTAACCCAAAGGCACCTGAATAGCGTTCATCCAGCCGCCCCTAGAACCCGTATACTGGCGGTCTTTATATGATTAATATTTGTCGATCCGACGCGCTTGCCGTATGGTCTCGACTTTAGAGCAATCACCGCATTCAGGAGCGATCAATGAAATATCAGGGCCAGACCGACTACGATCACCAGGGGCCTTCGCCACGTCGTGGTGTGTTGCTGTGTAATTTGGGTACGCCGGATGCGCCCAAAACTGCTGAGTTGCGTCGCTATCTGAAAGAGTTCTTGAGCGATCCCCGGGTTGTCGAAGTGCCACGACTGCTGTGGTGGATGATTCTCAATCTGATTATCCTGCGTATTCGCCCAAGTCGTTCGGCGAAGCTCTACGCCAGTGTCTGGTCTGAGGGTGGCTCGCCGCTGATGGTGCACTGCAAAGCCCAGACCGCTGGGGTGAAAAAAATTCTCGACGAGAAATTTAATCAGGATGTGCCTGTCGCTCTAGGCATGAGTTACGGCAATCCCTCAATGGAGACGGCAATTGCCGAGTTGACCGCACAAAATGTCCGCAATATTACAGTGCTGCCTCTCTACCCCCAGTATTCAGGTGCAACTATAGGATCTACCTTTGATGCAGTGGCCAAGGTCTTCACCAAAACCCGCTGGGTGCCTGAATTGCATTTTATCGGGGGTTATCAGCAGTCTGAGGCTTATATAGATGCGCTGTGTGAAACTATTCGCAAGCAGTTTGATGAGCACGGCGAGCCGGATAAGTTGGTATTTTCCTATCATGGCACGCCACAGAGTTATCTGCACAAGGGCGATCCGTACCACTGCTTATGCCACCAGACTACACGGCTGGTGCGCGAGCGGATGGGGCTCGACGAACACAAGATTATGACGACATTTCAGTCTCGATTTGGTCGTGAGCCCTGGTTGCAGCCCTATACTGACAAGACCATGGAAGCGCTGCCTGACCAAGGTATCAAGCATGTGGCGGTGATTTGCCCGGGCTTTTCATCTGACTGTTTGGAGACTATTGAAGAGATCAATATGGAAGCCCGCGAGTTGTTTGTTGAGGCTGGCGGTGAGACCTTTCACTACATTCCCTGCTTGAATGATAATCCAGCGCACATTAAAGCCCTGGCTGAGGTGGTTAGTAAGTACCTGTAGGCGCAGACATGCTCTGGCATCATGGGATAACACAATGCCTGTCGCCCTCAGCGCGGCGAACGGTTTACTGCCGAGTGAGGGTCTTCTGCAGGCTGGTTGAGATCCCTCGGCTGCGCTCAAAATGACAAAATAAACGCTCAGAATCCTCTTGAGCGTTGCAACCAACCCTGTAAAACATCGCCACATGAGCCCGCTACAGTAACGGTCGCAATTTCATCCGCACGTGTACTACCATCGTTAATAATCACAATAGGCTTATTCTGCCTACTCGCCCAAAGACAAAATCGGTAGCCGGAAAAGGCTACCAGTGACGACCCCACTACCACCAACCCGTCGGCATCCTGCATCTGCCGCTCCGCATCAGCCACTCTTTGGGCTGGCACTGAGTCACCAAAAAACACCGCATCTGGCTTCAGTATCCCGCCGCAGTTTTCACAGTCTGGCACTTGCATAGCAGAGTGGTCGAGATTGTCCACATCTGCATCACCGTCCGGTGCTATGGCACCGGCAAGTTTGGCAAAGTCTGGATTGTTTCTTTCCAGCCAAGTTTGCAGCGGTGCCCGGGGCAGGCGCAGATTACAGCCGATGCAGGAGACTGTGTCGACACGACCATGGAGATCTATAACCTTTTGACTGCCAGCGCGCTGATGTAGACCATCGACATTCTGTGTCACTAAGCAGGAAACCACCCCGGTTTTTTCTAAATCAACCAAGGCATTGTGCGCAGCATTGGGCTGAGCATTACTCATAAATCGCCAGCCCACCAGGTTGCGCGCCCAAAAGCGCTGTCGTGCCTGATGATTGCCAACAAATTCCTGGTGGGTCACCGGCGGTTTGCGCTGCCATTCACCGCGGCGATTGCGGTAGGTTGGCACACCAGATTCCGCGCTGACCCCAGCGCCAGTAAGGACTAACCAGCGCGATTGAGAGTTGAGTAATCTGATGGCAGTTTGCAATGATTCACCTTAGCGCTGGGCCTATTTTGAAGAGGGTTCGGGGGCAGTTTAAAGTCAGGCATTATTTATACGCTATACGTATAATGGCGGCTTTAGATTGCAATGACGCTAGCCACATAAACCTTATGAATATTAAATCTTATATGCAAGCCCTAGGCAGTCAGGCTCGAGAGGCCTCTAGAATCATCGCTGCGGCGGATACTGCATTGAAAAATAGTGCCCTTTTGGCAATTGCCGAAGCTCTTAGTCATAGCCGTGAAAAACTGCTGGCAGCCAATGCTGTGGATATGCAAAACGGCAGCGCCAATGGTCTCGACGCAGCACTCCTCGATCGTCTAGAGCTTAACCCAGCACGTATCGACGCTATGATTGAAGGCTTGCACCAGGTTGCCAAACTGCCCGACCCTATAGGCGAAGTGACTGATCTGCAGGATCGTCCCAGCGGCATTAAGCTCGGCAAGATGCGCGTTCCACTGGGTGTGGTGGGGATTATTTATGAGTCGCGCCCTAACGTAACCATAGACGCAGCGAGCCTTTGTTTGAAGTCGGGAAATGCCACTATTCTGCGCGGCGGCAGTGAAGCGATTCAATCGAATCAAGCGATTGCTGCCTGTATTACCCAGGGATTGATCGAAGTAGGCCTGCCTGAAACCGTGGTTCAGGTGATCAATACCACTGATCGCGCAGCCGTAGGTGAGCTGATCATCATGACTGAATTTGTCGATGTGATTGTTCCCCGTGGCGGCAAGGGGCTGATTGAGCGCATTAGCGCTGATGCCCGAGTGCCAGTCATTAAACATCTGGATGGCAACTGCCATGTCTATATTGACGACGAAGCCGATCTGGAAAAAGCGCTGGCCATTGCGTTGAATGCCAAGACTCACAGATACGGTGTCTGCAATGCGATGGAATCCTTATTGGTGGCCCAATCAATTGCCGCGCAGATCCTGCCAAAACTGGCGGCACTCTACGCCGAAAAGGGCGTGGAACTGCGCGGCTGCGAAAAGGCCTGTGCGATTATTCCAGGAGCCAATGCGGCCACTGAGCAGGATTGGTACGAAGAGTATCTGGCCCCTGTTCTGGCTATCAACGTGGTCGATGGACTGGATCAGGCGATTGAGCATATTAACAAGTACAGCTCCCAGCACACCGAATCTATAGTCACCGAAAACACTGCCCGCGCTGCGCGCTTTATGCGCGAAGTGGATTCCAGTTCGGTGATGCATAATGCCTCGACACGATTTGCCGATGGTTTTGAATATGGTTTGGGCGCCGAGATCGGCATTTCCACCGACAAGATTCACGCCCGCGGGCCTGTAGGTCTCGAAGGTCTAACCAGCCAGAAGTGGGTGGTCTATGGCAACGGGCAGATTCGTCAATAATATGTCGCTCGCTATCTTTGGGGGTACTTTTAACCCGGTGCATTTCGGCCATCTGCGTATCGCCGTAGAACTTGTCGAACTGCTTGGCGTTGACAGCTTGCATATGATTCCGTGCTCACTGCCACCGCACCGGAAGGCATTAACGGTCTCCGCAGAGCAGCGTATGGCCATGTTACAAATCGCGCTAGCCGACTACCCTCAGCTGGTGGCCGACGATATTGAGCTAAGGCGTGGCGGCACCACTTACACCATAGAGACACTGCGCCAAATTAGACAGCAGATTGGCAACGACACGCCGCTATATCTCTGTGTCGGCATAGATGTGTTGATCACATTAGAGAGCTGGCGAGAGTGGGAACAGCTACGTGATTACTGCCATTTAGTGATCACGGCGCGACCCGGTTATGAGCTGCCAAGATCTGGCGCGCTGGCTGATTGGATAAATCGGCACCGCTGCGACGATTTACCGCAACTAAAACAGTGCAGCGCTGGTAAACTGTACTTTTGTGACACCACTAAGCTGGCAATCTCATCGACGCAAATTCGCGATAAGATTAAGCACGGCGATGCGATTGACTTCCTGACATCGGCAGCAGTCGTTAACTACATTCATCAATACGATTTATACGAGTAATTTTTTCACTATGACCCAATCATTAAAAGACGTTGTAATCGCCGCGCTGGAAGACGTTAAAGCGCAAAACATTGTTGCACTGGACGTTCGTGAACTCACCGGAGTGATGGACCATATGATCGTCGCCAGCGGCAATTCCAACCGCCAGGTAAAGTCTCTGGCCAGCAATGTTGCCGTCGAAGGCAAGAAGGCTGGCTTCAGCATTATCGGGGTTGAGGGTGACGATACCTCCGAGTGGATTCTAGTGGACTTCGGCGATGTGATTGTGCACATTATGTTGCCGGCAACACGCGCCTTTTATGACCTTGAACGACTCTGGTCAATGCGCCCAGGGGATGCCCAAGACGATCCAGAAAATGAACGCCACCTGCTCGGCGACATCGACTAGGTACGCTGGTCAACAATGAAATTAAAGCTTCTGGCAGTGGGTACTCGCATGCCCAACTGGGTTGAATCCGGTTGCACCGAATACGGCAAGCGGATGCCTCCAGAACTGCGCATCGAAACCATTGAAATTGCCTTGGGTGCTCGAGGCAAAAATCAGCCCGCTAGCAAAGCCATAGACAAAGAGAGTCAAGCTTTATTAAAAGTGATCGGCGATCAGGATTTTGTCGTTGCCCTGGATGTGCTGGGTCGCTCAATGAGCACCGAAAAACTGGCCGCTAACTTGGCTGACTGGCAAATGAATGGTCGCGATATCTGCCTGTTGATCGGCGGACCAGATGGCCTATCAGGTGAATGTCTAGCGCGCGCCAATATGCGCTGGTCACTCTCGGAGTTAACCATGCCCCATCCACTGGTGCGCATTGTGTTAATGGAACAGCTCTACCGGGCTTGGACTATAAACGCCAATCACCCCTACCATCGCAGCTAGCGACTAAGGGATACGGTGACAGAATCATATGATCGATAATGGGGTTTTTTCAGATCCGGAACGGGAGCGAAATCTATTCGCCCGCAGACTGTTTGTCGGGACTCTGATGACACTGCTATTATCTTTAGTGCTTGGCCTAAGGTACTTTAATCTACAAATTTCTCGCTACGAAGATTTTGCTACCCAATCCAATAATAATCGTGTTTTGGTGCGACCGCTGCCACCTCCGCGGGGTTTAATTTACGATCGCTCTGGCCAGCTAATCGCCGACAATCGCCCCAGTTATAATTTGACCATAGTGCCTGAACGCAGTGAAAATGTTGAGCAACTGCTCAGTGAACTGGGCAAGCTGATTAACATTTCCGAACGTGACATCCAAAGTTTCCGCAAAAAGCTAACTCGCCGACGCCCTTTCGAGCAGACCACATTATATGTCAACCTGAGTGAAGCAGAGCGGGCCATATTAGCTGTTAATGGCCATCGTCTGGACGGCGCCGAAACCTCTGCTCAATTGATTCGCCACTACCCTCATCGAGATCTATATGCTCATGCAGTAGGCTATGTAGGACGTATCAATGAACAGGAAAGCCAAACTATTGAAAGTGTAAAATACAGCGGCACCGATTCGATCGGTAAAGTGGGTTTGGAAAAATTCTATGAAACGCAACTGCTTGGCACTGTCGGCAGCGAGCAGGTAGAAACAAATGCTCGGGGGCGGGCCATGCGCATACTACAACAAACCCCTGCCCGGCCAGGTGATAACCTGACCCTGTACCTCGACACTGATCTGCAGCGCGCAGCCTTTGATGCTTTTAAAGGTGAAAGGGGCGCACTAGTGGCCATTGAAGTTGAGACCGGCGGCATTCTCGCCATGGTCAGCACGCCGAGTTATGACCCCAACTTATTTGTTACAGGCATCAGCCAAAAGAGCTACGACGGCCTGCTCTACTCAAAAGATCGGCCACTTTTCGACCGCGCTATACGCGGACAGTACCCACCGGGCTCAACGATTAAACCGCTGTTTGGACTGATCGCACTGCAACATAACATTGTCACCCCCAACTACCAGATTAACGACAACGGTTATTTCTATTTCGAAGGCATTGAGCGTCCCTGGCGAGATCATAACTTTGCCCGCGGGGGGCATGGAGATGGCGTCAATCTATCGAAAGCGATTATCGAGTCCTGTAATATTTACTTCTACGGCTTAGGCATTAAGACTGGCATAGATTTACTTTCAAACTATGGCTCGCAGTTTGGTCTCGGCGCCAAAACCGGCATTGATATGCCCGGAGAAAGACCCGGAATTATGCCTAATAGAGCCTGGAAAAAAGGCGCCCATGGCCAGAGTTGGTTTAATGGCGACACAATTAACACCAGTATCGGTCAGGGATTTATGCTCACTACACCATTACAATTGGCGGTCATGTCTGCACGCATTGCCAGCCGCGGTGATGTGCGTGCACCAAGGCTAGTCAAATCGATAAATGGTATAGAACAAACAGCCACGCAAGTCGCCACTAATATCGACATTGACACTGAGCATTGGGACTATATGCACCAAGCAATGCAAGATGTGGTGCACAGCCGCCGCGGTACTGCGCGAAGTATCAACATAGAATTAGACTACAAGATTGCCGGTAAAACCGGTACAGCACAGGCCATCAGTATTGATGCCGAAGATAAATATGACAGCAGTAAGCTAAACAAAAATCAGTGGGATCACGCGCTATTTATCGCCTTTGCACCAGTCAAAGACCCCAAGATAGCCATAGGTCTAATTGTTGAAAATGGTGAGCACGGCGGCTCATCCGCAGCGCCCATCGCACGGGCTGTGTTTGATGCCTACATGGCATCTCAAGAATCCGTCACGCTGGTAACCAAGTGATGAAAAGGTGATGAGCAATGCATAGAAGTGATTTTGTTCGCCAGCTTAACAATCCCGGCGGTGATCGACGACCATCCAGAGTTCTGCATATCGACATTCCTCTGCTGCTACTGTTACTGGCCCTCTGTGGGATCGGCCTTACGGTGCTATACAGTGCCAGCGGCCAAAGTATTTTCTACGTCAAACGTCAGGCCTCGTTTATGCTAGCGGGCCTGCTTGCCATGCTGATTATGGCGCAGTTTAAACCGCGATTTTGGGAGCGCGGGTCAATCCTTATTTATATTGGCGGCCTGTTATCCCTTGTGGCAGTGTTATATTTTGGCGTTGGCGCAAAAGGTGCGCAGCGCTGGCTGGATTTTGGTTTCACCCGCTTTCAGCCCTCTGAATTAATGAAAATTGCCGTTCCCATGATGGTCTCTGCCTATCTCAGCAGGCGCCATCTACCACCGCAGTTTAAACATGTTTTTATTGCCACTGTGGCAACCCTGCTACCCGTTTTTCTAGTCGCCAGACAGCCTGATCTAGGTACCTCTCTGATCATTTTTGCGTCGGGTTTTTTTGCTATTTTTCTCGCCGGACTCGGCAAGCGCTATTTGGTGGCTACGGTTCTTAGCGCCCTCGCAGCCATCCCAACACTCTGGTTTTATGTGCTGCTCGACTATCAAAAACAACGCGTGCTGACCCTACTGAATCCCGGGGAAGACAAACTCGGCGCCGGCTGGAATATTATTCAATCGACCACGGCCATCGGCTCTGGCGGCTGGAGTGGCAAAGGCTGGACTCAGGGCACTCAGTCTCAGCTCAACTTTCTCCCCGAGAGCCACACGGATTTTATTATTGCCGTGCTGGCCGAGGAGTTTGGTTTAATTGGTGTGCTCAGCCTGCTACTGGTCTATCTATTATTGATAGGTCGCTGCATGATGATCGCACTGAATGCTCAAACCCAGTTTAGTAGGCTGGTGGCAGGCACTCTAAGCCTGACGTTTTTTGTCTATATTTTTGTCAATATGGGCATGGTTTCCGGTATTTTGCCGGTGGTGGGAGCACCGCTGCCATTTATTAGTTATGGCGGCTCAGCAATTGTGACTCTATTTAGTGGATTTGGTATCCTGATGGCCATTAGCACAGAGCAGAAACGGATTTAGGAAAAACATTGAAAAAATATCTCGCAACAGCATTACTCTCTCTCGCTGGCCTGACTGCACTGCCTCTGGCAAGCCTCAGTCAGGCAGACTATTCGACCCACCCAGAGGCCGCCGAATTTATCGACCTTATGGTGGAAAAGCATGAGTTTGCCCGGGACGACATTGTCAGCTGGTTGAGTGTCGCCAAACATCAAGAATCCATAGTCAAGGCTATGAGCCGACCAGCGGAGAAGGTCAAACCCTGGTACGAGTACCGCAAGCACTTTATCTCTGATCGCCGAATTAATGGTGGCGTGAAGTTCTGGCAGGAGCATAAGAAAACTCTGGAGCAAGCGGAGCGCGATTTTGGTGTAGACCCGGCGATTATTGTTAGCATTATCGGTGTCGAGACCAATTACGGTAGCAATACCGGCAGTTATAAAGTGGTAGATGCCCTCGCCACCCTGGCCTTTGACTATTACACCTATACCGACAAGCGAGAATCGCGAAAGCGCTTTTTTACCAGCGAACTGGAAAACCTTTTTTTACTCTCCCGCGAGCAAAACCAGAATCCCATTGAACTCACTGGATCCTATGCTGGCGCCATGGGCTGGGGACAGTTTATGCCGAGCAGCTATCGCGCTTATGCGGTGGACTTCGATGACGATCAGTTTGCCGATATCTGGAACAACCCCACAGATGCTATTGGCAGTGTTGCCAGCTACTTCTCAGCGCATCACTGGAGACAGGGTGAGACAGTGGCAGTACGCGCCAATATCAGCACTGATCCTGCGGAAGATACGCTGAACAAACTCCACCGCCCGAAACTCTCACTGACAGAGCTCGGTGCTCAGGGCTACAACGTCATTGAACAGCTTCCACCTGAGACAAAAGCTCTGCCGATGCGTTTTAGCGCCAAGTATGGCAACGAATACTGGCTCGGCATGCACAACTTTTATGTTATCAGCCGCTATAACCCGCGCACCAAATACGCTATGGCCGTCTACCAGCTGAGTGAATTGATTCGTCAAGAAATGTGCGCAGTGACAGATGCTTGCTCGCAACTATAATTTTACCGTTCAGTCTCGACGCCTAGCTATCTTGCTGATCGCTCTGTGTCTCGGCGCTTGCACCCTTACGCCAGGGGTGGAAAAAGACGGCGCCGGCAAACGCATCGACATCACTGTGATACCCGACGCGACACCCAAGCCAGAACCGATTACCAATGCAGGCAACAAAAGCCCCTACGAGGTATTTGGCAAAACCTACAATCTATTGCCCTCTAGCAAAGGTTACAAAGAGACAGGTATAGCCTCCTGGTATGGCACCAAGTTCCACGGCCGCCTGACCTCTAATGGTGAGGTTTACAATATGTACGGCATGACTGCAGCCCACAAAACCTTGCCAATCCCCTGCTATGCCCGGGTGACTAATATTGAAAATGGCAGCTCTGTGGTGGTGAGGATTAATGATCGGGGGCCCTTTCACGGCCCGCGCCTAATCGATCTCTCTTATGTAGCGGCAATGAAGCTCGGCTATGCAGACAAAGGGACGGCGACTGTTTTAATTGAGGTAATAGATACAGAGGTCCATCCACAGACCCTGGCGAACCCGCCACTGATTGTTCAGGCTGCGCTTAAAGCCGCGGCAAAAAATAGTCCTCCAATAATACCTAAGGAACCTGTCGCGGCTGCCGACAGCGGCAACTACCTGCAGGTCGGCGCCTTCAGCGATATGGCCCTAGCCAACGAGATGCAAGGCAAGATTAGCGGCCTCACCTCAAAGCCTATAGTGGTGCGCAATCAGGACAATCTGTTTAAATTATGGATTGGTCCTATAGCTGACCACATGGAACTGGTAACGATTAAGGCGATGCTCAAGAAGACGGTAAATCTGTCAGCCTTTTCAGTCTCACCTTAAACTGGCAGCAACCTACAACCATTGCCAACTCTAGAGTCAATTCAAGAGCCAACTCAAGAGCCAACCCAAGCGCCAGTTCACTAGCCCGGTGACTTAAATTAGCCCTTAAACACACCGCAAGGGGGGCATAGCAGCGACTGAGGTGTTAAGATTACCGCTCTGCCACTTTTTCAAACCACGGTCTTATTATGCTGAAAAAATACCTTGTCTCTTTTGCTGCTATCTTTATGAGCTTGCAAGGTCTGCCCGCGGTGCAGGCGCAACAACTGATTCCCGCACCACCGCAGCTGGCGGCCAAAGCCTATATTCTTATCGATGCCAACACTGGGCATATTCTGGTTGAGAATAATGCCGACATGCCACTGCCACCTGCCAGTCTGGCGAAGATGATGACGACCTACATTGTCTCTAACGAAATTGCCGCCGGACGCCTTACAAAGGATGATACGGTGCTGATCAGTGACAACGCCTGGGAGAAAGGCGGCGCAAAAACCGATGGCTCAACCATGTTCCTGAGCCCCCGGACACGCGTTTCGGTCAGCGACTTAATGCGCGGTGTGATTATCCAATCGGGCAATGACGCCTCTATTGCGCTAGCAGAGCATATCAGTGGCGATGAAGCCGCCTTTGCCGACGTGATGAACCATCAAGCTTCACTGCTTGGCATGGACTCTACCCAATACTTTAACTCTACCGGCCTGCCCTATGAGGGCATGGTGTCCACGGCACGTGACCTCTCGTTACTGGCGCGAGCGATTATTCAGGACCACCCTGAGCACTACAGCATCTACTCGGAAAAGTATTTTAAGTACAACAACATCAACCAGCCCAACAGAAACCGTCTGCTGTGGCGCGACAGTAGTGTCGATGGCCTAAAAACCGGCCATACCAATGCCGCTGGATACTGCCTAGTATCCTCCGCCAAGCGTCGCGATATGCGTTTAATTTCAGTTGTTATGGGCACCGACAGCGACAAGGCGAGAGCCAGAGAAACGCAAAAACTGCTCTCCTATGGTTTCCGTCACTTCGACACTAAGACTATCTATGCCATTGGCGACATTATCAAAGAGAATGCCAAAATCTGGTATGGCAAAGAGGAATTCCTCAACCTAACCATCGCCGAAGATGTCACTCTGACCCTACCGCGAGGCGCTCAGAAAAACCTCAGTGCCAATATTTTGGTCGACGAAAAAATTAAAGCACCCATTTCTGCCGGCCAAGAACTCGGTCGTCTGCAGGTCTCCCTAAACGATGAAATATTAATCGATACAGCACTGGTTGCCGAAAAAGACATTGATGAGTCCGGTATATTTTCGCGGTTCATTGACTGGATCCTGCTGTTTATTACTCAGCTAATGTCCTAGGTGAATAGAGTGCCTGATCTGACTAAAATGCCCAATGCTAGAAAAGACAACGCCCCGCTGATCGAATTTCCCTGCGACTATCCAATCAAGGTTCTGGGTTCAGCGGATGCGGAGCTGCACCAGCATGTACTGCAGGTTATGGATATCCATGCCCCAGGTTTTGATCGCAGTAAAATAGCCATTCGTGACAGTAGCAAGGGCAAGTGGCAATCGATTACAGTGATTATTAGAGCCACTGGCAAACCTCAACTGGAAAAGATTTTTGCCGACCTAAAAACCAACCCACGGGTCAAGATGGTGCTCTGAGAATGAGCAGCGAAACGTCATTAATCATTCGTCAACTCGGCGTGCAGGATTACAGCACTGTCTTTGAGGCCATGAAAACCTTCAATGAGCAGCGCGATACCAGCACCTCGGATGAGATCTGGCTGCTGGAACACCATCCAGTGTTCACTCAGGGTCAGGCCGGCAAAGAAGAATATATTCTCCTGCCGGGTGATATTCCGGTAGTCAAAAGCGACCGCGGCGGTCATGTGACTTATCATGGTCCGGGTCAGATAACAGCATACGTGCTGGTGGATTTAAAGCGCTTAAAGATCGGTGTACGAGACCTAGTGACACTTATTGAACAGGCCCTGGTACAGACGTTGGCCCATTGGCATATCAGTGCCGCGCCGCGCCGAGACGCACCAGGCGTTTATGTGGATAATGGCGATAAAATTGCCTCTTTGGGTTTGCGCATTCGCAAAGGCTGCAGCTATCACGGTTTAAATTTCAATGTCAGCATGGACTTGTCCCCCTGGCTGCGTATAAACCCCTGTGGCCTCGGCGTGCCCATGACTCAACTCGCAGACCTGGTCGATGAGTCTCCGACTATAGAGCAGGTTATGGAAAAATTAGCCGACTGTTTAAGCGCAGGTCTTGGCTATAATGAATTTCTCAGTGGCGATTCCGACGCCCTGTTACACGAACTTACATAAAGGCTTGTTATGACTCGAGAAACCGTTACACCACCACAGCGCACTCGTCGCCTACAACAGGGTGAAAAACTGCGTAGTGCCGACAAAGTGGAGCGGATTCCAGTCAAGGTGATTCCAACAGTGGATGTCCAACGCAAGCCCGAGTGGATGCGCATACGCCTCTCTGCCTCCCCCAAAGTGCAGACCATCAAGAATATTCTGCGCAAGCATAAAATGGCCACGGTCTGTGAAGAGGCTGCCTGTCCCAATCTGCATGAATGTTTTAGCAATGGCACAGCGACCTTTATGATTATGGGCGAGATCTGTACCAGGCGCTGCCCATTCTGTGATGTTGGTCATGGCAAGCCCAATCCTCTGGATGCTGACGAGCCGAAAAATCTGGCTCTCGCGATTAATGAAATGGGTATCAATTACGTGGTGATTACTTCGGTTGACCGGGATGATCTCCGTGACGGAGGTGCTCAGCATTTCGCCGACTGTATCCGCGAAGCCAAACTACTCACACCAAAACTACAAGTAGAGGTGTTGGTGCCTGACTTTCGTGGCCGTATGGCCCCCGCTCTCGAGATCCTTACGGCGCCGCCGCCAGATGTCTTCAATCACAATATGGAAACCGTGCCCCGCCTCTATCGGGAAGCACGCCCCGGCGCCAACTATGAATGGTCGCTCAAGCTGCTCAAGGATTACAAAGCGCTGAACCCTAATGTACCCACCAAGTCCGGCTTGATGGTCGGCCTCGGTGAAACCAAAGAAGAATTATTGCGTACCCTGGATGATCTCCGTGCCCACGACGTGGATATGCTCACCGTGGGTCAGTATTTGCAGCCATCGGTCAATCACCTGCCCGTGGACCGCTTTGTTCATCCAGACGAATTTGCTGAGTACACTGCTTATGCTGAGAGCATTGGCTTTAAACAGGCAGCCTGCGGACCTCTAGTGCGTTCAAGCTACCACGCTGACAAACAGGCTCGCGGCGAAGACATTACTTAGTATTTTTAGGGGCGTTAGTTAGAGCCTGAGATTGTCACCAGGGCATTAGGCTTTAACGGTTTTTAGATATGGCGAGAGGTTGTTAATAGTATTGCTGGGCTTGAAACACTGGCTTTGAAGTCGATTGAGGCTCAATGACATTTGAGCCTCAGGATTAAAAATCTCGCGGCGGACTACTTTTTCTTGTCACTGGTCCACACTTCACGCACTGCCTCACCAAAATCATCATAGATAATTTTCTTGGCAACCTTGGGCGTCTTACTGACTTTTTTCGCTACAGGTTTGGTTTTCTTCTTTTTGCGGCTATCTAAAGCCGACACAACATCGTTGATGTAAGTTCGAGTCTGTCGCGGTTGGCTGCTGACAAATACTGACTTTGCGCGCGGTTTGTCCGCAGGCTCGCCAGTTTCACCTCGATTATGTTGCTTAATTTCACCACCACGTGAGAGAAACTCTTCAGTTTTGCGCTGAATATCATCACGAGTCTTGTTTTTACTTTCACGATCTACCACAGAAGAAGTCACCTTTTTTCAATCTACCAGTTTAACAGCGTCATCACTGCTTGCCCACCAAATCATCAGCCTAATCAAAAAGATCTAGCTGTAGAGCGCGTCCAGGTTCGCCTGCATCAATAAACCGCACGCCCAAACCCATCAGCCGCAATGGCCGAGCACCACGCTGCCAGGCTTCATCAAAAAGGTCTTCAAAGCTCTCTAATGGTAGATTGTCAGTGGCTGCTCGCTCTAGAGTGGTACTGGTAAAATCATTAAACTTAATCTTCAAAAACTGTTTGGTGACTATGTAATTACTGTCCACCTGACGTAAGCGACTGCGCAGTTCCAGCAACAGCTCAGGCAACTTCAACATACAGGCCGGCTGGTCCGCTAGATCACCAGAGTAAGTCCGCTCAACGCTGAGAGACTTGCGCCGACTGTTGGCATTCACCGGCCGGTTATCTATGCCTCTGCAGAGGTCGTGGAGACGCATGCCAAAGACACCGAATTTATCCACTAAATCTAAGAGCTCAAAAGCCTGCAAATCACCGCAGGTTTTAACCCCCAGGCGAGATAGTTTTTCATTGGTGACTTTGCCAACGCCATTAATCCGTTTCACCTCAAGCTGCTTAACAAAGGCAGCAATATTTTGCGGCGTAATCACATATTGACCATCGGGCTTATTCAGGTCGCTGGCGACTTTGGCGAGGAATTTATTAGAGGCGACACCGGCAGAAGCCGTAACACCAACTTCCTCGGCGATGGTGCGGCGGATTTCTTCGGCAATCAGCGTGGCACTGCCGCTGCATTGAGTACAGTCAGTGACGTCCAAAAAAGCTTCATCCAGGGAAAGAGGCTCAACTTTGTCGGTGTAACGATAGAAAATCTGCCGGATTTTCATCGACGCATCACGGTACTTGGCCATGGTGCCAGGGACCACCACCAGATCGGGACAGAGCTTTAGCGCTTGCCCCGTAGGCATTGCCGACCTGACACCGTATTCGCGCGCCTTATAATTACAGGTAGCAACCACCCCGCGACGATCTGACTTACCGCCAATGGCAATGGGGTAATTGCGTAAAGAGGGATCGTCACGCATTTCCACCGCGGCGTAAAAGCAGTCGCAATCGCAGTGAATGATTTTTCTTGTAGGGCTAGCCACTTCCATCAAAAGGCCTTTGATAAGGACACCGCTGTTAAAAAAGCCTTTCAGTAAAGCTTAATTTAGCAGAAGACAAGGACGTCAGGATACTAGATACGGTTGCGATAACCAACTGGGTACTGGCATTATATCCAGTACCCAGCTGACTTTTTAGAGAGCTATCTAACTAGCTAGATAACTAGGCGGCGTCATTACCGAACTCATTGCTGCCCACACGAATACCAAAATGCTTGGAGATGATTTCGGGGAGCAACAACATCGCTGGGGTTAGCAGTAGCGTCAATACAGTGGAGAGCAGCAGGCCATTGACTATGGCGCTTGCCAGAGGCTGCCACCAGGTGGAAACCATGCCGCCGGCTTCGAAGGTGCGATTAATAATATCGACACTGTAACCATTGGCTAGAGGTAGCAGCCCAACCACAGTGGTAATAGTGGTTAACATCACCGGGCGAAAGCGTGACTTAGCCGCAGAATAGACCGCCTCCGCTGCGCTCAAGCTGGTGTTACTGCGACGTAAGAAGTTATAACTATCGATTAGCACAATATTATTGTTAACCACAATCCCGGCCAGAGCGACTATGCCGACACCGGTGAGAATGGTGCTAAATATAGCCTGAGAGATCAGTAAACCAAGCATTACACCGGCGGTGGACATAACCACTGAAAACAGAATCAAGAATGCCTGATAGAAACTGTTGAACTGCATTACCAGCATAATCAACATCAGTGACATGGCCAGAGAGAATGCCAAGCCGAGGAACTCAGCCGAATTAGACTGCTCTTCATTGGCACCACGGAATATCACCTTGATCGACTCATCTATATCTTGAGTCGCCAACCATTCTGCAATGGCACTGGTCTGGTTATCCGAAAGATAGCCATCCTCGGTATTGGCCAAAATATAGACAGTCTCAAGCATATCGATACGTTGAATGACATCCACTCGTGGCTTGGCAACACGCTCACTGAAGCTACTAATAGGCACCGGACCGGCTTGAGTGTTGACGCGCAACTCGTCCAGAGCCGCCAGCTGACGATTCTCCTCTGGATAGCGCAGACGAATCTCAACTTCGTCGTCGGCATCGTCGGGACGGAATTCACCCAACCTTACGCCGTTAGTGACCATTTGCACCATCTGGTCAATATTAGCTACATTGACTCCAAGCATTGCAGCGTGGGGTCTGTCGACGACCATTTCCCATTGGATACCAGCCAGGGGCAGCGTATCTTCGATATCACGCAATCCTTCGACATTGATCTTTATCCAGTCGCGAATATCAGCGGTGGTCTTGTACATCAGCTCACGATCAGAGGATGAGATCTGAATTTGAATATCCTTACCCACCGGTGGCCCAGCTTCAACTTCTTTACCGGTGACATAGATTCCCGGCATATTGGCGGTGCTCTGACGGATCTCAGCAAAAATCTCAAGACTGCCACGCTCGCGCTGGGCTCGGGGGTAGAGCTCCACCAAAAAAGAACTGATCTTGTCTCGACTTGAATCCCGCTCAAGGGTTATTGAATTGCCTTCACTAAAGCCATAGAGCTGTTGGATACCCGGAATGGTGCTGATGCGCTGCTCGACTTCTGCGGTAATTTTGCGCTGCTCTTCCACGGAGAGGTTACCCTGAGCGCGAACATTGACCACGCCATAGCGGTTTTCAATATCGGCAAAAAATGCCTGGCCGGCCCCAAATGTCGCATAACCCAAAAATATGGATATTAGAAAAAATAGTGCTGCGACAGAGGCCATTGCCGGACGGGCAATAATCGGCTTGAGCATCCTCAGATAAAAATTCAGTAACGGTTGAAAGAGATTTTTTGCCGACTCTTCAGAACCATGATCCTCAGGCAGTTTTTTAGACTTGCCACGACGGCGTGAAATCACTATGCCCAGGGTCGGTGCAAAAATTAGAGCATAAGTCAGCGACCAACCCAGCACCGCAAAAACGGTAATCGGCAGATAAGACATAAATTCGCCAGAGACACCGGGCCAGAATAGCAGCGGTAAAAAGGCTGCCAATGTAGTGCCAGTAGAAGCGATAACGGGAATCGCCATACGCTTTACAGCGACCAAATAGGCTTCCCGATTGGACAACCCTTCCGAGGCTCTAGTGTTGGCGAACTCCACCACTACAATGGCGCCATCAATCAGCATTCCCAGTGACAGCAACAGGCCGAACATCACCATAAAGTTAAAACTAAAGCCAAGCAGATAAATCACTATCATCGAACCCAGCAAGCAGAATGGAATGCCAAAACCAACCAGCAAACCCGAGCGCACACCCAGAGTTGCCACAACCAACACCAGCACGAGAGACATAGCGGTAAGAATATTACCCTGCAGCTCACTGACCATAGACTGGGCATATTCAGAGCTGTCGAAGATATAGTCGATATTGATATTTTGTGAAAACTGCCCTTGGTGACTGGCCACAGCGGCACGCACAGCAGCCACGGTTTTAATTGCATTGGCATTGAGTCGCTTGCGCACATCAATGGCGATCGTTTTCTGACCATTGATCGTGCTGAAACCACTGGCATCCTTAAAGGTCCGGCGTATGTCAGCGATGTCACCCAAGGTGATCACACCGTCGGCAGTGAAGCGAACCGGAAGATTGCGAATATCTTCTGTAGTCTCAATAAGGGCCGGCACCTTTATGCCAAAGCGACCCTGAGCCGCATCTATCTCACCCGCAGGGATCAGCAGGTTATTGGCACCCACGGAGCGGAGCATTTCATCGGCGGTGATGTTGTATTGCTCGAGACGATAGGGATTCAGAACCGCCTCAACCACTTCATCGCGGTGACCAGAAATATCGGCTTTCAAGACATCGGGTAGCATCTCAAGTTTGCGCTGAAAAAACTTTGCAGTTCTGTAGAGTTCTCGCTCAGAGACCTGCTCCCCTGAAAAGGTGATCACCACTGTGGGTTCAGGGCTGGGGCTCAGCTCATTGACTATAGGTTCTTTGGTCTCTTGGGGGAATTCCGCCTTGGCGCGATCCACAGATTCTCGGACCTCGGAGACCACTTTATCTATATCTTCGCTGATATCGAACTCGGCCATAATATAAATCGCACCCTCTCGGGCAACGGCGTTGATTTCTTCAAGGCCATCTAAGGTCTTCAGTTCTTTTTCTATAGGTCGAATCAGGAGCCGCGTACCGTCTTCCGGCGAGATACCGTCATGCCTGACCATAATCATAACCAATGGCAGAGTGACGTTGGGGTTAACCTCTACTGGTAGAGCGATGCGCGCCATGGTGCCAGCAAATAATACCAGCAGCATAATCGACAGCGTAGCTCTGGCATGGTCGACAATCAGATTAAGAAATTTCATTGATTTTGGTATTCCTGTTACTGACTGCCAGAGCTATCGTTAGAAGAGCTATCGAAAGAAGAGCTATTTGGAGAAGAGTTGATTTTGTAAGAAACAGAAACCTGCTCAGCTTCAGTGACATAGTTTTGCCCGACCGTGACTAAGGCCACCCTATCAGGCAATCCAGTTACCCAAACACCGTCGCCATTTTCACCCACATTGACCACAGACAAAGTGTTGATAATGCCCTGGTCATCCACCGCGCGAACCACCAAATGACCAGCATCATCGAGCAGCACCAAACTTGAGGGAATAAGGTGCGCTGCCAGAGGCTCTAATGCAATTTTCAGACCTCCAGACATGCCCGCCAGAAAGCGTAACTGCGGATTGGCAACCGTTGCTTCAATTCGGTAACTGCGGGTCACAGGATTAGCCTGACGCGACAAATAGCTGATCGCACCGCTCAGAGTCTGACCACTAGCCAGAGTTAATTGCGCACCTCGAGCTAGAGAAACTTTACCAATCTCTTGCTCAGTGATCTCTGCAGAGACTTTTAAAGGGTTAAGCTCGACCACCTGAGCACAGAACTGACCCGGCTGAACAAAGTCTCCCACTTCAACAGGACGTCGCTCAACAATGCCGGCGAAAGGCGCTTTGATCGATAAGTTATCCAGATCAAGGGTACTGCGTTCGAGGGCCACCCGAGCGGATTCAAGCCGGGTTTTAGCCTTGGCAATAGCCAACTCTGACTGGTAGCCGCCCTGCTCAAGTTTTCGTGCACCCTGATATTCGATAGTGGCTTGTTTGAGGCCGGCTTTTGCCTGTTGAAGACGCAGCTTGCGATCTTCCTGATCCACTTCGCAAAGTGTCGCACCAGCATTGACCAGAGCTCCCTCAGCTGCCGGAACAGCGACAATTCGGCCAGCAATCTGCGCTTTGACATCCACCGAACGATTGGCTTCAGTTCGTCCACGCAAGATCAATTGCGGCTCATAGGATTGGATCTCAAACCAGTCAGCCTGCACATTAGTGAGCTTTGATTCGACTTTATTAGAGTTATTTTCAGTGGCCGGAGAGGTAAATAGTCCAGACATCAACCACAGCCCTATGGCCAGGGCTATAATAAGTGACACACGCACATTACTGTTCAAGGGTAATCTTCCAATTTTGCTAGTTACTGTTGACGCTCTGACTACGGCAGATTCTTCTGTACAGTTTACCTTGGTTTTCACTGTGATGTTGAAAAAATGCAACTTGAATTGTCCAGATGAGAATTTCCATGGACCTAAAAGTAGTGCGCTCGGTTGGGTTTTAGACTTGAATTAGCGCTAATAAAGCGAGGTATTAATCAGCATTTAGCAACTCGCAATGTGATATCCATAACAAGTTGCCAGCCTTTAGCGTGTCGCAATTGGCATTTAAGTTTTACTTGGTTGAACTCTGCTATTGCTTAGGGACAATGGGGGTCAAGTAGGGCAGCTATTAATCCGCTGGGACACACAAAAGGGACTTTTAAAATGGACATTCAAAACACCGCCGTTGACGCAGTAAAAGCGCAACCAACAGGCAATAAACCTCTTAATCGGCCGATTAAATTGACTTTGCAGCCAACCAAATCACTATCCTGGCTGCTTAGAGGTCTGCAAATCATCATCGCGTTAAGTCTAGCCTCAGTATCATTTGCACAAACCGAGCTAATAATGAACGGCGGCAGTATTTACACCGACTTGGGCAAAGATCAGTTTGCCGCGGCACTCTATTTAGAGACACAGCAGAAAAACCCTAACACCGCTCATTCCATGGCAGGTGAAAAACGCATGGAAGTGCGCGTTTTAAACAATTACTCCAAACGCCGCTGGTTCAATTTATGGATGCAGAGCATCTCAATCAACAATAGCCGAGAATCCTTTTCTGAGTCTGCCCAAGACCTGATGACCCTGATGCAAGCTGCCAAGTCGGCGCCGCAAAAAGGTGATTTTATCGAGTATTTGTCGAGCCCTGATCAGGGCACATCAATGCGTTTTAATGGCACCGAACTAGTTGCAGGCTTGCCCGGGGAGGTATTCGACCTTTTACTCAACACTTGGATCGGTGCAATCCCGCCAACTACCAGTTTTAAAGATGAGATTCTTGGCAAGCAGCGCAACCCAGAGGCAGTCGACTTGCTCGACAGAGTTACCACAGATCCACAGCGAGTGGATCTGGCGGCATCCTGGATACGGCCACCAGAACCTGTGGCTGAAATAGTTGCCAAGGTAAAGCCGGAGCCTGCCAACAAAGAGCAGCTCAAAGTCAAAACCGCGGTTTCAGCTAAGCCAAAAGTCCTTCCAGAATCTCTTGAAAACCAACCTGTAGCTCCTAAAACAGCGACAGTAGCAACCGCGGCCTTGACTGCAGATGAACCCCCTGCAGTAACACCCAAGGCTGAGGCTGACAGTAAAAACACTAAAACTGACAGCCTTGCCAAGACGTCAGCTGAAACCGCTTCGGCTGCTCAAGAAGTTGCCGCTGACACTGAAGACGAAGTCGATTTTAGCATTGCCGAGGCTCTGGCTATGCGCGACTACACGCCTTTAGTGGTTCAGGCGATCTTCAAGAAGATCCGCTATCCCAGCCGCGCTATTGATAAAGGTTATGAGGGCACCGTACGCATGTCGATAGTCGTGAATAAATCTGGCGTTCTAGAGAAAGCCACTGTAGCCCAGGAGAGCAAATACTCGATACTCAACAAAGCAGCTATCAAGGCTACCGAAAAGGCGGCACCCTTTCCTGAGTTGCCAGCTGCACTGAATACAAATCAATTCGAAATCACCGTGCCCATAACCTTCAAACTGCAGTAACAAAGCCGCGGCACAGTCTCTCTGTGCCGCTAATCTGTTAAGCTACTGGCCAATTTTTCAGCAAGTCGCTATAATCCGCCACTGTAAAATTTAACCCTTCTCTCGGCAGTATCAATACCACTACCACGGATTTAAAATCATGAGCTACAACGACGTCCCAGCAGGCAATGATCTACCCAATGATATTAATGTAATTATCGAGATTCCAGCGAATCACGATCCGATCAAATATGAAGTCGATAAAGACAGCGATGCGATCTTTGTCGACCGTTTTGTAGCTACGCCAATGTTCTACCCAGCTAACTACGGCTATGTGCCACAGACTCTGTCAGAAGATGGCGACCCACTGGATGTATTGGTTGTATCCCCCTACCCAGTAGTGCCTGGCGCAGTGATCCGCAGCCGTGTTGTAGGCGTTCTCAACATGACTGACGAGTCTGGTGTCGACGCCAAGCTTCTCGCCGTGCCACACACAAAACTGACTAAGATCTATGATCATGTTCAGGAGATTGCTGATTTACCTGAACTTCTGCTGAAGCAGATCGTCCACTATTTTGAAAACTACAAGGCTCTCGAGCCAGGAAAGTGGGTTAAGGTAGATGGATGGGACAACGCCGAAGCGGCGCGTGCTGAAATTATGTCATCTCGCGAGCGCTATTTGGCGGAGTAATCTCTGCTTAGCGTGAAGCAAAAAAACCGGCATCCGTATTGGTTGCCGGTTTTTTTACGCGTTAATCTAACAAACTTACAAGCTAAGCTCCGTCCAATTCCTCAAACAGTACGTCACCATTTAGCCCATGCTTTCGCAGGACATCGCGCAGCCTTCTTAGAGCATCGACCTGGATCTGACGAACACGCTCTCTGGTGAGGCCGATCTCGCGCCCAACTTGCTCCAGCGTCTCCTCCTGATGATGCAGCAGACCAAAGCGCCTAACTAACACTTCGCGCTGTTTTTCAGGTAGCTGAGTGAGCCACTTATTAAGTACTTCGGAAAGATTTTCGCCTTCGATCTGGCGCTCAGGGCTACTGGCTCCTTCCGCGGAAATGGTTTCGATAAGACTCTTCTCATTTTCAGCAACCGGTATATCGATGGACGAAATACGTTCGCTGAGACTGAATATCTTCAGTACATCTTCCACTGGCTTATCCACCTCTTCGGCAATTTCCTCCGGTGTCGGTGTATGATCGAGCTGTTGAGCTAGCTTGCGCGATGCGCGCACATAGACATTGAGCTCTTTCACTATGTGCACCGGCAATCTAATGGTCCGAGTCTGATTCATCAGTCCGCGCTCAATAGTTTGCCTAATCCACCAGGTTGCATAGGTGGAGAAACGATAGCCCAGCTCGGGGTCGAACTTTTCTACCGCACGCATTAGGCCAATATTACCCTCCTCGATTAAATCGAGCAGTTCGAGGCCACGATTGACATAGCGACGCGCGATTTTAACCACTAACCGCAGATTGCTTTCGATCATACGCTTACGCGCTGATTCATCACCTTTGAGGAATTTTCGAGCGAAGAAGACTTCTTCGGCTGCCGTAAGTAACGGAGCATAGCCAATCTCTTTGAGATAGAGACTGGTGGCATCAATAACCTGATGACTGACTTCCGATGAGCTTCCTTGATCGTCGTTTTGTGCTTTTCTTAAATCTACTTTTAACGCTGATTCCATAACGTTATCATCCCTTTAGTGTTACTCCATGTTCCAAGCCACCATCTAGTGACCTCTCCAGAACTGTACCGCTTCCTTTTTTACATACTGCTCTTTTTTAACTGCTATTAACTTTACTACCTACTACTTGCGTTGAGTTTGCTCAACAAGGCTGACGATGTCGCTGTCCGATTTATCAACCTCTTATCTGAATAGCCTTTTTACTTCGACAGACTCTTTCAGCTCTACTTTAAATAGGCTTCAGGATCCACTGGATAGCCATCTTTGCGTATCTCGAAATACATCGTACCATCAGAACCCAGTCGAGAGATAATGTCGGTCTGTCTAACTCTCTGACCCTCTCTGACCATAATCTGGTCATTGTAGGCATAGGCGCTCAACAATATCTCGCTGTGCTTAATGATAACCAGCTTACCATACCCGCGTAAACCCTCTCCGGCATAAACTACAATCCCCGGGGCTGAAGAGCGCACCGCTGCTCGGCTGACGGACTTAATTTTTATTCCCTTGTGGAGCTTAGGAAGGCTATACGACTCGACTATTTTGCCGTTAATAGGCCATTTCCACTGCCAATTAGTCCCATACACCACCGGACTGGAGGTAGATTTAGGCTTGTTAGCAAGGTTTTTTGTGACTGCTGGAGGGTTTGCAGCAACACGAGATTTGACGTTTGGCGCTGCTATTTTAGTCTTTGCCACTGATTTGTTGACCGTCTTGGCCGCCGTGTTACTAATTTTACTGGTATCTAATAGCAGCAGTTGGCCGCGACTAATAACAAAGGGGTCTCTTATGCCATTGGCCCGCGCCAACTTGCGGAAATCCAGATCATAGCGCCAGGCGATAGAGTACAGGGTCTCTCCAGATTCAACCTGATGCACCGATATGCGGTCGCTCGGCGGCGCTGAACGGCTGCTCACAGGCGCCGCGTTATGACTGCTACAGCCAGTCACTAAAATGATGGCTGTCAGCGCTAGAGCAGAGACGAAACGAGAGACTAATGGTGCCGACTTGGTTGTCAAATTAGACTACCTACAGAGAGTTATAGATGTTTAATAGGGCTCTTCCTGAAACCTTGATCCAACATATTCTAAACCCAGGACTAAAATCAAGCCCAACAGCATAGCACTGACACTGAGCAGAGTTTGGGCATCGGCGCCAACTAACGCAGTATATTGACTTGGCCAGAGATTTTGCGACGCTAACACTATGGTCTTGCCCGAGTGGCTAAGGACTGAATCGAGCACCAATTTCCACGGCCAGATAATATTTAAACTCCCCACCAAAAAGCCGCACATGGTGGCAATAACCGAGACTTCGTAACGCGCCAAGAGCCAGGAGAGCAAGCGACTAAACAGCGCCAAACCTATGACGCCGCCGAGGGCAAATACACTGAGAATATCCAGTTGCAACCCGGCAATGGCGCCAATGAAAACTGGATAGAGTCCAAGTAGAACAAGGATAAAAGAACCTGATATGCCAGGCAAAATCATGGCACAGAGAGCAATGCTGCCGGCAAAAAACATGGTTACAAGACCACTTTCAAACTGCACAGCTGGCGCCACTGACAGAGACCAGGCGATAGCTACACCGATCACGAATAGCAGCATATCCCGCCAGCGAGCAATGCGATATTGACGCAGCAGATAGATCACTGAGCCGGCAATCAAACCAACAAAAAATGACCACACTGGCAGCGGGTGTTGTGCCAGAAGGTACTGCATTGCCACCGCCAGAGAAAACAGACTGGTTAAGATGCCGCTGACCAAGGTAATCAGAAAATTGCCGTTAATATGTCGCCAAGCGGCGGCGAGCCCTTGAGACCTTAGGGTCTTGAGTGCCTGAAGATTCAAAGACTTAATGCTGTCAATTAGCTCCATATAGATGCCACTGACAAAGGCTATTGTGCCGCCCGAGACACCGGGAACCACATCGGCAGCGCCCATAGCCAACCCTTTGGAGAAAAGTAACAGGTATTGTTTAAAACTGCGCATGGCTACCCCAAGGCTTATTCTATAAATGTCTTTTGTGCGTTTTCCATGCACCCAGTAGCCAATGGCTTTATTGGGCTAGGCCACCCAGCAATGGGACAAATTTAACCTGCTCAATAATCTCTTCTTCAAACTCGGATGAGCTACCGATGCGGCGCAGAACCCGCAGATCTTGGACATCGCCAGTACCCACTGGAATCACAAGTATTCCATCCGCTGCCAACTGATGAAGCAGCTCATCTGGAATCGCCTGGGGCGCTGCAGTAGTAATAATGCCGTTGTAGGGCGCGTGGCGTTTCCAGCCGAAACTGCCATCGGAGAGTTCAGCGGTGATATTGCGTAAACCGAGCTTTCGAAAACGTTCTTTGGCCTTTATCAGGAGTGGCTCTATACGCTCCACTGAATAAACCTTATCCACTAACTGCGCCAGAATAGTCGCCTGAAAACCAGAGCCTGTGCCGATCTCAAGAACATTTTTAAGCGGTCCGCCAGAGAGCAAAATCTCAGTCATCCGTGCAACTATGTAGGGCTGGGAAAGGGTTTGAGAAAAGCCTATAGGCAGAGCCGTATCTTCGTAGGCGCGATGAGCCAGTGCTTCGTCGAGAAAGATATGCCTAGGTGTAACCCTGAAGACATCGAGAATCCGTTGATTGGTGATACCCTGATCTTTCAACCGCTGAATCAGCCGCTCACGGGTACGCTGAGAGGTCATGCCGACACCAGCCAAATCAATTGAGTTCACACAAAATCCTCTATTCTCAAAGACACCTAACGCTTATAGGGTTGGTTTAAAATTAGCCTGCAAATATATCACAGGGATTCTACTGGAGGGCGGAATAATTCAGCGATCTCACGGAGTATCACCGTTGCAAAACAGCCCCCAGAGAGATCGAAACTGAGTTCCAACTGATCCACAGCCAGTCTCTGCCAGTGCATATTTTGCGGTTTAAGTATCAGTGCCCGACGCTCTTGCTTGAGCCCAGCGTGCTCCAGTGCATAGCACCAGGGCTGCCATGGCGCTAAAACCGCCTGCTCTAACAGTTCGAGATCACCACTGGCCGCTGAGCGACCGCGACCCCAGAGCGGACCCCTAGGTTCAGGCTCATGCTCAAAGCACTGGGACCAGTTGTTCTGCTGAAGACGCTCGGCCAGTACAAGGTTAAACAGCCAAGATCGCGCCGCCGAAAGAAAGATGCCCGTGCCACGGCGATTACCTTTAAGTTGATCGCGCTCGATCAGATCCTGTGCCTGATGAAGATTGCCACCATCGTGGCCAAAGCGCTGCTCACCAAAATAGTTAGGCACGCCGTTGCTGGCGATAGTTTTGAGCCTAGCGTCAATATCGACGAACTGCTGGTCCAGCGAAGCAAACTCTCTGAGGATCAGTTTAAAGGTATTGGCCTGATGCATACCGCGGCGCAATTTTTTATTGTTCCTCGCCATACTGAGAATTTCAAAATCACCGTGGACTAACTGTTCTGGGAGAAGTTCTTTGCCAGGTAAATAGAGGCTGAACCACTGGGTGGTCAGGGCAAAGCGATCTTTCATGCCACAGTAGCTCACATCATGGCGTTTAATACCGGCAAGCTCAGCCAGCAGCCCCGCCACCCATTGCGTATTTTGATCGCGCTTGCGGATATGCACAAACAGATGTTCACCCTCACCGCTGGGCTCAAAGCCGAGTATCTCATCGACCTGAAAATCCTCTGGCTGACTGCGGTACTGAGCGCGGCCAAAGGTTGCCGGAAACAAGCGCGGGAGACGCTGAAAATCGAATGCTTGAGACGTTTGTGCTTGAGAATCTTGCGTTTGAGATCCGAGGGCTTGAGAGTCGATGATATTTAGTCCGAGCAAAGTTGTGTTTCGGTGGAGCTGATAATGTCAGCTGCTGTATAGCCTTTAAAAAGCGTCTAACAAGAGACCAATAAAGCTACGGCATGGCAGGCGATACCTTCCTTGCTCCCGGCAAAGCCCAGTTCTTCAGTGGTCGTCGCCTTGATATTAATTTGATCAATATTACAGCCTATATCCGCCGCCAGATTGAAGCGCATCTTGTCCAGATGGGGCAACATTTTTGGCTGTTGGGCGACAATAGTCATATCAGCGTTGCTCAGTTTATAGCCTTTACTGGTGAGCATGGCGACCACCGCGACTAACAGCTGGCGACTATTGGCACCCCGCCACTTAGCATCTGTGTCAGGAAAATGCTGACCTATGTCTCCCAGCGCCAGGGCGCCGAGCAACGCATCGATCAGGGCATGAATCAAGACATCGCCATCTGAATGGGCAACAAAGCTATGCTCATAGGGAATACTCACCCCGCCCAGTATCAGCTGATTCCCAGGACCGAATTTGTGCACATCGTAACCATGCCCTATGCGCATTGTTCAGCCTCCTGTTGATTCATGATCGCCGCAGCGATAATCAGATCTTCACGGTGAGTAATTTTTATATTGTCGCGACGACCTTCGACAACTTTTGCCTGCTCACCCAAATACTCTATGGCCGAGGCTTCATCAGTGGGCATCTGGCCATCACTTAGCATGGTCTCAAGGGCTTTCAGCAGCAGGCCATAGCGAAACATCTGTGGCGTTTGCGCTGCGCGATAGAGGCTGCGGTCTGGGGTTGCTTGAATATGATTGCCGGCGTCCACTGTTTTCAAGGTATCAGTTACCGAGGTGGCGAGTATGCCACCTACAGCATGATCGACTAACTCGCCGATCAACTTATTAATATCACCACTGGTAATACAGGGTCGCGCCATATCGTGAACTAACACCCAGTCATCGCTGTTAGCTCGGTCACGGATAGCCAGCAACCCCTGCAGCACAGAGTGCACTCGTTCGACACCACCGGCCACAAGCTCGACCCGAGTATCAGCGGCCGCTGGAACCTGCTGCCAATAGGGCGAGGTCATATCACTGGGAACAATAATTTTCGTAATGCAGGAAATAGTTAACAGGCGACTCAGACTGTGCTGAGCGACTAAATGATCACCGAGACACTGAAACTGTTTCGCGACCTCAGTATCAAAGCGCTGACCACTTCCAGCGGCGGGAACAATGGCCCAATAGTTGGCAGCAGTCATGGCTTACTGTCCTGAGTTGACCGCATTGGCTGATTTTTATCAATCACCAAATAGAAGGTCTCACCCTGCTTGATCATACCCAGGTCGGCACGGGCTTTTTCTTCAATGGCATCGAGATTATTTTTTAGGCTTTCAACATCAGTGGCAATCTGCTGATTACGCTGACGCAGAGCTAGGTTTTCATCTTCCTGCTGCTTTAGCTGACGGTTGAGCTCTGCGCGGTGGGCGAGACTGCCCTCACCGACCCACAGTCGCCACTGTAGACCGGCCAGAAGAACAACTAAGATAATGATTAACCAGCGCATGCAGGCATTCTATTCGCTTTTTGGATATTTGCCCAACAACCGCTGCGCTCTTCCCCTGAAAATCAGCAGAGAGCACAACAGCCGCCGGGCGATAATGCCAACGCAGGAAATTACTGAGCGGCTTTAAATTCTGCCAGACCGCGATACTGAGCCTGTTCACCCAGCTCAGCTTCGATACGTAATAGACGGTTGTACTTAGCAACACGGTCCGAGCGACACAGTGAACCAGTTTTAATCTGGCCCGCAGCAGTGGCTACAGCAAGATCGGCAATAGTGGTGTCTTCAGTCTCGCCGGAACGGTGAGAAATTACTGCAGTGTAGCCCGCCTCTTTGGCCATAGCGATGGCATCCAGAGTCTCTGACAGAGTACCAATCTGATTGAACTTAATCAGAATGGAGTTGGCTACGCCGAGCTCGATACCACGACGCAAGATGCTAGTGTTGGTAACAAACAGATCGTCACCAACCAATTGAATACGCTCACCGAGCTTTTCAGTCTGATACTTCCAGCCGTCCCAGTCGGACTCGTCGAGACCATCTTCAATCGAGATGATTGGATAGACATCGCAGAGCTCTGCAAGGTAATCACTAAAGCCTTCAGAGCTAAATACCACGCCTTCACCAGAGAGGTTGTAGTGGCCATCTTTGTAAAACTCCGAGGCCGCACAATCCAGCGCCAAAGTAACGTCTTTGCCCAACTCATAACCCGCAGCTTCAGTGGCAATCTGGATCACGGCCAATGCCTCAGCATTAGACGCTAAATTTGGGGCAAAACCACCCTCATCACCCACTGCAGTATTCAAACCTTTGCTGCTGAGGACTTTTTTCAGCTGATGAAAGATCTCGGTGCCCATTTGGAGTGCCTCAGAGAAACTTTTGGCGCCAACTGGCTGGACCATAAACTCTTGGATATCAACGTTGTTATCGGCGTGCTCGCCACCGTTAATAATGTTCATCATCGGCACAGGCATGCTGTACTCACCTGGCGTGCCGTTAACATTGGCAATATGGGCATACAGGGGAATACCCAGATCAATCGCGGCAGCCTTGGCGGCGGCGAGGGAAACAGCCAGAATCGCATTGGCGCCCAGTGTCGCCTTGTTCTCAGTACCATCGGCATCGATCATAAGCTTATCGAGCTGGCGTTGATCAGCCACATCTTGGCCAACCAACAAATTTTTAATCGTGGTGTTGATATTGTTTACCGCAGTCAATACGCCTTTACCCAGATAGCGGCTACTGTCGCCATCGCGCAACTCAAGCGCTTCACGGGAACCGGTCGATGCTCCGGATGGGGCATTGGCAGTGCCGACAACGCCATTCGCCAAAATTACATCCGCCTGCACAGTAGGGTTGCCACGAGAATCAAGAATTTCAAACGCCTGAATATCTACAATGTTGCTCATTTACTATTTTCTCCAATATCTATGGTGATATGCGCAAAGAGGACTGCACATGGTAATCGGTAACAATTGGCCTCACTAAGCCCTGAGTTAATCATTGAGAGCCGAGGGTAAAACGTCTCAGGGCGACTTTAAATAATACCGAGATCGTCCTGAGATTTAATCAGGTCATCAAAGGCTTTCATTTGAGCGAGAAACGGCTCAAGTTTATCCAAAGGCAGTGCACTGGGGCCATCACAGCGCGCTTGATCCGGGTGGGGATGCGCCTCAAGAAACAGGCCGGCGATGCCCACGGCAATACCAGCACGACCCAGTTCAGCTACTTGATGGCGACGACCGCCAGAGGCTGCGCCCAAGGGATCTCTACACTGCAATGCATGAGTCACATCAAATATTAACGGCAAGCCGCCACTGACATCTTTCATGGTGCGAAAGCCAAGCATATCCACAACCAGATTGTCGTAGCCCATGCAGGTGCCGCGTTCGCAGAGCATGATCTGGTCATTGCCGCACTCACGGAATTTGTCGACTATATTGCCCATCTGACCGGGACTTAAAAACTGTGGTTTCTTAACATTGATCACCGCACCGGTTTCCGCCATAGCCTTGACTAAATCGGTCTGGCGGGCAAGAAATGCAGGCAGCTGAATCACATCACAAACTTCAGCCACAGGCTTAGCCTGTTCAATTTCATGGACATCGGTGATCAGGGGAATATTAAACGTCTGTTTAATTTCCTGAAAGATTTTCAATCCTTCGTCAAGCCCCGGGCCGCGATAGGAATTAATCGACGAGCGATTAGCCTTATCAAAAGAAGCCTTAAAGACATAGGGAATGCCGAGCTTTTCTGTGGCGCGAACATAGGCTTCTGCGATGTGCATGGCCATATCACGCGACTCAAGCACGTTCATACCCCCAAACAACACCATGGGTGCGTCATTGCTAACGCCTATATCGGCTACCTGAATCGTCACTGCACTCATTATTTAGCTTCCTGACTAGATAGCCGCTTTTGATAGCCCATCGCCGCGTTAACAAAGCCTTCAAACAGCGGATGACCATCACGGGGTGTGGAATTAAACTCCGGGTGGAACTGGCTGGCAAAGAACCAGGGATGATTAGGCAATTCAACAGTCTCGACCAGGGTCTTGTCGTGAGACAGACCGCCAATCACTAGACCGGCTTCTTTCAGCGCTGGCAAGTAATTATTGTTTACCTCAAAGCGATGACGGTGACGTTCTTCCACCTGATCAGCGGCATAAATACTCTGGGCCATAGAGCCGGGAACCAGATGACAGACCTGAGAGCCTAGACGCATGGTGCCGCCCAGATCAGAGTCTTCGGTGCGCGACTCTTTATTTCCAGAGGCATCGATCCACTCGGCAATCAAACCGACCACTGGGTTGGTTGTTGCGGGATCAAATTCGGTGCTATTAGCCCCTTCAAGGCCACAGACATTGCGCGCATATTCAATAATCGCAATCTGCATACCCAGACAGATGCCCAGGTAGGGAATGTTGTTTTCACGTGCTGTTTTAACCGCGAAGATTTTGCCATCGGTGCCCCGAGTCCCAAAACCGCCCGGCACCAAAATCGCGTCGACGCCATCCAGCAATGAGTGATCCTGCTCTAACCGTTCAGAGTCGACATAGCGAACTTTAACCTTGGTCTTGTTGTGAATCCCCGCGTGAGTCAAGGCTTCAGTAACAGACTTGTAGGCATCCAGCAGTTCCATATATTTGCCAACCATGGCGATAGTCACCTGACCATCGGAGTGCAACTGGCTCTGAACCACGAAATCCCATTCACTGAGATCCGCATCAGGCACGTCCAACTCAAAGCGATCCACAACAAACTGATCCAGGCCGCGTTCGTGAAGCATGCGTGGAATTTGATAGATGCTCACGGCATCGATCACCGGAATCACCGCTCGCTCTTCAACGTTGGTGAACAGGGAAATTTTCTGGCGTTGACTCTCCTCAATCGGCACTTCAGAGCGACACAGCAGCACATCGGGCTGCAGACCAATGGAGCGCATCTCTTTGACCGAGTGCTGGGTTGGCTTAGTCTTAGTTTCGCCGGCAGAAGCGATATAGGGCACCAGTGTGAGGTGCAAAAGCAGCGCACGCTTGTGACCCAGCTCAACTTTGAGCTGACGAACCGCTTCAAGGAAAGGTTGTGATTCGATATCACCGACAGTGCCACCAATCTCGACCACGGCTATATCAGCATCGCCAGCACCGGCGTAGACACGGCGCTTAATCTCATTAGTCAGATGCGGGATAACCTGCACAGTGCCGCCCAGATAATCACCGCGACGTTCGCGCCGTAGAATCGTTTCGTAGACCTGACCACTGGTGAAATTATTATTCTTGGTCATCTTCGAACGCAGAAAGCGCTCGTAGTGACCAAGATCCAAATCAGTCTCAGCGCCATCTTCAGTGACATAGACTTCGCCGTGCTGATAGGGGCTCATGGTTCCGGGATCGACATTTAAATAGGGGTCGAGTTTGAGGATTGTGACGTTGAGTCCGCGGGATTCCAAAACAGCAGCCAGTGATGCCGCTGATATACCTTTACCCAAAGACGAGACAACACCACCGGTAACAAAAATAAAACGTGTCATAAAGACCCTGTAAAACCACGATTCCACGCTCAAACAGAAGTGAATTCCATCAGAACAGAATCTAGAAAAATGTATTCGAGAAAGGTTTGTTTGGCCGCAAAAATGACCGAGACCCACCCTACCTAAGATGGGAGAGTAGAGTAACAGAAAGGCATAGAGGTTTCTACAGAGAGTTTGTCTGCCAGAAGATTTTTAAGCCCTCTATTTCAGGCCCAGCCAGCCAGCCCTCGCAGACCCATAAATCCCCCACAGCGACCAACTGCTCATCACTGTAAAACAGCGGCACTCGCTCCCGCCACCAAGGCTCTAAGGCAAATTCCTGGAGCAATTTTTTAAGGCTATTGGAATGCTCGCGACCCGCTGGTTGGCAGCGTTCACCGCCGCGGCGAAAGCGCACTTGTAAGCGCTCAATCCTATCTGTGCGCAGGCCTTCGCCAAGCGCTGGCTCAGCGATCAATCGATTGCCATCGGGGAGTATTAGGGGTTCCTGCGCAGACCAAAATAAGCAGAGATCCAAATCGGCTTTGGGGCGCCCACTGAGCTTCAGCAAATAGAGTCGTTGGCGGTAGCGGCAAAGTTGAAGATCGGCCCGCACCACTTTTGGCTCACTGTCCTCTCGAGCAGTCAGCAGAGAACTCATCACTTCATCGATAAAGGTTTGTGCCAGAGCCTTTAGCCCATGAACTTCAGGCCAGTAACGCAGTAGGTTTTTCTGCCGCACCGGATCCAGTTGAATAAATTGAGTTAAGTCCAATGACCAACCGCCCTGCTCTGTCCGCGGATTAAGTAGAGCGAGATCTGCTCGCGCCACCGAGTCGGCAAGCTGGTCCGCCCGAGCGCTCTGCTCGGCACTGCGAACAACACCCTGCACATAGTCAGGCCAGCGCTGTGCCAGCAGAGGAATTACACTGTTGCGCAAATAGTTGCGATCAAACTGCCCCTGTTGATTAGTCTCGTCCTCAATCCAAGATAGCTGCTTAGCTTCGGCGTAGGCCTGCAAACTCGACTTTGTCCGGTTAAGCAGCGGTCTGATCAGTTTACCAACACCGACGGCCCGGGTTTGCGGAATCCCCGACAGGCCTCTGGCGCCAGAACCACGCAATAAACGGAACAGCACCGTCTCAACCTGATCATCAGCATGGTGACCCAGGAGCAGCACACCATCTTCTATAAGATACTTTTCAAATAAGCTATAGCGAGCATCTCGCGCCGCAGACTCAAGCCCAGCGCCAGTTTCTTTGACCACCGCGGCTTCGCTAATGAGAGGCACCCCCAGTGAATGGCAGAGAGCTTTTGCATGGCGCTGCCATTCGTCCGCATTCTCAGACAACCCATGGTGAATATGTATTGCAGTGAGGCGCTCCGGGGGCAGCAGCTCACAGAGTAAATGCAGTAATACGGTGGAGTCGAGGCCACCACTAAATCCCACGAGGATCTGTTGCGCTGCCTCAAGTTGCTCGAGCCAATCGGCAAACACTGCTGCGGCAGTTACCACAGACTGTTGCTTCAACGCGGCTTTATTCACGAGGCCAGTATTTACGAGTCCAGCATTTAAAGTCCCTTTACTCAAAGCTGCTGCTCGGCATCTTGTTGCTCGGCCTGATGTTTTTTGAATTGATGACGGGTCAATAAATTACAGTTCTCCGTGGCCGGATCAAAGGTAATCAATACATCGCCCTTGCTCAGCTGACGCTTCACCTGGTCAATTTTGCTCTCCAAACTGACCTCCTGTGAGCCGTAATCAGTGCCCTCACGCAAGATAAACTCTTCGATAATGCCATAGAGGACTTCTGCACTTAACATTTCTGCGGGGATTTCTATCACTTTTTAAGTTTCCTAAATTGCATTAACGCTCTATTGAGTTTGCTTGAGGGCATTGGTTGATCAAGGGACTGATTAAAACATATTTAGCCAACCAGACAGTTTCAGATTCATCTGACCTACATAATAGTGCCATAATCATTTGCAGTTAAGCAGAGGAACGAAAAATGACAGATTATCTCGTACTAACGGTTATCGCCGATGACCGCGAAGGCATAGTTGAACAGATTTCCCAGACTATCATTGACCACGGTGGCAACTGGATGGAAAGCAGTATGGCGCGCCTGGCAGGAAAGTTTGCCGGCATCCTACTAGTCGAGGTTGAGCCTGCGATGCATGCCGATCTAGAGCAGGCTTTGACCGCACTCGCGGCCCATGGCATAAAGATTGTTGTCGAGCAGAGTGCGCCAAGTCAGGAAAAAGACGCAGATGTAAGCTGTATCGAAATTGTCGCCAATGATCGCCCAGGTATTGTCGGTGAAATTTCAACATTGCTGGCGAGCCACAATGTAAGCCTCATTTCTCTGGAAACCTTCTGTGAAAGCACACCTATGTCAGCCGGCATGATGTTCTACGCCCACACCTATCTGCAGCTGCCAGAGGGAATGACTGGAGAGCAGTTAACCGCCATTCTCGAAAGCCTATCGGATGATTTAATGGTGGAGATTGTCGACGCCTAAGTCGCCTCTTAAAAAAACCATGCTCGATATTGTTTTATACCAGCCAGAAATTCCGCCCAATACAGGTAATATTATTCGCCTCTGCGCCAATACCGGTTTTCGCCTCCATCTAATTGAACCCCTGGGCTTCGATCTGGATGATAAAAAATTGCGCCGCGCCGGTCTCGACTATCGCGAGTTTCAATCGTTAAAAGTCCACGCCAGTCTAGAGGACTACCAGCAGAGCCAGCAGCCGAAAAAGATTTATGCCCTCAGTACCAAGGGGACAATTTGCTACTCCTCGGCCCGTTTTGAAGCGGGGGATGCACTGTTATTTGGCCCTGAAACTCGCGGACTGCCTGAAGATGTTCGCGATGATTTGGGCGCAGAGCAAGTATTGCGCCTACCAATGCAAAAAGAGAGTCGCAGTCTCAATCTCTCTAACACAGTCTCAATTATTGTCTATGAAGCTTGGCGACAGCTGGATTTTGTCGGCGGCTCCTAGAATACACAGCCAATAAGGCCATTCCGTGACACCGACAGAGCAGGTATCATACTTCGCTGACACGCAGTGTAAAAAACTACTCTTAGCTTGAGAAAAATTTAATGAGTTCAGAAATCGGCCTATTTTACGGCAGCTCGACCTGCTACACAGAAATGGCTGCGGAGAAAATTTGTGCCCAGATTAACAGCCAATACAGCGACAGCGTCAGCCTGCACAATATCGCCGATCAACCCCTAGCCCTGATGGCGAATTACAACCTGCTAATACTCGGCATCCCCACCTGGGACTACGGCGAGCTGCAAGAGGACTGGGAGAGTCACTGGGACGAACTGGAGCAGATCGATTTTACCGGCAAGCGCGTGGCGGTTTATGGTCTCGGTGATCAGATCGGCTATCCGGAATGGTTCCAAGATGCCCTGGGCTATCTCTGGGCCAAGGTGAAAAATCGCGGTGCCGTCATGGTCGGCGAATGGCCCAATCAAGGTTATGAGTTCGACGAGTCCAAGGCCCTCACCGACAACAAAGCGCATTTTGTCGGTCTGGCACTGGATGACGAGAACCAGCTGGATCTCAGCGATGGCTATATTAAGCGCTGGTGCATGCAAATCTGCTCTGAATTCGACCTCGGGCAATGAGTAAACCGCAACCTAGCGCTATGCCCTGGTTTGACAGCGCCAATCCGCTGCCCCGAACGCGCAAAACAGTCACTGTTATAGGTGCCGGAATCTCTGGCTGCACAGTGGCTGCGGCATTAAAGCAGCGCGGCTTTCACGTAACGGTTGTCGACCGCCACGGCCACGCTGGTGCCGAAGCCTCAGGTAATCCTGAAGGCATTGTCTACCCCAAGTTATCACCCCTAGACGATCTCTTGCCCCGCGTTAATCTCGCCGCTATTCAATTTGCCAGCACCTATTACCAACCCTTTTGGGACAGTGGCTTGGGTCGCCAGTGCGGTGTGCTGGTGGTGCCAGAAAATGACAAGGCTCGCAGAGACTTCAAGCTGATTAGCCAGCGCTATGCCGATAAGACCGAGATGGTTGAAAGCATTGCTCATGAGCAGCTGGAAGCATTGAGCGGCGTTGCTCTACAGGCTGAGTCAGCTCTTTATTTCCCCAAATTGGGCTGGCTGCCACCGCAGCTTATCTGCCAACAATTGCTTAAGCTAAATGATATTCCCTTAGTGCAGGCGGATATCCAACGTCTCGAATACAGTGAGCAACAGCAGAGCTGGCAGCTGCGCGACACCAATCAGCATTTGGTCCTGGAAGGCCACAGCGAAAGTCTGATTATTGCCAGCGCCTTCGACTGCAAACAGTTTAGCCAGACAGCTTATTTGCCCCTGCAGAAAATTCGCGGGCAGATCACCCAACTGCCCTGCACCCCAGAGAGCAGCAAAATGAAAATGGTGATCTGTGGGGAATGCTACATCACCCCCGCCGAAAAGGGATTGCACGGCTGCGGCGCAACCTATAACAAAGACCTATTTATCACCGAACTTCGGGATATAGATCATCAGACCAATCTGGCACAGATCGCAGCCACAGATGCCGGACTAGCAGCAGTGCTGGGTAACCCAGCCAAAGAGAGTTTAACCGGACGGGCTAACTTTCGCTGCACCACCTCGGACTATCTGCCGATTGCCGGCCCGGTACCGGATCGAACAGCAATGCTTAGGGATTACGCCAAATTGCGCCGCGATGCTAAGACCCCTTTGACAACCCCCGGAGCCTACCTGCCTAATCTCTATGTCAATTGTGGCATGGGGTCTAGAGGTCTGAGCTATGCACCACTAACAGCAGAATTACTGGCTGCAGAGATTGCCGGTGAAACACCCGCACTCTCTCAAGAGCTCTGCCAGGCTATGCATCCGGTGCGGTTTTTAATTCGAGATCTAAAAAGAAATCGTATTTAAAGGGAACGCTGTCTAGAGTAAGTTTTATTGAGAGCAACCGGCGGTTAAAGAGACGTACCGCCATGACGGTGGATATAGCTGGCCATAACCGTATCCATGGTGACTATATGATTGAGCAGCCACTTGGGAAATCTGTCTGCTGCGTAAATACTGAGATGGTTGATTGTTTCAATACTGCAATCTCTGCTCCAGAGACTGTGCTCATCCTTCATCCACTGCAATACTCGCCGATGCTCTTCACTGTGCTCCCCTCGAGCAGGAAACCCATATTCCTCCATCGACTCTTCTTCCAGTTCAAAATGGCGAACGGTGTCCGACAGCAGGGTCTGCATCAGCTGCTCTATTTCGTCGCTGTCGAGCTGGCTGGTCTTGATTTCCATTTCCGTCTCTATTTCATCACCAAACTCATCAAGCGCCTGAGATTCTGAGGCACCGAAAAGCCGTAGGGCCAAGGCACTATCCAACAGGCGTTTTAAGGCATTGGCATCATCAAACGCTTTGCGGTGTTCGCGGTTCATAAACTCGAGAGCTACCTGAGGAGTGCATTCAAAATCAATCATAGGCACTAAAGGGTTATTGATTTAAGCAAGAGACTAGCAGATTTTGACGGCGAGCCTATTGATAGCCATCAAGGCCATTGGAGATTAATCCTTTTTACCTTATTATTTACAGCCTGATACAGCTGCAGCCTAATCCCCCCGAGAATGGATCCCTATGAAATATATTGGCGCCCACGTTAGTGCCGCTGGTGGCATCGAAAATGCGCCACTGAATGCCCATGCAATAGGTGCCACGGCCTTTGCATTCTTCACCAAAAATCAGCGCCAATGGCAGGCCAAGCCTCTCACTCAAGAGAGTATTGAGAAGTTTAGAGCGAACTGTGAACGCTATGATTTTTCACCTGAGCAGATCCTGCCTCACGATAGCTACCTGATAAATCTTGGGCACCCTGAAACTGAGGGGCTGGAAAAATCTCGCGAAGCCTTTGTCGATGAACTGCATCGCTGTGAGCAACTGGGGCTCAAATATCTCAATTTTCATCCCGGCAGTCATTTGCGTAAAATCTCGGAAGACCAGTGCATTGCCAAAATTACCGAGTCGATCAATCTCGCATTGGAGCAGACCTCCGGCGTCACCGCAGTGATTGAGAACACTGCCGGCCAGGGCAGTAATTTGGGGTTCAGTTTCGAACAGCTGGCAGCAATGATCGATGGTGTCGAAGATAAAAGCCGCGTCGGCATCTGCTATGACACCTGCCACGCCTTTGCCGCAGGCTACGACATGCGCAGTACCGATGGCTGTGAAAAAGTCTTTGATGATTTTCAGCGCATAGTCGGCTTTGACTATCTCTGCGGCATGCATCTAAATGATTCACGCTCTGAATACGCCAGCCGAGTCGATCGCCACCACAGTCTTGGCCACGGCAATCTGGGGCTAAATGTCTTTCAATTTATTATGCAGGACAAGCGCTTTGACGGAATTCCACTGGTTCTGGAAACCATAGATCCGTCAATCTGGGCCGATGAGATAGAGTTGCTGCGGAGCTTTCAAACCGCGGCTTAACCGCTAATTACTCTTACTCTGATTTGAGTGTGGACAGTAGGCCCTGTTTATAGACCTCGGCGCTGGCTTGGCGGTCGCCGATCTTTTCCAGCACAGTCGCCAGATAGATCGAAGCCTGAACCGAGGGGCGTAACGCAACGGCGGCCGTAAGATAGTCTTTGGCCTTGCCCCAGAACTGCAGTCGCTGACAGATCCGCCCTAACGCCAATAGCAGGTCAGCATCTTCACTGTGCTGCCCAAACCACTTTTCAGCTACCATTAGCTGCTTTTCTGGGTTCGCTGATTCGAGTTCGCCGAACTGCGTGACCAGCAGTGGATGCCACTGTCGATTTAGCGCTTTGATCACCAGCGCCTGCTGTTTTTCCACCAACTGCACCCTGCCTAGACTGGCAGCGTAGCTGGCGATAATCAATGGGTCGCGCTGCTGCTTTCTGGGAATTAGGCACCAGATATTCTCTAGCTGAGCTTGCTTTTCTCTAACTGAATCGCTGCCCTCAACCACCAGGCTGTCAAGTAAATTGCAGTAAACGTCCTGTTCTAGACTCGCCAAATCCTGCTCACTGACAGCGTGAAAACGTTTCAGATCGCGCAACATTTTTTGCACAGCAGCCCAGTCATGAGACAGATAGTGGGCATCGGCCAAGAGTCGTAAAAGAGCTTTGTCACGAGGATTTTCAGCATAGACTCCCTGCAGAATTTTCAACGCTTCCTCGGGCTGTTCTTGCAGCAGGTAGGTTTCCGCCAGGGCCTTGTCGGCCATAAAACTGCTCTTTGGATAGGCCATTTTTAATCGCTGCAGAATCTGCCGAGCCTGATCAAACTGTTCATTGTCTGCGGCCGCTCGGGCAGCGAAAAGCAAGTTAACCACTGGCATAGACGATTTGTCCGCAGACTGAGACAGCAGCTTTGCTGCCTCCTGCCAATCGTCACCGGCAAATAATAATAGCCCCTCGGCAGTCTGATTCTGATAGCGTGCACTGCGGCGATTGCGCCACCAGGACCTAAAGCCGCCAGCGCCCATGATCCAGCGCCAGGTTAACAGCAACCAGAACAGCAGCACTGTGGCGGCTACATAGATAAGCAGCCCAGTCCAGGCGCTCATCTCAATAGTGAACTCAGCAAAACTTAACAGCACATAGCCAATGCCAAACTGCAACACCCAGACTGCCAGCGCGCCCATAAGTAGGGCCAGCACCAACAATAATAAAAGCTTTCTCACTGTTCAGCTCCCTCGTCAACAGCGCTGCCATGACGCAAATTCAGGGCTGTTTGAATCGCATTCTGCGATCCAGAGATATCCACAAGCTGCTGGCTCACGGAGCGTTCGGCAAGGGCTTGCAGCCTCGCGATCAAGGCTTCGGATTCACTGTTTAACTGAAAGTAACGACGCAACAATGCCTCAGTTTTATTGAGACTGCTGCTATAGATTATTTGCTCTTCACGAAGCAGTGCACTCTGCGCCTGCTCCAGTAGCAGATAGACATTCTGACGCACCATGGCACGTTCGGCGCGGCTGAGCAGAGGCTCAATTGGTTGCTGGCGCTTTTGCAAAACAATTAGGTTGCCAAATTTTTCACTGAAGCGTTCAAGAGTTTCGATCAAGGAGCCCGGCGCCTGCTGACTATTTTGTACAGCCTGAGCCTGTTGAATAGCCTGAGCCTGTTGAATAGCCTGAGCCTGTTGAATAGCCTGAGGCTGTTGAGTCGCCTCGGTATCAGCATGGGGCTGAAGAATAGACAATGTTTCAAGGGCCGATGAAATCGCCTGCAACTCTAGGTAGATACCTTCTCGATCGACTATTTCAGTCATCCGCAGAGCGGCAATATCAATCGCCAAGGCATTGCGTACCGCCAGCAATTCGGGATCATTGATCTGAATAAAAATACTATCGACGCTTTCTAAAATCGCCAGAGGATTTTCTATACTGCGTTCTACCTGGAGGCGTTGATTGGCTAACCGAACTAAATAGGTAGCCTCAGCCAACAGCCAATCACCTCGAGTCGCGGTGCCCAGGGTTAATATCTGTTCAGCCTGACGATTAGTCAGCAGACGCAGTGAGTAGAGTTGGTCCTGTAAAGCTTTGATAGTTTGCGACTGCTCTTGGCTAGCGCGAATCATAGCTTGCTGCTGTCTATTAACATTGTTTTCAAAAGCGATTAAATTGCTTTGCAGACTCTCGGCTAAAACCGAGCGCTGCTGCCACTGCATCCAACCAAACCAAGAAGACCCGGCCAGAGCGCTGATAAGCAACACTAAAAGAATAGTTTTAAACCAGGGGAAGGAGGTTTTAGGGGATTTATTCACAGGGGCTTGAGAGGCCTTGGCCTTGCTCTTGGCAGAGGGCTTATCGGCTCCCGAAGAACCGGTCTTCGCGGAGTTTGTCTTGTCGCTGGCCGCAGCTGCAGCGGGTTTTTTCTCAGTCACCATGTTCCCTCTTTTATTGCCTGTCTCTTTAACGCCGATTTAACGCCGATTTAACGCCAATCTCATAATCATTAAAACGCAAAATGTATTTATTCATTAGTCAAAGAATAGCTCGCCAGCGGCTTTTGACGCAATAAATTACAATGCCTTCTGCACCGCGGCCAACATCGACTCCGGCAGTGCATTTTCGGCACTGACAATATTCCTATAACCTAATTCGCGGGCAATCTCTGCCACGCGCTCACTGGGAACCACAACTGCCGTTTCAGCGCCCAGTTCTCCAAACTGTTCACCCAAGGCCACTAGCAATTCGCCGCTATGCGCTACCAAACAATCACTCTGCGGCAACTGCTGGCGCGCTAACAATGCCTGCCCTGAGTTGATTACCCGTTTATAGAGTTCACAGTAATCAACTCTAGCGCCGCGCTTAACAAGAGTATCACCAAGAATTTCTCGACCGCCCTGGCCGCGAAAAATAACCACCCGCTGACCACTCAAGTCCTGCAACTCAGCCAGGCCCAAGAGCGCTTCACTATTTTGTCGCCCGCTCGGTGACAGCGCAGCAATATCTGCAGCAGCAAGAATTTGCGCCGTCTGCTGCCCGACAGCAAAAAACTCTATGCCCACAGGCTGCATAGGCCAGTAGCGGTCCAGCCACTCAATGGTCAACTCCGCAGCATTGCCGCTGACACAGATGGCCTTGTCAAAATTATCCACATCCAGAATTAGGTTTTTAATCGACTGGCCATCAACTATTGGCTCAATGGACATCACCGGGGTCTGACATACCTGAGCACCTGTCTGCTCTAGCAATGCAATAAATTGATCTGCCCGTCGCGAGGGTCTGATCACTAGGATGCGTTGCGCCATTAGCCTGTCCCGTAAACCTCGGCGAGAATTTCACCAGCACCTGCGGCCAGCAAGCGCTCGGCCAGTTCAATACCCAATTTTTCTGCCTGCTCTAGCGGAGCTGAGAGCTGGTCTTGCAGAATATGTGTGCCATCGACACTGCCGACCAGACCGCGCAACGTTAGACAATCGCCAGGTTCATCCAGCTCGGCGTAACAGGCAATAGGCACCTGACAGCCACCTTCTAAGCGTCGATTAAGGGCGCGCTCGGCGGTGACGCGAATACGTGTCTGACTGTGCTCTAAGGGTTGTAACAGATCGATAGTGGCCTGGTCTTCAAGCCGGCATTCGATCCCAACAGCGCCCTGACCGCCAGCAGGCAGGCAGAGTTCAGGCTCCAGACGGGAGGCAATTCTCGCCTCCATTCCCAACCGCATTAGTCCAGCACTGGCGAGAATAATGGCGTCATAATCACCGTAATCGAGCTTCGCCAACCGCGTATTCACATTGCCGCGCAGATCTTTGATCTGCAATTCTGGAAAGGTCGCACGAATCTGGCACTGACGACGAAGACTGGACGTTCCCACCACAGATCCGGGAGGCAACTCGGCAAGATTGGTATAGCTATTAGAGACAAAGGCGTCCAGGGGGTCTTCACGCTCACAGATAACCGTTAAACCGAGTCCCGGAGGAAATTCCATGGGCACATCTTTCATCGAGTGCACAGCAATATCGGCGCGATTCTCCAGCATCGCCACTTCGAGCTCTTTGACAAACAGACCTTTGCCGCCGACTTTTGCCAATGGCGTATCCAGCAGCACATCACCGCGGGTGGTCATGGCCACTAACTGGACCTCGAGCTGTGGGTGATGTTTAAGTAATTCGGCTTTTACAAACTCGGCCTGCCAAAGTGCCAAGGGGCTCTTTCGCGTCGCAATTCGGATCGTCTGAGGCACTGAAATTCCTTCGCTGTGATTGACTAGGCGGACATTATCGATCATTTGGCTGCGCTTGGGCAGCTGAATTTCACCGCTCTAGGGCAGCTTCAAAGCTGGGGCAATAATTGGCGTAATTTCGACTCCAGACGACGGCTGACAATGGGCTGAATAGCTATGCCACGGAGCTTTACCGCCAGGTGACCCTCGGCATAGGTCAACCCTTCAATGGCATTGCGGGCAACCAAGGCACTGCGATGCACGCGAACAAAAAACTGCGAGAATTCCTTTTCAATATCCTTAAGCGTGTCGGAAAGCACGCTCTCACCCTCGACGGTGTAGGCAGTGACATATTTCTGATCGGCCTGTAAAAGGCGAATTTTTTCCACTGCGACCAGCTCAAGACCATTATGAGTTCTACTGCAAAGATGTCGCCGGTGACTCGAGGTTTGACCATCGAGCTGCGCACGGGTTGCGCTGGCAGCGCGCTGCAGCGCTCCATCTAGCTCACTGGATTTGATTGGTTTAAGCAAGTAGGCAAAGGCTTTGGCATCAAATGCGCGCAACGCGAAGTCTTCAAATGCAGTGCAGAAAATAACCGCCGGGGGCGGCACCATTTTGGCAATTTGCCGCGCAGCCTCGAGGCCATCCATCTCCGGCATGCGCACATCCATTAGCACAATTCCCGGCAGATATTGATGCGCCATCCGCACCGCTTCGAGGCCATTTCTCGCCTCTCCAACAATTTCTATATCCGGTTTTTTGTCGAGTAGACGCTGCAGGCGGATCCGCGCCAGCGATTCATCATCTACGATCAATACCTTGATCATTTCTAACCCTCCAATGGTTTGAATAGGATCCTAGTATGGTAGTGATTTTTGAATACAGTTTCCTGTAACTCGGCGCCGCCACTAAAATAAGCATCGAGTCGACAGCGCAAATTATTAAGCGCTAATTGGTAGCCAGAGGTAATTCCAGATAGCGCGACTTTATTATCGCCAGGCCTTGGGAGACTGTTAACCAGATCTATAATCAGCCAAGCGCCACAGCGGTAAATAGTGATGTAAATTGAGCCTCCCTTAATCGCAGGTTGCACGCCATGGAAAACCGCGTTTTCAATTAATGGTTGCAAGATCAAAGGGGGAACACGAACTGTATTGAGGTCGATTTTAATATCCCAACTGTACTCAAGGCGTTCATCGAGGCGTAGCTTTTCGATTTCCAGGTAGCCCTGACAGGCATCCACTTCTTCTTGCAAAGTCACTGAGGCACTATCTTTTAGGGCATAGCGAAAAAGATCGCAGAGATTCTCAACGGTTTTTTCTGCCTTGTCCGCGTCGATTCGGATAAGCGTCGCGAGACTGTTCATGCAATTGAATATAAAGTGTGGCCGAATGGTAGCTTGCAATGCCGCCAACCGCGCTTCGAGACCGGCACTCTGCTGTTGGTGCAGGCGCTGCTGCAGATAGTAAAGTCGCAAAATTACGCCAGCGGGAATCGCCGCGATGAGCACAGTATTCAGAATTGAGAGCGGATCTACCTGCCAAATCCCGCCGACAGAGTACTTGTTCCAGTATTCTGCGGCGACGGCACAGATAGCTGCGGCCAATAGAACCAAAAGGTAATTGATGAGCGCTGCGTGAGGCAGGCTAAGACGCGTTAAATAGGTGCGCGCAGCACATAGAAACAGGGCGCTGATTAAGGCAATCCAGCATACGAACAGCGTAATTTTGCCCAGCCAGAGAAAATCGAAGTCGCCAATACCATTATTGACAAGTGCCATTAGCAACGCCGACAGGGCCGCAATCACAAATATTCCCAACAAACCCTGCCCGCGACAGAGGTCAGGAATAAAATAATTGCCTATTTGAGTCTGATTTTCCCCTGAATCACTCATTCGAGTTATTGCTCATCCCTGTGATTAGCTATAATCCTAGTCGCGATATAACCACTGAGCAAACAAGTCGATGAGTAATAACGAAAACAGCGAGACCAAGAACGCCGCAGCCACACAAACTAATCAAGCGTGGGGTGGCCGCTTTAACGAGCCGGTGGATGATTTTGTCGCCCGCTTTACCGCCTCGGTGAATTTTGATCAGCGCCTCTATCGCCAAGATATCCAAGGTTCTGTGGCCCACGCCAACATGCTCTGCAAAGCCGGCGTGTTAACCGAAGACGAGCGCGATCAGATTCTGCTCGGACTGCAGGAAATTGAAGCTCAGATCGAGGCCGGTGAATTTCCCTGGTCGGTGGATCTAGAAGATGTGCATATGAACATCGAAGCGGCTCTCACCGCTAAAATCGGCATTGTCGGCAAGAAATTACACACCGGCCGCTCGCGCAACGATCAGGTGGCAACCGATATTCGCCTTTGGCTGCGTGACCAGATCGATCACATAGCGCCGATCTTGACCCGCTTACAGGATGGCTTAATCGGCCTGGCGGAGCGTGAAGCCAACACAATCATGCCCGGCTTCACCCATTTGCAAACCGCCCAGCCAGTAACCTTTGGTCACCATTTATTGGCCTGGAATGAAATGCTCGAACGCGATTACAGTCGCCTGCAAGATTGCCGCACACGACTCAATCAAAGTCCGCTGGGTGCTGCAGCCCTAGCGGGAACAACCTATCCTATCGACCGACAGTTTACCGCTCAGGCGCTGGCGTTTGACAAGCCCACCGAGAACTCTCTCGACTCTGTCAGCGATCGAGACTTTGCCATCGAATTCTGCGCCTTTGCCAGTATTCTGATGACTCATATGTCACGTATGTCTGAAGAGTTAGTGCTCTGGACCTCGGCGCAATTCCAGTTTATCTATCTGCCTGACCGCTTCTGCACTGGCTCGTCAATTATGCCGCAGAAGAAAAATCCCGACGTGCCCGAATTGGTACGTGGCAAAACTGGCAGGGTCAATGGCCACTTAATCTCTCTGCTAACTCTGATGAAAAGCCAGCCACTGGCCTACAACAAAGACAATCAAGAAGATAAAGAACCGTTGTTTGATACCGTGGATACAGTGCGCGACTGCCTGCGTGCATTTGCCGATATGATTCCGGCCATCGAATCCCGTGAAGATATGATGTATGAAGCGGCCCGCCGCGGTTTTTCAACAGCCACTGATCTAGCCGATTATCTGGTTCGCAAAGGTATTGCCTTTAGAGACTCCCACGAGATTGTCGGCAAATCTGTCGCCTATGGGCTAGCTGAAAATAAGGATCTCTCGGAAATGTCACTGGAGGAGCTGCAACAGTTTTCCACTGAGATCAGTGCCGATGTGTTTGAGGTTCTGACCCTAGAGGGCTCTGTTGCGGCCCGCGATCACCTTGGCGGCACAGCACCTGCTCAGGTTGTGGCTGCGGCTCGTCGCGCCAAGGCGCGGCTCGACGAACGTTAAGAAGAGTCATGACTGGCACCTAGAATGCTTTTTTATACCTAGGATGCTTTTTTATACTTAGAAGTCGAACCCGACAGCTTCCCCTGACTGAGCCAGGCAGGCTTGACTGAGCATATCAATCAGCGGCTCGCCGCTGACTGTATTGCGCCAAATGCCCTCTTCCAGCTTAAAGTGAAAACCACCGGATTTCGCCGCCAGCCAAATCTCACCTACAGCCGCCTGTCGTGACAGAATAATCTGCGTACCATTGGTTTCGCAGGTGATTGTGAGCATGCCGGCACTGTTCTCGTAATCTATATTTGCACCGCTGTCATCAATGCTCTCTTCGATGGAAAACATCAGCTCGTCTGCCAACTGATTAAACTGCGCTTCATTCATTTATTAGATCCAGTACTTGGTCAGAGCCAAGTGAGTGATAGATTGGGCTCGCGCCGCATATTTGTTTGAGTGTCGTCGGCCACTGCCGCTATACTGAGGGTCATATGTCAGATAGTAATACAGTCTCGTCGACGGCAGGAATTATAAACTATGTATCGTTATTTACTTGCGCATTTATTTAGCAATCTAACGCGGATCAATAGAGATGCCGCGCGGCGATCTGCTGGCGTCTTTTTTGTCGCCACAATTATCTCCGGCTGCGGCAACAAGGGCGATCTATATCTTCCAGACGATATAGCGACCACCTATCAGGCATCTAGCTCTTCAATACGAAGCGATCAAACACTAGCCAATCAGAATAAAGACTAAACAATTATGCATCATGCCGTTAGCTCCCAGGATGGGAACCTGTTTATTGAGAGTACGCCGCTCTCTGCTATTGCCAGCCAGTTCGGCACACCTTGCTACGTCTATAGCAAAGCCGCTCTCAGTAATAATTTTCTCGCCTATCAATCGGCACTGGCCGACAAAGAGCATCTAATTTGCTACGCGGTAAAGGCCAATTCCAATATTGCCGTGCTGCAAACCCTCGCCGAACTGGGCGCGGGCTTCGATATCGTCTCTATTGGCGAACTTGAGCGAGTGCTGCGCGCCGGCGGTGATCCAGCTAAAGTGGTTTTTTCTGGTGTCGCCAAGACTGCCAGTGAGATGCAGCGTGCCCTAGAACTAGGCATTCACTGCTTTAATGTCGAATCCGAAGCTGAGCTTGAACTACTCAACCGCACTGCAGCCAGCTGTGGCGCCATTGCGGCAGTGTCTCTGCGGGTAAATCCAGATGTGGATGCCCAGACCCACCCCTATATATCGACAGGCCTGAAAGAAAATAAGTTTGGTGTAGATATCAATCTTGCCGCTCAGGTCTATCAGCACGCTGCCCAGATGGCACATATTAAGGTCATCGGCGTAGACTGCCATATAGGCTCACAGTTGGTGGACATAGCGCCCTTTGTGGCTGCACTGGAACGCTTGCTCGCGCTGGTGGACGAATTGGCAGGGCTGGGTATAACACTGCAACATATTGATATTGGCGGTGGTCTTGGCGTGCGCTATGAAAATGAAGAGCCCCCTTCGCCCCAGAGCTATATGTCAGCAATTTTGCCCCTCTTGGCGGATCGCAACGAGATCCTAGTGTTAGAACCAGGCCGGTCGATTACAGCCAATGCTGGAGTCATGTTGACTCAGGTGCAGTATTTGAAAAGCAACGGTGAGAAGAATTTTGCCATTGTCGACGCAGCCATGAACGATATGATTCGGCCTGCGCTGTATCAGGCGTGGATGGATATCCAACCAATTTCAGCCGGCAACTCTGGGAGTGCTGTAGCCGAGAGCGCCGTTTACGATGTGGTCGGCCCTGTCTGTGAGACCGGTGATTTTCTCGCTAAAAACCGATCTCTGGCGATCTGCGCCGGCGATTATCTGTGCCTGATGTCAGCTGGTGCCTACGGTTTCGTAATGAGCTCAAATTACAACAGTCGCCCGCGGGCGCCAGAGGTCATGGTCGATGGCGACCAGGTACATTTGGTCAGACGACGAGAAACTATCGAAGATCTCCTCAGCGGCGAAAGTTTGCTGCCCGCGGCAGTGAGATAACGCTGATGTTAATGAAATTCACCAAAATGCACGGTCTCGGCAACGATTTTGTCGTCATAGATGCTGTCACCCAGAATGTCCGCATAACTGCCTCTATGGTGCGACGCCTGGCCGATCGCAAGACCGGTATCGGCTGCGATCAAGTATTAATTGTCGAACCGCCCTCTGCTGCGGATATTGATTTTGACTACCGTATCTTTAACTGCGACGGCGCGGAAGTTGAGCAATGTGCCAATGGAGCTCGGTGTCTGGCACGCTTTGTCCACGATCGTCAGCTGACCGGCAAAAAGTCGATTCGGGTGCAGACCTCAAATCGTGTAATGACACTGAATCTGATCAATAAGAACCTGGTTGCCGTGGATATGGGTGCCCCAGAGCTGGATCCTCCGGCGATTCCCTTTCAGGCCGACGAACCCGCCCTGCTCTACGATATTGACATTAATGGACAGGTTCAGTCTATTGCTGCGGTCTCTATGGGCAACCCCCATGCGGTGCTAACAGTAACTGATGTAGACACAGCACCGGTGGCGGAATTGGGTGCAGCGCTTGAGACCCACGAACGTTTTCCCAATCGTGTAAATGTTGGCTTTATGCAGATTATCAATCGCACTGAGATTAAGCTTAGAGTGTTCGAACGCGGCGCTGGCGAAACCGAAGCCTGTGGTTCTGGCGCCTGCGCAGCAGCAGTTGCATCCATTCAGCAAGAGCTAGTCGACTCACCAGTCACAGTGCACCTAACAAGAGGATCTCTGAAAATAGACTGGCAAGGTGCCGGCCATCCACTGATAATGAGCGGACCAGCGAAGACAGTTTTTCACGGACGTATAAGAATATGAGTAAAGACGTAGAAACCGAAGCCGACCCAATCGAAAAAGTAGTGCGCGAATTCCTTCGCAATAATCCGGACTTTTTGGACAAAAATACCGATATTCTCGAAACTATGGTTCTGCCTCACAATAGCGGTAAGGCAGTTTCCTTAGTTGAGCGTCAGGTTGGTGTAATGCGCAATCGCAACAAAGAGATGCGTTCGCGATTGGATAATATGCTGCAGACCGCCAAGGAAAATGATCTGCTGTTTGAAAAATCCAAACGTCTGGTACTCAACCTGCTAGAGGCCAAAACCCTGAGTGCGTTGATCGAAGCAGTCTATGACAGTCTCGGTAAAGATTACGGAATCGAATTTTATAGCCTAACTCTATTCGGCGATGAGAAGAAGCTGCCCCGCACTATGGCACGCATTGCCAGCACAGAAAAAGCCAATGAGCGCGTTGGTACTTTGATCGGCGCCAATCGTGCGGTCTGCGGCATTCTCCGCGAAGACGAAATGATGTTTTTGTTTGGTGAACGTGGCCGTCAGGTAGGATCAGTGGCCGCGGTACCTTTGCGTTATGATAGCCTCTACGGCATTTTGGCGGTGGGCAATCGCGACCCCAACTTTTATAAGAGCAGCATGGGTACACTATTTCTCAGCTATATCGCCGAGGTACTCAATCGCGTGTTACCCAACCATTTAAAATAACTTTTTAGTCGGGCTCTTTAGTCGGGCTCTTTAGACCAGCTATCTAGAACCGCTACTTTAAGCCTAAAAGCCGAATCAGCTTTTAGGCTTTTTCTTGGCCGCGGTACCCGCTTTAGGCGCATTGCGACGGCGCTTCGAGCCAGGTGCTGAACCTTTGCCACCAGATCGAGCACCAGCCCCACGTTTCTTTTTTCCTTTGGAGCCGGTTTTGGAATCTTGCTCACGTACCTTGCCTGCAGCTTTTCCGGCAAATTTTCCAGCTGGCCGCCTAGCCCCTGGATGGTTGGCGGAATTCTCCTCCCCTGCCAATTCGAAATCAATTTTCCGCTCATCGAGATTGACCCGAACCACCTTCACTCTGAGTTTGTCACCGAGCCGGAATACACGACCGGTGCGCTCGCCAACCATACGATGCTGAGCAGCTTCATGGTTGTAATAATCTTTCGGCAGACCGGTGACATGAATCAGCCCCTCGACATAGAGCTCGTCGAGCATAACAAACAGACCAAACCCGGTCACAGCAGTGACTACACCAGAGTATTCTTGACCGACTCGATCAACTAAATACTCACACTTTAGCCAGTTGACCACATCGCGAGTCGCTTCATCAGCGCGGCGCTCAGTGACTGAGAGATGTGCTCCAGTTTCATCGAGACGAGGCAGCTCGTAGGGATAAATATCAGTTTTGGCAATCTCTCTAGCACCATCAACCCGCACTACACCAGAGACTTTTTTACTGCTCCGAATCAGACTGCGAAGAGCGCGATGAACCAACAGATCGGCATAGCGGCGAATCGGCGAGGTGAAGTGGGTGTAACCCTCAAAGGCGAGCCCAAAATGGCCAAGATTCTCAGCCTGATAAACTGCCTGACTCATGGATCGCAGCAGCACTGATTGAATAACCGAAGCATCATCACGATTTTTGGCCGACCTCAAAACGCGCTGATAGTCCTCTGGCTGTGGGTCGTCGCCGCCACCCAAGCCCATTCCAAGTTCACCGAGAAAGTCGCGTACTGAGGAGAGACGGTCTTCGCTAGGCCCTTCGTGAACCCGATAGAGTGCCGGTAGCTTAGATTTTTCAAGAAATTGCGCAGTGCAGACGTTGGCGGCCAACATGCACTCTTCAATCAAGCGGTGTGCCTCGGTGCGTTTAACTGGAATAATTTGACTTATCTTGCGCTGACTATCAAACAGGATGCGAGTTTCCTGAGTATCGAAGTCAATGGCACCGCGCTCACTGCGACGTTTGTGCAGCACGCGATAGAGGTCATGCAGCGAATCGATCTGCGGCAGAATGCTGGCAAATCGATCGCGGATATTAACGTCTTCGGCGGAGCCCCGCTCTTCAATAATCTGAGCCACCTGAGTGTAGGTCATGCGCGCATGAGAATACATCACCGCTTCGTAAAACTGGTATTTGGTAACGTCCCCTTCACGACTGATCTGCATCTCGCAGACCATGCACAGACGATCTTCATGGGGGTTCAGTGAACAGAGACCGTTGGACAGTTTCTCCGGCAACATGGGCACAACATGGTTGGGGAAATAGACCGAGTTACCCCGTTCAAATGCTTGAATATCTAAAGCACTACCAGGTTTTACATAATGTGATACATCGGCGATGGCAACAATTAATTTCCAGCCACCCCGCACCTTGGGCTGGCAGTAAACCGCATCATCAAAATCCCGAGCATCTTCGCCATCAATAGTAACCAGTGGCAGCGCGCGCAGATCAACACGAAATTCTTTATCTGTAACATGGTCCGGTATGGCATCGGTTTCTGCTTGAACTGCATCATTCCACTGATGAGGAATGCCATAGTTGCGAATTGAGACCTCAATCTCTAGGCCGGGATCTAAGTGGTCGCCCAATACTTCAGCGATGTGGCCACTGGGGGGACTGTTGCGCGACGGGGCATCAGTGATGCCAACCAATACGATCTGACCCGGCGCAGCGCCATTAAGCCGGTCGGCGGCAATCAGTATGTCCTGACTGATGCGCGGATTATCGGGACGTACAAAGTGAATACCGCTCTCACAGAAGTAACGTCCGACCAACTCTGTGGTCTTGCGCTCCACGACATCCACCAACGTGCCCTCAGGACGTCCGCGGCGATCGCGGCCGGCAATTCTTACCAAAACAATATCGCCGTCAAAGACGCGACGCATCTGGCGGCTAGAGAGATAGATGTCTTGCTCACTCGCTTCCAGTGGTGAGACAAAACCATAGCCTTCTGGATGACCTATAACGCGGCCTTTGACCAAATTTAACTTATCCAAAGTACCGTAGCCATCAGCTCGATTGCGAGCAATCTGACCATCTCGCTCCATAGCCCGAAGACGCCGACGCATAGCTTCAATCTGCTCGTCATCAACCAACTGCAAACCCACACAGACTTCCTCGTGAGTCAATGGCCCAACACTTTCCCGAAGATAGTCGAGAACAAACTCTCGGCTCGGCACAGGCCTTTGGTACTTGGATGCTTCACGACTAGCATAGGGATCGGTCGGTTTTTCTTTTCGAGACATAGAGATTTTGCTATCAAGTTAATAAGTGGCCAGTCTATGTCTTATAGGCTATGGAGTAAAAGAAATTCGACGACGAAAAAAACCCAGACTTGGCAAGTGCCACGTCTGGGTTTTAAGGGAGGTACCAATGATGTTAACAGATACTTACTTTCACCATCCTTGATGCAGAACGTCCATGTTCCGATGCATCCATCAATATCGGCGGTGCCAAAACGGCTAGTGCTAATTTGACCTGTTTCCCTAACCAGCCAACTCCCTGTCAGCTGTGCCTCAAGCGTCCTGCTTATCAGCGCCGTCTGTATAATAAATATTGACTCGCACCATCCTTGGTGCACGACCTCCTAGTCGCCATGTACTTACACAAAATCGGTAGTGACAAAACGGCTATTGCTAATTTGGCCTGTTTCCTTTCTAGCCAACTCCCTGTCAGCTATGCCTCAAGCATCCTGCTTATTAGCGCCGTCTGTATAAAAAGCAGTGTAGGACTGTAATCTATTCACCACTACCATCCCTTTGTACGCATCATGCTAGGGAGCCAATACAGGGTTCTATAATAGGCCTGAGTTTTATAAAAGAAAATCACACTGACGAACTAATACTAAAGGATTAGTTTTGGCCCTGAAGGATTAGACGGCGATAGTCTAAGAGGCGAGAAAATCATTAATATGCTGACGTATTTGCTTGACCCGCAAAAGGTTTTTCTCGGCATTGAGAGAACTATAGTCTGCCCTAAAGGCCAGCACCATCTCCCGCAGTTCGGTCATACCGTATAGGCCGGAGAGACCCATCAGGTCATGAACTATTTCACGCAAGCTACCATTTTCATTATTTCGCAACTGCTCGTCGAGCTTGTCGAGACTTTGGTAGAGCGCCTGTTTGAGCTCCTCTACTGGAACCACTGTAGACAGCAGCCCCGCTCCTTTGGGCACTGCGCTATCTTTAGAATTGGTGATAACCTGATTCAGGCTATTGATCAATTCGCTCTCATTGACCGGTTTCAGTAGCAGCATTGCCGCGCCAGCCTTAATGATGCGCTCTTGCTCCACCATTGTGACATCTGCAGTCAACGCTATAATCGGCGGACTCTCACCAGACTGCTGAATAATCGTTTCACTGGCGATGACACCATCCACAATTGGCATATGGATATCCATTAGAATTGCATCCACATGTAACTCACTGGCGATCTCAATCGCCTCTTGACCATTGTTAGCAGTCAAGCAGCTAGCGCCATAGCCTTTGAGTAATCCAACGATCAGCTTCTGATTAAACGCATTGTCCTCAGCAACCAAAATGGTCATTCCGGCCAACACATTTTCAGCAGGGACAATGTCTCGGGATGCGCCAATCAGGGCCTCGGCGTTTGGCGCGGTGCTTAGAGATAGCTGGCAGGTAAATGAAAAAGTCGAGCCTTGACCGACTTTGCTGCGAACCTGTATCCGCCCACCCATAACCTGAACGAGGTTTTTGCAAATCGAGAGGCCGAGCCCAGCGCCGCCAAAGCGTCGATTTATTGAAGTATCCTCCTGAGAAAATGGATCGAATAGTGTTGGGATCTTAGCCTCCTCAATTCCCTTACCTGTGTCGGCAACTGAGCAGTATAAGGTCACCTTGCCGTCACGGTTACTGAGGCAGCGAATAGCGACATTTATAGAGCCTGCGTCAGTAAATTTTATGGCATTGCTTAACAGATTACTGATTACCTGAGTAAACCTAACAGGATCACCCACCAGTGCCTGAGGGACCGTCTTATCAATGGTGTAACTCAGAGTCAGCCCCTTTTCTTCTGCTCGCTGGCGCTGAATTGACATCAGGTCGGTGATCCAAGATTCGATATAGAAGGACACTTTTTCCAGGGCAAAGCCGCCAGCACGCGCTTTCGAAAACTCGAGAATATCGTCAATCATTGTCAGCAGCATGTTCGATGACATATTAATAATGCGCAGATTCTCATCGCGTTTCTGCGCATCGGTCTCGATCGAGAGCAACTTAGAAAAGCCAATTACAGCGGTCAATGGAGTTCGCAGTTCATGGCTCATTCTGGCGAGAAACTGATCCTGAGCCTCCATTGCCTCTTCCAGTTCAATCAATGTTATCTGCAGCTGTGCCGTTGCGCGAGCCACCTCACTTTGCATGCGTACATTAGACTGCCTGACAGTGGTCGCCAACTGATTGATACCTGAGGCCAGTTTGCGCACTTCCACAGGCCCAGCCTCCACCGCTAGGTTATTGAGACTCCCCGCCTCCATGGACTCAACAACGCCGGTTAGCAATTCCACCGGATGAGAAATGCTTCGCCCGATTCGCATGGATAACCAAGCAGCCATGAGCAAACCTAGAGTGGAGACCAGCACAATGGCAAAGATACCTTCGCGATACTGTTCTTCGAGTATTTCATCGGTCAGTGAAACAACCACCCAGCCTAAAACATCGGGAGCCGGTTGCTGACCCTCGTCGTAATCTTCAAGGGCTGGTGGCGTCAATATCACGCGCGAGTAAAAATACCAGTTGTGATCTCTGTAGACCGGCTTAGCAAATTCATATTTCTGGGGGCTAACGATCATATCTGGATCCAGTTCGCCTATAGAGACACTGGTATTTTGACTAGCGTTGAAGAACAACAGACCATTCACCGCCGGAATATCGAGCACCGACTCACCCAGATCCCTTAGCATTTTCCGGTTGTTGGAATACACCGCGAATTCCGCATTAGATGAAATCTGCTGCGCTGCTATAGAACCTGTGTTGTGAAGATTAGCCAATAACACGGCGCGCTGACTGGAGATCATATAGCTCGCCAACACTATGCAAAGCAATGTCAGGGGCAACAGCGATGTGATTAATAGCCGCGAATGGATACTTGAAAACTGTTGTTTAGCTGCCATCTACCTATTCCCGCCGTGCAACTTGTCACGGTAAAAATGCTCATCCTTTATCACTACATCGAGACTTGCAGCTACCGAATAATTGAAGTGCATCGAAAAATATTTAGGCGGATAAGCCTGCCCCTGATCACCGCCATCCAAGTCTGCGTCAGCAATCCACTCGACAGTCTGCAGCGCCACGTTTTGCGGCGATGAATAGATCGCGGCAAGGGCTCCGGCCTCCACATAAGTCCGTGAAAACGCGACAACTGGCACCTTGTGCCTATAGCTGAGGCGCAATATCCACCTCGCCGTTGCAATATTAATTAGACGACTGTCGGGCACGGGAATAAATACATCAGCCTCACCTATCACCGGATCGATTTTAGTAATCGGGTTATCTTTGGTACCAATTGTGACAAATTCTGATGTCATGCCCAGATCACTAATACTCTCAGCCAGCTCCTGTTGCTTCGCAGCTGAAGAATACCCCAGCATCACCCCGGCTTTCTTCGCCTTCGGCAAAAGTAATTTTGCCAGGCGAATACTGCGGCTAGTGGGCTGATCAATCGAGATTGCTGACACCTGGTGAGCAAAGGCCCGATTCACAGAGCCAAAATGCTTCCTCGAGAGAGCGGCAAAAGCGCTGTCTGTTATCAGGACACTCACAATCGGCGCTCTGATTTTGTTCTGCTGAGCTTTTGCTTCTAAAGCACTTAGTTCAGAAGAGTTTGCTTGAAGGGCCCTTAGTTGCAGGGTTTTGGATTCAATTGATTTGGATTCGAGCGCCCTCTCTCCATAGGCACTATCCGCAGCAGCTGTGCCCACAGTCACAATTAGATCAGCATTAGCCGTTGTCTGAAAAGCAGTGTTTTGAGTGGCTGGACGCTCCGAAACGAACTCAACGGTATACTTATATTTATCAGGATATGTTTTATTTAGCTCATCTTGAACAGTTGTCATTATGTTCAAGTAGTCCTTTGTCGGCTTGGTAACCAAGAATAACAGGTCGATCTGATCAGCTGAAACCCTAGCACCAAACAGCATTATCACGGCAAAAAGTATACACACCGACCACCCTGAGTTGGGTCGATCTCGACGATATACTGTATTTTGTGACAGGGTACGTCTCATATATGACTCAATAATTCATCTGATATTTCCGCTATCCCAATTCAATGGCAACAGCCCCCTCGGGAATGCCTAGGGCATTAAAACTTTCAATCCCAAAACATATTGAGTTTTAAATTGATGATAAAAATAAAACTCGCTATAGGGATCACCGGCATTTTGGACGGTCAATGACAGATCAATATTTGCCTTGTTAATAGCCCAACGCTTACTGGCTTTAAGATCGATGCGCGTATAATTTTCGGCAGCAGTGCCACGATAATGTTTTGTTGCCGAACTGTAAGAGGCCATTGAACTCAGTGTGACGCCGTTATCAAAGCCATAGCTAGCGAGCAGACCTGCACCATGCTTGAGGCTATGCCATCCGAGATCGCGAACCTCAAGGGCTGGCGGTGACGTGTAAATCGTCTCGCCACTGATGTCTGAGTAGCTATAGTGAGCACGCAACAAGACCTGACTATTGGGTTTGTACTGAGTTTGAATTTCAAAGCCATCGACATTGAAATTGTCCGTGTTGTCCCGAATATTGACAAAATTATCCAGATCCGGAAAACCGGAGCGACGTTCATTAATCACGTCAGTTAATTGTTCACGAAAGAGCCTGACATCAAAACGTAACCTGCGGTCGAATAGATAGCCAAGGTAGCCGAGCTCCATACTTCTAAGCCGCTCATTATTAATATCCGCATCTGAAATTACACTGGCATCAAGAATAATATTGTCATTGTAACGAACTACCTGCTTCTGCTGACTTTCCAAAAGCGTCGGCGATCTAAAACTACGATTAAGTGCTAGCCTAATTATATGCTCAGGATGTAATTGATAATTGCTCGCCAAACGATAGGAAAAATAACTGGCAGCATTATTTTTTTTCTCAAGGATCAAACCGCCGTTGAGAATCAGCCCATTGGAACTGGTCCACTCAAGGTTAGTGTAAGCACGTTGTGAAGTTTCGCTGAGTGAGTCGGGCCGATCAAACAGCTCCTGACCTTTAACTCTGTCGTAACGCACTGCAATACCGGTCACAGCGCGCAGATTATCCCGGGGATTCACTATGCTGCGCAGCTCGAGATCCCAGCGCTCTGACTCGGCGCGATCGTACGCATCGATTACCAGCTTGTCTGGCAATCCCGGAAGCGGCCAGCCAGGCGAGTTATCGGACACTCCCAGAGCCTGAGATAAAAAGAGCGGCGTTATCTGGTCACTGGCATCCATATCATTGTGATAGAGAAGCATCTGCAATTTGCCGCCGCTGACCATCAAACGACTCCAATTTACATATTGATATTGATAGGAGAGAGTGCGCTCGATATATTCCCGTTCGCCTATACCTAGATTGCTTTCACTGATGCCAGCTTGGAACTCAAGACTGTCTCTCGCGTTAGGCGTCCACAAACCTCTAAAGGTGGCGCTAATATTGTCGGAGCTATCATTAATTTTGAGCTGCTGCCCTTGGAAAGAACTATCGTCAAAACCATCATTGCTGCGGAAACTTAGAGTGGTGCGATGACTGATCGAACCAAGATCGCCAGCGTAGGCAAGGTTTGCGTTGCGGATATCACCACTGCCTAACTGTGAGTTTAGGCTCCAGCCACTATCGACCAACGGTGATTTAGTGACAATATTTATCGATGCCAGAAATGCGTTACTGCCGTCAGCCGAGGCGTTGGCACCACGGACAATTTCAATATACTCGATGTCATCTAAAGTCACACCTATAGATGACCAATCTACAGCCGAAAACAGCGATTCATACACCGACCGCCCATCGATTTTAACCTCAAGTCGACGCGGATACTCATCACCCAGTGCATGATAAGTGGTCCCCATTCTACTGCCGTCGACGAAGTACGTCTGAAAGCCAGGTACCAACCTAAATAGATCTATAACGCCCACTGCCGCCGAGGCCTGAATAGTCTGACGATCGATAATGGTGACCGACGCAGGGGTCTGCGCCAGTGTTTGATCCATATGGGTAGCAACCTGAACAATTGGGATATCGACTAGAATATCAGTCTCTGTGAGCACCGCCGGACTTGAGGTCGATGATGCATCGTCTAACCATAGATCAGCAGCGTTAATCGAGCTCGACACTAACAACAGCAACAAATATGCCGGTCTTTTAATGTCTATCACAGCAATCACCACAAAAAGCCTCCTTTGATTTTAATATTCCCTAATTACTGGCTTCCGCGCCTTCATCGAGGCCCAGTTTTTGACCCAAAATACCTGCCTGCGTACGATTAGCTAAACCCAGGGCGCGCAGCATAGCGCTAACATGAACCTTCACCGTATTTTCAGACAGGTCCAAATCTCGGGCGATCTGTTTGTTTGAGCGGCCCTGAGTTATGTGGCGCAAGATATCCATCTGCCGCTTGGTCATCAGCCCTGAGATAATATCCGCACTGGCTCCCGAATCGACTTCATCTATGACTTTGGCCACATCAGGCATGGCTTCACGGAGGGAATTCGGGACATACTTTTCGCCTTTTAAGGCGCGTGAAATGGCCTCAAACAATGCGTCTTTAGGAGCAGATTTTGTGACAAATCCAATGGCACCAAAATCCAAGCATTTACGGATATGGGCGGGATTTTCAGAAGCGGAAAGAACAATCACAGGAAGGTTGGGATAACTTTCGCAGAGCATCGCGATAAAGTTAAACCCACCACCTGCGCCCGGCATAAACAAATCGACTATAACTAGATCGATTTCATCCCGAGCGAGAATAGTAAGCGCTGTATCGCCGTGATCTGTGGTGGTGACGTCAATGCCTTTATATTCGTCGAGCAGTGTCGCCTTTAATCCAACGCAAACGAACGCGTGGTCATCAACTATGAGAACGTGCATGTTTTCATTCCTTGTCTTCACGTCCCTGCGTAATTGACTTTGGCTATTCCATAGCCTCGCCTGAATATAGTGCTTATTTATAAAACAAACAACCCAATTCTATTCACTTATAAATTCACTTCAGACGGTTTAGCAGTAACCTCCAAAGATGCTGCTATTACTTTTGCCCCCTACAAATCACTCAGTGCGACGGATATTTGAGTCTGCAGCGAAGCGTCAGATAACGCCAAATCTCTCGCCCGTAGCAGCGATTTTTTCGCTTCGTCACCACGCCCCAAAAGACTCAATCCGACGCCGCGGTGATAGTGAAAAATCGCAATTGATGGCGCCATCTTGGTTACTTTTGCTAACAGTGGCTCGGCCACTTCAGGTAACCCAGATTTAATCAGTGCCCAAGCATAGGTATCAACGAAGTAAGGTTGCTCTGAATCGGCAAAGCGTTCTGTAAGCTTTACCGCGCGACTGATATTTTTAGCAGATCCATATTCATCAGTGAGTAAACTGGCAAGATTATTTATCACTGCCTGGTGATCGGGGTTGGTCTTGAGCACTTTTTCGTAGAGCTGAACTGCCCGGTCTTTGTTGTCGAGCTTCTCATGAGCCGAGGCCAGTAATATCATTAACAGGTTACTCTCGGGCACCGCCTTGAGACCACGCTCAAGGCTTGCCATCGCCGCTTCAGGATCACCTGCGGCCCGATAATTGGAGGCCAGCGCCGTGTAGCCATTGATCCACATAGCATCCTGCTTCAGCCCTTGCTCCAAAAACTGCACAGCAGTGTCTCGATCGCCGCGCTTACTGTAAACCGACGCCATAATCGATAGAGCCATCATATTGCTCGGATTATCCGATCTAAAGCCTTTGAGGTAATCGAGCAATTTTTCCACCTGGCCAAGACGAAGATAGCAGGTAGTGAGCCCCTCAAGTGCGCGACCCAAGTCAGAGTTGATCGCAAGGGCCTGCTGATAGCGCTCAACTGCCGCCTTGTAGTCCCCCTGAGCCTGCAGCGAGCGTCCCGACAGATAATGACTAAAAGCGGGATTGCGGCCGATCTTATCGATTCGCGATACGATTTTTTGCGAGCCTTCAAAATCCTGTTTCGACAATTTAATTTGCGCCAGAATCGATAGCAAAATATCGTTGTCCGGAGAACGTAGCAGAGCATTTTCGAGCAGCCTTTCAGAACGGTCTACGTCCTTTTTTTCCAGAAGACTTTGAATAACCGGCACCGCTGCCTGAACATTGCCCGGATTGATATCTAATACCTTGCGGAAGGTGTCGTCCGCCAACTGACTAGACCCCGAGGACAAATAGGCATTGGCCAACATCACCAGTGCGGGTTCAGACTCAGGGTTGTTGCGCAACACGGTGCGCAGATCACTAACCACCGCATCTATGTCTTCAGTTATGAGATGGTAGCGGGCGCGCACCAGAAGGGCCTGTTCAAAGTGCCTATCGACACTGAGCACTTCGTTAACTAATTGCAGCGCCCTATCCTTCTGTCCGTTTCGCAGCTGTAAATCAGCCTTAAACGCTTTGGCGCGAAACAGATGCTGATCTTCAAATTCATCACTGATGATTTTTTCCAGCTCAACAAGCGCTCCAGCGGTGCTGCCCCTGGCCATCAATCTGTCGATACGAAAGAAGCGCAAGTCAGCATTTTTCGAGTCTCTGGTGATATAGTGATCGAGTAATTCATCACCTGCCATGATGTCTTTACTTGAGAGCAAATCGACAATCACCATGCGCACTTCAGTATCGCTGCTATTGCGCTGCAAATAATCCTCCAGCACCTGCACCGCGGCATCTATGCGCTGACTGTCATTGAGTAATTTTGCCAGCTTCAGGTAAAAGGCCTTCTCGTTGCGATTATTGGCAATCAGTGTGCGATAGTCTGCTTCCATAGCCGCCAAATCATTTATTTCCTCATTGATCTCGGTGCGCAGTAGCAACAAGTGCAAATCGTCGTCTTCACGCTCAATCAGATCTGAGAGCATCGCTAGAGCAGATGCAGTGTCACCCTGTTTATGCAGAATTGAAATTTTGATCGAGGCAATATCAGCCGATTTATCATTTTTCGCCATCGCTTTATCGATGTATTCGATCGCCACGTCATAGAGGTCTTTTTGCAAATAGGCGGACGCCTTAATGGCATAGGCCTCAGCATTATCGGAATCCAATGCGAGAATAAAATCTGCTTTTTCTAGAGCAGTGTCTGCTTGTTTCGCGAGCAAAAATAGATAGGCAAGTTTTATCTTGGCTTGGATATGATTTGGGTCCAGCTGCTCGACCTTTGACAGATTTTTAAACAGCGCCTTCCAGTTTTGTTGCGTCTCGGCAATTAAGCCAAGGTAGTAATAGGCACTGGCCAGCTTGGGGTCGATCTGCAGCGCATTGCGCAGTTCGACATTGGCCTTAGATAGCTCGCCCTCGGTATAGAGTTCTATACCACTGTTTAAATAGCGATTGGCCGCCTCTTCTTTGGTTCCGCTGCAGGCAGATATGGATAACAAAAAAACACCGACCATTAAAAATCGACTAAGCGTCCTCATCACTTGTGCGCTCATAGGGTTCCCTCCAGGCTTTTAGCCGGTAAAAGTTGTAACAATTGATTTCGACTCGAGCGGATAAACGCCTTCGCACGCTGGTCCGCATCCATGACATCCTCATCAGGCAGCACCGGAGTCGTAACTCTGATTAGCGAGCCATCGGTACGATTTAAAAATAGTGCATCCTTAAACAACATCCACTTTTTAATATATTCATTGGCAATTGGAACACCGCGCTCCTCAAACCAATAATAGACAATCTGATCCTGCAAACCTTTGCGAATTAAAACCCGGTTTACAGGTATCTGGTCCACTGTAGTACGCTGAAAATTAGCAATTTCCCAGCCACCCCCTGGAATACAGACCTTAGGCGAATGGGGCGATACGCCTTTACGTTGAGAGGCGTAATAGGCAACATAAAAATTAATCGGCCGCTGTTCAGGGTTGTGATAGTTGATCATCACATATTCGCTAAACCCCAGCTTATCGGCGACTTCTGCATCAATGCTGTCATCTTGACCAGTCCACTCATCAAGTTGCAGCGGAAAGGTTGCCAAGTTAATCCTCTCTAATGTCGCCGTCTCCTCGCGGGATTCAATCGACGTCAAACCAACTAGGGCTGCAAGTAACATAGGGACCGCTACGACAACCGGCAACGGACATTTCAGGCTTGCCATACCGCCGCCAGCATACTGGTCAGCACTGACTGAGACCGGCACCGCAAATGCCTGACGGATACTCAGGCGCGTAGTGAATAGCTCCATTAGCAGCACCAACAAAAGCATCAGACCACCGCAGGCCATAAAGATTAGCCAGCCCTCGAAGTCATGCAAAAAACCCTCAGCCATTTCAGCGCCCCAGTTATCCACCAGCAGACCAGTAATCGCGATACGCAGGCTATTCATAAAAATAGTAATTGGCACTGTCGATAAAAACAGGATCACTTTTTTCCACAGCGACCCCTGGTACAAATAGGCACCAATGAATCCTAGACTCATCAGTGGAAACAGATAACGCAACCCACTGCAGGCTTCCACGACCTGCAACTGGTAATTGCCTAGATCAATGATATTGCCACTCAAAAATACAGGTATACGACACAGACGAATGATCTCGACACCCAGCTGTGAAGAGATCAACTGAAGATTTGAGGTCAGTATCACCTCGATAAAATAGGGAAGCGGTACAGCAAAACCGAGCAGTGCAATAGGCACCCAGGTATGGCGAGTGGCTGAGCCTAAAAAGGCAATCGACAGGCCCAACAACAACAAAATAAAGGAGTAGTGAATCAGCATATACAGGGCGCTGATTTCACCGACGAGTAAAATTGCCAGTGCGAGAACAATAATCGGGAGGCCCCACCAAGAAAAACTCTGATAGCCGGCCGCAATCTGAAAGCGCCGCTCCCAGAGGATATACAGAGAGACCAATGGAATAATATAGCCGTGGCTATACTCTTCCTGCAGCTGCCAGCGTAACACCGCTTCTGCTAGTCCATCCCAATATAGCCAGAAGCTTAGCCCCAGAGCTACGGCGAATAGCGCCATACTCAGTTTAGGCGGCATATCTGACAGCCTGTTAACTTTGGCTTCAGATCTATTTTCGTCCTTAAAACCCATCTGTTACTCCAACAAAAACCCTTCAACACCGTGCAGACGCATCAGCCGACGAATCCGTCGACTGATTCGAAACAAACCTAATGCGCCTCCGCGACGCACAATATTGGCTTTTAATAGCATCAGAGTTCCCAGCGCGGAACTATCAATATAGTCCAAATCCGAACAATTGATCGAAACTCTGGGAATAGTGTCTAACTGCTCGAGTATCGCGCGACAGCCAGACTTCAGTACCACCCCATTGACCGCTGTTGCCGCTCCTCCTAGCTGCATCTCAACACTGCCACCCTCAGCATCACTTACAATCTCCATAAATAGGTTTTTGTCAGCGCGACCCTGCAGCAACTTTTGATAGAACGCCAAAGGTAGGACATGAATGGCGATAAACCGCAGAAACCACAGGCCATCAATAAAATAACGCTTCCACAGCAGCGGCTCCTGGACTATCCGCCACAGCCATTCCAAGCCCAATTTTTGCCAGCACAGAGGGGCGCGCTGAACAGTATCGCCAACAAAATTCACCACCGCGCCGAGGTGACTGATCACCGACGTATTGAGCTTTTCGCGATTGTGCATAATCCACTGCTGACCTTTCTTTGCCCCCAGAGCCACCACTAAAAAGTCTGGGTGCGCAGTGTTAATCTGCTCGATGATTTCATTGCTGCTCATGCTTTCAACGGAACCCACTCCAGGATTGAGAGCACCACAGGCAACCATACCCACAGAAGTGCGATTAAGGTTATCGGCAGCCCGTTGCGCCACATTGCCCTGACCCCCAAAAAAGAATACCGAGATCGGCTTATTGCGCTGAGTGTTCTGCAACCTTTCAAACAGCGATGACCCAGCCACACGACTGCGCAGTGGAATACCCAACAGCTTTGCCATCCAGATCACCGGCATACCGTCGGCAACGACCAAATCGCTATAAATCACTGATTCAAGAAAGGCCTCATCTTCCTGAGCCTGTACGATAAAGTTCAAGTTTGGCGTCGAAAGCAAGCACCTGGTTTTGCAGGCAATGGCTTGCTCAATAATCTCCAATGCCTGGTCCCTGTCTACCTGATCGAATGGCAGGCCCAATAGACTCCAGCAGGTGCGATTGGTTGCTGGAGCGGCAGAAGAGCAGCCTTGATCGGGAACACTCAAAGCACGCCGCCCTTAGCTTTTCGATAATTCTCAGGTGTACCAATATCAATTACCTGGTTAATCGAATAGTTGCGCATCTGCCCTACAAGCTTGGGAATCACATCAAAACCAAGATCTGTAACAGTCGAAGCTTCAGGCTCAGGAAAATAATCAAAGATCTCAGGTTCAGCCACATAAATACCCGCCGCAGCGTGATTTGATAATGGCTTTTCAGGCTTCTCAACAAACCCCTGAACAACGCCTTGCTCATCGATCTCAGCAATACCACAACGCTCAGGGAATTGCGCTTCAAAAGTACCCAAGGTTAATAGTGGCCGCTGCTGTAGATGGGCGGCATAGAGATCCGCCAGATCCACATCGGAAAGGTTATCGCCATAAATAATAAAAAACGGGCACTCACTCAAAAAGCGCCGGTTTGCGGCAAGAGTTCCAGCGCTACCAAGCAGAGTGGGCTCATAAAAAACCCTGACCTTGAGACCTTCTGGTGTCGAATGGGCAACAAAATCATCCACCTGCTCCGACAACCAATGGGTATTGATCAAGACCTCAGTAACGCCCGCAGCAAGCAACTTGTCGAACCAAATGGCTAGCAATGGCACCCCATTAATTGGCAACAGGCACTTTGGAACCGAATCTGTAAGGGGACGTAGACGCGTGCCTAAACCCGCGATTAATAAAGCCGCCTTCATCTAGCGGTATCCAGAGACAGAGTTTGCTTTCGGGAGGCCTGCAGCGCCTCTTCACTGATCGATATTGGAAACAGCTGGCAGTTATCCACCTCAATGGACTTGTAATCAGACAGCGGCCGACCTTGTGCATAGAGAGCAACAACACGTATCACCGCAACATGGCTGACAACTAATATATTATCGCCTTTACCTTCCGGTTCAGCGTCAGCCTCGATATGGCGCATGCCGGCAATCACCCGCGCCTGCAACTGCTCCAAGGTCTCTCTGTGTCGTAGCTTCAAATCCTGAGGCCGGGAGTTCCACAGCGCCCAATCCAGAGGGTATTGTTGCTTAACTCGCGCTTCGCTGAGCCCCTCCCAGGGACCAAAAATCATTTCATTAAAGGCCTGGTCAAAGCTAACCTTTAAATTGTGTGCCGCGGCGACAATGGTCGCCGTCTGACCCGCTCGAGCCAAGGGGCTGGAGATCACTCGATCGATGGCTTTTGATGAGATCAGCTCAGCGGCCTGGGCAGCCTGCTGAAGACCCTGCGCGTTCAATGGTTCATCGCTGCGACCAGAATAGACTTTATTCAAGTTCGAATTGATTTGCCCATGGCGTAAAAAGTACCAGTTCATTTAACATTCCATTGTTAAGAAAAATCTCGTCTAGGTGACGGTCTTAGTTGTCGCAACCTTTATGCAAATTAAGTTAGGCTGATTTTCTGACTACATCCAGTTTCTGCATGGTTTGCTCTGCGTACTCAAGAATATCTTCAACATTGTCCTGAGCGAACAACCAGTCAACATATTCTCGAACTGAGTCAACTGGGCTGTGATTGGGCTTCCAACCAATTTCTTTGAGACGGGAAATATCCGAACAGGCATTACGCGTATCGCCAAAACGGTAGGCGCCAGGCATAACCGCCTCGGGGAGTGGTTCTGCGTAACGTTTTTGCACCTCATCGCGAACAATGTCAGCGAACTGTTTTATGGTGTAGGCCGTGCCACCACCGACATTGAAAACCTGACCAGCCATTTTATCGTTACTCAGCGCCAGTAAATTGGCATCCACAACATCATGAATATTGACGAAATCACGACTCTGGCCACCATCTTCATAGAGGGTTGGCGCTTTAGAGAAGTAATAATTGAGACAAAAAATGCGACAAGCTCCGCTATACGCATTGTAAAAAGACTGCCGCGCACCCTGAACAATCGAATACCTCAGAGCCACGGAGGGAATGCCATAGCGCTCGCCAAAGGTGATTGCCTGCTGTTCCTGTGAATGTTTCGATAAGGCGTAGGCATTGGGTGGTGCAACGTGCTTTTCGTCCGTCCAACTCCAATTCAAGGTAGTTTGACAATTGGGGCAACCATGCTCCCAGCGGCTAGCAATAAGGTCGTTCTCAGCACGCATCAACGGTGAGAATATTGCATGGCAGCTTTCGCAGTGATAGCTTCCCTCACCCTGAACAAACTGACTACTGGCGACAATTACCTTTTTAATTGCTAGTTTATGCTCAACAATAATTTCGTATATCAGTGCGGTGCTTACCGCATTAGTGTGTATAAAATTAGAAAGATCTGGCAAATAGTCCTGATAGGCTGCGAGATGATATATGGCATCAACCCCCTGCATTGCTTTTTGAAGGTCGCTTTTGTTACGCACATCACCAAGAATAAACTCCGCCTCTTTATTGATCCATGGTGGCATTCCCTTAAGATGCACCGGCTTTTGTAGGCAATCTAGAATGCGGACCTCATGACCCAGCTCGATTAATTTATCGACGGTATGAGAGCCGATAAATCCTGCACCACCTGTTACCAGAACCTTCATAACTAATCCCTGCTAGTTGTTCGTCTCAATCAACGAGTTGTTTTCAACACTATTTTTTTGCATAGCCATTCGGTCTATTTTTATGCCAAGCCCAAGCTGTTCTTACAGTATCTTCGATCTTTGTATACCGAGGCTTCCAGCCCAAACGCGTCTGCAATTTTAATGGATCAGCCACGAGCTCTGGCGCATCTCCAGGTCTGCGGCCAACTATTGTGTACTTGACCTTGTGCCCTGAAACCAACTCGCAAGCTTTGATAATATCTAGGACTGACTGCCCATTTCCGGTTCCGATGTTGTAGACTTCCTGGGTATTCTGTTCAATAGCTTCCATGGCTAAAAGGTGGGCGCTAGCCAAATCTTCAATATGCACATAATCGCGAATGCAGGTTCCGTCTTCGGTTGCATAATCATTGCCAAATACTTTCAGTGCTTTGGGACCGTCGAGAATATCTTGCAACACCAGTGGGATAAGATGCGTTTCAGGATGATGGTACTCGCCAAAGCGACCATCGGTTGACGCGCCGGCGGCATTGAAGTAGCGCAGTAAGGTAAAGCCCATATCGTAGGTATGAGAAAAATCTCTGATCATCCATTCCACAGCTAATTTAGTCCGCGCGTATGGACTGCATGGATCCTGCTCTGCATCTTCAGCCATTGGGCTAGAGGGATTTAAACCATAGGTTGCACAGGTGCTAGAGAAGAGAATTTTTTTCACACCTGCTGCAACCATCGCATTTAGCAGTGACAGTGTGCCACCAACATTATTGTCATAGTGGTAGGCGGGGTTGACTACAGATTCACCCACATTGGTTGCAGCCGCAAAATGCATCACGGCTTCAATCTCGTGATCGCGCAATGTTTTTTCCAGCAACGAAGTATCACGAATATCGCCAATGACCAGATCGGCTCCGTCGACAGCATCCGCATGGCCTTCAACTAAATTATCAAAAGCTACAACGCGATGCCCTGAATCTTTGAGCAAGCGAAGGCAGGCACTGCCAACATATCCAGCACCCCCAGTTAACAATATATTCATCTTTCCCTCCTTGAAAATTAATCTTTAAATCGTTTAAAGATGGTGGCAATAAATTCTAGCTATTAGGTTTTATAACGATCACTAATGAAAATAATCCTGCTACCGCGGCGGTCGACCTCGAAAGGAATCTCCCTTGGATTGCCCAGAGCATCTCGAATTGCCTGATGCTTCTCCACCGGCGCTATTAATAACAAAAATCCGCCGCCGCCAGCGCCCAGCAACTTTCCACCCTGGGCACCCGCTTTACGCGCGGCACTGTACCAATCATCAATGCGCTGATTAGAGATACCAAACCCCAGTGATTTTTTAAGTAACCAGCCAGAATGGAGTAAATCGGCAAACTGGTTTATATCGCCACTTCCGGAAATAACCGAACGCATTTCATCAGCGAGGTCACGCATCTCCCTAAGCACGGCAAAAGTATCTAGACGTTGCGTGCCAGCACTTTGTTTTAGCAAAATATCGTCCGCACTGCGCTGTTGCGCGGTGTAGAGCAATAGAGTCTTAGATTCCAGTTCACGCAACGTCTCAGGTTTGTAAGGCACAGGCTCAACGTCGACACTATTGTCCGGATGAAAGCGGATATAGTTAAGCGAACCATAAGCCGCTGCGTACTGATCTTGTTTTCCAATCGGCTTCTTAAGCATATCGATCTCAATCTGACAGGCTTGCTCTGCAAGTCGTTGAGGACTAGTAATTTCTCCCTTATAAGCTTTGAGAGCATTAATTAAGCCGACTGCAAGACTACTACTGGAACCCAACCCTGTGCCAGAGGGCACATCACCAATCGTGGTGATCTCTAAATGTTTCCCCAAGTCCGTCATACGCAGTGCTTCACGGGCAATGGTGTGCTCTATCTGGTCTAAAGAGTCGGCAATTTCCGTCTTGGTGTAGGCAATCCGAGTCGAGGTTTCAAAGCGCGGACTCACCGTGACGTACATGTGCTGCGACAGCCCGACCGATAAGACGGCGCCCATCTCCTTCTCATAAAACGATGGTAAGTCGGTACCACCACCAGCAAAGCTGACCCGATAGGGAGTCTGTGAAATAATCATTAGCCAGTTCCTTTAGCGTTATGCTTTTTAATATTCTGTCTAAACTTATTAAGCAGTGACTCGAGACAATGCGACAAATCAAACTCACTTTTAACCTTCTCTCGGCCCGACTCTGAAAACCTGTCGCGCAGTGATTTATCACTTATCAGGCGCCCAATTTTTTCGGACAAATCATCTGCATCATTTGGCTCCGCAAGCAGGCCCGTTTTTCCGTCTTCTATAAGGTCTGCAATACCCACCAGCCGTGTCGAAATCACTGGCACACCGCAGGCCATAGCTTCCATTAACATCTGCGGCAAGCCATCCACGTCACCGTCACTGGCCCAGACACAGGGCAAACAATAGATATCGCCACTACGCATAAAATTGGGAATATCCTCTTGCAGCAAGGGAAGACCGGTTAAAGAGACGCGACCAGCCAAATTGTGCTGAACAATTTGCTCCTCAAGCTGATTGAGTAAGGGTCCGTCACCAGCGATAACACATTCGAAATCAACACCTTTTTCCGCGAGAGTCTTACAGGCGGATATAAGATACTTAAAGCCTTTTTTCTCTACCAATCGTGCTGCTGATAATAGCCGCAACGGACGCCCCTGAGATTTTTCCACATCCGGATCAGTAGTGCAGATAGGTGAAAACTGACTGGTATCAATACCGCAATAATTGATCATCAACTTATCGGGATCGGCACCCTCAGCAATATAAAAATCGCGATGAAAAGAGGATATACAAACGATAAATTCGGCCCGAGCTATTTTGTCTTTCAGTGCACAGCGCTCGCGAAATAGATCAGCCGCATGGCCGGTAAAACTGAATGACTTACCAAGCAGCCAAGCCGCATACATGCCCACGGTTCCACAGGAATTAATCCATTGTGAATGAATATGTGAAACTCGCTGATGACGCAAATCCCGCGCCCAGGCACAGGCGACACAGAAATGCAGAAGGGATTTGAGCCGAATCGTAAATGACTCCTTGCGTCCAAATAGACTATTCCACAGCGCGGGGAAAAAATGGCGTGGAAATAAAAACGGCGCCAGCAGCACACTAACAATCACCCGCGCAGCGCCAAGAGGGTAAATATAATTGGTCTGGCTTGCGATCTCCTCGACGCGCCCGGATTTAAAAAAAGTTGAGGTCGGTTGACGCAGAGAGTGCAGGCGAAACGGGATATCTTGATCTGCTAGAGACATAAGCTCATTGCCTACCCAAGCATTGCCGACACCCGTACTGGTTATATAGTGAATCATCCTAATTCCTTGAGCGACTCCGCGCCTTACTATAACTGTCTGTATTCAATGATTTTGCTTGCCTTACCGCGCATACGATTTAAGTAATACTTGAAGACCCCCTGAGCCTCGGGGAGCTTGCCCAGCACAATAAAAAAAGCGTATAAAAATCGCTGTTTAGTCGAGTTGTAGGGATCAGATTTGGCCCATAGAGCGCGCTGGCCAATACGCACATAGAATGAGATCACCAACAGTTGGGCCAGAACTAAAAATAACTGGCCAGTTTCTGAAACCAGCAATGTTGCCTGCATCGCCATAAGCAGAATCATTAATACCGGAAATACGATTCCGTAAGCCAGAGTACTAAATAACGCTTTTTGTCTGTAATGGGGGATGCCTTTCACGCTATCTCGACGATGTAAATCATACCCCTGAGCATAGGCATGGCCGCAGCGGACTGAGCGACACCACCACTGAGAGAATCGCTGCATATTGGCATCATGAATAGTCATGGGGCTATTAAGACGCATCAACTGCCAGCCCTGATACCCCAGACGTAAGCAGAGTTCGGCCTCTTCCCCGGCGATCATAGCCTCATTAAACTGGCCTACCTGTCGGAAACTCTCAATTCGATAGATAGCGTCACCGCCGCAAGCATCGACCTCGCCAGCACCGCCCTGCCACTCTAAAGCAATCAATTGGTTATACAGGGTCGCCTGAGGAAAGCGTTCATTGCGATTACCGCAAACTCCAGCATATCTCGGGTGCTGGTCAAGAAACTGTACTCCCCGATCAATCCACCCCGCAGCCATCTCACAGTCACCATCGACAAACTGCACAAACTCGCAATCTGGATAATGTTCGACTAGATAATTAAGACCTGCATTGCGCCCTCTAGCCATAGTAAAAGGCCGTGTCATATCGAGATCCACAACTTCCACACCAACCGACTGGGCGTGCTCAACACTGCCATCACTTGACCCCGAGTCCACATAGACAATCGGAGCCTGATGCTGAGCCAAAATCGACGCCAGGCAGCGCTTTAAACGCTCACCCTCGTTGCGTCCGATAACCACTACACCAATTTTCACCTTGTCAGTCACACTGAGCCTCTGCAGCTACACGCTGGTTTGCATAGGCCATAATGTATTGGGTAGTGACATGCATAAGACTCTGGTGGGCATCTTCCGCCATGCCGTAATTTTCAATCGGAATCCACACACAGTGCTTGGCAATATCGCGTAGCTTACCGCCCTTAAACCCAACAAAGGCAATCGTTGGCACACCGCGGCTATTAGCGTATTCGCAGGCTTTAACCACATTGGGCGAGTTGCCGCTGGAACTCACCAGCAACAACGCATCATTTTTTCCGAGATAATATTTAAGCTGCTGGCTAAAAACCTGCTTGTAATCAAGGTCATTGCCCAGGGCCGTTAACATAGCCGTATTCGATGTCAGGGAAATCGACTTAATCGTCGGCTGACCCTCTGTATGAGTGCCTTTGGTTACATCGCACACAGTGTGATCACCAATCGCTGCACTGCCCCCGTTGCCAGCCACCCAAAGAGTGCCACCTTTGTCTCTAACATCGAGAAAGGTATCCAACACAGGTTCGAGAGATGACTTATCGAACGCGTTCAGCACCCGAATATATTGCTGGTAGTAATCCTCTACAAACTCCATGAAATCCATTTCTATTCTCCTTGTTATGTTTCTGCTGCTTCTTTCATAAACAACTCAAGCGCTAACTATATGATCTGCAGAAGCGAAGCAGCCTCTTGTATCGACAATCAGTCGAGCGTGCGTTTCAAGCATTGGATAATCAAAGCAATCATGATTTGTTGCCAACAAGACACAGTCATAAGACGCAACCACAGACTCTGTAAGCTCAACAGATTGCAGTTCAAAGTGGTATTTCCGCATGGATGGAAAAACTGGCACGTAAGGATCAGCATAGTCAACAATTGCACCCTTATCCGCTAACAGCTGCATCAGTTCTACGGAAGGTGATTCGCGCATATCGTCAACGTTCTTTTTGTAAGCAATACCCAAGACAAGAACTCGACTGCCTTTAACCGGCAGAGATCGCTCATTTAGTGCATCGGTTAATTTTGATATAACCCATTCAGGCATAGCAGTATTGACCTCACCCGCAAGCTCGATAAAGCGGGTATTTAGGCCGTATTCTCTGGCCTTCCAGGTGAGGTAGAAAGGATCGATCGGAATGCAATGGCCACCTAATCCCGGACCAGGGTAATAGGCTGTGAAGCCAAACGGTTTGGTTGCGGCAGCACTGATCACCTCATGAATATCGATACCCATGCGGTCCGCAACAATCTTCATCTCATTTACCAAGCCTATATTCACTGCGCGATGGATGTTTTCTAACAACTTGGTTAATTCGGCAACCTTGGTTGAACTAACCATCACCACACGATCAATAGCTCCTGCATAGAGAGCCTCGCCCACATCTCGGCAATTTTCCGTATGGCCGCCGCAAATCTTGGGGATCGTCTTCGTTTCAAAACTTTGATTACCCGGATCTTCACGCTCCGGGGAATAAACCAAAAAGATATCATCACCAACAGAAAAACCCTTTGACTCAAGCCTGGGCAGCAGCTCTTCCTCAGTGGTTCCTGGATAGGTAGTGCTCTCAAGGGAGACAATTTGCCCCGTTCGAACATAGGGAAGCATGAGCTCGACAGTAGAGGTAACAAAACTGAGGTCAGGTTCACGACTCTTGTTTAGCGGTGTGGGGACACAAATAATCAGTGCATCAGCCTGGGAAACTTTAGCGAAGTCTGTAGTAACCGATAGTCCTGAACTAATCGCGGATGCTATTTTTAGATCGTCTATATGCTTAAAATAAGACTTTCCGCTTTCAATAGCAGTTATCTTTACTTCATCTGTGTCAAATCCAATGACCGAAAACCCAGCATCAACAAACCTTATAGCCAGTGGAAGGCCAACATACCCCAGACCAAAAATCCCAATTACAGCAGATTTATCAGTGAATTTTTCTAGCAAGTTCCTTTTGATACCGTCCATACCGTCTTCCGTGTTAGCTAAGCTTTGTAAGGGATGTCGTAGCCTTTTTTCTGTGGCTGCCAAAATCCCGCGCGCTCTTCGTTGAGCTTTGCCGTGGCTGCTTTCTTGCCATTCAATAGGCATTGCCACTGATAGCGTTTCATCAGCCGAATCATCTCAGGGTCTTTGAGACGTTCGACTCCTGTTAGAGCACTCTTGATATATCCCCAAAGCATAGCCAAGGCACCCGAGATGTAGGGCCTTTTATTTAACCTATAAACTGTAGAAGCCAATATGTAGGCTATTCCAGTACCCATGTAATACTGGCCAAAACCATGGCGAACCCGGCCCGTTAAAATACCCGACTGGCTTGACCCCATGGGCCTAAGGTGAATAAAGCGGATATCGTCTTCGTCCCAGCTAAGCGATATCCAGCCAAGCAATCGGCACCTATGGCTGTCAATACCATCCCACATAACTTGGCGCACGAAACCACCAATTTGCTTGAAGCAAGCTACTCGATAAAACTTGGCGGCACCAATTGATGACTCATCACTGCATTCTTCAGGGAATAATCTATCTGAACCTTTAACTCTGAAGTAAGTCTTGCCACTGCAGGTTCCAAGACGAGGCTCGCAGTCCATCCGCCCAATCATCTTCTCAAAATAACGCGGAGGCATGATCAGATCTAAATCCAACTTGCAGATATATTGATAGTCATCCAGATCAATCACATCCAAACCGGCATAAAAAGCTTCAATAACCCCAGGTCCAACGCTGCGATGACCGCGATTATTACGAGTGACGATTTCGATAAAGTCGTACTTCTCAGAATATTGACGAAGAATGTCTGGCGTGGCGTCAGTAGAGCCATCGTCGACAATAATCCATTTGGCAGGGCGGAGCGACTGACTAACAACGCTATCTAACGTCTTCACCATAAACTCAGCTTCATTTCGGCAAGGCGAAATCAGTAAATAAGAATCGTCCATATATTCTCTATGAGTGCTATCGAAATCCTTTGTCGGGCTAAAACAATCAAACTAAAAGCAAGCTTACTTAACACTAACTACCAAGGGAACATTAAAGAAGGTTTGAGACAGCCTTTTACTTTGTTTAGCCAACTAGTTCACATTATGCATTACATCTATAAATATAGCCGATTATTAGATTTTCGGTTCATTGATCTGTCCTAAAAAATACTAATAGAACAGCTCAGGTATTTTTTCCTGTAAAGATAGAATAGATAAATGATTTGATAGAAACTAAAGCAGATCTCTTCTTAACGACTCGGCCAGCTTGATAGATGATAAATACAACACTGACTCTTATAACTTCAAAGATCCCAAAAAAAGAAGGTTTACTACCGCTGGCTTGAAATCCACAAAGCTGAAGATCGCTCCCGATAATTTTTTCAATAATCCATGTTTCTGTGGACGTTAGATTCTGCTCCTTCTTATTTTTAAATGATGAATTTTTCTCCTTTACCAACATTTTAGTTGGGACAGAAAGGCCTAAATATCGAGCAACTTCAGCCGCTGAGTCAGACGGCGACTTTACAAGATCATCGAATTTAAGAACTAATGAATCATAGCCCTGGCTCTGAAAATCCCTGATTTTCGCAGCGCAGGACTTCCAGTACAGTGAATAGGCAACCGGATGATATTGTTTTGGGTTGCCGTCCTTACTATGGACATATTTAAGAGATCTCATCATGTCTCGAGGATCTCGCTGCACGAAGATAAATTTTACTCCTGGGAACACCCGCGACAACATAGCCGTATGAAGGAAGTCTTGAGGAGCCTTGTAGCCCCAGTGCGACGCTCCCTGATTGATGGCTAACCGCATCATCCATTCCTCCAAGAGTTGAAACCAAGTAACGTCAGCCTCCTTGTAAAGCTCATATAGAGCGGCCATTACTTGATCTACATCTTCCATCTTCATATCAGGTATAGAAAATGTCCCATGTCTTATCCTTGCTCTAATCTGCCAACCTAAAAAAAACAATAACTTATCAAGCTGACTGGCATTTAAATAGCCATTGTCAGCACCGATAGCCTTCGCCTCTCTGTACAAATATAAGTCATCAAAAACATACAGCTCTGGTATCTGGCTTAGGATATCTGAAACAAACGAGGTGCCACTGCGAGGCAACCCGACCACGATTACTGGAGGCCCCATTGAAACTGATTCTCTAATACTCCGCGATGAAAGTAGTAAAGGATGCATTATTATTTTCCTATGCGCGAGAAGTCATTAAAGTCCAAGCAGCTAAGCTCAAAGCCAAACCAGTCAAAAAGAAGCTTAAGGTCTTGGTCAAATATTTCAGTGACCTTAGCTAACTGGGATTCCGATAACTGGGGTCTAAGCCCCATTGTCAAACGCCCTTTTATTCGGTCTCTTAAGGGTTGAGGAATAAAGGTCTGCCTTAACCACGTCATAAACATCGAATTAATGATAAATTCAGAGCCATAAAATCGCCTTATACGATTTTTCGAGACATTATCTCGCCCACTCTGTTCGTTCCAATAGAGGCTTTCGGGATCTGGGACTCCAATAAACCTACCAATTGTCTCCAATGACACTTGAGGTGCGGACTTCAGGTCATTAAAGAACACAGGCAACAGAGCTTCTTCCCCAAAGGCTTCAACGAAAGGGGCCATCTGCTCGCCATAGCAACTATAACTAATCAGCTCGGGATGGCGATCAATTGCCTTGTTGATATCACAGTTAATGACACCTTCGGACCACTGATGTATGTAGTGGGAGACAAGCCTATCCACAGGATGACGCATCACATAAATCAGTTTAGGATTATTAATAGCATCCTTTAACCGTTGAACAGTACGCGGATAATCGGGAAGTTTGGTGTAATGGGTACTCGACTCCCCACAAATATCATTATCTCGTGCAGCACTAAAAAGGCCTCGATACCAATCCAACCCCTTTCTATAAATAGGCTCATCACTAAAAAAATTAGGTTCTTTTGGGCTCGACATAAAAATCCCAGGCTGGACACTCAGCTGATTATGTAGGGTACTGGTAGCGCTCTTCATGGAGCCAATAATAATAAAATCAGGAAGACGGCCAGCTTTTCTCATAAGTAATTATCCGGATGAATATATGGGGCTGTAGGATTCAAGAAGTTAGTCCAGACATCTAGCCACTGCTTTTCGCAAATATTGGGCTGGTAGCTTCGATCCAAGGCTTTACGGAACATTGCCACCAGCCAACCTAAATGCCAAAAAATATTTGCCCTGAATAACCCAAAGCGGCCAAAGTGCTTGTAGTAATAACGTGTTCGCGATTCATAAAAATATCCCGGCAAACGCTTTTTCTTCGCTGCCTGGCTTTTTACTGTAGAGCTACCTCCACGTAAATGAACAACATGCGCTGCAGGGTTATGAGCAATATTCCAGCCAGCATCACGCGCGCGCTTACAAAAATCTACGTCTTCAAAGTACATAAAGAACTCCTCATCTAGAAGGCCTATATCTTCGAATACCTTGCGGCGAATGAGCACACAGGCAAAACTTGTCCACTCGGGGTGAGAGACTTCAGGAGAGACGCGTAGGGGCACCTCATAACATTTGAGAAGCTTTGTAATTGGTCCCGTTGCAGCTGACCTTATCAACTCATTAACAGGTCGATGAAACCTAAAGCAGCTTTCCTGCGGACTTCCATCAGGCCATTCTAGGCGGGGACTAGCTATACCTACCGTAGGACTATCGTCCAAGGTTTTAACTAGCAGCTCTACAGCGCCAGCTCGGACTAGGGTGTCGCTGTTAAGGAGCAGAACATAATCGCTTGTAGACGCATTGATACCGATGTTATTGCCGGCAGAGAAGCCTTTATTAGAAGCGGATACAAAGACCGAGGTCTTATGCCAGTTATTTTGCATTATCGCGCTATTGATTCTGTTGATCGAGTCGTCACCTGAAGCATTGTCAATAATTATTATGCGTGGACAAGTCTCATTTGTATGTAAAGATTTCAAGCTGCCAATGCAAAGGTCAGGGGTTTTGTAATTAACTATCAGAGTAGTCAGCGAGCTTGAATCGGGGATTTTCATAGGTTGAGCTACTATTATTAAAAATTAAAAACATGAATGACAAAAAACATGTCAACACCTGTCTCAATAATAGTAGTCCATAATAAGAGGTATCTTTGAATTTTATAGTCGGCTTACCCGCACACTATTCACAAGTGATGTTTCCGTAGCCCTCTCGAATATAGGCATTAATTCTATCGACGGAGAGTGTCTCGTCCCAGGAGTTCACTGCTCGATTAGAAACAGTCTCAACAAAAGTATCTATCGAAAGCATTCCGATTGAATTCAGATAGCCATCAAATGTCCGCTCAGGGCTACTAAATATTTCTTCAGCTGCTTCTGAGCCTAAATCACCAGAAACTACATTCCAGCCTTGAATGTCATAGTTGACCCCTCCAGATCGAAACCATTCAACGTTATCCAAAGATGAGAAATACTTATTTCCTTCAAAGACAACTGAATCTAACTGATCTACAACCAAAACACGCATATTACTGTCGACGAGCTGAATATTATTTTCCGAGATAGTGATGTTTTCTTTAGCTTCCGCATCAACACTTATAGCGCCGGTCTTTGATCCGGGATTCTGCGCAATCAATCCATGTATTGTATTTTTGGTGATCGTCACGTCATTACTATGTCCGGACAACCTAATGCCTGAAAGGTTAGTGACCTGGGGGTTATCGCTATGCAATAGGTAGTTCCCACATATCAAGCCGCCATCCCAATCTGTGGCATCAATATTCCAGCCTAGCGTTCTGTTAGTTGGCTGATCCCGACCAATCGCCAACATGATGTTATTAATGATGGTTACACTTCTCCAACGTGGGCCCGTATCGTAGTCGGTATTACCTCCAGCGCTAATGCCAACTTCGCCGCCAACATAGAGATTATCTTCCATCCATAAATCATGCGCTTTTATTGAATCAACAGTGCTGTCCGAGTCAGAGTTTGCAGTCCATTTATTTTGAATACTCGACGAGCGGAGAAAAATATTTCCAATGAATTTGGAATTAAACGAGTCAGAGAAATAAGTATTGTGATTGAACATGGTTGCCTGCCCCTGGTCCTTATCATTACCCGAACCAACCTGAGGCTTATACCAGCCATTATGATCAAAAATATTTTCTTCTAAGAGTACCGAAGCTCGGAAAGCATATATACCCTGAGAATGGTTATCTTCGCTGTAGGAATTACGAATAGTATTTCGCCTAATGACTACATCTAGAACATCACCGCCGCCATTTATACTGATACCTTTACTGAAGTAATTAAAGTCATTCCCCTCGATCAATATAGTTCCCAAAGCCGTGTCCTTAGGAGAATAAATTCGAATGCCCGTCGATTCAGCAGCCTGGCCCCACCCAGAAAACTGATCAGATTCAGGATCCCTCTTATAAGCATAAAATCTTATACCAGTGATAGCGATAAAGGTCCTTTGCGACCAAATTCTAAAGGTTTCTTCGGCATCACTCTTAATCATTGGGCGTTGATCGCTTGGCCCATAAGATGTAACAACTGAGCGTTCTGATACCGAACGACCTGTTTTTAGTTGAATCTGCTCATGAACTTCCCATATATCTCCTCGACGAAGAAGAATCCAATCAGGGTAGCCTTCCCGAGCATTTAAATATGCCGCCCCAATAGTTTTATAAGGCTTGATCATGCCTGGCTCTTGAATATTATCTATATCACGAGGCGCATAGAACTCAGCCGTGGCATCATCACCGGTGGAGGAACTCACGTAAATGAGCCTAGAATCTTCAGATGGGATGATTATTGACCAACCACTTGCGTCCCAGCCAGTCGTGTCACGGGAATATAAATTAAACTCACCAGGCTGAACACGATAGGGATCTTTCACAACTTCGCTACTGCCGCCGGTATCTGCTGTGCTTGTTACCTGCGCTTGCTGCAAATCCTGACTGGAATCACCCGACAAAGCCTCACTATTAGCCACAGGAGTAGAAATTATGGATGCCGTTTGCTCTCCATCACCCGTAGGGCTCGATTTACAAGCAGTAATTGCAATGAGGATTAGAATGTAGACAAGGTGTTTAACTTTCAGCATAGCGCGCCACTCTCAGACAAATAATGCGTTGATAGTAGTGATCTCTGCACTGACTGTCTTTGGATGCACACAAGAGGCGTGATCCAGTCTTACTAATTCCCTTCTGATTTCTGAAATGGCTCACACTTACAACTTGAACCATAAAAAAAATCGCTGAACTTGCCAGTACATCTATATAGGCTATTCTTAAGTGATCAATATAAGGACATAAAGTATGCCTAAAGCTATAAACCGACGGATATTTCTCAATACCCTTTTCTTCGCTACCATCACACCGTCGATTTTTGCCAAAAAACCGCACTCCAAGGCAAGTTCTAGAGCTGCCGCTCAACATCGGTTGGATAAACTTGATGTGATAGATAATGATTTTTCCTCTGTGGATGGTTGGATTCTACCCACTAAAATTCTGACTAAAGGGGCCGTTTAGTATGCTCTTTGACTTTAATATGCAGACCACTATAGATAAAGTTTACGATATTTGTATTGTTGGTACGGGCCCTGCGGGGATCACTTTAGCTAGAAAATTAGCCCAATCTGGCAAGCGAATTATTCTTCTCGAGGCCGGAGGGCTAGATTACTCGGAGCAGTCACAAAATTTCTATGAATGTGAGTCAGTCGGCAACGATGCCTGGCCAAAGTTTACTCGGCTACGCTACTTTGGCGGGACATCAAACCACTGGTCAGGCCGCTGTAGGCCCTTCGATAGTTCAGACTTCGATAGCCAAAAAATCAATGGCCTACCTGGTTGGCCAATCCGCTACAGCGCCCTTGAGCCCTACCTTAGAGAAGCCATGGAAATTCTTGACCTTAATGCAGAGCAAGGATTTCAAGCTATCAATGACGATTTTCTGAATAGCCACTTTAATCCGGACGCCTTTAGTCAAAGCCCCCCTACTCGCTTTAAAGCTAAATACCAATCCGAAATAGAAGCGGCCGAAAATATCGACTCTTTTTATCATGCCACTGCGATTGACCTGGAATTAGACCAGCTTAAGAGATCGGTACATAAGCTTAAGATTACTAATTACAAAGAAAAGCAAGCTACTGTTAAGGCCGATAAATTTATCCTCTGCTTGGGCGGTATTGAAACACCACGATTTTTATTGAACTGCAATAAACAAATGACCTCAGGTGTGGGAAATGCCACCGACATGGTAGGGCGATGCTTTATGGAGCATCTCAATGTGCCAATGGGATCTTTTATTTATCGTGATTTAGACAATACTGCTGACATGCAATTTTATGCCGATGATGAGTTTGTCAGTGACAAAGACATCGGTAAATCTAATATCAGTCTCGGAATAGTCTCCAAAGTAAAGTCTTATGGGCGGACAAAAGCGGTAAAGAATTTCTTTAAGAATATCGCATGCCAAATGGAGATAGAAGATAAAGTTCAGTTTATAAGTGATTTTAAGTGCCCAGGCATGGGCAATATTAGTACGCTACTCGAGCAATCTCCCAATCTCGATAGTAGAGTATCACTCAGTCACGACACTGATGATCTAGGTATCAACAGAGCCAAATTTGACTGGCAGATTAGTGACTATGACCGAAAAACCATCAGAGAGACAGGGCTGGCGATGGCAAAAGAATTTAGCCGAGCTGGCTTAGGAGTGGTTCGTCTCGCTGACTTTATGCTGGATGAAAGCATCGACATTCAATTTGGGCATCACGCCCACCATATGGGGACAACCAGAATGTCAGATGACCCGAGATATGGCGTCGTTGATAAAAATTCTAAGGTTCACGACATAGATAATCTTTATGTCGCAGGCAGTAGTGTATTTTCGACAGGAGGGGCCTGTAATCCAACTATGCCAATTGTCCAGCTCTCTCTGAGGTTAGCAGATCATCTGAGTGGCTGATGTCTGCACCCACTAAATCTAAGAGTGCCTGCTCTAAAATCCCGGCAGATACATCCCAATCAAATCGTTTAACATAGGCTGCACTATTGCAGCTCATCTGCATCCAGGATTGAGCATCCATAGTGACGACTTTACTTATATAACCAGCCATGACCTGAACATCATCAACATCCACCAAATATCCATTATGTCCATGCTTAACATAATCTTCAGGCCCTCCACATCTAGTGGTCACTATTGGCGTTCCGCAAGCCGCCGCTTCTAAACCAGGCATTCCAAAACCCTCAAGGGTTGAAGGCATGAGCCAACAATCGGTCTGACGATATAATTGAGGAATAAGTTCTTGGCTTGGTCTGAAATGATATTCGAAGTTATCAGGGAGTCTGTCCATAGAATCTAGGGGGTGAGAACCAAAACAAATAACCTTTAAGTTGGGAATCCGAGTTTGCGCAAGGCGTATGGCCTCGAAGGCAGTCTTAACACCTTTCCACGGGACAACACCATAGAGCAACCCAACGGTAGGCACGGCCTGCTTGGGCCGCACTTGAAAATTAAACTGCTCCCAGTCGACTCCATTTGGCACCAGTGTTGAGTCGTTATCGCCATACTCTTCGCCCATAAGCCTTTTAAGCCAGTTAGCGATAACCAGCTTTTTAAAAGGCAACTTATAGGTCTCAATAACCTTAGTAGAATCCCCTCCATGTAACTCATGATGTCGGATAAAATAGGCTTTTTTTCCCTTTGATTTAGGCCATTCCTTAATCCAATGTGCAGTCTCCCACCAAGTAGCGATGGTGACATCTGCATCCGGAGCATCTTCTTGATAAATCGGCTGATGACATATGGGGAGTAATTCGGCAGTGCTTTTCTCCAAATGATGCTGCTGTTTATTTCGAGATCTATACCGATTTAACCAATACCTCAGCAATTTACGCATCCTATGTAAGGGGGGCATCCGCCCTGGAACACTGGCGTACAGTATCGACACTCTATGCCCTCTTCGAACCATAGCTTCAGCAATGAGGCGATTAGACTTTACCCCTCCAGATAGGCTTGGCCTTGGAAGTACCCAGTTGATACGCAAAGACTTAGTCAAAATTTTATCCTATCCATTGATAACCCAAAGACCCAGCCCAATAGCTAGAGCAGAGGAAATAATTGCTAGTAGATCTAAACGTGGCCACCAAACTTGATGTTTTTTTACCAAGAAAGCTAATATCGGATAACACAGGAACTTTGAAGCCGCTATGCCCGATATCAGTCCAACAATACCAAAGTAGTGAGAACCAAAAGTCATACAAGCCAAAAGTAATAGGCCCCTGGCGACCTGGAACAACATAAACCCATAGGAGTCTCCAAAAGCTAACAGAGCATTTGCTGTCGTAACCGTTATAATGCTTCCGATAGTGCCGACTGCTAATATTTGCAACATCCATCCAGCAGAGCTGTAACGAGAATCATATAAAAAGTCTATTACGAACTGCCCCCCAACCACCAAAACCCATACCAGCGGCAGCGTTCCTAACAACAAGTATAGTCGTGTCTTTCGGACTGATAATTTACTGTCCTCATTACCCTGCCGCCCAATGTCTGAATAAAGCGGCAGTAACACCAGCTGATTAATCTTTAATAGTAATTCTAGGACTACCTTCGACCATATTGCCGCAATTGCGAAAACACCTAAGTTCTCCTTGGTAAGAAATGCCCCCAAGATCAACACATCACCTTTGTTAATAAAAAATGAAATGAATGAGCTTACAAAAATCCACTTACCAAAATTGTATATGTTTTCTGCTGCCTCCGGCTCTAGTCGGAAACGTGGCCTGATTGATGGAAGAAGTCGATAGGAAAGTATTAATGTCACAACAGCTCCCAATAATCCACCAAAGGCGATCGCCCAAATAGAGCGGAAGTACCATGCCAATAGTAAAGTCGAAGCCACAGCTACTGATTGGCCAATCAATTCCCAAACAATCAGAGGCTTTAGCCTAACGTGGCGTTTCAAAATCATGACGCTAGGGGTATAAAAACCATGAATCAATGCCGACAAGCCAACAACTGGTATCAATAAAGCCAATTCAGGCGCTTCATAGAAAGCAGCCAGAGGGTAAGCTATCATCCAACATAACAGCCAAATCATCGCACCACGGATAACTTGTAGTGTCCATGCGGTATTCAGATATTCAGGGTCATCGCCACGCTTGTCGCGCACTACTGAAGTCGAGATCCCAATATCAGAGAGCATTTGGATAGCTCCTAAAACGACTTGAACCAGTGCCATAAGACCGAAGACCTCAGGAAACAGAAGTCTAGTTAGTATTAAATTGCTCCCCAAACGAAGAACTTGACTACCACCAAAGCCAAACAATGCCCAAAGTGAACCAGACATAGCTCTTCCGCTCAGAAGGGCCAAAGGGTTGACTATTTTTTTATCCAAGTGAGTATTCTCTAATGTAAGGATTGATGCTCTTTTTATGTAAGTTTAAAAAAATATGGCAATGAAGAGGCACAATGATTGTTATTTAAGTCTAGTATAGAGGGAGGATTAGTCAATTTAGAGTACGTCTGATTAATAGATAAGAAAGAACAGGAACGTTCAAATGCCAGAATATCTTCGCGCCTACATAGTAGTATTGTTGCTATTTTTTATTTCATTTTGGTTTGTAAATAAAATTAGGCCGGACTTTATATCTCGTATCGAACTTAAAACGTGGCGTAATTACTGGATCCTAATAACTTCCATCGCATTTCTTAGCCCAAATATTTGGGTTTATATTGCAGCTCTTGCGCTTCTTTTAATATCCGTTCGTTTACCTCCATCCGATAAAACGATTTTTTTTCTGGTAATCTTGTGCGCATCTCCGCTTTTCCATTACACAATTCCAGGTTTCGGCGTTATTAATTTTCTTATCACTCTTAATTACACTGACACCTTAGTCTTGTTTTTATTACTTCCAGCATATATGGCAGTACAAAAAGAAAGAAACTGGTCGTTAAACAATTTCGATAAGTGCGTTATAGCCTATGTAGCTCTCATATCCATGCTAGCTCTTGCCCAAACATCGATCACACATGGAATTCGGTTGGCATTCAACTATTCATTAGCTATTGCCTTGCCTTACCTCGTATTTAGTAGAGTAATAAAGCACACCAAGACTCTACAAAAAATGTCTTTTGCATTGTTATTTTGCTTGATTCCAATGGCATTAGTTGGCTGCTTCGAATCACTTAAATATTGGAAGCTATACTCGTCCGCCTTCGCGCATGTGCTCGGAGATGGAAATTATCTATCCTATCGACTTAGAGGTGACTCGTTGCGTGCAAACGCATTATATGCAAGCCCTATTGTTTTGGGTTATGCCATGGTTATTGGCTTAGGATTTCTTATTTACATCAAGAAATATGTCACCAACAAAAATATCATTCGATTCATTGGCCTGATTTTTTTGGCCTCGCTATATTTCACAAAGGCAAGGGGACCTTGGCTCGGGCTCGCCGTCCTAGGATTTTTATATATTTGGTCAGGACCACATAAATTCAGCAATTTAGTCAGATTGGCACTACTCACAAGCCTACTAGCAATTCCTCTAAGCTTAACGCCGGCAGGGAATAAATTTTTCGATATGCTTCCATTCTTATCATCAGAAGAATCCCATGAAACCTCAACTGTTGACTACAGATTTAGGCTGCTCGAACAGGGATGGCTAGTATTAAAGAAAAGTCCAATTCTAGGTTCAATTAATTACCGTGACACTCCAGAAATGGAGGTCATGCGACAGGGTCAGGGAATTATTGATGTAGTTAACTCGTACATCCATATAACGCTAAGCTATGGATTAACTGGCCTTTCACTATTTCTATTTATATTTATTGGCCTATTATTCAGCTTGCAAAAAACTATCAAATCACTTCCGTCTACGGAAGCAGAGCTTGTTCATATCGGTCGGGTATTATTCGCAGTCATGGGTGCAATGATTTTCATAATATTTACAGTGAGCTCGATTGACTTCATTCCTTATTTTTATTGGTCCATTGCTGGTATCTGTTCTGCATACCTTAAAATCTGTAGAAATCGGCAGGTCGATTTACACAAAAAATTCGTTAGCAGTCCACTACCATAAACCCAGGTAGCATTGCACTAATATTCACCCCCTTAACCTCCTGTAGCCAATGAGCAACGTCCTGAACTTCCTTTGCCTGAAGCGCTGTAGGCCTAATCACCGCAGACAGATTGCGATCTTTGATTACATCGATAATGAGCTGGGCATTGATGGTTTTTCGCTCATCGGCAAAGGCATAAACCAAAGCCATGTCGCAAAGAGTGTTAATCCTTCTGGGGACCCCCTCTGAAAAGCAGAAGATGGCGGCAATCGCATCACTGGTAAAGATTGATTTGGTGCTGCCAGCAACCTTCAGGCGATGAAAAATGTATTTCCCTGTATCCACATAGTCCATGGGACGCAGATGGAAGTCGACACCTATGCGCTGGGCGAACTGGGTGAGTCTTGGGTCATTGAGCTTTTCTATCAACTCTGGCTGGCCAATGAGTATCAACTGGAGAAATACGTCGCTGGCGATGTTTATATTAGAGATCAAGCGCAACTCTTCAAGGGTTTCTTCAGAGAGGTTTTGAGCCTCATCGATCACCAGTAATACACGCTTGCCTTCGGCGTACTGGTCCATAATAAATTCGGTGAATTTTCGTAGTTTCTTGGCGCTCTCTGGGCTGGGTTCTTCGAGATCAAAGGCGTCTAGGATCCATGACATAAGATTGCCAAATGATGCGTGGGTGTTGTTGATCACGCCTATCACTACGTCGTCACCCTCTTGGGCTAGAAGGTAGTTCACTAATGTGGTCTTGCCTGCGCCTATATCGCCGGTGATCACGGTGAAGCCGGCCTGGCTGTGAAAGCCATATTCGAGCATGGTCTGGGCGCGTATATGATTTTTACTCAGAAAAAGAAATTCCGGGTCTGGATTCAGACTAAACGGTTTTTCTTTTAAGTTAAAAAACTCTTTGTACATAGGTTATTCAATCCCTGAATAGATACTGGGCTCTATGCCTGGTAGGGCATATACCCTGACTCGACGGTTTGTGACTTATTGACCACTGTGCCGATAATATTGGCCTTCTGCATTGACTGCATGGCTTTGCGAATTTCGGCCTCTGAGTTGCGCCCTTCTTCGATTACCATTAAAAAACAGTCAACATTATTCATTGCGGTGAGTACATCGTCCCGGGGCAAGATCGCGGGCATGTCATAGATAACAATGCGCGATTTATAGCGCTGGGTAAGTTCGTGAAATAACGACACCATGCGGGGGCTAGATATCAGCTCGGAGGAGTTATCGAGACTGCCGCGACCCGGCAGTAACAGCAAGCGGTCGACGCCAGGATTAATCAGTAGATCTCCAATTTCTGCGTCGCCCTGCAGGTAATCGCTTAAACCCAACTTGGGTTCTACAGCAAAATAGTTACTGATGCCCGGCTGGCGTAGGTCCATATCGACGAGTAGTGCGGTGTAGTTCACTTCCATGGCAATGGCTGCTGCAAGGTTGCTGGCGACCAGTGACTTGCCCTCTCCTGGGGATGGGGAGACGATACCAATGCTGCGCCAATCATGAGCACGCATCTGTTTAAGGATGGTGGTACGCAGCGTTCTAAATAGCTGAGATCTTGGGTCCCGCACTGAGCGTGATACGACACGATTCTTTTCTAGTTCTTTGTGGCATAAGGGCACCACCTGACTGTCGGTGTAGACAATTTTTTCCAGAGGCGAGCCTTTGCCGACGCTGCGCTTGTGCTCTTGACGTTTCTCTCTGGCTTTTTCCAGTGCTCTGTGAATTCGCGACATAATAATGGCCTACAACATATTAATTTTGGCCATCACTTTGAACCAGACAATGTCTAGGCTGAGAACAAAATAATGGACGATAGCAGACATTGCGACAGCCAGTAACAGGACGAACACAATCAGTCGTTTACGCGATTTACCTTTTTTGCTGTAGTCTTCATCACTCAGCATTAAAGGGATAAGCGCCAGAGGCTCGGCTCCGGTGATACGGGTAATGTCTTTGATGCTTCTGACTGCTGGATCAAGCATTTCTGCCAAAAACACTAGCCCAACAGCAATGCCCCCGGAGAGAAACAGGCCCATCATCATTAACTTGGGGCGGTTTGGTTTGACTGACTCTGTGGGTCGCAAGGGGGGCTCGATAAGGGTAAAACTTTCGGCTTTATTTTCTGACTCAAGCGTTTGCGCTACATCCGCTTCAAACTGTTTGGCCCGCAGTTCTTGATATTTGCGCTTGGTGCTTTCATAGTCACGGGTCATATCATCATAACTGCGCTGCACCTCGTGGGTGCGGGCAACTCTTGCATGATATTGTTTTACTTCGGCCTGCATTTTTACGCGATCTAAATTGGTTCGCGCCAGTTCTTTTTCGGTGACATCTATTTTGATTTTTATCTGTCGATAGAGTGGATTAGAGATTTCACTCATATCTTGCTCTGGCTGAAAGAGTGAATCGGCAGCTACCTCTTTCTTCAATCCTTCAATCTCGCGATTTAAGCGCTTTATATCTGGGTGGGACTGTGAATACTTGTTCTCAAGGCTAGTTAACTCGCTCTGTAACTGTGCCAACCGAACCTGACTACTCAGTGTAGTCACGCCATCGTTACTGGCCACATAGGGGTCCATGCTGGCCAGCTCGAGACTTAAAAAATGCACTTGGTCATTGAGGCGGATTGCTTCGGATTGATGGGCGCGAATTTTTTCCTCTAGATTGGTGATCATTGAGAGATTAAATTGCAGCAACTCTGGCAGGCTGTCACCAAACTCAAGTTTAAAGTCGGCGATTTGCTCCTCAAGGGCCTGGACGGTTTTTTGCATTTTGTTGGCTTCGTCGCTGAGGAAACTGGCGGTGTCAGCGGCTTTTCCCGTTCTGGTCTTAACGTTCTCATCGAGAAACATGGTGACCAGCTCATTAGCGACCTTTTGGGCAATATCTGGCGACTCATCCATAAACGAGACTTTAAAAGCGATGCTGGCGCGTTGTGCCCGACCGTTTCGTGGATCAATAACATTGGCATTGATCATTTCAACGTTGACGGCGCTGCGAAATTTTTCCACCAGCAGGGAAATGGTACTGCCCTCCCTCTCGTTCTCGTAGACCTTGTATTGATCCAAGGTTTCAAGGATGCGCGAGGTGGTGAGAATGCGCTGTTTGATCACCTGAATTTGCTGCTCGGCATAGCTGGTGACCGTAGAGCGCACAAGGTCTTGGGGAATTTCCTGACTTTCGATCAGGATAACGCCCTCAGACTGATAGATCGGCGGAAGCAAGAATGTGATTGTGGTACTTAGAGCCAGCAGCAGGGGGAAGGCGATAATAATATAGCGCTTGCGCCTGCGCAGCATGTCCCAGTAATCGAGTAGCGACTTTTCAGTTTCTTCCATGTGGGTGCAACGTCCTTTTTATCTATTTCTTATTATTAGAAGCTGTAGCGTAAGCCGAGTTTTACTCGGTTAGACTCGACCTTATTGGCTGTGGACTGTCGGTCATGACTTCTGAAAACATACGAAGTCTGGAGGTCTAGTTTTTCACTGAGGCGATAGCGATAGAAAGGCGCCAGGGTGAAGGTTTCACGCTCTTCAAGATTCGACTCGGTGTCATACCATGAGATGTTAATGCCGACTGTGCTGCGCCCGCTAAACTGGTGTTCATAGTCCATGGCTATGCTGTCACGCTCTTCTACTAAGCCCTGACTGGAGGGATAAAGTCCTCGCGACAGGTTGAGGGAGAAAACATCCTTTTCGTAGCTATAACTGACACCTAAATTCAGTAGTGCGCCTGTGGTTTCAGTGTCTGAGACCACTGTTACCGGGCCAAAGAAAAGTCGCTGTTGACGGTCAGTTTCAAAATGACCGAGGCTGCCATTGATTGTCATGGCCTCAGAACGCTTGTAAATAAAACCGACTGTCGCCTGCAGATAGTCGGTTGTATTGTTACTGATTGCGACTCTGTCGGCATCGTATTGCGAGATGCTGACCATTGCAGTGGTACTGATCAGTTCATTGATTTTATGCTGCCAATCTAGGCCGAATGTCTGATTGTCGTTGTCAGAAAAATCATTGGTGTCGTAATCCCGTTCGCTGTAATTAAGCGAAACACCTAACTGATCTCTCTCCGTGAGGTCAATGTTGACTCTCGGCTTGACGTAGATTGTCTCGACAATACTGTTGGAGTCAAAGACACCTGTATCCAACTCGGCTGCATCGCGCTGGGAATTCTCGCTGTAACCAAAATCGAAGCTCCAGGTTGAGCGCTCAGTTGTATAACTGTTCTTCCAATCAAAGGCCGGATCTTCAGAATCAAATTGCTCGAATTCAGAATAGCGCTTTACTGCCACTCGGGCATCAAGTTGGGATTTTGCCACTGGCGAAACATACATTAACGAAGCCTGTGGCTTAACTGAATAAACGAGCGTGTCCTGCTCTGACTCATTCATAAAGAAGTTGTCGTCATAGCTGACATCAGCATTAAAGCTATAGCCTGCTACCCAGGTGGCGGCCCCTGAGAGCGATGACGCTGACGCTAGTGCAGCGCCTACAGCGATATGATAAATGAGCTTGTTCATAGCGAATCCTTGCTGTCTAGGGGACGACAATAACGTCTCCGTAATTGAGAATATGGTTGGAGGACAGATCATTGCCCTTTTCAAGGTCGGAATAACGGATCTTGAGTACTGTTTCTGTAGCACCTTCTTCGAGACCGCTGCGACGGATGATCTTGATCGAGTTAGCTGAGGCAAACTCATTTAATCCGCCAGCCATGGCCAGTGCCTGCATCACGGTGGTGGACTGAATCATGACAATGGGACCGGGCTTGAGTACTTTGCCGACAACAAATACAACGTTTCCTCTGGTGCTGGTGACCGAGACATTAACCTCTGGATCGGCAATGTAAGCATTAAGTTTTGCGGCGATGGTGGCTTCAATTTCTGAGGCAGTTTTACCGGCGGCTTGTAGATGTCCGACCAGGGGAAATGAGATCATACCGTCGGGCAATACGCTGATGGTTTTTTGCAGGTTTTCTTCATTCCAAACCGAAATCTCAACCTCGTCTCCTGGGTTCAGTTTGTAGTTGTCTGCCGCTGTAATCTGAAATAGTCCTAGGAACGCAACCGCTGTTGTGACAAAGACTATTCTAAGCTTGCGGTTTAATTTACCGGTTAAATATCCAACTCTCATATCCATGATCTCCTTCCTGTCTAATCCTTCAGTTTAGTGTAGACCTAATTAGGCTATTTAGAAGCCTGAGGTCCTGGGTCAATTGCTAGTAAGCATTCTTGTTTAAAAATCCGCCAAAGGCTGTCATTAGGATCAATTTGATGTCGAGCCAGAGGGACCAGCTGCGGATGTATTCAAGGTCGTACTTAATCCGCCCTTCCATCTTCGCTAAGGTGTCGGTTTCGCCGCGGTACCCTTTGATCTGTGCAAGGCCGGTAATGCCAGGTTTGACCTTGTGGCGTAGCATGTAACCGTGGATCGCTGTGCGGTAAAACTCGTTGTGAATAACGGCATGTGGGCGGGGGCCGACAATCGACATGGAGCCGCTAATAACGTTCAAGAACTGTGGTAACTCATCCATTGAGGTTCTGCGCAACAAGGCGCCAAACGGCGTGATGCGGCAGTCATCTTTGGAGGCCTGCAAAAGCTCCTTATCGCCGGCATCCATCACCGTCATGGTTCTGAATTTCCACACCGTTATTGACTCACCACCAATGCCATAACGCTTCTGCCTAAAGAGTACTGGGCCTTTGGATGTAAGTTTGATGCCCGCGGCGATTAATAACATGGGAATGGCGATTAAGGTTAGGATCATGCTGCCAGCAACTAGATCAAGAGAACGTTTGGCAAAGTTATCTAAACCCGTATGGGGGGATTCAAAGACGCTGATCGCCGGCATGCCCTGAATATCTAGCCAACTAGCGGTAAGCAGATCAAAACTAAAGAGGTCGAGCATCATGTAGGCTGAGACTGTAGTGTCGGCCAATTCGTTGAGTAGCTGCTTAATGCGTTTTTCAGCGGCAAGGGGCAGGGTGATAAAAATGGTGTCTATGTTACCGGCCTTGGCCTGCTCAATAAGCTCCGCAGAGCCACCTTTAATGAGGTTGGAGTCGGATATAAAACGACGCGTGCCGTTGGTTTTACGGTCATCAAAATAACCGACAAAATTGTATCCCGACCAGGGCATATGTTGGATGCGGCCCTCTAGGCCGGCACCTAATTCCGTCGCGCCATAAATAGCAACAGACTGTGCTCGAACGCCGGTATCGCGAAACAGGCGCAAGACCATGCGCAATATTGAATGCCAAGAAATAAGCTCTATGGGCGTTAGGATAAACCAGTAAAACACCATCTCGCGGTTGTAGAGGTCTGAGGGGTGAATGATCAGATCAACCAAAACCAGCACCAACACAATGGCGAGCCAGTTGCTGCCTACGCTGGTGACTTCTGCTCGCAGACTAATATCGCGCCATGATTTACTGTGACTGGATTCAGAGAGAAAGCTAAAGAGAACTATAGAGATCAATAGCATCCAGCTATACAGCGGTACCCAGCTGAGGTTGAGCACCGAAACCAACGCCACCAGAGTGCAGCCTATAATTCCCGCATCAATAAGACGGGAGAAGGCGTTAATCTTGGCGTCGCGACGACGTACCATCCTTGATATTTGATCGGCCATAAGATAAAACTGACTCTAAACGATAATTTCCTGACGTGGAGTGTACGCCACCGATGTGTTGTGTCGATTGCGTAACATCCAAATTGCGAATCAGTTCTCTCTTAAATTGTGCGCCAGTTAGCGTTTTGATGATTTCCGAAGACCAACCAAACCTAATAGCCCAGACAGAAATAACCATGCGGCGGCAGGAAGAGGTACTTCAGCTACAGCCCACTGAGTATAGTGGGAGACATCGTGATTCTTGCCATCCAGTGCTTTACCTATTTCAACCTGAATTTGATTCCCCGCGGTGTTATCGCCATTAATCTTAAACAGCCATACAAACGATGCTGCTTTAACTGTTAGATAACCGGTGAAGTCCGCTGTGGTGAGTAACGTCTGACCACTGAAGCTCGCAGGGTCTTTGACGCCTGCCAGCCCAGGAATAACGATACCTTCAAATGCCAACATATTAGCCATATCGGCTGGTTGATCATGAGCGGTTCCGGTGGACCAAAAAACGTCGGATGTGATATCACCGATACTTCCAGTTGTGACAGCGCATGTGGTGCAACTATCAGGGAAGTATTGGTCGATAACGGTGTCTCCGAACGCCAAATTTCCGGCGTTCTCATCGACGCCTCCGCTAGTTTTACCTTTATCTGCAGTCCAGATACTAAGTAGGTCGACGGTTCCTGCATGAGCCGGGGTCAATACAAAACACCCCATAAAGAGGCTCGCTAATAGTAATATCTTCATGATGCCTTCCTTGGAGGACTCTCCCGAGTATTCACAAACCATTTCAACGAATTTTTGTGAATTATTTTTGGTGAAAATGTGAGACTCGTCACACTAGGTAACGGTAATTTAAAAGATAGACTATGGCGACGAGCTGTCAAGTGAGAGACCTCAAAAGACATTGGCCTGGCTAGTGATGGACTTTATGGCTATTGACAGACCTATGGCGGCAAACAGACGTAGACTTATTACGGGCATTAAAAAAGGCGGTCCTTTCGGAGCCGCCTTTTTTGCACAACAAATACTGATCTGAAACCGGTATTTATCTGTTGAGCTTCTCTTTGATACGTGCAGATCGACCTGAACGCTCGCGGAGATAGTAAAGCTTGGCACGACGAACTGCACCGCGACGCTTTACTTCAATGCTGTCAACCAGAGGGCTGTAAGTCTGGAACGTACGCTCAACACCAATACCATTGGAAATTTTACGAACGGTAAAGGCAGAGTTCAGCTGGCGGTTACGCTTGGCTAATACTACGCCTTCGAATGCCTGCAGACGCTCACGAGTGCCCTCTTTTACTTTAACCTGCACAACAACGGTATCACCGGGGCTGAAATCAGGAATTTCTTTGCTCATCTGCTCTTTTTCAATCGCAGCAATTATCGATACTTTGCTAGTCATTTCTTGCTCCTCAATTTTCATTGGTTGGTGGCATGCCACCTGTTTTAGAGCTCTGTACAGAGAGGATGGTCATCATCCTTTGCCATCATCTGCCAGCGCAGCACTCATTTCCTTGAGTAGAGCCTGTTGCTCAGGGTTGAGCTCGAGGCGGTCCAGTAAATCTGGTCTTCGCTGTTGAGTTCGCACTAGTGATTGCTGCAAACGCCAACGTCTAATTTTTTCATGGTTACCTGACAACAGTACTTCTGGTACCTGCTGGCCCTGGTAGTCTTCTGGCCGTGTAAAGTGCGGGCAGTCTAATAGACCTTCGGCAAATGAGTCTTGGTCAGCGGAGTCCTTGTGTCCTAGGGCTCCCGGTATCTGACGGATCAAAGCATCTACCAATACCATGGCGGGTAATTCACCGCCGCTGAGTACGTAGTCACCTATGGACCACTCCTCATCTACCTCTTGCTCTATCAGTCGCTCGTCGATTCCTTCGTAGCGGCCAGCAATCAGTATTAGTGACTGCTGTGTAGCAAATTTGTTTACTGCGCCCTGATTAAGGACCTGTCCCTGAGGTGAGAGATACACCACTTTGGCGTCTTCACTTGCCCACTGCTTAGCAGCGGCTATGGCTCTGCGCAGAGGTTCTACCATCATCACCATGCCAGGACCGCCGCCGTAGGGGCGAGCGTCAACTGTCTGGTGACGGTCTTCAGTAAAGTCTCTTGGATTGAAGCTCTGACACTCCAACAAGCCATTCTTTACGGCGCGTCCACTAATACCGTATTCGGTTAGCGAACTGAACATTTCCGGGAACAGGGTAATCAGTGCAATTTTCATTTACCTGCCCTCTGATACTGCGCTCTTTAAAGCCTTGTCACACCACCAGGTGAAACCAGACTAAAAATCCGGATCCCAGATCACGTCAATCCTCTTGTCTGCCATACTTATGTTGGTGACAAATTGATCAACGTAGGGGATTAATCGCTCTTCGCGATCGATACTCTCGCCGTCGCCTTTGACCACTAACACATCGTTGGCGCCAGTCTCGAGAAGCGACTTAACTGTACCAAGCCGAATCTGCTCACCTTCATAATGGCTAACCACCGACAGCCCTTCGAGCTGATACCAGTAGTAGTCATTGCTTTTCAGCTCAGGCAGCTTGTCTTTCTCGACCAGAATATCGTTGCCGCACCAGGTCTGCGCTATGTCGCGATCGTCAATACCGACAATATGTGCAACCAGACTCTCGCCGTGCTTACGCCATTCATCGATCTGTATCGCTTTCACGCCAGCCGCTGTGTCAATCAACCAAGGCTGATAAGAGCAGAGCGTCTCGACCTTTTCGGTGTAGGCATGGACTTTCACCCAGCCGCGGACACCGAATACAGCTGCTATGCGACCAACAACCAGAGTTTCCATCAATCATGATCTCCAGATGTGATCAACAGCAGATGCAGGTAGATTAAGCAGCTACTACTTGAGCCTTGGCAGCTTCTTTGATCAGCGACTTAACGCGATCACTAACCTGTGCACCCTGGCCCTGCCAGTAGGTAACGCGGTCCATGTCCAAACGCAGACGCTCTTCAGCACCGCGGGCAACCGGGTTAAAAAAGCCTACACGCTCGATATAACGTGCGTCGCGTGCATTGCGTGAGTCAGAAACTGTGATGTGGTAAAACGGGCGTTTCTTTGCGCCACCACGTGCCAATCTAATTGTGACCATGTACTAAAATCCTGTGTTCAAACTGGCACAATCGCCAGAATTGATGCTTTTAAAAAGGGCCGCGCAGCATTACACGCAGCTCCCCGAAAGGCGCGGTATCTTACGTCATAAGAGACTAAAAGGAAACACCTTTAGACAGTAAGCTTGTGGGCTTGTTAATCTTCACTTACAGCCAGTCAGAGCCTGCGTATAAGCGCGATCTAACGGCGCGGAAAACCGCCTGGCGGCAACCCACCCATGGGCGGCATAGAACCGCCAGGACCACCGCCCATTCCGCCACCCATTGCACCACCGAGGCCGCGCATCATATTTTGCATGCCTTTGCCTTTCATCTTTTTCATCATTTTACCCATCTGCTTGTGCTGCTTGAGCAGACGATTGAGATCCTGGATGGTGGTTCCTGAGCCAACGGTAATGCGGCGCTTGCGTGAGCCATTTAATATATCTGGGTTGCGACGTTCTTTTGGAGTCATGGAGCTGATAATCGCGTCCATCTGGCTAAACTGGCTGGTAACATTTTGCTGCTGAGCCATTTGGGCCATGTTTCCCATACCTGGCAGCTTGTCCATCAGGCCGGCCATGCCGCCCATGCTGTTCATCTGCTGTAGCTGGTCACGGAGGTCTTCCAGGTCAAAACCTTTCCCTTTGGAAATTTTTTGCGCGAGCTTTTCAGCTTTCTTTTTATCAACCTTGCGCTCTACATCTTCAATCAGCGACATCACATCGCCCATACCAAGGATGCGCGAGGCGATACGCTCAGGATGGAAAGGCTCTAATGCATCAGTTTTTTCACCGACGCCGAGGAATTTAATCGGCTTGCCGGTGATATGACGAACTGACAGTGCGGCACCGCCGCGGGCATCACCGTCCACTTTAGTGAGGATTACGCCAGTCAGCGGCAGTGCTTCGTTAAAGGCTTTGGCAGTGTTCACCGCATCCTGACCGATCATGGCATCGATCACGAAGAGGGTTTCAATTGGATTGGCGGCGGCGTGAACCTGTTTGATTTCGCCCATCATTTCTTCATCGACAGCAAGTCGGCCGGCAGTATCAATAATCAGTACATCGACAAATTTCTTCTTCGCACTATCTATAGCGGCGTTGACAATAGCAACGGGCTTTTGACTGATATCACTGGGGAAGAACTCAGCGCCCACTTCGTTTGCTAGAGTCTTTAGCTGTTCAATGGCTGCGGGACGGTAGACATCCGCGGAGACGACCATGACCTTTTTCTTTTCCCGCTCACGGAGGTAGCGCGACAGTTTCGCAACAGAGGTAGTCTTACCCGCACCTTGCAAACCCGCCATCAAGATAATCGCCGGCGGTTGAGCGGCTAAATTGAGGCTTTCATTCTGCTCGCCCATCACCGATTCAAGTTCAGCCTGAACAATTTTTAGAAACTGCTGACCGGGATTAAGGCTGCGATTAACCTCTTGGCCTAGGGCGCGCTGCTTGACCTGCTCGATAAAGTCTTTGACCACCGGCAGAGCGACGTCCGCTTCCAACAGGGCCATGCGCACTTCGCGCAGCGTATCCTGAATATTGGCCTCGCTGAGGCTGGCTTTACCGGATATTCTTTTAAGACTATCGGAAAGCCGATCGCTGAGATTTTCAAACATTGCCATGTGATTTTGTCCGACTATTTATAGATGCGCAGCATTATAGCAATTAATTGCAGCAACTCTTCACCCGGCTGCCTGAATATGCCACACTCTTTTCAAATTAATAGCGACCCAAGTGTAATGACCAGCCTACTTGCCAGTGCAGCAATCGCGATATACCTCTTAGCTTTTGGCTATCAGGTTCTGCGGCTGCGCAAACAGAATAATATTCGGACTCTAGCTCTCGAGATAGCGACGGGCGTGGCGATTGTGCTGCACAGCTTGGCAGTGGCGGATTTCCTGTTTAGTCCAGAGGGTCTAGATCTCAGCCTGCTGAAAATCTTTGCGCTGATTTCATTAATAATCAATGTGGTGGTGTTTTTTAGCGGGCTAAAGAAGCCCATACACAGCCTCAATCTTTTCCTGTTTCCGATTTCTGCTCTGGCCATAGCCGCCGCGCTCTCTGGTACCAGCACTAAAGCCGCGGTTATGCTGGCACCAAGCATGCAGCTGCATGTGCTGCTCTCTATTCTGGCCTATAGCTTGCTTGCCATGGCGGCCCTCCAGGCGGCCCTAACAGGCTACCAGACCGGGCAACTCAAGCATAAGCATCAGAATTTATTGATGCGCACCTTCCCGCCACTGCAGAGTATGGAAGCGCTTCTATTTGAGCTAATTTGGGCTGGGGAGTTAATGCTCACCTTATCACTGCTCAGCGGGTTTATTTTCTATGAAGATTTTTTCGCCCAGAAGCTTTTACATAAGGTGGTGTTTAGCCTAGTGGCGTGGGCCTTTTTTGGTGTTCTGCTGTGGGGCAGGCAGTTTCAAGGCTGGCGCGGCAAGACAGCGGTACGTTGGACCTGGGCTGGCTTTATCGCCATTGTTTTGGGCTATGTAGGCAGCAAAGTGGTTATAGAGTTCTTGTTGGTCTAGCTCAGCGCTCTAACACCCGTCAATCTCGAATGTAAAACTCTATTGCTAAAAGCAAAGAACTACTTCAACATGATTGATCAGTTTATTAAAGGCTTCTAATTCTTGGACGTTTCCGATTCGTCGATGCTGTGGTTAACGCTCTTCATCCTGTTACTTGTTTCTGCATTTTTCTCCGGCTCTGAAACCGGCATGATGTCGCTTAATCGTTATAGACTGAGACATCAGCGTAAAAAAAGCGCGGGCGCACGCCGTGCGGCAAAACTACTGGCCACCCCCGACCGCCTTATTGGGCTAATTTTGATTGGCAACAATGCGGTTAATATTCTCGCGGCGATTATTGCTAATGCCCTGGCCATTATTTATGTAGGTGAAGCAGCGGCGCCATGGGTGGCCACTGCAACCCTGACTATTTTAGTACTGGTGTTTGCTGAGGTGACTCCAAAGACCATAGCCGCCCAGTATCCGGAATGGTTTGCCTTTAAAGCCAGTCATATCCTTAAACCTCTGCTGACGGTTTTGTGGCCACTGGTGTGGGCAATAAACAAGCTGACCAACGGGTTGGTGAAGCTACTTGGCTTTGACCCAAACTCCTCGCGGGACGATGGTCTTGATACTGAGGAATTGCGTTCCGTGGTCGACCTCTCCGGACATAAAATGTCCGATAGCCATCAGGGTATGTTGAAGGGCATTCTTGATCTAGAGAACGTCACGGTTGAGGATATTATGATTCCTCGCAATGAGATTAACGGTCTGGATATAGAAGATGAACCGGACGTCTTAATGGCCAAGCTGTTTAAGTCTGAATATACCCGCATGCCGATCTATGATGGTGATATCAACAATATTGTCGGCATTTTTCATATCCGCAAAGCCAATCACTTGGCTCGTGCAGCGCAAGTGACTCACGGTGCAATCAAGCGCTTTGCCGAAGAGCCCTACTTTATTCCCGCGAGCACTACGCTAACGACTCAGCTGCTAAATTTCAAAAAGACCCGCAATCGCTTTGCTGTAGTAGTCGACGAGTATGGCGACGTTAAAGGGCTGGTGACACTGGAAGATATTCTTGAAGAAATTGTTGGGGATTTCACTACCAATACCGCAGATGAGGCCGATGAAATTTTGGCCCGCGGTAACAGCAGTTACCTAATTGATGGTGTCGCCACTATTCGTGAGATTAATAAAGCCACGGGTTGGAGCCTGCCCACGGACGGCCCAAAAACGCTCAACGGGCTAGCCCTGGAACAGCTGGAGAGTATTCCCGACGGCAATGTCAGCTTTAAGGTGAGCGGATATCGGTTTGAAACTGAAGAGATTAACGGCAACATGATTAAGAAGATCGCCGTGACGCAGATAAAAAAGAAACCTGTAGTGTCTGACGACTAATCTAACTAGCCCGCTAAAAATCCGCGGCAGCGGAGGGATAGGGATTGTCAAATAGAAGCTCGTACAGCGGAGTTTAGTAAAACGGATTGACTTTGCGGTTCCGTTCGCCACAGGCAATAATCACATCACGGCGCTGGTCATTGCTCAGCACAGACCATATTCGAATCTCTTCCGAGGTTCTGTAACAGCCCATGCAGACATCTTCATCGTTTAACGAACACACCGAATTGCAGGGCGATTTTACTGGCTTATCCGACATTAGCGCGGCACCTCTACAAGCTCATCCAGCATGACTTTTCCTTCGTGAACATATGACGCCGCCGAGCCGAGCAGAGTAGTTCGCGCTTGCTCATCCAGCTGGCGAATAACTTTGCCCGGGGAACCAACAACCAACGACCCATCGGGAATCACACTGCCTGCTGTGACCAATGTATTGGCGCCAATAATGCAGTCGCTACCCACCTTTGCACCATCGAGGATTACCGCGTTGATGCCAATCAAAGTTCGATCCCCCACTTCGGCGCAATGAATCATGGCATTGTGACCGACGGTAACGTCTTCGCCAATAATCAGAGGCTGACCTAGATCGCAATGCAGCACAGCGCCATCCTGAATATTGCTTCGTGCGCCTACTTCAATATGATCACAGTCTCCGCGAATCACCGCATTAAACCAGACACTGGAATGCTCTTTGAGAGTCACCTGGCCTATAACATCAGCGCTCTGCGCAACAAAAACAGTGGCATCAATAACGGGGGTCTGCTCGCCAATTCGGTAAATCATTCTGGTCCTCTCTTTTTCATCTGTTCGCTCTGACGCAGCTCTTCGATGCGCTCATGGCTGGGGTACTCAAGATGAATATTCGCCTCTAAGGTGGAGTTCAACATATCGGTCAACACCTTTAAGGTAAAGCCCCATATTTTATAGCCGTTATACGGCAGAAAGGGAAAACGTAGAGCACCGTATTCGGTTTTCATTTCAAAGTATTGATAATTTTCGACATTCATAAATTGCCGCAGCGGCGCATCGAATAGCGCACCAATCTCACCTGGCTCTGCGACCAGATCCAAAGGCCCATCAACCAGTCCAACAAAAGGCGTGACTTTTAAACTGCGACGCTTAGGTACAGCCACGGGAAGTGTCGCAATTGGCTCGACCAGACTGGGCAACAAGCCTATCTCTTCATGCGCTTCTCGCAGCGCGGTCTGTAAAAGATCAGTGTCTGTTGCATCCCACATGCCGCCGGGAAAGGCCACTTCACCTGCATGGTTATTGAGATGAAATGCTCGCTGAGTGAGGATAACTTGCGGCTCTGAATTGTCTCCGTGAAGGGCAACCAGCACAGCGGCCGTTGAGCCTTGCTCTTGCAGGCCAGGCTGAAGGCGTTCCAGGGGAAAATTTTTTAAACGATTCTTAATGGTTTCTAACATTTGTGCATTATACTCGGCTATCGCCTTTTTCTGAGAATTTCATGAACTTTTGTTCCAATTGCGGCAAGTCTGTTATCAAATCTATCCCTGATGGGGATAATCGTGAACGCCATGTGTGTGAGTTCTGCGTCACCATTCACTATGAAAACCCCAAGGTGATTGCCGGTGTGCTGCCAGTCTATGGCGATAAGGTTTTACTCTGCCGCAGAGCGATCGAGCCGCGCCATGGCTTTTGGACATTGCCCGCAGGCTTTTTAGAGAACGGTGAATCCTCGCTGACAGGTGCACTGCGCGAGTGTGAGGAAGAGGCTAACGCCCACGTCGTGGAGCCAAGTCTGTATGCGCTGTTCGATATCCCACAGATTAATCAGGTCTATGTTTTTTACCGCGCCAGGCTTGAACAGCCCAAGTTTAACGCTACCTTTGAATCATCAGAAGTAGCGCTGTTTGATGAAGCTGATATTCCCTGGGGAGAACTGGCCTTTCCAGTTGTGGAACTGGCTTTGCACCATTTCTTTAACGACCGTAAAAATGGCGAGTACATTGTCCGTCATGACGAAATTCGACGTCCCTGGAAAAGCCTTAGGTCTTAATCTCGGATAACCAAGGTCGATTTATAGTATCAGCCGCAGACCAACAAACAGTCCGTCAAATTCAGCATCTGACTGCAATTCATCTTGATCATCAATTTCAATCAGCATTGAGCGGTAACCAATGCTCAGCCCTGCCTCAAGAGTAGGCGCAATACTGAAATCGTAATTGAGTTCGGCGCTCCAGTCGATCAGGTGAAAATCATTGACGTTGATCCAGTTTCCGCTCACTGCCGCAGACAGCCCAGTAAATGGCAAATCGATTCCAGCCTTGCCATAGAGTAGGGGAATCACGGCATCCAATTCGACACGCTCCTGTTGAGATGCACCGATCAGACTGGCTTCGCCATCAAAAATACGTGCTGTTAACCCCAGATCCAAGTCGACAATATTGTCGAGAACTTCATAGTAAAAAGTGATCTCTGTATGACTGAGGTCTAGGTCCGCAGCGACAGTTTGGTCTATTGGAAATACCACTTCATCAAGACTGGTTCCCGCAGGCACCGTGCCCTGCCCGGCCCATTCTAGATCGGTGCGTGACAAACGCAGGTTAGGCAACAGAGGGATTGGATGTTCCAAGGCAATAAAAAGATAGTTGCTGTTTTCTTCATCAAAATTGAGGGTATTTTCAAGACTGATGCTGGTATTACCTAGGCTGCCAGCAGGGCTCGACTGCCAGACACCTCCACCTGCGTATAGGCCGGCAATATCTGCATTGGCGAAGAGAGGTGTAGCGGTTAATGTGGCCAGTAGGCCGAGACGAAAGAGGCTCATAGGGCAAAATCCTTTTTTATAGAGTTAACGTGCTAGCGCAAATCAGGTGCCGCACATTGTAGTCGGTGCACAGGTCCAATTATCGCGACCAAGACACATAATCAGGCTCAAGGTTAGCTTCCTAGCGATTCAACCCTGAGCAACCAAAAACGCCGCTGACCACCAGTATATGGATAGGCAACGACGTTCTCGTCAATAAACATACTGCAGGCTCTAGGCTTCGGCTGCTGGTGCTGCCTCATCCATCAGGGGTTTTAACTCACCCTTCTCATGCATCTCGGCAATAATGTCACAACCGCCGATCAGCTCGCCTTTGATCCACAGCTGAGGAAAAGTCGGCCAGTTGCCATAGGTCGGCAAGTTCGAACGAATTTCTGGGTTGGAGAGAATATCCACATAGGCAAAGCGCTGCCCACACTCCATCAACGCCTGAACTGTGCGAGCAGAAAAGCCACACTGCGGTTGATTGGGTGAGCCTTTCATATAGAGAATAATTGCGTTGTTCTCTACCTGTTCACGAATGGTTTCCATAATGTCCATAGAGACAAATCCTCTGAAATTAGTGTTTGTGCTGAAGTGCACTGCGTCTGGCGGGCATTTTACCTGTTTAGTCTCACCGACAACACTGCATCAGGGAATTTATTTAGACCAATATCCACGACTCTCGTCATGTTTAGATAGATTGCCAATTAAACGCAAATGAGAATGATTTGCATTTGCGTTTGGATATTATTATAGTAACGCCTGTTGTAACCCATGACCTATTCGTAGCCGTATTAACACTGATCAAAAATCGCTGCACGTCATATTTCAAACAAATCATATCAAGGACAAAAAGACATGAAGAAGCAACTTCTCGCCATGATTATTGGCTTGAACACTACCGCCGTGGCCCAGGCAGCGACTCCTAGCATGGAGGAAATGTGGCAAATGATTCAACAGCAGCAGGGCGAGATCGCCACGCTGAAACAACAACTGCGCAATAATGATGCGCGGATACAAGAAACCGAAGTGATTGCTGAAGCAACTATTAGCGCCGTTGAACAGATTTCAATGGCTCCCAGCGCAAGCAGCAAGACGACGTTTGGCGGCTATGGTGAGCTGCACTACAACAGTCTAGATCGCGATGATTCCAGCGCCAGCAAAGATGAGATGGATTTTCATCGTTTCGTGATGTTTACCGGCCACCAGTTTTCAGACAATGTGCGCTTCTTTTCTGAACTAGAAGTGGAACACAGCATTGCCGGTGATGATCAACCAGGTGAAATTGAGCTGGAACAGGCTTATATAGAGTGGGACTTGGCTAGTCAGCACAGCGCCAAAGCGGGCCTCTTTCTCTTGCCTATAGGTATTATTAACGAGACGCACGAGCCGAATACGTTCTACGGCACCGAGCGCAACAACGTCGAGAAAAATATTATCCCAGCTACATGGTGGGAAGGTGGCGCAGCCATTAAGGGGGAGATCAGTGAAGGACTTTCCTATGATGCGGCGATTCACTCTGGACTCTTTTTAGACGCTGGTGAATACAAACCGCGAGATGGCCGACAAAAAGTAGGTAAGGCCAGAGCAGACGATTTCGCCTTTACTGGACGTTTGAAATACACCGCTATCCCGGGCCTCGAAATAGCCGCCTCAGTACAGATTCAGCAGGACGTTCGTCAGGGTGAGGGCGAAACCATAGGCGGCACATTGTTTGAGACTCATGTAGCCTGGCAGCGAGATGACTTCCAACTACGTGCGCTTTATGCCCAGTGGGACTTTGATAGTGCAATTAACAATATAGTAGCTGGTGCAGACGAACAGACCGGCTTCTATATAGAGCCGAGCTACCGTATCAGCGACAATATCGGTCTATTTGCCCGTTACAGTGAGTATGACAATCTTGCAGGCAGTGCGACTAACACAGCAGTCGAGCAAGTAGATATTGGCCTTAACTACTGGTTGCACCCCAATGTAGTGTTTAAAATTGATTACCAAAATCAAGATACGCCCACTGAAACCGGCTACGATGGATTCAATATGGGTGTAGGTTATTCTTTCTAATGGCGTTGGCGTAAATGCTTAAACAGCTCTACAGAGCCGCTCTGTTAACAACAGCAGCGGCTTGTTTTGTGTTCACCTCCATGGCCTCGTTTTCAGTGAATGCCAAGGGGGTTTATCAGTCTGGCCCGGATTTTTTTGCCGAGGTATTTGCCCAGCAGCAAGCCGAATCTAAAGTACTCTGGCTAACACCAGAAATTCGTTCGCAAGCCGCGGCAATAGTTGGCCACCCGGTGCGTGGATTGCGTCTACGCTATCACCAGAGCGACAACAAAACCGCCTGGATTCTTGAAGAGATTGGCAAGGAGATGCCCATTACCATCGGCGTAGTGGTGGAAGACGATGTGATACAGCAGGTTAAAATTCTCGCCTATCGCGAGAGTCGTGGCGGCGAAGTGCGTTACCCAGCCTACACGGCGCAATATAAAGGTGCAGCTCTGCAAGAGGACTATCAGCTGAATCGAAATATCGATGGTATTACCGGGGCTACCCTGTCCATGTGGGCAGTTAATAAGGTCGCGGCACTGGCTTTGTACTATCATGCTGCGGTGAATCAGAGCAGTGCCACCCACCAGCCCTAGTAAATCATAGAACCCATGCAAAATAAGACCAGCACGAATAGCAAATCCATCAATGGAATCAAGGCCAATATGCTCTGGCATCGCCGTCTTGGGCTGTCGACCTTTGTGGTATTAATTTTTCTCGCTATTAGTGGTTTTGCCCTAAACCATTCGCCGGGCCTAAAGCTTAATCAAATCAATCTTTCCAGCAACTGGCTGCTCGACTGGTATGGCTTTGAAGTACCGCTCGCAGAAGGGTTTCAAGTTGATGGAAAGTGGTTTTATCAGGATGGCAATAAAGCGCTGTTGGTGGATGGCCACAACGCTGCCTCCTGCACTGCACCACTTATCGCCGTTGCTCAGACTACAGACGGTTTTTTCGCACTCTGTAGCAATGGCTTAAACCTGCTTAATCGTGACGCGCAATTGATCGAACAGTTTGGCGCCATAGATGGACTCCCGCCCAACACTCAAGCTGTGACTGTGCTTGATAACAAAATTTATCTGACCTTTGATTCCACTACTATTGATTCCACTAATATTGACGCCGTAATCATGGAATTCAACGCCCATAGCCTAGAGCTTAAACCAGCGCAGATTGCACCTCAGACCCTCAAGGACATGCGGCAGGCAGCAATGCCACTGCCCGAGTCCCTACAGAAAACGCTAAAAGAGCAGTCATCAGGGCCGAGCATTTCCCTCGAGACTCTGATTCTCGACCTTCATAGCGGACGCTTCTTCGGGCAATTTGGCGTGCTCTTTATCGACCTTATTGGCCTTCTGGTGTGCATTCTCTCCATCACTGGACTGATGGGTTGGATCAAGCGCCGTTAGCCAAGCCGCGTGAAGACCGTAATCCAGCGTTGCCAGCTGAAATAAACCACGCTACTATTTAGTTCCGGTATGAGCGTTTACCTCTTACCGATGTAATTCCAAAAAAATATAGTACTAATCAGGGGCAGCATAGCTGCCTTTTTTTATTATTTTTAAATATGCAAAGGATGCGAGAGCGACGATGACCAACCAGACACTGATGAATACCTATGGCACTAGAGCAGCGACCCTTGTTAAAGGCGCTGGCGCTCGACTGTGGGACGCAGAGGGCAATGAATATTTGGATGCACTCTCAGGCATCGCTGTCTGTGGTCTCGGGCACTCACACCCGGCAGTGGCAAAAGCGGTGGCCGAACAAGCCACAATGCTCACTCACTGCTCCAACTTCTTCACCATTCCCAGTCAGGAAATGCTGGCTGATAAACTGTGTGCCGCCTCTGGAATGGATAAGGTCTTTTTTGGCAATTCCGGCGCTGAAGCCAATGAAGCTGCGATAAAAATGGCTCGTCTGCATGGCCACAAAAAAGGTATCAAACTGCCCACAGTACTCGTCATGGACAATGCCTTTCATGGTCGCACATTGGCGACATTGAGCGCCTCCGGTGGCCGCAGAGTGCAGGCAGGCTTTGAGCCCTTAGTGCGAGGCTTCGCCCGCGCGATGTTCAATGACATGGAATCACTGACCACTGTTGCCGATAACAATCCCAGCATCTGCGCCCTCTTCGTCGAGCCGATTCAGGGTGAAGGCGGCATTCGCATGGCCAGCGCGGAATATCTGCAACAGCTGCGCGAGTTTTGTGACCAGCGCGGCTGGCTGTTAATGCTCGATGAAGTGCAGACCGGTAATGGCCGTACCGGCAAATATTTTTACTATCAACACAGCGGCATTGTTCCCGACGTGGTGACCACCTCTAAAGGTCTTGGCAATGGCGTGCCCATCGGTGCTTGCTTGGCCCATGGCGAAGCTGCAGAGCTTATGCAGCCGGGTAATCATGGCTCAACCTTTGGCGGCAACCCGCTCGCCTGTGCCGCGGCACTGGCGACTATTAATACATTGCAGGATGAAAACCTCAGCGCCAGAGCCGCAGTGGTGGGCGAGCGAATTATGGCTGGCTTCAAAACAGCGCTATCCAGTGTAGAGCATGTGGTTGAGATTCGCGGTAAAGGCTGCATGATTGGTATTGAACTCAACAAACCGTGCAAATCATTATTTCCCGCAGCCATGGCAGCCGGCTTAATTATTAATGTTACGGCTGATTCGGTAATTAGACTTTTGCCGCCCTTTATTATGACCGACGACGAAGCAGATCAGGTGGTGGCTATTCTTGCACCGCTGATTAAAGACTTTAAACAGGACTAACCCCTTATGGCCATCAGACATTTTCTCTCGTTGCGCGACCTGAGCCCTGCCGAATTAGCGCAGGTAATCGACCTAGCAATAGAAATGAAAGCTGCCAAACGTGAAGGCCGCCAAGACCCTATTTTTAAGGGCAAAGTACTGGGTATGATTTTTGAAAAGTCATCTACCAGAACCCGTGTCTCCTTTGAGGCCGGTATGGCGCAACTAGGTGGCCATGCAATCTTCCTGTCGTCCAATGATACGCAATTAGGCCGTGGCGAACCGGTTGAAGACTCCGCTCGCGTGATCTCACGCATGGTCGACATAGTAATGATCCGTACCCATGGTCAAGAGATTGTTGAGCGCTTTGCGGCCAATTCTAAAGTACCAGTGATCAATGCACTGACTAATGAATTCCACCCTTGCCAGTTATTGGCCGACGTACAGACATTTGTCGAACACCGCGGCCCCATCCAAGGCAAAACCGTTGCCTGGATTGGTGACGGCAATAATATGTGCAGCTCATGGATCAATGCCGCCATACAATTTGATTTCAAATTACAGATCGCCACCCCGGTTGGCTACGAACCCAATGTAGCCCTAGTCGCAGAAGCGGGCGATCGTGTAAGTGTCTCCAATGACCCAGTCAAAGCCGCAACAGGCGCTGACCTTGTCACCACAGATGTGTTTGCCTCGATGGGACAAGAAGCAGAACAGGAAGAGCGCCTAAAGCACTTTGCTGGCTTTCAGGTGAACCATGCGCTGATGGCCCATGCCGCAGATAATGCATTGTTTATGCATTGCCTGCCCGCCCATAGAGATGAAGAAGTCTCTGGCGAGTTGATGGAAGATGAGACTATTTCGGTGGTGTGGGATGAAGCAGAGAATCGCTTGCACGCGCAAAAAGCATTGATGGTGTTTTTACTGCAAGCCAGTAGTTAGTAGTAAGCCTATCTGCTAGGAAGCATCAATATTGAAGTCATAATGTGGCTTTATTGCCCGCCAATGGATCCCAGACCGCTGCGTTCAGAATTTAAAGTTTCGCATTGATACTTCATCCCATGCCTTTTTCTCGGCTAAGTTCATCGCGTACTTAGTTTCGTTTTCGATAGACGCCTTGGAAGTGACAATATCCTTCGCAGGAGAAAGTCGAGGCGTAACTCGGTCAGGATAAATGAGGCTCCAGCTCTTAAGGTTTGCGTCTCCATTGGCTAAGAGAATATTGGCCGGTAGTCGCCTAGCGAACTGTTGCACATCCGCCAAGCCAGCTCCAGAAAACTGCTAAATAACGCTTGCTGAGAGGCGCAGCAGATCGTTTGCAAGGGCAGTAAGCCCAAGGGGGGGTACTTAAGGCTAGCAAGGCAGGCTGATGCGCCGCCTTGCATAATCTCGGCATTCAAATCGAGATTTAGATAAACTCGACATTGTCGATTTCATACTCGACGTCGCCGCTCGGCGCTTTAACCACCACAACTTCACTGATCTCTTTACCCATTAAGGCGCGCGCGATGGGCGACTGGTAGGAGATCTTGTGGGCTTTGACATCGGCTTCGTCATCACCAACAATTTTGTAGGTGAAAGTCTTGTCCAGATCGAGGTTGATAATGGTGACAGTGGAGCCAAAGATCACGCGATCGCCATGGGGAATCTTGTGGATGTCGATCACCTGAATATTCGACAGCTTGCTTTCGATATCCTGAATCCGACCTTCAGTAAAACTCTGCTGTTCGCGGGCGGCGTGATACTCAGCATTCTCTTTGAGATCGCCGTGCTCACGAGCCGTGGCAATGGCCTCGATAATAGTTGGTCGCACTTCTTTGATTAGGTGATGCAACTCTTCGCGAAGAGCGATCTCGCCTTCAACTGTCATTGGGGCCTTTTGCATTACGCTAACTCCTCGTGCAGGGTCTGGATACGACGCACAGTGGTTTCACCATCAAAGTTCAGTGCCTGACAAACTGCGTCGCCACCGGCCATGGTTGTAGTGTAGTAGACACGATGCTGTTCGGCGCTGTAGCGAATGGCCGAGGAATCAGAAATCGCCTGACGGCCCTCAGTGGTGTTGATAATCAGGTTTATTTTGTCGCTCTTAATCATATCGACAATATGCGGGCGACCCTCTTTAACCTTATTGACTAGGGTCACAGGTAGACCAGCTTGCTCAATAACCTTGGCTGTACCGGCGGTGGCGACTAACTTAAAGCCGAGATCAACCAACTGCTTAGCCAGCGCTGCAACCTGGTACTTGTCGCGCTCGCGAACACTGACAAAGGCGGTGCCGCTGGTGGGAATTTCGTCGCTCGCGCCGAGTTCTGCTTTGCCATAGGCTTCAGCAAAGGTTGCGCCTACGCCCATAACTTCACCGGTAGACTTCATCTCTGGTCCGAGAATCGGGTCAACGCCGGGGAATTTATTGAACGGGAATACCGCTTCTTTAACGCTGAAATAAGGGGGGATAATTTCTTTGGTAAAACCCTGAGATTCGAGGGTTTGACCGACCATGCAACGTGCGGCAATTTTTGCCAAAGAGGTGCCGATACATTTGGAGACAAAGGGCACGGTTCGCGAGGCGCGAGGATTAACCTCGATCACGTAAATCAGGCCATCTTGAAGTGCCAACTGCACATTCATTAAGCCGCGCACACCCAATTCCAGTGCCATCTTCTTGCACACTTCGCGCATCTCATTTTGAATATCTTCGCCAAGGCTGTATGGCGGCAGTGAACAGGCCGAATCACCGGAGTGAATGCCCGCTTGCTCAATATGCTGCATGATAGCGCCAATAACCACCTGTTCTCCGTCGCTCACTGCATCAACGTCCATCTCAATAGCGTTGGGCAGGAAGAAGTCGAGGAGCACAGGCGAGTCATCAGAGACCTTTACGGCGGTCTTCATGTAGTGACGCAGTTCGTCTTCTTTGTAGACGATTTCCATGGCGCGGCCGCCGAGTACGTAAGACGGACGCACAACCAGTGGATAGCCAATTTCTTTGGCCAGTTCCACGGCTTGGTCAGCGCTGCGTGCGGTCGCATTCTGCGGTTGCAACAAGCCAAGCTTTTGAATCATCTGCTGGAAGCGCTCGCGGTCTTCGGCGCGATCAATGGCATCTGGCGTGGTGCCAACAATAGGCACGCCGGCAGCTTCAAGGTCACGGGCCAGTTTAAGTGGCGTTTGGCCACCGAACTGAACGATGACACCTTTAGGCTTTTCGATGCGCACAATTTCCAACACATCTTCCAGGGTGACGGGTTCAAAAAACAGTCGATCGGAGGTGTCGTAATCGGTGGATACGGTCTCTGGGTTACAGTTGACCATAATAGTTTCGTAACCGTCTTCGCGCATTGCCAGGGCAGCGTGAACACAGCAGTAATCAAATTCAATACCCTGACCAATACGGTTGGGGCCGCCGCCGAGAACCAGGATCTTTTCGCGCTCACTTGGGCGTGCCTCACACTCTTCTTCATAGGTGGAGTACATGTAGGCGGTATCTGTAGCGAACTCTGCGGCACAGGTATCGACGCGCTTATAGACTGGATGCAGACCCAGCTTGTAACGCAGTTCGCGCACGGCGGTTTCACCACAGCCTAAAACATCACCAATACGACGATCGGAGAAACCTTTGCGCTTTAGACCATAGAGACTTTTCTCATCCAGGTCGCTGAGGCTGTGTTGCGCCAGAGCCAGTTCGTCTTTAATCAGGTCCTCGATCTGCACCAAGAACCAGGGGTCGACCTTAGTGCGGGCAAATACGTCTTCCATGCTCATGCCGTGTCTAAAGGCATCGCCTAAATACCAGATACGGTCTGGGCCGGCTACGGCCAGTTCGCTATTCAGAACCGCTTCCGGGTTTTCAGTTTGGGAGGTGATCTTGGGATCAAAGCCTGCAGCGTCTACTTCGAGACCGCGCAGTGCTTTTTGCAGTGACTCTTGGAAGGTGCGACCAATGGCCATGACCTCACCCACAGATTTCATCTGGGTAGTCAGAGACTGATCCGCTTTCTCAAACTTTTCGAAAGCAAAGCGTGGGATTTTGGTGACAACGTAATCAATGCTCGGCTCAAAGGAAGCCGGGGTTGCGCCGCCAGTGATTTCGTTTTGCAATTCGTCGAGGGTGTAACCTACGGCCAGTTTCGCTGCGACTCGCGCGATGGGGAAACCAGTGGCTTTTGAAGCCAGTGCTGAGGAGCGTGATACTCGCGGGTTCATCTCAATAACAATCAGTCGTCCATCGACGGGATTAACCGCAAACTGTACGTTGGAACCACCGGTTTCAACACCGATCTCACGCAGTACCTTGATCGAGGCGTTGCGCATGATTTGATATTCTTTGTCGGTCAAGGTCTGGGCTGGGGCAACAGTAATTGAGTCGCCAGTGTGGATACCCATGGGATCGAGGTTTTCAATGGTACAAATAATAATGCAGTTATCTTTGCGATCTCGAACCACTTCCATTTCAAACTCTTTCCAGCCAATCAGCGACTCATCGATAAGCAGCTCATTGGTGGGCGAGAGATCTAAGCCGCGGCGGCAGATATCTTCAAATTCTTCGCGGTTGTAGGCAATACCGCCGCCAGAGCCACCCATAGTAAATGACGGGCGGATCACACAGGGGAAGCCAAAGCGATCTGAAACCTGGATCGCCTCTTCCATACTGTGCGCGATACCAGAATTCGGTGTATCCAGACCAATAGCTTTCATGGCCTTGTCAAAGCGTTCACGGTCTTCGGCTTTGTCGATGGCATCAGCATTGGCGCCAATCATTTCTACGCCATACTTCTCGAGCACGCCGTGCTTGGCTAAATCCAATGCGCAGTTGAGGGCGGTCTGGCCACCCATGGTGGGCAACAGTGCGTCGGGCTTCTCCTGAGCAATAATGTGCTCAACCGTGCGCCATTCAACTGGCTCTATATAAGTGGCATCGGCCATCGCCGGATCGGTCATGATCGTTGCAGGATTGGAGTTCACCAGAATTACCCGGAAACCCTCTTCGCGCAGGGCTTTACAGGCCTGAGCACCGGAGTAGTCAAACTCACAGGCCTGACCAATAATGATTGGTCCTGCACCCAAGATGAGAATGCTTTTTATGTCAGTTCTTTTTGGCATGTCTTCTCCGAAAGCGACTAGCGTCGATCTTCCATTAACTTGATAAAGTGTTCAAATAAGGATGCGGCGTCGTGGGGGCCAGGGCTGGCTTCAGGGTGACCCTGGAAGCCGAATGCCGGCTTGTCGGTGCGCTGAATACCCTGCAAGCTGCCGTCGAACAACGAGCGATGCGTGGCTATCAGATTATCCGGAAGGTTCGCTTCATCCACTGCAAAACCGTGGTTCTGGCTGGTGATCATTACCACGTTACCGGCGAGATCTTTAACTGGGTGGTTAGCACCGTGATGACCAAATTTCATCTTCACGGTTTTAGCGCCTGAGGCCAGTGCCAGCAATTGGTGACCCAAGCAGATTCCAAAAACCGGAATATCGGTTTCGAGAATTTCGCGGATCGCATCAATAGCGTAGTCACAGGGCTCTGGATCGCCAGGACCGTTAGAGAGAAAAATGCCGTCTGGCTGCATGGCTAACACTTCACTGGCTGGCGTTTTAGCTGGCACAACGATCAGTTCGCAGTCGAGATCAATCAGCATGCGCAGGATATTACGCTTCACACCGTAGTCGTAGGCAACCACTTTGTATTTTGTACTGGCGGGATCCTGAGGCTTGTGACCTACACCTAATTCCCAACTGTGTTCAGACCATTGGTAGGTAGTTTCGGTGGTGACCTCTTTGGCCAGATCCATACCTTTGAGACCCGCAAAACCCCGAGCTGCTGCTAGGGCAGTTTCGTCGTCCACAGTGCCGGCCATAATGCAGCCGCTCTGAGCTCCGCTCTCACGGAGTATACGCGTTAGCTTACGCGTATCTATGTCAGCTATGCCGAGGATATTGCTATCCTTGAGATAGTCATCTAGACCTTGCTGGCTGCGAAAATTGGATACCATTAACGGTAAATCACGAATCACCAAACCAGCCGCCCAGATTCTATCCGACTCAGCGTCTTCGTCATTGACGCCGACGTTGCCGATATGAGGATAAGTTAGAGTAACGATTTGTTGAGCGTATGAGGGATCAGTAAGGATTTCCTGATACCCAGTGAGGGCAGTATTGAAGACTACTTCACCAACAGAGATTCCATCCGAACCGATGGCAGTTCCTCTGAAAATTGTTCCGTCTGCTAGCGCAAGTACGGCTTCCCGGTGAGTCTGGGAATTCACACAACCTCCTAATTAATTTACGTGTAACGTAGACCTGAAGTCAGGCAACTCCGATTACGGCATCAGTAGCTTGTGAATATGTGCAAAAAAGCGAGATGAAACTCTTAGTCTCACCTCGCTAAATATAATATTCTGCTGTGCTCTAACCTCTCGGAACGAGACCACATGTTAACAGTGGTGTTAGGCAGGCATTTTATGGAAAAGAGCGCATTTTGTCCATCACTGTTGTAACTATTTTACTGGCGGACTAGGCTGCTATTTAAGCCCCAATACATCCTGCATATCAAACAAGCCTGAGTCCTTTTGCGACAGCCATAGGGCCGCTCTAACAGCTCCGCGAGCAAAGGCTAAACGACTAGAGGCTTTGTGAGTAATCTCTACGCGCTCACCTTCACCGGCAAACAACACAGTGTGGTCGCCGACAATATCGCCGCCGCGCACTGTGGCAAAGCCGATCGTCTCGTGATCTCGGGCACCGGTATGGCCTTCGCGACCGTAGACAGCGACCTTTTTAAGGTCGCGACCTGCCGCAGTAGCTACTGCTTCACCCAGAGATAAGGCCGTGCCTGAGGGAGCATCGACCTTGTGACGGTGATGGGCTTCAAGAATTTCAATGTCGGTTTCATCGGCGAGGACTTTTGCCGCTAGCTCAGCCAACTTAAAGCACAGGTTGACCCCAGTGGAAAAATTAGAGGCCATACAGACTGAGCTACTGGCGGCAGTGGTTGTAACCTGAGCTAACTGCTCAGCATTCAAACCGGTGGTGCCAATCACCATTTTCTTATTGTGCGCGGCACAGAAGGCGGCGTTGGCTGCCGTAGCACTGGGCACGCTGAAATCGATGAGTACGTCGAACTGATCCGCGACCTCACTTATAGCGCTAACAACTAAGACACCGTTTTTACCCACTCCGGCTAATTCACCGGAATCAACGCCAACCAGAGAGCTTTCCGGGCGCTCTAGGGCGACTGTGAGTTTAGCGCCATCATTCAACAAAATAGCGTCAATCAAGGCCTTGCCCATACGGCCGCCGGCTCCGGTAATCGCTATTCTGTTCATGGTCTTATCCTATAACTGTTTTTATTGGCACCGCTTTAGCGACGCGTCGCCTCTAACAAGCTCTTGATAACAAGAGCTATGCATATTACGCGGATCGATTTTAACTGGTCAAATTATCGAAGAATTTCTTTACGCCATCGAACCAGTTGCTGCTGCGTGGCGAGTGTTTGCTCTTACCATCCAAGCTTTCTTCAAACTTTTTCAACAGCTCGCGCTGCTCAGCATTGAGATTGATCGGCGTTTCCAATACGACTCTGCAAAGCAGGTCACCTACGCCACCACCGCGAACTGGAGCAACGCCCTTACCACGCAGACGGAACAGTTTACCGCTCTGAGTTTCCGGAGGAATTTTTAACTTAACCTTGCCCGACAGCGTCGGCACTTCAAGCTCTCCACCAAGGGCAGACTGAGCAAAACTTATCGGCACTTCACAGTGCAGGTTAGCGTCATCGCGAACAAAGATCGGATGGTCACGCACTACCATCTGCACATAGAGATCGCCCGGAGGACCACCCTGAGGACCGGCTTCACCCTTACCACCAAGACGGATTCGATCACCAGTATCGACACCGGCAGGGATTTTCACTGACAAGGTCTTTTGCTCTTCAATAACACCCTCACCATGACAGCTACCACAGGGATCAGAAATCATCTGCCCGCGACCACGACACTGAGGACAGGCTTGCTGAACTGAGAAGAAACCCTGGGACATACGCACCTGACCAGCACCACCACAGGTAGTACAGGTCACTGGAGAAGAACCTCTGCGTGCACCGGAACCATCACAGGGGTCACAGGGGCTTAGAGTAGGTACATCGATCTGCACGGTTTTGCCGCGCACTGCATCTTCGAGATCTAACTGCAGGTCATAGCGTAGATCGGAACCGCGAGCTGGACCGCCACGACCTCCGCCGCCGCCAAATATGTCGCCGAAAACGTCACCAAAGACGTCGCCGAAACCACCGCCGCCACCGCGTTGACCGCCGCCGCTATTACCATCGACACCAGCGTGACCAAAGCGGTCATAGGCTGCTTTTTTGTCACTGTCGCCAAGAATCTCATAGGCTTCTTGAGCTTCTTTAAACTTGTCTTCGGCATCTGCACCTTCGGGGTTGCGGTCCGGGTGAAACTTCATCGCTACGCGCCGAAATGCCTTTTTAATTTCAGCATCAGAGGCACCTTTGTCCACACCCAATACTTCGTAGTAATCGCGTTTAGCCATAACTTAATTCTTTATTCCAATCTGTAGCCAATATGATTAGGCGCGGGACTTTGCCCGCGCCTAATTAAAGTAGAAAAAACGACCGAAGACTTATTTCTTGTCTTCGCTCTCTTCTACTGTTTCTTCTGCTTTCTCATCTTTCACTTCTTCGAACTCAGCATCCATTGCGTCGTCGCCAGCAGCCTGTTCGCCGCCTTGCGCCTGACCAGCTTCAGCCTGTTCGGCGTAGAGCTTTTGCGCTAGAGCGGCAGAGGCTTCAGAGAGCACTTTAGTCGCAGCTTCAATGGCGTCGCTATCTTCGCCCTGAACGGCTTCCTCAACACCTTTGATAGCGGCTTCGATTGCTGTCTTCTCTTCTTCTGAAGCTTTGTCGCCAGCATCTTCAAGCGTTTTCTTAGCAGCGTGAGCTAGGCCATCAGCTGTGTTGCGAGCCTGAACCAAATCAGCGAACTTCTGATCTTCAGCGGCATTGGCTTCGGCATCTTTAACCATTGCATCGATTTCTTCATCAGAGAGACCTGAAGACGCTTTAATAATAATCGACTGCTCTTTACCAGTAGCCTTGTCTTTAGCGCCCACGTGCAGGATACCGTTGGCATCGATGTCGAAGGTCACTTCAATCTGAGGCATACCGCGTGGCGAAGGTGGTATATCAGCCAGATCAAAACGTCCCAGCGATTTGTTACCTGTAGCCTGTTTGCGCTCGCCCTGAACCACGTGAATGGTTACCGCAGTTTGGTTGTCGTCAGCGGTTGAGAAGATCTGTGATTTCTTAGTAGGAATCGTCGTGTTCTTCTCGATCACTGGCGTGGCAACACCACCCATGGTTTCAATACCCAAGCTCAGCGGCGTTACATCGAGCAACAACACGTCGGTCACATCACCAGCCAGTACCGCACCCTGCAGAGCAGCACCAACGGCAACAGCTTCGTCGGGGTTGACGTCTTTGCGTGGTTCTTTACCGAAGAACTCAGTCACTTTTTCCTGAACCTTAGGCATCCGTGTCTGACCACCAACAAGAATAATCTCGTCGATTTCGCCAACCGATTTACCAGCATCTTTCAGGGCAATTTTCAGTGGCGCCAGTGAACGCTCAACCAGGTCTTCAACCAGCGATTCCAGCTTGGTGCGCGTGAGCTTAACAACCAAGTGCTTAGGACCTGTTGCATCAGCAGTGATATAAGGCAGGTTCACTTCAGTTTGCTGGCTTGAAGAGAGTTCGATTTTGGCTTTTTCAGCGGCTTCTTTTAGACGCTGCATAGCCAGTGGATCACCGTGAATATCAATGCTGCTCTCACGCTTAAACTCAGCAGATAAATATTCGATCAGGCGCATATCAAAGTCTTCACCACCGAGGAACGTGTCGCCGTTGGTTGCCAGAACTTCAAATTGCTTTTCACCGTCGACGTCGGCGATTTCAATAATCGAGATATCAAAAGTACCACCACCGAGATCGTAAACTGCAACAACCCGATCACCAGCGGTTTTATCGATGCCATAAGCCAGTGCTGCAGCTGTTGGCTCATTGATAATACGCTTGACGTCGAGACCCGCAATACGACCAGCATCTTTAGTGGCCTGACGCTGGGAGTCATTAAAGTACGCAGGAACAGTAATAACTGCCTCTGTAACTTTTTCGCCGAGATAGTCTTCAGCGGTCTTCTTCATCTTCTTGAGAATCTCAGCAGAAACCTGTGGTGCTGCTTTGCTGTCGCCTTTGACTTCGACCCAAGCATCGCCATTGTCTGCTTTGACAATTTTGTACGGCACCATTTTGATATCTTTTTGCACAACATCATCTTCAAAGCGGCGTCCGATCAGACGCTTTACCGCATAGACAGTATTGTGTGGGTTGGTTACTGCCTGGCGCTTGGCCGACTGTCCAACTAAAATTTCGCCCTCGTCGGTGTAGGCTACAACCGATGGTGTGGTGCGGGCACCTTCTGAATTTTCTATTACTTTGGGTTTATCGCCTTCAAGGACTGCAACACAAGAGTTGGTCGTTCCGAGGTCGATTCCGATAATTTTGCCCATCAGTTATATCTCCGTTACTTTTCTGTAAAGCCTGTTGCCAGGGTTGGTCATTAATTGTTTGTGTTCTTGTTTACTCAGGTGGGTGCTAATCGCAAAAATTCAAGGGCAGAACGATATTTTGTTCGCTGCCGACTCTGATTAAGGCGCTTTAGCCACGATCACCATGGCCGGTCGAATTAGACGCCCATTTAGGGTGTAACCCTTCTGGAAAACATCCATAACCGTATTTGGCTCGAGATCAGGATTGGGCACCATAGAAACCGCCTGATGCAGGTTGGCATCAAAGGGCTGACCCGCAGGATCGATTGGCTCAATTTTGAAACGCACCAAGACGTCGACAAAGCTCTTCAGGGTCAATTCAATTCCCTCAGCTACGGCTTTCTGGCTCTCGTCATCAGCCGAGATAGAGCCCAGAGCGCGCTCGAGATTGTCCACGACTGGCAACAGCTCTGCAGAAAATTTATCCAGGGCATATTTGTGGGCGTTCTCAACATCACGCTCCACACGGCGACGAACATTCTGCATTTCAGCCTGAACTCTCAACACCTGATCATTGGCTTCAGCAACCTGCTGTTGCAGCTGTTCAGTCTCCGAGATCTGCTCTTCCTGCAGCAGCTCCTGCTCAATCTCTTCATTGCTCACAGATCCAGCCTGCTCGGCTTCATTAGCGCCTGAGTCGACAGCATCGTTACTATTTGGTTGATCCAGCTCTGTTTCTTTTGACACACCAATTCCTCACATCGTTGGTTATATTGGCCATTAATATTGGCTCTTCCTCAATATGGGGACAAACTATTCAGTTTCAAGCGATTGCGTAACAGCAATCTGTTCTGTATAAACCAATCAATGGTTTTATTTACGCAAAATTAACTGTGAAAAACAGCTAGTAGAAAATAGGTCTGGGAAAAGTGCTGCTCTCCATCCATATCAACAACTACACATTGGTCGAATCCCTCGAGATCGAATTCGCCAGTGGTACCACTGCGATTACAGGCGAGACCGGTGCTGGCAAGTCGCTGGTATTGGATGCACTGGGCATGGCACTGGGTGATCGCGCTGATACGGGTACCATCCGCCACGGCAAAGACCGCGCCGAGATTACCGCTACCTTTGATATAGCCAAAATTGATCAGGCTAAAGTCTGGCTCGACCAGCAAGACTTTGAAGTTGAAGATCAACACTGTATTTTGCGCCGCCTTTACACCACTGAGGGACGTTCTCGTGGCTATATCAATGGTCAGCCCTGCACCATGCAACAGCTGCAGGCTCTGGGCGAGATGCTCACCGATATCCATAGCCAACACGAACACCAATCACTGTTGCGCCGCGAGACTCATCGCAGACTGCTAGATGAATACTGCGATGCGTTAGTTTTGGCAGCCGATGTAGGCGCTCACTTCAGATCATGGCACGCAGCGGATAAGAAGCTTAAGTCGCTGCTGGAGCGCTCGGATGAATTGATCGCACGGAAAGATTTATTGAGCTTTCAGGTGGATGAGCTAAAGCAAGTGGATGTAGAACCCGAGTCTCTAGCAAAGCTTGAAATGGAACAGCAAACACTCGCCAACGCGGAGCAGATTTTACAGGATAGTCACAGCCTGCTGGGTATCTGTGATCAGGCCGAGGGGTTTAATCTACGTGATGGCCTCAACCAAGCACTGACCATTTTGGCCGGCCTCAAACACAAGCCTGAGGCTCTCAGCAGTGCCGAAGAATTACTTCAGGGCGGCCTCATTCAGATTGAAGAAGCGACTCGTGAGATCGAAAACCATATCGACCGTTTTGAAGCTGACCCCCAACGTCTAGCCATGATCGAAGAGCAACTCGGCCTAATCTTCCAGTTAGCCCGCAAACATCGCGTTAACGCCGACCAGCTCAGTGACACGTTAGCGACCCTAGACGCAGAGCTGCAGGGCTTAAAGGACGGTGGAGAGAGCGTAGAGGCATTACAGCAACAGCTCGACGCATTAGCGGCTGCCTATGAGGCTAAGGCGAGCAAGCTCAGCGCCAAGCGCAAGAAAGGCGCCAAAGCCATGTCGGCCGAGATCAATCAACAATTGCAAAACCTTTCCATGGAAGGCGCTGAGCTACTGGTGCAACTATCCCCCACGGGCGATGGCGAGTACCGCAGTAGCGGCCTTGAAGAAGTAGAATTTTTACTCGCCACCAACCCGGGACAGCCTCACAAAGCCTTAGCCAAGATTGCATCCGGCGGAGAGCTGTCGCGAGTCAGTCTGGCGATTCAAGTTGTGGCCGCAGCTCACTCAGATATTCCAACCTTAGTGTTTGATGAAGTAGATGTCGGCATCGGCGGCAGCACGGCGGATATTGTCGGCCAGCTACTCAAGAAACTCGGCGAACGGGGTCAGGTGATCAGCGTCACGCATCAGCCTCAGGTGGCGGCTCATGCCCATCACCATTATCGTGCCAGCAAGATTGTCGACAACGTCAGTGCCGCGTCGTTGATGACTCCTCTCGATCAGCAGCAACGGATTGAGGAGCTGGCTAGGATGCTAGGTGGCGCCAAAGTCACTGAGCAGACTCTTTCCCATGCGTCGGAATTGTTTAGCCTGGCATCGCGCTAGGTCGAGGCGGCAAGGCCAGGGTGTGACTAAATTGATCCGTAAAACCTCCTGCGTTACTCGCCTTATCAGACCTGGACTCTAGTGAAAATCTGTCGGCGGGAGGCGGGTTTTTAAACCAGCTTGAACACAACCAGCGGACCGACCAGCAATGAACGGCAACTATTAAGACTAACAATAGACCTTAGGAATAAATCGGTCCGCCCAGATCCAGCTGGATCAGATACAGGCGCATATCAAACTCCAACTGAAAATAATCGGGCAGCATGTGTTCGCACAACTGGTAAAACGCCTTGCCATGTTCTTTTTCTTTGAGGTGCGCCAACTCGTGAACAACAATCATCGACAAAAACGCCAGCGGCGCTTTCTTGAAAACTGAGCTAATACGAATTTCATTTTTAGATTTTAGTTTGCCGCCTTGAACACGAGACACATAACTGTGTAATCCCAAAGCGTTATTGATGACGTGAATTTTATTATCATAAACCACCTTACTGAGAGGATTCGACTTTTTCAAATACCTGTTTTTTAGCCCTAAAACATACTCACGTAATTCTTTATCGTTGGCAACGCGATGCGCTGTAGGATACTTAGCCAGCAAAAATAAACCTAAGCGATCCTGATCAATCATTTGCTGAACTTGCGCCTGCACATTAGCGGGGTAATGGGAAATGTAGCTAGATGTCATATCGATGAGTATGCGTCAATAAAAAGTTGATAGGCCTGTGTTGAAGAGCCGGCTTGGTGCCAATCAATTGACAGACAATCGATCGATGCCGGCGAAGATGCATAGCACCCATCGGCACTCTATCACACAATATGCCGCGCAGGTGCCCTACAAAAATGATCCATCCACAGCAAATCGACGCTCTATCAACGGACGCTTAATCGGTAAGGTGTAATTGACTATCTGGCGCTGATGAAGCTATTGGGTCTTACTAACCTGACCCAATTGCAATCGGGGCATCAAGGGTGGGTCGAAGCTGAGTTAAAAAGACAGTGCGGTCAGGAAGCCATTATGGTCAGAGAGCTTGGCTGTCGGGAGTCAGACGTATGTTCAAAGCTTCAAAGAGGCTTTGGGCGTGAGCGCAAAAGCGAGACCGATTGCGGCGCAAGAAGGGTTGAGTAGAGTAAGAGAACTAAGAGCCTCTTATACCTGCGGTTTTGATGCCAAAAACAGTCGGTTGAGCAGTTATAGGCGCCTTATTTTGGATGAAAACTGAATTAAATCAATCGGCTGGCTGAGTCCGACATTTTTTCCCTCGCGCGACTGCTGAGGTTTTAAGTGGCATTGATTCTATTCCTCCCTACAGTGATGGAGGCGACTAACGCTCCAAAAAAAGGCGAGCATTAGCGAGTCCAGCCCACTTTTTTTTGTGGGCGATTTTTAATTGCCTTGTTAGCTGCCATAGTAACCTTGATAATACGATAAAATGTTTTCAGAAAGGTTTGATAGCTTATTAAGTGACTCACGCTCTTGAGAAGTCAGATTGACCCATACCTTCGTGCTTGGGTTTGTGAATTGCTTGGCCTCCCTAGTGCATATATTTGATAATGTCTTTACCCCTGAAAATATTTCTCTTTGGTATTTTTCTAAACCTTCGGCTTTGTTTCTAGAGTCAATTTCCAACATTATGTTTTGCAGGGTAGCAAAATAAAACTGATTTGTTGGGCTTGATGCGTTGTATTGCATTTTTACTAATGTTCCATTGATATGGCCTAGAGTAATATTTTCTTTCTGTTCTACGCCGAACTGAATATCTTGCAAAATTAGTTTTAATTCAAGATTTGCCCGTCTCAATATTTGTTCTTCTGCACGGTGAGCGGAAGAGCTATTTTGGATTTCTGTATATTGCCACGAGACAAATGCAACAACTACCGAGGATAAAAACCATAAAACAAACGGTTGATTTAGAACATTGAAGGATTTTTTATTCATCGAACTTCCTTTTTCGGATAACGCCTAGCTTAGCTGGCGGAACGGAGTTATTTGTTTTGTGCGAACCTAGCGGAAAAGCACGAAACGAGCAACGCAGTGGAGGTCAGATTGAGCTGATTGTTATGCAGCACGTACACGGCCAAGCGTAGTTAAAGACCATATCGTTTCACCTGTCTTGTTTTTATTGGCACATTGAGCTAACTCGTGTCCCACAAGTAGAGTTAGAATTTTCCACAATTCTGATTCATTTAGCCCTGTATCTTTTGCGAGACCTAAAAGTGTGCGCCATGTATATTTCGGATCTGCAAGTGCCTTAAGGACTTTTGTTTCCTTTGAGTTAGAGATACTAACTTCATTTCCCTCGCGCTCTGGAGAGACCTCTGTTTCTTTGTCTATAACTGCTTGCACTTGCTCCTTCATTTTTGCTGAGAATCCAGCCCCGCTAAATTCAGAAATCTTATCTAAGTTAGAAAATGCTAGGCCCAAAGCTCCGGCTAGTATAGAAAGCCCCATTTCTGTAGTTTTTGTGAGATAGCCAAACCAAACCGGAACCACCAACAAAACGATAGCCGAAATTACTTTAAGGCAAATATTCAAATGATGCTCCAAATTTTTCATCATGCATGACGCCCGGCTCACGCGCCGGTTTGGAGCCGCGAAACGGCGGAAAATCGGTCGCCGTGCAGCCGATTGTTATGTGCGTTTCTCACCTTGGCACTACTAGCATTTAGACATGGCTTTGTAGTGGTCCAGGTAGCTCGTTTTATCAAAAACCAGCCTCAATCCCTCCTTGAAGACGTCATAGTTGAACTCCTTCATATCAATGATGTTCTGGCCAAGTGAATGTGACTCCCGATTGATATATCGGCAAAAGGCTTGGTATTTCGCATCTTGGAGTTCCGGCATCTGGAAAACGTTATTCAGGTCTTTCTTGCGAACAAAGTTGAAAAAGTACTCGACTATGTTGCGCATACAGTTTGCGATAAGTGCCGGCGGTTGAGACTGGTCATTAACTACAGACCAGTACGCTTGATAGTCATTTTGAATTTCTTCGTACTTCATCTCTTGGATGGCGCTGCCAGAAGAGGGCTTAGAAAGCCTAAACAATTTCTGTGTTTTCTCACGTCGCTCGTGATTCGGATCTGTCATCTCGTAGAAGAAGTAGAGACTATGGGTCAGGACAATAACCTGACTGATTCGATCCCCCTTGAAGAACACCGAACGAATGAGTTGTCCGACGTTGAAGATGAATACATGAGAAAGGCTCGAAATTGGATCATCTATCACCGCGATGCGCTGAGCGTGAGTATCCTCTGCACTAGCCTTACCCTTACACAGCTCGCAGAAGTACAAGAAGCTGATCATCATCTTCTCTCCCTCGCTTAGCGAGTGAAATGCGTCTTTAGAATCACCTGCTCTCACCACGCGATAGAGGTTGTCAGAGTGCTTCTGTACGCTGAAGTCATCTATGCCGAGGTCGATAAGACCTACATTGATAGCTGTGGCCGCTTGGTCAACATTCACAGTCTGTTTTTGTGCCTCCGCAATTTCACCCTTAGCCTTAACCAGCTCAGCATCAATATTTCCGACCTCTACATCTAAGTCTTTCAATTGCTGATTTGCCGACTGCCGGTCGGCATCAAACCTCGCCATTGTTTGGTCATACTGCCACCGCATCAGTTGCCAAAACTCATTGCGTAAGATTGCGAGAGCAGATTCACGGTTCTTGAGCTTGTCGTTGTACTCATCGACTTCCAAGTTGATCTGATCGATTACTGAGTTGAAATCGCTAATCAAGCCAGTCGTGTCGGACAACTTAGCTGGAACCTTTGGACTCTTCAACTTTGCTTCTATCTCGCGGGCATTAGCCTGGAGTGCGCCTACAACTAACTGATATTTGTTGGTTATGGTGTCCTTGCGCTTTTGTGCAAATGTATGGTCGGTAAAGGAACTCAGTCTATGCAAAGGATCAAAGGAGGCTCGATACGTCTTTTGAAGTTGCGCAATCTCGCTTAACTGCTGTTCGTAGGTCACATCAAAGTACGACCTTACGCTGTCGATAAATTTCTCCGAAATCGTCGATTCCTGGCAAAAGGGGCATTGCGCGTTTGAGTCACCTACGCTCTCAGGCAAGTATGAAAGGCCTTGCTTTACCCAATCCGAATTTCCCAACTTCTCGACTAGAGCCGCAACCTCACTATCGGTATTCCCAAGGATGGATTTACCAAACACTGGGTCCGACTCGACAGCGTGAGAGGCAAAAGACAGAGTTGCCAGACGCGGTTGAAGCTGAGTATCATCACCTTTGAGCGCTTCTACTTCCTGCTGGATTGTTTGAACGTCTTTTATTGGCTCACTGGCTGGTTTCGGAATGCCCTGGAGATGGGCAAAAAGCTTGTCTTTTTGTCCCTTCAGGCCCTCGAGACAGTACTCAAGAATGCGATCACCGCCAGCATAGGTCTGCTTGATGCTCCAAATTTTTTCTATGGCCTGATGTTTTTGCTGTGAAAATGCCTGTGTCGCCAGATCCTTTTCACTGCGCTTCTCTTGTAGAACTTTCTCAAGCTCCCCTTGCTTCTTTATCGCATCAGCTATCTTTTGTTCAGCCGCTTTGTTCTCTCTTGAAAGGCTGAAGATGCCTTGCAAACTATCCGCGACATAGAAGTTATCTCGTATGAAATTCTGGTTGTAAACGAGAACTGGAACCGATGCTGAGGTGACCTTTTTGCACAAGTTGAACGCAGAATTATTGGGCTCATAAAGGAAGTTGGAGATTGTTGATTTACCGGTACCGTTTAGGCCGTAGATAAGATTTATTTTCTTATCCGTAACGAGCGACGTAGCTTGCTTAAAGCTCGCCACTGCATCCATGTGAATCTCGGTAATCACTTATCGCTACCTCCTACTCCAAAGCACATAGCGCCCAGCTAACCGCGCGAATGTTTGATGGAGGCTTTTTTGCGTTTCGTTGCAAAAAAGGTGACAGCGAATATTTGTCCGGTTGAGCCGTTTGTTATGCGATGATTCACTGAGTTTATTTAAAACCAACGTACTCGATTGCGATTAAACAATCACCAGTTGTTTGGTTTGTTAAACTTGCACTGAAAAATATAGAGTTATCACTCGGCATTGAAATACTATTTGAATCCCATGTTCCAGTTGTGAAATCTGAAGATTGGTAAGTGCCACTTGCAGTTAGACGGCCAGATGTATCATCAATTGTTCCGGTTAACATTATTGTAGGCTCAAAAAACGCATCTATTGTTATGGAAATGTCAGTACCTGTTAAATCAACGGTTGTATCGGCAGCCGAAACATTGAAAGGAACATTAATACAACTATTACTTCCAGTTACTTTCCACTCTCCGTCATAGGTACTATTTAAATTAGAATAATCAGATTCGACTATTGGCTCAACGACTAAACTAGCTTTATTGAAAGTAATATTAGCTGAGACAGACAACCCTGAGCTTGTTAAAGTTACATTACTTGAATAAGAACCAATTTCTATACCATCATTTGAAACTGTAACCAGTACGGTATAGTCACCAACTAAAAGATCGCTAAATTGTGCAGCTAAATCAGCGTTATCTAAAGTTTCTGAACGGTTAATACCCTGACCAGTTATAGTCACTGTAGCTGTTGATCCAGTTGGAATTTCTGTAGCTGAAGCTGTTGGAATAAGGAGATTTAAAACTGAATAAGTAAGAGTTAGCTCTGTATTTTGATTATTATCTTGATCAGTTGATGAACCACCTCCACCACCACAGCCAATTAAAAAACCACACAAGAAGCACCCAAACAGTTTTGATGTGTATTTTATTTCCATATATCACCTTATTTTAAGTTATAGATTTAGAATATTGAATTTTGTTTTTACGCATAACGCCTTTATAACGGGCGCGCTGTAAGCGCGTCCAGCCAAAGGCGTTCGTTGATAAACTTGTTAGGCTTTTTGCACAATAAAATATGCGTGTAACTCTGGGTATTGATCATACTCAATATGCCTGACAATACAGTCTGAATTAATAAGTAAACTTACAAAACCGTTTATACCCAACGACGAGTAATAAACCTCGGGGCCCATAAAATCATCTTTGTGGTCACCGGCGTCATCAGTGCCACCACAGGAGAATATAAATACTCCACCCTTATTAAGACAGGAGACTAATTTTGTTAGTACATTTTCTTGTTCATTCAGAGGGATATGCCAGATACTATCCCAGGCAGTTATAAAGTCATATTTTTTTGGTGGAGACCACTCACATATATTTTGGTGGTGAAACTTAATCTCTGGGTGCCTTTCTTGAGCCAAGCTAATCATTTTATTTGAAATATCAACTCCTTCTGGAGTGAATTCATTATCGAGCAGGAAGTCGATAATACGGCCATTACAGCCACAGCCGATATCGAGCGCCGCGCCATTATTCTTAACGAAAGCAATTGCTCGTTTGTGGGCATCAATTCCATTTTTACGATCAAACTTGCCGCTTGCCCAAAGATGCGTAATTTGATCGTAGGCTTTGCCGATATCTGATGGATTCATGGTTTTATAGCCTAACGCTGAGCTTTGCGGCAATTTTGGAGCCGCGAAGCGGCGGAAAAATTGTCCGTCAACAGTGACTTGTTAGGATGTTTGCGCACGCACAAGGCTCCCATCATTTTGAATGCACCAGTCACTTACTGACTTTGCGCAGTTGAGCATTGCCTCTGTGGGATAGTGCCGAACAACATCCCCATAGCGTATCTCGTTCGGATAAACGGAACCGCCTGAAATCTCCGACTCAAGCAATGTTCCGATTGTGCCATTTGCGGTACCTGGCACCACCTCCTTCGACCGTATACTAGACGCCTTTTGATTGGTTGAGGCAAAACTGCAAGAGCTGACTTCAGCCAGCAATGCGGAAAGGTTGTGTGACAGCTTCTTAGTTTCTTTTGACGAGTAACCAGAGCGTTCGAGGAGTGCTTTTAAACTGATTTCACAAGACAAAGAGCTTAAGTAGAGAATAGTTCGACCAGCCTCATCCAATTCGGCACTGTCTTGGAACACCGATTCGGCTGCCTCAATGAGCCTCTTTGCGAACTCATAGCTATAGAGCACATTTCCTCCTAACGCCGCCAGCAGGGGTGAAAAAACCGTAGCGGAGCGGCGGTTTTGGCATCCCTCTGACTGGCTTGGTTATGCGATTATTACCCGCATGTTTTACTTGTGTTAGCACTTGGCAGTGTAGTACTGGCTTTAAACCCGAAAGTACCAGATAACCCATTGCATGAATTACACATTGGAGAAATTCGCTCACCCGTAGCATTTGGATGATAAACGTGTGCACCTAATGTTGCAGCAGAATTACAGCCAAAAACCCTACAGCTACTTGGCCAATCTTTTTTGGCATAATTAATCCAATGTTGTTTCCAACTTCCACAGTTACAATTTCTATTTTCCGTCCCGCTTTTATTCGACCATCCGCTACCTGGTAAACTCATAGTTTTCTCCTTGTTTAGTAATTGTATTTCGCATAACGCCTAAGGTAAGGGGACGACAAAGTGTGGCTTTGGCGTTCCCACGCAGGCACGAAGTGCCGGAGTGAACTTGACCTTTTTGTTACACATTGCCAGTAGTACTTAGCTTGAAACCTAAGCTTACAACTTAGGCAACAGCGTTGTTTAAAGCAGTATTAAATGCCCCTTTTGATGTGTCGACTAACTTTTCACCGAAAGTCTCTTCTGAATTTAGCGCGTCGGGTATTTTTAATATTTCTAAGGCTTTTGCTGTAAGAACACCCTCGTAATAAATTTGGTCAATAGCATTAACTTTTATGTAGCCTGCATCTACCAACCACGGTACTGTTGCTTCAGCAATTTCACGAACTGCCCAGAAACCATCAAACTCATCTTCCTCGACTAACTCAGCTGGGAATTTATTAGTTTCTATAGTCACTGGTACCGGAAAATTTTCATAAAGATGGCCAAATATTTTCCCGACCACTCCGTTAACAATTTCAATGTTATTTAACTTTTCCATGTGTCACCTGAAACTGTGTAACGCCTCAAGAAGAGGCGCGCGTTAGCGCGTCCTTCTTGCTTGACTTGTTACGTGCTGGAAGCGCAGGAAATAGCTGATTAACAAAGTCAGCGCATGACGATATGTGATGCAAACAGTCACCAACTAATATTGAGGAACCATGAGCCTTAGAATTTCTCAGATCGGACATTACATCCACCATTGATTTGCACCATTCATTGTCAGGACTTGGATTATCTATATGACGAAACCATGAATCCTTAATCCAACGCTGTGATACAGCATGATTCATTAGAGCTTTGAACATCATTTTCTTTTTGGGGTTAGTCTTAATCCGTAGTGCGCGCTCAATGACTGTGTACGTTTTAAGGTCAACTTCAGGAGCTAATGCATAGAAATAGTAAGAATACAGCGCCATGTTTTTAGCTACATTAAATTGCCCTTTGATTTCGTCAGGAACTTCATCGTTAAGAGCTTCCTCAGAAAGATACTTATGCATACCTTCCAAGCTGGGCACAGAGCCACTGACAATCCCCATCAATTGATGCTTTTCATCCATCTCTGTTAATTTATCTAAGCTTTTAAATTCGTCCATGCTTGACTCTAGGGTGACACGTAACAGTCTAATTATGAGGCCTGTCGGCCTCATAATAATTATTATCGGGGCGCCCTTCTAACATGTTACCAGGGGCATTTTTATATCTTTTAACTAATTGATTTATATATAAAATGATTAAGACTAAAGTGCATGAGTTTATTATCAGGGCACTTTTTTATGAGGTGTTGTTGATTTCTAAAAATAAACTGACATACTGTATAGATATACAGTTGTGTGAAAAGGAAGTTTCGCAATGTCGTCATCACCATTCCTTTGGTCTATCCGCGAATATATGCTAATTCGGCATTATAGTATTCGTACAATAAAGTCGTATTTATACTGGATCAAGTACTTTATCCTATTCCATGGCAAGACCCATCCCGAATCTCTGTCGAAGAAAGATGTTGAGCGGTTCTTAACCCATCTGGTTGTGGAACGGAATGTTTCCCAATCGACGCAATCCGTTGCTTTAAACGCATTAGTCTTCCTTTATTCAAAGTTTTTAGGTCAGCCACCCATAATTCGTGAATATGTTTGGAAGGCGTCGCGTCAGCGAAGATGTTAAAACTACTGAGATATATACCCACGTACTTAATCGGGGGGCAAGAGGAGTCCGAAGTCCCTTGTCAGATTTAAATTAGTATGAGGTTATTCCGCTGTATAGATTAGGTTCAGACTCGAATTTAATGGCTAAAAGATAAAGAAAGATCAGCTAGATTTTTTGACTGGCAGGCTACCGCAGGTTGCAAGGTTTACTTCCCTGCAATCCTGTAGCTGGAATTTAGCCTCCATTTCACTTCTTTTTAACAATGGATAAAATTCAGCTTACTTCCCTGTTATCTCTCGCTGTAGCTGTTGATTATGGCTGTCGTTGCCATATTTTTTGACAATTTAATTAACGGGTGAATTGCCTAAACTTATTGCATTTATTCGCCCCAGAATTTCCACCATTTTTTACTATTTTCGCCTCTCGATTCCTGTCCTTTATCGGATCCTTTATCAAGTTCTTTTTGAGGCCGCTCCGATTTCTTGAGGTTTTGCTTTTCAATGCCCTTTAATTCCCTAGACTTGTCTTCTTTCTCTTTCTTCTCTTTTATTCGATCGTCACGGTCGTCAATATCTTTTTTCGCTTGCATTGCCGCTTGATGCGCTGCCTTTTGCTCATCACTTGGTTTATCTTTACCCGTCCACTCAGGTTTGTCTGCTATGGCGGGCGCTATAAAAACACCGGCTAAAAGTAATGCTAAAAGATTTTTCTTCATGTGAAATACTCCACATTGATTTGAATTAAGGATTGGTACGTCAAAGCGACTATGCCAACTATTATTCATAAAGGTAGACGCAGACCAACCAGCTTTCCATACAGAATCGCAAGATTCGAGAGGGGAAATACTCCCGGAAGGCAAAGATAGGGTTTCAAAACCCGCTGATCAAACTCGAGATCCCTCGACTTTGCTTAGGATGACAGTGAGGGCGTAGAGATTACCAATGGACGAGTGCTAAACCTGAACCAAAAAAAATCCCCGGCTGCCGAAGCAACCGGGGATCTTTTAAACGCTTTTGAAGATTAGGCTTCTGGAGCCGTCTCTGCAGGAGCTTCAGGAGCAGCAGGCGCTTCAGGTGTAGTACCTTCATCCGACTGAGCTTCTTTGATCGATAACTTAACGCGACCACGGTTATCAATTTCGAGAACCTTGACGCGGACAGTCTGACCTTCGCTGAGGTAATCAGTTACCTTGGCGACACGCTCTTGAGCGATCTGAGAGATATGCACCAGACCATCAGTACCAGGCATAAAGTTAACGAATGCGCCGAACTCAACGATACGTACAACCGTACCTTCGTAGATAGTGCCAGGCTCTGGATCAGCAACAATGGCAGCAATTGCGTCCATGGCAGCGTTCAGACCAGCGGTGTCTTCAGAGTACACTTTAACCGCACCATCATCAGTGATATCGATAGTTGAGTTGTGCTCTTCGCACAGGCCACGGATAGTTGCGCCGCCCTTACCAATCACGTCACGGATCTTGTCTGAATCGATCTGCATAACACCCATGCGCGGAGCAGTGTCAGCAACTTCAGCACGACCAGTAGAAATTACCTTGTTCATCTCATCAAGGATATGCAAACGCGCCTGCATAGCCTGTTCCAGAGCAATTTCCATAATCTCTTCAGTGATGCCTTCAATCTTGATATCCATCTGCAGTGCAGTGATACCAGCAGCTGTGCCAGCTACTTTAAAGTCCATATCGCCGAGGTGATCTTCGTCGCCAAGAATATCGGTGAGTACGGCAAAGCCAGCGTCTTCTTTAACCAGACCCATAGCGATACCAGCAACTGGCGCCTTCAAAGGAACACCAGCATCCATCAGCGCCAGGCTTGAACCACAAACCGAAGCCATAGAGCTTGAACCGTTAGATTCAGTGATCTCTGATACAACGCGCATGGCATAGGGGAACTCTTCTGGAGAAGGCAGAACCGCGTTGATACCACGACGGGCTAAACGACCGTGACCTACTTCGCGACGGCTAGTGAAACCAATACGACCGGCTTCGCCTACTGAGTAGGGAGGGAAGTTGTAGTGCAACATAAACGGATCATCACGACGGCCTTCAAGGGCATCTATCATCTGTGCATCACGGGTGGAGCCCAAAGTAGCAGCAACAATTGCCTGGGTCTCGCCACGGGTAAACAGTGAAGAACCGTGAACCTTAGGCAAGATGCCAACTTCAACGTCGATACCGCGAACAGTAGTAGTGTCACGACCATCAATACGCGGCTCGCCACGGATGATGCGACCACGAACAATGCTCTTCTCGAGCTTCTTGAACGAGTCTTTAATATCTTCAGCAGTCGGGCCGCCGTCAACAATAAGCTGAGCGTTGGCGCGATCACGCAGAGCGTTGATCTTAACTACGCGAGCTTGCTTATCATGTGTCTGATAGGCTGCATCTAGATCAGCACCAACCAAATCATTCAGCGCGGTTTTCAGGTCAGAATTTTCAACTTCTGCAACCCAATCCCAACGTGGCTTACCCACTTCTGCGGCAAGCTCAGCGATAACACTAATAACAGACTGCATTTCCTGGTGAGCGAACAGGACACCGCCCAACATGATGTCTTCTGACAGCTCGCTGGCTTCAGATTCAACCATCAGTACGGCGTCTTTGGTACCAGCAACAACCATGTCCAGCGAAGACTCAGCCAGCTCACTGTAGGTTGGGTTAAGCAGGTAGCCTTGCTCGTCGGTATAACCAACGCGTGCGCCACCAACAGGGCCGTTAAACGGGATCCCAGAGATAGACAGAGCAGCAGAGGTGCCGATCATGGCAGCGATATCCGGATCGATGTTTTTCTCAGCGGACATAACAGTACAGACGACCTGTACTTCATTTTTAAAGCCGTTGGGGAAAAGTGGACGGATCGGACGGTCAATCAAACGTGAGGTCAGTGTTTCTTTTTCATTTGGACGGCCTTCACGCTTGAAGAAACCACCGGGGATTTTACCCGCAGCATAGGCTTTCTCAATGTAGTGAACACCCAGTGGGAAGAAATCCATACCTGGCTTAGCTTCACGTGCGCCAACAACTGTACAAAGAACAGATGTGTCATCGATTGAACATAATACTGCGCCGGTTGCCTGGCGCGCGATGCGGCCGGTTTCCAGAGTTACGGTGTGATTACCGTATTGAAACGATTTAGTAATAGGAGTCATATTTTACCTTGGTATATTTACCAGTTAGCGTCTTCGCCTTGAACCTTTTTACGCTGCTCGGGTTACTGATAAATACCTCTTTATACTTCAGGGATATGCATCAGTAACTCGATCAACGAATCTGTGGCCAACGCTCCGACAGTTTAGTTAGCTGTTCCTCAAGACGCCCACCTGAAACTGAATAGCCCAGATGGACAAATGCGGCCCCTTTTGAGGGCCGCACCGAGAACAGTTATCGACGTAAACCAAGCTTCTTGATTAGCTGACTATAACGCTCAATATTTTTGCCCTTCAAATAGTCGAGCAATTTACGACGTTGATTTACCATGCGAATCAGGCCGCGACGTGAATGGTGATCTTTTTTGTGATCGCCAAAGTGGCCCTGTAGCTTGTTGATGTTTACCGTAAGCAATGCGACCTGAACTTCAGGGGAACCTGTGTCATTTTCACAAGTTGCATGCTCGGATACGATTGCTGCTTTTTCTTCTGCACTCAGTGCCATGTTACTTTCTCCAATATGCGAATTAAAAAAATTCAGGATGCCCGCGCATATTTACAGACAACCTAACTTGTATTTTTAAGTCGTTATGACTCAACGACCAACCTTTTTGGGGCGATCCTGCCATCTTCGGTGACCGTGGCCACACCCAAAAACGCTCCGCCCTCGCGAAAGACGCGCACTATATCGCCTTCTTGCCCATTGCGAAAGGCCTCACCTGACATTACTTCCTGACCCAACTGGAAGTAAGTGGCCACAGTTTCGCTCAATTCCACCGCCATGCGGTCAGCGACGGCTATATCCATGGGCTTTAAAAGGTGGTCTAACTGCTCTGGCCCACAGCTCTCACGCATCTCTTCGAGAGCCGCCAGAGTCAGCGTTTCAGACTCCTCAAAAGGACCAGCCAGGGTGCGGTGCAGTGCACTGACATGAGCGCCACAACCAAGCATCTGACCCAGGTCATCGGCTAGTGACCTTATATAGGTCCCTTTACTACAGCGCACTTCAACATCCAACTCGGCAATCACACCGGGCCTGAAGTCTAGAATATGGTACTCATAGATGCTGATACTGCGGGACGCACGTTCAACCTCTATACCCTGACGGGCCAGCTTATACAGCGGCTGACCATTATGCTTGAGCGCCGAGTACATGGAGGGAACCTGCTGAATATCACCGCGAAAAGTTTCAACGGCCTGCTCGATTTGCTGCAGGGTAATATTGGAGGCGTCAATGCGCGATACTTCGCCGCCATCCACATCGCCACTCTCGGTGCGCAGACCCAAGCTAAAAGTGCTGCGATAACCTTTTTCAGCATCGAGCAAAAACTGACTAAATTTCGTTGCTTCGCCGAGACAGATTGGCAGCACGCCAGTGGCTAATGGATCGAGACTGCCGGTATGACCTGCCTTATTGGCATCGAAGAGACGCCGGACACGCTGAAGGGCGTGATTGGAAGATAATCCAAAGGGTTTATCAAGCAGAAAAACGCCATTCACTGAACGGCCGCGGGTGCGCTTGCGAGCCAAAATTAGGCTTCCTCGCTATCCGACTCAAGGTCTTGTTGAGCTGTTTCTTCTGAGCCTGCATCATCTGCCGGCATCTCTTTCGAGATAGCCAGATCGATCAGCGCCGAGAGGTGCTGGCCGCGACGACCGGTCTCATCAAAGATAAAATTTAACTTGGGAACAATACGCAACTGAATGCTGGCGCCGAGCAATTTTCGCAGGTAGCCGGATGCCCCGTTAAGGGCAGCCATAGCTTCGTCGATCTGATCTTGGTCACGCTCGCCAACAAAGTTAACAAACACTTTGCCATAGGCGAGATCGCGACTGATCTGCACTTCAGTAACATTGACCATGCCAACGCGGGGATCGCGAACTTCGCTGCGTATCAGTGTGGCTAACTCCTGTTGAACAGAGTCCGATACGCGTTCTGCGCGAGTAAATTCTCTTGGCATGTCAGTCCGTGCTTATAGTGAGCGCTGTACCTGAGTGACGTCAAAGACTTCAATCAGATCGCCAGGCTTCACATCGTTATAGTTTTTCACGCCGATACCACATTCCATACCGTTGCGAACCTCTTGTGCATCATCTTTAAAGCGACGTAGAGATTCTAGCTCGCCCTCATAGATAACAATGTTATCGCGCAGAACACGGATTGGTTTGCTGCGGAACACTGTGCCTTCGATAACCATGCAGCCGGCAATAGCGCCAAACTTAGGTGAACGGAAGACATCGCGAACTTCGGCGATACCAACAATATCTTCACGGGTCTCTGGGGCCAACATACCTGACAGAGCCGACTTAACTTCGTCGAGAAGATTGTAGATAACGCTGTAGTAGCGCACTTCGATATTTTCTTTCTCAGCCAGAGCACGAGCTGCACCGCCGGCACGAACATTAAAGCCGAGGACAATAGCGCCAGTGGTCAGGGCGAGGTTCATATCGGATTCAGTGATACCACCGACACCAGAGGCAACAATGTCTACCGCAACTTCGCTGGTAGCAAATTCATGGAGAGCAGAGTTAATCGCTTCCAGAGAACCACGCACATCGGTCTTAACAATCAGGTTGAGCTTGCTCACCTGATCGGCGCCCATGTCGGTAAACATATTTTCTAACTTGGCAGCCTGCTGACGAGACATACGCTCCTGACGAGCCTTAGTCTGGCGAGTTTCAGCAATTTCTTTGGCTTTGCGCTCATCGGCAACAACGAAGAATTCATCGCCGGCTTTCGGCGCTTCGTCAAGGCCCAGTATCTCTACTGGAATCGATGGACCTGCTTCAAGCGTTGGCTTTTTCGCTTCATCGGTCATAGCGCGAATCTTACCAACGCTCTCACCAGCGAGCATAAAGTCACCTTTGCGCAGAGTACCCTGCTGAACCAAAGCAGTGGCAATAACACCACGGCCTTTATCAATGCGGGCTTCAACAATCACGCCGCGCGCTGGAACATCGATTGGCGCAGTCAGCTCAAGTAGTTCTGCTTGCAGCAGTACAGCTTCTAATAATTGATCAATGCCTTCGCCGGAGTGCGCCGAGACTTTGATAAACTGCGTATCGCCGCCCCACTCTTCAGGGATAACATCCTTGGCCGCCAATTCATTGGTCACGCGCTCTGGATCGGCACCGTCTTTGTCCATCTTGTTGATGGCAATAACAATGGGAACACCAGCCGCTTTAGCGTGCTGAATGGCTTCTTCGGTCTGTGGCATAACACCATCATCCGCCGCAACCACCAAAATCACCACGTCTGTGGCCTGAGCTCCACGAGCACGCATAGCGGTAAATGCAGCGTGTCCCGGCGTATCGAGGAAGGTCACCATACCTTTCGGCGTATCTACGTGATAGGCACCAATATGCTGGGTAATTCCGCCGGCTTCACCGGAGGCAACGTGAGACTTTCTGATCTGATCGAGCAACGAGGTCTTACCGTGGTCAACGTGACCCATAACGGTAACGATCGGTGCGCGGGACTCTTCAGTTCCTTCACTTTTGATCTCAGCAAACTGCTTAGCCAACTCATCTTCGACGCTTTCGATCTGCTCGACAACTGGCTGGTGACCAAGCTCTTCAACTACCAGGAAGGCGGTTTCTTGGTCAATCATTTCGTTAATCGACGCCATCACGCCCATCTTCATCAACTGCCTAACCACCGGACCGGTCTTGCTCAACATTCTTTGAGCCAGCTCACCAACGGAGATTTCATCTGGAATTGATACTTCCAAGACTTTCTTTCCGGTGGGCTTTTGGAAGGTGTGCTTATTGTCAATTTTTAATGCAGCTGGCAGACCAGAGCGCAGGCGCGGAGACTTGCGTCGCGAGTCGTCTATGTCATTCATCGCTAGACGACCTTTCTTCTTGCCGCCTTTACCAATTGGCTTCTTCGCTTTCTTGCCAACCTTATCGTCTTCATCAGCAGCAGGTGCTGCTTTGCCAAAACGACGCGTCTTGTCGTGCACAGGCTCGCCTGCAACAGCTGGCTTGACTGCTGGAACCGGCTTAGCAACCTTTTTCGCCTCCGCTACCTTGGCTGCAGCTGCAGCTTCGGCCGCTAGACGAGCAGCTTCTTCAACTTTAAACAGGGCTTCTGCTTCTTCTTTCGCCTTGGCTTCTGCCGCAGCTTTACGACGGGCACCAATGGCAGCCAGACGCTGTAGCTCGGGGTCAGCGTAGACTTTTGGCGCGTCCGCAACTGGCTCAGGAGTAGGTTCTGGAGTCGGTTCTGGAATAACCTCGGCAACCGGTTCTGGAGTCACTTCAGCAGCCACTTCTGGCTCTGGCGCAATTACTGGCTCTGGCGCCGCAACTGCAGCAACCTCTTCAACTACAACCTGCTCTTGCGCTTCGGCATCGACTTGGGCCTGAATCTCTTCGTCGCTGCGCTTAATATAAGTACGCTTTTTGCGCACTTCGATATTAACCGTTTTGCGATTACCTGATTTCAAGGTGCTCAGAGTCTTGCGCTGCAAGACAATTTTCTTAGGCTCACGAGCACTATCACCATGCAGGCCCTTCAAATAGGCCAGCAGCGTTTGTTTCTCGTCGTCAGATACCATGGCACCCTCAGACGTATGCGGCAGACCTGCCTCTTTCATTTGCGTGAGCAAACGTTCGACAGGTGCGCCTACGGTTTTTGCCAGATCACTTACAGTAACTTCAGCCATCGGTTGTCCTCTATTACACCCCGATTAATTATTCACCTTGGTCTACAAACCAAGGAGCCCGTGCAGTCATAATTAATGCTGCTGCGGTCTCTTCATCCATTCCATCTACTTCCATGAGATCATCTACGGCCTGTTCGGCCAGATCTTCCATGGTGATAATACCTTTACTTGCGAGGGTATTAGCTAGCGCATCATTCATGCCGTCCATTGCCAGCAGATCTTCTGCTGGCTGGGCATTCGCTAATTGCTCTTCACTTGCCAGTGCCATGGTCAACAGGGCATCTTTAGCTCGAGCTCGCAATTCTACCGCTATACCTTCATCGAAGCCTTCGATATCGATCATCTCTTCGAGAGGCACATAAGCCACTTCTTCAAGACTGGTGAAGCCTTCTTCAACCAAAACGATAGCGACATCTTCGTCAATATCCAACGCCGTCATTAGCTTTTCAACGACATTTAATGATTCTTCCTGCTGCTTCTCTTGCGCCTGATCCATGGTCATCACGTTGATGGTCCAGCCAGTCAACTCGGACGCCAGGCGAACATTTTGACCGCCTTTACCAATTGCTTGGGCCAGGTTCTCTTCACTTACGGCAACATCCATGGAGTGGCTGTCTTCATCTACAACAATCGACTCTACTTCTGCTGGTGCCATAGCGTTGATAACGAGCTGCGCCGGGTTATCATCCCAAAGGATAATATCAATACGCTCATCGTCAAGGTCATTGGAAACAGCTTGGACTCGGGCGCCGCGCATTCCCACGCAGGCTCCCACTGGATCAATACGGGCATCTTTACTTTTTACAGCAATTTTAGCGCGCTGACCGGGATCGCGAGCAGCACCTTTAATTTCGATAATGCCCTCAGAGATCTCAGGCACTTCGATATGAAACAATTGCACAAGCATTTCTGGCGCCGCTCGTGAAATCAGCAACTGTGGTCCGCGGGTATCATCGCGAATACTGGTCAAAATAACTCTGGTGCGATCGTTAATGCGAAATATTTCACGGCCGACCAGCTCTTCGCGAGGCAGTAGGCCCTCAGCGTTGTCGCCAAAATCGACAATAATATGATCGCGGGTCACTTTCTTAACTGTGCCGTTTAACATCTCACCAATACGGTTTACAAAGCGGCTAATAATTAGCTCGCGCTCTGCTTCGCGTACCTTTTGAACAATAACTTGCTTGGCGGTCTGAGCTGCAATACGACCAAAGGCGATGTTCTCTACCGCTTCTTCGAAAGTGTCACCAACAGTCAGCGTTGGATCTTTTTCGCGAGCCTCTTCAGTGGTGAACTGAGTACCCAATTCTGCCATGACATCATCAGCCACAACATCCCACCAGCGGAAGGAGTCGTAGTCGCCAGTTTCACGGTCGATAACAACGCGAATATTGGCGCCTTCGTCATAACGCTTCTTGGTCGCTGTAGACAACGCCTGTTCGATCGCCTGAAAAATAACTTCTTGGTCCACACCCTTTTCATTGGATACGGCTTCGGCGACCATTAAAATTTCTTTGCTCATTGCTCAAACCTCACTTGATCAGAATCTAGGCACCACATTGGCCTTGTCAATTCCTTCAACCGGAAACAGATACTCTGTATCTGCAACCACCAAAACAATCTCGTCTCCGTCAACACCGACAAGACGACCTTTAAAATTACGCCTGCCATCATAGGCAAAGCGTAGCCTCAGGGAGACATCTTCACCTATATAACGTTCGTACTGACCCAACTCATAGAGTGGTCTATCCATACCCGGAGAGGAAACCTCTAAAACATACTCTCCACTTATAGCATCTTCTACATCGAGCACAGCGCTAGATTGGCGACTAACGCGCTCACAATCTTCAACGCTTATGCCCTCTTCGCGATCTATATAGATTCGCAGTAACTTGCGCTTGCCGCCGGACTCCAACTGCAGCCCCCATAGCTCACAGCCCAGGGCCTCAACAACCGGCTGCAATAATGCTTTTAATGTGCTGTCGACAGCAGCCATTGGCTTCTCCTAGCAAACAAAAAATGGGCCATAGGCCCATTTTTTAACTTCTAAAGAAAAGCCCCAAAATGGGGCTCCTCGATGTGCGCCGGACCCGACGCGAATAATGGCAGTGGAACCTGTTGGGCGGTCTACACCACAACTCCCTTTTCCACTTAGCTGGTTCAATCATAGACGACTATGAGTCATCCTACCGCAGCTTCTTTTGTATCGAAATATTCTAACTAACTACCTGTCAAAATTGGTAGCGGGAGCTGGATTTGAACCAACGACCTTTGAACGGTTGCGCCTACGATATAAAAAGCGAGCCCGCCTCGGGCTTCTTAACTGTGTCTACCAATTAAATTGGTAGCGGGAGCTGGATTTGAACCAACGACCTTTGAGCGGCTGCGCCTACGATATAAAAAGCGAGCCCGCCTCGGGCTTCTTAACTATGCCTACCAATTAAATTGGTAGCGGGAGCTGGATTTGAACCAACGACCTTCGGGTTATGAGCCCGACGAGCTACCAGACTGCTCCATCCCGCACCGACACAACGGTTTTCTTTAAAACCGCCCTCCCTTGAGAGGACGCGCATTATAGGTAGAGCGCCGAGTAAGGTCAATAAACTATTGAGAAACAAACCGCTTTTTATTTACGACTGGCAACCACCAGCTCGTAGGCGGTCTGAATCTCCTGCGTGCGCTCCGTTGCAAGCTTCACCATATCGTCTGGCATACCCTGACCAATCAATTTATCTGGGTGATTGGCGCTAATCAATTTGCGGTAGGCGCGTTTAATCTGGGCGTCTGTCTGAGCCGCCTCAACACCCAATGCCGTATAGGCAGCCTGTAGCTTGCCTGGAGAGGTTGATTCTCGGTAGCTACCGCCGCCAGACTGCTTAAACTGGGACTGAGCCCTGACCATTTCCATAAACTTGTCGAACAATGCTGGGGAGAAACCCAGTCGCCCGGCAATTTTACGCAACACATCCTGCTCAGCTTGATGCAACTCGCCATCGGCGATGGCCAGTGACACCAAATAATCCAGCAGTGCGCGTTTGAGGTTATTCTGCCTGCCACAGACAGCCATAAATCGATCCATGGTGACATCGACGGAAAAGCCGCTCTTGGAACCGGTCTTGAACAGCTCGATGGCTTTTTTTCGATGGGGTGCACTAAGCCCCATGTTGGACATCAGCGCTTCCGCATGAGCAACCTCAGCTTCTGAGACCCGGCCATCAGCTTTAGCTAAGTGGCCCAACAGTGTAAACGCGGTCTCGAAGAAACTCTCTCTAGCCTCGGCCTGCTCGTGAGCCGACATCGGACGCAGGCCGCCGAGACCTTTATCAAATTGATGGCCAATGTAAATACCTATAAGCACACCGATTGGACCCGCGACGGAGAGGCCAAGAAGCCCGGCGATGATTTTCCCTGCGATCATATTTGCTGCCTTTTTAATTGAGTCTTAACGAACAAGCATGATCATTGTAATGGCTTATAGCGGTGGGTTTCCTATCTATTTTTGATTAACATTCTCTGCCGCCTTAACTAACAGGGCATCAGTTGCTATTCTTCGCTGTAATTCACACACAGATAGATTTGAGAGCCATTCACTATGTCGACATCTGAAACTGTTATTACCTTTCTTGGCTGGGGCTCACTTTTCCTGGCCCTTTATCTTCTCAATCGTAAGAGAGCCAAGAAAAATTCTGATGGTAAATCCGACTAGTCACACCTACTGATGGGACTGCAACAGAATGTTACTTAAGCTGCAGAGCATCAATAACATCGGCAAATGAAATCAGCTTAAAGTTCTGGCGCTTCGGCTTGCGCTTTTTCTTGCCGATATTGTCATTGTCTTGGACCACTAGGAGTCCTCTAGGAAAGTCCTCATTGAGCGGATAGTTGATGGCGGCAATGCCGTCAGTAATGCTCACACCATCAACAGTGCCGACCTCACCCACCTCAAAGCTTCCCAAATAAGCATAGGGGGCAGTGCGATTGTAGAGATTAAATTTGGAGTCACCCTGGGACGACAGAACAATGTAACCTTCTGTGGCACTGGTTTTGTAAAGGGTTACGCCCTCTGGATCGCCGCCAATATTGCCCTCCCGAGAATCAATTATCACTGGATTGGAAAAGTCGAGAGCCTCAGTTACTGAGTAGGCACGCAAGACGCCATTCACCTCTTCTTCGGAAATCAATAGGATCTGATTTTCATCATCGTAGACGCAACCTTCAGATTCACCGCCATTATCAAAGGTATGCAACAGCCTGAGGCCATCAGCGGTGTATTTCCATACTTCAACTCGCGGCCCTTCGTCTTCGGTAACAAAGGCCAGCAAACCCAAGCGCTTATCCAGCCCCATACAGGCACCATAGATATTAATCTTCGACTGTCCCTGCATAAAGCGCTTTGCGGGGAGAGAGAAATCGCCTTTGGCAGCAGCTTCAGCCATAGCTGAATCGGCAAAGCGCCACATATCAACGCTCTGCTGGGTGCGGTTTGAGGCGACAATATAGGTGTTGGCGTCGACACTGCGGGTATCAATATTGTTGATTTTCCCAAGCTCGGTATAGCCGACTGTCTCACCCTGAAGGTTGTAGCTATAAACCCCGCTTTGTTTATCGGTGCCAAAAATAAGCGACTGTGCCGGAACCGTGGAATTCAACCAGATGGCCGGATCATCTGCCGCATCATCGGGTGAAATTACCTGAGGCGTCTCATAGAGTGCAGGCACTTGAACCAACGTACTGCAGCCACTAATGAGCGCCAAGCCGAAAAAGACCGACACTATGCCGGTCTTTTTATTGATCATTGTACAGGGAGTAAAGACTTTAATAACCTGCTTTAAAGAACGCAATTTCACTTCCTTTTTTAAATTATGAGATAGGTTTTCAAAGCCCCGGCAGAGACGCTGCTCTGCCGGGGTATCAAGAAAAAACAATTAAAAACTATAAGTCATACCCAGGGAGTAGTTCCTGCCAAAAACATCATACTGCGACAATTGTGAATCATCACCCCAGTAGTAGTATTCGGCACGATTGCCCAGATTCACCGCTTCAAATTTAATCGCAAGGGCTTCATTGACCTTATATTTAGCGGTCAAATCAACCTGAACATAGGCATCAACCCAGCGCATATTGTTTTCACTAAGATCACCAATACTGCCGTTCTCGTCAGCGAGCCAATCAAGGTATTCGCTGCGGTAGTTAGCCGCTAGACGAACATCCCAAGGGCCTTTATCGTAGCCAAGGCTGATATTGGCAGCTTTATCGGCCAACTTTCTGAACGGTGTGGTGAAACTGTTATCGTCTTCAAAGCTGAAGCTGCTCTCGCCATCCGTCAACGTCACATTGGCCGCAACATACAGACCGTTGTCCCAGCCGTATTGGCCACTCAATTCCAGTCCATCAACAGTCGAATCATCTGAGTTGATCCAGGTTTCAACACCGTCATTAAAGGCAACACCCATAATCGTGGCATTTCTTTGGATAGTGGGATAAATGGCGTTCTTGATATCTTTTCTGAACAGACCGGCACTGATAAAGGTCATTCCCTCACCATAAAACTCAATGGATAGATCATAGTTAACTGCTTCGTAGGGCTTCAGCAGTGGATTGCCCGCTGAACCGCTAACGCTTGCGCCGCCGTCGTCATAACGAACATTTAACTTAGGTGCCGTTTTGGTGAAGCCTGGACGTGACAAACCTTTCCAAATTGCTGCTCGCAACTGAAGTTGATCATTGAAGAAGTATTTAACATTAACACTTGGGGCAAAGAATGAATGATCACTTGAAGCAGTGGTTTGCGCAAGCGTCACCTGATCGTGAGCTTGGGAATCAACTGAGGTATTTTCGTAACGCATTCCGGCGATCACAACCCCTTTGTCCCAGGTATAGGTATTCTGAACGTATGCCGCGAAGATATCTTCAGTGGTTGTAAAATCACGACTAGTATCATCTTCAAAGTCGACATCCATTTCGTCAACACGATCTTTCATGGCCCACACTAGACCGGGATCTGCCTGCTGACTAAAAGTTTGGTTTGCAAAGAGCCAATCACTGTTAGTCTGTGGATTCATATCTGCAAGAGTATTATCGCCCCAGCCGTCATAGACAATAATGTAATCGTCGACATCTTTCTCGCGACTCTTAACTTTGACACCGGTTTTTACAACACCAAAATCGAACTCTTTTTCAGCATTGAAGACAAAAGCGACTTCAGAATCCTGAGAGACATTAGCGGTTACTTCAAAACCATCAAATCCCATTTCAGCAGGATCATAAAGTGAAGCATCAGCAGGCGTCAGGTAAGGGCGCTGTGAATCGGCCCAATTAATAGTCGTAATTTTGTCGCCATTGCGATATTTAGTACGAAAGTTAGCTTCTGCGTTATTGCTGTCATCTTCTTCAGCAAATGAGTAACTGACCATGGTGTCGACAAACCAACCCGAAACTGCAGTCTCATAGCCCAAATTGAGCGCTGCAATAGTACGAGTCTCTTCACGAACGCGAGTCTCTGCATCGTGTTTAATCTCGTTAACCACCATGCCATTTGCTGAGGTTGAAATCACTTGGTCGCCAATATCACCGTACTCATCTTTCCAGCGAAGCTCTGAGTCGTTGTACTGATTCCAGAATAGGTTAGCAAATAGACGATCATCATCACCAACAAGAAAGTCGACGTCATAAGTCATGCCTAATCGCTCTCTAGTGAGCTCGTAATAACGCATTTCATAATCATCGTTCATTGCGCCATCTTCCCAGCCAAAACCGGTCTCATTATTAAAGGCGACTATATCTTTGCTTGAGTAGGTAACACCGAAGACATGAGCAGCCATGTCATTAATGTTATCGCCATAGGTCAATGCCAGCTTAGGGTTTAGCTTTTCAGCGGCATATTGACCAAAATTATTTTGTACTTTGAGGGCCAGTAGTCTGCCTTCCAGTTCTGAAGGCTTTTTAGTCTTGAAATCAACACGTCCACCGATTGAATCTGAATCCATCTCAGGGGTCAGGGACTTGGCTACTGTAATTGAGTCTAACAACTCAGTGGGCAGGCCATCGAGCATAACGCTGCGCCCGTTCTCCGGTGCAACCATGGATGCGCCGTTAACAGCGACTGAATTTAAGTCTGAGCTCAAACCACGGATAGTGACATAGCGCCCCTCTGACTGATCATTTTCAATGGAAATGCCAGGCAGTCTTCTAATCGCCTCAGCAGCAGTGGTATCAGCAAAGCTACCCATGGCATCTGAATCTACGACGGAGATAAGGCTGTTTGATTCGCGCTGCTTTGCAATAGCAGATATCAAGGTAGCCTTGCTACCGACGATAGTAATTTCTTCCAGCGTTGAACTGTCTTGAGCTACAACTGACGCAACCATGGCGTTAGTTGCGGCAAGTATGGCAATACTTAAGGTTAATTTATTCATGATTCTCCCCGGAGAGATAAAAATTTAGTCCGGAGAAAATAGAGCTTTGAGGTGACATTGGAGTGACATTAGGGTGACACTTATATTGCAGTGCCGGGTTTTGGTCTTAAATTTTACAGGCACAAAAAAAGCCCCGACTAACGGAGCTTTAAGAGTGCCTGTAACGAACAACATTACTGGTCTTTGTATGGTGCCCAAGGCCGGACTTGAATTATTATTATAATCAACTGATTTTAATAATAATTATTATTACCTTTTATTAAAATACCGCCATAAATACCGTCAAATATTTGCTTTAGAAGGGTACAATACAGCTTGGCAACCAGAGTACAACGACGTAATGGCGAATACCAAAACTATAGACCTGCAAGCAGCTGAAGAACTCGCATCTCTCGGCCTAACAGACCAACAGATTGCTGACTCACTTGGCATCTCTCGGTCCACCCTAAGCCGTCGTAAAGCTGATGATGACACATTTGAGGCAATATTAAGGAAAGGCAAGGCCAAAGCTATTGTGAAGGTTAGTAGCGCACTGATGCAGGAGGTCGAGAACGGCTCTCTAAGAGCGGTTATCTTTTATCTGAAGTGCAGAGCTGGCTGGAGAGAGGAAGAGCCAGAGATTAAAGAAATACCGCCCATGATAATCAGTGTTCATACTGACGCTACAAATTAGATTTCATTAATACTAACGCTAGGCGGTCTTTGCGATCGCGAAATACCCAAGAAATAATGCCCCCAGAGTACCTATACTGTTCAGAAAAATCAGCAACCCCTAACCTGAATGTCGTCAAAGATGGTTGGACCGTTCGCGGCCTGATTTAATTGCTCAGCGCGGCACTTTTTAATAGCATCCATGGACTCCTTATACTTGCCCTGTTTGGCGTATAAGATTGATTCGGATATACCTAAGCAATCGGCTATCTGAACCAATCAGACCATCATGTCTAACTGGTTACCATCCTTTGATTCTCATATAGTCCTGTTTTATCTCACGGCGAAGTAGACTCAAGTGAGAAGGACGATAAGAAAGACCAGAACACCTCTGGCGTTTCAAGGTCTCCGATTAACGTAGGCCAGACATGCGTTCCATTCTCTAAACGGTAATGTTCGACTCTAGCGCCGCTCTCACAATCCTCTCGCACGTCTAAGTCAACGGTTGCCGTGATGCTTCTCTTCGATTGCTTGGAGCAGTTGTATCGGCTACTCCAAAATTCTATAAGGCTTGGTGTGTCCCTCATAGTTCCAACAGCATCCCACGCTTTCCATTCCCACTGACTGCTATACGGAATAATTTCATCTTGTACCCCATGAACATGAAGTATGGGAACGTTTCTATAGGGGTCACAATAAGTTGGTGCAACAGGCATGGAACCTGCGAGTGACCCAATAGCAGCAAATCGATTACTCATCTGGCAGGCTAACTCGTAGCTAAACATACCTCCTAAAGAATATCCGATGGCATAGACACGATTAGCATCGATAGCAGTTCTGGAGCTTACATCCGTATAAATGGCTTCGATATAGTCAATGTCCTGCATCGAAGAATTGTCAGCGTTGAGTTGCCAAGCTGACTCGTTAGAGGGCAACTTCTGACTTACAGGCACTACCAAAACGATGCCTTCACGGTCTGCCATCGCTTCAAAGTTACTCTGCTGCTCGAACGGTGTTCTCTCTGCAGAGCCGCCATTCAAGAGATATAAGAGCGGGATCGGAGACGTGTCGCTGCTGGAAGGAACATAAACGTAATAATCTCTGACGGTTCCGTTAACAACAATTTCCACAGAGGAAAGGTCTTGACTGTATTCCTTTCCATCAGCTACTTTTTCTATATCGCTGGCTTTTGTAACATCTTCGCTAGCGTCATCCTCGACAGACGTATCAACTAACCCCCACTGGCCCAAAGAGCCAGCCTGCGACTTAATCAGTTCAGACAGATAGCTCTCACCAAGAGCTTTACTACCCTCAGGCGCACTCCAGTTACCATTAACATCACCCATGAGGACGCCTACAACGTTCTGTACGCTACTCTCTGGGTATTCAAAGATCATTCCACTGCTGTTCCACGTAATATCTGCCCGCGTAGTGAGGAAGCTCTTAGACGCTTCATCCCAAAAGTCATAATCCTCCGCAACAAATACCCACCTGCGAGGTTCGGCGGAATCAAGTTTGACCGCCATTTTGAGGATCGCTAATGCATCAGCAGAGGTGATACGCCCGTCGCCGTTAATATCTGCTGCAATATATTGATAAGGTGAAACCGGCAAGGCTTCTAACGGCCCACTACCATCAGGATCAGTATTGGGATTAATCCCCACAGCAATCTTTAATGCGGCCAAAGCATCAGCAGAACTTATTACGCTGCCAGATTCACCATCAGTAATGACTTTACTTGCAGTTAGATGATTTGTGCCGCGGTGCTTTTGGGTAAAGGCATATTGGCCCGAAGCACTGGACAGCCCCTGTTCTGCGAAGTCGTTTTCTACACCATCGGTCAAACCCACAAGACTGACATCTACTGATTCCAGAAGTGCATGATTATTCCAATGATAGGCAATACCGGATACCGGCGGTGTACAGGTCGCACAATCCTCCTTGTCTAGCGGATCAGTGGCGTCAATCAGTTCTTGTGCATCACTGAAACCATCCCTGTCTGTATCGGCTAAGAGTGGATTAGTACCGCTAGTGGCTTCATCAGCGTCTGAGATCGTATCGCCATCATCATCGGTATCAGCAGTCATGCCAGTATCTAGACAATCAGAATCACATTCATTAGGAAGACCATCAAAGTCAGTATCCGTTAAGCCATTTACACTAATGAGAGGATAGGCATCGTTAGCATCGAGAACTCCGTCACCATCATCATCCAGATCGGCATTGTTGCCTGTTCCATCAGAGTCCGTATCAAGCGTTTCAGAGGAATTTAGTGGAAATGCATCGGAACCATCTAAAACGCCGTCTCCATCATCATCGGTGTCAGCATTATTACCCATGCCATCTGAATCTGTATCAACAATCTCATTTGGATCTACAGGAAAGGCATCATCACGATCCAAGACACTATCATTGTCGTCATCATAGTCAAGATAAGTCCCTCCCGAGGTTTCCCCATAAAATACTATTTCGCTAATTTGGATCTCTGGAATCCAGCTCCACCCTCCTCCAATCCATCTCACCTCGACTTTATGAGGTCCAGTTTCACTCAAGAAAAAAGTAAAGCAATCAACCGGTTCCGCAATATCTGCATACACCACGCAATCCCCTCCGGGGTCTTCTGATGAATTAAATGTCAACGATGCACTTTGATTGGTATCAAGATAAAAAGAAGTTGGGTTGTAATTAATGCCAGAATTACTAACAGCAATAGTGTCAATATCTATAACATCGAGAGCAGTCGATATATTGTCGGCCAATCCGTCGCCATCAGAATCGAGCGAAGCTTCATTGTCGTACCGAAAAGCATCTACATTATCGCCAACGCCATCACCATCAGTATCGAACGTCTCTGTCGCATTCTCAGGAAAAGCATCCGCATTGTCCCCAACGCCATCACCATCAGTATCTAAAGTCTCTGTCGAATCCTCGGGAAAAGCATCCGCATTGTCCCCAACGCCATCACCATCAGCATCTAAAGTCTCTGTCGAATCCTCGGGGAAAGCATCAGCATTGTCACCAATGCCATCACCATCGGCATCAACAGATTCAAAGATATCATTCAGCGCCCAATCAGAATTATCTCCAACACCATCGCCATCGGTATCAACTGTCTCTGAACTATCCAATGGGAATGCATCGCTACTATCAGTGACACCGTCGCCATCATCATCATCAGTATTATTTCCCACTCCATCACCATCTGTATCTAACGTTTCAGAAATATCTAATGGGAAAGCGTCATCACTATCCAAAACATAGTCACCGTCATCATCGAGATCAGCAGCGTTGTCGATACCGTCCCTATCGCAGTCATTAATTGGTGTTATCGGAAAGTTAGTGTCGCCTGTGACAATTGGATTCCCTGACCATGTATCGTTTTCACAATAAGTAATCAAAGTTATTTGGGTGCCTTGGAAAGGCCTGTTAAAAAATAAAGGCGCATCGCCTAAGAAATGGACAGCTGTAAGAGGATTTCCGTAAAAGGCATGCCGGTGAATTTCGGAAACGCTTTTTGGAATTATAACGCTAGTTAAATTGTTGTATGCGAATGCTTCAGATTCTATTACCTCCACACCGTCGGGTATAGTAACGTTAGTTAGTTTAGTTTCTGAGCCCTGACCCGAAAAAGCCCTATTTTGAATCTGCTGGACGGTTGCTCCGTTGATAACTGAGGGAATTATTAAGTTGACTAAGTCGGCCGGGCAGGAATAATTAACACATCCCATCAGGTAAACAAGGCCGTTATACCTATCGTCCCGTGAACCAAATTTCCCATAATAAAATAAGCCATCTGTAGAATCTAATGGAAAGGCATCATCTCCATCCAATACAGAGTCTCCATCATCATCTGTATCTGCATTGTTTCCAATGCCATCAGCATCTGTATCCGTATCTTCACTTGGGTCAAATGGGAAGGCATCATTAGAATCCAACGCAGTATCATTGTCATCATCATTATCTGCATAGTCACCAATGCCATCAGCATCAGAATCAACGCTCTCATTCGCGTCTAATGGGAAGAGATCATTTGTATCTAGAAAACCATCATCATCATCATCATCATCGAAATTATTACCTATACCATCAGAATCGGTATCCAGAGTCTCAGAGGCATCGAATGGAAATGCATCACCAATATCTCTTACTCCGTCGCCATCGGTATCATTATTTGAATCAAGAGGGTCAGTGCCATTAATAATCTCTTGCTGATCATCAATGCCATCATTATCGTCATCAGTATCTGCATTATTGCCCGTACCATCGTTGTCTGTATCCAACCATTCAGCAGAATCAAGTGGAAAAGCATCGGACTCGTCTAGCGTACCGTCTCCATCATCATCAGAATCTGTGTTATTACCAATACCATCTGAATCTGTGTCGAGCGTTTCGCTGGTGTCTAATGGGAAGGCATCGAGTGTATCTTCAACTCCGTCATCATCGTCATCAGTATCTGCATTATTACCGATACCATCATTATCTGTGTCCAACCACTCAGCAGAATCAAGTGGAAAAGCATCGGACTCGTCTATAGTGCTGTCTCCGTCATCATCTGAATCATTGATATCTAGGATTTCATCCCTATCAGTATCTGTACTGCTAGCATCTAAGGGATCAGTTCCATCGACAATCTCCTGAGAATCAGGTACACCGTCATTATCATCATCCGTATCTCCATTATCACCGATACCATCAAAGTCGGTATCTATCGACTCATTAGCATCTAATGGGAGGGCATCAAAGGTATCTTTAACTCCGTCATTATCGTCATCATTATCTTCATTGTCTCCTAGGCCATCGCCATCTGTATCCGTACGTTCAAAGGGGTCAAATGGAAACTCATCAGTCAAATCTTTGCCATCATCTCCAGGAATGTTATCGCCATCACAATCCCTAGTTCCGGCCACCTCTACGCCCTCCCCAAAAGTATAAGGGGGCCAAACGTCGTTAGGCCAACCCTCACTAATTGGATCAAAAAGATCGTCAAGGCAATAGACAATGACTGTAATTGGCTTCCAATCACCAGCCCTTTGAGTTTTGGTAACAAACGCCCGATTAGTAAATAAAGGTCTATCACCGAAGAATCGTATTAGGTGCTTTGGCCCAGATTCCCAAAAGTTCTCGTCAAGGTCAGGATCGTAATCGTCACATGCAAAAGCGTAGTCTTTAATAGCTTCCAAGTTACCACTTACGTAAATATGCCCATTCGGATTACAAAAAAAGGCTCTTGCGCCGATCACATTTACGGTATTGGGAATCTCGATAGTATCCAACATGTTATAACTGAAATGTTCACCAATCTCGGGGGTACCAGCACCAATAGTTAAGCTAGTTAGAGCGTTGAAGCTAAAGGCTTGGAAACCAATGTTAGTGACACTGTCAGGTATCTCAAGGCTACGGAGACTATTACGCCGGAAAGCTCCTCGCCCAATGCTTGAAACACTCTCTGGAATAATGACGTGAGTTAATGCATTGTCGCCAAAAGTAAACTCAGAAATGTTCTCCAATTTGTTTGGTAAAGAGATACTGTTTATCATATTGTGCTCGAAAGCACGGTCTCCTATGCGCTCGACTGAATTTGGTATATTGAGACTAGTTAGCTTGTTTCCTCGAAAAGCGGAAGAGCCAATATTAATTACAGCTTCCGGAATTAAGAGTTCCGTCAGCGCATTGGATTCGAATGCACCAGCATGAATGGTAGTCACACCCTCGGGAATCGTCACCTGCATTATGCTGTTGTTTTTAAAAGCATAATTATTTATTTCAGTCAAATAACGGGGCAAAGTAATGGTGGTTAATCCATTTCCCGCGAAGGCTGAATCGTTGATTGCGATTACACTATCAGGGAAAGATACTTCGCTTAGCCTGTTGCTAATAAATGCGCTTCCATGAATGATAGTCAAACCATCAGGGAAATTGACACTGGGTATTCTATTACGGCCCCAGTAATTAGATCCCGCGCCGGAGCTACCGAATGCAAATTCACCTATGCTAGTAACACCGTCAGGTAATATTAACGGCTCACTCAACTCATTGTTGAAGAAGGCGTAACCGGCTATAGTTGTAACGCTGTCCGGGATACTTATACCTGTAAGATTGTTATGAGAGAAGGCGTGAACACCAATACTTGTAAGACTGCCGGAAATAGTTGCGCTAGTCAGACGGTTGTAGCTGAAGGCACTGTCACCAATGAGAGTGACGCTGTCAGGGATATCAATGCTAGTGATTCTATTCCCTCTGAAAGCATCTTTCCCGATATACTTCAGTCCCGGGTTCAACAATACACGCGTTAAAAGCCCAAATCCCGTTATGAGACCATAGCTATTCACAAGATCATGATAAAACGCTCTGTACCCTATATCTTCCATCGTGATGGGAAATGTGACGCTATAAAACGGTCGATTTTTGAAGGCTTGAGCTCGAATCTTAGTTACAGGGAGTCCTTCAATACTATCCGGAATAACTAAATGGAATGGTGAGTACGTAAGCTGGCCGCCAGTGATAACCACGTGATCGCCGGCCACTTCGTATCCAATCCCATTCCAATCCAACGCTAAACTGCTACTGCACAGTACCATACCAAAGGAAAAAATCAGGGCGTGTTGAATAACTTTTAGAGAAGAAAACTGAAATTTAATAGAGCGCCACCATCAAATTGTTCTTAAATAGCCGCTTGGTAAACGCGCGCTAATTTGGAAAACAGCCTTATCGCCGTTTTTAAGAGTGTCTAGATCGATATCTACAACATTGGTTTGAGGATTTTTCTTATTCAGCGGGCTGATAACCACAAGCCACACGACCAGTGAGCTACAGATAAAGCCCCAAATTAGGTGTTTCTTTTTCATTAAGAGAGCGTCAATACTTACCGTGATGGTGCATTAAAATCTTACTATTTGCAAGCGAGTAGAGGCATCTACTAACCGCATAATCCTGAGTATATGCTGGCCTATAACCCTTCCCTCTACATTTAGCTAAATAGCTCACGTGATAGCATGCTTGTTGCGCCTTCATTTCATAGTCAGCCTGATCTCGGCGTATATTATGATATCTAGCCCAATACGGCTTTAGATCGAAGAACTCTGAGTATGCTGCTATCCACTTGTTGAGCTGATAAGGGTGGCGAACTTTTTGACCGTCTAAGAGAAAAACCAGATGGTAGTGCTGATGCTTGGATCTTTCCTGTTCCCTTACCCAGCAATAACTTATGTCACCGATCTTATAGTGAGCCTTAATTCTTTTCTTTAATCGCCGAACCAAGTCACTGATGATTTTATTGTCTTCTGTATAACCGGCAACTCGAATGTCAAAGCGGTAGACAAAAACCTTACTATGCTTGACTAACATATCGTCAAACTGACTCAGGATTGGCCTCAAAATATGCGTATACAGGCCACTTTTACGTGCATTTACTCGCCACGCATAGTCGTTAAACCAATACCAATCCTCGTAGTGGATATGCTTCATGTTCTTGTCTCAAGTAGGTTAGATATTATTAATTACCTCGTGAGTGAATTTGGTCGAGCAACCGGCAACCCCATATGTAGCAGTAACCCTTAGCCAAAATACGTTTAAAAAAGGGGGTACAAAACCAAGGTCACAGGGCCAAGACTGTCCACTAATATCTTTAACTGGGCTACAGCCAGAGCATTCACTAACAGGCATGTAAGCTCTATGAGCCGGCATTATAGTCAGAACGACAAGCCGCTATTCGCTGCGTCAACCAAAGATTAATCTCAGACTCCAACCAGCCACTCGCTCGCGCACCCAGTTTAATTGGCGGCGGAAATTCACCTTTTGAGACCAGTAAATGAACTTGTGAGCGGCATATCCCTATTCGGTTCTCTACCTCTGGCCATCTAAGGATTCTGTCATTGAAATTGATTGGTCGAGAAAATAACGTTTTAGCGTTGGACATTGTTTTACTACCTACGTCGATTAATGTCCGACAAGAATGATTTGAGCGGGCCGTATCAAGTGAATTGATGGTACGCCTTTTCGATTTGCTCTAATGAAAACCATTTTTTTACGGTTGACATAGGTATCTTGCTACGTGCGCAGGCTAGACGCCTTGCCTCCTGTTTGGATTTACCTTCTGCACGAAGACCACCATAGTGTTTTAATAAGATCTTTTGGCGCTCTAGCTTTTTGTCTGTTTTTTCGGAGTCGCCAACTCGTGCAGCACCTGCCAAATAACCAGCCTCCAGCTTCGCAACTGATATTAACTCAATGCATTGAGCCGCTCTCAAGAGATGAGAGTAGGCACGCTCACTGTTGTCATTTCGGGCAAGGCTAAAGCAATACAGCTCAAACAATAGAGTAAACGACGAGCTGACACCCGCCATATGGTCATAGGTAGCGGCAAAGTCCGGCGGGAGAATGCCTGAACTGCCATGAGGCAGATCGTCAATAGGGATGTTTCTGTCGATCAGGAAGGCTAATGCTGAGGATTTCAGCGACTCAACCAGAGCATCAACATCCCAGCCTTTATTCAGATCATCAAGCTCGCCACTTGTCGGCATTTCATTTAGGAAGCGAGATTTTTCGGTGACTAGCATGCTCTGATGCTGATTTCGCTTCCCCGTCTTTCTTGTGATTGACGTACGCTTTTTCATTTGACGTTAACTATGCTCTGCCCAATAACTAGAGGCTTGAGCATCTAAAAAATCGGCCCACCATTGCATCATTTTAGTCCGCTCATCAATATATCTTGCATGATGCGTATATGCGGCTCTAACACCATTGCGCTCTTGATGCGCGAGCTGTCGCTCAATAGCATCAGGATTAAAGCCCTCCTCATTTAGGATGGATGACGCTGTCGCACGAAACCCATGAGGGACAGCCTTGCTCTTGCCCAACGTTTTGCCATCGAAGCCCATTCTAAAAACAGCTTGTCGCATCGTGTTATCAGACATTATTTTGGTTCGGTTAACCTCTGAGGGAAATACTAGCTCACAGCGTCCCGTGATAACTCTAATCCGCTGAATTACATCAATGGACTGCTGCGATAGGGGTACCAGATGCTCTACCTTCATTTTCATGCGCTCGGCAGGGATTCGCCAAAGGTTACCTTCAAGATCAAATTCCTCCCACCTTGCTCCGCGAATCTCTTCTGATCGAACGAAGGTCAGCACCAACAGCTTGATACTCAACTGCGTGAGAATCCGCCCTCTTTTTGAATAGCCCTCCAGACAATTAAGAAACTCTGGCAGCTCTTTCTTAGGCAATGAAGGCCGGTGGGTAACCTTTCGAGATTTTACAATGCCGTCGAGGTCGCCAGCGGGATTGGTTGTCACGATTCCGTGTTGAATCGCGTAGCGATAAACCACTTTGATACATTGCTTAACTCGATTGGCAACATCAAGCGCGTCTCTGGCCTCAATTTTTTTAATAACGGCGATTACCTGTAGGGGAGTAATTTGGTCTGCAGGTAACTTACCAAGAGCCTTAAAGCTATTATCAGCTAATCGCTTCATTACTCGGTCAGCGTGACTATCAGTCCACTTATCACGCTCGTGATGCCACCACTTAACGGCAACCTCCTCAAATGTCGGCACGGTACTCTGCCGTTTGCGCTCTTTCTTAACTTGACTGGGGTCAACGCCTTCAGCCAACAATTTTTTCGCCTCATGACGACTCTCTCTCGCTGACTTGAGTGACACTAACGGAAACACACCTATTGCATAGGTTTTACGTTTCCCAGCAAATCGATAATCCAGACGCCAGTATTTTTTACCATTCTTTTTGACCAATAAATACATGCCATCGGAATCCGATATTTTGTAGTCCTTATCAGACCGCTTGGCTTCTTTAACTTGAATGGCGGTAATAGGCATATTCGGCGGCATATCTTGCTATTGAATTAAGATACCGTCAAAAATACCGCCACAAATGCCGCATGTCAATGGACATTAATAGACAGTAATTTTTCATAAGACACAAAAAAGCCCCGATATACGGGGCTATTAGGTCGCCAGTAATTTCTACTGGACTTTGATATGGTGCCCAAGGCCGGACTCGAACCGGCACAGCTTTCGCCACTACCCCCTCAAGATAGCGTGTCTACCAATTCCACCACTTGGGCATATAACATCTAACTCTCTACACTTAATTGCTTCTTGCCAATATCAGCAACACGCTGAGCGTGGTCGCTACCGGCGTCCTGCCTATCGCGACACTCGGGCTCCTGCCCATCGTCTACCAATTCCACCACTTGGGCATATAACATCTAACTCTCTACACCTAATTGCTTCTTGCCAATATCAGCAACACGCTGAGCGTGGTCGCTACCGGCGTCCTGCCTATCGCGACACTCGGGCTCCGGCCCATCGTCTACCAATTCCACCACTTGGGCATATAACATCTAACTCTCTAAACTTAATTGCTTCTTGCCAATATCAGCAACACGCTGAGCGTGGTCGCTACCGGCGTCCTGCCCATCGTCTACCAATTCCACCACTTAAGCATGTCACAAACTTTGTATTACTGAGGGATTTCAGAGTTTTGCTCTGACTTTGTTTCTACTGCTGGTATATCCATATCAACTGCCGAATCGAAGGGAATAATTTCCATTTCTGGCAACAGATCAGCATCTACCACTGTTTTATTTTTCGCAATAACCGCGAGACTAACACTGGTAACAAAAAAGATTGTCGACAGTATTGCGGTCATTCTGCTGAAGAAGTTCCAGCTGCCGCCACTGCCAAACACGGTTTGTGAACCACCCGCACCAAATGAAGCTCCCGCCTCCGCGCCCTTACCTTGCTGGACTAAAATAAGCCCGATCAGAACTACGGCGATTAGAAAGTGAAAGATTAAAATAAAATTTTCCATGATTACGCTTCTACCAATTGTGCAATGTTCATAAATTCGTCTGCCTCAAGAGAGGCCCCACCAACCAGTCCACCATTGATGTCTGGCTGCTTAAATAGTTCTGCTGCATTGCCCTTATTGACGCTGCCGCCATAGAGCAACGTAGTCGATTGCCCCGCTTTACCAAGCTGTATACGGATAGCAGCGTGCACTTCCTGAGCCTGCTCGGGACTTGCTGTCTCTCCGGTTCCAATTGCCCAAACCGGTTCATAGGCAATCACTGATTGGCAGACTTTATCTAGGCCTACAAGGTCAATCACTGCGCTAATCTGCTTTGCTATCACTTCAAGCGTCGCATCTTGCTGGCGCTGTGAAAAGCTTTCTCCAACACAGAGGATGGGTATCAATCCCGCATTCTGTGCTGCTCTAAATTTTTCAGCAACTATCTGGTCGCTCTCACCTAAAACGGCTCGGCGCTCTGAGTGCCCAACCAAAACATACTTACAACCCTGGTCTAGCAACATCTCCGCAGAGACTTCACCTGTGTAAGCACCATTAGAGTACTGGGAAACATTTTGCGCACCAATGCTAATACTACTGTCAGCAAGAATATCGCTGACCGCCGATATATGTAACAACGGCGGAAAAACAATCATCTCTGCAACAGCGTCCTGGAAGCTGTGCTGGCTGAGCTGGGTCGCTAATTTTCGCGCCGATTCAACTGTGCCGTGCATTTTCCAGTTGCCCGCGATCAGCGGTTTACCCATCCTGAGTACTCCTTTGAGTGCAGTCCCGCAAAAGGGCGCAAATCCTACCCGACTGCAGGCTAAGATACAATAAGCAAATTAGCTTTTAAGTGCCTCTACCCGCTGTTTAACGATTTCAGCAATGGCTGCCGCTAAACTCTCCACCAATGCACTGTCTTCACCCTCGACCATCACCCGAATCAGGGGTTCGGTTCCAGAAGGTCTAAGTAAAACACGACCGCGACCTGCAAGCTTTTCTTCAGCCTCGGCAACGGCACGATTGATCGCTTCATCACCACTGAGGTCGATCTTCTGAGAGAGACGAACATTGATCATTAACATTGGCAGTTTGCTCATGCCATTCTTGAGTTCACGCAGGGATTTGCCGCTATCGACCACAGCTCTCAAGACCTGAAGCGCCGACACTATGCCATCACCAGTGGTATTGAGGTCACTACAGAGAACATGGCCAGAGCCTTCACCGCCGAGAACCCAGCGGTGCTCTTTCATTGCCTCAACCACATAGCGGTCGCCGACTTTGGTGCGCACGAAGGGAATATTCATTTCTGCCAGAGCCAATTCGAGCCCCAGGTTACTCATCTGAGTGCCAGCGACACCATTACAGCCGCCCTGAAACTGATGCCGATGCTGGGCGATAATAAACAATAATTCATCGCCATCGACCAGATCACCCTGATCATCGATAAAGAGAACACGATCGCCGTCACCATCAAAGGCAATACCTAGATCTGCCTGATTATCCAATACGGCAGAAGACAGCCCGGCAGTGTAGGTTGACCCACATTGATCATTGATATTAAAACCATTGGGCTGATTGCCCATGGTAATAGTGGTGGCGCCCAGCTCTTTAAAGACTTTTGGACCCACGTCATAAGTTGCGCCATGGGCACAGTCGAGCACCACTTTCATTCCCTGAAGGTTAAACCCAGAGGGCAGACTGCCTTTGCAAAATTCAACATAACGACCTGCAGCATCGGTAATGCGCCGCGCTTTGCCGAGATAATTCGAGCCATTGGTAAATAGTGGCTGGTCGAGCAAGGCTTCGATCTCAAGTTCGATTTCGTCTGACAACTTGTAACCGTCAGCGCCGAAGAACTTAATGCCATTATCTTCTACTGCATTGTGCGAGGCGCTGATAACGATACCGGCGGCGGCGCGAAAGGTCCGCGTCAGATAGGCGATGGCCGGTGTCGGCATTGGCCCAAGCATATCAACATCGACACCCGCAGCAATCAGTCCAGCTTCAAGAGCGGACTCAAACATATAACCAGATACTCTGGTGTCTTTACCGATCAATACACGCTTTTTGCCTACGGCATTACGCGTCAGAACCGTACCGGCAGCCCAGCCAAGCTTAAGGAAAAAATCTGCTGTAATAGGTGCTTCGCCTACACGTCCGCGAATGCCATCGGTACCAAAATACTTTCTCGTCATAGTTAAATTATCCCTTTCTTAAAATCTACTGTGCGCTGCCAGACAGTTAATGCCTGCACCGTCTCGCGCACATCATGCACACGCAGTATGATTCCATTTGAGCAACCGATCTGCGCTCGTCGCTGAGCAACTGACTGGGCCATCAAAAGCGCCATGGTAACACTTCCAATCAGTCTATTATCTACACTTGAATTAATTAACTGACCGATCATAGTCTTCCGAGAAACACCCAACAGCAGGCTCTGACCTGTATCCACAAAGCGGTCCAGAGAGCCGGACAATGCCAGATTGTGCTCAAGGGTCTTACCAAAACCAAATCCGGGATCCAGCAGTATCTGTTCACTGGCAATCCCAACATCTAAGCAGGCTTGCTTGCGCTGCTGTAAAAAATGTAATACTTCAGTGACCACGTCAGTGTAGACGGGATTTGCCTGCATGCTATCTGGCTGATTTTGCATATGCATCAAACAGACAGGCAATCCAGAGGCTGCAGCAGCCTGAAGAGCCCCCTCGCGCTGCAGAGCACGGACATCATTAAGTAGATGGACACCGGCCTTTGAGGCCTCTGTAATCACCTGTGCAGTGCTGGTATCCACTGAGATCAGAGCATCAAATCTTGCACTGACGGCCTGGACAACAGGCAACACCCTATCTAACTCCTGCTGAGTCGAAACCGGTGAGGCTCCAGGGCGCGTCGATTCACCGCCAATATCAATAATATCTGCACCGTCGGCCAACATGGATTCCACTGTCTGCAGGGTTTTATCCAGATCGACTTTTTCACCGACGCAGAGCTGGCCCCCGTCGGAGAAGGAGTCGGGGGTAATATTGACAATACCCATCACCGCGGGGCGGGATAGATCCAGTGTTTTATTGCCACATATAAGCGTCATTGCATTCCTAAAAGTAAAAAGCCCCGCAACCATTACGGCGGCGAGGCTATGCTTGCTCTAGCGAGTTAGGCTTCTTCTACGGGGCCGCCAATGGGGCCCTCTTTGGCTGGCTCTTTCACAGGTTCTTTAGAGGCCTCTTCAGTGGATCCAGCAGACTGCTTACCTGCGCCTGAATCCGAATCATTATCATCCCAATGCTTTGGCGGACGGACTTTGCGTCTATGCATTAAGTCGTCAACCTGATCAGCATCAATGGTTTCAAACTCCATCAAGGCGTCTTTCATTGACTCGAGAATATCGCGATTATCTTCAAGCAGCGTCTTGGCCTGTTTATAGGCGTCGTCCAAGATAGCGCGAACTTCTAAGTCGATCTGACGCGAAGTGTCTTCTGAGTAGTGGGCATTGCCGCCACCAGGATTTTGCGCTTCATCTTCACCGTAGAGCACCGGGCCCATGGTCTCGCTGAGCCCCCATTTCGTGACCATATTGCGCGCCATCTGAGTGGCCCGCTCAATATCATTGGAGGCACCTGTGGTAACCCCATCCAAGCCACCAATCAACTCTTCCGCAAGACGCCCGCCAAACAGGCTGCAGAGCTGACTAAATAGCTGACGTCGGCTCATGCTGTAGCGATCTTCTTCGGGCAGGTACTGGGTTACACCCAGGGCACGGCCGCGGGGGATAATAGTGACCTTGTGCACTGGATCGTGTTCGGGAACTAGCTTGCCGATAATCGCATGGCCGGCTTCGTGATAGGCGGTATTGGCCTTCTCTTTATCGGACATGACCATGGAGCGGCGCTCGGCGCCCATCATGATTTTGTCTCGGGCTTGCTCAAACTCTTCCATACCGACTACGCGACGCTTGCCGCGAGCGGAAAATAGCGCCGCTTCATTGATCAAGTTAGCCAGATCGGCGCCAGAGAAACCGGGAGTACCGCGGGCAATGACACTTAATTTAACACTTTCATCTATAGGCACTTTGCGTGCGTGCACTTTAAGAATCTGTTCGCGACCACGAATATCTGGCAGGCTGACATAGACCTGGCGATCAAAGCGACCGGGGCGCAGTAAGGCTTTATCCAACACGTCGGGACGGTTGGTTGCAGCAATAACGATAACGCCTTCATTGCCTTCAAAGCCATCCATTTCCACCAGCAACTGGTTTAACGTCTGCTCCCGCTCGTCGTTACCGCCACCATAACCACCGCCACGATGGCGACCGACAGCATCGATCTCATCGATAAAGATAATGCACGGCGCTTGCTTCTTGGCCTGCTCAAACATATCCCGCACGCGCGCGGCGCCTACACCGACGAACATTTCGACAAAGTCAGAACCGGAAATTGAGAAGAACGGCACCTTGGCTTCACCGGCAATCGCTTTCGCCAGCAGCGTTTTACCTGTACCCGGGGGGCCGACCATTAATACGCCCTTGGGGATACGTCCGCCAAGGCGTTGAAATCTAGTGGGGTCACTGAGGAAATCAACCAGTTCGCTAACATCCTCCTTGGCTTCATCGACACCGGCCACATCGGCAAATGTAGTACTAATCTGGTCGCTATTGAGCAGCTTGGCTTTGCTCTTACCAAAGCTCATGGGACCGCCCTTGCCACCGGCACCGCCCTGCATTTGACGCATAAAGAAGACAAAGATTGCCAGAATTAATAATATCGGAAAGGCTGCGACCAGCAGCTGAGAGAGCAGACTAGGTGTCTCAGGCTCTTTACCCACCACTTGGACATTGTGATTGAGCAGGTCATCCATCAAGCCGGGATCTTGAACATTTGGCCGCACGGTCTTGAAGGTTGAACCATCGAGACGCACGCCTTCGATAATCAAACCACTAATGGAAACACTTGAGACGCGTTCGTTTTGCACATCGGTCACGAATTCCGAGTAGATGATCTCATTTTCCACTTCTTTTGGCGTGAAGCTATTGAAAACAGACATCAAAATGGCGGCCAAAACCAACCACACAACCAAATTTTTAACCAAATCGTTCAAGTTATTATCCTCATAAGCAGGCTTTTAAGCCCTTGGCAACCATGTAGACTTCCCGAGATTTTGATCTCGAGGCGTCGGGCTTTCGCATACTGACTCTATCAAACAATGTTCTAACGTGTCGCACAAACTCATCGAATCCCTCTCCCTGGAAAAGTTTGGCAATAAAAACACCTTCTGGCTTCATAACTTTGCAGGCTAGATCTACAGCTAGCTCGACCAAATAGATGCTGGTGGGCTGATCTACTGCCTTACTACCTGTTAAGTTGGGGGCCATATCCGAAATTACAAGGTCAACAGGCCGTTTATCGATTAGCCCTAGGAGCTCCTGTAATATTTTATCTTCGGTAAAATCGCCGAGAATAAAGTCAACGCCGGCAATACCGTCCATGGGCAACAGATCTAGCGCATGAACACGACCTTCATGACCCACTAAGTCCATCGCCACCTGAGACCATCCACCTGGGGCTGCTCCTAGGTCTACGACGGTCATGCCAGGGCGGATCAAGCGATCCTTCTCAATGATCTCAAGTAATTTATAGCTTGCGCGGGAGCGATAGCCATCCTTCTGTGACATTTGCACATAAGGGTCTTTCACATGTTGTTTTATCCAACTACGATTTTTCGATTTCGCCATGGGGTTGTTTTAGCTAGAATGGCCGACCTTTAAAGTGAGTCGTGCATTATGACAAGTTCCAACGCGGATAAAAAACATTTACGTCGATTAGGCCATAATCTTAAGCCTGTAGTGACAGTAGCCGGTAATGGTCTCACCGAAAACGTCACTAATGAAATCGAACGCGCCCTTACCGACCATGAATTAATTAAGATTAAGCTGGTCGCTGAAGATCGTGATGCCAAAAAAGCTCTGACAGACACGATTTGCACTAGCCACAGCGCGACGCTTGTGCAATCCATCGGCCATATGCTACTCATATACCGCAAAGCCAAGACGCCAGATCCACGGCTATCTAACTTATTGCGCTGAATTACTGAATTTTTGTGCCATAATCTTCGGTCATACCAGTAAAAATTGAGAGACAGGCGTGACCTCAAATCGCACAGTGAATCTTATTATTCGTTACCTTGGCAAACCCATATTAGTCGGCCTGTGCGCAGCTGCATTGATACTACTGGTGTTCCCTGAGATTCGCCAGCAGGGCAATGGCGCTGAAGAGTCGTCGATCGACCTCGATCGCCGCAGCCACGGCAACGAGTGGACAGGGCCAGTCTCCTACTCCCACGCAGTGAAGCGCGCCGCACCTTCTGTAGTAAATATATATACGCGAACTATAACCAAGCCTTCTAACCACCCACTGCTCGACGACCCCTACTTTCGACGTCTATTTAATAATCAACAGCAACGCATTCAGTCCTCCCTCGGCTCCGGCGTAATCATGCAGGAAGATGGCTTTATGCTGACCAACAATCATGTTATCGATGGTGCTGACCAGATATTGGTGCTGCTCTACGATGGTCGCGAAGCCCCTGCCATTGTGGTGGGTAAAGATCCAGAAACTGACCTAGCAGTCTTAAAGATTGAAGCCGATAACCTGCAGCCTATCTCTCTGGGCGAACCAACCCAAGCTCAAATTGGCGATGTGGTGCTGGCGATAGGCAATCCCTACGGCGTAGGCCAAACAGTTACTCAAGGTATTGTCAGCGCTACTGGCCGCAATGGCCTCGGGCTCAATACCTTTGAGAACTTTATTCAAACCGATGCCGACATCAATCCCGGTAACTCAGGTGGCGCACTGGTCGATAGCTACGGCAATTTGCTCGGCATCAATACGGCAATTCTCAATCAGGTTGGTTCAGCAGGTATTGGTTTTGCCATTCCAGCTGATACTGCGGAGAAAGTGCTCAACGATATTATTAGCTACGGCTATGTAGTGCGCGGCTGGCTGGGTATGGATGCTTTCCCCTTGACGCAACCAATTGCCAAGCGCCTGAACTTGCCCATCTACCAAGGACTGCTAGTGCGAGCGATTTACAATGGCAGTCCAGCTTTTCTGGTGGGCATTCAGCCAGGAGATATAGTAGTCAAAATTAATAATGAACCGGTCACCGACCGCCAGACCAGTATCAGCCAGATTGCCGATGTGGCGCCTGGCGCGCCGATTGAATTAGAAATTTGGCGTCAGGGTGCGACCTTTGCCGTAACTGCTGTTGCGGGTATTCGGCCCACTAGCCCGCTCTAGATAAAGCGCTTCATAAAACAGTCTACAAAAACGGCTGTTCAAAGGCAGTTCTAGCCAATAATCTCCCCCAAGGCATCAATCAACTGTTGGTTTTGCTCTGGCGTGCCCACAGTAATGCGCAAAAATTCACTGAGCCGCGGTTTATTAAAGTGACGGATAATAATATTTTTATCTCTCAGGGATTGCGTTAGAGCCAAACCATTCTGATCAGAGTGTCGGGCGAGCACAAAATTCGCTGATGAGGGCAGCACGTCAAAACCGAGCACCTTAAGCTGCTCAACTATCCATTCGCGACTAGAGATCACCTTCTCACGCATGGCCGCAAAATAGTCCGGATCATTAAAAGAAGCGATGGCTGCAGCCAACTGAACATGGCCAAGGGGGTAGGAGTTAAAACTATTTTTAATTCGCTCCAGCCCTTCAATTAATACCTTCGAGCCCATGGCATAACCAATTCTCATGCCCGCCAATGAGCGCGACTTAGACATGGTTTGCACAACCAGTAGATTGTCATATTGGCCTATTAAACTGACAGCGCTAGATCCGGCCTCAGCAAAGTCAATATAGGCTTCATCCACCACCACCACAGAATCTCTGTTGTCTTGAAGCAAAGCCTCGATGGCATCAAGGCCCAGCAGTCTGCCAGTGGGTGCGTTGGGATTAGGGAAAATAATTCCGCCATTTGCACGACGATAGCCCTCTAAATCGAGACTGTAATCATCGGCCAGCGGTACCTTACTAAATTCAATACCGTAGAGGCCGCAGTAGACAGGGTAAAAACTGTAGCTTATGTCAGGATATAAGATTGGCTGCGTCTGGCGAAACAGGCCATTAAATACATGCGCCAAAACTTCATCAGAGCCATTGCCAACAAACACCTGTTCCGGTGTCAGCTGAAAATAATCAGCGAGAGTTTGCTTAAGCTGATCCGCGTTGGAAGGCGGATAGAGACGCAAGTCATCGTTCACCGCACTTTCCATGGCCTGCATCACGGCTGGCGAGGGCGGATAGGGGTTCTCATTGGTATTTAGCTTGGTGAGATTGGCATTCGCAGGTTGCTCACCCGGAACATAGGGCTCTAACCCAATGACAAAATCACTCCAGAACTTACTCATATTTTCTTCTCGCATTAGCTTGTCAGTCTAGCCTGTCATTCTAGCCACGAATTCGATATTCCGCAGACCGCGCGTGGGCTGTCAAGGACTCACCGCGACCCAAGACCGAGGCCACTTTGCCAAGATCAGAGGCACCCTGCTCAGAACAGAAAATCAGCGAACTGCGCTTCTGAAAATCATAGACACCCAATGGCGAAGAAAAACGCGCAGTGGATGAGGTTGGCAACACATGGTTGGGACCAGCACAGTAATCACCCAATGCCTCGGCGGTATGGCGCCCCATAAAAATAGCCCCAGCGTGACGAATTTTTGGCAGCCATGCTTCAGGATCGGCAACAGACAATTCCAGATGCTCTGGAGCAATTCGATTGATCAACTCTATGGCTTCATCGGCATCGCGCACTTCGATCAGCGCGCCGCGGCGCTCCAGAGACTGACGAATAATTTCGCTGCGTTCCATCTCAGGTAACAATTTGGTCATGCTGCTGTGGACTGCCGCTATATAGTCGGCATCCCAAGAGACAAAGATTGCCTGAGCATCTTCATCGTGTTCGGCTTGAGAGAACAGGTCCATAGCAATCCAATCAGGATCGGTGTCGCCATCGCAGACCACCAGAATTTCACTGGGCCCGGCAACCATATCCAACCCAACCAATCCAAATACCATTCGCTTAGCCGTGGCGACATAGATATTGCCGGGGCCAACAATTTTATCCACTTTAGGGACAGTTTCAGTGCCATAGGCGAGCGCGGCAATAGCCTGCGCGCCACCAATAGTGAACACCTGATCGACGCCGGCAATGGCTGCAGCGGCGAGCACCATAGGACTGAGTTCACCGTCCGGGGCGGGCACCATCATAATCACTTCACCCACACCGGCAACGCGAGCCGGAATGCAGTTCATTAGAACAGATGAGGGATAGCTTGCTTTGCCTCCTGGCACGTAAATACCGACACGATCTAGCGGTGTGATCTGTTGCCCGAGAATGCTGCCATCGGCTTCCTGATAGCGCCAAGAGGGCTGCTCCTGGTGGTTGTGGTAGTCTCGAATGCGCTCTGCAGCTCTCTCTAGCGCGTTCCGCGTCGCTACATCTATAGATTCAAGTGCTTGCTGAAGTTGGTCCTGCCCTATCACTAACTGACTGACTTCTTCAATCTGACGACGATCAAAGCGATTAGTCAGATCAATTAACGCCTGATCACCCTGAGCTTTGACCTGGCGCAGAATTGCGATGACCGCGTCTTCCACAGCATTGTCTGAAACCAGATCCCAGGCGATCAGCTCACTCAGGGTTTGGTCAAAATTTTCGTCGCTGGTAGACAGCTTCTTGATGGCACATTTGTCGCTGATCATGAATTGTTCTCCACCGCCTCTCTCAGTGCATCGACAATGTCCTGCACTTGAGAAAATTTGGTTTTCATCGACGCCTTGTTGACGATTAGGCGCGAGCTGATTTCGGCGATCTCGTCTCTGGCCTCAAGACCGTTGGCGCGCAAAGTATTGCCTGTGTCCACTATATCAACAATCTCCTGGGCCAGATCCAGTATCGGCGCCAACTCCATCGCCCCATAGAGCTTGATCAAATCAGCCTGACGGCCCTGCTGAGCGTAGTATTCACGAGCAACATTGATATATTTGGTGGCAACGCGCAGCCTGCTGTGCTGCTGGGTTGTACCCACAGGTACGGCAGTCATTAACTTGCAACGCGCTATTCCCAGATCAAGCGGCTCATAGTAGCCATCCCCTTGATGCTCAAGCAGCATATCTTTACCTGCCACCCCCAGATCTGCAGCACCAAATTGCACATAGGTGGTTACATCTGAGCCACGCAAAATAATCAACCGGACATTGTCACGATTAGTCGGAAACACCAGCTTGCGACTGGTGAAGACATCCTCTGCCGGCACGATTCCGGCGCGGGCCAGAAGTGGAAGAGTTTCTTTTAATATGCGTCCCTTGGTCAGGGCGATAGTTATCTGGGTCATTAGCCTTTCTGCTTTTACTATTCGTTATGCTCAGTGGTTACGTCTACTGAGCTAAAAGAGCTCTATTAAAGAGCTCCATTAAAGAGCTCTACTACAATGCGCTGCGCTAATTAGTCACGCGCTTAATTTTGGCTCCGAGCAACTGCATTTTTTCTTCGATACATTCGTAGCCACGGTCTATATGGTAAATGCGCTCAACTACGGTTTCGCCATCAGCAACCAATGCAGCTATCACCAACGCCGCCGAAGCGCGCAGATCCGATGCCATCACCGGGGCGGCACTCAGTCGCTCAACGCCGGTAACAACAGCAGTATTGCCTTCAACTGTGATGGCTGCACCCATACGATTCAATTCCTGAACCTGCATCAGGCGATTTTCAAATATAGTTTCGATCACCACACCAGTGCCTTCAGCGACTGCATTAATGGCCGTGACCTGAGCCTGCATATCAGTGGGAAAAGCCGGGTAAGGAGCAGTCTTAATATTGACTGCCTTGGGACGCTTGCCCTGCATATCCAATTCAATCCAGTCTTCACCCTGAGTAATCACGGCACCCGCCTCTTGCAGCTTTAGTAGTACCGCTTCAAGCGACGACGGATCAGTCTGGGTTACTTTTACCTTTCCTCGGGTGGCCACCGCGGCGGCCAGATAGGTGCCGGTCTCGATGCGATCTGGCATCACTTTAAAGTGACCGCCGGTAATTTTCTCCACGCCGTTAATAATCAGTCGCGCAGAACCTATACCTTGAATATCAGCACCCCAAGCATTCAGACAATTCGCCAAGTCGACAATCTCGGGTTCCCGCGCGGCGTTCTCAATGACCGTCTGACCCTCGGCCAATACCGCCGCCATCATCAAATTTTCGGTGGCACCCACGGAAACAACATCCATCAAAATATGACAGCCAACAAGGCGACCATTGCTGCGCGCCTTGATATAGCCTTCGTCGACCTCAATTGTCGCACCCATGGCTTCGAGGCCACGCAAGTGCAGATCCACAGGTCGACTCCCTATAGCGCAACCACCGGGAAATGACACATTGGCTTCACCATAGCGGCTCAGCAACGGTCCCAGCACCAGAATTGAGGCGCGCATGGTTTTGACTAATTCGTAGGGTGCAGTGACGCTGTGCAGCGTCGAGTTATCCACCTCTAGCCGGAGTTTCTCATCAATACTCACAGTCACCCCCAAGCTGGCGAGCAACTCGATGGTGGTAGTTACATCCTGCAGATGCGGCAGGTTGGAGACGGTGGCCAAACCCTCAGCGAGCAGTGTCGCCGACAGAATCGGCAGGGCGGCATTTTTCGAACCGGAAATCCATACCTCACCCATAAGCGGCCCGCCGCCTTGAATCTTTAATTTGTCCATCAAACAACCTTGAGTAGAGAAGCGCCCGTTGAGAAAAAAAGCGAGGTGTTTTAGACCTTAGCCTGCCACTCGCTTGGGGTGAAAATTTTCATATTGACAGCATGCATGGCGCCCGAGGAAATCTCACTGTTCAATGCAGCATAAATAAGCTGCTGACGCTGCACTGCACGCTTGCCATCAAAGACCTCACCTATAGCGGTGATATTGTAATGACCACCCTCGCTGGCAACCTCAAACTGACAGTTCGGTATTGCGCTTTCAAGTAGTGCTTTTACATCTTCAGGATTCATAACTCACTCTTTTGTTGTCGCGCGCACACCGCATTGGTGCGCAAATTGAATTCACAGGCCCACATTTAAAGGGCTTTTATTTACAGGCTTTTGGATGACCAGCCATCGATAACTTGCTCTAGATCACCACCGGCCCGCTGGGCCGACTGAACAAATTGGTTGCGAAAGGTTTTGCCCAAGTTAATGCCGTTAATCACCACATTGACCACCATCCACTGACCGGTCTTTTTTCGTGCCATGCTGTATTCCAGTGGGTAGATCGTCTCGGCACTGCGAATTTCCTGCTTTACCGTCAGGCGACGCTGCCCTTCAGCCACTTGGCCCACGTTAACCAGAACAATTTCTTGGTTTTCATAACCGATCAGACCGCGACCATAGGTTTCAACCAGGCCGCTGCGAAAGGTCGCTGCGAAACGCTCACGCTGCTCAGGGGTGGCTTGACTGAAATAACTCCCCATTACATTGCGCGCGATAAAGGCAAAATCAATACGACCAAGGAGCAATCCCTCCAAACTATCGAAATAAGCTTTTTCGTTTTCAGGGTAAGCATCTTTATGCTTGGCTATAGTCTCTAAGAGTTCAACCGTAACCTGTTCAATCTGCTGATATGGATCACTGGCGCTATCCTGAGCAATGGCTAGTGAAACAACTCCAAGTGCACCAGCCAGGGTCAGTAAACCCATACGAAACCATTTTTTAACAGCCATAAAAACATTACTCATAATTTAATCGTCCTGATCTAGCAACAGCAAGGGCTCTTGTACGCAAGCATGGTTTTAAAACGATGCGATATTCTGCGGTAAGTTTGCTGACAATATTGGCTCAGCACTATAACATCCTCGACCTTATGAAGAAATAGAACCCGCTGCCGCCAAGGCTGTAATTTGGAGAATTTATGAGCGCAATGTTAATACCGATTTTAGGCCTAATGATCGGCGTTCTTGGACTCCTATGGGGAGCCGACCGGTTTGTTGAAGGCAGTGCTGGCGCAGCGCGAAATTTTGGTATTTCACCGCTGATTATTGGTCTTACAGTGGTGTCGATTGGCACCTCAGCGCCAGAGGTTCTGGTATCGATAAATGCCGCTCTCAGCAGCGCTGCAGAACTGGCAGTGGGCAATGCCCTGGGCTCTAACATGGCCAATATTGGCTTGGTACTCGGCGCAACTCTGCTTATTGCCCCAACACCGGTGCAAAAACATCTGCTCACCCAGGAAGGCCTGGTGCTTTTGGTGATCACCGCAATCGCCGGATTCTGCCTCTATGACGGCTATCTGGGCCGAGTTGAGAGCGCGATTTTGGCCGGCCTGATCTTCCCACTGGTGTATATCGCCGTTAAATACAAGAAGACCCATATCAGTCCTGAAGAAGTTGCGGTAGGCGAAGATATTCCCGATATCACCATGGGGGCAGCCATGCTTTGGTTCATCATCGGACTGGCCGTCCTCTTGGCCAGCGCTGAAGTGACTGTGTGGAGCGCCAAAATTATTGCCCAATCCATGGGCGTTAGCGAACTGGTCGTTGGTCTTACCGTCGTCGCCATAGGCACCAGTCTGCCTGAGCTAGCGGCATCAGTGGTCAGCGCCATGCGCGGTCATCATGATATCGCCATAGGTAACGTCTTCGGCTCAAATCTGTTTAATCTAATGTTAGTGATGCCCGCCGCTGGCATTATTGCGCCGATGGCAATTTCACCAGAGGTGTTTAGCCGCGACTTTATCAGCCTTGCAATTATGACCCTGCTGCTTATCGCTATGGTTGCCCTGGCCCTCAATAAGGCCGCGCGCAACGGCTTGCCCGCAGTGCTTTCGCGATATCTCGGCGCCATTCTAATCGCAGGTTACATAGGCTATTACGTTGTACTCTGGCCGGCAATTGTCGGCACCTAGTTAGGCCGCAGTTCTCCGCCCGTGCATTTGCCACTATAATGCCGAGCAACGCATCCCAATTAACCTAAGCCAAGCGACCGACCTATGACTGCGACAAACTTTATTACTTCGGCACAGCGCACCATCAAAATGGAAGCCGATGCGATTGCCGAACTGCAACATCGACTCGACCACAGCTTTGTCACCGCCTGCGAGACTATGCTCGCCTGCGAGGGTCGTGTAATAGTCACAGGCATGGGTAAGTCAGGCCACATTGGCAATAAGATTGCGGCGACTCTCGCCAGCACAGGTACACCGTCGTTTTTTGTCCACCCGGGGGAAGCCAGCCATGGCGATCTTGGCATGATTACTAAAAACGATGTGGTGATTGTGATTTCAAATTCCGGCAGCACTGCTGAAGTGATTACCATTCTGCCTCTGATCAAGCGCCTAGGCATTCCCATGATCAGCATGACCGGCGACCCCGAATCCGTCCTCTCTCAAGCTGCGCTGGCCAACCTCGATGTCAGTGTCGCCAGCGAAGCCTGCCCACTGAATCTGGCACCAACTACCAGCACCACGGTGACACTGGCCATGGGCGATGCTCTGGCTATTGCCCTGCTTGAATCCCGTGGCTTTACCGCCGAAGACTTTGCTTTCTCCCACCCCGGTGGCGCGCTAGGCCGCAAGCTTCTGTTACGGGTGACAGATATTATGCACAAAGACGTTGAGGTACCGCGCGTTCTGGCCACAGAACCATTGCATCAAGCGCTGCTGGTGATGACAGAAAAAGGGTTTGGCATGACCACCGTGGTCAGCGATGAGAATAAATTACTCGGCGTTTTTACCGACGGTGATTTGCGTCGGATAGTGGATGCCAAGGTGGATATCAATAATGTCACCATGGCCGATGTGATGTCGCCTAATCCTAAGACCATCAGCGGTGAAATTCTCGCCGCTCAAGCGCTTAAAATAATGGAAGATGGTTCTATTACCGCCCTGATTGTAGAGAATGAACATCATTCGCCAATCGGCGTTCTTCATATGCATGACATTTTGCGCGCCGGAGTCATCTGATGGAGGACATTATAAATAGCTCGACAGATAGGGCAGTAATCGACGCCGCAAAACAGATCAAATTATTGCTCGTGGATGTAGACGGTGTGCTCACCGATGGGCGCCTCTACTACGGCAACAATGGCGAAGAGCTCAAAGCGTTTGATATTCAAGACGGTCTGGGGATCAAATTACTCCAGCGCGGCGGCGTTCAGGTGGGCATTATCACGGGGCGGGTCTCAGCATTGCTGCAGCGTCGCGCCGATGAACTGGGCATGGAACCGGTAGTTCAAGGACGCGAAGATAAACTCACTGCGCTCAATGAACTGCTGGAAAATCTGTCTGTAGAACTGCATGAAATCGCCTTTATTGGCGACGATCTACCGGATCTCGCAGTAATCAATCGAGTTGGCCTGGGTATCACTGTTGCCAATGGCAACGCAGCTGTTGCCGCCAAGGCCAAGTGGCAGACCAGCCGCTGTGGAGGCAATGGCGCGGTTCGCGAAGCTGCGGAAATGATCCTCGCGGCACAGGGCAAACTAGACCATGCACTGGCGGCTTATCAATGATTCGACAGGCGCTGCTGACTGTTTTTCTGGCGTTTATGATCGGCGGGTTTGTACTTATTTGGGACTCGCCTCCAGAAGCATTCCTGCGTCAAACCAGTAGTCAGATGGATAAAAATCCTCAGGCAGACAGCTATATGACCGCGGTCATCAGCCGCCGCTTTTCCGAACTGGGCGGCGAGCAATTCAGCCTTAGCTCACCGCGCATCGAATTCTTTCAGGGAGAGTCGACGGTCAAGGTTCAGCAACCCCGTTTTTTGGCTCAGGGCAATGCATCACAGCCCATAGCCCTGACTGCCGACAGCGGACGCCTTGATAACGCCAGCGGCAGACTCGACTTACAGGGTGATGTACTGGCACAGATAAACACTGAGGAAGATGTGGCAACATTGACCACCGAGCGCTTGAGCTATTTCGTCGACAGCAGTGTCGCCACCACTGATCAGCCATTTAATTTACTTTCAGAGCAGGGCAAAGCCTCTGGCACCGGACTCAAAATTGATCTGGTCAACGAAACCTTTGCCATCCAATCCAAAGTCAAGGTAACTCATGATCCTCGCTAAGCTTTCTTATTCGTTACAGCCTTATCTTTGGTGTCGAGCCGCCCTGCTAGTAATGCTGAGCAGTTTGCTAGCCGCGCCATGCATAGCTCTCCCCGATGATCGCCGGCAGCCTATCTCTATTGAATCTGACTACGCCGAGCGCAACGAAAAAACCGGCCGCACAGTTTATCGTGGCAATGTGGTGATCAGTCAGGGTAGCGTGCTGATCGAAGCTGATGAGATAACATTGCATGTCGACAACAGTAAAATCAGTCGTATTGAGTGCACCGGAAAGCCCGCCAGTTACCAGCAAAAACCGGCACTTGAAGCAGCCACAATGATTGCTCGCGCCGACCGTATCGACTATCTGCCAGCCACCAACAAACTCGCATTAAAACAGAATGCGATGCTGACCCGGGATGGCACTATTATTAAAGGTGATTCAATTGACTACGACATCGACAAGCAAACCTGGAAAGCCAAAGGCGCTAACCAGGGTGCTCAGAAACGTATTCAATTAGTTATTCCAGCCTCTGCTCTACAGAGCGATTCTACTGTCCCGGAGACCAAACCCTGATGGCTACTTTACAAGCGCGCAATCTGGCTAAGGCCTACGGTAAACGTCCGGTGGTCAAAGATGTTTCCATCAGCGTCAAACAGGGAGAGATTGTCGGCCTGCTGGGGCCCAATGGTGCCGGTAAGACCACCTGTTTTTACATGATTATTGGTCTGGTAGCACAAGACCGGGGTTCGATCACCATTGACGGCGACGATATAACGGCCCTTCCCATGCATGGCCGGGCCCGTCGCGGACTAGGCTATCTGCCACAGGAGCCCTCGGTATTTCGCAAGCTCAGCGTCGAAGACAACATATTAGCTATTCTGGAAACCCGCAACGAGCTCAACCGCAAGCAGCGCAAACAGAGGGCGGAAGAACTAATGCGCGAGTTTCACGTCTCCCACCTGGCTAAAAATCAAGGTATGAGCTTATCCGGCGGCGAGCGACGACGTGTTGAAATCGCTAGAGCACTGGCTGCAGACCCACAGTTTATTCTCCTCGACGAGCCCTTTGCAGGGGTCGACCCAATCTCGGTTACTGATATAAAACAGATTATTCGGCATCTTCGAGACAGCGGCATTGGGGTTTTGATTACCGATCACAATGTCCGTGAGACTCTGGATATCTGCGAGCACGCCTACATCATTGGAGAGGGCCATGTGATCGCGGAGGGAACAACTAGCGACATACTCAACGATGCTCAGGTACGCAAAACCTATCTGGGCGAGAACTTTACGCTGTAGATCTCTTTTGGATCTACTCTAGAGCAACTAAGAATCCGCCCTAAATGGGTCAGATTGAGCGCAGCGATTGCTCAATAAAGCGCCCAAATCAATCCCCCAAGCAAATAGTCCATTGCAAGCAGGATAGAATTGGCACTAAACTTGCACAACTCTATAAAAAATAAATTCCCCTATGCGCCAAGGTCTCCAGCTTAAGATCAGCCAACAACTGACGATGACTCCTCAGCTGCAGCAGGCTATCCGTCTTTTGCAATTGTCGACACTGGATTTACGCCAGGAGATGATTGAGCAACTCTATAGCAACCCCCTGCTCGAGATGGACGAGGATATACCTGAGCCCACTGGGCAAGACGCCGATCGAACCACTAGCGAGGGCAATCAGGTCGCCGAAGCTGAACGCAATAGCGAGCAAAATCCCGAGTACGAATGGAACGATGAAATACCCAAGGATGTGCCGGTAGACGCCAACTGGGACGATGTCTACAGTCCGCCCACCACAGCTGCAAGTAGTGGCGGTGAAGTTAATCTCGAGCAGGTCTATCAGGTTACTGAATCCTTTCAGGGGCATCTCGAATGGCAACTTAACCTGACTCCTTTTTCCGATCGCGACAGAGAAATCGCCACCGCATTTATCGACTCCATCGACAGCTCCGGGTTTCTCTCTGCCGAGCTCAGTGATATTACCGCGCACATTCACTACGACGATATTGAAGACCAACTCCATGAAGACGAATTGGTGGCAGTACTGCATCGACTACAGCAGTTTGATCCCCCAGGTGTATTTGCCCGCAGTATTCGCGAGTGTTTGACAATACAGCTCAACCAGCTGTCTCCAGAGACCGAACATTTGCAAGCCGCCAAACATCTTGTGGAGGATTTTTTGCAGGATATTGCCTCGGTAGACAGTACTCGCCTAGGCAAAAAATCCGGACTCGAGCCTGAGGAACTGCAGGGTGCCCTGCAACTGGTGCGCAGTTTAAATCCCCGTCCAGGAGAATCTCTAAGTAGCAATGACGTTGAATATATAGTCCCAGACGCCTACGTAGAAAAAATCAAAGGTCGCTGGAGAGTCAAACTCAATGACAGCAATATGCCGCGACTGCGTATCAATGACTCTTACTCATCATTAATTAAGCGCTCAGACAGCAGCGATCAAAATCAGTTTTTAAAAGATAACCTTGCCGAAGCACGTTGGTTTTTACGCAGTATTGAAAGCCGCAATGAAACCTTGATGCGCGTAGCCATGACTATAGTCGAGCTGCAGCGAGGCTTCCTTGACCACGGTCCAGTCGCCATGAAGCCCATGGTGCTATCCGATATTGCCAGCAAGCTGGAACTCCATGAGTCGACTATTTCTCGGGTTACCACGAGTAAATATTTGGCCACGCCTCAGGGTATATTCGAGCTTAAATATTTCTTTTCCAGTCATGTGAGTACAGCTGGCGGCGGGGAGTGTTCATCGACAGCAGTTTGCGCTATTCTTAAACAACTGATCGGCGCAGAACTACCGGCGAAACCACTCAGCGATAGCAAACTGACCTCCCTGCTAGAACAACAAGGCATACAAGTCGCACGTAGAACAGTGGCAAAATACCGAGAGAGCCTGGGTATCCCATCCTCGAGTCAGCGCAAAAGATTTTAATCAAGTGAAAAAAGGAGTACCGAATGCAATTAACCATTAGCGGACATCACCTGGAAATCACCGACGCAATAAGAGAGTACGTTAACAACAAATTTGCCAAACTCGAACGGCACTACGAACAAATCACTAGCACTTCGGTTATCCTAACCGTCGAGAAACTATCCCAGAACGCAGAAGCGACAGTCCATGTCAGTGGAGCAGAATTATTCGCCAACTCTCAGCACGAAGACCTATATGCTGCGATTGACTCACTGACTGATAAACTTGATCGTCAGCTAATTAAATACAAAGAGAAGCACCGAGGCCGTTAAACCCGTCCATGAAAATCGAGAACATACTCACTCAACAATTGACCCAGTGCGGTATTCCTGGCGGCAGCAAAAAACGCGTACTGGAGAATCTTTCGACCTTCGTCGCCGAGCAGCTTGGCGGCGATGGCGACCAGGCTGAAAGTTTGTTTCACAACCTGGTCGCCCGTGAGCGACTTGGCAGCACTGGCATTGGTGAAGGCGTCGCCATTCCCCACTGCCGTGTGGCCGGCTTCAACCGCATTCACGGCTGTCTGATCAAACTGGACCAAGCCATCGACTTTGGCGCTCTGGATGACCAGCCTGTAGACTTAATTTTCGCGCTAATTGTTCCTGAAGAGCAAAACGAAGAGCATCTTGCTACTCTGGCAAGAGTTGCCGCAATTATGCAAGATGACAGCTCACGTATGTCTCTGCGCCAGTGCAGCAGCAGCGAAGAACTCTATAACACGGCACTGCAACTTGAGCGCGCAGCGTAAACATGCGTTTAGTCATCATTAGTGGCCACTCTGGGTCCGGCAAAACCTCAGCACTGAATATTCTCGAGGATGTTGGCTTTACCTGTATTGATAATCTGCCCGCCACATTACTTGAGCATTTAATTGGTCAGCTCAACGAAAACCGTAACCACCAGGATTTGAATGTCGCCGTAGGCATAGATGCACGCAATCTAGTGGGTGATCTAAATAAAATTCCTGACATCCTAAAGTCGATTGAAAGAGAGGGCGTCGATGTCGATGTCATCTTTCTCTATGCGCATCGCTCAGACTTGCTGCGCCGCTACAGTGAGACCCGTCGTCGTCACCCATTGAGCACCGATGCTATAGGCCTAAAAGAAGCTATTAAACTGGAAAAGACAATACTCAGCCCGATTTCGGAGATCGCTGACCGCTCTATCGACACTTCACAACTGACACTGCATCAATTGCGCGACCTGATTAAAAACACCATTGTGCCGAAACAGCCCCAGCATATGTCGATACTGTTTGAGTCATTCGGGTTTAAGAACCGCGTCCCATCAGACTCGGACTTTGTTTTCGACGTGCGCTGCCTACCCAACCCCTATTGGAAAGCGCAGCTTAAAAGCAAGACCGGCGAAGATCCTGAGGTGATCGAATTTCTCGAAAGTCAGGTTGAAGTAGCCTCAATGCTAGCGGATATTGTTGGCTTTTTAACTCGCTGGATTCCCCAGTTTCAGGGCAACAATCGCAGCTATCTGACCATATCCATAGGCTGTACCGGTGGACAGCATAGATCTGTTTATCTGGCAAATAGATTGCACGAGCACTTCTCCGGTGTGCACCCATTTGTCCAGGTAAGCCACAAAGAGCTCGCACCTTGATTTACTGCCAACTCGATATCATCAATAAACTCGGCCTTCACGCCAGGGCAGCGACCAAGCTGGCGAGTACTGCTGGTCGCTTCGGTTGCACTATCCGCACTGGTAAACAAGAGCCATTAGTGGACGCAAAAAGCGTTATGTCGCTGATGCTCATGGCCGCCAGCAAAGGCACCAGCCTGGTCTTTGAATTCGATGGTGAAGACGAGCAAGAAGCACAGGCCGCCATTAGCGAACTACTGGCTGACTACTTTGGCGAAGATGAGTAATCTGCCCCGCTGTTGACCATTGTTTGCACTGGCTTATCAGTTAAAACTACCGATATATCGGTTAGCTGGTTAGAATACCAGCGCTGAACTGGTTCAGCCCAGCCAAGGGAGCTACGTATGAATAATAACGATAACAGCCTTTTGGCCCGGCTCGGCAGCGCCATAGATACCGGCACCCTGAATCAGGTACGACACATACTCAACAATCTCTCGCCGCCAGATATTGCACACCAACTGGAAACCGCACCGCCGCGTCTGCGCAATATACTCTGGGAGATAGTTGATCCCGAGATATCCGGTGAAGTACTGCAAGAACTCTCCGACGATATTCAGCTCGAATTCCTCAACCAGATGGATGGCGCGGAAGTTGCCTCGATCACCGAAGGTCTCGACGTCGACGATATAGTCGATATTCTCCAGCAGCTACCCGACCGAGTTATCCCCGAAGTCCTAAAAGCCATGTCGGTACAGGATAGGCTTAGAGTAGAGTCAGTACTTACTTACAGTGAAGATACCGCCGGTGGTCTAATGGACACTGAGGTTATCACGGTGCGCCCAGACATTACCGTCGACGTAGTGCTGCGCTATCTGCGTCGCTTTGAAGAACTTCCAGATATCACTGACAACCTGTTTGTGGTCAGTCGCAATGACACCTTTTTGGGGACATTGCCCCTGAGTAAAATGCTCACCTCTAGCCCTAGCACCTCCGTTCGTGAAGTCATGAACACCGAAGTTGAGGCGATTCATGTGAATCTCACCGACTCCGACGTGGCGCAGCTGTTTCAGCGTCAAGATCTGGTCTCAGCACCGGTTGTTGACGACCAGCACCGACTCGTTGGACGAATCACCATTGATGATGTGGTCGATGTGATTGTCGAAGACGCTGACCATAGCCTTTTAGCCATGGCCGGGCTCAGCGACACTGAGGATACTTTCTCCTCCATCAGCCGCACCGCACCCCGACGTGCCCTCTGGTTGGGTCTCAATTTGCTTACTGCAATTCTCGCGTCATCGGCGATCAGCCTATTTGAAGCGACTCTAGAAAAGGTCGTTGCCCTGGCTATTTTAATGCCGATCGTTGCCAGCATGGGTGGTGTTGCAGGCAGTCAAACTCTAACCGTGGTAATTCGCGGTATGGCACTGGGCCAAATCGAGCGGGACAATCTCAAATGGCTACTGAGCAAAGAGTTTGCCGTCGGCGCACTCAATGGCATGCTCTGGGCGGTAATCATGGGCGCCATTGTCTCAGTATGGTTTGACGATTGGACCATCGCACTGGTTATCGCCGCTGCTATGGCTATTAATCTGATGGCGGCAGCAGTCGCAGGCACCCTGTTGCCAGTCATGTTGCGCTCGTTAAAAATTGACCCGGCCCTCGCAGGCTCGGTTATTCTCACGACAGTCACCGATATAGTCGGTTTTGTCTCCTTTCTTGGACTTGCCACGGTGTTTTACAACTAATGACCGATTCTGATATTAAAAATAATACTGATAACGACAACAATGAAGAAGATCTGGTCAGCAAGTCGCAGCTTAAACGCGACAGTCATGCACTTCAGGATATGGGCAGCAAACTAGTTGAAATGCCCTTAGGGCAACTGGCCAAATTTAATTTGCCGGACAATTTAAAGGACGCGATTACCGAGGCGCGCCGCTTAAAGAACCGTGAAGGAAAGCGTCGCCAACTGCAGTATATTGGCAAGCTGATGCGCACCGCCGATATCAGCTTTATTGAAGAGACATTGGAGCGTATGGACCATCAGTCGCAAACCTATAGACAGCATTTTATGCAGCTAGAGACATTGCGCGACCGATTAATCAGCCAAGGTAATCCGGTTATAGAAGAGTTAATGGAGAAATACCCCACAGCCGATCGCCAGCAACTGCGAAACCTACAGCGCCAAGCGGCACGAGAGCTTGAACTGAAAAAAGCGCCCACTGCGAGCAAGAAAATCTTCGCCTACCTGCGCCAGCTTAGTGAGTAGAGCCCTCAGCGAATAAAAAGCCCTCAGCAGATCAAGAGCCCTCAGCGGATAGAGAGCCCTCAGCGAATAAAGAGCCCTCAGCGAATAAAAAGCCCTCAGCGAATAGAGAGCCCTCAGCGGATCAAGAGCCCTCAGCGGATGGTTAAAAAGCCCTCAGCCACTAAAAACCACCTAACTTTCGATGCTGGGCAACCGGCATCTTGCTGCGTATCTCGGCCAAGCGGTCTAAATCGATCTCGGCAATCGCCACTCCAGGCTCATCATCAACCCGAGCCAACACCGTTCCCCAGGGATCAATAATCGCACTGCCACCCCAGAGAGCTCTGCGCGGATGGTCACGATCAACCATATTGGCACCAATCACGAACAGTTGATTTTCAACAGCCCGTGCCCGTAACAATAACTCCCAGTGATCGCGCCCTGTGGCCGCGGTAAAGGCCGCTGGCACCGCAACTACCTGAGCATCGCGATCAGCCAACTGACGGTAGAGCTCAGCAAAGCGCAGATCATAACAGACAGTCATGCCCAGCTGACAGTGATCAGTCTCGGCCACAACCACGTCTCTAGCACTGCGATAATCGTCCGACTCGCGATAGCTCACCTGCTGCGAAACACGATCTTTTGACTCCGGCACATCAACATCAAATAGATGAATTTTATCGTAATGCTGAGCAAGATCTCCCCGGGGATCAAACAGCCATGAACGGGCAAAGGGCTTTGCCGAATCAGTATCGGAGACAGGTACTGTGCCACCGACCAACCAGAGCCTGTGCCGCCGCGCCTGCTCAGAGAGAAACTCATATACTGGACCATTACGCTGCTCTGCAAGGCCAATTTCTGAGAGATCACTAGACCCCAGGTAGGCAAAATTTTCTGGCGCCACCACCAGTCGACTGCCAGCATCAGCAGCCTGTCCAATTAGCGCCTCTGCGGCATCTAGGTTCTGTTGTAAGGATTGTTGCGGCCGCAACTGAACGGCTGCGGCGATAAAGGAATTATTACTGGTCATTCTCGAGAACTCTTTTTGCCTCTGAATCCACTTTAGACTCCTTTGCCACTTCAGCATCATTGCTCTTTAAATCGGCGGCAAAAATTCGGTCCACTGACACCTCAACATCGTCCCAGGGACCAGAGAGCTTGTAGCTGATGCTGGACAGGCGATCAACTTGTTTTTCCACCAGCTTGCTGGTCACATAAACTCCGGCCGCCGCCGGAAGTCCGCCCAATAGCGCCACAACCCAGGGCAGATTAGTCGCCACAGGCAAGGTCGCCACCAGACGCGCATCTACCACTTCATTGAGCAGACCGAACTCACCGTCCATGCTCATGCGACCAGAGGGCATAGCCATTCTCAGGGGCTGCTTAAATCGAGCCACACCCTGATTAAATTCCAGGGTCCCACTGAGTTTGTTATAACTGAGGTTCTGGCCAGTGACATCGGAAAAATCCAGCTTCAACCGACGCAACCAATTGGCGAAATTAACCAGGCTAACCATTTTTAACGCTGCGCCAGCGCCACCGGTAGAGCGGTAAAAACTGCCCTCTTTTAACTCAACCTGAAACTCGCCACTGAGATTATCCCGCGAGATATTCCAGGGTTGATCCTGCCAAGCGAGATCAAATACGAAGCGCCCAGATTTGCTGTCGACAACTCTTGGGACATTTAGACCGAGGTCGAGAAACTCTTCAATATTGCCAATACCTACTGGACCTACTAAACGACTGGCGTAGTCACTGCCATCAAAGCCCCAGAAAAACTCAGTTGCCGGCTGATTATCAAATAGACCTGGCTGCAGACCCAAGAGATTGCCTCTAATATCACTGAACGCTGCTCCCGAAATTTCCGGGCGCAATTTAAAACCAATAGAGCCCCATTCCTCATCGGCAATCTGCAGACGATCCACAGAAAAATCCAGAGCGATAAACTGGCGTGGATCTATAGTGGATTCGCTGACACTTTTTTCCAGCAATGCCTCGGGAACCATCAAGCGGGTCAAGTTTAGAACCGGAACCTGTTGTGCATCAGCTGTCGCCATAAGCAACTGACCGTCAGCCAAGTCAGTCACGAAATTCAGGTCCAAAATGCCGTCGCGCAGGGAGGCAATGCCTTGAATATCCCGTAACTGCAGAGACGCGAGATCCATCTGATCCAGATGCAAATCAAACACCGGCACCCAACTCGCTTTTGCAGTGGACTCAGAGCGCTGAAAAAGGCCAATAAGCGGCTGCCATAGACTAAGGTCAGTTGTTGGCAGATAGCCTGAAACGCGCACAACACCCTCTTGCGGCTCTTCCGCTTCACGGTCATAACGAATATGAGCGCCACTTAGACCAGCCTTATCAAAACGCAGATCGAAGTCCAGATCAGCACTCGTTGTTAGCCCATCTGATCGCCTTGCGAGGGTCGCCTGTAGACGCTCAAATTCTGGGGCAAATGATAGAGTCACGCTGAGATCTTGAGATTGCGCCGCGGTCTTCGCTAGCGGTTGGGGAAGATCCAGCTCAACCCCCTTAAGCTGACTATTTATCTGCAGGGTTATAGGAGCTACAGCGACCTGCTGCTGATCATCAGCTCCGGGAACTGTGATCAGACTGTCGACGGCAACAACTCCTTTAACCACCTCTTGCCAGGGAAAGTCCACCAATTGATGCAAACTCTCAGGCAGCAGAGTGCCGGTCACAGCAATCTTTTGGTCACCATCACTTTTATAGAGGTTTGCCAGAAAAGGTCTCTGCCAAAAGTTAGCGCTAACTCCGTCACCATAGAGACCTTTATCAAGAGAGAAATTCAACCCCCCATTAATCTCTTCGACAGCAATTGGGCCGCCGGGAATACTCAGGGAACCACTCTTCACAGACGCCGTAACATTGTATTGAGGCTCAAGGGGTTCACCAGCGACTGCCCGCAAGGGAATCAATAAATCCAATTGACTGGTCATTTTGCCGCTGAAGTCCCAGCCGGTTAATGCCCCCAGGCGACTTTGCAGTGGCGACTCGGTTAGCAGGGTCATGGCAGCACCTAGATCGCCTTCAACGTCCGCAGATACGGTTATGGCTGGCGCTTTACTCGGGCCAAATCTGTCGTAAATAACCTTTGTATTACTAATAGATGTATCGCCAACAGTTCCAGAGTAGACATCAACCTCAGTGTAAGTATCGTCCACCAGCACAAGGTTTTTAGCGTCGCGAATACCTGTCCACTTAGGATCATAGTTGATGTCCGCACCACGCATTTTCACCATCAACTGAGTGGTCTTCGCCATCGACTCAAGTCGGGGCGGCTGGTTGCGAATCAGCAACCCAAACTCATCGACATGGCCATCCAAGATAGACTCCTGTAGCCATGTTCGCAGCTGTCCCGGCATTCGATAAGGTAGATATTTGTTGTGCTTCTTGGCGTCCAGATCACGGCCACCAATCAAAAGACTCACTGAGGGGGGATTACCCTGTGACGGAATTGACTGTTCGATAGAAAAGAGTATGGAAGCAATTCCGGCATCTACCTCGGCGCGCATAACATCACTGCGTAACCTTAGTTGCTTGTCAGCCTCATCCCAAAAAAAGTTAATTGTTCCCTGGGCTTTTTCGATCGTTTGATAATCTTTGTACACCGTTGGAAAAAGTGCTTCGAAGCCATCAGTGTCGGCCACGGAGAGTAATCCATGACTGCCATAGACTTCCAAATACCCATCCAGCCCCTTAACTCCAGGTGCTTTTTTCCAGGAGGTTATCCCCAGCCCTTGGAGATTCGCTGACGCGTAATAGCCAATTTCATCATGTCCCAGAGTGAGAGCATCGACCATACCCCGAGGCTTTAGCCTGTCGACAATATCGAGAATTTTCTGATCAGCAATACGGGTGGTATGGAGCAATTCTGACATCAGTGTAAGATCAAGATGGTTCACCGATAAATCAAAGTCGTGCCACCGGGATCCCAGACGTTGATTAAACACTAGATTGAGTGGTTCGATAGAGGTATCTGACCAGCTGAAACTGAAGCCCTGGAGGCGCGCGCCCCAATCCGAGCCCGGCGTATACCAACCGGTGACCTCGGTTTTGATCTCGGTAACCGGCGGTACATCCGCCAGCCAGTTTAGGGGTACTTCACCCACCGCAAGATTGCCCTCGAAATCCATTGCGCCACCGGGATGCAGAGCAACCCAGATTTCACCCTGGGCATTAGCTTTAAAATCCGGAAGATTGGCAAACAGCTCGGGCATCAGGGAACGAACCAGATCAGCCAGAGGTTCGGAGAGATTCAAATCATCGAAACGGAAATAACCCTCTGCAGAAAAACTCTCTATATCCGTTAGATCGCCCTGACCTTCGATTAATAGATAAGCTGGGCTGGCGCTGGCAAGCACTTTTTCACTGGCGACCAGAGCATCATCCAGAGTGCTAACACTGAGTTCAGCACGGTGAAAGTCTTGGGCATTTTCCATAGCCACATTGCGCGCACTCAGCATCATGCTCTTGCCGGAGTAAAATTCCAATTTCGTCTGCACATCATCAAAACGAATTAGGCGACTGTAAGTCAGGGGGTCAACAATCAGACTTAAATCCGTATCTCCTTCACTGGTGAAGCCTTTTAAACTCCACCGCCCAACCTTATCCTCAACTAAAGTGAGCGCCAACTTTGCCACCGCTAGCTCGCGCCAGATCGGAGAGCCGTGTAACAGACTGTTAAATAGATCTAGATCGGCTCGGGCACCTTCCAAACTGAGCATTGGGCTTTCATTATCTGGTGCATCCGTCGCAGCGATGGATAACTGATCAACTTCAATAATCGGCACCAATCGCGGCCACTCACCGCGCAGTTCGCCGAGATTCACCTGCAGACCAATCTGCTGCCTGAGAAACTCTTCAACTGGCTCGCGAACGTTGTCCACATAGGCAATTGTCTGACGACCAATCACCACTAGAATCACCGTACCGATAATCAGCAGCGCGAGCGTCAGCCATAGCCAACGCATCGACGTCTTTAATGCTGTACCCATACTCGCCATAGTCACTGTTCTTTAAACTGGAATAATATCAAACTGCTCAAGAGCATAGAGACTCTCAACCCGAAACTGAATGCTGCAGTTAATAAATAATTCTAAATCTGCCACCTGACTTGAGTCTTCATCAGTTAGCCTCTCAATCACCGGGGCCGATGCCAACACCCTGAGGCTGTCACATTCATAGGCCCGGGCTACGCGTAAAATATCGCGCAAGATTTCATAACTCATGGACTCAGCTGACTTAACATAGCCCCGGCCAAAACAGGTCGGACACTCCTCACAGAGTATCTGCTCGAGACTTGGACTGGTGCGCTTGCGTGTAGTCTGCACTAATCCGAGTTCGGTCACACCAGAAATTGTTGTTCTAACCGGATCTCGCGCCAGGGCCTTTTCCAATGCGCGCACCACCTGACGGCGATGCTCAGCGCTGTGCATATCAATAAAGTCGATAATAATAATGCCGCCGAGATTGCGTATCCGCATCTGCCGGGCAATCACCACCGCTGCTTCAAGGTTGGTTTTATAAATTGTCTCTTCAAGATTGCGATGACCGACAAAGGCGCCAGTGTTCACATCAATGGTCGACATAGCCTCGGTCTGGTCAAAGACTATATGGCCGCCAGACTTGAGCATTACCTTACGCTGCAGCGCCTTGGCAATTTCCTCTTCAATGGCATACATATAAAAGAGCGGTCGCTCCCCCGAGTAGTGCTCAAGCAAGCGCACCATATCCGGATTGAATTTATTGCCAAAGTGCGTCAATTTGTCGAATACGTCGCGGGAGTCGACGGAAATTTTCTCCACTTCGGTGCCCACCATATCCCGCAGTACCCGCTTGTAGAGTGGTAAATCTTCATAGAGACAACAAGGGGCCTTGGCATTAATTTTACGCTGGAGAATATCCTGCCATAGGCGGCGTAAAAATCGCACAGTGCTACGCAGCGCTGCTTCCTCGGCCCCATCAGCGGCGGTGCGCAGAATATAACCACCGGAAACGGGGCTTTTCGCACCCTCTTCGGCGATGACTTCATCGACAATAGTGCTGAGCATAAGCTTTAAGCGCTCGCGCTCTTCGTCGGATTCGATGCGCTGTGAAACACCGACATGCTTGCCCTCAACCATATAGACAAGATAGTGGGAGGCCACGGAGAGTTGCGCCGACAGACGCGCGCCTTTAGTGCCTACAGGATCCTTAATCACCTGTACCGCAATCTGCTGCCCATCATGCAAGAGTTTGCGAATATCCGGCTCGCCAGTATCCGTGGCATTGAGCTTGATTTTCCGTGGCAGCAAGTCATCTATATGTAAGAACGCCGTGCGCGCCTCGCCTATATCGATAAAAGCAGCCTGCATACCAGGCAGCACTCGCACCACCTTACCCTTATAGATATTACCTACTAGACCGCGCTTATTGTTGCGCTCAATAAAAATATCCTGGGGCACGCCGTTCTCGACCAGAGCCACTCGAGTTTCCATGGGCGTAATATTGACTAGCAGTTCCTGGCTCATCGTTTTTCCATTTTGTACTGCGTTAAAGCTCTTTTAGAGGTCTTAGCTGTTCCGTCAGGGCGCTTAAATCTAAGCTCTTAAGCCTAAGTTTATGACGTCGACGTCCATATGGGTATACCAAACTCTCCGAGAATCTCAGCCGTTTCGCTCAATGGCAGACCAACCACGCCGCTGTAACTGCCTTCAAGATGATCAACAAACACTGCGCCAAGCCCTTGAATAGCATAACCGCCAGCTTTGCCTAAAGGCTCACCGGTTTGCCAATAAGTCTGACACTCGGATTGGCTAATTGTGCGGAAACGCACCGAGGTATTTGTCAGACGGATGGCAGAGCATGGCCCCTGAGAGACAGCGACAGCTGTCATCACCACATGAACTTTGCCAGACAGTGACATTAGCATTGCCGCAGCATCAGCCTGATCTTTGGGCTTGCCAAAAATCTGCCCGTCGCAAACTACAATAGTATCGGCACCAAGACTGGGCAGTTTTTTATCCTCAATAATGTTTTGACTCTGACGGCTGTATCCCGCCCGGGCCTTCTCCAGAGCCAGCCTTAAAACATAATCGGCAGGTGATTCATCACACAGCCTAGTCTCATCTATATCAGCTGCCAAAATGGTAAAGCGCACTCCAACCTGGCGCAGCAGTTCACTGCGGCGCGGCGACGCAGAGGCAAGGATAAGATCAGCTGAACACTCAGACATGAATAGGCTTCAACCTCGGTTTGGTTGCAAGCGGGCAATCGAGAGATCAATAAGTGGCCAAACCATTATCGACAAGAGAATTTTCATCGGCAAATGTTCTATACCTGAGGGAAGACCGTAAACGATAAAAATGCTCGCCTCGAGCACAGCAACCAGAGTAATTATCAGAGCCATCAACAGCGTGCGCTGCAGCATCGAAAGATATTTTGCCCAACGGCTAACCAATAACAGCGCGCCAGCGCAGAGAGCAAAGACAATCATCGAATGACCTGGGCTCATACGCAGTAGAAGATCTGCCAACAGTCCAACTGACGCGGCAAAAAAAATGCCCACGCCATTCGGCCAACCCAGCACCCAAGCCATAACCACAAGCAATAGGAAGTTAGGCTTCCAGACAATCCAATCACCACTTAGAGGCATCAAAGTGAGAACCACGGCAAGAATAAGCGTCAGACAAACGGCAATGCCACGGTTGTCAGACTGCATTATTCAACCGCGTCCGCAGTGTTGTCGCGGGAGGTGTAGAGAAGCAATAGGTGGCGACTGCGATCGATCTCAGCAGAGGGATCAATATCAACCTCAAGAAAGTTGTCGCCAGGCTTGGAGACAATACTCAGCACTGTGCCAACCGGATAGCCCGCCGGATAGAGTCCGCCGAGACCCGAACTAACCAATTTGTCACCTTCGCGAATATCTGCGGTGGGCGAGACAAACTTAAGATTCAACCGATTGTAGTCAGCGCTGCCCTCAGCAATCGAGCGCAGCCCGTTGCGCAACACTTGCACTGGCAGTGCATGACTACTGTCGGTGATCAGCAGCGCTGTACTATGGTGTTTGTGCACCCCAATAATCTGCCCCATCAAACCCTCGGCATCAAGCAGCGGCTGGCCGACAAACACACCATCTGCAGTGCCGCGATCGATGGTTAGAGTATGCCGCAGAGGAGTAGCCGACACGCCGATCACTTCAGTGACTAGGACACTGTCTTGGACTAATTCGGTGGCATTGAGCAGACGACGTAGGCGCATATTTTCGGCGGCCAGATCAGACATGCGCTGCAACTGGCCATGATAGATAAGACTCTCTTTAGTGAGGCGCAGATTGTCGCTCTCGATTTCAGAGCGCGGCGTCACGCTATTGGCACTCCACTCCTGAACACGCAGTGGGATATTGGCAATCCAATAAAGGGGGCGAACAAAATTATCAACAGCACTGTAGGCAGGCTTCAGCCATGGGGTGAAGCTATCGATGATCATCAGCAAGACGGCAAGCAGAGAAACTGCAAGAAACTTTCTCAGGAGAGAAGATGATTTGCTAAATACGTTTGCCATAAACCCTCTCCTGAATATCTCTGAACAACTAAACAGCCCTGAGCCAATTAACAGCCCTGAGCAATTAACAGCCCTGAGCCAATTAACAGCCCTGAGCAATTAACAGCCCTGAGCCAATTAACAGCTCAGCGCTGACAGATAGCCCACAAAAACAGCAGACACCTAGACCTCTAGAGGGACTCCGGAGCTAGGGCGCCGCAGGCGACCACCAAAGCTTAGAAAGTTAAAGAATTTAATTTATTGCTATCCATCATGTCTAGCGCCAAACCACCGCCACGGGCAACACAGGTGAGAGGATCTTCAGCGAGTATAACTGGCAGACCAGTCTCAGCTGTGAGCAGGCGATCCAAATCGCGCAGCATAGAACCACCGCCGGTCAAAACAATGCCGGTTTCGGCAATATCCGACGCCAGCTCTGGCGGAGACTGCTCGAGCACGCGCTTGACTGCCTGGACAATGCCGGCCAGCGGCTCTTGCAGCGATTCAAGAATTTCATCGCTATTCAGGGTAAAGCTTTTCGGAACACCTTCGGCCAGATTGCGGCCGCGAACATCAATTTCACGAACCTCTTTGCTCAGATAAGCGCCGCCGATTTCCATCTTGATACGTTCAGCGGTGCTGTCACCAATTACGCTGCCATATTTGCGTCGCACAAAATTAACAATCGACTCATCAAAGCGATCGCCACCGATGCGCACAGAATCAGAAAACACCACGCCATTAAGTGACAAAATGGCAATCTCAGTAGTACCGCCACCAATATCCACAACCATCGAACCTACGGCTTCTCCAACTGGCATACCAGCGCCGATTGCCGCAGCCATTGGCTCTTCAATTAGGTAAACTTCGCGAGCACCGGCACTGTAGGCCGACTCTTTAATCGCACGCTTCTCCACCTCCGTGGCCATGCAGGGCACACAGATAAGAACGCGAGGACTAGGGGGAACAAAGCTCGACGCATGGACCTTTCTAATAAAGTGCTGGAGCATCTTTTCGGTGACCTGAAAATCAGCGATAACACCGTCTTTCAATGGACGAATAGCGGTAATGTTGCCTGGCGTGCGACCCAACATACGCTTGGCATCGACCCCCACGGCTTCGATAATTTTTTGCCCGAGATGTTGGCGAATAGCGACTACTGAGGGTTCATTGAGAACTATACCTTCCTCGCGAACATAGATGAGTGTATTTGCAGTTCCAAGGTCAATTGACAGATCACTGGAGAAAAAGCCGCGGAGTTTTTTAAACATCTCGTTATATTTCCTTAAAATTCGGCCCCTCGAACTAAGCCTTTTAGGCAGCGGCATGTCGCTACAAATTAATTGCGTAAATTTAACAGTGGCAGACTGGCAGAGCAAGCGCTCACTGGACCATTCGGCGTATTTTTATGGGATTCTAACCAATCCTGCCTAAAGTTACTGTGATTCATAAAAAACTGCCTTAAAACACTGACAAATAAGCCTTTAATCAATCCAGCCCCCTTAACCTGACAATACCATTCATGGTACCTTACGGCCCTTCTAAAAGGCGCGGTCGACCTCCCACAAGCCACCGCTGACAGATGGATTATTTTAATGAGTATCGAACGACAAGAAATCGAAAAACTGGCCACGTTATCCCGCATCGCCATCGGCGAAGACACTATCACCGAAGTGTCACAGCGACTGAGTAGCGTTCTCGAACTGGTGGATCAACTACAAGCTGTCAATACCGATGGTGTCGAGGCCATGTCACATCCAATGAAAGCTACTCAGCGCCTGCGTGAAGACGAGGTCAGCGAAATCAATCAGCGCGAAGCCTTTCAGGCAATCGCACCAGATACAGAAGAAGGGCTGTTTCTAGTGCCCAAAGTCATAGAATAAACAGGTCCCTCATGCATAACCTCACTATCGCCGAGCTTGTCAAAGGGCTGCAGGGCAAAGAATTTTCCAGTGTTGAACTAACTCAACACTTTTTGGCACGCATCGCCAAGTTAGACGCCAACTACAACGCCGTAATTACGGTGACTGCAGATCAGGCGCTAAAAGCCGCTGCCGCTGCTGACAAAAGACTGGCTGCAGGCAATGCACCAGCACTCTGCGGTGTGCCCATACTGCACAAAGATATCTTCTGCACCAATGGTGTCCGCACCAGCTGTGGCTCGAAAATGTTGGATAACTTCATCCCCCCCTACAATGCCACCGTGGTGGAAAATTTCGAACAGGCCGGCGCCGTCGTCATGGGTAAAACCAATATGGATGAGTTCGCTATGGGATCATCCAATGAGACCAGCTTCTATGGACCAGTAAAAAACCCCTGGGCCAGCGATTCAGTTCCCGGCGGTTCCTCCGGTGGTTCTGCCGCAGCAGTTGCAGCGCGCTTAGCGCCTGGCGCAACCGCAACCGATACCGGCGGCTCGATCCGTCAGCCTGCCGCGCTCTGTGGAATCACCGGCTTAAAACCGACTTATGGTCGGGTTTCACGCTGGGGCATGATTGCCTTTGCCTCGAGTTTGGATCAGGGTGGCCCCATGGCTCGCACTGCCGAAGACTGCGCCATCTTGCTTAACTGCATGGCCAGTTACGACGACAAAGATTCCACCTGCATCGATCGTGAAGTACCGGATTATGGCGCTACCTTAGGCGACAGTATCAAAGGTTTGAAAATTGGCGTGCCCAGGGAATATTTTTCCGCCGGTTTGGATCCAGATACTGAAAAAGCCGTACGCGCTGCTCTGGCAGAATATCAAGCTCAGGGCGCAGAACTGATTGAGATAAGCCTACCCAATACTGGCCTGTCAGTACCTGCCTACTACGTTATTGCACCAGCTGAAGCCTCAACCAACCTGACCCGCTTTGACGGTGTTCGTTACGGCTACCGCTGCGAAGACCCCAAAGACCTCAATGATTTGTATACCCGCACCAGAGCCGAAGGCTTTGGTGACGAAGTGAAGCATCGCATCCTAATTGGCACCTACTGCCTGTCGGCCGGCTACTATGACGCCTACTATGGCAAAGCTCAGCAAGTGCGCCAGCTGATTCAGCAAGATTTTGAAAAAGCCTTTGAGCAGGTCGATGTGATTATGGGTCCCACCACTCCATCACCGGCCTTTAAATTTGGTTCCAAGGGAGACGACCCCGTAGCCATGTATCTGGAAGATATCTACACCGTAGCTACCAATCTGGCCGGCCTGCCTGGCATGTCAGTACCCTGCGGCCTGGTTGATAACAAACCCGTTGGCCTGCAAATTATCGGCAACTATTTTGATGAGGCGCGGATGTTAAATATCGCCCATCAGTACCAGCAAGCCACCCAGTGGCACAGTCTAACCCCAGAGGGAGTTGCCTAATGAGTCACTCAGGTTGGGAAACCGTTATCGGTCTCGAAGTGCATGTGCAGCTGGCCACTAAAACCAAAATTTTCTCTGCTGCCAGCACGTCTTTTGGCGCCGAAGCCAACACTCAGGCCTGCGCTATTGACCTGGCCATGCCCGGCACCTTGCCAGTACTTAACAAACAGGCCGTGCATTATGCCGTGATGTTTGGTTTGGCGATTGACGCAGAGATTGGCAAAGAGTCCGCTTTCGAGCGAAAGAATTATTTCTATCCCGACTCCCCCAAAGGCTACCAGACCACACAGCTGGAAAAGCCCATAGTGGGTCGCGGCAATGTTGAAATTAAACTGGCAGATGGCAGCACTAAAAACGTGCGCATCCACCACGCTCACCTTGAAGAAGATGCCGGAAAATCACTCCATGAAGGGGGCTTCCGCCACGGTGTCTCTGGTATTGATCTAAATCGTGCCGGCACCCCGCTGATCGAAATTGTCTCCGAGCCGGATATGAGCAATGCCGAAGAAGCTATCGTCTTTGCCAAAAAACTTCATAGTATTGTGACCTCCATCGGCATCTGCGACGGCGAGATGTCTCAGGGCAGTATGCGCTTTGACGTCAACGTCTCTGTGCGCCCCAAGGGCTCGACAGAGTTGGGCACTAGAACCGAAACTAAAAACCTCAATTCCTATAAGTTTATGGAAGAGGCTATAGTCAAAGAAGTTGAGCGCCAGATTGATCTGATCGAAGATGGCGGCACCGTCAAGCAGGAAACCCGGCTGTATAACGGCGACACCAAAATCGCCCGCCCCATGCGCAGCAAAGAGGAAGCTAACGACTATCGCTACTTCCCCTGCCCCGATCTATTACCTGTAATTGTCAGTGATGAAACCATCGAAGAACTGCGCCGCAATCTGCCAGAACTGCCAGATGCTAGACAGGCGCGCTTTATTGAGCAATATGGCCTATCCGATTATGACGCTGCAGTGATTGGCAGCGACGCCCCTATGGCCGCCTATTTTGAAATTGCCGCGGAGAAATCCAGCAATGCTAAATTGACCGCCAACTGGACCATGGGTGAACTGGCCGCACGCTTGAACAGCCAAGACCTTAATATCGGCAAAAGTCCAGTCAGTGCGGAGCAGCTGGGGGGATTAGTGGCAAGAATCGCCGACAACAGCATTAGCGGTAAGATGGCCAAAGAAGTATTCGAAGGCATGTGGGCCGGCGAAGGCAGTGCCGATGACATTATTGAAGCCCGCGGACTCAAACAAGTATCCGATACTGGTGCTCTGGAAAAAATTGTTGTCGAAGTACTAACCGCCAACCAAGCCATGGTCGACGATTACATCAACACCGACGAAGCCAAGCGCAAGAAAAAGCTCGGCGGCTTTATGGGTAAAATTATGCAGGCCTCAAAGGGCCAGGCTAATCCCCAACAGGTAAATCAAATACTGGCTCAAAAGCTTAACGAACTACTGTAAAGAATCAGGGAAAATCATGTCACTGAAGAAAGATAAAGAGAAAGTCCTCGGCGAAGTCTTTGATGATGAGCGCGTGAAAAGCTTTCTGGAATACGAAGCACCAGCAGGAGTAAGCACTGACTTTCACCTTCTGGAAAAAGCCTATCGTGGCATGAATATCGACAACTTTGTGGCCTTTTTAAACTTCTTTAAAGACGCTGGCCACGACCTTGATGCAACCAATCCGGATGGCAAGACTATGGTCGAAGTTGCCGCTGAGCATGGCCATGGTGTCAAGTATGTTGAAGCGCTCAAGACGGCGGGAGCAACGTAGACCTTATCCAGTTAGATAACGTCAGCTGGCCGCACTCTGCCGGTACAAAATAGGCGAATAGTTTAAAGTTCAGCCTCGGCCATACTGCAGTAATTCAGACAGGCTCAGGGCCTATGCGCAATCAACCTACCCGCCAAATACAATAAGAACCCTAGTCACTACGCTCTGTTGGAATGATCTGCCTGTTTTAAAGCCATCAAAGCCTAACCGAAACACCACGCTCGGCCATATAGCGCTTCGCCTCAGGCACCGTATGCTCACCAAAGTGAAAAATACTCGCCGCCAGCACCGCATCGGCCTTACCCAAAACAATACCATCCACCAAATGCTGCAGATTGCCCACACCGCCTGAGGCAATCACCGGCACATTCACCGCATCGCTGATCCGCGACGTCAGATCCAGATCAAAACCATTTTTGGTCCCATCGCGGTCCATGCTCGTCAACAAAATCTCACCAGCGCCATAGGCAGTCATTTTCTCTGCCCATTCAATAGCATTAATACCGGTAGACTTGCGCCCACCGTGAGTAAAGATCTCCCAGCGGGACTGTCCGTCCTGTTCAACCTGCTTCGCATCAATGGCCACCACAATACACTGAGACCCAAACCGCTGAGCCGCTTCACGAACAAACTCTGGGTTGTGGATCGCTGCCGAATTGATCGCCACTTTGTCAGCACCGGCATTCAACAGATTGCGAATATCCTGCAATTCACGTACACCACCGCCAACCGTTAAGGGAATAAACACCTGCCCAGCCATCCGCTCAACCGTGTGCAGCGTAGTGTCCCGGGCTTCATGACTAGCAGTAATATCGAGAAAGGTAATTTCGTCAGCGCCCTGTTCGTTATAACGACGAGCAACTTCAACCGGATCGCCGGCATCGCGAATATCGACAAACTGCACACCTTTTACCACGCGGCCTTTGTCCACATCCAAACAGGGAATAATACGTTTTGCCAGACTCATTTCTCGTCCTTAAATAGGTGTCCCAGCTTACCCGCCTTAGTCGACAGATACTGAACATTATGGGGATTGCTATCGGCCTGAATCGGCTCCCGCTCAACCACATTAATGCCCAAGGATTTTAGCGCAGCGATTTTGCGAGGGTTATTGGTCATCAAGCGAACTTCAGTAGCGCCCAAATGTTCTAGCATCGAAGCGCAGATAGAATAGTCACGCATATCAGCACCAAAGCCCAAACGCTCGTTGGCTTCGACAGTGTCAGCTCCCTTATCCTGAAGATTGTAAGCGCGAATTTTATTCACCAGACCAATACCTCGACCCTCTTGTCGCAGATAGAGAATCGCGCCGCGGCCCTTTTCGGAAATCCGCTTCATCGCTTCTTGCAGCTGTTCGCCACAGTCGCAGCGCAGACTGCCCAGTGCATCACCGGTCAGACACTCGGAGTGGATACGAACAAGTAAAGGCTCGCCACTGGCACAGTCGCCCATGCTGATGGCGATATGCTCTTTGCCTTTAAAGGGGTCTTCAAAACCATGGATGTCAAAAGTACCCCAGCGAGTGGGCAACTTTGAGGATTCGATGAAGCGAAGCGCCACGGTTTTCTCCAAGATAGTATTCAGCCGCGTATTGTAGCGACAAAGCCCGCCTTGTGCAGACTTTTCAAATAGCTTGGAAAGGCAGATTAATCAGTAGCTAACTCTGGCTTAGTAAAGCGCTTTGAGTCGCGCAAATCATAGATAACCCGATAGAGGCAGGGAATCAAAATCAGCGTAATGGCGTGACCGCTGGCTGTGCGAATATGCATATTCTCCAGAGTGGCAATAGAGCTGCGCTCTTCAATAGGGGTAGCGGACCATGACCTTTAGAGTGTCAGGTCCGCGCTGCAAGCGCTGAACCTCTTCACCATAAAACGCCTGACGCACCTGACGGGCTATATCCCCAAGGCTAATACCCAGCTGACTGGCGTTAGGCTTGAGGCCAATCAATATTTCTCGACCACCTGCACCCTGAGAGTTATAGATATCAAAAGGATAGACAAGATAAAGTTGAAAGGCTTAGAGAATAAGGCCCAAATAACCGAGCAAATAGATCACTGCTGCGGCAGCGAGACCGGCAATCACATCGTCGATCATAATGCCGAAGCCGCCGGAAACTTTCTTATCCAGCCAGCTAATCGGCCAGGGTTTCACAATATCAAACAGACGAAACAATACAAAACCCAGAATCACAGAGGTCCAGGTGATTGGCAGTGCAGCCATAGCAATCCAAAAGCCGACAAACTCATCCCAGACAATACCGCCATGATCGTGAACACCCATCTGATCCGCAGCGCGGCCACAAATTGTGATGCCCACTACTGCCGCGATCAAGACCACAATTAGGTAGCTGGTGAGAGGCAGTTGGGCCAATAGCCACCAGAGTGGAATCGCGGCCAAAGTGCCCATGGTGCCCGGAGCTTTGGGTGAGAGACCGCTGCCAAAGCCGAAGGCCAACAGCAGAATTGGCGAGCGCAGCAGTTGAGCAAATGTTGGATTAGTGGCCAAAATGGTTGTACCCCGGTTTTACAACAGTTAGCAAAGTATCATTTTTATCGATTACCGAGACCATAACAGATGATTGGTCGCCCGGATTTATTGTACCAATTCGTCGAGCATCCAATTCGCCTAGGTCAATCAATGCCTCGACGCTTGCTAACTGATCAGCAGCAACAGTAAAGCAGAGCTGATAGTCATCACCACCACAGAGTGCCCATTCCAAGGCATCTAATGGCGACCGTTCCAGTATCTCGGCGGCGATCGGTAACCGCTCGGTTTGAATCACGGCAGTGACGCCACTGGCTTTGCAGATGTGCCCCAGATCAGCCATCAAACCATCAGAAATATCTATGCAGGCACTGGCGATGGAGCGTAATTTTAATCCCGCCTGGATCTGCGGTTCTGGGCAATAAAATCGCCGAAGTAAACGATCACTGTCATCATGGAGCACATGATCATTGACAATTATTTCTAGGGCCGCCGCACCATCACCCAGATTCCCGGTCACAAAGACACTGTCTCCAGAACCGGCTCCACCTCGAGTTAAAGCCTCTCCAACCGGAACCTCACCCACTAGGCTAAGTGTCAGGGTTAAAGGTCCGCTTGTGGTGTCGCCGCCCACTAAGGCCACGTCATACTGCTTGGCAATATCACCCAGACCGGCACTAAAGTCAGCTAACCATTCTGCATTGGCTTTGTCCCTAGGTAGGGTTAAGGCAAGAGTGAACCATCGAGGTTTGGCACCCATGGCCGCCATATCGCTGAGATTGACGCAGAGCGAGCGGGTAGCCACCTCTCGGCCACTGGCGGTCTCAGGAAAATGGACGCCAGCTACAAGGGTGTCACTGGCCATGACCAGCTGTTGACCCGGAGTTACATTGAGCACTGCAGCATCATCACCAATACCCAGCGCCACACCAGACTGGCCGGTGAGGTTGGCGAAATAGCCGGCGATCAGTTCAAATTCGCTGGGTTGATGGTGATAGTCAGACAGGTTAAGTCCTCTCTAAGCTCTCATGTTTTTAAAGCCGCTGCCGCACACTAAAGGACTATGTCCTAAGCGCGCTTATTTGCAGCCACTTCAATACTGCGCTTGTCGATGGCAACACGATCGAGAATGCCGTTAATGTATTTATAGGCGTCGGTAGGACCAAAGGTTTTCGCCAGATTGACACCTTCATTAATCACGACCTTATAAGGTACATCTATTCGGTAGAGCATTTCATAGGTCGAGAGGCGCAAGATAGCTCGAGAAACCGGATCCAGCTGCTCTTGCTGGCGATCCAGATAGGACTCGTAAGCGGCATCAATTTCAGTCAGGTTTTTTGGAACACCAAATAAAATCTCATGAAATAGTTCAGTATCCACCGTAGCCATATTGTTATCGCCATGAAACTCAGCTTCGATATCTATCAGGTCAGTCTTGCCCACATCCCAAGAGTAGAGCGCCTGAGCCAGAAGTCGGCGGGCTTTTTGGCGCATTTTTGGTTTTGACATCTAATCTGCGCCTTGGATTTGCTTAAATACGGTCAATAATTCGAGGATCGTCAGAGCGGCTTCTTCGCCCTTGTTCTCATGGCTATCACCGGAGCGATCCAGAGACTGCTGCAGGTTATCTGTGGTCAACAGACCAAAGGCTACCGGCAAATCTTCGGTCAATGAGACATGACCTATGCCTCTAGTGGTTTCCGAGCAGACATAATCAAAGTGTGGTGTATCACCGCGAATCACGCAGCCCAACGCCACAACTGCATCGTAGCGCCCAGTGCGAGCAGCGCGCTGGCTGGCCAGTGGTAGCTCAAAAGCACCGGGCACACGAAACACATCCACTGCATCGCCCGCGATGTTGTGGCGGGCAAAAGCACGCACAGCGCCCTCAACTAGACCATCGGTGATCTCGGCATTCCAGCGCGCAGCTATAACCGCGATGCGCACCTTACCTGTATTAAAGCTTCCCTCTTCGGGCCTATATTCGCTCATGCTCTATTCCTGTGATTATTCGTAGTCGACATGCTCGACGACTTCGAGATCAAAGCCGGAGATACCGGTAAATTTAAACGGTGCACTCATTAAACGCATCTTTTGAATGCCGAGATCGCGCAGAATCTGCGATCCGGTGCCGACTTGCTGGTAGACCACTTCGCTGGCGCGCTGACCGCGGGCCTGGCCTGGATTGAGAATCTGTTCAATGCTGCGATCTATATCTTCAGAAGATTCCGGATAGTAGAGCAACACCACAACACCGCGACCTTCGCTAGCAACGCGCTCAAGGGCCTTGTGAAATGACCAACTTTTAAACGTGCTGGAATCTTCAATGGCAAGTAAATCACGGGCTGATCGGTTGGTGTGTACTCGCACCAAGACTGGCTCTTCACCACTCACATCACCCATCACCAAAGCGAAGTGCTTCTCACTGTGCACATCGTCATGGTAGGTTTTTAAGGTGAAATCGCCATAGCTAGTACTCACTTCACGCTCACTAATGCAGCGAGTTGTCTTTTCAGTCACCAGACGGTGATGAATCAAGTCAGCAATGGTGCCGATCTTCAGATCGTGTTTCTGAGCAAATACTTCGAGGTCATCGCGACGCGCCATGGTTCCGTCATCGTTCATGATTTCAACAATCACAGCAGCGGGTTCAAAACCGGCCATTTTCGCCATATCACAACCAGCTTCAGTGTGACCTGCGCGACTGAGTACGCCGCCGGGCTGAGCCTTGAGCGGGAAAATATGTCCCGGCTGCACTATGTCTTCTGGACGAGCACTGCTGGCCACAGCAGCCTGCACTGTGCGCGCACGATCTGCAGCTGAAATACCGGTGGTAACACCTTCGGCAGCTTCAATAGACAGAGTGAACGGCGTGCCGTGGCTAGCGTTGTTCTGGCTCGAGTTAACCATCATCGCCAGCTCTAATTGCTTGCAGCGATCTTGATGCAGGGTCAAACAGATCAACCCACGAGCGTGGGTGGCCATAAAGTTAATGTCTTCAGCACGCACCATGGGTGCAGCCATCACTAGATCGCCTTCATTCTCGCGATCTTCGTCATCCATCAAAATAACCATCTTGCCCTGACGAATATCTTCAATCAGCTCTTCTATAGTGTTGAGTACCATTATTGTTCTCTTCCAATGCGGAATGTTTGTTAACTTATTGTCTTTTAACTTACTTTCTTTCAACTTAGAGTTTAAAGACGTTTTATGCAGCGCCGTCTGCGGCCTTGTCACCGAGCAATAGGCGCTCAAGGTAACGGGCAACGAGATCAACCTCAAGGTTTACTTTAGTGCCGACCTGATAATCGCCCATAATCGTGTGGACCATGGTATGGGGCACTATATTGAGTTCGAATTCAGCGCCATCCACATGATTGACGGTGAGGCTGGTGCCATCGACAGTGATCGAGCCTTTGTGAGCAATGTATTTGGCTAGCTCGCGGGGTGCGCGAATGCGAAAGCGCCATGAGCGGGCGTCTTCGTGGAGCGACACCACTTCACCCATACCATCAACATGCCCGGAGACTATGTGGCCGCCAAAGCGATCTGTAGCCTGCATGGCTTTTTCCAGATTGATGCGGCTGCCGAGTTTTAGGTTGCCGGTGGTAGTCAGGGTCAGGGTCTCTACTGAGACGTCGGCGATAAAGCCGTTCTCCGTAAGTTCCACTGCAGTTAGGCAAGTGCCGTTGCAGGCAATACTGTCACCGAGTTGGACATCGGCCATACTCAAATTACCGGCATTGATGTGCAGTCGAGCGTCGCCACCGCGGGGTTCGAGGTTAGTGAGCTCTCCAAGGGCGCTGATGATTCCTGTAAACATATTGTTAGCCTGTATGTATTAATTCTTTGTTAATGAGCGTTTTACTAAAGCCCTGCTATCAGGATAATTTAACGGTCAAGCAGTGGCCCTTAAATTAGTAGTCCTTATCCGGCCTCAGGGTGATACGGATATCCTCACCAATCTGGCGCATATCTTTTACAGCCAACGCCAAATGAGCATCAATGGTCTGGATCGGCAGCTCAAACATCGGCCGCGCATCGCTGCCAAACAGCTTAGGTGCCCAATAGCAAACCAACTCGTCCAGCAGTCCTTCAGCGACAAAGCCACCGGCTAATCCAGCACCAGCCTCAACCATCACGCTATTGCATTCACGGCGCGCTAGTTCAAGCAATAATTCGTAGAGATCCACATGGCCATCACGAGCGGGCAAAAACACCACTGCAGCACCAGAGGCCTCCAGTGCCGACGCTTTTTCACGTTGTTCTAGTCCATCGATTGTTGCGATAAGGGTGTCGCCAGGCTGAGCAAACATCCGCGCGTCGGGGCTCATCTGTAACTTGCTGTCCACTACCACCCGCAGGGGCTGGCGCAGGCTATCTTCAACGCCAACGTCTTCATGGGTAATACGCACCGTCAGCGAGGGATCATCCATCATCTGGGTACCAATGCCGGTGATGATGGCGCAGTTTGCCGCGCGCAAACGCTGCACATCTTTGCGCGACGCTGGCGTAGTGATCCACTGACTCTGACCACTGGCCATAGCGGTGCGGCCGTCGAGGCTAGCGGCGATCTTAACCACAACCCAGGGTAGTCCCTGTTCATGACGTTTGATAAAACCTTTATTTAGCTCTCGCGCTTGATCTTCATAGAGACCACAGGCGACGTCGATGCCGGCGGCTTCGAGTAACTGAATACCGGCACCAGCAACGTTGGGATTGGGATCTTCACAGGCGATAACTGCGCGGCTAATACCTGCGCCTATCAGAGCCTGAACACAGGGCCCAGTCTTGCCGGTGTGACTGCAGGGCTCCAGAGTGACGTAGGCGGTCGCGCCCCTTACATCTGAAGCCTTAAGAAAAGCGCTATTCAGCGCTTCAATTTCGGCATGATTACCGCCAGCAGGTCGGGTGAAACCTTCGCCGACAATCTTGTCATCGACCACAAGCACACAGCCAACACTGGGATTCGGTGTCGTGGTGAAACAGCCCTGGGCAGCCAGCTCGAGGGCACGGGACATATATTCACGATCTGCCACAGAGTAAGCCATCAGTCTTGCGTCTCAGTGGGCTTTAAGGCATTTAAACGATTGAGCTCATCCTGGAATTCACTGAGATCCTGGAAACTGCGATAGACCGAGGCGAAACGCACATAGGCAACCTCATCCAACTCGCGCAATTTACCCATCACTGCTTCACCAATCATTCGCGACGGCACTTCACGCTCACCAGTGACCTGGAGGAAATGTCTTATCTGAGTCAGGGCAACTTCGATCTGCTCTATGGATACCGGACGTTTTTCCAAAGCGCGCTGGAGACCGTCGCGCAGCTTGTTCTCGTCGAAGGGCTCGCGGGTACCATCGGTCTTAATCACTCGCGGCATCACCAGTTCGGCCATCTCGTAAGTGGTAAAACGTTCACTGCAACTAAGGCATTCACGACGTCGACGAACCTGGCCACCGTCGGCGACTAGGCGCGAATCCACGACTTTGGTGTCATCAGCTTTGCAAAAGGGACAATACATGGCTTTAGATCAAAAAAAAGGGTCGCTATTCTAACACAAGATAATGGCCTGAAAGCTATTGTGGATTATCCATAGCCGCTATTCCTACATCCTCACCAGAGTGAATATAGCGAATGCCCTGATCGCTGACTATGCAGCGGTGTCGCGGGCCCGCAAGAGCGCTATTTTGTGTCTCATAACCGGCATCTCCAGGATAGAGCAATAGGTCTACTGCACCGTCTCGAGTGAATCGTGGAGTAACCCAATAAGCGTCAAAATGACGCAAGCTTTCCAGGGCCTTTTCGGCATTTGAAAACTGATCCACCAACTTGATGCTCATGTAGGTCGGCGGCATCATATCCAGCTCACCAGCACAATGCATCGCCATAGCCTGAGCCGGAGTTAACCATTGAAAATCATGGATCTCGCCATCGTCAATCACCACCGTTGAATCGGTATCGGCAACCACCGCAGCAAAAAACCAGGTAGCAAAGCGACGCTTTGACTTTTCCGGAGTGGTCCAGTGGGAGAAATGCACTAGCTGCTCCTCATCTAATGCAAGGCCGCACTCTTCAGCGGACTCCCGCACTGCGGCAACTCGCGCCGAACGTAACTCATCCTCTGGTCCAGCACTGTCGCTCTCACGATCGGCCTGATCTACCGCGCCACCGGGAAACACCCAGGCACCACCGGCAAAGGCTAACTTGGCATTGCGGCGCAGCAGTAATATCTCCATGCCCGTTTGAGCCTGGCGCATAATCAAAACAGTTGCGGCGCTGCGTAATCTGTCTGCTGGTTTATCGCTCAAATAAGACTCTCTATTTTTTACTCTTAGCGCTGCCAGTTAAAAACAAAAAAGCCCTGCAGTAAACAGGGCTTTTTCAATTCGTTCTTCATAAACCAATGATTAGAGACTAACCATAGACTGGGAAGCGAGCACAAACGTCCAACACCTTGGCTTTTACCTCAGCAATAACCTGCTCAGACGTGCCGTTTTCCAGACTGTCGAGAATATCGCACATCCAATCGGTCAACTGCACAGTCTCGTCAATGCCAAAACCGCGAGTTGTAATCGCTGGCGTACCCACTCGCAAACCAGAAGTTACAAAGGGTGAGCGTGGATCATTGGGTACAGCGTTTTTGTTGACTGTAATAAAGGCTTCGCCCATGGCGCGGTCAGCATCAGTACCTGTGTACTCTTTACCGATGAGGCTAACTAGCATCAGATGGTTCTCGGTGCCCTTAGAAACAATATCAAAACCGCGATGCATAAATCTCGCTGCCATAGCTTTCGCATTGGCGACAACCTGCTTTTGATAATTAACAAACTCAGGGCTGGCGGCCTCTTTAAAAGCAATCGCCTTAGCGGCAATAACGTGGCACAGCGGGCCGCCCTGTCCACCAGGGAAAACAGCAGAGTTACATTTCTTCGCCACAGCTTCGTCATTAGTAATAATGATGCCGCCCCGTGGGCCACGCAGTGTTTTGTGGGTCGTCGACGTTACAACGTGGGCATGAGGCACTGGGTTCGGGTAGACCCCAGCGGCGATAAGACCAGAGACGTGAGCCATATCAACCATTAGATAGGCACCGACTTTGTCGGCGATCTCGCGGAAACGTGCCCAATCCATGATGCCGGAGTAAGCCGAGAATCCCGCGATAATCATTGCCGGCTTGTGCTCGATAGCCAGTGCTTCAACTTGGTCGTAATCGATCAGACCAGTGTCGTTATCGAGACCATACTGCACTGCATTGTAAAGCTTGCCAGAAAAGCTCGGCTTGGACCCGTGAGTCAGGTGACCACCGTCGGCCAGACTCATACCCAAAATGGTGTCGCCGCCCTTGATCAGTGCCAAAAATACCGCACTGTTTGCCTGCGAGCCAGAGTGCGGCTGCACATTAGCATAGGCTGCGCCATAAAGGCTTTTCAGACGATCAATCGCCAACTGCTCAGTGATATCAACATATTCACAGCCACCGTAGTAGCGCTTGCCGGGATAACCTTCAGCATATTTGTTAGTCATCTGACCGCCCTGAGCTGCCATAACCGCCGGGCTGGTGTAGTTCTCAGAGGCAATCAGTTCAATGTGCTGTTCTTGACGCTGATCTTCCTGCTGCATGGCGTGCCATACCTCGGCATCAAAATTCTCAATGGTCTGGTTTTTATCAAACATGGTTAGGACATTCCCATAGCTGGTGGTGTTTAAATGTAGAGTCGAAATATAGCAGGTCTAAAACGGTGGGAAGTTTAACTGAAAGCCGATGCAGCTAACAGCCAAAAATTCCTCTGAAATCTATTTTTCTAACAGCGCAATCGCCTCGACGTGTGCTGTGTGAGGGAACATATCCATCACCCCAGCTGCCTTCATTTTATACCCGGCTTCGGCGAGCACTTTAAGGTCGCGAACCATAGTCGAAGGGTGGCAGGAAATATAAATTACCTGCTTGGCCTTGGTTTTGACAACCCAGGGCATCACACCGGCGGCGCCGCTTCGCGGTGGATCCAGTAGTACCAGATCAACCTTGCCTTTGATTTTGCGCATGCCGGTCCAACTGCTCAGATCCGAGACGACAAATTCCGTATTAGTAATACTGTTGAGCCGGGCATTCTGTTGGGCTTTTGCCACTAGCTCCGTGAGCCCTTCAATACCGATCACTCGATCAAATTTAGCCGCCAAGGGCAGCGAGAAATTGCCCGACCCGCAGAACAGGTCAACCGCAACAGACTCTCGATCGGAAGTAGTCTTACGCACTAGGTCGACTACTTGATCAATCATCTGACGATTAATCTCGCCATTGACCTGAACGAATTGACCCGGCTCAACTTGCAGCCGAATAGTCTCAGTGAGTGCGACATTTAAAGATTGATCACCGCCGTCAATACGCTTAAAAGCGGTCTGCTTTTCAGTCTTCCACCACAGCTGAGCATCGCTAAACGTCATTTCAGCCAACATGGCTTCGCGCTCCGCAGCGGAGGGCACACGACTGGCCTCAATGGCAATGGCCACGGCATTGTCGGCACTGAGTAACTCAATCTCCGAGAGGCGAATACCAGACGGAAAGTTAACCATCCAAGCTGGGAGTGCAGCAACTATTGCAGGTAATGGCTCGACCAACACATGACATTCAGTAATCGGTTCGATACGGCGGCTACCGGCATTGCGAAAGCCAACCACAATCTGGCCATCTTTGGCCCGCTGTACTGCTAGGCGCGCCCGGCGGCGATAGCCCCACTGAGGCGCGCTCAGCGCCGGCAAAACAATTTCTGGCAGCAGATCAGCACGCTCCAAACTATCCATAAGCTGCTGCTGTTTGAAGCCTATCTGCGCCCCGTGTTCGAGATGTTGCAGTGTGCAGCCACCACAGCGAGGGAAATGTTTGCACATCGGATCGACGCGACTCGGCGATGCCGAGACCACATTGAGCACATGAGCTTCATCGTAATTGCGCTTCTCATTATGACGACGAAACTCAACCGTTTCGCCGGGCAACGCACCGTCGACAAAACAGGCCTTACCGTCGGGGCGACCGACACCGCGGCCGTCGTGGATCAAATCAACAATTTCGCAGATCAGAGGAGTTTCGTTGGCCATGGTGGCATCTTGTGTGGTCGAATTTAAGGTCGCTATAGTAGCAGATTGAAGTAATCGCTTTTGATTGTTTTACACTGATCAGAATTGAGCTGATAATCAGACTTTAAAGGTCAGAGAGACAGAGGAGAATTTTTATGGGCATTCGCAACACAGAGCAACAATGGGGCTGGCCGAGCAAGCTACTGCACTGGAGCACGGCGCTGTTAATTTTAATTCAAATTCCGCTCGGTTTTTATGCCGATGACTTAGCTAATTCGCCGCTAAAACTCGAACTATTTGGCTGGCATAAGTCCTTTGGCATCCTGATATTGATACTGGCCGTTCTGCGACTGCTATGGCGCATGGCCGGCTCCATACCCGCCCTGCCGGACGCCAGCTTTGTGCAACGACGACTGGCCAATCTTGGCCACAGTTTACTTTACGGCCTGATGCTGGTGCTGCCCCTCAGTGGTTGGATCATGTCCTCAGCGGCCAATCGCCCGATCAATTGGTTCTGGATCATCGAACTACCCGCCCTGACCGGCCCTGACAAAGCCCTGAAAGAAATTGCCGAAGAGGTTCACGAAGTGTCGGTGATTTTACTGCTTGTAGTACTTGCAGTGCATATAGGTGCTGCCCTATGGCATCACTTTACGCTTCGCGATAGCGTGGTAAAGCGCATGTGGTTTTAAGCGGATGAATTATTTCGTTAACGCTATGCTGCTAAGCCCCCTTTTATTCTGCCAACCGAGCCTTGCGGATCAGTGGCAGTCAGTGCTCACTAACAGCAAGCTTAACTATGAAGTCACCTTTCAAGGCCTACCAATTGACGGGCGCTTTACCCAGTTTTCTGTGGATTACAGCCCTGCTAAAAAGCTGCTGGTTACAGTAGCTGTTGACAGCGCCGATATGAGTGACGACGAATTGAACAGCGAAATTGCCGGAGTCGACTGGTTTGATGTTGGTCGTTTTGATCAGGCAGTGTTTAGTAGCAACCACCTTGTGACGAATAGCTCTGTCGCCCAGAGCAACTCAAAGGAAAGCTTTATCGCCGAGGGCAGCTTAACGTTAAAGGGCGTTTCTGAGCCAGTGAAGGTACCCTTTACCTGGCAGCCAGATTTTCAGAATCCAGACCGCGCCACGATGAGTGGCGAGCTAGTTTTAAAGCGCAGCGACTTTTCGATTGGCATAGGCGACTGGTCCAGCGGCGATCAGATCGGCATTGATGTCAGTGTTAGCTTCGCTGTTGAAATGCAGCGGCAAGCTCAGGAGCGGAACAATTAAAACGCTTATCGCCGCAGTGTTAATACCCTCGATCTTACTTGTCGCCTGCTCGGTGCCAAGAGAAGAGTTCACCAGGCAACAACGACCGGCTGATTACCCTAGCGCCATCTATGCCAACCCAGATCCGCAGAGCAACCTCTACCAAGTAGACAGCGCCAGCTCCATTGTGCTCATAAAAGTCCTGCGCGGCGGTGCTATGGCCAAATTCGGGCACGACCATATAGTGGCCAGTCGCGATGTGCAGGGCTACCTATTGCTCGGCAATGATGGTAGCTGCCGGGCGGATTTCTATGCGTCCCTAAACCAACTTATTGTTGATGATCCAATTTTGCGCAACCAGGCCAAGCTGCTCACCACCCCCACAGAAAAAGATATCGCCGCGACTAAAACCAATATGCTGATCAGTCTGGAAACTGCGGAATTTCCCTTTGTGCAACTGCAGAGTCTAGATTGCGCTGGGGTTATGGATGGACAGCCAGCCTCCACTCGCATAGGTTTACATGGCGTTTTTCAAACGCAGCAACTGGAGGTAACAGTGAATCAGATGGATACAAACAGCCTTGAGTCAGACATGAAAAGTCTGCTGATTAGCGGCAGCTTCGGGATTCTGCAGACCGACTTCGGTATACAACCGTTCTCGGTATTTAATGGCTTGTTGAAAGTCGAAGACAGGCTGGAGATTAGTTATCAGCTCGTAGCCCGCAAACAATAGTTGGTAAAAAAAACCGCCTACTCCACTATCGAACAAAAACCTTGAGCAGGCACATCCAACGCATTGTTAAACTTACTCGAGAGATTCTGAAAGGCAATTAATCCGGTCAATTCGACAATCCCCTCATCATCGTAAAACCTACGCAACCTTGTCATTAACTCAGCACTGACTTGCCCATGAGTATAGGTCACCGCCTCAGTGTACTCGAGAACAACCTGCTCTTCTTCGCTAAACAGGTCTTGGTTGCGCCAGTCGCTGAGGGCAAGCATCTTATCCATAGAACCGCTGCGCCGAGCCAAAGTGGCGGCATTGATATCGACACAAAAGTGACAGTCATTCACCTGAGAGACTCGCACCGTCACCAATGAGCGTAGCACCGGGCTCAACGGCGACGCTTTGCGATCCAACACCCCATACATAATCGCCACGCTGGCAAAGAGTTTTGGTGACAGGCCCCAGAGGCGGCCGGGATCCAGCACGGCGCCATATTTGCGCTTCTGATTCCAGAAAAACGGACGAATATACCAGGGGTATTGATTGAGGGGTTTCACTTGAACATGCATGGATTCACCTACTGTTGCCCACAAAACGGACAACAGTGTAGCAATTCTTGTACGCCTACCAAGGAATGGCTTTGTTATCCCAATCTAAGTAGGAGAGCTGCCCATCGATCTCGGCCTTATCCATGATCTTGCACAATCGCCCGGCGACAAACTCTGGCGTAAACAATTTGTCTGATGGCACTGAAGCCTGAAAAGGCTTAGATAGCGCCGTATCCGTAGTCCCCGGGTGGAAGGAAATGATCTTCACGTTTTTGACCCGCCGCCCATATTCGATGGACAGTGTGCGCAACATCATATTCAGCGCCGCCTTGGAACTGCGATAGGCATACCAGCCACCAAGATGATTGTCGCCAATACTGCCAACCCTAGCACTCAGTGCAGCCACAACACAGCGCTGCTTACTCTTTAACAATCGATGTAATAACTTGAGCCACAAAACCGGCACCACGCTGTTGGCCTGAAACACGGTTTGCAAAGAATCAGCGCTAATATCTTCGAGGCGCTTCTCTGGCCACAGTGAGTCGCCGTGCAAAATACCATGGCAGATCACCACTCTGGTAATGCGTCCAGCAAAGCATTGCAGCTGCTCAACCACGGCGGCCATAGCAGGCTCACTGTATTCGGTTTCGATCCACATTGGCGGAGCAGGAGCAGTGGCAAAATGTTCCGGAGCAGCACCTCGGCTCACAGCAATCACCGTATCTATACCAGCATCTGCCATTAACTCACTGACAATCGCCTGAGCAAGTCCGCCACTGGCACCCAACACCAATGCTGCAGTACCTTCAGTTACATCCTTCATACTTCGCCCCGCTTAATCTCACAGACTTCGCAGCGTTCGCTGCCGGTCAATAGCTTCGAAATTCGCGACCGGTGCTTGGCAAAAAACAGATATACCTGATGAGACACCTGCTTGACCACTGGCCAACGCAATATCGCAACCCAGTGACGCTTGCCAACTAGGGCCCAGGCTTCATAGGTCACATCCAGTGCATAAATCATATCGCCATTAGCCAGTTGGCCATGCAGAATCTGATCCGCACGCACTGAATCTATATGGGGAAATCGCTCAGCAAAACCCTGAGCATGAATGTCTTGCAGAGCGATTTTTTGCTCTTTATCCCGGCGATTCAAGTGGCGCATCTCTGAGACACAGAGGGGACAGCCACCATCGTAAAAGATTGTGAGCTCCGGAATAGAAGGCTCTGGGCTTAAAGATTCAGTCATAGTCATAACTCCCCGAGCATCAGTGCAGCGACCAGCGCGTGCAACAACACGACTAAAATTGTGATTCGTATGCGCATCGACCAATAGCTGCTGTCAGTAAGACTAGCCTCTGCAGTCAAGCGCTCCACCCAGAGCAAGCTAAGAAACCCTGCCATCAGTAAACAGAGGGCGAAGACCGTCATGATCGGCGCTACATAAATTAACAGCAGACAGGCCCAGGCACTGAGGGCAATAAAATTGCTAAATAAAATAGTTACTGTGGCCAGCCTATTGGGCTCAGCAACTTTGCTTCGCTGCCTTTCCCGCTCCCAGAGTGCTCCGCTTAAAAAACTTAAGATCACCGCACTGTAGCCAATAAAAATATAGGGTGCATAGAGACCGAAAATCGCGGCGCCCTGCAATCCCGGGCCATTAAAATGCGCATTAGCCATAAGTCCTGCGAGCAGAATAAAGGGTAGCGAGCCGAGGTCTCCTAAAAATGAGGTAAGGTTATATTTTGCAGATGAGGCCACTTGATCAGTCATAAAGGGTCGCTTTTGCTCTTCAGTGAAAAGATTTGATTTTCTGCGGTTTAGTACGCGGGGCACGGCCATTTAGATGATTCACAGAGACGCGACTACAGGTCTAAACCTGCCCTTTCGGCGTACTTAAAAGCCTCTAACAGTCACTTTACACTGCTCAACAGTGAGGCGGGTCAGTATGCAAAAAGTCGGTATTTTCTGGTTTAACCATGACCTTCGCATGGATGATAATGCCGCGCTGCTGCGCGCCGCCTCTGAGGTAGACCAGCTTATCTGCCTCTACTGCGTGGATACCTCCAGCGCCGGGCCCGGCTGGCAGCAGCCAGCCAGACTGTCGTCGCGGCGACGTGAATTTTTGTTGGAATCTCTGCAAGATCTGGAAGCCCAGCTCAGTCAATATGGTCAGAAGCTGGTGGTGCGACTGCAGTCGCCATTAGAAGCCATCGCCCAGCTGATTACAGTGCACAATGTTTCGCATCTCTACAGCTCCCATCATGTGGGCAGCTATGAAAACCGCATCTGGAACACATTGCGCAAGCGTTACGCCATGCTTGAGTTCACTCAGAGCCATACTCACACATTGTTTAATCCCTCTCAGCTGCCCTTCACCATCGAGCAGCTACCGGGCAGTTTTTCTAAATTCCGCCGCCTGGTGGAAAAAATGGATTTGGACAGCAGTATCAGTGCCCCTTGCGATGCACCGGCCAAATTGCCACCGCCGGCTCTGGTAGTAGATATGGCTTGGCAACCATTATGGCAGCAGCACTTTCCATCCCAGGTGGATAGTCATATCCCTCCAGCCCTGTTTAAGGGCGGTGCTAGTGCCGCGGAGAAACACCTCAAAGGCTACTTTGCCAAAGACCTCGCCAGCAGCTACAAACTGACCCGCAATGGTCTCGACGGCATGGATTATTCCACCAAGTTTTCTCCCTGGCTGGCCAATGGTGCGCTCTCACCGCGGCGTATTGTTCAGCAATTGCAGGAATACGAAGCTCGCGCCGGAGCCAATGATTCAACCTATTGGATTTTCTTCGAGCTTCTCTGGCGTGAGTATTTCCAATGGTACGGCCACAAACACCAGCAGCAGCTCTACGCCTTTTCCGGTATTGGCAACTCAGCGCCAACCACCAGTTTTTATCCCGAGCGATTTAAAAAATGGTGCGTCGGCAACACCCCTTACGCCATTATCAATGCCTGTATGAAGCAGCTAAATGTCACTGGCTATTTATCCAATCGCGGGCGTCAGTTAGTGGCCAGCTGTTTTGTCCACGAGCTGGGTCTGGACTGGCGCCACGGTGCCGCTTATATGGAACAGCAGTTGGTGGATTTCGATGTAGCTTCCAACTGGGGCAACTGGCAGTATCTTGCAGGAGTGGGTGCCGATCCCCGGGGGCATCGCCGTTTTGACTTGCAGAAGCAGGCGCAAATCTACGATCCCAACAACCAGTTTGTGCAGCACTGGGCAGGTGATCAAACACTGCAGCCCCTCGATTCTGTGGATGCAGCTGACTGGCCGATTTAAACAGCTGTTAAACTGCGACGACTAAATTAATTTTTTAATAAATACAATTTAAAAAGCACCCACAACCATGAAAAAATATCACAGCCTGCGACTCATCCTCGGTGATCAACTCAATGCCAGTCACTCTTGGTATAAAGCGCAGGATGACGGTGTTCTCTACCTGATTGCCGAGCTCCATCAGGAGGCCTCCTATGTGCGCCATCATGTTCAAAAAGTCTGTGCTTTTTTTGCCGCTATTGAAAGTTTTGCTACTGCATTAACCTCCGCAGGCCATCAGGTTAAACACCTGACACTGGACGACACCGCAGCCTTTGCCGACCTCAACGCACTGATCACCGCTACGTGCCAAGAGCATGGCATCGAACAGTTTGAATATCAGCAGCCAGATGAATATCGTCTCGCGGAACAGTTAAAAAGCTTAGATCTGGGCATTCCCATTAGCTGCTGGGAAAGTGAGCATTTTTTACTCAGGCACGACGAGCTGGCCAGCTATATCAAGGTCGGCAAACACAATCGTATGGAGTCGTTCTATCGCAAACTGCGCAAACGCTTTGATATTCTAATGGATGGCACCGAGCCGCTGGGTGAGCGCTGGAATTTCGATGGCGAAAACCGCAATAAATTAAAACATGCAGATATCCAGATGGTCCCCCAACCGCTGCTTTTTGCCAACCCAGTGGGCAGTTATTTAGAGCGTATTAAACGGCACGATATAGATACCTTGGGCAGCGCTACAGAGGATCTGCTGTGGCCGGTTAATCGCCAACAGTCGCTGCAGCTTTTAACGTTTTTCTGCGAGTACTGCCTACCGAATTTTGGCCGTTTTCAGGATGCCATGACCCAGCATGGCGAATCACGCTGGAGTCTCTACCACTCGCGTATTTCCTTTGCCCTAAACAGTAAAATACTCCATCCCATGCAAGTCGTTGATGCGGCACTGACGCGCTTTGCCGAACCGGACAGCGGCGTAGATCTCGCTCAAGTAGAAGGCTTTATACGTCAGATACTGGGCTGGCGTGAATATGTCCGCGCTGTCTACTGGGTCAATATGCCAAACTATGGAGAGCTCAATAGCTTCGACGCAGATCGTGATCTGCCGGGCTATTTTTGGAATGGCGAGACCAAGATGGCCTGCATGAAACAGGCCATTGATCAATCATTGAACTATGCCTATGCCCATCATATACAGCGCTTAATGGTCACCGGTAACTTCGCCATGCTGGCGGGTATAGATCCGGATCAAGTGGACAATTGGTATCTGGGCATTTATATAGATGCGATTGAATGGGTTGAGATGCCCAATACTAGAGGCATGAGTCAGTTTGCTGATGGCGGTCTGATTGCGACGAAACCCTATGCCGCCAGTGGCAGCTACATCAATAAAATGAGCGATTACTGTAAAGACTGCCATTACAGTGTCAAAGAGCGATTCACTGAAGATTCCTGCCCGTTCAATAGTCTCTATTGGCACTTTATGCAGCGCCACAGCGAACGCTTTTCAAGAAACCCACGCACCGCTATGGCCTACCGCACTTGGGATAAAATGGACACAGAGGTCAAGCAGGCCCTGCTGGCGAGAGCCAACTATTGTCTGAGTAATTTGGACCAGCTCTAAACGTCCCTTAAAAAGCCTTCCACTGCTGGCGCGTAGCTGGTACCTACTTACTCACATCGACCAAGGCGTCAATAATCGCACTATATTGTTCAAAAAATTCTTTTGACGTGCCATCGTCATAGGTCGCTGGGGTTTTAATCGCACTATCAAGCTCAATTATGCCCAAGTAATCGAGTGCTTCTGCAGCCTTGCGACGAAATTCCACAGAGCCCAGCCAGTTAATATAATTCAGCGGCCCCCAGTCTTGTACTGAGCCCCCGGTGGGGTGATATTTAGTAATCCGAGTAAAGACAATATCATTTTTTCTGTCGACAAAAATATACTGGCCAAATTTCCCGCTGGCGTTAAAGATCACTGCCTCTTCGTCATGACGGGAGATCCACCAGTGCAGTGAATAGCCGCGATCCTGCTGTATGGTTGAGCTCTCAAGGCCAGTCCAGACTTCAGAAAAGGTGTCGTCCACATATTCCGCAGAGATAATTTGCTCGCCATTCCAATTGCCACTGCGCGCAAAAAGCAAACCAAAGCGCGAATACTGCCGCGCCGTGGTATCCACACAGCAGTATGTCAGTGGATTGCCGGCACTGTCTCGCCACAGAGTCGCATCAGTGAGGCCAATCTTGTCGAAAACCCGCTCTTTTAAAAGCACATCAGCCTTCTGACCGGTAGCGCTTTGAAGAATGTCCGCCAGCAGCATTGAGTTAACATTATTGTATTCAAATTTTTCTTGAGCAGGTTTTTCGAACCCTACTGCCCGGGCATAGGCGAGATGATCAGAGGAGAAAAACATTTTTTCATGCTCATGCTCGGGCATTTCCAGACCACTGGTCATATTTAGTAAGTCACGGATACTAATCTCAGCGCGCTGGTCATTAAAATAGTCGAGGTATAATGCGACCTTGTCGTCAAGGCTGGCAATTTCACCGCGATCAATAGATATACCTATAAGTGACGCATAAAAACTTTTCGCCATTGACCAAGAAGTGCCGTAAGAACGCTCATCGAAACCCTCGGCATAGCGCTCGCCAACCAGAAACCCATCTTTGATTAACACCACCGCCTGAGTCGCGGAATCGGCAAAGGACAAATCAAATAACTGATTAATTTTTTCCCCTTTAATGCCAAGGTCTCTAGGGCTTTTCGTCTGCCATTGTTGCTGGGGATACTCAGCTGCTGGATGGGTCGGCAGTATACTGCCAAGTGCAGTATGGTCCTCAGAAACCCCTGTAATCGGGAACAATAAGACAGTGCAAAAGCAGTAAATCAATAAGGTCAATCGAGGCATAATGGTCTCTTCTTTCTGTTATCCAGCCATTATAGGCCCATAGATTCTGTTTAACTCTAGAAATAGTTGTACAGCCATAATTTGCACTTTTTTAAAAATAGCGATACATTCCTCTAAGCAAATTATCTCCAACCTATGAAAAGAGAAATTTGCACATGGGGCACGGCTAGTTGTCCGCTTAAAAAGAGGCAAGTTAGTGCCCATAATAAAAATAATATCTAACTGTAGGGGTTACACATGACAAACAACTTATCCGCTAGCGATCCCGTTGGCATTTCCTTTTGGCTAATATCCATGGCGTTGGTTGCTGCCACAGCATTCTTCTTCATTGAACGCGATCGTGTCGCGGGCAAGTGGAAGACTTCTCTGACAGTCTCCGGTTTGGTTACTCTGATCGCTGCAGTACACTATTTCTACATGCGCGATGTATGGGTAGCAACTGGTACTTCTCCAACTGAGTTCCGATATATCGATTGGTTATTGACTGTGCCACTGCTGATGATCGAGTTTTACTTGATTCTGTCTGCAGTGACTAAAGTACCAGCTGGTGTTTTCTGGCGTTTGCTGATCGGTTCAGTCGCTATGCTTGGCTTCGGCTATGCTGGTGAAGCTGGTTTGATGGACGCGAAGATGGCATTTATCCCATCAATGGCGGCTTGGTTCTACATCATCTGGGAAATCTTTAAAGGTGAAGCGAGCCAGATCAATGCTAGTCTAGCTAACGCTAACGTTCAGAAAGCCTACAAGACTATGACTCTGTTAGTCACTGTCGGTTGGTCAATCTACCCATTGGGTTACTTCTTCGGCTACTTCATGGGCAGCCAAGATCCAGTTCTGCTGAACGTTATTTATAACGTAGCTGACTTCTGGAACAAGATTGCCTTCGGTGTCGTTATCTGGGCAGCAGCAGTAGCTGATTCGGAGTAATCTGAAACAGTAGTGAATGTGAAAGGGCCAGCGATGCTGGCTCTTTCTCTCTCTGCCGCTCTCTACTTAATCTGGCAGATACAGCACGCAAGAGCTCCAGCCTCTACGCAACAATAAAAAAGTTACAGCTTAAGTAACTGCATATAAAAATTATAAGGGTACTGACAATGTCCCCAGCAAAGCTTAAAAATGTTTCGACACAAAATTCATTCGGATTAAAGGGTTTAGCCGAGCTCGAGCTTCTCTATCAGCGTGAGATGCCAGATGCTCAGAGCACACTTGCACCAGCCGCTCGCTACCACTTTAAGAATCCCGGCAAATCGTTTCGTGCGCAACTTGCGCTGACCAGCGGTCTTTCCCTAGGTCTAAATCCACAAGATAATCTACATTGGGCTGCCGCTTGCGAGCTGCTGCACAATGCCTCACTGATACATGATGATATCAGCGATGCCAGCACTCACAGACGTGGTCAAGAGAGCATCCATCAGCACTTCGGCGCGGATATGGCTCTCTGCCTCGGCGACTGGATGGTGGCTAAAGCCTTTGAGCTCGCCGCCAGAAACTCCCTTCAGGGAGGCAAACTGGTGAGTTTGTTAGCTCAGGCAATGCAGGAAACTTGCAGCGGCCAAATTTCAGACATCACGCAGCGCGAGTGCGCTAATATTGAAGACTGGCAGCGCATCGCCAAAGGCAAAACCGCGCCACTGTTAATTGCTCCCATCAAAGGCGCCGCCATCGCTGCGGGCCTGAATGCCGAACAAAACGAAAAGCTCAATGCAGAGCTCCAATGCCTTGAAAAACTTGTTGGATTTTGTGGCCTGGCCTATCAGGGGCGTAACGATATCGACGACATTATCCCTTCGAGCAGACGTTCCAGCGATCTCGATGGTCGCAAACCTAATTTAGTGGTCAGCCTATTTGCTCAGCAAGGCCGCAGCGCCGATGAGTTTAATCTCTGGTACCAGTCTGATGACCTGAGTAAACTGAGCCACTGGCAGAAGCGTATCGCCACCAGCGATGTAATTTTTCAAGCTAATCAGTCGGTGGACTACTGGTTGCTTCAAGCGGAGCTGCTGGTTTTATCCGTGCCGCCGCAACTACAACCGGTTACAGCTGGCTTAGTGGCATCAGTTAAAAAAATGACTACCAACACTTCTATCATCAAACACCAAGGGCAGATCGCTTGACACAACCCGCACAGCAGGACGCTCAAAGAGCAATAGTCATCGGAGCAGGATTTGCAGGAATAGCCGCAGCACTCAGATTGCGCAAACTCGGCTACGACGTGACATTATTAGAACGCCTCCAAAGTCTCGGTGGTCGCGCCCAGGTTTTTGAGCGCGGCGGCTATCGCCACGATGCGGGCCCAACGGTTATCACTGCACCTTTTTTATTCGACGAGCTATTTGAATTATTCGATGAAAAACTCGAAGATCACCTACAGTTTGTGCCATTAGATCCCTTCTATCGCTTTCATTTTGCGGATGGCAGCCAGTTCGACTATCGCGCTTCCATTGAAGACACCCTCACCGAAATCCGCCGCTTTAATCCAGATGACGCCGACGGCTATCTGAAGTTATTGGAAAAATCCAAGCTGGTGTATGACGTGGGCTTCAAAGAGCTAGTCCACCGACCTTTTACCCGAGTCTGGGACATGGTCAAACAGATTCCGGCGCTGCTGATGCTAAAGTGCTATCGCAGTGTGTCGCAGATGGTTAACAGCCATCTAAAACATCCGCTGATCCGCCAGGCGTTTTCTATTCACCCCTTGCTGGTGGGTGGCAATCCCTTTAAAACCACGGCGATTTATACGCTGATTCACTATCTTGAGCGTCGCTGGGGCGTGTTCTTTTGCATGGGCGGCACCGGCAAGTTAGTGGAAGAATTGGGCAAGCTGATGGCCCGTCAGGGCATCAAAACCCAGTTCGGTGCCGATGTGGACGAAATTATTCTCGACGGCAAGCGCGCCACTGGCATACGAATGAGTTCAGGGGAATGCTTAGACGCTGATCTTGTTGTCTTTGGCGGCGATCCCGAAACCTGTTACAAGCATCTGCTGCCGGCGAAAAAAACCTTCAGCATGCCGACCATAAAAAAACAGTATTCCATGGGTCTCTACGTGCTCTATTTTGGCACCCGTAAACTCTACCCCGATGTGGCACACCACAGCATCTGGATGGGGCCGCGATTTAAAGAACTGCTCACTGAAATCTTTGACCACAAAACTATGAGTGAAGACTATTCGCTCTATGTACATAGACCCACTGCCACAGACACAAGCTTTGCACCTGAGGGCTGCGAATCGTTTTATGTGCTCTGTCCGGTACCCAACCTACTCGGTGATGTAAATTGGGAAACTGAAGGTGCAAAATTACGTGATCGAATTGTGCAGTCACTGGAAGAGACCATCCTTCCTGAACTGTCCTCGGTGATAGAAGAAGTGTTTTGGATGACTCCTGAAGATTTCGCCAAAGATTATCGCTCAATGCATGGCGCTGGTTTCTCCATCGAGCCACGTCTCACGCAGTCCGCCTGGTTTCGATTTCACAATCGCGACCGCGCTATCTCCAACCTTTACTTTGTCGGCGCCGGCACTCACCCGGGCGCTGGATTGCCCGGCGTAGTCAGCTCAGCCAAGGTGGTTGAAGAACTATTGACCGGGGTCGAGGTAGGTTCTGGCGGATAACCTATGCAAAACGCCAAGGCCAAACAGGTTCTCGCTCGGAATGGTAAATCGTTCTATTGGGCCAGCCTGTTTCTCGGCTCTGAGTTAGCCGACCGCGCCGCACGTCTCTACCAGTTCTGCCGCTTTGTCGACGACCTAGCAGACGGTGATCTACCGGACCGACTGGACTCTCTCGAAGATATTCGCGCTGGTTTAACCGATCCTCAGCACCCCGCCGTATCAACTATCTCCGAACTTGAGGCTTTTACTACCCTAGCCGCAGAAGCCAACATTCCCCTTGAGGCCGCTGCTGAACTACTCGACGGCATGCTCCGGGATCAACACCCCACCGCACTTGAAACCGAAGCCGAACTGCTGCGCTACTGCCACGCTGTGGCTGGCACAGTGGGGCTGATGATGTGTCGGGTGCTAAACTGCCAACATGCTCGCGCCGATGCCTTTGCCATTGATTTGGGGGTTGCTATGCAGCTGACCAATATTGCTAGAGATGTACTCGAAGATGCCAAGATGGATCGTCGCTATCTTCCCGCCAGCTGGTTTGATGTGACACTGAGTCCGAAGACCATTGCCAACGCCGCCAATGACTGCCATTTGCCGGTGGCCGCGGCCATCAATCAGCTGTTAGAGTTAGCAGATAAATATTACGCCAGCGCCCTAATAGGCATTCACCTTTTGCCCTGGCGCAGCAGGTTCTCAATTATTGTCGCTCTGCGTGTCTACCGGCAGATTGGCCATCAGCTTAAACGCGGTGGACTGCAGTGGTGGTGTGGCCGCACTGTAGTGAACAACATCACCAAAGCGCGCCTGAGTATTACCAGCCTGGGCGATCTACTTTCGGGAATGGGGTTGAAAGAAGTGCCGACGCATGAGGCCAATTTACACCAAAACCTAAAAGGATTAGCCGGTGTCGACTGAGTTTGATATCGCCATTATTGGCGGCGGCAATGCTGGGTTAACCTTAGCTGCGCAGCTCGCAGCCCATGATAACCCGCCGAGCACAGTGGTTATTGAGCCGCAACCCATGCGACAGCGCGACTGCAGCTGGGCACTCTGGGCCCTAGATCAGCAATCTGACCAACTAACCCATTCAATAAAGGGTCGCTGGCGCCGCTGGCAGTTGATCGATGAAACCAGTCGAGTGGTACATAGCAGCAATCAATTCAGCTACCTAAGTCTGAGCTCTGCAGATTATCTTGTCGACTGCGCCGCACAGTTGCGTGAACCCGTAAGTTTAATCGAAGACTCGGTTAAAGCACTGCACCCACAGCAGCACGAAACCATTATCGAAACTGAGCAGAGCCGCTACAGCGCCAAGACCGTCTATGACAGCCGCCCACCTAAAGTCGCCTATGGTGATTTGAGGCAGCATTTTCTCGGCTGGCAGGTCACGACCAAAGAGCCGATCAAAGAGCCTGACATAGCCACCCTGATGGATTTTCGTGTGGATCAGTCAAGGGGATTGCACTTTATTTATGCTCTGCCGTTCTCTGACCATCACCTATTGATCGAATCCACATTAATTTCGGGCAGAATAGAAACTCAAGACTGGTATCGTGATGCCATCAAAGGTTGGCTGCGAGACAATAATATTGAAATCGATGAGTTTATCTGTGAGGAAGTAGGTGTAATTCCCATGGATACACTGAGGTCCGAAACGCATCCTGCAGCATCGCCAACCTCTCCGGAGCCAAAGCCACTGATCGCCACTATTGGCGCAGCGAGCGGCGCAGTTCGGCGTTCTTCAGGTTATGCCTTTCAGCATATCCAACAGCAGATAAGTCAACTGGCTGCGGGCATTGCTCAGGGCCATATGCTCGTTCCGAGCCCTATATCTAGCTACCTCACCGCTATGGATAGTATTTTTAATGGCGTGCTACAGAGCCGCCCGGATCTCGCCGTATCACTGTATATGAAAATGGCCCATGCATTAAATGGCGATCAATTTGCGCGCTTTATGCTCGGTCAAGCAACAGCCAGCGATTGGTTGCGAGTGATAGCCGCCATGCCTAAAGGGCCTTTTGTAAAAGAAACGCTCAAACAAGCTGTGAAAAAAAGCGTGAAACGCATCTCCAAGCAGCTATTGCGGCAGCAAAAAAATGTCTGAGATAGCACTCTTGTCCAATGCATCGCTTGTGGCGATTGCTGCGATCCTATTGATAGGCGTGCCCCATGGTGGTCTCGATGGCGCAGTAGCGAGACATGTCGGATGGCCCAGCGGCATGCTGCCATGGATGTTATTTCATATTATTTATTTAGTGCTGGCAGCAAGCGTCGCCGGTCTCTGGTGGCTCTACCCGCTACCAAGCTTGATCTTTTTTCTCGCCATCTCGGCGCTACACTTTGGCAGCAGCGACATCCGTCATATCAGCCCGCCCTCGTCGAAAGCCGCCTGGCTTCCCCTGATGGCTCATGGCGGCTTGGTGATTATCGCCATACCAGTTTTCCAAACTACCGATGTAGAGCCGTTGTTTGCGACATTAGTGGGAGCCGAGAATAGCCTCTGGCTACTCAATCACATTGACCAACTAACTTTACCCTGGGCTGCCACTCTATTTGCCTACCTAATCTACAGTGTTTACCAACCGCGCTGGCGCAGGTCGCTACTCAGCTTGGCAGTACTGCTTGCACTGGCCTACCTGCTGCCACCCCTAGTGAGCTTTGCTCTGTATTTTTGTCTCTGGCACAGCCGCAGTCATATGCAGCGTATCTGGCGCAGCATTGCCCCGGAGCAACGTCAACGCAGCGCCCGTGAAGCCATCGCCTACAGCCTGTTGGCCTACGCAGCAGCAGGGATTTATTTTGCATTGCAGACCAACAGTTATCCGACATCCGTAAGCCCTATAACCCCAGCGCTTGTGCAGCTGACCTTTATCGGCCTCGCCGCACTCACAGTGCCTCATATGCTGCTGGTGGATTTTATTCACGGCGACCAAGAACAAGAACAAGAGCGACAACATGACTGAAACCAGCCAACGCAAAGCCGACCATATTAATCTGGCACTGCAAGCCGAGCACCAAGCCGCAACATCGGCGGGCTTTGACCTTGTTCAATTTGAACACAATGCTTTGCCCGAACTACTGGTAAGTGAAGTTGACTGCTCAACAGTATTTTTCAATCAATACTGCTCTACACCACTAATTATTGGCGCCATGACCGGCGGCTGTGAGCATGGCGAAACCATCAATCGTCACCTGGCAGAAGCCGCGGAACAGGCCCAGATACTAATGGCACTGGGCTCACAGCGCGGAGCACTGGAAGACGGTCTAGTTCAAAATCTGCGTCGCTGGGCACCCAAGGCAAATTTATTGGGCAATATTGGCGGCACCCAATTGCTGCAGCATGGTGTTGAATTCGCACAGCGCGCGGTAGACAGCGTTGAAGCTAACGCCATGATCATCCACCTCAACCCCCTGCAAGAACTAGTGCAACCCAAAGGCGATCGCGATTGGCGCGGTGTGCTCGACGCCATCGAGGAGTGTTGCGCCACTCTTAGCGTACCCGTGATTGTCAAAGAAGTGGGCTCTGGTATAGGCCCCACCTCTGCTCAGCGCTTGATAGACGTTGGCGTCAGCTGGATCGAGATTGCCGGCCGCGGCGGCACCAGCTGGGCCAGCATCGAAAGTGCCCGCATTGAACAAACTCGCGAACAACAAATTGCCGAACCCTTTCTCGACTGGGGGATGAACACTGCACAGTTGATTCCAAGAGTCCGCAGTCAATCCAGCCAGCTCGGTGTAATTGCCTCTGGCGGCCTGCGCAATGGATTAGATATTGCCCGTAGCCTGCGTCTCGGCGCCAATATGAGCGCGTTGGCTCAACCCTTTTTAGAGCCCGCTCTGGAGTCTACCGAAGCGGTGCTTGAGAAGATTGAAATCCTCAGGGAACAACTCTGCTGGGCAATGTTTTTAACTGGCAGCAAAAACCTTAAAAAACTGCAGACAGCCGCTCTGCTGTAAGGGTAAAAAGTCATCAAATAAGCAGTCAAAACAGAGCTAGCTGCGGATTTAACAACCGTTTAAACTAGCAACTGCTAAATTTTATCTAGCCGCTCAATAGGTCACTATTGGGCGGTTTTGTTTTTACTGCTTTTAATGGAATTAGTGAGGCGTTAAAAGCATCGCCAGGAGAACTACCTTGAGCCAAATTCAAAGCGAGATCGTTGCCGGGGTCGGCCTAATCACTCTAGACCGCCCCGAAGCACTAAATGCTCTCTCACTGCAGATGGTCATCGACCTCACCAACCTGTTCACAGACTGGCGCGACGATCCCAATGTTGACGTCGTAGCCATCCGCGGCAGCAACAAACGCGGCGTATTTGGCGCTTTCTGTGCCGGCGGCGACATCCGCTTCTTCCACGACGCCGCCATCGCCCAAGATCCCACGCTGGAGGACTTCTTCACCGCAGAATACAGCCTCAACAACCTGCTTTACAGCTACCCCAAACCCTATGCTGCCTTTATGGACGGCGTAATCATGGGCGGCGGCATGGGCTTGGCACAGGGCGCCGATCTGCGCATCGTTAGCGAGCGCACCAAGATGGCCATGCCGGAAACCAATATTGGCCTATTCCCCGATGTCGGCGGCGGCTTCTTCCTCAGCCGCACCCCAGGTCACCTAGGTGAATACCTTGGCCTCACCGGTCAGATGTTAATTGGCAGCGACGCCCTGGCAGCAGATCTTGCCGACGGCCTAGTTGCTAGCGACTCCATGCCCGAGCTTTGGGCCAGCCTCACCGCCAACACCCAGCTCAGTGCGACACAGCGCTTCGAGCAACTCTCCGATCTGGTCAGCCTACCCTCACCGGTCAGCACACCCGCCTGGCAAGACCCGCAAATCGACACAATTTTTGCGCTACCCAGCGTGACGGACATAATCAATGCCCTAGAACAGGCTCAAGGTGAGTGGGCAGCACAGACATTAGCCTGCCTCCGCCAACGCTCTCCGCTCATGCTCCACGTCAGCCTCGAACAGATCCGCCGCGGCCGCCAACTGAGCATGGCCGACGACCTGCGCATGGAACGCAACATAGTTCACCACTGCTTCCACACAGAACATCTGGGCCGCAGCGGCACTAGTAGTGAAACCGTAGAAGGCATCCGCGCCCTAGCCGTGGACAAAGACAACAGTCCAGCCTGGAATCCAGCCCGTATTGAAGACATCAACAGCGATATGATCGAACCGTTTTTTACCAGCCCTTGGCCGGCCGATCAGCACCCGCTAAAAGATCTCGACTAGCGGGATTGAATTAGCGGGAAAGAAATAGCTGGATAGATTGAATCACCAGTAGAAGGTAATCAGAGCAGCCCATGCACTTTCAACTCCACGAAAAACAGATCACCTGCCCCTTCTGCTGGGAGAGCATCACCGTTCTAGTCGACCCCTCAGAATCCCAACTCTACACCGAAGACTGCTCCGTCTGCTGCCGCCCCATCCTCATTCAAACCGAGGTCCAAGGCGATTATGTCAGCGTCGAAGTCACCCAAGAAGACGACGGCTTCTAGCAGCCAATGACAGCGCACCAAAGACCCCAGACATAGGCTACACTGGCGCGCTAACCATTAGGCAAAAGGTCGTACCCCCATGGCACTCAGCGCACGCATTTGCAAAGCAGAACTCAATGTCATCGACATGGACCGCCACTACTACCAACAGCACAGCCTCACCCTAGCCCAACACCCCTCCGAAACCGACGAACGGCTAATGGTTCGCCTCCTAGTCTTCGCCCTGCAAGCTAGCGCAACCCTCAGCTTCACCAAAGGCCTCAGCACCGACGACGAACCCGACCTCTGGCAAAAAAACCTCACCGACGATATAGAGCTGTGGATCGAACTGGGCCTACCGAGCGAAAAACGCCTCAAAAAAGCCAGCGGCAGATCACAGCAAGTCATGGTCTACACCTACGGCAGCGGATCCGCTGAGATGTGGTGGAAGCAGATGCAAACTCCCCTAGCGCGCTTTAAAAATATTAGTGTTTTTCATATAGACACAGAGACGACTGAGATTCTATCCAAACTAGTGCAGCGGAATATGGATGTGCAGATTAGCGTGCAGGATGGGGAAGTGACTTGGGATTCGGGTGAGACGAATCTGAGTTTTACGCTGGAGAAATTGCGCTAGGACGGACACTGACCAAAGATATTGTAATCTCCCCCTTTCCCACTGGAGCAATAAGTAGAAACTGTTACACCTTGGATTGGCTCGCAACTGCCACAAATCTAAAAGCTTCACTGCCTTCTCGGCCGACTATCCTCCATCAGATCATCCAGTTTAGACTGCGCCTTTTTAAAGTCGTCTAAATCCTTCACCTCAATCATCTCGCATTCATCACGAACCATTTCGGCAATATTGCTTGGGTAATGCCTGCAGTCTTCAGGTCGGCTTTGGTAGATAGAGCAAGTATATTTTTCGTTGCCCTGGCCCGGCTCAATCGTAAGAAAAGGGCAGCGGGTCAGCTGTAGTCCGGTGTCTGGGGAAAACCAGATCTCGTTGTCTTTTACATATTCATAAATATGCGGCTCAAACAGTTGCCACATATCGATTTCGGCCGCTGTGGCAGAGAGCGCGCCGTCGCCGTATTTGATACAGCACTTTCCACATTGGTTGCAGTCTTTCATAGTTGTTTGGGTATCAGGGTGGATGCAGTGGGAAAGTGTATCACCGACTGTCTGCGAGGGAGTTTGTTTTGGCTACAGGGTAGATTGGCAGCAAGCTCGAATTGCCCGGGATGATTGGCTATTGCTTTAGGCGATCCTTGGCCTGTACCAGGGCCGCTGGAGATAAAAAGGACTCTGAGCGAAAACAAGAAAAGGCTGGATAACAGGGTTAGTTTTTAACGAAAATCTATTCAGCCAGAAGTGCATGGAGCTCTTTTTCTATCTGTCTTTTAATCATAGACCTACGCTAATCTATGTGATTTAGACGTTAAACTTCTTTATTACATAACTATTGGGTAGGCATTCAATATAGTAACTGCGTGAAACGCCTGTAGGCCTAGCGCAGTAATAGCGCATATTTCTTAATAATTTTGCCTGCGCCTATTACTTCCGAACCTGCCACGACAGCTACTCTGCGCGGCCTAACAGTGTCTACTTACTGCTCCAGTGAGAAATAGGGGGATTACAAGTCAGAGCCTAGAGTAATGAATCCCCACAGAGGTTTGCTTTTATCCGTCGCGCCCCTGAAAATGCTTCCATCAGTGCCTTCGGCACCGAACAAGCTGATCAAACTCCAGAGAACCCCAAAATGTCGATACATTGGTACCCCGGCCATATGCGCAAGGCCAGCAACGAGATGATCGAGTCATTGCCATTGGTCAATCTGGTGATTGAGGTGCTCGACGCGAGAATTCCTTTCAGCAGCTCTAATCCATTTATTCAGGATCTAGTCACTGAGAAGCCTTCGATCAAAATCCTCAACAAGTGCGATCTGGCCGACCCTGAGATCACGAAAGTGTGGCAGGAGTACTATGAGCAGCAGGACAATACTAAGACCTTGGCGCTGGACCTGCAGCACTTTGATCCAGCGAAGCAGGTGATTGATCTGATTAATACTCTCTGCCCGCAAAAAGAGGGTCGCAATACTCTGGTGATGGTTACTGGCATCCCTAACGTGGGCAAGTCGTCGCTGATCAACTGTCTCGCTGGCCGCCATATGGCCAAGACTGGTAATGAACCTGCGGTGACCAAGGGGCAGCAGCGAATCAATCTGCGCAACGGCATTATGCTGCTGGATACGCCGGGAATCCTCTGGCCGAAGATCGAAAATCCCAATGGCAGCTATCGATTGGCCACTACTGGAGCGATTCGCAATACGGCGGTGAGCTATGAGGATGTGGCGTTCTTTGCTGCCGAATTCCTCTTGGAAAAATACCCTGAGTTGCTGCAAAAGCGCTTTAAATTTGAGACGCTGCCACGCAGTGAGATTGAGTTACTGGAGATTATTGGTGCTCAGCGAGGTTGTCTGCGCAGTCGCGGCCAGGTGGATCTAGAGCGAGTTTCAACAATTTTTGTCAATGAGCTTCGGGCTGGAACACTGGGCAATGTAAGCTTCGAGACACCGGAGATTATTGATGTTGAGATGCTGCAGGTCCAGGTGTTGAGAGCGGAGAAGGAAGAACGGGAAAAGTTGCGCTTGGAAAAAGTTGCGGCGCGCCGTCGCAAGGCTAAGGCTAATCGCAAGTAGCACCTGGCTATTGTCTGCGGGCTGTTAGCTACAGACTAAACGTACTGCCCCGCCGCATAGCCTGAGGCCCAGGCCCACTGGAAGTTGTAGCCCCCCAGATGGCCAGTCACATCCACCACTTCACCGACAAAATACAGCCCCGGCTGGGTTTTACATTCCATGGTTTTTGACGACAGCTGATCGGTGTCTACACCGCAAAGGGTGACTTCAGCTGTGCGATAACCTTCGGTACCTGAGGGTTTTAGCTGCCAACCCGAGAGCTGCTGGGCAACGGCCAATAATTGCGCATCGGGAATTTCTGCCATGGCGGTTTCGGCATATTTGGGCCAGTGCAACGCTTGCAACGCCAAGACCAGACCTTTTGAGAGATGCTGAGATAACAGATTGCGCAGCAGACTCTTGGCGCTGGTCTTTTTGTATCCGAGCAACAGTTCGCAGGCATCTTCGTCGGGTAATAAATTCACTGTGATGCTCTGCCCCGGTTTCCAGTAGCTGGATAACTGGAGTGCAGCAGGACCGCTGATACCGCGGTGGGTAAAGAGCATATTCTCGCGGAAGCTGACGCCGTTGACCGACATATCTACATCCACTGCCAGCCCGGAGAGGGTGTCTGAAATCTGCTTGATGCCATCACTGAAGGTAAAGGGAACAAGACCCGCAGTACGCGGCAGCAGGCTCAAGCCAAACTGCTCGGCGATTTCATAACCGAAACCGCTGGCGCCCATGGTGGGGATCGACAGGCCCCCGGTGGCGATCACCAGAGACTTGCAATGGTACGCACCGATGGAGGTTTGCAGGCTATATCTGTGGCCCTCTTTATCACCGGGCTCACCAGCTTGATCGGCAGCCGTTACAGATTTAATCTCGCATTTGGTTTTAATCACCACACCAGCCTGCTGACATTCCTCGAGGAGCATGGTGAGAATATCTTTGGCCGACTCATTGCAAAACAGTTCGCCGTGTTTGCGCTCGTGATAGGCGATGCCATGGCTCTCGACCAGCTCGATAAACTGCCACTGGTTGTAACGATTGAGGGCAGAGATACAGAAGTGCGGGTTATTGCAGAGATAGTTTTCAGGCGTGATATCGAGGTTGGTAAAATTGCAGCGGCCACCCCCAGACATAAGAATTTTTTTGCCGACTTTGTTGCTGCTGTCGAGGACCAAAACGGACTGACCCCGCTGGGCAGCTGTAAAGGCGCAAAACAGTCCGGCAGCGCCGCCGCCAACAATGATCACATCAGAATTTTTCATTTTCTCTCGTCGCTAGTTAACGCATTCAAGCGGGCTGCGACGGTCTCGCGACCCATGCCTTCTAAGAGGGCAATATTGCGCTCGGGAATCTGCTGAGGCATCTCAATATTTTTCAGCGCGGCGGTGACCATCTCTTCGCGTAAAAAATGAATCAGTGGATAGGGCGAACGATTGCTGAAGTGGCTGGCGCTATTTTTGTCTTCGCCATCAAACAGATACTGGGGATGAAAACTGGCCAGCTGAAATGTGCTGTCGAGGGCTAACTCTTGCAACATGGCTTCGGCGTCGCCGAGAAAGTCTAAGTAGTCTTCAAAACTGTGTAATATATTGGGCATGACGAATAGGCTGGTGGCAATCTCGCCCTCACTGCTCTGCTGAATCAAATCCAGTTCGGCGAGAAAGGCATAGTGCAGTTGCTCAATATTATTGGCCTCGCAAACGTTGATGCGCAGTGCCGGATCGGCGATTAGCGGGCGGGCAAAAGGGCAGAGGTTAAGTTCCACAATAAAGCTCTGTAACCAGGCGCGGATATGTTTTTCAACTGAGCTAGATTCAACCACAGACATATTTTTTAAGCGCTTTTAAAGGCGTCCCTTTTATACAGGCAATCAGCTGCCATAAAAAACGCGATTATAGGCCTATTTTAGTGCAAAAGATGCTTTGCGTTTTTTAACTTTAGGAGTACTGTGGCAAAAATTTAAGCAGCCCATTAATTGGACAAATTCGCCAATGCCTATACGCACTATGATCAACCTCTGGCCACTGTTTATCGGACTGGCTCTGATTGGTCTCGCCGTGGGCGTGCAGAATAGTTTACTGGGTATTCGCGCAGAACTTGAGGGCTTTGATGACTTTCTAATCGCCCTGCTGATGTCCTGCTATTTCGCCGGTTATATGATTGGTTCACGGCTGACGCCTGCGCTGATTGAGCGGGTTGGGCATATCCGCATTTTTGCCGCCCTCTCCGCAGTGGCCTCGGTGACCATTCTGGTACACGCACTCTATATCGAGCCATGGGCCTGGGCACTGATGCGCCTGCTTACCGGCTTTGCCTTCTCGACTATTTTTGTGGTCGCCGAGAGCTGGCTCAATCAGGCCTCAACCAATACCAACCGCGGACAGATACTGGCTATTTATACCGCCATTCTGTTGTCGGGTATTTGTGCCGGGCAGTTTATGCTCAACCTGGCCAGCCCCGCGGGCTTTGAGCTGTTTATCTTAATCTCGGTAATGGTCAGTGTTGCAGCGGTGCCGATCCTGCTCTCAGTTATTGCCACCCCGCCACCAGACGAAACCGATCGCGTCAGCATCGGTCACCTCTGGCATCGCACGCCTATGGGTGTGACGGGCATTGTTCTCTGTCAGTGGGTATCGAGTATTCTCTTTGGTATGGGTGCGGTGTATGCCACCAAACTCGGCTTTAGTATTGCTGAAGTGGCCAACTTTATGGGCGCCTTGATGGCCGGCGGTATGCTCTTCCCCTGGCCACTGGGCAAACTCTCCGACGCCATAGATCGGCGCTGGGTTATAGGCCATTCCTGCCTAGCCGCCGTGGTGGTGGCGGTGATCATCAGCTTTGAAACCCAGGCATCGGGGCGACTCTATCTCCTGACCTTTTTGTTTGGCGGTTTCTCGCTGTCTCTGTACTCCCTGGTGGTTGCACTGACCAATGATCACCTGCGCCCGAGAGAAATTATACCCGCCAGCGGCACGGTAATTTTGATCGCCGGATTGACCTCGGTGACGGGACCTATAACTGCAGTGTTCTGGCTTGAGATCTTTGGCTTGCAGTCGTTCTTTATTCTGCTCGCTTCCTGCTTGCTATTACTTGGCGGTATTAGTATCTGGCGGGTGCTGACGATTCCCGCATTGCCTGCGGAGTACAAGGTTCAGAGTACGTTACAGGCGGCCACAGTGCCTGTGGGTACGGTGCTGCACGTGGAGGAAGAGATTGTTGCAGACGAGCCTCAGGCCGCTTAGGAGCTAACCTCTTTATAGGGCGTCCTATATGGCGCCTTCTGCATTGGCCCCGCGCAATTCTGCGGCCTTATTAACGTCAAACAGTTTTCCAATTGCAATTGTTCGGGTAGTCTATCCTCGCCAATAAAAAGCGCGCACAATACCCCTTGTTGATCGCACTCCAAAGCGACAGCGTAAAACCCTTATCAAGAATAAAAATAATAAGAGGGGAAAACCCAAAATGTCACTGCCTTCCAAACTATTCGGCGCCTCATTAATAGCATCTCTAGCACTGCTCGCAACAGGCTGTGCAGAGAAATTTCCAGCCGCCGATTATCAAAACCTGGGCGACAAATATAATGTAGTTATTGAGCGCGATATCCGCGGCGTGCCCCATGTGATTGGCGAGCGCGATGTGGATGCCGCCTTTGGCTTTGCCTACGCCCAGGCAGAGGACAACTGGGAGCTGGTTTACGACACCATCGATTTTTATCGCGGCACCGCGGCCAAAACCAAGGGCCCCGACTCTGCTATCACCGATTTTTTGGTTAAGTGGCTGGGTATCTGGGAGGACATTGATGCCCGCTACGAGACCGAGCTGTCCGCTGAGATTCGCGCCTATATAGAAGCCTATGCCGATGGCCTAAATTACTATGCTGCCATCAACCCAGAGCGAGCCGTGGCCGAGCTGCCGATTACAGGGAAAGATATTGTCGCCGGCTATATGTTCCGCCATATCCTCTTCTACGGCTTTGACGGCGTTTTAAAGGAAGTGATGAGCAGCGAGCGCCAACAGCCCATCAGCACCGCCAATGGTGTAACCTATAATAATTTACCCATAGGCTCCAACGCCTCAGCCATTTCACCGGCCAACAGCACCGACGGCGCAACGCGTATAGCGATTAACTCCCACCAACCCGCCACAGGACCTGTGGCCTGGTACGAGGCGCATATACAAAGTGGCGAGGGCTTAAATGCCATGGGTGGACTATTTCCCGGCAGCGCCACCATAGGTGTCGGCTTTAACGAACATATTGCCTGGGGCGCGACAGTTAACAAACCGGATCTGGTGGATGTCTATGTGCTGGATATAGACCCTGAAGATCCACTGCGCTATCGCATGGATGGCCAGTGGCACAACCTTGAAGCCACCGAGCTGGAGATTAAGGTTAAGTTATGGGGCTTCCTACCCTGGACGGCCACCGAGCTAGGCCTGCGTTCAGCCCATGGTCCAGTGCTGCAAACTGATCACGGCACCTACGCCATTCGCTATGCGGGCATGGGTAAGATGCGTCAAGTAGAGCAGTGGCTGGCCATGAGCAAAGCGCAAAACCTCGAGCAGTGGCGCGATGCCCTGCGTATCCATAGCTTTGCTAGTTTTAACTTTGTCTACGCCGACCGCGACAGCAATATTATGTTTGTCCACAACTCCCTGACGCCCGTCCGAGTTGCAGGTTACGACTGGAGCCAGTATCTGCCCGGCGACGACAGCAGCCTGATATGGCAGAACTACATGCCTTTCGACGAGCTACCTCAGGTGATTAATCCCGAGTCTGGCTGGATTCACAGCGCCAATCAGAGCCCGTTCTTTATCTCTGCAGAAGGCAGCAATCCGAAGATAGCCGACTATCGTCTGGAAGATGGCTTCCCCACACGCATGACCAATCGCGCAGTGCGCGGCTTGGAGATGTTTGCCGAGCTCAGTCCAATCTCTGAGGAGGAGTTCTCCCAGATTAAGCACGACAAAAAATACAGTCCCAATTCTCGGGCCGTGGGTTTCCTGCAAGGGGCCATCAACCTGCCTCTGGCTAATTCTGACGAGCAATACTACAGAGATGCTCAGGCTACGATTCGCGACTGGGATCTATCCACTGATATTGAAAATCGCGGTGCGGCCATGTCCACCTGTGTGATCGGTGCCGAATGGCTGGCCGAGCAAAAGGGCGAGCCGACACCTGATGTGGCCGAAGCCTTCTATTACTGTGCCGACAGACTGATGGCCGCCACAGGTCGTATAGATCCACTCTGGGGTGATATTAACCGCCATGTGCGCGGCGACCTCAACCTGCCAGTAGGCGGTGGCCCAGATACATTGCGCGCGATTTATGCTCTGGGTATAGAGGAGGACGGCTTTCAAACCAATATAGCCGGTGATGGTCTCTACTACTTTGTCTCTTGGGACGCAGAAGGCGTGCAGAAGATTCGTGGTGTGCATCAGTTTGGTGCGGCAACCCTGGATACAGCATCTCCCCACTACGCAGATCAAGCCGAGGACTATGCCGCGGAGATTTTGCACGATCCGCTATTTGATCCAGAGTTGCGTAAGGATAAAATTAACCGACGCTATCGACCTGGAGAGTAAGCCAGAAAAGTAACCTCGCTAAATAACCCTGTATAGTGATCGCGAAATGAAAATTCAGTAAGCCAGTAAGTGCCCCGCGGCGATGTTCACGGGGTCAAATTAAGCCATCAGTAAATTCGTACATAATAAGATGAATTCTATGACCGACATTTTCCAGCCACTTAAGCTGCCCTCTGGCGCAACACTGAAAAACCGCTTTATTTTAGCGCCACTGACCAACTCCCAGAGTCATGTTGATGGCACTCTATCCGATGACGAATATCACTGGTTGACCAAGCGCGCCGAGGGTGGTTTCTCGCTAACCATGACCTGCGCAGCGCATGTGCAAGCTGTAGGGCAGGGGTTTCCCGGTCAGCTGGGTATTTTTTCCGATCACCACCTCGACGGTCTAACCCGTCTTGCCAATGGTATTAAACAACATAACAGTGTTTCCCTAGTGCAACTCCATCACGCCGGCATGCGCTCCCCCGTAGACTTGATTGGTGAGCCACCCCGCTGCCCATCGGACCACGAAGAGACTGGCGCCCGCGCCATGACCACCGAAGAAGTGGAGCAGCTGAGCGACGACTTTATTGCCGCAGCCGAGCGCGCTGAAAAGGCCGGCTTTGAGGGGGTCGAACTACACGGTGCCCACGGTTACATTCTGGCTCAATTTTTAAGTGGCACCACCAATCAGCGGGAAGACCAGTACGGCGGTAGCTTGGAAAATCGCGGACGACTGATTCGCGATATCATCGACGGTATACGAGCACGCTGTAGCCCTGGCTTTATTCTTGGCCTGCGCCTGTCGCCGGAACGCTTCGATGTGGAACTCGCCGATATGCTTGCCTTTACGCAGACAATTCTCAGTGATGGCAAAATCGACTTTCTCGATATGTCCCTGTGGGATGTGTTCAAAGAGCCGATAGAAGAACAGTTCAAGGGCCGTTCCCTGCTGTCCTATTTCACCGCTCTCGAGCGTGGCGATATTGCCCTGGGCATAGCCGGCAAACTGCGCACACCAGACGAAATTCGTCGGGCCATGGCAACAGATATCGATTTTATCCTCTTGGGTCGCGGCGCAATTTTGCACCACGACTACCCGTTGCAGATGCAAGCCGATGGCGATTTCACACCAGTGGCGAATCCGGTTTCGCCAGAGCATTTACGCAGCGAAGGGCTGAGTGATACCTTTGTTGAATACATGAGAAATTGGAAGGGTTTTGTCGCTGAGTGACAGAATAGTGATCTTATTAAATGCAATTAAATTGGTTGGATGAAGAAACCCCTACACCTGCAGCTTTATCAGCTGGCTTTCCGGAAAAAATGGTCTTGCTCGATCTCGAGACCACCGGCGGCAAGGCGACTCATCACCGGATTATTGAAATTGGTCTGGTGATTATTGAACAGGGTGAAGTGATTGAGCGCTGGCAGTCTTTTATCGACCCAGAAACCATGCTGCCACCGTTTATTCAAAAGCTCACCGGCATAGCCCCGAGCAATTTGCGCGGTGCCCCGTTATTTTCTCAGGTGGCCGACAAACTGCTCGGCTATCTCGATGGCCGTACTCTGGTGGCCCACAATGCGCGCTTTGATTACAGTTTTCTAAAAAATGAATTTGAGCGCATTGGTGTCAGCTATAACGCCAAGCCACTGTGCTCGGTGAAATTCAGTCGCAGCCTCTACCCGCAGTTTAAACGCCACGGGCTAGATCAGATTATTCAGCGTTTTCAGCTGCCCATTGAAAATCGTCATCGGGCAATGGATGACGCGGAAATGATCCAGCGATTTTTTCTTAAATCCTCGGCGCTGTTTTCCGAAGAAGAGATCAGTGCCACCTGCGCTAGCCTGCTAAAAAATCCGGCACTGCCGCCATTACTCAAAGCCAGCGCGTTGAAAAAATTGCCCGCTTCCGCTGGGGTCTATTACTTTTACGATGCCAATGGCGCACTGCTCTATGTAGGCAAGAGCGTCAATATTCGCACGCGAGTGATGAGCCATTTTTCTGGAGATCACAGCAACCCCAAAGATCTGCAGATCAATAATAAGCTCGCCCATATAGAGTTTGATAAAACGCCCACCGATCTAGGTGCGCAGATTCGCGAGAGCAATCAGATCAAAGCGCTGCACCCGCTGTATAACCGCCGTCTGCGCAAAACCAAAAAACTCTATCAATATCGCTGCGACGAAGACCGCAATGGCTATCAGCGCATTGCCATCGAAGCGGTTGAGTTGGAAACCGCCAACGAGTCAGATAGCGCCGAAGAACGCTTTGGGTTATTTCGCTCGCCGCGTCAGGCATCTAAACAAATTGAAAAACTCGCCGACCATTATTTTCTCTGCCATAAATTGCTCGGACTAGAATCTGCCACTGCAGCGACATCAGCAAATCAAAAACCCTGCTTTCGTGCCCAGCTGAAAAAATGTTTTGGTGCCTGTCATGGCGCGGAAAGTCCAGAGAACTACAACGAACGGGTCAGCGCCGCACTGAAAACCTATCAGCTAAAAATGTGGCCTTATCCAGGTCCGATTTTGATTGAAGAGCGGGATATGCAGGATCCAGAGCATGCGGCCTTTCATGTGGTCCACAACTGGCGCTATATTGCCAAGCTGACCCTGATTGAAGATCTCTATGATCATGGCTATCAGCTGGCTGATGCGCCTATGGGGTTGAACTTACATAAAGGCTTAAATGAGAACTTAACCGAGAACTTAGCCAAGAGCGACCAACAGTCGGCCACCCCCAGCGATGACCGCTTTGATCTGGATATTTACTTTATCTTGGTGCGCTTTTTGGTGGACGCAGAAAAAATAAAGATGAACAACCTCAAAATATGGCCCCTTATCTGCTGCTGATAGTCATTTAGCGGTAAGTTATTTAGCGGTAAGTTTTTTCTGCAGTGCCATGGTCTCTTTAGTGGCCGCAAAAACGCTCAGAGATGGATTCGCCTGACCGCTGCGGCCGAGGGCGTCAATCTGGCTGTAGTACCAGTACTGGGTGGCAAAAGCAGCCATAGCGCGCAGTGGTTTCCAGCTCTGTAAAAATGACAGCCATGCGGGAAATAGCGAGAGCCCATTTTCGTAGCGCGGCAGTTCTGCCAAACCATTAATCAGCTGGTTTGGTGCATCAGTCATCACGCACATGGGGCGACCCAAACCAATCAAATCGGCACCGCCGCTATCCAATGCCTGTTGCATTGCCAGACGCTGACGAAAGCCACCAGTCACCATCAGTGGTACTTTGACATGCTTGCGCATCGCCAGGGCAAAGTCGACAAAATAGGCTTCTCGAACCATGGTGGATTCAGCCACCTCTTGCTTTTCTTCCGCTTCCATACCTTCTAGCCCCAGCAGCTTAGGCTGCTCGTAAGTGCCGCCGGATATTTCGATCAGATCAACACCAGCCTGCTCCAACCACTCGACCACCTGTAGGCTCTCAGTAAAGTCAAAACCCCCTTTCTGAAAATCGGCGCTGTTAAGTTTCACTGCCACCGGGAAGTCTGGACCCACGGCTTTGCGAACGGCGGCTACTGTATCTAACAGTGCCCGGGCGCGATTGGCGAGACTGCCACCGTAATTATCGGTGCGTTGGTTACTCCTTGGACTGAGAAACTGAGAGAGCAGATAACCATGAGCTGCGTGCAACTGGACCCCGGTAAATCCGGCATCTTTTACCGCTGCGGAACAGACTGCAAAGCGGCGCACAATTTCTTCGATTTCAGCAATGGTTAAAGCCACCGGTTCACCAAACTGACCACCGGGCAAGCCCAGCTTGACTGCAGAAGGCGCCTTTGGATTAGGGTTAACATTTTTCTGTGTCTGGCGACCTGCATGACTAATTTGTGCCCAAAAGTGGTTGCCATTGCGGGTTGCTGCAGCGGCCCAACGTGACAGTGCCTGGTGCATTTCAGCGCTAGGTGGGCAGTCAACAACCACATTGCCGGGACGCTCAAGATGGTCGCGGTCGATCTGAATATTGCCCGACAGCAACATACCAGAACCGCCATCACTCCAAATACCATAAAGCGTTTCCAGTTCGATTCCCGGCACACCATCGGCACCAGCCAGACCTTCGGTCATGGCCGCTTTGGCAAAACGATTGGGAATGGTTGCGCCGCAGGGAAGCGGCAAGCTATCAGTAAAATTAACCGTCATGACGTTTAGACTCTCATTATAAAATTTAGCGCTAATGAATAATTAGGCGTTGATATTTGGCCTCGTATACTAGTATGGCTGCGCCTGTCTGAGTAGTCACTTATTGAGCCATTTATTTTTCTAGCAGTGCTATAGTCTTCGGCTAAAATATTTCGCTTTAAGATCACTGACATAACAGTGACGGCTTTATCTCCATTAAGGTAACAAATGAACTACTCCTATTACGAAGAGCTCGCCAAGACCACCAATGAACTCACTGTTGACGACAGTTGGGGCCAGGGACGCAGTGTTTTTGGAGGCCTGACTACGGCCATGGTACTGACCTATATAGAAACTCAGACCGGCCTCAAAGACTGCGATCTGCGCACCATCAATATTCATTTCTGCGGCGCCGCCATTGAGGGCGAGCTCTGTGAGCTAACCTATAAAATTCTTTCCGAAGGACGCTCGGTTATTCAGGTCGAAGGCCAGCTGTTGCAAAACGGCGCGGTGAAAACTCAGGTGGTCGCCTGCTTCAGTCGTCAGCGAGTTTCCAGTATTCGCTTCAGTGAGGCACCGATACAGTTTGAAAAAATGCCCCAAGAAGGCATAAAAATGCCCTTTATAAAAGGCGTAGTGCCCGGCTTTGTAAGATATTTAGACACCAGATTTACCAGCACCGCCATGCCCTACAGCGGCAGCAATGAGGCTGTAATAAGTGGCTGGATGCGTTTTGAAGACCGCCCCGAGGTGTTTTCTGACAGTGCCATACTGGCACTGATTGATGCTTGGCCGCCGGCGGTAATGCCCATGTTAAGCCAGCCAGCACCGACTAGCTCGATTACTTGGAATGTCGAATTTATACAGCCCAGAACAGAGCTGGCAGCGGACGATTACCTCTATTATCACTGTGAGGTAGTCCAGGCGGATCGCGGCTATGCCCACACCGAAGCAAAAGTTTATCACCCCAATGGTGAGCTGCTGGCATTGAGCCGACAACTGGTTGGCGTTTATGACAAAGTCAAAAAATAGAAATAGAGATACACAATACTAATAAGACTTAGATAAGGATTTATCATGAGCAGACATATTCTCGACAGTGCCAAAATCCATCCGGCGATACAGGAGACTGTTGCGACCAAGAATCTCGATATAGTTCTCGAGGTTCAGCAGGCAATTGCCAACAATAAAATTGTCGTGGTCGGTATGGCACAAAACCCAGCTCCAAAAAGAGCGCGAAAAACTCTCGATGCTATGGGTGCTGAACATGCCTATTTAGAATACGGCAGTTACTTTTCTCTGTGGTACAGGCGCAACGCCCTAAAGATGTGGACCGGCTGGCCATCCTTTCCGATGATCTTTGTGGACGGTATTTTAATCGGCGGCAACAGTGATTTAAATGCGCTGATTGAGAGTGGCGAATTTACCAAGATGCTTGGTAAATAGGGCTATTTAAACCGTATTGTCTGTGTCTAAAATCAGACCGGATCAGCCCTGATCCGGTCTATTTGCTATCTATCTAATCCCTACACTGTCTACTTAACAGTAATTTCAATCACGTCAGACAGTACCGGCGGATTGTGGGGAATATGCGCATAATTACCGAGCAACAACTGCAGGCGATGAGTTCCCGGAGCTAGATTAAGGGTTGTCTCAGTCTGCCCCTTACCAAAGTGACGAATATTGTCCGACGCTGGCAGTGGCATGCTCATATCAGGCATCTCTGCAAGATTAATTAACAGATGGTGATGACCTGAATTAGGCGTATCCGTGCCCGCGGGTGCCACCAACATTCCCTCTATCCCGAAAACCACTTTTACCTCAGCGCTATTAAATACCTGGCCGTCGTCAGGCTGAATAAAGTAGACCTTGGCCTCTGACGCTGTCATAGCAGTCTGCATGCTGCCATGGTCATGGTGCTGGCCAGAGTGGTCGTGTGCTCCTTTTTCGCCGGGTAAATGGCCGCCGGCAAAGGCCGAGATCGAAAAAATTGCCGATGTAACCAGCAACAAAATTTTTGAAAAAGCGAAAAGCTTGAACATAATGTATCCCTCGAATGTAAATTTAGTGGCTATTATTGACCCTACTTTTCATGGTTTGACTATGACATAAATTTGGCCCAAGAAAAACATCTTATCTGTGGCCTCGGCAAGCTCAACGGTGTGATTGAACTCAATATTGTTTCGGGTAATGCTGAGAGTGCTTTTAGCAGTATCAATGCGCCGATTAAAATCCACCCGGATTATCCGCAGATGCCAGCGCAGAATTATCTCGATACAGAGACCCAGTTCGCCGTGGCCCAGTACCTACTAAATATTCCGCTTGCCAGTTAATCAGGGCAGATAGGTCTGCAGGTAGGCGAGCATGTTCTCGCCCATCACCTTGCGGATCTGCTGCTCATTGAGATTGGCTTTTAATAGTGCCTGAGTGATCGCAGCCAGCTCGCTGCCATCAAGAGACGTGGTCACCGAACCATCAAAATCAGAACCCAAAGCAATATGATCCTCACCCACTAGACCAATGCCATAGACAATCGCCTCGGCCACGGTAGCCGGACTATTGCCACAGATGGCACCATCCCAAAAACCCACGGCGATCAAACCACCTGCAGCGGCGATCTGCTCCATAAGGCCATCGCTGATATTGCGCGGCGAATCACAGTGGCCCTGAAAACCCGTGTGACTGACGATTAGCGGCTTATCGCTAAGTGCCAGTGTATCGACAACCACTTGCTCTGAGGAGTGCGACACATCCAGCATAATCCCGAGAGCCAACATTCTGTTGACTGCATCGCGACCAAATTGGGTTAAGCCTGCCCCACTAGTGCCATGCAGTGAACCACCGAGCTTGTTATCAAAAAAGTGCTGCAGGCTCATCATTCGAAAACCCTGATTGTACAACCGCTGAATATTATCCAGATCCCCATCCAGAGCATGGGAGCCCTCGGTGCCAAGCAGACCGCCAATCAATGTCGGATTGCTCTGGCGGCGCTGAAGAAACTCCGCCAGCTCAATGCGCGATCGCACCAGCATTAGGTTTTCCGGATCATTGGCAGCCAACTTATGCAGTTTGTCCGCCTGAAACAGAGCGCGCTCAGCCAGGCTAGTCCAGGTTGCAGTGGGCCAGCGCTGAGCCATGGCGAGTAGGGTGATATTATCGTTGGCGTCGCTACTATTGCGTTTGTAGTTTTGACCATTGGGGGATTTGGTCACCGTGGTAAACATCTGCAGCCCTAAATTGCCCTGCTGCATGCGCGGAAAATCCAAATGCCCGTAGTCATATTCTTCGCTTAAGTTACGCATCCATAACAGGCTATCTGCATGCCAGTCACCAATCAGTAAACTGCTGTGCAGCTCTTCAGCCTGGGGGGAAGTCTCATAGGGCTGATGCTCAACCACAACGTTTTGCCGCTCATCTAAAATGGCCGGAAAGAACGCAAGAAATAAACTCAGGGCGACCAAAGAGACTAGAACAAGAATACCGAAATATTTTTTCATTTTAATCTGCTCTTTTTAAGTAGTGTGGCTATTCACTAAAGCTCGTCGTAGCCATGCAATTTATTTATTCTAATTACCGCCTGCACCTCGTCCACATAAACCTGACGCAGCTCGGAATAATAGAGCAGCGCCTGTGCCAGCTGATGACCATTAGCACCGCCCTCAGCTGCGCTCAACTCAGCGCGAAGTATGCGCAAATCTTTATAGGCGCGATGAGTATTGAGGTTGTGGAGATAGGCTTCCACTGCAGCGGCGACGGAATCAAACTTGGCCACCTCATGCTTGCTCTCTGCCGAACGTCGCAGAGGCACCAGGCCACAGCCTTTCTGATAGCACCACTGACCAAACAAATTATTTCCCTGACGGGCAAAGCGCGACGTTCCCCAGGCCGACTCTATGGCGGCCTGAGCGAGAACCAATGAGGGCGGCAATGGTGCAACGCGGAGTAATAATCGATCGATGATTTGCTGATTCTCTACAGACTCTGTATCCACGCCATAATGTTCAGCCAACTGCAGCAACTTGCGCTGCTGAAAAAATGACAGTTGATCAGCGTCAGTGGCCATTTCCAGAAGGTCTACACGCTGCTCAATAATCGACTGATTGCCGGCAGAAACCAGCGGCATCATATAGTCAAAAAAGGCCAATTTTTTCTGCGTCACATCGCTGTAACTACTAAATTCCGGCAGCGGATTGCGATCCGCTCCCACACTGTAGAAGCTCACCACAGCAACTAATAAAACAGCAAAAAACACCTTACTGCGGAGAAAATTTATCATAGCTTGAGATCCGCCAGTAATTTACGCGCTGCCAAAAAGAAGAACGCCGCCGAGATCAAATTGACAAACGAGACTATACCCAAGGCATAACGCAGTGACTCAGAGCCGTAGGCGGGGGCCAGCATATCGCTGATCATACCCACAACCAGCGGCCCTAAACCCAAACCGATAAGATTTAGAATAAAGAACAGAATAGCCGAGGCCATGGCACGCATACTTGGGCTCACTAGGGTGTGTGAGATAGCAATGGTTGGCCCCAGATAAAAGGCACCCAGCATCGTGGCAAAAAACAAGAAGGCCAATGCCAATCTCGGATCGCCAATAAATACCGCGGTAAGCATCAACGGCACACTGCAGGCTGCGGGAATTGCCGAGATCCACAGATACCAGCGCTTGTCGTTAGCACCATAGCGATCGGCCAAGACACCGCCCATATAAGTTCCCAGCGCGCCGCCTATACCGGTGATCAGTGCCAAGCTGGTGCCGACCTCTAAACTGGTGAAACCGTGGGAGCGAATTAAAAACGAGGGGGTAAAGTTGCCAATACCATAGCTGCTAAAGGCATTGAGACCAGCGGCAATGGCAAACAATTTGAAAGAACCAAAGTTTTTTAGTGCACGCAGAGTTTCGCCAAAGGTTGCTGGCGCTTCTAGGGCTCGGCCCTCAAGACCACCACGGACCGGCTCGCGAATCGTTAGACGAACTAATAGTGCCACCAAAAAGCCCGGCACACCGACCACAAAAAAGGCCACGCGCCAACCAAACTCACTGTTAATCCAACCGCCGATGAGAAAACCAAACAGGATGCCCAGATAGACACCGGTGGAGTAAAACGACAACGCACTGCCTCGTTTCTCAACCGGATAGTAATCAGAAATCATCGAATGTGACGGAGGACTGCCTCCGGCTTCGCCGACACCGACACCGATTCGCGCTAACAGCAGCTGCCAGAAATTCTGGGTAAAACCAGAAAGTGCGGTCATACCACTCCAGACAGCTATCGCCATAGAGACAATGTTGCGGCGGTTGCCCACATCGGCCCAGCGGGCAATCGGAATACCCACACTGACGTAAAAGATGGCGAAGGCAAAACCGGTGAGCAGACCGAGCTGAGAATCGGACAGGTCCATATCCACTTTGATCGATTCTTGCAGGATAACCAGAATCTGACGGTCAATAAAATTAAGCGCATAGACTAGCGTTAACAGAACCAATACATAACGACGATAACTATTGGATACAGGAGTAGCTGCTGATTCAGGCGACTGTGCAGGAGCCCCTTCAGGCAAAGATCGGTCGGTCATTGAATACCTCGATTATTTTTATTTTTATTAGCATTTCAATATCACGTATCAATGTACCACCTAACTCAGCAAACGAGAAAGTATTCTCCATTGCTCACTGAGGTATTTGAAAACCCTGCATATTGTTGCCTCAGGTTACTCAACTGCCTCATTGAGGTTGGCCAAATGCGTCGGCACAGAGAACCTCAGGATAGCGTACAAAGCGATTTATGACGATCCACTCAGCACTCTGGATCTAGAGCCTTACTCGGACCTTTGCTTTAATAGAGACCTTAAATATAAAACGGCATGCGCCTGCCGCAATGCAACAAAGTCTGTTGTATAAAGGTTGAACTTCGGCCGATGTAGTGTATCTTAGAAGATTGAACCATCTAGGTAGGTACACGTCAGGTGCTGGTGCAATCACTCAGGTCTAAGCGCAAATACACAGGCGTTAAGCAGTTATTCAATATACTGCTGCTGATCTTTGTTGCCCAGATATTGCCGGTGAACGCAGACTGCTCCATGGATCACGCACAGCCTGCGACTGAAATCTCCGACCACAGTGGTCACAATATGGGCCACTCTATAGAGAGCATGGATCCAAATGCCGACTTATCTGGCAGCGCGCCGGCCTGTGACTGCTGCGATGCCAGTTCATGTGACATGCTGAACTGTAATAACCTCGCTCTGACCAGCGCCGCATTAATTTTCAGTGGCAAGCTACAGCCCTCCGCCATTGTTGCCCACCGGAATCAAACCCACCTAGCGCCCGACAGCCCCTCTCGACTCAGACCCCCCATTGCCAGCTAAGACAGGATAGTTGCGCCTGAAATTCAGGTTTCGCAGCTGCTGATAGTCCAAGTAGAGCCCACAACGCGACAGTCCGTCGCAGAGCTCTGCTGTTACAGCATCAATGTTACGGGAGTCACTCAATGAAAATATTTAATAAGGTTGCCGCCGCACTGGTTGGCGGTTTAATTGGCGCTGCACTCAGTGCACTGCTACTCAATAAGACTGATCAATCGCTGTCGGCTGAGGCCAAACCCGACAAGCCGGCTTACTGGGTAGCCCCTATGGACGACAACTATAGGCGCGACAAACCCGGCAAATCGCCAATGGGTATGGATCTTATTCCGGTTTACAGCGAGCCCGCTATCGATGCAGGAACCGCTGACACGGGTAGCGTTTTTATCAGTCCAGCACTAATCAATAATTTGGCGGTACGCACAGCTCCGGCGAGACGTGACAGGATGCATTCAAACATTAGCACGGTGGGCTATGTGCAGTACGATGAAGAGCGCATAGTGCATATCCACTCGCGTGCAGAAGGCTGGATCGAAACACTGTATGCGCGTTCAAGCGGCAGTTCCATAGCGAAAGGCGAGCCCCTTTATGCGCTCTACTCTCCGCAAATAGTCAATGCGCAGAAAGAGTTTTTGCTCGCCCTGAACAGTGGCAATGCGCAGTTAATCGAAGCCTCAGAAAGCCGGCTCAAGGTTTTCCATATCGACGACAACTTTATTCGCCAACTTGCCCAGAATCGTCAGGTGCAGCGGACCGTGACTTTTTACGCGCCGCAGTCTGGCATCTTGCACAACCTCAGTATTCGCGAAGGCTTTTTTATCAAGCCAGAAACCACATTGATGTCGATTGCGGCGCTGGATGAAGTCTGGATTGAAGCCCAGGTATTTCAACATCAGGCCGATCAAATCAACAGGGGTGCAGCAGTCAGTATTAAAGTGGATTCCAATCCGCAAAAAATTTGGCGCGGCATGGTTGACTATATCTACCCCGCTCTAGATTCAACCACCCGCACTCTGCGCGTGCGTATCCGCCTAGCCAACAGCAATGGCGAGCTGAAGCCAAATATGTTTGCCGAGGTTGAAATTGCAGCCAAGCCCCATGAGATAAGTGTCTTGGTGCCAAAAGACGCGGTTATCCGCACCGCCACAGAGAATCGGGTTGTGCTGGCACTGGCTGGCGGAGGCTTTAAATCGGTGGCGGTGCAGCTTGGCCATCTGAATGAAAAATTTGCCGAAATCCGCTCCGGTATCGAGACTGGGGATCAGGTAGTGATATCAGCACAGTTCTTACTCGATTCAGAGTCAAATAAAAATGCTGGCTTGATGCGTCTGTCAGCGCCCGAGGCTGCAGATGGAATGAGTCATAAGGTGATGGATCAAGAAGCTCTGGATCACAGCGCCATGGATCACAGCGCCATGGATCACAGCCAGCATCAGTAATAAGGAGAGCTCTATGATTAACACTATTATCTGCTGGTCGATCAGACAGCGCCTGCTGGTATTACTGGCCACATTTATCCTCATTGCCGGCGGCCTCTACTCGGTAAAACAGACTCCAGTGGACGCGATTCCCGATCTCTCTGATGTGCAGGTGATTATTAAGACCAGTTACGCTGGTCAGGCACCACAGGTAGTTGAAGATCAGGTGACCTATCCGCTGACCAGCGCCATGCTATCGGTTCCCGGCGCGGTGACTGTGCGCGGCTATTCCTTCTTTGGCGATTCCTATGTCTATGTAATCTTTGATCAGACCACAGACCTCTATTGGGCGCGCAGCCGGGTGCTCGAATATCTCAGCCAGGTTGCGCCAGCGCTGCCCGCAGAGGCAAAACCGCAACTCGGCCCTGATGCCACTGGCGTGGGTTGGGTCTACCTCTATGCATTGGTCGACCGCACAGGCCAGCACGACATCGGCGAGCTGCGCAGTCTGCAAGACTGGTTTTTAAAGTATGAGCTGCAGACCATACCCGGCGTCTCCGAAGTGGCCAGCATTGGCGGCATGGTGAAACAGTATCAGGTTACAGTGAATCCAGACAAACTGCGCGCCTACGGTATTCCACTGGCCCATGTCGAGATGGCAATAAAGCGCGGCAATCAAGAAGTTGGCGCCTCGGTAATCGAGATGGCCGAAGCTGAATATATGGTTCGCGTCTCCGGCTATATTAAAAACCAGCAAGATCTGGGCAACATTCCTCTAGGCGTTATTCAAAACGGCGCGCCACTATTATTGCAGGATATTGCCGAGATTGGCTTGGGTCCTCAGATGCGGCGCGGGATCAGCGAGCTCAATGGCGAAGGCGAAACAGTTGGCGCAGTGGTAGTGATGCGCTTTGGTGAAAATGCCCAGACCACTATTGAGGGGGTTAAAGCCAAACTGGCAGAGCTACAGAAGAGCCTGCCAGAGGGTGTCGAGGTAGTCACGGTCTACGATCGCTCGGGGCTGATCGAACGCGCGGTGACTAATTTATGGCGCAAGCTGGTGGAAGAATTTGCCGTGGTGGCCCTGGTCTGCATGGTGTTTTTATTTCACCTGCGCTCTTCGCTGGTGGCTATTGTCAGCTTGCCCGTGGGTATTCTGACGGCCTTTATTGTTATGCATCTGCAGGGCATCAACGCCAACATTATGTCCCTTGGCGGCATTGCCATCGCTATTGGCGCAATGATCGACGGCGCCATAGTGATGATCGAAAATATGCATCGGCATATGGAGAAGACGCCACTGACAAAAGACAATCGCTGGCAGATTGTCGCCGCGTCGGCGACCGAAGTGGGCCCGGCGCTGTTTTTCAGCTTATTGATTATTACCGTCAGCTTCTTACCTGTGTTTGCCCTGCAAGCCCAGGAGGGCCGGATGTTCTCGCCGCTGGCCTTTACCAAAACCTATGCCATGGCCGCATCGGCGGCGCTGTCAATTACGCTGGTGCCTGTGCTGATGGGCTATTTTATTCGCGGTAAGATTCGCAGCGAACAACAGAACCCCATTAATCGCTGGCTGATAGCTGGCTATAGACCGCTGTTGCGGACTGTTTTAGCCTTTCCGAAAACAACTTTAATGCTTGCTCTGTTAGCCATGGCCTCAGTGCTATGGCCGCTGGATAAAATTGGCAGCGAATTTATGCCGCCTTTGGATGAGGGCGATTTAATGTATATGCCCACCACCTATCCCGGCATATCAGTGGGCAAGGCGCGGCAACTGCTGCAACAGACCGATCGGCTAATTAGGACTGTTCCGGAAGTAAAATCTGTATTTGGCAAAGTCGGGCGCGCCGACACTGCCACTGATTCGGCACCGCTGTCGATGATCGAAACCTTTATCCAACTGAAAGATCGCAGTGAGTGGCGCGACGGGGTCACCCTCGAAAGCCTGAAACAAGAACTCGACAGTTTGGTGAGAATACCCGGCCTCTCAAATGCCTGGGTGATGCCGATTAAAACCCGCATCGACATGCTCGCCACCGGCATTAAAACGCCAGTGGGCATCAAAATTGCGGGGCCGGAACTCAGCCAGATTGAGGCCATCGGTGTGCAGCTGGAAACCATTCTCAAGCGCATGCCCGGCAGCGCATCAGTCTACGCCGAGCGGGTTGCCGGAGGTCGCTATATCAATATTGATATTGACCGCCAACGCGCCGCGCGTTTTGCGATGAATATAGCCGAAGTTCACCAGCTGATCGCGGCTGCCGTGGGCGGCACCAATGTCAGTCAGAGCGTTGAAGGGCTAGAGCGCTACCCAATCAATTTGCGTTATCCGCAGCATTATCGCGACTCACCGGAGCAGCTTGAGCTACTGCCAATAATCAACGCCAACGGCCAACAGTTTGTGCTTGGGGATATTGCCAGCGTCCGCATTGAAGATGGCCCGGCGATGATAAAGAGCGAGAACGCGCGTATTAATGGCTGGGTGTTTGTCGATATAGAGAAGATTGATGTCGGCAGTTACGTCGAGCAGGCACGGATAGTCGTGGATCAACAGTTGCAGCTGCCCCCAGGCTACTCAATCAATTGGGCGGGTCAGTACCACTCTATGCAGCGCGCCAAAGCCAAGCTGCTGTATGTAGTGCCGCTTACGCTGGGGATTATTTTGATACTGCTGTTGATCTACTTTCGCCGCGTCAGCGATGCTGCGCTGATTCTCGGCAGCCTGCCCTTTGCCCTAGTCGGCAGTATCTGGTTGATGTACTGGCAGGGATTCAACTTTTCCATTGCCGTTGCGGTTGGCTTTATTGCGCTGGCCGGAGTCGCAGTGGAAATCGGCGTACTAATGCTGGTCTACCTTAATCAGGCCTGGAGGGATCAACAGGAGAGCGCGCTCCGAGACGGGCGTGAACTGGTCGCGGAGGATATGGTTGCCGCGGTAATGCAGGGCGCAGGGCTACGTGTGCGGCCAGTGGTCATGACTGGTGCGGCGATTATTCTCGGCCTGCTGCCAATTCTCTATGGTAGCGGGACCGGCTCAGAGATTATGAGTCGCATCGCAGCGCCAATGGTTGGCGGCATGATCAGTGCGCTGGGTCTGACCCTGCTGGTATTGCCGGTACTCTTCGCCCAAGTCAATTCGGCCAAGTTCACTAAAAAGCGTTGAGACTGACCGCAGCAGCTGGTTTAGATCAAGCGATAACTGCCACACCCCAATAATTGTAACCAGCAAATTTTGGGGTGCTCGGCAGATACATCTGCTCCAGAGTTTGAATAGTAAATCCGGCGCTGCTAATCAGTGCGGGAATATCGCGATTTAGGTGACAGCCACCGGCAATTTTGCCCCATATAGGATCGATACGACCCTGCCATTTGGCCACGCCAGCGTCGGGTGACAATCCGTGTTCGCAGAATATAAGCTTGCCACCGGGCTTTAACACCCGGCGTATTTCAAGATTAGCAGATTCGGCATCAGGTATGGTACAGAGTGTGTAAGTGATTACTACGCTATCAAAATGATCATCGGGAAAGGGCATAGCCTCAGCGCTGCCAAGAATGATTTCCACGTCTAAACCATTCTCTGCGGCCGTCTTGCTGACCACTTTTTGGGCCATCTCATTGAGTTCTGGAGAGGGGTCCAATCCTATTACCTTGCTGACTTTCCCGGCGTCGTAAAAAGGAATATTGAGTCCCGAGCCAATGCCAACTTCGAGCACCAGGCCCTCGGCTAGAGGAACCACTTTGCCACGCTGATAGAGAATCGGTTTAGCGCCACAGGCGCAGTTGAGAAAGGACGGTAAAATATATTTGTCATAGAAGCTCATGGGTCTTTCTGCCTGTGTTATTTGTTATTGTTTTTGTTTTATTTTTGAGAGCTCAAGTCAAATCCGCCGGGCTCTTAATTCAAATCCGCCGGGGCCTTAATTCAAATCCGCCGGGCCCTTAATTCAAATCCGCTGCGCAGTTTTTAAGCAGCTCCATGGGCACAATCTCAAGGGCCATGCTGTTGCTGCGTCGCAGGAATACTTTCGGCGCACAGCCGCTCTCATAGGCTTCCAACCAGCGCGATGCGCAGAGACACCAAGACTGTCCGGCAACCAGGCCGGGGAATTCAAACTCTGGGCGCGGTGTCGACAGATCATTACCCCTAGATTTGGAGAAGTTTAAGAACTCATCGGTGATTTGCGCACAGACGGTGTGGGAGCCGCGGTCATATTTATCGGTGCGGCAGAAACCATCGCGAAAATATCCGGTGATGGGGTTGCTGCAGCACTCTTCGATTGCGTCTCCAAAGACATTGGTCTGGCTCATAGTGTTCGACTCTTCTGTTCTAGTGGTTTGTCTTTAGCTTACCGCGTTTGAACGATTTACCCTACAGGGATAGCATTATTTCTCTATCAGCAAAGCTATAGCCCCGCAGCCATCTCTCGCGCTGCTCTAAGCTTGGCTCTAAAGCTTTCGTTGCGCGCAGCTCCAGCTACTGGCTGACTGGAGAACCAGACCATCACTGTGTCGGCCCTACGGTTGATATAGATAACCTGGCCATGAATACCGACGGCGGCGAACTCGCCAATACTCGCATCAAGAATCCACCACATATTGTGGTAAGCAGACCAGGCCTCTTCTTTATAGTTGCTATTGGCGGTCATATTGGCCTTTAACTGATCGCTGACGTCTAAGGTGGTATCAACCCAATTAGCGGGGATAATCTGCTGACCATTAAATTTTCCCGAGTCGCGAATCATCATGCCAAAGCGTGCCGCGTCTCTTAATGTGCTGTTCATGCCGCCGGTCACTGCAGGCATATAGGCTCTGTCCACGGCAATGATAGCGTCGTGTTCGGCACCAAGTTTGGCCCAGATGTTCTGCTGAATAAAATCGTGGAATGGCTGTCCGCTGAGGCGCGCAATCAACCAGCCAAGCACATCGGCATTGCTCGAGTTGTAGTCAAAGTTGTCACCGGGCTCGCGCTTGGGATCGGACTTAATAAAGCGGCTGAGAAAATCATGTACACCATAGATCTCACTATTATTGGGCTGCACATCTCGGGCACCAGGGAGCCAGCCCATGTTTAATGCAGGCGCATAATAAAGGGCAAAATCTGAGGTCATGTCGGTGTAGCTTTCCTTAAAATCCAAGGCGGTGGCATGGTCCAACAGCTGCTGGATGGTGACGCGCTCAAAGCCGCTGCCCTTGAGCTCGGGAATATAGTCTGCAGGAGATTTATCCAGCTTTACCTTGCCCTGCTCTACAAGCAGACCAAAGGCGCTGCTGGCGAGGGATTTACTCATCGAGAACCAAATATGCTGAGCATGGGGATTAAAGCTGTGGAAGTAGCGCTCATGAAGCAGCTTGCCGCCCTGAATAATTGCAACACCGTCGCCATAATTGTCTTCGAATATCTGGTCAAAGGGCTGTTGCTCACCAGCGGCGGTCGTGAAAAGCTTGGCACCGAGCTGAGATTGCGATGGCCCGGGGAGCTGAGCAATATTGCCCTGACGGGGAATCACTACAGTGTTGAGTGGCGCGCCGATATTTTGAAAGGCCCACTTGCTCATCGGGTAGTCGCGGAAATTATGCATGGTGACCTGGGAGTTGCGTGCTGGAGGCACGCCTTGCATAGGTTCTGATGCTACTAATTGTTGCTCAGCTGCAGCTAGTTGGGCGGTGAGACAGAATAATACTAGGGCGTATATGGATAAGGCAGCCTTCGAATGCATGGCGTGTTCCTCTTTATCGTTTTTATTATGGGGGGGGGGAGCTTTTTATTGTGCATCGGAGGATAACAGGCATGGGACCGCGCAGCTATGACGCATTCCGGAAGAGCGTGACATAGTGGGTTTTTGTGCGGCAAGCTTTGGTTAGTTCTGCTGGAACACTCGCACGTTGTCTATGTACCAGGTAATCCTGTCCGGGGTCCATGTGAGACCGAACACGTGGAAGGCATTGGCCAATGTTTCGCCACCGCTCAATGGGTATGTGTCGCCATAGGACGCTGAAGAATAAGATTGCGTGGTGACGCCATCCGCTTGAAAGATACCGCCATCATTCCAGTGGGCCGTACCCACCAAAGTATTCGCCGGCACGGTTAGGACCTGCCAGTCGCCAGTATCTTCAGTATCTTCAGTATCTTCAGTATCTTCAGTACTAAGACTGTGGTTGCCAGAAGAACAGGGATAAAGGTATTTACAAAGAGCCTATTTTTCGGCATTCACTGAGCGTAATAATCGACCCATGGCGGTTTTGCCCAGATCATCGGCAAAGGCATTATGTTCCCAGGCAGTGTGACCACCAATCATCACCAAACTGACTACATCATCAGAGCGATTAACCAACTGCTCGTGACTGAATTCTTCTCGGTAAACACGCTGCACCTGACTCTCGCCATCGTATTCGGCGAGTTTTTTCGGGTCGATTAAAATCAGGTCAGCCACATCACCCAGATCAATAGTGCCACCTTCGACACCAAAAATATCGGCCGGATCTTTAGTCAGGCGTTTGACCATATAGCTGACATCGGCATCGCCGCCCTGAGCTGCCAATTTCAGACTGCGCAGATTGACATCATAAAAGGCCATATTGGTCAGGTGGGCGCCGCTATCGTTAAAGCCAGGGAGCAAATTGGGGTGCATGAGCAATTCGCGCACGGTTTTCATATCGCGGTTGGCGGTGACGGTGCTCCAGCTGAGGTCATTATCAAAGCTTCTCAGCATCTGCAGCATAAAGTCGCCCTCATCGACAATCCAGAGAAAGTCCGCTTCAAGCAGATCCCGCTCCTGTTGACTGATGGTCTCTTTTAACGCGCCAGCTTTGAACGCCAAAATTCGCTCAAACAGCGCCTGAAACGTCATGCCCTGCCAGCTCTGCTGCGGGCAGCGCACCACATCCATATCCGCCAGTGTGCGGTTAAAGGCGTAGTCCTCGAGATTAACTTTGCGTTTTAAGCGCGCCAAACTCCAACCCTTTTTGCCCTTCATCCACATGGCTTTAAAGGCTTTGACATAGTCCGGATCATTGAGAATACCGAGACGTTCGGCACGGTCTTCTAGATCCGTTTCATTGAGACGGCGCAGCTCGGGAATCTCTTCCGCGAGCGGTGTTACCGCGCCATCGGACCAAACCTTAAAGGGCGCACCCAGTGCCTGCATATAAAAGTCACCCTGAATAAGGCGCGAGTTCAATATGCTAGCCAAGCGTTTGGCGAGGCCGGAGATGCGCCAGTTATTGGCAATATCCAATGCCGCCACTACTGTAGTTTTCAATGGCTTACCGTAGAGGCGTCCACTGGTGAGCAAAAAGGTTTTTAAGGTGCCGATCACACTGTCTTTGGGTGGTGTTGCCTGCCATACGGCACCGGCTTCGCGAACCACCTGCGCCAGCTGTTTGATCTCGCCATATTTGGCAAACTGGGTGGGAATGGTTTTATTGCAGTGGGGCTGCGCCGCTAAATAATGGAACGGCAGCGCGTCAGTAGAAAATCCCACATAGCCCTGTTTTAGAGCATCGCGGAGGGTATCTTTCATGGTGTCAATTTCCGCAGCGGTTGGATCGCGGCTGACGCTAGCGTCAAACCCCATGGTGTCGATGCGCAGCATTGAATGGGGGAATAGTACCGCCACATTGGGGCCCAATTTCAGGGTCTCCAGATGGTCCAAATAGTCCTTTGGATTGTCCCAGGTGCAGTTATCAGCACAGCTTCGGAGAACAGACTTGGGAATATTTTCCACTCGAGCATAGCAGCTGACAATTGGATCATTGGTGCCATCACGCTGGTTGCCAAAGGCCAATCCTAAACTGCAGTTAGCGATCACTACCGAGGTAGTGCCATGGCGCGTAGACTCGGGAAGGCCCGGAGCCACTTCGAGTTCCAAATCATAATGGGTGTGAATATCAAATAAACCCGGCATCAACCACAGGCCTTTGCCATCGATTACATTGCCAGCGTTGGTCTGATTAAGGCTTTGACCGCGAGCAACAATGCGCCCTCCGGCAATGGCGACATCTTCAATCACGGCGGCTTCGCCATTGTTAAACACTTTGGCATTAGTGATTAGCGTATCGAAGTTTAAGGCCTGCTCTGGAACGCTGTCGGTTTGAAAAGCGTCTAATTGAGAGTCTTTTGATTGATTCATAGGATTTTCTCTTCAGTTATCTATTGCCTGCTGCCTAATACCCTTGCCGCTTACTACAAGAGGGCACCAATTGATCAAGGGGCCATCTGGCGCTTGCTTTGTTTAATACCATGATTGAGCCAGCCCGACTCATTGAGATTGCCTGACACTTTGCGCAGGGCAGTCAATATACGCAGACGCATGGCCTGCACAGCTCGGTTATCAGGTTCCGCGTCCAGGACTGCCTCAATAAGTAGCAGCGCCTTAACCGCATCTCCTGCATCTAAAGTCTCTTGCGCCAGGACCACAACTTTTGCAGCGCCCCCGGCAAGGGCCACCAAATCGGGGTAGATCGACTGAGGGGACTGGGCATACATATTCACCGGATCGCCATCGAACCAACCCATATAGCCTTCATAGATACCGCGCACCGACCAGGAGACCCAGCCGTAGGCTTCGCCCACATCGAGCTCGGCGGGTAGTTTGATCTCGCGCATCAGACTAAATACATCGCGGCCCTGATTCATGCCTTGAACGGTTTGGTCGTGGACATATTGGATAGCGTCGCGGTAACGGGTCATCTCGCGGCGAATATTATCGTTGCCGAGAATCGGCTCACCGTGGCTCGGCAGCAGAATTTCTGGTTGCAGCGCCAACACGCGATTAATCGACTCTATATAGTCCAGCGCCCAGCGCGGCTTAGTGCCACGCAAAGTGTAGATATTGGGGAACGAGCGATAAAACAGGTCGCCGACAAAGGCGGCTTTGTATTCCGGCATCCACACAGTCAGAGCATCGTAAGTTTCAGCTGGGGTGTGGAGGATTTCAAACTGCTCGCCGCCAAGGGTAAAGTCGAGACGTCGATCGAATAAGGTGTTGGGCAACATATTGACGCCAGCGCTCTGACTGGTTGTGGACGACGGCTCGTCCTCTTCAATCAAATCAAAACCAAACTGCGCGCTGTTGCGCTGCATAAACAGGCTGCCCAAACGCTTTTGATAGTTGAGGAACTCAACCATATTCTGCTGGGCAATGACCTTGGTCTGAGGCTCTCGCCACAGAGCCACACCACCGGTGTGATCGCCGTGGCCATGGGTAATAATAATAGAGTGTACCGGCTCGTCACTTACCGCGGTCAATAGCTGTTTATGCTTGGGCGCCATGGCTGGCAGAGAAGTATCGATAATCACATTGCCTTCGTTGGTAACCACCATAAAGGTATTGCCAAAGCCGGTAGCCTTGTAGATAACCTCATTGATTTTTTGTGCAACCTGCTGATTACTGCCCTGCTGGAGATGCAGGCTGGGGTCCACGCGACCGCTTTTAAGGGCCTCAGGTTCATAACTATCGGCAACGGACGGTAAAGTGAAAGCCGTAGCCATTGACGCGAGCAATACAAGCGCAGCGACCCTGCTTTGATCGTTAACAGCCCACATTCAACCTATTCCCCATTTAATATGCATTGACGTTTTTAGAGTTTTTTGGCGGCTTTTAAGCTATTTTCCCGCACTTTAAAGTATTTTTGTGGAACTTAATGACTCTGCCGCAATTCCCACTGAGTAATCAAGTCACTAGTATCCTCTTGCCAAGGATGAAAGTCCTCGCGGAAGAACGCCTTATAAGGGGCCCAAGTATCACGCAATATGCCCCGCTTACCAAACAAAAAACGGACTCCCGAGAACCAGACTTTCGGACTCCAAAGTTTGCCGTCGCACTTTAGAATATGGCGCACGCCATGGAGAATATCCCAGGTGAGAAATAAGGTGCTGCGACGCATGGCAGCGCGCCGCATTTTCTCTGTACCACCTATGGCTCGGTAGACATCAAAGGCCACTGCCTTATATTCCATCTCTTCCACCGAGTGCCACTGCCAGAGCTCGCACATGGCGGGGTCAGCATCGGCAAAAATACCGCGATCACCGAGCGCTTTTTCGGCTAATACAGCGGTTAAATGTTCCACCGCCACGGTTCCAGCCAGCTGCTCCCGGGCCGCTACATTCTTTTTTACCCAAGCCATGCGGCGACGCAATGGGCCTTCGAGTTTTTCCAGATCATAGCCGCGCAGCTCACAGAGCATTTCGTTGTAGCGCCTGTGCTCCCGCAGATGCACCGCCTCTTGACTGAAAAACTGGCGCACCTCTTCTTGCAGCTTGGGATCGCTAATGCGATCGCGGTAGTGGCGCACCGAGTTAATAAAGAACTGTTCACCAAGAGGGAAAGTGATCGACATGGCATTAAACCAAGCCGTGGCAAAGACCTCCTTGCGCATCCAGTCACCTTTGAGCGCCTCGGCCAAATTATGCTGCCGATTACGCGGCTGAATGGCCACATCTACTGGTGTAAACGACTGTGTTTGATCTTCACTCATGGCAAAACGCCTACATACGTTCGACAATAATCGCCGGCGCCATACCACCGCCGGCACACATAGTGATCAGGCCGCGTTTCAGTTGGCGTCGCTCTAACTCATCTACCATAGTGCCAATCAACATGGCGCCAGTTGCGCCGATGGGGTGACCCAGAGCCATAGCACCACCGTTGACATTGACCCTGTCCCGATCGAGCTCCAGATCACGGATAAACTTCTCCGCCACCACGGCAAAGGCTTCATTGATTTCCCAGAGATCTATATCGGCTTTTTCAAGCCCGGCTTTGGCTAGGACACGCTTAGCCGCAGGAACTGGTGCATTGAGCATCAGTGAGGGGCAGTCGCCCATATTGCAGAATGCCAAAACCTTGGCCCGGGGCTTCCAACCTTGCTTGGTGGCGTAATCAGGTGATGCCAGCAGTACCGCAGCGGCGCCGTCTACTACACCTGAGGAGTTGCCGGCATGATGCACATGTTTGATCTTCACGTCGGGGTATTTCACTGCCATCAATTTAGCGTACGTCATACCCTCTTCATCCAACGGCATCTGCGCCAGTTTCTCAAAGGAGGGACTCAACTGACTGAGGCTTTCACGGGTCGTGCTGGGACGCGGGAACTCGTCCTTATCCAATGCCAAAGTGCCATCGTCGTGATACACCGGCACCAGACTCTTATCGAAATGACCATTGGCGATGGCGTGAGCGGCACGCTCCTGACTCACGGCAGCTAGGCTATCGAGATCTTCTCGAGAGATACCTTCAATCGTCGCGATGGTATCGGCACAGATACCCTGGTGGGACTGACCATACATCTCGCGCAAATGCTCGTTACCAGAATCCACAAAAGGCGAGACATCGCCGCTGAGCAGACCATAGCCAGACATCATTTCACAGCCACCGGCGACGACCAGATCTTCCATACCCGACATGATCGATGCCGCAGCCATATTCACTGTAGTAATACCGGAACCGCAAAAACGATCCAGGGTGACGCCACTAGAGGTCACGTCATAACCGGCATCCAGTGCCGACATGCGCCCCATGTCATTGCCATTTTGGCCACGTTGAACATTACAGCCCCAAATCACGTCAGCGACATCAGCCGTGTTGACATTATTGCGCTCAGCCAGTGCTTTGAGCACAGTGGAGCCCAGTCGCTGGGGATGAATAGTAGTAAGGGCACCACGGCCCGGCTTGCCAATGCCGCGGGGAGTGCGACAGGCGTCAATGATCCATGCTTCAGTCATCTGATTTACCTTTTGTAAAATGCGCTACATAAGCTGCTATTGAGAGTACCAAAGTCAGTTTATTGCTTTGGATTTATTATGATTTATCGTTACTTCTTACCTTAGACTATTCCCCATACCAAAAGCATGCAAGCTTAGTTGTGACCCATTGGACAGACCCTAGGGAACGTCGCTAAAAACAAGCAGAGACGGAACCTGATTAGGCCGACTAGAAATGTATTGTCAGTAAAAATGTCACTACAATTTTGCTGGGTTATACTCTTGGAAAATAGACTTTAATAAAACAGGCTTTCAAAATTAGCCTGTAAAAAACAGCCTGTAAAAAAAGCCTTATAAATACGCGGAGAAAGCATGGATATTCTACGAACCCCCGACCATTGTTTTAACGATATTCCCGAGTATCCCTTTGAACCTCACTACACCACCGTCAAAACTCACGACGGCAGCGATCTTAGAATCCACCACATAGATGAAGGCCCGCAAGATGGCCCGGTGATTTTATGCATGCATGGGCAACCGGTGTGGAGCTATCTCTATGCAAGGATGATTCCCTATTTAGTCAAAGCCGGCATTCGCGTAATTGCTCCTGATCTGCCCGGCTATGGAAAATCCGATAAACCTGCAGCGCGGGAAGATTACACATACCAGCGTCAGGTGGATTGGATGAATCAATGGCTGGTGCAAAATGACTTTACCAACCTGACTTTTTTTGGTCAGGACTGGGGCGGACTAATTGGTCTGCGTATGGTGGCAGATAACGGTGGGCGCTTTGCACGTGTGGCGATTGGTAATACAGGCTTGCCGTATAGTCCAGAGGTGCCTCAAGAGGTTGTTGAGGAAATCACCGCATTTCGACATTCTAAGAAAAAATTAAATCTGTTTTCGATGATGGCACAGATGAAAAAAATGAATGCTGCCGACGGCGAAAAATACTCAAACCTGAGACAGTTCGCCCACTGGCAAAAGTACACCTGGCAGAACAGCGATGTTCCAGCTGGCATTATTTGTTCCTCACAGATGGAAAAACGCGCTCCACTGTCTATTGCGCTTGAATTATTGATGCGCACTTTAGGGCTGGCAAAAATTTCGCCATTCTCCACTCAGCTTTCAACTATCTATGAAGCACCCTTCCCCAACCCAGAGTATAAAATGGCGGTGCGCGCCATGCCCACTCAGGTGCCAATAATGCCCGACCCATCACTGGATGCGCAGAAAAAGGCCTGGGATTTTTTTGAAACATTTGAAAAACCTTTTTTATGTGTCGGCGCCGGCAATGACCCAATAACTAACGGCTTTGAAAAACCCTGGCTGGCAAAAGTCCCAGGCACCAAGGGGCAGGCCCATGCCACTATCGGTGGAGGTCATTTCTTTCAGTGGGCAAAAGCAGAAAAGTTATCTGAGATTTTGGCTGATTTTATTTTCAAAAACAGTGCAGGAGAAAGACACATAAAATCACCGGAGGCATCAAGGTGACAAAAAAGGTTTTAGAAAAAGCGCACAGCGAACCAGAGCAGTGGCGTGAGCGCGGTGAGCTTGTGGAATTGCTCGGGCACTCATTATTTGTTATTGATGAAAGCCCCGAGCAAAAGGCTGGCGACCAAGAGCGTGAGCAGCCAACTATTCTTCTACTCCACGGCTTTCCAACCTCCAGCTGGGACTGGCAGCCCATGTGGCAGCTCCTGGCAAAAGATTATCGACTGATCGCCGTGGATATGCTCGGTTTTGGTTTTTCCGACAAACCCAACAAATATAAATACTCCATTCATGGCCAAGCCGATCTGGTTGACGCATTGGTAAAAACCAAACAGCTGCAACAGTTCCATGTGCTAGCCCACGACTATGGAGATACAGTTGCCCAAGAGCTTTTATCTCGTCAGCTCGAGGGCGGGGGTGCCGGCGAATGGCTCTCCTGCTGTTTTTTAAATGGCGGCCTATTTCCCGAAACCCATCGTGCACTGTTAACGCAAAAACTCTTGTTGAGCCCCATAGGCGGTCTGCTCAATCGATTGACTGGTTATGCAAAATTCTGCCGTAACTTTAGCTCGGTGTTTGGCGCCAAGAGCAAACCCTCGAAAGAGATGCTAGAGAACTTTTGGTGGCTGATTAATGTCAATGACGGCAAGCATATCTTTCACAATCTGATTACCTATATCCGCGATCGTCTAGAGCATCGCGAGCGCTGGGTTTCGGCCATGCAACAATCGACAATCCCTCTGGCACTAATTAATGGCTCAGTGGATCCGGTGTCAGGCAAACATATGGTTGCACGCTATCGAGAACTTAACTGTCGTTTGGATTATCTTGCTGAGCTGCCGGAGATCGGTCACTACCCCCAGGTCGAGGCACCGATAGAGGTGGCCACCCACTATCAGAATTTTTTGCAGCCGCTTGTTTAGCGTCAATTGTTAAGCGTTAACAGCCAAGACACACAGCAGCAGCCTGCGCCTTCCAACCGCGAGGAATGGTGGCGGCGCTTGCGCCGCGAACGTTGTTGCTGTGGCCCAGCCTGCAAAGCGCTGTACAATATAAAATCACAAAACGAAGAGCCGACAACCTGTGCTGCATCTAGCCCTACACTTTTTGATCCCAGCCGTTTTGGTTGGACTACTGTTCCGCAACCAACAGCACCGCAAGCAATGGCTGGTAAAAAAAGGATTTGGCGCCCGCTGGCAAGTCGCCTATTTTATTTTGATTGCTACCATGGCAGTGGATATTGACCACCTGCTGGCCAATCCGATCTACGACCCCAACCGCTGCAGCATTGGCTTTCACCCGCTGCATCAGCTGTGGTTTATCGGACTTTATACACTGCTGTGTTTTATCCCCAAGACTCGACTGATTGGCCTAGGCCTGACAATCCATATGGCGCTGGACAGCATCGATTGTCAGGTGACCAATGGTATTTGGATAAACTAGGCTTTTATAAAAAAGTAAACTTAGCTAAGAAGATCGCCCCCAAAAACCAAGCACCCAAGGTGACATCCGAACGCTTCCCGGCAAAGAACTTAACCGCTACATAGGTTATAAAACCCAGAGCTATACCATTGGCAATTGAGAAAGATAAGGGGATCATTACGATAGTGACTAGTGCAGGCAACACCTCACTCATATCCGGCCAATCCAGCGCTTCCATACCGCAGAGCATCAGAATCGCCACATAGATCAGCGCACCTGCCGTAGCATAAGCCTGAGCTGGCCCAACTGATCGATAAAATGGCGCCTTTAATTAACAGCTAATCTTATTTTTAATCTCTAGTTGAGATCGCCTATTTACTCTACCTCTCGAATGACACTGTTATTGCAGACCTAACAGCCTATTAAATCAATTGAGTCAGATAGACAGTGCGCAACTCCAGTGACGACTCCCAACGCTGTTACTCAGGCCTGGAAAATGGGTATTATGGCGATTGATCGCTACAAAAATAAAAAATAAGACAACAATAATAAGTCTGGGCTTTAACCGGCCAACAGATTCAGGGGAAAGCAATGATTGCGTGGTATTTAGAATATGAATATTGGGTTGCCGTGGTGCAATTGGTCCTGGCAATGCTGGGAATGGGCGCCGGACTGCGGGTCGCTGACTTTCAAAAGGTAGTGTTACAACCAAAAGCGGTAAATGTTGGTCTACTGATGCAGCTGGTGATCGTGCCGCTGGTGGCCTTTGGCTTTATTGTCTTCACCGACCTGCCCTCCGGAATGATTATTGGTATCGCCATTATTGCGGCCATACCCGGCGGCACCTCATCGAATATCTTTACCTTTATGGCCCGGGGCAATGTACCTCTGTCCATCAGCATCACCGCGCTAACCTCTGTGGCCTGTCTAGTGACCACGCCGCTGATTTTGGATTTTCTGATCGCCGAATATATGCCCGCCAGCTTTGCCATGCCGACCCTTAGAATCGCCATTGAGATTGGCTTCTGCCTGCTGTTGCCTCTGCTAATGGGTATGGCATTCTTGCATCGCTTCCCCAGCTATGCGCAACGCTTTTCGACTATCTGTGTAAGAGGCTCACTGTTTGGCATTGCCATGATCGCTGCCGGCTCTATAGGTGCTGGCCGGCTCAATCTAGCTGACACGCCAACTGCCGACCTAGCCACACTGCTCGGGTTTATTATCGGCCTGACAGTTATCGGCATAGGGTTGACCAAGGCCTTTGGCCTCGCGCTTGAAGACAACACTGCCATTGAAATGGAAGTGGTGGTGCGCAACATCAACCTAGGGTTTCTGCTCAAAGTCTCTCTGTTCCCGCTAGCTGCAGGCGACTCTAATCCGGTTGCAGATATGGTTCTGCTATCCCTGTTACTCTATGGTTCTTGGCAATTGATTATGGGCGTTGTGCTGATTTTTTGGCGTCGCAGTCTTAGTGCGGGAATTATTCAAACAACCTCGTAGGCATAACGCTGAGCATTTGTGTCTACCTTAGAATATTGGACTCGTCTAGGTGCAGAGTTTACTAGCCGTCGCCCTGATAAGCTGCTCCAGCGCCTGAGCCGCGGCTGACAGCTCATGTTGGGGGCGAGTCACGATACCCACCTGATGAGTAATTACCGGGGCACAAATAGCGCGACACTGCAGACCCATCTCTTCCATCTGTACCCGACTGGTGCTGGGCACTACACTGAGACCCAAACCTTCCCTGACCATACGACCAATGCTTACCAATTGGTGAGATTCAAAGGCCGGAGTGAGTAACAGGCCTTTTTCCTGTAATGCTTGGTCGATGAGCCTGCGGGTTCCAGCGGGTCGCTGGAGACTCAGATGAGGATAGGCCAGCACATCCACCCATTTCAATTTCTGTTTATCTAACAGCGGATGTCTGTCCGGTAAGATGGCCACAAAGCGGTCTTTATACAAGGGCTGGAAATTTAGATCTGGCGCCTCTTCAGGGGCAAAAGTGATACCTAGTTCGCAGCGCTCTTCTCTGACCATCTGCACTACATTTTCGGCAATTACATCGTGAACCGTAATATGGATATTCGGATATTGGCGATGAAAGTCAGCTAAAATTTTTGGCAGAATATTGGTCGTGTAGGTGGGCATAGCTGCCATGTCCAATTTGCCGCGCCCCAGGGCAAAATGATTGCGCACATCTTGCATCGACTGTTCCCAGTCCGACAGCAGACGTCGCGCTTTGGGGTAAAACGCCTTGCCCTCCGGAGTCAGTGTCACTGAGCGTGTGGTACGCGCCAACAGTTTACCGCCAAGAGATTGCTCGAGATTTTTCATCGCCACACTGAGCGCAGGTTGGGAAAGATGCAACTGAATCGCTGCCTCCGCGAAGCTGCCGGTGCGGGCTACGGTTATGAATACTATGACTTGGTTTATAGGTATAGACATTAATAGCCTAAGATTATTAATTAGTGAAAATTTACAATTTGTTAAATATAAGTCTATCTTGCATTCTAAGCAATTCTTATATAGTTGTTAGGCAATCAGCAGGAGTTTACCGTGGCCGGATTTGACAAAGTGGTAACCAGTTACACAGAGGCCCTTGAAGGCCTCGAAGATAATATGACAATCATCGCAGGGGGTTTCGGACTCTGTGGGATTCCAGAAAACTTGATTGCAGAGATCAAGCGACGAGGCACCAGAGGTCTCACCATTGCGTCCAATAATGCCGGCGTCGATGGCAAAGGTCTCGGTATACTGCTGGAAGACCAGCAAATCAAAAAAATGATCGCCTCCTACGTCGGCGAAAACGCCCTCTTTGAAGCGCAGATGATGAGTGGCGAGCTGGAGGTTGAGCTGACACCTCAGGGCACCTTGGCGGAGAAAATGCGTGCCGGCGGCGCTGGTATTCCGGCCTTCTTTACTGCAACCGGTTATGGCACTCCAGTGGGCGAAGGTAAAGAGGTGCGGGAGTTTAATGGTCGGCACTATATTCTCGAAGAGTCGCTGGTCGGCGACTTCTCGATTGCCAAAGCGTGGAAGGCTGACCGCTATGGCAATCTGATGTTCCGCAAGACGGCGCGCAACTTCAATCCCATGGCCATCACCGCGGGTAAAATTGCGGTGGTAGAAGTGGAGGAGATTGTCGAAGTGGGCCAGCTCGACCCAGATGAAATTCATTTGCCAGGCATTTACGTCAACCGTCTTATCCAAGGGACATTTGAGAAAACCATTGAACAGCGCACTGTGCGCAGCGCATAAGGAGAATTTGCTATGGCTTTAACTCGCGAACAGCTGGCTCAACGGGTCGCCCAAGAATTCCATGACGGCTATTACGTTAATCTCGGCATAGGTATTCCGACACTGGCAGCAAACTATATTCCGAAAGACATGCAGGTGATGCTGCAGTCAGAAAACGGCCTACTCGGCATGGGACAATTTCCTCTCGACGAAGAGGTGGATGCGGATCTGATTAATGCCGGCAAGCAGACTGTGACTATGGTGCCTGGTGCATCTATTTTTTCCTCGGCAGAATCCTTTGCCATGATTCGAGGCGGTCATGTGGATCTAACTGTGCTGGGGGCTTTTGAAGTGGACTGCCAGGGCAACATTGCCTCGTATATGATTCCAGGAAAGCTGATTAAAGGTATGGGCGGCGCTATGGACCTGGTAGCCGGTGCAGATAACATAATGGTCACTATGACCCATGCATCAAAGTCTGGCGCCTCGAAACTGCTGGCCGAATGTACTCTGCCTCTGACCGGTAAGGGCTGTATTAAGCGGGTACTCACGGATCTGGCACTAATGGATATTGCCGAGGGTAAGTTTATTTTGCGAGAGCGCGCGCCCGGCGTCAGTGTCGAAGAGATCGCCAAGCTGACCGAAGGCGAATTGATTATTCCAGAAAATGTGCTGGAGATGACTTTGTAGTTCCGGCTGCAAAAGGATTACAGCAGGCCTGCCAGCCCAGACTGTAGGGGCATGTAATCAAAACAGACCGTGAGCTGGCATCCTGCACTGCACTGCACTGCACTGCACTGCACTGCACTGCACTGGATAGCATATTTTTCATTACAGACATGTCTGCGCTAAAACCCAAAAGGCCACCCCTGGGGGTGGCCTTTAAACTGGTACAGCTATCTAGATTGGTGTAACCGGATGGACCGGTTAAAAAGCTCTCTTTTAGATATTCCAGCGGGACAGGTTTTGCGCCTTTAATCTTTTCATGAACAGCGCGTAGTGACTCTGCTCTGCCTTCCACTCTTCCAACCACTGAGCGCCTGTGCGTTCTGCATCGACAAACACAGCATTGGTTACCATCATTGGGATAAGTACGGATAAGTGAACGACTAGACTGGTAATGGTGCTATAGCCTAACCAGCCAAGGTGGTAGGAGGCGATGAAGCCAAAGGATACGCTCCAGATAGAAAACAGTACCAGCATAAAATAGGCCTGAAGCTTGGCATCTGGTATGTATTTCAAAGGATTAAACCTTACATCCATGATTCGTCTCCAGACGTAAACCATGAGCATTACGGATCTTCTAAACAGGGTAGGTTTGTTCATAGTGTTCTTCCTCTTGTAATTGTCTGTGTAGTCTTTTTAGTCCTTACCTCCCGCTTTAGAGCAGTTGAGGCGCGACCAAAATCAAACAAATTTATTATTTTTGAGAATTTCCCCACCGTCTCAAGGGACACTTTTCTTGAGCGGTTATGTGTTCATACGACGGCTTTGCTCAATCAGTTCACAACTAGATCAGCGGACGCTCTATTTACAGTCTTAAACGTTATTCTTTGGCGTCTATTTTTTAGCGCTAACCCTTATTAACTTGGCGTCTTTACCGTCTGTAACCAGGATCAAACTGCCATCTGGCGCCGAGATAATATTGCGGATTCTGCCGAATTCAGTGAACAAAATTTCTTCCCCAACGACCTGGTTATCCTGCATTTTAAGACGCCGGACATCCCCGGGGACTAAGGCCGAGATAAACAGATCGCCCTGCCAGTGGGGAAACATGTCGCCGCGGTAAAGCGTCATCCCAGAGGGGGCAATAGAGGGATCCCAGTACTTCAGCGGTTGTTCCATACCTGGATGCTCAGTAAAGGGCGAAATCATCGCGCCACTGTAGTCGACACCATAAGTGATTGCCGGCCAGCCATAGTTTTTCCCCGGCAATACCAGATTCAGTTCATCGCCGCCTTGAGGGCCATGCTCGTGCTCATAGACAGTGCCGTCATCAGCAATCACTAGACCCTGAAGATTCCTGTGCCCGTAAGACCATATCCCTGGCAGTGCGCCTGGCGTGGTTGTGAAAGGGTTATCTTCGGGAATACTGCCGTCAGTATTAATCCGTACTATCTTGCCAAAATGGTTATCTAAAGCCTGTGCCTGCTCACGGTAATTAAACCCGTCCCCTGAGGTAATCAACAGCGTTCCATCGGCTAAAAAGGCCAGTCGAGCACCGTAGTGCGCCGCCGTCCTGCGTGGCGGATCAGACTGAAAAAGGGTTTTATGGTCGACAAGCACATTGCCCTCAAGGCGCGCTTGAATCACATTCAGCCGATTGAGTTTTGGTTGATCGGTATCAGGCGCTGAGAATGAGAGATAAATAAATCCATTATCGGCAAAGTTGGGATCTACCAGAATCTCAGAAAGGCCTCCCTGCCCGGCGAATAAAACCTCAGGCACACCAGCAACAGGTGTGGGATTTAATAGGCCATTGGCCACCCGCCGCAGGTTTCCTGACAGTTCGGTGAGCAACATTTCCTTGTCGGAAATAAAGGTAAGACTCCAGGGATGATCTAAGCCCTCGGCGAGGATTTCAATCTCGGTTTCGACTTTCACGTTCTGGTCGCCACTAACGGCCAATCCGCTGCCCAGTAGCAAACTCAGGAAAAACAGTGGCAGATTAATTAGCTTCATTAGAATCTCCTTTTTGGATATGGCTGCCAAAGTAATATCCAGCAATCAGCCCCGCCACAACAAGATAAGCTCGGCCAGCCACTGTGCGAGCACCAGCAATTAAATCCAAGTTATAAAAGGCCATTGGCATTAAAGCGACGATGGCCAGCAGTGCTGCACCCCCGGCCAGGGCATAAAGGTAAGGTGCCTTGATCGAGCTCCATAGGGCAATAATCCGCGCGCTGACAAAGGCGATCAGTAGGCCGACGAAGATCAACGCGATAGTGGGAAAGGCGCCTCTAGAATTCATATCCACCAAATCTGTGGCCATAGTCGCTAAGACAAGCTGAAAATCCACCGGCATATTGATGCTGTGCAGCCAGATCAGATTGGTTGCGGTGGTGTGGGTTACCACTAAAAATGTGGCGATTATCAGAGATATCAAAAACGCCTGTATCTGTTTGATCATCTTGTGCTGCCATTGACGATAAAGTGAATGTGGATCATTGCCAGTTTACGCTGTTATTTCAACCTATAAATAATCTTTAATCGTCTCGCCATTGCGCTGTTGCCCTTAAACAATCGGCGAGGCCGCTTACTGCGGTCATGCTAGCGAGCGAATGGGAGACATTGTTGGGCGCCAACGTCAGCCACATTAAATTACCTGAGGATGCGGGGTTTGGCGTGGTGCCTGATAAAAGGGGTATTTACTAACGAAATGGCGAGTTATTAAGGCTAATTATAAAATAATAAACTGGACCTCCCCTCAAGAGCCTACCCCAAAGGCTGATTATGCGATATCATAAATTTAAAGAGTTTTTCAGACAATATTTAAGACAGTTTCACTTTTTAATGCTCTTTATAATGAAGCGGGGAAATTAAATTGCGTCAATCTTCAGCCATACTTTACGATAAAGATGAGTGTCCGTTCTGCTGGAAAGTCAGGTTAGCCCTAGCGATAAAAGCACTGGAAGTAGAGCACATTACGATTGACACCGAGAATAAGCCAGCCGACTTTTTGGCATTGTCACCTAATGGTAAAGTACCCCTGCTAACGAGTAATGGAGAGTTAATCTCTGAATCTTCCGTTATCATCGAAACCTTAGAGTGTTGGCAGCCCAAGCCAACACTGCTGGGTGTGAGCCCTCAAGAGCGAGAGCACATAGCAACACTAAACCACTACTCGGACACAGTTATTGGTCCTGCGATACGCGATGCCATATTTACTCAGAGAGGCCGTCCCAGCTCGCAGTGGGATATGGACGCTATTGTACAAAGTAAACGGAAATGGAGAGACTGCCTTGCATGGTTGAATAACCATTTTGAACCGAGTGACCCTTTGCACCCAGTTTTTTTCAGCAGGTTTAGCCTCGCTGAATGTGCATTGTTACCTAGATTCGCACTCGCTAGTGCCTATGGCTTACACCAAAGCAGAGAGTTCCCAGAGCTGCAGAGGTGGTTCGACTATCACCGACAACAACCCTATTTTGTCACGACTGCCCCAGCAATTTTTTTCGATTAAAAAACAATACATCTCAAAACGTAAGTTGCTTTAGTGAACTGGGTGCGACCATCAATTACAGTACTCTGGTATTTTTTTGTGAAAAAATTAAGTACTACTTATTCTTGTATTTTTTAGGCCCTGAGTACAGAGAGCTTCACTGAGCAGTCATTTTTTTCATCCGATAAGCAAAAGCCGGACGACTTAGGCCAACTAATCTCGCCGCTTTGGAGATATTGCCCTGGGTTTTTTGCAGCGCCGAGGTTAACATCGTTTTTTCAAATTTCTCTAGTTCAAAGCCCGAGGAGAGGAGAGAATCGACTAACTCATTAGCGTCAACCCCCTCCGGGAATATCTGATTTTGCAGTTTACCTGCGGGGTCTAGCACCTTAGCCTCTGAAGGTCGTAGAGCACTTTCTGGGAACATGGACTCCATACTAATAACGCCATTAATATCAGCCAAAATGACAGCCCGCTCAACCACATTTTCCAGCTCTCGAATATTGCCCGGCCACCTATAACCACATAACATTTCCATACCACGATCAGTAATACCGAGTACATTTTTGTTGTAGAGAGCTCGGTATTTCTCCAAAAAATGCGTAACAAAGAGAGGGATATCTTCTTTTCGCTCACGCAGCGGTGGAATATTGATGGGATAAGCACTTAAACGGTAGTAAAGGTCAGCGCGAAATCGTCCCTGCTCCACGGCAACACTTAAATCCTCATTGGTAGCGGCGACGACGCGGACATCAATCTTACGGACCTTGTTGTCTCCCACTCGCTCAAACTCGCTCTCTTGCAACACACGCAATAACGTTGCCTGCGCGCGAGGCGTAAGCTCAATTACCTCATCGAGCATGATAGTACCCTTGTCGGCGCGCTCAAAGCGCCCCATACGCGACTGATTGGCCCCCGTATAGGCACCCTTTTCCACGCCGAAAAGTTCAGACTCTATCAAGTCGGGGGGTATTGCTGCGCAGTTCACTGCGATAAAAGGTTTATCGGCACGATCGCTGGTGATATGTACTGCACGCGCCAGCACCTCTTTGCCGACTCCAGTTTCTCCCAACAGCAATACAGATACTTTACTGTCTGAGGCTTTAGTCACCATTTCCAGTGCGTGTTTAAAAGGTTTTGATGAGCCAACAATGTTAGGTAGTTTATCTCCCTCATTGAGGGATTCTTTGAGCGCCTCCACTGTCGTCTGCAATTTGCTTAATTCTTCGAGTAAAGGGTCGGATTGGTAGTAACGCTTGAGCTGTTCATAATTGTCCCATTCTTCTGCAGGCTTGCCTACAGCGAAGCAGCGCTCACCACCACAACTACGGCACTCCAACTCCTGAAAAAATATCTCTCGCTGCAACAGCGACGAACTGTAACCACTGGCGTAACCCGTTAGATTCCAACAGCCAGGCTCATCCATCGGCCCCATTTCGTTGGCGCAGATCTCCACCTCATAGGAGTTGAACCAGACTACTTCGCAGATGAATTCACCGCCTTTCTCGCTGACAACCAGGCGTTGTAATTCCGGCAGCACCATACCGCGCAGGGCATGCAATTCCGGACCCAAATTAAAGCGATCTTTGATCGACATTTCCGCACCACTGCTGCGCGCCAATTCACCATCGAGTATCCCTAGCTGATAACCCAGGCGCAGAAAAAACGACTTGCAGCGTTCTTTCCCAATCGTGTCGAAGACTTCCTTGCGGAACTTGCCCAGAGCAGCTTGCGAGAACAATATGACTCGCTGCTCATTGAGCCAGACTTTGCCCTCCTCACTGGAAAAAGCAATGTGCGGAGTCACTTGGCTTACATCTAATTTAGGTGCATCACTGTCCATACTAAACCTGCGTTATTGGTAGTACATCGATCTGCATTTGTATTTTTTCATCCAGTCTAGAGGCTTGCGCATACAACGTCCACCATCTGTTGAATTGAATTACCAATAGCAAAAAAAACGCCGGCCCATGGCCGGCGTAAAGTATCAAACAGAATATGTTAAGTAATTACCGCCCAGTTGCACGCATATTCTGTGGCGTAAAGAGCGATGTTGGCGTCAGACTTGGATCCACTTGCCCCTTAAACTGGCCAGTAGTGCAGTGGTTGGCCTGTATATCCACCATTGCAAAGGCGTCATCAATAGAGACCCCTGAACCTTTGTTTTTTGGCAAGTGATGGTCTGGATGAGCCTGGCCAATAATCCATTTTTTCCACAGGTTGCCAGCACGGTCATAAATATTAGTCCGCGGAATGGTGAAAGTCTGTGCGTCCATATAGAAGACACGCTTGCTCATAGGGTGATTGCTATCCAATGGGACTGCCTCCACCACATAGGCCTTACGCAACTGCCATTCGACATCAGGATAGCATCCACCCTTGCCAGAGAACGCTGCTACTTGGAAGCCGTCACTGTCTTGATGGGTCTCTGTATCAAGAGCCATATCGTTGTGATTGTAAAAAGGCAGCAAGACATTTTTAGTCTCAATAAAGTTCCACTTCATATCGGAGACACGGCCGTTATAACCTTCGAAATCCTCAATCATAATATCTGACCCAAGGAATGCATCGGTCACCTGCCCGGTCGCCAGACGACGCACGCGACGCTGGAAGCCGAGGTAAAGCCAAGCGTTATCACGTTTAAGATCATCAGCGTTACGCTGGATAAGCAACTGAGTGTTTTTTACATCATAGGGAGCTAACACTTGAAGATAAATTGAGCGATAGAGGTTTGAAGGGTTGGGCTCAATATTTGGTAGCGGCTCCTGGTTGACTCGTCCTTGGTAATTCAAAAAGTGAAAATTAAACTTTAGGGTTCGCTCTACCTCACCGCTCTCCATGTTGCGGTACTTCCAATAGAACGGATAGATCGCCGCATTGTCGCCCCAGTTGTAACCATACTTATAGTTCCAGGCTAACTTTTCCCCTGCGCGAGGATCATCTTGTGCAGGCTCTTCTGTAAACGGACGCCCTGCAACCCAACCATTAATTTCACCGACTTGTTCACCCAGCTTCACATTACCAGCATTTTCTCGGGTTGCTTTTACGTAGTTTGGATGCAAATCGAATGAGGTAGTTTTACCTACCTTAATCTCCACATCTCCAGCTGCAATAGCAGCCGCCATTTCTGGATCGATAACGCCCGGGAATTGGCCAATATTATTTGCCGTCAACGTCATACCTGGCGTCAATCCAGAATAAGTCGGCGTGCTGTTGTTATAAGGGTAAAACGAATCGTCAACCGGGGTCGCTGATACTGAAATAACTGGCAGCAGTGCGGCGGCAATCGTCATTTTTATTAGTGTCTTATAGTTCATAGTTTTCTCCTTAACCCATCACACAAATCTGGATGATGGCTGGCAATTAGCAATTTATCAGCGTCCCTGCTGCTTCATCCTTCACAATGTTTTTGCTAAACCGTCAATTTAGAAACGGTAACGAATAGCAATTTGGATCTCGTCTTCTTTTTCTGCCATGCCCAATGGGCCAGAACGAAAGCGTCCGAGCGGTTCGAAACCAGTCAGGCCTGCTGAGCCTGAGGTTAAACCATCGGCACCATGCTCTGGCAAAGCGGGGATAGACGTGGTGAACGGTCCAAAGGGATTACATAAGCGACAGTCGTCAAACTTATGGTCGCTACCACCGGTTTTGTAATTGCCGGTCAACACTAGCTGCCAATTATCACTAATTAACCAATCGATAGAGGGCGATATCACTGTCGCGCCAGCGCGGAAGTCATGCGCCATAATCACCTGAGGGCTTAACCGATCATTCATCCACCAACCTTTGACCAATAGCGTAGCAATGTGATTCTTCTCCCAATCAGGCATACCTACTTTGCCCAAAGTCGCTTGACCTAGTTCATGGTCGAGTAAATGCTGACCAAAGATTTGACCTGAAATCAAGAAGGCACGATCTTTATTGATCGAGCGGATAAAGAAATTTTTGTCTGCACCAACGACAAAGCGCACCACATCTGACTCCGAGTAGAGTTCAGGGCGCAGGGTATTGGCAAACTCTTCACCCTGAGTGCCCGCTATCTCTACACGAAATACAGTATCAATAGCCTGCGAATAGTAATCCACCGAAGCGCCAACTAAATTTACTCGGGGAAAAGCCACATCGAAAGCAATTAGATGGTCATAAGTCTGTGCAGCTCCGCCGGTAAATGGATTAACCACTTCAACATTGCCAGCACGCAGTGAAGGCAGCTGCGAGCGATAGGTTAAGGCATTGACAGACCAACCAAAATCACCGCTCACACCCTCAACCTTAAAACCTAACTGAGTATTCGAGAGTTTCCATGAGGGCAGGTCGACATTCCGAATACCAATGGTCTGCGGTCCAAAGTTGGTAGCCAAAAGTCCTAGACTCGGGTCTGCTGGGTCAAATGGCGCAAAGTTGGCAACAGTGCCACCGTTATCCCACAAATTCTTCATACCACGGAAGAAACATCCAGCATCCAAAATCACATTGGGGGTACCGCACTGCCCAAGATTGTTGGGACGGAATTTATCGAAGTTCCATACCACCTGCATGTTCAAGTCATCGAACGAGCCGGTGGCGCCAAAGCGAAAGTCAGCCTTGAGCATCCACATCGGAATGCGAATATCTTCCAACTCGTCGTAGATGTTGTTACGCGAGTAATCTACAGGATTAATCACATCAAGAACGCGGAACAGATCCGTACGACCCCAGATCACCTGCTGCTTACCGAGACGGAAGTTAATTTCATTATCACCACTTCCCAATAACGTGGCATCGACATAGAGTTCACGCAGCCAGTCGGCGCGATCGCTAAATATCTCCGGTGATGCTAACTCTTTTTTGTCGGCATCCATGTAGTCATTGATACAGCCGCGACTGTCGGTATCACAAGGGCGCACCGGCACACCGAAGGCAACGCCATCGGCATGGTTGCGCAGATGATCACCCAGGGTAATCATGCCGACATTCGGGTTGTCGGGGTAACTATCCACAAATGTATTGCCTGCCAGCATGCCTGTAGGACCAGAAAATGTTCCCGCAGGCGCCCCCGTAATCTCCTCCACTCTTGATCCTAGAATGTTAATTGCGGCGAAGTTGCCCACATTCAGGCCACCAGCTGGACCAAGGCCACTGCCGTTAACCGGCACGATCGTAGGTGCGCCAATATTGGCCAATCCGTAGGAGTTGAGAAACGCTGCGCCTCCGGCCTTATCGCCATATTCATCGTCATTCAAATCATACACGGCGTCGTAGCTAATCCGCATAATACCGTTGACGCTGACATTGCTAAATGGGCCAACGTCGCCAATAAACTTTAGTCCCTCCAGCTGGAAGCCACTGCGCGCTTTGGAAATACCGATATCTTTGCGGTGGTGAACCACCTCTTCGCCAAAACCGGACCATTCGACGTCTCTACTAAAAGCACTTTCAACCACTGCAGCGCTAGAAATTCCAGCAACCGTAAGGCAGAAGGTCAGACGTTTCATAGAGCTTTTTATATTCATAGTGTTGCTCCTTTATTATTTAATTATTTACCGAGGGATGATTAATACCTCTAACCACAATTACTCATAATCCTCAGATAGGGCTTGTGAGCGATCCCGGTGAATGGTTTCATCGGCATCAACAGACAATTGGGTTATGAACTTAGGTTTAAAAATAAGCACCCAAGACGGGACAAGCCAAAGAGCGGCTATGCCATTGAGTACCACCATGACACTGAGCAGCAGCGCCGCGTCAGCTTGGAAGCGTAAATCGGAGAGAAAGATCCACATAATAATTCCAGCGATTAACGTTATTGCGGTGAAGCTAACCGCGAGGCCGGTTGTGCGCAACGCTGCACGCACTGACTCACGCAAGTCGCCAAGACGCACCATCTCCTCGCGGATACGGTCCATCATATAAATGGAATAATCGATACCGACACCTACGCCGACCGCAATAATCGGCACCGTATTGATATTGATGCCGACCTCTGCCAAGCCCATATAGGCATAGGTAAGGGTGGTGGCGAAAAACATTGCCACGAACATCATGAAACCCGCCTGAAGCGAGCTGTAGAAAATCATTACAAAAGCGAAGATCAGCAAAAACACCAGCGGCAACACAACCTTGTTGGTATCGAAGGCCGCTTCGTTCATTGCAGCGGTAACACCGATGGTGCCGCCGGCAAGGCGAATGGTTAGGCCATCAACCTTGCCTTCATTCTCTACGATCCACTGCTTCGCCGTGTGGATGGCACGACGGATAGTCTCTCCCTGATGGTCTTTGTAAAAGAAGACTAGGTTAGCCACGCGCTCCGAAGGATCGACAAACTCTTTCAACGCGCCGGGAATTGGACTGGAGGCCATGTAGGCAAACATCAAACCACCGACGTAAAACTCATCTTTGGGTATCTGCTGCCATCGCGGATCATTATTGTGCAGTAACCGATTCACCTGTTTTATCAGATCGGGCATCCCCTTGGCACCGCCCACATCTGGATCGAGCAACATATGGCGCTCCAGATCCTCAAGCGCTCTCAGTACCTCGGGTTTTTTCATCCCTCCCTCATCGCGATGCTCGGCGACGATATAAAGCTCTTCTGACCCCGGGAAACTATCGTTGATCGCTTTAGACGAAATATTATAGTCATGGTCTTGATAGAGAATGGGTGATCCCGGCTCCGATTCACCAATGGTCACATGAGAGGCCACATAACCACCACCGACGGTGAGAACCAGTCCAACCATCAAAATTAACGCTGGATTAGCGGTAACAATGTCGCTGACGGAATCGGCGACATGACGCAACACATTTTGTTTTAGCTGCGTCTTGGAGGGTTTAGGCAGCACAGACAGCAGCAAGGGGACGGCTAACAGCACGGTAATAATGATACTGAGTGCCCAAAGCGATGCGTAGTGGGCCAATTTGGTATTCAGCGGAATAGAGCCAATTGCAATCAGCAATAGCCCTACCGCGTCTGAGACCACTCCCAGTGAGCCTGGGCGGAACAAGTTTTCAAAAGTGCGCCGCGCAGCGACATGAGAATCTCTCGTTCCTCCCAGCTCTGCATAGTAACGTTCGACCAGCTGAACACCGTGCGACATCGCCCTCGCCGAAATTAAAAAGGGAATAACCAGACCCAGCGGATCGAGGTTGTAACCAAACAGCGAAATAATCCCAATGCCCCAGATAGTAGACACCAACACCCCAGCCAACGGCACCAACACGCCATACCATGAACGAAAATGAAAGATCAGCAGCGCGACCATAATGAGCGCAGTAAAGACCAATATCTGAAAAATTTGGTCTTTGTAATGGTAGGCCCAGCCAACCAGAACCGGCTGACCAGTGGCATAGATATTGACTCCTTCGCGAGCGTAATCTGCACGCAACTGCTGCAGCTGCACAAAGGTCTTTTCATAATCGAGCGCTCCCTCATTGAGCTGCGCCTTAATTAACGCAGTCTTCATATCGGAAGAGATTAAAGGACCATAGACCTGTGGATTAGCGACAACTGCTTTGCTCAGTTCAGCCAAGGCCTCCTCACTCATTGGCGGGTCTTGGGGCTTGTAGTAAGGATCCGAGACGATATTGCCCATTTCAGTGAGCCACACCTTTCGGGTAGTGCGGTGAGTAAAACTGGAGACTAGGTTATGGTTAACGCCAGGTAGACTATCCACTGCCTGTGTCACCCGGTGTATCAGATCTAGTGTCTCATTGGAAAATATATTGCCCTCTTTCACTTCAACACCCACCAAAATCACATTGGCTCCGCCAAAGTTATCTTTAATTTCATTGTGAAGCTCGATATAGGGATGTTCTTGCGGCAGCAAGTCAGCAAAATCTGAGTACATCTTCAAACCAGGTATCTGCCATGCAAAAAATACGGTTGCAGCAAAAATCGCCATCAACACTAATTTAGGCTTGGCAAACAAGCTTATTTCCAGGCGATGAAAAAAATTGGATATCACAGACATTTATCGTTTTTCCTTATCCATAGAGTACTTAGAATGAAGTCTGAAGCGACAGGGGCAGCAATACACCCCAACCACCGACGATGAGCGCTCGCTGGTGATCTAGAGCAACCCCAGCCCGAAAATAGGTAGGGATACCAGGGGTTTCAACTTTCAGCCAAGTCTCAGACGACCATTGCAAGACAACACCCTGATCACCCGTGGCAATAAGCTGGTCACCCACCATCAAGAAGTTGTAGATCGGAGATTCTGTGGGGGTATCAGTTCGCTCCCAGCTCTCTCCGCCGTTGCTGGATCGCATAATCACGCCTTGCAAACCTCCCACCCAACCACTTCCCGCGGAATCAAAGTAAACTGCCAGGGGGTAAAACTCATCGCCGATCGGATCAACAACAGTCCACGTCTCGCCACCATCCTCAGTGTTGGCCAGCAAGCCAAACTCGCCGGCCACATAGCCCTGCTCGGCATTAGAGAAGGTGATGGCGGTTAACATTGCATCTTCATCCAAACTGGTAACAGTCCACTCTTGTTCGGCAGCAACGCTGTGGAGCAGAGTCGAGAAACTACCCACCACCCATAACTCGTTATTCTGGGTACATTCAATATCTTGGACATCTTCTTCTGTGGGCAAGGAATAAGTTTGCCAAGAATCGCCCTGATCGCGGGAATGCCAGACATCCGCCTGGTAGGATAAAGCCACCAGTGAACCATCACCGCATACAGCGCTACTGATAAAGTCAGGGTGGTCATCAGCAACACCAAGCTGGTCACGTTGCCATAACTCACCCTCTGCGGGCCGTCTCAACAGCAGGCCATCATTACCCAGCATGATCAAAGTCTCACCCACCTGCTCCAAAACCATAAGTTGGTCAGTACGACGGATAGGCTGGTTGAGAGTCTGCTCAACGCCCGAGAGATTTAAACGCGCCTCACAGGCGCAGAGGAGGCCAGCCATGGCGAGAATCGCTACATTAGAGTAACCTCGTTTCTGACCAAACTTCCTGTGCAGGCCCTTCGGTTTTGGCTGACCAGCAATATGGTCTTGAGTATCAGATACACTGATTATGAATGGAACACCGTTCACTAAAACTCCCCCACTTGATTAGTCTTGCTCAATAGCCTGCGATCTTCTGACCAGCTGTTACCTCAACTCGTCGACCGTCATATCTAAACGTGGCACTTTTTTACAGAGCATGTGGTAGAGGCAATCCAAAATCCGTGCCAACAATCTCAACCTAGAAAAATACTATCCATAACCGATTGTTTCTTATCAGGTTTTATATGGTCACGTCATTACCGTGCACAGTTTTAAGGATCTTGCGTAAATTATCGCGCGGCGAATAAATTTACCATTTGATAAACCCCGGGTTAATCTATCCCATCGTTTACCCCTTCCGCATCTCACAACCAAGGTTTGATCAAGTCTCACAAATGCATCAAATAACAAGATGTATTTGGTTCAAAAAAGACCTGGCTTTTCGCCTCACCGAATGACTTTTAGTCTTTATAAACAGGGACATAAGCACAGGAGATATCAGCAAGCCAGTGCGAAAAAAGTCCGCAGAACGTCAGCGCCAACCTAGAGATCGACGGGCGCTAGAGCCATCTTTTTTAATCAACTCATCAACAACATTAGCGGTGAAATCCATATTTGATCAATTGATGCAAGAAAGGGTTCGCTGCCTCCACCCCTAGCCAATCCCGTTCGTGGAAGCAGAGCCCCAACCACAAAAAAATTCTTTAAAATCAACAGCATGACCAAATAAATAAGTTTTGGCACAGTGTTTGCTTTATTGACTAAAAAGGACGTCTAAAAGTCCAACTCACTAAAGCGACAGAGGGGAGCTCATGCAAAGTTTTGAGGTGGGAGATAAAAAAAAGTACGTACGTATTCGCAACATTATTCGGGATCAGTTTGTGGAATTTGATTTCGCTATTGATGACCCTGGCCTTTATGTTGAGCTGATACTGACGAAAGTTGCATTTGATGAATTCTGCATCGCTAACCGAGTGATCGAGATGACTCCTGAGCAGTGTCAGCTGGTTGATGAAGACGCTGAAAAATGGCGCTACGGAACCGACACCCTCGCAGCCAAACACAATAGATGAATTAACGATTAGCCATGGCCTCGACGCGCTATTGGCTGCTAAAGCAACCACTATATTAAGAACGGGTACGCAATGACTATTGAAATAAAAACTTCGACGTTGAAGCCTATTAGAAACACCTATGCACACATCGAACGCCGATTCGGTGACAAGCCTGCAACGCGATACCAAGAGGCCACTTACGACGTGCATTCAACGCACAACTTCCACTATAAGCCGTTATGGGATCAAGATCGTGAAATCAATGATCCATCTAGAACTGCAGTGGTTATGCGTGATTGGTATGACCTCAAAGACCCTCGACAATTTTACTATGGCCCCTACGTTCAGAACCGCTCAAAGATGCAAGAGAATGCTGAAAACAACTTCAAGTTTTTTGAGAAACGTGGACTTGGAGAGAGCCTTGACAGTAGTTTGCGAGAAAAGATTATCGAACTAGTTATCCCCATGCGCCATGCCGAGGTGGCTGCCAACTTGAACAATATGTATGGCACGGCACATGGTACAGGAACTGCGGTGACGCAGGCGCTCATTTATGAGGCAATGGATCGATTTGGTAACGCACAATACTTCTCAAAAATAGGACTGGCCCTCGACGGTAATACAGGTGATTCACTAGCTACGGCTAAAGAGCACTGGATGAGTAATCCTGCCTGGCAGGGAGTGAGAGCCTACTGTGAAAAAACGCTAACGATAAAGGACTGGTTTGAGGCCTTTATTGCGCAAGACATAGTCTTAGATACGTTAATCAACGACCTTTACTACCGTCAATTCGATGAATGGCTTACCCAAAATAATGGCCGCGACTTACTCTTGCTAATGGAGTTCATGCAGGATCGTGCCAAGGATTCGCAGCGCTGGTCAGACTCAGTTCTCAAAGTGGTAGTCTCAGAGAGTGAGCACAACGCCAATCAGGTTCTGGCGTGGATCAGTACCTGGCGTATTCGCGCTCAAGAAGCGCTTGAACCGCTTGCCAGTGCTTTGCTTGGCGATAAAGCCCTAGCCGACGCCTTTGCTGTGCTCGAGAAACGTCTGACCAAAGTCGGTCTGAACTGCTAGTTATTGGATTAACGGAGATTACCTATGTCACGAGTACAAATTGCTTTTCAGGATAACGACGAGTCGCGCTATATCGTTGCCGCGATCGAGCAAGACAACGCGACCGCAGTGGTGCATTACGAGCCAGCAATGATCCGAGTAGAGAACGAAGGGTCGCTGATCATCAAACGTGACACCGTTTCAGAACAGATAGGAATGGAGTGGGATGTGCAGGCACTGCACATCAACCTGATAACGCTCACCGGTCATATTGACGAAGACGATGACTATTTCAAGATCATGTGGAATAACTAATTGAGATTAAAGTAACCAAAGGAACTAGATAATGTCACCTAAAAAACTTAATTTGAAAGACAAATATAAATTACTCACACGCGATCTAGACTGGGAATTCTCTTATGAAGATCGAAAAGAGGCGTTTCCTTACGAAGAGTTTGAAGGGATAAAAATCACTGACTGGGATAAATGGGAAGACCCTTTCCGTTTAACAATGGAGTCTTACTGGAAGTATCAGGCAGAAAAAGAAAAGAAACTCTACGCCATATACGATGCGTTTGCTCAGAACAATGGCCAAACCAATGTCACTGATGCACGTTACGTCAATGCCCTCAAACTGTTTTTGACTGGCGTCAGTCCAGGTGAGCATGCTGCGCACCTAGGCTTTGCCTTCACTGGCCGTCAGATGGGCGGCATTGGAGCGCGCGTTGCAGCACAGATGCAGTCGATTGATGAGCTGCGTCATATACAGACTCAAATTCACGCGATGAGCCACTACAACAAATTCTTCGATGGCTTCGATGAGTTTAACCACATGCACGACCGTCTTTGGTACTTGTCAGTCCCTAAATCCTTTTTTGAAGACGCGCGCACCGCTGGCCCATTTGAATTTATGATCGCCATCGGCTTCTCATTTGAATATGTTCTAACCAATCTGCTTTTTGTTCCATTTATGTCTGGAGCAGCATATAACGGTGATATGGCCACAGTAACCTTTGGCTTCTCTGCTCAATCGGATGAGGCTCGGCATATGACGCTAGGGCTTGAGATTATTAAATTTCTTCTCGAGCAGCATGAAGATAATTTGCCCATCGTTCAGAAGTGGCTCGATAAGTGGTTGTGGCGTGGCTATCGCCTACTGACATTGGTGGCGATGATGATGGATTACATGCTGCCGCAGAAGGTCATGTCTTGGCAAGAAGCCTGGGAGCTCTACTTCGAAGATGCTGGCGGTGCTCTGTTCAAAGACCTGGAGCGCTACGGCATCAAAATGCCCGACTACACCGATACTATCAAGCAAGAAAAAGAACACCTCAGTCATCAGGCATGGTGGATTTTCTATCAGTACACTCATGCTGCTGCATTCCACACCTGGACACCCTCTGCAGAAGAGATGGATTGGCTCAGCGAAAAGTATCCTGACACGTTCGATAAGTACTACCGACCGCGCTGGGAGCTGGCTGCAGAAATGGAAGCTAAAGGAGAGCGTTTCTATACCACCGGGCTTCCCCAACTTTGCCAGACTTGTCAAATACCCATGGCATTCACGGAAATGAGCGATCCCACTCAAGTGGTTTATCGCGAGAGCATTTACAACGATGAGCGCTTCCACTTCTGCTCAGATCCATGCAAGAGCATCTTTGACAACGAGCCTGAAAAGTATGTCAACGCCTGGCTGCCCGTCCATCAAATTCTTCAAGGAAACTGCGGTGGTGGTGGACTCGACAAAGTCATTGAGTACTACCACTTAGAAGATGGTGTTGCCAACTTAGACTTTGAAGGTTCGCCAGATGCAGAACGCTGGAAGGATTGGAAAGGTGTGGCGTAAGCACTAATTAAACCGGGGTGTCGATTAGGCGCCCCAATACTTGAGTATATTTTATGACAATAAGAGCATTACGTGATGACTATCACGGTGAATTTAAAGACTCTCTTGAGAAATTTGGCGGCCTCCAATTGGTCTATTTAGGCTGGGATAAACATCAAATGTTTTGCTCCTCTCGAGCATATCCGCTACCGCCGGAGATGCGCTTTCAGGAGTTACTCGACAATGTAATGCCCGAGGCTTTTGGACAGCATCCAGAGTTTACTCAAATTAACTGGAATAGAGCCCAGTGGATACTCGACAACAGCGTATTCGAACCTGATCACAGCAAAACCCTGACTGAGATGGGTATTGGTCACAAGTCCCTGCTGAGACTCGTCACACCAGAATTAACTGGCTACAAAGGCGCAGATATCTAAGGAATCATCATGAGTTATCAAGTCACTATTGAGCCAACTGGCGATATTATTGAAGTGGAAGAGGGCCAGACAATCCTCAATGCCGCTCTTCGCCAGGGTGTCTGGCTCCCTTTCGCCTGCGGACATGGCACCTGTGCTACCTGCAAGTGTCAGCTCGTTGAAGGCGAAGCAGACCAAGGGGAGGCATCACCTTTCGCACTCTTAGATACAGAACGCGACGACGGCAAGATCCTTGCCTGCTGTGCTATACCTGAATCGGACCTAGTGATCGAAGCAGAAATTGATGTCGACCCAGACTTTGCCGGTCATCTGGTTGAAGATTACACCGCAACTGTCAGCGCGATCGAAACCCTTTCGCCGACTATCAAAGGGCTAACTCTCGCCTTAGATCGAGACATGACTTTTCAGGCGGGGCAGTACATTAATTTGCAACTACCAGGTATCGAGGGAACCCGAGCATTTTCTATAGCCAACGCTCCTAGCAATCCAGGGCAGATCGAACTGCATATTCGCGAGATTCCCGATGGCGCGGCGACAGGCTATATCCACCACAAACTTAAGGTGGGCGATAACATCGAGTTTTCTGGGCCCTATGGGCAATTCTTTGTTCGCAAGTCAGACCCTAAAGACGTGTTGTTTATTGCTGGAGGTTCAGGTCTGTCATCACCAGAGTCCATGATTCTAGACTTGTTAGAGAGCGGTGACGAACGCCAGATCACTTTATTTCAAGGCGCGCGCAACGGTTCTGAGTTATACCACCGCGAGCGCTTCGAGCAGCTCACTGAGCACCACAGTAACTTTACCTATGTACCAGCACTAAACGAGCCTACCGAAGAGGAAAACTGGCAAGGGTTCATCGGTTTCGTGCATGAAGCCGCAGCGGCGCATTTTCAAGGTAAGTTTGCTGATCACAAAGCCTACCTGTGCGGGCCACCTCTAATGATTGATGCGGCTATCAACGCGCTGATGCAAGGAAGACTGTTCGAGAAAGATATTCACATGGAAAAGTTTGTCACCGCGGCTGATGGTGCAAAAGAAGTACAGCGCAGTGCCTTGTTCAAGCGGATATAGGCCATGAGTTCTGCCGTACATACCATCAGCCTCAGCAACCGTGACAGCCAGTTTCACTGTAACGAACAGCAATCATTGCTTCATGGTGTGGAAAGCCAGCGGATTAAAGCAGTGCAAATAGGGTGTCGTGGTGGCGGTTGTGGTGTTTGCAAAGTACGCGTGCTCAGCGGCGACTACAGCAGCAAGAAAATGAGCAGAAAGCATGTGTCAGCTGATGAGTTGAATCAGGGTGTCGGATTGTCATGTCGAATCTTCCCACTCAGCGACATGGTCATTGAAGCGCTGGATTAATCAGATAATTAAAAAGATTTAACCAAGAGAGGATTATAAAAATGAAAAAAGGTGTAATGCGCCCCGGACATATTCAAATTCGTGTACTCGACATGGATGCGGCTCTCGGCCACTATTGTGACCTCCTTGGCCTGATCGAGGTTGATCGTGACGACCAAGGCCGCGTCTATCTAAAGTGCTGGACCGAAGTCGACAAATTCTCCATCGTTCTGCGTGAGACCGATGAAGCAGGAATGGATTTTACTGGCTACAAAGTAATTGACGAAAGCACCCTCGAAGCTCTCGAAAATGAACTCAATCAGAAAGGCTATCCCACCACCGAAATTCCTGCTGGCGAGCTCAATGGTTGCGGCCGTCGGGTCCGCTTTACAGCGCCGACAGGGCATTCCTTCGAGTTGTTTGCGACAAAAGAACAGCCCGGAAAATGGGGTATTAGCCCGCGCAATCCTGAGGCTTGGCCTCGCGGGTTAAAAGGCATGCGGCCTACCCGCTTTGATCACTGCTTGCTCTATGGCGACGATCTGGAGGGCAATCTATCTCTATTCATCGATATACTCGGATTTGATCTCGCAGAGCAAGTTGTTGATCCAGAGGGCAATAAAGCCGCTATATTTTTGACCTGCTCAAGTAAGGCGCACGATGTCGCCTTTATCAAACACGACGAAAAAGATAAGTTCCACCATGCGTCTTTCTGGCTGGAAAATTGGCAAGATGTTTTGCGCGCCGCAGACCTTATATCAATGACCGATACGCCAATCGATATTGGACCCACTCGGCACGGGCTCACCCATGGCCAGACAATCTACTTCTTCGATCCATCGGGCAACCGCAATGAGGTCTTTTGTGGCGGTGACTATCACTACCCGGATCACCCAACTGTTACCTGGGATGCGGAAGAGCTTGGCAAAGCAATCTTCTATCATGATCGCGAGCTCAATGAGCGCTTCTTAACAGTGCTTACCTAAATCCGACTGCTAAATATTTCATCCAGTTGTTGCCAGAGACGCAGCTGGGTGGAATATCCGATCAAATTTAATTTATTCAAAGAGTAAAAAATGGAATTCAAGCATTTTATCAATGGTCAATTCGTGGCATCGAGTAACGGCGCTACGTTCGAAAACCGTGCACCGGTTAACAACAGTTTGATCGGCATGGTCTGTGAGGCCTCTTCCGAGGATGTCGACGCTGCGGTGATCGCCGCCAAAGCCGCTCTAAAAGGACCATGGGGGAAAATGACTCAAGCCCAGCGTACCGGGCTACTCAACAAAGTGGCGGCACGCGTCAATGAGCGTTTCGAAGAGTTCCTCGCCGCTGAATGCCTTGATACAGGCAAACCACGTTCCATGGCATCACATATCGATATTCCCCGTGGCGCAGCCAATTTCACTGCGTTCTCTGAAACCCTAGTTAACCACCCTACAGAGTGCTTTAAACTCGACACCCCCGACGGCGCTGGAGCACTCAACTACGGTCACCGCACTCCCAAGGGAGTCGTCGCTGTGATTAGCCCTTGGAATCTACCGCTGTTGCTGATGACTTTCAAAGTGGGCCCTGCCCTTGCCTGCGGTAATACCGTGGTGGTGAAACCGTCAGAAGAGACACCTGCCACTGCCACTCTATTGGGCGAAGTAATGAACGAGTGCGGTGTACCCCCCGGAGTTTACAATGTGGTGCACGGCTTTGGGCCCAATTCTGCAGGTGAGTTCTTAACCACTCACCCGCTTGTCAATGCCATCACGTTTACCGGTGAGACTCGTACCGGTGAAGTGATTATGCGCGCCGCGTCAGTGGGCTTGCGCAACATTTCCATGGAGTGCGGCGGCAAAAATCCCGCATTAGTTTTCGCCGACTGCGATCTCGACAAGGCCATTGAGGGAACCATGCGCTCCGCCTTTGTCAACTGCGGTCAAGTCTGTCTCGGCACAGAGCGCGTTTACGTCGAACGCCCCATTTATGACGAATTTGTCGCACGTTTAAAAGCCGGTGTAGAACAGCTTAAACTCGGCCGGCCAGAAGATCAGGAGGCCAACTTCGGCCCGCTGGTGAGCTTGGAACATCGCGACAAGGTACTCTCGTACTACAAACTCGCCGAAGAAGAAGGCGCCACCGTGATCATCGGCGGTGGAGTCCCTGATATGGGCCCAGAATTAAATGCCGGCGCCTGGATTGAACCGACAATCTGGACTGGTTTAGACGATAACGCCCGCGTAATCCGCGAAGAGATATTTGGTCCATGCTGCCATATTCGCCCCTTTGATAGTGAGGAAGAGGTGATCGCGTTGGCCAATGATACGGTTTACGGTCTCTGCGCGTCGGTATGGACTGAAAATAGCGCTCGCGCCAGTCGCGTTCCCGAGGCGCTGGAGGTCGGACTAGTTTGGGTCAATAGCTGGTTCCTGCGAGATCTGCGCACCGGATTTGGTGGCGCAAAGCAATCGGGTATCGGCCGCGAAGGCGGCGTGCATGGTTTGGAGTTCTACTCCGAGCTGAAAAACGTCTGTATCAAACTCTGAGGATGCTTGAAGAAAATGCATAAGACCAGCAACCCCGAGATCGGCGACTCTATTCAGGCCAATGGTATCAACACCAACTACCACTCTGTGGGCAGTGGTGACCCGGTGCTCCTAGTACATGGCTCTGGACCGGGTGTCACTGCTTGGGCAAATTGGCGACTAGTGCTTCCTGAGCTAAGCAAAACAAGACGGGTGATCGCCCCCGACATGCTCGGCTTTGGCTATACCGACCGACCGGAAGGTAACTGCTATTCGCTCGACGCATGGGTCGCACATTTGCTCGCCTTTATCGATGCCCTTGAACTGGAGAGTGTCGACATTGTCGGCAACAGCTTTGGCGGTGCTCTCGCATTGGCCTTCACCATCCGCCACCCCACCAGGGTGAAAAAAATGGTGTTGATGGGAGCTGCTGGTGTAGCGTTTCCAATTACCGAAGGATTAGATCGTGTATGGGGCTATACCCCATCGTTCGAGACCATGCGAGAGCTGATGGATTTGTTTACCTACGACCGCAGTTTGGTCACCGACGAACTTGCACAGCTGCGCTATCAAGCCAGTATCCGCCCCGGTTTTCAGGCGTCATTTGAGGCAATGTTTCCGGCGCCAAGACAGCGCTGGGTTGACGCGCTAAGCAGCGCTGAGGTCGATATCAAAAAAATCAAACTGCCTGCTCTTGTGATACATGGCCGTGAAGATGAAGTTATTCCATTGCATAGCAGTTTAACGCTAGCCAATTGGATAGACGATGCTCAACTCCATGTATTTGGTCGCTGCGGCCATTGGACTCAAATAGAGCACACTGATCGGTTCTGTCAGCTATTAGAGAATTTTTTCGCTGAAGCAGCCTAACAAAATCCAATCCCCAATTTACTCGAGAGTCATACCCTATGGATAAACAACTCATTGAACAGCTAGGTAACGAACTCTACCAAGCAATGGTAAAACGAACAGTATTGAGTCCGCTTACCGAACGCTTCCCAGACATCACCATAGTCGATGCCTACCATATTTCGTTGCATATGCTGGAGTGTCGTCTCTCCGCAGGCGAGAAAATCATCGGCAAGAAAATAGGCGCCACAAGTAAAGCCGTCCAAAACATGCTCGGGGTCTTTCAGCCCGATTTTGGCTACCTGACCGACAAAATGGTCTACAGCGACGAAATGCCAATCAGTCAGCTACTCATTCAGCCTAAAGCCGAGGGTGAAATTGCTTTTGTACTAAAGCGCGATCTGATCGGACCCGGCATCACCAATGCCGATGTACTAGCAGCGACCGAGGCCGTAATGCCCTGCTTTGAAGTAGTCGATTCGCGAATCGAAGACTGGAAAATAAAGATCCAAGATACCGTGGCTGACAACGCCTCTTGTGGTTTGTTTGTGGTCAATGAAAAAGCGGCTGTCGATCCACGAAGTCTGGATCTTTCCACCTGCGGCATGGTGGTAGAGAAGAACGGGGCAACCCTGAGTGTCGGCGCCGGTGCCGCTGCGCTCGGCAGCCCGGTTAACTGTGTCGCTTGGCTGGCCAACACCCTGGGACAATTCGGCATTCCCCTAAAAGCAGGGGAGCTGATCCTATCAGGTTCACTGGTACCACTCGAACCTGTAGTGGCCGGTGATGAAATGAATGTCAAAGTAGGCGGCATGGGTAACTGTCGCATTCGCTTTAGCTAATTGGAGAGTCAGGCAATGAGCAGAACTTTAAACCAAGCGACTATCGAAAAACTTGCCGAGCATCTCGAAAATGCCGAGCTGCAAGCCTATGAAGTAACCAAGATCACCGATGACTATCCCAACATGACCTTCACTGATGCCACCGATGTGCAATGGGAGATCCGCCGCAGAAAGATGTCGCGAGGCCACAAAATGGTCGGCATGAAAATGGGCCTCACCTCTTGGGCCAAAATGAAACAGATGGGTGTAGAAATGCCCTGCTACGGTTTTCTAGCCGACTACTTCAGCCTCCCTGATGGCGCCGAGGTTCCATTTGACGAACTAATTCACCCCAAGGTGGAAGCGGAAATCGCTTTTGTTACCAATAAAGAGTTGAGCGGTAAAAATCTTACTGTAGAGGAGGTCCTCGCCGCTACCGAGTTGGTGGTGCCCGCAGTTGAAATTATCGATTCACGCTACAAAGACTTTAAATTTGATCTGACCAGCGTTCAGGCTGACAACTCATCATCTACTCGCTTTGTCGTTGGCAGTCACGCCGCGAAACCGGAGGATTTTGACTGGAGCACACTGGGTGTGGTGATGCAAAAAAATGGCGAAATTATAGAACTTGGGGCCGGAGCTGCTGTACTCGACCACCCCGCTGCCAGTGTGGCCATGCTCGCCACCATGCTCGCTGAGCGCGACGAAGTAATCCCCGCGGGCACCTTCATTATGACAGGCGGTATTACCGCCGCGGTGTTAGTGGAGAGGGGAGACTCTATTGTCGTGCGCTATCAGGGCTTGGGTACTGTCACCATGAAGTTCGTCTAATCAGGAGTTTATAAAATGAGTAAAAAGCTTAGAGCAGCGATTATTGGCCCCGGTAATATAGGTACCGATCTATTAATGAAGGCGATGCGCAGCGAGTGGATTGAACCCGTATGGATGGTCGGCATCGAAGAATCAGAAGGCATCCGTCGCGCTCGCGAATTTGGCATGAAAGTATCCACCACAGGTGTCGACGGTCTGGTGCCTTATCTTATCGAAGATGATATCCGCATCGCATTTGACGCCACATCAGCCTATGTACATGCCGACAATTCAAAGAAAGTGAATGATCTGGGCGTCATCATGATCGATTTAACGCCTGCAGCCATCGGTCCTTTTTGCGTGCCTCCGGTCAACTTGCAGCAGCATGCGAGACAACTAGAGATGAATGTCAATATGGTCACCTGCGGAGGCCAAGCTACCATCCCCATGGTAGCAGCGGTCTCGCAAGTGCAATCGGTCACCTACGGTGAAATTGTCGCGACTGTTGCTTCCAAATCAATCGGTCCCGGCACACGCAAAAATATCGATGAATTTACGCGTACCACCGCCGCCGGTATCGAACAGGTGGGCGGCGCCCAAAAGGGTAAAGCAATTATTGTCGTCAACCCTGCTGAGCCACCTTTAATGATGCGCGACACCATTCACTGCCTCACTGAAACTGAACCAGATCAGGCTGCGATCATCGCTTCTGTTCACGCCATGGTAGAAAAAGTGCAGCAATACGTGCCTGGCTATCAACTGGTTAATGGCCCTATTTTTGACGGCAACCGCGTCACTATTTTTATGGAAGTTCAGGGACTTGGTGACTTCCTGCCCAAGTACGCGGGCAACCTCGACATCATGACCGCAGCAGGTCTGCGCACTGCCGAATTATTTGCAGAAGAAGCCGCCAGCGGCACCATTCAATTACCGGCACGTGGCTAACTGGGAGAGAAACAATGGATTTAACTGGAAAAAAAGTCACCCTGCACGATATGAGCCTGCGCGACGGCATGCACGCCAAGCAGCACCAAATTAGTCTCGATGAAATGGTCTCTATCGCCACAGCGCTTGATGAGGCTGGTATGCCATTAATTGAAGTGACTCACGGTGATGGACTTGGCGGCACCTCAGTCAACTATGGCTTCCCTGCGCACAGCGATGAAGAGTACTTCAGTGCGGTGATACCTAAAATGAAAAATGCCAAAATTTCAGCCTTATTACTGCCGGGCATTGGCACTATCGACCATTTGAAAATGGCAGTAGATCACGGCGTGTCGACTATCCGCGTGGCTACCCACTGCACTGAGGCTGACGTCTCAGAGCAGCACATCGGCATGGCCGCCAAAATGGGATTAGATACCGTTGGCTTCCTGATGATGGCGCACAAAGTCAGCGCGAGAGACCTTTTAACGCAAGCCAAACTGATGGAATCTTACGGTGCCAACTGCCTCTACTGCACCGACTCAGCAGGCTATATGTTGCCCGCCGAAGTGAACGAAAAGATCGGCTTGCTGCGCAGAGAACTCAACCCAAAAACTGAACTCGGCTTTCACGGCCATCATAACTTGGGCATGGGTATCGCAAACTCTCTTGCCGCCATCGAAGCCGGTGCCAACCGCATCGACGGCTCAGTAGCAGGCTTAGGCGCTGGTGCCGGCAACACACCGCTTGAAGTGTTTGTCGCAGTGTTGCACCGCATGGGCGTTGAAGATGGCATTGACCTTTATAAAATTATGGATGTTGCTGAAGATCTGGTCACGCCGATGATGGACCAGATCATCCGTATTGACCGCGATGCACTCACCCTCGGCTATGCTGGTGTTTACAGTTCATTTTTGTTGTTTGCCCAACGCGCCGAGAAAAAATATGGCGTCTCGGCTCGCGACATTCTGGTTGAGTTAGGCCGGCGAGGCACAGTGGGTGGCCAAGAAGATATGATTGAAGATTTGGCGCTGACAATGGCCAAAGACCTTGGTCTGTCACCCGAATGACTATAATTGATAGCCAACTGGACAGCACCGCCTCACAAGGCGATGCTGTGGTTGAGAACGCTATAACAAACAACTATGTCACTGTCTCGGTAAGTCGCGACGTAGTCGCTGGGCGCGAAGCCGATTACGAAGCATGGATCTCTGGCATTACCACAGAATCCAGTCGTTTTGGCGGCCATCTCGGCGTCAATGTAATTAGACCAAGTCTCGGGTCGCGTCGATACACCATTATTTATCGGTTCGATAATATGGACCATGCCAAGGCCTGGCAGCAGTCTTCACAACGCCAGATATGGATGGCAAAAATTGATGGCATGGTCGAGGGCGAGGCGAAATTTAAAACCGCGACTGGCCTTGAAGTGTGGTTTGAATTTCCCCAAGTCGCCAGCTCTAAGCAACCCGTCAAGTGGCGTATGAGTGTTGTCCTAATCGCGGTGGTGTATAACCTAATTATCGCACTCAACTACGTGCTAGCTCCTTGGATTGGCGATTGGGATATTCACAGCCGCACGGCCGTCATCGTCACTATGCAGGTGGTGCTGATGACCTACCTAGTTATGCCACGTGTAACTCATTATGTTAAAGGGTGGCTCTATGTCTAATCGCACTATCTCGGGTCGATGCAAATTGGCTGCCCTAATCGGGCTACTCATTAGCTCAACAGCCCTCACAGACGACAACCTTGATGCAGAATTTAATCCGCTACTGAGTCGCTACGACGCCAATAAACTCAGTGCGGGCACACAAATTGATAGCAGTAATATTGCAGACTACAGGAATTGGCTAGACGACTCCGTCGCTGACTTAATTGGCCACAATGCATTAACCCTAACCCTTGGTCCCTCGCTTGAAATACCGATACACCCGAACTACCGCAAGGCCAGCCGAGAAAATCTTGGCGGAACGGTGATTGGCGATGCACCGGGAGAACTTTTCGGCTATACCGGGGGTCGCCCATTCTTAAAATTAGAGGACAGCGACCCACAAGCGGGATTAAAAGCAGCGTGGAATATGCGTTATAGCTACGCCCCCGACGAAACTGAGACAGAGCAATTTAATTGGCACTATCGCGATATGCGCAAGGACAATATTGAGCGCACGTTAAAAATGTATGGCGCCCTTTTGCGGTACAAATACCGCCACACTGATAAGCCGATACCAGCACTGGAAAATAATCCCTCCAACCTCTATACCGCACTCTATCTTCAGGTCAAAGCACCCCAGGATATTCGCAACACACAACTGCTAATACACCGCAACGAAGTGGATAGCGTCACCGAGCAAGCATGGATGTATATGAGTTCGCAGCGGCGTGTTCGACGTCTGGCCACGGGACAAAAAACTGATGCTTTTCTTGGCAGCGACATAATGATTGAAGATTTCCTTGGCTATAACGGCCGCATCATGGATATGGATTGGCAATATTTGGGCAGTGACGAACTGCTGCTGCCCATTTATGGTCACTCACAGCTCACCAACTGGCAAGAGCCCGCTGACGAAAGCGGTTTTCAGCTAATTGAATTCAGCGGCGCTGGCCACTGCTTTCCCAACGTTACCTGGCAGCTGCGTAAAGTGTATCGTCTAGAGGCCACGCCCCGAGACCCTGGCCACCCGCTCTCCAAACGACACTACATAATTGATGCCGCTACCTATGCACCGCTGCTCACTCGCGTATATGACAACGCCGGTAACCTGTGGAAACTCAGCATTGCAGCAGCTAGCTCATCGGCACTGCACCGTCCAGAGAGCCGAGCATGGCAGGGATTGATGACCGAGGCTGTCGGTATGATCGATCTGCAGGCTGAGCATTGCACTACCCTGCAATTGAAAAGCCGTATCGCACGAACACCGCTGCGCAACCGCCAATTCACCACTCAACATATGCGCAGCCAAGGTCGCTAATCGGATAGATTTCTACTCGAACAAGGAATAATGATATGAACAATATTGACGTCAAAGTCTACTTTAACTTTCGCAGTCCATACTGCTATCTGGCCTCCAAAACCATGTGGTCAATAGTTGATGATTTCAATGTTAATATACTCTGGCGCCCAGTGGGCGGTTGGGATCTGCGCTCACCTCCGGAACGCGCCAAAAGCAAACTGCCGATTGCTCGCCAGGATATGAGTCGCTTCGCGCGTCGACTAGGAATACCAGTGATACCACCACCAACCGAAACAGAGCCCACTGCGGCAGGCGCCGCCTCGCTCTATGCCCAAGAGCAAGGCGTGCTGCGAGAGTACATTGTGGAGACGATGCGCATAGAGTGGGCTGAGGGCCAGAATATCGGTGAAGAAACGGTCTTACGCGAAGTCGCCAACCGCATCAATCTAGATGCCGATTTGGTCATCACTGCGTCAAAGAACCCTGCTTATCTAAATACCCTCGCATCCAATGCCGCAGAGGCGGCTGCAGATGGCGCTATTGGCGTACCCTCCTTTATCATTGGAGAAGAAATCTTTTGGGGACAAGATCGTATCGATTTTGTATTAGAGAAACTTACTGAACTACGCGCTGCCAAGTGCTAATACAGGCAAACTAAGGTGGGATGCCTTGATATCAAAAACGCCTGTATCTGTTTGTTCATCTCGATTTTGCCTGATCTTTACAAGGTCTAAATAAACCCAGAGTTGGCCCTAAGCCTGCATAAGAACATTGACGCTTTAGCACCTCAGGAAAAAACGACCGCAATTTATATTAGGTTCTTCTAATTTATAATTATCTAATGTAGAATTATCTAATATTGATATTACAGGGCGACAATAGGATGACTAAGAGTATTCAACAGGCAGATCTGCAGGAGCTACAAAAACACAGTGCAGAAGCAGCCAGCTTACTCAAGCAGCTTGGCAACCCGAACCGCCTTATGATTCTCTGTTCTCTAATCAGTGGCGAGCTCTCGGTAACAGAGCTTAATGAAGTAACCTGCCTTAGCCAATCTGCCTTATCACAACATTTAGCCTCATTGCGTAAAGCTGAGTTAGTACAAACTCGACGAGAGGCACAAACTATTTTTTATAGCCTGCGCGGTAACGAAGCCATACAGATCATTACTGTACTTAAGTCTATTTACTGCCCAGCACTTTAATTAAAATGTACTTTTATTAGAGCTAAAGAGAGATATTCCATGAGCAATCCAACAGACACTTCAGTAGACACTTCAGCAGGTAAGTCAGTAGGCAAGTCAACAACCCGCATATCTGCCGAGGATTTCAAGCAACAGAAACAGTCCCCCGAGAGTCAGCTGCTGGTGATTGACGTCCGCACCCACGCCGAGGTCAATAGTGAATCCCTAGCGGATTGCGTCCATTTCCCGCTACAAGAATTAGACAGCGCTGCAGTGAAAGCTTACCTTGAGCAGCAAGGCCATGACTCAAGCCAGCCAGTGTACTTACTCTGCGCCAGCGGCCAGCGTGCGGCCAAGGCTAGCGAACAATTACAGGGCGATTTAGACCATCAACTAGTGATTGTCGAGGGAGGCATGAACGCCGTAAAACAATTGGGCATTGATATAGCCAAAGGCAGCGGCAATATTATCTCCCTCGAGCGTCAGGTGCGCATTGCCGCCGGATCACTGGTGGTGATAGGCGTCATTCTTGGCACTGCTGTTAACCCCGGATTTTATGGCCTCTCCGCCTTTGTCGGAGCAGGGCTGGTCTTCGCCGGCGTCACTGACAGCTGCGGTATGGCCATGGTACTCGCGCGTATGCCTTGGAATAACTAAGTATGTCGGTGCTTATAGGTCTGGTGATCGGCCTAGTGCTGGGGCTTACCGGCGCGGGCGGGTCAATCTTTGCCGTACCTTTGCTGATGCTACTGCTCGGCCTGCCGATTAACGATGCCATTGGTATCGCCCTGGGTGCGGTTGCAGTGAGTGCTCTAATCGGCACCCTGAGCAACTGGCGCGCCCAGTATATTTTGTGGATTCCGGCTATCTCTCTGGGTTTAGGCGGCGCATTGCTTGCCCCCATCGGCAAACAGCTTGGCGCCCAATTGCCCCCCGTGGTACTGCTTGTCGGCTTCTCGGCCCTAGCGTGCATCATCGCCGGTATTATGTGGCGCCAGACAATTACCGCCCCAGAGCAAGCCAACATAGTTCGCTCAGGTCATGCAGCAGAAAATGACCTTATACAGCCTATCTGTCGCTTTAGTCCAGAGGATCAATTCGATACCAGCTACAAATGCATCGGCGCATTAATCGGCTGTGGCCTAGTAGTGGGATTATTGAGCGGTCTGTTTGGTGTTGGTGGCGGCTTCTTGATTGTGCCGGCGCTACTGTTTATATCTCAAGTGTCCATGCGCCAGGCGGTGGCTACGTCGCTACTTATTATTTGCGTAATCGGCGGCGCTGGTTTTGCCAGCTTTGCGGCAGGTAATAACAGTTTGGACTGGACACTCTTGGCCCAAGTCTGTTTCGGCGGTTTGCTTGGCATGTTGAGCGGGCGTCTGGTCGCAAACAGAATCGCGGGACCGCAATTACAAAAGCTCTTTGCCTTGGCCCTTATTGCCATCGCAGGAATAACCCTGGTCAATAAATTAATCAATGGAGTAGTTTAATAATGGAGTGTTTTAACAATGATTTTTAGACAGTTATTCGACCCAGAGTCATCCACCTATAGTTACCTGCTCGGGGATGAAGAAACCCGACAAGCAATACTGATTGATTCGGTGCTGGGCAGTACCGAGCAAACTCTGCTGCTACTTGAGCAACTAGATCTCAAGTTATGCATCGCCCTAGACAGCCATACTCATGCCGACCATATTACCGGCCTTGGGGCACTGCGCGATCGCACTGGTTGCACAACCATGATGGGCGCGCAGGCGGTGGCCAGCTGCCTGACAGCAACCTTTAAAGATGGCGACCAGATAACAGCGGGTGATATCAAACTCGAGGTCATCTATAGCCCCGGGCATACAGACGACTCCTACAGCTTTTATCTGCCCAACGAGACAGGTGGCATGTTGTTTAGTGGTGACACTTTATTAATTCGTGGCACTGGGCGCACCGACTTCCAGAATGGTGATGCCGCGCAACAGTACAACAGTCTGTTTAATCGGTTATTAAAGTTGCCAGACAGTTGCTCAGTCTATCCAGGCCATGACTACAAGGGCTGGACAATGAGCACTATTGGTGAGGAGAAGCGCAACAACCCAAGGTTACAGATCTCCAGTCAAGCTGACTATGTCGATTTAATGGATAGTTTGGATTTACCCAGCCCAAAACTTATGGATGTGGCGGTGCCGGCAAATCAGGCCTGTGGTAATACGCAGCAACAGCTTTAGACAAAGAGTTGCGGCAAATATATCTGACGCGACATTGATTAATTGATCAGCTAGCCAATACGCCTTTTTGAGATCCGTGTAACCTCACATACTAGGCCATCACCAAACGCTACTCATAAGATAGTTCTCTAGCCTTACCGTGAAAAATTTTATAGACAAATATTGTGTAGCCAATAATTGCCGGCAAGGTTACCGCCACGCCATAAAAAATCATTTGGAGAGATTCCGTAGCGGCAGCAGCCTCCCAGATTGTCAGGCGATCTATAACAATATAGGGGAACAGACTATAAGCTAGGCCCAGAGAGGCCATCAGGCAGATAATCACCAAGCCAGCGAACAGCGTCCAGGCGTAGCCTCTGGTCAATATATCCGGCCTGCGCAAGACCCATAGCAAGCCGCCATAAATCAGTAGGCAGCTAAGCGGAATAGGCAGCAGGCCCAGCGCATTGGGCATGGTAAACCACTTTTCTGCGATACTGGAGCTGACTATCGGAGTCGCTATAGATACTAACAGCAACCCCAGCCCCATGGGCACTATGGCTAGCCTTGCCCATCGCAGCGCCTTGTTGAACAGTTGGTCTTCAGTTTTCATCATCAACCAAGCAGCACCTAGCAGTACATACAGTGAGGGCAAGGTGACTGATATCAGCGCAGAGAATAAAATGCTGGTCAGGTTGTCCTGAAGTCCGGTGATATAGGAACCCAGCATCCAACCTTGGGACACAGACGCAATAACTGAGCCGGCAAAGAAAATTTTATTCCAGCGCTCCTTCCTCGCATCCCCAGCTTTGACCCTAAAATCAAAGGCCACACCACGCAAAATCAAACCCAGCAGCATGATAGTGATGGGGATATACATGGAGGTAAGTATTACCCCATGAGCCGCAGGAAAAGCGATGAGCAACACACCAACACCCAGCACTATCCAGGTTTCATTGGCATCCCAAAATGGCCCAATAGAGGCAATCATCAAATCTTTTTGCTGATCATCCGCGAAGGGTAATAACATACCCACGCCGAGGTCATAGCCATCCAGAATCACATAAATTAGTAGCGCCAGACCCATGACCAACATAAAAGCTATAGGTAAAAACTGTTCCATGGTACCTCCCTATGGGCGACCCTGATTATTAAGATGATACTCATGCATCACTGCGCCAGAGCGCGGCGGTTTTGACGACAGATGAGCCAGCGCGCCTATATAAGAAATGAGTAAAAATACATAGAGCGCCAAATAGCCAATCAATGTCCCCAGCAAAACCTCAGGAGGATGTTCTGCGACTACGTCTCTGCTGCGCAGCAAGCCGTAAACTACCCATGGCTGACGACCAATCTCGGTAACATACCAACCCGCGAGTACGGCAACCCATCCCGAAAATGCCATCGGCGCCAGCAGCGTTAAATAGATTTTGCTAAATGTGCTGTTACGCAATAGTTTCCAACAGCCGTACCAACTCATAATAAGCATTAGCATTCCCACACCTACCATGACCCTAAATGACCAAAAAACCGCAGCCACCGGTGGGTGCTCTCCCTCAAACTGATCAAGTCCGGGCAACTCACCCTCAGCGTCATGCACCAGTACGAGGCTGGCTAACTTAGGAATTTTGATTGCATAATCCGTAGTCTTGGTCTCTTCATTAGGCATACCCAGAAGGGTGAATGGCACACCGCTGCCGGTTTCCCAAACAGCTTCTACTGCAGCAATTTTGGCCGGCTGGTGCTCAAGGCTATTGAGCCCATGAAGGTCACCGACCAAAATCTGGATTGGTGTAAGCACTGCGGCAGCAATCAAACTGGAACGCAGCAATAGCCAGGTACTAGGCCCATCTTTTGATCTAAGTATTCGCCAGGCACTGATGCCAGCTATCATAAAGGCACTGGTCAACAGGCTGGCCAAAAGCATATGAGTCATGCGATAGGGAAAAGAGGGGTTAAATACAATTTGCCACCAGTCTGTGGCGTAGAAAACACCATCTCGAATTTCATAGCCAGCTGGCGTTTGCATCCAGGAGTTTAGGCTCAGGATCCAGAACGCCGAGAACGTTGTTCCGACGGCCACGAGAACTGTGGATATCAAATGAACTCGCTCAGACACCCTGTCTTTACCAAATAGCATAATGCCCAGAAATGAGGCTTCCATAAAGAAAGCTGTCAGTACCTCATAGCCCAGCAGCGGACCGGCAATGTTGCCAACCTTTTCCATAAATCCTGGCCAATTGGTACCAAACTGAAAACTCATGGTGATACCTGAGACCACCCCCAGAGCGAAGGTTAAGGCAAAAATTTTCACCCAGGAAAAATAGGCATATTCCCACGACTTATCATTGGTGCGTAAATACTGAATTCGAAAATAAACTAAAAACCAACAGAGCCCAATCGTGATACTTGGGAAAAGAATATGGAAACTGATGTTAGCGGCAAATTGAATTCGCGATAAAACAAATGGATCAAACTCCATTATCTGTATAGCTCCTGTAAAAAATGCTACTTGTTAGCAATGGCCCTTAGATGCTGAAATGCATCAAACTGGGTTAAATAAATACTTCCGCTCAACTGTTCGGCCAAGCCGGAATAACGCAACGCATCCATTACCGGGCCCTTCACCTCTGACAGATTCAGACTTACACCCTGCTCTGCAAGTCGCTGGTTAACCCGCTCAAGCATCTCATGGGCACTGTAATCAATCTCATTTACCGCCGAGCAAATCAGTACCACGTGAGCAATCAGATCATTCGCGTAGACCTTCTGATAAATAAGATTTTCCAGTACTGATGCATTGGCAAAAAACAGACTCTCGTCGACACGTAAATTTAGAACTGATGGCTCTGTGGTCACTTGGTAACGCTGAATATTGCGAAAATGCTGGGTACCCTCCACCAATCCCACTTCAGCCACATGAGGCACTGATGTGCGATACAGGTAGAGTAAAATTGACACCACAACGCCACAGAGGACACCCACTTCTACGCCAAATAGCAGCGTCCCTCCTAATGTAATAGCCACGGCACGAAAATCATTCGCCGAGAAGCGCAGGGTTTTTCCCAATATTGAAAAATCGACAACGGTTAACACGGCAACAATGATTGTGGCTGCCAATGTAACCTTGGGCAGGAAATACAATGCGGGAGTCAAAAACATCGCTGCCACTGCTATACCCACGGCAGCAAAAATGCTGGCTGCCTGAGTTCTTGCGCCAGCATCAAAGTTCACTACAGTTCTGGAAATACCACCGGTGACGGGAAAGCCTGCGGAAAATGCAGAGGCGATATTGGCAGACCCCAGCGCTATCAGTTCCTGATTTGGGTTTATATTTTCTCGGCGTTTTGCCGCCAGAGTTTTGCCCACGGATACAGACTCCACATAGCCAATAATGGCGATACTCAACGCAGGCAACCACAGCTGCTGCAATAGCGAAAAGGAAAGCTGGGGCCAGGCCAGCCTCGGTAGACCACTTGGAATACTGCCAACAACGGCAACTCCAGCTCGTTCAAGGTCGACCATCCAAGCTAGCAACAATGTGGTGATCACCGCTAACACTGGCGCCAACTTGGCCATAAGGTGGGCATTGCTGTCTGTCACGCCCATACGCTTACAGATAGGCACCACAGCAGTTCTTGCCCAAACCAGAAAAGCCAGCACCGCAACCCCGAGCACTGCAGTGTAAGTGTGAATGCTATCGCTACTGTTAAGCAGCGATAGCGCGATGGTCGGCAATGTATCTCCAGCACCAGAGATACCCAGCAAATGCCTGACCTGACTCAGGGCGATAATAATGCCCGAGGCAGTAATAAAGCCTGAGACAACTGTGTGAGATAAAAAGTTGGCCACAAAGCCCAACTTAAAAAGACCCATAATCAGGAGGAATACCCCTGACAAAAATGCCAGAGCAATGGCAGCGCTCAGATAGTCTGCAGTGCCTTGGGTGACAATATTGCTGAGGCTGACCACCGTCATTAATGATACGACAGCGACCGGGCCAACCGACAATGTGCGACTACTGCCAAATAAACTATAAGCAATTAGCGGCAGGATACTGGCATAGAGTCCAACCTCGGCTGGCACACCAGCCAAGAGTGCATAGGCCAATGACTGGGGAATCAACATCATGGTGACAACCAGTCCGGCGACCATATCCGCTTTTAGGTCATCCCCACTGTAACTGCGCATCCACTTCAACGCAGGCAGGTAGTCGCTGGCTTTGTCCATTTAGGTTTTTACCTCGGGACAGTGAGTCATCCACTCTCGGCCCTTTAACATCATGTGCCAATAGACAAAGGGAAGAGCCAGGCTTTTGAGCCACCAGGCTAGTCTAGTTGGCTTGGTTCCGGCATTGACCCAATTGGGGAAGCTGGGAGCTACGCGACCGCCATAGCAAAACTCGGCCAGGACAATCTTGCCGCGCTCTACCGTCAGTGGACATGAGCCGTAGCCATCATATTTTGCACTTGGTGCCTGACCTGCTTGAACAGAGATGATATTTTTCGCCACCACTGGTACCTGCTTGCGCACCGCGGCCATCGTCTTAGCGTTGGTGGTATTCATCACATCGCCAAGGCCCCAGATATTTGCGTACTCTGTGTGGCAAAGACTATGTGGATCTACTGCCAACCAACCCCCTTGATCGGCCAGACCACTGTCGGCTATAAATGCAGGGGCCTGCTGTACTGGGCAGACATGCAACATATCGAAGTCTTTACATATCTGCGATTTATTCCCCTCAGCATCGGTAACATCAAACCAAGCCTTGCGCTGGTCGCCATCAACTTTGACCAGGTTGTGGTTATAGCTCGGGCTAACGCCGTACTTATCCATATAGGACTGCAGTGTGCCAACATAGGCAGGAACACCAAAGAGCACGCCACCGGCATTGCAAAAGTCTATATTTATATTGTCTAGACGCTTGGTTTTCAGCCAGTGATCGGCGGAAAGATACAGTGCCTTTTGCGGCGCGCCCGCGCACTTGATAGGCATAGGCGGCTGAGTGAAGATTGCTCTGCCACACTGAGTTTTTTGCACCAGTTCCCAGGTGTAGGGAGCTAAGTCATAGCGATAGTTTGACGTTACGCCATTTTTACCCAGCGTCTCTTCTAGACCTTCTATAGCGCCCCAGTTAATCGTTAATCCAGGAGCGACCACAAGCTGCTTATAGTGCACCTGAGCACCATCGTGCAAAATCACAGTATTGATATCGGGCTTAACTTTTGTAACCGCCTGCTGCAGCAAGCTAACACGCTTATCCACTAATTTAGTGGTTTCACGTTCAGTGGACTTAGCCTTAAACACACCGCCACCGACCATGGTCCATCCGGGCTGATAATAATGCTTAGTAGAAGGGTCAACTAATGCAATGCGTAGCTTGCTGTCTCGCTTTAGCAGGCTGGCGGATACGGCTATACCACCGGCGCCGGCACCTATAACCACAACGTCGAAATGCTGGGTCGCCTGACTTGGGTTTTGCGCTGCAGAAAGTTTTTTTTCAAGCTGCTCCGAAGAGATGCTGTGCCATAACTGCAAAGAGCGATTGCCAGTGCGGCAATAGGCATGAGTTTTCAAATTGCTCGCCATCAGCTCGCGGAAACGCGCTGTAGTATCATCCGTGAGCCCACCTGCAACGAAGGGCATATGGATCAACTCTATATTTTTGGCCGCCGCCGCCTCGGCAATATGATTGACACTGGGTTGATCCGCCGCTTCGCCATCCGGTCGATTACAAATAATAAGCTGCACACCCTGCTCAGCTAGCTGGGCAATGTCTTCAATACGAATTTGATCGGAAACCGAAAATGTCTCGCTGACTGTTATTATTTTCACTGTTTGTCCCTTTTGTTATTTTGTTATTTTGTTATTTTGTTATTTTTACAGACTATTAATGGGAATTTTTAAATAGACCGCCGCGTTGTCTTGAGCCGGGGGGAAATGGCCGGCACGCATATTTACCTGGATAGCTGGAATCATCAGTCGAGGAATGCCAAGGCCGCTATCACGCTTTTCACGCAGAGCGACAAACTGGGCCTCTGTAGCGCTGTTGCCTAGATGCACATTGTGCAGCTGCTGTTCGGCGACTGTAGTTTGGTAGTTGACTTCGCGGCCCTCGGCACCATAGTCATGGCACAGATAGAGTTTGGTATCTGGCGCTAAATTTAAAATTTTCTGTGCAGACTGATAAAGCGCTTGAGCACTGCCGCCGGGGAAATCTGCTCGAGCAGTACCACTGTCTGGCATAAAGATAGTATCGCCAACAAAGGCGCACTTACCGATAACATGTACCATACAGGCGGGAGTATGACCCGGCGTATGAAGAGCTGTAGCCTCTAGGTTACCTATGGCATAGGTTTCGCCGTCTTTAAAGAGGCGGTCAAACTGGCTGGCATCGCGCTGAAAGTCAGTACCCTCATTGAAGATTTTGCCAAAGGTTTCCTGAACAGTGACAATATGCTCACCAATCGCCAACTTACCGCCCAAGTGCTTTTGTAAATAGGGGCCAGCGGACAGATGGTCTGCATGGACATGGGTTTCAATATGCCACTCCACTTGCAGGTTGCGCTCTTGAATATATTGCATAATGGCATCAGCACTGCTGTGGCTGATACTGGCAGACGGATAGTCGAAGTCGAGCACTGAATCGATTACCGCACAGGCTTGAGATTGTGGATCTCTGACCACATAGGAAAAGGTGTTGCTGTCCTGATCAAAAAAAACCGCCACATCCGCTTCAACAGCTGAGCTGTCATCAACTGCTCTTTGCAAATTGTCCACGTACTCTCCATTAATATCCAATTGATATGTCGTGCTGAGCCCTGGCCTTCGCCTGTTGCACTTAAATTGTTGGTTTCAGTGCCACTCTTCCAGCTCCCCGCTATTAGCTAATAGCACTTAGCGTGCCAACTCCGGTTATCACAGATTTACTGGGCTTCAGACAGGTTTATCTTGACCTCGAGCCAGTACAGAGCCAATATTGGCAAAATATAAACCATTTTTGGCAAAACTATGGATATCATCCAGTCTGATTCAGGATCTCAGCGCAATCTAAGCGCCATGCTCGAGGGCTATGACTGCCCTGCCATACTGGTCTCCGCCAATTATGAAATCCTCGCCTACAACTCTGAATACCGCGAAGCATTTGGCGCGCTAAAATTGGACCAGCAGCCCAGTTGCTTCAGCGTTTCGCACGGCTATGATGTCCCCTGCGACCAAGCGGGAGAATCCTGCCCCCTCAGCGCAGCTCTGCTATCAAAGCGCAAAGAGCGCGTTTTGCATATCCACCAAACTCCCCACGGCAAAGAACATGTAGATGTCGAGATGCTGCCTATCTTTGACGACCAACAACAACTGTTATTCTTTGTTGAGCTTTTGCGGCCTATTCCTCTCGCCAGCGGCAATGTCACCGACCAGAAAATGATTGGTAGAAGCCCGGCATTTTTAAAGATGCTAGAAGTGATTAGCCGCGTAGGGCAGAGCGATGTGTCTGTGGTACTTAAAGGGGAGTCTGGCACAGGCAAGGAACTAGCAGCCAGAGCTATTCATATGGCCAGCGCTCGCAGCGGCAATCCCATGGTAACTCTGGAGTGCTCTGGACTTACAGACGCTCTTTTTGAAAGCGAACTTTTCGGCCATGTGAAGGGCGCATTCACAGGCGCACAATTTAATAAGCCAGGACTTATAGAGCAGGCTGACGGTGGCACATTATTTTTAGATGAAGTGGCCGATATTCCAATGCCCATGCAAGTCAAATTATTGCGCCTGTTAGAGACCGGCACCTATAGGCCGGTGGGCAGCGCCGAGAATAAAAACAGCAACTTTCGACTTATCTGCGCCTCACATAAAAACCTCGCGGAGATGGTAGATCAGGGCAGCTTCCGTCAGGATTTATTCTATCGTATCAATGTATTTCCGATTCATCTGCCGTCTCTGGCCGAGCGACGCGACGATATTCCCGCTATCGCCAAGTCGCTCATCCATCGCATCTCGCCAGATCAAACCTGGCAGCTTACGCAGCCTGCAATGAAGCGCCTCAGCAGCTGGAACTACAAAGGTAATATTCGCGAATTGCGCAATGTTCTGGCCCGCGCCACCGTCCTGGCAGAGGCTGGGGTTATAGATCAGGACATAATTGACAAATGTTTTGATATTGATTTTCAAGCCAACATAAATATTGAATTGGACAAAGTGGACCTAAAAACGTCTGAACTGGCCTATTTGCAGAATCTAATGACCACCTATGGTGATAAAGTGAAAGCAGCTGAGGTAGCTGGCATTAGTGTGCGATCTCTGTACAGAAAGTTAAATCAGAGATGAATGCTCTGCCACTTAATAATTAGGCTCCCGCCAAACAATGCAGCTTCTTTGCCTGCATAGGAGCATTGGAATCGGTTTTGTCAGCAGCTAGTAGAGACTCATCTGGCTTTATATCCCATGGTGATTTTGAACCTGCCAGATCGCCATAAGCAAAGCATTGATTATCGGGTGGCGGTCATCACTATGCTTATCCATCGCCCAACCTACGGTCCGTCGCGAGAACAAATCTAAGCTGCGGCTTTTTCCGTCTGAACACCCGAAACGATTAATAGTGCAGTGATTGGAACTAATGCTTGATATAAATTTGTGCATTTAATGGCACATCTCCAAACAGGGTTACGCGACGAGAGTAAAGAGGCGCATCACATTTACGGGGCATTAAGGTTAGAGTTTTATGACAAAGTAGCGCCATAACCTTTGAGAGACAGTCATAAAAATTAAATATTTCTGTCATAGACTGATTAGAATAAAAGTTAGCAGTCGGAAACTATTATGAAACGTAAAAAAATCCGAATAATTGAGAATCCTTACCAAAATGTTAGTGAAAGCGAATACCAGGTTGAAAAACGTCGACTACAGGTTGAGCTATTAAAGATCCAGCAATGGTTGGTCCACCAAAAGCTCTCTCTTGTCGTGGTTTTTGAGGGAAGGGACGCAGCTGGCAAAGGTTCAACCATCAAACGTTTCACAGAAAATCTTATCCCCGCGCATTTTTCAATCCATGCACTGGGCGTGCCCACTGAGTCAGAATCCAAGTATTGGTTTAGACGATACGAGTCAATTTTCCCTAAACCGGGCAACATCGCCTTTTTTGATCGATCTTGGTATTCAAGGGCACTGATAGAGCCCACCATGGGTTACTGCTCAGAAAAGAGATATAAACGTTTTATGAGAAAAGTGCTTAACTGGGAGCACAGTCATATAGATAAAGGCCTACTAATGGTCAAATTCTATCTCTCTGTAGATCAGGATACCCAGCTAATAAGGTTTGAGAGTCGATTAAACAACCCACTGACCTACTGGAAATTTTCGGAAAATGATCTCAATGCCCGAAAAAAATGGGCACTGTTCACCAAGTATAAAAACCAAATGTTTGATCATACCTCATCAACAAAATCACCCTGGGTGGTAGTGAATGCCAATTCAAAGAAGCAAGCCAGATTAACCAGTATGTTATACTTGGTGCGGTTTTTTGGTCGACGAAAGTTTGAGCCACTGACGGGGGAAGATGTGCGAGTCAGCCATAGCATTTCTGTCGGCGGTGTAAAGTTTGGTGACCTTACACTCCAACAATTAGCCGTACTAAAAGAACTAAAAGATCAGGAGTAGCAGACTATTTATGGAACCCGCCATGTCTAAAAATCAGAATAACTCGAGTTATCCAGACTCATTGCGTCAAACCATCGATTTGCCCGTCATCGAATCTGCAGGCGGACTGGTGTGTAATCATCAGAACCATATACTGCTGATGTTTAAACGTGGACGATGGGATATGCCTAAAGGACGTGTTGATGACGATGGGAAAAAACTGTCTGCTATTCGGGAAGTCAATGAGGAAACTGGACTCGAGGCCTCCAAACTATGCATAGAGGGAAAGCTGGTCTCAACCTGGCACACCACGCGACATCAAAATATTAAATACATGAAGAAAACACATTGGTATTTAATGCGTTATGACGGGTTTGATGCAGATACTATTCCCCAGGTCGAAGAAGGCATTATCGAATGCAGATGGATTCACTTGAGTGAGCTGCCTAAATATAGAGATTTAATGAGAGCTCGCATTGAGTATGTGGTCGACTTTTGGCATGAGAATCTCGCCTATACCGCGCGGCCCTAATGTAATCCCCTCATTAAATGGCTCAAAAAGATGTATGCCGAGAGAAGTTAGTCGGCGAGATTGCCCGCGAGGCGCTAGGGATTCGGCTTATGCTTTTTGTATTTGCGTAATCTCAAGGGGTTTAGCTGGAACCACAAGCATGTCTTTCGTATTTATCGCGAGCCGGAACTAAACCTCTGTATTAAGCCTCGACGCAGGCTCAAGCCAGACAAACCTGAGGCCCTCGGCAATACGACAGCGACATACCAAACATGGTCGATGGATATTATGAGCGACTCAGTGGCTATAGCAATACAATAACGAGGAGCCTGATACTTCTATTGGCGGTGTGCCGCCAAGGAAAACGCCCAAAAAAGCATTTATATTGCTTATACTCTATTTACGAAACACACATTTTCCTGAACCTATATTCCCCAGACCCTTATGTTTTTACTGATTACCTATGTATTGATTGCTCTTGGTTTCTCGTTTTTGTGCTCTATTGCCGAGGCAGTATTGTTAAGCGTCACCAATACCCATATTGCCCTAATGAAAAAGGAACACAAATCTGCCGGCCGTTTGTTGCAAAGATTAAAGGATGATGTCAACAAGCCGTTGGCAGCCATCCTGACCTTGAATACCATCGCCCATACTATTGGCGCCGCCGGAGCCGGTGCCCAGGCAGTCGCTGTTTTTGGCAGCGCCTATGTTGGTATCGCTTCCGCAGTGTTGACGCTGTTGATCCTGATATTCTCTGAGATTATTCCCAAAACCTTAGGAGCTCATTACTGGCGACAGTTGGCGCCTGTTACAGCCTACGTGCTTAAATATCTGATTATCTTACTCTACCCCTTTGTTAAATTATCGGACTGGTTAACGGGTGGTTTACATGGGCCGACCCTCAGCGGTTTTAGTCGCGAAGAGTTTTCGGTAATGGCCGACCTGAGTTCAAAAGAAGGGCAAATTGCCGAGCAAGAATCACATATATTAAAGAACCTTTTACTACTGCGAGAAACCCGCGTCACCGATGCCATGACACCGCGCACCGTAATTTTTTCGTTGTCGAAGATGGTTACCGTGGAAGAGTTTTTCCACAAATACGACCATGTTTCTTTTTCTCGCATCCCTATTTACAGCGATGAACAGGAGAACATTTCCGGCTATGTTTTCAGAAGCGACTTGTTGCTGGCCAAGGCTCGAGGTAATGGCGATAGTATTTTAAGTAACTATCGACACGACATTACTGCTGTACCTGGCTCTTTGTCACTGTCTCAGGTGTTCAATGAATTGTTAAAGTTGCGTGTGCACATGATGCTGGTCGTGGACGAATACGGCGGTGTTGAAGGTATTATTACCCTGGAAGATGTTCTCGAAACTCTATTGGGCCTGGAGATCGTTGATGAAAAAGACGATGCGGTCGATATGCAAAAAGAAGCGCGCCGACAGTGGAGGCGACGCGCGGGAAAAATGGGGCTTAAAATAGACGGGGAAAAACAATAGATCGCTTAGCTAACTTGGTGTAATTTTCTACTTTTCGCCTTTGATTTATTGAGGAGATGACAATCCCCTCTGCAACAGCCAATAAAAAAACCCAACCCTTTCGGGTTGAGGTTTTGTTATTGGTGGAGGCGGCGGGAATTATTCGTCCTTCGTCCTCACCCCTACGGGGCCGCCGTCGCTGCGCTCCCGCGTTGTCTCGCCACTGCGTGGCTCGGCTGAACCCGCTACGCAGGGTCATCATCTCTACAACAGCCAATAAAAAAACCCCAACCCTTTCGGGTTGAGGTTTTGTTATTGGTGGAGGCGGCGGGAATTGAACCCGCGTCCGCCAGCCCGCTGCCTACGGCTCTACATGCTTAGTTCAGTCTTTAGTTTTAGTGCGCTGTAACCCGACTGACAGGGCGCACAACGCACGATTTCGGTAAGTTTTTAGTGAGCCCGCCCCGAACAAGCTTCTTCACGATCTTATGAGATATGACATTTGAGCGTCTCTCGCCCCTAAGGGTTTGAAACTCTGGACGCATAAGCACGGCTCCAGTCAAACGGCACCTTACTGGGGTTTAAGCAGCTAGTGCGTAGTTGTCGTCGTTGGCAACTATAAGTTTGCGACTTTGGATTAACGAGATTGGTCACCATCTCGGCATGCACCGGAGGTTTTGTAGCCGTCGTCGAATCCAAAACGCCCCCTGTGAAACGCAAGTCTAGCATAGTCATGGGCTGAGCATAGGCGATTAAATGCGCTGCTAATGAATATATTATTTAGATCGAATTTAGACGCTGAATCGCCTAGAATCCGGGGCAAAAGCAAACTTTGTAAAAAGTGCTTAAAAATACAAAAGGGACAGCAAATGGAAAGGGGTCAATTCTCTTCTCGCCTGGCATTTATCTTAGCCGCTTCGGGCTCCGCCGTTGGTCTAGGCAATATCTGGGGCTTTCCCACTAATGCAGCCGAAAACGGCGGCGCGGCCTTTGTGCTGATGTATATGATTCTGGCGTTCCTGCTGGCTTATCCGGCGATGATGGCGGAGTTAATTATTGGCCGTCACACTCAGTCGAACATGGTGAATGCTCTGCAGTCGGTCTCGAACACCCCCGCCGCGAAGCGCGCTGGTTGGGCTGTGGGTATGGGCGGCATGGTCACTGCCAGTCTAATTCTGTGCTTTTACAGTCTTGTGGCTGGGTGGATGCTGGCCTTTATGCTTGAGCCTCTTACTAGTCTTGTTGGGCTACCGCAGCTGGGCAAGTGGCTGACTGAGTTTGGCCTGGCGCGCAATGTGGGCTTTGCGGCGCTATTTATCGGTTTGACGGCGCTGGTGATCAGTGCCGGCGTGGAACAGGGTATTGAAAAGTGGTCTCAGCGTTTGATGCCGTCACTGCTCGCACTACTTATAGGCCTTATTCTCTACGTTCTCATGCAACCTGGCGCTATGCAGGGTTTGGAGCATTACCTGGTGCCGGACTTTTCTCAGATGAGCGATCCGAAGCTAATTGTCAGTGCTATGGGTCAGGCGTTCTTTTCCATGAGTCTGGGGGTTGGCACTATGTTGATCTACGGCTCTTATATTCGCAGTGATGAGAATCTGCCTCTGGTGGGTGCGCTGGTGACCTTGACCGATACGGGTATTGCCTTTTTGGCGGGCTTGCTGGTGTTGCCGGCGATGTTTGTGGCACAGCACTTGGGTGTGACTATTTATGCCGAGAGCGGTAGCCTGATCGCGGGACCGGATCTTATTTTTCAGGTTCTACCTGCGCTGTTTGACGGTATGGGCGCTGCTGGTGTATTTGTCGGGCTGGCCTTCTTTGTGTTGATGTCGATTGCGGCGGTGACCTCTTCTATCTCGATGCTTGAGGTGCCTGTGTCCTATGCAGTGGAAGTGCGGCAGATAAATCGTACCAAGGCAACTTGGTTGGTGGCGCTGATTATCTTCACTTTGAGTACCATCGTGGCATTGAATTTCGATAGTCTGTTTGGCTTTGTGATTACCCTGACCACTGAACGAGCGCAGCCATTGCTGAGTATGTTCATCTGTATCTTTGCTGGTTGGATCTTTCACCGCAACAGTATTTTATCGGAGATCCAGAAGGGCAATCCGAATGTGCAGCAGAGCCTGTTTTGGAAGATTTGGCCGCTTTACGTAAAGTTGTTTTGCCCAGTGCTGATTTTACTGACCTTTGCTCAGGGCTTTATCGGTTAATTTGCGCTGTAACTTTAGGCTGGGGCGGCTATAGATGGTTTTAGAATTGACCGCAGTGGCCTTGTTGGTTAGGGTGAAGAAGCTGATGCAAAGACCCACTTTTCACCCTTTATAACAGTGTTTTTTACACTCTATTAATAATGGAATAAAACCGTGACCAAAGAAAAACAAGCTGTCGATTTTGAGAAGCAACTGGCCAACCTTGAGGCACTGGTGGAATCACTGGAAAGCGGTGAGCTGAGCTTGGAGGAGTCGTTAAAATCCTTTGAGTCTGGCATCAAAGTGGCTCGAGAATGCCAGCAGGCATTAAAAGCTGCTGAGCAGAAGGTCGAGCTGTTAACTCGTCAAGGGGACGAGCTTGTCAGCCAGCCTTTCGAATCCAGCGATAACTAGTCGCGCTATGTCGCTCAGTCAAAGCTCTCAAATCCAAACCATCATTAGCCACTACAGCGCTCAGGTTGATGCCCAATTGGAGGCTATATTGCCACTGGCAACTGGCCCTGCTGAGCCGCTTTTTGCGGCGATGCGCTATTCGGTATTCAACGGCGGCAAGCGTCTGCGCCCGGCGCTGTGTTTTGCGGCGGCTGAAGCAGTTGCCCAAAGCGACTTCAAAATAGCCCAAAGCGACTCACAAATAGCCCAAAGCGATGCAAAAACTGCCGCCAGCGACCTAAAGACAACCCTGAGCACTGTCAACACGGCTAAGGTAGCTGCGGCAGTGGAAATGATCCACGCCTATTCTCTGATCCACGATGATCTGCCGGCAATGGACGATGATGACCTGCGCCGCGGCAAGCCCACCTGCCATATTCAATTTGATGAAGCCACTGCCATTCTTGCGGGCGATGGTCTGCAATCTCTGGCCTTCCAACAACTCTGCGAACTCTCTGAGCTGTCCCCCACAATTGTGATTGAGCTTGTTGCAATGCTCTCGCGACTGGGCGGCTGCGGCGGTATGGTGGCGGGTCAGGCGATTGATCTGGCAGCCACAGGTTCGGTGCTTGAGTTGGAGGCGCTGAAGGTTATGCATGCCCACAAGACTGGTGCGCTGATTGAAGCCAGCGTCTTGATGGGGGCCATGGCCACAGGTCAGGCAAGCCGTGAGCAGCTCGACGCGCTAAAAGAGTTTGCTCGCGCCATTGGTCTGGCCTTCCAGATTCAAGACGATATTCTTGATGTAGAGAGCTCCACGGAACAGCTGGGCAAGCAGCAGGGATCTGATGCCACTAACCTAAAGTCGACCTACACTTCGATCTTGGGGCTTGAGCAGGCGCGCAGTGAAGCGGCGAAGCTCTTTGATCAGAGCATGCAGATATTGGAAAGCTTTGGTGAGAAAGCGGACTCGCTGCGAGCAATTGCCTGTTTTATTGTTAAGCGCAATCACTAGCTCGCCGTACCCTCTCTAATAGTTAGCAGATAACTGTTAGAGCGCTGCTGTTTAGCTGCTATTCGCTGCTTAATAGCTGCGCAAAGCGGAACCGATTGAGCATTTGCTGTAGTATCTGCGGCTATTGCTAAACCACTATTAATTACATAACAGTTAATGACTTAAAAGCATGGCAAAGACGTTTAACGAAATCCCCCATACACGACCGCAGACACCGCTGCTAGACACTGTCAATGCGCCTGCAGACCTGCGTCATATGGATGATGCACAGCTAAAGACGCTGGCGGATGAGCTGCGTGCGTTTATTCTCTATTGTGTGGGCAAGACCGGAGGTCACTTTGGCGCTGGGCTTGGGGTTACAGAACTTACTATTGCCCTGCACCATGTGTTTAACACGCCAGACGATCGACTGGTCTGGGATGTGGGTCACCAGACCTATCCCCACAAAATACTGACTGGCCGTCGCGAGCAAATGCTCACTATGCGTCAAAAAGATGGGCTGTCGGGCTTTCCAAAACGCAGTGAGAGTCAGTTTGATACCTTTGGCGTCGGTCACTCAAGCACTTCGATTAGTGCCGCTTTAGGCATGGCTATGGCTTCATCCCAACTGGGTGCAGAGCGTCGAACAGTGGCGATTATGGGGGATGGCGCCATGACTGCGGGTATGGCTTTTGAAGCGCTAAACCACGCCTCTCATGTGGATAAAAATCTGCTGGTGGTACTCAACGACAACCAGATGTCGATCTCGCGCAATGTTGGCGGTCTATCGACCTATTTCTCTAAACTCTGGTCAAGTCGGATCTATACGCAGTTTCGCGAGGGCGGCAAAAAAGTCCTCAGCGGTATGCCTCACGCTAGTAATTTTGTCCGTCGCACCGAAGAATATATGAAAAGTATGGTGTCGCCGGCGACGATTTTTGAAGAGTTGGGCTTTTACTATGTTGGCCCTATCGACGGTCACGACCTGCCTCTGCTCGTTGAGACGCTGCGCAAACTGAAAGAAATTAAAGGCGCGGTGCTGCTGCACATTATTACTCACAAAGGCAAAGGCTTTGCCCAAGCTGAAAATGATCCGGTGGGCTATCACGCACTGAATAAAATTGAACCCAAACAGGCTCTCAAAGCTGCGGCAACAGAGCCTGCGGCTGATACTCAAGCCAAGCCCACAGCTAAACCAAAGTACCAAAAGGTCTTTGGTGACTGGCTCTGCGATATGGCTGAACAAGACAATCGTCTGGTGGGTATTACTCCGGCCATGTGCGACGGCTCGGGAATGAACGAATTTGCCGAGCGCTTTCCTCAGCGCTTTGAAGATGTGGCGATTGCCGAGCAGCATGCAGTAACTCTGGCAGCCGGTATGGCCTGCGAAGGATCTAAGCCTGTAGTGGCAATCTACTCGACCTTTTTACAGCGCGCCTACGATCAGCTGATCCACGATGTCGCTATCCAAAATCTCGATGTGCTATTTGCCCTAGACCGGGCAGGTTTAGTCGGTGAAGACGGCGCAACCCATGCCGGTGCCTACGATATTAGCTATTTGCGCTGCATACCCAACATGGTGATTATGGCGCCCTCGGATGAGAATGAGACCCGACAGCTGCTGTATACAGGTTATATGCATTCAGGTCCTGCGGCGGTGCGCTATCCTCGCGGTACTGGCCCAGGTGCGGTGATAGAAAAGCAGATGACGGTACTGCCTTTAGGCAAGGGCCTGATGGCTCGTAAAGGCACTGGTGTGGCTATTCTTAACTTTGGCACATTGCTGGCCACTGGGCTTGAAGTGGCCGAGACACTGAATGCTTCCGTGGCGGATATGCGCTTTGTAAAACCCATTGATGAGCAGTTGATCCGCGATCTCGCTGCAAGCCATCAGCTGCTGGTAACCCTTGAAGAAAATAGTACTGCTGGCGGTGCCGGTTCTGCCGTCAGTGAGTTTCTCGCCGAACAGGGTATTGTTATGCCAGTTCTGCATCTGGGCCTACCTGATCGATTTATCGATCATGGCAACCACTCGCAACAACTTGAAAGTATTGGCCTAGATTCGGCGGCAATACTCGCGTCTATCGAAAAGCGTCTGGCGCTAATAGCGCTTCCCGTTCAGGCAATAAAATAATAATAATTCGGAGTTCATACGATGAAACTTTACGATTACGCCGCGGCACCTAATCCTCGCAGAGTGAGAATTTTTCTCGCGGAAAAAAATATCGAAATTGAAACGGTTCAGATAGATCTGGCAAAGCTTGAGCAGAAATCTGAGGCATTTTTGAAGTTGAGCCCCCTTGGTGAAGTGCCGCTTTTACAGCTCGATGATGGCACCTGTATCAGTCAGGTTCACGCTATCTGTCGCTATATAGAAGAAGTCTACCCTGAAAACCCTTTACTCGGGCGCACGCCGCTGGAAAAGGCTCTGGTTGAATCTTCCAACCACCAGCTGAATATGAATGGCATAGTTGCAGTGGCAGATGGCTTTAGAAACGCCAATCCAGTGTTCGCCGGCCGCGCGCTTCCCGGACCCAATTCCTACGCTCAAATTCCCGCCCTGGCAGAGCGAGGACTGTTGCGTGTGGACCATTTATTCCGTGATTTGGACGCGCATTTTGCCAACAGTGAATTTGTGATTGGCGACTATTTCTCGGTAGCCGATATCACTGCATTTACTACCATCGGTTTTGCCCGCTGGATCAAAAAGAAAATCCCTGAAGACTGTGTAAATCTGCAGCGCTGGTACGATCAGGTAAATGCCCGCCCCAGCGCCAAAGCGTAAATTAAACTCTTGGATTAAAGACAAAAAAAAGGCCTTAATTAAAAGGCCTTCGTTTAACAGTTCTCCAATCCACGGCAATCAGAGATTGGCGGTTACCAGAGTAAACCCATTGGCTGTGGCCGTGACCTGCTTGCCATCACTAAAGCTCACGACCTTCTCCTGTGCGCTAAAGTTATACACCACATAGGTTCTAACACCTGCTTTATCAAATGCCAGTGCCGCAGGGTAATCAGAGGTCAGGTCGCCGGTACCGGTCTGTAACTGACCCAGAGCGGCAAAGGTGTGAATCCAGTGGTAGGTATGTGCTTTGGATTCGCCTGCTTCAGGATCATAGCTGCTAACACTGTTGTAGTCTGCAATCGCGGCATCGCCATCGACCATTGCCCAGAGGTTCCACCATAGATCGCGCCACTGGTCATCGATTAAGCCAGAGGGTTTACCGTTAGTAGACTCACTTAATCCCAAGGCCACATAGTCGCTCATGTAGTCAGAATGTAGACCAACATGCAATATAAGTGGATTGGATGGCAAGCCCTGAATACCTAAAATATGCGCAAATGCGCCGCTAAACCAAGTAGAGAAAACCGCGCCATCACCCCAGATAATTGAGGTAGTGATTCTGTTGTACCCGGCGGGGAAGTTGTCCGCTTCGGCACTGACATTGTTGTAGCCATCAATATTATTCCAGTACTCCCAGTAGGCAGCGCCAGTTGAGGCATGAAGATACATGCCGCGCTTTGTCAACTCAGTGTTGCCGGTGGTTAATCCATAGAGAATGATTGCACCATAGGCAGTGGCCGCCTCAGATGTGGACTCATTGTTATTTCCGCGCGTGAAATTAATTTTGCCGTCGGCCCAGGAGAAGCCATTGGCGGGATCAAAGTTGCGCATATGCGGAAATAATGGGTCGTCTTTATCCGCTGCATAATCGCGAATAAGCAACTCGATCATGGGCCCGTACTGATCATCACCACACCAGGCTAGATCGACACGACAGATCTCGGCAGCGGCGCGAACAAAATAGCCATAGTGGAAATGGTGGTCGGCTAAACGTGATTGTGACCCGAAGGACTCATCAAATCCGAGCAACGTATTCCAATCATCGTCGTAGACAAAGTATTTTGTTGTATTTAACGTGCCATCGGTCTCTGCGGTAAACCAGTCTGCAAGTTCCGCCTTCAACCAGTTGATTAACTGATCGGCTTCAGTCTGCATCTCCAGAGAGCGGGCAATAGCAGCCAGTTCAGCGGCCTTGCCATAATTTTTTCCGGACCAATAGGTATCGGTTTCTTCAACACCTACGCTAGACAAATTCCAGGTGCCAGAGCCCTGGCTAACAAAGTCAGTGACCAAACCTTTAAGGGTTACCTGATCAAGGCTATCGGCAATAACCGGGAAGGTAGGCAAAACGCCGACATAGGGTATTTGATAGCTGAATTGATTCACCTCGGCAAATTTCACTGTGCCGCGAGCGCTTCTGATCTTAAAGTTGGTGGTGGTTTGTGTGGTATTTTTCCAATGTAAAGGGTGCATGCCAGCAATAGTCTCTACACTATTACCTTGTCCATCTAAGTAACTGTGGGTAACCGTTACTTCATTGGTTAAATCGTTGACTTGATAATCGATATCCACTGACGCTACGGTGTTGCGCGCTTTACTGGCAAACAGGTTAATCATGCTACTTGACGCTGTTCCTGCCGATAAATGTGGAAGGTACACTAAGGTCATTTCCTTGGCACTGTTGCTAACCTCAATAACCTTCTGTGTGGTGTCTGAAAAAGTCGTCGCGCCTTCACCAACAATGAGGAAATTATTAATATTTGAGGACACATTAGTCCAGACACCTAATTGGTTATCGCCAGCTCCAAAGGTGCCTTTTTCACCGCCATTTGGATTAAGTGTGCGGATCTCTAAATTTCCACTGTATGCCTTAAAGTAAACATAAGGTGAGCCATGCACAAAGGTGGCCTCCATAACCTCTGTGTCACCACTTTTCCACAAAACTGTTACAGAACCGGCACTGTGGTCCTTGGCATAAGCCTCTAAATTAGAGTAGTCAGAATTGCCGATGGCTATACCGTCGAATACCTCAGCCGCGTGATCTGGTATGGGGTAGTAAAAGTTGTTCTCTCCATCAATTCTGCTTCCAGAGGGAATACCCGCAAGGCGAACCCCTTTGTCGGTAACCCGAGCAATAATCGGATCTGGGGTGATATAGGCGGCGTCAGCGGCATCACCTACAGTCATCTCACCAAGGAATGACACAGAACCCCACCACTTATGCGTTTGCGTGGGTTTTTCAGCAGCAGGGCCAGTCAAATTCGGATACAGCTTAGTCACTATACCCGTTGGGATTCCGCTGCCCTGATTACAACCCTGAATCTGAATGTCGTACTGGTTGGATATGACGCCCGCGTTTTCTACCCAGTAACCAAAATCATCCTTACAGCGATGACTGGAGGTGTATAGAGTGTCGCCTATAGTGCCAGCACCATAGGAGATGAGACTATACTCTGTGGGCCCTTCAATGCCGCCACCTCCCTCAGTAGGTGGCGTAGCGCCACTGGCAATACCGTTAAAACGGACATTATCAATTTGATAAACCAGACTAGGCCCGTTGGCAGCCGCAGGGAAAAATACCATAGGCGCAGTGACAGCGGAGAGGTTCAATGCACCGCTAGCAGTCAGTGACGACACTGGAAAATCAATTGTCTGCCAATCACTGCTGGCCACTATGCCTGGAACCTGTAACTCACCAGAATTAGCGCCACCACTTTCAACCTTGAGGAAGAAGCCACCTGCCAAAGCATTGGCCGCATTGACCAACTTAATATCGAAGGAGAGACTTCCCGCGGCATAGTCACTGAGGTCAACCGCGGCAGTGGGTCCCACTACAAGGCCGGCATGACCAGCATTGTCTGTGTAACTGACCTGCAACACATCGCCGCGATCGGGGTCTGTCACCACGGCCCAATCGACACTGTCACAAATTGTCGTAGTGCAGTTAGCATCAGCGTCGCCATAACCGAGATTGCCGTCAAAGAATGATAACTGCGTGTCGCCACCCCAGATTGCATCGACAACACCACTATTGAGTATAAAGGTGTCATCACTAACGGGCTCTGGCTCGACTGCAACTGCCGTGACTGTAACTGTTCGGATTATGCTCTCAGTGTTTCCCGCTGCATCCACTGCGGTATAAGTGAGGGTATAAACACCTGCATCTGCTCCAACAGTGCCGCTGATCACTACAGCTACTGGCCCATCTACCGCATCCACGGCCGTGGCATTAGCTTCGGTGTATGCCGCGCCCTGCTCAATACTCAGGCTAGCGTCACCATTTAAGGTGATTACTGGCTTAGTGGTATCGGGCTCTGGGGTTACGGGCTCCGACGTTTCAGGATCAGGAGTGGCCGGAGGTGTAACTGGGGTGCTGGAACCTGAACCACCGCCGCAAGCCTGCAAGGTCAGGGAAGTTAATAAAATCGCCAGCGATACAAATTTTGTTGGATAGAGCACGTAAAACCCTCTTAATTATTAAGTTACTTTTTAGTAATCTTCTAGTGACGTCGGGAGTCTGCCATGGCACAAGTATCTAGCGGTTCATCTTGCGATAACTAAGACGTTTTTTGCGACAGTAAGGACTAAACGACGTGCAGAGAAAAAGAGAGGGGATGAAGCCGGAGCGGCAAGAAAAATACTAGGTTGAATAAACATCTGAAAAAATCACAAGCGGACGCCGAAAGTTCCACTTCAAACCCGTTAGATAGCTAATTGAAGGAGCAATTAAAGAGCCATAAAAAAGGCCCCTGTAAAGGGGCCTTTTAGTCAATCACTTACCGTTTTGTTTACTGCACTGAACCAGGGATGGCCCAGCCGCTATACCATGGGGTTTCACCCGCTTTAACTGCACCAATGTAGTCGGTTGAGTCAAAGACAAAAGATGACCCATTGTCTTGAGCTGTGATGGCCTCAGCAGTAACCGATGCAGATGCATTGGTAATCGCTTTGTTAGCGTCCAGCACAACCGTTTCCAGGATAACTGAATCCGTGCTGATCGGCTCTTCTTTGTTAAAGGCTACACCAACAGTATCACAGAGGAAGTTTCTCATGGTGATTGGCGTGTCAATCTTGGCTGTAGCATCGTTGTTATCATCATCGGAATCATCGATACGGGCACAGGTCACATCGTAGCCAGTAACTGCAGAGTTATGAATAGCTGCTGTGACCGAGCCGCGCAGACGCATACCAAACTCACCGGCGCTGTTAGCCGCGTCGCCACCAATAATGGTTACGTTGGCAATAACACCGGCTGTCTCTGGGGTATAGTCTTCGTCAGAAGAATTAAGCTCGATACCGCGTGGGTCGTTAGAACCTACTGGCGTAGCACCAGCAGTTTGATTCTTGATAATCAGTGCATACTGAATATTACCCTGATAACCCTCATCGAAATCGATGTCATCATCGTCATTGTTAGTGAGCAGCGCATGCTTAACATTTGCCGTGCCGCCAAACCATTCAATACCGTCGTCTTGGTTACCGTGAACCTGAACATAGTCAATCAAGGTTTCATGACCCACACCCTGAAGAGTCAGGCCGTTAATCTCATTATTGGGGCCGGCGATCAAGCCGCCCTCAGCAATGCGCACATAGCGAATAATACCGCTGTTGTCTGCCGGTACATTACCACCGTATTCCTGAACAAAGTCACCGCCTTCACCGAGGATGTTGCACCAGCTTTCGCCAGCCGCAAAACAGGCACCTGTGCCACCCTGACCATACTGTGGAGCGAAGCCCTGAATAACAACACCACCCCATTCGCCCATGCCGTCATAATTTGGATCAATAGAGCTAAACGTAATTGGGCTTGTGGCGGAGCCGTTGGCAATCAACTTGGAACCGCGAGTCACCAGCAGAACGCCATCAGAAAATGCGTTGACGTTAACACCAGCACGAATAGTCAGAGTCACACCTGCCGCCTGAATAGCATCCATTTCAGCCTGAGAAGTGATCTCAACATTACCGGCACCAACAGTGACTACTCCATCAAGGCGATATTCAACACCTGCAACCATGGTGTAATCCTCGTCTACAGTACCGCTCAAAGTACAGACTGTCGCAGATGCGTTACAGCTAGCAAATGAGGTCTCTGTGGCGGTTTCCTCTGCGGCTACTGAACCGGGGATAGTCCAGCCAGACCACCAGGCTACTGATTCAGATGGGTCAACAGCACCAACAAAGTCAGTTTCATCAAAGATAAAGGAAGAACCGTTGTCCTGCGCAGCGATAGCTGTTGCTGAGTCCAGAGAAGCCGACGCATTAACGATAGCGTAATTGCTGTCGAAGCTAATGCCTTCTTCAATAACGGTATCTGTAGAAATCGGCAGTTCTTTATTGAATGCCACGCCAGAAGTATCACAGATGAAGTTGTTCAAAGTTATTGGCGTATCAATCTTGGCTGTAGCATCGTTGCTATCATGATCGGAATCATCGATACGAGCACAGGTCACATCGTAGCCAGTAACTGCAGAGTTATGAATAGCTGCTGTGACCGAGCCGCGCAGACGCATACCAAACTCACCGGCGCTGTTAGCCGCGTCGCCACCAATAATGGTTACGTTGGCAATAACACCGGCTGTCTCTGGGGTATAGTCTTCGTCAGAAGAATTAAGCTCGATCCCGCGGGGGTCGTTAGAACCCACTGGTGTAGCATCAGGAGTTTGGTTCTTGATAATCAGCGCATACTGAATATTTCCCTGATAACCCTCATCGAAATCGATGTCATCGTCGTCATTGTTTGTGAGCACAGCATACTTAACATTGGCTGTGCCACCGAACCATTCAATACCGTCGTCCTGGTTACCATGAACCTGCACGTATTCAATTTCGGTACCATAACCAACACCTTGAAGTGTCAGACCGTTAATCTCATTGTTGGGACCGGCAATCAGGCCGCCCTCAGCGATGCGTACATAACGGATATGACCACTGTCGTCGGCAGGCATATTACCGCCGTATTCCTGAACAAAGTCACCGCCTTCACCGAGAATGTTGCACCAGCTTTCGCCTACGGCAAAACAGGCACCTGTGCCACCCTGACCATACTGTGGAGCGAAGCCCTGAATAACAACGCCACCCCATTCGCCCATGCCGTCATAATTTTCATCTGCAAGGCTACTAAATGTGATTGGCTCAGCGGCTGTACCCACGGCTTCCAACATGGAGCCTCGAGTTACCAGCAGCACGCCGTCTGCAGCACCGCGAACATCGGTGCCTGGTTCAATTGTCAGAGTTACACCCTGGCTAATAATAAGATCCATCTCTGCCTGAGAGGCAATCTCTTTATTACCAGAACCAACCTGAACCACACCACTCAGAACATACTGGGTTCCTGAAGCCATGGTGTAGTCAGTGTTGATTGTTCCGGTTACCACACCCTGTGAACAGTCGTCATTAAAGCTTACAAAGCTAGCTTCTGTAACCGCAGCACAGAGGCCGGTGACTGTAGGTGTTGTATCAGTGTCAGGAGCTGCTGTGTTGTTGGTGACATCTCCTGCAATTGTAACTGTGATATCTCCAGCACTCTCGCTATCGCTACCGCACCCGGTCAGGGTTAACGACGCAAGCAGACTAGCTGCTAAAAGTTTTGTTTTCATTTTTATTGTCCTATTTCAATGGATTTAAATCGTGGAATTACTCTGGGTTCTCAAACTAATTACTGGTATCTAACAAGCATCACAGCTGATAGGTCAGCGACATACTTAGAGATGTGCCTATCTCATAGAGCTCGATCGTTCGGTTATTCTGGGTGTAAGAAACTGCCTCATTGGTGAGGTTTTTAACTTTGACTTTTAACGTCCACCCCTCGGCGAGAATATTCTCGTAATTTAAGTCAACCAGGGTTCTCCCTGATTCAACAACAGGGCCCAGCGCTGCACCACGCGCCACGCGATAGATTCTGTCGTCGAAATGATTGACTAATAGGGTTAGCTTCTGATCAGTGGGGTAATGGTCATAGCCGATCTGTAAATTGGCCAGGTATTCGGATTGCCCCTGCAAGGGACGACCATCAGAACCAGCACCCTCCAGCTGCAGTGACTTGGCTGCAAGCGCTACCGCAGAATCAATGTAGGAAAAGTTGCCATTCAAAAATACACGGGAATCATCGCTGTCGATCAGGGTAGTATTGAAGTCCAACTCAATGCCATCTAAAACGGCAGAGTCCTGGTTTCTGAAAGTAATTCCGGCAGCAGCTGAACCCGATGCATCTGGAATAGCTCGCTCTACTGGATTGTCAATTTCCTTTCTAAAGAAAGCTAGAGAAGCGCGATTATCGGTGCCGAAATAATACTCAACGCGCAGATCTATATTATCGATTTCAGAAACCTGCAGATCCGGTGTACCAAAGATAGGGTCATCGGTCTGAGGATCATAAGACTGAGACTCAGAACGCTCAATCAAACCAGGGTAGGAAACTGTCTGGCTAAATCCAAAACGAACCTGATACTCCTCCATTGCCCGCCAGGTGATATTGACAGCAGGGTAAATGCCGTCAGTCTCGAGATTACCGGTGTTACCGCTATTATTGGGGTAACTTATATTCTGGCTAAACTCTTCGTATCTGGCGCCAACCTCAACATTCCAATCTTCGCCAAACTCATTATCAAGCATCATATAAAATGCTGTAACTTCTTCACCAGAAATATAGGAATCGGTCGAAGCTGTTGCTGGGCGCAGTCGAAATGCATCCGCGGCAATATTGGGCACCGAGAGCAAAGCATCAATACCGTTAGCGGTACTTAGACTTATCGGGTCATCACCCAGGCGAACACCAAATCGGTACAGATCAACAGTTCTATCTTTACTAGACAACAGGGCACCCAGCTTCAGAGTGCTGTAGTTAGCATCAGCCCATTCAGATGAAATTTTGTAGTCCAGACCAATGTCTTCACTAGTTTCATTTAGATCAGACCAACGACGCTCAACAGAGGAGATAGCGAGCGCGTCATTAAGAGAGTAATACTGTCGACGGTCAGGCTCTAGACGGTCAGTCTCAGAGTAACCAACGCGCCAGTCCAAAACACTGTCGTAACTGCCGGTCTGGAACTCATTGAAACCACTGAAGCTCTGGGAAAATAATTGCCGCTGAACATACTCAAGAACAGCAGCGTCCAGAGCATTGTCCTCGACATTCATTGCCATGGTTTGCCGCGTCACATCATCGCTAGAACGCAGCAAAGTAGTCTTGGACAGCACTTCACCTGAGTCAAACTCATAGCCCACAACACCGTATCCCGACACTGAAACAGTATCTTTGGTGCGGTTGTAGATACCATTTAAATCGCTGGGGTTGGATAGCTGAGCGTCGCCGCGGTAGCCGGTACTTCGATCATAGGAGCCAGAGAAGTAGTAACCCACCTCACCATTGCCATATTCGAAGCGATCGCCGAAGTCAGCGTCGAAACCAACATCTGGGGCAGCAGTTTCATTATTAATATCATAGTCAGGTTTAAAGGTCAGGAAGTAGGCCATAGCCACCGCCGGATCAGTACAGATATCGGCCAGGCTTGGATCACAGATAGTCAGGCTTCTAGCACCATTAGTGGCCTCCAAAACACCAGAGTGAACATTGCGCAAACCATTGTCGTAACCCAACCATTCTCTATTGCTGTTGCGGTATTCTTGAATGTCATCACCCGTGAACTCTGTGTTCATACCCAGAGACACAGACAGAGAGCCTGAGCGCTCATCAGGCAACCCCTTGGTATTCACTGCAATAGAGCCACCGGTAGTGGATGCCAATTGATCAGCAGAGAATGACTTTTGAACTTCGATAGTCTCAACAATATTGGAGGGGAATAGGTCTAGCTGAACGTCTCTTCGCATTGGGTCGGTACTGGGCATCAAAATGCCATTGAAATTGGTGGCAATATAGCGACCGTCAAGGCCTCGCACATTGGCATACTTCCCATCGGAGACACTGAGTCCCGCGATCCGGCCGATGGCTACAGCTACATCACTATCGCCAAAGCGCGCCAGCTGATCAGCATCCATTGCACTAACAATGGTCGTCGCGTAGCGCTCAATATTTTCTGTTCCCCTAGTTGGGTTGAAAACACCAATGGTTACCACTTCCTCAAAAGTAGGCGCCGGAATAATTGCCATCCCGTCAGCAGCACGACGCTTCTTAATCAGCTTAAAGCCAGCATAAACACCCAGATCAGCAAAGACGCGAACTTCACTTGGCGCTGGTACTCTATAGTTTTCCAGGGAAACACTGACACTGTGTATACCGCGGGGAACTTCAATCGAGTAGACACCATCTTCATTGGTGATGGTTGTCAACTGAAGATCAGAAACTTCTACTGCAGCGCCCTCGATAGGCACGCCCGAAGGAGACGTCACCACACCGGCAATAAAACCAGTAGCTTCAATGCCAGCCTTAAAGATTTGTTTCTTAACGACGGGTTCAATCTCTGGGTTTCTGCTGAAGATAGCCGACACTTCAACTTCACCGCCCTCTGGCACTTCAAAGCTCACAGGGATGGCAACGTCATCATCGATCAAATATAGCTTGTGAGGACCGGGTGAAATCGAAGCCTGCACCAGGCCTTTACGATCAGTTACACCAACAATTTTGCCATCTACGGCCACTTTGATGTGTCTGAGGGGCGCCTCTTCAAGGAATACCAGCACAAAGGCTTCCTCAGCCGAAGCTACTGGCGCTAAAAGCGAAGCCGCCAATACTAACAATCGAATCCATTTATTGGACATTTTTAACCCTTCCTCGAGTCTCTAAACTAAAAAAGCCAACACAGGTTGGCACCAAGATCTGCTTAAAGATCTTCAATGGAGAGAAAATAACAGGCTAAAATTACGCTGGTGTGAATTATTTATGACGTTAATATGACAGAGAATAATGGTCTCTGGGGAGGCGGTTATCGGGTATAAAAAAGGAGGCCTAAGCCTCCTTTTTTATCATAGCGAGCAGCAAATAATCGCTACTGATGGCGGATATCTTTACCCTTAACCACAAAAACAATCTGCTCACAGAGGTTTTTGGCATGGTCACCAATACGCTCCAGAGAGCGGATAACCCAGAGAATATTCATCACTCGACTAATACTGCGTGGATCTTCCATCATATAAGTCGCCAATTCACGCAGAGCGGTCTTGTACTCTTGATCGATCTGCTTATCTTCTTCAATGGTGCGCATAGCAGCATCCACATCAAAGCGAGCGAAGGCGTCGAGAGCGTTACTAAGCATACTGACAACCGATTGGCCCAAGTGGCGAACTTCGGTGTAACCCTCTGATGAACCACTCTCATCCGCAAGAATAAGTGCGTGGTTGGCAATCTTTTTTGCTTCGTCGCCGATACGCTCAAGATCATTGACTGCTTTGGTCACCATCATCACTAGACGCAGATCACTGGCCGCTGGCTGGCGACGGGCAATAATCAAAATGCAGGCCTCGTCTATATCGACTTCCATATTATCGACTAGCTGCTCTTGTTTGATCACCTCTTCGGCGAGCTGACTGTCGGCTTCGCCAATCGCGCGAATCGCATTTTGCAGCTGCTGCTCAACCTTGCCGCCCATTTCCATCAGGCGCGTGCGAATTTCTTCAAGCTCCTCATCGAACTGCTTCATGTAATGATTTTCGAACGTCATCTTGTCCATAGTACTCTCCGCTTAGCTCCTTTGATTGCTCAGCTATTTGATCCAACTTAAGGGCCGATCGTTGAGATCTAGGCCCGTTAACATTTTTACGCCTTTAACTCAGCCAAAGCGACCGGTGATATAGGCTTCGGTGAGCTCGTGCTCAGGCATGGTAAATACCTGCTCAGTGGGGTTCACTTCGATCAGCCTGCCAAGGTGAAAATAGGCGGTGCGATGGGAAACACGAGCAGCCTGCTGCATCGAGTGAGTCACTATTGCAATGGTAAAGTTCTGGCTCAGCTCTTCAATCAGCTCTTCAATTTTTGCCGTGGCAATGGGATCCAATGCTGAGCAGGGCTCATCCATCAGAATTACTTCGGGGCTCACGGCAATGGCTCTCGCAATACAGAGTCGCTGCTGCTGACCGCCGGATAATCCGGTGCCCGACTGATGTAGACGCTCTTTCACTTCTTCCCAGAGGCTTGCCTTGCGCAGACTGTTTTCCACAATCTCGTCGAGGTCCACTCTAGTATCCGCCAAGCCGTGAATCTTAGGGCCGTAGGCAACATTGTCATAGATCGACTTGGGGAAGGGATTGGGCTTTTGGAAGACCATGCCGACTCGGGCGCGCAATTCAACCACATCCAGCTTAGGCGCATAGAGGTTTTCACCGTCCATGCAAATCTCTCCCTCGACGCGGCAGCTTTCAACCGTATCATTCATGCGATTTAACGAACGCAAGAAGGTCGACTTGCCACAGCCCGACGGGCCAATCATGGCAATCACTTCGTGCTTGGCTATATCCACACTAACATCATGAATCGCCTGCTTGTCGTCGTAGAAAACGTTGACATTGCGCATGGTCATCTTCGGTGCTTCAGTAAAACAACTGCCCACAGTGACCTGATTATCGGCAACTTCGAGATTTTGTTTTACGTCAGCCTTGGCGCCCGTTACAGAGTTAATTGCATTCATAGCTTTTCCTTTCTACCAGCGACGTTCGAGGCGCTTGCGCAACCACACGGCGGATGTATTCATAACAATTAAAAAGCTCAGCAGCACCATAATGGCGGCGGAGGTTTTTTCGATAAAGGCGCGCTCTGGACTGTCGGCCCAGAGAAAAATCTGCACTGGCAGAACCGTTGCCGGATCACTGAAGCCACCCGGGATATCAACAATAAAGGCGATCATACCAATCATCAGCAACGGCGCCGACTCACCTAGAGCCTGAGCCATACCTATAATCGCGCCGGTAAGCATGCCGGGTAAGGCCAGCGGTAGCACATGGTGTAGGACCATCTGATATTTCGAGGCACCCATGCCCAGCGCCGCTTCCCGAATCGACGGCGGCACCGACTTAATTGACGCACGACTGGTGATAATAATGGTCGGCAGTGTCATCAATGTCAGTACCAGGCCACCCACTATAGGGACAGATCGCGGGACATGAAAAAAGTTGATAAAGATCGCCAAACCCAGCAGGCCAAAGATAATCGATGGCACCGCGGCAAGGTTATTAATATTCACCTCAATAAAATCCGTCCAGCGATTTTTCGGGGCGAACTCTTCAAGATAGATAGCCGCAGCTACGCCAATGGGGAAAGACAGCATCAGCGTCAGTAGCAAAGTGAACAGAGATCCCATTACAGCTCCGCGAATACCTGCCTGCTCGGGCTCTCGCGAGTCACCGCGGGTAAATAGGTTGCTGTTAAATTGCAGGCGAATCTTACCCTGATCATGGAGCTCACCGATCCACTTCACCTGCTTGTCAGATAGCCGTGCAGCGTAAGGTTCACCATCGAGCCAAGACTTGTAATAGGTGTCTATGTCGTCGTCGGCCAGTATCCAGACCTTTTCCTGGGTACCTAATAGCAAAGGATTGGCAAGCAACCGATCCTTGAGATCAAAGCCGGCACCGTTACTCACTAGACCATAGAGTTTGCGTTTATCACTGCGCCCAGACACATCCGGAAACTGCTCGCGCAACGCCTGCTTGGGAACAGCCTGCCAGTTAGCCAAAATAAGCTGCTTTGGGTCACTAAGGTTATCCACACCAATCAGATCCTGATTGTATTCAACGTCCAGTTGCAGATAAGCAATGCGAAAAGCGCCGTGACCTTTGCTGACAATGTCGGTAAATAATACAGTGACCGCGGCCAGACCAATAAAGATGGCGAGACGACCATACCAACGGAAGAGCCGTTCCGAACGGTTGCGTCGGCCGAGGGACTTTCTGATTTTTTCCAAATTATTTACTGGCGTACTTACTGGCTTAGTCATATTGCTCTCGGTATTTCTTAACAATCTGTAGGGCAAAAATATTCAGCATCAAGGTGACCACAAACAGCATCAAGCCCAGAGCAAAAGCGGCCAATGTTTTCGGACTATCAAATTCCTGATCGCCGGTTAGCAACGTCACGATCTGCACTGTAACCGTGGTCACTGAATCAAGCGGGTTGGCGGTCAACTTGGCAGCCATACCGGCAGCCATGACCACGATCATGGTTTCACCGATAGCGCGGGATACGGCGAGCATAATACCGCCGACAATACCTGGCAGTGCGGCGGGAATAATAACATTGCGCACGGTTTCAGATTTGGTTGCACCCATGGCCAGTGAGCCATCTCGCATGGACTGAGGCACAGCGGTGATCACATCGTCAGCCAGGGATGAGATAAAGGGAATAATCATCACTCCCATCACACCGCCTGCGGCTAAGGCACTTTCGGAAGAGACGCTAAGGCCAAAACTAGCACCCAAATCGCGCAAGAACGGCGCCACGGTGAGGGCGGCAAAAAAGCCGTAAACCACGGTTGGGATCCCAGCCAATACTTCCAGTGCCGGCTTGGCAAAACTGCGCACGGATTTGCTGGCGTATTCCGCAAGATAGATTGCCGACATCAGACCAACCGGTACGGCGATACACATTGCCACTGCTGAGATCAAGAGGGTACCGACAAAGAGTGGTACGGCACCAAAGCTTCCTGAGGAGCCTACCTGGTCTTCGCGAATTGCGGTTTGCGGGCTCCAATCAAGGCCGAAGACAAAATCATCTACGGGCACTGATCTAAAAAACTGTATGGACTCGAAAAGGACTGAGAGAACAATGCCTAAGGTAGTGAAGATCGCTACGCAGGCACAGCTGAGAAGCAGCTTCTCCATCACCTTTTCGACCTGGGGACGGGCGCGAAATGTGGAGGAGATACGCGACCAGCTCCAACCAAAACCCATCAGTGTCAGGGTCATCATCAGCGCGGTCAGGGACCAGCGCGAAATCTCCTGCAGTCTCAGCATAAGATCCGCAGCCACAACCAGTGCCGGCTCTTCACCTTTACGCGGCAATACGCCGTCAGCAAGATTAGTAATTTTGTTTAACAGTAAACTTTCGCTGGAGGCATCTATTGCCATGCCACCGGTCGCCAGGGACTTGAGCACAATACTATTAATTAACGGATCATCAAAGATCATCCACAGGCCCAACAACAGCAGCGACGGCAGCGCACACCAGAGGGCGACATGAGCACCATAGTAAGACGGCAATGAGTGAATATGGCGGATTCCGCCCAGAGGTTTGGCTAGGGCCAGTGAACGGCCGCGACCCAGGTAAAAGGCAAAAATGCCCAACCCAAGTATCAGTATAAGAATATTTGTCGCTTGCATATTACTGGCACAATCTCGTCAGATAAAAAAACAGCCCGGCTAAATTGACCGGGCTGTACTGTGACAACTTATGGAGCTTATTTCAATCCTTCTTTTCCTGTCATAGGCACTAAACCGCGAGTATTTTCAGCCATGGCTCGACGCTCTTTAATAGGCAGTGGAATCATGCCTTTCTCCGCAAGATAGCCTTCTTCACCCCACGCTTTTTCGCTGGTGAACTCATTTAGATAACCTTGTATACCGGGTACAACACCGACGTGGGCCTTCTTAACGTAGAAGTAGAGTGGACGTGAAATCGGATAAGACTTGTCAGCGATAGAGTCAAAGGTTGGCTCTACAGACTCGATCGAGGATCCCTGCACCTTGTCAGCGTTCTGGTCGAGGAAGCTAAATCCGAACACACCTAATGCAGCTGGGTTAGCTTCAAGCTTTTGCACGATCAGATTGTCATTTTCGCCGGCTTCGATATAGGCACCGTCTTCGCGAATCGTATGACAAATTTCTTTATAGGCGCGTTTATCAGTTTTCTTCAGCGCTGCAATCCAATCAATTTTCTTACAGCCGCCTTCCAGGCCCAGCTCGGCAAAGGCATCGCGAGTACCAGAAGTTGGCGGCGGACCCATAACTTCGATAGCGGTGTTCGGCAGTGCCGGATTAACATCGCTCCAGGTTTTGTAGGGATTCTCGATCAACTCGCCAGCAACAGCGCCCGGCACCTTGGCGGCCAGGGCCAAAAAGATATCCTTGCGGGTCAGCTCCATAGGCGAAACTTTTACTGAGTTGGCAATAACAATGCCGTCATAACCAATATGTACTTCGATAACGTCTGTTACGCCATTATCCTGACATTTCTGGAACTCAGAGGCTTTCATGCGACGTGAAGAGTTAGTGATGTCCGGGTAGTTGGTGCCAACGCCGGAACAAAACAACTTCATGCCACCGCCAGAACCTGTCGATTCAATTTTGGGTGTCGGCTTGCCGCTGGATCGGCCGTAGCGCTCAGCGACCACGGTAGAAAAAGGATAGACAGTTGAAGAGCCTACTACTTCAATGCTGTCGCGTGCTGCAGCAGAGGATGCTGCCGCCACTGATGCTGCTGCTAATAATAGGGCTAAAAGATTGCTACGCTTGTTCATATTTCTCTCCACAATGGGGCACAGGCTGTGCGACTTAACAACAAATTTTTGTTTACCTGTCTAGACTATGGAATTTATATGACAGAAATATGACAAAATCCCTTGGAAAGGGAATCGGGGTCGAATTATGTCATTTTTATGGCTTTTTTATGACTGTCACAATAATGTCATATTTTAGACATACAATTGTCACCCTTCTGTCATAAAGCAGCTGACTATTTAACCGACTATTTAGCTCTTTAACCTTGTAGTAATTTAATTTTTGGGGATTTTGTATGAAAAAGGTACTTCTTTCTGCCGCAGTGGCCTCCACCTTGAGCCTGGCCTCTTACGGCTTCGCGGACGGGCCGATCGACAGCACTATTTACGGTAAAGTTAATGTCTCGGTAGTCAATGCCGACACTGGCTCGACTGACCAATGGAAACTCAACAGCAATGCATCACGCCTTGGTGTTAAAGGTAAGACTGAAATCGCCGACGGACTTTACGCTGTCTATAAAGCGGAATTCGAGATGTTTGTTGATGATGGCAGCAAAGACAGCAGTAAATCCAAGTGCACAGCAGTACTTGACCAAGACGGTGATGCAACTGGTGATGAGGTCTGCTTTACTGATTCAAACAAAGATACGTTCTCGCAGCGCAATATTATGGCTGGCATTAGAGGCGGCTTTGGCACTGTATGGGCTGGCAAGCACGACTCACCGACCAAATTAGCACAGAATAAAATTGATCTGTTTAATGACCTTGAAGGCGATATTAAAAATACCTTTGAAGGCGAGAACCGTGTTTCCAATATAGTTGCCTACACTTCTCCCAACATCAATGGCTTCGCGACTACTGTTGCCATGATGCCTGGTGAGGGTGCTGACTTGGACGGCGACGGCAATGACGACACAGGTCTTACTGACGGTATCTCTTACTCGGTTAGCTACACTAAAGACAATCTCTATATTGCTGTTGCCGGCGACCAAGATGTCGATAGCCAAGACCTGATGCGCATTGTTGCTCAGTATAAAATTGACGCACTGAAGCTTGGCGTTATGTATCAGCAGAACGAAGATAACCTGGGCACCAAGGACGAGTCTGGTTTCTTTGTCAGCGCCGCCTATAAGCTCGACAGCAAAACCACACTTAAGGCTCAGTATGGCTCAATCGAAGATGATGCCGATGGCGATAAAGAAGACACAATGTCACTGGGTGCTGATTACAAGTTAGCCAAAGGCACTAAGCTCTATGTATTTTATACAGACAACACAGACTCTTCCGTTGGCGAAGCTGATACAGACGCCACTGCCTATGGCATAGGTATGGAACATAAGTTCTAAATAGCGCTCTTAACGCTAAATGCTAGATAAAAAGGTGGATCTCTTCGGGGCTCCACCTTTTTTATAGTTAACTAAAGCTAACCCGAGCAATCAGGCTAAAATGCCCTTTTAATTACATCATTGAGACTATCGAAATGAGTATCGCCATGAACACCGCCAAACTTCTCTGTATCACCAGCCTGCTGCTGTGCACCAACGTATTCGGCGCCTGTGACTTTGATACAGATGACGCCGACGCACCGAATTTTATGGATCGAATTATTGACTGTGAGCAGCAGCCAAAAGCCAAGCTCAGCACGAAGAAAACGGCCAGGGTCGCAACCACAAAACTCTATGGTGAGGGTACGGTTGATCCGATCTCTGGTATGGCTGAGCGACCGGTCGCCGCGCCTGGCTCAATGAATCACAGCCCAGGAAAATCCTTTGCCGCTCGACAGAGCTACTCCCTGCGACCCAACGCAAAGTTCGAGGAATCGGTAACTATCGCTATTCAGCGCCTGCATATTGAAATGGCTCACTACTGTGCTCAGGGTTGGGCGGTCGAAAAACAGTGGACTAAAGCTAGTCGGCAGCGGGAAGGGGATTTTTATCTACACTATTCATTCCGCTGTGCGGACTAAAGGCTTGTAATAAAACGCTGCCAGTAACCTACACCGTCACGCCCTTGACCTTCTGCCCGCTGGAAGGTCTATAGTCCTCTACACTCACTATCAGTGCGGAGCAGACTATGAGAATTGGACAACTTGCCAACCTTAGCGGCGTCCCGGCCAATTCGGTGCGCTACTACGAAGAGGAGGGGATTCTGCCAGCGCCAAGGCGATTGGAAAATGGTTATCGCGACTACTCAAAGACCGCCGTAGCCGAACTTATATTTCTCCGTCAGTCCCGCCAGTTTGGTTTTAGCCTCAACGAATGCCGCCAACTACTGCAGCTCTGGCGCGACCCCAACCGCCGCAGCGCCGAGGTCCATCAACTGGTTATACAGCGCCAGCAAAAGGTAGAGCAGCAAATCACCGACCTCTCTTCTATGCATGAACTACTGAGTAATCTGCTCAGTCATTGCGCCGCTGATGACTCACCTGAATGCGCCATTATTGATTCCCTGTCGGAGAAAAATTATGAGTGATTGCTGCCCATCAGATAAATCTATGGCCAAGCCGCGCCCGGATTACCTGCTCTGGTGCTCGGGTATCACAGTAGTGATGGGTTACTTACTTTTTTGGTTGATGGCGGACAGAGTGGATATTCCTGAGTGGCTTAGCATTATGAGCGAGGGGATTTTCGAGCTGGTGAATAAGATGTGGTTGGGTCTGCTGGCCGCTGTTGTATTTGTCGGCCTGCTCGAACGAATCCCAAGGGAACTTGTGATGTCAGCTCTAGGCGAGGGTGGCAGCACCAAAGGTATATTCCGCGCCACCTTAGCTGGCGTTGTTCTAGATCTGTGTAGCCACGGCATACTGATGGTCGGTGCCAAGCTCTATGAGCGCGGCGCCAGCATCGGCCAGCTGATGGCCTTCCTCATCGCCAGCCCTTGGAACTCTCTGTCCCTGACAATCATTATGGTCAGCTTGATCGGCTGGCAGTGGACGCTGATATTTATTGCCCTATCGATGTTAATCGGCATGGCAACGGGAATCCTCTTTGATGGGTTGGTCGCTAGAGGGAAACTGCCGCCAAACCCCCATAAGCTTAAAACCTACGCCTCAGACCAGCAGTCACTCTGCTTCGGCATTATTGAATTAATAAAAACCGCAGAATACACACCCCGCGCATTAGGCAGTCTGTTAATAGATGGTATCCGCGACTCGCGTATGGTGTTCCGCTGGGTGCTGTTCGGTATTGTTCTCGCGGTACTGATCCGCGCTACTATGCCCTTGGATTTATATCAGAATTATTTTGGCCCAACAGTAGCTGGACTGATGCTCACATTGCTTGCGGCCACGATTATCGAAGTCTGCTCTGAAGGCTCAACGCCGATCGCCGCTGATCTGCTGACCCGGGCCGCGGCGCCGGGCAATGCCTTTACCTTTCTGATGGCCGGAGTGGCAACGGATTACACTGAAATTATGGTGCTGAAAGATGTCACAAAATCTTGGAAAATCGCCCTTTTCCTGCCACTAATTACTCTGCCTCAAGTACTTTTAATTGGCTGGATTTTAAATGTGGCGAGTAGCGCATAACCTCAGGAGCAACTTGGCACTTGAGACCTTTTAGCCTTGAGGACTGCCTTAGGAACTAGCTTCGCGAAACAAGAGGAAAGCGACAGACAAATTCTGCGCCCTGCCCTAAGCGGCTGTTAATGGTCAGCCTGCCATCACAACGCGTCAGGGCGTGCTTAACTATAGCCAAGCCTAAACCGGTGCCGCCAGTGTCTGAGTTGCGGCTACTGTCGCCGCGGTAAAAACGCTCAGTAAGGCGTGGAATTTCCATCGGGTCTATACCTTTGCCACTGTCTTTCACCGAGACATTAATGTAGCTCTTATAGCGAGTGACTTTTATTGCTACATCAGCGCCCTGTGGATTGTGGCGCACAGCATTAACAACAATATTACTCAGCACACTGCGAAGATCAGCGGCATCCGCGTCAATAGTGCAGTTGTCTTCGCAATCTAACGACAGCGAATGCTGACTCTCACTGAGCAGTTCCGCCTCGGCAACAATACTTTCCAACAGCCGATAGAGATTAACTTCCTCAACCTTTGGCGGATGGTCGTCAGACTCTAACCGGGAAATAAGAATCAAATCGTTAGCCAGGACTTCCATTCTCATCACTTGATCAGACATCTGGCTGAAGGCTTTGGCCGCCATCTGACTATTGCCGGGAATATCCTGCAGGGTTTCCAGATAGCCGCGCATGACAGTCAGCGGCGTACGCAATTCGTGGGAGACATTGCCAACAAATTCTTTACGCAGCTGCTCTAAGCTGGTCACGCGGGTTATGTCGGTGACCACTAAAACAATTTCGTCGGCGCCAAAGAACGAGGCGGATACCTGCAGCACTGGATCTGAGGGATTAATTGAAGAGAGCTTGAGAGAGCCGTCGAATTCTTTCTGGCTGATATAGCTGACGAATTCAGGAGCGCGAATCAGGTTGGTGACTGGGGTGCCGCGATCATTGGAACGCAGAGCCAGCAAGCCTGCCGCTGAGCTATTCCACCAGTCGATTGTGAGGTCACTGCGCAGCACCAAAATGCCCTCCTCTAGGGCCTCGGTCAAGCGGGTAATGCGATTGATCGTGCGACGCATTCGCTCTTGGGTGCGGCGATGACGGCGGCGCTGACGATTAAGGGTGTCACTGATTTCGCCCCAAACACCGTCCGTGTCCGGCGGAAAGCCACGCATACCTTTGTCGATCCAGCTAAACAGCTGAGAGATAACCCGAAAGGTCCAAAAACCGTATGCGACTAAACCGGCGACAAGAGTTTCAAAGGGAGCACCGAGACCAATTCCGAAGATCACCGAAAAAAGGCTGATAAGCACTACGCGCCATATCTCTCTGTTCATTCCCGGTCGCAACGAATCGGCACCCTATTTTGATCGTTTGTTTGAATAATGCTGTATTAAGCGTTACCCAGTTGGGCTGAGAATCGATATCCAGCGCCGCGCACAGTCTGCACATAGTTTTCATGGCCTGCAACTGATATCGCCTTGCGTAAACGGCGAATATGTACGTCTACGGTGCGCTCATCGAGATAGACATTGCCGCCCCAGACATAGTCGAGAATCTGTCCACGAGAATAGACACGCTCTTGGTGAGTGAGGAAGAATTGCAACAGACGGTACTCTGTAGGTGCTAAATTAACGGTCTCTCCGGCAATAGTGACGCGGTGGCCCAAGGGGTCAAATATCAGCTCCCCAATAGTAATCGGCTCCTGCAACGCCTCGCGACCAATACGCCTCAACACGGCGTTAACACGGGAAATTAACTCTCGAGGTGAAAATGGCTTGTGGATATAGTCATCGGCGCCGGCATCCAGGCCGGCAATTTTGCTATCCTCTTCGGCCTTGGCGGTAAGCATAATAATGGGAATTTTTGCCGTCAGTTCGTCACGCTTTAGACGCCGTAATAATTCTAATCCAGTGGTGCCCGGCATCATCCAATCGAGCAGTACTAAGTCCGGCTGGTTGTCGATTATGCTCGCGTGAGCCAGCTGTGCGTTGTTAGCCTCCAAAACATTGAAGCCAGCAGCATCCAATGCGATAGACAGCATATCTCGAATGGCCGCCTCATCATCGACGATGAGAATTCTATGCTTGGGCATTATTGCAACCTTTTGAATCATTTTGAAAGTCTCATTTAATGACCCCAACATGACAGAAATATGACAGAACTAAAGTGTATTCCGATCTTTCGGATTTACAACCTAGATTTACCGAGCATTTCGAGAGTCGATATTTGACGTTCGTTCACGCATAATGGCGACTTTTTTACGCTAACAGGATTAGAACATGACCATTACAGAAAACAGCGCAGTAAGCTTTCACTACAGACTAACTGATGACCAGGGCCAGGAAATTGATAGCTCTGCAGGGCAGGATCCGTTGGCCTATTTGCATGGTGCTGGCAATATTATTCCTGGTTTGGAAAAAGCTCTGGAAGGTAAATCAGCGGGCGATCAGATGATTGTCGAAGTTTCAGCTGAAGAAGGTTATGGACCAGTTCAAGCAGAGCTTATTCAGGAAGTTCCACGCAGCTCTTTTCAAGGTGTAGAGAGCATTGAAGTGGGTATGCAGTTTGAAGCTCAGACTGGTCAGGGTGGAGCTGTTCCAGTAACCGTAACTCTGGTTACTGACGAGACTGTTACTGTCGACGGCAATCACCCGCTCGCGGGCAAAGACCTCAACTTTGATGTGACTATTGCCGATGTTCGCGAAGCTACAGCAGAAGAACTTGAGCACGGCCATATTCATGGCCCAGGTGGACACAACCACTAAAATTTCTTAAAAAAGAGCTCCCCAAAAAAAGCCACCTAAGGGTGGCTTAAATGGGAGGAGATGAGAAATCTATCACCGCGAACCTCAGTTTGCTGAAGTTCGCGGATGGGTGGGAATTAGTTAATCAAACATCGGGGAGATTTCACTGACTGCAACACAGGCAGCAAGCGCGCAGCCTATTCCAGTACTGGTCCAAAAATCTGAGCCGTAGGCAAATATGCCAATTGAGACACCTAGAAGGGCTCCGCAGATAATCATCAACAAGCTAGTAAAACTGTAACCGTTCATCCATAAATCCTCTGTATAGTCCTCGATGGTGCTTCCAATTTAGGCAGAGAGCGTTAATAGCTTTCGCTACCCAATGCGCTGTCTGCTTTACTACCAGAAGGTGCATTTGAAACCCATTTGCGGTTGATTACTCACGAGCGGTTGGCAAATTCAATGTTTGCCTGTTCACAGTTGACCAGCTGATGCAAAATACTGTGCGCTGTGTCGACAAAATTCAGGCGATCTTTTTCCTGACTGGTCTCTTCACGGACCACTTAACAAAAGAGAAATCAGACTCTATGACAATAAAAGTAGCGATTAACGGTTTTGGTCGCATTGGCCGTTTGGCACTGCGCGCCGCATGGCACCGCGATGATTACGAAATCGTGCAGATCAATGAAATTGCCGGCGATGCACGTGCTGCCGCACACCTGTTGAAATACGATTCAGTTCATGGCACCTGGGACAAGAGTATTACTAGCGAGGGCTCTGGTAGCGAGGCGAGAATAGTGATTGATGGCCAATCCATAGCCTACAGCCAGAACCAACATATTGCCGACACCGACTGGTCCGGCGTCGACATGGTGGTCGAATGCACCGGCACTTTTAAGTCTCAGATAGCACTGGCGCCTTACTTCGATCAATCTGTAAAAAAAGTAGTAGTCTCTGCACCGGTAAAAGACGGTACTCTCAATGTAGTGATGGGGGTCAACGACCACCTCTACACAAACCAAGCCATAGTGACCGCCGCCTCCTGCACCACCAACTGCCTGGCACCTGTAGTGGATGTGCTGCTGAAGAGCTTTGGCATCAAGCATGCCGCGATTACCACTATTCATGACATCACCAATACCCAAAGTATTCTCGATGAATATCACAGTGACCTGCGACGCTCTCGGGCCAGTGGCCTATCTCTCATCCCCACCAGCACCGGTTCAGCCACAGCAATCACAGAAATTTTTCCCGAGCTCAAAGGGCGTATTAATGGCTTGGCTGTGCGGGTGCCACTAGCCAATGCCTCATTGACTGACTCTGTGTTTGAGCTAGAGAGTGAAGTTGATGTCGATCAGGTTAATGACGCGCTGCGCACTGCATCTGAGGGACGCTTAAACGGTATCCTTGGCTTCTCAGACCTGCCGCTGGTCTCAGTGGATTACACTAATGATAAGCGCTCGGGCATTGTCGATGGCTTAGCCACCATGGTGATCAACAAATCTCAGGTAAAACTGCTTATTTGGTATGACAATGAGATCGGCTACGTTAATCGCATGATGGAGCTGGCGGCCAAGGTTGCGGCGTCAATTGAACGCTAGAATAAATAATCACTACCCACAGTCCATTTTGAGAACTCGAAAACCGCGATGAACTTCGATCTGAAAGCGCCCGTCACCCAATACGGTTTGGTTACTCTGAGTTACTGGGCGTTTACGCTCAGCGACGGGGCCCTGCGTATGCTGGTGGTGCTATTTTTCCATCAGTTGGGCTACAGTCCAATTGAGATAGCTGGGCTTTTGGTGCTCTATGAGCTATTCGGCGTTATTACTAACTTATACGCTGGCTGGCTAGCCACCAGCATAGGCCTAACCGTCACCATGCAGATGGGTCTGGCGCTGCAAATTGCGGCTCTGCTGTTGCTAACCGTGGACAGCTCAATACTCAACCTGGTCTACGTGATGGTCGCCCAAGCACTATCCGGGATTGGTAAAGATCTCAACAAAATGGGCGCCAAGGCGAGCATTAAATCACTGGTGCCCGCAGATGCCCAGGGTCAACTCTACCATTGGATCGCACTGCTAACCGGATCAAAAAATGCACTAAAAGGCGTTGGTTTTTTTCTTGGCGGCTGGCTTTTGGCTACGGTGGGATTCCAAAATGCGGTGGCAGTCATGGCCACCGCTTTAGGCACTATGCTGATACTCAGTGTTCTGCTGCTAGACCGCAGCACAGGTATAGCCAAAAAACCTCAGCCGTTCCAACATCTGTTCTCCAAGAGCAGCGCAGTAAACCGGCTCAGTGCAGCGCGGTTTTTTCTGTTTGGCTCACGAGATGTTTGGTTTGTTGTGGCACTGCCGGTATTTTTGCAGAGCCAATTGCAATGGAGCTATGTGCAGGTGGGGACCATGATGGCCGCCTGGGTTATCGCCTACGGCGTGGTGCAAGCAGTGGCCCCTAAGGTGACCATTGTTGGCAAGACGATAAAAGACAGTAATATGACTCAGCCCTCAGGAAGAACGGCATTTAGGTGGGTTGCACTACTCTGTTTAGTGCCTGCCACAATCGCTGGCGGCCTTTATGCCGCGGGGAGCAATACTAGTCTACTGGCAATCGGATTAGTGTCTGGACTGTTAGTATTTGGCGCTCTATTTGCGATTAACTCGTCGATTCATTCCTACCTGATTGTCGCCTATGCTCGTGAAGACGGCGCCTCTCTAGATGTTGGCTTTTACTATATGTGCAACGCCGCGGGCCGATTGGTGGGCACGCTACTCTCGGGCTTGATCTATCAACAGTTTGGCTTAGCTGCCTGCTTGCTGCTCTCCTCGGCAATGCTGATCATTACTGCGGTAATCTCGAAAAAACTGCCGGGTTAATTGTCAGACAGGCTTTTACTGTAGATGATTTTACTGCGGAAACTGGGTCTGCTAGGCTGGCCGTTTTTTAATTACTTAAAGAATTTACTATGACCACTGAAAATAATACCGCCATGGATCCCAACGCTCTGTTTCGCGAAGAGAACTTTACCGATCAAAAGATGGGTACAATCCGCAAACTTATTCCGGTGAAGGCCGATGGCAGCGACGACCCAGATCGCGCTGTAGCATTTTTTGGGTCAGCCCAGGTGATGACTCAGATGGGCGCTATACCGCTTAACTTTGCACTGGATGGAGAGACTATTGGCGAAGCCGCCAGAGACTTTGCGGGCAAGGCGCAGATAGCCGTTGAAGAAGCGAGCCAAGAAATTGAGAAAATGCGCCGTGAACAGGCCTCGAAGATCGTCATTCCAGGCCAAGGCGGTGGCGGTATGGGTAATTCCGGCGGCGGGATTATTACTTAAGTAAAAGCGTAGTCTGAATCGGTTGAAAGTGATCGGCAGCATCAATCAGTGATGCTGCGGTGAGCGCCGCAACACCGTAGACACTGGTCGCGACTTCATAACGCTGGCTAACTCGAGTAAGCAACAAATCAAAATCACCGTCTCCTGATAACAGCACTATTTCATCCGGCGGATTGTCACTGGCAGCGCAATCCATCATATCAATGGCAATACCCACGTCCCAGTCGCCCTTTGCCGACCCATCACTGCGCTGAATAAAGGGCTTAAGCTTAACCTCGAAACCTATTTCGCGAAGCACCTGTTGAAAGCCCCGCTGCCCAGCATCATTGCGTTCGATGGCATAGGCGTCTGCCTGAACAATCTCACCCTGCGCACTGAGCTGGCGCCAAAGTTCACGGTAGTTAAAGTAACAGCCAAACTGTTCTTTAACCGTGTAATAGATATTTTGCACATCAACAAATACAGCAATTTTTTTCACGATAGACTCTTTTAAACTAATTTTATGCTTAATTAAGCTGATTTCCGGAGACGTTAAAGCAATAACTCCATACCAATGCGACACTTCGCCCCGCTGGCAATGCGACGGCTTACACTGATCACTCGATCCTGATACCAACTGCGACAGCTTATCTTGATACAGGGACTCAGTGTTGCCAAACCGAGCGCACCAGTAATCACTGCGTCAGCAGTTATCGCCTGCAACTGATGCTCATCTCGGCTCGAGCTGATGACCCAGTTCAAATAGACTTGCGGGCTGACCCTCTGATAATTTTGCTTGAGATAGGCTGGCACCAGTGCCGGGCTTACAAAACACTCTTCCCACTGCATTGGAACAGAGGCAATCGAGTGCACGACTACCGAATGATAGATCAAATCTCCCTCAGTCAACCCGAGTAGTGAGGCAATATCACGCTCTGCATCAATCGCCTCCAAGCTAATAAGCCGGTTGCTATATTGAGGGTTGCTGAAACTAAACTGCTGATTGAAGTCAGGCAATTCAATAGCTGAGACCGGCGATGGCGGCTGTGTTACAAAGGTGCCAGCACCCACCGAGCGCTCTAGCAGGCCTTCATCCGCCAATTCCTGCACCGCTCGGCGCGCCGTCATGCGGCTAACCGAGAACGTCTCTGATAGCTGAGTTTCCGAAGGAATGCGCTCGCCGACCTGCCACAGACCAGATGCAAGCTGGGCTTTGAGGTAATCTTTGATTTGCACATATCGAGGCAATACATCTCTAATTCGACTCATAAAATACCCCCCCAAAATATGTCTATACGAATAATCGGGCTATACCAATATTGGCCAGACATTCTCTACTTACCGCATTAAAAACTACAGCCCTAAATAGCATTATATAGGGTAATAGAGAGAGTGTAACCGGGATAATTTATTCTGAATAGCTTATTAAATAGGTCTATACAACTATAAAACGCAAAACTCTAAGACTTTATTAAGGCGAGCTTGTGCTGGCGGGAAAGTTTTTTGATCTGCGCCTCGCGAATACTGGCGCTGCTGCGGTCATGCCCACCCTCGATAAAGACAACCTCTTCTGGACTGCGCCCACGAAAATATTTGGCTCCGGCGCGGCCGTTAAGATGCTCATTAAAACGTCGCTCAACGTCAGTGGTAATCCCTGTATAAATCGACTGGTCTGTGGCCCGAATAAGATAGACAAACCACTGATTCATGCGCTGTCTGCAATATCCGCGACTAGAAAGCCATGGCAGAACTGGCAGCGATACTGGGCTCGCCGCTGGAGAATTTTTTTGTGTCGCAGGCTGGTTAGCTGGTGGGCTCTGCAGCCACATTTATAGGCGAAAACGGCGTATTGCCTTACCGGAATGCCGGTTAGATCATAGCTCCCGGTGGCCTTGGGCTCAGCACCCAGATCCACCATCACCGACTTCCACTCAACACCATGTGGTTTGACCCGCCGCAAGCCATAGAGACAATCCACCACATAGTGGGCGACCTCGTGAGGTACGGTGTCAGTGAGGCTGTCTTGAAAATATTTCGCAAACAGCCAAGGGTTGTAACGAATGCGTCGATTGCGACCCTTCACTTGATACATGCCGGCACATTTACCCTTAAGGTCAAAATGCACGGTTATGGCATCGAATCGGCGGCCATAGAGTTGTGAGGCCTTTTCAACACAGTGTTTGGTGGCCGCCTCGACTTGGCGCATTTGAAATTCAGAGATTGGCTCAATCATGAGTCTCAGTATACGTGGAGCTAGCCTGTTACAATACGTAAAATTTCCGGCACAGCAAATAAATGAATATTGATTTCCACTGTCATACCACGGCATCCGACGGCACCTTAGATCCAGCCGCGCTAGTTGATCTCGCTCGTGAGCGTGAAATAGATATGCTCTCGATTACCGATCACGACACTCTGGCGGCGTATCAGATATTGGCTGATATGGAGACTGGACTGCGGATTATTCCCGGAATTGAATTGTCCAGTCAATGGAACCGCCGCGGAGTGCACATAGTGGGGCTCAATGTAGATACCCATAGCAACTCCATAGCTGAAGCCGTGGCAAAGCAATCTCAAGCGCGCGAGGGGCGAGGGCAAATCATTGCCGAAAGGCTGGCACGGCTGGGGTTTGCTGACTGCCTTGAGGGAGCAAAGTCATTTTCCAGCGGCCCTCAAGTTGGACGACCACACTTTGCCCAATATCTGGTGGCGATTGGCGCCGTTAGTAACATCCAGCAGGCGTTTAAACGCTATCTGGGTGCGGGCAAGGTTGGCGACGTTAAAGATCAGTGGGCTGATCCCAAGACTGTGATTAACTGGATCCGCGATGCCGGCGGGGTGGCAGTGCTGGCTCACCCGACCAAATACAAATTAACTCGCTCTAAATTAATTGAACTGATCACTGATTTTAAAGCGGCTGGAGGCGAGGCAATGGAAGTTATTTCTGGTGCTCAGGTGCCGTCACTGACCCGCGATATGGCGCGTCTTTGTCGCGAAAGCGGATTGGAAGCCTCCTGTGGATCAGACTTTCACAGCCCCGACCAACCCTGGGCATCACTTGGCCATGTTGCACCGCTACCAGAAGATTGCGTGCCAGTCTGGCATCGCTGGCAGTGACTCTAGCGGCCGCGACTTAAGAGCCGAATTACCCGTCACACTGCAGTGTTAGCTCAAGCCGAAATTCCTGTGTATACTGCGCGCCGCAGAGACTTTTGAACAGAGTGCTCAAGGCGCCAGCCAGTTACCTCGGTTAGCCTTCATATTAATCTTACCAATGGAAAATACGACGTGAATATTTTTATATTTGTCAGTGAGCAGTGGCTTCTTATTTCATTGTTGCTCGCATTAATAGGTGTGTTTTTATTCACCGAACAGAGTAAAAGCGGCAAGACCCTTGGTACAGCTGAGCTGGTTCGCCTAATGAATAACGACCAGGCCGTGGTAGTGGATGTGCGGACCACAGCGGAGTTTGAGGGCGGTCATATCCATGGCTCGCGCAATATTCCCCACACTAAGCTCGCCAGCCGTATTGGTGAACTGGAAAAGTCACGCGGCAAGACTATTGTAGTGGTTGATAAGATCGGCCAGCACTCCGGTGGCGCCGGTAAACTGCTAACTAAAGATAACCACGATACTCGCCGTCTTAGCGGCGGCATCAGCGAGTGGCAGGGCGCAGGCCTTCCTCTTGTAACAGGCAAGTAATTAGACGCCTGATCTCTCTCGCCGCCATTCGATGGCGCTACTCAAGGAACTTACATGTCTCACGTTGTACTATTTGGCACTCGATTTTGCCCTTTCTGCACTGCCGCAAGACGGTTACTCACCGCCAAGGGCATAGATTACCAAGATATTTCGATCGACAACAATGCCGAACTACGAGGTAAACTGATCGCTAAGAGCGGACGCAACACAGTGCCACAAATTTGGTTTGGCACTCAGCATATTGGTGGCTTCGATGAATTGCGTGATTTAGAGCGCCAGGGCACTTTTGATGCTGTGCTGCAGGCCGGGGTTGAAAGCGGCGAAACAGTCTCCATATAAGAAGCTATCACAATAAAATTATCACTTTTAAGGGTTCAATCATGACTGACGAAACGACTACTGCCCCAGAAGCAGCCAGCGAAGCACAAGCACCGGCACCCAAGTTTGCCGTGCAGCGCATCTATGTAAAAGACCTCTCATTTGAGACTCCCCAAGGCGCAGAAGCTTTTCAGAAGCAATGGACTCCGAAGGTGAATCAGGATCTGAGCACCAAGACCAACAAGATTGCTGAGGGCGTTTATGAAGTCGCTCTGCGTATTACAGTAACGGTCAAGGACGAAGAAGAAACTATTTACCTGATTGAGGTAGACCAAGCTGGCCTATTTACAGTAGAAGGTTTGGAAGGTGGTCAACTGGCTCAAGTGCTTAATGTTACTTGCCCAAGTATGTTACTACCCTATGCTCGCGAGACCATCGACAGTACCTTGACCAAGGGCTCGTTTCCTCCGCTGATGATCCCACCGATTAATTTTGAAGCGCTATTTGCCTCTGCAGTTCAGCAAGCAGCAGCCAAGCAAGAGACCGCCGCGGCTCCCGAGAGCAGTACTCACTGATTAGCAGTTAATCGCTGACCAATAAAAAACCCCGCCTTGTTTAAGAGCGGGGTTTTTATTGCCTGAAGCGCTTTCTACTGGACGTCTTGCGTCTGGATTTTAATGCACTAGAGCGCCTGGCTCTCCATTTGATATTCCTGCAGTTTTCGGGTCAATGTGTTGCGACCCCAACCCAACAATTCAGCGGCATCTTTTTTTCGGCCACTGGTATGCGCCAGCGCAGTTTCAATCATGGTGCGCTCAAACTCCGGTATCGCCTGAGAGAGAATATCTCGACGTCCCGACTTAAGTTCACGCTCACTCCAGCGGCGCAGCATCTGCTGCCAGTCACCCTGCACACGCAGCTCGCCACCCGCGTCTTCAGCCTTAAGCTCTGGAGGCAAATCCGTCAGCAACACCTCGCGGCCTGCGGCCATCACGGTGAGCCAGCGACATATATTTTCTAGCTGACGAACATTTCCGGGCCATTCCATAGCGCAGAAAAAATCCTCCGCCTCCCGAGACAGCACCTTGGGTTCCATCTCCAGCTCTTTAGCGGCGCGATGGAAAAAGTGCGTCATCAGCTGAGGGATATCTTCACGGCGATCCGTAAGCTTGGGCAGATGGACGCGAATAACGTTGATGCGATGATAGAGATCTTCGCGAAAACGATTACTCTCCACCAGTTCTTCTAAATTTTGATGGGTTGCCGCAATAATACGCACATCCACTTTCACCGAGGTGTGACCGCCGACTCGATAGAATTCGCCGTCCGCCAACACGCGCAATAGACGGGTCTGCGCCTCAGGTGGCATGTCGCCTATTTCATCGAGAAATAAGGTGCCGCCATTGGCCTGCTCGAAGCGTCCTTCGCGACGCTGGGCAGCACCGGTGAAAGCGCCTTTCTCATGACCAAATAGCTCTGACTCAATCAGGTCATGGGGAATAGCGGCCATATTCAGGGCGATAAATTTAGAGTTCCGACGCGGGCTGTGCTTGTGCAACGCATGAGCTACAAGCTCCTTGCCAGTTCCAGATTCGCCATTAATCAAGACGGTGATATTGGAATTGGAGAGTCGACCAATGGCACGAAATACTTCCTGCATGGCCGGTGCTTCACCAATAATTTCTTGAGAAGGTGGCGCGTCGCGAGGCAGGTCTTGAGGTTTTTGCTCTCGGGCAAATGTGACACCGCGACGGGCTACATCGACCAACTCATCGAGACCAAAAGGCTTTGGCAGATATTCAAAGGCACCACCCTGATAGGCCGCGACAGCGCTATCAAGATCCGAGTGTGCAGTAGTAATAATCACTGGGATATTGGGCCGCGTGGAGTGGATCTGTTTAAGTAGTTCGAGACCGTCAATGCCAGGCATGCGAATGTCGGAAATAATAATTTCTGGCAGCGATGACTGGAGTGCCAGCAATAGATCGTCGCCATTTTCAAAGCTGCGCACTTCGATGCCTTCTCGAGAAATTGCCTTCTCCATTACCCAGCGCAGCGAGCGGTCGTCTTCGGCTATCCAAATTTCAGATGTGCTATTCATGCTATGCCTTTATCGGTAAATAGATCGAGAACCTGGTGCTTCCCGGCTCTGATTCGCATTCAATAATGCCCTGATGAACATTGATCGCAGACTGGGCAATGGTTAAACCCAACCCGGTGCCTTCACTGCGACCACTGATCATGGGAAAGAAAATTCGTTCCTTAATGTCTTCAGAAATACCCGGCCCGGTATCCATAATATCGAGGCGACACAGGACCTTGTGATGCTGACCGGCAATCGTGAAATTGCGTTGAATTCTGGTTTTTAGGGTTAAGCGCCGCTGAGGGGAATCTGACTCAAGCATTGCCTGCATAGCGTTGCGTGCAACATTTAGTACTGCCTGAATAAGCTGCTCACGGTCACCTGACAGATCCGGAATGCTAGGGTCGTAATCACGCGCTACAACCAGCCCGCCCTGAACTTCTACTTCGATTAATGTGGCGACGTGCTCGGCCACTTCATGAATATTGATCGGAGCAAATCTAGGCAACTGACTGGGACCCAACAGCCTATCGACAAGATTTCTCAGGCGATCGGTTTCGGTGGTAATAATCTGGCAGAGCTCAGCGGTCTCGCTATCGATTTCACTACTAGAGATTTCCTGGGCCAACAACTGAGCGGCTCCGCGGATACCGCCTAGGGGATTTTTAATTTCGTGGGCTAAACCGCGAATTAGACTTCTCGAGGTATCGTGAACCGAGAGCAATGCCTCCTCGCGGTTAATCCGCAGAATACGGTCTATGGGATGCATCTCCATCAACACCCACCGGTCTGAGCCAATGCTTATAGGCGTGACGGTGTAATCCACCTGAGAGGATTCAACCCCTAAACCACGGAGAAATTCATGGCGTAATGTCAGAGCCCGCCCAAACTCAAGCGCCTCACGCAAGGTCTGGCGTGCGGTTTCATCATCATCAAACAGATCACTCACCGCAGAACCACGCAGACGCGCGCTGCCGGCCTGAAGCAGAGACTCTGCGGCTGGGTTTATATAATCGATCAATAGGCTCTGATCAATCAACAACACGGCAGTGTTGAGATTATCCAGCAGCAATCTATGTAGTTGATCTGAGGTCATAAGTTCCCAATCGAATCGAGTATGAATACTGTAGAGACTACTGAGCCTCTTCAGTCTGTCTTGCAATAAGCAAGCCAAAAGCCAAGCCTAATGAATCTTCGCAAGCGACCGCTATAAGCGGGTCGGGGACGATAGACTGAGCCAAGTATAGTTCAGCTCAGGGAGTAGCGCACCATTTTGGTGCGAATAGATTTTAGTCGGGTTAATTGCGCTTGAAATGACGCTGCACATGCACCGTGACAGACTCAGTGATGGCCAATACTGCGCCCTGAGATGAGAGCACACGAGCTGATATACGGTGGGATCCGCGCTCCAGTCCGCCAATAGATAGCGAGTTCGTCGAAATAGCGCTGCCATAAGCGGAGCCATCGACATAAAACTGCACTAGGTGATCCGCCTCAAGCGGCGGTGTCAGGGCTACTTGAACCAAGAGACTGGGCTCATCGAAGTGCACTAGAGAGCCGTCCAAGGGCTCAGCCAGTACGGCAGACGAGTAGCCTGTAAAGGCCATAACCGGCTCTGCATCTGCAGATTCTGGAGATCTTATGGCCTCTGAATTTGAAGCGGTACGTGGAGCCGGGCTAGAGACCGGATTAATAGCAGGTAAGAGTACCTCATCCATGACAGTTTCAGCTGGAGGCACATCTGTGTAAGTAATATTGCCCTGACCATCGACAACTTTATAAACACCGGAAGCCATCGCTGAGACTGCAATCAAACCAGTGGCGAGGGTGTTTAGAATTGCTCCACAAGGGGATAGAAGTGGCTTCATTGATCCGGCCTGTAAGTCTGTTGAAAAACCGTTTCTGGCACAGATGCCAGAGTACGCTAATTAAAGACTAGACCTATTTTGAGCAAAGAAAAAGCCCGCCATTGAGACAATGGCGGGCTTTTCAGGTCTTGCTAGGCGTAAAAATATATTCGGCTATTTATACGCTGTAGTACATATCAAACTCAACCGGGTGAGTGGTGTGCTCAACGCGGTAAACTTCTTCCATCTTCAGTTCAATGTAAGCGTCGATCATTTCGTTGGTGAATACACCACCAGCAGTCAGATACTCACGGTCAGCATTCAACTCGTCTAGCGCTTCGCGCAGGCTGCCAGCAACCTGAGGGATAGCGGCGGCCTCTTCAGCAGGCAGATCGTAGAGATCTTTGTCCGCTGCATCGCCAGGATGAATCTTGTGCTTGATACCGTCCAAGCCAGCCATCAGCATTGAAGCAAACATCAGGTATGGGTTGGCAGTTGGATCACCAAAACGTACTTCTACACGCTTGCCACGTGGGCTAGCAACGTAGGGAATACGGATTGCAGCAGAACGGTTACGGGCTGAGTAAGCCAGCATTACCGGCGCTTCAAAACCTGGAATCAAACGCTTGTAAGAGTTAGTCGAAGCGTTGGCAAAAGCATTCAGCGACTTGGCGTGCTTGATGATGCCGCCAATATAATGCAGAGCCATTTCGCTCAGGCCAGCATAAGCATCGCCAGCGAACTGGTTGACACCGTCTTTAGCAAAAGACATGTGGACGTGCATACCAGAACCGTTGTCACCAACGATTGGCTTAGGCATAAAGGTCGCTGTCTTGCCATAGGCGTGGGCAACGTTGTGGACACAGTACTTAAGAATCTGGACCTGGTCAGCTTTAGCAACCAATGTATCAAAGCGAACACCAATCTCACACTGACCAGCAGTGCCTACTTCGTGGTGATGTACTTCGATATCTAGACCCATCTGCTCCATGGCATTACACATGGCAGCACGCAGATCGTGCAAGCTATCAACTGGTGGTACTGGGAAGTAGCCGCCTTTAACGCCAGGGCGGTGGCCCATGTTGCCGTCAGCAAAATCACTGCCTGAAGCCCAAGCTGCCTCGTCAGAGTTAATCTTGTAGAAAGCGCCGCTCATGTCGACACCCCATTTGATATCGTCAAAGACGAAAAACTCGGGCTCGGGACCAAAGAATGCAGTATCGCCAAGGCCTGTAGAGTTCAGGTATTGCTCAGCGCGCTGAGCAATGGAGCGTGGATCGCGTTCGTAGCCCTGCATAGTTGAAGGTTCAACGATACCACAGCGAATGATAACGGTAGGCTCATCAGTGAAGGGATCGAGAACAGCAGTGCTGTCGTCTGGCATCAAAATCATATCTGATTCGTTAATACCCTTCCAACCAGCGATAGATGATCCATCGAACATTTTACCTTCAACGAAAAAGTCATCGCCAACTTCACCGACAGGTATAGAAACATGCTGCTCTTTACCTTTGGTATCAGTAAAGCGCATATCGACCCAGCGAGCGCCACTTTCTTTAATAAGATTCAAAGTCTTCTCAGACATGTATTCCTCCAATAGGGATTGTGCGTTTTAAATTGTGTTTTCTAATTCGAAGCCTTTCAAAGAATCCTTTCAAACTGCCAGAGCAATTCTCTACAGACTGTTACTGTTCGAGAATCTGCAATAGTCGTGCCAATAGATCTGTCACTGTGCAGATCAAGCCGTGCTAGCTAAAGCCAACGCCACCTCTGCCACACCGGCCGGTCATAGGCCGCCAGCAACTCACACCACTCAATTAATTAGCACCATTATGGTGCGACATAAAAGCACTGCGCACCATTTAAGTGCTTTAAGTCAAGCTTTCAATGACGACCTCTATCAAGCCGCAGCAGTATAATGCTTTTGTCTGGTTTTTCTGCCATTCTTTCTAGCCTATTCAGCAACAATGTCGATTCAGGAGCCCAATAATGGCGAGCATTGAGACCATAACCCAGCCACAGGCTGAGGACATTATCCTCGATATCCGCCATCCGGACGAAACCGAGCAGCGCCCACTCATCTGGACCGGCAATAAAATCATCTGCCTGCCATTCTTCCAGATTGTGAAACACGTCAACGAGCTCGATAGGCGGCAGTCCTACCTGCTCTATTGCGAAAAGGGCATTATGAGCCGTCTTCACGCTGACTCGATGCAAAAAAGCGGCTTTGAAAAGATCGCCGTTTTTATCCCCCTGCCGTAGCCCGCCGACAGATCCAAAACACGAAATAAGCAATCAAACCAACGTTTTATCTGCGCCATTTCGCATTATTTGAGTTGATTAGTCGCCATTATCGCTGAGAAGCGACTATATTTAGAATTTAGCCTGAGTTTTGTCCAACCGAAATCAGCCGCAGGATGCAGCCGATGATGAGCACTGAAAATTTGCTCGGGGAATTCAAGGAAGCAGAACACTCCACTCCCCGCTCGCTCAACAGCTCGATCCAGATCGAGCTGGAACGGTACGTTTCAGGAAACATCAGCTCAGGTCTGGGCATTTCAATGGCCGGCGCCATATTTCTACTGGCTCTGGGAAGTGCTCAAAGCCACACTTTTTTAGATTGGAGCTGGCTGGCCGCAGTCACCCTAGCGAGCCTGACAATCTGGCTGTGGTCAGTGCGCATCAGCCGCGACACCAGGCCAAGCAGCAGCCAAACGCGCGCTCTTATCAATACCTCGTCACTACTTTTTGCCGCCCTTTACGGGACTGCAGCTGTGATCTTTATCACCCCCGATAACGTGGAAACCTCGGTCTTAGCGGCTATAACCCTGATTGCCCTGACCTTTTCCTGGCCACTGACCCACGCGTTACTACCGATCTTCCGCCACCTCTTTTTAAGTTTAGTATTTGCGCCACTATTAATCGCATTGTTCAGCTATCAAGCTAAGATAAGCCCGGGCTTTTTAGTCTTAGTCGCACTGACCTATTTTATTCTCAACCGCAATCAGCTCAGTCAGCGCCGCAGCTTTAGCTCGGCGACCGGCAATATGATCAAAGCCAATGAACACTCAGACGTGGTGGTCGCCACCAGCCAAAAGATCACTAGCCTGATTGAACAGACGCCCCTGGGGTTTATTGAATGGAATCAGGAGCGAGAAATAATTGGCTGGAATCCAGCGGCCACCACCATATTTGGTTATGCCAAAGAAGAAGTCTTGGGGCGCACTACAGAATTTCTATTTGATAAACAGAAGAGTTTTCTATTACAGCAGGTTGAAAATGATCTTTTCCTCTTTGGTAAGGACTTTACCGGCACAGCAGAAAATGTCACCCGCGACGGCACTATGATTATCTGCGAATGGAACGATACGCCACTGTTTGATGCGGCGATGAATGTGGTGGGCGCAGCATCCTTCGTGGAAGATGTGACCGACCGGGTCAATCTCGAAACACGCATCAAGCAGCAGGCCTACTTTGACCCCTTAACCGGCCTGCCCAACCGCCACCGCTTGATGGAAGAGCTCAATCGGGTTGTCGCCCTAGCACAGCGCAGTCAAAATTACTGCTCGCTACTCTTTATTGATCTCGATCACTTTAAAGAGATTAACGATACCCGCGGCCATCATTACGGCGATATAGCTCTGGCCCTATTCGCTCAGCGCCTGCGTAAGGTGATCCGCTCTGAGGAGGCCGTAGCCCGCCTCGGCGGTGATGAATTTGTTGTGCTGCTGGAAAACCTTGGCACCGAAGAAGAACCCTCGCGCCTGCAGATCGCTCAGGTGGCAGAGAAAATCATTGATGCTGCCCGCGAGCCTCTGGTGATCAAAGATGAAAAATTCCGTATTAGCTGCAGTATAGGTATTGTACTGTTTAACGATGGCAGCTCTGATAGCGAGGCAATTCTTCAGCAAGCAGACAAGGCCCTCTACACCATCAAGCGCGAGGGCAAATCGAACTACTATTTTCACAACCAGAAACTTCCCTCTGAGATGCAAACTCAGGCCATTCTGCTGGAACAGCTGCGTGACAACACCAACAACCAATCGTTTTTGCCTTACTACCAACCTATTCTCAATACCAAGACTAATCTGATTAGCGGCCTACAAATATTTTTGCGCTGGAAAAATCCCAACAATGAATTGATCGCCGCCAATGAAATTATCTCACTGCTCGAGTCAGGCTCGATGATCGTAGATATCTCACTAACACTCCTCGATCAGATTTTTAATCAGGTCGATCTGTGGCGCGATCAGGATTTATGGCTTCAGGATCAGCAGATTTACTTCACCCTCAGCTTGCGTGAGCTGGAGCATCCATCGTTTAGCTTAAGTATTGAAGCACTGCTGGCCAAATACTCTATCGAGCCAAACACTCTGGTGTTCACTGTTCACACCGAAACCTTGCCGAAAATACATAATCCCCTAACTCTGCAATTGAACAGCCTCAGAGCGCTGGGTATTCGCTTTGTTGTCGACAACGTCGGCTATCAAACCCTGCCAATTCAAAAGTTGCGCGAATTCGATGTGGATACCATTCGCATTTCTCACAAACTAATGGCCGAATGTCCATACATGGAGAGTTCTTGGAATTTAGTCAAAGGCTTGGTGGAGCTGACTAAATCTGTGGGCCTAAATTGTATAGCTCCCTGCGTTGAAGAGGCCGAAATACATCATCTTTTACTCGATACCGGCTGTCCGTTATTGCAGGGAAATCTGATCGCACCCCCCTCACCAGCCACCGCAATCACCCGAATGTTGATCGAACGCAACACTATCAGCAGCGAAGAATCTACCGCCTAACGAAAAGATCCGTAGCAGTTTCTGTCAATTAGCCTATAATCGCGCCTTTTTGCGCCTACTGGTACCTCTCATGTCCATCGAAAACCTGCGGAACATTGCAATCATTGCCCACGTTGACCACGGTAAAACAACTCTGGTCGACAAACTTCTCAGCCAATCTGGCACCCTCGATCGTAAAGATGTGGGTTCAGAGCGCCTTATGGACTCCAACGATCAGGAGAAAGAGCGCGGAATTACGATTCTGGCGAAGAACACTGCGATCAACTGGAATGACTATCGCATCAATATTGTAGACACCCCAGGTCACGCCGACTTCGGTGGTGAAGTAGAGCGCGTTCTCTCTATGGTCGACTCAGTATTATTGCTGGTTGATGCCGTAGACGGTCCAATGCCACAGACACGCTTTGTAACCTCTAAAGCATTCGAGCAGGGTTTGCGCCCGATTGTTGTTATCAACAAGGTTGACCGTCCCGGCGCTCGTCCAGACTGGGTTATGGATCAGGTTTTTGACCTTTTCGACAACCTGGGCGCCACTGACGAGCAGCTCGACTTCCCTGTTATCTATGCGTCAGCACTGAACGGCATTGCCGGTCTCGATGTCGACGACATGGCCGAAGACATGACCCCGCTCTACGAAATGATCGTCAAGGACGTACCTCCACCTAAGGTGGACGTTGACGGGCCATTCCAAATGCAGGTTTCCGCACTGGCTTATGACAGCTATGTGGGTGTTATAGGTGTTGGCCGCATTACTCGCGGCAAGCTCAAGCCAGGACAGCAGGTTATTGTTAAGTCTGCCGACGGCAAAGAGCGCAAAGGTAAGGTTCTCAATGTTAAAGGTTATCTTGGACTCGAACAGATCGAGACCGAATTAGCCGGCGCTGGCGATATCGTCTGTATTAATGGCATTGACGGCCTGAGCATCTCCGACACTCTTTGCGACCCAGAGCATATTGAAGCCTTGCCAGCACTGAGTGTCGATGAGCCCACTGTGAGCATGACCTTTATTGTTAACGATTCACCTTTTGCCGGACTTGAAGGCAAGTATGTGACCACGCGAAATATTAAAGACCGTCTCGAACAGGAACTGATTCACAACGTGGCACTGCGCGTTTCGCCAGGGGACACCCCAGACAAGTTTATTGTATCTGGTCGCGGTGAGCTTCACCTGTCGGTACTAATTGAAACCATGCGTCGCGAAGGCTTCGAGATGGGCGTTTCACGTCCGGAAGTGGTTCAGAGAATAGTCGACGGCAAAGTTCACGAGCCATTTGAGCAGGTTGTCATCGACGTTGAAGAACAGCATCAGGGTTCAGTAATGGAAGAACTCGGCATGCGTAAAGCCGAGCTGACCAATATGGAACCTGACGGAAAAGGCCGCGTACGCCTGGAATTTTCTATGCCGTCTCGTGGACTGATTGGCTTCCGTGGCGCCTTTCTTACCCTGACTTCAGGCTCAGGCATTATGACCAGTATTTTTGATCACTACGGCCCGGCGAAAGAGGGCGAAGCTCACTCACGCAAAAACGGTGCTCTGATCAGCATGGTTAAGGGTAAGACTGCTGCCTATGCATTATTTAATATTCAGGCTCGCGGTCGTCTATTCTTAGGTCATGCAATTGATGTTTACGAAGGCCAGATAGTGGGTATCCACTCTCGCGGCAATGATTTGGTCGTCAATCCGATTAAAGGCAAGCAGCTGACTAACGTTCGCGCCTCGGGAACAGACGAAGCACTGACCCTAGTGCCACCGATCAAGCACACGCTGGAACAGGCACTGGAGTTTATTGAAGACGATGAGCTGGTAGAAGTCACTCCAATCAGCATTCGTCTGCGCAAGAAGCGCCTGACTGAGAACGAACGCAAACGTGCGCCAAAGTAATTAGTTAAAAGCAGCGACACAAGCACTAAGCAATCTGCTTGAAAATAATGGGCCAGGATGGCCCATTATTTTAGTGCTACATTTACTACCAACGGACGGTGGGAAGCTTATGACGGACCTCGACAGCACAGACTCGATACCTACAGGATTTCTATCCTTCTCCCTGGTCAGCCAGGAAATTATCTCGGTGCTCTTTGCCTTCTACTCCTATTACCAAGGAGACATGGATCTAGCCACATTTTATCTAGCCATGGCGGCACTACTACTGGTAGGCCTCGGCATTCACTCTATCTTTGATCGACCGCACACCGCACGTCTAGTTCTGGCTATAGTTTTAATCGGTGGCTACTTTTACCTGCTCTCTGGAGCATCCGACGGCTCCTCATTACTCTGGTGCCTGACCATTGTTCCGGTATTGGTAGGCTGCTTCGGTTATCGCAGAAGTGTGCTTATTCTGACTGCAGTGTTCGGCGGTTCCGCATGGCTGTTTTACGGGCCATCGCTATTTATCCTGATGCCCCCATACAGTGACGTGACCCTAGTGCGCTTTTTGTCCTCCTTTGCGGTGTTATCAGTATTCGCCATCGCCATGGACAACTCACATTCCCGCAGCCTCAATCGCTACAAAGATTTGTCCCGTCGCGTCGACCAAATTGCCCATCAGGATCAGCTCACCAAACTGCCCAATCGCCACGATATGGAGCAGCGACTAGAGAAAAAATATCAGCAGTACCGCCTGGTTAATCAGCCTTTCTCAATACTGCTTGCGGATCTCGACAACTTTAAATTTATCAATGACCGCTATGGGCATGATGTTGGCGATGAAGTACTCCACGCCATTGGCGCGCTGCTCAGCGAACCGCTCCGCGGTGAAGATGTGGTCGCGCGCTGGGGTGGCAATGAATATATGGTACTGCTACCAACAGCCAATTCAGAAGCCGCAGTCAATATCGCCGAGCGGCTGCGGGCTCAGGCGGGCAAACTGGCCATGGACGCCCAGGGCGACCAGCTACGAATCTCTCTCAGTGTGGGTATTGCATCAATCGATAAATGTACTGGCATCGACGACCTCATATCCACTGCAGAAAACGGCCTCTATCAGGCAAAACATATGGGTCGCGATATGGTGATCGTGGGCTAGATTTACGTTGTAATCTCAGCCCTGGCCGTAACGGAAGCAGTCCGTAGTGTGATCATTAACCACCCCCATCGCCTGCAGAAAGGCATAACAGATAGTTGTGCCAAAGAACTTAAAGCCACGCTTCTTCATCTCTTTACTGATCCGGTCAGACAACTCAGTGGATGCTGGAATCTCCTTTAGAGATGCCCAGTGATTAACTATTGGTTCATTGTCTACAAAGCCCCAAATGTAATTGCTAAAACTTCCATGCTCTCTCTGTAAATCGATAAAGTGACGGGCATTAGTGATAGCGCTAACCACCTTCAGTCGGTTGCGAACTATGCCCGGATCCAACAGCAGTCGCTCAATATCAGACTCATCCAACGCTGCGACTTTGTGCACATCAAAATTAGCAAAGGCCTTGCGATAGTTCTCACGCTTGCGCAAAACCGTTATCCACGAGAGCCCAGCCTGAGCCCCTTCCAGTACCACAAACTCAAACAGTTTCTGATCGTCGCGGCATGGCACTCCCCACTCGTGGTCGTGATACTGCTGATAGAGCGGATCATCACCGCACCAGGCACAGCGAATAGGGTCAGTCATGTTTATGTCCTCAAGGTATTCTTTTGGTCGGCCATATATAAGCAAGCGGATAGGTATCCAGCTGATAATCGACTATGCTAATGATCAGGTTAAATGAAACTCCTGACGAGGTAATACTAGCTCAATGATCAAACGCTTTCCGGATATTCGGCCTTATAAAACCCAATTTATAGCAGTTACAGCACCTCATCAACTCTATGTGGAAGAGTCGGGTAATCCCGATGGCATTCCGGTGCTATTTATCCATGGCGGCCCTGGCGGCGGCACCGCAGCAAGCGATCGCTGCTTCTTTGACCCGGAAAAATACCGCATTATTTTATTTGATCAGCGGGGCGCAGGTCGCTCTACCCCCCACGCCTTGCTCGACAATAACAACACCGCAGCACTGATCGACGATATTGAAACCATTCGCGCGGCCCTGGATGTGGAACGCTGGGTTGTCTTCGGGGGTTCCTGGGGCTCTACCCTCGGACTGCTCTATGCGCAGCAGTATCCGCAGCTAATTATGGGGTTGATTTTGCGCGGCATCTTTTTATGTCGCGATGAGGATATTAACTGGTTCTATCAGGACGGTGCCGGCCGTATTTTCCCCGAATACTGGCAGCAATACACACAGGTAATACCAGAGAGCGAACGTGGTGATATGGTCGCAGCCTTTTATCGTCGCCTTACTGGAGACAACGACTTTGAACGTATGGCGGCCGCCAAAGCCTGGTCAATCTGGGAAGGGCGCTGCGCCACATTACAGAGCAACCCCAATTTAGTCGAACGCTTCAGCCATCCCCATTTGGCCGTTGCCATGGCGCGTATCGAAGCGCATTTTTTCATCAACAAAGCCTTTATCAAACCCAATCAAATTCTCGACAATGCTCATCTGCTCAAGGATATTCCGGGCACCATTGTTCACGGTCGCTACGATATGGTCTGCCCGGTCAATCAAGCCATTGCCCTCAGTGAAGCTTGGCCCAGCGCCAGGCTCGATATAATTGGTGATGCCGGCCACTCCTCTTCTGAGCGCGGCACCACCGACGCTTTGGTGCGAGCCACTAACAGGCTCGCTCATCACTTGGAAATCAATTCTTAAGGCTCTCCCATGATTGGATTAATTCAGCGAGTGAGTCACGCCAGTGTGCGCGTCGACAACCAAGCCTGCGGCGCGATCGATCAAGGTATTTTATTGCTGCTGGCGGTAGAACCCGAGGATTTAGAGAGCCACGCCGAGCGGCTTTTGGAAAAGGTACTTAACTATCGGGTGTTTTCAGATACTGAAGGCAAGATGAATCTGTCACTGCGAGATATTCAGGGGGGCTTAATGGTAGTCTCGCAATTTACTCTGGCGGCGAATACCAAAAAAGGCCTGCGCCCGAGCTTTATCTCGGCAGCAGCGCCAAGTCATGCAGAGGCGCTCTATAATCATTTCATCACTTTAGCCAGCCAGACTCACCACAAGACTCAATACGGTATTTTTGGTGCCGATATGCAAGTGTCACTGTGCAACGATGGGCCAGTCACTTTTTCGCTGCAGGTCTAAGCACTTTTCTATTCCCCGGCCTTTAGCGCCGCCACCAGACGCAGATGAAAACCCTCAAATCCGCCATTGCTCATTACCACCACGTGAGATTTTCCGACGCTTCCATGAATCTGTTCCAAGGTGCTGGCCAACAGCTGATCAACCTGCTCACAAACTATAGCCGGAACAGTGCATGCTGATGCCACCGCCTGCAGATCCCAATTAATTGCTGGACCTTTGTACCAAAGAGCACAATCTGCCGCCGCCACAGCATCACTTAACGCAGCCTTATGCATACCTAACTTCATCGTCGCCGAGCGCGGTTCCACGATCGCGATCACCTGCTCAGAGCCCACTTTTGCACGCAGTCCTTGGACGGTACTGATAATCGCAGTGGGATGATGAGCAAAATCATCGTAGACAGTGACCCGATCATCCTCATAGATGACTTCCATACGCCGTTTAACGCCGACAAATTGACACAGCGCCTCACAGGCCTTCTCCAGACTAACGCCCACTGTGGAGGCTGCCATCACCGCTGCAATGGCATTGAGTACATTATGTCGGCCACTGTGCTGCCAGTTTACGAGTGCCCTTTGATCAATCTTATCGATAATTTCAAACCGCGAACCATCGGCAGCTAACAGCTTATAGCGCCAACCGGAGCCTTTGACGTCAACCATCTGATCACCCGTCTCGTTCACCTTCTCACGAGCAAAAGTCTGTATATGACTCCAACAACCCTGATCAACCACCTGTTGCAAGTTGTTGTCATCAGCGGGATAAATAAGCTGCCCAGTGCTGGGCAAGGTGCGCACCAGGTGGTGGAACTGGCGCTGAATCGCCGCCAGATCATCAAAGATATCGCCGTGATCGAACTCGAGATTATTCATCACCAAGGTATTGCTGTGGTAGTGAACAAACTTCGAACGCTTATCAAAAAAAGCGCTGTCGTATTCGTCTGCCTCGACCACAAAGCAACCATCGCTGCCTGTACTTAAACGTGCCGAGAGACCAAAATCCAGAGGTACACCGCCGATCAAAAATCCCGGCTTTAAGCCGGCATATTCGAGAATCGCAGCAACCATACTGCTGGTCGTGGTCTTGCCATGAGTACCGGAAACCGAAATTACGTACTGGTCTCGAAGCACATTCTCCCCCAACCACTGGGGGCCAGACGTGAAGGCAAGGCCATTGTCGAGCATATATTCAACACAGGGATTACCCCGGGACATGGCGTTGCCTACAATAATCAGATCCGGTGCCGGCTGCAGCTGCTGAGGATCAAAACCTTCGATCAACTCAATTCCTGCCAGCTCTAACTGGGTGCTCATGGGCGGATAAACATTGGCGTCGCTGCCGGATACCTGATGACCAAGCTGCTTGGCCAACTGCGCCAGGCTACCCATAAAGGTGCCGCAGATACCGAGAATATGAATATGCATGAGTTTCCTTTGTCTTTTCGCCAAGTTTTTTCTTGAAGGAATTATGGCATCAGGCTAAAAAAACTCCTAAAGTTACGTCTTCTAGTCTAAAAATAAACGTATTGACCACTGAAAATAATCTCTATTTGTGGAGTAAACGCTTGCTGACTAATCTTCCTGCAATCATGGCTCTCGGTATTATTGTCACGCTTTACGGCTGTGGTGGTGGCGGTGGCGGGCAAAAATCTGCCGACAACGATATTCAAATCCCCCCTCCAACCAGCAATCAGGACAATAGCAAGCCGCCCTGGGATAGCTTTGCAGATCAAATCCAAGACCCGAGCAATCTAAACGAAAGCGCCACTGAATTCGAAACCGAAGAGTACGACGCTATGGGCGCCTTGGCGATGATCAATGCATCTAGCGCCTATGCTCGTGGAGCCACTGGCTCAGGAATCACGGTTGGCGTAGTCGATTCTGGGGTTTATGAAGAGCATATTGAATTTGCTCAGGGCAGCGAAAACAAAGTCGAATATGCCGGTAGCGACTACAGCAGCGGCAACTCAAGAAGCGACGATGCAATTGCCCACGGTACTCTGGTTGCCGGCATTATTGCCGCCAACAAAGATGGCTACGATGCCGACAGCGCACTCAATATGCACGGCGTGGCATTTGACGCCAGCATCTTGGCCTATGAGATACCCCTGGGCTCCGGCAGCGGACCCTACGACCCTTTGGAAGTTGAGCAGATCAATTATTCCGATGACAACTACTTTGCCAATCGCTTCACCACCATGGCCGATCAAGTGGATATCATCAATCTGAGCTTTGGCTTTTCGGGGGTGGTCACTTCTTACACAGCGACTCAGGTGGAGTCAGCATTTGGTCTCACCATTGATGCTCTGGCACAGCAAAATAAATCCCGTGGCCAGCGCTCGATCTTTGTTTTTTCGGCAGGCAATGCCTGGAACGACACAGATGATCAGGGCAACACTGTGGACGCCGACTCCCCAGAACTTATGCCCGGGCTACCCTACCTATTTCCCGAGCTAAAAGATCATATGCTGGCAGTGGCCGCCGTCGACGATGAAGGTGAGATCGCCTTTTACTCCAACCGCTGCGGTGTTGCCGCCGACTACTGTCTGGTCGCACCAGGCGGTGGTGATGGCAATGGCAACGGCAATGTTGAAGCCCACGAGCGCATTTGGGGGCCAACATCACCAGAGCCTGGTAACGCAGTGGACGCACACTATTATGCTGGCGCTATCGGCACTTCCTTTGCCGCCCCTGTAGTCAGTGGCTCTCTGGCGCTATTAAAACAGATGTTTCCCACTGTCGGTAATCACGAGCTAGTCGCGCGTCTACTGACTACTGCCAATAAGATCGGAATCTATAGTGACAGCAGTATTTATGGGCAGGGTTTATTGGATATGGATGCAGCGACTCGACCTGTAGGCGCCCTGAGAGTTGCCAGCGGCAACAACTTAGATAGCCAGCTCAGTGATATAGGTGCAAATACTATTAGTGTGTCTGGCGCGGGTCTCGGTAGCAGCTTGGTCAGTGCCCTGCAAGGCAACAACATGGCGCTGTTTGATCAACAGGGCTTTCCCTTTTTGCGTGATGCCAGTCAGTTAGTGCGGCAATCTCAACCCCTCGCAGCAGCCAGCGGCTTGCAGCATCATGAGCAGCAACTCAGCAGTGGCGTGCGCTTACAGCTAGGTAAAAGCAGCAATCTAGTTGATCGCCAAGGCTTAGGATTACAATCCGACTATCTGGCCCTGCAATTTGGCTCGCAGCCAAACGCCTACGGCAATGACCAAAACAGTGTAGAGCGCTTTATGGGTATCAACGCTAACCCCGGCTGGTTCTTTGGCGTCTATGCCGACGCCTTTGTCACGCCGGACCACAACAGTAGCGACAGTAGTTTTGCCGCGCCCTGGCTAAGCTTTGCTCGCAATGGCTGGAGCAGTGGCGGCGCAATGGATTTGGGTGTGGGCAAATTTAGGCTAGGCATATTTGAAGGCTCTCAATTTAAGCACTCTGTCACCGGCAACCTTTTAACCGACAGCAACGAAAACAACAGCCATGGCAGCCTGCTGGAATACGCACTCTGGTCACCGGCTCTTAGCATCAATTTTCAGCGTGGTTTTATCCGTGAAGACGAGAGCTTTCTCGGCGCCAACGTGGGACAGAACCTGGGCCAGCTAAACAACAGCGGCACAGATTTTTTTGGCCTCAATGGCCATGTGCAGTTTAATTCAACATGGCAGGGAATCTTCGCGGTTTATCTGGGCACCACTAAAAGTGGCCTGACAGAAAATTCTCTATCAGGAAACCGAGGCCTATTAAATCTCGACAAATCCATCAACAGTAATTCTTGGTCTCTTGGGCTAAACAGCTCACCGAACTGGCAGACAGATGATCGCCTCAGCATAAGCCTGCACCAACCCCTCCGCGTGCAGAGCGGTCAGGGCAGTCTGCAACTGGCCAGCGGCCGCACCATTGATCGCCAAGTTACCTATGAAACCATCAACTTTGACCTGCAGCCCAAGGGCCGGGAACAACAGCTAGAATTACTCTATCAGTTTAAAGTGGGCGATTTCAGCGCCGCGACCCGAGTGGAATATACTTATCAACCTCATCACAGCCCGCACAACCCAAGTTATGGCGTAATCGAATTTTCATTATTCAAGGCCTTCACCCGCTAGTTGACGCTTCCTGATGGCGCGAGAAACCTTTACCATAGCGCCTCCACAAGGGACTACAGGGAAGAGAGAGTTACATGGCCAAAAGAAATGCGTTTTATGCACAATCTGGAGGCGTCACTTCGGTGATCAATGCCTCTGCCGCCGGTGTTATTGAAGCCTGCCGCGCCAACAAGGACAAGATCGGCACTCTGTACGCTGGTCAAAATGGCATCCTCGGTGCCCTCCACGAAAACCTTATCGACACCAGCAAAGAAACACCCACCGCTGTGGCGTCACTGAAGCACACCCCCGGTGGCGCTTTTGGCTCCTGCCGCTACAAAATGCGCGACCATAATGAAGACAGCTCAGAGTATGAGCGTCTGGTGAAAGTGTTTAAAGCGCACAATATTGGCTACTTCTTTTACAATGGCGGCGGCGACTCAGCGGATACTTGCCTAAAAGTGTCGCAGATCGCTGCCCGCATGAACTATCCACTGCAAGCAATACACATTCCCAAAACCATAGACAACGACTTACCTCTCACCGACTGCTCTCCCGGGTTTGGCTCAGTGGCCAAATATGTTGCCGTCTCCACCAAAGAAGCGAGTCTCGATATCGCCTCCATGTGCGCTTCCTCAACCAAGATATTTATTCTTGAGGTCATGGGTCGCCACGCTGGCTGGATTGCCGCCTCCGGCGGCCTGGCCGCAGAAGAAGCCGGTGACCCACCGCACATTATTGTCTTTCCAGAAATCCCTTTTTCCCGGGACCAGTTTATTGCCAAGGTTGATGCCACGGTAAAAGACAAAGGCTACTGTGTGGTTGTCGCCTCAGAGGGCGCCAAGTACGCAGACGGGGCGCTGATTTCTGGCTCTTTGCACAAAGATGCCTTCGGTCACCAGCAGCTTGGCGGTGTAGCGCAGACTCTAGCCAGCATGGTTAAACACAGCCTCGGCCATAAATATCACTATGCCTTAGCCGATTATCTGCAGCGTTCGGCACGCCACATTGCCTCGAAAACCGATGTCGAACAGGCCTATGCAGTAGGTAAGGGTGCTGTTGAAAAAGCCCTCGAAGGCAAGGCCGGAATCATGGTTACTATCGAGCGGGGAACCGGCAAGAAATACAGCTGGTCACTGGGCGAAGCCCCCCTCAGCAAGGTTGCCAACGTTGAAAAGAAAATGCCCCGCTCGTTTATCACTAAGGACGGTTTTGGTATCACCGAGAAAGCTCGGGAGTATTTTCAGCCACTGATTATAGGCGAGGATTACCCGCCCTATAAGAACGGCGTACCACAGTATGCAAAGCTAAAAAATATTCTGGTGGAGAAGAAACTCGAAGAAGGTTTTAAAGGCTAGAGTTTGAACTCAACCGAGAGTTCAAGGCAAAACTGCGCGCGGCAAGGGCTTCCCCTGCAAAAACGCGCGCACATTCTCAACCGTCTGATCCACCAACCTCTGCCTTGATTGGCGTGCCGCCCAGGCGCCGTGAGGAGTCACTATCAGGTTGGGAATAGTCTCGTCCAGCAGCGGATTACCTTGCCGCGGCGGCTCATTGGTCAGCACATCGATACCAGCCCCTGCGATAGTGCCGTTCAATAGCGCCCGCCTGAGGGCCACCTCATTGACCATGCCGCCCCGAGCAGTATTGATCAAAACTGCCGAGGGCTTCATCAGGGCTAATTCGACTTCATCGATCAGATTGGTTGTCTCGTCAGTCAGGGGACAGTGCAGACTGACAATGTCAGCACGACTTAAAAGCGCCTTAAAGTCGACACGCTGCTGATCTGTATATTGGCGCCCCGGCAGTGCCGCATAAATCACCTCAAGCCCAAAAGCCTCAGCCACCTTCGCCATGCCGCGGCCCAACTCACCGGCACCCACTATACCCAGTACCTTGCCTTGCAACTCCTCCACCGGAAAATTCAGCAGGCAAAATAGTGAACTGTCCTGCCAGGTGCCGTCCACTGCTGCACGCTGATAATCAGCGAGCCTGGTGGTAAGCGCCAGAATCAGTGCCCAGACATGTTGCACCACCGAGCCAGTGCCATATTTGACCGCATTGCACACCACCACCTGATGTTGGACGGCAGCCCGTAGGTCAACCACATTGGTGCCGGTGGCCATAACCGAAATTATTTTTAATCGGGGAGCCTGAGACAGGCTCAGCGCATTGATTGGCACCTTATTGGTCAGGATAATATCCGCGTCGACAATACGCTCGCAAACTTCGCGGTCAGAAGTCTCAGGATAAATCGTCCAGTTCACCGGCAGAGCCATGAGTGCACTGAGGTCGAGATCGTCGGGGCCGAAACTGTTGCAATCGAGAAGCACTGCTTTCATGGTCTGTTCGCTATTTTTAGAGTCTTTGGAGAGGCGCTCTTGAATAAGTCTATTCTAGCGGCTTTATCCCTTAAGACTATCAGGCAATCCTTAGAACCTAAGCACCCCAAAACTTGCGCATCTCAACATAGAGAAATGAGGCGGTCCAGGTAATCAGCACCAATCCGGTTAGAGATTCAATGCCGGTGAGGTAGCGAATATCTCCCATCGGGGCAATATCCCCAAAACCCAGAGTGGTAAAGGTGGTGAAAGAAAAGTACAGGCAGTCCATCAAACTGCCAGAAAAAGCACCACTCAGTTCGCCCCAACCCTCAGCGTGGTGCATCAGATAATAGGCTACCGCAAACACCCATATCTCAATAACATGGGCAATCAGTGCGCCGAGAACACCGAGTACAATGCGAAAGCGATGACGTATCTTTAGCCGTGGCATCAGGTTGGTCAACTGAAAGAGAATCTCATAGTGAATCACCACTACAATGGCGACGACGGTGCTGACAACTAATACAATTGTGATCATCTAACTTTATCCCCACCCTTAAATCTATTGCAGCAACTGTTTTGGTCTAGCTTAACTTTAGACCAGAGCAACGAGTCGCATGGTCGAGTAGCAACAGCATCGAGCCGTTACTCCAGCGAGTTAATCCCCGGCTACGCTATGATATTAGCCGCCAACATCGCATAATACGCGGCATTTGAAGACCACTGCGCGGAGACTATAATAATCATGTCTGCAACACTGCTTAATTTCTACCAAAAGACCGTACTGCGCCACCCTCTGGGCGCTACTTTCGCTGTTCTGTTGCTGACTGTGGCCATGGCTTTTGGTCTGCCCAATTTTAAGCTTGATGCCTCGGCAGATTCCCTGACTCTGGAACATGATGACGACCTGAATTATTTCCGCGAAGTGGTGCAGCGTTACGGCAGCGATAATTTTCTGATCCTGACCTTTTCGCCAAACGAGGGCGATCTGTTTGATCAAGAAAACCTCTTACTGCTTTCATCCCTGCGTGACGAATTAGCCGCGATTGACGGTATCGAGAGCATGCTCTCACTGCTCGACGTGCCCCTGCTCTACAGTCCCAAGATCGGCGTTGCCGACTTGAAAAATGAACTCAACACCCTGCTCTCTCCCGGCGTTGATCGCCAGTTGGCGCGCGAGGAATTTCTCAATAGCCCGATCTATAAAAACCTCATTCTAAGTGCCGATGGCCAGACCACCGGCATGCTCGCCACCCTTGAGCTGGACCAAAAATATCTCGATCTGGTGAGCGCGCGTGATGCTCTGCGCTTAATCAAATCCACACAGGGCCTAAGCGCTGCACAGCAACTTGAACTGGATCGCGTCAGCCTAGAATTTCTCGACTACCGCACCGCTAAGGCTGCGCAGTCGCACCAGCTGGTCGCCGATGTTCGCAACCTCATGAATGACTACCGTGACCGCGCCACGATTTTCCTCGGTGGTCCGGACATGATTACCGCGGATATGGTCGACTTTATCAAAAGTGATTTGGCTACCTTTGGCATCGGTATTTTGATCTTTGTGATTGTCACTCTGGCAGTAATTTTCCGTCAGCTACGCTGGGTGATTCTGCCTCTCAGCACCTGCGCTATCTGCCTGATTATTATTCTCGGCTTTTTGAGCTGGATCGACTGGCGCTTAACCGTTATCTCATCCAACTTTGTCGCGCTGTTGCTAATTATTACCCTGGCCCTGACCATGCATTTAATCGTGCGCTATCGGGAACTGCATCGAGATCTGCCAGATGCTAGCCAAGAACAGCTGGTTACCGCCACTGTCACCTCCATGGCCAAGCCCTGTCTCTACACAGTGCTCACCACTATGGTAGCTTTCCTCTCCTTGGTAGTGAGCAATATTCGGCCTGTAATAGATTTTGGCTGGATGATGACCATGGGTATTTCACTGGCTCTGTTGATCGCCTTTATTATTATCCCCGCCGGCATGATGCTACTGGGCAAGGGCAAAAGTAGTGGCGGCACTGATAACTCCGCCGCTGTCACTGCGGTGTTTTCCAGCTTTACCGAACGTCATGGAGGCGCAGTTATACTGATTGCTCTGGGCCTAGGTGTTCTTTCAGTGATCGGCATTACCCGCCTGGAAGTGGAAAATCGCTTTATCGATTATTTCCGCAGCAACACCGAAATCTATCAGGGTATGGAAATCATCGATGCCTCTCTGGGCGGCACTACACCCATGGATATTATTCTGCAGGCACCAACCTTCGCCGAGCCAGAGCAGAACGATGCTTTTGATGCTGAATTTAGCGACTACAGTGATGATGCCTTTGGCGACGACGCTTTCGCCAGTGCAGAAACAGCAACTGACGACTACGGCGATGACCCGTTTGGCGACGACGCCTTCGGTGGCGATGCATTCAGCACAGAAGCTGACAGCGGCGACAGCAACCAGCTTAAAGACACTTATTGGTTTACCTCAACCGGCTTGGCGGATCTGGCCAAGTTGCAGGCCTATATCGAATCTTTGCCCGAAGTAGGCAAAGTCAGCTCACTGGTGCAGATCTATGATGTGGCCAGCGACCTCAGCGGCCACAAGTTGAATGATTTTGAAATCGCCTTTATGCGCAAAAGCTTTGGCCCTGAAATCTACAACCAGATGGTCGCCCCCTATCTCATCGAAGATATAGACGAGACACGCATCCAGTTGCGCGCCATGGAAACCGAAGGCCTGCTGCGTCGCGCCGACCTGCTGGAAAAAATCCGCGACTATGCCGTCAATGAAGTGGGTATAGCCCCTGAAGACATTCGCTTCACTGGCCTGCTGGTGCTCTACAACAATATGCTTCAGAGCCTCTACAAATCCCAGATCCTCACTCTAGGCGCAGTCTTCGTCGGCATTATGCTGATGTTTTTAGTGCTGTTCCGCTCGGCAAAAATCTCCGTGATCGCTATAGTGCCGAACTTCTTAGCTGCGGGCATTGTCCTCGGCGGTATGGGCTGGACTGGTATACCACTGGATATGATGACCATTACCATCGCCGCCATTACCGTGGGCATTGGCGTCGACCATGCGATTCACTATATCACCAGATTTCAGCGCGAATTTAGCGTCGACGGCGACTATGTTGCCGCCATGCACAGAGCCCATGCCAGTATTGGTTTGGCGCTGTTTTACACCGCGATTACCATTATTGTCGGCTTTTCGATTCTTGCACTGTCGAACTTTATCCCCTCGATCTACTTTGGCCTGCTAACCGGTCTGGCAATGACCGCGGCGCTGCTTGGCTCAATGACCCTGCTGCCGAAACTGATATTGATTGTCAAACCGCTGGGTGCCGGACGCACTTCTTAAAAATGGACTATTAAAAAACTCTATGCCACTTGTCACACTGCAAGACATCTATCTCAGCTACGGTCAGCCGCCACTGATTGACCGTATCAACTTGGTTATCGAACCCGGTGAACGCATCTGCCTGATCGGCCGAAACGGCGCTGGCAAATCGACTTTGTTAAAAATCCTTACCGGTCAGGTAACTGCCGACGAAGGTGTGCTGAAGCGTGCCGCCGGGGTCAAAATTGCCCAGTTGGAACAATCGGTTCCCCACGACGCCACCGGCTCTGTCTTTGACGTGATCGCCGAAGGGCTCGGAGAAGAGGGCAAGCTCGCCGCCCGCTATCACCATCTGATCCTGCAGCTGGGTTCTAACCCCAGCGACAAGGTCATGAACGAACTGGAAGAGGTTCAGGCTGAACTAGAGCGCGTCGACGGCTGGGATATCAATCAGCGTGTCGAAGCCATAGTCACCACCATGGAGCTCAATCCCGATGTCGATATCTCCAGCCTCTCCGGCGGTTACAAGCGCCGCGTACTGTTGGCCCGAGCACTGGTCTGCAAGCCCGACCTGCTGCTGCTCGATGAACCGACCAACCATCTGGATATCGACGCCATTCAATGGGTCGAGGCATTCTTGCTGAAGTGGGAGGGGGCGCTGTTATTTATCAGTCACGACCGTCGCTTTATGGACAACCTGGCCACCCGCTTTGTAGAAATTGATCGCGGCCAGTTGGCAGAATTCAACTGTAACTACGCCACTTATATTCAGCGTAAAAAAGACATGCTCGAAACTGAAGATCGCCACAATGCACTATTCGACAAGCGTCTCTCTCAAGAAGAAGTGTGGATTCGCCAGGGCATTAAAGCCCGCCGCACCCGCAACGAAGGCCGAGTTCGCGCCTTGGAAGCCTTGCGCGTCGAGCACGCGGCCCGCCGCAAGCAGGTGGGCACCGCCAAGATGGATATTCAGCAGGCGGACAAATCCGGCAAGATTGTTGCCGAAGCCAACGATATCAGCTTTGCCTTTGATGACGGCAATGCCGTGGTTAAATCCTTCTCCACACTGATTCAGCGCGGCGATAAAGTCGGCCTGATCGGGCGCAATGGTGTCGGCAAGACCACCTTGTTGAAGCTATTACTGGGCCAATTAGAGCCCCAGCAGGGCAAGATCAAAACCGGCACCAACCTCAATATCGCTTACTTTGATCAATATCGTGCAGCCCTAGATGAGACTAAAACAGTTCAGGACAATGTCTCCGGTGGCCGCGATATGCTTGAAGTTGGTGGCAAATCGCGACACGTTATCAGCTATTTGCAGGATTTTCTCTTTAGCCCGGACCGCTGCCGGCAGCCCGTTAGTGCCCTTTCCGGCGGTGAGCGCAACCGGCTGCTACTGGCCAAACTGTTCACCCGACCCTCGAATATTCTGGTACTCGATGAGCCCACCAACGATCTGGACATAGACACGCTGGATCTGTTGGAAGAATTACTCATCGACTACAAGGGCACGGTGCTGCTAGTGAGTCACGATCGCTCTTTCTTGAACAATGTAGTAACCAGCACATTGGTCTTTGAAGGCAACGCGGTGATCAACCAATATATCGGTGGCTACGATGATTGGCTGCGCCAGCGCAAAGCCGAGCAGCCACCCAGCACAGGAAAACCCTCCGCAGCAGCAACCAAAGCCTCAAGCAAATCCGATGCTCCGGTAAAGAAGCGCTCCTATAAAGTACAGCGAGAGCTGGACAAGCTGCCAGCGGAAATAGAACGCCTGGAAACTGACATTGCGGCCATTTCTGAGCAAATGAATCAGCCCGACTTCTACCAAGCCGAGCGTTCAGTGACTGCCGCTATTGAAAAGAACCTCGCCACGGTGCAAGAGCAGCTCAATTACTGCTACCAGCGCTGGGAAGAACTAGAAACTGAATAGACTGAATAGCCAAATAAAGAGCAGAATAACCTGCGGATGTTCCCGCGCGAGCATAGTCAAACGCCGCGCGGAGCTTTAAAATCATCCGAGAGTCTGCCTATAAACTCTATAGATAACCCTAAAAGACACCTAGAAGACAGAGCCCATGACTGAACAGCGCAAACCCTTAATACTTCTGATTCTCGACGGCTTCGGCTACAGTGATATCACCACCCACAACGCCATCAGCAACGCCGACGCACCGGTCTGGCAGGCACTGTGGCAACAACGCCCCAAGACATTGATCCATACATCCGGCATGGAAGTGGGTCTGCCAGAGGGCCAGATGGGCAATTCAGAAGTAGGGCACATGACTTTGGGTGCTGGACGGGTGGTTTACCAAAACTTCACTCGCATCAACAAAGCCATTATTGACGGTGACTTTTTCACCAACCCGGTTTACTGCGACGCCATAGACAACGCTCAGAGCACGGGCAAGGCCGTACACATCATGGGCCTGCTTTCTCCAGGCGGCGTTCACAGCCATGAAGACCATATCAACGCCATGCTAGAAATGGCCGCCCAGCGCGGTGCCGAAAAAATCTATCTCCACGCCTTTCTCGATGGCCGCGACTGCCCACCGCGCAGTGCCAAATCCTCCCTAGAGAAAACCCAGGCACTGATCGAAAAACTCGGTGTTGGCAGAATTGCCTCAGTCTGTGGACGTTTCTTCGCCCTCGACCGCGACAGCCGCTGGGACCGAGTCGCCGAAGCCTACAATCTAGTCACCGCCGGTCATGCAAACTACAGCGCCAGGGATGCAGTCACCGCTCTCAGCGACGCCTATGCCCGCGATGAAAACGACGAATTTGTCCATGCCACCACCATCTGTGGGGAAGGCCAAGTGCCAGTAACCATGGAAGATGGCGACGCCGTGATCTTTATGAACTTCCGTCCCGATCGCGCCCGTGAGATCGCCCACGCCCTCACCAACAACGATTTCGACGACTTTGAACGTGCGGCCACGCCTCAGCTATCGACCTTCGTTCAGACCACCGAATATCAAGACAACCTTGATGCTCCCTGTGCCTTCCCGCCGATCCCACTGGTTAATTCCATGGGCGACTACTTGGCACAGCAAGGCAAGCGCCAACTCAGGATCGCCGAGACAGAAAAATACGCCCACGTGACCTTCTTTTTCAGCGGTGGCCGTGAGTCACTCTACGATCTTGAAGAACGCATATTGGTGCCTTCACCCAATATCGCCACCTACGACAATAAGCCAGAAATGAGCGCCCCCGAAGTTACCGAGAAACTGGTCGAAGCCATTGGCTCCGGCAAGTTTGATACTATTATTTGTAACTACGCCAACTGCGATCAGGTAGGCCACACCGGCAACTTCGAAGCCTCAATCAAGGCCGTTGAAGCCATAGACCACAGCCTGGCTCAGGTTATAGCTGCAGCAGAAAAAGTCGGTGGTGAAATCTTGATCACCGCTGACCACGGTAATGTCGAAGAAATGTACGACGACGCCAACCAGCAACCCCATACTCAGCACACCACACTACCTGTCCCGCTGGTTTATGTTGGTGAGCGCTCGCTGAGCTTGGACAGCAACGGATCTCTCGCAGATATAGCGCCGACCATGCTGGCGCTGATGGATCTGCCACAGCCCATCGAGATGACGGGTCGTTCATTGATCCTTAACACTTAATCACGAGCCATAGATGAAAGGCATTCGATGAAACTCTCCTCGGCAATCATCAACACAGTTCTCAGCTGTGCTCTGTGTCTATTGCCCCTTCAGGCAATCGCTGCCGAGGACGAGAGAGCCAAGCTGGCAGCGCTAAAGAATGCCATTAGCAGCCTTGAAAAACAGCTCAATGAACGCGACAGAGATAAGAGCAAATTAGCCGCCGAGCTGAAAAAGAACGAAATCGCCGCCTCCACTAGCAGCAAGAAAATCCGCCTACTGAATAGCAAAATAGAGTCTCGCAACGCCAAACTAGCCGATCTCGGCAAACAGCAGGCTGAATTAAAAGCTGGCATCCAAAAACAACATGTCGCCGTCAGCGAACAGCTCGCCGCCGCCTATAAAATGGGTGTTCAAGAACCAATCAAATTACTGCTCAATCAGGAAGATCCCCAGCAACTAGCCCGCCTGCTCAAGTACTACAACTACGTGGTCGACGCCCGCAATGAGAAAATTGCCCACTATATGGGCGACGTAGAACAGCTTTCGACAGTGCGAAATCAGCTCAGCGAAGAGAGGCGCTTACTGAATAGCGCCAAGGTAGAATTAGAAAAAGATCGGCAAGAACTGTTGGCCAATAACAAGCGTCGCCAAAGCACCTTAAAACAGCTTAACGCTTCTCTCCAAAGCGACAAATCCAAACTGGATAAACTGCTCAAACAACGTACTGCCCTCGAAGAGCTGTTAAAAGATGTTCGCAGTGTAGTCAAGAGAATGCCCCTAAAAACCCCTCCAGGAGGTCAGAGTTTCGTTTCACAAAAAGGTCAGCTGCGCTGGCCTCTTAAAGGCAAGGTGGCACACAGCTTCGGCAGTAAACGCAGTGGCTCACTGCGCTGGGATGGCTGGTTGATCGGCGCTAAAATTGGCGAGCCCGTGACCGCTGTCCACGACGGACAAGTGATCTTTTCCAACTATATGCGCGGATTTGGGCTATTAATTATTCTCAATCACGGCGACGGCTATATGAGCCTCTACGCCCACAATGAAGAATTACTAAAAGACACCGGTGACTGGGTATTGAGTAACGAAACCATCTCCCGCGCTGGCGATACCGGAGGCTTGAACAAGCCAGCCCTATATTTTGAAATACGCAAAAAAGGCCAGCCCGCCGATCCAAAAATATGGCTCGGTAAACGCTAAATACAACTAGCTCTTAGCTAAGTCGCGACCCACTCGCAGCTCACTTGCAACTATATTAAAAACTGTGACAAAGCAGCATCTCAAGCCGCCATTAGGACAGATAATCTATGTACAAAAAGAGCCTCATCACCACCCTAGCAGCAGCGCTGATTAGCGCACTGCCTATAGCAGCGGCCAATGCAGAAACAGAAGTCGGAACAACCGACCAGCAAGCTAATCAAGAAGAGCGCCTGCCTCTTCGTGAGCTGCGCCTGTTTACCCAAGTCTTTGAACAGATTCGCCGCGGCTATGTAGAAGAGGTCGCCGACACCGAACTTCTCGAAAACGCCATCGCCGGACTATTACTCGAACTCGACCCCCACTCTGTCTATCTAAACCAAACCGACTATGAACAACTTCAGGAAAGCGCCACCGGTGAATACGGCGGCCTAGGCCTGCGAGTAGGCTCCGAGCGCGGCATGATAAAAGTCATAGCCCCAATCGACGACAGCCCAGCCGCCGAAGCCGGTATCGAAGCCGGTGACTTTATCGTCGAAGTAGACGGCACTCCAGTACGCGGTATGGCAGTTCAAAAAGCCATAGACAAACTGCGTGGCGAAAAGGGCACCAGCATCAAGCTAACAGTATTCCGTGAAGGCGAAGACGGTCCCCTGGACATCACAGTGGTTCGCGGCACCATCCAGCTTAGCTCAGTACGCAGCCGCATCATTGAACCCGGCTATGGCTACGTTCGCGTCTCACAATTCCAAGTCAGCTCTGGCAAAGACTTCAAAAAGGAGCTGCTCTCACTCAAAGAGAAAGAACCCGCTCTAAAAGGCCTCATCATAGACTTGCGCAACAATCCCGGCGGACTTGTGCCAGCCTCAGTTGAAATCGCCGACGCCGTCCTCGACGGGGGCACCGTTGTCTACACCGAAGGCCGCCTCCCCAGCGCCAATATCAGCTTCGACGCCAAAAGTGGTGACTTACTTGAAGGTACCCCCATAGTTGTACTCATAAACGGCGGCAGCGCCTCCGCCTCAGAGATCGTTGCTGGAGCGCTGCAAGACCATCGGCGCGCAGCCATTATTGGCACCCAGAGCTTTGGAAAAGGCTCAGTGCAAACCGTCATTCCCCTGGGCGATGGCCGCGCCGTCAAACTGACTACCGCACGCTACTTCACACCCAATGGTCGATCTATTCAGGCTGAGGGAGTGGTGCCGGATATTATTGTTGAGCCTGCTGAGATTCGTTTGTACAAGAACCGCACGCAAGTGCGCGAAGTCGATCTTGAAGGGCACTTAGAAAAGGCTAGTGGTAAAAAGAAGAAAGCCAAAGATCGCGATGAAGATATCACCGACGATAATCAGCTTTATGAAGCACTGAATGTTTTGAAGGGTTTTCAGCTACTGACGAAGCAGGTTTCAAGCGAACCTAAAGCCCAAGATTAGACACAGGTTTAGGTTTAGAGTCAGCGATGTTGGCTTTGCGCCTATTTAAAAACGCGCCAACAACGCTACAGCAGACTCCACAGAAAGCAGCAACAGACTCGTAATAAAGCCCCGCCCTATGCCTGCTGATGCAAATGCACATCTCGCTGAGGGAAGGGAATCGAAATACCATTGGCATCCAGTGCTTTCTTGGCGGCTTCGGTAAGATCGAAATACACCGGCCAATAGTCACTACTTTTAACCCAGGGACGGCAGACAAAGTTGACACTGCTATCGGCCAGTTCAACCACGGCAATAACCGACTCTGGATTCTCTAGTACACGTGAATCTGCTGCGAGCACGCCTTCGAGAACTTTACGTGCTGCGTCTATATCATCCTGATAGCCAATGCCAAATACTAGGTCCACACGACGGGTGTCATTGGCGGAGTAGTTGACGATGTTGTCGCCAATAATTCGACCGTTGGGGACTATGACTTTTTTATTGTCTGGGGTGAACAGCACAGTGGTGAAGATTTGGATGCTTTGAATCACGCCTGAGGTGCCGGCGGTTTCAACGAAGTCGCCGACCTTGAAGGGGCGGAAAATTAGCAGCAGTACACCGGCTGCGAAGTTCGATAGGGATCCCTGAAGGGCTAAGCCTACGGCAAGACCGGCAGCACCGACTATGGCGACGAAGGAGGCGGTTTGGATGCCCAGTTGGCCGAGGGCGGCAATACAGACAAAGATCAGCAGGGCGTAATACACCAGGCTACCAGCAAAGTGTCTGATGGCCGGGTCTACGGCGTTTTTCTCCATGAGTTTTTCCAGTACGACCGAGAGTCGTTTGACGACCCATTTACCGACAATAAAGATCACCAGTGCCATTAGCACTTTGATGCCATACTGGACTGTTAGCGCCTGCATAAACTCTACTTTGTCTTCCATAATAATATTCTCCCTGCCCCGCTAGGGGTCGTTAAGTGGCGCCCTAAGGCACCGTTATTTACTCTCAACATCTAACTTATCAACCTTCTGAAAACCCCGTGGCAGTTTGTGTCCGCGTCGCCCGCGTTCGCCGCTGTAGTGCTCGAGGTCTTTGGCCTTCATTACAAGGTAGCGCTTGCCTGAGTGAACTACAAGTGAATCGCATGCAGAAACGACGCCATAGTCGATAACGAACTCTTCTCGAGTCTGGAGTCGCGAGCCGGGGATGTTGATGATCTTGTTGCCTTTACCCTTTGCTAGCTCCGGCAGTTCGGCGATTGGGAAGACTAGCAAACGCCCTTCATTAGTGACGGCGGCGATCTGTGCGTTGGCATCGTTGACCATTTTCGGCGAGAGAATTTTCGCGCCCTTGGGCAATGAGACCACGGCCTTGCCGGCGCGGTTTTTAGTGTAGAGGTCGCCAATTTTGCCGATAAAGCCATAACCCGCATCAGTTCCCAAAAGGACTTTCTGGTCATCTGCGCCCATTATTACGTCGGTGAACAGTGCGCCTGAAGAGACGTTGAGTCGTCCGGTGGCGGGTTCTCCCTGACCTCGTGCTGAGGGCAATGTGTGCCCGGCGAGGGCATAGAAGCGCCCGACGGAGTCCTGCAGGAAGACATTTTGATTACTGCGTCCACAGGCGGCGGAGAGGAACTTGTCACCGGATTTGTAGCTCAGGGTAGTGGGATCTATATCGTGGCCTTTGGCACCGCGTATCCAACCTTTATCCGAGAGTACCACGGTGATCGGCTCGGCGGTGAGCAAATCTTTTTCGTTAAACGCCTGTGACTCGCCACGTGAAACTAGCGGGGAACGGCGCTCGTCGCCAAATTCTTCGGCAGCGGCTTTGAGTTCTTTTTTAACCAGGGTTTTTAAACGCATCTCTGAACCGAGAAGCAATTCCAATTCGGCTTTCTCTTTGGCTAATTCGTCCTGCTCGGCGCGGATTTTAAACTCTTCAAGACGGGCTAACTGACGTAACTTGGTGTCGAGGATATATTCCGCTTGAGTATCCGAGAGAGCAAAGCGGGCGATGAGCGCCGCCTTGGGTTCGTCTTCGGTACGAATCAGATTAATCACTTCATCGATATTCAAAAAGGCGATCAACAAACCGTCTAAGAGGTGCAGACGCTTGTCGACTTTTTCTAGACGGTAGCTGAGACGACGACGGGTGACATCGGTGCGAAACAGCAGCCAGTCTTTAATAATCTGGCGCAGGTTCATGACGCCGGGCTTGCCGTTGATACCGATAATGTTGAGGTTAACTCTGTAGCTTCTCTCGAGGTCACAGGTGGCAAATAGGTGGTCCATCAGGGCGTCGAGATCAACGCGATTAGAGCGCGGGGTGATCACTAGACGAGTTGGGTTTTCATGGTCTGACTCATCGCGGAGGTCTTCGACCATGGGCAACTTTTTGTTGCGCATCTGGGCGGCGATCTGTTCGAGAATCTTTGAGCCTGAGGCCTGGAACGGCAGTGCGGTGACGATAATGTCTCCATCTTCGCGGTGCCAGATGGCGCGCATTTTGATCGAACCGCGACCCGTCTCATAGACATTTTGAATATCTTTTTGTGAGGTGATAATTTCGGCGTCGGTGGGATAGTCCGGGGCTTTGATAAACTCCATCAGCTCGGCCACATCGGCTTTCGGGTTGTCGAGCATATGCAAGCAAGCGCTCACTACTTCATTTAGGTTGTGAGGCGGGATATCTGTGGCCATACCGACGGCGATACCGGTGGTACCGTTGAGCAGCACATTGGGCACTCGTGCCGGAAGGATTTCCGGCTCGTCCATGGTAGCGTCAAAGTTGGGTCGCCAGTTGGCGGTTCCCTGCCCCAGTTCGGAGAGCAGTGCATCGGCATATTTGGAGAGCTTGGATTCTGTGTATCGCATGGCGGCAAATGACTTTGGATCATCTGCAGAACCCCAGTTGCCCTGACCGTCCACTAATGGATAGCGATAGGAGAATGGCTGGGCCATAAGTACCATGGCTTCATAGACAGCGCTGTCGCCGTGGGGATGATATTTACCAATTACATCGCCGACGGTTCGCGCGGATTTTTTATACTTAGCATTGGCTTTGAGGCCGAGTTCGCTCATGGCGTAGACGATGCGCCGCTGAACCGGCTTTAGGCCATCGCCAATATGCGGCAGTGCCCGGTCGAGAATGACGTACATGGAGTAGTCTAGGTAGGCCTGCTCAACATATTCGCTTATGGGTCGGCGCTCCAACCCTTCGCTATTAAAATTGACGATATCGTTCATCGTTTTTCCTATTTATAAAAACACTTAAATTATCAAACAGTTAAAGATCGGCTATGCCAGCCAGGTTGCCTTTGCTTTCAAGCCAGGTACGACGGTCAGACGCGCGCTTCTTGGCCAGCAACATGTCCATTATTGAGTCGGTATTATCATCCACATCCACGGTGAGCTGCACCAGACGGCGGGTATCTGGGTTCATGGTGGTTTCGCGCAGCTGTAACGGGTTCATTTCTCCCAGTCCTTTAAAGCGCTGCACATTGACCTTGCCGCGCTTGTTATCGGCTTCAATGCGGTCGAGGATGCCCTGCTTTTCCGACTCATCGAGGGCGTAATAGACTTCTTTGCCAACGTCTATGCGGAACAGTGGTGGCATAGCCACATAAACATGTCCGGCGCTGACTAGAGAGCGGAAGTGACGGACAAATAGCGCGCAGATCAGAGTCGCAATATGCAGTCCATCGGAGTCGGCATCGGCGAGGATGCAGACTTTGTGATAGCGCAGTTTGTCGAGATTATCGATGGCGGGATCTATGCCCAGGGCCACGGAGATATCGTGGACTTCCTGAGAACCGAGGATCTCTTGAGATTCCACTTCCCAGGTATTGAGAATCTTGCCACGCAGGGGCATGATCGCCTGATGTTCACGGTTGCGGGCCTGCTTAGCAGAACCACCAGCAGAGTCTCCCTCGACAAAGAATATTTCACAGCGCTCTGGCTCGCCACTGGAACAATCGGCCAGTTTTCCCGGCAGTGCTGGGCCCTGAGTGATCTTTTTACGGACAACTTTTTTACTCGCACGCATGCGGCTCTGGGCGCTGAAGATACAGAGTTCAGCAAGTTTTTCAGCCTCTTCTGTGTGCTGATTGAGCCACAGACTAAAGGAGTCTTTCACCACACCGGAAACAAAGGCTGCGGCCTGTCGCGATGACAGACGATCTTTGGTCTGACCGGAGAACTGGGGATCTTCAAGCTTCGATGAAAGCACAAAGCTACAGCGATCCCAGATATCGTCTGGAGTCAGTTTGACCCCTCGAGGCAGCAGGTTTCTAAATTCACAGAATTCACGCATGGCATCCAAAAGACCGGTGCGCAGACCGTTGACGTGGGTGCCTCCCTGGGGAGTGGGGATCAGATTAACGTAGCTCTCCTGCACCAAATCGCCACCATCGGGCATCCACTGCACGGCCCAGTCAGCCGCTTCATTGGCTGCGGAATAGGTTCCGATAAAAGGTGTGGCGGGTAATACATCCCAGCCTGCTAGCGCACCAGACAGATAGTCTTGCAGGCCGTCCTGATAGTGCCACTCTTCGCTCTCACCACTATTTTCGTCGTAGAAGCTCACGGTTAAACCACTGCAGAGTACCGCTTTGGCGCGCAACACATGGCGCAAACGCAGCAGCGAGAACTTAACCGAGTCGAAGTAAATCGGGTTGGGCCAGAAGCGCAGAATGGTCCCTGTATTGCGCTGGCCGCAGCTGTCAATCACTTGTAGATCTGTGGTCTTGTCGCCATTGGCAAAGGTGATCTGATGGACACTGCCACCGCGCTTTACCGTCAGTTCAAGCTTGTCGGAGAGGGCGTTGACCACCGAGACACCCACGCCGTGGAGACCACCGGAGAACTGGTAATTTTTGTTCGAGAACTTGCCTCCGGAGTGAAGAGTCGAGAGAATCACTTCGACACCGGGAATACCCTGCTCTGGGTGAATATCCACGGGCATGCCGCGGCCATCATCACAGACCGAGAGAGAGCCATCCTTGTGCAGGGTCACATCAATACGACTGGCATGTCCGGCCAAGGCTTCATCGACACTGTTATCTATGACCTCTTGGGCCAGGTGATTGGGTCGGCTGGTGTCGGTGTACATTCCCGGGCGCTTGCGCACCGGGTCTAGTCCGGTGAGGACTTCAATATCTTCTGCGTTATATGTGCTCATACGCCCTACAGGTCAGATTGTAATTGTGAGTTGCTCGGAACCGCCGACAGTAAGAACTGGTAGACGGTTTCCAAGTGTCGATGATAATCAATAAAGCTGTGATCGCCACCGGATTCGAGAATTATTTTGCAGCCTCGGTAGCGCTGCTCGGCATCTCGATAATCAAGCACTTCATCACCGCTTTGCAATAGCACCAGGTAATTATTTTTATTTTTTATCGCGGTTGGGTCCCAGCGCTGATATTCATCGATGTGATACGGCTCGAATAGCCAGGTTTCGCCACTGTGATAGTTGCTGTTGACACCGAGCCATTTATTCAAACCCCGAGCCGGGCTTACCGCCGGATTGATCAACACAGCTGCAACATTAAATTCAGCATAGCGCTCGGCCAAACAGCTGGCGAAAAAACCGCCCATGGAGCTACCAATAATGAATACTGGCTCTGGCAGATGCGCCTCGACTATCTCGCATAACAGCGCCATAGCCCGATCAGCGTAAGGTGGCAGCGAGGGACAAATAAACTCTATTCCCGAGGCATTCTGCCCGAACCACTGCTGGGTCTGCTGCGCCTTCGCGGACTCTGGCGAACTGTTAAACCCATGTAAATAAAGCAGCGTTGGCATTGACGGCAATCTATTTTTTGGAAGGCGACATTATAGCCAAAGCTATGGCTTTAGGGTCGATTGATTGCGCGACAAGTGAATAGCTGAGGCTCGAGGAGCGGATTAATAACCGGCGCAGCTGCGATCGCACTGCTGGGCAAAATCTTTGAGAAATTCGACGCCGGTGTTAAGGCTACCGTCCTCATGCAAATCCAGCCAGCGATAGCCGGGAGGTTTATCGGCGAGACGAAAGTCATGGCTGTGCTGCTCGAATTGAACACAGCTTGAGGGTGTTGAATAGACCGGGATATTTCCCCAGAGACTGTCATGGTGCTGATGCACGTGACCTGTGACTACCGCCTTTACCTGCCCATGGGCCGCAAGCAGATCGTAGAGACGCTGATGATTGTCGATTTGCTGCTGGTCGAGCCAGGCGGAATTAACCAGCACTGGTGAGTGATGCACCGCCACTAAGACAAACTTGCTGGCTAGCTGCTTTAAACTCTGCTCAGCGAACTGAAGCTCTGCTTCAGAAAAATGTCCGCCAGGCTGACCCACTTTGGAGCTGTCTAATAAAATTATGCTCCAGGCACCAGCTTCGTAAATACGCACTCGCGGGAAGGCTGTCAGATTGGCCTCCATGGTCTCGAGATGATCATGATTGCCTGGCAACCAAAGTGCCTGGCGTTGCTTTTCTGCAAGGGTTTTATTCAGCAGTTGGTAGGCGCCGGCCTGACAGTCGCTGGCCAGATCACCGGTAAGTAGCAACAAGTTATCGCCGCGACCCTGATCATCCGAGGCTTGTAGTGCAGCTTTAAAACCCTCAAAGGTGGTGACGCCGCCGAGGGTTTCCTGCTCGTTTGCACCCAGGTGCAAATCGGTGATTTGGGTAATATGCACTGTACTCATGGAATCTCTCGCGCTGCCTTACTGTCAGTTTATGGGGAAAAGTGGCGGCTTAAAGGGACACTTTTACTTTGCTCATGCCATGACTTAAACCATGAGCTAACAGGTCACTTAAAAACATGTTCCACTGCCATTTTTCATCCGGCGCCTGCATTGACGATTTTTCTGCCAGCTCCCAGGGGATAGTTCTGTCGCTGCACCATTCCACCACTTCAGCCATTTTCGCATCGTGATAGATGCGCACTTTAATCTGAATCTCTGGCAACCACTCTGGTCTTGCGCTTTTGGCAGAGATACTTAAAAGGTGCGTATAGCGCGTGACCTCATCTGTACGAAGATGCATGCCACTGTTCGACTCATGGGTGAAATCCACGCCAATACTTTGACCCAGCTGCGGCGGCCCCGGCATCAGTCTCAGCAGACGCACGTAATTGAGCTCACACTCGCCGTGCAGGCGCTGCAGATTGTGTCGTTGACGTCGGCGTTCAGATACTGACAAAGTCATTACTCGCTGGTCGTGATGCAGTTAGCTTTTTCACTTTAGTGGCTTTTATTAGGCTGATATTCAAGACTCAAGTCTCAACTGCTGGTGGTTTAATTGTAGCCAAAACAATGCAACTGACATGGCCGCGCTATTGAGGAGGCCCTGTGAAAACGCCTCCATGGTCTCAGCGTAGGACCAAACGTGCAGCAGAATATCTTCGCTCTCGCCATCTACCCCAAAGATGCCGCCGCGCTCGCGGAGATCCGCAAGACCACAGAAGAGGTGCATTTTTTCGTCTGTGCCACCGGAGCTGACCAGATAGTCGCAGATCGGCAGCAATTTTTCCACTTCAACTCCGCTCTCTTCCTCTAGCTCTCTAGCTGCAACTTGCTCAAGGCTCTCTCCCGGCTCGATCATGCCGGCAATAACTTCATACTGCCAGGGACCACCGGCTTCATTTAGCGCACCTGGTCGAAACTGTTCGATTAGACCAACCCGGTGATTGCGGGGATCATAAAGCAGGACGCCCACCGCATCGCCTCGTTGGAATAGCTCGCGACGCAGCGGTTTACTCCAACCACCGCCAAACAATCGGTGCTCAACAGTCATTCGAGTCATTTTAAAAAAGCCCTGAAAGACTGTCTCGGTAGATTTAAGCCGATAGTCCGAAGGGCCGAAGCGGTGTTTTTTGTCCATGGTCTGGGCATCACTCTCTGATTACATGTATCTCGAGTATCTTTTACGTTTGATCTTAAACTATTTGATCATTCAAACCGTCTAACCTTTAGTTCGGCGTAACGCACCAGTTTTTCATGGCGCAACGATTTTGCAATCCGCACTAAACTGGTGCCTGGTCATTAAAGACAGCCTATGTCTTCGAGGTAAACCTGCTAAACTACTGCCGTCCAAATGGAGGTCATATGCACATTGTTAAAAAACATTTTTTGATTGTTGCTGTCGCTTTTTTAGCCCCGCAGCTAGCGGTCTCTGATTCCCTTGTCGATATATATGAAAGTGCCCTGGAAAACGATCCCGTATTGAGAGCCGCAAGGGCTACTTTTAACGCTGACCGCGAAGGAAAAAACATCAGTCGCGCAGCGCTGCTGCCGCAATTGTCTATAACCGGCGAATACAAAGAGTCTGAAACTGACGATAGCTCCCCGCTATTTGGCACTGGCGGCACCATTGATAGCGACAGCACTTCTTACGGCGCTTCTCTCAGCCAAGCTATTTTCGACATGCCCTCTTGGTACCGCTTTCAGGGCAGTAAGTCTCTGAGTGAAAGTGCTCGCGCGCAGTTCGCCGCAGATCAGCAGAGCCTTATCATTCGCGTCAGTAATGCTTACTTTAATGTGCTACGTGCCTACGACAATATGCAGACGCGCAATGCTGAAGAGCGTGCCATTCAGCGCCAGCTAGAACAGACTCGCGAACGTTTCGAAGTGGGCCTGCTGCCGGTTACTGATGTGCACGAAGCTCAGGCTGTTTACGACGATGCAGTTGTGAATAGTCTCGAAGCCCAGGGTGCATTGAATATCGCCTTTGAGCAGCTGCAAGTGCTGACCGGAGAAGAGCACAATGTGCTTGCCGGACTAGCAGAAAAATTTGTTGCCACTAACCCGCAACCACTAAGCAATAGCGAGTGGGTTGATTTTGCGACTGGTAATAATTATCCGCTCAAGGTCGCTAAGCTCGGCAAAGATGCTGCCTATAACAATGCCAAAGCAGCTGCCGCAGCGCGCCTGCCAAAGGTTACCGGCAGCGCCACATACTTTGACTCAGACTCCGATGGCACCAGATACAACGACCCCTTTGACAGCCAACAGGATGGCAATGCATTCGCGATCTCAGTGACTATGCCAATCTGGCTCGGCGGTTCACTGGACGCCCAGCGTCGCCAAGCCAAGCAGCGGTCGATTGCCTCTGATGAGGGTTTTATTGCCGCCAAGCGCAATACGGTTCAGGCAGCTCGCTCTCTGCATCAGTTGGTCGTGACCAACACTGCACGAGTCAAAGCTCGCGCTCAGTCGATCATCTCGGCGGACAGCGCTCTGCAGGCTACTCAGGCGGGTTATGAAGTGGGCACAAGAAATATTGTTGATGTGTTGGTGGCTCAGCGCACGGTCTTTCAGGCCCGTCGCAATTCTGCCAATGCCCGTTATGACTATATTTTGTCGATGATGCGGCTGAAGGAGGTGGCCGGTCAGCTATCTCCGGATGATGTCTATGAGCTCAATGCTTGGTTGGATCCGCAGTTGGTAATTAACAAAGCGGCCAATCAGTAAGGTGATTTGAACGGCCTGAGAGGATGGATTTCTCAGGTCTCTTCATTGGCTCAGGGCTGTTTATTGGCTCAGGTCTTTTTATTGGCTCAGGGCTGTTTATCTGCTCAGGGCTGTCTGTCCGCTCAAGCTGTTATCAATCACTACCAGCAATCTGTCTAGCGCACCGCGGTTTGCCTCAGCAACCTGCTGTGCTTGGCGACCCATCTGCTGAGCCTGCTCTGGGTTTTTGATTAACGCTATTACCGCCTCGGCCAATGCCGCAGCATCCTCAACCAGAGAGAGCCCTCCAGCCTCGGCTAATAGTCGCGATACCTCAGCAAAGTTAAACACTGATAACCCGCTCAGTGTCGGCTTGCCCCAGGCTGCAGGCTCGATCATATTGTGACCTCCGTTAGCGACCAAGCTGCCGCCAACAAAGGCGATATCGCAGGCGCCGAAGAATGTCATCAGTTCGCCCATGGTATCGCCAAGCAATATATCCGCTGTGTCAGTCAGATCATTATTACTGCGCCGGGCCAGGCTGAAGCCAGCCTCGAGACAGAGATCCCCCACCTGATTAAAACGCTCCGGATGCCGGGGCACCAATACTAGCAGTGCGTCATTCACTGACTGTTTGATCAGGCTAAAGGCTTGCAGAATAATTTCATCTTCACCGCGGTGGGTGCTGGCAGCGAGAAAAATTGGTCGCTGACTAGAGCCACTCCACTGTTGCCTCAACGCCGCTGCACTCTGCCTAATCTGAATACTAAGATCGAGGTCAAATTTAATATTGCCACTGATATGAAGATTTTCTGCGGGTAATCCAAGGGCTGTAAAGCGCACACCATCATCTCCATGCTGGGCTGCAACGGCAGTGAGTTGCGCAAACATCGGACTGCTCAGCCCCGACACTCGGCCGTAGCCGCGGGCGGATTTCTCAGAGAGCCGTGCATTGGCCAGAATCACCGGGATCTGACGTTTACAACAGGCGGCAACCGTATTCGGCCAGAGTTCGGTCTCCATGATAATCAGCATCTTAGGCTGCACGCGCTTGAGAAAACGCGCCACTGCATCGGGCGCATCATAGGGTGCATAGCAGTGATCTACAGAGTCTCCAAAGGCAGCGGTAATGCGTTCAGACCCAGTGGGGGTCATACAGGTAATCAGCAAACGATGATCTGGGTATTTGGCCTGTAAGGCTTTTACCAAGGGCACTGCGGCGAGGGTTTCACCGACTGAAACGGCGTGCAGCCAGATGATATCTTTGCACAAATCAGAGGGCGTAAAAAAACCGAAGCGCTCAAGCCACCGCCCCGCATAGGCAGGCGCTTTTACGGCGCGGTAGAGTAGACGCAATAGAATAACAGGCGTAAAAAGATAGAATATGACTGAATAAATCAGTCTTGGCAAAAAGCGAAGTTTCATGGTTCGGGCAGAATAACATAGCACCTAAATCAAAGCGCCTAACTCAAGAGAAATTATCGAATTTCTGCGCCCTCCTGAACCGGCCCCCATGCACTATATTAAAGCGCTAGCCAGGAAAAGCGTCATAGAGCTTATCTAAGTCCAGGTCTATGTCTTTCTTACTGGTCAATGCAATCAGTTCGTCTCGACTCTGAATTGCAAAAAGTTCGGATGTTTTTAGTGGCGTTTCACCAGCAACACCAATTCCACCATAGTAGTCTTGAAACTTAAACTCACCACCCACCAACTTATCTGAAAGTCGCAGCCAACGGTTTGGAATACCGTAGGCATCGGCAGCAATAAGGCCGTGCATTGATGAGGACACGATTGTTTCACATTTGCACAGCTCGTCGATAAAAGGCTCAACCGGCAGCTGGATGTCGACAGGATGTATCCCTAGAGAAATAAGGTATTCCACAACCGCATCATCTTTTTCCGCATAATGCGCCACCAATCCAATTTTATGTTCTTTGGCTACTTGCGGATTGTAAAAGCGCGGCATCAGTAACGCCGGATCACCGTAGACCTGCGGGTTTATATAGCCCAGATCAGTGAGCCGCCGACCGGTAAGCGGACCTCGCACAGCAGCAATTTTTTTAGGCTTTGCTCTCGGTTTTGAGGAGCTCGAAATAAACCCTGACCCCCAAACAATACTATTGCGGTTGGCATTACGAAGAACGCTGCCCACCGCTAACATATGCTCCGTCCAGCCGAAGGTACTTTGTACCACCGTTTTTCCAGTCATTTTTTCAATAATGTAGGGATTGATATGATCACCCCAATTGGCCACAGCATTAAAGTAACGAATACTCTGGTAGGGCTGCCCACTGTCTTTCACTTCTCTCAGTGCTTTTAAGTTTCCCGGCAAATCGAGAAGGTCGCGCCTAAAGCCTCTCATTAAAATCTCATCCTAGCTATGGTTTTGGTTCGCCCACTAATATTGGCAGTGGGGTTTTCTGGAGCGTAGTGCGCAATCTGTACTCATATTTAGCACGCAAAAAAGCACCGTGCCAAGGCCTGAAACTTTTTCTTTTTTCCTTTCTCAGGCCCTGCTGTTCTATGTCACTTTTAGCGTTCGGTATCACATGAACAACCGGCGGAAATACTCCTAACACATTTAGATCAGCTTCCCACCAATGCTGGATATCATCATCTGCGGGGCGACCAAACGGCTGTCGCGCGGCGAGTAATTTTTTGGCGCCATCTAAAGTTATTAACTGAGCTAAATTGCCGATCGGAATTTTCTTAAAGCGGCATAAATCATGCCGACTATCGATGGCTGTGCGAGAAATAATTTTCGGATTTTTTTTGCGGCAATAGAATTTAACGATATCCCAACTGCCCGTTGAATGACTCAGGCTTTCTATAAAGCCCTTTAGCTCTGCATCAATCACTAAATCATCTTCAATAATCAACGCACAGGCTAACTCTCTATCAACAATCGTCTGCCATGCCTTAAGATGACTCATGTAACAGCCTACTTCAGCGCGACTTAATGGCCGCCGATACGACTTAGCATTTAATGATTCACTGTATACAGATTTTAATTGCCTTTCATTTAAATCGGCTCCATAGATTGCCGCAACACGCTCAAAAGGCATTTCGAGCTCACCTAGCCGCGCCGAGATCCTGCTCAGACGCTCCTGACTTTTATCTAGATTAATAACAAATGTTAGCGGAGTAGCCATAATAAATTGGATATTAGCAGTGAATGGCGGGAGTTGAATCAACTAGCGCCAATGATCGGTAATCCAGGTAGCAGGCTTAAAGTGCCGATACCATTTGCCACTCACCCCCGCGATCGCCTCATGGGGATCTGGCTTGCCATGAAATACAATCACTCGAGCATTTTCAGGCACCTGGGTTTGACGAGCAATCACAAACCAAAACGGCTTGAGGCAGTGGCGTTTAAAACTTCTGCACCATTCATCGGGCCAGTAGACCAAGGCATTTTTTGCCATCAGCGCAGCGGACAGATACTCCTGTTCATTGCGATGCGTTTTTTTGATTTGCTGAAAAGATGTTTCAAATTCGCTGAGTATTTCTGGATGCGCGCCCACTTCAAAACGGTACACCGAAGAGTTGCCGGTGCCGTCTTTTTTAATCCAATCTTTAATAATCATTACCTCGCCAGGATAATCAAATAGATCGTCCAAACTGCCGGTAATAATTAAGTCGAGATCGAGACAGAGAACCTTGCCCTTGAGGTCATAGAGAGTCTCAGCAAAAACCGCCAACTTGTTCCAGCCACGCTCGGGGCCGGCGAGATCAACGGACAGTTCGGGGAGCGGAAAGACTTCAATATTTTCATGGGTGCCGACGCCATCTTCGGTAAGACAGATAAAACGAAACGGGCGCGACATATTTCGTGCGACCATGGAGTAAAGTTTATTGACGTAGTCAGCGGGGTATTTGGTGCCCCACTTCATACACAAAATATTGACGATTTCTTTTTCCATGAGCTCTAATAATTCTCTGTTTAAGGCTTATTCAGCTACCGGCGCTAACCAGTTCTGGTACTTGTCATTTTTACCGCGCACTAAATCAAAGTATGCAGCTTGTAGCTCCGTAGCTATGGGTCCACGCTTACCTTCACCGATGATACGGCTGTCGTATTCGCGGATCGGGACGATCTCGGCAGCGGTGCCGGTAAAGAACGCTTCGTCGCAGATATAAACTTCATCGCGGGTAATGCGCTTTTCGCGGACTTCAATGCCACGATCTTTAGCCAACTTAAATACTGTGTCCCGAGTAATGCCGTCGAGGCAGGAGGTGAGATCAGGTGTGTAGATAACCCCATCGCGAACCATAAAGAAGTTCTCGGCGCTGCCCTCAGCAACATAGCCTTCCGGGTCGAGCATAATGGCTTCGTCGCAACCGGAGTCCAGCGCTTCGCGCAGGGCCAACATAGAGTTGATGTAGTTGCCGCTGGCCTTGGCTTTTACCATAGTGATATTGACATGATGTCTGGTATAGGACGAGGTGCGAACCTTGAGTCCGGTCTCAAGAGTCTCTGGCGACATATAGGAAGGCCAATCCCAGCCGGCGATGCCGACGTGAACCTTGAGGCCTTCGGCGCGTAAGCCCATGCCTTCCGAACCCAAAAATACTAGCGGGCGAATATAAGCCGCATCTAAGTTGTTTACGCGGACTACGTCGCGGTGGGCCTGGCAAATCTCTTCCTGAGTGAAAGGAATCTGCATATGGATAATCTTGGCCGAGTTAAACAGACGTTTAATATGGTCTTCTAGACGGAAAATGCAGGTGCCCGACTTTTCGGTTTCGTAGGCGCGAATGCCCTCAAACACGGCATTGCCATAGTGTAGAGATGAGGTCAGGAAATGTGTCTGGGCATCTCGCCAGTCAACCATCTTGCCATCCATCCAAATAAAACCATCGCGATCCGAAAACGACATTAACCTTTCCCTCTTTTAAACGTATTTTTGATTAAATAATTCTGCCCACTGAGCGGTCACCAATTGCCGACACTCAAGGAACTCTGAGCTAGACACTTCTGCCAACTGATTTTGCAGCTGCAGACGGTGTCCTGCTGAGCGGTATCTTTTGTAGGCGTCGATTAGCAAGCTGGATTGTTGCTCCGATAATAGCCCGCACTGAGCCAGTGACTCTATTATGCGAATGGTATCACTCCAGCGGCTAATTTCGGGATGATTGTGCGACCAGGCCAAGACTGCAAATTGAACCATAAATTCAATATCGACGATACCTCCAGCGCCTTGCTTGAGGGAGTATTTGCCCTCTTTTGATGGTCTGCCGAGATGTTTACGCATTTTTTCCCGCATTTGCTCTACTTCGGTGCGCAAAATCTGCTTATCTCGCGACTGCATAAGAACGGTCTGGCGCAGATTGTTAAACTCATCCGCGAGGGCTTTTTCACCGGCCACAACTCGAGCTCGCACCAGTGCTTGCTGTTCCCAGGTCCAAGCACTTTCACGCTGGTATTTCTCAAATGCCTTGAGTGACGAGACCAACATGCCGGAGTTGCCCGAGGGTCGTAGGCGCATATCAATTTCATAAGCGGCGCCAGAGGGGGTTACTGTAGACAGCACATGGATAATACGCTGACCTAGACGAGCATAAAATGTGTTGTTATCAATGCTGCGCGGGCCATCAGCAGTTTGTCCGGCGGTACCTCGGTGAAGAAAGACTAAGTCGAGATCGGATTTATAACCCAACTCAATGCCTCCTAATTTGCCATAGCCTAAAACAATAAAACCCGGCGACTGCACACTGCTGCCCTCGGGCTGACCATACTGCTGGCTGAGGTGCTGCCAGGCAATGGTCACAGTGTGATCAATAACCACCTCAGCAATCCAAGTCAGATAGTCGCTAACCTGCATCAAAGGGATCACTTCGGTGATATCGCAGGCTGCCACACGCAGGCTATTGGAGCGCACAAAGTAGCGAATCACCTCCATCTGCTGTTCGAGGTCATCATCGGCGACACGCAGCATCTGCTGGCGCAGCTGGTCTTGAAGTGTGTCTTTGCTCTGCGCAGTGAACAGGCTTTCACTGTCGAGAAGTTCATCGAGCAGAACTGGATAGGCCGTGAGCTGTTCGGCAATCCAGCTGCTGCTCTGGCATAAGAGCAGCAACTGCTGCAGTGCTGTAGGATTCTCCGCCAGCAGCACCAGATAGGCACTGCGCCGCAGTACTGCCTGAATAAGACTCACCACACGACTGAGAGTCATGCTGTTATTGTCTGTTGCGGCGCAGGCTGCGACTACATTGGGCATCAGCTTGTCGAGACGGCGGCGCGGCTCAAGATCGAGAGCAATTACTGCTTTGCTTTGAAAGATACCATAGAGCTGTTCTGCAACTGCCTGAGGCGCCTTATAGCCAGCGTCTTGGAGATGTTCGAGCAGCTCGTCGAGCTCCGGCGTCTGGCGCCAAAGCGATTCATAGTCTAAATCATCGCTGCCGGCTTTCTGGCCATCAGCTTGAGTATCCGGATCGGCAAACATATCCTCAAACACTGAAATAACGTAGTCTCGATGTGCCTGCAACTGTTGCTGAAACTCTGCCCAATTAGCATAGCCAACGATCAATGCAACTCTCTGCTGACCCAGTTCATCTTCGGGTAATTGCTGAGTCTGCTTGTCTGCTATGCCCTGCAGCACGTGTTCGGTATTGCGCAAAAAAACGTAGGCCTGCCAGAGCTTGTCGCGATCACTAACATCAATAATCTGATCTGTAGCTAGCTGCTGTAAAGCTCGATATAGAGAGGGAGTCTGCAGTCCGCTATTGCGACCACCTCGAACCAGCTGAAAAGCTTGGGTGATAAATTCAATTTCACGAATGCCTCCGGGACCCAACTTGATATCCGTCTGCATTCCCTTGCGCTTTAACTCTCGATTAATCGAGCGCTTGAGATCACGCAGCGCATCAATGGCGCCGAAGTCGAGATATTTGCGATAGGTAAAGGGGCGTAAGATTTCATCTAGCCGCTGAATATCTGCTGGCTCGCCAGCCACTGCTCGCGCTTTAACCATGGCGAAGCGTTCCCACTCGCGGCCCTGGGTTAGATAATATTCTTCCAGTGCATCAAAGCTCATCACCAGAGCGCCACTTTGACCGTAGGGCCGCAGGCGCATATCAACACGAAAGACAAAACCATCGGCAGTCTGTCGATCCAGTGCAGCGATTAGCTTTTGCCCGAGGCGAGTAAAAAATTCTTGATTGGAGACTGTTTTGCCTCTTGGCGATGTGGCTGTACGACGGGTCTCGCCCTTCTCTGGGTAGGCAAAAATAAGATCTATATCCGATGAGAGGTTGAGCTCTTCGGCGCCCATTTTGCCCATGGCCAGCACCAGCATTTTTTGCTCTTTTTTATTCTGCTCTGGAGTCACTTGATCGTCGTCGCTAAAGGGCGCTCCTAACTCTTCACAGGTAATCGAATACAAGACATTCAGCGCGGCGGTAATGGCCGCCTCTGCCATCCAGGTTAGCTCTCTGGTGGTCTCGGGCATGGAAGCCTGCCGACTGAAGTCGCGCCAGATAATCCGCATCTGCTCACGGCGGCGAAATAGCCTTAGTTGCGCGGCTAATTGCTCTTCATTGAGCGCTTTTTCGTTATCCGAGAGACGCTGATTTATAGCCGTCAGCAAGTCTTCACGAGAATAGCTGCGTTGCAGATCGCCACTGTCGACGAGTTGCTGAAATAGTTCGGGGTCGGTTTCGCTCTGCTCGCCGACAAAGTCGCTGGCGCCCCAGAGTAGCTGCAAATGCTCTGCGAATAGAGGGTATTCCGGGAACTCAGTGAGTCGCTGTGCCAGCCAAGCGGGATCTGAGTGGGCGGCCTGAAAACCTTCAAAGCGACGCTGATAGCTGGCGCTGATCAGCTGCGGGAATGTTTTCGGCATAGCGGGATTTTCTCAATAATTTAACGGATTAGCGGCCAAGTTCAGGGGTAACCCGCAACACTTCCTCCATGGATGTGATTCCAGCGGCCACTTTCTCGGCGCCGGCCATGCGTAAAGTTTTCATGCCCTGTGAAATTGCCGCTCGACGAATCTCTTGGATATCGGTCGCACTATTTATATAGGTGAGTAGAGCATCCGTCAACGGCATAATTTCATAGATACCCTCACGCCCCAGATAGCCAGTATTGCGGCACTCGAGACAACCACCCGGCTGATAGACTTTGGCCGGCGCGGCCAGCTCAGTTGAACCAACCATTTCATGCCAGAGCGCTTGATCAACGTCGACTTCGCTGCGACAGTCTGGGCAAAGAGTTCGCACCAGGCGCTGAGCCATGACGCCATTGAGTGTAGCTTTAATTAAATGGGCTGGCATCTTTAGGTCGAGCAGGCGGCTGATGGCGGTTGGCGCATCGTTAGTGTGCAGAGTCGAGAGCACCAGATGTCCTGTAAGTGCCGCCTGCACCGCCATCTCGGCAGTGGCTTGATCACGAATTTCACCCACCATAATTATATCCGGGTCCTGCCGCATCAGAGTGCGGATACCAGCGGCGAAATCAAAGTCGATGGCGGGCTGAATCTGGCTTTGGTTAAAACTGTCGACAACCATTTCAATGGGATCTTCCACGGTGCTGACATTCACTGAGTCCGTGGCCAGCTGCTTTAGAGTGGAATAGAGGCTGGTGGTTTTACCTGAACCTGTGGGGCCGGTCACCAAGACAATGCCGTGGGCGCGCTTGACCATCGATTGCCAGTGAGCGTAATCCTCTGCCACTAGCCCCAGCTGAGAGAAGCTGCGCAACAGCACATCCGGATCAAAGATTCGCATAACTAGCTTTTCGCCGAAGGCGGTGGGCATGGTGGAGAGACGCAACTCCACTTCCCGAGCATTGGGAGCTTTGGTTTTTATACGGCCATCCTGGGGGCGGCGTTTCTCCGCCACATTCATGCGTCCGAGAATTTTCAGCCGGCTGATCATAGCGGTCATGACATTGTCCGGCAGCTCATAAACCAGATGCAGCACGCCGTCGATTCGAAAGCGCACCTTGCTCTTGCCCCGGCGCGGTTCGAGATGAATATCACTGGCCCGCTGTTCGAAGGCATACTGCAGCAGCCAGTCGACAATATTGACTATATGTTGGTCCTGAGCATCCGCGTCTTTGAGCTTGCCCACTTCCAGCAGCTGTTCAAAGTTGGCTATACCTGTGCCACTGTCTGTGGCGGAGCCAGCACCAAAAACCGATTTTGCCAGTGAGTAAAATTCAACGGTATATTTTTTAATCTCGGCGGGATTGGCGACCACGGTTTGAATGGTGCGGCGGGATGTCTGTTCGAGACTCTCAACCCAGCTGCGATCAAAGGGCTGCATGGTGGCAATCACCAGCTCATCGCGACTCACCTCGAGACAAAGAATCCCATAGCGCTGAGCATAGGCAAAGGACATGATTCCAGTGACGGCGGGAACATTGATTTTTAAGGGGTCTATATGGGCCAGATGCAGACAGGCTTTTTTCGCCAGCCATTCGCTGAGCAGTTCTAGGGTAAGGGGTTTTTGGTCTGGTCCCTGAACAAGCTGTCTGGCCGCGACAATTTCCAGGGGGTGCTGCAGCGATTCTTTGCGGCTGCGCCGAGCACTGGCGATTTCGGCGGCGTCCCGTTGGGCAATCAAGCCGTCGCTGATCAGATATTTTAAGATAGCTGTCAGATCCAAGGTGTTGCCCAGATCGGTTTTAGTGCCCCGTACCGATGTCTTGTTCATAACCAACTCCTGTTCGTATTTGGTCCCTGCATCCATCAATTTTAGTCGCTAAACTCAACAGAGGTAGCGCAAATTAGCCAATCCGTTAAACTCAATACAAATGACTGCATAGGAAGTCGCCCCATGGAACTCACCGATTTACTCTCGCGCATTATTCGCAGCAACTCGATTAGCAGTATTAATTCGGCTATAGATCAGGGCAACCGCGAGGTTATCGAGCTGTTGGCGAACACATTGGCGGAGCTTGGCTTCACCACTGAGATCATGGATTTGGGCAATAACAAAGCCAACCTCATCGCTACATTCGGCAGTGGCCCCGGCGGCCTAGTGCTGGCTGGTCACACAGATACCGTGCCCTGTGACGATTCACTCTGGGATAGCAATCCCTTTGCATTAACCGAGCGAGATAACCGCTGGTACGGTCTCGGCAGCTGTGACATGAAGGGCTTTTTTCCCCTGGCAATCGAGGCGTTTAAATCCCTTCCGGTTAAAGACTTGAAACAGCCCTTAATCATTCTTGCCACTGCCGATGAAGAGTCCTCCATGGGCGGGGCTAAAGCCCTAGTGGAAGCGGGAGCGCCTATTGCCCGCAGCGCAGTCATTGGCGAACCGACCAATATGCGTCCGGTTAAAATGCACAAGGGCATCATGATTGAGAAGCTGACTGTTACCGGGAGGTCCGGGCACTCAAGCAATCCAGAGCTGGGCAACAATGCCATGGAATCTATGCAGCGTATTCTCGGCCAGCTAATGGCTTTGCGCGATCGCATGAAAGCGCAAAAACACGCGGGATTTTTAATTGATCACCCGACCTTGAACTTGGGCTGTATTCAGGGTGGCGACAATGCTAATCGTATTTGCGGACACTGTTTTCTGGCCTTTGAAATTCGCCCGCTGCCGGGTATGGATCTCAATCAACTGCAAACTGATCTGGAACGTCAAATTGCCATCACCGCTGAAGCGGACAATATGGGTTGGTCACTGGAGAAGCTTATAGTCCCACCTTTCACCAGCGGCGACCAATCGAAGATTGTTGCGCTCTGTGAAAAACTCACAGGTCATGCCGCGGAATCTGTCGCCTTTGCTACCGAGGCACCCTACCTCCAGCAACTGGGAATGGATGTAGTCGTACTGGGTCCAGGAGATATTGATGTGGCCCATCAGCCGAATGAATTCCTGCCCCTTGATCGGGTGCAACCAACTATTAATTTTTTATCTCAACTTATTGGCCGCTGTTGCTTATAATCCTCCGATGACTACTCAAAACTACGTACAATTTTTCCGAGAAACCTCGCCTTATATCCATGCGCACAGGGGTAAGACCTTTGTTATCGCAATCAGCGGTGAAGCTGTTCTGGACGCCAATTTTGACAGCATTGTTCACGATATAGCGCTGATGCAAAGCCTCGGGGTCAACATTGTGCTGGTCCACGGTGCTCGCCCTCAGATTGACCTGCGCCTGCAAGTGGCCGGATTGCAGACTGATTTCCGTGAACAAGTGCGTATCACTGATGCCAATGCCATGCAGTGTGTCAAAGAGGCGGTGGGTTCTACTCGCTTCCAAATTGAATCAGCGCTGTCTATGGGGCTGCCCAACTCACCGATGCACGGTGCTCGTGTCCGCGTGATAGGGGGCAACTTCATTACCGCCAAACCTGTAGGTGTTCGCGACGGTGTTGATTACCAGCGCGCGGGAGAGATTCGCCGCATCGATCGCAGCGCCATTCAAAGTCAACTTGAGGGCGGCGCTCTAGTGCTGATGTCTTCGATCGGGTTTTCCCCTACGGGTGAAGCGTTTAATCTCAGCTATCAGGATGTGGCGACGCAAACGGCGATTGCGCTGAATGCCGAGAAACTTATTTTAGTCAGCCAAGCGGCGGGAATAATCGACGCCGACAACAGTCTGCTGCGCAATCTTTCGCTACTTGAAGTCAGCGACCTCAAAGCCAAACTTAAAAATGCCGGTGACGAGGACTCTGCCATCTACAGCTTGCTCTCTGCCGCTTACCAAGCCTGTCGCAACAATGTCGATCGCGTACATCTGGTGGGCTGCAGTGATGACGGTACACTGCTCCGCGAGCTGTTTACCCGGGAGGGCAGCGGCACACTGATTATGCAGGATCATTCGGAGGTTATTCGAGCGGCCACTATTGATGATGTCGGCGGGATTCTCGATTTAATTTCGCCTCTGGAACAGCAGAGTATTTTGGTTAAGCGTTCCCGTGAATTGCTCGAAACAGAGATTTCACGTTTTATGGTAGTGGTGCATCCAGAGGGGACTCTGCTCGGTTGCGCGGCGCTCTACCCCATAGCAGATAGCCTTGCCGGTGAGCTTGCCTGTGTTGCAACTCACCCTCAGTTCCACAACCAGGGCATAGCTTCACGTCTGCTTAAGTGCCTCGAAAAAGATGCCACTGACAACGGACTAGAAAGACTATTTGTACTTACCACACAGACCGCTCACTGGTTTAGAGAGCAGGGTTTTACCGAGACTGAAGTGAGCGCATTGCCTGCAGAAAAACAGTCGCTCTACAATTACCAGCGCCAGTCGCGAATTTTTAGCAAAAAACTCTAACCCCAAGCTGCACCACTTTGTATTGACTGAACAGTGTTTGCTAGGCAGTGTTTCTGCTATTCTTAGCCCCTTAATTTTTTTTCGTTATCGAGAGTTGTCATGCCTAAGTACAGATCACATACCACCACCCAGGGCCGCAATATGGCCGGCGCTCGCGCCCTTTGGCGCGCCACAGGCATGAAGGACGATGATTTTAATAAGCCGATGATTGCCATCGCTAACTCCTACACTCAATTTGTTCCCGGCCATGTGCATCTTAAAGATATGGGTGAGCTGGTTGCCGCAGAGGTTGCTAAGGCCGGTGGTATTGCCCGAGAGTTTCACACTATTGCTGTAGATGATGGTATTGCCATGGGCCACGACGGCATGCTTTATTCGCTGCCCTCGCGAGACATCATTGCCGACTCAGTTGAGTATATGGTTAACGCTCACTGCGCCGACGCCCTGGTGTGCATCTCTAACTGTGACAAGATTACTCCAGGCATGTTTATGGCCGCTATGCGCCTCAATATTCCTGTGGTATTTGTTTCCGGCGGACCAATGGAAGCGGGTAAGACTAAGCTCTCCGATCAAAAGCTCGATCTAGTGGATGCTATGGTGATCGCGGTGGATGACGCTGCCAGTGATGAGAAAGTTGCTGAATATGAGCGCTCCGCCTGTCCCACCTGCGGCTCTTGCTCTGGTATGTTTACCGCTAACTCCATGAACTGCTTGATGGAAGCATTGGGTCTAGCACTACCAGGCAATGGTACAGTGCTGGCGACCCACTCTGATCGCAAAGAATTATTTCAAGAAGCCGGGCGTACTATTGTTAAGTTGGCCAAAGCTCATTACGACAACGATGATTACTCGGTATTGCCCCGCTCGATTGCCAATTTCAAAGCCTTTGAAAATGCGATGACCCTGGATATTTGTATGGGTGGTTCAACCAATACCATTCTTCATCTGATGGCCGCAGCTCAAGAGGGGTTTGTTGACTTTGATTTAAGCGACATCGACCGTCTGTCACGCATGGTGCCACAGCTGTGTAAGGTTGCACCAAGCACACCGGAATACCATGTTGAAGATGTTCATCGCGCCGGCGGCATTTTAGGTATTCTGGCTGAGCTTGATCGCGCTGGTTTGATTCACGGCGACCTACCTACAGTGCATTCGGCGACCCTAAAAGAAGCCTTGGAAAAGTGGGATATTGTCAGCGGCCATGTGAGCGAAGACGTTAAGACTTTTTATAAAGCAGGCCCAGCAGGTATCCCAACGCAGACAGCCTTTAGCCAGAGTACGCGCTGGCCAACACTGGACGCCGATCGCGCCAATGGCTGTGTGCGCGATATAGAGCACGCATTTAGCCGCGATGGTGGTTTGGCAATCCTGACAGGTAACCTTTCCCCTGATGGCTGTGTGGTTAAAACCTCCGGAGTCGACGAGTCGATTCATGTCTTTGAGGGCCCAGCCTTTATTACCGAAAGCCAAGATGAGGCTGTAGAGAAAATTTTGAACGACGAAATCAAAGCAGGGGATGTAGTGATTGTTCGCTACGAAGGGCCTCGTGGTGGACCAGGTATGCAGGAAATGCTCTATCCAACCACTTATATTAAGTCGAAGAAGCTTGGCGCTGCCTGTGCACTGATTACCGACGGACGTTTTTCTGGCGGTACTTCCGGACTATCCATTGGCCATGTATCACCAGAAGCCGCTGCTGGCGGCAATATAGGTCTGGTACGTCAGGGCGATCGAATTCGTATTGATATCCCCAACCGCAGTATTGAGGTGCTGGTCTCTGATGCCGAGTTGGCCGAACGCCGCGCAGAACAGGATAAACTTGGCTGGAAGCCCGCAGAGGAGCGTCCTCGGAAAGTTACTGCGTCGCTAAAGGCCTTTGCCAAGTTGGCTACCAGTGCTGATAAAGGCGCAGTTAGGGATCTCTCTCAGCTCGATTGACAGAAAAGTCACAGGGTAGGATTTAGTAGATCCTAGGCATAAAAAAACCCGGGGCTCACAAGCACCGGGTTTTTTTATACGCTTAAACTGGCGACTTGCCAGTCAGCCTAGGTCAACTAACCGTTTTTAGCACAGCCTGGAACCGTAGCACCGACATCACGCAGTTTCTGTAAGCGACTTCCCTCAGCTTCGGCATACTTAATCCACTGCCTGGGATAGCGCTTGCCTTTCTTATCTTTGGCCACTTTTAAAGACTTCTTAAAAGCGTCAACTGCGTCATCGTAACAATTCAGGTTAATCAGTGCGTTACCCATTACCAAGAAATTGGAGTCAGGTTTCTTCACATCACCTTTCTTGTTTGCACGATCGGCGGCTTTGTACGCTGAGGCATCACGACCTAGATCGAGATAAATACCGGCCAGACGGGCTTGAAGATTTCCGGTATCAGATTTCTTCGAGGCATCTTCTAGCGCCTTCACAGCATTGTTAAGATCTTTCGCCTGGTACCATGCAGTACCTAGGATTTCGAGATTCTTTGCTGAACGCTTGATAATACCGTCTTTCATGCCTTGCTCAATAATCACCGCAGCACGGTAGGGAACTTCAGCGCCAAGATACATATAAGCCATGCTCAACACTTGGCTCTCTTTACTTAGCTGACCATTCAGATAGACCAGCTCTGTGGCGACCAAACGATCCATCTCGCGCTCACGCTCGCCATACATGCCGCCAAGCTGACGCCAGTAAGTCCACTTTGGATAGTGCTTCACCAGCTTCTCAAGAATATTGATTACTTTCTTATAATCATTTTTCTCGTAATAGAGCACACGCTGGAGACCCCACCAACCTTCTTTTGGCAGAATTGCTTTGGATTCTACGTCGGCAATGGCTTCGTTTACAAAGCGCAGTGACTCCGCTTTACGTTCCAACTGATAGTAGATCTGAGCCAGTAACATTTTCGCATCAGCACCAACAATCGCAGATTCGGCCATCCAAGCTTCTAGCTGCAAGGCGGCGTTCTTGTAGTCTTCTTGTACGGTGTAAAGCTGCGCTAAGGTGTAGCGAGTATCCAGACGTAATTCAGGAGGCGTGCCAATGCCGTCAACCACTCGTTTATAAGAGCGAATGGCACTGTCGTAGTCGTCCAAAGAATAATAAACGTAGGCGGAAAATTTCCAAACCTGGACCTGTTCATAATCACTGTCGCAGGTTTTAGCGTTACCTTCAATTTCTTTGAGCATTGCGAGGGAACCAGCCCAATTTTCGAGTTCTAACTCAGGCTGGACTTTCTCTAGTGCCTTGGCACATTTGGCGCCAACAGACTGGCGTTTACGTGTCTTTACATTTTTGTACTTTGGCTCTTCTTTTTCTTCTGCAGCATTTGCTACGTTAGAAAAGCTTGCTCCTGGTGCCACTACGGCAAGGAACAACGGCAATAAAAAAGCAGCGCCGAATACAGCTAGAATTTTTGTGCTTCTAGACATCATTGACCCCTTATTTTGCCATCTGGAAAGTAAATTTATACAGCACACCAGGCACTTCTTGACCTACGCCATCGACAACCCGCGGATTGTACTTAAGCTTAGAAGCCGCCTTCAATGCAGCTCGACCAAAGCCCCAACCCTCTGGGAATTCTTCGACCATGATCGGATCGCGAGTACCACCGGTTGTGGTAATAATCACTTCAATCACTGCGTAGCCTTCTTTGCCGCGAGTTTGAGCGCGACGCGGATACTGTGGCTGGGGTACATAGACAGGTATATAGTCAGAGTCTCGTGCAAATCCACCAGCACCACCGATCTTCAGGTTAGCGTTGGCTGCTGGAGCGGCCATGCTGATTGCATTCTCAGGAACTTCAAACTCAATATTGTCTTCTGGAATATCCGGTGGAGGAGTTTCCGGATCTTCAGGCTTTTCAACTTGGGTCTGTTTCGCATTTTCGGTCAACTGTCTGTCGACATGGAGAAAGTCGGCGATTTTGATCGTCTCTTTCTCATCCAAGTCTTTGTTGCCCGAGTCGATCAATTTGTACATCAAAATGATCAACGCAAAGGTCACCAGAACACCAAGTGCAGCAGAAATACCAATTCTGATAAAGGCCATACTTATCAACTCAGTCTTGTTCTACCGAAATTGCCACCGGACGGATACCAATGTCTGTTGCTACATCGGCCACCTTGGCGACTACTTCAATATTCGATTCATTGTCGGCTTGGATAACCATGCCGCCCTTTGGATTTTCGTTATACAGTCTCTGTAGACTGATTTTTAGCGCTGTAGTTTCAACGCGCTTCTTATCAATCCAAATTTCATTGTTATCGCTTACTGCCACCAGAATACCTACCTTTTTGTAGTTTTCTGCGGTGTCAGCGTCAACTTTGTTGACCTCAACACCGGGGAGTTTGATAAACGATGCTGTCACAATGAAAAAGATCAGCATAATGAAAACCACATCCAGCATTGGGGTAAGGTCAATTGCCTCGCCCTGCGGCTGTGATCCTGTTTGTCTATTGCGCATAGTTTTCTCTCACTGAAACCTTGTCTGTGACAGGCTCCGGTTAGTGATCCATGGTTAGATGATCTTCCAGCAAATGTTTCTCACGCTCTGCAGCACGTTCGACATAGGTCATGCCGAATACACCAGAGAGAGCGGCAACCATGCCCGACATTGTCGGTACAGTCGCCTGAGAAACACCACCTGCCATCGCCTTGGCGTCACCGCCACCAGTAAATGCCATTACGTCAAATACCACGATCATTCCGGTTACCGTACCCAGCAAACCAAATAGCGGGGCAAGGGCAACCAACGTTTTGATCATCATAATGTTCTCATCGATCTTGACGCTCACTTCAGAGATAAGCTTTTCTCTAATCTGACGTGCGCGCTTAGATTTGCGCTCAGAGCGCTCCTCCCAAGAATCAAGTGCGAATTGAACATCTTGACTGACGCTGGATTTGAGATACCACATGCGCTCGAAAAGGAGAGTCCACATCACGAACAGCAGGACGACAATGGCCCAAAGAACCATGCCGCCTGAATCCATGAACTTTCCAACTTCTGCCATAGTATCAACGAAGAACATTTCAGCGACCCTCTACTGAACCAGCAACAATTCCTGCACTCTGCTCTTCAAGTATATGCAGAACACGCTGTGCTTTGCCATTGACCAATGTGTGCATCAATACAGTTGGGATAGCTACTACCAGGCCGAGTACTGTTGTAATCAGTGCCTGAGAGATACCGCCGGCCACAGCCTTAGGATCGCCAGCACCAAACAGAGTAATCATCTGGAAGGTAATAATCATACCGGTAACCGTACCCAGCAGACCCAGTAGCGGTGCAACCATGGCGATGATTTTGAGCAAGCTCAGACCAGACTCAATAGCCGGACGTTCTTTCAGTACCGCTTCGTGGAGCTTCAGCTCCAGAGACTCTGGATCCAAACCTGGGTTGGCTTGTGCCACTGCGAGAACGCGACCCAATGGGTTGGTTAGATCAGCAGTGCCAGGCGTACGAAGCTGTGCAGACACTCTAGAAGAGACACCTTGCAAGAAGATGAAGCGCCAGATAGCCAACAGAATTGCGACGACGAATACACCAGTGATGACGTAACCTACGATACCGCCGAAGTGCCAGCGCTCAACCAGAGTTGGTGTATTGATCAGTGCGCGCAACAAGCCGCCACCCAGTGGTCCTGTAGGATCCAGCCCCACTTTGGTAAAGCCACTCACTGCCTCTTGCAGATCTGCAGCGCTGCCCTGATGACCAGAAGGCTGACGCGCCAGCTCTGATACCAGACCGCTCTCTGGGCTGTATTCTAGATACATGCCGTTAGCCATCAAGTTATAAGTACCAACACGCAAAACTTCCATTTCTTCTTGTGAGCCATCAGCGCGCAATACGGTGCGGTTGAACTTAACAACACGGCCACTTTCGTTCATTTCACGCTGCTGCTCGAACCACAACTTCTCAATGTCCATGATAGAAGGCAAGCGAGTGTCACTGCTCATCTTTTCAATCAACTCATCGAGGAATTCGGTACGACCAGGGATCTGAGCACTTACGACAGACTGAGTTAGATTCGCGCGGATATCACCTGCGGCTCCAGTCAGATGCCCAAACAATTCCTTGAGAGAGCCGAGGCGTTTATCACGCTGCTCACGCAGACCTATAAGCTTCAGTTCGTTGTCACGGATAGTCTGTTCCAGACGATCAGAACGACGCTCTTCAGCAGTCTTTGTGTTCTTCGCTTTAGTAAGCTCTGCGTCCTGCTTGCGCTGGTCGCGCTTGAAGTCAGCTTCACGATCTCGATATTCCTGAGTTTCAGACATCTTAGAACTCTGAATCATGTTCAGCAGTTCGTCGAGTGATTTAGCTTCCTGTGTTAGCGCTGGCATGCTTACTGCAGCAGCTAAGAAAGCGGCACAAACTTTAATGAATGACAGTTTCATTGTGCAGTCTCCGGAGCGTTGATTGGCATTTCCATAACATCCTGCGGCGCTAATTTCTTAGCTATGCGAATGCCTTGGTCTACAGGGCGACGGTAATCAGAACCCAGAGTTTCCCAAGAGCCAGTAGCTTTGTTCCAAGCACCAGTCTGTGATTTATCTTTAGTTTGATACATCAGGGCAACACGGCCGACGCGCAACATGTCTACTTCAACCTCAGAACCATCAGCGTTGATATCAACGAGATCGCGGTAGGTTTCAAGAGACAGGCTGTACTCAGACTCGATATCGTAGATTTCGAGGATCTGGCGGAATTTTTCAGCTGAAGAGAACTTGGCGCTATCGAGGTTATCGAAAAGTGCTTCGACAGCTTCAGCGCGCATTTCAGTCTTGAAGGGAACGTCCAGCTCAACAAAGGTGCGCAGTGCTTTGAGCATGTTTTCCATTAAAGGCGATATACCGCGCTCAATAACAGTAGCATTCTCAATCGACTCAACGAGCTCAGCCATCATTTGCTTCTGGCTTTCGATTTGGCGCTCAAGCTGTGAGTTATAAACACGCAGACTTTCAATCTGCTTATTCACTTGCTTGAATTCTTGTAACAGACCGTCGGTTTGATCGGCGATGCGATCAACTTTTTCTTGGGCTGTTTTCGCGGCTTGAACCTTAACGGCTCCTGCTTTTAACACTTCACTTACTTCTGTAGCCTGAACTGCAACTGCAGTTAAGCCACCGGCAAGTACGGCGCATAAGGCCAGTGCTTTTAGTGGTTGCTTTTTCATAGTTCCCTCAACTGGGTCTATCGGATTGATGATCTTTATATTCTCAAACACTGGAATTAATACTCGCCCAGCAGCTGACAATTTTTATTGGTGCGTCTTTTTAACAGGCTGATCTAAAAGAATCAATCTGTGGCCTTAATTTGAGGTCGGCTAACTGAATTGGGATTGGCTTTGTTACCTAATGTAACAACTAGCTGGGCTTTCGTTCCAAGACCAGATATCTGTAGGGATGAGTGTCGGTTTTCTCAGGTAACTGCTCACTGACTTGATGCCACTGCTCTAAATCATAGTCGGGAAAGAATGCATCGCCCTCTACTTCAGCCTGAACTTCAGTTAGGTAGAGGCGGTCGGCAACCGGCAATGTCAGGCGATAGATTTGCTCGCCGCCAATCACCATAATTTCTTCGGCCCCAGCATCAGCGCAGGCTAAACGCGCCAGAGTCATCGCCTGGAGCAAGGTTTGCGCAACCTGAACACCTTCGGCGCGCCATTCAGGGTCGCGGGTGATCACTATGTTTGTGCGCCCGGGAAGCGGTCGACCAATGGAGTCATAGGTCTTGCGGCCCATAATTAAGGGCTTACTCATGGTCACTGCCTTAAAGTATTTGAGGTCTTCTGGCAAATGCCAGGGCAGCTGATTATTCAGACCAATTACACGGTTAAGGCTCACAGCCACAATTAAAGATACTTGCATAATATTGTCTCAGGCGCGGTCAGACCGCTACAGGTGCAGAAATGGGTCCATGGCTCTGATAGTCGAGCAATTCAAAGTCGTCAAAAACAAAATCAAATAGGTTGTCGACGTCGGCATTGATCGCCAGCGTCGGCAGCGGATAAGTCTCGCGGGAGAGCAGCTCCTCCACCTGATCCATGTGGTTGCTGTAGAGGTGTGCATCGCCAAAGGTGTGGACGAAATCACCAGGCTTAAGACCGCATACCTGCGCAATCATCAGGGTCAATGCGGCATAGGAAGCAATATTAAACGGCACTCCGAGAAACACGTCGGCACTGCGTTGATAGAGCTGACAGGAGAGACGTCCCTCGGTAACATAAAACTGGAATAGGCTGTGACAGGGTGGTAGACCCGATTTAACCATTACAGGAATATCTTTTGGATTCCATGCCGACACTATTAAGCGCCGCGAATCGGGGTTGGCTTTGATCTCTTCAACCACCTGAGCAAGCTGATCTACGCCCTCAAAATTACGCCACTGATGACCGTAAACAGGCCCCAGATTGCCGTACTGCTGAGCAAACTCATCATCGTCCTTAATGCGCTGCACAAACTCCGTCTTTTTTGTGTTCCACTCCGGCGAATACATAGGGTAGGCCGCTTCTTGGTCAGTCTCGCGCAGCCAGTTCTGGTAGGGCCAGTCATTCCAGATGCCGACGCCATTTTCGACCAGGTAGCGAATATTGGTATCGCCGCGAATAAACCACAGCAGTTCATGGAGTATGGATTTGAGATGAACTTTTTTAGTCGTCACCAAGGGAAAGCCCTTGCTCAAATCAAAGCGCATCTGATGACCAAAGATACTTTGGGTACCGGTGCCGGTGCGATCTTCTTTTTTAACGCCGTGATCGCGAATATGTTTAATTAAATCTAAGTATTGTTGCATGAAAAACTCTTATGCCTTGCGGCTGACAAGTGCGCGCAGGGATTTGCGCATTAACCAGAGACCGAAGAGAACCATCGGGACACAGAGAGTCTGACCGCGAGTCATCCAGCCGAGCAACTCCGCGGCACCTGAATCTAGAGCAAACTGAGGGTCTGGCTGACGGACAAACTCAACAGCAAAGCGGAAGGCGCCGTAGAGAATTAAAAATAGGCCTGAGACTTCGCCAAATAGACGAGGCCTTCTGGCATACCAGTTGATAATCAAGAACAGCACCGCGCCCTCGAGAAAGGCCTCATACAATTGCGAAGGGTGGCGCGCCAATTGCTCTGGGTCAGCAGGGAACAGCATGCCCCAAGACAGATCAGTGGGACGGCCCCAGAGCTCCTGACCGACAAAGTTTCCCAGGCGACCAAAGAACAGGCCAGCTGGCACCAACGGCACAACAAAATCGGCAAGGCTGAGAAACGAGATCTTGTGCTTGCGCGCATAGAGCATAAGAGCAAAGGCAACGCCGAGCAGGCCGCCATGGAATGACATGCCACCTTCCCAGATGCGAAAAATCATACCGGGATCGGCGAGCCATTTGTCGGCGCTGTAAAACAGCATGTAGCCAAAACGGCCGCCGAGAATCACGCCCCAGGCACCAAACACAATAAGATCCTCAACCTGGGTTTTAACAATCGGCGACCAGGGACGCTGGCTGTTGCGGTTTGCCAATAACCAAGCACAGGTGAACGCCAACAGATACATAATGCCGTACCAGTGCACCTGCAGTGGACCAATAACCGTACCCGCCAATTCAAACGGTCCTAGTGACAGTGCGACTGGGTCGATCTGTGGATAATTCAGCATTGCGTTTCTCACGTTTTAATTCTGCGCCGATGATAACTTTTTATCTATGCAGCTGCCACGCAGCGATTGAAAAAAGGGATAAAATAAAGTTATTCATACAGAGCGATTCAAATAAAATATCAAAAATAAACCTAAACTAAAATGCTAAAAAGCTACACTGCGCTCTATGTGTCTACTTGCAATCGCCTTTAATCACCGCCCAGATGTCGCTCTCGCCGTCTGTTCAAATCGCGATGAATTCTATCAGCGTCCAACTCTGCCCATGCATTGGTGGCAGGATATGCCTGTACTGGCCGGTCGCGATAAGAAGGAGGGGGGAACCTGGATGGGGCTCTCTCGCAGTGGCCGTTTCGCCGCGGTGACCAACTTTAGAGACTTGTCTAAGCCAGGATTTCATGAGGCGCGACCCAAATCACGGGGCAACCTAGTAACCGATTTTCTCTGCTCCCAGGCATCGGCTCAGAACTGGGTGAATTCGGTGCTTGAGAGTTTGGATCTGTATGGCGGATTTAATCTGCTAATTTACGACGGCGAGCAACTGCTCTATTTGAATAATTTCAATAACCAGGTCCGCAGTCTTGAGCCCGGCATTTATGCCCTGAGCAATCATCTATTGGACAGCCCATGGCCGAAGGTTGACTACGCGCGGCAACGGCTCACAGAGACCCTCGACGATCAGCGCAGCAATCAACAAATATGCGACGATCTGTTGGGCCTTCTAGAGAAAAATCAAAACTATCCCGACCACTTGCTCCCTGATACCGGCGTCTCAGCGGACTGGGAACGACGCTTGTCCTCAGCGTTTATTGTTGCAGAAGATTACGGTACCAGGGCATCAACCTCGATTGTGCTTTCGAACTCAGGCAGCAGTGTTGCCGAACGGACTTATATAAAAGGTATTGCAGAACAGAGCGAGATATTTACTTTTTAAGGCTATTTGACCAGCTTAGGGCTATTTGACCAGCTTAGGGCTAGTCAAACTGTCTGAAAAACCGGCCTTTTCATCAAGCTCGGCTGGGCGATAAAGCTTCACCAGCTCTGGTCGACTGAGAGCATCAGAGAGTAATTGAGAAACAGAACCCGCATCAGACATACGCAGAGCGCGTTTAGCCAATCTCCTAGCCTCGACTTTCGACACCTGACTGAGCATAGATTTCACTTTTAGCAAGCTATTGGCACTCATGGATAGATGGTCATAACCCAAACCCATGAGCATAACCGCCGAGAGGGGATCACCGGCCATCTCACCACAAACACTGATCTGACAGTTCACCGCATCGGCCTGCTCAATAATACTTTTTAGGGCGCGCAAAACCGCTGGATGCAGAGAGTGATAAAGGTCTGCAACCCGCGGATTATTGCGGTCTACAGCGAGCAGATACTGAGTCAAATCGTTAGTGCCTACAGAGAGAAAATCTACCCGCCGACCGATCTCCTTGACTTGATAGACCGCTGCTGGCACTTCGATCATCGCTCCGATGGCGGGCTTTTCAAGATTATAGCCCTCCTCTAGCATGAGCTCCCTAAAGGCTCTGTCAATTAGTTCCATGGCACTGTCCAGCTCAGGTACACTGCTGATCATGGGTAGCATAATACGCAGATTATTGAGCCCTTCACTGGCGCGCAACATGGCGCGAATCTGAATCAAAAAGATCTCTGGGTGATCGAGTGAAATACGAATACCGCGCCAGCCGAGAAAGGGGTTTTCCTCTTCAATGGGGAAGTAGGGCAGCGCTTTATCGCCACCTATATCTAATGTACGCATAGTCACTGGATTGGGCGCAAAAGCCTGCAATTGCTCGCGATAGATTTCGGTTTGCTCATCTTCCGTGGGAAAGCTCGAACGCATAAAAAACGGAATTTCAGTGCGGTAAAGACCCACACCTTCGGCACTGCTTTTTAGGGCCAGGGCAATATCCTGACGCAGACCAGTATTAATCCACAGAGCAATGGAAAATCTATCCGGGGTGACACAGGGAATATCACGGAGTCTTTCAAGGTCCTTAGCCAGCAGTTTTTCCTGGCGCTGACGATGCAGATAGGCGCGACGCATACGGCGTGTCGCACGGCTGATTACATCGCCGCTAAAGCCATCAATAATTAACTCATGGCCTTCCATCTCGGTCCAGGGCAAATCCACTGCACCCATCACTGTGGGCACGCCTAAGGCGCGACCGACAATCGCCATATGGGAGTTGCTCGACCCTTTAACCGACACTATGCCGACCAAGCGGTCTATCGGAATATCCGCCAGAGCCGAGGCAGACAGATCTTCACCGAGCAAGATAATCCGTCGCGGCAGCGGCTGAGTATTTTTTTCATTGCGCTGCAGATAACCCAGTACACGACGACCCAGATCATTGACGTCAGCGGCGCGCTCACGGAGATAGGGGTCATCCATTTTGCGAAAGGTGCGCACATGTTTGAGGATCACCGAGCTCCAGGCGCTTTGCGCAGCCTGACCATCAACAATTGCCGCGATCACTTCGCCACCCAAAGAGTGGTCATCGAGCATGCGGATATAAATATCAAACAGCGCGATCTCTTCCGAGCTCAACTTGCCCTCAAGCCCCTTGCTAAGATTGCGCATATCGTCTTTGGCCGACTCCAGGGCCGTGCGGAATACCTCTATCTCGGCGGGGATGTCAGTGGCAAAGCGTTCGGGAACTGACTTGAGATCTGCGGTTGGCGCAACTAAGACAACTCGACCAATACCCACACCAGGTGAACTGGGAATACCGCGAAACAATGCTTCGCGAAGCCTGTCACCCCCAACCGAGGCCAGTTGACGCAACGCGCCGGTGGCTTCTGCATGGGCGATGGCTCCCGACAGCTGAGCGCAGACAGTCACCACAAAGGCTTCTTCTTCACTCTCGAAGCGTCTCTGGGTTTCCTGTTGTAAGACCAAGACGCCCAGCACCTTGCGGTGATGAATTATTGGCACACCCAAAAATGAGTGAAAGGGGCTCTCGCCGGTTTCTTCGAAATAGGCAAAGCTTGGATGCTTGTCGGCGTCTTTTAAATTAAGCGGTTCTTCTCGGGCGGCGACCAGACCCACCAGGCCCTCACGCATAGCCAAACGCACATTGCCAATCGACTCTTGGCGCAGACCTTCGGTGGCCATCAGCACATAGCGCTGATCGGATTCGTCGAATAAATAAACCGAACAGACACCGGCCTGCATGGCCGAGCGCACTTCTTTAACAATAATTGTCAGCACCTCGCCAAGACTGCGGGCACTGTTTACCTCTTGCACTATATTGCGCAGCGACGCCAACATAGTTAGGAGCCCTTAGAAGAGAGTGAGTGCTGCAAGCGGGCATTGGCAGAAGAAAATTCCTGCAATGCATTGCGATAAATTGTGCGCTTAAAGGAGATTACCGAATTGACTGGGTACCAGTAGTTGACCCACTGCCAATCATCGAATTCAGGGGTACCACTGGTATCGAAGCGAACGCTTGCAGGATCGCAGGTCATCTGTAAATAAAACCAGCGTTGCTTTTGGCCAATACACAGAGGCTTGGAGTGTTTGCGCTGCATCTGCTCGGGAATATTGTAGCGCAGCCAGCGCTTGGAGCGCTGGAGGATTTTTACATCGTCAGATTTGAGACCGACTTCTTCGTAGAGCTCGCGATAGAGCGCATCCTCAACGGACTCGCCGTGATCTATGCCGCCCTGGGGGAACTGCCAAGCCTGCTGGCCAACTCGCTTTGCCCAGAATAGACGGCCGTTGCCATCACCTATAACAATAGCGACGTTGGAGCGATAACCATCCTTATCAACCAATTCAAATACACCCTTTTATGCAAGCATCAATGCTGCTTCATTGTTCCATAGTCTGCCGATATCGGCAATTTTCTCTTGAGACAACCCTGCGCTATGGTTATCCTCTCGAATTAAAACCCACCTGGACACCACGTTATGGCACTGGCTATTTTCGACCTCGACAACACATTGATCTCTGGTGACAGCGATCACAGCTGGGGCGAATTTTTAGTCTCTGAGCAACTTGTTGACGCTCAGCAGTTCAAGAAAACCAATGACCAATTCTACGCTGATTACGTCGCCGGTAGTTTGGATATTTTTGCCTATCTAGAATTTTCTCTGCAGCCATTGACTGAAATGTCCATGGCGGAGCTCGACAAACTCCATAAGCGCTTTATGCAGCAGGTGATTGCACCTATGCAATTGGCCAAAGCCAAAGCTCTACTTCAACAGCATCGGGATACCGGCGATCGACTGTTAATTATCACCTCGACCAATCGTTTTATTGTCGAGCCAATCTGCCACAGTTTAGGCGTGACAGAGATTTTGGCCACAGATGCGCAAATCGTCGACGGCCGCTATAGCGGCAAAATTGAAGGCGTGCCTACTTATAAAGAAGGCAAGGTCGTGCGACTCAATGCCTGGCTGGCAGAACAGCGCGAGACCCTTGAAGGTAGCTGGTTTTACAGTGACTCGATCAATGACCTGCCACTGCTGCTGGAAGTTGATCATGCTGTGGCCGTAGATCCCTGCCCGGCGCTACAAGAAATAGCTGCACAAAAACACTGGCAGATTATTTCCCTGCGAGACTAGAAGGTATTAGAGATAGATATAAAAAAACCCCGACCTGTCTAGCGTCGAGGTTTTTATAGCGGCCTAGATGACGTGCAAAATGCCCGATCAGCTATCCACCCTGTTTATTTTATCGCTTATTCTTCTACGGAGGCCGCATAAGTCTCGGCGTCCATCAGATCACCCATGCTAGCTGTGTCTGTAGGCATAACACGGAATAACCAGCCATCACCATAGGGAGAGCTATTAACGCTCTCAGGCTCATCTTCAAGAGCTGGGTTAATTTCTGTCACATCACCGGTAACCGGAGAGTAAATATCCGAAGCCGCTTTAACCGACTCAATCACAGCAACTTCAGAACCGGCGTCAATATGGGCGCCCACTTCGGGCAGCTCTATGTAGACCACATCGCCTAGTGCATCCTGAGCGTGATCGGTAATTCCGACAACAACGCTACCGTCGCTTTCCAATCTAGCCCACTCGTGACTGCTGGCGTATTTTAATTCTGCTGGGACTTCGCTCATTAGGTTCTCTCCCTTACCACTTCAATAAGATTAATAAATTTAAGGCCATCGTTCACCGCCTGATCCCCATGCGGGCATTCTACTGATGAACAGACTTAAAGTTAAAGATATTTTCACAACTAATGACGACAAGATTTAAATGTGTAAAATACTGGCCCGTTAAAAGGACCTCGAGCCAGCGCTCACCACCATTACAGGAGTTATTTATGCTGCATATTTCTTCGACTATCAGATCGCTGTTCGGCCTGATTCCACTTTTTACCTCTGCACTTTTTACCTCTGCACTTTGCCTTGCCGATCAACTGGCTTTGACCAATGGCGACATCCTCAACGGAACCATGCAGGAAAAAACCGAAGATCAGGTACTGTGGATGTCGGACAACTTTGGTCTGCTGGCCATAGATAAGACGCGCATTGCGACCTTAAATGGCGCGGCTCTAGATGCCCCCACTGCTGCACTTTTTAGCAACACCTACAACGGCGATCTGTCTTTTACCGGAGGCTACTCTAGCGGCAATATCAAGCGTGAAGACTGGGATCTCGACGGCGATGTGGAGTGGCGTGACGGTGAATTTCGCTACAGCTCTGAAATCAACTTTGAAAGCCATAGCCTCGACGGTTCCAGACCCGCAGAACAATATGATCTCGGCTACGGTGTCGATTGGTTTTTTCAGGATAAGTGGTTCTGGAGCAATGCCCTGTCTTGGGGGGCCAATGACGATCGCTCTATTGATCAGTTCTACTCAGTAGGTAGCGCCATAGGTCGCCAGTTCTGGGACTCGGAAATTACCTCGCTATCAGCTGAGACCGGTTTGCTATGGATCAGCGAAGACCTTAAAGATCAAACCAAAGATCACCGACTAACCTGGAGTTGGGCGGCAGACTATCGACGCATGCTGGGTAACAATATGGAGATTTTCCACCGCCATGGACTGCTGGTGGCACTGACCGATATGAGTGACTCGGAAATCAATGCCGACTTCGGACTAAAGGTGCCGGTAGTGGCAAATCTGTTCACCGAGCTCAAGCTTGAATGGACCTATGACAATCAGCCAGCGCTAGGGACGCGCTCTTCTGACAGTCAGTTGACCATAGGCGTTAACTACAGCTGGTAGTTTGTAAAAAATGGTCAGACACTAACGCATCAATTGAATCGGCGGCTCCTGCAGCGCGGCAAACTGCTCCCGCAGCTGAAGAATATGCTCGCTCCAATAACGCGGTGTATTAAACCAGGTGAAGGCCCGGGGAAAAGCCGGGTCTGTCCAGCGCTTAGCGATCCAGGCACTGTGGTGCATAATCCGCAAGGTGCGCATCACTTCAATCAGCTTTAGCTCGCGCACATCAAAATCATAGAACTCGCTATAACCTTCCACTAGTTCGGCAATCTGTAATGTCTGCTCCTGACGATCACCGGACAGCAACATCCATAGATCCTGAATCGCAGGCGCCATGCGGGAGTCGTCAAAATCGACAAAATGCGGGTTATCATCGCGCCAGAGAATATTTCCAGAGTGGCAGTCGCCGTGGACGCGAATATGATTAATTTCGCCGTAATCTGTCAGAATCTCCTCGACCTTGTTCATAATATCCAGAGCCAGAGAATCGTAGGCCGGACGCAGACCCTCGGGAATAAACTGTTCGCTGATCAGCTTATAGGAATTCCAGCCAAAGGCTTTGCTACTTAACTTGGGCCTATATTTAAACGGCTTGGTGGCGCCGATGCCATGAATGCGTCCCATCAATCGGCCAAGAATAAATAGATTGTCGAGGTTATCCAACTCTGGCGCGCGACCGCCTTTGCGTTGAAAAAGAGCAAAACTAAAGCCACCGAATTCACTCAAGCTATTGCCCTCTGCATTGCACCATGGCGGCACCACTGGCAATTCTTGGTCCACCAGCTGAAAACAAAATTCGTGCTCTTCAAGAATTTGCTCACGACTCCAACGAGCCGGGCGATAGAACTTGGCGATCATCGGTGTCTCGTCTTCGATGCCCACCTGATAGACCCGATTTTCATAGCTATTCAGTGCCAACAGACGTCCGTCACTGACGAAACCGGCGCTCTCAACAGCGTCGATCAACAAATCGGGGCTAAGACTATCAAAGGGATGAGTTTTCAATTCGGACATTGGGGGCAACCGTTAGCTGAGTTGCGCGGAGTTTACACTGATGAGCTCAGTCCGGAGAGACTTTTGAACGCAGAGACTTCTGCTTGCCGTGCAGGGACTTTTTATCCATACGCCGACGCTGGGAGCCCTTGGTGGGCTTGGTGGGCCGACGAACCTTTGGCGTATAGCTCACTTCAACCAGAAGCTGCACCAGTCGATCCAGTGCTTCCTGACGATTCTTTTCCTGACTGCGGGTAGTTTGCGCCTTGATAACAATCACCCCCTCTTTGGAGATGCGCTGGTCACGGAGTCTCAGCAGTCGCTGCTTAAATAAATCCGGGAGCGATGATTGCTTTACATCAAAGCGCAGATGAATCGCTGAGGAAACTTTGTTGACGTTCTGCCCACCAGGGCCCTGGGAGCGCACCGCCGATAACTCAATTTCGCTATCGGCAATCGATACTCCAGCGGTAACATACAACATGATTAGGTAGTGGCCTCAATGAATTCGAAGCGGGCAACGGTTTTACCCCCAATATCAAGGGTTTCCATAAACATAGTCAGGGGGCGAACCCAGAGACTGAAATCCCCATAGAGTGTTTTGTAAACCGCCATCATTTCCTCTGTCTCGCTATGTTGGGCGACGCCAATGACTTCGTAGAGATTGCCTTTGTAATGTTTGTAAATTCCCGGTGCCAATTTCATATTAAATTCTTTTTACTATAGTAGAGGATAGATTAATGTTATTTGACAGACTCAGTTGCAGCTCATCACCTAAGGCCAAAGGTCCAACGCCAGCTGGGGTACCTGTGAGCACAATGTCGCCTGGCTGCAAGGTGAAGAACTGACTGATATAGACCAACAGCGGCAACACCGGGATCAGCATATCGGCGCTGCTGCCATCCTGTTTTAATTCGCCATTTTGACGCAGCTGAATCTGCTGGTCCTGCAACTCCGCCACCGGCGATGTCACAAATACGGATGTGGGACAGGCCCCATCAAAGGCCTTGGCTTTCTCCCAGGGCAGACTTTTCTGTTTCAGCTCAGCCTGTAAATCGCGCAATGTTAAATCCAGAGCTATGCCAATACCAGCAATAGCGGAGGCTGCCTGCTGCTCAGAACAATTGCTGAGAGACTGACCAATTAAAATGGTCATCTCCGCCTCAAAGTGACAGGAGCCCCAGGCTGTGGGAATTGCCACTGGCCCGTCCAGTGAGCAAAGAGCTGTGCTCGGCTTAATGAACAGTACCGGCTCGGTGGGAATCGGATTATTCAGCTCTTTTGCGTGCTCGGCATAGTTTCTGCCGACGCAGACAATTTTTCCTAGAGGCAATGACAGGGGCGTGCCGTCGACAATATGGATGTAATCTGACATTGGATTTCCTTAGAATAAGACAAGAGAGCGGGATAAGAGAGCGGGATAAGAGGGCCGAGAAATAGCTCAAAAGTTACTTAGAAAATAATTGACCTGTTGTCATTAAGTAGCAGTGCACCTTTAACCACTCGGTAAATAGCCCACAGAGTAAGAATCCCCCAGACCAGCCAGCCAAGTAACAGTAGCCAGGATATTAATCCCACGATCCACCACAGCAATCCATACCAAAAGGTATTCAATTGCCAGCGAAAATGAGTCTCCAGCCAGGTGCCTCGAACACTGTCGCGCTTAATATAATTGACCATCATTGCCGCAATCCAGGTTAATCCTCCAGTGAGGAAGCCAAAGCCCTGGAGTATATAAACAAGGAATGCGAGATTTTTGCGCTCTGCTAACGAGGGGTCGAGAAACTCCGAGTCGCTAACATCGTCATTAATGATCATGGGATTTACTCTTCTAGCTCAGGGGGCTACTCAACAGTCAAACAACTTGCCCGGATTCATAATATGGTTGGGGTCGAAGGCTCGCTTAATACTACGCATCATATCCATTTCCACTTCAGATCGGGAGTAGTGAAGGTAATCTTTCTTCAGTAACCCGACCCCGTGTTCAGCAGAAACACTGCCTTCATACTTTGCCAATAACTGCCCAATCAAAGAATTGACATTAACACATTTGCTATGGAACTGATCTACCGAAAGAACCTCTGGCTTAAGAATGTTAAGGTGCAGGTTGCCGTCCCCTATATGGCCATACCAGATTATTTCAAAATCCGGATACTGCTCCATAACCAGCTGATCAACCTCTCCAAGAAAATCTGCCATGCGTGAAATACGCACTGAGATGTCGTTTTTATAGGGCTGCCACTGCCACAGCGTCTCGGAAATATCCTCACGCAATTTCCACAGACTTTTCGCCTGAGACAAACTTTGGCTGAGAACCCCATCCATCACCCAGCCCTTATCGACACAGTGTTCAAACAATTCCATGGCCTTATCCACCACATCTGGGCTGCTGTGTTCGAACTCAAGCAGGGCATAAAAAGCGGTCTCTGTCTGAAACGGTACGGCGTGCCCGCGATGAGCTAGAACCTTGTCCAGGGCCTGCTGAGAGAAAAATTCAAAGGCACTGAGATCCAGAGCGTGACTAAAGCAGGTCAGTACATCGACAATCTCAGGAAAATATTCAATTCCCAACACCATCACTGATGATTCCAGCGGCGCAGGAGCTAGCTGGATCGTAGCCTCACAAATCAGCCCTAGTGTTCCTTCGGAACCAATAAAGAGATGGCGCAGATCGTAACCGGTATTATTTTTTGCCAAGCCTTTATTTAGCTCAAACAGGTCGCCGGCACCGTTGACCACCTTAAGGCCGGCAACCCAGTTGCGTGTCATACCGTACTTGATCACTTTAATGCCGCCAGCGTTGGTCGCTATATTGCCGCCAATCTGGCTGGAGCCCGAAGAGGCAAAATCCACTGGGTAACAAAGTCCCCGCTCCGCGGCAAATTGTTGCAGCTGCCCAGTGATCATCCCAGCACCCACTTTGACGCTGCGATCCACTGGGTTAAATTCAATCACTTGATTGATTCGATCAAGGGCCACTACCAGCTCGCCATCCTTTGCCACAGCACCGCCACTTAGACCCGTCCTGCCACCCGAGGGCACAATGGCCAAATTGTACTGATTGGCAAGTCGCACAATAGACTGCACCTCTTCAACCGTTCCCGGCAAAACCACCCCGCAGGGTGCCGCTTGCCACAGCATCGTGCGATCAACGCCAAAGCGCTGCAAATCGTCGACTTCGAGCAGTAATCTCGACTCACCAACGATGGCGACTAGCTGCTCAATAATAGGCTGGGGTAACATCTTAATTGATCCTTTTTGGTCTTTTTAAGTGATAAAAATTAAGTAAAAGTAAGTACAGGCTCCTTGGCCGTTTGCCTAAGGTCGGCATAGTAGCATCGAGTTTTAGATTTAAACCCGTTTCGGGAGTTGGAAGAACATTTTTTGACCCCAATAAATCCGTCCACAAAGTAACCCGCCGACAACTAAAAACGACTAATCACACCATTTCGGCCCTGAATCTTGCCCTAAATTATGAAAAATGGTTAAAAATTGATCAAAATAGCGGTTTATTTGATTAAAGACAGCGCAAATATTAGCCAAATCAAGAAAAACCCAATACACTGCGCGGTCTGAATTGACGGTTGCACACTTTAGTGTCTGTTGAAACAGTAATGCCTTTATATTATGACTGTTGCGTAATGCAAAATCAGTTCTACTATAATGGTGTAGGCTAGCCCCGTTACGAGGCTGGATATTTTAAATGCCTTAAACGGTACACAATTTTTTATAAGTGAGGTTAGTTATGTCGGATAGAGTTTCTGGCACTGTTAAGTGGTTCAACGACAGTAAAGGTTTTGGTTTCATCGAGCAAGAAGGCGGCGGTGACGTATTTGTTCACCACAGCGCAATCCAAGCTGATGGCTTCAAATCTCTGAAAGAAGGCCAAGCGGTAACGATGGAAGTTACTCAAGGTCAGAAAGGCGCTCAAGCTGAGAACGTAGTTGCCGACTAATTTCTGATTATGCTTTAAAGCAAATCAGTAAGTTATGAAAAACCCGATAAGAAATTATCGGGTTTTTTTATGCTCCGAATAAAGTACCAGGTAACGATAGGACTTACCTGCGCACAGAGCTCAACTCAATAGACTCTGCTGAGCGAACCAAAGCGAGGAGGCGCATACTGAGAGCCAGAAAGCGCACGCTAAAAGGACCAGACAAAAAAAATCCCGCCAACCGGCAGGATTTTTCGACAAGCTAGAGGCCGCTTACTTAATCTTGGCTTCTTTGTAGATCACATGCTTTCGGATAGTGGGATCATACTTCTTGATCTCCATTTTCTCAGGCATATTGCGCTTGTTTTTATCTGTAGTGTAAAAGTGTCCAGTGCCAGCACTGGATACCAAACGAATCTTTTCTCTCGCTGATTTAGCCATCAGTAGTCTCCTTAGACCTTCTGCCCACGAGCCTGAAGCTCAGACAAGACAATTTCAATACCTTTTTTGTCAATGATGCGCATACCTTTAGTAGATACACGAAGCTTAACAAAGCGTTTTTCGCCTTCAACCCAAAAACGGTGGGAATGAAGGTTTGGCTCAAAGCGTCGACGTGTTCTGTTTTTCGCGTGAGATACATTGTTTCCAGCCATTGGGCGCTTGCCTGTGACTTGACATACTCTGGACATTTCTACTGCCTCTGATTGCAATTGTGATGACCGAATCATAATCCGCTCAACACGTGAATTCTGGATATCTAACCCTAGTTGCAGGACCCTCCTGCAAAGGGGCGCAATTTATACCAGAAAGGCCTATCTGAATCAAATCAAATCGCCGGATTAGTAGCTATTGGGGGATTTAATTGGCATAAGCTTATAAATTGCCACGCTGGGCCAATGAGACAACCTCGCCACGGCCAATAATCAGATGATCGAGCAAGCGGATCTCAACCAGATTAAGCGCCTGCTTTAAACGCCGAGTTATAGCTATATCAGCCTGACTGGGCTCAGCCAATCCCGAAGGATGATTATGGGCAACAATCACCGCCGCGGCATTCTTGCGCAGCGCACGAGCCACAACTTCCCGGGGATGAACACTGGCTGCATCAAGAGTGCCCTGAAATAGCTCGTGGGTATCAATCAGCTGATGCTTGCTGTCTAACAACAGCATCATAAACACCTCGCGCTTGTAATCGCGCATCTGCACCGAGAGATAGTCGCTGACCTTTTCCGGACTGGTAAACACAGGCTGACCTTCAAGCTGCTCCTGAAGGTATCGTCGGGTCAACTCCACCGACGCCTTGAGCTGGACAAACTTGGCTGTGCCCACGCCTTTAGCTTTGCAGAAGGTCGTGTGATCTGAGCTGATCAAGGCTCCGAGACCGCCAAAATCCTTGATTAGATCTCGCGCGAGATCAATTGCGGTGATTCCCGGCAGGCCGGTGCGCAGAAAAATTGCCAATAACTCAGCGTCAGAAAGTGCCGACGCCCCCCGAAGAATTAACTTCTCTCGCGGCCGTTCATTCACCGGCCAGTGGCTTATAGCCATAGTAAGTCCTTATTTTTTGCTACAGAAATCCTGCTCTTAATGGTATCTTACAGCCTTTATCTGAGCTGTCCGGACGATTAATGAGCACCCTTTCAAACAAACGAATAATAGTCGGCGTCAGTGGCGGCATAGCTGCTTATAAAAGTGCCGAAGTCGTCAGGCGATTACAGGACGCCGGTGCTGAGGTTCGCGTAGTGATGACACCAGGTGCCGAAGAATTTATTCGCCCACTGACTTTGCAAGCCCTCTCTGCTCATCCCGCACATGCCGACCTATTGGATCCAGAGGCCGAGGCTGGCATGGGCCATATTGAATTGGCCCGTTGGGCAGACCTCGTTTTGATCGCGCCAGCTACAGCGGACTTTATTGCTTCCATGGTCCACGGTCGGGCCAACAGCTTGTTAAATGCCATCTATCTGGCGACACCAGCTATAGTTGCTGTAGCTCCAGCCATGAACCAAGGCATGTGGTCGCATCCGGCCACCACAGCCAATATGAAACAACTCAGCCAGCGTCTGGTGAAGATATTTGGTCCCGACAGCGGCAGCCAAGCCTGCGGCGATATTGGCCCAGGGCGCATGCAGCAACCTGACATGTTGGTTGAGCAGGTTGCCGCTTGCTTTGCCTCACTGCAACTGAGCGGCAAGAAACTGGTGATTACCGCCGGACCCACACGCGAAGCAATTGATCCGGTGCGCTATATCAGCAACCATAGCTCCGGAAAAATGGGCTATGCCCTAGCCGAGGCTGCTATTGAAGCTGGCGCAGAGGTCACACTGATCTCCGGGCCGGTCAATCTTGAGCCACCAGAGGGCTGTAAAGTAATCCCAGTGATTTCTGCCGCCGATATGCACAGCGCCACCATGAGCGCCTGCGCCGATGCAAACATTCTGATTGCTGCCGCCGCAGTGGCCGACTACCGCCCAGTGACTGTTGCTACTCAGAAAATGAAGAAACACGCGGATGCCATAACCCTTGAGTTGGAAAAAAATGTGGATATTGTCAGTGCCGCAGCGATTGAATATAAAAACCTTTTTGTCGTGGGTTTTGCCGCTGAGACTCAGGACGTAGAGCGTTATGCACTAGGTAAACTCCAGCGCAAAGGTCTAGACGCGATAGTCGCCAACGATGTGTCGCGCAGCGATGTGGGCTTTAACAGTGATAATAATGAAGCTTGGTGGATCAGCGCAGACACCAGCAAGACCTTTAGTATAAGGAGCAAAACGCAACTGGCTCGCGACATTGTCGCCGCTATAACTGAACAGCTCGGTTAGCGAGTGCCTCGCCAGCCTGTTGCCACTTAAAATGGATCTAGTAGAAGAAACAGAAAACCTCAGCACGGCGCATATTCCGGAACTAGTGTTTCGCGACTATGATATCCGAGGCCTTGCGGACAGCGAGATAAATCCCCAGTTTGCGAAAGGTCTTGGCCGAGCGCTTGGCACCTTGATATGCGACAGGCCATCAAAACCTTCAGTCTATGTAGGTCGCGATGCACGCCTGAGTTCAATGCGCCTGGCCTCAGCCCTTAAGGAGGGCTTGGTAGCCTGTGGCTGCAATGTGATCGATCTAGGCGAAATAACCACACCAGCGCTCAATTTTGCCGTGCACCACGGCAACCAGAGCGGCAATGGCATCATGGTCACTGCAAGTCATAACCCAGCAACCTACAATGGCTTTAAAATCATTCTCCAGCATCAGGTTATTTCTGGAGAAACGCTGCAGCGATTGATACCAATGATGCGCAATGAAACACCCCGTCGTGAGCAGGCAGCCGGGAGCGTTGTAGAAAGCGATATAGTCAGCCAGTATCTTGATCACATTGTCGAAATCAGCAGGCTGGACAAATCCTTTAAACTGGTTATCGATGGCGCCAATAGCGTGCCAGGCCCCATTGCAACTCAGCTATTTGACCGCCTTGGTTGTCTGGCCTTTCCCCTTTACTGTGATATCGACGGCTCATTTCCGAATCACCAGCCGAACCCAGCAGATGAAAAAAATCTTGTGGATCTGCAGCGCCTAGTTATCGACCAACAAGCCGAACTGGGCCTAGCATTTGATGGCGATGGTGATCGCGTGGTGGTTATCTCTGGTCGCGGAAGAATCGTCTGGCCCGATCAGCTGATGATGATCTTCGCCCGAGACGTACTCGCCAACCAGCCTGGTGCAGATATTGTCTTTGACGTTAAGAGCAGCAGTCGCCTGGCAGATATTATTCGTCACCACGGCGGCAATCCGATTATGTGCAAGACCGGCCATGCCCACGTAAGAAAACAGGTCCACGATAACAATTCCCCTCTGGGGGGCGAATTCAGCGGCCATATTTTCTTTAATGACCGCTGGCGGGGATTTGATGACGGACTCTATGCAGCGGTGCGCTTACTGGAGATTCTCTGTGCGCGACAACAAACCCTAGACCAGGTTATCGACGAACTGGAGACCAGCGTCTCCACTGCTGAGATTTTGCTGCCAGCGAGTGAAGACGAAAAATTTGAGCTTATGAAAACCCTCTCGGCTGGCTGCCAGTTCCCTCAGGCACATATCATCTGTCTCGACGGATTACGTGTAGAATACCCGACCGCTTGGGGACTTATTAGAGCGTCAAACACCTCAGCAAACCTAACTCTGAGATTTGAAGCCGACGATGAACATGCCATGGCCGAGGTCAAGGCAGTATTCCGCAAACAGCTGTCGCCCTTTATCAATAACATAAAAGAATATATTTAATATGTCATTATCTAGCACAGAAGCCAAGACCACAGCAGAAGTGATCGCTCGCACATTACCCTATATCCAGCGCTTTTCGGGTAAGACCGTAGTCGTAAAATACGGCGGCAATGCCATGGGCGACGACAAGCTAAAACTCAGCTTTGCCAGAGATATAGTCCTAATGAAAGCGGTTGGCATCAATCCAGTAGTGGTTCACGGCGGCGGCCCACAGATCGGCGAGCTGCTTGAGCGCCTGTCTATCGAATCGAAATTTATCGATGGCATGCGCGTCACCGACAGCAAGACCATGGATGTTGTAGAAATGGTCCTAGGTGCCACCGTAAACAAAGAAATCGTCAATATGATTAGTGCCGCAGGCGGCAGAGCGTTTGGTGTCACTGGCAAAGATGGCCAGCTGATTAGAGCCAAAAAACTTGTGGTATCCCATAAGACTCCCGATATGTCGGCGCCGGAAATTATCGATATAGGCCAGGTGGGCGAAGTGGCATCGATTGATATCAGCGTGATCAATATGCTGGTGGATGGCGGATATATTCCCGTAATAGCGCCCATAGGCGTGGGCGAAAACGGTTCGTCTTACAATATCAACGCCGACCTCGTCGCCGGCAAAATGGCCGAAGTGCTGGGCGCTGAAAAACTGATATTACTGACCAATGTCGCTGGCTTAAAAGACAAGAGCGGTGAGATCCTCACAGGCCTGACCACCAATCGTGTCAATGAACTGATTGCTGACGAAACCATTTATGGAGGCATGTTGCCAAAAATTCGCTGCGCCCTAGACGCCGTTAAGGCCGGCGTAAACAGCGCCCATATTATCGACGGCCGAGTGGAACATGCGGTCATGCTAGAAATCTTTACCGACGAAGGCGTCGGCACCCTAATAACAAACTGTGATAACAGTGAAGAGGAAACCGCTTAATGGCTAAAAAACCCGGCACCCGCGCCCAGGAAATTCTCCAGGCCCTAGCTCGCATGCTTGAACATTCAGGTGGTGGACGAATTACCACTGCGGCGTTGGCCGCTGAAGTGGGGGTGTCTGAAGCGGCGCTCTACCGCCACTTTCCCAGTAAAACCCGCATGTATGAAGGACTGATCGATTTTATTGACGAAACCATTTTTGCCCGGGTGCGCGGTATTGTCAGCGACGAGCCAGACCCGATTAATCAATGCTACCGCATTCTTAGTTTAGTGCTGGCGTTCTCTGAGAAAAACCCGGGTATCACGCGCATCCTCAATGGTGATGCTCTTACAGGTGAGACGGCGCGACTGCATGATCGAGTCCAACAGTTTTTCGATCGCCTGGAATCACAGCTCAAGCAGATACTCCGTGAAGCAGAAATCCGCGACGGTTTAAAATTACAGGTGCCAGTGGCCACTGCAGCGAACCTGATGCTCTGCAGTGCCGACGGAAAAATAAGTCAATTTGTGCGCAGTCAGTTTAAGGCTGCGCCAACGCGGAACTGGCAGGAACAGTGGCAGTTATTGACTGCCGCCATGTTTGAATAATATCCAGAGACAAGCTGTTAGTGCGCCGCTGTCATTAGCAGCTCCGCACTAACAGTGTTTTAGCTAGACGCCGTACTGCTCTCTATAACCTTCAATCGCAGCAATCAACGCATCATTCTCAGGCTTGGTTTTCAGGTAGTCGATAATATCGCCAATATCGACAATACCCACCACTGGGATTGAGAAATCTCGCTCCACTTCCTGAATCGCCGACAGCTCAGACTTGCCCTTTTCTTTACGATCCAAACCAATCACCACACCGGCCGCTGAAGCACCGGCACTCTCGACAATTTGCATCACTTCGCGAATCGCCGTGCCTGCGGTTATCACATCATCGATTATCAATACTCGACCTTCGAGAGGTGCGCCGACCATGGTGCCGCCTTCGCCATGATTCTTTGCCTCTTTGCGGTTGAAGCAGTAGGGCACGTCACGATCATGATGATCGGCGAGAGCGATTGAGGTGGCTGCCGCCAAGGTAATACCTTTATAGGCTGGGCCAAACAATACATCAAACTCAATACCTGACTCGATAATAGCCGCCGCATAGCTGCGGCCCAATTCGGCCAGGGCGCGACCCGTATAAAATTGACCGGCATTAAAGAAGTACGGTGAGACACGGCCAGACTTTAGCCTGAACTCGCCAAATTTAAGTGCGCCACTGCGCAAGCCATTGTCGATAAACAGGGTTTTGTAATTATTTTCAGTTGTCATAATAGTCATCACTGCTGTTGGTGTGGGCAAGTTCTATTGAGCTAGTGCCATCTTCTGCACTCGCACTAAATCGGCGATACCCTGCTTGGCCAGCGCTAACATGGCGCTCAACTCATCTTCGCTAAAGGGGGCTGCCTCAGCAGTGCCCTGAACTTCAATAAAGCCGCCCTCGCTGTTCATCACCACATTCATATCGGTTTCAGCTTTAGAGTCTTCTGGATAATCCAAGTCCAGTACCGGCATACCTTTATAAATACCTACAGAAACTGAGGCAATCATGGTAAGCAGAGGATCATCAAGAATCGCTTTTTTACGCTGCAGGTGACGAATCGCATCGACCATAGCAACACAGGCGCCCGTAATAGCAGCAGTACGAGTACCGCCATCCGCTTGAATCACGTCGCAATCAATATTGATGGTATGCTCGCCAAGCTTTTTCATATCGACGGCGGCTCTAAGAGAGCGGCCAATCAAGCGCTGAATTTCCTGGGTGCGGCCGCCTTGCTTGCCGCGTGCCGCTTCGCGATCCATTCTTGAACCGGTGGAACGGGGCAACATGCCATATTCAGCGGTTACCCAACCTTCGCCTTTACCGCGCAAAAATCTTGGCACACCGGGCGTTACACTGGCAGTACAGATGACTTTGGTTTTGCCAAATTCAATCAGTACAGAGCCCTCTGCATGACAGGTGAAATCGCGCGTTATTTTTACTTGTCGAAGTTGCTCTGGGCGTCGGCCACTGGGTCGAGTCATAGTTTTTACCTAGTTCGAGTGCTAATGAAATAAAAGTGGCGCAAAGTGTAGCAAATCTACCAACCAGTTGACCGCCTTTGTTACCATGACCCACCGTATATTTTTCTACTGGAGACACCATGGCCCGGAGTATGACCGCATTTGCCCGCTGCAGCACAGAGTTCAGTTGGGGTTCAGTTACCTGTGAACTGCGCTCTGTTAATCACCGCTTTCTCGAAACCGGCTTTCGCCTGCCCGACAGCCTGCGCCCTATTGAGATGCCCCTACGTGAAATCGCTCGCAAGAAGCTCAGTCGCGGCAAGGTTGATTGCTCCCTGCAACTGGCCTTTAACAATGCTGATGCCAGTCTCGAAGCAGATCTAGAACTGGCCAAGCGCATGATCGCCATGGCTGAATCCATAGGCGCCGAAATGCAGTCTCCAGCGCCTATTTCACCTCTAGAAATTATGCGCTGGCCCGGCATTCTTCAGGAGCAGACTGTAGATGCTGAAGCTCTGCACCAGGCCGCCACCGAAACCTATAGAGCCACCGTGGAGCAACTGCTCAAAGGACGCAAGCGCGAGGGCGACAAGCTGGCAGAGATGATTGAGCAGCGACTGCTGGGCATCGAAAAGCAATTAGTTATTGTCCGTGAGCATCTGCCCTCTATTCTCAGCGATCAGCGCAAGCGCCTTGAGCAAAAGCTCAGCGAACTAAAAGAGCAGTTTGATGCAGATCGCCTTGAGCAAGAGATGGTGATTATTGCCAATCGCACTGACGTAGACGAAGAGCTGGATCGTCTGGAGGCCCATATCAGCGAGATCCGCCGCGTCTTAACCGGCAAAGAATCCATAGGTAGGCGTCTGGATTTTCTGATGCAGGAACTCAATCGCGAAGCCAACACTCTGGGCTCAAAATCCATTGCCGGTGTCACCACTCAGGCATCAGTAGAATTAAAAGTACTGATAGAACAAATGCGTGAGCAGATCCAAAATATTGAATAGACAATCTACAGGGAGAAACAGACGTATGGGCTCTGATAGCTTCGCCGGAAACTGTTTCTCTGTTGCTGTGGTTTTTTTGCTGGCAATTAGCAGTGGCCAGAGCGTGGCTTTTGGCGTCGATGGTCACCGTATTACTGTGGCCATTGCAGAAAAACATCTGAGTAAAAAAACTGCGTCCGCGCTGGCTCAAATCAGTGGCGACAGCGGGCTATCAGAGTTGGTCCTCTGGCCCGATCAAATTCGCGGCTCGCAAAAATGGTCACATACCAAGCCCTGGCACTATATCAATATCAAAGATCAACAACGCTTTGCCGATCTCCATCGCAGTCGCAAAGGCGATGTGCTCAGCGCCCTCAATGAATCCTATAGTCAACTGAGAGACCCCCGCACCGGCAAGCAGCAACGCCGCGAAGCACTGAGTTTTTTTCTGCATATGGCCGGGGATATTCACCAACCACTGCACGTGGGTCGCTATAGTGATCTCGGCGGTAATCGTGCGCCAATTAAGTGGCTGGGTAACAATAAACGCCGCAACTTACATTGGGTCTGGGATACTGGCCTGATTAAAGATGAGACATTAAGCGTCGAACAATACAGCACCCTAATCAATGTGAGTACCGCGCAACAGAGACACAACTGGCAACGCGACAGTTTTTTAGACTGGGCCAAAGAGTCGAAAAGGTTGCGCGCACAAGTGTATGAATTTGGCCAGCCAGTGACAAAGGGGCCCATCAGGATCGATCAACGCTATGTTGATCGCACCAAGCCGCTGCTGAAAAAGCGCTTGCTTATGGCTGGCATTCGCCTCGCCGGCTGCTTAAATCGGATCTTTGATCCTGAGGGTTTCGCCCAGTTAGCTGCAGATAAAAATGCCTGTGAAACCGGCAGGCATCTGGAATAATTTTCTCGCTACTGTAAACTCTGCAGAATCGTTTAGATCTCTCAAGCAACGGAACCGTAAAACATATGGCAACAGGTATTCTCTTTATTATCTCCGCCCCTTCCGGTGCCGGTAAAACTAGCTTGGTTGCAGAACTGCTCAACAATATGAACAATATCAAAGCCTCTATCTCCCATACCACTCGGGATAGTCGCCCAGGCGAAGTGGATGCGGTGAACTACCACTTCACCTCCCGCGAACAGTTTATCGAGATGATTGAGCAGGGTGCCTTTCTAGAACATGCCGAAGTATTTGGTAATTTTTATGGTACCTCACAGCAGTGGGTTGCCGACACCTTAGCCAGCGGCGAAGATGTGATTCTTGAAATCGACTGGCAGGGTGCCGCTCAGGTACGCAAACTGTTCCCAGAAAGCACCAGTATTTTTATCCTGCCGCCGTCAAAAAAAGCCCTGCGGGAACGCCTGCACAAGCGCGGCCAGGACGATGCAGAGGTGATAGAGAAGCGCGTTGCCGCGGCTACAGACGAGATGAGCCACTATGTTGAAGCTGACTTTCTGGTAGTGAATGACGATTTTGATAGAGCCCTGCAACAGATGATGTCGATTGTCAGCGCGCAACACTGTCGCCTGCCGGTTTCCGGCCAGGAAGCTTTGATCTCAGATCTATTAGCATAGCGCCACTCAGCGAATCACCTCAGAGACGCACCGGCGAGTTGTCCTGGCACCGCTAAAGGGAAAGTTATTCTGCCGAGTTTATTGTCGTAGCCCCGCGCTTTAGGTAAACTGGGCGACTCGGCAGCATTGGGCTGCGCTTAAGTTAAAATTATTCACCCCGGCGGAATTAAAAATGGCTCGCATTACTGTAGAAGATTGTTTGGATCATGTTGATAATCGTTTTGAACTAGTCATGATTGGCTCCAAACGTGCTCGTCAAATTGCCACTGGCGGACGTCCTGCCTTAGTTCCTGAAGAGAATGACAAGCCAACCGTTATTGCTCTGCGCGAAATCGAAGCGGGTTTAGTTACAGCCGCTATTCTTACTGAAAAGCCTCAAGACTACGAAATTCTTGATGCATCCGAAGATGAGCCAGAAATGGATGCTGATGCAGCGGTTATCGCAGCAATCGAAGCGGCTCTGGCTCCTGAAGGCGCTGCTGATCCTGAAGAGGCTGTAGAGCCTGACCTGGCTGCCGCACTCGAAGCTGCTATGGCAGCAGAAGCAACTAACACGGCCGAAGCTCCTACAGCTGAAACACCAGAGACTCCAGCGGCACCAGAAGAGCCTACTGTTTAAGGTTTTATTTGTTTTCAGGGAGAGAGCCATTTGGCGCTGCGATTACTGCTAGACAAACTCTCTTACTACCTCGAAGTTAAAGAAGTCCGCCGTGTCGAGCGGGCTTATACCTTTGCTGAAAAGTGCCATGAGGGCCAGCTGCGTCAAAGTGGCGACCCTTATATTACGCATCCCCTCGCAGTAGCCCATATTCTCGCTGATATGCATATGGATCATGAAAGCCTTATGGCTGCCATGCTCCACGATGTGATTGAAGACACAGGCGTCACCAAAGGTCAGATTAGTCGACGCTTCGGTCGTCCCGTTGCAGATCTGGTGGACGGTGTCAGTAAACTCACCGGCATCGAGTTCCAATCCAAAGCCGAACAGCAGGCCGAAAGCTTTCAAAAAATGACTTTAGCCATGTCTCGGGATATTCGCGTGGTCTTGGTTAAGCTCGCCGACCGCCTGCACAATATGCGTACCCTGGGTGTGCTATCGCCAACTAAGCGCCGCAGAATCGCCCGAGAAACCCTGGATATATACGCGCCCATCGCCCAGCGCCTCGGCATCAATGATATACGTCTCGAACTGGAAAACCTTGGCTTTGCCGCCATGTATCCCCTGCGTCACCGGCGCCTGCGGGAGGCCATGAAAGCCGCGAAAAAAAATCGCAAAGAAGTGGTCGCTGAAATTCACCAGTCCATGGAAATACGCCTTGAGCAAGAAAACGTCGAAGCCACAGTTAAAAGTCGCGAAAAACACCTCTGGAGCATCTACCGCAAAATGCGTGAGAAGAAGCGCTCCTTTCGTGACATTATGGACGTCTTCGCTTTTCGCCTAGTTGTTACCAGTGTCGACGACTGCTACCGCACCCTCGGCATGATCCACAATATGTTTAAGCCGGTGCCCGGCGAATTTAAAGATTACATCGCCATACCCAAAGCCAACGGTTACCAATCACTGCACACAGTACTGGTGGGCATGCACGGCGTGGTCATTGAAGTGCAGATCCGCACCGTGGAAATGGAAGCCATGGCCAGCTATGGTATTGCCGCCCACTGGGAATACAAAGCTGGCAGACAGACCGCGGACGTCAATCAACGACGGGCAGCACGATGGATTCAGGGCCTATTGGAGATGCAGCAGCAGGCGGGAGACTCACTGGAGTTTCTTGAACATGTCAAAGCCGACCTGTTCCCGGATGAAGTCTATGTTTTCACCCCCAACGGCAAAATTATTGAACTGCCCAGCGGCGCCACGGCCATCGATTTCGCCTATTCAGTGCACACCGGATTGGGCAATAGCTGCATCGCATGCCGCGTCGACGGTCAGCTAACGCCCCTGTCAGAACAGTTGGAGAGCGGCCAACGCGTTGAAATTATTAGCGCCGAAGAAGCCCAACCAAATCCCAACTGGCTAAACTTTGTTGTCACGGCCAAAGCGCGCAGCGCCATTCGCCACTATCTCAAGAATCAGCAGCATGATGAATCTGTAGATCTAGGCAAACGACTACTCGACCAAGCTCTTAACCGTCTTGGCACTCGCTACAAAGAGCTGAAGAAATCCCAGATCAAACGCCTGTTAAAAGATACCGGTGCCTCGACATTTGAATATATTCTGCAGCAGATCGGTCTCGGTAATCGTGTGCCATTTGCCGTCGCCAATGTGCTGGTGCCGGAAAACAAGCGCAAACCTTTAGAAGAGAATAAGAAGTCGACACTGCCGATTATGATCGACGCCTCCGATGGACTGCTGCTGCAATATGCGCGCTGTTGCCACCCGATTCCAGGAGATCCGATCCTCGGTCATATTTCCCCGGGAAAAGGGCTGGTAATCCATCTAGAGACCTGCCGTAATCTATCTGAGATTCGCAATAATCCAGAGAAGTGTATGGCCCTGAGCTGGTCAAACAAGCCCAAGGGCGAATTCCCGGTGGAGTTGAAGGTCGAGATTACACCGGAGCGAGGCTTTATTGCGGCACTGGCATCACGCATGACCAAGGCAGACGCCACTATTGAGCATGTAAGCGTAGACGAAAAAGATGCCTTTACCAGCATAGTGGATGTCGTACTTACAGTTCGCGACCGCATTCACTTAGCCGATATACTGCGACGGGCTCGGGGACTAAAACAGGTTCGCCGTATTTACAGAGTTAAAAACTGACAGCTACTTAAACAGCTACTTAAACAGCTACACAGACAACCTTCGGAGACGATCGTGACCAATAAAGCCGTAATTCATACAGACAAAGCACCAGCCGCTATCGGTACTTATTCCCAGGCCGTAAAGGTCAATAACACGGTGTACTTATCCGGACAGATCCCGCTGATCCCTGAAACCATGGAATTAGTCGAAGGCGATATCAGCGTGCAGATCCGCCAGGTATTCGACAACCTCAGTGAAGTCTGCGGCGCCTCTGGTGGTGATCTGAGCAATATAGTTAAGCTCAATATCTTCCTTACCGATCTGAGCAATTTTGCGACAGTCAATCAGGTGATGGGCGAGTATTTCCAACAGCCCTACCCAGCCCGTGCCGCCATTGGTGTCAGCGAATTGCCCAAAGGTGCTCAGGTTGAGATGGATGGTATTCTGGTTATTTAAGGCGAGCATCAATCAACGATTGATAACCCTCTTTATAACTGGGGTACAGGAATTCATAACCACTGTCTAAGAGCCGCTGATTGCTGCAGCGGCGAATGGCTTTTTGCTCGACAATCTCATCCTCCAGCTGCACCTTCAACTGCTGTGCCAACCATATACGGAGATCGTGCTGGGTAACCGGCGCGGAGTCAGTGGCTATATAAAGACTTTCAAGTACTTTGCCTGCCTCAAAAGCGCGAACCAAATGTGCCAAGACTCCGGCACAGTCCTCACTGTAAATGCGGTTGCTCCACTGCTGGGGCTCCGCCGGACGGCCTCTACCCGCAATGATTTGGTCTAACATACGGGTACGCCCTGGCCCATAGATGCCGGAAAATCTTACGATTACTGTCGCGCAAGATAAGTCAGCGATCTGCTGCTCGGCTTCAAGTAGCAACTTGCCGGAAAAGCTTAGCGCTTTGGTCGGCGACTGCTCATTCACCCAACCACCGTTACAATTACCATAGACGCTGGTACTCGACACCCAAATCACTAGTTTAGGTACAGCAGTTGTCAAGGTCATGGCAGTAGCCAGTGTTTTGGCACTGTCGACATAAGCGCGCTGATAGGCCTCTGGGGTAAATCCATCAGGGGTTAAAGTGGCTACCAAGATATCAAAACCCTGATTCAAGACCTCTACCATAAAATCCAGATCGCTCATGCTACCGGCTAGAGGAGAAATAAAATCCGCTAGACTCTGTGGATTGCGCTTTAAGCCAAAACAGTCAAAATCAGCAGCCAGACGGGCAGCGCTACGACTGCCTATATCGCCACAGCCGGCAAATAATATTTTCAATCTATGTTTCCTATAGGGTGTATTTTGGCTATCATCAAGGCCAATTCAAAGGTCGCTATATGCCCCTTACAGAACCGGATTAGGTCAACCAAACGACGCTCAGTATAGCGCTTGTGAGACTCTAACGTGAATTGAGTATTGGGTTTTTCCAGCACTCCAATGTTGACAGCAACCTTGCCGGGATTACACTCAGCTAATGACCTCCCTTTCACTAAATAGTATCGGCGTCGAAAAGCTTCGGGGAGTCGGTCCGCTGCTGTCTGCCAAACTGCAAAAGCTCGGCCTCTATTCAGTCCAAGATCTTCTTTTTCATCTGCCGCTGCGCTATATAGACCGCACCAAAATTACGCCTATAGGCGGTGTGCAACCGTTAACCGAAGTCGTGATAGAAGGCGAAGTTCGCGGCAGCGATGTGGTCTTTAGCCGCCGGCGAAGCTTGGTCTGCCGGGTACAGGATCACAGCGGTCTGATGACACTGCGCTTTTTTCACTTTAATCAGGCTCAGCAACAGAGCTTACAGCCGGGTACCAAATTGCGCTGCTTTGGCGAAGTGCGCCGCGGAAAGTCTGGGCTGGAGATGTATCACCCGGAATATCAGCTGCTCAATCAGGCGCAGCCACCGGCCTTGGCCGAAACCCTGACACCGATTTATCCGGCCACCGAGGGCGTGACCCAACAGCGTATTCGCGATCTCTGCGGTCAGGCGTTAAGGTTACTGGAACAACACAGCATTGAAGACTGGCTACCTGCGGAACTGGTTAATAGTCACTCCAATTATTCCTTAGTCGACGCCCTACATCTGCTCCACAACCCGCCGCCGGGCACGGCAATTAATCTTCTCGCAGAGGGCGAGCACCCAGCGCAACAGCGCTTAGCCAGCGAAGAGTTAATTGCCCACCATCTAAGTCTGCTGCGTCTGCGGCAAAAAATTCAACTGCAAGCAGCCCCGGCACTGCTGCCGAATCAAGCTGCGGCCGATCGCTTCTTAGCACAACTACCCTTTACTCTCACCGCTGCTCAACAGCGTGTTGCCGGCGATATCAGCGCCGACATTAGCCAACCCATACCCATGCTACGTCTGATTCAGGGTGATGTGGGCGCGGGTAAAACAGTGGTTGCCGCACTGGGGGCAGTGCAGGCCGTGGCCAACGGTATGCAGGCAGCATTGATGGCACCTACCGAGATTCTCGCCGAGCAGCATAGAGTCAATTTTGAAACTTGGTTGGCGCCACTGGGTATTCGTATCGCCTGGCTGACAGGCAAGTTAAAAGGTAAGGCGCGAGAGGTGCAGCTGGCGGCGATTGCCGACGGCAGTGCGCAGATTGTTATAGGCACCCATGCGCTGTTTCAGGAGGCCGTGGTGTTTCATAATTTGGGCCTAACCATTATTGACGAACAACATCGCTTTGGCGTACATCAGCGCTTGGCGCTGCGCAAAAAGGGCGCGGTGATAGACACGGAAATCGATGAAGAGGGGTCTACTCCCCATCAGCTGATTATGACTGCCACACCGATTCCTCGGACATTGGCTATGAGCGCCTATGCCGATCTGGACTGCTCGGTAATCGATGAATTACCCCCAGGGCGCAAGCCGATCGAGACCGTTGTGCTCAACGAACTACGCCGCAACGACGTTATCGAAAGAGTCCGCGCCTCCTGCCAGGATGGTCGCCAGGCCTATTGGGTCTGCACCCTTATTGAAGAGTCCGACGTGCTCGAAGCTCAGGCTGCAGAGGCCACTGCTCAAGAACTGCAGCTGCTGCTCTCAGAGCTCTCTGTAGGGCTTATTCACGGTCGCCTCAAACCGAAAGAAAAGGTTCAGATGATGCAGGCCTTTAAGGCTGGTGAGATCAATCTACTGGTAGCCACCACCGTTATTGAAGTGGGAGTGGATGTACCCAATGCCAGCCTGATGATTATCGAAAACTCCGAACGCCTGGGCCTGTCCCAACTGCATCAGCTGCGCGGGCGGGTTGGTCGTGGCAGTCAGAGCAGTCACTGTGTACTGCTCTACAGTGCACCGCTGTCGGGCAATGGCGCGGCGCGGCTAAAGATTATGCGCGAGACCAATGACGGCTTTAAGATCGCTGAAAAGGATCTTGAGATCCGCGGCCCGGGCGAAGTTCTGGGAACTCGCCAAACTGGCGATATGCAGTTCCGGATTGCCGACTTGCAGCGCGACGCTCATCTGCTACCAGAGGTTAAGCGCATGGCCATCAAGTTGCTGCAGGATTATGCCCATAACGTAGACCCACTTATCGCACGCTGGCTCGGTCACAGCGAACAATACGGGCAAGCTTAAACAAAGCAGTCCAGAATCATGTGGCGGAGGCGATTATGATTGCCATGGCGTTCGAATTCGAATGGTCTCCTTGCCTTGAGGCATAGTTTTTTTATTGACGAGAAACTACTCGTCAGTCTTATAAACGTAGACCATATTTAGAGGTGTTTGCCGACTAGGCCGGCCCAAGAGTTTTAGCTGACTAAATGCTGAGTTAGCCCTAAAGAATTGTTAAAAAAGGTGGCCTTATGACTTTTTGAAGGCGCCAGAGGCCCAAGGGTTGGGCTTGGACTCGGCCTTAGCGGAGTTAGGACGCTTAGCGGTCGTTGCAGATGGAAACCTAGTAAACTTTGCCACATAGAGCTTCTCAACCTGCTCACGGGCCCAGAGAGTCCTGCGCAAAAACTTGAGACTGGATTTTATCGAGGGATTGCTCTTAAAGCAGTTAATCTTGACTCTCTCGGCTAGGTAGGGAAACCCATAGCTATCTACCAACTGAGTCACCACTGCCTCAAGGGTAAGCCCGTGCAGCGGGTTATTCGGTTGCTGATCTATAGATTGAGAGTCTTTAGTCACGGTGATGGGATGCTCAGTGATTATGCTCTTATGCTAGGCAAAGTATGAACAGACATAGTTAGTAACCTGCTGCACTCTAACTGAAAACTTCGCCGCCGCTGGAACGCCGAATTCACTGCCCCCAGTGCAAGCCTGCCATTCTGTTGCGCCGGGCAGCAGAACATCCAACTTACCCGACGTAATTTCCATTAACTCGCGGACTTCGGTGCCAAATTCATACTCACCAGGCAACATCACACCAAGGGTTTTCTGGGTACCGTCGGCAAGGACTATAGCGCGGCTGGTCACCTGGCCATCGAAATAGACATTGGCTTCTAAGCTGACGCTAACATTGGCAAATTCTGACATAACAAACCCTATGGATAAAAAGAGAAACATGGATGAAAGAGATACGCTGCTATACAGCTCTTGGTGCAGATTATACCGATAGATTAGGGCTAATACCTATCCCAACGTTGATAAGAGATTAAAATTCGGGCATTTGTTACGGATCACCCAACAGCTAGCTATTTGACTTCCCTTTAGCTAATCCTTTGCACTGCAACAAGGTCAGTTCAGATACTGATCCGTTCCCAGCTCAGATTTAAAGGCACAAAAAAGAGCGCCGAAGCGCCCTTTTTAAACTAGCTATACATGATCTGAGTCAGTTAATTTGAGCATCCAACTCACCACGCATATAACGCTCGGCCATGGTATCTAAACTCATCACCTTGATCTTGGAGGCGTTACCTGCAGTGCCAAAGGCTTCATAGCGAGCCACAGCGATATCTTTCATTGCAATTGTGGTTTCTTTAAGGAAAGCACGGGGATCAAAGGCCGATGGGTTTTCCGACAAGAAGCGACGTACCGCGCCAGTTGAGGCGAGGCGCAGATCGGTGTCTATATTAATTTTGCGCACACCGTGCTTAATCCCCTCGCAAATTTGTTCGACTGGAACACCGTAGGTTTCAGGAATTTCGCCGCCGTATTGATTAATAATTTGCAGCCATTCTTGGGGAACCGAGGATGAACCGTGCATCACCAGATGAGTTCCAGGAATACGGCGGTGAATTTCTTTGATGCGATCGATTGCCAGAATATCACCTGTGGGTGGGCGGCTAAATTTGTAGGCGCCATGTGAAGTTCCGCAGGCAATGGCCAGGGCGTCGACGCCGGTTTTGGCGACAAAGTCAGCGGCTTCCTCTGGGTCGGTGAGCATTTGCTCGTGGGTTAGCTTGCCCTCTGCTCCAGAACCGTCCTCTTCGCCGGCTTCACCAGTTTCCAGTGAACCTAGGCAACCCAGCTCACCCTCTACAGAAACGCCGCAGGCGTGAGCCATGTCGACAGTGCGACGGGTGACATCAATATTGTATTCGTAGCTCGACGGTGTCTTGCCATCGCCTTCTAGGGAGCCGTCCATCATTACCGAGCTAAAGCCCTGCTGGATTGAGCGCTGGCAGATTGCCGGGGTAGTGCCATGATCCTGGTGCATACACACGGGGATATGTGGCCACTCTTCGATAGCAGCAAGGATCAGGTGGCGCAGGAACGGAGCGCCAGCATATTTGCGTGCTCCGGCTGAGGCCTGAACAATTACTGGGCTCTGGGTTTGATCCGCGGCGAGCATGATGGCGCGCATCTGCTCGAGGTTGTTTACGTTAAATGCGGGGACGCCGTAATCTTGCTCGGCGGCGTGGTCTAACATCTGTCTTAATGAGATTAGGGCCATAGTGCTCTTCCTTTATAAAGTCCTTTATAAATTCTTTATCGCGCTCTCGATTGTGCTCTTGTTTGTGCTCTCTATTACTCTTGCCATCGCCATTGCTTTAGAGATCCGTGGTTTTTCTGGTCCCACGAATCAACCTCTCTAGTCTTTGGCACGCTGCTGAAGCATGGTCACAGCGGGAAGTTCTTTGCCTTCAACGTATTCGAGAAAGGCGCCACCCCCGGTTGAAATATAGGAGACTTGATCAGCAATATCATACTTATCCACTGCGGCCAGGGTATCTCCGCCTCCAGCGATGGAAAATGCCGGGCTTTTAGCAATGGCTAACGATAAGGCTTTGGTGCCCTCACCAAATTGATCAAACTCAAATACGCCTACTGGGCCGTTCCAAATAATGGTGCCCATTAACTGTAGCAGTTCTGCCAGCTTAGCTGAGGAATCCGGACCTATGTCAAAAATCATATCGTCGTCTTCAACGTCATCCACTGACTTGACCGTGGCTTCAGCGGTTTCCGAAAAGACTTTGCCAACCACTACGTCGGTGGGCAGTGGAATATTCACTTTCTTCATCAGCGCTTGGGCAGCGGGAATAAGGTCTAACTCGAAAAGCGATTTGCCCACCGGCTTGCCAGCAGCGGCGAGGAAGGTATTGGCTATGCCACCGCCGACAATCAGCTGATCTACTCTCTCGGAGAGGGTTTCGAGAACCATTAATTTGGTTGAGACTTTGGAGCCGCCAACAATTGCTGCAACCGGAGGAGTAGGCGCTGCTAGGGCTTTTTGCAGAGCATTTAATTCTTTTGCCAGCAATGGTCCGGCACAGGCAGTGGGGGCATATTTGGCTACGCCATAAGTTGAGGCCTGAGCCCGGTGAGCGGTGCCAAAGGCATCCATAACAAAAATATCACAGAGCTTGGCGTAGGCTTTGGCGAGAATATCGTCGTTCTTTTTCTCGCCGGGATTGAAACGTACATTTTCAAGGATAACGATATCGCCGTCGTTCATATTGATGCCGCTGGTCCAGCTCTGTTCGAGCCTAACCGGCTGACCGAGCAGGTCGCTTAGATGCTTGGCGACGGGTTCCATACTAAATTCGCTGCTGTACTCGCCCTCAGTGGGTCTACCCAGATGAGACATGAGAATCACTTTGGCGCCGGCTGCAACAGCCTGCTGAATAGTGGGCAGTGCTGCTTTGATACGGGCATCGCTAGTGACCTGGCCGTCCTTGATTGGTACATTGAGGTCTTCACGAATCAATACACGCTTACTGGCTAGGTCCAGCTCGGTCATTAACTTGACGGTCATATCAATCCTTAAATTTGTAGTTGTTGTGAGCTTGTAATATTAGTTTGTAATGTTGGCTTGTAATGTTGGCTGGTCAGTTTGGCCCCTGCGCCCCACACCAGTGCAGCAACGTATCGATCATTCTATTGGCATAGCCCCATTCGTTATCGAACCAGATCAACACTTTGACGAGTTTTTCTTGGCTTACTCTCGTCTGACTGGCATCGACTATGCCGCTGCGTGGGTCGTGATTGAAATCACAGGAGGCTAGTGGCTCTTCGGTGTAACCGAGCACGCCATTTAAAGGGCCCAGCGAGGCCTGTTCAAGGGCGCCATTAATTTCATCTATACCCACGTTGCTGTTGAGTATCACCGATAGATCAATGACTGAGACATTCACCGTGGGCACGCGCATGGCCTGAGCCTGAAAGCGTCCGGTCAACTCAGGTAACAAGCGGTCTATACCCAGCGCTAAGCCGGTGTCCACAGGAATAATCGACTGCATCGCGGCGCGGGTTTTGCGTAAATCGGTGTCGTGATAGGCGTCGATAACTGGCTGATCATTCATCGCCGAATGAATGGTGGTGATTACACCAGCTTCGACGCCAAACTGATCATTGAGCACTTTGATTACTGGCACCACACAGTTGGTGGAACAGGAGGCACTGGAGATAATGGTTTCGTCGCCGCTGAGACTGTGCTGATTAATGCCGAAGACAATGGTGGCATCAACTGTGGGTTCTGCTGGCTGGGAAAACAGCACGCGCTTGGCGCCGCTGGCGATATGTTGCTCGGCAGTTGCGCGGTCAGAGAAGGTACCACTGCACTCTAATACCACATCAACTTCGAGTTCTGCCCAAGGCAGTTGGTCGATGTCTGTCTGATGAAGAATGACAATGCTGTCACCATTGATCTGCAATCGATTTTCGTCCACTGAAACTGTGCCCGAAAAACGTCCATGAGTGGAGTCATAGCGGGTCAGGTGGGCGATGGTCTTGCTGTCGGCAAGTTCATTTATTGCTACTACTTGAACGCTGTTGCGCGCCTCTGATTCATAGAGCGCGCGCAACACCGAGCGGCCGATACGGCCATAGCCATTAATGGCTATGCGTATCACTAGCCGATGGCCTCAACAATATTGGCCACCACATTTTCAACAGTGAAACCAAACTCTTTCATCAGTGCGCCGCCAGGAGCAGACTCACCGAAGCTAGTCATGCCGACAACGCGACCGTCGAGACCGACAAACTTGTACCAGTAGTCAGCGTGCAATGCTTCAACCGCAACACGGGCTCTCAATGCTGCAGGCAAGACCGCTTCGCGGTAGTCAGCGTCCTGGGCAGAGAAGATCTCGGCACAGGGCATAGAGACAACACGTACCTGAGTGCCCTGCTCGGCTAGCTGCTCAGCGGCAACCATAGCCAGCTCAACTTCTGAACCTGTGGCAATAACAACCGCCTGAGGCGCATCGCAATCCCGGAGGATATAACCACCGCGTTCGATATCTGCAACCTGCTGCGCGCTGCGTGGCATAGGTGCCAGACCTTGACGACTAAATACCAGAGCACTGGGTCCATCGCGACGAACAATGGCGCTCTTCCAGCAGACTGCAGATTCCACTGTGTCACAGGGCCGCCAAGTATGCAGGTTAGGTGTCGAGCGCAAAGCACTGAGCTGCTCTACGGGCTGGTGAGTTGGGCCGTCTTCGCCGAGGCCGATTGAGTCATGGGTGTAGACAAAGATACTTTGAATACCCATCAGCGCTGACATCCTTACTGCGTTGCGGGCATATTCCATAAACATTAGGAAGGTGGCGCCGTAGTTAACGAAGCCGCCGTGGAGTGCGATACCGTTCATCATTGCGCTCATGCCGAATTCACGGACGCCGTAATAGATGTAGTTGCCGTCAGCATTGTCGCCACTAATGTCCTTTGAACCAGACCAGATAGTCAGGTTAGAACCGGCCAGATCCGCGGAACCGCCAAGCAGTTCGGGCAACATTGGGCCATAGGCATTAAGGCAGTTCTGAGAAGCTTTGCGCGAGGCAACCTTTTCCATATTGTCCTGGCACTGCTGAATATAGGCATCAGCCTGTGCATTAAAGTCTTCTGGCAGATCACCACGGGTACGCCGCTCAAACTCTGCAGCCAGTTCCGGAAACTCAGCGCGGTACTCTTCAAACTGGCTAGCCCAAGCAGTCTGCGCAGCAGTGCCTTTAGCAACGCCATCCCAGCCGGCGTAGTGCTCGTCGGGAATCTCGAAAGGACCATGAGTCCAGCCCAGAGCCTCGCGAGTGAGTGCCACCTCGTCAACGCCCAGCGCGGCGCCGTGACAATCTTCTTTGCCCTGCTTGTTGGGCGAACCAAAACCAATAATGGTTTTGCAGCAAATTAAAGTTGGCTTGTCAGTCTCGGCATGGGCCTGTTCTATGGCCGCTTTAATCGCCTCGCTATCGTGGCCGTCGACGTTAGCAATCACATGCCAGCCATAGGCTTCGAAGCGCGCTGCTGTGTCATCGCTAAACCAGCCTTCAACTTCACCGTCAATGGAGATGCCGTTGTCATCGTAAAACGCGGTTAACTTGCCGAGCTTTAAGGTACCGGCCAGCGAGCAAACTTCATGGGAAATACCTTCCATCAAACAGCCATCACCGAGGAAGGTGTAGGTTTGGTGGTCGACAATATCGTGACCAGGACGGTTGAACTGCGCGGCGAGAACTTTCTCAGCCAGGGCCATACCGGTGGCGTTACTGATACCTTGGCCGAGGGGGCCAGTGGTAGTTTCGACACCGGGGGCATAACCGTATTCAGGGTGACCAGGAGTCTTAGAGTGCAACTGGCGGAAATTTTTGATTTCCTCAATTGGCAAATCATAGCCAGTGAGATGCAACAGGGAGTAGAGCAGCATCGAGCCGTGGCCATTGGAGAGCACAAAGCGATCTCGGTTGACCCAAGCAGGATCAGCTGGATTATGGCTCAGATAGTCATTCCAGAGAACTTCAGCAATATCTGCCATGCCCATTGGGGCACCTGGATGGCCACTATTAGCCTGTTGAACAGCATCCATACTGAGGGCGCGAACAGCATTTGCAAGCTCTCTACGTGAGGCCATGAATCATCACTCCTGGGTAGTTAAATTTTAGGCGCGCATTGTCTCCTACCCGAGGTTACCAGTAAACCGATATTCGCTATGCCTACTGTTTATCCACAGGCATTTCTGTGGCCTAAATAATAACTGCTGGCGTCGCAGATCTCGCTATCCGTCAAAACACCTTACTCCTTATATAAAAATATTTTGATATAGAAAGCCACTATGTTAAAGTCCCGCTCATGACCAACCTCAGCCACTTTGACAGCCAACCCAGATCCACCACTGATACCGGGGCCATTACAGCACTCTGCAAAGCGGCGGGCGATCCTTTGCGCATGCAGGTTTTAAAGGTGCTACAGCAAAATGCCTACGGCGTATTAGAGCTGTGTCAGGTGTTTGATATTCGCCAATCGGCCATGAGCCATCACCTGAAAATTCTCGCCAATGCCGGTCTAGTGGCAACCCGTCGCGAAGGCACTACAATTTTTTATCGCCGCAACGAGAGCCATCCGGATACAGATTTGCAGGCGCTGCAACATGTGCTGTTTCAGACCATTGACGACGCCGCTTTAGATCCAGCCCTGCGCACACGATTGGAATCGATTAATACAGAGCGCTCAGCGGCTTCGGTGGCGTTTTTTAATCAGAATGCGGCGCGCTTTGAAGAGAATCAGGATCTGATCGCCAGCTGGTCGGACTATGGCGAGAGTGTCGAAAGCTTTCTCGACAGCAGCATTGGCGCGAGCCATTCGGCGTTGGAAATCGGCCCCGGTTACGGGCAGTTTCTCGGCAAATTGTCGGTGACATTTAAGCGGGTTACGGCACTGGATAACTCTGCAGAGATGCTTGAGCAGTGCCGCACCAGAGCCACCAGTCAGGGCCTGAAAAATATCGACTTTAAGCTTGGTGACACCAACCTAGCCATCAGTGAAGGGCTGCGCAGCGACTGTATATCCTTAAATATGGTGCTGCATCACAACCCCACGCCGGGGTCTATCATCGCAGCCTGCGCGCAGCTTTTAAATGCTGGCGGCGTGCTCTTGATCACCGATCTCTGCGCCCACGACCAGGAATGGGTGCAAAAAGCCTGCGGTGATCTCTGGCTTGGCCTGGAACCTCAGGAACTGACTCGCTGGGCGCAAAGTGCCGGGCTGGTGGAGGGCAACAGTCTCTATCTAGCACAGCGCAATGGCTTTCGAATTCAACTGCGGCAGTTTGTTAAACCTCTGCCCGACAACCATTAATCTCAAGACAGATTACAACGGAAAAGTGTATGTCTAATTACAATATTTTCACCTCAGAATCCGTCTCTGAAGGCCACCCAGACAAAATGGCCGATCAGATTTCTGATGCAGTTTTGGATGCCATTTTAAAGGATGATCCGCACTCCCGGGTTGCCGTAGAGACCATGGTCAAAACCGGCATGACGATTATTGCAGGAGAGGTGCGCACCGATACCTATGTAGATCTCGAGCAGATTGTTCGTGATGTGATTACCGGCATCGGCTACGACAGTTCCGAGGTAGGCTTTGATGGCAATTCCTGCGCCGTGCTCAACGCCATTGGCAAGCAGTCTGGGGATATTGCTCAGGGTGTTGACGAGGCTCAGGACAAAGATATTGGCGCTGGCGATCAGGGCCTGATGTTTGGTTATGCGAGTAACGAGACTCCTGTACTGATGCCGGCACCTATCTATTATGCTCACCGTTTGGTGGAGCGCCAAGCCCAGCTGCGCAAGAATGGTGTGCTGCCCTGGCTGCGTCCCGACGCCAAGAGTCAGGTAACGCTGAGATATGAGAATGGCAAGCCGGTGGCGATTGATGCCGTAGTGCTGTCGACACAGCACTCACCGAACATTGCCCTGCCGGATCTGCAGGAAGCGGTGCGCGAAGAAATCATTAACCACGTGCTGCCAGAAGAGTGGCTCCACGCTGGTACCCAATATCATATTAACCCTACCGGTCAGTTTATTATTGGCGGGCCTATGGGCGACTGTGGTCTCACCGGACGCAAGATTATCGTCGACACCTACGGCGGCATGGCCCACCACGGTGGCGGTGCATTCTCTGGCAAGGACCCCACCAAGGTGGATCGTTCAGCTGCTTATGCAGGGCGCTATGTGGCGAAAAATATTGTTGCTGCAGGACTGGCTGATCGCTGTGAGATTCAGGTTTCTTACGCCATTGGTGTCTCTGAGCCCACGTCAATCAGCGTTAACACATTTGGCACCGGGAAACTCTCCGACAATGAGATTGTCACTCTGATTCGAGACAACTTTGATCTGCGCCCCCGTGGCCTGATCGAGATGCTCGATCTGCGCCGGCCAATTTATCAGCAGACAGCGTCTTACGGCCACTTTGGTCGTGAGTTGGAAAACTTTACCTGGGAAAGAACCGACAAAGTGGCGGACCTACAAAAGGCTCTCTAATCGTTTAAAACCCAAAATTGAAAAATTGATCAACAGGAAATAATGTATGTCAGACGTCAAATTTAGCGATTACAAAATCGCCGATATCTCCCTTGCCGATTGGGGCAAGAAAGAGATTTCAATCGCCGAGTCCGAAATGCCCGCACTGATGGCCCTGCGCGAGAAGTACCGTGCCGAGCAACCACTTGCCGGAGCGCGAATCCTCGGCTGTATTCACATGACTATTCAAACCGCCGTACTCATAGAGACTCTCGAATCACTGGGAGCCGAGGTGCGCTGGACCTCATGCAATATTTTCTCAACCCAGGATCACGCTGCCGCGGCAGTTGCCGCTAATGGCACGCCGGTATTTGCCTGGAAGGGTGAAACTGAAGAAGAGTATGAGTGGTGCCTGGAACAGCAAGTCTTAAAAGACGGTGTGCCCTGGAATGCCAACATGATTCTCGACGATGGTGGCGATCTGACTGGCCTGTTGCACCAAAAATACCCACAGGTTCTCGAAGCTGTACACGGCGTTACCGAGGAGACCACCACAGGTGTTCACCGCCTTTATGAAATGCTTAAAGCTGGCGAGTTAAAAATTCCCGCGATCAATGTTAATGATTCAGTAACCAAGTCCAAGTGCGACAACAAGTACGGCTGTCGTCACAGTCTTAATGATGCAATCAAGCGCGGTACCGATCACCTGCTCTCAGGCAAGAAAGCGGTTGTAGTGGGTTATGGCGATGTCGGCAAAGGCTCGGCCCAGTCCCTGCGTCAAGAAGGCATGATCGTTAAGATTACAGAAGCAGATCCAATCTGTGCCATGCAGGCCTGTCTCGACGGATTTGAAGTAGTTTCAACGTACAACGAAGGAGATGTAAGCAAGGGGGTTAACGCTGATCTGTTGGCCAATACCGATCTGCTGGTTACCAGCACCGGTAACTTCAACGTCTGTGGATCCGACATTCTGTCTGCCCTCAAGAGCGGCTGCGTGGTCTGCAATATAGGTCACTTCGACAATGAAATTGACACCGCATTTATGCGCAAAACCTGGGAGTGGGATGAGATCAAACCTCAGGTACACAAGGTCTACCGCGATCGTGCCAACAATGATCACCTGCTGCTGTTAGCCGAAGGCCGACTGGTCAATTTGGGTAATGCTACAGGTCACCCGAGCCGCATTATGGATGGCTCTTTTGCCAACCAGGTACTGGCCCAGATCGATCTGTACAAGAAGCAGTATGCCGCACAGGATGCTGCCACTAAGGCTCAGATGTTGCGCGTTGAAGTACTGCCCAAGCATCTTGACGAAGAAGTTGCTGGCCATATGGTGCGCGGTTTTGGTGGTGTGATCACCAAACTAACTCAGGCTCAAGCCGACTATATTAATGTACCTGTTGAAGGTCCATTTAAAGGTGATAGCTACAAGTATTAATCGGTGAGTCAGACTTTTAGTTGACGGCCATAAAGGACCCCTTTGATGAGTATAGATAGACCAGATCTCAGCTTTGAATTTTTCCCGCCGAAAACCGAGCAGGGGAAAATCAAGCTAGCGAAAACGCGACAGGAGTTGGGCAAGTTTAATCCGGAGTTTTTCTCGGTGACCTATGGTGCTGGCGGATCCACTCGCGCCACCACTGCAGATCAGGTTGCCGCGATTCAGGCCGATGGGTTTGAGGTTGCACCGCATATCTCCTTTGGTGGCAACTCAGAAACCGAAGTTCTGGAGCTTCTTAACAGCTACAAGGCCTCTGGTGTCAAACATCTGGTTGCCCTACGCGGCGACCTACCCTCGGGCATGGGTGGTGCTGGCCAGCTGGTTCATGCCAATCAGCTAGTGGCTTTTATTCGGCAGCACACCGGTGATCACTTCGACATTAATGTGGCTGCCTACCCTGAGATACATCCGGAAGCTGAGAGCTACAGCAAAGATGTTTATTGGCTCGGTGAAAAGTTTAAGGCCGGTGCTAACCGCGCGATAACCCAATACTTTTATACCGCCGACGCTTACTTTAAGTTTGTCGACGAGTGCGCCAAAGCGGGAATTGGCGAGCCGATTATTCCCGGCATTATGCCCCTGACCAATTACGCCAACCTGATGCGTTTCTCTGATAGCTGCGGTGCGGATATTCCCCGCTGGTTGCGTTGGCAATTGAAAGAGCGCAGCAACACTATGGACGATCTGGTTAGCTATGGCATTGACATCGTCAGCGAGCTGAGCCAAAAGCTCCTCGACGGTGGCGCGCCTGGACTGCACATATACACCATGAACCAATGGCAGGTCACTAGTACGCTGTGCCGCAATCTCGGCTTTTCGGATAATCACTAATTAGACACCATGCGTATTCCTCGAATATTCACTGATCAGCCCCTCAGCAGCGGCGCTAAGCTGGCCCTTACGGGCAGCGCCGCGCGGCATCTGTTCTCGGCACTACGCATGTCGGTGGGTCAGGAAATCACTCTGTTTAATGGCCTTGGTGGAGAGTTTTCCGCCACATTGACCACTACAGCAAAGTCTCAAGTGGATGTCAGCGTTGGCGACTGTCGCGAAATCGATCGCGAGTCGCCACTGAAGCTGCATCTTGTGATTGCCGTGTCTCGAGGTGAGCGCATGGACTGGATCATGCAAAAAGCCACCGAGCTCGGGGTAACGGAAATCACTCCGCTGTTTAGTGAGCGAACTGAGGTGAAGCTTAACCGCGAGCGACTGGAAAAGAAGTTGCGCCACTGGCAGCAGGTGTCGATTAGTGCCTGTGAGCAATGTCAGCGCAATAGAGTGCCAACCATTAATAACGCCCTGACCTTGGATCAATGGTTGAGCCAGAGCCATGAGGATCCAGAACAGCTAAAGCTGGTACTGCACCATCGCAGTGATAAAACCCTGGCACAGCATCAACCTCCAGAGAATGTCTGCTTGCTGGTGGGGCCTGAGGGAGGTCTTAGCGACAGTGAAATCAAGCGCGCCATAGATAGGGGCTTTGCCGCTCTGACTCTAGGTCCCCGAGTGATGCGTACTGAAACCGCACCGCTGGCAGCGATTAGTATTATGCAGTCACTCTGGGGAGATATGGGCTGAAACGGTTTAGCTGCGTCGCTCTGCTTGGTTTTAGCCTGCTGCTACAGAGCCTTACTCAAGCCGCGATATTTGGTGATGGCAACCCTGAAAATGGTATAGAAGATCAGCGTCTGATCCTGAGCCCAGAGCAACAGAGCCAACCACAGTCCAATGCCATAGCTGCGGTTGGCACCATTATGTGTGATGGCGGACTAAGGGGCACTGCGACTCATATCCAAAGCCCCGCTACAGGTACCGGCGAATCTATTATTGTCACCGCGGCACATATTCTATTCAACGCAAAATCTGGGAAAAGGTACGCGTCTTGCAGCTATCTCCCGAGAAATAAGCGCCTAAGTGCCATTTCTTTTAAAACCATTTCCGAGCACAACTTCGATCCACGGAATAGTAATAAGATTGCTCAATCGGAAAACGATATTGTCTTTGTGGCCCTAAACCGGGTTTTACACCAGCCCGCCCTGCTATTAAGCGAATCTCGATCCATAGGCAGCGAGAAGCTATCGCTATTGGGCTATAACAGCAGCCAAAATCACCTCACAGAATCAACCGACTGCAAACAATACCGGTCAACTCAATTTACTAGTGAGAAACTGTTGTTACATGACTGTGATGCCAGAAGTGGCGCCTCTGGTGGACCGTTGATTTTGCGCAGTAACAATGGTCAGCCAGCCAAGCTGATCGCCGTACATGGCGGAACTCTGCTAATCAAAACCCTGTTGATCGACGGGACGGATGAAGTTCAAAGTCACAGCGCCAGACGCGACGGCGCTGTGGTCGACCCAGAGCGCTGGATTAATCAGGCACGCAGAGTGGATCGAGCTGTACTTGAACGGCTGCGGCACTTTGTTGCATATCTTGCCAAGGATTCTCAGAACTAAAGGTCACATCCCGAGCAAACCCAGGAATATGTATGCCCTCAGTACTAATGGTTACCCCGGCCTCTTCGATCAACGGCTCGCCGAAACGGTAAATCACGTCCAGCTGGGCTGCGTCAGCCTGCACTGCATACTCAGCTGCGGCGGCGCGTGTCACCTTGCGCAGGTCAAGGTACTGATTAAATTGATCCGCATAACGCACGGCCAGCATCTCTTCTACTTTACTCGGCGACAGCACCAGGGCAGTGGCATTGTTACCACCAAAGCCTTTCGAATTAATAAACGCTACGTGCATTGCATTACCGCTGACATCCAAATCTTGCAGCGGGAAGCGCAGGCGCTCCTGAGCCACATCTGGTGCCACTTCAGTAATGGTTTTAATCCCGGGAATGGTTTGATATTTAAAGGTTCCAAGAGCGGAGACAAGCTGATCGCCACTGGCTGTAGAGAGGGAGTGGCCGACATAGGATTTGGTCGCTGTTATCGGCCAATCATAGATATCAAAAGCGATAGCAACTTGCTCGATCAGATGGGATTCCGTGGTGCGATTAGCTGGCGTGCTGGATCCGTGAGCATGAACAAAACTATGCTTTGTAACGCTGTCTTTTCCAACAATATTGATTGCTGCCGCAACCGCTTTAGAAAAGGAGATATAGTTGCCCACTCCAGGTGCTGAGATCGACTTCTTAACGCCATCGGCATTGATAAAGACCTCTGGTACGGCACCGTGGATATCGGCACCCAGCTCTATAGCTAAGGCATCATCCATAAGCACAATATACTGGGTGGCTTCGGACAGGGTAAAGCCGCAGTTGTGGCCGAAAGGACGGCTGGCTCGACGCCAATCTGGCGTGTCCGTGCCGTCTAACTTACACAGGTTTTCATCACTGCCCAGGGCGCTCATATTGGCGAAGCCCTCAGAGATCTCGGGGGTTACGCCAGCTTCGGCATTGCCCAAAATGGCTACGCGACGACGACCGCTGCGAATATCTCGAACTGCCGCCTGGAGTACATAGAGAAAGCTTGCACAGGCACCGGTAATGGCTTCCGTATGACCCACGCTACCCAGAACATAGGCGTTGACAAAGTCCGCTGGCATCGAGTTTAACCCCAGAGGCACCTGCTTAGCCGTAGTGCGACCGCCGCGCAGACGCGCCTGCAGCAAGCCCCCGAAACCCTCTTCGGTCATCTGGCTCAAAGCGCTAGATGAGTAAACACCCACTTCGTCTGGCGCCACTGATGCTGCTATTTTGTCCCATGGTATACCTATAGAATGCACGGCATCGCTGGCGCCGAGCAAGGCCATCTGCAAGCTGCGCGGATGGAAGCGGCTGTTGTAGTGGTCAGATGGATTAAAGCCGCTCGGCAATTGCCCAGCTGCCTTGGCGATAAGCTCATAGGGAGACTCAATCAGATACTGACTCGAACCAGTTGCAGTCACCTCAACATTGCCATCTTCAAGATCGCGGACCTGCCAGCTCTTTGGCGGTACCTTCGGCAAGTCACGTTTAAGCATGTTGAATTGAACTGCCTGATCAGGACTATCGGTGAACGATATCTTTTTATGACCCGAAATATTGGCCGGATCAAATAACTCAATTTTGCGGATCAATGTACCGTCAAGTACTTGCTGACGAAAATGTTGGTCTACCTCTGCGGCGCTCAATGCTGCACCCTGCTGGTCACGATAAGTTTCTCCCTCTTTGGTGACCTGGGCCATCAAACAAGCGAGGCTAACGACCGTATTAACCTGCTCTTCAGCTGGCAGCGTCTCGAGAATCATACGGCGAAAAGCCTGGTGAGAAGAGCTGCGTCCAGCAGCGCTGTAGCCGCCGAATCCGACGATAACGGGAAGAGAGTTAGGCATTGGAACGTCCTTGGAACACAACAATTGATAGAGGGTAAGTGTAAGTAGAGCTGGCAACCTATACTTTCGTTAATCAGCCAAAATATTAAGTATATTGGCCATTATATGGTATATTGCCGCCACTATGGCCTTTAATCTAACGCTTTTACTCTGTGACAATATGCTTGTCTCCAGCACCACCTTGGCGGCAGAAATTTTCCAATTTGCCGAAGCCATGGCCCGTGCCAGCAGAGCACCTCACACGAAACTCAATCTGCGCTGGGTCAGTATCGATGGCAATCCAGTAATGACTTCTGCCGGTTTTCGGCTAACACCAACCCACTCTATAGACGACAGTTTTACCAGTGATCTTATTCATATCCCAGCTCTGTGGCGCAATCCACGGCCAGCGGTAATGAAGAATCTAGCTAGTATCCCCTGGCTGCAGGAGCAGCATCAGCTCAATAGCAGCTTTACTGCTGTAGGTACAGGCGTCTGTTTTTTGGCTGAGGCGGGGCTACTCGACGATAAACCGGCGACCACTCACTGGCACTACTTTGACCAGCTACAGCGCAGCTACCCGAAGGTGAAGCTGGCGCGCCAACATTTCACCACACAGGCCGGCAACATTTTTTGCGCGGCAAGCATCAATGCTATGGCTGAACTAATCATGCATCAGGTAGAGCGGATTTTTGGACCGGTGATTGCGCGTCAGGCGCAACGTAATTTTTTCCATGAAATTCGAAATTTAACGGAGCCGCTAAACTTGGGCGACCAGCATAAGACACACAGCGACGAAGCTGTGGTGCAGGCACAGATGTGGATTCAGGATAATCTCAGCAAGCAGTTGACGGTACCTGAATTAGCGACGCAATTTGGTATGAGCACAAGAACGTTTAATCGCCGTTTTGTCGCAGCTGTGGCAATGACCCCGGGGGATTATCTGACAGATGTGCGCATGACCTTTGCCTGTGATCTGTTAAAGAATACAGATTTAACGATTTTGGAGATTGCGGGCTATAGCGGCTACAACGATGCCAGTTGGTTTTCGTCGCGCTTTAAGCACTGGTCTGGCAATAGCCCTAAAGAGTACCGCAACACTGTGCGGGGGAAGCTATTTTCCACCGAGATGACGTGAACGCCACCCCGGCAGAGAGTGTAGTTAGATAATACGAACGTGAACAACACCTTCGACTGCTTCGATCTGGGCCTTAAGGCTGTCATTGAGGTCACCCTCTATATCGATAATATTGTAGGCAATCTCATCGCGGCTCTTATTAACCATATCCACAACGTTGATCTCGCCGTCAGCTAAGACAGACAATACGCTGCCGAGAACCTTGGGCACGTTTTTATTGGTGAAGGTAATACGCGTTCCACCATTGCGTGACATTTTAATCTTGGGATAATTAACCGAGTTGAGGATGTTACCGTTCTCAAGGAAATCCATCAGCTGGTTGGCAGCCATCACCGCACAGTTCTCTTCTGCTTCTTCAGTGCTGGCGCCTATATGCGGCATCAACAGCACATCGTCACGGCCGAGCAGTTCAGGAGCTGGGAAGTCAGTGATATAACCGGCGATCACACCAGCGTCCAACGCCGCCACCATGTCGGCACTGCTGACAATTTCTTCGCGGGCAAAGTTAAGAATCTTGGCAGTGGGTTTCATACCTGACAGAGTGTTGCTGTTAATTAGGTGCTTAGTCGCAGCAATAGCTGGAACATGCAGAGTAATGAAGTCTGAACAGGCCAGCAGCGCCTCGAGATTTTCCATGCGCTCAACACTACTCGACAGCTGCCAGGCAGCTTCAACCGAAATTGCCGGATCGTAGCCAACTACATTCATGCCCAACTCTAGAGCCAGATTGCCAATCATAGAACCAATGGCTCCAAGACCGACGACGCCCAATGTTTTACCCTGAATTTCGCTACCGGCAAAGTTCTTCTTCTCTTTCTCAAGTAACTTGCCCATCTCACCTGAATCGGTAATCTCGGTGAGGCCCTGGACATAATTCATACCACCGTAAATATCCCGCGACCCCAACAGCAGTGCCGCGACAATCAACTCTTTTACCGCATTGGCATTAGCCCCCGGGGTATTGAATACGACCACGCCCTTTTCAGTGTAATCAGCAACCGGAATATTATTCGTACCAGCGCCGGCGCGGGCAACAGCCACTACAGAATCCGGCAGCACTTCAGTGTGCAGTTTCTGACTGCGCAATAAAATACCGTCTGCATCAGTGGTTTCACTGGACACTTGGTAGCTGTCTGTAGGAAAGCGGCTCAGGCCTTTGGATGAAATAGCATTGTAGGTACGAATTTTATACATGATTTTGTGATCTCGGTTTTTAGTCTTTTAGTCGATGGTACTGTTAGCAAAAGGAAGATCTGCGCGTCTTTTGTTTACGCGCTAACTTCGTTATAAGCCCAATCCAGCCAAGGCAGCAATGCTTCGAGGTCGGCGACCTCAACGGTGGCGCCACACCAGATACGCAGCCCAGCCGGTGCATCGCGGTAGGCACCTATATCGTAGGCAACAGCCTCCGAGGCTAACAACTTAACAATCTGTTTAACCTGATCTTCGTCGAGATCAAGGGTTAAGCAGACACTGGTATTTGAAATTTGATCCGCTTCCTGCGCCAAGAAATGGGCCCAAGGGCGGCTCTCGACAAAACCTTTGATCACATCGAGGTTGGCATTGGACTTGGCAATCGCTGCTGGCAGTCCCCCGATTGAACGCACCCAATCGAGAGCGTCTAAGTAGTCGGCAACGCAAAGCATTGACGGTGTATTAATGGTTTCGCCGCGAAAAATACCTTCAATCAGCTTGCCACCTTTAGTGAGGCGGAAAATCTTTGGCAGAGGCCAAGCTGGGGTGTAGCTTTCCAGACGTTCAACCGCACGGGGGCTGAGAATCAACATACCGTGGCCGCCTTCACCGCCGAGAACTTTCTGCCAGCTGTATGTCACTACATCGAGCTTTTCCCACGGCATCTCCATAGCAAAGACTGCAGAAGTCGCGTCACAAATCGTTAGACCAGTGCGATCATCACTGATCCAGTCGGCATTCGGCAGTTTGACGCCGGCCGTGGTGCCATTCCAAGTGAACACTGTGTCATGATCTGGATTGGCCTGAGTCATATCCGGAAGCTGACCATAGTCCGCAGTGTAGCTCTGGAGGTTAGCTAATTTAAGCTGCTTAGTAGCGTCTGTAAGCCAGCCGCTACCGAAGGATTCCCAAGCGAACACGTCTACGGGACGCGCACCGAGCACCGACCACATGATCATTTCAAAGGCGCCGGTATCTGAAGCGGGGACCACCCCTACTCGGTAACCTTCAGGCAAGCCGAGAATGTCTGCCGTATCAGTGCAGGCGCGACCCAGCGCAAGCTTGCCGACACTGGAGCGATGTGAGCGGCCCAAGGTGTCTATATTAAGAGTATTGAGGTCATAACCTGGACGCTTAGAGCAGGGGCCAGAGGAGAAATTTGGATTGGCGGGCTTGTTAAGTGGCTTCATGGAATGCAGTGACTTCTTTGGTTAATAAGATTTATCAGGGATGGCAAAGGTGACGCAGAGTTTAATCGGGCTATACCGGCCTATAAAGTGCTTTTGCTCATTGTGATTATTGATCTGGCCTATTATCGGCCAGGATAAAACCTGCTAAAGGGCCTAAAGGCCTGAAGAACCCAGGGGAGCTGTGGGCGCAATTACTGCGCGACAGCTCGCTCTTTGGCAATCAGATAGTCGGCAACCTTGATCATGCCTTCAAAACCACCAGACATCCTCGCACTGACTCGGTATTTTCCGTTGACGACCATCTCTGGGGTTCCCTGAGTACGGTAACCGCGCATACGTGCCTTAGCCTGATTCACCATGCTACTCATACCAAAGGAGTTATAGACCTGAGTGAATTTCTCCGCACTAACGCCGGCGGCGACAAAAAACGGAGTCAGATCTTGCTCTGAGCGAATCGCTTTGCGCTTAACGTGAATGGCTTCAAAAATAGGCATATGCACCTGATCCAAAACCTTCAACATGCTGGCGCTGTAATAGGCGCGAGCATAGAGTTCCATGCTTGGCTGCCAAACTGCTGGGGTGCGTTGCATATCAACATCAGCTGCCAAAGTCTCAACCCAGGGCTCGAGCACCGCTTCAAAGTTAAAGCAGTGACCGCAGCTGTAGGCGAATACTTCATTGACTTCAATCTTGGACGGATTCGCTGTTCTAACAGCTTGGGGTAACACTTCATAGTCAACGCCGGCTTTAAATGCGCTGTCTTCAGCTGCACAGCCCAACGAAACAGGCAGTAAAAGCAGTAAAAAAACATAACTGGAAATACGTCGCAACATAAGAAACTCCTGTGAAACTATTTAGATATCTCGTCGTTTACCCAAGCCAAAACAAACTGCACTCCGTTTTTACAGAGCACAGTCTTAGTTTAATATCAGTTAAGCCCTGAAATGTAGTTGGCCACTGCTTTAATTTCTTTATTGCTCAAACGCTCAGCAACGCCCTGCATAATCTTGGCATTGGCACCGCTGGCGCGCTCGCCACTTTGATACTTAAGTAACTGGCTAGCGATATAGTCGGCATGCTGACCACCAAGGCCAGGATAGCCCGCAGGGCCATTACCTGTTCCCGCTGGCGAATGACAACCGGCACAAGAAGGGACTCCAGTCTTCAAGTTGCCGCCGCGGTATAGACTTTCACCTAACGCGAGAACTTCAGCAGGATCGCTGTAACCGATCATAGTGATTTCCTGTGCACCCGCAATGGTACGCTGCTGACTGTCGTAATAGGCTGCCATATCCTGCAGATCTTGATCGGAGTTGGCATCCAGTAGACCGGTCATCGAGGCAATCACGCGCTCGCCAGATTTAATGCTCTGTAATTGACGGTAGAGGTATTTCTCACCCAAACCAGCTAGCTTGGGAAAGGACGGAACCATGCTGTTGCCGTCGCTTGCATGGCAACCAGCGCACATTGCTACCTTGTTTTTCCCTGCTGCAGCATCGCCAGATGCCAAAACCTGAGTAGCTGCGAATGTAGCTACCAGACAAATAATCGTTAAAAAGCTTTTTTTCATGGTTAATCAACTCGTGCAATCGGCTAGAATAGGTTGCTTCGGTGCAACTACGTTTATCTGTACCCCAGCCATGTCGGCTAAAGCCGGCGCATTATATACCAATATGCGTCGACTCTTACAGCGAGATAATGACCCTTTATTCATGGATTTAAATCATATCAATTATCAGGGCGTTACATTTCTAACCAGCGCCCCCTCAATCAAACAATGTCCTGAAGACAGTGGTTGTGAAGTTGCCTTTGCCGGGCGCTCCAACGCTGGCAAATCCAGTGCAATTAATACGCTTACGCGCATCCGCGGACTGGCCCGAACCAGTAAAACTCCCGGGCGAACCCAGCTGATTAATTTCTTTGACCTGGGCAATGATAAGCGCTTGGTCGATCTTCCCGGATACGGCTATGCCAAAGTGCCTATAGAGATGAAGCGTGAGTGGGACCGGGATTTAGCAGAGTACTTGCAGTTGCGCCAAAGCCTTGCGGGGCTGGTGTTGCTGATGGATATTCGCCACCCGCTGCAAGAGTTTGACCTGCAGATGCTTAATTGGGCTGCGCAAGCTGGATTGCCCGTGCATATTTTGCTGACCAAGTCAGACAAGCTCAAACGGGGGCCAGGACAGAGCGCGCTATTAATGGTTGAGCGGCATCTGCGCAATATGGATCCGGGTTGCACTTTGCTTAGCGTGCAGACGTTCTCTTCTTTAAAGAAGTCGGGGTTGCCACAACTGGAGTCTGTGCTGGCTCACTGGATGAACTCAGACTTTGTTGATCCAGCTACCAGCTAAACAATTCAGCGGCCTCTGCAAGACTTCACCCGCATCCCTTTAAAAGCCCCTTGCGTAGCAAATTCCAAAGCAAAAAAAACCCGGCTCAAAATTGAGCCGGGGTCTGCGTTGCTTTGCTTGGGAGTTTCAGCGTTGCAGTTGCTTAGGTTGGGGGGAGAGTAAGCAATCATGTCTTGCCCTATTTAAGACAGACTGAAACGAAATAGTTCACAAATAATTTAAATAAAATGAAAATAATTTCTACCCCGAGAGCAAACCTCTATTTTATTCGCCCTTTTAAGCACCTAATCGACTAGAAAATCCTAGTGTGCTTCATCCCAGTTATCGCCTATACCAATATCAACCACCAGAGGCACCAACAGCTCGGCGGCGCTCTCCATAAGATCGTTAACACCTTTTTTCACCTCATCCATCTCCGATTCTGGAACTTCTAAAACCAATTCATCGTGCACCTGCATAATAATTTTGCTGGTCAAGTCGCTGTTTTCCAGCCAGTTATGCACATTGATCATCGCTAGCTTAATAATATCCGCAGCGGTGCCCTGCATTGGTGCATTGATCGCAGTGCGCTCGGCGGCCTGACGGCGCATGCCGTTGCTGGCGTTTATTTCCGGCAGATAGAGTCGACGACCAAAAACGGTTTCGACAAAGCCATTTTCCGCTGCGGTGTGGCGAATATTATTCATATAGTTTTGCACCCCAGGATAGCGGGTGAAGTAGAGCTCAATATATTCCGCCGCTTGCTTGCGGTTGATGTTCAGCTGGCGCGCCAAACCAAAGGCAGACATGCCATAAATCAGACCAAAATTAATCGCCTTGGCACTGCGGCGCTGATCGATAGTCACCTCTTCGGCCGCGACACCAAAGACTTCCGCAGCAGTGGCGCAGTGAATATCCTGACCGGCACTAAAGGCGGCCAACAAGCTGGGATCTTCGGACAGGTGCGCCATAATACGCAGCTCGATCTGAGAGTAATCCGCCGCCACTAGCTTACAGCCGGGAGCAGCAATAAAGGCCTGTCGCACTCGGCGGCCCTCGGCGCTGCGGATGGGGATATTTTGTAGATTGGGATCCGACGAGGAGAGTCGTCCGGTAGCGGTTCCCGATTGATGATAAGAGGTATGAATTCGCCCGGTGACCGAGTTGATCATGGTCGGCAGCTTATCAGTGTAAGTGGATTTTAATTTTGCAAGACCGCGATGCTCTAATAATACTTTGGGCAATGGATATTCCAATGCCAGCTCTTGTAGCACTTCTTCTTTGGTGGATGGTGCACCCTTAGCAGTTTTCTTCAGCACCGGGATCTGCAGTTTTTCAAAAAGTATTTCGCCGAGCTGCTTTGGCGAGGCCAGATTAAACTGCTGCCCGGCTAATTCCCAGGCTTCTGTTTCAAGCTCCCCTAATCGCGCTGAGAGTTCCTGGCTCTGTTGAAATAACAATGTGTCATCCACCAGCGCGCCGCTGCGTTCAATACAGGATAAGACTGGGACCAGTGGTAGCTCAATATCTTCAAAAACTTTTTTCAGTGTTGCCTCGGCAGCTACTCGCGGCCACAGGGCGTGGTGGAGTCGCAGGGTAATATCTGCATCTTCAGCGGCATAGGGCCCGGCCTGCTCGAGGGCTACCTGATTAAAGGTTAACTGCGCGGCGCCTTTTCCAGCCACGTCGGAAAATTTGATGGTCTCTTCGCCCAGGTAGTTGAGAGCCAAGCTGTCCATATCATGGCGACTCGCCACCGAGTCGAGAACATAGGATTCAAGCATGGTGTCGAAAGCGATGCCGCGGAGTCTGATGCCATGTTGGGCGAGCACGCTCATATCGTATTTTAAATTTTGACCCACTTTGGGGAATGCGGGATCTTCCAAATAAGGCTTGAGACTCTCAAGCACAAACTCAGACTTAAGCTGCACCGGCGCGCCCATGTAGTCGTGGGCAAAGGGAATGTAACAGGCCTCCCCCGGGGCTGTAGACAACGAAATACCCACCAGTTGAGCACGCATATAATCGAGACTGGTGGTTTCTGTATCTACTGCAACTAGGTCAGCGGATTTGATTTTGTCAATCCAACTAGCCAGCTCTTGCTCGGTCAAAACGACCTGATAATCTTTGGCAATCACGGGCGCATCAACAGGAGCTGCAACCAGATCATCCAACTCATCGGTAATTGGGGTTGCGGCTGTCGCGGCTGGTTTGGGGTTAGAATTGTTCTGAGAATTAGATTGGGCCTCGTCAATCCAGGTCTTAAATTCCATATCCTTAAATAGGCTGAGCAAGGCCGCGTTATCCGGCTCGCCGTTCTTCAGCTCAGACAGATGGACGGGCATTTCAACATCGGTCTTAATGGTCGCTAGCTTGTAAGAGAGATAGGCCAGCTCTTTATTGGCCAGCAGTTTCGGCGACATGGTTTTAGCGCCGCGAAAGGCTAACCCGGCTACCTCATCTAAATTCGCGTAAATATCATCCAAGCCACCAAGGCCCTGAATTAATCCCAGGGCAGTCTTCTCTCCAACACCTGGGACGCCGGGAATGTTGTCCGATTTGTCACCCAAGAGCGCCAGATAATCAATAATGAGCTCTGGGGGAATACCGAATTTCTCGATCACCCCTGCCCTATTCATGGCACTGTTGTTCATGGTGTTAATCAAGGTGATATGCTCGTTGACCAATTGAGCAATATCTTTATCACCAGTGGAAATCACCACTGCCTGTTTTGCTGCGGTCGCCTGCACCGCCAAAGTGCCAATGACATCGTCGGCCTCGACGCCGTCAATAATTAGCATGGGCATACCCATGGCCTCAATAATCTCATGGATCGGGGCTATCTGGTCTCGCAGGTCGTCAGGCATCGGCGGCCGATTGGCTTTGTACTCAGTGTAAATCTCATCGCGGAAGGTTTTGCCCTTGGCATCAAAGACCACCACATGGGTGCTGTCTGGATAGTCTTTCTGCAGACGCCGCATCATATTGATCACACCCTTAACTGCACCGGTAGGCTTGCCTTTACTGTTGGTCAGTGGTGGCAACGCATGGTAGGCGCGATAGAGGTAGGAGGAGCCATCGACGAGAATCAGCGGGGTTGTAGTGTCCATATTTTCCACGAAGTTGTTGATAGGAGAAGCATTAGTATTGAAGCTGCAGGATACAGGATTTTGCCGGGCCTGTTGATAGTTGATAGATTCGGCGAGCCGCTTAATCCATCGCTTTATGAGTCAGCCTGTAAGCCATTGCTTAAGTCGCTCTTTACGCTGTTGAAGCAGCCCTTAAACTGCGCCGCCAATCTCTGCATAAAGCTTGCATAGGCCTCAGCGACTAGGGCTTGATCTAGACCCTGAAGATCGATGAGCGCCACTGGTAGTGACAATTCTTGAGCAATGACTTGAGCGTCACGATCTGCGTATTGGGGCTCAATAAAAATACAACTGGCGGAAGAGGCTGTGGCCCTCTGGCGCAGGCGATACTGGCTTCTAACACCCTGAGTGGCGCCACTGGCATCGCGAATGGAAAGCCCAGGCTGAAGCCCAAAGGTGCTGGTGAAATGATCTAGCGCATCGTGATGAACTAGAAACTGCTTGTCTCTCAGGGGGGACAGCTCGGTGGTAAAATCTGCGATTTGCTCGGCACTAATAATTTCTTTTACCGGGAGATGAAGACGCTGCTGAATCTCGGCCGCAATTCGATTGGCATTTTGAGGGTTTAGCCAGACATGGGGGTCTGCTGTTAATGCGTTATGGATACTGTCGCCATGATGAGCATGAGTATGGCCACCGATGTTCTGCTGATTGCCTGCATCTTGTGGCGCCATCAATGGCAGCTGCATTACTGTAATACGCTTTTTCTCGGGCAATAAGGCCATTGGTTTGGCCACTCGAGATTCAAACATTTCCCCGATCCAAATAATCAGATCTGCCTGGTCAATTTTCTTTAGCGCCGAGACTGGTAACGAGACCTCATGGGCGGACTGCACTGCCGATTGCAGATATTCGACTCGAGCCTGATCACCGACGGCAGACTGGGCAATAATCGCCAGGGGTTTAATCGTGGTGATGATTAGGGGCTTGGGGGTTGAAGGCTGTTGGGCCAAGGTCTTGGCGGTTTCAGGGGAAGCCATCAGTACCTGAGCTGTTAAGGCGCTCAAAACGGTAGCAATCTTTAATAACTTGTTACAATGTATCACTTTAGTTAAAGTCAGTGTTTTCATCATTAGCGGTAATGCCCCAAAGCATCGAATTGTAAAAAATATTGTTATATTATAACATTACATTTATTGTATAAACATCGATTAACTAGAGCTACTACATAGAGCCTCATGCTGACCAATTCTCGATTAGTTCACCAGCCCCATGACCACGGCCGCTGCATCAATGCCGCCCTGAGTCGTGCCGAGGAACTCTGCGCCGCCAGCAAGGCGCGGCTGACGCCCACGAGAAAATCCGTGCTGCAGCTGCTCTGGCAGAGCCATCAACCTCTGGGGGCTTATCAACTGCAAGATCAGCTGGCCGTGCTCACAGGTAAATCCATAGCCCCGCCGACCATTTACCGCGCCATTGAATTTCTTCTCGGACTCGGACTGATCCACCGTATCGCTTCACTCAATGCCTATATCGGCTGCCCTTTTCCCGGCAGTGACCACAGCAATCTCTTTATGATCTGCACTAAATGCGGCAGCGCCGCCGAAGTCGCCCATAACAGCCTTAATGAACTGCTGCAAAAAGCCAGCGACAAAGCTAATTTTACCCTCCAGAGCCAGGCCCTGGAGCTTTTTGGGCTATGCCCTAACTGCGGCCTATCAGCGGCTCAAGACAAGCCCTTAAGTACAGAGAGTACAGAGAGCACAAAGAGCCCAGAGAATTAACAACATGACTAAACCGCTTATTAAACTAGAGCAAATCAGCAAATCATTTGGCGCACGCCCAGTACTGGAAAATATCTCTATGCAACTGCTGCGCGGAGAGATTACCACATTGATTGGGCCCAACGGCGCTGGGAAATCCACTCTGGTGAGAATTATTTTAGGCCTGCTGAAGCCCGACAGCGGCTCAGTGCAACCCTCAGATGAACTGAAGATCGGCTATATGCCTCAGAAGATCAGTATTGATCCTACTCTGCCAATCTCCACCTGCCGATTTTTGCAGCTGGCCAATACCTCACACAGCGCCTGCCATGCGGCTCTTGAGAAGGTGGGTATAGGACACTTGGCCAAAGCGCCTGTGCAGACCCTCTCTGGAGGTGAGATGCAGCGCGCCTTGTTGGCCAGGGCAATTGTCCGCAATCCAAACTTTCTGGTTCTCGATGAGCCGGTACAGGGGGTTGATGTAACCGGGCAAAATGCTCTCTATACGATGATTGCTGAACTCAGCAAGTTGCTTAACTGTGGGGTACTGATGGTCTCTCACGATCTTCATCTGGTGATGTCCGCTACCGACCATGTGATCTGCCTAAATCAACATATCTGCTGCCAGGGCAATCCCGAGCAGGTCACCCAAGATCAAGCCTATATAGATATCTTTGGCCAGACTACAGCTATCTATGCCCATCAGCACGACCACCAACACAGTATTCACGGTGAAGTGCTCGACAAACAGGGTAACCACAAACATGGCGAGGGATGCAGCCATGACTGATTTTCTTCTCTATGCACTGTTAGCCGGATTGGGGGTGGCGTTGGTGGCTGGTCCCTTGGGCTGCTTTGTGGTGTGGCGACGCATGGCCTATTTTGGTGACACTTTGGCCCACTCAGCTTTATTGGGGGTATCCATCGGCGTGCTGCTGGGAATTAATATAAGCATTACTGTGGCCGCCATCCCCATGCTCATAGCGCTAGGGTTGGTCTACCTGGAGCAGCGCGGTATTTTGTCTCTGGATACACTGCTCGGCATTCTCAGCCACTCAGCTCTGGCAACTGGCTTGGTATTGATCTCGCTGCTGCCAGACGTGCGGGTCGACCTGATGTCACTGCTGTTTGGCGACCTGCTCTCGGTCACCAAGAATGATCTATGGATGATTTATGGCGTGGCGGGGACTGTAGTTGCACTGCTGCTGTGGCTATGGAAACCTCTGATCAATATTACAGTTCATGAGGAGTTAGCCAGTGTTGAGGGCGTCAAGACCTCAGCGGTGCGCACTGCACTGATGCTGATAACCGCCCTAGTGATTGCTATTGCGATGAAAATTGTTGGTGTACTACTGATCACGGCGTTGCTGATTATTCCCGCGGCAACTGCACGAAGAGTGAGCAGAACACCTGAGCAGATGGCCGTGATGGCAAGCTTGATCGCCATGTTAACTGTCGTGATGGGACTCGGCATGTCTTGGTATGCCGATACGCCAGCAGGTCCCTCTGTAGTGGTCTGTGGCGCGTTGCTATTTACCCTTTCTCTGGTGTTTAAGCAGCGCAGTTAGCGGAGAAAAGAGTCTTTAATTGAGCGCCAGGTCTGACGCATAGCCACTTCCCCGTGGGGCGCTTTGAAAAACCCATGGTAGTGACCCTTGGGATTAATCAACACCACTTGAGTACTGTGATCGACGGTATAGTTGTCGTCACCTAGATCTACCTTGGTATAGGCAATAGTGAGCTGCGTACTGAGCCCCAAAATAGAGTAGGGATTGCCGGTGACGCCAATGAAGTCTTCGTTGAAGTAGGGCACATAGAGGGCCATTTTTTCAACGGTATCGCGCTCGGGATCCAGAGACACCATCACGATCTGTAAGTTTTCTTTTTCGTTATCACTCAGATCTTCGTACATGGCATTGAGTGTCGAAAGGGTGGTGGGGCAGATATCTGGACAGTTGGTAAAACCAAAGAACACTATGCTCCAGACACCTTTAAAATTTTCTAAGGTGAACGGTTCGCCATTGTGATCGATCAGGTCGAAGTCACTAAATATCCGCGGCGTACTCAGCTCAATCGCACCATTAACCCGCAGGTCTTCTGCGGACATAGGTACCGGCTGACGCATCTTCCAGGCGAAACCAAAGATCACTAAAACGATAAAGCAGAGGATAACCAAGACGGTCAATTTAATACCGGTTTGTTGCTTCATGATACTGTTCTCCAAAGGCGCCTGTGGCGAAAAAAGTGCCCACGGCTAAATAAGTGCCCGCGGCTAAAAAATCTGTGGCGGCAACCGAGGCAGCCCGTTAAATAATCGGTGTGCTCTCTACAAGGTAGTGATCGAGCAACATAATCACAAACAACAGCATTAAGTAGGTAATCGAATACTTAAAGGTCTTCATGCCCGACTCATCATCTTGGCCATAGAGCATTACCAGCGACCAATACAGAAAGCCTGCACCTAAGATCAGAGCACCGGCCAAATACAACAGACCAAACATGCCGGTCAAAAACGGCAGCACGGTAATCACAATCAACAGCAATGTGTAGAGCACAATATTAATCTTGGTGTATTGCTCGCCGTGGGTCACCGGCAGCATGGGGATCTTGGCCTTGGCGTAATCCTCTTTACGGTGGATCGCCAGAGCCCAAAAATGCGGAGGGGTCCAAGCGTATATAATCAGTACTAGCAGGAGGGCGTTATAGTGCACATCACCAGTAACAGCAGTCCACCCCAGCAGCGGCGGCGCTGCGCCAGCCAAACCACCAATCACAATATTCTGTGGCGTCGCACGCTTTAAATACATGGTGTAAACAAAGGCATAGCCAATCGATGACGCGAGGGTCAGCCATGCGGTAATCTGGTTGATAAATACCAGCAAGATAACCATTCCCGCCAAGCCGGTCAAAGTGGCGAACATAATCGCCTCATTGGGCTGAATGCGGCCACGGGCAATAGGGCGGTTGTGGGTACGGGCCATGGTGTCGTCAATCTTGCGATCGACAATATGATTTACCGCAGCGGCCGAGCCGGCGCAGAGAGCGATACCCAGATTACCCAAAATCAAAACATCCAGAGAGACGAACCCATCAGTGGCTAAGAGCATGCCGATCAGGGAGGTCAGAATCATTAGCGCAACCACGTTAGGCTTGCACAACTCTAGGTAGTCGCGCCAGCTTACGCCGGTTGTTTCTAATTCAGTTTGTTGCATATACTTCAGCTCCAGAGGCCTATCTGTTTATTGAAATCTCGTATTTGACGATCTTGTAATTGATGGTCGCGTAATTAAAGGCCTGTTGATTAACGATCTGGTGAATATTTTAGCAAGTGCTTCATATCTTCTAGCAACCCCATAACATCATCGTCTTGGGTGTAGTAGAGAATAACCTCAGCATCGGGGGTCACCACAAAGTAACGGGTGTCGGCCATGTCCCACTCTGCTGAGGTGTTTTTCAACAACTGTGTAAACTCATTCAAACCTGTGGTTTGAATAGTTAAATGCGGGTGAGCCAAGCTGAGATCGTCAAATTCCTGCTGCTGCAATTGCTCGGCATTGGCGAGGTATACACGCTCTGCTCGACGGACTAATTTGCCCATTAATATGTGAACCGACCGGGTATCTAAAATCACCTGGTTACAGGCAGCATCACAGCTGTCACCGCCAGCCACAACAATCTTCCACTTTGCGGCTTTATCGGGGTTGGCAGGGAATACCGCGCGAGCATCCACCGCAGGCTTAACCAGTTGACCCTGATTTGTGGTACCTAAGGTGGCCATCAATTGCTGCCGATCCTCCTCTGACTTGGGCTGCATCAATGTGCCAGCGACCATTACACCGCCAACCATGATCAACATAATCCAAATCTGGATTTTCATGCCGCGGTTGCGGGGGCCTTGGGTTGTCTGCGCGTCACTCATAAAGCTTCACTCTCTGTTTTTGCCATTTTAAATTTGAACCATGCCGCGAGGTTTGAGTTCGCATTGATAGTGAGTAACAACAACACCAACGCCATAACAAACCACTGTACTGCATAGGCTGTATGCTTCTCCGGCTGAACCGACACCGTCGGCCAACCAGTGGTTAATGCACCAGCTGAATCGCTATCCAACCGCAGTTGGTAGGGAAAAAATTCACTGGCGAAAATTTCTTCGGCACGCTCGGCGGAAATCCAGCCTACGCGTGCCGGCCAACTCTTAACGACACGGACCCCGTCATCTAACTGCAGACCACCGCGCAAAACCTTATAGAGAGATCCGCGCAACTGTACCTTACCTATCACCGGCTCGATTACAGGTAGCTCATTGCGATCCAGTGATCCCTGAACCCAGCCGCGGTTAACCAGTACCTTTAATTGGCTAGCGTCCTCCTCAACAAGACTGAGCACTTCAAAAATCTCGTAGCCGGGCCTGCCATTGCGGACGCGATTATCCAGCAAAACACGTCGTGATGCATCTAGTTCACCGACCAATTGAATCTGCCTATACTGCAGATTTTTATCTGTATCCAGCAGCGCAAAGCTCACCGGCTGTGACTCTTGGTTAGCCTTAAACTCGGCCAGTATCTCGCGCTTATCTTGAGCTCGATCCAACTGCCAATAACCCAAGCTGATTAACAGTGGCATCATTAACAGCACGAGGAACAATAACTTGGCATTTGGCTGCCAAGCAAAGGTTTCCGCGTTAAGATGTGGCTCAGCGTTCATTTATGTTTAAATTCCACTTTCTATTATCTTTAACCCGAGACCACTATGCTCAAGACCCTAATGCTTATACTGCTCATCGCCCTCATAGCCAGCCTGTTTGGTGGCCTAAACTTTTTAGTTAAGGATCTTGGGGGCGACAATAAAAAACGTCTACTTTATGCACTGGGACTGCGTGTCACTCTTGCAGTGATGTTAATCGGCACCATAGTATACGGCGCCTACACCGGACAGATCAAAAGTCAGGCGCCATGGGACAAACAACTGCACCCAGAGAATGTTGCACCGTCTATTCCAACAGCGCCTGCGGCTCCGAAGCCTTAATATGTAGTTTTATAGAACCAACGACTGCAGAGCCAAACTACAAACAAAAACGGCCAGGCATATTGCCTGGCCGTTTTTTACGTATCGCGAAATTCTATCTAGTCGAATACATAGACTACAAAAAACAATAGGATCCAGACAACATCAACAAAGTGCCAGTACCAGGAGGCAGCTTCAAAACCGAACTGATCTTCATTGCTAAAGTGTCCTTTGATTGCACGAAGCAAGGCAATCAATAGCATGACGGTTCCCAGAGTTACGTGAGCACCGTGAAAGCCAGTCAACATGAAGAAGGTAGTTCCGTAGATACCAGACTCTAGGGTGAGACCCATATGCTGGTATGCATGAACGTATTCTTCAACCTGAAGTACCAGGAAAATCATGCCAAGCAATACTGACAGCGCCAACCAACCGATAAACTGCTTGCGGTTGTTGTTCTTGAGGCCGGTGTGGGCAATGTGAACAGTGATACTAGAGGTCACTAGAATAACGGTGTTCCACAGTGGCAACCAGCCTAACAACTTGGCCCACCCTGGAAAGCTCATCGCTTCGTCGGGACCCTTAAACACTGCATTGTCACCATTTGCCGCTTGATCAGGAGTGATCATCGGCGGCCACTCCGCTTCATAGCCAGGCCAAAGGATAGCGTTGTTGGCAACGGCAGCGTCGGTAGGGGTATCGTCAAATATGCCAACAGCCGCATCACCGCCCAACCAGGAGTTTACAATCACTCGCAGGTAGAACAGGGCACCAAAGAAGGCTGCAAAGAACATTACTTCAGAGAAGATAAACCACAGCATACCCAAAACATAAGAGCGTTTGAGCTGGTCATTCGCCAAGCCGCGCATATTTTCATCAATAACTATGCTCCACCACTTGAACATCACCACGGCCATAATGACCAGGCCAGCAGTAAAGACCATGCTTCCACCACTGACAACCCATGACGCGGCGCCATAAGCCATTAATCCCATGCCCGTGGCAGTGATAATCGGCAGTTTGCTCTGCTCGGGTACGTAATAGCTACTTTCTGTTGACATCTTTTATCTCCGTGTTGTTATTCCCAAGCGCTTGAGAATGACTATAACTGTGCTATCGGATCTGCCGCTCGATCGGTTATATCGAAAATCGTATAGGAGAGCGTCACACTATTAACGCCCTCCGGCAAATCCGGATCAATAATAAATATAAGTTTAAGGTCTGCCTGATCGCCTGCTGCCAGAGGCTGATTCTCAAAACAGAAACACTCTGTCTTGTGAAAATAATCTGCCACATTATTTGGCACCAAGCTCGGTATCGCCTGAGACACCATATCTTCGTCAGTAATATTGTGGGCAAAGTAGGTGATCTCTGTGGGCTCACCTGGGTGCACTACAACACTGTCTTTCTCCGGCTTAAATATCCAGGGCATGGATGCATTGTTTGACGCCACAAATCTAACTCTGACCTCGCGCGATGTATCAACCCTGACATCAACTGCAGTGTACGCATCACCTGTTTTGCCACCGAGGCCGGTGATCTCGCAAAACAGGTCATACATAGGTGGCAATATAAAGATTGCAAAAGCAAACATACCGGCCGCACCAAAAAGCGACTTGACCACGACCCGCCGGTTAGAAGCATCCGCTGACATAACCTAAGCCCCCCTACTTAAACTCGGGGGGTTTTGCGAACGTATGGTAAGGCGCTGGTGATGGAACAGTCCACTCCAGTCCTTCGGCCCCTTCCCAGGTCTTTTCTTCGGTAGTTGGCTTACCATTGCGGATTGTCGCGATGACGTTGTACAACAACATTATCTGCGCGCCACCATAGATAAAGGCTCCAATACTAGAGACCATGTTCCAGTCAGCAAACTGAAGGCCGTAATCGGCGTAGCGACGTGGCATACCGGCCAGACCCAAGAAGTGCTGTGGCATAAAGGCAATATTAAAGCCGATAAAGGCAACCCAGAACTGCACCTGACCCATGGTTTCGTTGTACATCTTTCCACACCACTTTGGTAGCCAGTAGTAGATAGCAGCTGTGCCACTAAAGACTGCACCTGCAACCATTACGTAGTGGAAGTGAGCAACAACAAAGTAGGTGTCGTGATACTGCATATCAGCAGCCGCAATCGACAACATCAATCCAGTGAAGCCACCAAAGGTAAACAGAATCACGAAGGCGATACTGAATAGCATTGGGGTTTCAAAGGTCAGTGACCCTTTGTACATGGTGGTAATCCAGTTAAACACCTTCACACCTGTTGGCACAGCAATCAGCATAGTGGCATACATAAAGTACAACTCACCGGCGATTGGCATACCCACAGTGAACATGTGGTGAGCCCAGACTACGAAGGACAAAAAGGCGATCGCTGCCGTAGCGTAGACCATCGACGAGTACCCAAACAGCGGCTTGCGGCTGAAGGTTGGGATAATCTGCGATACAACACCAAAGGCTGGCAAAATAATGATGTATACCTCTGGGTGACCAAAGAACCAGAACACGTGCTGGAACAATACTGGGTCACCGCCACCTGCGGCATCAAAGAAGCTAGTACCGAAGTTAATATCCATCAACATCATGGTAACTGCACCGGCAAGAACTGGCATTACAGCAACTAGCAAGAATGCTGTGATTACCCAGGTCCATACAAATAGCGGCATCTTCATGTAAGTCATGCCGGGAGCGCGCATGTTCATTACAGTAGCAATAATATTAATCGAGCCCATGATAGATGAGGCGCCCATAATATGGATTGCGAAGATAAAGAAGTTAACCGATTCCGGTGCGTAAGTCGTCGACAGCGGCGCGTAGAACGTCCAGCCGAAGTTTGGACCGCCGCCTTCCATGAACAACGTTGACGTCAGGATCGCAAACGCGAAAGGCAGGATCCAAAAACTCAGGTTGTTCATACGGGGAAGCGCCATATCTGGCGCCCCGATCATCAGCGGAATCATCCAGTTAGCTAAGCCAACGAAGGCCGGCATAATTGCGCCGAAGACCATGACCAAGCCGTGCATGGTGGTCATCTGGTTAAAAAATTCAGGTCTTATCAACTGCATGCCTGGCTGGAACAACTCTGCGCGAATAACCATCGCGAAAGCGCCGCCCATCAAGAACATTGCAAAACTAAACCAGAGGTACAGTGTACCGATGTCTTTGTGATTGGTCGTAAATACCCAACGGCTTATGTAAGCGCGCCAGCCATCTGCCAATGTTGCGGGACCATGTGCCATTTATCTAATCTCCCTTATTTGCTTTGCTTGTAGTTGAGAACATCAATTGGCTGAGTTACATCGCCAACATCGTTGCCCCAAGCATTTCGCTGATAGTGAATAACCGCAGCTATATTGACCTCGGAGAGCTGGTCAGCAAATGACTGCATAGCTGAGCCGGGAACACCGTCGATCAATACTGCAATGTGGCCTATTTGAGGTCCCAGCGCGATTGGGCTACCTTTGATTGCTGGGAATACGCCAGGAATACCGCCGCCATCAGCTTGGTGACAACCTGCACAACTCTGCAGGTAGACGCCTTCGCCCTTGGCCATCAGCTCTTCCGCTGTCCACTCTTTACCTATAGTGGAAGCGTACTCGACTGCTTCAGCTTTTTTGTTGGCCAACCATGCGTCGTATTCAGCTTGTTCTTTCACTTCTACAACTACCGGCATAAAGGCGTGGCCCTGTCCGCACAGCTCGGTACACTCACCGACATAGGTGCCCGGCTTGTCCGTCTTAGCCCAACCGGCGGTGAAAAGTCCTGGGACCGCATCGCGCTTGACGCCAAAATCGGGAACCCACCAGGAGTGAATTACGTCATTGCCGGTTACTAGGAAGCGAATCTTCTTGCCCACAGGAAGAACCAATGGCTCGGTGACTTCACGAAGGTAGTGCTCACCTTTGGGTTCACGACCATAAACTTCATCGTCAGAGGTACGCAGTTCACTCATGAACTTCACGCCTTCGCCGAGATATTCATACTGCCACTTCCACTGATAGCCAGTAATCTTAATTTCGATATCCGGATTGTCTGTGTCGTAGACTTTTAATAGTGCTGTAGTCGCCGGGAAGGCCATAACAATCAGAATAATCGTCGGGACTATGGTCCAAAGTAACTCAACACCTAGATGTTCATGAAAGTTTTCTGCTACTGCACCACGAGATTTGCGGTGTGCATACATCACGTAAAACATAAAACCAAAAACACCAACACCTATGACCGTACAGACCCAGATCATGATCATGTGAATGTCGTAAGCTGCTTGGCTAACTTCGGTGACACCTTGGGGCATATTGAGTTGGCTGGCTGGACTTTCAGCCAATGCACTGCCCGCTATGGGCAATAAAACAACAAGGCTCAATAGACTCAAGAAAAGTGCTTGCGCTCTTTTCAACATCGCTTGTTTCTCCGTGGTAATTATGACTTTTTAAGCTCGTGCTTTTCGAATTGGCCCCAGATCTGAAAACAGGTGGGTGAAAAGCGGCGGCAGTATAGCAAAGCAAACCTCTTTTCACTACTGTATTAGAGTCTGAATTGCGTTTTGCAAATGTGCCTGCGAAAATCGTTTACAGACAAAAAAAGCGGCAAACTTTATGGCATAGACCACAAACTCTGCTAGATTTACATCATAGTAGTCGGACTCATGCCCGCAACCGCTAGTGGATATAAACCCTGTGAATAGGCTTTTCTCCGAACTTCATATTAATCAGAGAGTGACCCATGCCTCCACTTTCAAATCAAAGCAGCGAATTTTTAATTGCCTACCTAAACGAACGTGTGCAACATTTGCACGGTTCTATACGGTTGAGAGAGAGTGATGGGACTGCTGCTCTGGCATCTTTTATTAAAAAATACATCGATTTAGTGCCAGACCTGATAGCCGCCTTCGAAGATTTCCTCGCCTGCGCCGGCGTCAACGGCGAAATTGCCCGACAGCTAACCACCGCCAAAGAGTTTCTCGATGTTCCTATGGACATTATGTCCACCGAAGAGGGGCTTGAGGCCAACATGTACCAAGCCTATCTGGCGCATCGCTTACTCGAAGAACTCAACGATACCCTCAGTGTCCAGTTCAACTGTCCGGTGATCCCAGTCAATATGACCAGATCAAACTTAATTGTGCATCATATTATTGGCGAGCCTTTCGCCAACCAGATCGATAGCGCCATTCAACTGCTCAATGACAAGCTGCTGGCCTCGATCAAAAACAATCAGGGCCTCAGCGAAAAGTTACAGGATTACACTAGTTCGCTGGGCAAGGATCCGGCAGACCGCTTCCCCTGCCTGACAGAATCATCGAGCATCCGCCTGCTATTCAAAAGTCAACATTCCAGGGTTCGCCTAGCCTAGAGGATTGGGCTAAATCGGAATTTTGGATTAAAAGCTAGATTTAAAGGCTTGGTGTAACGCGCTTAGCCCTTCGGATCCACTAGCTTGACCGCCGAAATCTTATTGGCTTCATCTGCCGCATCGGCGTTGACTCGCGTCTCAAGCTCTCGAGGAGCGGAATAGACGCGCATTTCATCGAGAAATCCACAGCTAATGCATTCGCGGTAATCGACGCCATCCGTTGAAAAAGCCTGAATCTTGTCCAATAAACTGCACTTGGGACAGGTAACGCCTGCGATAAATTGTTTTTTGGTTGAAAAAGCCATTTAAATATCACCACAATAGGAACCTTCATTATATCGGGCATAACAGCATATGGATCACTCTTTTCGAAAACACCTGCGCTCACATAGAGGCATCTCGCCACGTCTTGGTCGACGGGTCTATGTTGATCCTGCCGCAACAGTGATTGGCGATGTCCATCTTGGGGACGATGCCTCAGTCTGGCCTGGTGCGGTTATTCGCGGCGATATGCACTGGATCAAAATCGGCGCTCGCTCCAATGTTCAAGATAACGCAGTGTTGCACATCACCCATGCCAGCGAATTTAATCCCGGCGGCTGGCCGCTAACCATTGGTGACGACGTCGTAATAGGGCACAGAGCCGTGCTCCATGGCTGCACTATTGGCAACCGGATTTTGATTGGCAATGGCGCCATTGTGAATGATGGCGCGGTTATCGAAGATGAGGTGATTGTCGGTGCTGGCTGCATGGTACCGCCAGGAAAGATTCTTGCCAGCGGTTTTGTCTACGTCGGCAATCCCTGCAAGCCATTGCGCGCGCTGTCGGAGAGCGAGAAGAATTTCTTTACTTACAGTCCCGCCAACTACGTCAAATTAAAGGACGAATATCTAGCAGAGCAATTGCGAGAACAGCCCTAGCCTTAGAGCAACTCTCGCAGAGATTGAATAACCTCGGCGGTTTCAGGTCTGACCTGACGCCAGATATAAAAAGACTCCGCGGCTTGCTCAACCAACATGCCGAGGCCATCCGCTGTCTTGGCGCCCTGGCGCTTGCCCCACTGCATAAAGGGGGTCGGCTGCGCAGCATAGAGCATGTCGTAGCAGGCCCCGCCCGCAGCAAGCAGATCATCGGGCAGTGGTGGAAGACTACCGGTGAGACCGGCACTGGTGCCATTGATCACCAGGTCAAACTCCTGGCCCGGCAGCATATCGAAGCCGCAGGCGAGAATATAACCGTGCTCAGCAAAACCCTTGGACAGCTGCAGTGCCTTTTCCAAGCTGCGATTGGCAATCACTACATGCTGTGGCTGCTGCGCCATGAAAGGCTCGAGGATGCCGCGCACCGCACCCCCGGCACCCAAGATCAATACTCGCTTGGCGCGAATCTGCCAGCCGAGATTTTGTAACATATCACTAATCAGGCCGACGCCATCGGTGGTGTCGCCGAGCAGGGTTCCGTCTTCTTGCAAGCTGAGAGTATTTACCGCCCCTGCATGTCGCGCTCGGGGAGTTAATCGCGCGGCGTAAGAATAAGCGTCCGATTTAAAGGGTGCAGTAATATTCAGACCCTTGCCGCCTGTAGCAAAAAATTCGTCCGCCGCGGCGTCAAAGCCATCGGCATCAACAAGCTGCTTAGCATAGGTCAAATTTTGCTCGGTCTGAGCCGCGAAAGTGCTGTGAATTTGCGGTGATCGGCTGTGATCTATCGGATTTCCAAAAACAGCGTATTTATCAACCATGTCAGACCCAGTCTCGATGAATAAGGTATTTAGTATAAAGCTCTGCTTCGGCACTGCCCGGCTCTGGCGTCCAATCATACTCCCAGCGCACCAGCGGCGGTAGGGACATCAAAATAGATTCGGTGCGACCACCGGTCTGGAGACCAAACAATGTGCCGCGATCCCAGACCAGATTGAACTCCACATACCGACCGCGGCGGTAGAGTTGAAACTGACGCTGCGCTTCACTGAAAGCAATGCTGTGGCGGCGTTCTAAAATCGGTATATAAGCTGAACTAAAGCTATCGCCAACACTGCGTATAAAGGCAAAGCTCTGCTCGAAACCCAGCTCGTTAAAGTCATCGAAGAACAGACCGCCAATACCCCGCGGCTCGCTGCGATGTTTTAAATAAAAGTAGTCATCGCACCAGTTTTTAAAGCGCGAATAATAATCATCGGAGAAAGGGTCGCAGGCAGATTTGGCAGTTTGATGCCAATGCCTACAGTCTTCTTCATTGCCGTAATAGGGTGTCAGGTCATAACCACCACCAAACCACCAGACCGGCTCCGCACCCTCTTTTTCGGCAATAAAAAATCGTACATTGGCATGGGAGGTTGGAGCGTGCGGATTTTGCGGGTGAATAACCAGAGACACCCCCATGGCTTCAAAACGACGGCCAGCTAATTCTGGCCGATGCTGGGTGGCTGAGGCGGGCATTTCGGTACCAAAGACATGGGAAAAGTTAACCCCACCTTTTTCTATTATCGCGCCATCCACCAGCACACGACTGCGACCACCACCGCCTTCTTCGCGGACCCAGCTATCTTGCCTCCACTGACCAGAGTCAACGGCGCCCAGCTGAGCACAGATACTATCCTGCAGCCCAAGCAGGTATTCTTTGACAATCCCTTTGTCTATCACTTGACCCTCAACCTTCACGAACAATTTCTCCACTTAGCAAATATCTAATTTCACTGGGTTTTACCGCGCCGCCTACAGTGCCAGGCGTTAGGAAATCAAGCGCCTTTACTCCGACAGCCTGGGCAAAATATCCTTGCACCTGCTCGGCGCTAGTAGCGGCAGGCTGACCTTGAGGATTAGCCGAAGTCGACACCAGCGGCCCGCCAAATAATTGGCAAAGAGCCGCGGCCAATGGATGATCCGTGACGCGCAGCGCCAGGGTATCATGGCCACCACTAATCCACTCAGGCGCAGAACTATTGTTTGGCACCAGCCAGGTAGTGGGTTTTTGTTGAGGTGTTTGAAAGCGCCGCAGTGCATCAGGCTCAAGGCCCCCCAGAAAGGGAGAAAACTGCTCAGTGTTAGCGGCAATCAGTATTAGACCTTTGCTAAGACTACGGCCCTTAAGCCGCAGCAATTTTTCAACTGCTGTTAGCGACCCGGGATCGCAGCCTAAACCCCACACAGATTCGGTGGGGTAGGCGATGACCGCCTGCTGCTTCAGTAATTGCGCCGCGGCGCAGACCTGAGGATCGCTTATCCAGTCAGTCACGGAGTCATTATCCGTTTTTCAGTCTTTCCTGCAGAGCTGCGTCTTTGGCAATAATAGTTGCCGCGTTATCAGCACGCTCTTGAACCAGCTTTTGATGCATAGACGCATCGGCAACACCGATTATTTGAGCTGCAAGGTAGGCGGCGTTTTTAGCGCCAGCTTTACCGATGGCAACTGTAGCTACAGGAATGCCGCCGGGCATCTGCACAGTTGAAAGCAGTGCATCCAAGCCATCCAGTGAACCGTTAATCGGTACACCGATAACAGGCTTCAAAGTAGTTGCTGAAACAGCACCGGCCAAGTGGGCCGCCATGCCAGCTGCACAGATAAATGCCGCACATCCACGAGCGTCTGCATCGGTAACATAGCTGTGGGTTGCCGCAGGTGTACGGTGGGCAGATGTCACCTTTACTTCAAACGGGATATCGAATTTTTTTAGAATTTCAAAACTGGCTTCCATAACCGGTAGATCCGAGTCAGAGCCCATGAGAATTGCAACAAAAGCGGTAGTCATTTTTAACACTCCAAGAAATTGAGCGAGGAGGCTACCGGAAGTTTGAATGGGGCGCAATAGTTGACCCAGAGCAGTGTTCGACCACTATGTCGGTGTCGTTCATTTAAGCCGTTGATAGCGACCGTTTTGGCTTTCAATTAGGCCTTTCATCTCAAGTGCCACGAGCAGCCGCGAGAGCTCAGCCGCAGAAAACAAGCCGTCAGCAATAAGACTATCTATATCAGCAGGCTCGAAGCCAAGTAGCGACAATAGCTTCAATTCATCGGTCTCAAGATTAGGTTCCAGGGGCGCAGCAGCTGAAGGCCGTTGAACATTTATAGGTATGGCATCTAAGGCCAGGCCTGACAATGCTCCCTTCAGCTGATCAACGATCTCTTCCGCCTTTTCAACAAGATGGGCTCCCTGTTTAATTAAATAGTGGCAACCACGACTCTGCGGATTGTGAATGGAACCGGGAATCGCAAACACCTCGCGATTCTGTTCCAGAGCATAGCGGGCGGTAATTAACGAGCCACTTCTCAGAGCAGCCTCCACCACAAGCACACCCAGACTAAGCCCACTGATAATTCGATTTCTACTGGGGAAGTTAGTCGCTAAGGGTTTGGTCCTGGGTTCAAACTCTGTAACCAAGGTGCCGTCCTGATCAATAATCTGCTCGGCCAGTTTGAGGTGAGCTCGGGGATAGATCGCATCTATACCGGTTGCCATTACAGCAATGGTTTTGCCACCCCCATCAAGCGCCCCGCTATGGGCGGCGCCATCGACACCATGAGCCAGCCCACTGGTAACCGCAAAACCACCGGCCGCGAGATACTCACTCCAGGTCCGCGCATTATCGCCGCCACCGCGAGTCATTCGACGGCTGCCGACTACGGCAATCTGGGGAAGATGGAGGTTTTCTATATTGCCACGGATATAGAGTAGGCAAGGAGCGCCGCCAACTTGCCTCAACTGATCAGGATAATCTGCGCTGGTAGCGGGGATAATATGGGCACCACAATCTGCCAAACGCTGCGTAATAAGGTCCACAGCCTCTCGCCAGGTTGCCCGCTCATATTGCTTGCGAAGATTGTCCAGCAGAGGGTGAAATGATTCAGGAAAGTCGTCAACAGAGCGCTCAAAGATCGCGCAATAAGTCTGTGCCTGCTCAAGGAGCTGGCGCTGGAACTTGGCGGTAAACTTGTCTAGATGTTGCGATACCAGCGCATAGTGACATTCCCTGTCCATAGAATAGTTCCTAGGCGTATTTTTAGGGATTGCGTAACAAATCACCGAGATCAATTTGCCTGTCTGCTTCCATGACCAAGGCAAAACTCATTTTCTCATAGGTATCAAAAACCATTAACAGGCCAATGCGTTCATCGGGCAAGCGCACTCGCTCGCTGACAACGCGATCTTTGACTACGTCACCGCGTTTGAAAATCGCCAAGGTATCACCGGCCTGCAAACCATCGCGATCGCCACGATTGATCGCCACAACATCCAGAGCACCTGCATTGCGCACACCCTCTTCTACATTTATTACCGATCCATTAATCGCTGTTTCTGGCGCACGGGGATAGAAGGTCGATGCTAACGTCCGCTCTTCGACAACCAGCAGACGATCCTTTATACGAATCTCGCCTTCAGCCCGACTGACGCTTAGAGTGGCAATATCCTTTGCCAATGCTTTGATCCTAGCGGCACCAATATCTATGGCCCTGATACCGAGTAACTCGCCAGTCTCTGGATCTAAATAGGGCTCGCCTCGACGGTATATTCCATAATTTAGACGGTTGACGGTGAAGTCGCCGCGAGCATAAAAATCATCATTCATACCTACCAGAATACGCCGCTCAGCCCCGCCGAGAACATAGGGCGCGCCATTCAATGTAGCGTCGTCTGTGACTCGGGTTTTGGATAGGAAGGTGCTGATAACATTTAGCGGCAGGGCACTGATAGCGCCACTGTGATCTAAACTGCGGATTTCTGGAGACAGCTTGACCTCGCGGCTGCGGATAATCTTAAGCTGGGGCACACCATTGATATAGACCAGACTGATAACATCACCTGGATAAATCAGGTGAGGGTTGTCGATTTGTTGGTTCGCATGCCAGATTTCTGGCCACATCCAAGGATCCTTTAAAAATAGCGCCGAGATATCCCACAGCGTGTCACCGCGAACTACAGTGTAACTATCTGGTACATCTTCGTTGAGTGAAATATTTGAGCTGGAGAAGCTTTGGCTTGAGAAGCTTTGGTTTGGGAAGCTTAGGGTAGCAACCAGAGTAGTGAAAAGCACAGCAGCAAACAGCGCTGCGCTGAATCCGAATTTTTTCATGTTTCTGAGTCCTTTCTCCGGGCAGGGTTAGTGTATAATTTGTCGTTCTCTGGGGTGCCAAAAAAGGTACTTAACGAGAACCAAATGGAATGCGCCGCCGGGTTAACTTAATGGTAGCAGCGCTTTTAACTTTTTTTTAGAATTTCATCACATCTACTATGGCCATATTAAAGATACTCGAATTCCCTGATCCCCGACTACGCAATGTCGCCAAGCCGGTTACTGACGTGGATGAGACGATAAAACGTCTGATCGTGGATATGTTCGACACCATGAAACACGCTCAAGGTATTGGCCTAGCTGCATCGCAAATTGATGTTCACCTGCGGGTTATCGTGATGGACTTGGGCGAAGATGGCGCAGGTCCAAGAGTCTTTATCAACCCTGAAATCGAAGCGCTGGATGACAGTGTTGACCCCTATGAAGAGGGCTGCCTCTCGGTTCCCGGGTTCTATGAGAAGGTTGACCGCCCAGCTCATGTGATGATTCGCGCCCTGGATGGCGAGGGCAAAGCCTTTGAAGAAGAGGCCCGCGGCTTGCTAGCAGTATGCATTCAGCACGAAATTGACCATTTAGAAGGCAAATTATTTGTCGACTATCTGTCGCCATTTAAACGCCATCGCATCCGCAAAAAGCTTGAAAAAATTCATCGCCAGAATGCATAGGACGGTTGTCACTTGAGAGTCCTCTTCGCAGGCACGCCCGACTTCGCCACAGCGCACCTGCAGGCCCTGATCGACGCTTCGGATATTTCCGTTATTGGGGTTTATAGCCAGCCGGACCGGCCGGCTGGCCGCGGTAAAAAACTCACCGCCAGCTCGGTCAAAAAACTCGCTCTCGAGCATCAGTTACCTGTATTTCAGCCGCAATCTTTGAAAGATCCTGAACAGCAGCGCATTTTGGCTGAGCTGCAAGCCGATATTATGGTTGTCGTGGCCTACGGCCTTATTTTGCCCCAAGCCGTATTGAACTCGCCGCGACTGGGCTGTATCAATGTTCACGCCTCCATTTTGCCGCGCTGGCGTGGAGCAGCCCCTATTCAGCGCGCCATTGAGGCTGGTGACTCAGAAACCGGCGTGACTATTATGCAAATGGATGCCGGCCTCGACACTGGCGACATGTTGAGTATTTCCCGCTGTAACATTGATGACCGTGAGACCAGCGCCAGCCTACATAGCAAACTAGCACTGCTCGGCGCACCAGCGCTGCTACATACATTAGAATCTCTAGCCTGCGGTCGTGCAGTGGCTGTAAAGCAAAATGATCAGCTGAGCTGCTACGCGGCAAAAATCACTAAGCAGGAGGCTCTGATCGACTGGGGTAAGCCCGCGCTAAAACTGGATCGTCAGATCCGTGCCTTTAATCCTTTCCCAACGGCTTACACCATATTGGGCGAGTTGCGCATTAAAATCTGGCAGGCCGAGCCGACCTCTGCCTCCGGCCTTGTACCAGGTCAGATTATCTCAGCCGATAGCGCAGGTATACTGGTCAGTTGCGGCGAACAGTCACTACTTTTAACCGAAATACAGTTACCCGGGAAATCACGTATGGCCGTCACTGAAGTCCTTAAGTCCCGCGGCGAGTTATTCGCCCCCAGCACGCTGCTAGGCTCTTGATCAATACCCGCGTCGCTGTGGCCGAAGTCATAGCGCAGGTCCTGCGTGGCAAATCACTCTCGGCACTGCTTCCAGACTATGCCAGTAAAGTGGCGGAAAAAGATGTTGGCCTTTTTAAAGAACTCTGTTTTGGCACCTTGCGCTGGTATCCGGCGATTGAGCTGTTGCTGCATGAGCTGATGCAAAAGCCTATGCGAGAAAAAGAATTCGAGGTTCAGGGTCTATTAGCCTGTGGACTCTATCAGCTGATGCATACCCGTATCGCCGATCATGCGGCGATTAACGAAACCGTTGCTGCTGTCACCAAACTTAAGCGTCCCTGGGCCAAAGGGTTAGTCAATGCCGTACTGCGGAATTTTCTTCGTCAGCGCGGCGAGCTCGAGACTAAACTGGCTAAAAATCCGGTCTTCGTTCGGGCTCATCCGCAGTGGCTGCTCGATGGCCTATTTAGTTCATGGGGCTCTGGCGTCGCAATAGAGGTTCTTGGTGCTAACAATCAGCAGGCACCTATGACATTGCGGGTTAATCAGCTACAGGGCTCACGAGATAAATACTTGCAACAGCTCAGCGCCGCTAATATCGAAGCTCAGGCAACTCAGTTCAGCGAGCAGGGTATATATCTGCAGTCGGCAACTGACGTAGCAACACTGCCGGGCTGGGCCAGCGGTGCGGTGAGTGTTCAGGACGAAGCGGCTCAGTTGGCTCCTGTTTTGTTAGAGCTCGAACCTAGCCAACATGTGCTCGACGCCTGCTGCGCTCCCGGCGGCAAGACCTGCCACATTCTCGAAGCTCAGCCACAGCTTGGTAAATTAGTTGCCGTGGAGCTGGAAAGTCGACGTATGCCGCGAGTTGAGGAAAACCTGCAGCGTCTTGGCCTGAAGGCCAATTTAGTGGTGGGAGACGCCAGCGCAACGGCTGACTGGTGGGACGGAGAGCCGTTTCAGCGCATCCTCCTAGACGCGCCCTGCTCGGCCAGCGGTGTCATTCGCCGCCACCCGGATATCAAACTACTGCGCAAGTCGACGGATATTGTTAAGCTAGCCGAACTTCAGTTGCAGCTACTGCGCAGCCTCTGGCAGTGCCTTGAAGAGGGCGGCATACTCTTATATGCAACCTGCTCGGTTCTGCCTCAGGAAAACGATCAGGTGATTAAAGAATTTTTAGCTGAAACCCCAGCAGCCGAGCTATACAACATAGACGCGGCGTGGGGAATTAAGACTGATTTTGGGCGACAACTGTTTCCTATGATCAATGGCAACGACGGGTTTTATTACTCGCGATTGCGTAAAACGAGCCAAACGTAAGCGGATAAACAGCCGGGCTATTAAGTAATGAAAATAATAATTGTTGGGGCAGGGCAGGTTGGCGGCACACTCGCAGAGCATCTCGCCCGCGAGTACAACGATATAACAGTTGTCGATATAAACGAAGCGACGCTGCGGGGGCTACAGGATCGTCTCGATATTCGCACTGTAATCGGCACCGGGTCGCACCCAGATGTGTTGGTCAATGCCGGCATCGAAGAAGCGGATATGCTGGTCGCGGTAACCAATAGCGATGAGATTAACATTATCGCCTGCCAGGTTGCTTACTCTTTGTTTCACACGCCAACCAAAATCGCCCGTATCCGCTCACGCAACTACACCAATCCAAAATACAAAGCTAAACTCTTCAACGATAAGCATATGCCCGTGGATGTGATGATCACCCCTGAGATGGTGGTCAAAGACTACATTCAGAAACTGATCGAACAGCCCGGTGCGCTGCAGGTTTTGGATTTTGCCGACGGTGCTATTCAGCTGGTGGGCCTGCGTGCAGTTAAAGATAGCCCTCTGGTGGGTCAACAGTTGCGCTTCTTAAAGGAACATATGCCCGATGCCGACGCCCGAGTGGCCGCGGTGTTTGGTAAAGATGGGGCTATTTTCCCCACCGGCGAAACCGTTATCGACGATGGCGATGAGGTGTTCTTTGTCGCGGCGAAAAAGAATATTCGCAAGGTGATGAGCGAACTGCGTCGACTGGAAAAACCCTATCACCGCCTAATGATTGCTGGCGGCGGCAATATTGGCTTTAGTTTGGCCAAAGCCCTAGAAAAAGACTACAACATCAAGATCATTGAATACTCCACCAGCCGCGCGCGACACCTATCAGAAAAACTCAATAAGAGTGTTGTGCTAAACGGATCGGCAACTGATCAAGAATTATTGCTCAACGAGAACATAGACAAGACCGATGTGTTTTTGGCCCTGACCAATGATGACGAAGTTAATATCATGGCCTCGCTGCTGGCGAAAAAGCTCGGTGCGCGCAAGGTGATGACATTGATTAACAATCCGGTCTATGCCGATCTGATGCAGGGTGGAGTGATTGATATAGCTATCTCGCCTCAGCAGGCGACCACCAGCTCTCTACTCTCCCATGTTCGCCAAGGCGATATGGTCTGTGTGCACTCACTGCGCCGAGGTGCAGCAGAGGCTCTGGAAATAATTGTTCATGGTGACGAAAAAAGCTCGAAAGTTGTGGGGCGCGCTATCGGCGATATTAATTCGCCGCCAGGCGCCACCCTTGCTGCACTGGTACGCAACGGTGAAGTGTTGATCGCCCACCACGACACTATTATTCAGACTGGCGATCATGTGATTGTCTTTGTGGTTGATAAAGCTAACACCAAAGCGATCGAAAAGCTGTTCTCTGTGAGCTTCTCATTTTTTTAGGCCATCTGAACCGTTTAAATCTGCTAAATATTTTAAGGGCGTAGCCTCAAATGCATCTCAATATCATAGCCAGAATACTTGGACTGCTGCTGATGATCTTCAGCCTGACCATGTTGCCACCGATTGTGGTGGCGGTTTTATATGGAGAGAGTACTGCGTCTACCTTTGCCATCGCCTTTGCTATTACAGTGGCCGTAGGACTGGCATTCTGGTTGCCGTCGAAACAGGTGAACGCAGATATGCGCACCAGAGACGGTTTTTTGATCACTGTTTGCTTTTGGTTAGTGCTGAGTACCTTTGGTGCCCTGCCCCTGATGCTGGCCGAGACGCTCAACCTAAGCTTTATCAACGCGCTGTTTGAGTCAGTTTCTGGACTAACCACGACTGGCGCAACGGTGATCTCAGGACTCGACGATCTACCTAAGTCGATTCTCTACTATCGGCAGCAACTGCAGTGGCTCGGTGGTATAGGTATAGTCGTGATCGCGGTTGCCATATTACCTATGCTCGGAGTCGGCGGTATGCAGCTCTATCGCACGGAGACGCCAGGGCCGGTAAAGGACTCCAAACTGACTCCGCGGATCCGCGAGACCGCCAATGCATTGTTCAAGATTTACCTAGCGCTGACTGCGGTCTGTGCCCTGGCCTATTGGCTGGCGGGCATGTCTGGCTTCGATGCTATCAGCCATAGTTTTTCCACTGTCTCCATCGGCGGCTTTTCAACCCATGATGCCAGTATTGGCTTCTTTGATAGTTCGGCGATTATGTCTATCTGTGCCTTCTTCATGGTGATCTCCGGGCTCAACTTTGCCCTGCACTTTCATGTTTGGCACGATCGCAAGATATCCCATTACTGGTTAGACCCAGAAGCCCGAATGTATATCTATCTGCTTGTTGGTGGCGTGGCAGTTACCTGCATGTACCTCTATTACAGCGGCACCTACGGCTGGAACGAGAGTATCCGTCAGGGCGGCTTCCATCTGATTTCAATCATGACCACCACCGGTTTTACCACCGACAACTTCAGTGCCTGGCCAACATTCCTGCCGTTCTTTTTAGTTTTCCTATCATTTTTTGGTGCCTGCGCTGGCTCGACTGGCGGCGGCATCAAGATTGGTCGCATGCTGATTTTAGGCCAGCAATGCATTCGTGAGATCTATCGCTTGGTACACCCCAATGCTCTGTTACCGATCAAGATTCACAATCGACGTATTCCCAGCCGCGTTTCAGATGCGATCTGGGCCTTCTTTGGCGCCTATCTGGCGATCTTTTATTTGATGGTATTGCTGTTGCTGGCCTCGGGACTCGATTACGTTACCGCCTGGTCAGCCACTGCTGCGTCGCTGAATAACCTCGGACCTGGATTAGGTGAAGTAGCAATCAACTTTGCCGATCTGAATAGTTTTGCCAAATGGGTGCTGTGCTGGGGAATGTTGCTTGGACGTCTGGAGATCTTCACCTTGCTGGTGCTGTTTACCCCAACCTTCTGGAAGAATTAACCTGACTGGGTGCAACAGGTTGAACCCAGTCAGTTCAAGCCTGTTTAGTCTTGTCCACGAGCCTTGTAATAGGCTTCTTCTGAAATGCCATGATAGGCTTTCGACTGTTGAGCGAAGGCGCGCATAGAGTCTGTAATACGCTTGGCAAGAGGATTCTCAGCAGCCATCTCGTCCACCACCATGGTGGAAATACGCTGTAACTCAGCCAACACATCATCAGGCAACTTCTTAACCTGCACCCCATGAGTCTCAACCAACTCAATCAGGGCCGCGTTGTTGCGCGCGGTATATTCATCGAGCATATTTTGGTTGGCGGCGCGGGCTGCAGACTCAACAATAGCTTTAAGATCATCCGGCAGTGACTCCAGCGCCTGTTTATTAATGATGAATTCCAGGGTCGGGCCCGGCTCTTGCCAGCCTGGGTAATAGTAATATTTGGCAATCTGATGGAAACCAAAGGCCAGGTCATTGTAGGGACCAACCCACTCGGCAGCGTCGATCTCACCGGTTTGCATGGAGGTGTAGATTTCGCCGCCAGAGCGCTGCACCGACATGCCACCAGCACGGGTAAAGACTTCACCACCAAGCCCGGGAATACGCATCTTCAGGCCTTTAATGTCGGCCATAGAATTGATCTCGCGATTAAACCAACCAGCCATCTGCACACCAGTATTACCGCCGGCGTAGGGCACCAGATTAAACGGTTCGTAGAGTTCCCGCCACAGCTCAAGACCACCGCCGTAATGCAGCCAGGCGTTCATTTCTTGAGCATTGAGGCCGAAGGGCACTGCAGTGAAAAAGGCACTGGCTGGAATCTTGCCCTGCCAATAGTAAGCAGCCCCATGACCCATTTCAGCAGTGCCCTGAGAGACGGCATCAAACACTTCAAAGGCAGGGACCAGCTGTCCTGCGCCAAACACCTTAATCTTCAGGCGACCATTGCTCATGCGCGCAACATTTTCCGCGAAGTGCTCCGGCGCGAGACCGAGCCCGGGGAAATTCTTTGGCCAGGTAGTTACCAATTTCCAACTAAACGTCTGTTCCGGCTGAGCCTCTGCAGCGGCGCCAGTTTTACCGCCCTCAGTACCGCAACCGACCAGCGAAAGACAAAGCAGTGTAATCCAGGTTATACGCATTTTGATCCCCTTATTTTCGTGTGAGCCACTGGCGGTTTATTATATCGGCCAGCGGCGACGCTGTAGATTTTTTCAGAGCGCCATTAGGTTAGCCGAGGCTAAAATCAATATCTTAGTACCCACTTCGGCAAAGCGCACATGCACTCTGGCGCGAGGACCGTTTCCTTCAAAATTTAAAATTACGCCCTCCCCATAAACCTGATGATTGACCCCTTGGCCAAGAGAAAAGCCCGTTTCTTCACCGGAGTCGCTGTGCATTGAGCCACTGCCCGCATAACTGGTAGGGCGACTAATGGTGTTTTGTAAACGCACTTCTTCGATAACATCTTTAGGGATATCGCGAACAAATCGCGATACTGAATTGAATGATTCAGTACCGTAAATAGAGCGGCTTTCCGCAAAGGTCAGATAGAGCTTTTGCATAGCCCGAGTAATGCCCACATAGGCAAGGCGGCGCTCTTCTTCAAGACGGCCTGGCTCGTCGAGCGACATTTTGTGGGGGAATAAATTTTCTTCTACGCCGGCAATAAATACCAGCGGAAACTCCAAGCCCTTAGCGCTGTGCAGGGTCATAAGCTGAACTGCGTCTTGGTCTTCATCGGCCTGACCATCCCCAGAGTCCAGGGCAACCTGGTCGAGAAATTGCGGCAGTATAGGTAAGTCTTTATCTTCAGCTTCGAAGTTGCGACAGGCACCAACCAGTTCTTCAAGGTTTTCCACCCGTGCCTGACCACGCTCGCCTTTCTCGCGCTTGTGCATCTCGATGAGGCCGCTGCGCTGAATGGCGTTTTCAGCCTGTTCATAGAGCTCTAACTCTTCCAGCTGTCCGCTCATTTCATTGATCAACTCTAAAAACACCGCGACGGCATTAATGGCTCTGCCGGGCATGCGCTTTTCCGTGACAATTTTTTCCGCAGCGCGCCACATAGAGATTTGATCTTCTCGGGCCAGCGCTCGAATAGTTTCAACCGTGCGATCGCCAATACCTCGGGGCGGCACATTGACCACCCGTTCAAAGGCAACATCGTCATGACAGTTCATCATCATGCGCAGATAGGAGAGGGCATTCTTAATTTCCAGTCGCTCATAGAAGCGTTGCCCACCATAGATGCGATAGGGAATATCCGCTTGCAGCAATGCCGCTTCAAGTACTCGAGACTGGGCATTGGATCTATAGAGAATCGCCGAGTCTTCCCGAAGATTGCCTTGATTGACCCAGCTCTGCAGACGATCGGCAATATAGCGCGCCTCGTCATGCTCGTTAAATGCTGCATAGAGTGCGATCGGCTCACCTTCGCCGGAATCAGTCCACAGGCTTTTCCCCAGACGTTCTGCATTCTTGGAAATCACAGCATTGGCAGCCATGAGAATATTGGAGGTGGAGCGATAATTTTGCTCCAACTTAACCGTATGGGTATCGGGATAGTTGCGCTGGTAGTGAAGAATATTTTCCACTTTGGCGCCGCGCCAACCGTAGATCGACTGATCGTCGTCCCCCACCGCCGTGACACCAGACACTTTGCCGGCAAGCAGTCTCAGCCAGGCATACTGCACCGCGTTGGTATCCTGAAACTCATCGACCAAGATATGTTGGAAACGCTGCTGGTAGTGGTCAAGCACCGCTGGATGGTCCCGCCACAGCTCTAGGGCACGCAACAACAGCTCAGCGAAGTCGATCACCCCAAGGCGATTACAGACCTCTTCATACTCACGGTAGATGCGCAGCATAGTGGCCATATGGGGATCACCGGTTTCCTGAATGTGGGCTGCACGCAGGCCCTCATCCTTTTGCCCATTAATCCACCACTGTGCCTGTTTCGGCGGCCAGCGTTGCTCATCGAGATCCATGCTGCGCATAACCCGCTTCACCAGCCGCAGCTGGTCATCAGAGTCGAGGATTTGAAAATTCTCTGGCAGCTTGACGTCTTTCCAATGGGCCTTGAGTAAGCGGTGAGCCAACCCATGAAACGTCCCCACCCACATGCCGCGCAGCGACATACCCATGAGCTCATCGATGCGCTCGCGCATTTCACGGGCTGCTTTGTTGGTGAAGGTCACCGCCAAAATTGAATAGGGAGAAATATTATCCACCTGTATTTTCCAGGCGATGCGATGCACAAGCACGCGAGTCTTGCCACTACCAGCGCCGGCCAACACCAAGAGGTGCTGTCTGTCGCTGATAACAGCTTCTTCTTGCGCCGCGTTTAATTTGTCGAGTATCGAGGTAACATCCATAGCGCAGTATTCTACCAACATGTTCCGCGAAGTTGTGGCCATTCTGAGCTTTACTGAGAGTTAATTAAGCCATGCCGTATCAGGATCCGCACCTTTATTGACTACAAAACTAGTATTATTGGCGCATTTCTTGTAAATTTTTTACATAATTCAGCTTGGCTCAACTATTGGTTCTTTTATGAAACCCGCACAGCTTACTCAAACCATCAGCGATACCATGATCGATCTCCGAAAATCTGAGCGCAAAGTCGCCGAATTTGTTCTCAAGGAACCCCTCGGCGTGATTCGTATGCGTATTGTCGATCTGGCGCAACAGGCTGGGGTCAGTGAGCCGACGGTGGTGCGCTTTTGTCGCGCAGTGGGCTGTCACGGCTTTCAAGACTTTAAGTTAGCCCTAGCGCAACAGCTGGCCTCCAGCCCGAGTTATGGCCAGATTGCGGTAACCGATACAGATTCCACGCGGGAGTACACCCACAAGGTTTTTGACTCAACAGTAGATACTCTATTAAAGCTACGTGACAGCCTGGCACTGGAAAACCTTGAAGCAGCAGTTGCCGCTATCTGCAATGCACAGCGGGTTGAGTTCTATGGTTTTGGCGCGTCTGCTGCAGTGGCCTTTGATGCTCAGCACAAATTTTTCCGCTTACAGATCACCTCTGCGGCTTACTCAGACCCCCACCTGCAGAATATGTCAGCAACCTCATTGCAGCCTGGAGATGTAGTTATTGCCATCTCCCAGTCGGGACGCACTCAAGCGCTACTGGATTCTATGGAGTTGGTTAAGCGCTCCGGTGGAATTGTTATCGGCTTAGCGCCCAGTGGCACACCCATAGCGCACAGCGCAAACATAGCCATTGAAATTGATGCTAAAGAAGATATTCAGATCTACACCCCGCTATCATCGCGGATTGCCCACTTAGCGGTTATCGATGTACTGGCGATCGGTGTAGCACAGAAGAAAGGGCCACAACTTCAAGCCCATTTACAGCAACTACAATCAGGACTGTCTTCTCTGCGAATCGATTAGGCTCGTTAAGAAATTATTTTAAGTGCTCTGTAAGTAGAGTGGGGGCGCTGTTCCTGCAGCGCACAGAAGCTCGAAGTAGATATTCTAAGCAGTAAATAAACCGTGAGTTGTGCCGAACTCTTGGTGCTCTCCTTTCCATACAGGACTCACACCAAATATTTTTTGATTTACTCGACAGTAACTGACTTGGCCAGATTGCGCGGCTGATCTACATCAGTACCTTTCAATAAAGCCACATGATAAGAAAGCATCTGTAATGGCAATGTGTAAACAATCGCCTCAAGACTTTTTGGCACATGGGGCATGTCTATAACAGTAGTTCCAGGCTCACTGACAAAGCCGCTGGCAACATCAGCAAAAACAAAAAGCTGACCGCCGCGCGCGCGAACTTCATGCAAGTTGGATTTTAGTTTTTCCAGCAATTGATTATTGGGCGCTACGGTAACCACTGGCATATCTTCATCCACTAGCGCTAGGGGGCCATGTTTTAATTCACCGGAAGGATAGGCCTCTGCGTGAATATAGGAAATTTCTTTTAGCTTGAGTGCACCTTCGAGGGCAATGGGGTACTGCTCTCCACGTCCTAAAAAGAGGGCGTGATGCTTGTTGGCAAAGGATTCTGAGACCGCCTCAATAACAGAATCTAACTGCAATATTTGATTGCAAAGCTCTGGCAATTGATGCAGATTTTCAACTAATTCTTTTTCAGCTTTTGCATCCAGACCATTGTGTTTAGCGAGGGACAATGAGAGTAACTGCAGTGCTACAAGTTGAGTGGTAAACGCCTTGGTTGAGGCAACCCCAATCTCGGGGCCGGCGAGGGTCATCAGCGAGATATCGGATTCGCGCACCAGCGAACTATTGGCTACATTGCAGATGGCCAAAAATCCAAGATAGCCGTTTTCTTTGGCCTTGCGCAGTGCTGAAAGCGTATCCGCTGTTTCACCAGACTGAGAAATAGTGACGAATAACGTCCCCGCGGGAACCGGTACTTTGCGGTAGCGATACTCGCTTGCCACTTCAACCTGACAGGGAATATTGGCGTATTCTTCAATCCAATACTTCGCCACTAGACCAGAGTGAAAGCTGGTACCACAAGCAATAATGTGAATGTTTTTGGTTTCAGCAAAGAGTGCGTCCGCTCTATAGCCAAAAATCGCCTCACGAATATGATCTGCAGCTAAACGACCACTGATCGTGTTCGCTAAGACCGTTGGCTGCTCAAAAATCTCCTTTTGCATAAAGTGTCGATATTTTCCCTTTTCTGCAACTTGATCGGCTTCATCTAACTCATTGATTGGACGCGCAACCTCGGCACCAGACTGATCAAAAATGCGGTAATTCGAGCTGCTCAGCTCAACCAAGTCACCTTCTTCTAAGAAGATAAAACGGTCCGTAACCTGGCGCAGTGCCATTTGGTCTGAGGCAATAAAGTTTTCATCTATACCAACGCCTATAACCAGTGGACTACCACTTCGGGCGGCAATAATCGTGTCGGGATTGTCTTCAGAGATAACGCCTAGGGCATAGGCCCCCTCAAGACGTGTAATGGTCTGCTCAACTGCACTGCGCAAATCAGTTGTTTGCTGAAGATAGTAATGTACCAAATGGGCCACCACTTCCGTATCCGTAGCGGATAGAATCAGGTAACCGGCAGCAACCATTTCTGCGCGCAGTTCAACGTGATTTTCAATAATGCCATTGTGAACTACAGAGACGCCTGCGGAATTGTGCGGATGCGAGTTAACACTGCTTGGCTCGCCATGTGTAGCCCAGCGGGTGTGGGCTATACCGGTTGAACCACTCGCCGGATTATTTTCGGCCACTTTCACCAGCTCGGCGACCTTGCCAATATTCTTTCGTGTTTGCAGTTTGCTGTCATTATCGATGATCGATAAGCCGGCTGAGTCATAACCGCGATATTCTAAGCGCCGAAGCCCTTCGATAAGAATTTTATACACATTGCGCTGAGTTGCAGCACCGACAATTCCACACATAGTCTAACTTCCTAGTTGTTTTTGGTCGGACGTTTCCAGCCCGGTATATTGCGCTGTTTCGCTCGACCAACGGCCAAGTGGTCCGCGGGTACCTCCGAGCTTATAGTGGAGCCGGCGGCAACAAAGCCGTTGGCTCCTATAGAGATTGGCGCAATCAGAGTACTATTAGAGCCGACAAAGCTATTATCACCGATGTCAGTTTTATGTTTATTCACGCCGTCATAGTTGCACGTGATGGTGCCTGCACCTACGTTAACGTTTTCGCCGAGTTTAGCATCGCCAACATAGCTCAGGTGATTGATCTTGCTACCGTTGCCAACAATGGCTTTTTTGGTTTCGACAAAGTTACCCACTTTAGTATTTGAGCCTAACTGAGTGCCGGGTCGAATCCGCGCAAAAGGGCCGAGTATTGCCTGATCGCCAATGGTGGATTGTTCTATGACTGTATTCGCCTTGATCTCAACACCGTCGCCTATATGACTATCGGTTATCTGACAGTTGGGACCAATACGAACGTTTGAGCCAATGGTTACTTTGCCTTCGAAGAGGCAGTTTATATCGATGAAATTATCTGTGCCTGCTGTCAGTGCGCCCCGCTGATCAAAGCGGGCTGGGTCAGCCAGACTTGTACCTGAAGCCATTAACTGGTCAGCTAACCGTAACTGGTAAGCCCGCTCGAGATCAGCTAGCTGTTGGCGGCTATTAATACCCTCTACTTCACTTGCCGAGATGGGCTGGACCGCATTAATGCGGTAGCCAGCACTGCGAGCAATGGCGATCAAATCAGTAAGATAGTACTCACTCTGGGCATTCTGGTTGCCTATCTCAGGAAGCCAGTCACTGAGTAATTTAGTGGTAAGAGCCATAACCCCTGTATTGACTTCAGAGACTTGCAATTGATCTGAACTAGCATCTTTTTGCTCAACGATGGCTTCTATCTGACCCTGGTCATCCCGAATAATACGACCATAACCAGAAGGGTCGGGTAGCTCCATTGTCAGGAGAGAGATATGTTGCTCATCTACGGCGTCAAGCATTTTGCAAATAGTAGCTGCTGTAATCAGAGGCACATCGCCATAGAGAATAATGACCTTGGCCTCATCTCGCAGGTGGCCCAATGCGCACTTTACTGCATGGCCAGTGCCAAGCTGTTCGCTCTGTTCAACCATAGTAAACGCGGTTTCAGGATAGGTGTCGCGAACCAGTTTTGCGCCATGACCAGTGACAACAATTCTATGGGCATCCGGGATCTCATTGGCGGTATCTAATACATGGGTCAGCATAGGCTTGCCGCCGAGCTCGTGAAGCACCTTGGGCAGTTGCGAGCGCATGCGCGTGCCTTTACCGGCAGCGAGAATAACAATGTCCGTTTTTGTCATAGTTTGTTCACTTATAGCTTATCGAGATAATAATATAGCCCGTCACGGTACTGTTTAAAGCTCGACAGCACAAGCCTGTGGTAGCTGTCCTCAAATTGCGAATATAAAAAAAGGCGGCCGTAGCCACCCTTTTTTAACAGCCCCTGACTGATTAACCGCCAAGCTTTTTGCGCAGTGTTTGTACAGTACGCAACTGAGCTGTCGCCTGTGCCAGCATAGCAGCGGCTTTAGAGTACTCAATTTCACCAGACTGATTGGCGATTGCGCTCTCAGCTTCTTTGACGGCTTCCGCTGCAGCAGCTTCATCGATATCACCAGCACGTACCGCAGTATCCGCCAAAATAGAGATATTGTTCGGCTGTACTTCCAGATAACCACCTGACAGATAGTAAACTTCTTCTTCACCATTCTGCTTAACCAGACGCACTGGACCGGGCTTCAAATCACTGAGCAGTGGTGCATGACCGGCTGTTACGCCCAGCTCACCCAATGAGCCGGTGGCAACAACCATCTCGACCAACCCAGAGAACAGGGATTCATCCGCACTTACGATGTCACAATGCACTGTTATTGCCATGTCTTTATTGCCTTTGCTTGCTGCACTTTAATAGGTTTAAGAGCCTTAGCGTTGAAAGTGTTAGACTCTAAAGCAATTGCTTTAGAGCTTTTTTGCTTTCTCTACAGCTTCATCAATCGAGCCAACCATGTAAAACGCCTGTTCTGGCAGATCATCATACTGGCCGTCCAAAATACCCTGGAAGCCAGCAATGGTGTCTTTCAATGAAACGTACTTACCAGGTGAACCGGTAAAGATTTCGGCAACATGGAATGGCTGTGACAGGAAGCGCTCAATCTTACGGGCGCGTGCTACGGCCATCTTGTCTTCCTCAGAGAGCTCGTCCATACCCAGAATCGCGATAATGTCTTTTAGCTCTTTATAACGCTGTAGTACTGACTGTACACCACGAGCAACAGCATAGTGCTCGGTGCCAATAATCAGCGGGTCGAGCTGACGTGACGTTGAGTCCAATGGGTCTACCGCTGGGTAGATGCCTTTAGAGGCAATGTCACGACTCAGTACTACAGTGGAGTCAAGGTGAGCAAATGTGGTTGCAGGAGATGGATCGGTCAAATCATCCGCCGGGACGTATACCGCCTGTACTGATGTAATAGAACCAGTCTTAGTCGACGTAATTCGTTCCTGAAGAACACCCATCTCTTCGGCAAGAGTAGGCTGGTAGCCTACAGCTGAGGGCATACGACCCAACAGTGCTGATACTTCTGTACCTGCCAATGTGTAACGATAGATATTATCGACGAACAACAGTACGTCTTTACCTTCATCACGGAATTTCTCAGCCATGGTCAAACCAGTCAGAGCAACACGCAATCTGTTTCCTGGAGGCTCATTCATCTGGCCATATACCATGGCTACTTTAGATTCGCTTGGCGTATCTATATTTACAACACCGGATTCCTGCATCTCGTAGTAAAAGTCATTTCCTTCACGAGTACGCTCGCCAACACCAGCAAATACAGACAGACCACTGTGCTCTGTTGCAATGTTGTTGATCAGCTCCATCATGTTTACGGTTTTACCAACACCAGCACCACCGAAGAGTCCAACCTTGCCACCTTTAGCGAACGGACAAACCAAGTCGATTACTTTGATGCCAGTCTCAAGGAGATCGTCGGAAGCGGCCAGCTCATCATAGGCTGGTGGCTTGCGGTGAATTGCCATGCGCTCTTTCTCGCCGATGGGGCCTTTTTCATCAATCGGGTTGCCGAGAACGTCCATGATGCGACCGAGAGTTTCAATGCCCACAGGAACAGAAATTGGTGCCTTGGTGTTAACCACGCTGAGTCCGCGGCTGACGCCTTCGGATGCGCCCATAGCAATGGTCCGCACAACGCCGTCGCCCAGCTGCTGCTGAACTTCAAGCGTTAGGCCTTTGCCGTCGACTACCAGTGCGTCATATACGCTGGGTACCTGATCACGTGGAAATTCCACATCGATCACAGCACCAATAATTTGTACGATTCTTCCGCTACTCATGTCCGGTTCCTCTTTACTAAATCTTTAAATTCGGTTCGCTTTATACAGCTGCTGCGCCACTTACGATTTCTGACAGCTCTTGGGTAATCGCTGCCTGACGGGCTTTGTTATACAGCAGTTGCAATTCGTCAATCATTTCACCGGCATTCTCGGTGGCATTTTTCATTGCGAGCATACGTGCGGCCTGCTCACAGGCTTTATTCTCTACCACACCTTGATATACCTGAGATTCGATATAGCGAATCAGAAGGCCGTCCAGTAGTTCCTTGGCATCGGGCTCATAGATATAGTCCCAGTGATGCTTGAGGCGAGTGTCGTCATTTGCAGCCAGTGGAAGCAGCTGCTCGACAGTAGGAGACTGCGTCATCGTGTTAACAAATTCGTTGCTCACCACAAACAGCTTGTCGATACTGCCATTATCGTAGGCATCCAACATCACTTTTACGCCGCCGATCAAATCAGCTGCATTGGGCTCATCGCCAACATCTCTAACCGCTGCAACCACATTGCCGCCAACTGCACTAAAGAAGCCTGCAGCCTTATTGCCAACAACGCAGATATCCACTTCGATGCCCTGATCTGTCCAAGCCTTCATCGACTTTAGGGCCGCCTTGAACAGATTGATATTCAAACCACCGCAAAGGCCGCGATCTGTTGAAATCACGACATAGGCGACACGTTTTACTTCGCGCTCAGTTAAATACTGGTGTCGGTACTCAGATACCGCGTTGGCAATATGGCCAACCACGTCGCGGATGCGCTGGGCATAGGGCTTACCCAACGACATGCGCTCCTGAGCTCGACGCATCTTGCTCGCCGCAACCATTTCCATGGCGCTGGTGATCTTCTGCGTGCTACCAATACTAGCAATTTTGGTTTTGACTTCTTTTCCGATTGCCATGTTTTATGCCTGTCCGATTACTCTGACTTACCAGGTTTGGGTTGCAATAAACTTGTCCAGAGCAGCTTTAAAACCGGCTGCTATGTCGTCGTTATAATCGCCTGATGCATTTATCTGGGTCATCAGATCAGCGTGCTCAGCTTTCATATAAGAAAGCAGGGCTGCTTCAAAATCACCAATTTTGCTCACTTCAACCGCCTGCAAATAACCGTTGTCAGCTGCGTAGACCATGACACCCATCTCGGCGATACTCTGTGGCGAGTACTGCTTCTGCTTCATAAGCTCGGTAACGCGCTCGCCGTGATCCAACTGGGCTTTTGTCGCTTCATCGAGGTCAGAGGCAAACTGGGAAAATGCTGCCAGCTCACGATACTGTGCCAGAGCAGTACGAATACCACCGGACAGTTTCTTGATGATTTTAGTCTGTGCTGCACCACCTACACGAGAAACAGAGATACCTGCGTTCATCGCTGGACGTACGCCGGCGTTAAACATATCTGCTTCAAGGAAGATCTGACCATCAGTAATCGAAATTACGTTGGTCGGAACAAAGGCGGAGACGTCACCAGCCTGAGTTTCAATAACTGGCAATGCAGTTAGTGAGCCAGTCTTACCTTTCACTTCACCATTGGTGAACTTCTCGACGTAAGTTGGGTTTACTCGGGCTGCACGCTCTAACAGTCTGGAGTGCAAATAAAACACATCACCAGGATAGGCTTCACGACCAGGAGGACGTTTCAGCAACAGCGAGATTTGACGATAGGCCCAAGCCTGCTTGGTCAAATCATCATAGATAATTAAGGCGTCTTGTCCGCGATCACGGTAGTACTCACCCATTGAACAACCAGCAAACGGCGCCAAAAACTGCATGGCGGCTGGATCAGATGCGGTAGCAGCAACAACAATAGTGTGCTCCATGGCGCCGTGCTCTTCGAGTTTGCGCACAACTGCAGCAACCGAAGCGGCTTTCTGACCAATGGCTACATAGATACATTTAATGCCCGAGCCTTTCTGGTTAATGATGGCATCAACTGCGATAGCTGTCTTGCCAATCTGGCGATCACCAATGATCAGCTCGCGCTGACCACGACCAATCGGCACCATGGCATCAATCGCTTTCAAACCAATTTGTACTGGCTGATCAACAGACTGACGCTCAATAACACCAGGTGCAACTTTTTCAATTGCATCGGTGAGGGTAGCGTTAATCGGGCCTTTACCATCAATAGGGTTACCCAGGGCGTCGACTACGCGACCTTCCAATTCTGGGCCTACTGGAACTTCCAATACACGTCCGGTGCATCGGGCTTTTTGACCTTCGGCCAGTGACTGGTAGTCACCCAAGACCACGGCGCCGACAGAGTCGCGTTCGAGGTTAAGTGCCATACCATAGACACCGCCATCAAATTCGATCATTTCGCCATACATCACGTCGTCTAAACCGTGAATACGAATGATACCGTCCGATACGGAAACAATGGTGCCCTCATTTTGGGCTTCTGAAGAAACATTAAGATTGTCGATTCGACTCTTAATAATTTCGCTGATTTCTGATGGATTCAGTTGCTGCATGCTTAGGCCTCAAATCCTTAGGAGTGTAATGACTCGGCGAGTTTGGCCAATCGGCCACGAATGGATCCGTCAATAACGGTATCCCCGGCACGTATAACCGCACCACCCAGCAAGCTCTTGTCTAAACGAACCTGCATGTTTACTTTACGTTCTAGTTTGGTGCTCAGCGCGTCAATAAGCTTTTGCTGTTGTTCAGCATCGAGCTCATGGGCGGTGGTCACGTCAACATCAACCGCTTTTTCGCGGTTAGCTTTTAAAACATCAAATTGCTGAGAGATATCCGGCAGTAGTTGCAGTCGACGATTCTCAGACAGAACGGTTAAGAAGTTCTTGCCATGATCGCTGAGCGCATCGCCACAGATTTCAATTAATGCCTGCGCTTGCTCGTTCGCCGTAACGCTTGGCGACGCTAACAGACGCACAACATTAGACTGCTGAGCAACTGCACCGGCAGTCGCTAAGCTGTGCGACCAACCCTGCAAGTCACCCGCCGTCTCGGCGAATTCAAATGCCGCTTTCGCATAGGGCCGAGCTAATGTGCTTAATTCTGCCATGATTAACCTCGGTTACAGCTGCGCTGCTAAATTATCAACCAGTGCGCGATTAGCCTTGTCGTCAATAGACGCTTCAAGCACTTTCTCGGCGCCAGCCAGAGCCAACCCTGCAACAGCAGTGCGCAGCTCTTCTTTAGCGCGATTGATCTCTTGCTCAATCTCAGCTTCGGCAGCTACTTTCAGGCGGTCGCCCTCGGTGCGCGCCTGAACCTTGGCTTCATCAACGATCTGATTCGCGCGCTTGTTCGCTTGATCAACGATGCCAGCAGCTTCCAGCTTGGCTTCTTTCATCTGATCCGTGGCTTTATTTTGCGCCAACTCAAGATCACGTAGAGCACGATCAGCCGCATCAAGACCATCGGCGATTTTCTTCTGTCGCTCTTCCATTGACTCAATAATAACCGGCCAGACAAACTTCATGCAGAACCACACAAAGAATGCAAAGGTCACCATTTGGCCAAAAAGCGTTAGATTAATATTCACGCCATTACCTCGTTAAACAATGGATTAAATTTCGCTAACCGGTTTGTTACGCGCCAACACCTGGAGCGACAACAAAGATCAAGTACATCGCGATACCAACACCAATAATAGGCACAGCATCGATCAGACCAGCGAGCAGGAACATTTTACCTTGCAACATTGGGCCGAGCTCTGGTTGACGAGCTGTAGCTTCGATCAACTTGCCGCCCAACAAACCCATACCAACAGCCGCTCCCAACGCGCCCAATCCGAGCATAATTGCCGCAGCAATGATTACTAGTTCCATCGTAGACTCCTGAATTCAGTCATTAAAAAATTAACAGTAAGATTAGTGGTCTTCATGCGCCATGCTTAAATAGACGACAGTAAGAACCATGAAAATAAATGCTTGCAGGGTAATGACCAGAATATGGAATACCGCCCAGCCCCATTGCATTAACCCTCCACCCAGAGCAAACACACCGCCGCCGATGGCCATAAACGCCATACACAGCAAGACTGTTTTACCCGTAGATACTTTCCCTTTTAGATTTAACCAGCAAACGCTAACGACCAAAACAAAGATCACTAACCAAAATAAGGCGCTGGTTTCTTCGCCAAAGAGTTGTGCGTGCAGCCCGCCAGATACAAGTCCAGCGCCTGCGCCCGCCGCGAACATAGTCGCGATCAGGATAAAGATCATTTCACCGGCATACATGTTGCCGAACAGTCGAAGGCCCAGCGAAAACGGTTTTGCCAGCAGGCCAACGGTTTCCATAAAAAGGTTAATCGGAATAAATGCCCAGTGATTAAAAGGGTGCATGGTCAGCTCTTTAACAAAGCCGGTACCCTTAATCTTGAAGGAGTAGTAAACCATAAGAATAAACACAGCTAGCGCCATCCCCAGAGTTACGTTGGGATCTGTCGAGGGCACAATTTTCTGGTAGCTCACGCCGCTCATGGCCAACAGCGTTGGAATTAGATCAACCGGCAGCAGATCCATCAAGTTCATCAGGAAAATCCAAACAAACACGGTCAGTGCCAGTGGCGCGACCATTTTATTGCGGCCATGAAAACTATCTTTTACCTGACCATCGATAAACTCAACAATCATTTCGACAAAATTTAACCAGCCAGCAGGAACGCCGGTGTGAGCTTTTTTTGCAGCGCGTAAGAACATCCAGCAAAACAGCGAGCCCAAACCGATTGACCAGACCATGGAATCCACATGAATTGCCCAGAAGCCCATATCCATAGCTTCTTGAGAACTGTGTGCAAAGCCCCAGCCGGTGTCGGGATGCTTCCCATAAACCAGGTTTTGGAGGTGATGCTGAATATACTCAGTCGTGCTTGCGGGGTTTTCGCCTGCCATCTGTGTCTCTCAACTGGTTGTTGCTCAATATCGAATCGAGCGTTACTGTTAATTACGCGTGTTACTTGAGTTACTTAACCTGCGCCTCGGGCTTTAAGATTTTAAAAACCCAAAACCACTGCACCAAAATCATTAATACAAAACCACTAAATAGCGCACCGATGTAAAGTGGGCTGACCATTAGAAAGGTCGCGGTAAACAGCACGGCGGATAAAACCACCTTTCCCGTCTCCCCCCAGTACATTGCACTGACAATCGACTGCACTCGTCTAGCACCTGCAAATCTAAAGGCCTGTCGAGCAAACCAAGCTTGCGGAAGAATCTGGATCAAACCGCCAAGCAGCACCGAATACGCTGTCACTCTGCTCCACCCCAACAGTGCTGCTGAAGCAGGAAGCAATAGAGCTAACTGATAGAGCGCAACTTTCTTAACGGCTGGTAATGAAATGGTCGTCATCGTATCTCTTCGACACCTTTTCTTGTTGCTCTTGTGGGAAAGGCTATTTAGCCCACCCTCAAAGGCTGCGCATTATAGGTATAGTCCTTTCGATATTCAATAAGGTATCGAACCTATATGACGGAAATTGGTCAGCGGGGTAATTACGTCTGAAAGCTCATTTGAGATGAGCGAGAATTCCATCTAATTCATCGACGCTACTGTACTTAAAAATAAGTTTGCCAGCGCCCTTGGCGTTATGCTGAATAGATACCGGGACACCAATTTTTTCAGAGATATCATTTTCCAACCGCTTAATATCTGCGCTGCTCTGAGTTTCAGGAGCTGATGAATTGGTGTCGCCAGACAGGAGCTTTCTTACCAACGCTTCGGTTTGGCGCACGGTCATGCTAGTGCCTACAACATTTCTCGCTGCATTAACCTGAACACTGCCATCGAGGGCCAGTAAACACTTGGCATGGCCCAACTCAAGGTCACCGCGCTCTAGAAGCTTTTGAACCTCAAGCTGAAGACCTGTAAGGCGCATTAAGTTAGTCACCGCCGACCGGGATTTACCCACAGCATCCGCCACCTGCTGCTGAGTGAGCTGGAATTCTTGCTGCAATCTCTGCAGCGCCACACTCTCTTCCATAGCATTTAAGTCTTCACGTTGAATATTTTCGATCAGCGCCATGGCGATGGCCGCCTCATCTGATACCTCGCGGACAATCACCGGAACCGTATCTAGTCCTGCCTGTTGTGCAGCACGCCAGCGACGCTCACCGGCAATAATTTCATACTGCTCACCAGCCAGCTGGCGGACTACTAGAGGCTGCATAATACCCTGACTGCGAATTGAGTCCGCTAACTCTTCAAGAGCTTCCACATCAAAGTCTCGCCGTGGCTGATATTTGCCGCGCTGCAATAGGTCTACAGCCAACTCTCGTAACTGGCCATGAGCTGCGTTTGAAGTTGGCGAGTCAAAGGCATCAAATTCAGCATCACCGGTCATCCCAAGCAGCGCATCCAACCCCTTACCTAAACTCTGTCGTTTTGTCGCCATCGGTCTATTGTCCTGCTGTTTCTGGTTGCTGCTGCTCAGGGGCCGTTTTGGCTTGGCGCAGAATTTCCCCTGCAAGAGCCAGATAGGCGAGCGAGCCTTTTGAGTTTCTATCGTAGGCCAAGGCAGGTAAGCCATGACTTGGGGCTTCGGCGAGACGAATATTACGCGGAATACTCACCCGATAGACACGACTGCCGAAATATTTGCGCAGCTGAGCAGACACTGCATTGGTTAGGCTGTTGCGCGGGTCATACATGGTTCGCAATATGCCCTCTATACGGAGGCTGGGATTAATCAACTTGGCGATCTGTTTGATCGTATTGTTGAGTGCCGATAGCCCCTCAAGGGCATAGTACTCGCACTGCATGGGAATAATCACGCCATCGCTGGCAACCATTGCATTCACTGTAAGCATATTTAACGAAGGCGGACAGTCGATAATTATATAGTCGTAGTTGCTGGCAACACGCTTGAGCGCGTGGCGGAGGCGGGTCTCGCGGCCAATCTCTTGCATTAACTCAACTTCTGCGGCAACCAGATCATCGTTGGAGGGTAACAGGTGAATCTTCGCCTTGGGGCAGGGAACAATCACATCTTCAATAGCGACCTTTTCCGTGAGCACATGATAGACACTGGTTTTACATTTGTGTTTATTGATGCCAACGCCCATGGTGGTATTGCCCTGGGGATCCAAATCAACCAATAGAACACGCTGCTTGTAGGCTGCAAGTGAAGCGGCCAAGTTTACGCTGGTGGTGGTCTTACCCACTCCACCTTTCTGATTTGCGATTGATATAATTTTCGGCACTAGACTAACCTTTATGCTGTGTATCGTTGCACTTTTTTCATTGCGCATTTAGTTAAAAATAGTTGCAGGATTGCGACTGATCACTATTAGATGGCGCTCACCATCGACGCCAGGCACCTGTAATATATGTGACGCGTCGACCTTATAGTCTTTACCCACCTCACTCAACTCCGATTGCGGAAATTTGCCTTTCATTGCCAAAAACACACCTTCAGCGCTCAGTAGGTGCGCGCACTTAGCCACCATATCCGCAACCGAGGTGAAAGCGCGGCTTAATACCGCGTCATAGGCCATATCTGGTATGTGCTTCTCGACCCGAGAGTTTATTTCCTTTAGATTAGTGAGCGCTAGATCGCAGCGAGCCTGAAATAAAAATCGTGTTTTCTTACCGTTGCTGTCAAGTAAAGTAAAATTTCGGTCTGGGCACATAATGGCTAGAGGTATACCTGGCAAGCCGGCACCGGTTCCCACATCAATTAATCGCTCGCCAACCACATAAGGCAACACCGTCAGACTATCTAGCAAGTGCAGTTTGATCATCTCTCTAGGATCGCGAATAGCGGTCAGATTGTAGGCCTTGTTCCAGGAGATTAGCAGTTGCAGGTAGGCGAGGAGCTTGTCACGCTGCTCAGCACTGTATTCCACCCCTATCTCCTGCAAACCATCTTCAAGAATAGGAGCCATATGAGCTTCAGTAGGCAACTTAAGCGGCATGTTTTTTCAACTGCACAATTAACAATGAGATAGCGGCCGGTGTAACTCCGGGGATTCTACTTGCCCTTGCCAATGTTTCAGGTGTGGCTTCGGTGAGCTTTTGCTTCACTTCATTGGACAGACCTTTGATCGACTGATAATTGAAATCGACCGGAATGCGAGTCTTCTCGTGACGCCGCAGTCGGTTGACCTCATCCTGCTGACGGCTAATATAGCCTGAATACTTGGCGTCAATTTCCACCTGCTCAGCAATTATGGGTTCGACCTGATGCTCGGGGTAGAGCGCGCCAATAATCTTATAGTCAATTTCCGGGCGCTTGAGTAACTCAAAAAGGGAATACTCATGAGAAAGTTTATTTTCAATATGGGTCGAGAGCTTTTCCGCAGTGTCACTGGCTGGTTGAACCCAAGTGTCCTTTAAACGTTGACGCTCAATCTCAATAGCTTCGCGCTTTTCACTAAACTGCTTCCAGCGGTCATCGTTGACCAGACCCAGCTCGCGGCCCTTTTCTGTCAGGCGCATATCGGCGTTATCCTCTCGAAGGAGCAAACGATATTCCGCACGACTGGTGAACATTCTGTAGGGCTCTGTGGTGCCCATAGTGATAAGGTCGTCCACAAGAACGCCAATATAGGCCTCGTCTCGACGGGGACACCAACTCTCGCGTCCCTGAACCTGCAGTGCAGCATTTGCTCCCGCCAATAGACCCTGTGCCGCGGCCTCTTCATAACCAGTTGTACCATTGATTTGACCCGCAAAAAACAGGCCGTTAATGGCTTTGGTTTCGAGAGAGTACTTTAGGTCTTGAGGGTTAAAATAATCGTATTCAATCGCATACCCCGGGCGGGTAATATGGGCGCTTTCAAAGCCTACTATGGAGCGTACCAAGGATAACTGCACATCAAAAGGCAGGCTCGTGGAAATACCGTTGGGATAGAGCTCGTAGGTATTTAACCCCTCGGGCTCAATAAAAATCTGATGCTGGTTTTTATCGGCAAAACGCACAACCTTATCTTCAATAGAAGGGCAGTATCTCGGGCCAACGCCATCGATCACGCCAGTGTAAAGTGGCGATCTATGCATGCCTCCTTTGATGATCTCATGTGTCTGGCTATTGGTGTGGGTTATCCAACAGCAGGTTTGTTTTGGGTGTTGCGCAACTGAGCCGAGATAGGACATCACCGGCTCTGGTTGATCACCCCACTGCTCGGGTAACTGAGTGAAATCGACGCTCCGGGCATCAATTCGCGGTGGCGTGCCAGTTTTAAGCCGCTCGACACGAAAGGGCAGAGATCGCAAACGTTGGGATAGGCTCAGTGCTGGGGGATCTCCGGCGCGACCTGCCGAATAATGTTCCATGCCAATATGGATTTTGCCTGCAAGAAAAGTTCCTGCAGTAACAACCACTGTTTTAGCGCTAAAGGTTAAGCCCATCTGAGTTACGACACCGGTCACCCTATCACCATCTAGAATAAGATCATCGACGGCTTGCTGGAAAATACTCAGGTTCTGCTGATTTTGAAGTATATCGAGGATCGCTGCTTTGTAGAGAACTCGATCAGCCTGAGCCCGAGTGGCACGCACGGCCGGGCCTTTGCGAGAATTCAGTACGCGAAATTGAATACCACCAAGATCCGTCGCCTTGGCCATTGCACCGCCCAGCGCGTCAATTTCTTTGACTAGGTGGGTCTTACCAATACCGCCTATAGCGGGGTTGCAGGACATCTGGCCCAAGGTTTCGATGTTGTGGGTCAACAATAAGGTTTTGCTGCCCATGCGCGCTGCGGCTAAGCAGGCTTCAGTGCCAGCATGGCCACCGCCAACGACAATCACGTCAAAACTATCAGGGTAATTCATAAAGCTTAATCGAGTGATAAAAGAATGATTGGGCATTATACGTCTGCATGATCAAACTTTAATCACTTTATTTTTTTGTGGTGAGTGTTTGTTGCTTAAGTAAGTTATTAACTAATTATTTATATATATAGTGTGTTGAAGTTATTGTTGTTGTTATTAGTAGAGCAATGCTTTGGGGGTAAGTCTATAAAGTATCTTAAAATCAGTTGGTTAGGCATTTTTTTTCATGTATGTAACTGTTAGTGAAAAAAGATTTGAACTGTATTGCCGGTTTGTAATGGTGTATTGATTTTAGTCTGTTTTTTAACATCGGGTCTTATCAGCAATTTCTGTGGATAGAAAAAAGTTTCATCCACCTGTTTTGCACAGGTTAGCGTTGCCGCCCCAATATGCTATTGAGTTCGCCTCTTTGCAGTCAGTTTTTTAGGCTTAAATGGGGATATCCTGTGTAAATGCTGGGGGTAGGTTGGTATCTCTCTATTTGTTACCTCTTTATAAGTGTAATAGCGCAGCCAATTGTTGGTTTTTTCAATTAAGCATTGAATCGAGGTGTGAATTTCATTAAACTCCCGCGCCCTGACCAACTACTACTTTAATTTTCGTGAGTAGCTCAGCTGGCATAAGCGAACTTTAGTTATTTTTCGGATTAGACGTTATGAAAAGAACATTTCAACCCAGCATAATTAAGCGCAAGCGTACACATGGCTTTAGAGCTCGTATGGCAACTGTTGGCGGCCGTGCCGTTTTAAACCGTCGTCGCGCCAAAGGCCGTAAGCGTTTAGCTGCTTAAGTGCTTTCAGGGCTTACTATGCCCGGAGCTGCCTTCGGTAAAAATCGACGCTTACTCAAATCCTCCGATTATACGGAGGTGTTTGATAATAATAGCGTTCGGGTGGCTCATCCCAATCTTCTTATTCTCGCTGAACCCAATGGCACAGATACATCGCGATTGGGCTTAGTTATTGGTAAAAAAAACGTTGCCACCGCCGTTGCACGGAATAAAATCAAGCGTGTAGTGCGTGAGACGTTCCGTTTAACTGAACTGCCTGTAGCCGTCGATCTCGTCTTTCTCGCACGAAAGGACTTGGGCAAGCTCTCCAAGACAGAATTGGCCACCCTAATTCAGCAGTCTTGGGGTAGACTAATCGCGCGTCTCAATAAAGAGATTAACCGCGATGCGTAGGATGTCTGTTGGATTAATAATAGGGCTCATTAAGGCTTACCAATATGCGATTAGTCCGCTTCTTGGGTCTAATTGCCGATTTCATCCCAGTTGCTCTGCCTATTCGGAAGAGGCATTTCGTCGGTTTGGAGTAATTAAGGGGGGTTATCTTACGTTGCTGAGAATAGTAAAATGCCAGCCTTTCCATTCAGGGGGTTACGATCCGGTCCTACCGGTAGAACATTCTGGTAAACCGGATACAAACGTCTCCGCTAACAATAATCACACAGAGTTATAAATCGAATGGATTGGAAGAAAAGTCTAAATATCGCCGCAATTGGTTTCGTTGCTTGGTTGCTCATTATCGAGTGGAGCAATTTTCAAGATAATGTTGCGAGTCAGATTCCGCAGCAAGAGACAGAATTAACCGTTCCACAGCCTTCTCAGCTACCGGTTCTCGAAACACAGCAGCTCAGCCAGCTGTCAAATGAGCTGCCATCTCTTGATCCAGTCCCTGTAGCGGTTGTTGAGAATCAGGTGGATACGCGACTTGTAACTGTTACCACCGATACAATTGAAGTGACTATCGACACGCTGGGTGGCGATATAGTGCAAGTGAAGCTACTTAAACACCTCACCAAGATGGCTGAAGATGGCGGCGAACCGTTTACCCTGTTAACTCGCTCTTCGAAAAATGAATATATTGCCCAGAGTGGTCTGATTGGTCAAAACGGTACTGATACCAGAGAAGGCCGTGGAGTCTACGCTACTTCCGCCAGTCAATTCAGTATCGGTGAAAATCAATCAACCCTAAACGTTGACCTCACGCTGAATCAAAATGGTACTAGATTGGTCAAGCGTTTCTCTTTTAGTCGCTCTGATTATGTTATTGGTGTTAGCTATCTGATTAATAACAGTAGCTATGAGCCCTGGGAGGCAACGTTTTACGGCCAGATTAAGCGCGATTCTCATGAGCCTCTGGTTGAATCCAGTGGTGGAATACAGCCCTATTTGGGAGCCGCATTGAGAGAGGCGGATAAGAATTTCGCTAAATACGATTTTGGTGATATACAAGATGGCTCTATTAAGAGCGCTATACAAGGTGGCTGGGTGGCTATGGTTCAGCATTACTTTGTCAGTGCTTGGATTCCGCCTCGGGACCAGTACAACAATTTCAGCTTGCGTAAGCTCTCAGGTCAAGATGTCTACTTAATGGGGTTTACTGGCGAGAAGATTCAGGTTGCACCTGGAGCGTACGGTGAATATAACGCTCAGTTTTACGTAGGCCCCAAAGATCAGGTTGCCCTCGAAGAGCTTGCCGAGTATCTAGATCTAACGGTGGATTACGGGTTCCTGTGGATGTTGGCCAAACCAATATTTGCGGCGATGAAGTTTATACATTCGGTTGTTGGCAACTGGGGTTGGTCAATTATTATACTGACCATTGGCATTAAGATTCTTCTGTACCCACTGTCAGCGGCCAGCTTGCGGTCTATGGCAAAAATGCGCAGTCTGCAGCCTAAAATGGAGCGCCTCAAAGAGACCTATGGTGAAGATCGCCAGAAAATGTCTCAGGAGTTAATGGGCCTGTATAAGAAAGAGAAGGTGAATCCTGCTGGCGGTTGTTTCCCTATGCTGTTGCAGATGCCCGTCTTTTTGGCTCTCTATTGGGTGCTCTTGGAGAGTGTTGAGATTCGCCACTCCCCTTGGATCTTTTGGATAGATGATCTTTCAGCTAAGGATCCCTTCTTTATCCTGCCTCTGATAATGGGCGCCAGCATGTTGTTGATGCAGAAGTTGCAGCCAATGCCAACGGATCCTACGCAGGCCATGGTAATGAAAATTATGCCGATCGCCTTCACCTTCTTCTTTATGATATTCCCGTCGGGACTGGTTCTGTACTGGACTGTTAACAACCTGCTATCCATGTTTCAACAATGGTATGTAAACCGCCAGCTGGCCAACGCTTCTGCTGCAGCTTCTAGTAAAGCGGTTAAAAAATAGCCGTTTGTAATGCTGATTAATTGATGGTTATTTTATAAAACAGTGACGTTATAAAATTAGAGGCCCTTTTGAGGGCCTTTTTTATCAGCGGCTTTTTTTGAGGTGCACTTGTGCAAAACAGTTTAGATAGCATTGTCGCCATAGCGACCGCGCCAGGCCGAGGTGGCGTCGGGATTGTGCGGGTATCTGGGCCGGATATACAGGGGTTTACCAGTGCCATAATCGGAAAGCCACTATTGCCGCGACAGGCAACTTTCGCATCGTTTAACGGTGCCGATGGCGAAGTGATCGATGAAGGTGTGGCGATCTATTTTCCCGCACCAGCGTCTTTCACAGGCGAGCATGTTCTTGAGTTGCAGGGCCATGGCGGTCCGGTAATTTTGGATGCGCTGGTACAGCGCTGCGTACAGCTGGGTGCTAGAACTGCGAGACCAGGAGAGTTTAGCGAGCGCGCATTTCTCAATGATAAGTTGGATCTAGCTCAGGCTGAGGCCATTGCCGATTTAATCGATGCGACGTCTATTCAGGCGGCACGCTGTGCGGTGCGCTCATTGCAGGGAGACTTTTCACAGCTGGTGAACAGCCTTGTTGATCGTTTGATTAGTATTCGTCTCTACGTCGAGGCGGCAATTGATTTTCCTGAAGAAGAGATCGACTTTCTCGCCGATGAGCGCCTGTCTGAAAATCTGCAACAGTTAATGGGAGATCTAAAGGACACTCTGAGTAAGGCGCAGCAGGGCTCGCTACTTCGTGATGGAATGACAGTAGTTTTGGCAGGAAAGCCCAATGCTGGTAAATCAAGCTTGTTAAATGCTCTTGCCGGCCGCGATGCTGCGATTGTTACCGCTAAGGCTGGTACCACCCGCGATGTTCTTCGTGAAACCATTACCCTAGACGGTATGCCACTGCATATAGTGGATACTGCAGGCTTGCGGGAAAGTGATGATGAGGTTGAGCTTGAAGGCATTAGGCGTGCTTGGTTGGAGATTGAGCAAGCTGATCAATTGTTATTTTTGGTTGATGCTAATGAGTCGGATAACCCAGACCTAACGGCAATCTGGCCTGAGTACTTTGCCCGTTTTGGCGATGCCAAGCAGCCTATAATCCTAGTGTTAAATAAGATTGATGAGTCTGGTCATCGGGCAGGAAGGTTGACTGAGCAATGCAACGGCTTTGCGATCTCTGCAAAACATAAAACGGGCATAGATCAACTAGTGGCTTTTTTGCAGTCGAGTATGGGTTTTGATGAGCGTAGCGAGGGGGTGTTCTCTGCCCGTCGCCGTCATCTGGCAGCTCTAGAAAAGGCCTTGGAGCTGGTGAACATCGGTCAGCGGCAGTTGAGCGGCAATGGGGCTGGAGAATTGCTCGCTGAAGATCTTCGTTTAGCGCAAGTCCAGCTCTCCGAAATTACTGGGGTATTCACCTCCGATGACCTGCTGGGACATATATTTTCGTCGTTTTGTATTGGAAAGTGACTTGTTCCTTTGCTGCAGTCACCTTCCCGATTTCTTCGCCTCGTTAAATTCTTAATTGACCTGGACATCGGGCCTTACACACTGGTTTTATACTGGTTATATACAGGTTATCCACAGAAGTTGGTTAAATATTAACCAGAATATAGTTGGTTCGCTGTGAATAAAAATAAGTTTGATATTATTTAAGTAGCTGAAATATATAGGTTTGATTTTTTGTTGTGAAAATTGTCGCATTTTTTCAGTGTGGATAAATTAAATTTAGGCGTATAGAATCCAGAGCTGTTAAAACCTGCGGTCAAAGCACGTCTATTGGTGCTGTAAGCTTGAGTAAAAAAATAAAAATTTGCATTCGCTGGCGGCAGGCGACTCGGTTTGTTGTCGATTGCGGTAGTCTGGATATTTTAAGGCTATGTTGCCAGATTGTTCTGCGGTAAATTTGGGGTTCCATTTGAATCAAGAAGTTAAAATAGTTGGCTTAAATTCGACTCCTGGGCATGGCGCGCTGAGCGTGGCGGGTGGTGATCAGTTGATCGATGCAAGTTCGCTCGAAGTAGTTTGGGCTGGGTGCACCAAGCAGCTGAGTGATGAATTGCCAGCTCAACAGTTTAATACCTGGATTCGACCTCTGCGGGCACAGCTGTTTGCTGGCGACTCAGATGACGCAGGAACCTCTCAGAGAGTGCAGTTGATTGCTCCCAACCGGTTTATTGAAGACTGGGTTCAAAATAAGTTTCTGGCCCGCATTGAGCAATTGTTTGCCCAGTTTGACGCCGGACATTGCGCTGTGGCTGTGGTGGCCCAGGCAGAAATGGCGCCAACGTTTAAAGCGGATGCTCCTGGTAGGTCTAACGGTGTCCGTTCTGCCTTAGTGCCCTCCGATCAAATCATCGAGCAACAACCGCCATCAGGTTTTGTGCCTCAGGAAACCCCGGTTATTCAGCGTATCCAGGCCCCCGCTATTATTACATCGGCAGCCGAACACAGTCTTAAAAGTAATCTTAATAGCGCGTTTACCTTCGACAGTTTTGTTGAGGGAAAGTCCAATCAGCTGGCCCTTGCTGCCGCCCAGCAGGTTGCAGAAAACCCTGGTGGTTCCTACAACCCGCTGTTTATTTATGGTGGTGTCGGGCTGGGTAAGACGCACCTTATGCACGCCGTGGGTAATGCCCTGCGCGTGCGCAAGCCCGATGCGAAAATTGTTTATCTGCACTCTGAGCGGTTTGTTGCTGACATGGTCAAGGCCTTGCAGCTCAAGGCGATCGATGAGTTTAAGCAGTTTTATCGCTCGGTGGATGCCTTGCTTATCGATGATATTCAGTTTTTTGCTGGCAAAGAGCGCAGTCAGGAAGAGTTCTTTCACACCTATAATGCGCTTCTTGAGCGCGGTCAGCAGATGATTCTGACCTGTGATCGCTACCCCAAAGAGATCAGTGGCGTTGAAGAGCGCCTCAAGTCTCGCTTCGGCTGGGGATTAACGGTTGCTGTTGAGCCGCCTGAGCTTGAGACTCGTGTTGCGATATTGATCAACAAGGCAGAGCAGGCTGGTATGGATCTGTCCCGAGATGCGGCATTCTTTATCGCCCAGCGTATCCGTTCCAACGTCCGGGAGCTGGAGGGCGCCCTTAAGCGGGTTATGGCTCACGCCCAGTTTAGTGGTCGGGTTATAGATATAGATTTAATTCGAGAATCCTTGAAAGACTTGTTGGCGCTGCAGGATAAGCTAGTTACCATAGACAATATTCAGAGAGTCGTAGCGGACTACTACAAGCTAAAAATGTCCGATTTGCTCTCCAAGCGCCGCAGCCGCTCAGTGGCTCGGCCGCGGCAGATTGCCATGGCATTAGCTAAGGATTTGACCAACTACAGCTTGCCGGAAATTGGTGAGTCCTTTGGCGGTAGAGACCATACTACGGTGCTCCACGCCTGCCGTAAGGTGAAAGAGTTAGAGGGCATAGATCGGGATGTGGAGCGGGATTTAAAGAATCTGTATCGCACGCTTTCAAATTAAGAAGCCCGCAAAGGTAATGCTTGTAGGTAGATTTATTAAATAGATATGTAACAGACTTTTAATAGTCTTTTATCAGACATCGTAAATTAGTGCTGGAGATTAATCGATACCATGAAATTTAGCCTTTCCCGTGAAGCCTTGCTTAAACCCTTGCAGCTAGTTGTTGGTGTTGTAGAGAGACGTCAGACGCTGCCTATTCTGTCGAATGTTTTGTTGACCTTGGATGGCTCACGCCTAGCAGTAACCGGTACTGATCTTGAGGTTGAGATTATTGGTCATACTGATGTTGTTAGTGCAGATGAGGCGGGTGAGGTCACTGTTTCGGCGCGTAAGCTGTTAGATATTTGTCGTTCGTTGCCTGAAGGCGCGAATATCAAGTTTTCCAGTAGTGACGGTAAGGCTCAGGTAGTCAGTGGGCGCAGTCGTTTCACTCTGGCGACGTTGCCGGCCAACGAGTTCCCCTCTGTGGATAACGGTGAAAATAACATTCAGTTTGACATAGAGGGTGTCATTTTAAAAAATCTTATCGACGCCACCTCTTTTGCGATGGCTCAGCAGGATGTGCGCTATTACCTCAACGGTATGTTGTGGGAAGTAAGTGCCAACAAGCTCCGCGCGGTAGCCACAGACGGCCATCGCATGGCGCTCTGTGATGCTGAGTGCAATACTGAGGCTGCCGAGTTAATCAAGGCGATACTGCCGCGTAAAGGTGTTATTGAGCTGTCTCGCTTAGTTGCTGAGGAGGGTACTGTTCGGGTTGCTATGGGTTCAAACCATATTCGAGTAGACGGCAGTGATTACTGTTTTACCTCTAAGTTAGTTGATGGTGCTTATCCGGACTATGATCGGGTGTTGCCCAAAGGGGGTGATAAGCTGGTCGAGGGCAATCGCGCTGAGCTTAAGCAGGCCTTTGGCCGTACAGCGATTCTCTCCAACGAGAAGTACCGTGGAGTGAGGATTCTGCTGTCTAGTGGCGCAATCAAAATGGTTGCCAATAATCCAGAGCAGGAAGAGGCCGAAGAGGAAGTTGGCGTTGATTATGCTGGCGATGAGTTAGAGATTGGCTTCAATGTCAGTTATTTGCTCGACGTGCTCAATGTCTTAAAGGGGGATGCCGTTCGACTGACCCTGTCTGATTCCAGCAGCAGCGCCCTAGTGGAAGATGCAGCTGACGGATCTGCCGTCTACGTTGTTATGCCTATGCGACTGTAGAGAGGCATTGGTTTACCTCTCTATAGTAGCCGGCGCTGCTAACTAATGTTTCTGTCAAAGCTGGATATATTTCAGGTGCGCAACCTGCAAGCTGTCCAGCTGTCCTGTCATCCTCAGGGTAATATTATCTTTGGGGCCAATGGCAGCGGCAAAACCAGCCTTCTTGAGTCTATCTATTTGCTCGGCCGTGGCCGCTCCTTCCGGAATCGTGATCTGCGCGTGGTGGTCAACAGTGACGCCGATGAGTTAATTGTGTCGGGGCGTCTAAATCGAGAGGTTAGTGGCTCTAGCCATCAGTTAGGTATCAAGCGCACCTCTAGGGGTCAGTTTGAGGCGCGTGTGGATGGGCAATCCCTTCAGTCTGCGGTACAGCTGGTTTCTGAGTTGCCACTTCAGTTAATTGATGCGCATAGCTTTATGCTACTTGAGGGCGGTCCGTTGCAACGACGGCAGTTTTTGGATTGGGGTGTGTTCCACGTGGAACACACCTACACTGAGGTCTGGAGGCGCTTTCAAAAAACGCTAAAACAGCGCAATCAATTGCTTCGCCATGGTAGAATGGACGAAGCATTGTTGAGCACCTGGACGGCTGAGCTTATCCCTCTCTGTGAGCAGATTACTGATTTCAGGCGGAGCTATTTAGGCCAGCTTGGTGCGCAGATACAAACGGCTTTAAGCGCCTTTGATGGGTTGGGCGAGATTAGCTTTGAATACTATTGTGGTTGGGATAATAGCCGATCACTGCAAGAGGTCTATACTCAGGACCAGGCTCGCGATATAGCCACCAAAACGACAAATCACGGTGCGCACCGAGCGGATATAAAAATAAAGGTAGATGGGCAGCCAGCGGCTGATCATTTGTCGAGAGGGCAGATAAAGCTCCTTGTTTATGCACTTAAGTTAGCGCAAGCAAGTCATTATCGCGAAAAGTCCGGCGAGTCCTGTCTTTTCCTTTTAGATGATTTACCCGCTGAGCTTGATTATCAGCATAGAGGGCAGGTGATTGCTTATCTGAATGATCTTGGTTGTCAGTACTTTATTACTGGTGTGGATAGGCGAGATTTTGAGAGTTTGCTAGAAAAGATGCCCTATAAGATGTTCCACATGGAACATGGCGCGGCTTCGATTGATGAAACAACAGGAATAATGAGTTTATGACTGACGAACAGAATTACGATTCTTCCAGTATTAAAGTGTTAAAAGGTTTGGATGCCGTACGTAAGCGTCCTGGCATGTACATTGGTGATACTGACGACGGCACCGGTTTACACCATATGGTGTTTGAGGTGGTTGATAATTCGATCGATGAGGCCCTAGCTGGCCACTGTTCCGAGATCAAAATTGTCATTCATCAGGATGAATCCATCACCGTCTCAGACAATGGCCGCGGAATTCCCACAGAGATGCACGAAGAGGGCGTCTCAGCGGCAGAGGTCATTATGACCGTGCTCCATGCTGGCGGTAAGTTCGACGATAACTCCTATAAGGTGTCTGGTGGCCTACATGGTGTAGGCGTCTCTGTGGTCAACGCGCTATCAGTGGCCCTGCGTCTTACCATTCGACGGGGAGGCAAGGTCTACGAGCAGCATTATTCTCATGGTGAACCACAAGGCCCACTGACTATTATCGGTGATACTGAAGAATCCGGCACAGAGGTGCACTTCGTGCCCTCTGTGGATACTTTCACTAATATCAAATTTCACTTCGACGTGTTGGCCAAACGCCTTCGCGAGTTGTCTTTCCTTAATTCTGGAGTTCGAATTGTCTTGGCAGACGAGCGCAGTGGCAAGGAAGAGGTCTACGCCTACGAAGGTGGCTTGAGGGCCTTTGTTGAGTTTCTCAACACCAACAAAACCACAGTAAACAAGGTTATGCACTTCAACACCCATCGCGAAGATGGCACCAGTGTTGAGGTTGCACTGCAATGGAATGACGGCTTCCAGGAAAATATCCACTGTTATACCAATAATATTCCCCAGCGCGATGGCGGCACCCACTTAGCTGGCTTCCGCTCGGCCCTGACTCGAGGCCTCAATACCTATATTGAGAAAGAGGGTATCAATGGCAAAGCAAAGGTCGCTACCACTGGTGATGACGCCCGTGAAGGGTTGACCGCAATTATCTCGGTAAAAGTGCCGGACCCAAAATTCTCCTCGCAAACCAAAGACAAATTGGTGAGTTCAGAGGTCAAAACCGCTGTTGAGCAGGAGATGGGTGAGAAGTTTACTGAGTTCTTGTTAGAGTTCCCTCAGGACGCCCGTGCAGTTGTGAATAAAATGATTGACGCAGCCCGTGCTCGAGAAGCTGCTCGCAAAGCGCGCGAAATGACCCGTCGAAAGGGTGCATTGGATATTGCAGGCCTGCCCGGCAAACTAGCTGACTGTCAGGAAAAGGATCCTGCGCTATCCGAGCTCTACTTAGTGGAGGGAGACTCTGCAGGGGGCTCCGCCAAACAGGGCCGCGATCGCCGCACTCAGGCAATTTTGCCGCTCAAAGGTAAGATTCTCAATGTTGAGAAGGCGCGTTTCGATAAGATGCTTTCCAGTGCCGAAGTTGGCACTCTGATTACCGCTCTAGGCTGCGGCATAGGCGCAGAAGAGTTTAACGTTGCCAAATTACGTTATCACACCGTGGTTATCATGACCGATGCGGACGTGGACGGGTCGCATATCCGTACTCTATTACTCACCTTCTTCTTTCGCCAAATGCGCGAGTTGGTTGAGCAGGGCCATATCTTCATCGCCCAGCCACCGCTGTATAAAGTGAATCGCGGCAAGAGTGAACAATATGTTAAGGACGATGATGCGCTATTGGAATATTTGACCGCTAAGGCCCTCGAAAACGCTGCTCTGTACGTCAATGCAACCGCTCCCGGTATTAAGGGAACGGCTCTTGAAGACTTGGTAAGCAAGTACCGCCATGTTATCGGCCTAGTGGATCGCATGTCGCTTGTATACCCTAAAGTAATTCTGCATGCTCTGGTCTATACGAAGAAGTTTTCTGCGGAACTTCTGGAAAACTCCAGCGATCTTGCTGCTTGGTGTGCCGATCTTCAGGAAAAGCTCGCAGTTTCTGATAACGGAACTCATCGCTACAAGGTCTTGGTGGACGAAGACAAAGAACACAACATCTTTCAGCCAAAGGTTGAGATAACCGCACATGGTATTCCTAACTATCATCTGCTCAGTCGTGAACTTTTTGCTGCTAACGAGTACCGAGCTATAGCCGGTCTTGGTGAGGTGTTGCAGGGGCTCATAGAAGAGGGCGCCTATGTTCAGCGGGGCGAGCGCAGTGCTCAGGTTGAGAGTTTCACGGATGCACTTGATTGGCTGATGGCTGAATCCCGCAGAGGCATCAGTACGCAGCGCTACAAAGGGCTCGGTGAAATGAACCCAGGTCAGCTTTGGGACACCACCATGGACCCTGATGCGCGGCGAATGCTGCGAGTGACTATCGAAGACGCCATTGCGGCGGATCAGATGTTTACTACTTTGATGGGTGATCAGGTCGAGCCCCGTCGTGACTTTATTGAGACCAATGCCCTGTCAGTCGTTAATTTGGACGTTTAATCTGGGTTTATGCATCTGGTTAGAGGCTAAGGTGAAAGACCCAAGCCAAAGCTGCAATATAAAACGCCGCCCAGTATTCTAAGGCGGCGTTTTTGTTTGTCGGTTGGGATAGTTAGCGCCCTGTTACAGGGCACTGTCTATCCACTGACGAGCCGTCTCGGTTAGCTCGCGAGGGGTTCCCTGGGCTGTATCTATAGGCGGGCCTATCACTAGATTGATGGTTCCAGGTGTTTTCAGCCAGCTGGTTGCGGGCCAGCAATGTCCTGCGTCGTGACGCACCGGCAGCAGCTGTACCCCAGCGCTCTTGGCCAACGCCGCACCGCTGGTCATAAAGTTACCCAATTCTGGGGCGCGAACACGCGTTCCCTCAGGAAAAATAACCACATTAATACCCTGGGCTAAGCGTTGCTTACCCTGCTTTAAAACCTGGCGAATCGCACCGGCAGGATTAGATCGTTTGATGGCAATGGCGCGCATAAAATAGAGTCCCCATCCGAAGAACGGGATCCACAGAAGCTCACGCTTCAGAATCACACTGGCCGGAACAAACAGATTTTGAAGAAAGAAGGTTTCCCAGGTACTTTGGTGATTACTCAGGACGACACAGGCCTTAGTTGGAATATTGTCTAGGCCACTGACCTGTATTCTGACTCCACAGATCAGGCGCAGCCAAAGCATTATCACTCTATTGCCAGAGGTGACACAGAGTTGACGGTAACGAAACGGCAAAAACCCTACTAGACAAAGCGCCAGAAGCATTAGCAGCACCAGCACCACTAGTCCACTATAAAACACAAAGGCTCTTACTCCCTGCCAGATTTTAAGCATTCCATTGACACTGCCCATTAGCGTTCCCCGCGGCTGAATTTCGTTCTCGCTTTACCACTGCTATTAATTAGTCCCTGTGGAGGATGTTACTTGCCGACTACCAGATGTGAAATATCTGCAACATTTAAAAACAACTGGCGCAGGTTGTGCAGCAGGGCCAGTCGGTTGGCTCTCACCTCAAGGTTATCCGCCATCACCAATACTGCATCGAAAAAATTATCTACCGGTTCGCGCAATGTTGCCAGAGCCGCGAGCACGCCGACATAGTTACGCTCTGCTACCAGAGGGGCAATCAGCAGGCTTAAACGTTCAATATCTGCTGCTAGCTGAGTCTCTGCCGGGTCCTCAAATAGAGTTGAATCAACTTTTTCCGCAACGTTGGCCTCGCCCTGTTTGACTAAAATATTCAACACACGCTTATTCGCGGAAGCTAGAGCCACAGCTTCAGTTGCACGGGAAAATTGATCCACGGCCTTAACTCGTGCATCCATATCTAAAGGATTGGATAGCCCAACAGACGCCACGGAAGCGAAAACTTCAGGACTGATACTCTGGTCACGATACCAGAACTTTAAGCGCTCGATAACGTAAGTGAGCACTTGCTCTTGGCAATCGCCTGATGCCTCAGTGAGGGCTAACTGTTGCGCCGCCCCTGCGATTGCGACTTTCAGGTCTATATCTATATTGCGCTCGATAATAATCCGTAAGATACCGAGGCTGGCACGCCTTAAGGCAAAGGGATCCCTTGAGCCCGAGGGCTGTTGCCCAATAGCAAATATTCCAACAAGCGTGTCCAGGCGATCAGCCAGGGCCAGTGCCGCACCAGTAGCGCTGGCTGGAATAGCGTCGCCGGCAAAGCGCGGCAAATATTGTTCTAATAGGGCCTCGGCAACGGCCTTGTCTTCACCGTCATGAAGTGCGTAATAACGCCCCATAACACCTTGCAGGTCATCAAACTCGCCAACCATTTCGGTCACTAGGTCAGACTTGCACAGCTCTCCAGCGCGCCCCGCAGCAGCCACATCGGCGCCGACAAAGGGTGCCAAGGTCTTCGCCAGCGCGCTAACCCGGGCAGTCTTGTCGTAGACAGTACCAAGCTTAGACTGGAAGATAATCTTGCGCAGCGACTCGCGCCGTGCCTCAAGGGTGGTTTTTAAATCAGTACTATAGAAAAACGCTGCATCAGCTAGGCGTGGACGAATGACTCGCTCATTGCCGCTTATAACCTGCTGTGGATCGGAGCTAACAATATTAGCAACAGTAATAAATAGTGGCATTAGCTGATTGTTGGCATCCACCACATGAAAATATTTCTGGTGCTGTGCCATTGACGAAACCAGAGCCTCCGCAGGAACCTCTAAAAAGTGCTCCTCAAAGTGACCCATTAATGGCACAGGCCATTCATTTAGCGAGGTCACTTCCTCGAGTAAGTCTTCGCCGATCACCGCGTGACCATTAGCTTTCTTAGCCTCAGCCATAACCCCTTGGCGAATCAACTCGCGGCGCTGATCAAAGTCCACCATGACAAAGGCATCATACAGCGCGTCGCGATAGCTCCCGGGCGAGGTGATTTCAATATCACCACTGCTGTGAAAACGGTGGCCGCGGCTAAGGTTGCCGCTGGTCACACCGAGAATATCTATGGCAACTGTATCAGCGCCAAACAGCACAACAGCCCACTGAACCGGCCGAACAAATTCCTGTCGACTGCGGCCCCAACGCATTGGCTTTGGCACCGGGAGGGCGGTGAGAGATTGATTGATAATGTCACCCAGTAGGGCTTGTGTGTTGCTACCTGAAATACTTTGGCGAACACAGAGTTTATCCTGCTGGCCGTCGTTTTCCACTAGCTTAGCCAGCGACTCGACTCCGAGACCATTCTTTCTGGCAAAGGCCTCGGCAGCCTTGGTTGGCTGGCCATCGGCATCGAAGGCCACCTTGAGCGGTGGGCCCCAACTGACAATATCTTGGTCTGGAGTCTGCTCATCGAGCTCGCTGATCAACACTGCCAAGCGGCGCGGCGCAGCATAGACTGTCATCAGGTCAAAGCCCAGCTGTCGGTCTTTTAAACCTTTGCTAATGCCATTGGCAAAGGCTTCAGACAGCTGGCGCAGTATTTTCGGTGGCAGTTCTTCAGTGCCAATTTCAACTAGAAAATCTTTGCTCACTTTGAGACCCCCGCCTTCTTCTCGGCTCGTTCCTGCTTAGCCAGCGCCTGTGCCTTTTCGGAGGCTACACGGGCAATGACTTCTTCGGCAAGATCAGCATCGGCGAGAGGAAAACCGAGCGCTAAACGTGAATCAAAATACCCCTGAGCAACAGCGCGAGACAACGTTCTCACACGCAAGATATAACGCTGACGCTCAGTCACCGAAATCGCATGGCGAGCATCGAGCAGATTAAAGACATGAGATGCCTTCATGACCATCTCATAGGCAGGCAGTGGCAAGCTGGCTTCCGTTAGTCGCATACTGTCTTTCTCATATTGATCAAACTGGGCAAACAGTGCGGCTACGTCAGCATGTTCAAAATTAAACGTCGACATCTCTACTTCATTTTGATGAAACACATCACCGTAGGTCACGTCACCCTGAGGACCCCGGGCCCAGATCAAATCATAGATGCTATCTACACCCTGGAGATACATGGCGATACGCTCCAGCCCGTAGGCAATCTCGCCGGTAACCGGGTAGCATTCGAGCCCGCCAGCCTGCTGGAAATAGGTGAACTGAGTAATTTCCATACCGTTGAGCCAGACCTCCCAGCCGATTCCCCATGCTCCAAGAGTTGGCGATTCCCAGTTATCCTCAACAAAGCGCACGTCGTGCACCTGGGTGTCTATTCCGAGACAGCGCAGGGAGCCCAAATAGAGCTCTTGAAATTCTGGTGGTGAAGGCTTCATAGCTACCTGAAACTGATAGTAATGCTGTAATCGGTTGGGGTTTTCACCATAGCGACCGTCAGCGGGACGACGGCAGCCCTGAACATAGGCACTGTTCCAATTCTCCGGGCCAATAGCACGTAAAAATGTCGCCGGATGAAAGGTGCCAGCGCCCACTTCCATATCCAGTGGTTGAAGTACTACGCAACCCTGGTCAGCCCAGTATTGTTGCAGTCTGATAATTAGCTCCTGAAAAGTTTCAGGAGGCGTGCCGACATTGCTCAAGGTGAATACCTACAGATCTGAGGAACAGTTAAAAGGTGAAATTTATCGCGAATGAGCAATTATAGGGCGGCGGCTCAATAAAGAAAGGGCTCAAGCGCGCTAAAGGGCCAATTAAAGTCCCCGAATTACAATCAGTTATGGATATAATACAGGGCATTACGCAGGCGGGATGAATATCCTGCATGGCAAGCATCGATTTATTATTCAAAGGAACGGATTCAATGGTACATGTACGACGCGGCGAAAAGGTTCGCAAAGCAGTATTCCCAGTGGCCGGTATGGGCACGCGATTTCTGCCGGCCACTAAAGCTAACCCGAAAGAGATGTTGCCGGTGGTCGATAAGCCATTAATTCAGTACGCGGTTGAGGAGGCTGTAGAAGCCGGTATTACCGAGATGATTTTTATCACCGGGCGCAACAAGCGCAGTATTGCCGATCATTTCGACAAGGCCTACGAGCTGGAACACGAGCTGGAAAAAAATAATAAAACCAAACTGCTGCATATAGCCCAAAATATAGTACCCAAAGGCGTCAGCTGTACCTATATTCGTCAGAACGAAGCACTGGGTTTGGGCCATGCTGTATTGACCGCCGCCCACCTTATTGGCGACGAGCCCTTTGCAGTGATTCTTGCCGACGATCTTATCCACGGCGAGAAAGGTGCTGTTCGACAGATGGTTGAGCAATACGAATTTTACAAAAGCTCTGTTATCGCAGTCCAGAAAGTGCCGGGCCCCGAGATTTCGGCCTATGGCGTGATCAGTGGCCAGCGTCAGGCTGATCGGGTTCACCTGTTGGACAAAATTGTTGAAAAGCCGAAATTTGAAGATGCACCCTCGGATATGGGTGTCACCGGCCGCTATATTTTCACCCCGCAAATCTTTAAGCACCTAGCCAACTTAGAGCCTGGTGCTGGAGGTGAGTATCAGCTTACCGACGCAATCCAGACTCTGCTAACCGAAGAGCAGGTTTTGGCCTATGAATACGCCGGCACTAGATACGACTGTGGTAGCAAGATGGGTCTGCTCAAAGCCAATATCGAGCTCGGCCTGTTACACGGCGAAATAGGCGAAGACCTGCGCGCTTATTTACGCGATGAGCTTATGGCTAAGCTTTGATAAAAAGCACCAATAACGACGCTTCATAAATAAGCGCTAGTAAAGTACCCCGTCAAAAACTCACCACCAGCACGACTACCGGCGCGAGGTTAAACAACGGTATTGAAAAATTCTATTCTAGTATTACTGTTGCGAAGCTTCGCTTTTTTACCGCTCAGACTCAGTCGCGCTCTGGGTCGTGGCGTGGGTCGTCTAATCTATGCCCTAAAACTGACCCCGGTTCATGTCTCGCGAGTCAATCTACAGCTCTGCTACCCAGAACTTTCCCCTGAGGCTATTGAACAGCTCTGCCAGCAGCGTATGCTGCAGCTGGGTCAGGCCTTTTTCGAAACGCCTCGAGTTTGGAGCAGTTCAAACGCCTGGCTGCAAACCAAGATACTCTCCGTCGAAGGCATGGACCTGCTGCAGGAATCCTTGGCCGATGACCTAGGCACTCTGCTAATCATTCCTCATCTGGGCAATTGGGAAGTAATCGGTCTTTGGCTCTCGCCCCAAACTAAGATGACCTCACTTTATGAGCCGCCCAAAATAGCACCACTGGGCCGCTGGATAAAATCTTCCCGAGAAAAATCTGGTGCCACCTTAGTACCTACGGATGTGCGTGGCGTTGCTGCCCTGATCAAGGCTCTAAAGCGCGGTGAGACCACGGCTATCTTGCCCGACCAGCAGCCGGGTCAGAACAGCGGAATTGTGGTGCCCTTTATGGGCGTGCCAGTGCCGACTATGACATTGGTGACTAATCTTATTAATCGCTCTGGCAGTCGCGCCATACTCGCTACCGCCCTGCGTGAACCGAAAGGCTGGAGGCTGCATTTTCTGCCTGTTAGTGACGCGCTCTACAGTGAGGACCAGGTCACCGCGGTGAGCGCATTAAATGATGATGTTGCACGTATTGTGGCGCTGGCACCTGAACAGTACCAGTGGGAGTACAAGCGCTTTCGGGTGCAGCCCGATGGTCGTAAGATCTATGCCAAAAAGCCATAAAAGCACGTATTCTGCAGTCCCAGTACATTTTTCTGATCGGGCTACCTGGCGCCAATCTAACTATGCTGGGGTTACTCCTGTGCCAGCTTTTTGGCGCGATTGGTTAATGCACCCAGGCTCCTTGACTCAGCGTCTAGTCGACGCCAGCGATGGTCAATTTAAGGTTGAGGTGCTAAGCCAATCACTGCAGCGCCCCAGTCTTTCCGAGCGTCGCGCCCTGTCGCTCCCCGAACATCGTTTGGCGCTAGTACGAGAGGTGATACTGATGGGCCGCGGTGCGCCCTGGGTCTTTGCCCGCAGTGTTATTCCTCTGACGACTTTGACGGGCCGCTTGCGCAGATTGCGCCGTCTCGACAGTAGACCGTTGGGAGCGCTACTATTTAGTGATCCGACCATGACCCGTGACGCGTTGCAATGGGCGTGTATCGCGCCCAATGGCCGGCCGTTAGCGGCGCAGCTTGAACACATTAATAAGCCAGTCTGGGGGCGTCGCTCGGTGTTTAAATTATCGGCGAAACCGATATTGGTATGCGAAGTGTTTTTGCCGAGCTTTTCTTTATGAGCTTTTCTTTATGAGTTTTTCATTACTAGCTATCGCCAAGAATCTCACCAGGAGTTAAGTGCCATGACTAACCCCTCGACGGCTCACCCTTGGTTGCGCCTGACGCGCCTAGATAAACCTATAGGCACCTATCTATTGCTCTGGCCGACACTCTGGGCGCTGTGGTTTGCCAGCTCCGGTCAACCACGATTAGAAAATTTGTTGATCTTTATTCTGGGTGTTGTAGTAATGCGCGCGGCTGGTTGTGTAATCAATGATTACGCCGACCGCCATGTTGATGGTGAGGTAGAACGCACCCGTTACCGACCTTTACCTTCTGGCGAAATCCGTTCTGGCTCCGCATTGGCACTGTTTTTCGCACTGTTGGCAGTGGCTTTAATTCTGGTTCTAATGACCAACAAGCTGACTATCAGCCTTGCTTTTGGCGCTGCTGCAGCCACCACGCTCTATCCGTTCTTAAAGCGCATTACCCATTGGCCCCAGCTTGGCTTGGGCATTGCCTGGGCATGGTCGACACCTATGGCTTTTGCAGCACACAACAGTCAGCTACCACTTCAACTGTGGATCATATTTGCCGCGATTGTTTTGTGGACCATCGCCTTTGACACCTATTACGCGATGGTTGATCGCGAAGACGACCTGCGTATCGGCATCAAATCTACCGCCATATTATTTGGTCGCTACGATCTTCTGATTACTGGCATGCTGCAGCTGGCTATGGTGTTGCTGATGGTGACCGCGGGCATTCTGTTTGATCGCGGGCTGAGTTATTTTGTTGGACTAGCAGTGGCGGCGGGATATTTTATTAACCAGCATCTGGTCAGTCGTGGGCGGGATCGGGATGCCTGTTTTAAAGCTTTTCTGAACAATAATCGTGTCGGTATGATTATTTTTATCGGTCTGGCTACGGACTATCTGCTCAATCCTTAACCCGCTGGGATAGGGAGTGCGGGGTTTAGTGTTTTTGCCACAGCGCTGTATCTAGGTTGATCTCTACCAAAGCGCCCTATCTAAATTGATTTCTGCCAAATCAACAGTCGATTGTTGGCGGGCATGGCGTGGTCGTCGAGTAAGATTAGACTGCTATTTAAGGCCAGCTGATTGATCTCATGAAACTCTCTAATGCCTCGATGGGCGGCTCGCTCGCGCAATTTTAGATCAAACAAGCGGTTGCTCTCGGAGCTGTGTTCACCGGCATACTTCATTGGCCCGTAGAGACAGAAAACACCATTAGGTGGAAGGCCTGAGGAGACCAAATGGAACATTGCCTCAACGTCATGCCAAGCCATAATGTGGGCTGTATTAGCGGTGTAAACAGCATCAATTGAGTCATCTGGCCACTCTGCCCCGGCCGCATTAAGCTCTATAGGCGCGCGCAGATTGGCTGCGGGATAATCTTCCAGCCACCCTAAAATGCCCGGGTGGTTTTCAAGTAGGTCGCTGGTTTGCCAAATCAGCTGCGGCAACTGTGGCGCGAACCAAGCCGCGTGCTGGCCAGTGCCAGAGCCTATCTCCAAGAGATGAGTCTTGTCCTGCAGCAGTGGTGCCAGCAAGGCAAAAATAGGTGCTTTGTTGTTCTCACAAGCCTGGGAAAATGGTTTGTCCCTATAAGTCACTACTGCTCCTGATACGTTGCTGCTGTGATTAAAAGCTGGCGTTTTCGTAAAGAGTAGCGTGCAAAACTAGCCGCGCAAAAACACCGGCGCATCCAGCTCGCTAAGGGCGGCATTGTATACATAGCCGTCACTGTCGAATTGATTGATCTGTTCGATCTCAGTGATGCGGTTCTGGATAATATAGCGGCTCATTAGGCCGCGGGCCTTTTTCGCATAGAAACTAATGATTTTGTATTTGCCGTCTTTTTTGTCCATAAATACAGGGGTCACTATGCGGGCACTAACGTCTTGTTTGCGCACGGACTTGAAGTACTCGTTAGAGGCTAGATTGACCAGAACAGAAGAGTCGACCCGATTGAGTTCGGCAGTGATAATATCGCCCCAGAACTGATACAAATCCTTGCCTCGCTGGTTGGCAAATTTGGTTCCCATTTCCAGCCGGTAAGCCTGCATCAGGTCAAGCGGACGCAGAACACCATAGAGTCCGGAGAGAATACGCAGGTGATCCTGAGCCCAGTGCAAATCCTCGGCGCTCATGCTCTCGGCATCCAAGCCCTGATAGACATCACCCTTAAATGCCAACACAGCCGCCCGAGCATTACTGACATTAAACGGCGTCTGCCACTCCTGAAAGCGCTCATAATTGAGTGCCCCCAGTTTGTCACTCAGATGCATCAGGCTGGAAACGTCCTGAGGTGCCAGCGCCTTTAGGCCGAGCGAAAGCTCTTCGGCATGATCTAGCAACGCTGGCTGCGAGAGCAAAGGTGCTTCAATGGAACTTGAATAGTCGAGTTTTTTCGCCGGAGAAATAACAACTAACATAAGTAAAACACACCGTTGATTGGCAATTATTTAAAAAAGTGCTGTTATTATATCAACTTGCGCGGAGTGCGCGAGGCTCTATTTTTAACGCTATTCTTAGCTCATGGATAGGCACATAAAATGCAATCTCAAGGGAGACAGGGAATGAAAAATTGGTTAACGGCCGCTCTTGTAGTGTCAGCAACTATGGCAGCGGTCACGCTCAGCGGATGTTCAGTCAATCCAGTTACCGGAAAGAGTCAGCTGTCGCTTATTTCGCCACAGCAGGAAATTGCCATCGGCGCGAAAAACTACAGTCCTTCGCGGCAGTCACAAGGCGGTGATTACTATCTTGATGCGGCACTGCAAAGCTATATCAGTGGTGTCGGCAAAAAGCTGGCTGCGGTCAGTGACCGCCCTAAATTGCCCTATGAGTTTGTGGTTCTCAACAACAGAGTGCCGAATGCCTGGGCCTTACCTGGGGGCAAAATCGCCATAAACATTGGCCTGCTAGTATTGCTCGATGACGAAGCACAGCTCGCCGCCGTATTAGCTCATGAGATTGTCCATGCCGCCGCCCGCCACGGTGCTACGCAAATGACCACTGGAACTCTAGCCAGCATAGGTTTGATTGCAGTCGGTGCCGCGGTAAAGGGCCAGCCGGGTGAGCAACTCTATGGCATGGCTTCGCAGATGGGTACTGCCGCGTGGATGGCGAAATACGGTCGTGATGATGAGTTGGAGTCTGACTATTACGGCATGAGCTATATGGCCAAAGCCGGATATGAGGTTTGGGGTGCTGTTGAATTACAGGAGACCTTTGTCGAGCTGAGCAAGTCGCGACAGACAGATTTTCTCAGCGGCTTATTTGCCAGTCACCCACCTTCTATAGAGCGCGTCGAAGCGAACAAATTGCGTGCCGCCGAATTTCCCTCCGGTCACCGCTATCGCCAGCGATATCAAACGGCCATCGCTCAGCTGATTAAGGATGAGCCGGCTTATGCGGCGGAAAAATTGGCGATCAAAGCGCTGGCCGACAATCAACCCAGCTTAGCCATCAAACATCTGGATAGAGCTGTGGCTCTGCAACCGGCAGAGGCGCAGTTTTGGCTATTGCGTGGAGAGGCTTGGTCTATGTTAGATAATCCCACTAATGCGGAAAAATCCTACACTACTGCAATAGGTAAAAATAAAGCTGTCTTTAGCCCCTATCTAGCCCGTGGAATCTTACGTTACAAACAGGCAGATAGAGTCGCCGCTAAAGCTGATCTAATGCAGAGCTACAAATTGTTGCCTACTGCCAAAGCAAGCTACTACCTAGGTGAGTTGGCGCTGGATAACAAACAGTATGAGCAGGCCAATGGCTTTTTTAAACACGCAGCTCAAGATCGCGGTGAGCTCGGCAACCTAAGTCGAAAAAAGATTCAGCAGGTAAATTTACAGCTACAACCCCAAAGTTTTTTAGTCTTTAGTCAAGCGGTGAGTAACAGAGGGGCGCTGTTGGTCAGCGTAGTAAATACCAGTCCTCGGGCCATGCGCAGTATTGTTTTGCAGATAGCAGGACCGCTGGATCAGGGCGGTTATGCTTCAACCAAGACGATTGATATCACTAAAGACCTTCAGCCTGGGGAGCAAGTGACGATTAACACCGGGCTGAGTTATTTTTTATCCAACCAGCAAGCGGCGCGTTATCGTATTCTGGCGCAGAGTGCAAAGCTGGTAGACTAACGGCCATTAAAAACCCCACAGGAGTCGACAATTATGCAGGAGAAAAAGACCAAGCCACCCTGCGCGGTGTGCAAGTTAGTACGCATCTATCTGTTGGTTGCAGTGCCTATTGTTTTGATTATGTGGATCAGGCCGGAAGTTAGTCGTCTTAAAGGCTATGATCTGACTAATATATTTTCTACGCTAATTGGTGTGATGCTGGTCTGCACCATTCTGTGGAAGGCCTACCATGAATTTTGGAAACCGAAGATCGATGCCGCCAGAAAAAATAAAAACTGATTGTTGGGGGTGTCGGCACTTCCAGATAACCCATCAACCGAAAATGCCCTACGGCTGCCAAGCAATGGGTTTCAAGTCAAAAATGTTGCCCTGCTTGGCCGTGGTACAAATAGATGGCACTAACTGCCTTAGCTTTCAGCCGAAACCCACATTAAAAAAATAAATCGCTAAGTGCTGCTAAATCAGCCCAAGCTGTCTTTCTAATCCCCGCGAACCAACATAAATGGCTGACCAACATCACGCGGTTGACGGCACGAAAGACGGCCACTGTAAGTATTTACAGCACAACGAAAGATATCCTGATGTAGACCTTTACTTGATGTCCAGTGATTTTCGACAGCAATCGACGGGAACGCGTTGTGATTGATTGCCGGGGCCACGCACGCGTCCTCGGTCACCGACTGCATTTCACTGTCGGTCGGCAGCCGCCAGGTAATCCCGGATTTCTCTGAGAATTCAGCAGCATAATCAATCGCTTCATCCCAACTGAGATAGAGAATTTCACCTTTGCAGCGGAAGTTTGAATACTGCTGCCCAGCAGAGCAGCGATACCACACCACGCCGCTCTCGGTGTCTTTAGCGAAGCCGTCTTTGTCGACCTCAAAGCGCCCCTTGTCGCCCTCCGCAATACTGTCGCCGCAGGTCTCTTCACTGCGGTAATCGCCGCAACTGTTTAGTGTAAAAACGACTATTAAACTAGAGAGAATTGAAAAAAGTCTGCGACTGGGCAATTTGGTTAACGTTGCTATCACGGTGGAGCCTCCTGATAAGAGCAGCTAAATAGTCGTTAGGTCAGTTCCTAGGATGTGACCTCCATTGCTTTGCGACGTCTTTAAAAATCAAGTTACACTGGAATAGCAGCATAACTTACAATATCCCAGCACTGCAATTTGAACCTAAAAGACTAATTTAACAATCGGCAGCTAGATCAATAACTCCAATGTAGCTAAATCGTTCTGCCTAGATAGCAGCGGGGCTCAATATTTCGACACAGCTGCCGATATATAGAGATAGTCAAATAGTGAGTCAGCTCTGCCGGAGACAAATTGGGCGCTTGAAGGACCGCAGAGCAACTATTACCGCCGCCAGATTCTCGAATCGGGCGACCAAAATTTCTAAAATGTGTAAGGAATATTCATGGATATCGCAACGATTATTGGCCTGCTCGGTGCCTTCGGTTTGATCTTTATGGCGATCGACGATATGGCTGCATTTATCGATACCCCATCGCTACTGATCGTGGTTGGTGGCTCAATCATGGTTGTTATGTTCCGCTCTTCACTGGGAGAGTTTCTCGGTGCCGTTGGCGTTATGGGCAAGACCTTTAAAAATAAAATCGACGAGCCTGCAACATTGATTGAGCAAATTGTTGAGCTTGCGACTATCGCCCGGAAAGACGGCATGATCGCCCTCGAAGGTCAGGAAATCGACAACCCATTTATGTCCAAAGCTGTTTCCATGCTGGTTGACGGCACAGATCCAATGATCATCAAAAGCTCCCTGGACAGAGAGTTGACCAGCACTAAAATGCGTCACGCACGAGGTGCGAAAATCTTCTCCGCCTGGGGTGAAATTGCCCCGGCCATGGGCATGATTGGCACCTTGATTGGTCTGGTGCAGATGCTCGGCAATATGGGTGATCCAAAGTCCATTGGACCCGCTATGGCGGTGGCACTATTGACCACCATGTACGGTGCCATATTGGCCAATGTGATCTGCTTGCCGATCGCCATGAAATTGGAAAACCAGGCAGAGCTCGAGGCTGCCAACAATGAGCTCATTATTGAAGGCATACTATTTATTCAAGATGGCGGCAACCCACGCGTACTCAGCGATTTCCTGGCATCCTTCCTAGGTCCGAAAGCTCGCTCTAAGCTAGCGGCTGCGTAACTAAGACAATGGCAGACGACCAAGACCTAGATCAGGCCCCAGCAGCCGGCGCTCAAGAGCCAGCCCCGGCTCCGGCTGAGGATTGCCCACCCTGCAAAGGTGGCGCGCCGGCGTGGATGGCGACCTTTGCCGATATGGCGACCCTGCTGATGGCTTTCTTCGTGTTGTTGCTGTCATTTGCCGAGGTCAACGTACCCAAATACAAACAAATTGCCGGTTCTCTGAGATCGGCGTTTGGTGTTGCCCGGATAGTCCCAAAAATCTCTATCCCCACTGCTACCAGCCTAGTCAAGCAGGAGTACACGCCTGCGCTAGCTGAGCCGACGGTGGTTGACCAAAAGCGCCAGCGCTCTGAAGATATCACCCAAGAGTTTATTGTCAAAAAAACTGAGTCCAAAGCGGCTGATTTTAAAACTCAGCAAGAATTCCGCAGTGTTCAGGAAGCACTTGCAGAGCAGATAGAGCAGGGCCAAGTAGAGGTTAGCATCGAAGATAATAAAGTGGTCGTTGAGTTGCGCTCAGACAGTAGCAGTGGAGGTCAGGACAACGACGATAGTGGGCAGGGCGCCGGAGGGCCGGTCAGTCAAGTCACCATTGAAGTTGCCTCTAAAGTGGTCGACCTACAGGCAACGCTATCCACAGAGATACAGGTGCGCAAACAGCAGTTGGCCTCAGGAGATCAGAGCGGTGGCTCTCAATCAGATAGCGACAGCAGTCAGTCCTCCGGCGGTAGTGCCGACCAACGGCGCCAAGATGTCGAAGATCAGTACCAACAGATACGCCTATCCCTTGCGGCCGATATTCAGAATGGGCTCGCTGAAGTCGAGCGCGATGGCGACAAAATCATTGTTCGCCTCGCCAGCCAGGGCTCATTTGTCTCCGGCAGTGCTAACCTCCAGCCAGGCTTTGCCGGGTTGCTAACGCGGGTTGGCGATTCTCTATCGGCGGCCAAGGGCAAGGTCCGTGTCGAAGGCCACACCGACAATATTCCAGTGGCTTTCAGTGAGCGATTTAATTCCAACTGGGATCTCTCCGCTGCCCGCTCCGCCTCTGTGGCTGACTTTTTTTCCCAGAATTCCGAACTCGATCAGAGTGCCATCACCGTCGCTGGGTTTGCCGACACCAGGCCCATTGAGTCGAACAACACTGCCGCAGGTCGTGCGCGCAACCGCCGTATCGAGGTGATTGTCGATGGTTCCTAATTTCTTAGTAGGAGAACGCTGATATGGCTGATGAACTAGACGACATCAAGCCCGACGCTGCCATCGAAGCAGAGGTCGAAGAGGCTATTGGTGGCGAGACGGCTGTGGAAGAGGCAGTCGCGCCCAAACCGCCGCCACCAGAGCAAGAGCCTGCAGAAGAGCCGGACTGCCCGCCCTGTAAGAGTGGCGCGCCGGCGTGGATGGCAACCTTTGCCGATATGGCCACGCTGCTAATGGCCTTCTTTGTCTTGATTCTCTCCTTTGCCCATATGAATGTGCCCAAATACAAAGAAGTCAGTGGTTCTATGAACGACAAATTTGGCGTGCAAAAAATTGTCCCAACGGTAGAGCAGCCTACTGCTGACAATATTATTGCCAAGCAGTACAAAACAGCCAAAGTGGATCCAACACTATTAGATGTAATCCAAGAGCAGACGACAGCCGAGCCACAGCCAGAAGACCCAGAATTAAAAGATGCCCTAAAAAAGAATGATTTTGACACCAACGCTGATGTTGAAGTATTGAAAAAATCGCTCGCCAAAGAAATTGCTGAAGGCAAGGTGAAGGTCACAGTTAAAGACAAGCAGTTAGTAGTTGAAGTGGTAGCCGATGCCAAGACAGGCAGGCAGGGAGAGGCCAATAAAACGAAATCTGGCGCCCAACTCATGCAGTCAGATTTAGAAATCTATGCCAAGGTAGCCTCTGCCCAAGCTCAGGTGCAGTCACAAATTGAGGTCGTTAATGCCTCGCCAGAGACTCTTGATGGAGATCTTAGCGGTCGCGGTGATGAAGCTGGCGAGCAGGCAATTGCTGATCAATATGAGAAAATTCGTGCACGCCTAAGCGATGAGATTGCCGATGGCTTGGCGGAGGTTGAGCGCGATGGCGACAAAATTATTGTGCGCCTCGCCGAGCGCGGTTCGTTTCGCAGTGGTTACGCAGATCTCCAGCCAGCCTTCAAGCCGCTGCTGGATAAGGTTGGCGCCTCGATTGCCGACAGCTCTGGACTGATAACGATTGAAGGCCACACCGATAATATCCCCATGGCCTTTAGCGAACGGTTTCGCTCCAACTGGGACCTTTCCGCAGCTCGTTCAGCGGCAGTGGCAGACTATCTGTTAAACAGCTCAGCAATTGATGATGGGCGCGTCTCGGTGACTGGCCTGGCTGACACCAAACCGCTGGTAGCCAATGACTCCCCCGCTGGCCGCTCTAAAAACCGTCGCATCGAAGTGATTATCGACGGCAGCTAACAGAGTTGCCAAATAGGTTGGCGGCCAGCGTATACCTGATTAACAAATCGTTAGTGGCCACGCTTTTCTTCGATCAATGCAAAAATTGCCTTAGCATGTTCTTCGGTAATTTTAAATTTCTCGCGCAGCTCCTCAATGTGACACTGCTCATCGTCAGTCACCACGCCATCGCTTAACGCAGAGGTAATTTCGGCTTCAAAAATAGCTTCCCGCCGCGCCATTTGATTGGAAAAGGCCGAGGCAACAATACCAGTGAGTAGAGCCACAGTGCAGACACCCAGCAGGGCAGTAAAGGCGCCAATAGTCTGCCCCAAAGGTGTAATCGGATAGACATCACCGTAGCCGACGGTGGTCAGGGTAATCAGTGCCCACCACATAGTTTGTGGGATGGAGGCAAATTTCTCAGGTTGAGCATCATACTCGGCGAGATACATCAGCGAGCTAGACAAAAACAGGGCAATACCCATCAAATAAAGTGCTGCAAAAAAGGAACGACGTTCTTGGTAGATCGCAGAAAAGAGGTCTTCAAGGGCTGATGAGTAATGTGAAATTTTCAGTAGGCGTACCAGCCGGAGAACTCGCAGCCAGCGCAAATCTACACCACCCATCAAGAGGGGAAGCACGCTGGGCAAGATCGCCAGCAAATCAATAATCCCGGTAAAACTGAACAGATAGCCAAACCGACGCCCACTTGCCGTGGCAGACTTGTTGTCTTCATCCGCGGCAACTGACCAGAAACGCAGGCAGTATTCGACTAAAAAAATAGTCACCGAAATAGTTTCAAAAATTATCAGCGGTGTTCGATAAAGGCTGTTGAAGCTCTCTACCGATTCGAGACACACGGCGATTAAATTCAGCACAATCAATATCGACAGAAACATATCACAGCCGCGACTAATTCGGTCACCGTCGTTGCTCTTATTGAGGATTGACATAACCCTCTGCTGACTCAGCATCATTTTTTATCTGCCCCCAATTGCACTTTTCTTGGCATTAACATGCCAAATAAATTTTTACCTGCGGGCAGTTATGCCATGTGCGTAAGGCGACTGTCAAGCTCACAGGCGCTGATATACAAGCATAATTATGAGATTTAAAGTCAAAGCAAAAGGTCAATAAAACGCTTAGAAACGAGAGTAGAGCAGAATGCGGCTGCCAAAAGATGAAATGAGATTTTGCTAGAGTGATGTTTGATGTCGGGGCTGAAAGAACTAACTTTCAAGAGCGATTTTGAGACGCCATCTTTTAGTCCGGTTTTAACAGTCCCTTTTAAGATGCCATGGCGATCGGCTGTTCCTTTAACAGCGATGGCAACAGCGACCATGCGCTGCGTATCTCGCTGATCAGGCCTTTCACTTCGTGAAGCGCATTGACGTCGTTATGGAGATTGGCAAACATCACCCGGCGAATCATATAATCATATAAGTCGCTGAGGTTGCGCGCCAGATCGGATCCCTTTTTAAAGTCCAGAGAATCTTGCAGGCCATAGAGAATGCTAGTGGCACGATTTAGAGAGCGGCATTTTTCCTGAATGTTTTTACGCTCGATCTCACCTTCAGCCGTGGCCAGGGCATCGACTAAACCATCAAACAACATTTGAATAAGCTGAACACCGTCGGCATAGGGAACTGCAGATGTGATGTGCACGTTGTGGTATGCGTTGAGCGCTTTGTTATTTAAAGCCATGCTAGAGATCTCCGATCGACTATTTCTTTAAACTTAATAATAGAATCGGGATCTAGTCTGATTTCTTTAGCGCTAAATGGCGTTTAAGGCAGTTTTTTAGTTCATTTAAGGAAACTGATTAAGGACAGTCTGCATAACCGCTTTCAACACAGCGCAGGGCTAGCTTCTCGGCCTCGACAATCTGCTCATCTTCTAATTTCAGTTTGGCGATGTCCGCTATATCTGATGTCGACGGCTGGCCATTAAGTCTTGCCACTTCGCTCCAAATCAGCGCTTCAAACGGTTTCGATTTTTCAGCTGCACCAGCTTGCAACATAAAGGCATACATAAACTGTGCGTTGCCATAGGCCTTTAGCGCCCCTTTTTTAAACCAGTGTTTAGCCAGCTGATAATTCAACTCAACACCTTTGCCCTCGTGATAGGCGAGCCCGAGCATATATTCTGCATCCACCAGATCCTGCAATGCTGCGCGCTTAAACCAGCTCGCTGCAGTCCGCTGATTCTCAGCCACGCCATAACCGTGGTAATAGAGCATGCCCATATTGTGTTGGGCTTCGGCTAGGCCCTGATCTGCGGCTTTGCGGTACCAGTTCATGGCCTCCGTATAATTCTGTGAAACACCAAACCCCTGCTCATAGAGATGGCCAATATTGTTTTGTGCCTCTGCTGCGCCCTCGTTAGCCAGCTTAAGCCACGCTCGCATTGCCGTAGCATAGTGTTCCCGATCAAGGGCGCTAAGACCTGCCTCAAAAGGCCCGCCGAGAGCTGTACCGCTGATCAATGCAAGACATAAAATGGCACGTTGTATGTGTTTCATAAGTGTTTTTATCTCGGTGGCCACTCAGGCTGAGAGGCTTAAATTTAAACTGTTAATTACGCCCGCTCAAGACCGCGGGCCTGGTTCTGTACATCGATTACTGCTTGGAACAGCTCGCCTTCCGTCAAGCTGCCCTGCAACTCGCCGGTTGCCCGATCAACAATCGGCAGACTTTCACCGACAAACTGACTGACCTTCTCCATCGCCTCGGCGAGGCTCTCATCCATATACAGCGTGAGCGGCCGCGTATCGACAACATCACGAATACTATTATCGGCAGCTTCGATCACTTCATAAATAGAAACCTTGCCAAAAAACTGACCGTCAGCGTCGATAATATACGCTTCAGTATGACCCCGCGGACGCATTTTCTCGCGCAAATCAGAGCCAGTTGCTGAGGGTTCGGCACGAACATAGTCCTGACTGGCAAAGGGGCCAACAGATTGTTGATTGAGAGCAATGGCTTCGCGTCCCTTGAGCAGATCAATTCCGCGATCGAGCAGCTGTCGATCAAAAAATGAATTGCCAAACAGGCGATTGGTAAGCAGATTGCAAACCATGACGGCGATCATTGCTGCCACTGCATATTCATAGGACTGGGTCAGCTCAAGAATAATTAATACTGCTGACACCGGCGCACCAATTACTGCAGAGCTCACCGCCGCCATACCGGCGACACTAATAATACTAGCGATATCGGCAAAGCCAAACAGCATCAATAATTCGCCTGCCACTGCGCCGGCGGCCACACCAATAAACAGCGAGGGCGAAAAAACCCCACCAAATAAACCAAAACCAATACATAACGCTGTCATCAAAAGCTTGGCTATTAGCACTGTTAGCAGCAGTGATAGCGTAAATTCGCCGGCAATCATTTCATTGATGCTAGAAATACCGAGACCGAGAATCTGTGGAATCCAGACCCCAACCAAGCCACAAATAGTTGCCGCAATAAAAGGCAATAGCAGCGGGGAAGTATTCATCTTGGCGGCAGTTTGTGCTGAGTAACGCAGCGCAGCCATAAAGCATATTGCCACCAGGGCAAAGGCCGGCGCCAGCATAACCAACACCGGCACTACTTCCGCTAGAGGTGGCAGCACAGAGCTAATTTCAAAGGTGGTGGTATGGGGAAACCACTGACTTCCCAGCGCACTTGCCGACACCGAGGCTACAGTGATTGGCGCAATGGCCCTGATAGAGAAGTGTCTAAGGATTGCCTCATGGGCAAAAATAACACCGGCAATGGGCGCATTAAAACCAGCAGAAATAGCTGCAGCAACACCGCAGCCGAGATAGATCTCATGGGATAGGCGGCTGGAAATAAAGCGCTTAACCCAGATGCCCATGGTTGCACCAAAGTGCACAATTGGTCCGTACTGGCCCACAGAGCCGCCGCCGCTGGCTGAGGCAAAGGCAGCGAGAGTCGATGCTAAGCCGGTCTTGATATCCAGTGGCTCATTGACCTGATGGGCGGCATACATGGAGTCTGCCGGCCCCGCCCAGCGCGCAATGCCGAGTCCGGTTTTGAGTACCACCACCACGGCTGCGGCAACCCATAAAAATATCACACTTGAAAATGAGACAGTCTCCCCGGCAAGCGTCACTGACAGCATGTCGCTAGCTTCACGCTGCTGACCAAACCACTGCACACCGATGACAAACAGATTAGAGACCAGCGCTAGCACCCCACCGATAAGCCCGCCGATCAAAATAATAATTATCACTTCAATCAAAGCATCACGTACTTTGTGCATGAAACTGACGCTCCCCGAAAAATTCCTAGTCAACCATGGGCGGACAGCTTATCCAGTAGCGGCTGTGCGGTCAAAGATTCCGCGCAATCAGCGATAAGGCAGCGCAAAAACGTAGCTGATTTGGATAGCATGTTTATAAATGCTGAATATACAGTGTATTTAGTTACAATAGACTCCCTGGAGAAGTTTGCCTCACGGATACCTGTGACTTGGCCGCGGGGCCAATATTGGTTAACGGTCTCCAGATTACGACTGTTTTAAGCTGGGCTCAGAGGCTTAAAAACAAACTTGATTTAAGCTGCTGCACAGATACGAGAAACTATTTTTTTGACCAGTTCGCAAAAAATTATCGGCCAGAGCATTGCCATCGAAGAGTTGCGTACGCTTATCGAAATGGTCGGGCCGAGCGAGTCTACGGTATTGATTCTCGGTGACAGCGGCACCGGCAAAGAACTGGTTGCCCGCGCATTACACGATTCATCGAGTCGCGCTGGGGGCCCATTTATACCGGTTAACTGCGGCGCTATTCCCAGAGATCTTCTTGAAAGTGAATTATTTGGCCACCGTAAAGGTTCATTCACCGGCGCTATTGCGGATCGCAAAGGGCGCTTTGAACTGGCCAATAAAGGCACTTTGTTTTTAGATGAGATTGGCGATATGCCCATCGATCTGCAGGTAAAGTTACTGCGCGTACTTCAAGAGCGTCAGATTGATCCCGTCGGCTCATTGCTGTCGGTACCGATTGATGTGCGAGTGTTAGCCGCAACGCATAAAGATATTGTCGGTTTGATGGAGAAGTCGCTGTTCCGAGAAGATCTTTACTATCGACTCAATGTTATGCCAATCGAGATTAAAACTCTCGGTGAGCGAGTGGACGATGTGCCGGTATTGTTTGAGCATTTTGCCAGGCAGCACATCGTAGATGGTAAAAAACCTATTACATTACATCCTGCTTCTATGCAGTTATTTTTAGATTACAGCTGGCCCGGCAATGTTAGAGAGCTGGCTAATCTTGTCGATCGCTACTCATCACTCTACCCAGGTCAGGAAGTGGATCTGCGCAACGTTATTCCGAGCATGGTACCGCCCGGTATCCGCGCCCTGGCCAGTTGGCCGCAAGAAAATGCTGAGCAGCGCTCTGTACCCAAAGCAGTGACTGACTATGTCAGTCCGTCAGAACCCCTCGGCGCCGAGCTATTCGCAGCGATCAGCGGCGCGTCTGAGGCTGAAAGCCTAGATCGGATTAACGATGCCCAGCTCAACTATGAAGTTGAGCAGACCATTTTGTTAGCTCAGGGGGGTGGAGCATTTCCTGAAGAGGGTTTGCAGTTGAAGCAGCATCTGCTTGATATTGAGTGTAATCTTATCCGCCACGCCCTCAAAAACGCTGATGGCAATGTCTCAAAAACCGCACGTATGCTCAATCTGCAGCGCACCACTCTAATCGAAAAAATCAATAAGCACGGCCTTGCCGACAGCGCTTAACTGGTTTTTTCTGCTGTAAATTTTTCTCAACCTCAGTTCTAGGCGGCAAACCTTTGCCGACATCGCTGCCATGAGAGCCGAAGCGGTGTCAGATTGCCGACGGCTTGCCACTGGCAATAAGCTGACGGTTTCTTGCCACTCTTTCACTAACACCTTGTATTAAAAGTAAAAAATTGGTTGGCACGCAAATTGCTAAAGTCCTATTACGCAACAAATCCAAACACATAAACGCGTCTATTGGGGAAAGGTAAGCAACCGTGACTGATCACAAAATGATTGATGTTATTTGGTTCGATTCGAATCGACCGCTATCGCCTACAGAGGTAACGACCTTTGCCGAGCTGGGTTTAGCCGTAACCCAGGCCGATATCACAGAGCCAGCGAATGCAGCACTATGCAGTGCCCAGCTGATTGTTGTGACCCTCACCCAATCAACTGATGAACTCAAAGAGTTGCAGTCGCATCTTGCGGCGGCAAACAGTTCGGCACCGATTATTGCACGAGTCGATCGCAGCAACTTTGAGTTGGGCATTGGCGCCATGCGCGAAGGCGCACTCACCGTTATCTCTCAGAATGCCTTTAATGCCGACGAGTGGGCTGAAGTGTTAGAGCTGGCGCAGTGTCAGCCGCTAAAAAATAATTCCCAGCAAGCGTTTGTCTTTGCCGACCCAGTGAGCCGCAATTTGCTAGCGTTGGCAGAGCGAGTTGCAGAGGTGGATGTAACCGTATTAGTTACTGGACCAACAGGCGCAGGTAAAGAGGTACTGGCGCGGATTCTTCACGATGCCTCAGCGCGACATCAGGGCCCCTTTGTTGCGTTTAACTGTGCGGCTATGCCAGAGAATCTGATCGAAGATATGTTATTTGGTCACGAGAAGGGCTCTTTTACCGGCGCCTCTAAAGTGCAGCCAGGTCTATTTGAGCAGGCTCAGGGCGGCACTGTATTCCTCGATGAGATCGGCGAAATGTCATTTCATCTACAGGCCAAGCTTCTGCGCATTTTACAGGAGCGTTCAGTCGTTAGGTTGGGTGGACAAAAATCCATAGACCTCAATATCCGGGTTATTGCCGCCACCAACCGCGACCTAAAAGCGGCGATTGCGCAACAGACCTTTAGAGAAGACCTGTATTTCCGTTTGACCGCTTTTAAGTTGGCAATTCCCTCCTTGAGTGAGCGACCCAAAGATATTCTTCCCCTCGCTGAACAGTTTTTAAGTCAGCAGGGCGGCGGCGTCCAGACTCTGCGATTAACTCGCGCGGCCCAGCTCAGCCTAGAGAGCTATCGCTGGCCCGGCAATGTCCGTGAACTGCAAAATGTATTGGTGCGCGGCATGGTCTTGGCCAACGGTGCGCCGATTGATGTACAGCACTTACTATTTGATGACATTCAGCTAGCGGATAGCTTTGACAACCGCCCCAGCCAGCCACAGGAAAATCCTTTTGCCCAGTACGCCGCTTCGCGAACCGCACCAACAAAGGATAGCTCGGCTGTCTGGGCAGCACCTCAAGTCAGTAGCGAAGGATTGAACGAAACCGTCAAGCACAGTGAGTGGCAAGCGATTATGAATGCCTTGAGTGGCACTCGCAGTCGCGAGCACGCGGCAGAGCAGCTGGGCATAAGTCCGAGAACCCTGCGCCACAAGTTACAGAGACTGCGCGAGCAGGGTATCAATGTTACCCGTGCTTATGCGCGCTAGAGGAGTAGATCATGGTTAGTCCCGTAAATGCCGGAAATGTTGAATCCCTATTGAGTCAGATTCGACAGTACCAAGCTCAGGCCGCTCAGGGAGTCGATATCTCATCGACCCAGCGGGTTGATGGTCAGTCTGCTACAGGCGGTGGTTTTGCCGATGCAGTCAAAGGCGCACTGAATGAAGTGAACAGCGCACAGATGCTATCGAAAGCATCGCGCACGGCCTACGAGAGAGGTGAAGATATACCCCTCACTGATGTCGTAATGAATATGCAGAAGTCATCGCTAGCCTTTGAAGCAACATTGCAGATTCGCAACAAAGTTCTCAAGGCTTACGAAGACATTATGAACATGCCCGTTTAAAGAACGTTTAAAGAGATATAAGAAATGGCAACCACAGCAGCAACTACAACTCAGAATATGGCCCCCGCAGTAGCTGGCGCCACTGGCGCAATGGCCCAAGCTGGACAGACTCAAGTACCGGCCACTCAAGTCGCGGCGAATAACAGTGCTGGTTTGCCCAGTGTCGCTGAGATTCTTCAGCAACCTGCGGTGCGCAAAGCGATGCCAGCGATTATTGCTTTTCTAAGTGTGGCGGTCTTCCTTATTGCCTATTCTTGGCTGCAGGACCCGCTCTATCGTGCAGTCTATCCTGGGCTCTCCGAGTCCGATCGGCAGATGGCTTTTGAGGCGCTCTCCGGAGCCGACTTTAAAGCGCGCATCGATAGCGGCACTGGCGAGCTAAAAGTGCCCGATGACCGCTATCATGAAGCGCGAATTTTCCTAGCCTCTCGCGGTTTACCGCAAGAGGGCACAGGCGACGGTATTAGCGGCCTCACTAACGAAGCCTCGATGACCTCCAGTCAGTTTATGGAGCAGGTGCGATATGTTTCTGCCATGGAGCAGGAGCTTGCTCGCAGCATTACTCAGATCAACACCATTCGCTCTGCCCGAGTGCATTTAGCCTCACCCAAACAGAGTGTTTTTGTGCGCAACAGAACCCCGGCAAAAGCCTCGGTTGTCGTTTCGCCCTATCCTGGCAGGCAGGTTTCCCGCTCTCAGGTTGAAGCCATCACCCATATGGTCTCCTCAAGTATTCCCTATCTGGCCACGGAAGATGTAGTGGTGGTTGATCAGCGAGGCAAGCTTCTCACTGACGCCAATAATTTTGCCTCCATGCAGCTTAACTCTGCCCAAATGGAACACAAACAGCGCCTGGAAGAGACCTATCGCAATCGTATCGACGCTCTTTTGATGCCGGTTGTTGGTATGGGCAATGTGCGCGCCGAAGTGGATATTCAAATCGATTACACCGAAGAAGAGTCGACCTTTGAAGAGTACGACGGCAATAACAATGGACCTAAAGCACGTTCCGAAGTGCTTTCGTTAGATCAGGATGCCTCCCAGAAAGCTCAGGGTATCCCCGGCGCCACCACCAATACTATCCCAGAGGCACCCCGGACCATAGTCAATGGCCAGCTGAATGCTGACGAGAGTGGCGGAGGGATGCGCACATCGAGCAGTACCAGCACCAGAAATTATGAAATGGACCGCACCGTCCGCCATGTTAAACGCCAGGGCGGCAGTGTCGAGCGCATCTCTGTTGCGGTGGTTATCAATGAGCCTGTGGGACAGGTCAGTGATGGAGATGATCCAGCAGCAGTGCTGGCCGCTCAGAGTTTTACCGAGCTCGAACTAGAGCGCTTTACTGACCTGGTTAAAGGTGTTGTCGGCTATGATGGTGATCGCGGTGATGTGGTTACCATAGTCTCGGCTAAATTCGAAAAGCCCGCGCCCTTTGAGTCGGCTGTTGTCTGGTACGAAAACCATCAGATCATCAGCGCCATCAAAACCCTTGGCGCCGCGATCGTGTTTATCCTTATTCTCTTTGGCGTAGTGCGCCCAGTAGTCAAAGCCTACCTGCCAGCGGTTGATGAAAGCCTCGCTGAAGAAGCTCAGTCGAGCTCTAAAGACGGCGAACTCAATGATGAAGAAATGCGCTTGATTGAAATGGGCGACGGCGAGTCACTGGAAGATATTAAGGCCAAGTTAAAGCCGAAAAAATCCACTATATCCGCAGAAATGTTGGATACGGCAAATACCTACGACGACAAAGTTGCGCTAGTGCGCCTGCTGGTTGCCGAAGATTCTGGTCGAGTGGCTAACGTGTTGAAGAAAATGATTCGCCCCTTATAGCGCGGCGAGGAGACAAAAAAATGGCAGATCCCCAATTAAAAACCGCAGCCGTTGCAGAGCCTGTACCCATATCCGAGGCACTGCAAGCTGAACTCGACGGCATGACCACCACAGACCGAGCGGCAGTGATAATGCTGTTGCTCGGTGAACAGCAAGCGGCCGATATTATTCGCTATCTCAGCCCGCGAGAAGTTCAGGCGCTGGGTTCAGCTATGGTCGGTGTTGCAGATCTCTCTCAAGAGGCGGTCAATATTGTGCTCGACAATTTTGTTGTAACTATTAAGCAGCAGACCAGCTTGGGTCTGGGTACTGGCGACTATGTTGAAAAAGTCCTCAACCGAGCGCTTGGTGAAGACAAGGCGGCTACAGTACTGGGCCGAATCATGCCTGGCTCTTCGAGCAAAGGTTTAGAAATTTTGCGCTGGATGGATGCTCGCTCAATCGGCGATATGATCGGCGAGGAGCATCCTCAGGTTGTGGCTATTATTCTCTCGGTGCTGGAATATGATATTGCGGCTGATGTACTGAACTTCTTGCCCAAGGAAAATCGCGCTGAAATTATGCAGCGCGTGGCGAGTCTTGAAACAGTCCAACCATCGGCAATGGACGAGCTAGAAGGCATTATGCAGAAGCAGTTTAGCTCCAGCTCATCGGCCAAATCTTCAAGCTTTGGAGGTGTTGCCACCGCAGCGAAGATTATGAACTTCACTAAAGTGGATCTGGAAACCTCAATTATGAGTGGCGTTTCTGGTCTCGATGAAGAGCTGGCGCTGAAGATACAGGACAGCATGTTCACCTTTGACAATCTGAGTGGGGTTGATAACCGCGCTATTCAGGTGCTGATGCGCAGCGTTGAGTCGGATCTATTGATGACTGCACTGAAAGGTGCCGATGAAGAAGTTCGAGAGAAATTCCTCGACAATATGTCCCAGCGCGCGCGGGTTATGTTCCTCGATGACATGGAAGCCAAAGGACCGATCAGAATCACCGATGTGGAAGATGCGCAGAAGACTATTATGCGTCTTGCTCGAGTGCTCTCGGATAAAGGTGAGCTGGTACTCGCTGGACGAGGGGATGACTTTGTCTAAATCAGACTCATCTGTCAGTTGGCGTCTCAATGAATTGATTAGTGCCGGCCGCAAAGCTAAGGCCTTTGCCGCTGCGGGCTGGAACAGTGCTCCAGACCAAGCTGCCGAGGTTGACGCCGTTGATAGCGGCACTGGCTTCCAGCTCTGGGCGCCAAAAGTGCTTGCTAGTCAAGCCGAGGTAGAAGCAGACCTCAGTGCAGAGCAAGACATAGACGAAGCCGCCCTCGCAGAGCAGGTAGCAGCCTCAGAAGTAGAGCTCGAGCCTGTCACCGAAGAGTCGCCACCTGCGGCACCCTCATTTGATCAGCAGGCACTAGACCAAGCGCGCAGTGACAGTTTCGATCAGGGTTATCAGCAAGCCATGGAGGAAGCCGAAGGCAAATGGGCCAGCGCCCGAGATGAATTTGTCGCCTTCACCGAATCCCTGCGCAGCGCTCAAGCAAAAGATAGCGATTTTCACCGACCACTAAAAAAGCTCGCCCTGCATCTGGCAGAGCAGTTGGTTCGTGGTGAATTGACCCAATCTACAGCCGCCATCGAGCGATTGATCGACGCAGCTATCAAAGATATTGAACAGCAGGGCGAAGGTCCCATAGTGGTGAATTTAAGCGCTGCAGATCATCGCCAATTTACCGCCCATCTCAGCAGCGACCTTGAGCACCTAAGTCTGCGTGTAGACCCGAGTTTGACTCAAGGTAGTGTCAGAATAACCATGGATGATAGCGCCGTTGAAGATTTAATCGAAACCCGCCTGTCTGCCTTGAGCGAAAAGATGCTAGGCCTACCAGAACATCATTCGGCCCAAGCATCCGTCTCTGGACGCAAAACTCGGGACCAAAACACCGCTGAGGAAGACGCCACTATCATTGAGGCTGTTGCAGAGTCGCTTGAGGATCTTGCTGAAACACCTATTAACAAGATGACTGAACAGCCTAGCGCCGAGGAGACCAACGAACTCGGCCCCAGCATTGAGGGTGAACTCCCAGATGCTTGATTTCTCTGCCGCCATCGAAAGTCAAATTGCCGAGCTAGTGGTGCCTGAGCCGATTCTCAGTGGCAAGCTGGTGCGCGTGGTCGGTTTAACCCTTGAGGCCAAAGGGATTATCGCTCCCCTAGGCGCGCACTGTCGGGTGGAAAATATCGACATGGGCACCCTAGTTGACGCAGAAGTGGTCGGCTTTAATGACGACACCCTCTATCTAATGCCCTTTTCCGAGCCGGTTGGCATAGGTCCTGGCGCCCGTGTCTGGGTGGTTTCCAAGCACGCCAAAGCGTCTCTGGGCGAAGCTATGTTAGGTCGAGTTATCGATGGACTCGGGCAACCACTGGATGGCAGTGGTCCCATCGCCTACAGCGACCAGCTGGGTCTTGAAGGTCTGGCCATTAACCCAATGGAAAGAGGGCCGATTAAAAACATTCTCGACACCGGCATCAAAGCCATCAACACCTGCCTAACCCTAGGTCAAGGTCAGCGCATTGGCCTGGTGGCCGGCTCTGGCGTTGGCAAAAGTGTTCTGCTTGGCATGTTGACGCGCAATACCGAAGCCGATGTTGTGGTTATTGGTCTGATCGGAGAGCGCGGCCGCGAAGTGCAGGAATTTATTCAGCACACTCTTGGAGAGGAGGGTTTGGCCAAATCTGTGGTCGTCGCAGCGCCGGCAAATATTTCTCCGGTACTGCGTCTCAAAGCGACTTATCTGACCCACTTGATCGCCGAATACTTTCGCGATCGCGGCAAAAATGTCCTGATGCTCTGCGACAGTCTTACCCGAGTTGCCCATGCGCAGCGCGAGATTGGCTTGGCGATTGGCGAACCGCCCACTGCAAAAGGCTATCCGCCGTCAGTGTTTGCTATGTTGCCGCGGCTGATTGAACGTACAGGAGTTGGCCGCAACGGTCACGGCTCTATTACCGCAATGTACACAGTATTAGCCGAGGGCGATGACCGCGCCGACCCCATTGTCGATATTGCTCGAGCCTCTCTCGATGGTCAGGTGCTACTGTCGCGGGCCCTAGCGGATGCCGCGCACTATCCAGCAATTGATCTATCCGGCTCAATTTCAAGAGTTATGCCCAACTTAGTCGACCCTCAGGTACTTAAAGCGGCGAACCGTTTCCGGCGCCTGTGGACGCTCTACCAGCAAAACGAAGATTTAATTCAAGTCGGCGCCTATGAAGCGGGCACCAACCCAGATCTTGATGAAGCCATCCGCCTGCGTCCCGGCATGGAAGCGATTCTGCGACAGGGCAGTGATGAATCTGTGCCGCTGCATCAGAGTCAGGCGCTCGTTATGCAACTAACTACGCAGGGCAAACAATGAAAACAGTCTGGTCAGCACTGCTCGCGAAAGCCGAGCGAACACTCCGCGATGCGCGGCTAAGGCTCGCCGAAATTAATCGGCGCCGCGAAAATTCCCTGCTGCAGGCCGAGAAAGTCACGGCCTTGCTGTTGGACTACAATCAACAGCTGCAGGAAGTCCAACAGCGCGATCACAGCGCCACTGAAGTGAATAATTATCGTCACTTTATTGTTCAGCTACAGGAGCTGAAAAGCCGTTCAAAATACGAACAACAGCGTATCGACATAGAGTTTCAGTTGGCGCGCCAAGTGTTAATTAGCGCCGAGCGCGAGCGTATGAAAGTCGATCATCTGGCTACCCGCGCTGAAGAGCGACTGCAGCGCGAGGCTCTCACACTCGAAACTCGCAATATCGATGCTCAAGCAATTCAGCAGCATAACTTTCGCGCACGTACCTCAACGCCTTAAATCACAGTCGAGTTGCGGACACACTTTAACGCTACCTAGGCCAGTTAACGCTTAAGCCTGCCGCCTGTCGGTTTATTGGCATGTGTCTTGCAAATATCCTCTGTAACTACGATATGGCACAGGACTAAAAGCGAAAATGCTTGAATCAAAAAATATTCTACTGGATATAGGTAGAGCCCAAAATATAGATCATGCGGGCCCTGCAGGGTTTTCCCAAGACGCTGCAGCAGAAAAGCCAGAGCAATTTTCAGCGTTGCTTGGGGCTGCAGTGGGGAAATTTAAAGCGGCCGAAAGCGGCAACAAAACGCCGCTTTCGGCCCAGCAGTCAGCTGCTGCTGACTCAAAGCTCTCAGGCCTGCTATCAACTCGGGTCCTGCAGGGTGGCACCGCTCTTATAGTTGCTGGTCCCGAGCCCACTGACGCTGGCCTGCTGGCCTTTGCGCGCGCTCAGGGCATAGATCCTGAAGCCCTGGGGTTAGCCGCCGCAGAAACGCCGCAACAGTCTGGCGCTACCCTTAATGCAGCAGCATTTAAGGCCGATACAGTCCTATCTGAAAGCGCTAGTAGTTCGAGCGCTGCTAACAAAGAGACCACACCCAGCAACCTGATGATAAGGGCACTGAGCCCTGGCGCCGATACGTCATCTATAGCTATCCAAGAGCTGGCAGCTAAGACTGTCTCAAAGAGCGCCGACCTCGACAACCCGATGTTGACAATAAATCCAAATGCAGCGAAAGCAGTGCCGCAGCGACCCCTTCTCGAGAGCAAATTTCTCAGCCCTCAGCAGCACCTAAGCAGTGCGCGCCACAGCAACCTAGCCAGCGTCGGCGATGACGCCTCAACGGCTGCGCTCAAGCCTCATGAAGCCGCCAACACAGATAAAAAAACACTGCATATAAAGGCTGAAACAACAATTAGCAGTGGTAGACTAGAAGCCGGCGCAGCGTCCCTTGACGGTGGTTCAGTCGCCACTATAGCTAGCCAATTGAAGATTGGGCCAAAGATGGCTGAGGAATTCTTACAGCGATACCGACATCGTCAGAATTTAGCGCCGACAAAAATGGATGTCATCAATCTTCCCGAGGTCAAGGCTTTAACTGCCAGTGCATCATCGGCGCTCAGCTCGGCGCCGCTGTTTGCTGAGGCGACGGCAACCATTGGCGCCGCTGCCAGCATGAAGTCGGACCTATCGGCAGCAGCGCCGGCGGAGGATGCGCGGCAGGAGATGCTGCGCAGGCAGGACGACTACACACAGCTGTCGCGGCAACTGACCGATGCCTTGGGCAAGCGTCTCACTGCACAGATTCAGCGCGGCTCCTGGCACGTTGAAATGGAACTGCACCCAAAGAGTTTAGGGCGCGTGGAAGTCCAGTTGGAAATGAAAAATGGTGAGCTGGAAGCGCGCTTTATCGCCGCTAACGCCACCACAAGAGACCTGATCAACGAGGGCATGCCTAGATTGCGTGAGGCATTTCAAGAACATGGCACGGAAACTGCTTATAAGGATTTAGGAGCGGCAAACCAGGGTGCGCATGACGGAAAGCCGACAGCCTCTGGCAATGGTGCCCCAGGATCAGATAAACGGCTAGACCCAGATGGTGAGGGTTTCAGCGCGAAAAATAGCCAGCAGCTTTCAGCTGATGGCTTGGATGTACTAGTTTAAATAACGCTATCGAATCAGGCGGATAAGAGGAATAAACAATGAGTGACGAGCAGCTAGAAGACGAAGAAAAAGCCAAGAGCCCGATATTGAAGATTATTTTAATCGTCGTCGGAATTTTACTTTTGATCGGCATAACCGTTGGCGGAACACTTTTCGCCAGTGGATTTTTTGATGCTGATAAAGACGTCGATGCAGAAGAGGCGATTGCCGCTCTTGAAGCTGAGGCCGCAGTGCAAGCCGCCGCCGCTGAAGCTGCAGCCGCCGGACCCGAAAAGGTCAAGCAAGATTCTCCGGAGTTAACCCGGTTTGAGCAATCCTACTTTCAACTGCCAAAACCACTGGTGGCCAATGTTGCCAACTCCAGAAAGGTTATGCAGGGAACGGTCGCAATCATGACCCACTACGATGAGCGCGTTGTCGCCAATGTAGAAAAACACGATTTTCCACTGCGATTTGCCATGTTAGCAGTAATGCGCAGAGTGACTGAGCCAGAGATCTCTGAACCTGATTTTCAGACCAATCTGGCTGCCACCTTGAAGATGGAGATGAATGCTGTGCTGGAGTCTCTCGAAGATTTTGGCGGTATCGAAGCGGTTTACTTTACTGAGTTTGTTGTTCAGTAATGCACCAACAACCAACACTGAATATTTCGGTGTGTGAGGGCCAAAATGGCTGAACTTGACAATTTACTATCCCAAGAAGAACTGGACGCGCTAACAGCTGGGCTTCAGGACGGATCTATTGAAGCTGATACTGGGCTGAACAGTGATGTCAGCGTAATGCGTCACGATCTGACCAACGAAGACTCGTCTCTGGGTGTCAATATTGGCGCTATTGATATGATCAACGAGCGCTTTATCAGGCAATTCCGATTGGGTTTGCTTGAGGTGCTGCGCACGACTCCAAAAGTCAGTATGGCTGATGTTCAGATAATGAAATTTAACGAATACGTTAAAGATTTGTCTGCGCCTTTATCGGTTAACACAATCAGACTTAATCCATTGCGTGGCTATTCAATGGCTGTCATCGAACCCTCTATTGTCTTTGCAGCACTGGACAATTTCTTCGGTGGCTTTGGTCGTGGGTTCGACAAGCTACCACCTGGCCGACTTTTTACACCAACTGAATCGAGCATTATTAAAATTATGCTGGATGTCTTGTTTGGTTCGTTAAAGGAAGCTTGGGCGCCGATACTGGCGATTAACTGTGAACATGTAAGCTCAGAAATTAATCCACAATTTGCTCAGATTGCCGACGAGAATGACCTTGTAGTGGTCAGCCGCTTTGTTGCTGATCTCGGCCGTGATGTGTCGGGAAATATAGATTTGGTCTATCCCTACAACTCGCTCAAGCCCATTCGTGATTTACTCCGCAGTCGAGTTCAGACTGGTGATGGCGACGATGTCTCAGATAAAGAGTGGAGCGCCGAACTAAAGTCTGCAGCTGTGGATGCCGAACTTGAAATAACCGTCGAATTAGCCCAGATCGAAACCACGCTGAAAAAGTTTGAAGCGCTGAGTGAAGGTGATGTGATTTATTTCAGCAAAAGTGAATATGCACGCATGTATGTCAATTCAATACCTGTATTCGATGCGGATGTTGGCGCCAATGGCTCGCAGATGGCAGCACGTGTTGTAAAACCGCTAGCACCGAAAAAATAGAGCGCGGCTTACCTTTTTAGATAAGCCTCTTAGGCCTTTATTGCAATGCCGATTTGGTTAAACATTTAGTTACATAAGAGAGAGAAACAATATGTCTGATACCAATGTAGACGATTTAGATTCGACAGAATTGGATGATTTGAAAAACAAAATTAATGCCGATGTGCTGCAAAATATTCCAATCACTATTTCTGTTGAAGTGGGCCGCACCTCGCTGAAAATTCGCGATTTAATGCGTCTCACACAGGGTAGCGTGGTGGAACTTGACCGTTTAGCTGGAGAGCCCCTCGACTTACTGGTGAATAATACCTTAGTCGCCCAGGGTGAAGTGGTTTTAGTCAATGAGCGCTACGGCGTGCGCTTAACCAGTGTAATACCTGCCGCTGATCGCGTTAAAAATCTTTAGAGTAGCAATCCCATGGCTGACGTTGGTTGGAATGAATGGTTGTCGATGATGGCATCTCTGGCGGTAGTGTTAGTATTGCTAGCCGCGACCCTGTTTGGCCTGAAAAAAATGGGTATGACAAACGCTACTGATGGAAGCAAGAAATTGCAGATCCGCGAAGTTCACAACCTGGGTCCGCGACAAAAATTAATCATTGTAAAAATCAATAACGAAGAAGTTCTGCTCGGCGTTACACCTCAGGCGATAAACCGATTGGGCAATTGGCCCGGCCAACAATACGCCAGTGACGCAGAATCTACAGTGGCGGTAGACGCAGAGTCCAAGAGTGATAATCCGAGTGTTTTTCAAAAGCTCATCAAGCAAATGACCGACTCTAAAGATAAATAATATGTTGTCGAAAAAAACTATTTTTACAAAATTTCTGCTTGCTGTGTTGGCTGTGACAGGACTATCCATTGCATTGCCCGCCGCTGCGCAAGTGGGCCTGCCGGTGGTCAATATGGTGGACGATGGCACCGGAGGCACAAAGTACAGTTTGACATTGCAGCTACTTGCACTGATGTCAGTGCTCACGTTACTGCCATCACTACTGCTAATGATGACCTCGTTTGTGCGTATTATTATTGTTTTTTCGCTGTTGCGTCAGGCTCTGGGCACAGCTCAGACACCACCCAATCAGGTGTTGGTTGGTCTCGCTCTATTCCTCACGCTATTTATTATGGCGCCAGTATTGACCTCTGTTTACGACGACGCCATTACCCCCTATTTTGAAGAGAAGATCAGTTTTGAAACTGCCCTAGACGCCGCTGAAGCGCCAATCAGAACCTTTATGCTCAATCAAACGCGGGAATCGGACATTGGCATGTTTCTGGAAATTGCCGGAAATACTGAAGTCACTGAGCCTGCGGATGTGCCCTTTTTAACGTTAGTGCCAGCCTTTATTACATCGGAATTAAAAAGCGCATTTTCCATCGGGTTTCTTATCTATATTCCCTTTGTGGTTATCGACCTAGTAGTCGCCAGTGTACTGATGTCTATGGGAATGATGATGCTCTCACCAATGATGATCTCAATGCCGTTCAAGCTAATGCTGTTCGTTTTAGTCGATGGTTGGACTCTAATTATGGGATCTCTGACCGCCAGTTTTGCGATCAGCTAGGAGAATCCGATGGATGCTGCACAGGTTATTGATTTAGGTCGTGAAGCACTTTGGGTTGCGGTGATGGTTGCCTCGCCACTACTTGGTGTTGCTCTGGCCGTAGGTCTTGTAGTGGGTATTTTTCAGGCTGCGACTTCGATCCAGGAAATGACCCTGAGCTTTATTCCCAAGCTTGGAATAATGGTGGTTGCACTGTTGATTTTTGGCAGCTGGCAAATTGGCGTGATGGTCGATTTTTTTCAGCGTATCTATGAGCGTATTCCCGCGTTGTTTGTCTGATGGATCTCCTCGTCTCCGAAGTCGTTGAGCGTTTTTATGTGCTGCTCTGGCCGATGATAAGGGTCTCCGCTTTTCTGCTCGCTGCGCCGTTTTTTTCCCTGCGTTCTGTCACCGTACGTATTCGTGTATTACTCGCCGCACTACTGACCCTGATGATCTATCCATTAGTTGACTGGCCAATCATCGACCCCTATTCAGCTGCGGGATTGCGTGAGATATTTAATCAGGTCTTGATCGGCACAGTGATGGGCATGCTGTTGCAGATCGTCAATGCTGCACTCGTGGTTGGAGGCCAAGCGGTGTCAGGTTCCATGGGTCTGGGCATGGCTAATATGGTCGACCCAAATATGGGTAATGTGCCGGTTATTTCTCAGTTTTTTATTATCTGTTCAACTCTGATTTTTATGGGTATCGGCGGCCATGTCCTGGTGATCAGCCTGATTCTGGAGAGTTTTCGATCACTGCCCATTGGTCAGATGCTGGCCCCAGACATGCTCATGGCCGTGCTGCTCCAGTGGAGCTCGATGATCTTTCTCGGCGCCCTGTTATTGGCGCTGCCAATTATGGTCTGCTTGCTATTTGTCAATATAGGCGTGGGTGTTATTACTCGTGCTGCACCGGCACTGAATATTTTTGCCGTGGGTTTTCCGGCGATGATACTAGCTGGCATGTTATTGCTGTCCCTATCCATGAGCAGTATTGGCTACCGCATACAGTGGTTGTGGCGTGAGTCTTTCGAGGTTGTTGGCCAAGCGCTGGGAGTCACCTGATGTCAGATAAAGACTCCGGTGCAGAAAAAGATCAGGACCCCACCGCCAAGCGACTACAAAAGGCGCGAGACGACGGTCAGGTAGCCCGCTCTCAGGAGCTTTCAGTGGCCGCCATGATGATCGGCGTGGCATTCTTTTTATATCTTTTTGGCGGCTATTTTATCGGCGGTTTGACCGCTGTGTTTGCCGCAGGATTTACCTTTGATCGCAAGGCAGTGTACGACCCATCTCTACTGGCCTCGGCGTTTGGTAATCAGGCCTTCGACAGTTTACTTGTAGTAGTGCCGATTTTTGTCCTCGCAGTGCTGATCGCATTTGCTGCTGCAGGGGCCATGGGCGGTTATATCTTTTCGCTTAAATCAATTGCCCCGAAGGCCAGCAAACTAAACCCCCTGTCGGGTTTGAAGCGCATGTTTGGCACTAAAGCGGTGGTGGATCTTAGTAAGGCTCTGAGCAAATTTGTCTTAATCGCCTTCGTACTCTATTTAGTAGTGAGTGAAAATTTCCCAACTCTCATCAAACTTGGATTTATGGATTTGCAGCCTGCTATGCAAGAGGCTGGGCGAATAATTGCCTTTGGTACAGTACTGGTTACCCTATGTTTAATTGTCGCCGCGGGAATTGATATTCCCTACCAGCTGTATACCTTTAACAAGCAGATGAAAATGTCCAAGCAGGAAATCAAGGACGAGATGAAAGATACCGAGGGACGCCCCGAGGTCAAAGCACAAATTCGTCGCAAGCAGCGTGAGATCGCCAGTGGCATGATGATGTCCGCGATTGCCGATGCCGATGTGATCATCGTTAACCCTGAGCATTTTGCCGTGGCGTTGAGTTATGACCCGTCAAAAGATGGCGCGCCGATTATGGTCGCCAAGGGCGCAGATTTGCTCGCTCAGGCGATTCGCGAGCGGGCAAAAGAAGAGGGCGTGCCACTGTTTTCGTCGCCTGTTTTAGCCCGATCTATTTTCTTTACTACCGAGATTAATCAGGCCGTACCAGAATCACTGTACTACGCAGTGGCGCAGGTGATAGCCTACATATTTAACTTAAATAGCTTCGAGCAGGGCGCGCAAACGGCGAAAAAACCCAACCCCAAAGTCCCGGAAGAAATGCGTTACAACAGTGATGGTACACTTGCCACAGAAAGCCTTTAGGGCCCTCGAGAGCGTCCTAAAATGTTTTTAAGAAAAATAATTTTAAGCAGAAAAATTTATGCCAGATAACAAAAAAGAACCTACATTTGAGCTGCACAGTTGGTTTGACAGCGGTGATATCTTTTTTCGGCCCAAGGATAAGAAGCGCTTCGCTGACGCCTTAGATGCGGTGGTGGAAGACGAACTTGGGGTTGCGATTATTGGTTCTAATGAAACGGTGATCGACCACTACAGCCGCATGTTGATTGCCCGTTTGCGCAAGCTTGAGCGATTCAGCGTCGATGTGTTTTTACCGATCACCACTGACAGCCTATTAATTCGTTTTAATGACATGCTCTCTGAAATGAGCTTGGAGCAAGCTGCTGCGCCGCCCTCTCCTGAGCAGCCGGTGAGATGTCTAGTGATCAATGACGCGCGGGTTATCAATGATGATCAGTGGGCTCTGTTAGTCCGCTTGCTTGGGGATTTCCCCGGCGTTAACGCACGCCTAATTTTGGTGATCAATAAATTGGGCTGGCCGGGGCATGAGAAATTGCTCAAGAGCCTCGGCAAGCGCATGCATCGTTGGCCAACCCAGGCGCCAGCCATCGAAGAAGCGCGACAATTGCTGACTGCCGCGGAAGAAAGCGGTTATCAAATAGAGGCCGAAGCCCTGTTGGTGGATGCGGGTATGGGAACCCTGGTTGCCAGTCGCCACAATGATGATAACCACGAACCCCTAGATCACGACCTGCCGGACTTGCCGGACTTGAATGTCGACGTGCTGCTGGGAGTGACCGCGGAGGACGAAGAAAGTCCTGCCGCGGGTTATGCACATGGTAGTGAAGAGGGCCCAAATGATCGCCGACCCTGGCTCGTTATAATGTTAATCACGCTGAGTCTGGCTCTGTCATTACTGGTTCTCTCGTGGCTCTATCCTAATTCCCTCAGCGCTACTGACTCTTCTAGCCAAAAAGCTACTATCGAAGGGGGCAGTATTGAAACACTGACTCCGCCGACGTACAGAATAGAGTCAATCCCAGTGCCTACAGAAGAACAACTTGAGGCAAAGCAACTTGCTCAAGAGAAAGTTGCTCAGGAGATAGTTGCTCAAGAGACAGCCGCAGCAGAGCAAAAGGATCCTGAATCAACCCTTCAAATAGAATCTCTAGATAAATCTTCAGCTAGCCAACCGCTATCCGTAGACCTAGCTGTGACAGGTGAGCCTGTAATAGATCAGCCTTTAAGGGAAGAAACTGTCCTAGAGAGGCCCGCAGCAGACGGACTCAGCCCAGAAGCAACCATTGCCGACGTCGCAGTCACTGATCTTATGCGCGCTGCTCAAGTTCTGTCTTCAGCTCCTCCGAATGCCTATTTCGTACAACATATTGTGCTGAGCAGCGAGCTTGCCGCCAAGGCCTATGTCAGTCGTTACCCGATATTGGGTGAAGCCGCGGTAGTGCCCCTGCGCTTGAGCCAAAAAAATGCCTATGGCGTTGTCTCGGGACCGTTTACCACGCGCGCAGCCGCAGCGCTGTTCACTCAAGATAGCGCCGTGCCCGATGATTATTGGATTCGAAGTGCCGCCCAGTTGCAGGCCATTTTGAGGCGTTAAATATGACAGAAATTGCCACCGGTGAATTATTCACAGCTTCCGGTCCGTCTGGAGCAGTCGAAGTTGCTGGCCAAGACGGTGAGGTTGTTGCAGTCCCAGATGCAGTTGTTTTTGTGCCCGCTGCAGAACCAGAAATGAGGCTTCGCTATAGCATTGTTAACAGTGACACAGCTAATTCTCCTGTAACCGACCCGCAATCAATTCGCCCTTTCAATGAAGATATCTATAGTGCGCGTATTGCTAAAGTAAAACGCAAAACTGCCGACGTTTATAAGCAGTTAAAGAATTTACATTTTGCAGATCAATAAATGTTATCGGGTTCGTTATGAGTGACAAAAAATCTAAAGATGCAGCCGGCGATGCACCAGAACATGTGCTGCCGACCGCCCCCACAGAAGAGTTAGCCGCTGATGATATAGCCTCTAGTGCTCATGGGGAAAGCAGCGATGCCAATGCCGAAAAGATCATTGATACCCTCGAGCAATTACTGCCCGGCGTGCTTGAAATTGCCGAAGCTACAAACGGTGCCGCAGACGTCAATCGCAAATCTGCGGCGGCACTAAAAAAAGGACTCGATCAGGTTAAGGTCCAAGCGGAGGCTTTGAATGACGCCAGTGAAAAGAGTGCGGTGCTGGCTAGTCGCGTTATGATCGGTGCCGTCTCGGCGCTAGTGATTTCAGTCTTTCTCTACGGTTTTATTGCATTTCAATTAGCCTCTCGGGTCACTCAAGTCGACTCCATGCTGGTCGCAGTAAGCAAGCGCATTGTGCAGATGAACAGTGCTCTCAATACCTTTGAGCAGCTGCGTTCTTCAATTGGCCAGTTAGCCGTTACTCAGGCCCAGTTTAGCGATCGCCAGATGTTGTTGATTGAGGCGGTGTCTCGTTCAGAGGTATCGACCCGCTCTCTGGCCAAAGAAGTGCCGGATTTAGCCGCTCAGCAAGTGGGCGTAAAAACTGATCAGATTGCCACCCAGGTGAGTAGTTTGAGTGACGATTTGGCGAGCCAGGGCACTATAGTTTCTACGCTGACAAAGTCTGTCGGCGCCCTGGGCCAGCAAATGAAGTCTCTCGAAGCACAGGTCAGCAACGTCAAGAAACTCAACGCCGACGTTGAAGCGTTGATCGCTTTAGAGCGAGAAAATTATTTGGATGTGCTGCAGCGACAGGTTGCAGTGGAAGAGGCGCGTCAGGCAGAGGGCAAGCCAGTGGAGCCAGAGCCCGCACCTTCAGTGGTTGTCTATCCTTATATCTCAGTTAGCAAGTAGAGACGCTTTGCAGAGAAAGCGTCAACAGCAGATTGTTTTAAGGGGCTTCAGAGAGGTCTTCATCGTCGTCCGTTATCGTCTTTGAACTAGGCAGCGCCGCTGGTGCCGCGTTGCCCAAGAGTTTTTCCGAAAACAGTTGTTTGATAGTTAGGCCGGTGCGGGAAAAAAGCACTTGCGCAGCCTCGTCTATATCAGCTTTTAAGCGATTGATCTCTACGCTGTCAGCGGCGACGGATTGGTGGCCGGCGCGGTACAGAACCGAGACATACTGTGCTGGAATCCAAGATTCGATCGACCCGCGCAGAGTCGAAATCTCGATCGGATTGCTAGGTGTCTCCGTGCTCTTGCCCGCTGTACTGTCGTTTTTACCTAGCTTAAACAGCGTTTCAATATGATTTTGCAAAACAAATTCGAAACGGCTTTTGAGCGCTAATACGTCACCCTCCTGAAAGCCTTCGGGAAGCTGTCCTGACATAGCATCCCAGAGAACTTTTCCCGATAGTCCGAGAAAACCATTATCGTTTGCTGTAGTTTGCACATCGGCAGAGGCGTTGTTCGCTTGAATAGACAGTGACTCGAGGCGCTTAACACGGTCGATCAGGTAAACCATCAAAATGATTGCCACGACGCTGCCAAATAGAACTGCTAAAAGGAGAATAGTTGTCATAAATGCTACCTACCTGTGGCCAATTGGAGTTCTATCTAGGTGTCGGCGCCATCTTCACTGTCAGAGCTTTCTGCATCGTTATCAGCATCTTCAGGGAGATCTTCTTCGAGCTCATCACGGAGGAACTGTAAAACGATAAAAGGTTCCTCAAGACCAAGATCCAGTGACACTTTCGCCGCAATTTCAGTGGCCATATTCAATGCTTCACTGGGCCCAATTGAGGCGGACTGATAGAGGCTACCCAGAGTGTACATCTCCTTGGCAAACTCAGATGGCACATAAGTGTAGACCGTTTCAGACTTGGTCTTAACCGTTTGAAAAGGTTGCGGCTCAGGCATTTCTGGGCGTTCACGACCCTCTGAAAGAGCGGCCAAACAGGACTCTTGAAAGGCTTCTGACTGCTCTGCACCCTGAATAAAGACCTTGTCTAAGTGTGCTCTGGCACGACCGGCAATCAGTGATTTAAAAATTCGCGATTCCCGTGACACACCGCTTAATGTTGTCGCTTTAACATAAGATGCTTTGGCGCTTTCCATGGCTTTTTTTGCCGCCCGAGCTTTAAATATTGGTAGTACCATTTCTAAGTCCTGATTGCTTAATCGGCAACATGAGCGTGCATTTGCACGCGCAGTTTATTAACGCACGCAGAGAGAATTTGGCTCACTCTGGACTCGCTAATGTCTAATACGGAACCGATTTCTTTTAAATTCATCTCTTCCACATAATATAGCGAGACCACGGTTCGATCGCGCTCGGGAAGTTTGCCGATGGATGCGGCAAGCGCACCCATAAACTGTTCTTCGACAAACTCCTCTTCAGGGCCATTACCCTGGGCTATGGGCAGATCCACCGAGTCGGGAAGCTGTGCCTCTAGTGATACAGTCTGAAAGCGATGGGCATGCGTTCTCTCTTTCTGAAATGTTTCAGCGTCCTTGCCCATAAAATCGGCAAGTTCACTCTGACTGGGCGCGCGCCCTAGTTCACCGGTTAGCGCTGAGGTGGCCTCGTTGTGATCGCGAATACTGACAATCGCTGAGCGCGGCAGATACGACATCTTGCGCACCTGATCTAAAATTGCGCCGCGAATACGGTTCTTGGCAAATATTTCGAAATCTACCCCTTTACTGGCATCGAAGGATTTATCCGCCTCAATCAGCCCGATCATTCCCACCTGAATAAGCTCATCGAGCTCCATAAAGGCCGGCAGGCGCCCCTTCAAATGGAGAGCAACACGTTTCACCAGGCCTAAGTAGTCAACAAGGGATGCACTCGGCTGCCCGGCATTTTGAATTTCTTCATAGACTCTGGCATCAGACATAGCTATGAGACCTTAGACGCCATCTGCGCTGCAACCCGCTCAACAAAAAACTGAATATTGCCATTCAGTGGAATATTTTTTTCGAGCAGCATGACCTTCTTGGCCAGCGCACTAAAGTCGCGTGCGGCGACAGATGCAGGAGAATGGTTAACCAGTGGCTGCGAGGCTTTCATGGCTTGCGTGACCATGCTATCGGCGCTGATGGAGTGGAGATATTTAATCTGACCGTCGAGAAAATTTTGCACAACGGTATTTATGCTGGTGTAGAGTCGCTCACCTTCGCGCTGAGATTCCACGCCATTTGGCAGCAAATGAATATGATCAAGTTTGTATTCCTGAATCATCACTTTAATGGTGCTGTAGGCATCGGCGATTGAATAGGGCTCATTCTTTACCACGACAATTCTGTGCTGGCAGGCACTCATAAACGCCATCACTGCATCCGATAACCCGGCAGCAACATCGACAATTAGATAGTCGAGATCATCTTCAATCTCAGAAAAAACCTGAATGATGCCAGCAGTCTCTTGAGGCCCGAGCGCAGCCATGCGCTGAATACCGCTGGCGCCAGGCACCAGTTTTACCCCAGAGGGACCTTCGACAATCACTTCACTGAGGGTTTTTTCGCCGGAGATAACATGGCTAAAATTAAACGGTGCACGAATACCCAGCGCCAACTGAGCGTTCGCCAGCCCCAAGTCGGCGTCAAAAATCATCACTTTTTTGCCGAGCGAAGCCAACTTCACCGCTAGGTTGACGGAGACTGTTGTTTTGCCGACACCGCCTTTTCCGCTGGCAACGCCGATAATTTGTGTAGCCGGTTTATTCATAAATTTTTATGACTATGTCTCGAGCTAGTAATTTCGTGCTTCTAACAAAGGCTATTTCGCCTTTGAGCACTGAATTAAAGCTGGCTTAATGTGGATAAGTTTAAATCCCACTTATAACCCATTCTCGTTGATCGCCCATACCTAGTCAAACTAAATGGATAGGCAGTTGCGAAAGAGCCTGCTCCGCTAGTTTAAATCCATCTAAAGGCAACGCTTTACCAGTGATGTTGGGCTCTACAGCGGATACTGAGAGAGGCACCGCATACTGCAGCAATAAGTAGATAATGGCCCAGGGATGTACGTCGCCATCAAACCGAGAAAGCATCACCGAGTCCCATTGTAGAGTGCTGTTTTTTAGCTGTCGTATAGCTGAGGCTTCAGATGCATCCGCCGCTAATAGTAAGTGTTTTTGCGCCTCGGGCAGGGCTGCGCTAAGGACGTTAAGATGAGTTTCAACATCCACACCTGAGGTATCAATAAGAACCAGTTTTCGGGCACTTAGTTCGCTCATCAGCTGGCTTAGTATTTCAGCTGAGTTGGCACGAAACGTATCGACACCTGCCTGTGAGCCAATCAGTTGGGTCTGTGCCCAAGCGCCAATGCGCACGTCGTTATAACTAATCAACGCGACCTCATCTGCGCCGTACTGCTGAGCCATCTGCTTGGCCAGTCGGCCGGCCATCATGCTTTTTCCAGAACCTGAACTGCCGGCAATAATATGCACGCCCTGCAGGTTACCAAGTAGATCTACATGGTCTATTTCATCACCGATAGCGCTACTAATCTGGTCGATGGCATCGGCCAATGAGCTGCTTTGATTGATCACTTCAATCACTGATTCACGCATACCCAAGGGCATGCCGGTTTCATTAAAGGCTTCAACTAGCGGCGCCATCTCGTCACTGACCGCTAGCTTGCCAGTCCACGAGTCTTTGTGCTGGGACAGCTTGTAGTCGTTGCGCATCAGGCTGAGTTCCTGCTTCACTAGATCAACGATTTCCCGTGCCTTTAAATACTCTCTGTCAGCAGCTTCTTTATAGTTTTCACCATTTAGGGCGTTGTCGACATTCTCCAGTGACGCTGTTACTAGCGGATCTAGAGCAGGCTTCTTCGAGATTGCAGTTGTCGCACTAAAAGGCTCGACAGCGGTGCCGAAACTACTCTCGCTATGGTCCGAGATGTCCGCTCTTTGGTCCTCGGACTTAACCTTCATGTGAGCCTCGATCAGTTGGCCAAATTGGCCGGCACTTTGATCCTGACTGATCGCTTCAAGGGGTTTAATCAAAGCGGCTTTAACCTCGGACACTAGATCCATAGCAACAATGATTTCAGTTTGACCCTTCACTCGATTATTGGCGACGATCATAGCGTCATCGCCGTAAAGGTTGAAAACCTGCTCCATAGCGCTGCGTGTATCGCGGGCTAAAATTCGTTGTAGTTCCATTGCTCAATTACCCTATCTTAAATGGTGGATATTAATTCTCTTCATCTATGCTGACTGTGGCCACAACCTTTACCGACTGATCTTCAGGAATCTCGCTGTAGGAGAGAACCGTGAGATCTGTCAGTCTGTGGCGAATAATTTTTGACAGCCACGGGCGTATTCCCGGCGACACTACCAGCACTGCTGGGAGCCCTTGATTTTCAACTTCCTGAGTGTTTTCAGCGAGGGCTTTAAACAGCCCCTCGGCCAGCTTTGGCTCAATAATCAAACCCTGATTAGTGCTGCTTTGCTGCAATACGTTATGCAGCATTTGCTCGAGAGAGGGCTCCAGTGTGATCACTGGCAAGCTGTCATTAATCTCCACCAGGCCCTGCACAATCATGCGCCCGAGTCGTGGTCGCACAGCTGCGGTTAACTCGTCTGCATCCTGAGTGCGACTGCTCTCGGTGGCTAGCACTTCAATAATGGTGCGCATATCGCGCACCGAGACAGACTCATCGAGAATATTTTGTAGGACTTTGGTAATGGTCGCCAAAGGCAGTTTTCCGGGTACCAGGTCTTCGACTAATTTAGGCGCTCGCGCCGCGACCTTATCGAGCAGCTGCTGGGTTTCGTCATGGCTGAGTAGCTCTGAAGAATTGCCGCGCAGCAAGGTATTGAGGTGGGTGGCAATGGCAGTAGCCGAGTCGACAACGGTGTAGCCTAGGGTTCGAGCATAGTCACGCTGGCTCGGGTCGATCCATATTGCGTCTAAGCCAAAGGCCGGCTCTTTGGTGGCTGTGCCCTCCAGCTTGCCGTGCACCTGTCCGGGGTTAATGGCCATCTCGCGGCCAACTTTGATTTCGCCTTTGCCTCGCACTACGCCGTTCATCACTATGTGATAGACATCTGGTGCCAGATCTAAATTGTCGCGAATACGAATCGGCTGGATCAAAAAGCCGAGTTCAGCCGAGAGCTTTTTGCGTACACCTTTGACTCTGGTTAAAAGTTGGCCGCCGGCATCTGCATTGACAAGAGGGATAAGTCCGTAGCCAATATCCAAGCCTACAAGGTCAACTTGATCCACATCGTCCCAGCCCAACTCTTCAGTATTGGCCTTTGCGGTCTCGATAGTGGCGGCATCCATGGTAACCGTCAATTCGCGCTTTTGAGCGCTCTGAGCGAGGGCATAGGCGAGTACAGCAGAGCCAATGCCGAGGCTTAAAAACATCAGATGGGGCATCCCCGGTACTAGGCCGAGAAGAACCAAAATACCAGAGGCAACAAAGAAGGCCATGGGATTATTGAGCTGAGTCTTGGCCTGGTCAGACATTGATTCTGAGGTGGTCACTCGAGTGACAATAATGGCGGTGGCGAGTGACAGCAGCAGCGACGGAATCTGGGCAACCAGACCGTCACCAATAGTCAGCAGCACATAGATGCGGCCAGCCTCGGAGAATGTCAGGTCGTGTTGGCCGATACCGATAATCAGACCGCCAACAATATTAATAATTAAAATCAGTAGTCCAGCGATGGCATCACCGCGAACAAATTTCGAGGCACCGTCCATAGAGCCGAAAAAGTCTGATTCCTGAGTAATCTCTTCGCGCCGAAACTTGGCTGTCTCCTGATCAATAACGCCGGCATTTAGGTCCGCATCAATGGCCATCTGCTTGCCGGGCATGGCGTCGAGGGTAAAGCGAGCTATGACCTCGGATACTCGTCCAGCACCTTTGGTGACAACGATAAAGTTAATGATCATTAAAATCGAAAAGATAATAAATCCAACTAAATAGTTGCCAGCAATAACAAATTCGCCAAAGGCTTCGATAACCTTGCCTGCAGAATCTGGGCCCTCGTGCCCTTTGACCAAGACCAGTCGCGTTGAGGCGACATTGAGTCCAAGCCGCAACATGGTGGCCAACAGCAGGATCGATGGAAAGGATGAAAAGTCGAGAGGCTTGGAGCTATTGATGGCGACCATGATGATGACTAGGCCAATAATAATATTGAAGGTAAACAGAAAATCTAATAAAAACGCCGGCAAGGGCAGAATCAGCATCGAAATAATCAGCAATACCAGCGCTGGAACGCCCAGGCTCGAGAGTTCGATTCTCGACATATCCTGACGTATGTTTGACAGTATTGCTGAAGCCATTAAATAAAACCTATTTAAAACAGTACGTTAACTTTTTGTGTGATTGGGAATTTGCCACCCTTACCCATGGTTAGCAATATCTGTGCCATTGACTGCATGAAGCCGAATTAGTCTGCTAGGCGAGATTAATAACCACTGTTGCCGGCGCTTCCGGCGCGGTATTTAATCTCTTATGTATCTAAAGGCTGGCGCCGAACTGCCGATGGTAGAGGGAGAGAAACATAAATTTCATCTGTCAACTGTGGACCCATCGCCTGAGCTGGCGTGGTAGGCAGAATAGTTAGCCAATAATCAAAAAAGCTATAGCGGGATTTACCATGAACAATTTTATTTTTAAACGTTTGAAAATCATTATTCTGAGCAGCTTGGTAATGCTCTCGACAGGCTGCGCGCTGACTATGGAGGACTACAATGCCGCTGTGGTGCAGACACTGGTCGGCGAAAAAGGCAATATAGTTGCCACTGGTTACGCGGTGATAAGTGTTCAGCCCCATGATAATCCTGCGCAGCAGCGACTGCTGTCCATAAGGGCTTCAAAACTAGACGCTTACCGTTCACTGATGGAGCAGGTCTACGGCCAGTATCTGGATGCCAACACCACAGTGGGCCAAATGGTGGTTGAGAGCGACACTTTCCGTGCCCGTGTTCAGGGGGTAATCTACGGCGCATATCTGGTGAGTATCACGCCAGTGGGAGAGGACACCTACGAAGTTACTATGTCCCTCGATCGCGATATTGTGAATGATCTGCGAGTTCTCTATTTAGACCAGATGACCACGCGCTCAGGCGCTTAAAGGTTGCGCTGAGAGATAGCTGAGATGAAATGGTTTTGTTCAAACACTGGTCCGTGGCGCAGCTGGCTGTTGTGGTTGCTGCTGCTGAGCGCCGCTCAAGGAGCGCTGGCTATAGAGGCGGATCAGCGTCTTGAAGCGATCAAACAAGCATTGATAGACTTGAGTCTCGGTTCCGAAGTGCGTCTGGTCAGCAGCGCCTATCTCGATGAGCGCGGTGTCTTGCATGAGTCATCTCTGTTGACCAGTCAATCGCGAGTGCGCGGCGTGCGAGTGCTCTCCTATCTTGAAGAGACAGGATTGAGCAGCGCCAAGGTTGAGGCAACACTGTCTGCCAGTACGTGCTCGATAGCGCGCCCAGGTCTGCGGCGAGAGGCGCGGATCGGTGTTCTCCAGGGCGTTCAAGATCTGCGTTTTGGCGATCATTATCTCAGCGAGTTAAGTACTTTGACGCAACAGATTTTGACTCAGTCATTATCGCGCACAGCGGCCTGGGCGGTGGCGCCGCGACAGCAGTTTAACAGCAACTATCATCACAAAATGGCAGCCTCTGGCGGCAATCAACCGCCCTTTGAAATTCAGCTGCGGCTGCAGCAAGCGCAGCCAAATGTGGGTAAAAATATTGGCGCAGTACAGCGCTTCCTCTCCGCTCAGGGCGACAGTGCGCTGCGCTGGAGTCGCGCTCAGATTCCAGCCCTAGCGGCTCGAGAGTCCTGGCCCAAGAACGTTTTAGCGTTAGAGATGCGGCTTTTTGATCCAGTTCTCGGCACCACGATTGCTGTTGAGACAGCTGACATTGACTACCCCAATATGCCCCGTGGCTACAGTAAAGGCCAGCTGCCAAATAAACTGGTCGAGCAGCTGACTAGCTCGGTGCGACGCTTTGTCGATCAGATGGATAAGAGTCTGGAGTGTCGGCCTGATTTCTATCATGTAATCAACAGCATGCCAGTAGAGGTAGATCTCGACGCTGATGTTAGCTTGCGGATTAACGGGGGTAGTGTAGCCGGGGTTCAGGTTGGCGATCAGTTCTTGCTCAGTCCGACGCCGCAGATCAGCGGTGGCGGGGCTAGTCTGGATGATATCGAGAAGCTGGTTTTAACGCGGGTGGAGAGAGTAGACGCCCACGCAGCGACACTGGTGGTGACTGCTGGTCAGGATGATAGCCGTGCTGAGCGGCATAATTTTAATCAATATGTGGCAATTTATTTTTAGGTAAGTTGAAACTAAAGGCAAAGGTTAGGAAAGATACTATGCGCACTTTTAGTCAGAATTTTAGTCAGAATTTTAGCCAGAATATTTGCAGCAATATAAAAGGCTGCTCGGCACTAGTGATCGTCCTGTGTCTGCTGAGCAATGTCAGCCAAGCGGCGCCGGTCAGTGCTGAGCGAGCTCTCGCCCAACTGATGAGAGATGTGCAGCGTCTAGAGCCAAAATTGGCAAAAAACCCATCAAAAGACGGCTATTACACAACCCGTCCCGGCGATACTGTGGATATGATTCTGTTGCGTATGCTGCCCAATATGCCGGTTAAAAAAGCGATTTTGCGACAGGCCTTGGTCAAGGCTAATCCCCATGCATTTAAACGCAGCAACCCCAACTGGATGTACTCAGGCAAGCGCTTGAGATTGCCCGGAGCCGACGATATACACAATGTGGTGTTTATCAAGCAAGCCAATCAGAAAAAGTTCAAGCCCAATGATCGAGTCAGTTGGGTAAAGTATCCCTAGGCTTCTTGTGGTCATTTACGAGCAGCGTTTTAGAATAATTTTCCACTAATAGGTTAATCCAGTGCTAGGTCCTGAGCTGATCAACTTAACCGCACGACCCACTCCGATATTTTTGGAGGGCTCGGCCGCGATTCAGTTGACTCAACAGGCAGCTAAAGACCTAGGACTGAAAGATGGCCAGATTGTTCAGGGGGTGATTACGGCACGCGGCGATCTGCTGAAATTGTTGATCAACAATAGAGAGTTAGAGTGGCCCGGTAGTAGTCGTTTTAAGCCCGGTGACAGGTTAGACTTTCGCGTCGACAGCAGTATTTTTGGTCGCTTGCTGGTGCCTATTAGAGGCCTGACAACTGCGCCTGGAAATACGCCTCCTGCAATCCCTTCACCCGCACTTTTGCAGCTCATGCATCGCCCAGATCAGCCCTCGGTTTTGGCTCGCCTGTTTAAGTCTGGTGGCATAGAGGCGCTTGCCGCTCAGCTTGGTGGCAGCGAGCAGTTGCGCGCGAGCTTAATGCTCTCAATGGCAAAGCTCTCACCAATGTTGATTAAGCGAGGCTTGAGTAACTCAGGTCTATTTGGTGAGCAGTTACTTGCCCGTGGAGTGGTCAGACAGGCACCTGATTTGAAACAGCTGTTGCGCAGCTTGCTGCGCAATGTGCCGCTACAGAGTGCCATTGGTGCAGACCTTAAGGGCGCTATAGAGGAAGTGGAAAGCAAGCAGTTGGAGAGTCTTCAGGCGCAACAGTCGAGAGAGTTGAGCTATAGTTTTGTGCTGCCTTTTATGGATGCCAATGCGGTGGAAATAGAGCTTTATCGTGAGGCCTCCAATTCAGCCGCTGAGGATCAAGAGTGGATTATCAATCTGCACACGGAATCCCCTAGTCTGGGTGAATTGTGGTTGAAAACCACATTGCAGTCGGCGGCGAGTATTCACATGGTGATGTGGGCGCCCCGTGTCGATGTTGCAGATCGCGCGCGTGACGCTGCCAGTGAACTGCAATCCGAATTACAGCGCTTTGGCCTGACGCTAGAAAAGCTCGATGTTCTCAATGCGCGGCGGCCCTCTGCTAGCGAAGGGCTCAGTGGCAGTGGCCAAATGGTAGATCTGAGCACATGACTTACAAACCTTCAAGACGGGCTGTGGCTCTGGAATACGGCAAGCTTGCAGCCCCGATTATGACCGCCAAAGGTCAGGGCGAAATTGCTGAGCTGATTATCGAAGAGGCAAAGAAGCAGGGCGTTCATATTGCCGAAGATCCACAGCTGGTTGCCCTGCTGGGGCAGCTGGAGCTCAATCAAGAGATACCCGAGAGCCTCTATGTGGCAGTGTCGGTGATTTTATCCTGGGTTTACTGGTTAAAAGGTATGGAGCCGGGAGATGAAAAAAATCCCTGAGCAGAGTCGAATGTAGATGCTAAGCATCGCCCACAGAAGTGCGATTGCGGTTTGGGCGCATCTTGCCCAAACGGTCATAGATTTCAACACTGTTCAAGGGGTCCGGGGACTGAATGGTCTGCAGTGCACCGCGAATAGTTTCAAGCTTATGGTTGATTAAAATTTCGTTGCGGCGGTGCAAATCGCGACACTGGCTCATTAACTCCACTACCTGATCCCAGATTACGACTGTGGCTGCAGCTTTGTCTTGATCATCGGTGTGGGCTTTAATTTTTTCTAGCAATTCGTCACTAGCCAAGAAATGAAGGATCTCCAGCTTCTGTGCCTGGAGTGTTTCAAAGCTCGCTAGATCCTGTTGTTTGAGGGCATCAAACTCGCTGTCGAGCACCAGCTTTAAAGCCTGGGCTTTATGTACGGCCTGTGTCAGATGGTCTAAGTCAGATTGATTCATGGTTGCAGCATACTGCCAAGCAGATAAATACGAAAGGATATTAAGAGAAACGCCACTCTTTGGGGAGTGGCGGATTGTCGGATACGCCTAGAGTCTATGAGGTAATAAGGCAGAGTTAAGCGTTAAAAAAGCTTATTTACCACCTAGCATGCTTTCAATAGCAACAAAGCTTTCCGCAATGCGTCGCTCATCCAGGGGATAGTTACCCTCGGCAAGTGCTTGCTTAATCTCAGCCACCTTAGCCTCGTCAAACTCGCCAGCGGTCATTGCTGTTTCTGCAGCTTTGCTGAGAATCACTTCGTCATTTGCCTGGGGCCGGGGTGCCGCAGCGGCACTGTTCGCTGTCGCCTCAGGCGCAGATTTATTGTTTTTTAACTTATCCGCGGAGCTGTTCATCTCAACAGCGCTGCGCCCAAGCTTTGAAATACCATCTGTCATTTTGAATATCCTTTCGGGCTCTAAGGCCCAAAGTTTACCGTCTTCCCTAAGTATATCGGCACCAGTTATATTTTCTATAGGGGAATATTGAAATTAATTTTACTCTAGCCTGCAAGGCTATTCTGTCTGCTAGATTGCCGCAGCTCTATCTTGCGACAGTACTCAATCCCCGAGCCTGACCTACAGCAGTGGCGATTGCCTGAATCTCTTCCCCGGACTCTGGGTTGAGCAGCAGTACGCGCTGTTCGAGACGCGCATTTTCTAGGGCCAGCATGGTCACGGTAATCTCAAGGGCTCCAGCGCGCACGCTGAGCTGAACATTGTCACCTTTGCGAATGATATCTATTGGTGTCAGATCGGAGAGCCGCAGCATGGTACCTGCAGCTAGGTTGCGAATGGCCTGCATCTGCTCGGCACTGCGGTAATTTTGCAAGCTGTCGTTGGGCAGCTTGCCATAATAGTCTTGCAGAGCAATATTGGCGCGCGTGACGGGGTGCCCTCGAGGAATTCCAGATTGAGTTATCAACACTTGGTGGCGCTTCTTTATATCGTAACTAGAGAGCACTTTACCCGCGGCTAAATCTCTGGCAGCGCGAGCGCCATCTAGCTGCTCGAGAGTCACTGTTTGACCCGCCGAGAGAGTCGCCGAGGCGATCAAAATACTGTCTATGCTGCTGCTCTCAACAATCTCTCCTGCAGCCACAGCCCGGTTCAATCTATAGCCCTCGATGGGGGTGACGAGCTGGCGTTGCATAACCAGGTCTCCGGCTCTTACCGCTGAGGCCAGGCTAAAGCCTTCTATGGCGCGAAGATCGCCAGCCAGGCCCGCAATGGCGCTGGACAGGCTTGCCAACTCGACATCCGTGCCGGTCAGTTGATGGCCAGCCTTAAAATTGCCGGTGTAACGCAGGGCATTGTCAGATTGATGAACGCTAATACCTAAAAAAATCTGCCAGCCACTCGATGGACAGACAGCGCGCAGGGTCTTCTGGCTGGAGGCAAAAGGGTAGTTAAATTCAAAGGCGGTATTGCAGACGGGAATGATTAACCGCCGATCAGATGGGGCCACTTCGATCGTGGATTTCTGCAGCTGACGATCCTCGGCTACCCAATCCTGAGCCTGAGAAACGAGTATATGTTTGCTATCAACACCCTGAGAAATGCTTTCGCCATGGCTATCGTTGGGGGTGCCGGCCAACGCAGCTGCCGCAAGAGCGAGGTTCATCGCGAGGCAGCCAAAAAAGAGCGTGAAAGGTTTTGTTAGAAATACAAACATGGGCCGAGTATGAGTGTAGATCGAGGGTGACGCAATACCGACATAGTGGCAATTGCCGGTGGCAAGACTGTGCCGAAAAAGCGGCAAAGGGCAAGGCGTAGGACAGATTTAGAATGCCTAACTATCTGGTTTTAAACGGATTAATAAATGAAATGCGGCAATATGGCAGGGTTTGGCATCGCTTTTGCATTATCTTCAGAGACGGGTTCTTTTAGTGACGCTTTCTATACAGCTCCTAAAGAGTCTAATCGGCCCAAGGGCAAGAAACTTTAGCGAATTGATAATGAAAATTTTTGATACGGCATTCGGACTTCACGAAAAAGCACTCAACTTGCGTGCTCAGCGCATGGAAGTGATTTCGCAGAATATTGCCAATGCTGATACCCCGGGCTTTAAAGCTCGCGATGTCGATTTTAAAAATGTGCTCAATAATGTTCAGCAGGGCGTTTCACTGCGCGCAACTCACGCGGGTCATGTGCGTCACGCTGGCAGTGCCGGTGCCGACATGGTCTACACAGTGCCGTTTAACACTGCGGTTGATGGCAACACAGTTGATATCTCTGTTGAGCATGCGAAATACGGTAGGGCGGCAGCCGAGTATCAGGCCACGCTGCGATTTATTGAAGGCAATATTGCCGGTGTGCGCAAAGCACTGCGAGGAGAGTAACAGTTATGTCTATTGCAAATATTTTTGGTATTGCCGCATCGGCGATGAACGCTCAGATGGTGCGCATGAACGCTACTGCGTCGAATATGGCCAATGCTGGCACTGTTGGTGGGTCAGCTGAAGAGGCGTTTAAAGCCAAGCGCCCAGTGTTTCAGGCGCTGTTGCATGAACATCAGTTGGATCAGGGCGCACAGTTTATCGGTGGGGTAAAAGTTGCCGCCATGGTGGATGACACTGCTGCAGCAAAAAAGATGCACGACCCGGGCAGTCCGCTGGCGGATAAAGACGGCTTTGTCTTTAGCTCAAATGTTAATGAGGTCACTGAAATGGTTGAAATGATGGGCGCAGCACGAAGCTATCAGAACAACGTGGAAGTGGTTAATACAGCGCGTGAGTTGATGATGCGCACCTTAGACATCACCAAGGCCTAGGACAAATACTTATGGTCAGCACAGTCACAGACACAACATTCTTAACCAGTGATCAGTATCTTGAAAAAGAAAATGCGGTCGCCTATGGCGAAGATGAGCTTGGGCAGGACGCGTTTTTGACGCTGTTTACCGCCCAGCTACAAAATCAGAATCCACTGGATCCCATGGACAACGAGGCCTTTGTTTCTCAGCTCGCTGAGTTCTCATCGTTGGAGGGTATTAAAGGCATGCAGGGCTCTCTCGATAATATGGTTAACGGCATGCGTCAGGACCAGATGGTCGCAGGTGCCAACCTAGTGGGTAAAAAGGTCCAGGTTGCCGGCGGCAACTTCACCGGTGGCAATGGCGAAATCACCAAAGGATCCATCGACCTAGAGAACGGTGCTCAGTCGGTTATCTTGAGTGTTTACGATCCCGCGTCTGGTGATCTTATCTATCGCGACACTCAGGGTGCCCGTTTGCCCGGGCGCGCAGAGATGAACTGGAATGGCCGCGATCGTCAGGGTGAAATCGTCCCTGAAGGTAGCTACCTGATGTCGGCCAGTGCTGTGATCAATGGGAAATTAGAAACTGTGCCGGTCACTACTATGGCGGATGTCCGCAGTGTTAGTTGGGATCCAAGTGCGCAGGAAATAACTCTTGAAGTCGGTGATAACGTGTTTGTCGCGCTTGCCGATATCGAACGAATTGCAATTTAGCAGAAGAATAAGAAAGGTCTTTGGAGAATAACTTATGTCATTTTATACCTCATTAACCGGATTGAACGCCGCCACTACGCAGCTGGCCGTGACCTCAAACAATATTGCTAACTCCGGCACTGGCGGCTTTAAGCGCTCGGACACGGATTTTGGCGATATTTTTGCCACCTCTCCTCTGGAGAAGGCGTCAAGTGTTGTAGGTCGAGGCGTATCGTTGAAAGAAGTTAGTCAGGAATTCAGTCAGGGTAATATTGAATTTTCGGCCAACTCACTGGATTTGGCGATTACCGGTGATGGTTTTTTCCCTCTTGAATCTTCTGATGGCACCAAGATCTACACGCGCAACGGCGCCTTTATGCTCAATGAGCAAAACCAGATGGTTAACAGTGCCGGTCAGGCCCTGCAGTCACTGCCGGTGGATTCGACCAATAAGGCCGACTTTGGTGTCGACCCCAGTGCACTGACGATTCCGCGGGCCACAGTGTCAGAGTTTTTGCCGACCACAGAAGTTGAGTTAGGTTTGAACCTGCCATCTGAAGTAACGCCGATCACCAAGACATTCAATCCAGAGAAGCCAGACACCTATCACAAGACCACATCCCTAACCGTTTATGGCACATCGGGATCGGCTAATCTGGCAACCATCTATTATGTTAAAACCGCTAACGCTACAGCGGACTCCCCTTATAACAAGTGGCAGACCTATGTTTATGTAGATGATCAGGAGGTGGATACGGCACTCATTCAGTCCTCAGACACCACGGGTGACGAGTATTTTATCAACAAGTATGGCGAGCTAAAAACCCGCTCTGAACTGTTAGAACTGCAGAGCACCAGTGCTGAAAGTGAGAAATATCTGATTACTCAGGGGACTCTGTACAAGAAGTATTCCTATGATGTGCTCTCTGAGCCCACCCAGTCTATTCCGGCTACAGCCAAGCTGACCATTGCTGACGACTCCGCTTATGCAGACGCTCTAAATCTAACTAATAACAGCGACGGGGTTGACTTCAGCACCATGTCACGGGCCCAGCTTGATGATATGTTCAGCCTCTCGATTGACGGCTCAAGTGCGGTTAACATTGGCCTTGAGCATCTTGCCGGTTCGGCTACACCTATGTCTGGTGCCGAGATTGCCTTTGAGTTGACCAACGTGATCAACGAGCGCTTTGGAGATGGCAAAAACTTTGATTTTTCCAGTTCTGACAATCAGACTTTAAAATTATATCGTGGATCCGATAACTCGGCGTCGATTGAGCTTGATATCCCCACTATATTGGCGGCCTACACTACTCTGACCGACGCTACTGACGTTAACTGGGATGGTCAGGTTGCGTCAGAGCCTTTGGCCTACGCAGTTAATGCCGCACTGGCAGCCAGCGCAGAGTTCTCTGACATCGAAGTTAGCTACAGCTCGGCTAACCAAGGCTTTCGTTTTGTTCAAAATGGCAGTGCCACTGACGCGCTTTATGTAAATGGCGGCGCCACTGCCAACAACGTCTTCGGAGTACCAGCAGACAATGGGTTTAACGCCGATGACCTCACCTCCATGGGCACTTTGCTGCTGCCATTGGATACGGATGAGGCGGATGTAATACTTCGTGGTGTACTGCCCAACGGTGAGAATATTATCGCGACTCGCGACCAGCGTTTTGGCATGAAAGTGAGCTATGCCGAGGGTGCCTTTACAGTTTCTTCAGGTACCACTGGTGACACCTCAAGTCTAGCCATCGACAATGCAGGTGAATTGGCGCAGCAGCTCTTTGGTATCAATGAGCTGGGTAATTTTGTATCCCCTGAAACCTCGCAGATCTACAACGTGCCAGCTGTTCGTGGTCAAGCATCAACACCGGCCATTGTCACCGGTAACCCGATGGGCATAGATCCACGCAAATCATTCTCGGTCAATCCAGACAACAGCTCCATGACAGTGATTATCGATTCGATTTCTGCCCAGATTGAGTTGGACGAAGGTCTCTATTCGATTGGTACTTTCACTGAGCACCTGCAGCAAAAAATAAACCTTATGGCGGATTCCTTGGGGCGTACGGTTTCCGGCATTACCGTGGACTATCAGGACTCTACTGAAACCTTGGTGATCACCGGGTCCACCACAACCGATAACTCGTTTATTCAGATCGCTGGTCACGCTGACTGGGGCCTGGAAAACATTGCCCCAGGTTTTGGTGAGTCATCGACCTTTATCGAGCTCTTTCCTGATACTTCTGGCACCAGTACTGTCTATGTCACACAGACCAAAGATGGCGATTGGATTGAAACCACTGATGGTGGTGAATTTGACTCCAACGACGTGCCTTACTGGACACCGATCTTCTTGGATAAGGGCGAGCTGACCTTCGATACCAGTGGTTCGCTGGTCTCTCCAGTAGCTGGTGTTAAGTTAGAGAGTGCCGGTATCACCGGTGGTGATATCACACTCAACTACGACAACAGCACTCAGTTTAACAGCCCATTCTCGGTCTTGAGCCAATCTCAGAACGGTGCGCCGGAAGGCGACCTGGTCGGTGTAAACATCGGCGATGACGGTTTGGTTGTAGCCAGTTACTCAAACGGTTCACAGAAATCTCTGGGTAAAATTATTCTCGCCAACTTCTCCACGCCGAAGGGCCTGCGTCAGGTTGGTGATACAAGTTATTACGCCACTTCAAGGTCCGGTGACGCAACTCTGGGTGAACCGGGTGCGGCTGGCTTTGGAACCATTCGCGCTGGTGCACGAGAGCGTTCCAATGTGGATCTGACCGCTGAATTGGTGGATTTGATTACCGCCCAGCGAAACTTCCAAGCCAATGCCAAAGCCATTGAGACCAGTTCATCGTTAACCCAGACCATTATTCAAATCCGCGGTTAAGCGCCGCATTAGGCGCGCGGTAAGAGGAATCTGAAATGGATAAATTAGCTTATACAGCACTGTCGGCAATGCAGAGTCAATCTGTGGTGCGCGCAGCCATTACCAACGAACTGGCGAATGTCTCGACGATCGGCTTTAAGAAGAGTTTTCAGATTGCCTCATCTGCAGTAAAGATCGATGGCCCGGGACATGAGTCACGCTATCAGCCGGGTCTGCAGATTAATGATGTGATCAATCTGACACCAGGCACACCCATGAGCACCGGTCGGCCTCTAGATGTTGCGATGAACGATCAGACTGTATTGGCCGTGCAAAGCGCTGAGGGTGACATTGCCTTTACCCGCCGCGGTGACCTAAAAGTTAGTACGACAGGTGTACTTGAGAATGCTGAGGGTGGACTAGTGATGGGCGAGGGCGGGCCGATTACGGTGCCAGTCGGCAATCTTATCACTGTCAGTCCAGACGGCACTGTGTTTGCTCAGCTTCCCACTGAACCTGAGTCAGAGGCCATTGCCATAGGCCAATTGATGTTGCGCGACGCCAGCCAGACTGAATTAGTGCGACGCACAGATGGCTTATTCGAGCCCCGTGAAGCGGCATTAAAAGGCCAGGACTTTCCTACTGGTCCCAAGCCAGTGTCGGTCTCACCAGGCATGCTCGAGGGCAGCAACGTCAATCCGGTGGCAACCATGGTCAAAATGTTAGATTTCAGCCGTCAGTTTGAAATGCAGCTGAAATTAGTTAAAGAGACCCAGTCGATCGACGAAGCTGGCTCAACAATGATGAGAATTCCTTAGGCCTTATAAGGCGTAACTGGAGAGGATAAAAACGATGGATGCTTCACTTTGGATTGCTAAAACAGGCCTGACTGCTCAGCAGACGCGCATGTCAGTTATTTCAAACAACCTGGCTAACGTCAATACCACGGGTTTTAAGAAAGACCGCGCGGTATTTGAAGACCTGCTTTATCAAAACATTGTTCCTGCTGGTGGACAGGTTGACGCTGAGTCAGAAACCCCGACCGGACTGATGTTGGGTACAGGTACTCGAGTTGTGGCAACTGAAAAGCTGCACGCTCAGGGCAATATTATCACCACCGAAAACGCATTGGATTTGGCGATTTCCGGCGATGGTTATTTTTCGGTGCAGCAGGCTGACGGCACCATCGCCTACAGTCGCGACGGTTCGTTTAAGCTTTCAGCTGATGGCAACCTAGTGACTGCCGGTGGTCAAGCAGTATTGCCTGCCATCACCGTGCCGCAGAACGCTGCCAGTCTGACCATTGGTCGCGATGGCATAGTGACAGTGGAATTGGCCAATGGCGGCGGGTCTAGCCAGATCGGACAGCTGCAGTTATCGCGCTTTGTGAACAACTCTGGATTGCAGCCGATTGGCCGCAATCTGATGCAACAGACCAATGCCAGTGGCGATCCTCTGGTTGTGCTGCCTGGCACTGATGGCGCTGGCATGCTGATGCAAGGGGCTCTCGAAGCCTCTAACGTCAATGTGGTTGAAGAGATGGTCAATATGATTGAGACCCAGCGCGCCTACGAGGTTAACTCCAAGGCAATCTCCGCAGCAGACGGCATGCTGCGCTTCCTGAACAATAATCTTTAAGGCTGAGTGATGACTATTCTGCGCGCCATGGTAATTAGTGCAACAGCAACCCTACTGGGTGCGTGCGCGACCCAACCGAACCTGATGCCAAGCGCTGAATTTGCCCCGGTACAGCCGGCACCTGTAGCACCGGCCACAGCGGCAACCGGTGCCATCTTTAACAATGGCATGGGTCTGTTTGGCGATCTGCGCAGCTATCAGGGCGGCGATTTAAAAGTTGGCGACCTGATTACGGTGCTTCTCAGCGAGACCACCCAGGCCTCACGCAGCAGCGATATTTCTACTAGTCGTGCCGCAACAAACGATGTTGTCACTGAAGCGCAAAAAGACTCTGTCCTATCTAAGATCGGTCGCGGCACCGGATTCTTTAGCGATTTTAAATTAGACGGTGGAACTGTTACCAGTGACGGCACGGGCACTGCTGGTCAGGCCGCTTCATTGACGGGTTCTATTTCCGCCATGGTGGTTGAAGTGCTGAGTAACGGCAACCTAGTAATTCTCGGTGAGAAGCAATTGGCTCTTACCGAGGGCAGCGAGTTTATTCGCGTCAAGGGCATTATCCGCCCGGCAGATATCCAGCCTGACAATACTGTGTTGTCGCGACGTATTGCCAATGCACAAATTTCTTACCGTGGTACAGGTGATCTAGCCAATGCGTCAAAGCCAGGCTGGGGCACAGGACTTATATTTAAATTCTGGCCGTTTTAAGCGGTTGCAGGAGATAGCTTTATGTTGGACAGCACTATGTTAAATAGCACCTTGTTAAAACTAAGATGGTTGATTTTGTTGAGTGCACTGATCGCCAGTGCTGTCAGTGCCGACCGTATCAAAGATCTGACCGATGTCGCCGGCGTGCGCTCTAACCAGCTGGTGGGTTTTGGTCTGGTTGTGGGTTTGCAGGGTACTGGCGACGGTAAAGATCTACCCCTCTCAGCTCAGAGTCTTAAAACATTGCTGTCGGGTTTGGGTGTCAGTGTCGACGGCCCAGTAAGTGACTTCGATCTAGGTGATGCCATGGCGTCACTGGCCTCACAGAATGCCCAGAAAGAAATGAAATTAGAAAACGTGGCTGCAGTAATGGTCACGGCGGATATGCCAGCCTTCGCCAAGCCGGGTCAGCGTATAGATATCAATGTCTCCGCCATCGGCGTCGCTGAAAGCCTGCGCGGCGGCAACTTGGTGATGACCCAATTGCGTGGTGTTGACGGCAATACCTATGCCCTGGCTCAGGGTGCCATGACCGTCACCGGGATCTCGGCAGATGCCGCTGGCACCAGCGTGACTATCGGTGTGCCGACCTCTGGCCGTATTCCCAATGGCGCCACGGTTGAGCGCTTAGTGGAAACGCCTTTTGACACGTCTGAATATATAGTTCTGAACACAAGGGACAATGACTTTTCCACCTCTAATGCCATTACCCAAGTGATCAATGACACCTTTGGTGCCGGCGTTGCCAGTGCCTTGGACGGGGTTTCCATCGCGGTCATGGCACCTGCAGATTCCTCTCAGCGAGTGGCTTTCATGAGCATGATTGAGAACCTTGATGTCACTCCGGGCGAACCCTCTGCACGAGTGGTTATTAACTCGCGCACCGGCACTGCCGTGATCAATCGCAATGTGCGCGTCAATGCGGTTGCGGTGACTCATGGCACTATCTCGGTGCGTATTTCGGCGACCAATGAAATCAGTCAGCCCAATGCCTTTAGCGATGGCGTAACCGCTGGTGTGACGAATGCTGATGTGGACGTCGAAGAGCCAAACAATAAAATGTTTTTATTCCAGCCAGGTGTCGATCTACGAGAAATCGTCGATGCAGTAAACCAGGTCGGCGCTACACCCTCATCGCTGATTGCGATTCTTGAAGCGCTAAAAAGCTCCGGCAGTTTGCGCGCTGAATTAGTGGTGATCTAAATGGCCGATATTAGCCTCTCAGCCAAAAGTCACCTGGATTTCGCCGGCCTTGGCAACCTCAAGGCCCGTGCCAAGCGCGACGACGCCGGTGCCGCCGAGGAGGTGGGCCAGCAGTTCGAAGCGATGTTTATCCAGATGATGTTTAAGTCTATGCGCGAAGCCAATGCGCCGATGAAAAGCGACCTAATGGGCTCTTCCAGTCAGGACACCTTTGAGCAGATGTATCACGAAGAACTGTCTCAGGTGATGGCCCAGAATGGCGCCTTCGGTATGGGTAAGTGGATTAGCGAGCAAGTCAAGGGCGCGGCACCGTCCAAGGCGATTGAAGCCTATGAACAGATGCCGGCTGCGGGTATGGCAATACAAAAGGCGCCGGCGAAGCCGATCAATATTGAGCGTGGCGATGGCACAAGCGCTTTGCCGTTAAATAGCCGACGCTGAGTTCGCGTTAGCAGTGATTGACAAAAGATAAGTACTTAACAAAAAGCACTTTATAACAAGCACTAAGCACATTTAAGGAGGGGACTATGGCAGATATTCTATCGATCGGAGCAGGCGCTACTCAGTTGTATCGTCAGGCCCTTTCAACTGTCGGTAATAATATTGCCAACCTCAATACTGAGGGCTATTCGCGGCAGGTAACCGAGACGTCGGAGAATGCGCCGAGCCAGCAGGGTACGGTATTTGTCGGCTCCGGTGCGCGCCTGGCCAATATCGAACGGGCCTATGACGAATTTGCCGAGTCGAGTCTGCGTGACAGTGGCAGCAAGTTGGCCACTCAGCAACCGATGATTGACTACGCCAACCGCGTAGTTGACATTATGGGTTCTGAGGCCTCAGGTCTCTCCAGTGCCATGGACCAGTTTTTTGCCTCCGCCAGTGCGCTCAGCTCCGACCCCGCATCAATTAATTTACGCAGTAATTTTCTTCGTGATGCCGACGGCATGACCGCACGCTTTCGCGAATTATCGGGCCAGCTCAACGCTGTTGAAATCGAAACTCGCGAGAACATTGATATACAGATCGGCAGCTTAAACAGCCTCTCTGACAAACTCGCTTTCGTCAATCGCCAGCTCAACAAAAAACTCACCCTCGACAGTCAGCCGCCAATGTTGCTCGATCAGCGCGACCAGTTGTTGCGGGATATGTCAGCGGTAACCAAGATTCATGTTACAGAGGCTACCTCCGGTCAGGTGCAGGTGCGTCTGGGTAGCAGTGCTGGCAGCCTTATCGCCGACAGCAAGACCGCCTATGATCTGGGTGCCGCTTTTAGTGAAAGCGACCCAGGTCGTGTGGATCTGATTATCGAACCCTACGGTGATCGGCGCGCGGCCAGTGTGGTGAGCAGCGGCACCCTCGGTGGACTGCTAAACTTCCGCACCCAGACACTCTCTCCGGCCATGGATAGCTTTGACTATTTAGCGCAAACGCTGGTTGCCGAAGTCAATCAGATTCATAACGCCGGTCTCGATGGACGCGGTGAGCCAGGTACTGATCTGTTTGCTATAGATCCGATTTTTGATATCACTGCTGCAGCGGGAAACAACAATGCCAGCTTAGAGGTTCAGGTCACAGACCCTGAAGCCTTTGACTATGCGCCCTTTCGTGTCACCTGGGTCAGCGAGCAGAATAGCTGGCGCATTGAAGATTTAAGCAGCGGTGCCATCACCCAAGCGGCCCCAGGGTCGAGCAACTTTGACTACGCTGGGCTCAATATCTCTGTGGACAGCATGCCTCTGGATGGCGAGAGCTATACCATCACTCCTCTGACGCGACCTGCTAGCGGCATTCGTATTGTTCAGACCGATCCGCTGTCAGTTGCCACTGGCGACACCATGCGGGTTATGAGCGACTTCACCAATCTCGGCACGGCAACCGCAAGTCTGGAACAGATTAGCGTCGACCAAAACGCCACCTTTGATTTTGGCAAGGCTATAAATAGTCTCGGCAATAACCCCAGTGCGGCTGCCGGTGAAGCGATAGCGGCGAATTATTTATCCCCTGCCTTCGTTATTCCCCAGGGCAGTACCCAGACATCACTGATGATGGAAGTACCCTATGACAGCGATCTCAGTTTTCAGGTGATGACCGCTGACGCAGTGCATCTTCTGGGTCACAGCCTCGATCAAGCTCAGCAGGCGACCTTGGTTTCTGGTGATTCCGGATTTAACAGTGCTAGTAGTTACAGCGCCTCGTACCTCAATGCCACAGGCTCAGATGCCTATCTGGATATGCAGTTGACCTATGGCTTTTTGGCCAGTGAAGTTGAGCGCAAAGACTGGCAGGTGAGTGACACTGGCATTACCGATGCCTTTGAGATTACCACCATCCCTGCATCAGCGGCGTCAGACCGCGTGCGCCTTCAGGACAATGAATCCTCGGTGGCGATTGATTTGATCAGTGCAAATGCGCTGGTCTTAAACGGTACCTCGCTATCTAACCTTTCCTTGGCGGCCGGGCAGACAACATCTGCGGCGGCCATGGCCAGCTGGTTAAACAGCGCCTCGCCAGCCACTGGGGTCAGCGCAACGGCGAGCAATATTATTGAGCTCGATGCCGAAGGCATCGACTTTACCCAGCAGTTGACCATCAACAACGTCACCATTGGTGATGGCTCTCTGTTGACCTCGGCCGACCAGTTGGCGAATGCCATCAACCTGGTCACAGCTAACACCAATGTGGTTGCCACTGTGACCCCAGATAACCGCTTGCAGCTGACGAATTCTGTGGGTTTCGAGGGCGCCAATATTACTCTGGGCAACCCGGATGCCTCGTCTACCAGCAATGCTCTGGGTCAGAAAAACACCACCTTTAGCGGACAGCTTGAGTTGCAGGGTGCTGAAGAAATTCGCTTCACCTTTGGCGACGATGGGCGGCCAGCTGATTTAGCTGTACTGGGTCTGCGCACCGGCATCTATGTGAATGGCCCGGTAACCGAAGATCTCGCCGTTTTTGTTACCGGCAGTGGCAGCGCCTCAGTGGCGGCAGGCTTTGGTGCAACGGACAAAAATGCTGTCGCCGCGAGTCAGCAACAGCCGTTCACGATCAAATTTTTATCTGATACGGAATACAGTATTACTGATAACCTCAGCGACACTGTTGTCGCCACCCGCAGCTACAGCTTGGGTGATGATATTGTCCATAACGACATGCTTGTGGCGCTTCAGGGCATACCTCAGGCAGGCGACCGCTTTAATATCGAGAGCAATGCCGACGGTATTGGCGACAACGGCAATATCCGTCGCATAGTTGAACTGCAAGACAAGCCGCTGTTGGACGACGGGCGCACCTTTAGTGAGTCCTATATCACTCTGGTTGGTAGCGTTGGCAGCAAAGCCGCCCTGGCAATGATGTCTAAGGAAGCCATGCAGGTGGTCTTCGACCAGGCAGTGGCCTCAAAAGACCAGATTTCCGGAGTCAGCTTAGATGAGGAAGCCGCTGAACTGATTCGTTTTCAGCAGGCCTATCAGGCCTCGGCACAAATTATTCAGGTAGCCTCCAAGCTATTTGATTCTATATTAACGATTCGTTAAGGAATTGACTGATGAAAGTCTCAACCAGCCAAATATTTGAGCGTGCCACTACCCAGATGGCCCAGCAGCAGTCGAAAGTCGCCACAATGCAAACTCAGCTGGCAACCGGCAAGCAGGTTCTTCGACCCAGCGACAGCCCGGAGCAAGCGGGCATGATTCAACGTCTGAGTAGCGCCTTAAATCGCCAGGATGTTTACAGCAGCAACCTGGATGCGATCAACAGTCGTTTGGGTGCTGAAGAAGCGGCACTGATGAGTTCTGAGGATATTATGCAGCGGGTTCGCGAGCTCGCCGTGCAAGCTAGCAGCGACACCATGTCTGTTGCTGACCGCAAAATTATTGCCTCGGAGGTGACAGCCTTGCGGGATCAGCTGCTATCTCTGGCCAATGCTCAGGATGTCTCTGGTAACTATGTTTTTTCAGGCTCTATGGTCAGAGACCAACCTTTTACTGAAGACGCCGCGGGCAACTTGGTTTATCAGGGTGACCAAAATCGTATGCTGGTAGATGTTTCCGATCAACGTCAGCTGGCGCTCAATCGCCCTGGCAATGAGGTGTTCTCCAGTGTGATTCGTGAAACCGATAGCGTCAGTGAGCGAGTTGGCTTTTTCCAAGTGATCGATGATTTTAATGCCGCCCTGCTCAACCAAGATTCTGGACAACTGCAGAACAGCCTTGCGGAAGTCAGTGAGCTAACCCTGAATATAGCGGTCTCTATCGCCGATGTCGGTAGTCGCCTGCGCATCAGCGAGCTGCAAAGCGATAGCCTAGCTGACGCTAAGCTTCGCTATCAGGCATTGCTGTCCGGTGCCGAAGATTTAGATTACGCCACTGCCATTACCCAGCTGACTTCTGAAATTATGTCACTGGAAGCAGGGCAGAGCAGCTTTGCAAAAATTTCCCAGTTGACATTATTTGACTATATCCGCTAACGCACCCCCGAATTGAAAAGCGAGACAGTATAGATGGCCGAAGTCACCGCAGCCGATAGCCCCACAGCACAGATTATGAAGACTCTGGGCGCTGGCTCAGGAATCAACATCACCGAATTGGCGCAGAACCTAACCGATGTGGACAAGGCGCCACGCCAAGAAAAAATCGACGCCGCGGTCGCCGCTACGGAAGCCAAAATTTCTGCCTACGGTTTAATTTCCTATCAGGTCAGCCTGCTGCAAAGCGCCTTTGAAGCACTCAATGATGCTGACGAATTGGCCACTAATACAGCCAGCTCCAATGACCCAGCTGTGAGCCTTAATAGTGTCGATGGCACCTCAGAAGCCGGCTCTCATATTATTGAAGTAACCCAGCTGGCGCTTGAGCAGCGGGTAAAGTCCGCCGAGTACAGCACCTCCACCACTAGCCTCAATTCCGGCAGCGCTTTTGATATTGCCTTTGCTGTAGGTGCCACCAGCACCACTAGCAGCACTGTGACGGTGGAAGTCGATACTCCAGAAGGGGTCGTCAGTGCGATTAACGATGCCGATATGGGTATCACCGCGAGCCTGATCGATACGGGTATTGCCGGCGCCAACTACCGCATTGTGCTCAGTGGAGCCACTGGCAGCGAAGGGGCTTTTAGCGTTTCTTCGACTCCTGATTTGGGTTTTGCTACCCCGGCTAATAGCTTGCAGTCAGCCCAGGATGCGAGTCTTGAGTTTAACGGTCTGGCGGTTACTCGCAGCAGTAACGAGGTGTCGGATCTGATTACTGGGGCCACGCTGACATTAAATGCGGTCACCTCCTCGGCGGCGCGGTTAACCGTCAGCAGTGATAAAAGCACTCTAAAGACCGGCATTGAAAATGTTGTGACGGTCTACAATGATTTTCGCGACATTATGGATACCTTTGTTAAGGCGCCTCAGGAAGATGTTGAATTCAGTGGTGCACTGCAGCGTGATCTCGCCGTTGCGCGGCATGTTATGGAGCAGGTGCGAACCTCATTGTTTGACGATTCCTCCACCGCCTCTGGAGATATAACCGGGCTGCGGGATATAGGTGTCAGTGTTGATCAGAAAGGTCGCCTCACCTTTGATGAGGATGACTACGATAGCGCCATTGCCGATGATTACGATGATGTGGTGATGATGCTAACCGCCAATACCAGCGATCAAAATCTCTATGGCACCGCCGCAAAAGGTTTAGCTCAGGATATAGCCACCACTCTTGAGAGTCTCACTGACAGTGACAGTCTGTTGGCTACCAGAGAGGCCAGTGCCGAAGTGGCGTTGGAAGACTATCAAGAGCAGTTAGAAGAGTTAGAGCTGCGTATGGCAGCAGTATACGATCGCTACCTCGGCCAATTTGCCACTATGGAATCCATGGTTGAGCGTCTCAATGGCACCAGAGAATATCTTGAAGGGCAGCTGGAATCTCTATCTAAGGCATATGATAACTAAATTAGTTCGCCTTGAATCGCAGACAGTAAAGACCCGCATATTGTGCGGGTTTTTTATATCCGGTTTTTCACTTTTCACTTTTCACTTTTCACTCAGCGCTCAGCTCTGAGAAGAGTCAGTTTAAGCCACTGAAGAGTCAGTAATAGAAAACAACAGATAATAAAAAAACCCGACTCATAGAGCCGGGTTTGCTTTACTGCGGTGTAGCTGGTGATGTCTATATTACTTAAGCAGTGCCAGAACAGACTGAGCCTGCTGGTTAGCTTGAGATAACATAGCTGTACCCGCCTGCTGAATGATCTGAGTACGTGCCAGCTCAGTGGTTTCAGCAGCGTAGTCGGCATCAGCGATACGGCTCATCGAGGCAGAGGTATTCTGAGAAATATTTCTCAGGTTATCAACTGTGTACTCGAGGCGATTCATCACAGCACCGAAAGTAGCGCGCTGAGTGGTTACGCCAGAGATAGCCGTATCCAGTGTTGTGATGACGTTGGCTGTTGATGTGTCAATAGTCGTTGTAGCGGCAGCCATACCGCTAATATCAGCGCCCATTACACCAGCCACGCCATCGGCCAGATTAAAATCATTGAAATCGACGACGATTGTTTGGCCGTCGTTAGCACCAATTTGATAGGTGAAAGAGCCTGTTGTGCCACCAGAGCCGTCGAGAATATTTTCGCCATTCCACTGAGTAGCGTCGACTATACGATCAATTTCTTCGGCCAGAGCTTTGAATTCAAGATCGAGGTTTGAAACATCGTCGGTAGTGTTACTGTTGCTGGTTGCCTGAACAGCCAGTTCACGCATACGTTGCAGCATGTTAGTGATTTCGATCGCTGCGCCATCCGCTGTTTGTAGCATGGAGATTGCGTCGTTGGCATTTCGTGCTGCTTGGTCAAGACCTTTAACCTGAGCATTTAAACGCTGGCTAATCGCAAGACCAGCTGCATCGTCAGCCGCTGAGTTGATGCGTTTACCGGTAGAAAGACGTTCCATTGCTGTGTTCATTGCACGTTCGTTTTTCGCCAGTGAGTTGGCCGTAATCGTAGCGCCGATGTTTGTATTGATAACAGTCATTATAAAATCCTCAAAAAAATCATTAAGTTTCTTCGTCACGTTGCCAAGATTACATTCGCTTTCTGGCGCGTCCGTAACCTATACATCGACATGACTTACAAATACTTAAACCCTGATTGAGAAAATATTCTATCTTTGACTAGATCTGTCTATTTAGCAGCACAAAAAAACGCCACGCCAGTTGCCTGGAGTAGCGTTTGTGAACCCCTGTAGCTAAGCGGCTGGGAGTTGCTATATAAGAAAGGCTTTAACCCTTCAATAGCTGCAATACAGACTGCGCAGACTGGTTTGCCTGAGCCAGCATTGCGGTACCCGCTTGCTGAATAATCTGCGTGCGTGCTAACTCTGTTGTTTCGATAGCATAGTCAGCATCTTCAACTCGACTGCGTGAGGCGGCCGCGTTTTGCGACACATTGGATAAATTATCGACAACATATTCAAGGCGGTTCATCGCTGCACCATAAGAGGCGCGCTGCGTATTAATGCCGTTAATGGCAGTATCAATTTTTGCCAGAGCTGCAGCTGCATCTGTGGAGGTGCTAAGGCTAATGCCTACAGCAGATATATCATTAGCGGCGCCACCATTGCTGAAGACACCTGCGCCAGTGGTCGCCCAGTCGCCCAGGTCGACAGAGATTGTCTGACCTGCATTAGAGCCTACTTGAAACGACACTACGCCGTCTGCAAGTGTACCTGCACTACCGTCGAGTATATTTTCTCCGTTCCACTGAGTAGTAGTGGAAATTCGAGCGATTTCTGACTGCAGCGCGACAAATTCGACGCTGAGGTTAGATCTATCTGTGGCGGTGTTGGTTTCGGTAATTGATTGAATAGCTAGCTCGCGCATTCTCTGCAGCATATTGGCCACTTCAATCGAAGCACCATCTGCCGTTTGAATCATGGCGACAGCATCATTGGCATTTCTTGCAGCCTGATCTAGCCCTTTGATCTGCGCTGTCATACGCGCTGAGATGGCTAGGCCAGCGGCATCGTCTGAAGCCGAGTTGATACGCTTGCCGGTGGACAGTCGTTCCATTGCCTGACCCATAAGTCGATCATTTTTGGCTAAGGCGTTCTGGGTAATAGTTGCACCCACATTTGTATTAATAACAGTCATTGCAAATTCCTCTTTATTCTTTTGATCGGCTGCCTTTAATAAAAGCGTTGCGCAACCGGGATCGTTAGGCTCATTTAGCTCAACCACTGAGCCAGTGATAAGCCTAAAAATTTACCAATTGCCGCCCTGCTGCCTGTTGGCATTTTGACGACTCACGGACAAGAAATTGCAATACTGATGCCAAGTTTTAATTTTTCCACGAAAAAAATTAAAAGGTGTTTTTAAACAATGGCTTATGAGTTTTTGGTGCTGCGGAGTTTTGCTTAAAAAAGGTATGGCGGCATATCCTTGCCGCAGTATTTGCCGCAAGATTGCCGCTTTGTCGGAATCTCGTCAGTAGAAGAGGCGCTTTATAGTTTGTTATTTACGCTTTTAGTTGCCGCTTGAACAAAACAGCGATCAGGACTAATACAGCTCGTCAAATAAAACTCCTTTAAGGGACTCTAAGTTTTGAGCTATACGCAGTATGGCTTCGCCGGGCATGCTGCGGACTAATTCGCCGGTGTCTTTATTGGTGACATTGACAACAAAGCGATGAGAGGCGCTATCCACAGAAAATTGCAGACTAGTGGGCACCTTTTTCATGGCAATGTTGAGCGTTTTGACTGCGGCCTTAACATCTTCCATATTTTGGCTAAGCTGCTTGGCGCTCTCACCTTTAGATGCCTGAACGTCGCGACTGACGTCTTGAATCGATTTGGTTGGCGCAGACACAGGTTCACTGGGCGTTGGCCTCTGCGGCGAAGCGGCCGGTGCAATCTGTGTATTTAATTTGAGATTACTTTCAATCCCAGACATATCTTTCACCATTCTCGGTTAGCAATTTAACAACAATCATTACGCCCTTTTTAGGGCTTTTTACTAAGGGAAATTCCCCCAATCACAGTCTAAGATCGGCACATGAAGTAAATCCTTTAATCTTATCTTCAGTGTTTTACTTAATTTTACATTGATGGCCTAGGCCGACTGCTGTTAGGGACTTTGTCCTGAGGTTATACTGGCGGCTGTTTTAAATCTGACAATCTGGAGCTGTTGTGAAATATGTTTCGCAAGCGATCAGCGCTATTGATCGCTTCACCGATTGGACCGGCAGAATGGTCTCTTGGTTAACCCTGGCTATGGTGCTGATGACTTTGGTGATTGTGGTGCTGCGCTACTATTTTGAGAGCGGATCCATAGCCCTGCAGGAGTCGATTACCTACATGCATGGGCTGGTGTTTATGCTCGGCATCGCTTTCACTCTGCAGCGCGGTGGTCATGTGCGGGTGGATATTTTTTACCGTGGTTTTTCCCCTCGGCGCAAGGCGCTGGTGGATCTGATTGGCGGGCTAGTATTTTTGCTGCCGGTGAGTTTGCTGATTTTTATCTTTTCCTGGGACTATGTTGCTGCTAGCTGGGCGATTGGCGAAACCTCAGAGGAGCGCAGTGGCATTCAGGGTATCTATCTATTGAAGACGCTGCTGTTATTGATGCCGGCCACGTTAATACTGCAGGGCCTGGCTGAAATTCTTAAAAGTGCGCTGGTGTTGACGGGCAAACAGTCTGTTGCAGAACAGCCTGCAGAAACTAATCACTTAGAGCCGCTAATCTGATGGTTGAGCTTATTCCCCTACTGATGTTTTTGGTGGTCTGCCTGGTCTTGATGGCGGGCTATCCCGTGGCCCTGTCCCTATCTGGTACAGCACTGCTATTTGCTTTGGTGGGTTTTGCCACCGGCACCTTTGATATGGCGTTTTTGCACGCCTTGCCGAATCGGCTGTTTGGCACCATAAAAAACACCACGCTGATTGCGGTGCCGCTATTTGTCTTTATGGGGGTTATGCTGGAGAAGTCCCGTCTGGCGGAAGATCTGCTGGAGAGTATGGCAGACCTGCTTAAAGGCTTTCGCAGTGGGCTGGGTCTTTCCGTGGTTTTGGTTGGCGCGCTGCTGGCGGCAAGCACCGGTATTGTTGGCGCCACAGTAGTGACCATGGGGCTGATGTCCTTGCCAACCATGCTCAAACGCGGCTATTCGTCGTCTCAGGCCACCGGCATTATTTGCGCCACGGGCACCTTGGGGCAGATTATTCCGCCGTCCATTGCCCTGGTGTTACTGGGTGATATTCTCTCCAGCGCCTATCAGCAGGCGCAACTGAGTATGGGCATATTCACTCCCAAGGTGGTGTCTATTGGCGACCTGTTTGTCGGCGCGATTATTCCCGGTGTGATTCTGGTGCTGCTCTATTGCCTCTATGTGGTGATATTTATTAGGCCGGCCGCCCCGAAAGAGGGAGATGAGTCTCTTCCACAACATGGCCTATCCCGAGCCATGCTCAATTTATTGCCGCCGATACTATTAATTGTAGCGGTATTGGGTTCGATTCTGTCCGGTGCGGCAACCCCCACTGAGGCTGCAGGTGTTGGGGCCTTTGGTGCCACGATGCTAGCGCTGTTTAAACGTCAGCTGTCTTTTGGGCGGCTGCGGGAAGTGGCCCAGAGCACCACCGAAGTGACCTCTATGGTCTTTTTGATTCTGATCGGTGCGGCAGTATTCTCATTGGTGTTCCGCGGCTTTGGCGGCGAAGAGATGGTTGAGCAGTTTTTGACCGGACTTCCCGGTGGCCTGGTGGGGGCGACGATTTTGGTGATGCTGGTGATCTTTGTGCTGGGCTTTGTCCTCGACTTTATTGAGATCACCTTTGTGGTGGTGCCGATTGTCGGGCCGGTGCTGTTGGCCATGGGTTTAGATCCGGTGTGGCTGGGTATTATGATTGCCATAAACCTGCAGACCTCTTTTTTAACCCCGCCCTTTGGCTTTGCCTTATTTTACCTGCGCGGTGTTGCGCCGGCGTCTGTGGAAACCAAAGAGATGTACCGCGGGGTTATCCCCTTTATCGGTATTCAGCTACTCTTAATGCTGATGTTATCTCTGTGGCCAGCGTTGGCAACTTGGTTACCCGGGTTGATTTATAACTAATTAGAAAAACAAAGGAAGTAAGATTTATGGAGACTCAGTCGCCAGGACCATCGGGAAAGTTAATCTCTCAGACTATTGCCATGCCTCGTGAAACCAACGCCAACGGTGATATTTTTGGTGGTTGGCTGCTGAGCCAAATGGATTTAGCCGGCGCCATACTGGCTGGTCGGATTGGTAAAGGACGGGTTGCCACTGTGGCTATTAGCAGTATGTCGTTTCTCAACCCTGTGCCTGTGGGTGCGGTGGTGGGCTGTTATGCTCAGACACTCTCTGTGGGTACCAGCTCAATTCGTATTTTGATTGAAGCCTGGATCGATAATGACACTGAAGGGGAGCAGTGCAAAGTCACCGAGGGGGAGTTTGTCTTTGTTGCCATCGACGATAATGGCAATACTAGAGAAGTGCCCTCAGCGTAACAAAGTGCCCACAGCGAAATAAAGTCCTTGCAGCTTATCGAGAGCTGCCTGTGACTTAAACGAGTTGCGGCTAAAATTTTAGCGAAGCAAAGATTTTCTCACGCAGCGCGGGCGCTTCGTTGACCATATGGTGCCCAGCGCCTGCAATCATTTGTAGGCTGAGATTGGGGAACTTGCGCTGTAATAGATTCATGTTGTACCTCCAGTCTAGGGTGCTGTCCCTGTCTCCCTGAATAACGTTGATCGCAAAGTCATTCTCTAAACAGTGATCAATCTCTACCACCCACTCGGCCATAGCGCCAACCCAAGCTGCAGGTAATCGATGGGGTTGGAACGGATCCCGGTGGCGCACAAAATTTAAGAATGCTTGATCCTGAGAGTTGTTTCGAAACACCCTCTTCATTGTCGGTCTAAAGGGGCGAGTCAATTTGAACAGCCAGCGATCGAGCTTCCACAATCTAGGCTGTACCAAAGGTGCTAGTAAATTGAGGCTGGAAAAGGGATAACTGTTGTTGCCTCTCTGATTCAAAAGCTGCTTGAGTAAAATACCGCCGCCAGTGCTCTGACCAATGCCGTGAAAGGGTGCGGGACAAAGGCTGGCTGTGGCCTTCATGACCTGATCGAGTTGCTCAACATATTGCTCGAAGCTATCTATAGAGGCTGGCTCGCCGCTGGAAAGGCCGTGGCCAATCAAATCAAAGCAGACAACGGTGAGCTGACGACTCAGTAGCTCGCGAATCAGGTGACCATAGAGGCCTGTGTGATCTAGATAGCCATGGACTATCACCGCAGTGCCCTTTGGTTGGGCTGGTTTCCACAGCATAAGATGAGTTTGCTGATCGCCATACAAAAGCTTGCCCGCGAGTAACTGCAGCTGGTCGCTGGGCTCAGGCAATTGATAGAACTCGAGGTAATTCTTCAGTGCGGGGTTTGACTGGAGGTCGGCTAGCGCCTCTGCGCCGAACTCCGGCAGCACCTGGGCAAGACTTCTTATCTGCTGCTGGGCATGGCTTAGATCTGTCTGCTCCATAGGCTTGCTCTCAGGTTTTTGTGGACTGTTTCATCTGTGCTGCACAGGCATCTTGGCACACTAATAAGTAATTAGAAAATAGCCCTGCTTGCTGTTTAGTTGATGCGCATTTTATAAGCTGCAGGTACAAAAAAGCCCCACAGTTTCCTGTAGGGCTTTCGATTATTGCGATTGCTTTGCTATTCGTCGGTGGACAACGACACGTCATAGACCCCAGCTTCGCGAGCCTGGTCAGAGATCAGTACAAACATCTCAGTTTTAGACTTCGGGTGGGCACTTACAATCACCTTGGCCTCTGGTTTCTCTGCGTGCATGCGCTCAACGTTTGCTCGAACTGCGCGCACATCAATGCGACGTCCTTCAAAGGTTAGCTCATTGCTCTCGGATATTCGAAACACAATGTTGGTGTTTTCAGCTTCTGGTGGCGGCTCGTCAGAGGTCGGCGGGCGATTGACATCAAGCCCAGACTCATTGACGAATGAGGCCGTCACAATAAAAAAGATAAGCATAATAAATACAACGTCGAGCATTGGCGTCATATCGATTGCTGACTCATCCTCTTCCTTACGTCTTCTTCCTAATGCCATTTAATGTGAACCTTCAAAGATTTCTGATAATAATGGAAGCGCGCATTCTACTGATTTCTGACAGAATTGCTAGCGCCACTACCCCTGCGTGTCAAACCGGTTTACTCTACCGACAAAACGCTCCCTAAGTTTGCCAGAAATATGGTAATTAAGGAAAACATCATTGCGCTCTTGGATAAATAATGGGTATATATGCCTGAATTACCGGAAGTAGAGACTACCCTTCGTGGGGTAGCTCCGCACATTGTAGATCAATTTATTGACCAACTACGGGTTCACAATGGTTCATTGCGCTGGCCCGTGACCCGAGGTATCTCTGAGCTCGCTAAGGGGCAGCGGGTTGTGGCAATCACTCGCCGCGCCAAGTACCTGTTAGTCGAGCTTGAGCGTGGCACCATGATGATTCACTTGGGTATGAGCGGCAGCCTGCGTCTAGTAGATAGAGCGGTACCGCGACGCAAGCACGATCATATAGAAATGCTGATGACTAATGGCGTCTGTCTGCGCTATCACGACCCCCGTCGCTTTGGCGCCTGGCTCTGGTCAGATAGCGGCTTTCCTCAGTTGGACCACTTGGGGCCTGAACCGCTCACCGATGAGTTCACCGGCAAGCGCCTGTTTGAGCTATCCCGCAGGCGCAAAATGGCGATTAAGCCATTCATAATGGATAATCGAACAGTGGTTGGTGTGGGTAATATCTATGCTTCCGAGGCATTGTTTCGCGGTGGTATTCGACCTGATCGAGCTGCGGGGAGAGTTTCATTGAAGCGCTATGAGCAGCTGACGGTGCATATTAAAGAGGTCTTAGCCAGCGCGATTACTCAGGGCGGCACTACATTGCGAGATTTTGTCAACGGTAATGGCGAGCCTGGATATTTTCAGCAGACACTGATGGTCTACGGTCGCGGCGGTCAGCCCTGTGTTACCTGTGCCAAACCCTTAAAGGACATTCGTTTGGGTCAGCGCAGTTCGGTGTTTTGCCCAGCCTGCCAGCGCTGAGCAATCTACGATCTAGGCTGTACTACTTTATTGACCTAGGGCTTTTTATGCTTTTGAACCAGAGCATCAACCACATTGGCAGGGACAAACTTCGACACATCGCCGTTGAGGAGCGAAATTTCGCGCACCAGTGACGAGGAGATATAAGACAGATGCTCCGCTGGGGTTAAAAACACGCTTTCAATATTCGGCGACAGAGCGCGATTCATGTTGGCCAGCTGGAATTCATATTCAAAATCCGACACAGCGCGCAGTCCACGCATAATTGCGTCGGCCTTGCAGTCTTTAACAAAATTCACCAACAGATAATCAAAGCCACGAATCTCGATATTAGGCACGTGGGCCAATGCATCTGTGGCCAATTGAATGCGTTCATCGACGGTAAATAGCGGCCCTTTGCGGGGGCTGCTGGCGATGCCAACAATAATCTTGTCGAAGATTCTTGACGCTCTTTCGACTAAATCTATGTGACCATTGGTAATTGGATCAAAGGTGCCGGGGTAGACTATTGTCGTCATGCACTGGTTCCGCCATGTTGATGAGCGCGCATATTACTTAAATAAAGCCTCAGGCTCAAATACGTGAGTAAAGCAGATAGTTTACTCCGCCAGCCGTCTTGCTTTTTTCGATGCGCCAATTGTGTGGTGGAGCAAAACTGTTGTGTCGCGCCGAGAACTCGCAGTAGATCAAGCTGTCTGCTGTCAGCCAGTGATTACTTTCCAGTAGGGCGCAGACCTCGGTGAGAACATTGAGGTCAAAAGGGGGGTCGACAAGGACAATGTCGAAAGGCTTGTCAGGGCTATTGCTTAAATAGGTGACCGTGTCCGCTCGGCGCAGGGTCAGTTCCGCAGCATTGAAGAGAGTCTTGTTTTCGTTTAGAGCTGCAAGGGCTTTGGGGCTTTTTTCAAGGGCCAAGCAGTCTCCGGCACCGCGAGAAAGCGCTTCGAAGCAGAGTGCGCCAGAGCCACTAAATAGATCCAGACAGCTGGCTCCCTCGATATTGGGTGCCAGCCAGTTAAATAATGTTTCACGAATACGATCACCGGTGGGACGCAGGCCTTCTACACTGGGAAATGTGAGCACGCGGCTGCGCCATTTGCCGGCAATAATGCGAACCCGTTGTCTGGCAGTCAAAAGCTACTCCTTTTGGTGACATTTAATCACCTTGAATCAATTGAGATGGTAGGATACACCAGAATATAACCACAGTTAGAAATGAACCTACATGGACGCTAATTCAACCAATACCCCAGAGCCAGAAAAGAAGAAGCGCAGCTTTCTCGATCGCTTTAAGCGTGACAAGGGCGAGCTCTCTGTTTCGTCTCAAGCGGTTTCTTCTGATGATGTTACTCCTTTAGAAGATTCGGCCGCGGAGAAGTCGAGCGGTTTGCTCGGCAAGATGCAGCGAGCCCTGTCGCGCACCAGTCGAGGTCTCGGCGACCTGTTTCTCGGCACCAAAGTAATAGATGACGATCTTTTTGAGGAGCTGGAGACACTACTGCTGATGGCCGATGTGGGCGTCGAAGCTACTTCTCAAATTATTGCTCAGCTCACCGAGCGCTCCAACCGTGCCATGCTTAAAGATGGCGCTGCGCTGCAGGCAGCCCTGCGCGAAATTCTAATTGCCCGTCTTAGTCCCTGTGAACAGCCCCTAAATACCGACAATGCCGAGGGCCCCTTTGTCATGTTGGTGGTCGGCGTCAACGGTGTCGGCAAGACTACGACCATTGGCAAGATGGCGCGACAGCTGCAACAGCAGGGCCGGTCAGTTATGTTAGCCGCAGGAGACACCTTTAGGGCCGCCGCCGTCGAGCAGCTGCAAGTCTGGGGTGAACGCAATCAAATTCCGGTGGTTGCCCAACATATGGGTGCCGACAGCGCCTCAGTGGTGTTTGATGCCATTGAATCTGCCAGAGCAAAAAATATTGATGTGATTATCGCCGACACCGCTGGGCGTCTACACAATAAAAGTAACTTGATGGAAGAGTTGAAAAAGGTTCGCCGAGTGGCCGCCAAACTCGATGCCGCAGCACCCCAGGAAGTGTTGCTTGTTCTGGATGCCGGAACCGGTCAGAACGCCGTGGCTCAAATGAAAGAATTTCATGCCTCAGCTGGCGTAACGGGCATTGTCTTAACCAAGCTTGATGGCACCGCTAAAGGCGGCGTTATCTTCGCTTTAGCGGAGAAGTTTTCTGTGCCGATTCGCTACATAGGTGTAGGTGAAGGGGTGGATGATCTCCAGCCATTTGTTGCTGAGCAGTTTGTTTCTGCGCTATTGGGTCAGGTTGAGTAGTATGTCGATGATCCGTTTTGATAATCTCTGCAAGCGCTACGAGAGTGGATACGAAGCTCTGCGCGGCGTGAGCTTCGAAATGGACGCAGGTGAGATGGCCTTTCTTACCGGACACTCCGGTGCCGGCAAAAGTACATTGTTAAAGCTGTTGATGTTGATCGAGCGACCGACCTCGGGCAATTTGCTGATCAACGGCAAAAATATCAATCGGTTGCCTCATTCCAAGATCCCCTTTTATCGTCGCCAAGTGGGTGTTGTGTTTCAGAACCACCAGCTACTATTTGATCGCTCGGTGTTTGAGAATGTTGCTTTGCCCCTGCAAGTGGCGGGGTATTCTCAGGGCGATATCGGCCGTCGAGTGCGTGCTGCCTTAGATACAGTAGGTCTGCTCGACAGAGAAAAGCATAATCCGATCACCCTATCTGGGGGTGAACAGCAGCGAGTGGGAATCGCGCGAGCCGTGGTGCATAAGCCGAAAATTCTTCTCGCTGATGAGCCTACGGGTAATTTAGATCCACAGCTGTCGGCTGAAATTATGGCGCTGTTTAAGCGCTTTCAGGATGTTGGCGTCACTGTGTTAGTGGCTAGTCACGATATCAATCTGATCAATCGTATGGATATGCGCATTATGCGACTCAATCAGGGCCAGATGGAGCAGGATGGAGTCAGTTATGGCGGCTACTAAGAGCAAGACTCGAGACGTTGGCCAGCGCGGCGCTCGCGGTCAGATGCTCAGTCGTGTCGACAAATGGCAAAGCTATAGGCTGCATCATCAGGCCACACTAAAAAACAGCACCTTAAAAATACTTCGCGAACCTCTGCAGTCACTACTGACTATTTTGGTTATTGCCATTGCCCTGACATTGCCAGCGGCACTCTATTTAAGTGTGGAGAATATTCGCCAGCTCAGCGGTGGCGTTGATGCCTCGGCGCAAATCAGCGTGTTTGTCAAAAAAGGCGCGCGCGAATCAGCTCTAAAAAGTCTGACGGCAAAACTTGAGGGGCTCTCTGGCGTCGCCTCGGTGACTTATATCTCGGCACAGGATGCTCTGGATGAGTTCGAGGCATTGTCGGGTTTCGGTTCGGCGCTGCAGTATCTGGATGAAAATCCACTGCCGGATTCCTTTCTGGTGCAGCCGCTATTGATCGGCGATGCCACCCGCCTAGTGACTGAGATCCGCGAGTTGAAATTAGTCGATGATGTACAGCTTGACCTGGAGTGGTTGCAGCGCCTCGATGGACTTTTGGATATGGGTCGCAAGTTAGTGTTGGCTCTGGGCGCCGCTCTGGGCTTAGGTGTGATTCTAGTGGTGGGCAATACCATTCGCCTGGCGATTCAGAGTCGTCGCGATGAAATCACCGTGGTCAAGATGGTCGGCGGTACCGACGCCTATGTGCGCAGGCCCTTTTTGTATAGCGGGCTATTATTTGGCATATTTGGAGCCCTGATTGCTGCGTTTTTTTTGACCGGATTGAGCTTTTGGCTGGCTGGTCCCGTAAATAACCTAGCGTTGTTATATCAGAGTCAGTTCAGTATTAGCGGACTCGGCTTCAGCGGGTTTTTAGTCCTACTGTTGATAGGTGGCGGCGTTGGTTTAATTGGTGCCTGGCTTGCAGTGGGGCAACATTTGCGCAATATTCAGCCGCGCTGAAAAACCATTGAAAAGCGTCTAAACTACTCAGTAATGGCGACTGTTAAAGGCTAGGAACGAGCAATTAAAAAATGCTAGAATATTCGACCCACGATCAAAAAGAGTCTGTTATGAGTAAAGCCCTTCAAACAATGGAGTGGATGGCCCCCGGCGGCAACCTGAATGCGTACATTCAGGGGACTGCGACTGTGCCCATTCTGACCATCGATGAAGAGCGTGCACTGGGTGAGGCACTCTATTATCAAGACGATCTCGACGCTGCTCGTCGTATGGTAATGGCCCACCTGCGCTTTGTTGTTCATATAGCGCGCTCTTACAACGGATATGGCCTGCCGTTGGCCGATCTGATTCAAGAGGGCAATGTTGGCCTGATGAAAGCAGTACGACGCTTTAACCCTGAAAAAGGTGTGCGTCTGGTGTCCTTTGCTGTGCACTGGATCAAAGCCGAGATACACGAATTTATTTTGCGCAACTGGCGCATAGTTAAAATTGCCACGACCAAGGCTCAGCGCAAGTTGTTTTTCAATCTGCGCAGTGCCAAGAAGCAGCTACAGTGGTTATCTGCCGATGAAGCCAAGGCCGTAGCGGATGACTTGGGTGTCCAAGTTAAAGACGTGATGGAAATGGAAATGCGTCTGACCTCTCGGGATCCGGCTTTTGACGCTCCAGTGGGCGAAGACGACGACAGCGGCAGTTTCCAAGCTCCGGTTTACTTCCTTGAAGACAAGAGTATGGACCCGGCTGAGCTGGCCGAAAGTGACGATTGGGAAGTGGATAACAATACTCGCCTAATCGCTGCAGTGAACGACCTCGATGATCGCAGTCGCGATATTCTTAAGCGTCGCTGGTTGAATGATGCCAAGGCAACTCTTCACGAACTGGCCGATGAATACGGCGTCTCTGCTGAGCGTATTCGCCAGCTCGAGAAAAACGCGATGAAGAAAGTTCGCGGATTGATGGAAGCCTAATTTTAACTTTTAAGAGATCCAAAGCCGCTTAGAGCGGCTTTTTTATTGCTATGGACAAACTCCTCTGGATTCGACTGACTGCTCTCAGCGGCGCGCTGGCTGTGATATTGGGCGCCTTTGCCGCACACAGTTTGAAGGGCTCCTTAACAGTGCAAATGCTAGACACCTATCAAACCGGGGTGCTCTATCATTTTATCCACACTTTGGCATTGCTCGCCGTAATTTGTCTGCCCCTCAATGAGCGCTCTCTGCTCTGGGCAGCTCGCTGCTTTATGCTTGGCATTGTGCTATTTTCCGGCTCTCTGTATCTGATTGCCATCTCTGGAATTAGTATCCTAGGGATTATCACGCCAGTGGGTGGCAGTGCATTTATTGCCGGTTGGTTATTACTCTTTACTGCAAACAGCGCCGAGGATTGATGGACATTAATAGCGACGACGTGCACGACGATTCTCCAGACGGCCCTCAAGAAGAGAGCGGTTTAGCCGCGCGCAGTTCTGACTTCAGACCTGAGTATCGCAAAAAAGCGATTCGCAGCTATGTGCTTCGCGCTGGTCGCATGACCGAAGGTCAGCGCAATGCGTTTAGCAGCGGCTGGTCTTTTTATGGCTTAAGGCTTGATGATGGTCCGATTGATGCCGAGAATATTTTTGGCCGCAAGGCACCACTAGTTATCGAAATTGGTTTTGGCATGGGCGACTCCCTATTGCAGATGGCCAGTGCCGCACCGGAACAAGACTTTATTGGTATCGAGGTACATCCTCCTGGGGTGGGTCGCTTGATCGCCAGTGCCGAAGAGCAGCAGATCAAAAATCTGCGAGTTTATTTAGCCGACGCTACCGACGTGCTCAATGAGTGTATTCCCGCCAATAGCTTGCATCGGTTACAACTCTATTTCCCCGATCCCTGGCACAAGAAAAAGCACAATAAGCGCCGCATTGTGCAGCCGCAATTTGTTCAACTGGTTCGCGATAAGCTTGAGTTGGGCGGTGTGCTGCATATGGCCACTGATTGGCAGCACTATGCTGAGCAGATGCTCGAAGTGCTAGAAGTGGCGCCGGGCTTTAAAAACACCGTTGGTCAACAGCAGTACTCTCCGCGTCCCGACTACCGGCCTCTGACAAAGTTTGAGAAGCGCGGCGAGCGCCTCGGTCATGGAGTATGGGATTTGTTATACCAAAAACGAGACTAGTTCAGCTGAGTCCATGTCGGCTTGGAATTGAACTAGGCTTGCGCCACTGTATTATTTTAGCTGTATTTTTTAGATGTCATTCATGGTTAATAAAAGGAAATCAATATGAAACAAATCTTACCCATCGCACTGTTGTTTGTTATCGCAGCCTGCGATTCTCAGACCACAGACACATCGGCTCAGGTAGCAAACGCTGCCAGTTTAGACAGCCATAGTCAGCGTATCAGCTATTTGATGGGGCTGGATAATGGCAAAAATATTCGTGGTATTGGCTTAGAAATTGATGCTGAAGCCTTTTATCAGGGTTTCACCGACGGCCTCGATGAGAAGCCGCCAGTGTTAACTGAAGAGCAGATCGCCGAGACTATTCAACGCTTTGAAACTGAGATGACCGCTAAGCGCGATGAGATGCAAAAGGCAGAGCAGCAAGCGATAGCCATGCAGTCTCAAGGCAATATCAAAGAGGGAGCTGATTTTCTGGCGGCCAATGGCGCAAAAGAGGGAGTGACTACAACTGATAGCGGCCTGCAGTACAAAGTTATCACTGCTGGCACTGGCGCTATTCCCACTGCTGACAGCACGGTTGAAGTTCACTACGCCGGTCGCCTGTTAGATGGCACTGAATTCGACAGCTCGGTTAAGCGCGGCGTACCAGCACAGTTTGGCGTCACTCAGGTAATTCCCGGCTGGACCGAAGCACTGCAACTGATGGCTGAAGGCTCTAAGTGGGAACTCTATATTCCTGCCGAATTGGCCTACGGCCCCGGTGGCGCTGGCCCCATAGGTCCAAACTCAGTATTGATTTTTGAAGTGGAACTGCTGAATGCTAATATTGATGGCTAGTCTTCAAGACTAACTGTCTCAGAAACGAAAAAGCCCCGGTCAATCGGGGCTTTTTCTTATTCTCTCTATTCACAAAACGCTACGCTGAGGCTGAGCTGGCCTTTTGAAGTTGCTCAAGATGACCGTTGTGCAGTACTTCGATCATCTTGTCTTCAGATTCAAAGCGCAGCTCGAGGGCTTCGCCAATAACCGATAGATCTGCGGCCAAGGTATCTAAGTCATCTGTCTCAAGGTATTTGTCGTTAAAGTCCAAAACTGCTTCGGTAGAAGGCTGAATCTTTTCGACCAGATCGGCGCCAGTCTTAAGGCCCTCGCTGTCGCTAAACGCTTTGGCCTCTTTAGCTAGCTGCTCGTAGACTTCAAAGTGGCCCACTGACACATAGTCCACCATCACTTCGCAGAAGCTCTGAAGTTTGTCGCCATGGGCTCGATTGGCACTATCGAAATCATGGATCTCAATCAGGTCACAGTACTTGACCAGCAGCTCACGGCGCTCTTCTAACCAGCGATCGACGATGTCGCTGACACCGCCCCAGTGTTGTTTTAATCGTTGTAGATCTTTTAACATGCCTTGATAACCTCATCACTCCCTAATGGACTCACAGTTTACTTTGTTTTAGGTCGAAGAATAAATACTCAAGCTACAAATACTCAAGCAACAAAAAAACCAATCGAGGCGGGCAGAACAATGGCGGTCAAGATGCCATTAATACCCATGCCCAAGGTGGCAAACGCGCCGCAGCGAGGACTGCTCTCAAATGCTTTGGCAGTGCCGATTGCATGGGCTGTGACACCCAGAATCAAACCCTGCCAGCGCTCATCCTCTAGCTGGGTAAAGTGGAAAATACTCTTTGCCATCACAATACCCGCGAGGCCAGTAATCATAGTTGCCACTGCTAGTAAGCTGGTAAGCCCGCCAATTTGTTCAACTATGCTCAGGGCAATAGGAGAGGTTACGGATTTGGCGGCCAACGATAACAGTACAATATCGCTCAAGTCGAAAAGTTTGACCAGGATCAGCGCGCTCAGTGTGGCGAACAGGCCGCCGAGTACCAGTGCAACCGTGAGCGGTTTAAACATTGCAGGGAGCTGTCGCAATTGCTGTGAAAGAGGTACCGCCAGGGCCACAGTGGCCGGGCCCAATAGCCAGTTTAAAACACCATTGCCTGAATAATAGGCCGCAAAATCTAGATCAATGACTTGCATCGAGAGATAAATCAGCGGCGTCGCGATCATTAGCGGATGCAGTAATGAGGCTCTATCTGAGCGAATATAGGCCCACCAGGCAACCGCGAAGCCCGCCAGCGTCAGCAGTAGTGGCCATGATGTGCCACTGATAAGCATCCATTGGTACAGAATAATCTCAGTCATCTCAAGTATCCCGCTCATTCCAACTGCGCAGCTTATTGATGATCAACGCCATAAACCACTGGGCTAACAGAGTCGAAATAATAAGCACGGCTAAGATCTGCGGCAGCTGCTCGAATACTACAGGCCCGAGAAAAAAGGCCCCAGTGGTGATTGGCACGAATAGCAGGGCGATAAATCTAATCAGTTGGCTGCTGGTTGTTTCCAGCCATGGCAGAAGAGACTTGTTGAGGCTGAGGAGAATTAGAAGAAGAATCATTCCCAGCAGCTGGCCGGGAATATTCAGCCCTAGGACTTTAACGCCCCACTCCCCGAGCCACTGGAAAAGCACCAAAATAAGCAGGCCAACTAAAGGTTTTTTCATTAGAGGCTCTTCACAAGCGCTTCTTCACAAAAGCTGCTTCATTTGCGCAGCAGCTGGAAAAGCCCCACGGCAGCGAGACCGACGAAACTGACCAGCACCCAGCCAGGCATGCTGAGACCCAGCAGCTGCCACTGTACTTCGGCACAGTTGCCATCGCCACGGAGCAACATGCTGATGGCATCAGTGGCTGAGAAGGCGTCGAAAAGGTAGTCCACTGGAGGCCCGCAGGCGGGGACCTTGTCTTCTGGAAGACCCTGCAGCCACAACTGTTTGATGGAAAAAAAGCTGCCGCCAACAGCCGCCAATGTGGCTAGCCCGGCATAGATCTTCTGCCCTTTGGCCGCCGGATTGTGTAAACCCGCTATCAGGAAAATTACGCCGACGGCGATTACAAATACCCGTTGAGTGATGCACAGATAGCAGGGTTCTAGTCCCAGATGATTTTGGAAATAGAAAATAGCGATGGCGATGAGTCCGGCGCAGGCTGCGGCGACAATTAGGCTGATTACTCTGTTGTTGGGTAGGTTCAAACCTTACTCCTCTTGTGGGCTTATATCTTTAAGCTCTGCAGATTGCCCTGACAGCGACCAATCACTTACTGGTAATAGTCTGCGATAAATTCGTCGAATGTAAGGCTATCCGACGCTTCAATCTGCTTCTGCTTGAGCTGCGATTCCTCAGCCAGACGGTGGTATTTTTCCGCTGTCTCCGGCGTTAGGGTCTTACTCTGAAAGTATTCTCTATGCTCCTCGGCCTTGCGCATTGCCATGCCATAATAAGTCTCATTATTGGCTGTCATTTCAGCGATAAGCTGAGCGGCGGGAGTCAGGCTGTTGTCTCGCAAGCGCGCACTCATCAACTCGGCAGTGCAACTGTACTGGTCTGTACTGTTAGCCTGATCGAGCAGCGCAGCCACCGGCTGTATCTCGGACATTAGCGATAGACCCCAGTCCACCAGGTTGCGTTGCCTGTCGCCGTCTAATAGCTCCAGTTCCGGGTCGCGACCATGCGCCACAGTGCGGCGCTGATTTTCAGTAATCTGACGGTACTCAACGTTATTGGTGACCGGGCTATCTTTGAGTAAGCAGAAGAGTAAAAAAGTATCCAAAAACTGGCTGGTTGGTTTGTCTATGCCATTGGGCAGCAGAGGATTTAAGTCGACACAGCGCACTTCAATGTATTCAACGCCATGCTTTTCTAGGGCGCCAAGGGGCGTTTCTCCGGGGGCTGCCGTGCGCTTTGGCCGTATTGGGCTGTAGAACTCATTTTCAATCTGCAGCAGATTGGTGGTCAGCTGCTGATAGTTGCCCTGGTCGTCTTTTAGTCCGATCTCTTCGTAGGGCTGATAGGGTGTTTCCAGACCGCCTTTAAGGGTTCTGCTGTACTGGTCAATATCGTTGTAGCACACCACTAGTGAGCTCTGCGCGTCACTCTGGTAGCCGAGGTTACCCATGCGCAGCGATGTGGCATAGGGCAGGTGCAGGCTGTGACTATCATTGCCCAGGGGCACAAGCTCGTGGTCGCGGCCGCGAACAAAGCTGGCACAGACTGCCGGTGCCGCACCCAACAAATAGAGCAGCAGCCAAAAGTAGCGTCTGAAATTGCGGATCAGGGCAAAATAGCCGTCGGTTTTGAAATCTTGCAGTGACTGCTGGTTGTTCTCTAGAGCTTGCAACTGCAGCCAGAGCCCGTCTGGCACTGAAAAATTATAGTGAATCCCAGCAATGGTCTGCATCAGACGACCATAGCGGTGTCCGAGGCCGAGGCGGTAGATGGTTTTCATTTGGCCGCTGTTAGAGCTGCCATATTGGCCCACAGGAATACTGCTGTCGTCGCCCAACTGGCAGGGCATGCTGCTGACCCAGAGCAGCTCATCCTCTATATGTTGATAGGTATAACTATGGATTTCCTCAAGCTCGTTGAGCACTTCATCTATAGAGGCCGATGGAGCAGTAATAAATTCAAGCAGCGCTTCGGAGTAGTCGGTGGTAATCGACGGATGGGTCAGTGCACTGCCCAAGGCTTTGGGGTGCGGAGTTTTGGCCATCCGACCCGATGGCTCCACTCTGAGGCTCTCTTTTTCTATGCCTCGAGCAATATTTTTTAGTATCGAGATAGAGTTTGGCTGCGCAAGCGCCACAAGACGAGTTTCAATTGACACGCAAAGGCTCCTGTTTACGCCGCACTGACTTGGTCGGTATTAGCTGGAGCCTCGGCGAGTCTAGCTGTGTTGTCGAGCAAGAGTGTCGGGCGGCCTTTTTTGTCCGCGTCGCACGCCACAATTTCAGCTCGCAAATGGATATTTTTGGCGTTTAATTCGATCAGTTGATTTAGGGCAATATCGCGGTGCTGCGCAGAAAAGATCAGGTTCACATTGGTGCCGTCAGTCCAATCAAGATCTTTGCTTAATATGCTTCCATCATGACTTTTTATTATGAAAATTTTCATGCCAAATCCGTGACAGTTAGAATAATTTGCGCCACAGTGTAACTTATGTGGTCAAAGGATAAAAAGGACAAACTATGAATAAAACCGCACTTATTCCCATCGCCGAAGGAAGCGAAGAAATTGAGCTGGTAACCATTATTGACGTGCTTCGCAGGGCCGGAGTCGAGGTCACTGTGGCCAGTGCCAGCAGTGGCGATCAGTTGCAAATCTGCGCCTCAAGAGGAACTTATATTGTCGCCGATGTGATGTTAGATGCCTGCGCGAAAAAGCATTACGATTTAATCGCCGTGCCCGGTGGACTGCCCGGCTCAGAACATCTTGCCGAAAACCCAGTGTTGGATTCCTTACTGCGTGACCAGGCAGCTCAGAAAAAGTTGTTTGCTGGAATCTGTGCGGCGCCAGCACTGGTGCTGGCATCGAAGGGGTTGTTGCTGGATAAAACAGCTACCTGTCACCCAAGTTTTCAGAAATCACTCGAAGCCAAAGAGGTGGATGGCGCTGCCCGAGTCGTTGTGGATGGCAACTGCATCACCAGTCAGGGGCCGGGCACTGCTCTGGACTTCGCTCTTGAACTGGTGGAACAGCTCTATGGCCTGGTCAAGCGAGAAGAGGTCAGCTCACCTATGGTTCTGACTACCACTCCTACCGCGTACTATTAGCTTCTGAATTTTTAATACCAACAGGCACGATGACTTAGGTGTCGCCCTCGGCACGTGAATTTTCAATTGGCTGCAGCATCTTCTTCTCCCAGCGGGCATTCAAATTTGCCCCTGAGAGATAGAGGCAGGGCACAAAGACCAGTGTCACAACGGTTGCAAACAGCACACCAAATGCCAGAGAGGCAATCATTGGAATCAGGAAGCGCGCCTGCATGCTCGTCTCTAAGAGTATCGGAGCCAATCCAATAAAAGTTGTCAGTGAGGTTAGGACAATCGGTCGAAAACGCTCTTGCCCGGCGCGTACTAGCGCCTCTTTAACCACCAGACCCTCGGCGCGCAGTTGATTGATGCGATCGATTAAAACCAGGTTGTCATTGACCACCACCCCCGAGGCTGCCAGCACACCGAGATACGACAGAACACTGAAGTTTAGACCCATAATAAGGTGCCCAAACACTGCGCCCATCATGCCGAAAGGGACTGCAGACAAGACCCCTAAAGGTTTTAAATAGGATTTGAATTCCACTGCCATCAGTATGTAAATCATTCCCAGGGCGAGAACAAATAACTTGGCGGCCGTGGCAAAGAATTCATCCTGCTCGGCGAGCTGTTCATCTTTATTGAGCACCACTTCAGGATAGAGTCGCTGTAACTCAGGGCCGATCTCTCCAAACAGGATCTGCGCCATTTCATCAACGGTTAATTTATTTGCGGTGGGTCGCGCGGACACTTTGACGCTGCGCTGGCGATCCTGCCGGTTAATGCGTGTGTAGCCGGGCACATAAGAGGTCTCGGCAACAGAGTAAAACGGTACTTCTGCACCACTGGGGGTGCGAATACGCATATTATCGAGACTGTCCACTTGGGAGCGATCCCGCTTTGGGTAGCGCACCATAACTCGAACATCATCGCGGCCCCTGGGCACACGCTGAGCTTCGGCGCCGTAAAAACCATGACGCACTTGGCGGGCAACATCTGCTAGTCCTATGCCAAAGTTGTTGCCGTAGGGAAGTAGGTTGATATCAATATCAGAGCGTCCAGAATGAATATCGTCGCGGATATTTCGCGCACCGGGAATATCACGCATACGCTGCTTAAGAAACTGTGCCGCGGCGGTGAGCTGATCGAGATTGTTCGAGGTCAGCACCCCGGTGATGCGTTCACCATTGCCGGGACCTGCCGCTGACGCATCCACATTAAAGGTCTTGGCCTGGGGTATCTCGCCAATCAGCTGCTGCCAGCGCTCGCCCACCAGTGTCGGACTCACCTGGCCACTCATATCCGGCTGCAGTTCAAGCGTCAAGCGGATAGTATCGCCGTACATAAATGACAGTTGATTGGCGACCAGGTTGTCTGTCGCGATTTGCGATTTGATAGCCGGGTCACTGGCCAATAATTTAGCCGCGCGCTCTGCTCTCTGGGTAATTTCTGCCTTGCCTTCGGCAGAATAGCCGTCCGGCATTTCAATGCGCATAGAGATAAAGTCCGAGGGCACATCGGGCATAAAACGTTGCTTGATATAGCCGGCGCTGATCAACGTGATCGAGAGCACGAAGGCCAGACAAAATCCAATCAGAGTCAGGGCCCGCCAATCCAGAGCCTTCTGCAAAAAAGGGTTGTAGGTATTTTGGGCAAAACTGACCAGTCCATTGGCAAAGCTTTTCCTGATGTTGCGAACGGCTATACCGATCTTGGTGGTCGCGGGTTTTTCAGGTTTCATCTTGGCCAGATGGGATGGCAGGATCCAAAAGGATTCGATCAGTGAGAAAGACAGGGCAACCAGAGTTACCGCCGGGATCGCCCAGAGAAATTTGGGCCACATGCCAGGTAAAAACAGCATCGGCAAAAACACAATCATTGTGCTCACCACGGCTAACAGCACCGGCTTGGAAACCGCCTGGGCACCCATTCGCGCCGCTGTGTCTCCGTCATAGCCGAGCTGTTGATGGCGGTAGATACTTTCGCCAACAATAATCGCGTCGTCGACAATAATACCGAGAATCAACAGGAACGAAAACATCGACAGCATATTCAGAGTCAGGCCAATACTCGGCAAGATCCACAGGGCACCCATATAGGCGATGGCTATACCAACAGCCACCCAAAATGCCAGCTGCGGACGCAGAAATAGCATCAGCACCACAAACACCAGTATCAATCCACCGAAGGCATTCTTCGACAGCAGCGCCAGACGCCCAGAAAACATATTCGAGAAGTCTTTCCAGGTTTGCAGTTGCAGGCCTGGCGGTAGAAAGCTCGAGCCAGCATTAACATAGTCTTTCACCGCAGCAGTAGTGGCGACCACATTAGGATTATTACCCACCCGCACACCGAGGAAAATGGCGTTTGCACCATTGAACCTAGTGCGCAGATTGCGCTCTTCAAAGCCATCGATCACAGTGGCCACATCTTCAATTTTAATTTCAGTTCCATCAGCGCGACTGGAAACAACAATCTGCTTAAAGTCCTCTTCGTAATAGGCCTGACCGCGGGTCTGAATCTGTATGTCACCGCTATTCGCGCGAATGGTTCCGGCGGGTAAATTTAGGGAAGACTGGCGCACTGCACTGACCACATCGTTAAATGAAATAGCGTAACGACGCATATTCATTTCCGATAACTCTATATCGATCTGCGGCTCTCGCACACCCCAGAGCTCGACAAAATCTACATCGGGCAGGGCGGCCAAATCGTCGCGAATACGCTGGCCGTATTCTCTCAGTACCGCCTCTCCAGCATCTCCGAACAGGGCTACGCGAATCACCTCATCGCGCATCTTCTGCTCACTGATCACCGCACGTTCGGCATCGCTGGGAAAGGTGATAATCGAATCTACCCGGGCCTTGATATCATTAATCATTTTAGTCATATCATAGCCGTCGGCGACTTCAACGGTGACCTTGCCGCTGCTCTGACGCGCCTGACTGCGAATATGTTTAATGCCTTCTAGGGTATAGATAGCCTCTTCAATACGTACCACGATCTGCTCTTCCACTTCCCGCGGCCCAGCGCCGGGATAGGGCATGGAGATATTGATCAGGTTGATGCCGGTGGAGGGGAATACTTCCTTACCCATGCCCAAACTACCGATAATGCCTGAGGCCAAGATCAGCAGCATCAGCAGATTTGCCGCAATTGGGTTGCGTACAAACCAGGCTATGGAACTGTTCACAAGAGGTCCGCGCTGTTTGATTGAGAGCTGGTGTCCACGCGCATGCCCGGTACGGGCAACGCAATGCGCGTGCCGACTATACGGGTGCCGGGTTGAATGCCGGTAGTTACCACTGAGTCAGTGTCCGATTGCACCAACGACAGAGAGGCAAAGCTGATTTCGTCATTGTCGTTTAGCACCAATATTTCATTGCCGCGATAAATAATGCTCTTCTGCAGTTCAAGCGCATTGGTTATCTGCCGGCCAGTAATCTCGGCCTCGACAAACAGCCCGATACTAAGCGGCGGCCGATCACTATTGGGATCGGTTTTAAAGGGGTTTTGCACTTCTGCCACGGCGTAAGTCATACGGCTCTGAATATCGATAGAGGCCTCGGTGCGTACAATTTTGCCCTGCCACTTATAGGTCTTGCCGCCGACATGTCGCTTTATCAACACGTCTGGATAGTTTGCGCTGCGAGCATCTTCAAAGTTAATCGGCAGATCAATCAGAGCTGCCTGACGATCGCTTAGAGGCAGGCGTACTTCCACTACATCGGTGCTGTATAGTTTAGCGATCCGAGTTCCCGGAGTAATGTATTGACCAAGGTCGACAAAGGTCTGCCTGATACGTCCCTGGAATGGCGTTACGATGGTTGTGCGGCTGAGGTCGAGATTGGCTTTGTCGAGATCGGCGCGGGCTGATTCAAGAGCGGCTTCGGCAGATGCTAACTGTGGCGCACGCAAGAACAATGCATTGGCAGTATTGTCCCCAAGATCGCGCCATTCCCGTTTGGCCTGACGTGAGCGGCCTTTTTCCACAGCGACCTGCTCTTCGGCTTTGGCCACCTGCGCTTTGGCGCGGGTCACGGCAAACTGATAATCGTTCGATTCCAGCTGGATTAAGTTGTCACCCTGTCGAAAAAAGCCGCCATTGGCATAGTTCTGATCAACGGCGACTACCTTGCCTGCCACCTGAGATACCAGATCGATTTCCCGTTTCGGTGCGACAGTGCCCTGAGACGAAATGGTCGGGCGCAGAGTTTGCGGCGCGGCGTCAATTACCTCAACCAGCAGTAGTGGCGGTGGCTGGCGCTTAACTTTTTCGGGCTTAGGTTTGAGGGTTGCAATGCCGACAATAAATAAGATGCCCGCCACCAGTATGGCAACGGTTATTTTCCCTTGGCGGTTAAACAATGGCATTTATAGACCTATATATCATGACGAGAGTTTCGCCTTAAGCGCTCAACAACGCTGTGCAAGCAGGTTAGGTGACGATTGCCTCTGGAGACCGCAACCGCACAACTCAGTTTAATACGCGCTGACTAAATAGCTGGATGCTACCTATTCTGCTGTGGGCTACTGTACTCATCGCGATCCGAGACTTCATTGAAGATATCTTCATTGAGCAGCCCCTCGCTTTTCGCCACTACGCTAGTGACCATGCCATCGCCGGTAACGTTGACTACGGTGCGCATCATATCCAACAGGCGATCGACACCGATAATCAGGCCAATACCTTCCACAGGTAACCCCACCTGCTGCAGGACCATAGACAGCATAATCAAACCTACTCCCGGCACACCTGCGGTACCCACTGAGGCGAGAGTTGCCGTGGCAATCACCGCAAGATACTCAGTCATACCCAGATCCAGACCATAGGCTTGGGCGATAAATACGGTCGCCACACCCTGCATAATCGCAGTGCCATCCATATTGATGGTGGCGCCTAATGGCACTGTGAAGGAGGCGATAGAATTATCCACTCCAACGCGCTTTTCAACCACATTTAGGGTGATTGGCATGGTGGCATTACTCGATGAAGTACTGAAAGCAAAGAGCATGGCCGGACGCATATTCTTGATTAAGGTCAGGGGATTTAAGCGGGTAAAGAAACTGAAAATACTGGTGTAGACCACCCCTGCATGGATCAGTAAAACCAGGGTAACAGTCATAAAGTAGAGTGCCAGATTAAAGATCGCGGTGAAGCCCTCTTGGGTGAAGAGCTTAGCCAGCAAGCAGAAGACACCAAAGGGTGCCAAGTGCATCAGTATAGTGACCATGCGCATAATCACTTCGTTAAATGTCTGGAAGCCCACTAGGGTAGATTTTCCTGCAGTGCCAGCCTGCGTGATGGCCACGCCCACCAAAATAGCGAAGACAATTATTTGCAGCATATTGCCGTCAGACATGGCTTGGATTGGGTTGGTAGGGAATATACCAATCAATACTTCTTTAAAGGCCGGGGGAGTCGCTGCGACATAGCTGGCGGTTACGGAGGTATCTATGCCCACACCTGGGTTAATAATGTTAGCCAGAGTCAGGGCAATAGTGATCGCCACTGCGGTAGTAAGCAGATAGAGGGCCAAGGTCTTAAGGGCGATGCGCCCCATCTTGACGTTTTCACCCATAGCCGCAGAACCACAGACCAGTGAGACAAACACCAGAGGCACTACCAACAGCTTCAGTGAGGCAATAAAGATACGCCCGACCACATCAAATACATATTCCACCACCCAGGCGGTTAATGGTCCGGGACCACTGCCATCGCTGATCATATTGAGTATCAGACCAACGGCAATGCCAAGGGCCATGCCGAGAAGTATTTTTGATGAGAGTTGCATTGTTTAATTCCTAGCTTAATTATTTTTCTCTCGCATTAATCGGCGAAGAGTTTGGCCTCTATCTATTGTACTGTTTAGCAGGCTATCGATTATTCGTTATCCAAGCCAAAAAACGAAGCTTGAATTCGGGAACTCGCCAAACCAATAGCACTAAGAATAGCAAATTGGCCGCCGACATCAGGGCAAAAAATTGCGGGATACTCATCTGCACAATACTCAGACAAACAATACCCATTAATGCGCCGGAAACCATAAAGAGGGCATTAAACACATTGTTGGCAGCTATCACTCGCGCCCGCTTATGGCTCTCGGTGCGAGATTGCACCATGGCGTACAAAGGCACGATAAACATGCCGCCAAACATACCGATGGCCATCAGGTCGACAAATATCCTCAGGCCGCCACTGAGGCTGAAAAATTGCACGGGCATCACTGCACTTATTGCCGCATTGGCCAGCTGATAATTGGTTGAGGCAAAAAACAGATCGGCACTAAACAGGGTTAAGCCAATGGCGCCAAAGGGAATCAGTCCCGGTTCAACCTGAGGGCCAGAAATTTTAGCGCAGAGCAGTGAACCAATGGCTACACCCACAATAAAGGCGCCTAAAAGCACTGATATTAAAGTGGCATGGCCCTGCAGCACGGCCACGGCAAAATTGGGCACCTGAGTTAAAAAGCTGCCGCCAAATAACCAAAACCAGGATATGCCCATAATGCAGTAGAACACCGTCATATTGTTACGTGCCAAACGAATATTGCGCACCGCGTCGGCAATCGGGTTGAGGCTTATGCGAATGTCGCCACCTTCTGATGGCGCATCGGGAATTGCGCAGCTGGCGCGCCAGCCGATGAAGGCCAGCATCATCGCGGTAGCTCCAACCAACAGCGTGCCACCCTCGTAGCTGACCAGCCAGGCGCCCAATAAGGTGCCAATCAAAATTGAGGTGAAGGTTCCCATGCCAACCTGGGCATTGCCCGCCATCAGTTCTTCAGTGGTCAGATGCTGCGGAATAATCGAATACTTAATCGGCCCAAAAAACGCCGACTGCACGCCGAGTAAAAATAATACCCCGAGCATCAAGTTAATATTGCTGCTGTAAAGGGCATAGCTGCCGGTGAGCATAATCAGAATTTCGGCGAACTTAATCCGCCTTATCAGCCAAGCCTTGTCGCATTTGTCTGCCAGCTGGCCAGCAGTGGTGGAGAATAAAAAGAACGGCAGGATAAACAGGCCGGCGGCCAAATTGGTGAGGAAGTTAGTGTTGCTATCAGAAGCGGAGATGCCGCTGCTAACAATAATCACCAGCAGCGCATTTTTAAACAGATTGTCATTCAGTGCGCCGAGAAACTGAGTAATAAAGAAGGGCAGAAAACGCTTTTGGCCAAACAGATAGAACTGACCCTGTTGTTTATTCACAGTTATACCCTGTTTATTATTGTTTTGAGGTGGATGACGTCTGCGGCCAGCATACTACTATTCGTCTTCACGAGACAGGTGCGCCAGAGTCCCAGCATTCTGTTCCCAGTTCTGACCGTCAAACACATCTACCATTATAGACTCAACATGGGCGCGGTCGAGACAGCGCAGGTTGACACTAAAGCCATCCGGATTAGAGCGCGGCGTGTAAAAGGGCTTGATGCCGCAGTGTCTGCAAAATGTGTGCTGAGCGGCACCTGTATTAAAGGTATAGGTCGTAATAGCATCTTCGCCGCAGAGCAGTCGAAACTTAGATGCCGGCACAATCATCTGATCACCGCCACTCATATAGCAGATCGAACAGTTGCAGGCGTGAGCATGCAGCTGACTGGGGGCGTCAATTTCAAATTTGACCGCGCCGCAGTGACAGGCGCCTTGATGGATCTTTAGTTCAGGCATGGTGTTTCTCCTAGGCTCTAGCTTTATCGCGCCGAGTATACAGTCTATCTTTGCCATGCAGTCATTCTGGCTAATCTGAGATTCTGCAGTACGACTTATCAGTCACAGTTAAAACTAAACAGGTAGCTTTTCAAAAAAATCCTGTGTTATGGTACCAGGCGGCCGTAATAAAAGGCCCTAAAAATAGCAAAAAAAAACATCCCACAATTCCAATATCTCGGGGGAGATTTATGAAAAATACATCCATTTTAAAATTAACTTCATTAGCGGCGGCAATTATTGCTAGCAGCGCAGTGTTGCCAACAGTCGCTTTCGCCGAAGGCGCTATGGTTGAAGAAATCGTAACTACAGGTACTCGTGCCAAAGCCCGTTCAGCTACCGACACAGTTGCAGCAGTTGACGTTATCACTAGCGCCGAACTGACTAACCAAGGTGACATGGACGTAGCTAACCTGCTGCGTAACTCTGTACCTTCTTTCTCCGTCAACGATCAGCCGATCAGTGATGCAGCAACTCTGGTACGTCCATTCCAGCTTCGCGGCATGGCGCCGGATCACTCGTTGATTTTGGTAAACAACAAGCGTCGTCACAGAGCCAGCGTTATCGTTTGGTCTGCTGGTGGTATCTCAGACGGTTCTCACGGTGCTGATGTTTCTACTATTCCTGGTATGGCTCTAAAGAGCGTTGAAGTATTGCGTGATGGTGCAGCAGCTCAGTATGGTTCTGATGCTCTGGCAGGTGTAATTAACTTCAAGCTAAAAGATGCTAGTGAAGGTGGTTCTGCTCAGATCCGTATGGGTCAATACGCTGAAGGCGATGGCGACATGGCTTACTTTGCGGGCAACATGGGCATGGAACTTGGCGCTAACGGTTTTGCTAATGTCACCTTAGAATATGGCTCATCTGATGAAACTGTTCGCTCAGAGCAGCGCAACGATGCTGCAGGCCTAATCGCTGCAGGCTTCCCAGTTGCTGATCCGGCTCAGAAATGGGGCCGTCCTTTTGTTGATAACGATCTTAAATTGTTCGTCAACTTCGGTACTCAGCTGACTGACAGTGTTGAGCTGTATGGTTATGCGAACTACGCCAGCAAAGATGTCGACGGCGGATTCTACTTCCGTAACCCGACAAATCGCGGTGGTGTGTATGCCAGCACAAACGACAACGGTACACCAGATAATGAGGATGATGATTTCAACCAGCTGTTGGTAGGCTCATCAAATGGTGCTGACTGTAGTGCCTATGAAGTTCCTTCTGATGACCCGACAAGTGCTGCTCTCGCCGGTGCAATCGCTGGTCTGAAAGCCGATGATAACTGCTTTAACTTCAATGAAACCATTCCTGGCGGCTTTACGCCACGTTTTGGTGGCACCGTAACAGACACCACCTTTATGATGGGTTTGAGAGGTGAGTTGGAAAATGGTTTAACCTGGGATGTCAGTGCTTATCGCGGTGAGAACGAAGGCGACTTCTATATTAACAACACTGTTAATGCCAGCCTTGGTGAAAACACTCCGCGCAACTTTGATCCAGGTCTATACCGTCAAACTGACGTAAACTTCAATGCTGACTTTACTTATGCTTTAAGTGAAACAGTGAATGTTGCATTTGGTGCTGAGCACCGTACTGAAGAATTCACTATTGGCGCTGGTCAAGAAGAGTCTTACATCGACGGTGGTTTAGGTGTTCAAGGTTTCAGTACTTCAACTAACGGTTTCCCAGGCTTTTCTCCTGATATCTCTGGTGACTTCGATCGTTCAAACGATGCTGTCTACATAGATGCAGAATGGGATGCAAGTGAAGACCTTCTGTTAGCCGCTGCAGTTCGCTTCGAAGACTTTGATGGCTTTGGTAGCACGACCAACTACAAGTTGGGTGCTAACTATAAGTTGGATGACAACTTCGGTCTTCGTGCTACATTGAGCACAGGCTTTAAAGCGCCTACTTCAGGTCAGCTGAATGCATCTAATATCTCAACACTGATTGATAACGGTGTTCTGGTAAACAAAGGTGTTATTCCAGCGAGCAACCCTGTTGCCGCATTCGCCGGTGCTACAGCGTTGCAGCCAGAAGAGTCTGAGAACTTCACAGTCGGCTTCTTTGGTAGTGTTGGCGAGATTGATATCACGTTTGATTACTTCAACATTGAAGTAACTGATCGTCTGACTCTATCTAAAGACTTCACCCTGACAGCAGCAGATATTGCTTCTCTGGCAGCAGCTGGCGTTTCTGGCGCTGATGATATTGCTGTATTCCGTTTCTTCACCAATGACTTTGAGACAAAGACCAGTGGTTATGACTTGGTAGTGTCGACTAGCACTGATTGGATGGGCGGCACCACTGCTTGGAATCTTGCGTTAAACCACACTGAAACTGAAGTGACTTCTCGCGGCGAATACATCGATGATGACCGTGAGCGTTCGATTGAAGAAGTTTCACCTGATACTCGTTACAACGTTTCTGCTAACCACATGATGGACGGCTGGCGTGCTCTTGCTCGAGTGTCTTACTTCGGTGATTGGTACGATCCAAACCAAGGTATGTCTTATGACGGCGAACACGTAGTAGATGTTGAGCTTTCCTATGACCTGAACGAGAGTTCTTCGGTTATGTTGGGCGGCAACAATATCTTTGACGAAGCTGGTTCTAAGAAGCATAACGGTGCTGCAGGCGCTGGTAACACGTACAGTGAATTTGCTCCTATGGGCTTCAGTGGCGCGTTCTGGTATGCCAAGTACAGCTACAACTTCTAAGCAACTCTCTATGGGTTAATTAGAAAAAGCAGTAAAAAGTAAGACAAAAAAGGGTGCCAATTGGCACCCTTTTTTTATTTTATAAAATTCACAAAATTAATTTAACGAAATTAAATTAATTCAAAAGACAGCACCGTTGTGCTGCAATTTCCGACATCTCGACGATCCAGATCGACAAAAGTCGCCAGTTCTTTGAAACCCGCTTTTAGCATCATTCCCGCTGACCCAGCATTTTCTGCATGGCGATCAACCAGTAATATCTCCGCGCCCAACCTAGGTGAGCGTTGAATGATATCCTTCAGCAAGTTTGTGCCTATGCCTTGTCCGCTGTAGTCTCTATGCACAACCACCTCAGCAATATAGATCGCCGGTCTTCCTTGGCTATACTCCAGAAAGTTTTTTGGAAGGTAATCTGGATGATAAAAAATCCCTAAGCCTACTACTGTAGCGTCGCTGTAAGCCACCAATGCCATGGCCTTTTCTTTGGCGATCAGCGCAAATTCCGCATCGACTCCAACGGCCGGCAAATGGTTCCAAGGATTTGCGCCATGGTGAAATAGAAAGGCTTTTAGCTGATCTAGCTCTGTAGCTTTTGCGAGTCGATATTCTGTCATAGGCTTGTCTGTATAGTCTCAGGGTAAATATTTTCCACCATGGCACAGGCCAAGTATCGGTATGGAATAATTAAAAATCGATTAAGGGGAGAAAAACTTAAAACTGCAGTTTTAAAAAAGACTAAAAGTGTATCTAGAAATTTTTTACCACATTCTTTAATGCAATCAGGAATTGTCTTTTTAAAAAAATAAAATCAAAAACAATAAATTATTAATGGTGCGATAGGAAAAGGCTAATTTTAGTACTATAGATTATTGATTTTTTTCAACCGTTCAAGCGCACTGCAGAGTGCGCTCCTCAGGTTAATTAAATAGCCATCAATTGTATCTAGAGTTGGTTCACCGTCTTAATCAGAGCCTCAGCAACAGCAGTTGAGGAACCTGGATTTTGCCCAGTGATAATTAAACCATCTACTACCGCTAGCGGGTGCCAATCTTCAATCTTCTGATATAAGCCGCCCGATGCCATAAGCTCATCCTCGAGCAAATAGGGCACCACATCAGTAAGCTCAACTGCAGCCTCTTCACTGTTGCTAAAGCCAGTCACCTTTTTGCCCATCACTAAGGGGTCACCGTTTGCCGCCTTGGCCTTGAGCAATACTGCAGGAGCGTGGCATACGCTGGCAACCGGCTTGCCTGCGGCAATAAAAGCTTCGATCAGGGCAATCGAATCAGTGTCATTGTGCAGATCCCAAAGAGGACCGTGGCCGCCGGGATAAAACACCGCATCAAAATCCTCTGCTTGTATTGTCGATAGTTTTACTGTGTTGGCGAGAGCCGTCTTTGCCGTTGTATCCTGTTCGAACCTATGTGTGGCGTCGGTTAAAAATCCCGCTTCGTTACTCTTGGGGTCCAATGGCGGTTGCCCACCCATAGGCGAGGCGAGAGTCAATTGGGCGCCAGCGTCTAAGAGTGCGTAATAGGGGCTGGCAAATTCTTCCAACCAAAAACCAGTTTTATGGCCGGTATCACCCAGCTGATCATGAGAGGTTAAGACTATTAATACGTTCATCGAAATATCCTTTTGGGTGTTTTTTGTGTGAGGTTTTCGTTGCCAAGCTACCCCAGAGTTTCCAGTAATTTTTTCTGCACAAGCTCTCGTCGAGTAGCGTTCGGTGGCCTAGGCAGCTCTTTCCTGACGACACTCATAAGACCCCATCTCAAATTCTCGGCATATCAAAGGGCGGTTTGCATAGATCGAACACATAAAGGTATCGCGATCTATCGCCGAGCACCAGCCGTCGTCTAGGCGCAGCATAGTTTCTGCGCCCCACTGATCCACTGAGATATGTTCAGCTGGTACGCCGGTGTCAGTGATAATCATCACCTCCAATCTGCAGCAGTTGGCCTGGCAGGTAGAGCAGCTGACCTCTAATTCTGGAATGTTTTTGATGTTAATGGTCATATAGATTAGCAATAAGTAGGGTGGTTATGTGGCCAGCTAACGGTCTGCGGTCTTTTAGTGCCCGCTACTTCTTTCGGTAACGCTTTTCCATACCATCTAGAAAGTTGCGTAATACCTGATCTAGGCATTCTCTATAATTCTTATGGTCGGGGCGACGAAATAGAGCGCTTAACTCATGCTTGCTCATAGTGAACTCGTTGAGCTTTAGTATCTCAAGTAAATCATCCGCCTGCAGACTTAAGGCAATCTTGAGTTTACGCAGCACACTGTTATTGCTGAGGAAGTGCTCTGGCTCAGGTGTTCCTTTATCGGTGGCACCTCTGTTCTTGATAATCAGGCCATTTAAGAATCCAGCCAGGTTTACATCTTCACAGAGTACAAAGTCTGGCTCTCCTTCCCGTGCCAGCCAGGTTGCTAGTTCAGCTTTGCTGCCCTCATAGCCACCGAGCTTAAACATAGCCAGCATAGCGGGATCACTGTAATCGAAGATGTAACGTACACGGCGCAAGATATCGTTATTGTTGATAACTAGTCCTCCTCTGCTACAGAGTTTTCATTGCCACCAATGGCTTTGGCGTTGATTTCCACATACAGCGTCATAATTCCCTTGGCCACAAACTCATCGATGTTTTTTGTCAGAGAAGACAGATGCACTTCCATAGCGATCTTTTCAGACTCGCCGAATCTGCAATCAAAGGCCCAGTACTTAGCGCCAGAGGGTAGTGTATTGGCTCGCTCTTTCTTGAGGAATTTACGGATATCGTGCTTGACCGAATCAACGACTCTCGGCAGTTTGATTTTCGGGTGTTCTAACGTATAGGTCTTTTTCATGGGGATCCTACTGAGGTGGGCAGCCGCGGAATGCGGGACAGTTGCTTAGGGCGGGGAGTGTAGTGGTTCTTGGGGGATTCTGCTATGAATTAAACTTCAGCTGATGGTGTTCAGTCTGATTTCAGCGCCGCTAAGAGCAAGCCTTGCACCCCACAGAACACAATCCGCTGCCAGGCAAGCCCCTGAAACTAAAAACGCTATTGCACTGGTTCCATTGAGCAGGCCTAACTGAAGTCTGCGGCGATGGATAACGCCGACTGCTCTACCTATACATTAGGTTCTTGCAATGAGTTTAGCTAATGTTAATACCCAGCTCATCCCACATCTCATCAACTCTCTGCTTAACGGCTTCGTCCATCACGATGGTTTCGCCCCATTCACGATCGGTTTCGCCGTGCATTTTGTTGGTGGCGTCCATACCCATTTTTGAGCCTAATCCAGAGACCGGGGATGCGAAGTCGAGGTAGTCGATGGGGGTATTCTCTACCATCATGGTGTCGCGGACAGGGTCCATTCGAGTGGTCATGGCCCAGACTACGTCTTCCCAATTGCGCACGTCGATATCATCGTCGGTGACTATAACAAACTTTGTATACATGAACTGGCGCAGAAATGACCAGACGCCCATCATCACGCGCTTGGCGTGGCCTGGGTATTGCTTCTTCATGCTGACGATGGCCATGCGATAGGAGCAGCCTTCTGGGGGCAAGTAGAAGTCGACAATCTCTGGAAATTGCTTTTGCAGTATTGGAACAAACACTTCATTGAGTGCGACGCCAAGTACAGCTGGTTCATCTGGTGGACGACCAGTGTAGGTGCTGTGGTAAATGGGATCTTTGCGGTGAGTGATGCGGTCGATGGTAAAGACAGGGAAACTTTCCACTTCGTTGTAGTAACCAGTGTGATCGCCAAAGGGGCCTTCGTCGGCTTCTTCGCCGGGGTGCAAAAAGCCCTCTAGAATAAATTCTGCTGTAGCAGGTACTTGCAGATCATTGCCCAGGCATTTGGCGACCTGAGTTTTCTCCCCGCGCAGTAGGCCTGCGAAAGCGTATTCTGAAAGTGTGTCTGGTACTGGGGTGACGGCGCCCAATGTGGTCGCGGGGTCTGCGCCCAGAGCGATGGCAACCGGATAGGGTTTACCTGGGAAGCGTTTTTGGAATTCACGGTAGTCGAGGGCGCCGCCACGGTGGGCTAGCCAGCGCATGATTAATTTGTTTTTGCCGATCTTCTGCATGCGATAGATGCCGAGATTTTGGCGTTCTTTTTCCGGACCGCGTGTCACCGCTAATGCCCAGGTGACTAAGGGAGCTTTGTCGCCGGGCCAGCAGGTTTGGATCGGGAGTTTGTCGAGGTCGACATCATCTCCTTCGATGACTACTTCCTGACAGGGTGGATTCTTGATCTGCTTTACAGGCATATTTAATACCTGTTTAAAGTCATGGCGCTTTTCCCAGAGATCCCGCAGTCCTTTCGGTGGTTCCGGTTCTTTGAGGAAGGCCAGCAGTGTTCCCACATCCCGGAGTGCGCTGACATTTTCTTGGCCCATGCCCATGGCGACTCGGTCTGGAGTGCCAAACAGATTGCACAGAACTGGGGTGTCGTAGCCTTTGGGGTTTTCGAACAGCAGAGCGGGACCTTTGGCGCGCAGAGTACGGTCGCTGATCTCGGTCATTTCTAGATTGGGGTCGATTTCGCGTTTGATGCGAACTAGCTCTCCTCGCTGTTCGAGGAAAGCCATAAATTCACGCAGATCGGAATATTTCAACGGACTTTTAAATGTCATTGTGCTTGGGCCTAGGTCAGTGCAACAAGCCTATGATACGCAAGCTGCACTCGTTTTGGCGCACTATTTACGCCGCATTGCCCCAAAGAACTCAGCGTTGTTTTTAAAGCCTTTGAGCTTATCAGTCATAAACTCGATGGCGGCAACGTCCTCCATGTCGTGGAGTAGCTTGCGCAGGATCCATACGCGTTGCAGCTCTTCTTCGTCCATCAACAGGTCTTCGCGGCGGGTGCCGGAGCGACGGATATTGATCGAGGGGTAGACGCGCTTTTCAGCGATCTTGCGATCGAGGATCAGCTCCATGTTACCGGTGCCTTTAAATTCTTCGTAGATCACTTCGTCCATTTTCGAGCCGGTATCAACCAGTGCAGTGGCAATAATGCTGAGGCTGCCGCCGTGTTCGATATTGCGTGCGGCACCGAAGAAGCGCTTGGGCTTTTCTAGTGCATGGGCATCGACACCACCAGTGAGTACTTTGCCGGAGGAGGGGATTACAGTGTTATAGGCGCGGGCTAAACGAGTGATCGAATCGAGCAGAATCACTACATCTTTTTTGTGCTCAACTAGACGCTTGGCGCGCTCAATTACCATTTCGGCAACTTGCACATGACGTGTAGGTGGCTCATCAAAAGTGGATGCAATAACTTCGCCGCGCACGGTGCGCTGCATTTCAGTTACTTCTTCCGGACGCTCATCGATCAGCAACACGATAATGATACATTCGGGATTGTTGCGAATAATCGATTGAGCGATATTCTGCATCATGATGGTTTTACCGGCTTTTGGCGGTGCCACGATCAAGCCGCGCTGTCCTTTACCAATCGGTGAGACCAAATCGATAATACGTCCGGTCAAATCTTCCGAAGAACCATTGCCAGCCTCTAGGGTTAGGCGCTGATCTGGAAACAGTGGGGTGAGGTTTTCAAAAAGAATTTTATTGCGGGCATTTTCTGGTGCGTCGAGGTTGATCTCGTCAACTTTGAGCATGGCAAAGTAGCGTTCGCCGTCCTTCGGTGGGCGTATCTTGCCTGATATGCCGTCTCCAGTGCGCAGGTTAAAGCGTCTTATCTGGCTGGGTGATACATAGATGTCATCAGGGCCGGCGAGGTATGAGGCGCCTGCTGAGCGCAGGAAACCAAAGCCGTCTGGGAGTATTTCTAATACGCCATCGCCATAAATATCATCGCCGCCTTTGGCGTGTTTCTTGAGTAGGGCAAAGATGATGTCTTGTTTTCTTGATCGAGCTAAGTTGTCGAGGCCGGCAGCGGCTGTCATCTTCAATAGTTCGTCAATAGGTTTTTGTTTTAGTTCGGATAAATTCATAGGAGGGATATTTTAGGGTTGCTGTAGGTTTATAAGAGGGATTGGCTTCGCAGCCGTTTTGTTACTTTAGAGTTAATGTAGAGTTAATGTAGAGTTACTTTGCAGTTAAATTCGAGCTAGTTTAAATTTTGGGTTGGCTCGCCGGTTGCGATACGCTATGTCTTTGGTTTAAGTAGGACTATAGCTGGGCTTATTAAGTAGCACCAAAAGTCGTTAGTGGGGGAGCCTGCGTGGAGTAACCATTACATGATTAAGTCGAAGTATAGCGCGCATTGATCAAAGCGCAAGGAAATTTTGCGGCCCCGTAACTAGGGCCGCAAAGAGATTACAAAATGCTGTCGACAAATTCAACCAGCTGGGCTTTGGATAGAGCGCCTACTTTAGTCGCTTCTACGGTGCCGTTTTTAAATACCAGTAGTGTTGGGATACCACGAACGTTAAATTTTGCCGCTGTCTCTGGGCTAGCGTCCACATCTACCTTACAAATTTTTACCCGCCCGGCATATTCGGTAGAGAGTTCGTCGAGCAGTGGGGCAATCATTTTGCAGGGACCACACCAGGCCGCCCAAAAATCCACCAGTGCTGGAATGTCTGACTGAATTACGTCGCTTTCAAAGCTAGAATCTGTCGTGTGAACTATAGCGTCGCTCATACTGGGTCTCCACATTTAATTAAGGTTATTGCCAGAAGCAAGAAGATGGCGCCATGTTACCATTCACCGTATAAAAGTCTCAATGCAAAAAAGGATAACCGCGCGGATCTTTTTACAATAGCGTTTTTGGTATGAAAAGCAGGTTGAATAATCAATAAAAATCGCAGCTTGTCTGAGGATCAATACAATTGAATTTTCCTTGCGAGAGCCGCATAAGAGTGTTGAGGTCTCAGGCTGCTGAGTCAGTCGGTTTGTTGAGATGGTTTGCCTGGCGTCTTTTAGATATTGTCTTTTAAACCTTGTCTTCTAAACCTTGTCTTCTAAACAGCGTCCACTAAAAAATGGTCTATTAAGAGGTCTTTCCAGTGATTAAAAAAATACTATTGGCAGCGACAATCGGCGCTCTATTCTGGGCCTATATTGCCCTCGATGGTCAGCGTTATCTGTCGGTGGACTTGTTTCGTGACCTCTATGCACAGCAGCCAGTCCTCACCGCGGCGGTGTACTTTGCTATCTACGTGATTGCTACGGCTGTCTCGATTCCTGGTGCGGCGCTGCTGACTATTATTGGTGGCATGGTATTTGGGTTGTGGGCCGGCATTTTGCTCGTCTCTTTCGCCAGTTCAATCGGCGCCACATTAGCGTTTTTGGTTGCGCGCTTTCTGCTCCGAGATTGGGTTCAGGAAAAGTTTTCCAGTCACCTGAGTGCTATTAATCAGGGTATCGAGAAGCAGGGCGGTTACTACCTCTTTGGCCTGCGCCTGATACCACTTTTTCCATTCTGGATGATCAATCTGTTGATGGGTCTGACGCCGTTAAAAGCCACGACTTTTTATGGGGTCAGTCAGCTGGGTATGTTGGCGGGGACTTTTGTTTACGTCAATGCTGGAGCCTCCCTCGGCAGCATCGATGAGTTCTCTGCGGCGGGCATTATGACGCCGGCGGTGGTTTGGTCTTTTGTACTTCTGGGTCTGTTTCCCTTTTTGGTACGCGGGGTGGTTAATGCTTTGGAGCGGCGCAAGCTTTACAGTGCTTTCAAAAAGCCGCGCAAATTTGACACCAATCTAATTGTCATAGGCGCTGGCAGTGGTGGCTTAGTGAGCGCCTTAATAGGCGCCACACTCAAGGCTCGAGTCACACTGATTGAGCGGGATAAGATGGGCGGCGATTGTTTAAATACTGGCTGCGTGCCGAGCAAAACGTTGATCCGTGCGGCAAAATCCATGTATGAAATGAAGAGGGCGGCGCAGCTGGGTATAGATGTTGCGACGCCACAAGTGGATTTTACGCGAGTGATGGGTCGGGTTGAGGATGTGATTAAAACTATTGCGCCCCATGATTCCGTGGAGCGTTTTACCAGCCTGGGTGTCGACTGCATGTACGGCAATGCGAGACTAATTTCACCCTGGGTGGTGGATATCGACGGCAAGCAAATCAGCGCTGAAAAAATTATTTTGGCCACTGGTGCACGGCCTACCATGCCGCCTATTCCCGGGCTGGATCAGGTTGATCCGCTGACCTCTGAGACACTCTGGCAGCTGCAGGATTTGCCCCAACGGTTGCTGATTGTGGGGGGCGGTGCGATTGGTTGTGAGTTGGCTCAGGCATTTCAGCGGCTTGGCTCTCAGGTCACGCTGGTTGAGATGCAGTCCCAGCTATTGCCGCGAGATGATCAGCAGGTAGCGTCGTTTATAAAGGACTGTCTGACCTCTGAAGGTGTGCGAGTACTGACTAACTATGGCGCTGAAAGATTTGAATCCCAAAATAATCAATCTATTGTGGAGCTCTGTACAAGCGCCGAACCTACTGAGTCGCTCCAGATAGAGTTTGATCGGGTGCTTGTGGCAATTGGACGAACAGCCAATACTGAGAGTCTTGGTCTTGAGGCATTGGGCATCCCATTAAATGCCAATGGCACCCTGACTACTGACGATTATTTGCGCACCTGCTACCCGAATATTTTGGCCTGTGGCGATCTAGTTGGGCCCTATCAGCTGACGCATGCTGCCAGTCATCAGGCTTGGTTTGCGGTGGTGAACGGCTTGCTGGGACGGATTAAAAAATTCCGTGTCGACTATCGCATTATGCCTCAGGTGGTATTTACTGATCCGCAGATTGGGCGGGTGGGTCTCAATCAGAGGGATGCAAAAGAGCAAGGTATTGAGGTAGAGGTCACGCAGTACGATCTATCTGACTTGGATCGCGCCATTGCCGATAACGATGCCCAGGGTTTTATTCAAGTGCTTACAGTTCCGGGCAAAGACCGGATTCTTGGAGCCACTATTGTTGGGCCTCAGGCGGGTGAGCTGATCAATGAGTTTGTGCTGGCGATGAAGCACAATTTGGGTCTGAATAAGTTACTGGGAACCATTCGCAGTTATCCAACCCTGAGTGAGGGCAATCGCTTTGTTGCTGGGGAGTGGAAACGCAAGCACGTGCCACATCAGTTGTTGGCAATTTTACAGCGTTATTTGGCGCGCAATCTTAAGCGCTGACGCGTCTAACGCCCTTTAATCTGAATTCTCTAGTTCGATCTGTCTAATCCAAGCTGTGCTGATCACTACTAGCGAAGTCAGGCATGGTCTCTTTCGCGGCAACAGACTGGGGATCGATATGAATAATGATCTCTGAGCCGGGGAAGGCTGTGAGGATTCGCGCTTCCACTTCATCGGAAATTTTATGCGCAGCCATTAGGCTGAGATCATCGTCCAGCTCAAGATGCAGCTGAATAAATGTCATGGTCCCTGAGTGACGCGAGCGCAGGTCATGAAGCCCTCTGGCACTGGGATGTGCCAATACCAAAGCTTTGATGCTGTCGCGATCTTCGTCTGGCAGTTCACGATCCATTAGATGATCGTAGGACGTGATAATAATTTCTCGGGCACTATAGAGAATATAAACGCCTATCGCGGCAGCAAAAATGCCATCGAACCCGGGATAGCCAAGGCTTACCAGTATCAATGCAATAATCACGCTGCCATTGACCAATAGGTCGGTGCGATAGTGCAAAGCATCCGCCTTGATAGCAGTGGAGTTGGTCTGGCGAATCACATATTGCTGGAAGCTCAGTAAGCCCAGCGTCGCGACAATTGAAATCAGCATCACAATCATGCCTAACTGCACTGACTCAACTGCAACTGGATTGGCAATTCGCTCTACAGCTTCGAAGATTAGAAATCCGGCAGATCCTGCAATAAACAGTGACTGACTCAAACCGGCCAGGGCTTCAGCCTTGCCGTGACCAAAGCGATGTTCTTTATCCGCTGGCGTTAGGGCATGGCGCACGGCAATCAGGTTGATCATTGAGGCTAGAGCGTCGAGCATGGAGTCGATAAGGGTTGCGAGCAGACTGACGGAGCCTGATGCACCCCAGGCCGCTAGCTTCAAGGCAATCAATACCAGCGCCACAGAGGTTGAGGCGTAGGTGGCCAGACGCAGCAGACGCGCGGTCTCTTCGGGAGGCAGTTGATTGATCGGTGAGGCGGGCTCGCTCATGACTGTTTTCTCGCTCAGGGCTGTTTTCTCGCTCAGGGCTGTTTTCTCGCTCAGGGCTGTTTTCTCGCTCAGGGCTGTTTTCTCGCTCAGGGCTGTTTTCTCGCTCAGGGCTGTGTCACAGCTCTAGTGAATTTCTGTTGTGCAGTTTAACAAATTAAACTCATCAGCCTCTAGGAAAAACCCTGCAGCACACTATTTAAAAACTGGTAGCCCAGGGGAGTTGCCTGATAGCAGCGGTCATTTGCTTCCAATAGTCCCTGAGACTGCAGCTTTGCGACCTGCTTGGCAATACTTGCAGCGGGCAGACCGGTGCGCGGAGTGAAGTAGTCAGCACTGAGTCCTTGCCGTAGACGCAGCCCGTTCATCATAAATTCTACTGCCAGCTCATCCACGGGGATCGGTTTGTGCTGGGCAAGTGTCAACGGATCTCGGGCTAGATAGTTATCTGGCTGGCGGGTTTTGTTACTGCGCAAAATAGAATTGTCAGCGGGCAGGGTAATTTTGCCGTGAGCCCCGGCGCCAATTCCCAGATAGTCGCCAAACTGCCAGTAGTTCATATTGTGCTGAGAGGCTCGTCCCGGCTGGGCAAAGGCTGAAACTTCGTACTGTGCGTAACCGCCGCCGTCGAGCAGCTCCATACCGGCCTGCTGAATATCCACCAGAGCCTCTTCCTCCGGCAGTTGCGGTGGCCTTGAGTAGAACTCGGTGTTGGCTTCGATAGTCAGTTGGTACCAAGAGATATGCAGTGCGCCACTGTCGCTGGCCAGTTGCAGATCTCGGCGCGCCTGCTCAACGGTCTGCCCTGAAAGACCATGCATCAGATCGAGGTTAAAGTTATCAAAGCCCGCTCGCCGCGCAGTTTCAATAGCGGACAGAGCTTGAGTGCCGTCGTGAATACGACCCAATTTCAGCAGATGCTGATTGTTAAAACTCTGGATACCTATGGACAGGCGATTGACCCCGGCACTGCGGAAGCCGCTGAATTTTTCCTGCTCTGCAGTGCCCGGATTGGCTTCGAGGGTGATTTCTATATCCGACTCAAAGCCAATAAGACGTTCCGCAGCGTCGAGTATTTGGCCAATACCCGCAGCTGAAAAAAGACTGGGTGTGCCGCCACCAAAAAAGATCGAGGTCAGTTTTCGACCCTGAGCCCACTTTTGATCTTGCTGCAGGTCTGCGATCAGCGCGTTGATATAAGCCTGCTCTGGGATCTCTGGTGCCGCCTTGTGAGAGTTAAAATCACAGTAGGGGCATTTGCGCACACACCAGGGTATGTGCACATAGAGTGAGAGGGGCGGGAGTCTCAGTGGGCTGTCGATGGGAAGGCCTGTTTGTTATTGTGCGATCTAATTGGGCCGCGTATTGGCTGCAGCCCTGTCGTCTCAGCTATGGGTTAAACGGTCGGTTGAGCGATCGGCTAACCTTGTCAGTAACTCGCGGATAGCTTTGCCGCGGTGGCTGATGCGGTTTTTTTCCTGCTTGTCGATTTCCGCAGCATGACAGTTTAACGCTTCCACATAGAATAGCGGATCATATCCAAAGCCACCGTCGCCCTTGGCCTCCAGTGCAATATGTCCCTCCCAGCTGCCTTGACAGATAATCGGTGTCGGGTCGGTGGCATGGCGCATATAGACAATCACGCACTGATACCGAGCGCTGCGCTGTTCAAGCGGGGCGTCGCCCAGTGCTTCGAGAAGCTTTTCGTTGTTGCTGGCATTGTTCGCCTCTGGTCCGGCGAAACGCGCGGAATAGATGCCAGGTGCGCCATTGAGCAGATCCACTTCCAGTCCAGAGTCGTCGGCTATCGCCGGCATACCAGACATCAGTGCTGCATTGCGCGCTTTGAGAATGGCATTTTCCACAAAGCAGAGGCCGGTCTCTTCGACATCTTCTATGCCCAGTTCCTGTTGAGGAACTATCTGCATATCGAGATCAGCCAGCATCTCATTAAGTTCTTTAATCTTTCCGGCATTGCTGCTGGCCAATACAATTTTCAAGCGATATTCCCCTACTTATCGAGATTGAAGCTTTTAAGCTGAGCATTATTTCAGCCCCGATGGATGAGCTTAGTCGTGATACATTTTTTTCTGGAACTTAAAATCATAGGCGGGTTTCTCTGGGTCGGCGCGCACTGAGATCTTAAAGGTCAACAGATCTTCATTTTCAAATTCGAAGGGGGCCAGATAATAGACCGCATCCTGTTCCCGCACTTCGATGAACTCAAGCGCCTGGCTCATCTGAAAAATATTGTAGACATTGCCTGTGATCACCGCGGGCTTGCCGGTTCCCACGTCAGCTATTACAGCTATATTGACCAGCCCTTTGTCCTTGCCGCGAACAATTTGATTGGCGACTGCGACATCTGGGTCTATAAAGGTGCTGTTAAAGGCGCTAAAGAAAATCTTCTTGTCGCCCACCTTTTTGAAGATTTTGTCGTTGGCCAAAGCGGCCGCTGGCAGCGTTAATGACAAAATAGAGAGCAGAACGAGTAAATATTTCATTGGCTTAATCCTCCATGGTGGGCCAAGAGGCCGGGAAAGGTTTATTTGCTGAGATGATAAACCGCGGTTTCGGCAAATAGATTGGGCCACAGGTTTTTGAGTTGCCGATCGAGAAAATGTTCGCCGACGAATTGTTTACGTAGAATTTTTATATTTCGTTCACGACAGAGGGCCTCGAAATCACTGTAGGTAAAAAAGTGAATATTGGGTGTGTCATACCATTGGTAGGTCAGCTGTTTGGTCACTGGCATACGGCCGCGCAACGTTAGGTAAGCACGGGCTTTCCAGTGGCCAAAATTGGGGAAGGTGATGACACACTGAGTACCGATGCGCAGCATTTCGTCCAGCACCAAGTGTGGAAAGCGCATGGCCTGGAGGGCCTGAGTCATAATCACCGTGTCGAAACTGTCGTCGGCGAAATTGGCCATACCTTTGTTGAGATCCTGCTCCACAACATTGACGCCTTTAGCCAGGCACTGATTGATCGAGTCTGGATCTATCTCAAGGCCATAGCCGCGGATATCGAGATCTTTCTGCAGTTGCGCCAGCAATCTGCCGTCGCCACAACCCAGATCTAAAACCCGAGAGTTGGGTTTAACCCATGAGTGGATCGAATCATTGATTTGGCGAGTACTTTCCACTTGATTCATGCTGCGCCCTCCAATTTATCGGCGACCTTGCTCAGATAGCTGCCCAATACCTGTTCGTAGCGCGGGTTGGGCAGCAGGAAGGCATCGTGGCCCTGGTCGGAATCAATTTCGGCGAAGGAGACATTTTTTCCGGCGGCGATTAGGGCGTCGGTAATTTCCCGGGAGCGCTTCGGTGAAAAACGCCAGTCACTGCTGAAGGCCACCACCAGAAAATCACAGTTAGCATGGCTAAAAGCTTGCACTGGATCGTTTTGATACTCCCGTGACAGATCGAAATAATCGAGCATTTTGGTAATCAATATATAGGCGTTGGCATCAAAGTCACCGGAGAATTTTTCTCCCTGATAATTGAGGTAGCTTTCAATCTGGAATTCGATGGGAGCGGCTTCGCCTTGCTCAAAGGTTCCGGAGCGCAACTCGCGACCAAATTTCTGCCCCATTAACTCATCAGACAAATAGGTGACATGGCCGATCATGCGGGCCAAGGCCAGACCACGACGTGGGGACTTATTGTTTTCTAGGTAATTGCCTTCACAGAAGTCTGGGTCCGATTGAATTGCCCGACGGGCCAGCTCATTAAAGGCGATATTCTGTGCCGTCAGCTTCATTGATGAGGCAATAACAATACTATTGGCCAGCTTGTCTGGATATTCCAGTGCCCAACGCATCGCCTGCATACCCCCGAGGCTGCCGCCGATCACTGCCGCCCAGCATTGAATGCCGAGGTGCTCCATCAGTAGCCGCTGAGATTCAACCCAATCCCTGGCGCGCAGCACTGGGAACTTGGCTCCCCAGGGCTTGCCGCTTTCAGGGTTAATTGTGGTGGGGCCGGTGCTGCCAAAGCAGCTGCCGATATTATTCAGTGAAACAACAAAAAAGCGATTGCTGTCCATGGGCTTGCCGGGGCCAATATAGGCGTCCCACCAGCCGGGTTTTTCGTCGTCGGCATAAACGCCGGCAGCGTGATGGCTGCCGCTCAGGGCGTGGCAGATCAAGAGGGCATTGCTTTTGTCGGCATTCAAGGTGCCATAGGTCTCGACCATCAGCTCATGGCTCGGCAGCACGACGCCGCAGGCCAGTGTGAGGGGCGTTTCGATAAGGATTTTCTCCGCCGTGACTACGCCGACGGAGGATGCGCTTGTATCTGATGTCATTAACGGATTCTCTGGGAGTTCGCTCTTAGCTCTGGGAGTTGAGTCTAAGAGGCTGCCTAGTTTAACGCAACTTTGGGTCCAGGCATTTAATTTCCAGCTGACGGGGCTAAGAAAGGCAAGCCGACACTATTTTTAATCTCTGGATTGTCGGCTAGACTAGGCCTTCATATTTGCCCGGATAAAAAAAGCATGATTTATAAAAAATTGGGAAACACTGATATAGAAGTATCGTTGGTTGGTTTGGGAACTATGACTTACGGCGAACAAAACACCTCAGACGAGGCCTGTGAGCAAATGGATTATGCGGTTGCACAGGGTATTAATCTGCTCGATGTCGCGGAGATGTATCCGGTGCCACCAAAGCCAGAGACCGCTGGCTTGACCGAAAGCTATGTTGGCGACTGGCTGCGACAGACCGGTAAGCGCAAAGATATTGTTCTGGCAACTAAGGTTGCCGGCCCCTCAAGCGTCCTTGGCGTAACCCATATTCGAGACGGTTCGCGCCTCACTGCCGATCACGTTCGCCGTGCTGTTGAGGGTTCTCTGGAGCGCCTGCAGACCGATCATATCGACCTCTATCAGGTGCACTGGCCTGAACGTGCCACTAACTACTTTGGTCAGCGCGGCTACACCCACAGACCTCATCTCGATGGCGTTGCTATTGAAGAGACCTTTGTCGCTCTGGCGCAGCTGGTGGACGAAGGTTTGATAGGGCATATAGGTGTCTCCAACGAGACGCCCTGGGGTGTGATGGAATATTTGCGCCTGGCGCGTGAGCTGGATTTGCCGCGCATTGCCACTATTCAGAACCCCTACAGCATACTGGGCCGATCATTTGAAAATGGTCTCGCTGAGATCTGTATCCGTGAAGACGTGGGTTTGCTAGCTTACTCGCCTCTCGCCTTCGGCGTGCTCAGTGGCAAGTATATGCACGGCGCTATGCCAGAGGGCTCGCGTATTAAACTATTCCCGCGCTTCGCGCGGTACAGTGGTAGCAATTCACAGGCGGCCACGGAAGCCTATTATGAGGTGGCGAAAAAACATGGTCTGAGTCTGGTTGAGCTGTCATTGGCATTTGTTTGCGAGCAGACGTTTGTTGCCAGCTGTTTGATCGGTGCAACCACCATGGAGCAGCTCAAGCAGAATATTGATGCCTGCCAGGTGGCGCTGTCTGATGAGGTCAAAGCGGATCTGGATGAGGTCTATCAGCAGTATCCAGATCCAGCGGTTTAAACTCTTAGTGGCCTAAGCTCAGTTAGCCGACCAGAGATTGCACTGTGCCGCCAAGGATTGGCAGCAGTTTATTGCGAATAATCATCAAGCTGAGAATGGCGACCATTGGCGAGATGTCCATCATGCCTATGGGTGGAATAAAGCGCCGAAAGGGACGCAGGTAGGGCTCGGTAATCTGCCCTACTAATTGCACAGAGGGGTGATTGGTTGTGCCTACCCAACTGGATATCGCAAGAATAAAGATGCCCCAGAAATACACTTCGATCAACGCATAGAGCAGATCAAAGGCGGCCACTGGTATATACATAACAATGTCGAGTATGCCGACGCCGGTGGCCAGGCCCATAATCAAATAGAATGACCACTTGACCAAAATCGCAGCTGCCAGAGCTGCCAAGTTGAGGGTTCCAACGGTGGGCAACAGTTTGTTTAAAGGGTTTATGATTGGCGCCGTCAGCTTGAATATGGTCTGGGATATCGGGTTGTAAAAGTCCGCTTGAACCAGTTGTAGCAGCAGTCGAATCAGCAGTAAAAAACTGCAGATCTGCACCGCTAGGCTGAGAATATAAATCGGCGTTCCACCAAGTGCGTTCATAAAAAATCCTTAGGTTAGTTATCTGTTGTAACACTAATCTGTGGGCGGCTTTTTGTTGTGGCCGCTCTATTCAATAAGCTCTTTATTTAGAAAATTCTTCAGCCATCTCCCGGGCGCGATTCTGCGCTGCCTGCATGGCTTGACGAAAGGTATCCTCCACATTCAGCGCCTGAAATTTTGCAATCGCCGCTCTAGTGGTGCCGCCAGGCGATGACACCTGCAGGCGCAAATCTGTGGTGTCATATTCGCTGGTGCTGGCCATCTGTGCAGCTCCCAGCGCTGTCTGTATAGTTAGGTCTCGGGCCACCTGCTCAGATAGCCCCAACTCTTGACCTATTTTCTGCATGGTTTCCATCATCAAAAAGAAGTAGGCCGGTCCGCTTCCGGAGACCGCAGTCACGGCATCGATCTTCGCCTCATCATCAACCCAGCAAGAAATACCCACAGCATTAAATATGGCTTCAATCGAGGTCTTTTTCTCGTCGTTGACCAGCTCATTGGCAAAGAGGCCCGCAGCGCCACAGCGAACCATTGAGGGTGTGTTGGGCATTACTCGAACAATGGCACGGCTTTCGCCGAGCCATTCCTGCAGATTGCTGAGCTGAATACCTGCGGCCACAGAGACAACCACCGAGCCTGGGCTGATCGAGCTGGCGAGGTCCGCTATCACCGCACCCATAACCTGAGGTTTGACAGCCATTATCACTATGTCAGCGTCAGCTACTGCAGCGTGATTGTCGAGGGTCGTGGCAATGCCATAGGTTTCCTTGAGACGCCGACATTTCTCTGCGCCGCGATTGCCGACACAAATTTGCTCTGGCTGAAAGCCGTTGGCTAACATGCCGCCAATAATACTCGAGGCCATATTACCACCGCCGATAAATGCGATCTTGCTCATTGCTATTGCTCCCTTTTTCCAAATATATCAGTACCCACACGAACCATCGTGGATCCCTGTGAAATAGCTGCCTCTAGATCTCCAGACATGCCCATGGAGAGGGTATCCAGTTTCTCTGAATTGTCCAGTGACTGATTGATCTGCTGGCGCAGCTCAGCGAGCCTTTGGAAGGCCGCCTGCTGTTCTTGGAAGCTGTTATCTGCACGGGGTATGGCCATCAGGCCACGCAGTCGCAAATTTGGTAGCTGAGCTATCTGCAGTGCAATAGGCACCAGGTCATCTGCGTGAAAGCCAGACTTGCTCGGCTCATTATCTATGTTCACCTGCAGGCAGATGTTCAGTGGCCCCAGTGATTCAGGGCGCTGGTCACTGAGGCGGGTGGCGATCTTTAGGCGATCGACACTGTGAACCCAGCTGAAATTCTCAGCCGCGTTGCGAGTTTTATTGGATTGCAGAGGGCCAATAAAATGCCAACACAGATCTTCGGCTTTGAGTTCTGTGATTTTATCTAAGGCTTCCTGAAGATAATTCTCGGCAAAGTGGGTCAGGCCAGCGTCCATAGCCTGGCGAATATGTTCGACACTGCGGGTCTTGCTCACCGCTAATAGAAGTATCTCGCCAGGGTCGCGTCCGTATTCAGCTGCGCTCTGATCTATACGTTTGCTTACATCGTCAATGTTATTTTCAATCTTTGGCATATACTTATCAGGTTATTGAGAGTTTAGGGGCATTTTAACCAGCAGTTTAACGGACCATTTATTGCCGCAAGGATTAAGCGAGAAAAGCATGGATATAACGGAGTTATTGGCCTTCAGTGCCAAAGAAGGGGCCTCAGATTTACATATTTCCGCAGGGCTGCCACCAATTATTAGAATAGATGGCGATGTTCGACGGATTAATCTTCCGCCTATGGAGCACCGCCAAGTCCACAGTTTGATCTACGAAATAATGAATGACAAGCAGAGAAGGGATTATGAAGAGTTTCTGGAAACAGATTTCTCTTTTGACGTGCCGGGAATTGCTCGCTTTCGTGTCAATGTGTTCTATCAAAACCGCGGCGCCGCAGCGGTATTTCGAACCATTCCCTCCAATGTATTAACCCTTGAACAGCTGGGGATGGGGGATATCTTTAAAAAACTCGCCTTGATGCCAAGGGGATTAGTGCTGGTTACGGGTCCCACGGGCTCGGGCAAGTCGACCACCCTGGCGGCCATGGTGGATTACGTTAACGACAATCGCTACGACCATATCCTGACCATCGAAGATCCCATAGAATTTGTTCACCAAAGTAAAAAATGTCTGGTTAATCAGCGCGAAGTGCATCGTGATACCCATGGGTTTACCGAAGCCCTGCGCTCAGCCCTGCGTGAAGATCCGGATGTCATCTTAGTGGGTGAGCTGCGTGATCTTGAAACCATTAGACTGGCACTGACCGCCGCGGAAACCGGACATCTGGTGTTTGGCACCCTGCATACCACCTCGGCGGCCAAGACCATCGATCGGGTGGTGGACGCTTTCCCCGGGGGTGAAAAGCCGATGATCCGGTCCATGCTCTCGGAATCCCTGCAGGCGGTTATCTCTCAGACCTTATTGAAAAAGATCGGCGGTGGCCGTGTGGCTGCTCATGAAATCATGATTGGCACACCGGCAATCCGCAATTTAATTCGTGAAGACAAAGTGGCGCAGATGTATTCCTCGATCCAAACCGGGGGTGCCCTGGGCATGCAAACTCTTGACCAGTGCCTACAAAACCTTGTCGGGCAGCGCTTGATCAGTGCCGAAGTGGCTCGTGAGAAAGCCAAAATGCCGGAAAGTTTCTAAGGAGAAAAACATGTCAGCCCAGACTTTTGAAAATCTGGTTAACTATATGGCCAAGAAAAAAGCCTCGGATCTGTTTATTACCGTCGGCCTGCCACCTTGCCTCAAGCTCAATGGCTCAGTGATGCCGGTGAGCAAAAGCAAACTCTCTCAAAGGGATTGTGAAGAGTTTGTCCTCTGCACTATGAATGCCGAGCAGCAAATAGAATTCAAAAAAAATAAAGAGCTTAACTTTGCCGTAGTTAGCGAAAGTGCCGGACGCTTTAGGGCCAGTGCCTTCTATCAGCGCGGTGAGATTGGCATGGTGTTGCGACGCATCGAAACCGAAATTCCCTCCCCCGACTCACTCTTGCTGCCGCCGATTTTAAAAGAATTGGTAATGAACAAGCGCGGCATTGTGATTTTTGTTGGCGCCACAGGCACAGGTAAATCCACATCTCTGGCTGCCCTGATTGGGCACCGCAATAAAAACAGTCGCGGACATATAGTGTCTATTGAAGATCCGATTGAATTTGTGCATGAGCATCAGGGCTGTATCATTACTCAGCGAGAAGTGGGGGTGGACACAGAGTCCTTTGATGTAGCGTTGAAAAATACATTGCGACAGGCGCCGGATGTCATTCTGATTGGCGAAATTCGCACGCCAGAAACCATGCAGCATGCGATTACCTTTGCCGAGACTGGCCATTTGGTGTTGGCTACTCTCCATGCTAATAACGCCAACCAGGCCCTGGACCGCATCAGCCACTTCTTCCCCGCAGACCGTCACGATCAGATGTGGATGGATTTGTCGCTCAATATGCGTGGGATTGTCGCTCAGCAACTGGTGCCCACTATGGAGGGAAAGGGCCGTCGCGCGGCGATTGAAATTTTGCTCAATACACCATTGGTAGCCGATGTAATTCGCAAGGGAGAGGTGCATAAACTCAAAGAGATTATGGGCAATTCCACTGAGCACGGTATGCAGACTTTTGATCAGGCTCTTTACGAGTTATATATTGAAGAGCAAATTAGCTATGAGAATGCCATTGCCCATGCAGACTCAAAAAATGACCTGCGACTGATGATTAAGATGCAGTCAGAAAACTATGTGGAGCAGCTTGGGGCCAGTGCAGATGATCTGTCTATTGAGGAAGATAATTCGAACAAGTTACGCTGGTAGGCGGTCTTTGCCAAAGTGTTTTTTATCGACGCTAAAGTCTGTTTATGCGTTTAGGGATTCTTAAACGCTCTTTATGGCGCAGTACCGATCGACGGTGCGTCGAGCCAGCTCTGTAGAATTAGTGATGCAGCGATATGGTCAATTTTGGTTAAATCCTGAGTGCCTTGATCTCGGCCAATAGACTTGGCTTCCCGGCTGGTGAGGCGTTCATCAACCATTTCCACTTCAAGCGCAAAACGACCCTGAAGACGCCGAGCAAATTTACGTGCTCGATTGCTGAGGTCACTTTCACTGTCGTCCATATTCAACGGCAGGCCAACTACCACGAGATCCGGGCTCCACTCCTGTAAAAGTTTTTCTACCTGATCCCATTTAGGCATGCCGTCGACGGCTTTGAGTATGGTTAGGCCAGTGGCTGATGAGGTCAGAGTTTGCCCGCTGGCGACGCCGATCTGCTTGAGGCCAAAGTCAAAGCCCAGCAGTCTCTTGTGTTTGGTGATCTCAGGCATGACCGGCCTGATGAGAAAGCATACGCAGGTCTAAGCCAATGCTCAAAGCGGCAGCCGAAGCCCGTTTTGCGCAGTCTGTTTTAAAGATAATCTCGGCCTCCGCAGGGATTGTCAGCCAGTTATTTTCACCCAGCTCTCTTTCCAGTTGCCCGGCTTCCCAGCTTGAGTAGCCAAGCGTAACCAGAGCGTCTTTGGGGCCGTTGCCGAGGGCCATATCTGTGAGAATGTCCTTTGACGCGGTAAGGCAAATCTGGTCGGAGATCATCAGCGTCGACTCCCATTGCTGTTCGCAGTTGTCGTGCAAAATAAAGCCACGATCGCGCTGCACTGGCCCGCCATCAAATAGCAGTGGCCGCCCGCACTCGTCTTGGTAGTCGAGCTTTAGTTGATCAAATATAGCCTTCACTGGGATATCCATCTGCTGATTGATAATCAGCCCCATAGCGCCATCTGAGTTGTGCTCGCAGATATAGACCACGGAATCGGAAAAAGTCGAATCCTGGAGGCCTGGCATAGCCAGCAAGAAATGATTTTTCAGGCTATTTATTTTTTTAGGTTTTAATGTAGTCATGCACAGCAATATGGAGTCTTATTATCTCAAACTCAAGTGCCGAGGAAGATTAGTTTGTTGTTAGTACATTATTAGACTGATAGAGCCAAGTGCGAATAATATGAATTTCATCGCGGTTGCGCAGCTCTTTGGGGAAGGGTTTGAAGGGCGAAGCCAGTTGAACTGATCGTACAGCGGCTTGATCAAGAAGTCGCGATCCCGAGCCTTTTGAGACTTCAATACGCTTGATGCGACCGTCAGAAAGTAATACCACAACCAATTGCACCTGGCCAAAAATGCCCTGAGAACGAGCTTTTCTGGGATAATTCAGATTGCCGATCTGCTCTACTTTTTCTTCAAAGTAATGCATGTAAGCTGCTGCATTTGCAGACTTGGCCGATACCGAGGTCATGCGCAACACCCGGGGTATTTTGTTGTATTCCCGTTTTAACCGGTCAAATTCCGCTTGCATGGATCCTCTATCAGCAGCGCCCCTATCGGACTGCTGTTGATCGGTATTAATGGGTTCTTTGGATTTGTCGGTTTCGCTATCACTATCACTATCACTATCACTATCACTATCACTGTCACGACTTAAAATTGCCTGCTCCGGAGAGCCTGAACGCTGCTGCGTAACTGCCCGCTGCTGTCCTTGGTTTTGAGGTTGTAACACTTGCTGCTGATTATCAGTTCCCTGCTGATCGGCCTGGGCAATAAAGTCTGCTTGATCTGGCGCCTCGTCACTGGGCTGCTGGGCCAGGATGATATCCAACGACGGGCTTGGGGGAGAGCCGGCTGGCATGGAAAAGCTCAAGCCGATTAGTAGTAGCACATGAGCAATCAGGGCTAATGAGAATGTCTTACGCAGGCGTTGCTGGCTGGTATTCCAGAGTCCATCAGTTAGGCTATCCATAGCTTGGTCTCTTCAAAGCTTAGGCTCTTCATAGCTAAGGCTCTCCATAGCCCGAGTTGTCCACAATCTGTTCGAAGTATAAGTAATCTCTATTAATCCCGCTGGTCCAGTCTTGCACTTATTGCCTTCATAAGACGCTCGCCAATCTGAGTGTCTTCAGCATTATCAATTTCGCGAATGCAGGTCGGACTGGTGACATTAATCTCGGTGAGATAGTCGCCAATCACATCGAGGCCGACAAAAATAAGCCCAAGTTCTTTTAATCTCGGTGCAACCTGCTGGGCAATCCATAGATCCCGGTCACTGAGTGGCTGCACAATTCCTCGACCACCGGCTGCAAGGTTGCCGCGGAAATCATTGCCTGTGGGTAAGCGTGCCAGACAGAAGGGAATGATTTCGCCATCGACAACTAGGATACGTTTATCGCCCTGAGTGATTTGTGGCATAAATTTCTGCGCCATAATCGTCTCAGAACCGCACTTGGTCACCGTCTCTAGAATCACATTAAGATTTTGATCGCCCTCTTTAACACGAAAAATAGAGGTGCCCCCCATGCCATCAAGTGGTTTGTAGACCACATCCTGATGCACGGCTAAGAAGCCCTTCAGTCGCTCTTGATCGCGGCTGACTAATAGTGGTGGAGTGCACTGGGGGAATTCTGTGGCAAACACCTTCTCATTGCAGTCGCGCAGACTCTGGGGCTTGTTAACCACTAGTGAACCGCGGCGTTCCGCAGCTTCAAGGATATAGGTGGAATAGATAAACTCGCTATCGAATGGCGGGTCTTTACGCATTACCAAGACATCCATCTCTTCGAGAGCAGCGTCTTTGCTGTCACCCAATTCGAACCACTTATCTGCGTCATTAAAAACGTTTAGCGGGCGCAGATGAGCTCTGGGCCCGCTATTGTCTATATAGAGATCAGACTGCTCCATATAAAAAAGATCAAACCCCTGTGTCTGAGCCGCTAGCAGGATCGCCAGAGTTGAATCTTTGTAAAAAGAGATGGATTGAATGGGGTCCATAATGACGCCGAGCGATGTACCCATAAAATGACAGCCTTAGGTTGATATTTGCGCTATAACTAATTGTGGCAACTGATATGGCCGATGCCCTGAAAAATTCTGTGACCTATAAATCAATTATTTTACAAAGATTAGAGGCTTGTGGATTATACATTACAAGTGTGTTTAAAATTCCATAACTTAAGTGATGTTGGCAATGCTTAAGGCGTTAAGTGGTTTTAAAATGGTGAAAATATGGATGTTAAGGGCCTTAAAGTCCTCGTCATAGATGACAGCAACACAATAAGACGTACCGCAGAAACCTTGTTGGCAAAAGCTGGCTGTGATGTCGCGACAGCGTCAGATGGTTTCGATTCCCTGTCGAAAATTGTCGATATCAAACCAGATGTCATTTTTATCGACATCATGATGCCGCGTCTCGACGGCTATCAGACCTGCGCACTAATCAAAAACAATCCCGAATACAAATCTACTCCTGTGATCATGCTGTCGAGCAAAGATGGCCTTTTTGATAAGGCCAAAGGCCGCATAGTCGGCGCTGACGACTATCTGACCAAGCCCTTCGGTCGTGCAGAATTACTCGATGTATTAGAAAAACATACCCAAAACTAACTAAAGGATTTAGAGGTTTTATCAAATGGCAAAAGTACTGATTGTGGATGACTCTCCTACAGAAACCTATAAGTTGGCCAATATTCTTGAGCGCAATGGCTTTTCTGTACTCTCTGCAGATTCTGGGGAGCAGGGACTTAATCTGGCCCGAGAAGAGCAGCCGGATGTGGTGTTGATGGATATAGTGATGCCTGGACTAAACGGCTTTCAGGCAACTCGGCAGCTTAGTCGCGGCAAGGAAACTCATCATATCCCAGTCATTATAGTGACAGCCAAAAATCAGCAGGCAGATCAGGTCTGGGGTGAGCGCCAAGGTGCCAAGGCCTACCTGGTCAAGCCGATCGATGAGAAGCAACTAGTATCGGCCATTACCAATGTCCTAAATTAGGATCTCGCGCCGTGTCTAAAGTAAAGCAACTCTTTTCAGCCATTAGCAGTGTGGCCAGCCGATTCAGTGAGTCGGCCCATGGCTTGCCCGCGCAAAAGCAGATCGTTGAGGCGCGCAAGTTAATTGCCTTTAACCTGCTCGGCCATAGCTACCTGATCCCATTAAATGAGGTGGGTGAGATACTCGAACTGCCCAAATCGACAAAGTTGCCTCGGGTAAAATCCTGGGTGACTGGCCTGGCAAATGTAAGAGGCCGTCTATTGCCAATTATCGATCTGGCTGCTTTTCTCGGTGGCAGCCTAACTAGTGCGGCGCGAGACCGGCGGGTCCTGGTGCTAGATATTAATAATGTCTATGTGGGTGTGGTGGTAGACGCAGTTCAGGGGATTAAGTCTCTCCCTGTGGATCAGTATCAAACAGTCTCTAGCCAATGTCCAATGGCCAGTTTTACCGATGGAGTCTTTGTCGAAAAAGAGCAATCAATAGCACTTTTTTGTGCTCGCAAACTGATTGAAGATGATCAATTTATGTCTGTCGCTATTTAGGATAAAAAACGTTCGGATTGTTGAGTTGAGTAAGCCGAAAAATAACTGCAATAAAGAATCAGCATGGAGGATTATATGAGTACAACTACTAGCAAGGGATCGCTATACCGCAGCTTAATTATCACCCTGGGAATTATCTGTATAGGTACTGCAGCCTACAGTATTGTCGAAGTTAATCGGCAGGCAAAAAACGATCAAGCTAACATTCAAAGTATTGCCGACCTGCGTATTAAGGCGCTGCGAATTACCAAGTTGGCCGACGATGCAGTAGCTGCGCGAGAGCAGGCTTTCGATTCTCTAACCGGCTTGAACACGCAGATGGAACGCGGCTGGAAAGCATTGCAGCAACGTCTCAACACTCAAAATGAAATCTCCCGTGGGAAAATCAAACTTGTCGCTGACAGTTGGGGCAAGGTGCAAGAGGAATTAAATCAATTAGCTGACAGCCGTGATCCGGTTGTTTTTGTATCCACTGTTGCCCGTAAGCTAAACGAAACATTACCCCAAGTGCAGGATCATGCCGGTCAGGTTGTAGACGCACTGATCGCCCAGGCCGCCCCTGCGGGCCAGATCGCTATTGCTCAAGAGCAGCTCTGGTTGATCGAGCGTATCGGTCGTAATATCGACAAGATGATCCTCGCAAGCGGTGATGCCAATGTGGCTGCCGATCAGTTTAAAGCGGATTCCAATATCTTCCGCGATACGTTGGATTCTATGAAAAATGGTAACTTTATTTTAGGTATTACCAAGGTAACCAATAAAGAAGCTCTAGCCAGCATTGGGCAGATTCAAGAATTATTCGATGTGGTTGCCAATGATATTGACCGCATCTATAACTCGGCTAATGATCTGTCCACCGCGCGCCAGTCTGCCGAAGCTCTGCTTGCTGATGTACCTGTGTTATTAACCCAACTCGACGATTTAGATAACACTGTCGCAGGTTTAGCTGACTCCGAGCAGCGTCTATTTAATGATCTCACCAGTCTATCTGCCATCGCCGGATTCTTCACTGCGCTGGTAATCCTAGGCTTTATTAATTTCACAGCCACGCGCCGCAATTTGATTGAGTCTGAGCAGATCAAAGATAAAAACCAACAGGCGATCTTGCAGCTGCTCGACGATATCTCGGATCTGGCAGATGGAGATTTGACAGCCGAAGCAACGGTGACGGAAGACTTTACAGGTACCATTGCGGACTCGATTAACTTCGCAATCGGCGAGTTGAGAAGTCTGGTGGAAAACGTCGCGAGCTCTTCCGAAAAGCTAACCGGATCTGCTGATGCTACCCGTGCCACATCCTTACAGTTGGCAGAGAGCGCCGAGCATCAGGCTCAGGAAATTGCCGGCGTATCAGCAGCGATTAATGAAATGGCCATTACCATTGATCAGGTCTCCTCCAACTCTGCTGAATCAGCCGCGGTTGCGGAGCGCTCTGTATCCATCGCCAAAAATGGTTCGCAAGTGGTACGCAATACCATTGAGGGGATGGATACCATTCGCGAACAGATCCAAGACACCTCAAAACGGATTAAACGCCTGGGTGAAAGTTCTCAAGAAATTGGCGATATAGTCTCGCTAATTAATGAGATTGCAGAACAAACCAATATTCTCGCCCTAAACGCTGCTATTCAGGCCGCAATGGCCGGTGAAGCCGGCCGTGGTTTTGCGGTGGTAGCCGATGAGGTTCAGCGGCTTGCTGAGCGCTCGGCGACAGCTACTAAGCAGATCGCAGGCCTGGTAAAAACTATTCAGAGTGACACCAATGAGGCGGTGAGCTCCATGGAGCAAACTACAGCCGAAGTGGTTAAAGGTGCTGAACTTGCCCACAGTGCGGGTATAGCCCTGGAAGAAATTGAAACTGTATCAACCAGCTTGGCTGAGTTGATTCAGGATATTTCAGAAGCGGCAAAACATCAGGCTACCACCTCTGGGCATATTTCTAACACCATGAACGTGATTCAGGAAATTACCTCACAAACCCTATCCGGTACAAATGATACGGCTACTTCTATTGGTGAGCTGGCCGAGATGGCTGTAGAAATGAAGCACTCGGTGAGTGGATTTGTTCTCCCCGATTCGAATAAAAATCTATCCCCCAGCACTGCTGAAGAAGTTCCCTTGGGACCCGAACAAGCACTCGATGACGACCAGTTGGGTGCTTTGTTTGCTGTCGCCACGGACCAAGAACCCGACCACGCTAAGGAGTCATCTGACAGCAATGATGAACAGGGCTTAAATCTAGATTTTGTTGCTAGCGCCGATATGGAACAGGACTTCAATGAAGATCTTGAGGTCGACATTGAAGATCCAGACGAGCTTTTACATCTAGAAGAATTCGAGGCTGAAATTGAAGCAATGCTGACTGATGGAGACGATAAAAAGACATAGAAAAATCGTCGACTAAATAGGGTTTTATAGTGGCTAGCAAAGCAGATCAGGCGCGCCTTCAGAACAGTGAGTTTGGGTATTTCGATATCTGGAAAACCGCTATCGAAGAGCGCACTGGGGTCCAGATTACCGCTGATCGAGAGCGCGTCTTAGGGGGCTTGCTTAATCGAAGAATGATCGAGCTAGATCTCCTCGATGTTGACGAATATTTAACCCAAGCTCTAGATCTCACCAAAGGTGCTGAGGAATGGAGCGGGCTAGTGGACAGCTTGCTAGTTAAAGAAACTAGCTTCTTTCGACATGCTCCCTCATTTGATTATGTCGCGCAGCGGGTTAAAGAAACAGTTGCTGCCCCTGACTTTGCTGGGCCGCTGTGGATTTGGAGTCTCGGCTGTTCGACCGGTGAAGAAGCCTACTCACTGGCGATCACCGTTGACCGAGCTATGCGTGAATTGGGCTGTGAGGTTGGCTTTGGCATTATCGGCACAGACATCAGTAATCAAGCCATTACTCAAGCTCGACGTGGCATATATCGCGAGGCAAAAATGAATGCGCTTGACAAGCTGACAAGGGCGGCCTACTTCGACCAAGTTGGCAAGCAGCTGTGGCGTATAAAAGCAGACTTAAGGCGCCGAGTTTGTTTTTTGACGAGCAATATATTGGCTGATAAGTCTCCCTTGATAGGGCGTAAAATGGATCTTATTTACTGTCAGAACATGTTGATTTATTTTCGTCGCTGGAAGCGCCGAGAACTGGTTAATCAATTAACTGATCATTTAGACAGTCGCGGTTGTCTGATATTGGGCTTAGGCGAGTTGGCAAATTGGGCACCAGAGGGACTATCGCGCGTTGCGCCGCGAGTTGTTCAGGCATACACCAAAGTTGAGACCGTTGAACAGGGAGAAGCTCTATGAGCGACGTTCAAATCAAAAGAATCAAGACATTCACCGGGCTTGAATGGCTAATTGGCGAAATTGAAAATAGTCTGGATGCTGCCTTTAGTGAGCTGGAAGCGTTCACTCAAAATGATAGCGATGAAACTAAAATACGATTTTGTCTTGGCCACCTGCATCAAATAACCGGGCCGTTTAAAATATTAGAATACGAAGGCTGCATTTTTTTAGTTAATGAAATGGAGGCTCTAGCTCAGGCCATTATTGACAAAAAAGTGTCCAATGTTAATGAAGCCTGTGAAATTTTGGTTAAGGCAATTGTCAAATTGCCCATCTACCTACGAAAGCTACTATCTAACCGTGAAGACCGTCCGGAGACACTAATTTTATTGCTAAATGACTTGCGTGCAGCTCAAGGGCGATCTCTAGTTTCGGAGGGCGTTTTATTTTCACCAGACACAACCAGCCTAAAAAACCTAGATGAAAATCGGCCCGCTTATAAGCCGAATTCCGCAACCAGCGATATGATAAAACGTTTGCGTCAGGTCTATCAGCTATCCCTCATTAAAGTAATAAAAGATCAGGAAAAAGCCGCTAACTATTTGAATATCGTAAAAGTTCTGCAGCGTATGCAAGAGCTTTCTAAAAATAGCTGGAGGGAATGTCTTTGGTCGGTGGCTGGCGAAACCATAAAATTAGTCGCTTCCGGTGAAATAAAATTTAGTCTAGCACTGAAGAAACTTTTTCGAACTCTGGATACCCAGATAAAGCTCCAAGCCAAGGAAGTTGCAGTGGGGGAATCTAGTGCCCCAGAGTACGCCCTATTTAAGAATTTACTCTATTATCTGACAACAATCCACCCGTCTTCTATTGCATTAAAGGTTATTTGGAAAAACTATAACCTCGCTGAAGCCTTCCCCTCTGGAACCGTTTATCCGGAGCATGGACGCTTGGTTCCGCAATATGATCCATTGGTCGTGCGCTCACTAGTTGTGGCGATTCAAGGTGAATTGGCTACAGTACGCTCGGCCTTAGAACGGTTTTCAATCGAGGGCGGACTCTCGGCTGACAACGTTAGAGAGGCTCTGCCAGTACTGGCCAATATGGCTGACACTCTGGCTTTAGTAGGGCAGGGAAAACTGCGCGATGCAACGACTAATGTTGATGCCAGGTTACAGAAAATTTTCTCTTTGCAAGGCGTGGGAATCGAAGACCATGATCTTGCCGATGCCGTTCAAAGTCTTGCGGAAATAGAATTAGCTTTAAATACCTGGGCAGCCAGTCCTGACAAATTTTCAGGTACCGTAGACTTGGAAAGTCAACAGAACCAATTTGAATTTGACAGCGCCAGTCAGGTACTTTTAGCCGAGTCTCGCACTGGTATCGAGCGTATAAAAGAAGCTGTTGTTGGCTTTATAAATTCCCAGTGGGATTTGCAATTGCTCTCTCATGTGCCTGGTATGTTCAACCAGCTGCAAGGGGCCCTGCAGATTATAGGATTGACCCGAGCAGCATCTGTTGTGGCTGGCTGTACAAGCTATGTTGAAAAGCTTATCGCAAAAGAGAGCCGTCAAGTGGAGTGGCATGCTCTAGATACCTTTGCTGATGCAATCACCATTGTCGAATACTATCTAGAACAGTTTTCGGCTAATAATGACAATGACAGTTATGTCAAACAAGATGATGTCTTGGTTGCAGCAGAAGAGAGTATTTACTCGCTTCTACAGGAAGATGTGCCGCAACAGCCGCCGCTGCAAAAAGTCGTTAGCGAGGCGGGCTTGCCTCTTGTGCCTGCAGACATTAGCCAGGAAATGGTTTTACTGGAAGAACCGCAGGATCCTATTGCCAGGCCCATTGAAAATCAAAACGACGATCAACGCAAAGAGCCAGTTTCGGAACCACCGTCTGACAATGCTCTACCGCCTATTCTCGATTCGGCGGAACAGGATGATGAATATATTGTTGACCCAGAAATAATCGAAATATTTGTCGAAGAGGCTGATGAAGTTCTCGAAACGTTGACTGCATTATTACCTCAGTGGAAAAACCAGATTCAGGACGAGGAGTTAATTGCGACTGCCCGACGTTCATTTCATACCCTAAAGGGTAGCGGTCGGATGGTCGGCGCTATGGCAATTGGAGATCTAGCCTGGGCCATTGAAGAGCTATTGAATGGCGTCACTAATGGGCGATTAAAGTGCACTGAAATGATAGTTGATCTAGTCGAAATTGCGGTTCAATCAATTGCGCGAATGATTCCAGCTTTTTCTGCGAATCAGCCGTACGAAGACTCAGAGCAGTCTGTTATAGCTATTGCCGAAGCGGCGCAGTCACTCGCCAATCAAGAATCTATGAGCCCACTAGCCGCCGCATTATTTGGCCTCAAAGACAGTTCTGATAAAGTGTCAGAAGACGAAAAAGTTGAGATTCATGCGCTCGATAATGAACAACTCGATGCTAAAGAGCTGGGGGCTGACGAGGCGAGTAATGAAGAGGCAAATAATGAAGAGTTATGTGCTGAAGAGTTATGTGCTGAAGAGTTATGTAGTGAAGAGCCCGGTACTGAAAATCTCGAAAATCCGACAGAAGCTCTCAAGGATTTAAATGATTCTAGTAGTGCTGGAGCCGCCACTGAAGAAGGCCCAAGCAAGCCGCAGATTGTCGAACAACAGAGCCCAATTGACGGCCAGTTAGAGGCTCAACAGCTTAGGGATCAGGGAGAGCACGAAGCCATACTGTTAGAGATTTTTGTCAATGAAGCTCAGGGCCATTTAAAAACCATTGATGATTTTGTCTTGCAAGCTCGCAGCTCGGCACCACTCTATAAAACACCCTCCCTCGCTCTTCAGCGAGCACTGCACACGCTAAAAGGCACTGCAGAAATGGCCGACTTTTCTGAGCTGAGTGAGTTGGTTACACCTCTTGAAGAGTTTGTTAAAGAATTACACCACCATCAAATTTGTCTCGATGAAGATATAGTCCACCTAGTGGAAGATGCGGCAGATTTTTTCCGTGCCATTCTTGCGCGTATGACAGGTGGTGAGCTAGTTGAGTTGCCAGGGCTGCCGCTGTTCCGTGCACGTTTGCTAGAGTTGCGAGATAAAGCCGTTGGTCATCTATTGCGCGCAGACTATTGCGATACTGATGGCAAGGATTTTTCCGCAGTTAGACGATTGATGGCGGAAGGTCTGCTAGCACTGCAAGATTATCCTGCTCTGTATGATTATTTGGAGTGTCAAACCGCACCTCCGAGAGTAGTGTTCAATGAGCTTCTGACTGATCTAAAAGCCATTCAGGAACAGCTTGTGGATGCTGATATTGGGCCGATTTTAGAACTGGCTGGACTGATGACACCGATTTACAGGCTATTAATGGATATAGGTGCTCTACCTACTCGGGCTGTGGTAGATGGATTAAAAGAGAGCCATGAGTATCTATTGAATCTCTTTGATATGCTCGCGGCGGATCAGGATTTAAGTTCACTACCTGAGGTAGACAAAAAGCGTTTAGCGGATATAGAAGAGCAACTCACTGAACAGTTGGCTAAAAAGGCTGAGCTAACTAAGGTCTCCGAAGATCAAGAGTCTATTCCAAGCGCAGCGAAAGAGCCTGCCGAGAAATCTACTGCCGAGGTTCTCTCTGTTGCTGAGCGGCCTGTTAAAGACCAGCCTGGGGATGATCAAACGGCAGTATCCGATGAATCTGAATTAATATTGCCAGAAGAAAATATTGACCAGCCACTGATAGACTTGGACTGCAGTGAGGAGAGCTTCGAAGACCAGGGTAAAGTTGAGAAAATAACTGAAGTGGTCACCAGCTCAATGTCACTGGTCGATATAGAGCTGGACAATGAAATCGTCGGCGTTTTTGTGGAAGAGGCAGATGATATTGTCAGTCATATTGAAGAGTTGGTGATGGCCTGGCAATCCAGTCCCAAAGAGATTGAGCTAGCTGATCGACTCAAGCGCGATCTGCATACCTTAAAGGGTGGTGCGCGGATGGCTGGGTTTAACGGGTTGGGCGATCGAGCTCATACCATCGAATCTCTAATCGACGACACCAAAGATTATAATAAGCGCTTTTTTAAAACGATTATTTCACATCAAGAAATGCTGGTCAGCGTCTACGATATTGTTCGGCAGATGGCCCTGGGTGGAGATATCAAAGCACTGCAACAACAGCTGGTTGATTTTGAGCAAGGCGACCTGACGGGTATCAGCAGCCTTGCTGATAAGCAGGGCGAGAGTGATAGTCAGAATGGAGTCGACTCTGGCGCTGACTTTATGAAGTCCCTGGTGATTCCCGAGATGGATAAGCCTGGAGGGGCAGCGCAATTAACTCCCGATTTCTCGAGCGCCAAAAAGAAGTCTGCTCTTGACCAGAATGCCATTCAAGGTGAAATCAAAGAGGTTGTTCGAATTGGTGCCGAGGTGCTGGATACACTGGTCAATTTATCTGGGGAAAATATTATTTTCCGCGGCCGCGTCGAAGAGCAGCTCAGCGAATTCACTCAGTTTCTCGATGAAATGGATGCCACAGTCGATCGTCTCCAGGGACAGGTTAGGCGCCTGGGTACTGAAACCGAAGCCCAGATTGATTATCGCCGGGAGCAGATTGAAGCCTCTGGTGAGGCCGATAACTTTGACCCGTTAGAGATGGATCGCTATTCACACTTACAGCAGTTGACTGGCTCGCTGATGGAGTCCGCGTCGGATTTAAACGATCTTAAAGAGACGCTGAATGAAAAATTAATTGGCACCGAAACTCTGCTGTTACATCAGTCGCGGATCAATACTGATCTGCAAGAAGGCTTGATGAAAACTCGTATGGTGCCCTTCGCCAGAATTGTCCCACGACTACGTCGCATTGTTCGACAGGTAGGTATAGAGCTGGGCAAAAAAGTTGAATTGCGCATGGACAATATTCAAGGGGAAATGGATAGATCTGTTCTTGATCGGATGGTCGCCCCATTGGAGCATATGATTCGCAACTCGGTTGATCATGGCATCGAAACCGAAGCCGAGCGCTTGGAAGCGGGCAAGCCTGCCAGTGGCAGCATTGTTATTACTACTTACCGGCAAGGTGGCGATATCGTTATCCACTTGGCTGACGACGGTCGCGGTTTAAATGTAGAGAAGATTCGTCGCCGTGCCCTAGAGAAAGATTTAATCGCAGAAGATGCTGCGCTATCAGCCTATGAAATTTCCCAGTTTATTTTTCATCCCGGTTTTACAACCACCGACTCGGTTAGCCAGATATCTGGCCGCGGTGTCGGGCTCGATGTGGTCAATAGTGAGGTGCGCCAATGCGGTGGTCGGGTCGATATTGAAACCTCTGTGGGGTTTGGTACAACGTTCACCATCGTCTTACCCTTTACATTGTCGGTAAACCGCGCGCTGATGATTAATGTCACAGGCGATCATTATGGTTTGTCGCTCAACTCAATTGATGGCGTTCACTTTATGCCTCGCAGAGCGGTTGATGAGGCCGTGGCCAATGGCAGTGTGATTAGCTATGCCGGTTCGGACTATGAACTCTGCTATTTGGGAACCTTGCTCAATCCGGAGATATTGAAGCGCCCTGACAGTCTCGGCGAGGATGCTGCGCTAGTGCTGTTCCATTCGGATAACCGACGCTTTGCAGTGCAGGTTGATGAAATTATTGGTACTAAAGAAATTGTCGTGAAGACTCTTGGCTCTCAGTTTTCCAGCGTTCCAGGATTGGGCGGCGCGACTATCTTAAGTGATGGCCAGGTGGTGGTGATTATTGATCTCAATGAATTAGCGCGAGTTTCCATTGTTGATCTGCCACGTATTGGTCATAGCGGGGAGAAGGCACTTGAGCATGAATCGCGCTCAATCAATGAGCTCTCAACCAGCATATTAGTAGTGGACGATTCGGTTACGGTACGAAAAGTCACCAGTCGTATTCTGCGGCGCCAAGGCTATAGAGTGCTTACCGCTAAAGATGGCATTGAAGCCTTAAAGGCAATGCAAGATGAGATTCCCGCCGTCATTCTGTTAGATATTGAGATGCCGCGCATGGATGGTTTCGAGGTTGCGAGCCGGGTTCGTGCCAGTGATGAGCTGCGCAATATTCCGATTATTATGATTACCTCGCGAACCGGCGATAAGCACCGACAGCGCGCTATGGAACTGGGTGTAGACCACTATATGGGCAAGCCCTACCAAGAGGAGCATTTGGTGGAGACATTGGACGAGTTACTTTCTACCCAAATCTAGAGGCAATCTATGAACCGGCCAAAGGTTAAAGGGGAAGCGCAGGAAAAGATGAAAAATGTCTGGTTGCTGGGCGCGTCTACCGGAGGCCTGCAGGCGATACGTCAATTTTTAAGTCAAATTTCTCCGCGGGATGATCTGGCTTTCGTCTATGCTCAACACATAGGGGTGCAGCAAGTCGGGGTTTTATTGAAGATGATAGAAACCCATGCAGGCTGGCCGGCAAGGGTACCCTCTACTGGAGAGTTCATAAAACCTGGGACAGTAACTGTAATATCTCCAGAGTTTGACACTCGCGTGAGCCGGCAGGGTTGGATACTGCGCTTCGCATCCTCTTGGCATGGTCATTACGCGCCCTCCATCGACCAGCTAGCTAATCGCCTGGCTCTGTTATACAGGCGCGATTGCGGAGCCATTATATTTACTGGCATGGGTGACGATGGGGCTCGGGGCTGTCAGTCGATCAAACAGTATGGGGGACAGGTCTGGGTTCAGGAGCCGGCTTCTTGCACAGTTGCGGCCATGCCTCAAGCAGTCATGGAGCGCTGTAACCCCGATTTTATCGGGACGGTTAAAGAGCTTGCTCAAAGACTAAATACGGATATTGTTCATATGGAGGCTTGTAGCCAATGAGTTTGTTTTTTCTAGATCAAAAAAATCCTATTGCTCAGGTCGACTGTCTGTCAATTAACACAGGGCAATCGAATCTATTGGTTCCCATGCCCGCCATTGCCGAGATTATTCTCAATCAGGAGCTAATCGCCGACGAGGAAAAACCCCAGTGGATGTGTGGCTGGATTAAATGGCGCAATCTCACTATCCCGCTGATTGATTTTGCGGCACTGCAGCAGGCAAAACCCTGGACAGATTTTGGCAGCAGTATGCGGATAGTTGTGCTCAAAAGCCTAGTCGAAGGGCATGAACATCGCTACTACGGGATTATCTGCAAAGGGTTTCCCCATACTATTAGAGTTGAAGAAGACAGTGCTCTATCCGCTCAGGACGAAGTGGAAATCGCCGCCTGCATCAGTCTAAGCTTTGACCTTGATGGCCAGCATTTGGACCTGCCGGATTTTGCAGAAATTGAAGCCCATCTACGCACCATTCCTCAAAATCCGTAATTAATTTGCCGAGCAAAATTCCCCGCTATATGTCCTCTCAGGGTGGGTGACCTGCCGTCCACAGATTGGTAGTATTAAGCAGCCTGCCCCAATGTTAGGCTTAGAACTACATCTGATAATAACAATTAAAAAACCATAATAGGAAAGACACCTTGAGGAACAGAGCATGAATGGCTTAATGATGGACTCCCAGCTGACTATAACGTCAATAATGAAACACGCTGACCTAATTAACGGTAAGAGCGAGATTGTTTCAGTAACCGGCGACAATCCACTGCATAAATATACTTATAAAGACGCCTTCCGCCGTGTACGCCAAATGGCTAATGCTTTGCAAAAGGTGGGTTTTCAGTCGGGAGACAGGATTGCCACTCTGGCTTGGAACGACTACCGTCACTTTGAGCTCTATTACGCAATTTCTTGTTCAGGGCAGGTTTGTCATACGGTTAACCCGCGTCTTTTCCCAGAGCAGATCGACTTTATTATCAATCATGCCGAAGATCAGTTTATTTTCACTGACCCCATGTTTGTTCCTCTATTGGAGCAGCTTCAAGGTAGCCTTTCCACGGTTAGAGGCTATGTAATCATGACTGATGCGGCCAATATGCCGGAGACCAGTCTTGCAAATGCTCACTGCTACGAGACCTTTATTGAAGGAGAGCCAGATAACTTTGACTGGCCAGAACTAGAGGAGAACAGTGCCAGCTCCATGTGTTACACCTCTGGCACCACTGGCAACCCTAAGGGCGTTCTCTACAGCCATCGCAGTACGGTTTTACACTCCATTGTTGGCTCAACGCCAGACGTGATGAACCTCGCCTCGAAAGATGTGGTGATGCCCATAGTGCCAATGTTTCATGTTAACGCGTGGGGAACAGCCTACAACGGTCCAATGGTTGGCGCTAAGCTTGTGTTCCCGGGCCCAAAAATGGCCGATGGCGAAACATTGACCAATCTAATTAACTCAGAAAAAGTTAACTATTCCCTCGGCGTGCCCACTGTTTGGCTGGCCCTCGTGGGATATCTCAATGCCACAGGAAAAACTATAGAGACGCTTAAGTCTGTAGTCTCTGGTGGCTCTGCCTGCCCGCTGTCGCTGATGCAGGAAATGGAAAAGCACGGCGTTATGGTACATATGGGCTGGGGTATGACTGAAATGAGTCCTCTGGGATCTTATAATCGACCCCAGGAGTGGATGAAGGATGGCACCCAGGATGAACAGGACACCTGGCGTGTTCGCGCCGGTCGTGTGGTCTTTGGTGTCGAAATGAAAATTGTCGATGGCGACAACAACGAGCTACCCTGGGATGGTGTTGCCTCCGGTGTCTTGCTTGTGAAAGGCCCCTGGGTCTGTAGTGGCTACTATCGTCTTGATGATAAGCCCGCAGTAGATGCAGACGGTTGGTTCAATACTGGTGATATGGCGGCCATAGACGAACAGGGTTATGTGACCATTACTGACCGCATCAAAGACGTTATTAAATCTGGCGGTGAGTGGATCAGCTCTATTGATGTGGAGAATGCCGCTATGGCTCACCCAGATGTTCAAGAGGCGGCAGTCATTGGCGTCTCGCATCCCAAGTGGACTGAGCGGCCCCTGTTGATCGTTATTCCTGTTGAAGGATCTAGTCCTGATAAAGACGCCATACTGGCTTCTCTCGAGGGCAAGATCGCCAAATGGTGGACACCTGAAGACTGTGTTTTTGTCGAAGAGATTCCTCATACAGCAACCGGAAAGATCAGCAAGAAAGATTTGCGCGATCAGTTTAAGGATTATGTCTACTCTTGAGTGTCAACCGATTGGTAGGGTCTGGCGTTACTTAATGAGCTCCACTAAATAGGCTCTACCAATTTAAACAAGAGGAAAGTGTATGCGTAATCTACTGGTTTTTACTCTGCTGGCTGTGGTTTCACTGGGCGCCCTGGCCGATCACCACGGCGGTGATAATGATGGCAAGGCTCGCCACCATAAAGGCATTTTCAAACAGGCTGATCAAGATGGTGATGGCGCCGTCTCTACTGAGGAGCATGAGCAAGCTCTAGAGAAAATGGCGGATAAGCGTCGTGAACGCTTCTCTAAAATGGACAGCGATGGCAATGGGTCTCTCACTCAAGAAGAAGCTCGTGCGGCCAAGCAGGAGCGCCGCGAGAAAATAAAAGAAAAGCATCAGCAAAAACACAACTAAATCGCCATAAGTTGTCAGTTGAGAAAAGACCATCTGGGAACAGTTGGTCTTTTTTCTTTTGGGCTTTTCTTGAAGCTCAGACCTCTTTGATAGGCAAAGTATTTGCACCCCATACCGAAGTCCCGCATGATTACGCCTGAATTGACTTCTGGTGTTATATGACTGAATTTTTGATTGCTCCATCCATCCTATCTGCCAACTTTGCCCGCCTCGGCGAAGAGGTTGATGCGGTTCTTGAAGCCGGTGCAGATGTTGTCCATTTTGATGTTATGGACAACCATTATGTGCCCAATCTGACGATCGGACCTATGGTCTGTAAAGCACTGCGTGACCATGGTGTCACCGCCCCCATCGATGTGCATCTGATGGTGCAGCCTGTGGATGATTTGATCCGCATGTTTGCCGATGCTGGCGCAACCTACATTACCTTTCATCCCGAAGCTTCCAATCACGTCGATCGCTCGCTGCAGCTGATTCGCGATCTCGGCTGCAAGGCCGGCTTAGTCTTAAATCCAGCAACCAGTCTAGAGACCGTGCGCTGGGTGATGGATCGAATGGATATGCTGTTACTGATGTCAGTCAACCCAGGTTTTGGCGGTCAGAAATTTATTCCGGCTACACTGAATAAACTAGCGGCAGCGCGTCAGATGATCGATAGTAGTGGCCATGATATTCGTCTAGAAATCGATGGTGGTGTAACCGTAAAAAATATCCGTGAGATCGCTGCGGCCGGAGCAGATACCTTTGTCGCCGGTTCGGCAATCTATGGCGCCGATGACTATGCTGAGGTTATCGCTAAGATGCGCAGCGAATTGGCACAGGCATAAAGAGCCTTCAGCGAATAAAGAGCCTTCAGCGAGTAAAAGAGCCTTCAGCGAGTAAAGCGCCCACAGCGAGTGAATAGCAAGGGTAATTGATAATCTTTCGCACGGACGGTTGTCGCATCGGTGCAAATGCTTACAATAGCAACCTCAGTTTCGGAGATAGTACGTGAAAGATTCGAGTTCTAAACAGTTTGACAGCAATTGTCACAGGTGGCGTTGGCGCAACTAGAGCCATTGAGGCGTGCTGACGTCTGTGCCACCACATTCTGTTAAAGAACAAGGATCCTATTATGACACCCGAAAAATTTGCCGAATTAGCCTGCCAAGAATACAACCGTATTCCCGTTACCCGCGAAGTGCTGGCTGATCTAGAAACCCCCCTTAGTGTTTATTTGAAGTTGGCTTTTGGGCCAAACTCCTACCTATTTGAATCAGTGCAGGGCGGCGAGAAGTGGGGCCGTTATTCTCTGATTGGCCTGCACACCTCCACAGTTCTCAAAGTCTTCGGTAGCCGACTGGAAATTATTCGCGACAGCAAGCCTATGGTTAATCGTCAGACTAGTGATCCCCTAGCTGAGGTGGAGCGATTCCGCCAGCTATTTAGTATGCCCGACCTGCCAAACTTGCCGCGATTCACTGGTGGCCTAGTGGGCTACTTTGGCTATGACACGGTGCGTTTTGTGGAGCCTAAGTTAGCCCATAGCGCGCCCCCAGACGCACTGGGGACTCCAGATATCTTGCTGATGGCTTCGGATGAGGTGGCGATCTTCGATAACCTCTCTGGCACCATCATGTTAGTAGTTCATGTGGATGCTAAAGACCAAGATGCTCTAGCTAAAGCGCAAGCCCGCCTAGATGAGCTTGAGGTCAAGCTTGAACAGCCAGCACCGCAACTGCCACCGATGAATATGTCTGGTGACGGGATCTCTGAAAAAGATTTTGTCTCGAGTTTTGGTGAGCAGGATTTCAAAGCCGCAGTCAATAAAGTCAAAGACTATGTCATGGCCGGTGATGTAATGCAGGTGGTGCCATCCCAGCGTCTCTCAGCCCCTTTTCGCGCCGAGCCGATCAATCTCTACCGCGCGCTGCGCCGGCTTAATCCCTCTCCCTACATGTACTTCCTCGACCTCGACGGCTTTCATATTGTCGGTTCGTCCCCAGAGGTTCTCGCTCGTCTCGAAGATGGCGAAGTTACGGTTCGACCTATAGCTGGCACCCGTAAACGCGGCGCAACGATTGAAGAAGATCAGGCTATGGAAGATGAGATGCTCGCCGACCCTAAGGAAATTGCAGAGCACCTAATGCTGATTGATTTAGGTCGCAACGATGTCGGCCGCATCAGTAAAACAGGTACTGTCGAAGTCACTGAAAAGATGGTCGTTGAGCGCTACTCCCATGTTATGCATATTACCTCTAATGTAGTTGGCCGAGTAAACGATGGTATGGGTGCTCTGGAAGTGCTTAAAGCGACATTGCCCGCCGGCACCTTGAGCGGTGCGCCAAAAATTCGCGCCATGGAAATTATTGATGAGCTCGAGCCAGTGAAGCGTAATATCTACGGCGGAGCGGTGGGTTATATAGGTTGGAACGGCAATATGGATACCGCTATCGCCATCCGCACTGCGGTTATCAAAGACAACATGCTCCATGTTCAGGCTGGCGCCGGTGTAGTAGCCGATTCGGTGCCCGAGCTTGAGTGGAAAGAGACCAATAATAAAGCCCGAGCGCTCATGCGCGCAGCAGCAATGGTTTGCGAGAAAGCCTCTGGAGAGTCGAAATGATTTTAATGATCGATAACTATGACTCGTTTACCTACAACATTGTCCAGTACCTCGCCGAGCTAAAGGCCGATGTCCAGGTCTATCGCAATGACGAGATTAGCATTGCTGATATCGAGCGTTTGGCGCCGGAGAAAATTGTTATCTCACCAGGCCCCTGTACCCCTAATCAAGCAGGTATTTCTGTCGAGACCATTACGCACTTTGCCGGTCGTCTGCCGATTCTCGGTGTTTGCCTTGGTCACCAGAGTATTGCTCAGGCTTTTGGTGGCAAGATTGTCCGAGCAAAGCAAGTGATGCACGGCAAAACCTCACCAATGCACCACAGTAATAGTGGCGTATTTGCCGGATTGACTAATCCGTTTGAGGCAACCCGATATCATTCCTTGGTCATCGAGCAGAGCAGCCTGCCAAGCTGTCTTGAAATCACAGCTTGGACCGAACATGAAGATGGCAGTCTCGATGAGATTATGGGGGTGCGTCACAAAACACTGCCAATCGAAGGTGTGCAATTTCATCCCGAATCAATACTGACCCAGCACGGCCATGACCTGCTAAATAATTTCCTCAAAGGTTAAATATGGATATCAAACAGGCATTAGAAATCGTTGTACTGGGCACACATCTCAGCGCTCCGGAAATGCGCGATGTGATGCGCCAGATTATGACCGGCAATGCCAGTGATGCTCAGATCGGTGCTTTTCTAATTGCTCTGCGTATGAAAGGCGAGAGTATCGATGAGATAGCTGGCGCCGTTGAAGTTATGCGCGAGCTGGCGACTGGCGTGAAAGTATCCGGCGAAGGTCTAGTGGATATAGTCGGCACTGGTGGCGATGAATCCAATCTGTTTAATGTCTCTACTGCCGCCACCCTCGTGGTTGCCGCGGCCGGTGGTTCAGTTGCTAAACACGGCAATCGATCTGTTAGCAGCAACAGTGGTGCCGCCGATGTACTCGAAGCCGCTGGGGTTAATTTAAATCTCAGTCCCGAGCAAGTGGCGCTCTGCGTAAAGGAGTTGGGTGTTGGCTTTATGTTTGCGCCAGCTCATCACAGTGCCATGAAACATGCAATTGGTCCGCGTCGTGAACTGGGCCTGCGAACCATTTTTAATATCCTTGGCCCCATGACCAATCCCGCTGGAGTTACCCGCCAGCTCATTGGTGTTTATGACCAAGCTCTGTGCAAGCCTATGGCCGAGGTGCTCGGACGTTTGGGTGCCGAGCATATTATGGTAGTGCACTCCGCTGACGGCTTAGATGAAATTAGTATTGCCACGGAGACTGCAGTAGCTGAATACAAAGAGGGTATTATTAGGGAATACAATATTGCCCCTGAAGACTTTATGATAGAGCGTCAGAGCCTCGATGGTTTGAGCGTGGATAACGCGCAGCAGTCCCTAGAGCTGATTAAAGATGCCTTGGGCAAACAGGCAGCTGCCAATGGTGCAAAGGCCGCTGATCTGATCGCTCTTAATGCCGGTGCGGCACTTTATGTAGCTGGCTGTGCCGGTAGTATTAAAGAGGGTGTGGCCATGGCGCAGGACGCCATTGGCGCAGGATTGGCGCGGGCTAAATTAACTGATCTAGCGACCTTTACTCAGGTTCAGCAAGACGCTTAAAAATAAAGAGAAATTGAAATGAGCTCAGATACACCTACCATTCTAAAAAAAATCCTCGCCCGCAAGCATGAAGAAATTGCCGAGCGCAGTGCCTTGGTTTCTATTGCTCAGCTAATTGAAAAAGCGCAGTCCGCGGACTCTCCTAGAGGATTTGCCGCAGCACTTGAAGCCAAGCTTGCCGCTGGCCAATCTGCAGTGATTGCTGAAATTAAAAAGGCCTCTCCGAGTAAAGGGGTTATTCGTGAAGACTTTGATCCAGCCGCCATCGCCGAAAGCTATGAACAGGGTGGTGCAGCCTGCCTGTCCGTGCTGACCGACGTAGATTTCTTTCAGGGTGCAGATCAGTATCTGCAGATGGCGCGTGAGGCCACGCAACTGCCGGTTATCCGCAAAGATTTTATTATCGATGATTACCAGGTCTACGAAGCTCGCGCCATGAGCGCCGATTGTATTCTATTAATTGTCTCAGCATTGACCGAAGAACAGCTAACCCACCTCCATGAGTTGGCGATATCATTGGGTATGGACGTTCTGATCGAAGTTCACGATGGCGCTGAGCTGGAAATAGCGCTTAAGTTGCATAACCCAATGGTCGGTATCAATAATCGTAACTTACACAGTTTTGAGGTTTCCCTCGACAACACCTATCAGCTGCTCGATAAAATCCCTGCTGGGAAAATTGTTATCACCGAGAGTGGCATACACAGTGCCGACGATGTGGCTGCTATGCGCGGCCACAATGTGAATAGCTTTTTGGTGGGTGAGGCCTTTATGCGAAGTGAAGAGCCTGGTCAGCGGTTGGCAGAAATGTTCGCTTAGCGAGTCCCAAACACCACCATGGTTTTGCCCGACACGGAAACCAGTCCCTGAGTCTCAAGCTCTTTCAATACCCGGCCAACCATCTCTCTTGAGCAGCCAACTATGCGTCCGATCTCCTGGCGCGTAATTTTAATTTGCATGCCGTCTGGATGGGTCATGGCGTCTGGTTCTTTGCAAAGATCAAGCAAGGTTCTCGCCACTCGACCTGTGACATCAAGAAAAGCTAAATCCCGGACTTTGCGTGTGGTATCTCTAAGGCGTTGAGCAACCTGCTTGCTGATGGCGAAGAGAAATGCGGGGTGTTTATTGCTCAGCTCTATGAACTTCGCGTAGCTGATTTCCCCCACTTCGCATTCGGTTTTGGTGCGGATCCAAGCGCTGCGATGCTCCTGGTCGAAGAGGCCCATTTCACCGAAAAAATCACCCGGGTTAAGGTAGGCGAGAATGATCTCTTTGCCGTCACTATCATCTTCAATCATCACGGTGACCGAACCTTTGATAATGTAATAGAGGGTATCTCCCTGGTCACCGGCGTAGATTATGGTGCTTTTCGCCGGATACCGACGTCTGTGGCAGTGGGATAAAAACTCTTCCACATTCTCAATATGTGGTGTCAGAGGTGCAGGCGCCAATTTGTTTCTCCATTTACAAGTTTAGCAACATGCCGCTTTGGATACTGTTTATCTGCGACTCCTGAATTTAATAGTAGTCAAAAAAAAGGTGGCACGAGTAAAATTTGCATCGACCCTATGGTAATCTTTGCGCTACTGAAAGTGAGGTTGTATATGAAGGCAACAATTAAGTGGGTAGACGGCGTTATGTTTCTCGGCGAATCCGGCAGTGGTCACAGTGTCGTGATGGATGGTGCTGAAGCTCAGGGTGGTCGCAACATGGGTGTTCGCCCCATGGAGATGCTTTTATTGGGCTTGGGTGGCTGTGCGTCCTTTGATGTGATGAGTATGCTCACCAAGAGCCGTCAGCAGGTAACTGATTGCCGCACTGAGGTCGAGGCTGAGCGAGTTGATGCCGTGCCCGCGGTGTTTAGTAAAATCCACTTGCACTTTCTAGTTAGCGGAACCAGCCTTAAAGAGAGCCAGGTTAAGCGCGCCGTTGAGCTCTCAGCTGAAAAGTATTGTTCGGCCTCGATTATGCTCAATGCCGCGGGAGTTGAGATGAGTCATAGCTACGAGGTGATAGAGATCTGACTTAGCCGGTTAACCAAAGGCCTCTTTAACCAAGACCTCTCTATTGAAAATCGCTAAATTTCAGGCAAAAAAAAGGAGCCTAAAGGTAGGCTCCTAAAAAATCCTGAGAAGGTCTCAAAGGAAGGGGTAGGGGTAACACTGGGTAAGAGCTGCGTTTCACTCGCTCTAAAAATCTGTACGTCTTCAATGGGGTTATAGTAGAAAACTGATCTCCATACTGCAAATGCATTATTTGCATCTTAGTTATACCATTTTGTAATGACCTGGCTCTATAGCCTACAGGACTGGTTTCGCCTCACTTCTGTTGCAATTGGCGAAGAGGTCGGAAGGTTTTGTGGAATAAAAAAAAGGGGCCCAAGAAGGGCCCCTATAAAAGAATCCTATAGCAAGGATTAAGAGGGGTTTGGTGCAAAGCCGCTGACTTAGTGTGTCAGCGTCTTATCGGAAGCTTTGAGTTTTGGTGCTTTAACGTTCGCGAAGTCATCTTTCGCAATTGCAGCACCCGCTAATCCAGCAAAACCGATTAGTATGTATACGAGTGTCATGGTCTATCTCCGTGGGTGTTTATGAGCAAATCGCTCTATGGGTGTAAAGATACGCGTAGCTATGTCATAATCCAAATGCATTGTTTGCATTATTTATATACCAAATTGTAATGACCTTGAGAATACTCCATGAATTTACAAAAACTCTCCCGTCTCGACCTCAATTTACTGGTGGCTCTTCAAGCTCTGCTGGAAGAGAAAAGCGTTACCCGCGCGGCACAGCGGCTGTTTATTACTCAGCCGGCCATGAGCCGAGTGTTGCAGCGCCTGCGTCAGCAGCTGGATGATCCGCTATTTACCCGCACTGGCAATATATTAATTCCCACCCCCAAGGCACAGGAATTACAGTTGCGGTTGCCAATGTTACTCGATGGTATCCTCGACATGGTTACCGATGGGGAGTTTGACCCGGCCGGTTATGTCGGTGAGATCACCATTGCTGTGCCTGAATTTATTGCTATCTCTCTGGCGTCTCAGTTGACTGCTCTGCTAAATAAATATGCGCCTGGTGTGATTCTGTCGGTTTCCAGTGAGACAGATTCTGTGGCGGGGGAGTTATCCGCAGGTGTGCTAGATTTTGCAATTGATATAAAGAGGGAGATCACCACTGAGGTGACCGCTCGTCACCTGGCTATATTTAGTCCCTCTATATGGATGCGTGAGGGACATCCCTTGGCCAAAAAAAGCCGCGTAACCCTAGATGAGATTCTTCAATATCCCTATGTGCAGTATTATCTGTTAATCGCGAAACGTGTAAGTGCGCGGACCGATGCCCGTTTTGATAGAGCTTTGCGAGAGCAGGGGCGCAGCCGTTCTAAGGCGATGGTAACCAATCAGTTGATGACGGCGATTGAAACTATCTGCGCATCTGATTGTTTGATGGTATCGGCCAAGTTTGGTTCTGGTATGGAGCGCGAGCTCTATCGGATTGTTACTAAAACCTATCCTGATGACCTTCCCCACGAGGGCACTGTGCCTCTAGTACTACTGCAGCACAAGCGCACCTTGGGCTCTCCTATTCATCAGTGGTTGTCGGAGAAGATTGTCGATCTGGCTCGTGATATGGAAAATCCCCACGAGCCGCAGTCAATGCTGTTTGATTGAGAGCTATTTTTATCGCGGCTAGTTGAGTGACCAGAGTTAGATTCTGTAACTACTCGCTGTCATGGCAGCAGAAACCATGGTCATCAGTTTCTTGACCGGCGTGGGGAAAGGATAGCCACCGGCATCAAGGGCGCTTTCGGCATGATGTTTCTCGTCCACTAGCATTTGCTCAATAACCGCACGGCTTTTGTGATCATCCTCTGGCAGTTTATCTAAATGCTCTTGTAGATGATTGCATACCTGCTCTTCAGTGGCGGCAACAAATCCAAGACTGAGCTTGTCACTGATTAGTCCTGCGGCTGCGCCAATCCCGAATGAGGCGGCATACCAAACCGGATTTAAAAGGCTGGTGCTGCCATCAAGCTGCTTAATCCGTTCCTCACACCAGGCCAGGTGATCAATCTCTTCAGCTGCCGCTGCTTCCATTTGCTCACCCACTTCGGGCAATTTAGCAGTCAGAGCCTGACCCTGATAGAGCGCCTGAGCACAGACCTCACCAGCATGGTTTACCCGCATCAAACCGGCAGCATGCTTGCGCTCATGCTCCGATAGCTCGCCCTCTGCTCTGCCCTTGGCTGGTGAACTACGCTGTGGCGTTGGAGCACTACCAGCAATAGTCCGCAGGGCCTGATCAGCGTGCACTATAAATTGATCAAATACAGAGAGTTTGAGTTTTGACTGGGACATAAGAGGTCTTCTATCGGTCTTCTAAAAGAGTGTGTTGGTTAGCCAGATTCCTAAAGGGACTGTAGTGGCTTTGGCCGCGCTTGTCTATTTTTACGTCTTGGCGGACTGATCCGTCTTGTTGACGTAGATAAACGGCAAATAAAACAAGGCAAAGAAAACCATCGCCAGCAATTCGCCCACCAATATATACAGCGGCCATGGTCCAAGCAGATCCAGAATAGATGCGTTGCCCGGCTTATTCATCAAATACAAGTAGTTGGCACCTATCAGCAGATTCAGTCCGTAGAGTGCCAGTGCATAGAGGTTCAACCAGCCAAAGGTAATCAGGATTCCCTTGAGGCGCGGGTACATTTGAAAGGCAAAGATACTGTGTATTACCAGCACTACCAGACCGCCATGGACGATCCAATATTTAAAAAACTCGTTGCTGGGAAAACCCACATAGAGATCGGGGGTTAGCATGGCCTGCACTGTGCCGGCCATTACCAGAAAGTAGATCACCTCTAGGCGCCGTTGATTAGGGTGCCAAAATAGCAGCGGTGCCAATATAGCAAATAGATTGCAAAGGGATAAAGGCAGGTCGATGAGTAGATTAAAACGATTAAAGTAGATCTTGATGGCGCTAAAAATAATCACAGTGATCGCTAGAAAAATCGACAGTCCTCGGCTAAAAAGCAGATTCTGGCGCTTATCAAAGTTGCGGATACACCAGACCGCTGCCAGCATACAGAGTGCAAACACTGATAGAGCGCCAAGATGTTGCGCACCAAATGAATGGAACTCAATTTCGACGCTGAGAAATTGCTGCCACAGTGTCATTGGAGGCTTAGCCCTGCTGCTCGCGCTTTATCGCGCGCCAAGCAATGTCCGAACGTTTGTAAAGATTCTTGAAATCAACACTGGCTGCCAGCTGATAGGCTGCCTGCTGCGCCTCAGCAACCGTGTTGCCCAGTGCCGTGGCGCAGAGCACACGACCGCCGTTAGTGACAACCTCAGCATCTTTAATCGCTGTGCCAGCGTGAAATACTTTGCCGATGGCAGTGCTTTCGGTATCGAGACCGGTTATGGCATCGCCTTTACCATAGCTGCCGGGATAGCCACCGGCAGCCAGAACTATACCCACCGCAGGACGCGGATCCCAACTTGTCTGTTCTAAATCCAAGGTGCCGTCCAGTGCTGCAAGACAGTGGCTGACCAGATCAGATTTTAAACGCATTAAGATCGGCTGGGTCTCAGGATCGCCGAAGCGGCAGTTGTATTCAATTACCTTCGGCGTGCCATCGGCCATGATCATCAGTCCGGCGTAAAGAAAGCCGGTGTAATCATTGCCTTCGTCGGCCATGCCTTTAACCGTTGGATAAATCACCTCGTCCATGATGCGCTGATAAATCACATCGTCGACCACTGGTGCAGGAGAGTAAGCCCCCATACCGCCAGTATTGGGTCCGGTATCGCCATCGCCGGCGCGTTTGTGGTCTTGACTAGTCGCCATAGGCAGAACATTTTTACCGTCAACCATGACAATAAAGCTCGCCTCTTCACCGTCGAGAAACTCTTCGATCACCACTCTATGACCAGCTTCGCCAAAGGCATTGCCCGCCAGCATATCTTTTACCGCAGCTTCAGCTTCGCTCATGGTCATGGCCACAATCACACCTTTACCTGCGGCCAATCCGTCGGCTTTAATCACAATTGGTGCGCCTACCTGTTGCAGGTACGCCATGGCTTCATCTATATCGGAAAAGTTCTGGTAATAGCCGGTGGGAATATTTTGACGTGACAAAAAATCTTTGGTGAAAGCTTTGGAGCCCTCAAGTTGTGCGGCGCCCTTGGAGGGGCCGAATATTGGTTGCTGACGCTGGTTAAAGAAGTCGACGATACCGTCGACCAATGGCTGCTCTGGACCGACGATTGTCAAAGCGACATTATTATTGGCAGCAAAATCAGCCAGCGCCGCAAAGTCATCTATACCTAGGGCGATATTTTCCACCTTAGTTTCTCTGGCGCTGCCGGCATTACCCGGAGCCACATAGACAGTTTCCACATCGCTGCTCTGAGCGACTTTCCATGCTAGAGCGTGTTCGCGACCACCTGAGCCAATAACCAATACATTCATTTGTCTAAATCCAAAGTCAAAAATAATGGCGCAGATTGTAGCAGAGTAAACCGCTAAATATGCTGTAATAGGGCCCTGAGTTAATTCCCGATTAGAGGATCTACTCTGCGCTTGCTGCCCGTAAACAGACAATAAAAGAATAGAGGATATTCAAATCTCACTACCAATCTCAGAATCGACCATCTGCTGGTTTCGCCAAGACCTTCGCCTTGCCGACAATCCCGCACTAGCTGCAGCCTGTGAATCCGGCGCGGTTATTCCTGTGTTTATCTTTGACGAAAGCGGCGAGCAGGATTGGACTCTCGGAGGTGCTAGTCGCTGGTGGTTGCACCATGCGTTGCAGTCGCTGGACAAAAGTCTTGGCGGCAAGTTGACTATTTACAGTGGCGATGCCCTGACAATCCTCTCCGATCTTAGTACCGCAATGTCAGCGAAAGCGGTTTATTGGAATCGCTGTTACGAGCCGCGAAGCATCGAGCGCGACGCCAAGATAAAGAGCAGTCTGAAAGAGGCGGGACTCGAGGTGCAGAGTTTTAATGGCTCCCTGTTGTGGGAGCCTTGGCAGGTACTGAAAAAAGATGGCACCCCCTACAAGGTTTTCACTCCCTACTACCGCAGAGGCTGTCTGCAAAAGGTCGCGCCGAGACAGCCGCTACCTGTTCCTGTGACTATGAATTTGGTTAAGGCTGAGAACAGCTTGGCAGTTGAAGATCTGTCGCTATTGCCGACAATTGGCTGGGATAAAAAGCTCCATGGTGATTGGGATATCAGCGAAGATGGTGCCAGAGATCGCTTAGATGATTTTGTCTTTAGCGGCATCCAGGATTATCGCGAAGGCCGCAACTTTCCCAGCAAGAAGAATGTCTCACGTCTGTCCCCTTACTTTCACTTCGGTCAGATGTCGGTGAATACCGCCTGGTATGCAGCCAATGATGCCGCGGCCTTAATCGACAATGAAAGCAATCTGGATACGTTTTTGAGCGAGCTGGGATGGCGTGAGTTTTCCTATTATCTGCTCTATCATTTCCCCAAATTACCCACTGACAATTTGCAGCAGCGGTTTGACGTTTTTCCATGGGCTGCCAATACTGACGCCGAGCTCAAAGCCTGGCAGAAAGGTAAAACCGGCTATCCCCTAGTGGATGCCGGTATGCGTGAGCTTTGGAATACTGGCTATATGCACAACCGGGTGCGCATGGTGGTGGGTTCATTTATGGTGAAGAATTTATTGATCCATTGGCACAGTGGCGAGCGCTGGTTTTGGGACTGTCTGGTGGATGCGGATCTGGCGGCCAATAGTGCAAGCTGGCAGTGGATCGCCGGTTGCGGTGCTGATGCGGCACCGTTTTTCCGGATCTTTAATCCCATAACTCAGAGTGAAAAGTTTGATAAGCAGGGTGACTATATTCGTCGCCATGTTCCCGAATTAGCGGAGATGCCCGCCAAGTACATACATGCCCCCTGGTTGGCGCCGGCTGAGGTTCTAGCAGCGGCAGGAGTCAAAATTGGCACTGACTACCCCGCGCCGATTGTCGACATCAAGGAATCTCGAGAAAGGGCTCTGGCAGCGTTTAAAATGACCAAGAATGATCTGCTTTAGAGATTAGAAAACGGTTTCTTTTCTAGATGTTCGCTCAGACAGAGATTGTTTTTCTGGCAAGATAAAAAAATGTACCCAGTGAGTACGCTTCTGTCTAAAAGCAACCACTGAGTACATTTTAACGCTGGCAGAAAAAGCTAGCCTGTTAGTGCCTAAAGTGGCGCATTCCGGTAAATACCATCGCCATGCCATGTTCGTTTGCGGCGGCAACCACCTCATCATCTCGCATTGACCCCCCTGGCTGAATCACACAGCTAATACCAGCAGCAGCTGCATTATCAATACCGTCGCGGAAGGGGAAGAAGGCATCTGATGCCATTACCGCACCCGCCACTTTGAGTCCCGCATGCTCGGCTTTAATGCCAGCAATACGCGCGGAATTAATACGACTCATCTGGCCAGCGCCAACGCCTACAGTGCGGTTGTCTTTGGCATAAATTATCGCGTTAGATTTGACCATCTTGGCGACTTTCCAAGCGAACATCATGTCGGCCATTTCGTCATTGCTCGGTACGCGATCACTGACAACTTTCAGATCTTTCTCTGCAACCATGCCGTTATCGCGATCCTGAATTAACAGGCCGCCATTAACACGCTTGTAGTCAAAGTCTTGTGGTCGTTCACTACCCCAGGTTCCACACTCCAACAGACGTACATTCTTTTTCGCAGTGATCACGGCAACCGCTTCGGCAGACACCGAGGGAGCAATAATCACTTCCACAAATTGCTTCTCGCAGATATCCGCAGCAGTGGCTGCATCTAACTCACGGTTAAAGGCAATAATGCCTCCGAAAGAGGACTCTGGGTCCGTGGCAAAGGCCAGCTGGTAGGCTAGGTTAATATCCGTCGCCACGGCAACACCGCAGGGATTGGCATGCTTAACAATAACGCAGGCCGGTTGATCAAATTGTTTTACACATTCAAGGGCGGCGTCGGTATCGGCAATATTGTTAAAGGATAATTCTTTACCCTGTAACTGCTTGGCCGTGGCGACACTGGCTTCTGTAGGGTTGGCTTCAACATAGAATGCCGCTTTCTGATGCGGGTTTTCACCGTAGCGCATCTCTTGAGTCTTGTAGTATTGAACATTAAAAGTATCAGAGAAGTTGCGCGCCTTGTTCTCGATATCACGGGCGCCGAAGTAGTTAGCGATCATGCCGTCGTAAGCTGCAGTGTGCTCAAAGGCTTTAACCATTAACTGATAGCGAGTGCTGTAATTCAGTTGGCCATCATTGGCAGACATCTCATCCAGTACACCTTGGTAGTCACTGGCATTTACCACTATGGCCACGTCTTTGTGGTTTTTAGCCGCTGAACGAACCATGGTCGGCCCACCGATATCAATGTTCTCGATCGCAGTTGGCAAGGTGCATTTGGGGTCGGCAACAGTCGCAGCAAACGGATAGAGGTTAACCACCACCATATCGATGGGCTTGATGCCGTGCTCGGCCATCACTTCATCGTCGGTACCGCGGCGTCCGAGAATACCGCCGTGAACTTTCGGGTGCAGCGTCTTGACGCGACCGTCCATCATTTCGGGGAAACCGGTGTAATCTGATACTTCGGTGGCTGCAATGCCGTTGTCTTTCAGCAAGCGAAAGGTGCCGCCAGTAGAGAGTATTTCGGCACCCTGTGCGGTGAGTGCGCGGGCAAAGTCGACAATGCCGGTTTTGTCAGAAACGCTGATTAAGGCGCGTGAAACTTTTTTCAGGTCGCTCATAGAGTCCTCGGGGAAGATTACAGAAGGTCGTATTGTTTTAACTTTTTACGCAGGGTGCCACGATTAAGGCCGAGTGTTTCCGCAGCTCTGCTTTGATTTTGTCTGGTGTAAGCCATTACTGCTTTGAGCAGCGGTGGTTCGACTTCGGCCATCACTATGTCATAGAGATCGTGAGTTGCCTGACCGTCGAGATCAGAAAAGTAGCGCTGCATGGCTTCGGTAACACTCTGTTGCAGAGACTGCTGTTTACTAGTCGGATCTTTAGCTGGAGAGCCGGTGCCCGTCTGCGCATACTTCATGCCGCTAATTCCTGAAAAATAAGGGGTTGTTGAAAGAATTGTTGTAGCAAATTCTGCTGCTCAAGATGATCTTCTATCTGGTTAAAGTGGCGGGAAAATTGCTTTCCGCCCGGCAGTAGACTGAGGTACCAGCCGATATGTTTACGGGCAATTTTTACACCGGCATAGGCCCCATAAAACTCATGCAGTGCCAGCAGGTGGCGGCAGACCACCAGCCCAATTTCGTCCATAGACGGTTTAGCAGAGGCTTCGCCATATTCGAGAAAATGGTTTATTTGATTAAAGATCCATGGATTGCCCTGGGCGCCTCGGCCAATCATCACCGCAGCAGCGCCGGTGTGCTCTAAAACAGCCAGCGCTTTTTCTGGCGTGGTGATATCACCATTGGCGATCACTGGAATCGCCAGCGCCTCGACCACATTGGCGATGGTGTCGTATTCCACTTCTTTGACAAAGCGACATGCCCGAGTGCGACCGTGAATAGCGAGAGCGGCAATCCCTGCGTCTTCAGCTATCTTGGCAATGGTCACGGCATTGCGATTTTGACGATCCCAACCAGTACGAATTTTAAGGGTTACGGGAACGTCGACACTGTCGACCACAGCGCGAAGAATATCTTGCACCAAATCTGGATGTTGCAGCAACGCGGAACCGGCAGCTTTCTTGAGGACTTTCTTGGCTGGGCAGCCCATGTTGATATCAATGATTTCAGCGCCTTGCTGTACATTAAAGCGCGCAGCTTCAGCCATCATCTGTGGATCATAGCCGGCTATTTGTACCGATCGCGGTGCCGGCTCATCAGCGAACTGAATGCGTAATTTAGATTTTCTGCTGGACCATGTGCTGGGATCTGCAGCGACCATTTCAGATACCACCATACCCGCACCCATCTCTCGACAGAGCTGACGAAAAGGCAGATCAGTTACACCTGCCATAGGTGCTAGCACTGTCTTTCGATTGATCTGATAGGGGCCGATATTGAACAATTTCGCCTCGGGGTGAATGGTCAGGGATTTAGGATGGGCAATGATACCCTGTGATTAGCTGATTAAAAAGTGATCAATTGAAAAACAGTGGTTTATTATTCTTTTAGTTCGACAGAATAATTGATCGCCGTCGTGCCGGGATCGACGAGGCTGAAATTGACTCGCCGTTGTTTACCCTTGGGGATCGAAATAGACTCTACTGCGAGCTTCTCCGTGCCGTCCTGTAAATATTGTTCAGCTGAAAAAATCCGTTCGGCAACAAGCTGGTTTTCCATATCGGAAAACTGCAGAGCAATTTTGGGGTAGGGTTGATCGAATGGCGCAAGGTTCTCTATAGTCAGCTCTACGGTAAGGGCGCCAGGTTGATTGGAGTCTGAGTGGATGGCGAATTGTCTGACGGCGAGCTTATTGATATCTCGAAATGACTCAACTTTACAGCCACTGTACTTACAAAACTGAATCAGAGGTTTGCGATAGGCTTCAGTCTGGCTGAGCTCGCGGCTAAAAAAGTAGCTGTACTGTGCAGCCAAAAATACTGCGCCGACTAAAATAACGACTAGCTTGAGAAAAATTCTGCTGGGTTTCTTAACTGTTATGGCGGCTTGCTGCGGGCCAAATTCGCGATGCAGTAGCTCGGTCATAACCTGTAGTTTAGGCATTGCTTGCGATTTTTCACTGTGCTTTGATTGCGCGGTAACCTTGTGATCCCTAGCTTTAAACACGGTCATGCAATTTCCACAGCGCACCAATCCGCCAGCCGCCTCTAATTGGCCTGGGGTTAGGCGAAAATGAGTGGCGCAGTTAGGGCAGCCAGTGGTGAGTTGTGACATGGAGTTTCCAACCGGTGTTTCGCTGAGTTTAGCAGCATAGGAAGTGGGTCGCTGCTCAGTCTGTAAATTGGCTCAAGCTGTCTTACAGGCAGCCAACTGCGCCCATTCTGATTCAATCGCCGGGTCAGCAAAATTAAAATTGGCAAGATAGGGTTGTGATACTGCGCCAATCTGATGCTCAAGCAAGCCAGACAGGCAGATCAACCCTTTGCTCGCGGTTAAGGCGGTAAGCTTAGGGGCCAGTTCAATTAGGGGCGCGGCAAGAATATTGGCGAGCATGGTTTGGCCAACTACATCCTCTGGCAGATCTCCAGGCAAATAGGTGTCAATGCGCTCGGCGGTGATATTGTTGCGCTCGGCATTGTCTCGTGTGGCCAGCAATGCTTGGGGATCATTGTCCACTGCAATGACTTTCTCCGCGCCCAGCAGCAGCGCGGCAATGCCCAGAATACCTGATCCACAGCCGTAATCGATTACCGTCTGCCCCCTTAGGTCTTGTTTGTCTAACCAGCGCAGGCAGAGATGGGTGGTTGGGTGACTGCCGGTGCCAAAGGCCAGGCCCGGATCTAGGCTGAGATTAATGCCATCAGGATCTGGCGGTGCAATCCAGCTGGGGCAGATCCACAGGCGCTCGCCACATTTCATTGGAGAGAAATATTTCTTCCACTCCTGGGACCAGTCTTTGTCTTCGAGCTGTTGCCAGCTAAACTGCAATGGTTGAGCAGCTAGCTGCTTGAGGCGGGCGGTTGTCTGATTTGTATCGGTGTCGTCTGGGAATAGCGCTTTTATAGTGCAGTTGTCCCAGAGTGGCGTTTCGCCAACACCAGGTTCGAGAATAGGCTGGTCGGCGGCATCTTCCAGGGTCACTGAAACCGCGCCTAGCTCAAGCATTGCATCTTCAATAGCGCTACTGGCGTCACGGGTACTACTTACAATCAGCTGAAGCCATTGCATGGGATGGGCCTGTTGTGAGAGCGAGCTGGGAAAAGTCCCGCTGAGCTAAAAGCTCGTAAAATATCAGCGAGCTGAATAAAACGCCGGGCTGTCACTACAGCCCGAGTTTCTTCTCAAGATAATGAATATTGACGCCACCTTTTTGAAACTCAGGATCGCGAACCAAATCCTGATGCAGTTCAATATTGGTTTTTATGCCGTCAATCATCATTTCGTCTAGGGCATTGCGCATACGCGAAAGCGCCGAGTCGCGGTCACGACCATAGGTAATAATCTTGCCGATTAGGGAGTCGTAATTTGGTGGCACGCGATAGCCATTGTAGATATGAGAATCCACGCGCACACCATTTCCACCAGGAGCATGATAGGAGGTAATCGTGCCGGGTTGAGGCATAAAGGTCACCGGATCTTCGGCATTAATTCGGCACTCAAAAGAATGGCCGCGGAAGATCACATCTTTCTGAGTAAAACTGAGTGGACGCCCGCTAGCGATCAATAGCTGCTCTTTTACTATGTCGATTCCGGTGATCATCTCAGACACAGGATGTTCAACCTGAACTCTAGTGTTCATCTCGATAAAGTAAAAGCCGCCATCTTCATAGAGAAATTCGAAGGTGCCAGCGCCGCGATAACCGATCTCGATGCAGGCTTTGGTGCAGCTTTCAAAAACAGCCTGGCGTGCCTCTTCAGGAATGCCGGGAGCAGGAGCTTCTTCCAAAACCTTCTGGTGACGTCGCTGCAATGAACAGTCGCGATCACCGAGATGAATCGCATGACCCTGGCCGTCTGAGAGTACCTGCACTTCAACATGGCGCGGGTTCTGCAGAAACTTCTCCATATAAACTGTGCCATCACCAAATGCTGCTTCAGCTTCGGATTTGGTGATTGCCACTGAGTTAACCAGAGCTTCTTCTTTTTCGACAATGCGCATACCGCGACCACCGCCGCCTGACGCGGCCTTGATGATAACCGGATAGCCAATTTTCTTGGCCATGGCGCGCAGTGCTATAGGGTCGTCATTTAAGGGGCCGTCAGAGCCGGGTACTGTGGGGACGCCGGCTCTCTTCATCGCCTTGATCGCCGCAACTTTGTCTCCCATGATGCGGATACACTCGGCGGTTGGTCCGATAAAGACAAAGCCGCTGTTCTCTACCTGTTCAGCAAAGTCGGCATTTTCAGCAAGAAAACCATAGCCTGGATGAACTGCTGTGGCGCCAGTTACTTCCATGGCACTGATGATAGCCGGAATATTCAGATAGCTTTTCGCTGAAGGATTGGGGCCGATGCAGATCGACTGATCAGCCAGCATGACATGTTTTAGATCCGCATCCACTTTCGAGTGAACGGCAACGGTCTTAATGTCCAATTCTTTACAGGCGCGCAGAATACGCAGAGCAATCTCGCCGCGATTAGCGATCAGGACTTTTTCGAGCATGATTTTATCCCTGGTTGCAGTTAAACGATGGTGAACAAAGGCTGATCGTATTCGATAGGCTCACCGTCTTCGGCAAGTATGGCGCCAATGGTGCCTGCCCTATCGGCTTCGATCTGGTTCATCATTTTCATAGCTTCGAGTATGCACAGCACATCACCGGCTTTTACTGTGCTACCAACCGTCACAAAGGCGGCAGAATCTGGTGAAGGCGAGGCATAAAAAGTGCCGACCATGGGTGATTTAACCATGTGCCCGGCCACTTCGTCAGGTGCTGCGGCTACAGCTGCTGTAGCCGCAGGAGCGGGCGCAGGAGCTGCGATAGCGGCCGGCTGTGGTGCAGTTGGCAGTGGCGCAGCATAGGCTTGCATGGGAGCGCCGCGACTGATGCGTACGGATTCCTCACCTTCGGTAATTTCCAGTTCATTGATGTTTGATTCTTCGAGCAGTTCAATGAGTTTTTTTACTTTGCGAATATCCATGAAGTTTTCTCTTTCTTAAATGAATTCTAAAATTAGTTTAGCTTGCCGAGTGCTGCTTGCAGGGCCAGCTGATAACTGTTGGCACCGAAGCCGCAAATTACACCTTCAGCAATATCGGAAAAATAGGAGTGGTGACGGAAGGCCTCTCGAGCATAAACATTGGAGAGATGCACTTCGATAAACGGAATCTCAACACCCAATAGCGCATCGCGAAGAGCAACACTGGTATGGGTAAAGGCACCGGGATTGATAATAATAAAGTCGACGGCTTCGTTGCGAGCGTCGTGAATTCTCTGAATTAACTCAAACTCAGCATTGCTTTGCAGTGCTGCAAGGCTGTGCCCGGCTGCCGCTGCCTGGGTAATCAGAGCCGCATTAATGTGCTCAAGAGTTTCGGCACCATAAATTTCTGGCTCTCGAGAGCCGAGTAAATTTAGGTTTGGACCATGAAGTACCAGTAGTGAAGCCATTGGATCCCTCGGAAATAGGTTGGTTAGCAGGTTGGTTACCGAATTGGGAGGAGTCTGCCCGAAAATAAAAGTACTGTCCATGATTACTTGGATAAATACTCTTTTCGACGAACTTAGAAGAAAATGCCTACGTTATTTAACATTATGGCCGTACTTTCTTTTTCCATCTTTACTGAAACGGCGACGTTAGCGTTTTTTAGGGGAGTTTTTACAGTCAAAAAGGTTAAAAAGCGATAAAATCGGCTAAAATCCTAGAATGTCTAGGATAATTCACTTAACGTCTTCGAAATCAATTAATTGCTTGATTTAGGGCATCAATAACCATTGATTCGGTGAGAATCTGCGGAAGAATGACGGCTTCACCTTGGCCCCGAGGGTAGAGTAGGTAAAGTGGCACACCACTGCGATTGAAGTGCCCAAGCAGTTCGGTGATTTGGGGGTCGCTGTTGGTCCAGTCGCCTTTGAGATAGCTGATGCCGTTAGCGCCCATCAATCCTATAACCTTTTCTGAGCTTAGAGCCACGCGCTCATTTACCAGGCAGGTAATGCACCAGTCCGCGGTAAGATTGATAAATACAGGCTGATTGTCATCGCGAAGTTCCGCAAGAAGCTCTGGAGAATAAGTTAGAAATTCAGGTTCCAGGTTGGATTCTGAGATCGCCGCAACAGGCACGGCCAGAGCAGCGGCAAATAATGCTGCTGCTATCAGCCGGGTTACCGGCTTGCTGTTGAGCTTCCACATCCACAGTGCCATCACCAGTAGGATCAGGCCAATTATTACTGCCGCTGCCACATCAATAGAGGTCTGACGCCCAGCGACCCAGAGCAACCAGACTGCGGTCATATAGATCGGGAAGGCGAGAAACTGTTTAAATACATCCATCCAGGGGCCGGGTTTTGGTAGTCGCTTAGTGAGACCGGGAATCCAGGCCAATAGAATAAACGGCAATGCCATGCCGAGGCCGAGAAAGGCAAAGACTAATACGGCAATAGAGGATGACTGGCTAATCGCAAAGCCCAGTGCCGGACCCATAAAAGGTGCAGTGCAGGGACTGGCAACTGTGGTGGCCAGCACGCCAGTCATAAAGGAAGAGCGCAAGCCCCCTTCATTTTGATTGTTTTGCCCAACCGACATCAGGCCGCTGCCGATCTCGAGATAGCCAGAGAGTCCAAGACCCATAACAAAAAACAGGTAGATCAAAAAGATGACAAAGAGTGGTGACTGCAACTGAAAGCCCCAGCCAATACTCTCTCCCGCGGCGCGCAGAGTCAGCATAGCGATAGCGATCGCTACAAAGCTTGAGATCACACCAGCGGTGTAGACCAGTCCATGAATATGTCGGCTGCGATCGGTCTTGTGATTCATGGTGAAGCTCAACACCTTGATCGACAGTATCGGGAATACGCAGGGCATCAAATTGAGAATCATGCCGCCAGCCAGAGCAAAAAGTAGTACCAGGGCCAGTGGCAGAGATGCTCTGTCACCAATATTGTCAGGTTGGTTGTTTGCTGCAGGGGGCTGACTGCTAATTTCAACAGTGCCGTTGATCAGGTCTATATCTAGCCACTGCTTGTAAGGTGGATAACAGAGTCCTGCATCAGCGCAGCCCTGAGATTCAATTTTTAAATTCAGGCGAGTCGCATCGGTGGTGAAGGGCAGCACAACGCTGGTCTGCTGGTAATAGACCTCAAGTTCTTTCTCGAAATATTCATCCCATTTGACCAGACCGTTGGCAAATTGTGGTGCGGCCAAAACAGCATTGTTATCCATAGATCCAAACTTAAAGCGATCTCGGTATAAGTAGTAACCGTCACGAATGGTCCAGTTGAGCAATAGGCGCTTATCCTCAACCACCACATTGACGCTATAGGCCTTTTCAACCGGAACAAATTCCGGGCTGGCAAGCTCACCCGCCCAGCTGTTTTGGTCAGCCTTGGACAGAAAGTCAATTTCCGCCGTCGCAGTTATCCAGGCGCACATCAGAGCTAGGCTCAGCAGGAGGTTACGTATTGTTATTTTCATAGCCTTATCGCCTAATTTTTCATAACTGTATTTCTGGATGGCTCTAGTATAATGCAGAGAGATACGTAACCGCGCGCTAAACTGATTTCAATTCGCTACCTGGCGTGATTTAAGCCAGGTCAATAATACCGGTTTGCGATCAATATTCTGATCACATGCTATAGTTTCAACAAGGAATCCTATGAAAACTCGATTAATCTATTGCTTTATTTTTTGCCTCGCCATGCCTTTTGGTTTGACGGCAGGTGCCTCTGGCTTCTCGGTTGAAGACGCTTACATGCGTGCTATGCCACCAGGGCGAACGGCGACGGCAGCTTATTTGTCCGTGACCAATAAGCATGACAAAGCCTGCGCAATTATCGGCGGCGGCACTGAGATCGCGGCGCGGCTGGAGATTCATCAGCAACTGATGAGTGACGGTATGATGAGAATGCGTCCGGTTCCTGAAGTGACAGTTTCAGCTGGAGAAACTCTGCTATTACAGCCTGGCGGGTTTCACCTGATGTTGCTCGATGTAGAAGCTCCATTGGTGCCCGGTGAAAAACATAAGATGAGCCTGCAAACCAGGGACTGTGGTGCTATTGAAGTAACCGCTGAGGTGCGCAGCCTGTTTAAGAAACCTACTCCGGCGGCAAAGCCCCATGATCATTCTATGCATGGACATTCTATGGATAAAGCCCCTATGGACAACCACTCGGGCCACCATATGGAAAAAGACGGTATGCATAAATGAAATTTTGGCGTCGAATAAAAACCGGAGGGCAAAAACCCTTTCTGGATACGGCTGAGAAAATAGCCGATGGCTTTGTCGAAAGGCACAGGCCGGCTTATTTGCGTTACGGGCTCACCATGTTCCTGATTATCGGATTGTTTCTGCTTGGCCTGGGTTGGTACTGGAGTTGCGAGCCCGATCTGTTTGATGTTCGTGCAGAGACCAAGAAAGAACTGGCGGGCAAGCCTCTGGTGGTTGGTGCCACCACTACGGCGACTTTGATCCACACCATTGAAGTCTTGTTGAATAAGCCCGGTGGCTATCTTAGCAATGACATGATGCCACCCGGCATTTGGCTGGACAACATTCCCAGTTGGGAGTTTGGTGTGTTGGTGCAGATTCGCGACCTCAGCAAAGCTAATCGAGAAGCATTTAGTCGTTCGCAATCCCAGTCGACCGAAGATCGCGATCTGGCCATAGCCGAGCCGCGACTGCATATTGATCACAGTCGGTGGGCTGTGCCCTGGCCTGAATCTGAATATGCCGAGGGACAGCAATATTTTCGTCGCTACCTCGCGCGACTCGCTGACACGCAGGCCCCTGATGCGCAGTTTTATGCCCGAGCGGACAACCTGCGCTACTGGCTGAGTACGGTTGAAACTCGACTTGGCAGTCTGTCTCAGAGACTCTCTGCAAGTGTTGGTCAGCGGCGTATTAATACTGACCTCTCCGGCGATGCTGCGGGCCGTCAGTCAACCCAGAGCGCCCAGGAAATTGAGGTGAAAACCAGCTGGTTAGAGATTGATAATGTTTTTTATGAAGCTCGTGGCACCACCTGGGCACTGCTGCACTTTTTAAAAGCCGTGGAAGTAGATTTTGCCGATGTGCTAAATCGTAAAAATGCGATTGCAAGCTTGCAGCAGATTATCCGTGAACTAGAAATGAGCCAGCAGCCAGTTAATGCACCAGTAATAGTTAACGGTGAAGGTTTTGGTCTATTAGCCAATCATTCACTAGTGATGGCCTCTTATATTAGCCGTGCCAATGCGGCGATTATTGATCTTCGGGAGTTGCTCTCTCAGGGATAAGATTAACCTGAACAAGAGGCTGTAGTATCAGCCTCTAAAGAAAGAGTTGGAGAACGACAAAGGGTTAAAGGATGAACGATATTTTCCACACAAAGGGAGTTGGTGAAGCAGGGTCCGAGTTAAGTCGGGCTCTAATTGCGGCGCGCCTGCAGGGAGGCGTGATGGTTGTAGACCGCAATCTCAGGGTGGTGATGATCGATCGCAAGGCCGCCGATTTCTGTCGGGTCTCTTCAGGTCAGTCTCAGGGCAAACGTTTCTACTCGCTATTTCCAGCGTTATTGGGCAGTGGCTTTTCTGGAGAGTTGCATCAAATTATTAGCGTCACCGGCAATAGTCGTTTTACTCGGCCAGCAGACAACAGTCTGCTAGACCAATTCACCGAGGCTTTTTCTCGAGACAGTTCTACGCTGTTGGAAGTCTCTATGAGTGTCTACGACGATGGTTCTAATAATTACTGTCTGATTCGCTTTAGCCTGCAGGCCGAAACCGAAAATGGCGCAAAAAATGATTTGGAAAATAGCCCAGAAACAAAAAACGTCGAGCTAGCGGATCAGCAGCTTGACACCTTCCTTGTCGACAAAAGCGCCGCCTACATAACCACTGATCAATTTGGTTTTATCTCTCAGATTAGCCCCGCTGCAGAGACATTGTTTGGCTACAGCCGTGAGCTTTTGCTCGGCAGTTCGGTGCGCACGCTATTCCCCGGCCTCGATGATATGCATGGGCTGGACCTTGTGGAAAACATTACTAGCCTTGCCACTCAGCATAATCAGGGTTATGTGCTGGCCGCCACATGTCATGGTGAAAGTCGTTATCTGGATGTAAAACTATTCCGCTCAGCCGGCAATCAAGAGCAGCTAATTATTCTCTGCCACGACTGCACCCAGGTTAGCCAGCAGGCCGAGGAGCTAATTAACCGCGGTGAGCTGTATGATCTTACTTCAAAACATATTGCCGACGCGGTTACCCTTGTCGATGCTGAGGGGTTTGTTTTAGAGATGAACCCGATTGCCGAGCAGCTATTGGGCTTTACATTAGACAAGTCCAAGCCAGTACAGATTCATGCGGCCATGCCGCTGTCTAACGAAGACACAGGCATTGCCGAAACCCCGGTTCAGGATGCGCTGAACAAGGCCCTCAATGTGGAGTCCAACCAATCGCTGTTATTAAAGGTGCGCGGTGCAGCGCCGGTAAGTGTTTCAGTGTCGGCATTTCCATTGCGCGATGCCATGGGTCGTATTGTTAAGTGCCTGGTGATCTTTAGGCCTCTCAGCGAAGCGCGCCGAGTTTCCAGTCGCCTGCAGTGGCAGTCGATGCATGATTCGCTAACCGGGTTGCCGAACCGCACATCGCTCTCTAAGCGTATTCAAAAAGCTATAGCGATTGCTCGACAGGAGGGTGCAATACATGCGCTGCTCTATATCGATCTGTATAACTTTTCAGTGATCAACGATACCAGCGGTCATACCGCCGGCGATGAACTTCTCAAAGAATTTGCTCAGTTGCTGATTAGACTTGCTGGGCCCAGCGATATAGCCGCGCGGATTGGCAATGATGAATTTGCCCTGCTGATACATAGGGTCAATTACGATAAGGCCATGATACTGGCAGAGCGAATTCTTGCCGAACTGAAAGAGTTGCGGGTCCCCTGGGAGGGGGAGGTGCTAAAAATTGGCGCGAGTATTGGCGCCATTCTGATTGATGACACCGCACTTTCCGATATAGACCTGATGATCTCGGCGGGCTCTTCCTGTGCCACGGCGCGAGACAAAGGCCGCAACAAAATCCATTTCCAGTCATTTAATGAAGAGGTTGCTCGACGGCGAAGTTTGGCCACCAGCATGCCTAAAATCGTCTCGGCTCTAGATGAAGACCGCTTTACCTTATTTGCTCAGCCGATTGTGCCGCTAAACGGCTCTACCGCGACGGCCAAATGTTATGAGGTGCTGGTGCGGATGCGCGAAAGCGATGGCACTATTTTACCTCCCTCAGAGTTTATTCCCGGTGCTGAACATTTTTCACTGATCGACGACCTGGACAAATGGGTCTTCAGTCATTCGCTAAAATTTCTTCAACGTCTGCAAGCCAAAGGGTCGCCCTTGCCACTGCTCTCGGTAAATCTATCCGGCAGCACAGTGGGAGATGAGAATGCGATCGACTATATACTCAGTGGTTTTAGTGACACCGGAATTTCACCAAAGCATATTCAGTTTGAAATCACCGAGACCGCAGCGGTTAAACATCTTCAGGAAGCCAAACGCTTGATCTCCACATTGCGCTCGGTGGGGGTGTCTATTGCATTGGATGATTTTGGCAGTGGGCTGTCGTCATTTGCTTATTTAAAAGAGTTGCCCATCGACTGTTTGAAGATTGATTCGAGTTTTATCCACACTATGGAAAACAGTGATGTGGATTACTCAGTGGTCAGCACTATCAATCACCTCGGCCACATTATGGGTGTTACCACTGTGGCCGAGGGAGTGGAAAACGAAAACCAACTGCGCCTGTTAAAGAAAATAGGCGTCGATTATTTACAGGGCTTCCTGTTCCAACACCCTCAGCCCCTGGACCAATTCGGACGCTGAATTGGCCGGCCGCCAGCGCTTACTTTAAGCCTTCTTTGAGACCATGGTACTCAGCGCTGTGTAAGCGTGGTCCATACTGACCGACCACTGCGCTGGCGGCGCGATTGGCAAATACTGCAGCAGATAAATTCGAGTAACCCTGAGTAATACCATAGATATAGGCACCGGCAAACATATCCCCTGCGCCGTTAGTGTCGACGGCAGTAATCGGTTGGGCCGCCGCACGCAGATAATCCATACCATCAAATACTACTGAACCTTGGCTGCCAAGAGTCACTGCGAACTGTGCTGCGCTGTTTTGCAGCTGCTCTAGAGCCTTATCTAAATTGTCAGTTTGGCACCAGCTTAGAGCTTCCTGTTCGTTGCAAAACAGCAGGTCAACGCCATCGCCGACAATACTCTTTAGGCCGTCACGAAAATATTCAACAATTCCTGGGTCGGACAAGCTCAATGCGATTTTGGTTCCCGCTTGGCGAGCAATTTTACATGCCTCAAGAACGGCTTTTAAGGAGCTCTCTCCGGTAACCAAGTAGCCTTCTATATAGAGATATTCTGAATTCTCTATAGCTTCTGGGTCGACATCTGCAGAGGCCAGCTCTGAACTGATGCCGAGAAAGGTATTCATGGTTCGATCGGCATCATCAGTGATCATTACCAGGCACTTTCCGGTAATCCCCTGAGCCATCTGAGCGTGAGCATTATGGTCGACGCCGTTAGCGATTAGGTCCTGCATATAAAACTGGCCGTTTTCGTCGTCAGCCACCTTGCAAGACAAATACCCCTTGCCACCAAACTGACTGAGTGAAATTACGGTGTTGGCCGCAGAGCCACCGCAGGCGCGCTTGGACATCACCAGATGATCACTGAGATTGTCCTGCAAAAAATGCTGGCGCTCTTCATCTACTAGAGTCATCAAGCCTTTTTCAATGCCAAGATCACTGAGGTTTTTTTCACTGACTTCAATTTCTGTATCAACCAGGGCGTTGCCCAGACCACAGACGTGATATTTCTTCATGGTTTTAGTCGCCGCTGTTTATGCTTTGGGATAGTGCGTTACTACGCCCTGCTGAGTTGCCAAAAATAATACATCAGCCGCTTTTAGAGCAAAGAACCCATTAGTAACAACACCGGTAATTTGATTGATCTTCTCTTCCAATGCCTGAGCGGAGCCAACTGGATAGAGGTGGTGAACATCGAGAATTTGATTGCCGTTGTCGGTGATAACATTTTCACGCCACACTGGATCGCCGCCTAATTTAACTAGCTCTCGTGCAACATAGCTGCGCGCCATTGGGATCACTTCTACTGGTAGGGGGAAGCGGCCCAGATGATCGACCCACTTGCTTTCGTCGGCAATGCAGACAAATTCATTAGCTACGGCTGTGACAATTTTCTCTCTAGTGAGCGCTGCACCGCCGCCTTTAATGAGTTCAAGGTGAGGGTTGGCTTCGTCTGCGCCATCTATATAGATAGTGATTTCTGCAGCGGCATTGAGTTCAAGAACCTCGATGCCATGGCCGCGCAAGCGCTCTGCTGACGCTTCAGAGCTCGCCACTGCAGCTTGAAAGCTATTTTTATGCTCGGCGAGTAAGTCGATAAAACAGTTGGCAGTTGAACCTGTGCCAATGCCAACAATACTCTCTGGGTTGATCTTACTTAATGTGTACTCGACTGCAGCGGCCGCTACCGCGAGTTTTAATTGATTCTGATCCACCTGTGACCTCACCGATTGTGTGTTTTGTAAGGCGCAATTATACGGTGATACGCGCAATAAAACAGATTGATTGCTTTCAGGCTGGCGTAAAGTTGTTTATCAACTTACCATTGAATCTTCTGACTCAGATTATGGAATCTTCATGCCCCACAAGTACGTGAAAAAAATTCTCGATGCGCGTATATACGACCTGGTAATCGAAACGCCAATCGATCCAGCACCACTGCTTTCACGGCGACTGAATAACAATGTGCTGTTAAAGCGCGAAGACTTACAGCCGGTGTTTTCATTCAAGTTGCGCGGGGCTTATAACAAGCTCCGTCAGCTCACCGACGAGCAGCGCGCTACTGGTGTGATTGCCGCCTCGGCGGGAAACCACGCTCAGGGTCTTGCTCTGGCGTCAAAGAAGATGGGGGTTAAGGCAACCATCGTGATGCCCAAGACAACGCCACAAATTAAGGTGGATGCAGTTCGCGCTCGCGGCGCCAAAGTCGTTTTGATTGGCGACAACTACGATGCGGCATCTGCTTACGCGCAAAAATTGGTTGAAGAAAAGGGCTTGGTTTATATCCACCCCTTCGATGACCCTGATGTTATTGCTGGGCAAGGTACTATCGGCATGGAAATTTTGCGTCAGTTGCCCGGTGATCTTGATGTGATTTTTATTGCTGTTGGTGGTGGCGGTCTCTGTGCCGGTGTTGCCGCCTATGTTAAATATGTGCGCCCCGATGTAAAAATTATTGCTGTCGAAGCCAATGACAGTGCCTGTCTTGATGCAGCATTAAAATCTGGTCGGCGAGTGCGCTTAAAAGACGTGGGGATTTTTGCCGACGGCACTGCTGTCGCGCAAATTGGTAAAGAGACTTTCCGGATACTGAAAGACCTTGTGGACGAAGTGATAACGGTAAGCACCGATGAAATCTGTGCGGCGATTAAAGATGTCTACAGTGATACGCGAGCTATCTGTGAGCCCTCAGGCGCTATGGGTTTGGCCGGTCTAAAAAAATATGTCGAGCGGGATGGGGTGAAGGATAAGACCTTGCTGTCGATTCAATGTGGTGCCAATATCGATTTCGATCGCCTGCGCTATATTTCTGAACGCACCGAGATCGGTGAAAAACGCGAAGCGGTGTTGGCCGTAACCATCGATGAAAAGCCAGGCAGTTTTAAGTTGTTTTGCAAGGCCATGCACAGGCGCAATATTTCTGAGTTTAATTATCGTTTTAGCGATGCCAATAAGGCGCATATCTTTGTCGGCGCCCAGGTCGTCGATGATCAAGATCGCTATCAATTAGTGGTTGAATTGCGTGAGCAGGGCTATACGGTTACCGATATGACCGATAACGAAGTGGCCAAATCGCATATTCGCCATATGGTTGGCGGGCGTTCGCCTCAGGTGGGGGAAGAGCAGGTGTTTCGTTTTGAGTTTCCCGAACGACCCGGTGCGCTGTTGAACTTTCTTACTCAGCTGGGAGGCGAGTTTAATATTTCGATGTTCCATTACCGCAACCATGGTTCGGCTTTTGGTCGTGTGCTGGTGGGTATTCAGGCGCCGAAGAAAGCCCTTAAGAAGTTGTCTGGTTTTCTCGATAACCTGGGTTATCACTATGTTAACGAAACTGAAAACGAAGCCTATCAGTTCTTTCTTGGATCTTAGGTCTTAAGGGTATTAGCCTTTGGAAGCTTGAGCTTTTTAAAATTAAGTCTCCTAGATTTTCACATTCGGCCCCTAGAGGCCGAATACTGACTCAATTAAAGCAGGTCGGCAATCTGGCGTATCTGAATCGCTTCAATACCGTCGCCTGCGAGTGTATCTGAAATCACTACCACTCGATCTTCCGGTGAGAACTCATCACGCTTGATCATAATTGCCGCAGCTGCCGCCAGAGTAGCGTCGGAGTCTTTACCAAAATCAATTTGATAACTGAGTACATTGCGGTTTAACACCAGCTGGCGTCTGGTGACACCACTATTGGTGAAGGCGCAAATAATCGGTTCCTGGGGGTGACAGTTGGTTACGCGATTGGCCATGCGACCACGTTTGGTGGGCACAATAATCGCCTTCGCTGAAATCGCTTCTGCAAGATTCACCGCTGCCTTAGCGATTTGCTGTTTGTCCCCTTCGATAGCCAGATTGTCAGTAAATCTAAGCCCGCGGCTGCTTTCTGTAGAGCGGGCAATACGGTCGAGAATCTCGACACACTTAACCGGGTACTTGCCTACGGTGGTTTCGCCGGAGAGCATAATTGCATCCGCTTCTTCGTATACCGCATTGGCGACATCGGTCACCTCGGCACGAGTGGGGTTGGGATTTTCAATCATCGACTCGAGCATGTGGGTCGCGACTATGGCGCGCTTACCCATCTCCGCACAGGTGCGCAGAATGCGACGTTGAATTCTCGGCAACACTTCGAGAGGCACCTCAACGCCGAGATCGCCACGAGCGACCATCACCCCGTCGGCGGCTTCGATAATTTCTATCATGTTGGTCACAGCTTCCTGATCTTCCAGTTTGGCGATGATTTTAATTGTGTCGGCTTTGTCTCCGAGCAGTTCCCGCAATTCGCGAATATCCTCAGCCTGACGGACAAACGAGAGGGCGATAAAGTCCACATCTAAGGCCATGCCGAACTCAATGTCGCGGCGATCTTTTTCAGTGATAGCGGGCAGGTTGACACGAATGCCAGGCAAGTTGACGTGACGTTTGCTTTTTAGCAGACCGCCATCAATGACCTTACACTGCATAACACGCTCTTCTTTGCTCAGCACTTCAAGATTAATCAGGCCATTGTCGACAGTAATAATGTCGCCGATACCCACATCGGTAATCAGGTCTTCATAGTTAATATGAATTGAGGAGGATTCCACATCTTCAGCACCGCGAGCCACTATTGAGATGGTATCGCCTTCATTGAGGTGGAGATCATTGGCCATATCACCGGTGCGAATCTCAGGGCCCTGGGTGTCGAGTAGAACGGCGATAGGGTGATTCAGCTTGAGGTTGAGTACACGTATCGCGTCAATCACTTTGCGGTGGGATTCATGGGTGCCGTGAGACATATTCAATCGCGCCACATTCATGCCGGCATTGGCCAGACTTTCCAACATTTGCAGCGAGTCTGTCGCCGGCCCAATGGTACAAATTATTTTAGTCTTGCGCATATTATCTCTTGGTCTGTGGCTATTTTATGTAAAGGGATATCCCAGCTCTCAGCTGTCAGTCCAGCCACCTCTTGCAGTTGGTGAGCTAGGCCGATCAGTTTTGAGCCGCTTGGTTTGCCAGGTCTTGGGGCCAGAGTACGATCGTAAAAACCACCGCCCATACCCAATCGATTTCCCCCTCGGTCAAAGGCCACAAGGGGCACAAGGATCAGATCGAGACTCCATGGCGGGGTAATGGCTGTTGATTTGAACTGAGGTTCGAGTATGCCAAAGCGATTCTTGTGCAGAGTGTCGCCATATTGATATTCCGCAAAGTGCAGGCTATTGGCTTTTAAAGGATCAATCAGGGGTAAAAAGCAGGCTTTTTTGGCTCTAAAGGCGGCGTTGATAATAGGTGTTGGATCAATCTCACCATCATTGGCCAAATAGATTCCGATGCGCTTGGCGCGTTGGAAGAAATCTTGTCGACATACCAATTTAGCCAGTTGCTCAGAGGCTGTGCGTTGCTGACTTGGATTCAACGCTCGTCGTTTTTCTCGAATGCTCTTTCGTATTTCGCTAGGATTCATTGGCAGATGGCCATGGTTAAAGTAAATCCCAGAGTGCCGCTGTCAACGTGGCCTCGAACCGAAAAGTTCAAGGTGGCTGCCCTCGCAATATATCAGGCTTTCCGACGCACGGAAGTGCACAACAACATTGACGGAGAGAAACCGGGTAATAATTATCGGCTCAGGGACTTCTTGACTGGCGCACACCCCAGGAGCACAGAGTATAGCAGAGCAACTTAAAAAAGAACGCGATAAAGTGTGTTTTAAACAGTGGTAATCTGCGCCGATTTCAACTGTTGAGGTCGGACAGGGCTGAGCTCAGTTTAGAGTTCATCGATTGCAGCAGGTGAGAAGCTTCAGTACCGGCTTGGGCGGACTGTTCGCTGCGAATAAGATCATGGGCCAAATTTAAGGCAGCCATCACCGCAATGCGTTCTACGCCGATGATATGTGAGCTGCGGCGGATCTCTTCCATCTTTTCATCGAGTAAGCTGGCTGACAGGATTAGCGCGTCGCGCTCGTCAGGCTTGCAGTTGACCTGATAGTCTTTGTCGAGGATACGGATAGTGAGTGATATAGATGACATGCTGGCTGTTACTCTGCGTTTAAGTTTCTGAGGCGGTTAATCATGGTCTCTATTTTCTGCCGCGCCATTTCATTCTGTTCTAAGAGTTTGCCGCGTTCACCGGCAAGGCTCGATTCCCTGGCACGCAGAGACTGGTTCTCGCGTTTCAGCTGCAGGCAAAGCTCAATCAAGCTGTCCAGTTTTGCTTCTAGCTCTTGGTAAGCGCTCATAATCAGAGTTCTTTTTGGTGAATGTCTTGGCACTACTATCTCGGCGTTAATACCCTGATACTCAATCTCCAAGCACCACGGCCGCCTAACTATAGGCATTGTCACAGTTTTGGTCAATCACGTCATTAAGTCAATGTGGCGTGCAGTGAAATAGTTAGAATGTTAGGATGCCTGCTATCTGACCGAGGCATAGCCATGACATTTGAACAGCTGGAAGATCTATTTTTTAAACTGCGAGTGAAGGCTGATCCCTCTGGGTTTCATGGCTTTCTTTGCGGGCGTTTGTGCTGTGGGAAAATTCCCTTGGATCAGCTGATTGAAACTTCTACAGGTTGGTTGGGGCTATCGGAAGAGCAAGCCGAAGGCGCCGCCTATCCCCTGCGAGATTTTTACGAGGCCGCGCTCACTAGTCTTGAAGATGTGTCTTTTATGTTTCAGCCAGTACTACCGGATGATGAACTGCCGCTGCCGGAACGCTTGGTTGCCGTAGGTCAGTGGTGCAGTAATTATCTGTCCGGTATCGGCGATGGCATGACCGACGGATTTGCGGTATCTGACGATGTAAAAGAAGCGTTGGAAGATCTTTCGGCTATAGCCCAAGTCTCGGTGGATTTTGACACTGACGATGACGGCGAGCGTGATTACTCCGAATTGATCGAGTATATCCGTATAGCAGTGCAGCTGATTTTCTCTGAGCTGCATCCAGAAGCCGCGGCCAATAGTGGTCCAACTGTTCACTAATCGCGTCTAACGGCCATACTATCCAACTTTACAGTATCGAAAGCCAATCCATGCCCAGGGGAGCGCTATGATCACCGTCAAGGAATACGCCGCTCGGCGCAGAGACCTTATGTCGATGATGGCTCCCAACAGTATTGCTATTATTACCGGTGCTGTGGAAAAGATTCGTTCGCGCGATACTCACTACCCCTATAAGCAGTCGACCAGTCTTAGCTATCTCTGTGGTTTTCCAGAACCTCAGGCTGTACTAGTTCTAATCCCCGGTCGCGAGCAGGGCCAGTGCCTGCTGTTTTGTCGTGAAAAAGATACGTTGCGTGAAACCTGGGATGGCTATCGTGCCGGACCAGATGGTGCGGTGGGGGATTTTGGTCTAGACGACGCTTTTCCGATTGACGATCTAGATGAGATTTTAACCGGTATGCTCGAGGGCCGAGAACGGGTCTACTATGCGATCGGCAAAGATGTCGATTTTGATCGCCGTCTGATGGGCCTGATCAACCAAATTCGCGATGAACAAAGTCGCGGTTCACTGCCTCCTGGTGAATTTATCGACTTAGATCATCTGATCAATGAAATGCGTCTGATAAAAACTGCCTCCGAACTTAAGTTGATACGCAGAGCTGGCGAAATTTCGGCGCGAGCCCACTGTCGGGCAATGAAAATTAGTCAGCCGGGAATGTATGAGTACCAGTTGCAGGCTGAGATCGAACATGAGTTTATGGTCTCCGGTGCTGCGGCTCCTGCCTACACAAGTATTGTCGGCAGTGGCAAAAACGGCTGCATCTTGCACTACATAGATAATCGAGAAAAAATTAGCGACGGAGATTTGGTGCTGATCGATGCCGGCTGTGAATATGAGAATTATGCCGCGGATATTACCCGTACCTTCCCAGTGAACGGCAAGTTCAGTCCAGAGCAGGCGGCGATCTACGATATTGTTTTGCAGGCACAGCTTGAAGCCATTGCCAAAATCACTCCCGGTGCTGCCTATAATGTAGCCAACGATGCGACCGTCGCCGTGATCACTGAAGGTCTGCGTGATCTGGGTATACTGGACGGCGAGGTCAATGAGTTGATCGAAATGGAAGCCTATAAAGATTTCTATATGCACAGTTCAGGCCACTGGTTGGGCATGGATGTGCATGATGTTGGTGACTACAAAATTGATAATCAGTGGCGTGTCTATGAGCCGGGCATGGTTGTCACTGTGGAGCCGGGTATTTATATTTCTCCGGATAACAGTAATGTGGCAGAAAAATGGCGGGGGCTGGCTGTGCGTATAGAAGATGATATAGCCGTGACCAAAACCGGCCGCGAAGATTTAACCGCCGGCGTCCCAAAGATACGCAGTGAGATTGAGTTTTTAATGGCGGTACAGTCATGAGTCAGAAAGCCGTGACCGGTATAGATAAAAACACCGGCGTCAAACATTATGATCTGGTGATAGTCGGCGGCGGCATGGTGGGCCTAAGCCTAGCGTTATTATTAGCGCAACAGCAGTCGGATTGGACTGTTCTGCTTCTCGAAGCTCAGGACTATGACCACTCCGATAAACATAATAACCACCCAAGTTTTGATTCGCGCTCAACGGCCCTCTCCTGGAGCAGCCGCAAAATATTTGAAAGCGCTGGACTCTGGTCAGAGTTGGAATCCCATGCCAGCGCGATTAAAAAAATTCATGTCAGCGATCGCGGTCATATGGGTTTAACGAGAATCAGTGCCGATGAAGCTGGCGTTGAAGCCCTAGGTTATGTGATTGAAAATCGCTGGATTGGTGCTGTATTGTTGGAGAGACTGGCCGCCTGTACAGTTGAAATGATGGCCCCAGAACGTGTCGCAAAAATAGTCCCACTAAAATCTGCTGTGCAGATACATCTCGAAAACAGCGACCAACCTATTCAGGCCTCACTACTGGTGATAGCCGACGGTGCCAATTCCCTAACCGCCCAAAAGCTCGGTATCTATAGTGACAGGCAACCCTATGGTCAGCAGGGGATAATCGCCAATATTGCACTGCAAGATGCCCATGATGGCGTAGCCTATGAGCGCTTTACAGACCAGGGTCCCATGGCCATGTTGCCGCTGCCAGACTTTGATGGCAGCCCTCGCTGTGCACTGGTCTGGACGCAGCCGCCGGAGCGTTCCGCAGAATTGATGGCCGCTACAGATAAGGATTTTTTAAAGGCGTTGCAAGATAGCTTTGGTTATCGCATGGGTATGGTGAAAAAAGTCGGCGAACGAGTGGCCTACCCACTGGCACTGACAACAGCTAGTGAGCAGGTGCGACGCAATATTGCGGTGCTGGGCAATGCTGCCCACAGCTTACATCCGGTTGCCGGCCAGGGTTTTAACCTGTCGTTGCGCGATGTAGCAACACTGGCAGATGTGCTGGGCAAGGCCAAATCGGCGGGCAGGGATTTCTCCTCACTGGAGACACTTGAAGGCTATCAGCAACAGCAATTGGCCGATCAACAAAACACCCTAATGTTTAGCGACAATCTACCCAAATTATTTGGCCAGTCATCCTCGGTTGTTGCCCTGGGACGAAATTCCGGGCTGGTGATGATGGACCTGCTGCCGAGTCTGCGCAGTCGCTTTGCCAAGTTTGGCATGGGCATGGTCAACAAGGAGGCTGGGCATGGTCAATAAAAAGGTTGAGCAGTATCGAGAATACGATGTGATTGTGGTGGGTGCTGGCATGGTTGGCGCCGCTTTTGCCTGTCTGATAGCGCGCTCAAATGCCAGCTTATCTGTAGCCCTATTGGAAGCTCATGGCACTGCCGCGTTTGATTCTGAGCAGTTTGATCCTCGGGTTGCGGCGCTCACGGAAAAGTCTCGCAGCCTGTTAGATTGTTGTGGTGTCTGGGACTCAATTGCCGCTCAGCGAGTCAGCGCCTATGGTGCCATGCAGGTCTGGGATGCTGAGGGCACTGGCGAAATTCATTTCGATTGCCAGGATGTGCAGCAGCCTAATCTTGGCCACATAGTTGAAAACTCTCTAGTGGTTGAATCACTGTTGGCCGAGGTCGACAGGTTAGACAATGTAGATTTTCTCTGTCCGGTTAATGTTTCTCAGTACAGTCAGTCCGACTCGCAGGTTGGCGTTGAATTAAGTGGTGGTGAGCAGCTAGTTGCGCCCCTTTTAGTGGCAGCAGACGGCGGCAATTCAAACATAAGGGAGCGGTTTAAATTTGCCACTCGTGAGTGGGATTATGGTCACAGCGCCATAGTCACCACGGTGCAAACCGAGTCAATACACCAGCAGACTGCCTGGCAACGTTTTATGCCAACGGGGCCGTTGGCGTTGTTGCCGCTAGACAAACAGGGCGATCAGCATTATTGCTCGTTGGTTTGGTCTCAGGAAACTGCTGAAGCCGAGCGTTTGATGGCGTTGGATGACGCGGCTTTTTGTGCTGAGTTAAGTCGTGCCAGTGAGCTGTGCGTGGGTGAAATCCTCTCTGTGGATAAGCGCTATGCTATTCCACTGCGTCAGCGTCATGCGAAAGATTATGTGGTTGAGCGAGTGGCTCTGCTGGGTGATGCGGCACATACTATTCACCCGCTTGCAGGGCAGGGGGTGAATCTGGGTTTTGCTGATGTTAAGGCTCTGGTCGATACACTCTGTGCTGAGGCTAAGCGGGGTAATGATTTGGGTTCGCTGATGTGTTTGCATAGATATCAGCGTCTGCGTAAGCCAGAAAACTTGGCCACCATGGCGGCGATGGAAGGCTTTAAGAGGTTATTTGCGGCGGATAATGTTGCAGTGAGATTGTTGCGCAATATGGGGCTTGGCAAGGTCAATCAGATCAAGCCGTTGAAGAATGAGATTATTAAGCAGGTAATGGGGCTTTGATTGAGTTTAATAATAACAATGACCCTGCCACCTTCGGTTCACTGAGTTCTCTTGGGATGGCAGTGTGATTTGCGGCTCAGACTCTAATCCTTAAACGACACCATAATCAGCTTAAATGACCCACTCCGAGCCACTTCCCGAACCCGTGGAAAATAATCCTGAGCTTTTTTCTCCAGGGCAATAAAGTTGTTTACTACAAACAGAGCGCGCCCTCTGGGGGCCAGTAGCCGTTTACTGGCGGTCAAAAATTTCGCTGTTAACTCACCGTCGATATTAAACCCCTGATGAAATGGCGGGTTGCAAATAATCGCATCAAAGTGCTCTTCAAGCTGACTGCCAGCATCGCCGGCGATAACGGTTCCGTCCACTTTTAGCGCTGCAAAATTTGCCTTGCAGGCTTTTAGAGCCGCAGCATTATTGTCAGTTGCGGTTATCTTGGTCAAGCCTTCTTGGGCTGCTGCACAGGCAAGAAAGCCGTAGCCACAACCGAGATCGAGCAACGATTGAGGCTGATTTTCAGCGCCAAAGGACTGTAGGAACTCCGGCAACTGATTAATTAGCAGCGCACTGCCCTGATCGATCTTGTTCCAACCGAAAATGCCCGGCTTGCTCTGTAACGGCAGGTTTTCAGGACTGCCAATAGAGCGTAATACCAGGTAGTTTTTGTCATCCAAGAGTTTTCCGGCGTCGCTATATTTGGTCACACGAGAGAGATAATAGTTGCCGGACTTCTTTGGCTGACAGCTGTCGCCAAATAGTTTGTTGGCGTGACCTGTATAGGTCTTTAGCCCATCAGTTTTTTCGCCACTTAGCATCAGTGTGCCGCCAGATTTCAATAGCACTGATGCCCGATTAATAATATGGTGACTCACCGCTCGCTCTTTCGAGACCCGAAACAAAACGCTGTCGAAACTGCCAGTCTCAAGATCGCTAAAATCAAAGTCACTGAATTTCGCCGAGACGCCAGCTTGGGCGGCTGCCTGAGCAATTTCGTAGCGGTTGCTGCGAAGGATGCGCTTGGCACTGCCGGACTGAGCAATGTATACCCAGGGCGCGTCGTCCCAATTTTCATCAGCGACAATTAAGCATTTACCTTGCAGGTCGTGGAGTTGTTGAGCTAGTAGCTCTACGCTGGGATCGCTCATGATTGGGGTGCCATTATACTGGCCACTTCGACCTCGGTGAGGGGGCGATAATCGCCGGGTTCGAGAGATTCGTCGAGAATAATGCCGCCGACCTGAGTGCGATGCAGTGACTCAACATGGTTTCCCAGTGCAGCAAACATACGCTTGACCTGGTGATACTTGCCTTGGGCAATACTCAGCAACACCGTTTGATCGTCAATCTGTTCCATGGTGGCAGGCAGGCAGGGATGTTTTTCGCCCTTAAGCCAAACTCCATTGGCCAGTTTTTCGCTGTAGTCGGGGGTGATTGGAATACCCAGAGTTACTCTATAGATTTTCTGGCATTCGCTGCGCGGTGAGGTCAGGCGATGGTTCCATTGGCCGTCGTCGGTAATCAGCAGCAGACCAGTGGTATCTATATCCAGACGTCCAGCAATCTGCAGTTCGTCACTGCGATGCTCAAAGATCAGATCCAGAGCGGTGCTGTTGTTATTGTCTTTGGTTGCTGAGACCACGCCAGCGGGTTTATTCAACATAAAGTAGCGGTTTTTCGCCAGAGTGATGGCTGAACCGTCGATACAGATCACTTCGTCGCCGGTTATTTTCTGTGCCGCACTCGTGGCTTTCTCACCGTCGATAGTGACGTCGCCATACTTTACGTAGCGTTTAACCTCGACCCGGGAAAGGTCCGTGGCATTGCTTATATATTTATCAAGTCGGAGCATTATTGGCTCTTTAGTAGCTCTGCCGCTTCTTTGGCAAAGTAGCTGAGGATTCCATCGGCGCCGGCGCGTTTAAACGCCAGCAAGGATTCGAGAATAACGGCGTCACGCTGTAGCCAGCCATTTTCAAAGGCTGCACAGTGCATCGCGTACTCGCCACTGACCTGATAGGCAAAGGTCGGTGCTTTTAATTCGTCTTTAACCCGGCGTACTATATCTAAATAGGGCATGCCGGGTTTAACCATGATCATATCGGCGCCTTCGTCGAGATCCATAGCGCATTCATGGAGCGCTTCATCGCTGTTAGCCGGGTCCATCTGGTAGGTTTTCTTGTCGCCGCCTTTGATATTGCCTGCCGAGCCCACAGCGTCCCGAAAGGGTCCGTAGTAGCTAGAGGCAAACTTGGCAGCATAGGCCATGATCAATGTGTTCACAAAACCGCTTTCTTCGAGTTCTTCGCGAATCGCGGCAATGCGACCGTCCATCATATCCGAGGGGGCAACTATGTCGGCACCCGCTTTGGCATGGGAGAGAGCCTGTTTGGCCAGTGCTTCTACGGTGATGTCATTGAGTACATAACCGGATTGCTCATCAATGATGCCGTCCTGACCGTGAGTGGTAAAAGGATCCAGTGCCACATCGGTGATCACACCCAGTTCGGGGACTGCTTGTTTGACCGCTCGGACGGCTCGTTGAGCCAAGCCTTCAGGGTTGTAGGCTTCTTCGGCGAGTAGTGATTTTTTCTCTTCCCCGGCTACAGGGAACAGAGCTATAGCGGGAATGCCAAGTGCGAAAACTGCTTTGGCCTCTTCCACTAGCAGGTCAATGGATAGACGCTCAACCCCAGGCATGGATTGCACCGCTTGGCGCTGACCAGTTCCTTCGACGACAAATATGGGTAGGATTAAATCATTGGCGCTGAGTGCTGACTCGCGCACTAGGCGTCGTGAAAATTCTGCGGCGCGGCTGCGTCGCATACGGGTATAGGGATAGGGGCCACGTTGGCTTGAAAAGCTCATTGCTACTCCAATAGTATTCAGGTGTATCGGCTGTACTTTATTTTGCGCATGATACGGAAAAACACAGCGAGACACAGAACTATCTGGTGGCCGACAGGATTTAATCTGTCGGCTTTTAGTGCACTCTTACAGTGTTTTGAACACCTTCGCGGCGGCATCCAGAGTGAACTGAATATCGTCATCGGTGTGTGCAGCAGACATAAAGCCCGCTTCATAGGAGGCTGGCGCCAAATAGACGCCGGCTTCAAGCATGCCGTGGAAGAACTTGCCGAAGCGATCGGTATCGCACTTCATCACTTGCTGATAGTTGACTATGTGCTCTTCCTCAGAGAAGAAGATGCCCCACATGGTGCCCACGTGATTACTGGTTAGCGGAATCCCGGCACTGGTAGCTCGTTCACGGAGACCATTGACCAGTTCATCTGTGTGTCTGACCAGCGGATCGAGAAAGCCGGGCTCTGATACTAGATTGAGGGTTGCCAGTCCGGCGGCCATAGCTACGGGATTGCCGGATAGGGTGCCGGCCTGATAAACCGGACCCAGAGGTGCGATCTGCTCCATAAGTTCGCGCTTGCCGCCAAAGGCGCCTACCGGCATACCGCCGCCAATAACCTTACCTAAGCAAACTAAGTCTGGCATTACGCCATAGTAAGCACTTGCTCCCTGAGGTCCAATACGGAAGCCGGTCATCACCTCATCCATAATTAATACCGCACCTGAGGCGCTGCAGCATTCCCGCAGAGCTTGTAAAAAACCAGGAATCGGCGGCACGCAGTTCATATTGCCAACCACGGGCTCCACAATAATACAGGCGATTTGATCACCGATTTCAGCGAAGGTCTTGCGGACCTGTTCGATATTGTTGTAGCTCAGTGTGATGGTGTGATCCGCCAGCGAGGTTGGAACACCTGGCGAGCTGGGCACCCCTAGAGTCAGTGCGCCAGATCCAGCCTTCACCAGCAGTGAATCCGAATGGCCATGGTAGCAGCCTTCGAACTTAACAATTTTATCGCGCCCGGTAGCGCCTCTGGCGAGGCGGATAGCACTCATTGTAGCTTCGGTACCGGAGTTGACCATGCGCACCATGTCCATGCCCGGTACACGCTCGCAGATTTTATCGGCAAGGAGAATCTCAAGCTCAGTTGGGGTGCCAAAGGTCATGGCTTTTTCTAGCTGCTCGCGAATCGCGTCAAGTACTTGGGGATGGCCGTGACCGAGAATCATTGGCCCCCACGACATGATGTAGTCGATGTAGCGCTTACCGTCTGCATCAAACATATAGGCGCCGGCGGCGCGGTCAAAGAATAAAGGAGTTCCGCCCACTGCGCGAAAGGCTCGCACCGGAGAGTTAACGCCGCCGGGGATATGTTTTTGAGCAGCATCGAAGAGTTCTTTTGAGCGTGGGCCAGCGTAGGTCATTGACGATTCCTGAAGTAGTGATGTCTTTTAAAGCAGCTTGAGAATTTGGATTGCATTATCCTGAATATAGTGCGGTGTTGCCATCTTATAACCCGATGACAACTATAATCAGTGTCGGAGCTTTCAATACGACAGGACAGTGCTGACGGATGACCGCTGTAGCGCTCTTGATTCTGCTGAAACAGCTAGGCAAAGAACCTAGGTTAAGTGCTAAGCAAACGGCTTAACTATAACCAGGATCACGATTGCCACCAAAAACAGCACTGGCACTTCATTAAACAGACGGAAGTAAATATGGGACTTCTGATTAACACCATCCCTGAGTTTGCGCAGGTGTGCGGCACAAGCAAAATGGTAGCCAATCAAAACCACCACCAACAGAGCTTTTAGTTGAAACCACAGTTGGCTGATATAGTAATCCAGCGCCATCGAGACCAACCAGCCGCCGAGCAATACCGTGGCGATCATGGAAGGGGTAGCAATGCCGTTGTAGAGTTTGCGCTCCATAACAATAAAACGCTCGATACTGAGTTTGTCATCAGACATGACGTGATAGACAAATAGTCGAGGCAGATAAAATAGTGCGGCGAACCAGCAGATAACTGCTATTAAATGAAAGGCCAGGACCCATTCGTACACGTACCACCTCCGGAAAAAAATGATGCCTGTGCGGGATTTGAGATCCGTTGTTAAAACACACAGCAGCTATAAGATTCGGGTATTATAGACCGACTACGTATTTCTAGATAAGGAAAAGAGAGGACCCGTGATTAAAGTTGGTATTGTTGGAGCAACAGGTTACACCGGAGCAGAGCTACTCAGGTTATTGGCAGTGCACCCAGAGGCACAGGTAACGGTGATCACCTCACGCAGTGAGGAAGGTAGGCCGGTTGCAGATCTGTACCCCAGTTTGCGCGGGATTAGTGATCTGAAGTTCTCTCAGCCAGATGTGGATCTGCTAGCTCAGTGCGATGCGGTATTCTTTGCCACACCCCATGGCGTCGCTCAGGGCATGGTCGCCAGTATACTAGAGCGCGGAGTGAAGGTTATCGACCTATCGGCTGACTTCCGTATTCGAGACGTACCTACCTGGGAGAGCTGGTATGGTCAAACTCACGGCGCTCCCGAACTAATTTCCCAAGCGGTCTATGGATTGCCCGAGCTCAATCGTGAGGCTATAGCTAGCGCGAGCCTAATCGCCTGCCCCGGCTGTTATCCAACCAGTGTACAGTTGGGCTTTTTGCCGTTGATGGAAGCCGGCTGTATAGATCTTAATGATTTGATCGCCAACTCAGCTTCAGGTGTCAGCGGTGCCGGTCGTCAGGCCAGTATTGGTGCTCTGCATGCCGAAGTCAGCGATAGCTTTAAAGCTTATGCCGCCTCTGGCCATCGCCATCTGCCAGAGATTGTGCAAGGTTTAAATGACATGGCTGTTTCTGCTGGTGGATCAACGGATGCATCAGTCAACCTGACGTTCGTGCCTCATCTGTTGCCAATCAACCGTGGTATTCATAGTACCCTGTACGCCACGTTGACTGATTTAACCGTCGATGTGCAGGCGCTCTTTGAAGCTCGCTATGCCGATGAGCCCTTTGTCGATGTGCTGCCAGCTGGCAGTCATCCTCAGACCAACTCTGTGCGTGGATCTAATTTCTGTCGCATCGCAGTGCACCGCCCCAATGGCGGCGCCAAGGTTGTGGTCTTGGTAGTTGAAGACAATCTGACAAAAGGTGCATCCGGTCAGGGTATTCAATGTATGAACATCATCTTTGGGCTGGCTGAAAATGCCGGGCTGGCGGCGCCCGCGCTGCTGCCCTGATGCTCAAAGCCAAATCAACTGTTGTCTCGTACACAATACGTCAGGTCTATCTTGCTGTCGCCGCCTGCTGTGGCCTACTCCTCTCGGCACTGTTTTTAGGAAAACTCTGGGGTGCACAGACATTTACTCAAGAGATGAGTGACAAGCACCGACTCGAGTTATTGGTTGAAGAGTTGAGCGCCACTGTCACTGATCAGCGAGAAGAGCTAAGTCGAATCAGGCTGAGTTCCAGAGTCGATGTAGCCGCGTTGGAAAATAGTCGGCAAGAGATGATTCTGCTTCAGCGCAGTATTTATAAGCGCGATGAAGAGCTAAAGCTCTATAGAGAATTACTGCGTGATAAAGATCAGCCGGATGGCCTCTCTGTCGCCGATCTGCGCCTTAACGTGCTCGACGATGGCCGGATTGATTACCGCTGGGTAGCGCGGCAGAAAACCGCCAAAATGAAAACGTTGCAGGTACTGGGCGAGCTGTATTTAGTGGGGATCAAGGATGGCGAGCCAGTTGAAATTTCGTTTCAAGACTTGGATTCCGAGATCGCCGAGTTCCCCTTGCGTTTGGAGTTCAAGTATTTCTCAATCAATCGTGGTTTGTTAAGGCTACCGGAGAATTTTGAGCCGCAACAAGTGAGAATAATTTTGCGTTATCCCTGGAGGGAAAACGCGCAGTTTGACAAGAGATTTGATTGGAAGATTGATGGCTAGATGATGTGTGTTAGAGGCAAATCACAGTGTTATCTCAGGGTGATTTAGGTGCTTGCTAGTTAATTAAAATGGCAAGTTGATCGAAACTGCGAAAGGCGCTGAAGTTGTCACCACTTTTGTTTATCATCAACAGCCTAGCAAAAACACGTAGTTCGCGGCAGCTCCGAAAAGAGACCAGTAACTAGGCGTAACTCAATCAGATAAATATGCAGTCGGGCAAGGACCTTGTTCGGCGCTTTTGTACGGCGCGCAAGCGTTGTGCGCACAGAAACTGAAGTACGGAGTATTAATGTCAGGCATTGAAACATACATCCCAGCACCGCTAAACATTACTGAACATGCGGTGACCAAAGTTAATTCCTTAAAAGTGGAAGAGGGCAATGACGACTTGAAGTTGCGTGTCTATGTCACTGGAGGCGGATGTTCAGGTTTTCAGTATGGCTTCTCATTTGAAGAGGTTATGGCGGAAGATGACACAGCTGTAACGCGAGATGGCGTGACCGTGTTGATTGATTCCTTGAGTTACCAGTATTTGGTGGGCTCTACTGTAGACTACGAAGTAGGATTGATGGGGTCGCGGTTTTTGATCACCAACCCCAACGCATCCACTACCTGCGGCTGTGGGGCGTCTTTCTCTATCTAGCCAGGAATAATTGTTATGCGTAGCTGTTGGTTGTTGCTTATTTTCTTGCCAAGCTTTTTGCTGGCACAGCCGGTTCTCCAGTTAGGTGTCGACGTCAATCAAACCCTTAGTCCTTACTTTGCGGGTGTCGCTGCAAATTCAACGTCAGGTTATGTGGCGAAAATTGATTTAAACAAGCCAGGCCAGATTGCCGAAGCCTTGCGTCGCGCTGAAGCTCACTTCCAATCAGAAGAGTACTTCGACTCACCAAACAGCCCCGCAGGTCCCATTGCCTTTGTGATTTTTGGTCCCGATGTGGCGATGTTTTTCAAACAAAACTACGCTACCTATAAGTCAACCGTTGACCTGGCTGCGCGACTCTCGTCTCTTGGTGTGATCGATATTAGAGTCTGTCAGGTTAGTTCAAAAGCCATTGGTTTCGATAGAGACGATTTGTTGCCGTTTGTGTCGCCGGTAGATTTTGGTCCGGCTGAGCTAAAGCGCTTGCTTGAAGAAGAGGATTACAGCTTTTTCTAAGTTGTGGCACTTTGCTCTGCGTCTAACAAATTTTCAGGGTAGGTATCGCGCGCCAAGCACGGCTTCGCGGCTGGCACCGGTTACGCTAGGCAAGTTGCCAGGCTGGTTATTGATGTGCTGACATGCCAGCCAACCAAAAGCGCAGGCTTCCACCCAGGTTGGGTCCAAACCGAGTTTTTCCGTTGAATGCAGAGCTTTGGGTCCGAGCGCGATCTTCAGCTGCGCCATAAGTTGATCATTAAATATCCCGCCACCACAGACATAGACTTCGTCCACGGGCTCATTTAATCCATTGATAGCCGCGGCGAGTGATTGCGCGGTAAAGCTTACCAGTGTCGCCTGAATGTCCTCTGCTTTTAAGCTGTAGTCAATGAGTTGGGTTTCGAGCCAGGACAAATTAAACATCTCTCGGCCAGTGCTCTTCGGTGCCGCTTGGCCGATAAACGGGTGGGCCATAAACTGGTCGAGCAGCTTTTGGCATAGCTGCCCAGTTGCTCCCCAAGAGCCTCGGTCATCAAAGCTATTGCCGCTATGCTTGGCGCACCAGGCGTCAAGTAACAGATTTCCCGGGCCGGTATCAAAACCATAACAGCTACGATCGCTGGGTAGGGCGGTAATATTCGAGATGCCGCCGATATTAGCGATTATTCTATTGACCTGCGCATCTGAAAAAAGTGTTTTATGAAATGCCGGCACCAGTGGGGCTCCGTGGCCGCCGAGTGCCATATCTTTGCGCCTAAAGTCTGCAACCACAGGGCAGCCAGTGCGTGCGGCAATAATATTGGCATCGCCAATCTGCTGGGTAAAAGCGATCGCGCCGGATTTAGGGGGTGAATGACGAACGGTCTGTCCATGGCTGCCTATGGCAGCTACCTGTTCTGCTTCAATGCTTTCTGCTCGCATTAAAGTCAATGCAGCCTCGGCAAATAGTTCGCCGAGCTGGCTGTCGGTTTCACAAAGTAACTGCACGCTGTCTTTGCCGGGCTGGCAGAGATCGACAATCTGCTGTTTAAGCCGTTCTGGAATAGCCTCTGCGTGAGTGCCTAAAAGCTGTAACTCGCCGCCAGTAAAAGTCATTGCTGCTGCATCGATGCAGTCGATGCTGGTGCCGGACATCAGGCCAATGTAGATGTTTGGGTTTGCCATCAGTGGGCTTTAATTGGCACTGGCAATGCCTGTTTGAGTGCTAGGCAGCATCTCCAATTGGACCAATTCAGATGCAGTGCCAGCTTGCGCGAGCTGTGTCAGCACTGGTGTGGTCGCCGACTTAAATGCCGCTAATTCAGTCGCTGAAATTGGATTGGCTTGGGGTAGCTTCACCGTGCGTGGATTGCGATGGACACCATTGACTAAGAATTCGTAATGCAGGTGCGGTCCAGTCGCATAACCTGTAGAGCCAACTGTACCAATTATTTGGCGTTGCCTAACCGCTTGGCCTTTCCGGACTTTTTTCTTATTGAGGTGCAGGTATTTGGTCACATAGGTCTGTCCATGCTGGACGAAGACGTAGTTGCCGTTGGCTTTGCTATAGCCAGTGGCTATGACCTTGCCGTCGCCGGCGGAAAATACCGGAGTGCCTCTTGGTGCCGCGTAGTCGACCCCACGGTGAGCTTTGATCATTTTATGGATCGGGTGCTTGCGCTTGAGGTTAAATCCAGAGCTAATACGGAATATATCCAGCGGTGCGCGCAGGAAAGCTTTGCGCATACTTAAGCCTTCAGGCGTGTAATAACTCGAATTGCCGTTGCTATCTGTGTAGAGCACGGCGTTATAGGATTTGCCGCGGTTGGTAAAGGATGCGGCGACAATATCCCCTACAGCGAACTTCTCGCCGTCCAGATACTTCTCTTGATAAAGAATCGAAAATGAGTCGCCCTGGCGAATATCGAAGACAAAATCTATATCCCAAGCAAAGATATTGGCAAGTTCCATAATCAACTTATCCGGCAGATTGGCTTGCTGAGCTGATAGATAGAGGGAATCTTTAATAATGCCTTCGCGATAGCTGAGCAGCGTATCCGGCTCGAGCTCTCTGAGCTCAGAGCTATAGCTGTCACCATCAAGGCTATAGATGCGGCTGACCAACTTTGACTGTATATAGTGCAGTTCTTCAAGCTCGCCAGCTTGGTTGAGGCCAAAGCGAAAGGATTCTCCGGGATAGAGGTTGCGCAGCAGTTTGCCATCTTTGGAGGAGCTTACTCTGTAGACATCTGCAGCGCTGAGCTTGGCGCGACTGAAAAGTAGCGAGAGGCTATCCCCAGAGCCCACCGACTGCTCCACCCATCTCAGGGTTGGCTTGAGGTCAGTTTCTAGGGCGATTTCTATAGCAGCCGATTCAGTTGGCAGGACAAGCTGCTCAGAGACTTGCCTTTTGGCCTCAGCGTCGGTTACCGGGTAGACGATCAATATCAGTAGGCAGCAGCTGACCACCGACGCAGCAATAAGGTGCCGTCGCGGGAAAACGTTGAGCATAAGATGCAAAAAACGTGTCGCTCTTTGCATAAATAATACGATCATGGTCAGCCAGCATTGTACGATTCGCGCAAGTTTAGCCTAATAAATTGATAAGTTACAGCGAGCTACTTCCGCTTTTTTAGAGCCAAAAACTACCTCAGAGCGGCCAGTTACTTCGATTGCAGTGAGAAAATCTTGTATTTGGCCTCTCAATCTGTAGAGTTGGCCCCCAATTTCGACACAGTGAATAGCGTTGCAATGAAACAGAGTGGCAGTCAGATAATTAATCAATTACGCCAGCGCGGCCTAGTCGCGCAGGTTTCTGCAGACAAAGAGCTAGAAGAGCATCTAGACCAGCCGCGAGCGCTGTATTGCGGCTTTGATCCGACGGCAGACAGCCTCCATTTGGGGCACTTGGTACCGCTCTTAGTACTCAAGCGCTTTCAGGAAGCGGGGCACACACCTATTGCTTTGGTTGGTGGTGCCACGGGTATGATCGGAGACCCGAGCTTTAAAGCTGCTGAGCGCAAACTCAACACGCCCGATGTGATTGCAAGCTGGGCCGATAAGATCAAGGGTCAAGTTAGTCAGTTTATAGATTTTGATTGCGGCGAGAACTCCGCACTGGTCGCTAATAACCTTGACTGGACCGCAGAGATGTCGGCACTTGATTTTCTCCGTGATGTTGGCAAGCACTTCTCAGTCAACAATATGATCAACAAAGAATCGGTGAAGCTGCGTCTTGACCGCGAGGGCTCGGGTATTTCCTTTACCGAATTCTCCTATTCTCTGTTACAGGGCATGGACTTTGCCGAATTGAACCGGCGTCATAACTGTACGCTGCAGATAGGGGGTAGTGACCAATGGGGCAACATAGTAGGCGGTATTGATCTGGCTCGTCGCCAGAATCAGTCGCAATGCTTTGCTCTAACCGTTCCTCTTATAACCAAAGCCGACGGTAGCAAGTTTGGTAAAACCGAGGCGGGAGCTGTTTGGCTAGATCCGGCAAAAACCTCTCCCCTGGCGTTTTACCAGTTTTGGCTAAATGTCGCTGATGCCGACGTGTATAAATTTCTGCGTTATTTCACCTTTTTGCCATTAGAAGAAATCAGTGCGATTGAGGATGCTGACGGTAGGGCCGAGGGCAAGCCTCAGGGTCAGGCCCTGCTGGCGCGTGAGGCGACTCGCCTAGTGCATGGTGAGGGGGGCCTTGGCGCTGCCCTGCGAATTACCGAAGCCCTATTCTCAGGCGATCCCAATCAGTTGCCAGAATCCGACTTTGAACAGTTATGCTTAGACGGCATGCCCTCGTCCGAGTTACCAGTCGCCGATTTAGCAGAAAAGCCCCTAACAAGCCTATTAGTGGATTGCGGGATGGCGAAAGCTGGCCGGGAAGTAAAAGATGCTCTGGGCCGCGAATCCGTTTTTATTAATGGTCGTGCTATAGGGGCAGAATACAACATGAAAGCGGCGGAATTGTTTGATCCAGCTAATGCTTTGTTTGGACGCTTTTTCCTAGTGCGATTAGGTAAGAAAAAATACCATCTTTTCCAACGGATTTAGTGGCTTTTAAGCCAGTTTGGAAATTAAAGGAAATACTTGTTGACTGTATGCCAGCTGTCTGTAGAATGCGGCCTCCCAACAAGGGTGACTCGCTAGAAAAGCAGCGGGGAAAAGTAGTTAAGTAAAGGCTTCATTATTATTTAAAAACTACTGTTGACAATGGGTTGGCCTTCTATAGAATGCGCCCCCCGCTCTGATGAGCGAATCGCTCTTTAAAAATTTAATCAAGCAATGCGTGTGGGTACTTGCTAGTTGATGTTGGATTATAAAACATCAAAAGCAAGTAACTCATAGATTCA
>AZIN01000002.1 GCA_000511875.1 Gammaproteobacteria bacterium MOLA455
ACCCAGAGAGACTGCAGTGGCAATGTATCTCCGGGTAGCCGCTAAATTTTAAGCAAAAAAAACCCCGCACGGGATAACGTACGGGGGTTTTTATTTAGAAGCCTGGCGATGACCTACTCTCACATGGGGAAACCCCACACTACCATCGGCGATGAACCATTTCACTACTGAGTTCGGTAAGGGATCAGGTGGTTCTAGTTCTCTATGGTCACCAGGCAAACTGGTATGACCTCGAAGCATATAGCTTCAGAGTCAAATTAGGTCGATGGTTGTTAAATAGTGGTTTTTTCGTAGTCGGTATGTATTAGAACATCTGTCCGGTATCTCGCTTGCATTATATGGTCAAGCCTCACGGGCAATTAGTACTGGTTAGCTCAACGCCTCACAGCGCTTCCACACCCAGCCTATCAACGTCCTAGTCTTGAACGGCCCTTCAGGGAACTTAAAGTCCCAGGGAAAATTAATCTTGGAAGAGGCTTCCCGCTTAGATGCTTTCAGCGGTTATCCCGTCCGAACGTAGCTACTGGGCAATGCCATTGGCATGACAACCCAAACACCAGGGGTTCGTCCACTCCGGTCCTCTCGTACTAGGAGCAGCTTTCCTCAATTTTCCAACGCCCACGGCAGATAGGGACCGAACTGTCTCACGACGTTCTGAACCCAGCTCGCGTACCACTTTAAATGGCGAACAGCCATACCCTTGGGACCAGCTCCAGCCCCAGGATGTGATGAGCCGACATCGAGGTGCCAAACACCGCCGTCGATATGAACTCTTGGGCGGTATCAGCCTGTTATCCCCGGAGTACCTTTTATCCGTTGAGCGATGGCCCTTCCATACAGAACCACCGGATCACTAAGACCTACTTTCGTACCTGCTCGACGTGTCAGTCTCGCAGTCAAGCACACTTCTACCTTTGCGCTCATAGCATGATTTCCGACCATGCTGAGTGTACCATCGCGCTCCTCCGTTACTCTTTGGGAGGAGACCGCCCCAGTCAAACTACCCACCAGACACTGTCCTCGACCCAGATAATGGGTCAGAGTTAGAACCTCAAACATACCAGGGTGGTATTTCAAGGATGGCTCCACGCAATCTAGCGATCACGCTTCAAAGCCTCCCACCTATCCTACACAGATAGGTTCAAAGTTCAGTGCCAAGCTATAGTAAAGGTTCACGGGGTCTTTCCGTCTAGCCGCGGGAACACGGCATCTTCACCGCGATTTCGATTTCACTGAGTCTATGGTGGAGACAGCGCCCCCGTCGTTACGCCATTCGTGCAGGTCGGAACTTACCCGACAAGGAATTTCGCTACCTTAGGACCGTTATAGTTACGGCCGCCGTTTACCGGGGCTTCGATCAAGAGCTTCTCCGAAGATAACCCCATCAATTAACCTTCCGGCACCGGGCAGGCGTCACACCCTATACTTCCTCTTACGAGTTTGCAGAGTGCTGTGTTTTAGATAAACAGTCGCAGGGGCCTGGTCTCTGCGGCCACCAATAGCTTACGGAGCAAGTCCGATCACCGTCAGTGGCGTGCCTTCTCCCGAAGTTACGGCACCATTTTGCCTAGTTCCTTCACCATAGTTCTCTCAAGCGCCTTGGTATTCTCTACCTGATCACCTGTGTCGGTTTGGAGTACGGTCTCTTTATACCTGAAGCTTAGAGGCTTTTCTTGGAAGCATGGCATCAGTGACTTCGCTCGCAATTGAGCTCGTATTCGCTTCTCAGGATAGTGACTCTCCGGATTTACCTAAAGAGTCTCCCTACTAGCTTAAACAGGGACAACCATCGCCCTGATCACTTAGCCTTCTCCGTCCCCCCATCGCAGTATAAAGAGGTACAGGAATATTAACCTGTTTTCCATCGACTACGCCTTTCGGCCTCGCCTTAGGTGCCGACTAACCCTGTCCCGATTAGCGTTGGACAGGAAACCTTGATCTTCCGGCGAGGGAGTTTTTCACTCCCTTTATCGTTACTCACGTCAGCATTCGCACTTCTGATACCTCCAGCACACCTCTCGATGCACCTTCAACGGCTTACAGAACGCTCCTCTACCATGCCAATATAAATATTGGCATCCGCAGCTTCGGTTATCAGTTTAGCCCCGTTACATCTTCCGCGCAGGCCGACTCGACTAGTGAGCTATTACGCTTTCTTTAAAGGATGGCTGCTTCTAAGCCAACCTCCTAGCTGTCTGAGCCTTCCCACATCGTTTCCCACTTAACTGATATTTGGGACCTTAGCTGGCGGTCTGGGTTGTTTCCCTCTCCACGACGAACGTTAGCACCCGCCGTGTGTCTCCCATGATTGCACTCACCGGTATTCGGAGTTTGCATCGGGTTGGTAAGTCGGTATGACCCCCTAGCCGAAACAGTGCTCTACCCCCGGTGGTGATACATGAGGCGCTACCTAAATAGCTTTCGAGGAGAACCAGCTATCTCCGGGCTTGATTAGCCTTTCACTCCGATCCACAGCTCATCCCCTAATTTTTCAACATTAGTGGGTTCGGTCCTCCAGTGCCTGTTACGGCACCTTCAACCTGGCCATGGATAGATCGCCCGGTTTCGGGTCTATTCCCAGCGACTAAGACGCCCTATTAAGACTCGGTTTCCCTACGGCTCCCCTATACGGTTAACCTTGCCACTGAAAATAAGTCGCTGACCCATTATACAAAAGGTACGCAGTCACAGAACAAGTCTGCTCCTACTGCTTGTACGCATACGGTTTCAGGATCTATTTCACTCCCCTCACAGGGGTTCTTTTCGCCTTTCCCTCACGGTACTAGTTCACTATCGGTCAGTTGGTAGTATTTAGCCTTGGAGGATGGTCCCCCCATATTCAGTCAAGATAACTCGTGTCCCGACCTACTTATCGCAAGCTTAGTACCACAGAGGTGTTTTCGTGTACGGGGCTATCACCCTCTATCGCCAGACTTTCCAGACTGTTCCACTAACACTTCTGCTATCACTTGCAGGCTGCTCCCCGTTCGCTCGCCGCTACTTAGGGAATCTCGGTTGATTTCTTTTCCTCCGGTTACTTAGATGTTTCAGTTCTCCGGGTTCGCTTCGTACACCTATGTATTCAGTGTACGATACCCAGCTTATGCTGGGTGGGTTTCCCCATTCGGAAATCTTCGGATCAAAGGGTGTTTGCCACCTCCCCGAAGCTTATCGCAGGCTCCTACGTCCTTCATCGCCTCCAACTGCCAAGGCATTCACCGTATGCGCTTACTCGCTTGACCATATAGCACAAGCGTGCAAGATTTTTCATTGTTGCGACGTACTATTTTCATAGTACTCAAGTAACAATTTCTCGCCGGACAGATGCACATAAAAAATACATACTGACCTTGAAAAAATTTACAATATTTAACAACCATCTTTTTAAAGAGCAACAGGCATAAAAAAAGCCAGTGATAAACCGTAATAAAACCGTTTATCGCTAACTTCTCAGAAACAGTGAATTGGTGGAGCTAAGCGGGATCGAACCGCTGACCTCCTGCGTGCAAGGCAGGCGCTCTCCCAGCTGAGCTATAGCCCCAATTTAAAACAAAAAATTGGTGGGTCTGGGTGGATTTGAACCACCGACCTCACCCTTATCAGGGGTGCGCTCTAACCAACTGAGCTACAGACCCAATTCTTTCCCGACGGGGTCGTAGCAGCCCGATCGGCATACCATAATTCACTGCTAACCAGTTTTTTAATCAAACAATGCGTGTGAGCACTTACTAATCGAAAGGATTTTCGTTTAAGGAGGTGATCCAGCCCCAGGTTCCCCTAGGGCTACCTTGTTACGACTTCACCCCAGTCATGAATCACAAAGTGGTAACCGGCCTCCCGAAGGTTAGCCTAGCTACTTCTTTTGCAACCCACTCCCATGGTGTGACGGGCGGTGTGTACAAGGCCCGGGAACGTATTCACCGTGACATTCTGATTCACGATTACTAGCGATTCCAACTTCACGCAGTCGAGTTGCAGACTGCGATCCGGACTACGACCAGCTTTGTGAGATTAGCTCCCCCTCGCGGGCTTGCAGCCCTCTGTACTGGCCATTGTAGCACGTGTGTAGCCCAGGTCGTAAGGGCCATGATGACTTGACGTCGTCCCCACCTTCCTCCGGTTTGTCACCGGCAGTCTCCTTAGAGTTCCCACCATTACGTGCTGGCAACTAAGGACAAGGGTTGCGCTCGTTACGGGACTTAACCCAACATCTCACGACACGAGCTGACGACAGCCATGCAGCACCTGTCACTAGATTCCCGAAGGCACCAAAGCATCTCTGCTAAGTTTCTAGGATGTCAAGACCTGGTAAGGTTCTTCGCGTTGCGTCGAATTAAACCACATGCTCCACCGCTTGTGCGGGCCCCCGTCAATTCATTTGAGTTTTAACCTTGCGGCCGTACTCCCCAGGCGGTCTACTTATCGCGTTAGCTGCGCCACTAAGAGATCAAGTCTCCCAACGGCTAGTAGACATCGTTTACGGCGTGGACTACCAGGGTATCTAATCCTGTTTGCTCCCCACGCTTTCGCACCTCAGTGTCAGTATCAGTCCAGGTGGCCGCCTTCGCCACTGATGTTCCTTCCTATATCTACGCATTTCACCGCTACACAGGAAATTCCGCCACCCTCTACTGTACTCTAGTCAGACAGTTCTAACTGCAGTTCCCAGGTTGAGCCCAGGGCTTTCACAGCTAGCTTATCAAACCACCTACGCGCGCTTTACGCCCAGTAATTCCGATTAACGCTCGCACCCTCCGTATTACCGCGGCTGCTGGCACGGAGTTTGCCGGTGCTTCTTCTGTAAGTAACGTCAAAGCTGTTAAGTATTAGTCAACAACCATTCCTCCCTACTGAAAGTGCTTTACAACCCTAGAGCCTTCTTCACACACGCGGCATGGCTGGATCAGGCTTTCGCCCATTGTCCAATATTCCCCACTGCTGCCTCCCGTAGGAGTCTGGGCCGTGTCTCAGTCCCAGTGTGGCTGATCATCCTCTCAGACCAGCTACGGATCGTCGCCTTGGTGAGCCATTACCCCACCAACTAGCTAATCCGACTTGGGCTCATCCAATAGCGCAAGGTCCGAAGATCCCCTGCTTTCTCCCGTAGGACGTATGCGGTATTAGCCTGCGTTTCCACAGGTTATCCCCCACTACTAGGTAGATTCCCAAGCATTACTCACCCGTCCGCCGCTCTACTTGCCCCGAAGGACTTTCGCGCTCGACTTGCATGTGTTAGGCCTGCCGCCAGCGTTCAATCTGAGCCATGATCAAACTCTTCAGTTCAATCTTTAACCTCACCAATTAAGGAGAGGAAATGGTTACGCAAAACCTGCTTTACCATTTAAAATCTCGGTTTCAAAAACTGTACGCTTACACATTCATAAAATGAATCTATGAGTTACTTGCTTTTGATGTTTTATAATCCAACATCAACTAGCAAGTACCCACACGCATTGCTTGATTAAATTTTTAAAGA
>AZIN01000003.1:0-5312 GCA_000511875.1 Gammaproteobacteria bacterium MOLA455
AAACCCCCGTACGTTATCCCGTGCGGGGTTTTTTTTGCTTAAAATTTAGCGGCTACCCGGAGATACATTGCCACTGCAGTCTCTCTGGGTAGCCTCAATTGCACTTAATTCCTGCAATATGTAAGTCTTTCAGCCCCAGGTAAAAGTAGTTTTAGTCTTTTGTGTGTTGCGCCATGGTGTGTTTAGATAGATCTTTTTAACACCTGATCATGGAAGATCGCAATAATAATGGAGACAACTCCGTGACTAGAGTCCTATTACAATATTGGAAGCCACTGCTAGTGGTAAACACACTCTTCGCCTGGTTTGTGATTCGCTTTGATCAGCATCACCTGCATGGTGAGAATGCGCTGTTAGAAAACCTTCAGGGTCTCTTTCTTGCGGTTTCGGCCATAGCTTACTTCTGTCTTGCGAGGTACAGCTCTGGTGATACTGCTTTGGCATACTTAGGCGCTAGTCTGTTATGTCTTAGTTTTTTTACCCGTGAAATTGATCTCGAGTTACTGCCAATCACAGAGCATGTTGGCTTTCTGTTACACGGAGCCGGCAGGACCATCTTGCTCCTGGGTCTATGGTCCTTATATGCAGGTATGGTTATTAAGCATGGTGGTTTTAAATCTCATATACAGCGACTTCGGGGTGGTAAATACTTACACAACTTCACAGTTTGTTTTCTGCTCTTAGTTGTTGGCGCAGTTTTTGATAGAGGGCTATTCTTGGTCGACTACTCGCGTCTATTTGAAGAGCTGGCAGAGACCAATGCCTACTTAATACTGGCGCTCCCCAGTTTTTACGAGCTTTATTGCAAGTACACCGAGAGTTGGCGGGTGACCGATCCTCTGAATGCGAAAGCTGTAAAATAGTGCAGCGCTAATTGCAACTGTGTAGCGACTTATTATTCTTGCGGATAGACAATAATCGGGTAAGCTCCATTGACTCAAGTGCCCTTAATTTTCAACGAGCATGCAAATGGATTACGTATTATATCTCGCCCTGGGTGCTGTCGCCGGCCTTATCAGCGGCCTCTTCGGTCTCGGCGGTGGCGTTGTCATTGTCCCTCTTCTAATCCTGTCTTTTGACTTGCAGGGCATGGCGCCTGAGATCTCAACCCATATTGCCATTGGAACCTCCCTTGCCACGATTTTGGTTACCTCCCTCTCTTCAATCTATACCCACCATCAGAGGCGCTCAATTCGCTGGGATCTAGTTAAACATATCACTCCAGGTATTTTAGTCGGGGCCCTGCTGGGTGGGCTGCTGGCTCTGTCGCTCAATGGCAGGTTGCTACAGCTACTGTTCGGTGGTTTCTTAATGTTAGTTGCAGTGCAAATGCTTATTTATAAGCCTCTCAGCGTCGAAGGATCTTCCCCCAAGCCTTTGTCATTAAATATTGCTGGCACTGTTATTGGCAGTTTGTCGACACTCTTCGGTATAGGTGGTGGCTCGTTAACGACTCCATTTCTTGCCTTTCGTGGGATTAAGATTCACCAAGCGGTAGGTTCCGCTGCCGCTTGTGGATTTCCTATAGCACTCGCTGCTACGTTGATTTACGCCAGCACTTCAATTCCTCTAGCCTATCTGCCGGGCGATACCCTCGGCTATATATTTGTGCCCGCGTGGCTGGGTATAGTGTTGACTAGTACGCCCTGCGCGAGACTAGGAGCGGTGCTTGCACATCGAACTGATGCAGTTTTACTGCAAAAGCTATTTGGCATCCTGCTGTTGCTCCTGGGCGGTCGGTTTATCTGGCTTAACCTTCCCCATTAACCTTCCTTATAAATATGACGGGCGATTACTGTGTCTGATACCCAAAGCAAAATTTTAGATGTACTCAAAGATGGTAAATTTCACTCCGGTGAGGCCCTAGGGGAAAAAGTCGGCTGCAGCCGTACCGCTGTATGGAAGCATCTGCAAAAACTCGAAACCATGGGTTTGCTAATTGAATCCACTAAGGGCACAGGTTACCGAATTGTTGGAGGTGTTGATTTGCTTGATGGCCAGGCCATCAGTGAGGCGCTTGCAGTTGCAGCAAAGACTCATCTTTCCAATATCAATGTTTTCCAAACTATAGATTCCACCAATACCTATGCTCGTGAGTTGGCTGAAAAAAGCTCGGTCTCAGGATTAGTGATCCTTGCTGAGCAGCAAACAGCTGGCCGTGGACGTCGAGGTAAAAACTGGGTCAGCCCATTCGCTGCCAACATCTACCTGTCCATAGTCTGGGATTTCGAGAAGGGTGCTCAAGCGCTCGAAGGGCTTAGTCTAGCTGTTGGTGTAGCTGTTAGGAGGGCCTTGATCGCCCATGGTCTTCGAGGGGTGACGTTGAAGTGGCCAAATGATATTTATGTTGAACAAAAGAAATTGGGCGGCATTTTATTGGAAATGATTGGCGATCCCGCGGGGCATTGCAGTGTTGTTGTAGGTGTTGGTCTCAATGTGTCGATGCCAGTCTCGCGGGCAAGCGCAATCGACCAGGACTGGACCGATGTGACTACCGAACTGCAGGATAAACTGCCAGCAAGAAACAGGCTTGCTGCAGAATTGATATCAGAAATCCTGCCCTTGCTGAGTACCTTTCAGGCGCAAGGGTTTGCTGCCTACCGTGATGAATGGCAGGCAGCAGATGCGTTCTATGGGCAAACTGCAGTAATAAGTACACCTAAGCAATCTATAGTAGGCATAGTTAAAGGGGTTGATACCAATGGTGCATTGCGGCTTGAGTTAGCTGATGGCAGCATTGAAAGCTTTATCGGCGGAGAATTAAGTCTAAGGTTAGCCAAATGATCTTACAAATCGACGCTGGCAATACGCGAATAAAATGGCGCGTACTTAATGGCTCGCAGGTTGTACTGCAAGGCAATCAACTAACTGCGTCTGTCGTAGATGGTGAGCCGCTGCAGCTCTCCGGTGTTGCTGCGCTGAAGCAGGCGCAACTCTCCACGGTTGCTGGTGATGCAGTGGTTACAAATCTATCACAGCAGTTGCACGACCAGTTTGGCATTGCTCTGCACGTCGCCGAGGTCAGTGCCCAGGTAGGTTCAGTTAGCTGTGGTTATTCAGTGCCGGAAAAACTTGGTGTTGATCGCTGGATGGCTGTGTTGGCAGTGTTCCAAAAGACTCGGCAAGCCTCAGTTGTGGTAGATGTTGGCAGCGCGGTAACCGTTGATCTGATCACTGGCGATGGTGTTCATCAAGGAGGCTATATAGTTCCGGGTATTAGACTTTTGCAAGAGTCGCTGTGGAAAGGTACCAGCCAAGTCAAGGTCGATCAGCTTGCTGATGGCAATATGCTGAATCCTGGCACTTCAACTGACCAGGCGGTTGCGCGAGGCTGCGTACTGATGTTGGTCGCGCTAATTGAGCGGCTGGCAAAAGAGCATAGTGCCTGCCTCGTCATTACCGGCGGTGATGGTCTCCTGCTGAAGGCGCAGATCGAAGCTCACGCCATCTACTGTGCAGATTTGGTCCTTGATGGTCTTTCTGTAGAGGGTGTCAGATTCAGTTTAGGTGTGCACAGATGAGATCACTTTTGGTTCTGGTGCTTTTGGTAAATGTACTCGGTTACCTAATGATGACAAATAGGCCGCCGTCAGCAACTGCCGATAGTCAAATGCTGCATAACAATGAAGATAGCCTTTCTCAGGGGGCTCCACCTGCGACCCTCGTGCTGATAGCCGAACTGCCTGCCGAGGAACGCGCCTCCTTGTCAGCGCTGAACTCCGAGCCAGGGACCGTTGAAGGCCTAGTGCAGGCACTCTGTGATGTTGTAGGCCCCTTTGCCGACAAGCAGTCAGCGACAGCCGTGCTCATCGCCTTATTGCCGGATTTAGTGAGTGCCGAAGAGCTTATTCTGGAATCACCGTCAGCTGAATTCTGGCTGTCTATCCCGGACTCTGCAAGCGCCGGTAGCTCGCTGAACACATGGCCTCTAGTTGAAACTAAAAAAAGATACCTAGAAGACTGCATGAAGGTTGCTTCTGGGCTTAAGTTTCACTAGAATCGCGCTCCGTTATTGTGATGCTGGCGTAGCTCAGTTGGTAGAGCAGCTGACTTGTAATCAGCCGGTCGGGGGTTCGACTCCTCTCGCCAGCTCCATATTTTTAGCTAAAACGCTAATATTGTTACCAATATTGTGTTGCACTAAGAAAATTAACGGCCTTTTTTAAAAGGCATTTTGCCGTTTTTACGCCTGAAGAGTCAGTGGTTGACTTACATAGGCGAAGCCGCAGAGATGTATGCTGGCAAAATGCGCAGGTTAAATTGCCTCCGTGAAGGTGAAAGCGCAGTAAAAAGAGCAAGTATTTAACTATAAGGGCGGGATTCCCGAGCGGCCAAAGGGATCAGACTGTAAATCTGACGCGAAAGCTTCGGTGGTTCGAATCCACCTCCCGCCACCATAGCTAAACAATGGTTAGCTACGACAGTTAACTAGCGACAAGCGTGTCCTGAAGATAGAGTTTTGGGGTGACAGGGATCGGCGCGACTTGACAGGTTTGAGTGTTCAAGCGGGCATAGTTTAATGGTAGAACCTCAGCCTTCCAAGCTGATGATGCGGGTTCGATTCCCGCTGCCCGCTCCAGTTACTGGTAAAGGTTTGTGCTCATATAGCTCAGCGGTAGAGCACTTCCTTGGTAAGGAAGAGGTCACCGGTTCAAGTCCGGTTATGAGCTCCATATATTCGTAAAGACATGGTTTTTACGTGTGTAATAAGTAGTACGAGTAGTTGGTTTAAGGCAGCTAGGTTTATAAGGCTGAAATGAAGCCGCTAGATTTAAAGTTCAGGGCATTAGCTAAGATAGGTTAACGGCCCGCTAATGTTCCGATTAGGAGACACTGAGATGGCAAAAGCAAAGTTTGAAAGAAATAAGCCGCACGTCAACGTAGGCACCATTGGTCACGTCGATCATGGTAAAACCACTTTGACCGCTGCAATGACGCGTGTTTGTGCTGAAGTTTATGGCGGAGAAATGAAAGCCTTCGACCAGATTGATAATGCACCAGAAGAGCGCGAGCGCGGAATCACTATCTCAACAGCACACGTTGAGTATGACTCCCCTGATCGTCACTACGCCCACGTAGACTGCCCGGGTCACGCCGATTATGTTAAAAACATGATCACTGGTGCTGCCCAGATGGACGGCGCAATCTTGGTATGTGGCGCAACTGACGGCCCAATGCCGCAGACGCGCGAGCACATCCTGCTGTCACGTCAGGTTGGTGTACCTTACGTATTAGTATTCTTAAACAAAGCTGACCTGCTTGCAGAAGATTGTGGCGGCTTTGGATCTGAAGAGTATCTGGAAATGTTAGAG
>AZIN01000003.1:5322-24294 GCA_000511875.1 Gammaproteobacteria bacterium MOLA455
GGATCTTTATGAGTTCCCTGGCGACGACACGCCAATCATTGTTGGTTCAGCGCTAATGGCGTTGGAAGGCCGTGATGACAACGAGCTGGGTACTACAGCTGTTAAGAAATTGGTAGAAGCTCTGGATACTTACATCCCTGAGCCAGTTCGTGCTGTTGACCAGCCGTTCTTGATGCCTATTGAAGATGTTTTCTCTATTGCGGGTCGCGGTACTGTTGTAACCGGTCGTATTGAGCGTGGTGTTGTCAAGGTTGGTGAAGAGATCGAGATCATCGGTATCACAGACACCGCCAAGACTACCTGTACTGGTGTTGAGATGTTCCGCAAGCTGCTTGACGAAGGTCGTGCTGGCGAGAACTGTGGTGTTTTGTTGCGCGGCACTAAGCGTGAAGAAGTTCAGCGTGGTCAAGTACTGGCCAAGCCGGGTTCTGTTAAGCCGCACACCAAGTTCACTTCAGAGATCTATGTTCTGACTAAAGATGAAGGTGGTCGTCATACGCCATTCTTTAAAGGCTACCGTCCGCAGTTTTACTTCCGTACCACGGATGTGACCGGCGCCTGTGAATTGCCCGAGGGAACTGAAATGGTAATGCCAGGCGACAACGTGCAGATGGAAGTTACGTTGATTCACCCGATTGCCATGGAAGAAGGTCTGCGTTTTGCAATTCGTGAAGGCGGCCGTACTGTTGGCGCTGGTGTTGTAGCTAAGATCATCGAGTAATAGTTACACAGAGTCTGAAGCGCAAAGCCGAGGCATCTTGATGTCTCGGCTTAGCTGTCAGATAGGGAAAGCAATAAAAATCATTGTAGGCCAGTAGTTCAATTGGTAGAGCACCGGTCTCCAAAACCGGCTGTTGGGGGTTCGAGTCCCTCCTGGCCTGCCACTTAATAAGTCAGGGCGCGTTAATGAGTGTTGCAATAGAAGATAAGCAGTTTCGATTAGACTGGCTTAAGTGGCTAGTGGCAGCGGTAGTGCTGGGTGGGGCTATTTATGCCAACTGGTATTACGGCGCTGAATCGGTTCTCTATCGTGCGCTTGGCATGATTGTGGCAGTTGCGGTTGCGAGCTTTATTGCCGCGCAGACTGCAAAAGGCGCGGCGCTTATTTCGCTGGGCATTGGTGCACGCACTGAGTTACGCAAAGTGGTGTGGCCGACTAAGCAAGAGCGCAATCAGACAACTCTGATCGTTGTTGCGGTAATTTTATTGATGTCGCTGATTCTTTGGGGAATAGATTCCCTATTGAGTTGGGGCGCTGCACAGATAATGGGTTAGGAGAAGAGCATGTCGATGCGATGGTATGTGGTACATGCTTACTCAGGTTATGAGAAGAAAGTTTCCCTTGCGTTGCAGGATCGCATTCAGATGCATAACCTGCAGGACAAGTTTGGCGAGATTTTAGTCCCTACCGAAGAAGTGGTAGAGATGCGCGGTGGCGAAAAGCGCACCAGCGAGAGAATGTTTTTTCCAGGCTATGTTCTGGTTCAGATGGAACTGGATGACGATACATGGCACTTAGTAAAAGAAACGCCGCGTGTTATGGGCTTTATCGGCGGCAAGGCAGATAAGCCTGCGCCAATCACTGATAAAGAAGCTGATTTAATTCTTCAGCGTGTTCATGACTCTGAGGAGGCGCCGCGTCCGAAGACAATGTTTGAGCCGGGTGAGTTGGTTCGCGTTACTCACGGGCCGTTTAATGACTTCAACGGAACCGTTGAAGAGGTTAACTACGAGAAAAGCAGATTGCGTGTTGCGGTATCGATCTTCGGTCGTTCAACACCAGTCGAGTTGGAATTTACTCAGGTAGAAAAAGCCTAGTAAAAATAACTATTGGTAGGCTGGCAATTCCGCCGGCCTATCGGGGAGCCTGCGAAGGATAGTTGTTGCGCTCAATGCAGCGGCAATCTAGAGGCGCTAATCACCCACAAGTGGAGAAGTAAAATGGCTAAGAAAGTTACGGCTTATATCAAGCTGCAAGTGCCTGCAGGTCAGGCCAATCCAAGTCCCCCGGTTGGTCCAGCATTGGGTCAGCACGGCGTCAACATCATGGAATTCTGTAAGGGTTTTAACGCACAGACTCAGGGTATTGAGCAAGGCGCACCAGTGCCTGTCGTTATAACTGTTTACGCAGACAGAAGCTTCACCTTTGAAATGAAGACGCCCCCTGCGTCATTCCTTTTGAAGAAAGCAGCTGGTATCAAAAGCGGTAGTGGCCGTCCCAACACAGATAAAGTTGGCAAGGTGACTCGCGAGCAGTTAGAAGAAATCGTTAAGACTAAAGAACCCGACCTGACTGCAGCTAGTCTAGATGCAGCTATTCGCACCATTGCCGGCTCAGCCCGTTCAATGGGCATCGAAACGGAGGCTGTGTAAATGCCTAAGCTATCGAAGCGCCGTCGCGCTATTAACGAGCAGATTGAAGCTGGCAAAGTTTACTCTGCTGACGAAGCATTGAACCTGCTGAAAGTTTTATCCACTGTTAAGTTTAACGAGACTGTCGATGTAGCCATTAACTTGGGTATAGATCCGCGCAAATCAGACCAAATTGTTCGCGGTGCTACTACTCTGCCAAACGGTTCTGGCAAAGACGTTCGCGTCTGCGTTTTCGCCCAGGGCGCTGCTGCTGAAGCGGCTACAGCTGCCGGTGCAGAGCTGGTTGGTATGGATGAATTGGCGGACGAGATTAAAGGCGGCATGATGGACTTTGATGTGGTTATTGCCGCTCCAGACGCTATGCGCGTTGTAGGTCTGCTGGGTAAAGTGCTGGGCCCGCGTGGTCTGATGCCTAACCCTAAGTCTGGAACAGTAACGCCCGATGTGGCGACAGCAGTTAAAAATGCTAAAGCCGGACAGGTGCGTTTCCGTGCAGACAAGAACGGTATTATCCATGGTGGCATCGGTGTTATTGGCTTTGAAGCTTCCGCACTGAAACAGAACCTTGCAGCACTGGTGGCTGATTTGATGAAAGCCAAGCCAGCTTCGGCAAAGGGCGTTTATGTCAAGAAGGTCACTGTATCTTCGACTATGGGTCCCGGATTAACAATTGATCAAGGCTCTATTGAGGCTTAATTGATCGACAGCTATGGCTGTTTAAAAGACTTTGGGGTTCGCATTGACCTTATTGGTTAATGCGAGTCGTTAAAGACCGTAGGTTCCCGCAAGGGTTTAATGAGTTTTACTGGTTTTATGCCAATAGAATTTTCCTACGCAAACGGTGAACCCAGTACAGAATTCGTTGCACTGGAATTATTTCGCCGAGGTGGTCGGAAACTTTAGATTTCGGCCGAAACTCAGGTAAAAGCAGGAGATTTATCGTGGCATTGAATCTCGAAGGCAAAAAAGCAATTGTTGCTGAAGTAAGTGAAACAGCAGCGAACGCTTTGTCTCTAGTGATTGCCGACGCTCGTGGCGTTGATGTAACCGCTATGAATGGTCTGCGTGCTAAAGCTCGAGCAGAGAACGTGCAATTGCGCGTTGTCCGCAACACTTTGGCCAAGCGAGCATTCGCTGAAACTGACTACGCTTGCGTAGAAGATGTTTTAGTCGGTCCATCATTATTTGGTTTCTCTATGGAGGATCCAGGTGCTGCTGCACGACTTTTTAAAGACTTTGCGAAAGATAACAAAGAATTTGAAGTCAAGGCGTTATCAGTTAGTGGACAGCTACTCGAAAGTGGTCAGATTGACATGCTTGCGAAACTTCCGACCCTCCATGAGGCTCTCGGTATGTTGGCAGGCGTTACATTGGCTCCGATTACTAAGTTGGTTAGAACGTTTAATGAAGTACCAACTAAAGTCACTCGCGTTGTAGCTGCAGTTAAAACTCAAAAAGAGGAAGCGGCGTAATCGCTTCCAGTGTAAACCAAAAAATTTAGGAGGCCCGAAATGGCTTTATCACAAGAAGATATTTTGAATGCAATCGCTGAAATGAGCGTGATGGACGTTGTTGAGCTGGTAAGCGCAATGGAAGAGAAGTTCGGTGTATCAGCTCAGGCAGCTGTTGCTGTTGCTGCTGGTCCTGCTGCTGGTGGCGAAGCTGCTGCAGAAGAGAAGACTGACTTCGACGTAGTGTTGTCCGCTGTTGGCGACAAGAAAGTGAATGTTATTAAGGCTGTTCGCGCAATCACTGGTCTTGGTCTGAAAGAAGCTAAAGAATTGGTTGATGGCGCTCCGTCTACAATCAAAGAAGCTGCTTCTAAAGACGACGCTGAAGAAGCTAAGAAGGCATTGGAAGAAGCTGGCGCAACTGTCGAACTTAAGTAAGTTGGTCGCGCAAGTTGCCTGATTTTTTCAGGCTGGGCTGAAGGGGATTTCCCTTCGGCCCTTTTCTGCTTGTAAGTATGGGAATTTATAAGCAGTAGTACCTTGAGCTTGAACTCAAGATTGGTAATTCCCTAATAAAGATATCCCGAGGAATACAGATGGCTTACTCTTTCACCGAGAAGAAACGTATCCGCAAGAACTTTGGCAAGCTGCCAAACGTTATGGACTTGCCTTACCTGCTGGCAATCCAGCTCGATTCCTATAAGAATTTTACCCAGACGGGTGTTGCGGTCGCCGAGCGACAGAACACCGGTCTGCATGCTGCACTGAACTCTATATTTCCAATCGTTGGATATTCGGGTCACGCCGCACTGGAATACGTAGACTATGTGCTGGGCAAACCAGCATTTGATGTAGAGGAATGCAAGCTCCGAGGAGTGACTTTCTCTGTCCCCTTGCGAGTTAGGGTTCGTCTGGTTATCTACGACAAAGAATCTACAAACAAAGCGATCAAAGATATCCGCGAGCAAGAAGTCTATCTTGGTGAAATTCCACTGATGACTGATAACGGCACGTTTATCATCAATGGAACCGAGCGCGTGATCGTCTCCCAGTTGCATAGATCTCCTGGCGTTATCTTTGATCACGATAAGGGCAAGACTCACTCTTCGGGCAAATTGCTCTACACCGCGCGCGTGATTCCTTACCGCGGCTCTTGGTTGGACTTTGAATTTGACCCGAAAGATGTTCTCTATGTACGAATTGACCGTCGTCGCAAGCTGCCGGCTACGATTCTGCTGCGTGCACTGGGTTACAGCTCTGAAGAAATTCTCGGTATGTTCTTTGATACCAGTATCTTCCATCAGAAAAAAGACGGCTATACGCTGGAGCTCGATCCAGAGCGTCTTCGCGGTGAAATTACTGTCTTCGATATTAAAGATAAGAAAGGTGCAGTTGTCGTTGAGAAAGGCCGTCGTGTGACCGCGCGCCATATTCGCGATCTCGAAAAGGGTAAGGTCACCTCTCTTGAAGTGCCTGCCGAGTACTTGATCGGTTTGGCAACAGCTAACGATATTGCCGATCCAAAGACTGGCGAGTTACTGTTTGAATGTAACACCGAAATTACCGAAGAGATTCTCGAGCAGCTCACTGAAGCTGGCGTTAAAGATATTGAAACGCTTTACACCAACGATTTGGATTGCGGTCCCTTTATTGCAGACACATTGCGTATTGATCCGTCGCGCACTCAGTTGGAAGCGCTGGTAGAGATCTACCGCATGATGCGTCCTGGCGAGCCGCCAACTAAAGAGTCAGCAGAGAACCTATTCTACAACCTGTTCTTCAACCTTGAGCGCTATGATTTGTCGTCTGTTGGTCGGATGAAATTCAACCGTCGTCTCGATCGGGTTGAAGAGGAAGGTTGCGGCGTACTCTATGATGAGCGTTACTTCTCAATGCAGAAGACTGATGAAGCTCATGAGTTACACGAGCACTACGGTGAAGGTTCTGATATCGCCGATGTCATGAAGACGCTAATCAATATTCGTAACGGTAAGGGTGGCGTCGATGACATCGATCACCTGGGTAACCGTCGTATTCGCTCTGTTGGCGAAATGGCAGAAAACCAATTCCGTGTAGGCCTTGTTCGTGTTGAACGCGCTGTTAAAGAGCGTCTGTCCATGGCTGAGTCCGAAGAGTTGATGCCACAGGATCTGGTTAATGCCAAGCCTGTTGCTGCAGCTATGAAGGAATTCTTCGGTTCAAGCCAGCTGTCCCAGTTTATGGATCAGAACAACCCGCTGTCTGAGATTACTCACAAGCGCCGTGTATCGGCCTTGGGGCCCGGTGGTCTGACCCGTGAGCGCGCTGGTTTTGAAGTGCGTGACGTACATCCGACTCACTACGGTCGAGTATGTCCAATTGAGACGCCTGAGGGACCAAACATTGGTCTGATTAATTCACTGGCGACTTATGCGCGAACTAACAGCTACGGCTTTATTGAAACGCCGTACCGAAAAGTGGTTAACAATAAGGTCACTGATCAAATCGAGTATCTGTCAGCGATTAACGAGTCTCAGTACGTTATTGCACAGGCTTCGGCCAAACTGAACGCTAAAGGCGAGTTTGTTGAAGACGTCGTAAACGTTCGTCACCAAAACGAATTTACCGTCAAGCTGCCAGGTGATGTCGACTATATGGATGTGTCGCCGCGCCAGGTTGTATCTGTTGCTGCTTCGCTGATTCCATTCCTCGAGCACGATGATGCCAACCGCGCCTTGATGGGTTCAAACATGCAACGTCAGGCAGTGCCAACGTTGCTTGCGGAAGCTCCATTGGTAGGTACAGGTATCGAGCGTCCCGTGGCAAGTGACTCTGGTGTCTGTAAGGTTGCCAAGCGCGGTGGTGTTATCGAGAGCGTTGATGCTGGACGAATCGTTGTCCGCGTGAGTGACGAAGAAACTGAATCCGGTGATGCTGGTGTCGATATCTACAACTTGACCAAGTACACCAGATCCAACCAGAACACCTGCATCAATCAGCGTCCAATTGTTAATCAAGGCGATATTATTGCCCGCGGTGACGTATTGGCCGATGGTCCTTCGGTTGATCTGGGTGAGCTGGCGCTGGGGCAAAATATGCGCATCGCATTTATGCCTTGGAACGGTTTCAACTTTGAGGATTCGATCCTAATCTCCGAGCGTGTTGTGAAGGAAGATCGATTCACTACTATTCATATTCAGGAACTTACCTGTGTTGCTCGCGACACGAAGTTGGGCTCTGAAGAGATCACTGCAGATATTCCAAATGTTGGTGAAGTAGCGCTGGCACGACTGGACGAGTCCGGCATTGTGCACATCGGTGCCGAAGTGGCTGCAGGGGACATTCTGGTAGGCAAGGTGACGCCAAAAGGCGAGACCCAACTGACTCCGGAAGAAAAACTTTTGCGAGCGATCTTCGGTGAGAAAGCCTCTGATGTTAAGGACACGTCACTGCGTGTACCAACGAGCATTAAAGGCACCGTGATCAATGTTCAGGTCTTCACTCGTGATGGTTTAGATAAAGACCAGCGCTCATTGGATATCGAGCGCGCTGAGCTAGATCAATACCGCAAGGACCTGAATGACGAGTACCGCATTGTTGAAAACGCCACACTCGGACGTCTGTTTTCCGCTCTAGTTGGCGGCAAAGTGGTTAAAGCTGAGGGCCTTAAGAAGGGCGCTGAGCTGACTGCTGCTGATGTTGGCGAATACAGCACAGATGACTGGTTTGCTATCCGTATGGACAAGGCAGAGCTCAACGATCAGATTGCTGCCGCGCAAACCCAGCTTGGCGAACGTCGTATAGATCTCGATGAGCGTTTTGAAGAGAAGCGTCGCAAGTTGCAGAGCGGTGATGATCTTGCTCCTGGCGTACTCAAGACAGTTAAAGTCTATCTGGCGGTTAAGCGTCGCATCCAGCCTGGTGACAAGATGGCTGGTCGTCACGGTAACAAAGGTGTTATCTCGGTTATTAAACCAATCGAAGACATGCCTTACGATGAAAACGGTGAGCCAGTCGACATAGTGCTCAACCCTCTCGGTGTTCCGTCGCGAATGAACGTTGGTCAGGTACTTGAGACCCATATGGGTATGGCTGCTAAAGGTCTTGGCGTAAAAATCGACGCAATGATTAAAGCGCAGTCTAAAGCTGCTGAAATCCGCAAGTTCCTTCAGGAAATCTACGATGTTGGTGAGACCGTTTACGGCACCGATCTCAAAGAGTTGACTGACAAAGAAGTTCTCGAGTTGGCTGGTAACTTGCGCAAAGGTGTGCCGATCGCGACACCCGTATTTGACGGCGCGAACGAAGTCGAGTTGAAGAAGCTTCTGGAACTAGCAGGTCTGCATGAGAGTGGTCAAACCACCCTTTATGATGGTCGCAGTGGCGATAAGTTTGATCGTCCGGTGACAGTCGGCTACATGTACATGCTCAAACTGAACCACTTGGTAGACGACAAGATGCACGCTCGTTCAACAGGTTCTTACAGCTTGGTTACTCAGCAGCCGCTGGGTGGTAAAGCACAGTTTGGTGGGCAGCGATTCGGTGAAATGGAAGTATGGGCGTTGGAGGCATACGGTGCCGCCTACACGCTGCAAGAGATGCTTACTGTTAAATCCGATGATGTTGCAGGTCGTACTAAGATGTATAAAAACATCGTCGACGGCGATCACCGAATGGAGCCTGGCATGCCAGAGTCATTCAACGTGTTGGTTAAAGAGGTTCGCTCACTCGGCATCAACATGGAATTGGAAAACGAATAAGCGCTGGTTTGCTTACCTGATGGCCGGGGCGAAAAATCGCCTCGGCAAACCCAGTTACTGGAGGAAAAGCCTTGAAGGATTTAGTCAACCTACTCAAGCAGCAAGAACAAAATACTGAATTCGATAATATTCGAATCGGTCTCGCATCGCCGGAAATGATCCGTTCATGGTCATTTGGTGAGGTTAAAAAGCCCGAGACAATTAACTATCGTACTTTTAAGCCTGAGCGCGAAGGTCTTTTCTGTGCCAAGATTTTTGGTCCAGTAAAAGATTACGAATGTCTCTGTGGCAAGTACAAGCGCATGAAACATCGCGGTATTGTGTGTGAGAAATGTGGCGTTGAAGTGACACTGACGAAAGTTCGTCGTGAGCGCATGGGCCACATTGAACTGGCCTGTCCAGTTGCTCACATCTGGTTTCTCAAGTCACTGCCTTCGCGTATTGGCTTGATGCTGGACATGACACTGCGTGAAATTGAACGCGTACTCTACTTTGAATCCTACGTGGTCACAGATCCAGGTCTGACTACATTGGAGAAAGGTCAACTGTTGACCGACGACGAGTACTTCGAGTCTCTCGAAGAGTTCGGCGACGAATTCACTGCGACCATGGGTGCTGAAGCAATTCAGGCTCTGCTCAAAGAGATTATTCTCGAAGACGAAATTGCCGATATCCGTGAGGAAATTCCCAATACTAAGTCTGAGACCAAGATTAAGAAATTCTCTAAGCGCCTCAAGCTCTTGGAAGCATTCCATGGTTCTGGCAACAAGCCAGAGTGGATGGTTCTAGAAGCTCTGCCGGTTCTGCCGCCAGATCTTCGCCCGCTGGTACCGCTGGATGGTGGCCGCTTCGCGACTTCAGATCTCAACGATCTGTATCGTCGGGTGATCAACCGTAACAACCGTCTCAAGCGCCTGCTGGAGCTAAACGCACCAGATATTATCGTGCGCAACGAAAAGCGTATGTGGCAAGAATCGGTCGATGCACTGTTAGATAACGGTCGTCGCGGTCGTGCCATCACTGGTTCGAACAAGCGTCCTCTAAAGTCACTTGCTGATATGATTAAAGGCAAGCAGGGTCGTTTCCGTCAGAACCTGCTCGGTAAGCGTGTTGATTACTCTGGACGTTCGGTGATCGTTGTTGGTCCCGCTCTGCGTCTGCATCAATGTGGTCTGCCCAAGCGTATGGCACTTGAGCTGTTCAAGCCGTTCATCTTCAGCAAGCTAGAACTGCGTGGCCTGGCCACAACGATCAAAGCCGCTAAGAAAATGGTTGAGCGCGAAGAGCCAGTAGTTTGGGATATTCTCGAAGATGTTATTCGCGAGCATCCAGTGCTGCTGAACCGTGCACCCACACTTCACCGTCTTGGTATCCAGGCATTTGAGCCGGTACTGATTGAAGGCAAAGCTATTCAATTGCATCCATTGGTCTGTGCGGCCTACAACGCCGATTTCGATGGTGACCAGATGGCAGTACACGTGCCACTAACAATCGAAGCGCAGATGGAATCTCGCGCCCTGATGATGTCGACAAACAACATTTTGTCGCCTGCATCCGGTGAGCCGATTATCGTTCCTTCTCAGGATGTGGTCTTGGGTCTCTACTACATGACTCGCCACAAGGTTAACGGGCGTGGTGAAGGCATGGTCTTTGCCGATGGCCGCGAAGTATCGCGCGCCTATTACTCCGACAAAGTTGAACTTCAGTCACGCATTAAAGTACGTATCAATGAAGTACTTGTCGATGAAGTCACCGGTGAGAAGACTGACGAAACCAAGATTATTGACACTACCGTTGGTCGTGCTCTGTTGTGGCAAATCGTACCTCAGGGTCTACCTTTCGAACTGGTCAACAAGCCGATGGTCAAGAAAGCCATCTCATTGGTAATCAATGAGTGCTACCGCCGCGTGGGTCTAAAAGACACGGTCATCTTTGCTGATCAGCTGATGTACACAGGGTTTGATTTCTCGACTCGCTCTGGCGCGTCAATCGGTGTTAACGACTTCGTTATTCCTGATGACAAGCACGAGATTATCGCGGCTGCAGATGAGCAGGTCCGGGAGATCGAGGGTCAGTTTGCCTCTGGTTTAGTAACCCAGGGTGAAAAATACAACAAGGTTATCGATATTTGGTCTCAGGCTAATGACCGTGTAGCCAAGTCGATGATGAAAGGTATCAGTACCGAGAGTGTGATCAATAAAAATGGTGAGGAAGAGGAGCAAGATTCCTTCAACTCCGTATTTATCATGGCCGACTCCGGCGCTCGTGGTAGCCCGGCGCAGATTCGTCAGCTAGCTGGTATGCGTGGTTTGATGGCGCGTCCAGACGGTTCAATCATCGAGACACCTATTACTGCAAACTTCCGTGAAGGTCTTAACGTACTCCAGTACTTCATCTCTACTCACGGAGCGCGTAAAGGTCTTGCGGATACGGCACTTAAGACGGCTAACTCCGGTTACCTGACACGTCGTCTGGTTGATGTTGCCCAGGACGTGGTAGTAACAGAAGTTGACTGTGGTACCACCGCAGGTCTGTTGATGACGCCGGTTATTGAGGGTGGCGATATTATCCAAACTCTCGGTGATCGTATTCTCGGCCGTGTTGTGGCCAAGGATGTTAACAAGCCAGGCAGCGAAGAAATCGCCGTCCCCGCGGGCACCATGATTGACGAAAACTGGGTACTTCGTATTGAAGCTCAGAGCATCGATGAAGTGACAGTGCGCTCGCCAATCACCTGTGAAGTGAGCCACGGAATCTGTTCGTCTTGCTACGGTCGCGATCTGGCTCGTGGACACCGCGTCAACCAAGGTGAGGCGGTGGGTGTTATTGCTGCTCAGTCAATTGGTGAGCCGGGTACACAGTTGACCATGCGTACCTTCCACATTGGTGGTGCAGCATCTCGTGCCTCTGCAGTGGACAGCGTTAAAGTTAAGCAGGACGGTGTTGCTCGTCTTATCAACCTGAAGACGGTTGAGAATAAGTCTGGCTACCTAATTGCTGTCTCTCGCTCTGGTGAGTTGGCAATTGCCGATGAGAACGGTCGTGAGCGCGAGCGCTACAAGCTTCCTTACGGCGCTCTGATCAAGATTAACGATGGTTCCAAAGTCGAGGCCGGTGCTGTGATCGCAACTTGGGATCCGCATACTCACCCAATCGTCAGTGAAGTGGCTGGTAAGGCGTCTTTCTCTGGAATGGAAGAGGGCTTAAGTGTTCGTCAACAAACTGACGACATGACCGGTTTGACCAGTATATCGATTATCAACCCGAACGAGCGTCCAGCGGCAGGTAAAGATCTGAAGCCAATGATCTCTCTGAGCGACAGTAAAGGTAAAGAGTTGCACTTCCCGAACTCAACCGTTCCTGCGCACTATCCTCTGCCGGCTAACGCCAGTATTAATATTGTCGACGGCAGTACCATTGATATCGGTGAGATCATCGCAAGAATTCCACAGGACTCTGGTGGTACTAAGGATATTACAGGTGGTCTGCCACGTGTTGCCGATCTGTTTGAAGCGCGCAAGCCGAAAGATCCTGCCATCTTGGCCGAGATCACCGGTACAGTTACTCTGGGTAAAGAGACTAAGGGCAAGTTGCGCTTGGTTATCACTCCAGACGACGGTCAGCCATTGCCAAATGGCAAGCTGCATTACGAAGAGCTGATTCCGAAGTGGCGTACTCTCAGTGTGTTTGAAGGTGAGCACGTTGAGAAGGGTGAAGTCATCTCTGATGGACCGCCAATTCCACACGATATCCTGCGTCTTAAGGGTATCAGTGAGCTGGCCAAGTACATCGTTAATGAGATTCAGGAAGTCTACCGTCTGCAGGGCGTGAAGATTAATGATAAGCACGTTGAAGTTATCATTCGTCAGATGTTGCGCAAAGTTGAAATCACCGACATGGCTGATTCAGCTACCATGATCCGCGGTGAACAAGTCGAGTACCGACGTGTTCTAGAAGAGAATGAGCGTCTTCGTCAAGAGGGCCTGCAGCCGGTCAAGTTTGATCGTCAACTGCTCGGTATTACCAAAGCCTCACTGGCCACCGAAAGCTTTATCTCGGCAGCCTCTTTCCAGGAGACCACGCGAGTGCTCACCGAAGCTGCGGTTACCGGCAAAGCCGATCCGCTGCGCGGCCTGAAAGAGAACGTGGTAGTAGGCCGACTAATTCCTGCGGGAACCGGTCTGGCTTATCACGCTCAGCGACGCAAGACTCGCGAAGCTGAAGCCGCGCCTGAAGTTGCAATGACTGCAGCTGACGTCGAAGCGGCCTTGAGCGAAGCGTTAAATATCGAGATTTGATAAAAGAATAAGGGAACAATGCGGGCACCCCGGATGATCTAGTCTCTCAGTGTTACGACCCAAGGGTCATGGCACTGTTAGGGTAAAGGGAATGGCCGCTTGACTCCCGGATGTGCGGTATTTAGAATGCCGCTCCCTTTTGGATCTGTTTGTCGAGTTAGTGGCAGGGTTCAAGGAATGTATGGCCTTCATTAGGAAGGTATTTTTTATTTTTGGAGAAAAATTGCATGGCAACGATCAACCAGTTGGTTCGTAAGCCGAGAAAACGCAAAGTCAGTAAAAGTGACGTACCAGCACTTCAGGCCTGTCCGCAGCGCCGTGGTGTATGTACCCGTGTTTACACAACGACTCCGAAGAAGCCAAACTCTGCATTGCGTAAAGTTTGTCGCGTTCGTTTAACCAGTGGTTTTGAAGTTACTTCATACATTGGCGGCGAAGGTCACAATCTGCAAGAGCACAGCGTTGTCTTGATTCGTGGTGGTCGTGTAAAAGATCTTCCAGGTGTTCGCTACCATACGGTACGTGGCACATTGGATACAGCGGGTGTAAACGGTCGTTCACAGCGTCGTTCAAAGTACGGTACTAAGCGCCCTAAAGCGTAGTATCAGAAACACGACTTGCGGAAGAATCGGTAATACAACCAAGTAAGGCTAGGGCCTATCCCTAGAAAAAACCTGAAGAGAAGGGCAAAACGATGCCAAGAAGAAGAGTAGCGGCAAAGCGGGACATTCTGCCAGATCCTAAATTTGGAAATGTCACGCTAGCTAAGTTTATGAACATGGTTATGGTCAGCGGCAAAAAGTCTGTGGCTGAGCGGATTGTATACGGAGCGCTTGATCTAGTTGAACAGCGTCTCAAGAAAGATCCAGTTGAAGTGTTCCAAGAAGCGTTAGATAACGTTGCACCAATGGTGGAAGTGAAATCCCGCCGCGTTGGTGGAGCGACCTATCAGGTCCCAGTTGAAGTACGTCCCTCGCGACGCACTGCACTGGCGATGCGTTGGTTGGTAGAGTACGCACGTAACCGCGGTGAGAAGTCCATGCCGCAACGCCTAGCTGGCGAGCTGATTGATGCAGCCGCAAGCAAAGGTGGAGCAGTTAAGAAACGTGAAGATGTTCACCGTATGGCAGAAGCCAACAAGGCCTTCTCGCACTTCCGTTTCTAAAAGATTATTGTCAATTGTAATCTTGCGCAAAAAAGGTGGCTATTATGGCCGCCTTTTTTCGTTTTTAAGCGTACCATTTGCAGTCTAAAGCTAAGATGCCCAGATTAACAAGCCACAGACGAATCAAGCAGGGTCTGGGCTGTTGCCGCAGCGTTTAGGCTAGCCGTTATGTAAGTGCATAAACCTGTATCAAAGATTTTTATTTAGCTCCCAGAGGAATATACCTTGGCTCGCGCAACCCCCATCAGTCGCTACCGCAACATCGGAATCTGTGCCCACGTAGATGCCGGTAAAACCACCACCACGGAACGCGTGCTGTTCTATACCGGCCTGTCTCACAAGATCGGTGAGGTTCACGACGGTGCTGCAACCATGGATTGGATGGAGCAGGAGCAGGAGCGTGGTATTACCATTACCTCCGCGGCGACAACCTGCTTTTGGAGAGGCATGAATGCCCAGTTCCAAGATCATCGTATCAATATCATCGACACCCCGGGTCACGTTGACTTTACTATTGAAGTTGAGCGCTCGCTGAGGGTTCTAGATGGCGCTGTAATCGTCCTTTGTGCTTCCTCAGGGGTGCAGCCACAAACAGAGACCGTATGGCGGCAGGCGAACAAATACGAAGTTCCACGTCTAGTGTTCGTCAATAAGATGGACCGCGCCGGCGCCGACTATCTGATGGTAGTCAGCCAGCTCAAAGAGCGCCTTGGAGCAATTCCGGTACCACTGCAAATGACTATTGGTGCTGAAGAGGAATTTAAAGGCGTAGTCGATCTAGTCAAGATGAAAGCGGTCTACTGGAATGATGTCGATCAAGGCATGACCTTTGAATATGCCGAGATTCCCGAAGAGATGCTCGAAGAGTGTCAGGAAATGCATGATTTTATCGTCGAGTCTGCCGCTGAAGCCAACGAAGAGTTGATGGATAAGTATCTCGACGACGAGCAGCTTACTGAAGAAGATATCAAGCAGGGTCTACGTGCGCGCACCTTAGCCAATGAGATCGTTCTGGTGCTTGGTGGTTCAGCCTTCAAAAACAAGGGCGTGCAGGGAGTGTTAGACGCCGTGGTGGAGTACCTACCATCACCGACCGAAGTGAAGGCGATTGAAGGTGAGCTGGAAAACGGTGAGCAAGGTGTAAGAGAAGCTAATGACGAAGCTCCTTTTGCGGCACTGGCATTTAAGATCGCCACCGACCCCTTTGTTGGCACTCTGACCTTTATGCGCGTCTACTCCGGCAAACTCGAGACTGGCACAGCAGTTTATAACTCAATTAAGGGGAAGCGCGAGCGCATCGGCCGCATGGTGCAGATGCATGCTAATAGCCGTGAGGAAATCAAGCAGGTCCTGGCAGGCGATATTGCTGCTGCCATTGGTCTAAAAGACACGACCACCGGTGATACCCTCTGTGCTGAGAATGCCAAAATCATTCTCGAGCGCATGATCTTCCCCGAGCCAGTTATTTCAGTGGCGGTAGAGCCGCGAACTCAGGCGGACCAAGACAAGATGGGCGTGGCCCTAGGCAAGTTAGCTCAGGAAGATCCCTCCTTTAGAGTCAAGACCGACCAAGAGAGCGGCCAGACCATTATCTCTGGTATGGGCGAGTTGCATCTGGATATTCTTGTCGACCGCATGCGTCGCGAGTTTGCTGTCGAAGCCAATATAGGTCAGCCGCAAGTGGCCTATCGCGAAACCATCACCAAGAGCTGTGATATCGAAGGCAAGTTTATTCGCCAGTCTGGTGGGCGTGGTCAGTATGGCCATGTATGCCTAAAATTTGAACCAGCTGAAGATCCCAGTGCTGAGGGGCTGGAATTTGTTAATGAGATTGTCGGAGGAACCGTTCCCAAGGAATATATCCCGGCAATTGAAAAAGGTATCTCAGAACAAATGCAGAATGGCGTACTCGCTGGCTATCCGCTGCTAGGGGTCAAGGCAACACTCTATGACGGTTCCTACCATGATGTGGACTCGTCGGAAGTGGCGTTTAAAATCGCCGGCTCACTGGCAACCAGAGATCTTAAGGATTTGGGTGGCGCTGTATTGCTAGAGCCGATGATGAAAGTCGAGGTAGTCACCCCGGAAGGCAATATGGGTGATGTGGTGGGTGATCTAAACCGCCGTCGCGGCATGATTCTGGGTATGGCCGATAGCCCTATGGGCAAGGTGATCGATGCGGAAGTGCCGCTGGCAGAGATGTTTGGCTATGCCACGGATCTGCGCTCAGCAACTCAGGGTCGCGCTACATTCACCATGGAATTTGATCGCTACGCGGAAGCGCCGAAGGCAGTGGCTGCAGCGATTATGACTAAGAACATAGGCTAGTTTTTTACCCGAGTCCCTAGCTATCTAGTCTGTGGTCCTTCCTAAAATGTAAGCGCAATAAAAAACCCCGCTGGTTTGCACCAGCGGGGTTTTTTTAGAACCTAAAGAAAGCTTATGACTTAGCTTCTTTAAGTGCCTTAGCTTCAGCGATCACATCATTAGCGATGTTCTGTGGGCAAGGCATATAGTGCGAAAACTCCATTGAGAACTGACCGCGGCCAGACGTCATGGTACGCAGGCTGCCGATATAGCCAAACATCTCCGACAGTGGAACATCTGCTTTAATGCGAACACCGGTCACACCAGCTTCCTGATCTTTGATCATACCGCGACGGCGATTCAAGTCACCGATAACATCACCAACATGATCTTCCGGCGTAAACACGTCGACCTTCATAATTGGCTCAATGATCTGGGGACCCGCTTTAGGCATAGATTGACGGAAAGCACCTTTAGCGGCGATCTCAAAGGCTACTGCCGAGGAGTCAACTGCGTGGAAGCCACCATCGTAGAGTTCAACTTCAACATCGAGAACCGGATAGCCAGCCAATGGACCTTGATCCATCATGCCTTTAAAGCCTTTCTCAATGGCTGGGAAGAATTCCTTAGGAACGTTACCGCCGACAACCACAGAACTAAACACAAAACCTGTACCTGGCTCGCCGGGCTTAATGCGGTAATCAATCTTACCAAACTGACCAGAACCACCAGACTGTTTCTTGTGTGTGTAGCTATCTTCCAGAGCCTGGGTAATGGTCTCACGATAGGCAACCTGAGGCTGACCAACAATCAAATCAACACCGTAAGTACGGTTGAGGATGTCGACCTTAATATCCAAGTGCAGCTCGCCCATTCCCTTAAGGATAGTCTCGCCAGAATCTTCATCAGTCTCAACACGGAAGGAAGGATCTTCAGCAATCATCTTACCGATCGCAACACCCATCTTTTCGGAGCCGCCTTTATCTTTCGGCTTAACCGCGATTGAGATCACTGGCTCAGGGAAGATCATGGCTTCAAGAGTCACTGGATGCTTGGGGTCACATAGCGTGTGGCCGGTCTGAACGTTCTTCATGCCGACAATGGCAATAATATCGCCAGCCTGAGCGCGACTGATCTCGTTGCGATCATCTGCGTGCATCTCAACCATGCGACCGATACGCTCAGTCTTGCCAGTAAAGGAGTTAAGAATCGTATCCCCTTTGTTAATAACGCCCGAGTAAATGCGCACAAATGTCAGCGCGCCAAAGCGGTCATCCATAATTTTAAAGGCTAAGGCTTTTAGTGGCTCGGTAACAGATACGATAGCATGTTCGCCTGTCTCAACACCTTCTTCATCAGTCAGTGGCTGAGGGACAACATCTGTTGGACAGGGCAGATAGTCAACAACTGCATCGAGAACCATCTGCACACCTTTATTCTTGAATGCAGAGCCGCAGTAAGTAGGGAAGAAATCCAGAGCGATAGTACCTTTGCGGATACAGCGCTTAACCTCTTCAATGGAGGGCTCTTCGCCTTCCATATAGGCCATCAACAAATCATCGTCCTGCTCAAGAGCCAGCTCAATCATCTGCACACGGTATTCTTCGACTAGATCGACCATATCCGCTGGAATATCAACAATCTCAAAGTTCTCAGGAAGGCCTGAGTCATCCCACACGTAAGCTTTGCGCTCAAGCAGATCGACCAGGCCGACAAAGTTCTCTTCAACGCCGATTGGCAGGCACATAACCAATGGGTTGGCGCCCAGTACAGTTTTAACTTGCTTAACAACACGCAGGAAGTCAGCTCCCATACGATCCAGTTTGTTGACGAAGATTACTCGAGAGACGCCGGATTCGTTAGCATAACGCCAGTTAGTTTCTGATTGAGGCTCAACGCCGCCCGAACCACAGAACACACCAACGCCGCCGTCGAGTACTTTCAAGGAGCGGTAAACCTCAACAGTAAAGTCAACGTGTCCTGGAGTATCGATGATGTTAAAGCGATGATCTCTCCAGAAGCAGGTTGTTGCCGCAGACTGAATGGTAATGCCGCGTTCCTGTTCCTGTTCCATAAAATCAGTGGTGGCGGCTCCATCGTGAACTTCACCGGTTTTGTGAATTTTACCTGTCAGTTTCAGGATTCGTTCAGTAGTCGTTGTCTTGCCTGCGTCAACGTGGGCAAAGATACCAATATTTCTGTAATGGGATAGATCAGTCATGAGAATGCTCGATTAAAAATGGCTTATTTTATAGGTCAAAAACGCGCGCGAGTATACAGGATATTGTTTCAATTACAGAGAAAAATGCGCAAATTAAGGTAGGTCATTTGCATAAAAGCTTCCACTTGTACTGTTATCGGCCAAAAAACAGGTTCTCAATGGCCGAAAATCTGAAAATAGGCAAAAATATTGTCAAATTACCTAATGAGAGCGTTGACTCTCAGGATTCGATGTATAAGATGGCGTCCCTTGCGCATAGCTCCAATCAGTGGAGTTGTAAAGCGTCCAAATTAAATACTAAACGTTAAAATGCCTGCTGAGGAGACATTGAGATGGCAAAAGCAAAGTTTGAAAGAAATAAGCCGCACGTCAACGTAGGCACCATTGGTCACGTCGATCATGGTAAAACCACTTTGAC
>AZIN01000003.1:24304-24827 GCA_000511875.1 Gammaproteobacteria bacterium MOLA455
CAATGCACCAGAAGAGCGCGAGCGCGGAATCACAATCTCAACAGCACACGTTGAGTATGACTCCCCTGATCGTCACTACGCCCACGTAGACTGCCCGGGTCACGCCGATTATGTTAAAAACATGATCACTGGTGCTGCCCAGATGGACGGCGCAATCTTGGTGTGTGGCGCAACTGACGGCCCAATGCCGCAGACGCGCGAGCACATCCTGCTGTCACGTCAGGTTGGTGTGCCTTACGTATTAGTATTCTTAAACAAAGCTGACCTGCTTGCAGAAGATTGTGGCGGCTTTGGATCTGAAGAGTATCTGGAAATGTTAGAGCTGGTTGAGATGGAGCTGCGCGAGCTGCTAGATCTTTATGAGTTCCCTGGTGACGACACGCCAATCATTGTTGGTTCAGCGCTAATGGCGTTGGAAGGCCGTGATGACAATGAGCTGGGTACTACAGCTGTTAAGAAATTGGTAGAAGCTCTGGATACTTACATCCCTGAGCCAGTTCGTGCTGTTGACCAGCCGTTCTTG
>AZIN01000003.1:25033-302449 GCA_000511875.1 Gammaproteobacteria bacterium MOLA455
TAGATGCAGTATGAAGGGGCCTAGCGGCCCCTTTTTTGACCCCTGGCCAAAGTGGCAGCATGCTTTGGCTTAGGGCCTTTAATTAATTTAGCTTCAGGTGTAATTAAGCTTGACAGTCTCAGGGCGCGGCACTAGAATTCGCGCTCCTTTTTCGGGGCTAGAAGTTGTTTAACCCTGAAGTTTTAGTAGAGATAGCGGAGTTTTGATTACATGCAAAACCAAAGCATCAGGATTCGCCTTAAGGCTTTTGATCACAAGTTGATCGATACGTCGACACAGGAAATCGTTGAAACGGCAAGGCGCACAGGCGCGCAGATTCGCGGCCCAATCCCATTGCCAACTCGGAAAGAGAAGTTCACGATACTTATCTCTCCACACGTAAATAAGGACGCGCGCGATCAGTACGAAATTCGCACGCACAAGCGCTTAATCGACATTGTTGAGCCAACAGAGAAGACCGTTGATGCGCTTATGAAATTGAATCTTGCGGCAGGCGTTGAAGTACAAATCAGCTTAAGCTGAAAACGACTGTAGCGGTTCGGCAGTAATGCCGGGCAAACACTAAAGTGTAATGTCTTGAAATAGACAGCCGTAGCGGGTAACAGCCCCGTACACTTAAGAGGTTAATAAAATGAGTATAGGAATAGTTGGTCGCAAATGCGGCATGACTCGCGTATTCACTGAAGATGGTGTGTCTATCCCTGTGACTGTTGTCGAGGCGACACCTAATCATGTTACCCAGATAAAGTCAGTTGAGACTGATGGCTATTCAGCCATTCAGATCACTACTGGTTCTCGTAAAGCATCCCGAGTAAGCAAGGCCCAAGCAGGTCACTACGCCAAAGCAGGTGTAGAGGCTGGTCGCGGTCAATGGGAATTTCGTACCGAAGGCAGCAGCGATGAATTCGCGGTAGGTGGTTCACTTACTGTAGAGCGTTTCGAAGCAGGTCAAATGGTCGACGTTACTGGTACTTCTAAAGGTAAAGGTTTTCAAGGCGGTGTTAAGCGTTGGAACTTTGCCATGCAAGATGCTACTCACGGTAACTCGCTATCCCACAGAGCACCAGGTTCGATTGGTCAAAACCAGTCGCCAGGTAAGGTCTTCAAAGGCAAGAAGATGGCCGGTCAAATGGGTAATGCGCAAGTTACTACACAAAATCTTGAAATTGTACGTGTCGATGCTGAGCGCAATTTGCTGTTAATCAAGGGTGCCGTACCTGGCGCGCCTGGTGGCAATGTTGTTGTTCGTCCGGCAGTCAAGGCTTAAAGGGGAGTGTCCATGGAATTAGCAATTGCGACACCCAAAGGTAATAAGGGAACTGTTGAAGTTTCTGAGTTAGCGTTTGGAACAGAGTTCAACCAGGATCTGGTTCACCAGACTGTAGTAGCCTTTCTAGCCGGTGCCCGTCAGGGAACTCGCGCTCAGAAAAATCGTTCAGCCGTTTCTGGTGGTGGCCGTAAGCCGCATGCTCAGAAGGGTACTGGTCGGGCGAGAGCTGGTACTATTCGTAGCCCAATCTGGCGCGGGGGCGGTGTTACATTTGCTGCAACTCCGCAGGATCACAGCCAGAAGCTGAACCGTAAGATGTATCGCTCTGCGATGCGCTCTATCGTTTCTGAGTTGGCGCGTCAGGATCGTCTTATTGTTGTTGAAGAGTTTGATATCGACGCACCTAAGACCAAGCTTTTGATTGCTAAGCTGCAAGAGTTCAGCTTGACCGAAGTGATGATTGTTACTGAAGAGGTCAGTGAGTTTCTGTATCTGGCTTCGCGCAACCTGCACAAGGTTGATGTCCGTGACGCAGCTGCAGTGGATCCGGTTAGCCTGATTAATTTTGACAAGGTGTTGGTAACTGTTCCAGCGCTGAAAAAACTTGAGGAGCTTCTGGTATGAACCAAGAAAGAGTCTTCAAAGTGTTGTTAGGGCCGCACATTACTGAGAAATCAGCAATGGCTTCAGGTGCTGCAACCCAAATCGTGTTTAAAGTTGCTACCGATTCCACCAAGCTGGAAGTCAAGCGAGCTGTAGAGCAGCTGTTTGAAGTTCAGGTTGATGATGTTCGAGTGGTCAACGTCAAGGGTAAGACGCGTCGCACTAGAACTGGTGTTGGCCGTCGCAGTGACTGGAAAAAGGCGTATGTTCGTCTTGCTGAAGGTCAAGACATTGACTTTGCAGTAGCGGAATAAGGGTTTAGTCATGGCAGTTATTAAGAGAAAACCAACATCTCCGGGTCGTCGCTTTGTAGTAAGCGTAGTAACTCCGGATTTGCACAAGGGCGCGCCATATGGTCCTTTGTTAGCGCCGAAGAAAAGAAGCGGTGGACGTAACAGCAGTGGTCGCATTACCGTGCGTCACATTGGTGGTGGTCACAAGCAGCATTACCGTATTATTGACTTCAAGCGCAACAAAGACGGCATTCCGGCGACTGTTGAGCGTTTAGAGTACGATCCAAACCGCAGTGCGCACATTGCACTGTTATGTTATGCCGACGGTGAGCGTCGTTATATTATCGCTCCCAAAGGTGTCTCTGCTGGCGATACAGTTCAGTCAGGTGAAGACTCCCCGATCAAGGTCGGTAATACTCTTCCGCTGTTGAAAATTCCAGTTGGTTCCACAGTGCACTGTGTTGAGATGAAGCCAGGCAAGGGTGCGCAGATTGCGCGTAGTGCTGCCGCTTCGGTTCAATTGGTTGCTCGTGACGCCAGCTATGCCACAGTGAGGTTACGCAGTGGTGAGATGCGTAAGCTGCCAGTCGGCTGTCGTGCAACTCTCGGTGAAGTTTGTAACAGTGAGCACAGTCTGCGCTCATTGGGTAAGGCTGGTGCATCCCGCTGGCGTGGTATTCGCCCAACCGTTCGCGGTGTGGCGATGAACCCAGTCGATCACCCACATGGTGGTGGTGAGGGGCGTACTTCGGGCGGCCGTCATCCAGTATCTCCATGGGGTATGCCGACCAAAGGTTATAAGACGCGCAAGAACAAGCGCACTGACAAATACATTATTCGTCGCCGCAAATAAGCGCTGACTAAAACAGAATAGAAGAGGAAAGCAAACGTGCCACGCTCTCTAAAGAAAGGACCATTCATCGACCTTCATCTCGCGAAGAAGGTTGAGGTAGCGGCAGCAGCAAACGACCGTCGCCCAATTAAAACTTGGTCACGTCGTTCGATGATCTTACCGGATTTCGTTGGTCTTACGATCGCTGTTCATAACGGTCGTCAACATATTCCTGTTTTAGTCAACGAAGAAATGGTTGGCCATAAGCTGGGTGAATTTTCTCCAACACGTACCTATAAGGGTCACGTGGCGGATAAAAAAGCCAAGCGTTAAGCGAAGGGGTTATGACTGTGGAAGTACAAGCAAAATTAAGAGGGGCCAAGATGTCCGCGCAGAAAGCGCGATTGGTCGCCGATCAAATTCGCGGTAAGTCTGTTGAAAGTGCGCTGGATATTTTGCAATTCAGTAGCAAGAAGGGCGCGGATATTATTAAAAAGGTGCTTGAGTCGGCAATTGCCAACGCCGAGCATAACGATGGTGCAGATGTAGATGAGCTGCGGGTTTCGACGATCTTTGTCGACGAAGGCATGACTATGAAGCGCATTAGGCCGAGAGCTAAGGGCCGTGCAGATAGAATTCTTAAGCGCAGTTGTCACATCACTGTAAAAGTCGCTGAAAAGTAGAATTAGGTTCAGGAGACCATTCCATGGGTCAAAAAGTACATCCAACTGGCATCCGTCTGGGTATTGTTAAGAAACATACTTCGACTTGGTATGCAGGTAATAAGGACTACGCAGACAAGCTCCATCAGGACTTGACTGTACGAGAGTTTATTCGCACTAGATTGGCGCACGCTTCTGTAAGCCGCGTCGATATCGAGCGCCCATCTGACAGTGCTCGTATCACTATTCACACGGCGCGCCCAGGTATCGTTATCGGTAAGAAAGGCGAAGACGTTGAGAAGCTGCGCAATGAGATCGGTAACAAGATGGGTTGCCCTGTCACGATCAATATTGAGGAGATTCGCAAGCCTGATCTGGATGCGAACCTAGTTGCTCAGAATGTGGCACAGCAACTTGAGCGGCGTGTTATGTTCCGTCGCGCTATGAAGCGTGCGGTTCAGAATGCAATGCGCGGTGGTGCTCTAGGCGTTAAGATTCAGGTCGGTGGCCGTTTGGGCGGTGCAGAAATCGCACGCTCTGAGTGGTACCGTGAAGGTCGGGTTCCATTGCACACTCTGCGTGCGGACATTGACTATGCAGCTGCTGAAGGTAATACCACGTACGGCATTATTGGCGTCAAGGTGTGGATCTTCAAAGGTGAAGTTTTGGGTGGTGAGGAAGCTGAGACAGCGCCTGCCAAGAAACAAGACACAAGAAACAAGCGACAAGGGTAAAGCGAAATGCTGCAACCAAAACGTACAAAATTCCGCAAGATGCACAAAGGCCGTAATCGTGGCCTGGCGCAGCGCGGCAGTAAGGTCAGCTTTGGCGAGTTCGGTTTAAAAGCCTCTGGCCGCGGACGTCTGACTGCGCGTCAAATTGAAGCTGCTCGTCGTGCGATGACCCGTCACATCAAGCGTGGTGGTAAAATCTGGATTCGTGTTTTTCCAGACAAGCCAATTACACAGAAGCCGCTTGAAGTTCGAATGGGTAAAGGTAAAGGTAATGTCGAGTATTGGGTCGCATTGATCCAGCCAGGCAAAGTTCTTTATGAAATGGAAGGTGTTAGTGAAGAGATGGCGCGTGAAGCCTTTGCTCTTGCTTCGGCCAAGTTGCCGATCGCAACCACCTTTGTTAGACGAACGGTGATGTGAAGATGAAAGCTAACGAATTGCGTGAAAAGACAAGTGAAGAGCTGGAGGCCGCGTTGATTGGCGAGCTCAAGCAGCAGTTTAATCTGCGTATGCAGTTGTCCACTGGTCAGTTAAACGAGAGTCACAAAATTAAGCAGGCGCGCCGCAATATTGCGCGCATTAAGACCATGCTTAAGCAAAAGGCAGGGGTGTAACTATGTCTGAATTACAAGCTAGCTCACGTACTCTGACTGGTCGTATCGTCAGTGACAAGATGGACAAGACAATAACGGTCTTGGTTGAGCGACGTGTCAAGCACCCGGTCTACGGTAAGTTCTTGACTAAGTCGACAAAGATTAAGGCGCACGATCAAGAAAATGGTGCGCGAACAGGCGATTTAGTAACTATCGCAGAGTGCCGTCCTGTATCTAAGGACAAGGCGTGGACACTGGTCAACATTGACGAGCGTGCTGTAGCAGGTTAAGTCTGTATACGGTAAAGGGTTCGGAGTAAGAAAATGATTCAAACAGAAAGTTATCTTGATGTAGCAGACAACAGCGGTGCACGTCGCGTTATGTGTATCAAAGTACTGGGTGGTTCACACCGTCGTTATGCTCGTGTCGGTGATGTTATTAAGGTCACTGTCAAGGAAGCGATTCCACGTGGCAAGGTAAAGAAAGGCCAGGTAATGAGTGCGGTTGTTGTGCGCACTAAGAAAGGTCTGCGTAGGCAGGATGGTAGCTTGATCAAGTTCGACGACAACGCAGCCGTACTGTTGAATGCCAACTTGGCGCCTATTGGCACAAGAATTTTTGGGCCGGTAACTCGTGAACTTCGCACTGAGAAGTTTATGCGAATTATCTCCCTAGCACCTGAAGTGCTGTAAGCGAGGATTTAGAAATGGCAATGCTCAAAATTAAGCGCGATGACGAAGTTATTGTTGTTGCTGGCAAAGATAAAGGTAAGCGCGGTAAGGTTCTGAAAGTTTTGGAAAACGGTCGCTTGCTGGTATCTGGTATTCAGATGATTAAAAAGCATCAGAAGCCAAATCCCCAGGCTGGAATAGCTGGTGGGATTATTGAGAAAGAAGCTCCAATCCAGGGTTCTAATGTGGCCCTATTCAATGGCGCGACGAATAAAGCAGATCGGGTTGGCTTTAAGATTCTGGAAGATAACACGAAGATTCGTATCTTCAAGTCTACCGGCGACGCCGTAGACGCTTAGGAAATAGGTAATCGAAATGGCAAGGCTTAAAGAATTGTACAAGAACGAGTTGGCACCGGCGCTGCAAAAAGAGCTCGGGCTGGCTAACGTGATGGAAATTCCGCGCATCACCAAGATCACTCTGAATATGGGTGTTGGTGAAGCTATAGGTGACAAGAAGTCGCTTGAGAATGCGGTTGCTGATTTAACTTTGATCGCGGCGCAGAAGCCGGTGATCAACAATGCGCGCAAGTCTATTGCTGGATTTAAAGTCCGTCAGGGATGGCCCATTGGTACCAAGGTAACTTTGCGTGCAGATCGTATGTATGAATTCCTTGAGCGTTTGGTCGGCATTGCAATTCCACGTATTCGTGATTTCCGTGGTATTAGCCCAAAGCAGTTTGATGGGCGCGGTAACTTCTCTATGGGTGTAAGTGAGCAAATCATTTTCCCTGAGATCGATTACGAGAAAATTGATAAGTTGCGTGGTCTTGATATCACTATCACGACAACTGCTCGAAACGATGACGAAGGCCGTGCTCTACTGCGCGCCTTTAACTTCCCGCTGAAAAGTTGAGGTTGTAGGTAAATGGCAAAAGAATCCATGATTCAGCGCGAGCATAAGCGCACCAGAACAGTTGCTAAATTCGCTGAAAAGCGTGCTGCTATTAAAGCGGTGATTAGCGATGTAAATGCATCTGACGAAGATCGTTGGAATGCACAAGTAAGTTTGCAAAAGTTGCCGCGTGATGCGAGCCCAGTTCGTCAGCGTAACCGCTGCAGAGTTACTGGTCGTCCGCACGGTGTGTACCGAAAGTTTGGCCTGTGCCGAAACAAACTGCGTGAGTCAGCTATGCGCGGTGAAGTTCCTGGCCTGGTTAAATCCAGCTGGTAAGTTTGAGGAGCCAAACGTTATGAGTATGCAAGATCCTTTATCCGATATGTTGACTCGCATTCGCAATGCGCATCACCGCAGTCACCCGCAAGTGTCCATGCCTGCTTCAAAGCTTAAAGCGTCTGTCGCTAAAGTTTTGCAGGAGGAAGGCTATATTGATGGGTTCTCTGTCTCTGATGACGTTAAGCCAACTATGACAGTTGCGCTTAAGTATTTCGAAGGCAAGCCAGTAATTGAAGAAATAACACGTATTAGCAAGCCAGGTTTACGCCAGTACAAGGGTAGCTCGGACATTGTTAAAGTTCGCAGTGGTTTGGGCATTGCCATAGTCTCCACCAGCAATGGTGTGATGACTGACCGCGCGGCCCGCGCTGCCGGTATCGGCGGTGAAGTGCTTTGCACCGTATTCTGATAGGAAAACGAGATGTCTAGAGTTGCAAATAATCCAGTAGAGCTGCCCAGTGGTGTTCAAGTCACCATCGCCGGCTCTGAGATAACAGTCAAAGGAAAGATTGGCTCATTAGTGATGCCAATCAATCCAGAAGTTGAAATTGTTCAGGACGAAAGCGTATTAACGTTTTCGGCTCGGTCAAGTGCTAAGTTCGCCCGCGCTATGTCTGGTACTACCAGAGCGTTGGTTAGCAATATGGTGACTGGTGTTTCAAAAGGTTTTGAAAAGAAGCTTGATTTGATCGGTGTTGGTTATCGTGCACAGGTTCAGGGTAGCAAGATTAATCTGACCTTAGGCTTTTCTCATCCAGTGGTGTATGACTTGCCACAGGGTGTGACTGCTGAAACGCCAAGCCAGACTGAAATTTTACTTAAATCCTCGGACAAGCAGGTGTTGGGTCAAGCCGCAGCTGAAATCCGCGCCTTCCGTCCGCCAGAGCCTTACAAAGGTAAGGGAGTTAGAATCTCCGGTGAGCACGTAAGACGCAAAGAGGCCAAGAAGAAGTAATAGGGTAATACGATGAGCGATAAGAAAGTATCACGTCAGCGTCGCGCTAAGCGCGTACGCATGAAGATCCGCGAATTAGGTGCTAACCGTCTGTGCATAAATAGGACTCCACGTCATATCTATGCCCAGGTTATTGCCGCAGATGGCGATCGTGTTTTGGCTACTGCCTCCACGCTGGAGAAGGATCTGCGCAGTGGTAGCACTGGTAACACAGATGCAGCTACGGTTGTTGGCAAATTGGTTGCCGAGCGCGCTGTTGCCGCGGGTGTCACTAAAGTGGCGTTCGACCGCAGTGGCTTCAAATACCATGGCCGTGTAAAAGCACTGGCTGACGCCGCGCGTGAAGCCGGCCTCGAATTTTAATAGGTAGAAGATATGGCTCTTACAGATCAGAAAGATGCAGCTGAAGGAATGATGGAGAAGCTGGTTCAGGTTAACCGCGTTGCTAAGACGGTTAAAGGTGGACGGATATTTGCTTTTACTGCACTGACTGTTGTTGGTGATGGCAATGGTAAAGTTGGTTTCGGTCGTGGCAAGGCGCGTGAAGTGCCCCAGGCGATTCAGAAGGCGATGGAGTCCGCTCGTCGCAACATGATTGATGTTGCTCTCGATGGCAACACCATTCAGTATCCGACTAAAGGCATTCACGCGGCATCAAAGATTTACATGCAGCCAGCCTCTGATGGTACTGGTGTAATTGCCGGCGGCGCAATGCGCTCTGTGTTAGAACTGGCCGGTGTACAGAATGTTCTGGCTAAGTGTTACGGTTCAACTAACCCAGTAAACGTAGTTCGCGCGACTTTCAAGGCGCTGCGAGATATGAAATCACCGGAAGATGTTGCAGCGAAGCGTGGCAAATCTGTCGACGAAATCCTCAACTAAGTGACCGCTAATTTAGCGTCAGTTATTGGAAGTAGATCATGGCAAAAGCGAAATTGAAGAAAATTAAGGTAACTCAGACCAAAAGCATCATCGGTCGTTTACAGAATCACAAGGCCTGTGTTTCTGGTTTGGGTTTGCGTCGGATCGGTCACACTGTTGAAGTAGAAGATACTCCGTCAGTTCGTGGCATGATCAATAAAGTTCACTATATGTTGCAGGTTGAGGAAGCTTAAGATGCGTCTGAATACCCTTAGCCCAGCACCGGGCCGAATTAAAGAAGCCAAACGCGTCGGACGCGGTATTGGTAGTGGAATTGGTAAGACTGGTGGCCGTGGTCACAAAGGTCAGAAAGCGCGCTCTGGTGGCGGTATCCGTCCCGGTTTTGAAGGCGGTCAGATGCCTTTGCAGAAGCGTCTTCCTAAGTATGGCTTTACGTCGCGCTTGGCTGCTGTAACTGCAGAGATCCGTCTTTCTGAGTTGGATAAAGTTGAAGGCGGCATAGTCACAATCGATAGCCTGCGTGCAGCTGGATTGATCAACTGTAGCATCACCCGAGCAAAAGTTTTTGCTTCTGGTGTGGTTACAAAAGCAGTAACGCTGCAAGGTGTCGGAGTCACTAAAGGTGCTCTGGTTGCTATTGAAGCCGCTGGCGGAAAGGTAGAAGTCTAATAATGTCGAAGCCGGGAAACATGCCAGCAGGCAACACTAAAGGTTTAGGCGAGCTTTGGGCTCGTCTTCGTTTTTTGTTTGCAGCGATTATTATTTATCGCATTGGTACGCATATTCCCGTTCCCGGATTTGATCCGGATCGCTTGGCGGAACTGTTTACGCAGAACCAGGGTACGTATCTGGGATTGTTCAATATGTTCTCCGGCGGTGCGCTTGAGAGGATGAGTATATTGGCTCTTGGCGTAATGCCCTACATCTCGGCATCGATCATTATGCAGCTTCTGTCCGCGACAGTACCTGCGCTAGAGCAGCTAAAGAAAGAAGGTGACAGCGGTCGCCGCAAGATTAATCAGTACACTAGATATGGCACTGTATTTCTCGCTCTTATCCAGGGTACGGCCATGGCAGTTGGCTTCGCTTCTCAGGGTTTAGCCTACGAAGTGAATAGCATGTTTTACATGGTAGCGATCTCATCCCTAGTGGCTGGCGCCGTATTCCTGATGTGGCTCGGAGAGCAGATCACAGAACGCGGTATTGGCAATGGTATCTCGATGTTGATATTTGCCGGCATCGTAGCAGGCATTCCCGGCGCAATAGGCCAGGCACTTGAGTCGGCCAGGCAGGGCGATTTGAACTCGTTGATCTTAGTGTTCGTTCTGGTTATTGCCGTTGCTGTGGTCTACTTTGTTGTGTTTATAGAGCGCGGTCAGCGTCGTCTGACGGTCAACTATGCTCAGCGTCAGGGTCGTCAGGCCTATAACGCTCAGAGCTCGCATCTTCCCCTCAAGGTGAACATGGCGGGTGTTATTCCGGCGATTTTCGCCAGTAGTTTATTATTATTTCCAGCCTCTATAAGTCAGTGGTTTGGGTCTGCAGCCAACGCACCTGATTGGTTACAGGATATTTCATTACTAATAGGTCCAGGGCAGCCACTTTATGTGTTGATGTTCTCGAGCTTGATTATTTTCTTCAGTTTCTTCTACACGGCGTTGATGTACAACCCAAGGGAAGTGGCTGATAACTTGAAAAAAGGTGGTGCTTATCTACCCGGGATTCGTCCTGGAGAGCACACCGCAAAATATATCGATAGTGTGACTACACGTTTAACATTGATCGGCGGTATTTATATCACCTTGATTTGTTTAATGCCTCAGTTCTTGAATGTGTACTTTAATGTTCCTTTCTACTTGGGCGGTACATCACTATTGATTGCGGTTGTTGTGTCAATGGATTTTATGGCTCAAGTGCAGTCACATCTAATGTCGCAGCAGTATGATTCGCTGATGAAAAAGGCCAACCTTAAAAATGTTGGCCGTAAATAAAGAGGTGATGGCGTGAAAGTACGTGCATCGGTTAAAAAGATTTGTCGAAATTGTAAAGTTGTACGCCGTAAAGGTGTGGTTCGTGTCATCTGTAACGTAGAGCCGCGTCATAAACAGCGCCAGGGATAATCTGGTTGATTTTTGGTAGTTCTGTCGGTATTCTACCGCGCCTTTTCGCAGTGTTGCGGAAAGTATAGAGACTACTGATAAAACCCTAGTATAAGTGGAGTAATGTGAATGGCCCGTATTGCCGGTGTCAACATTCCTGATAACAAGCACGCAGTGATTTCGCTGACGTACGTGTTTGGTATTGGTCGTCCTACCGCCAGAAAGATCTGTGCGGATGTGGGCATTGCAGAAGACACAAAGATCGCTGCATTAGATGAGGCGCAGCTTGATTTGTTGCGTGCTGCCGTAGGAACCAACGAAGTTGAAGGTGATCTGCGCAGAGAAAATAGCATGAATATCAAGCGTCTGATGGATTTGGGTTGCTATCGCGGCCTTCGTCACCGTCGGAATTTGCCTGTACGCGGACAACGTACTAAGACGAACGCACGCACCCGTAAAGGGCCGCGTCGTCCCATTAAAAGATAATTCCTAGGAATAGTAATGGCAAAATCAGCAACTAAGACCACCCGTAAAAAGGTCAAGAAGACAGTAATTGACGGTGTCGCGCATATCTATGCGTCGTTTAACAACACTATCGTTACTATCACTGACCGTCAGGGCAATGCACTTTCGTGGGCTACCTCTGGTGGTTCCGGTTTCCGCGGGTCTCGTAAGAGTACTCCTTTCGCTGCGCAGGTTGCAGCAGAGCGTGCCGGGGAAGCAGCAAAAGACTATGGTTTAAAAAACCTCGATGTTCAAGTTAAGGGTCCTGGCCCCGGTCGCGAATCAGCGGTCCGTGCACTGAACAATGCCGGTTATAAGATCACCAATATTACGGATGTGACGCCTGTGCCACACAATGGCTGTCGTCCACCCAAAAAGCGTCGCGTGTAAGAGAGAAAGAGAATGGCTAGATATCTTGGACCAACTTGTAAATTGTCACGCCGCGAAGGAACAGATTTGTTCCTCAAGAGTGGTGTTAGACCATTAGAATCTAAATGTCGTGCAGATAGCGCACCTGGCCAGCACGGTCAGCGTCGCGGTCGTTTATCTGACTACGGTGTTCAGCTGCGTGAAAAGCAGAAAGTACGTCGTATTTACGGTGTATTGGAAAAGCAGTTCCGCAACTACTATAAAGATGCTGCGCGTCAGAAGGGTAATACAGGCGAGAATCTGTTAACTCTGTTAGAGCGTCGTCTTGATAACGTTGTTTACCGAATGGGCTTTGGCGCTACTCGTGCCGAATCGCGTCAGCTGGTTGCTCACAATGCAATTGTGGTCAATGGTCAGAAGGTCAACATTCCCTCTTTCAAAGTTCAGGAAGGTGATGTTGTTGGTCTGCGCGAGAAGTCTAAGAAGCAATTGCGCGTTCAGACCGCTCTGCAATTGGCTGCACAACGTGGTGAAGTTGAGTGGATGAATGTAGACAGTAGCAAGATGGAAGGCACGTTCACGCGCAATCCAGATCGCTCTGATCTGCCAGCTGAGATCAACGAAAACCTGATCGTCGAACTATACTCGAAGTAATTTTTGAGATCACACGGGTAAAAATATGCAAAATTCTGCGAACGAATTTCTGACGCCACGCAATATTGACGTCACGTCTTACAGCCCTACACACGCCAAGGTTGTTTTGGAGCCGCTGGAACGCGGGTTCGGACACACTCTGGGTAATGCGCTACGTCGCATTCTGCTCTCTTCAATGTCTGGCTGTGCCATCGTTGAGGTTGAGATTGAAGGTGTAGAGCACGAATACAGTGCTATCGAAGGTGTCCATGAAGATGTCATGGGTATCCTGTTGAACCTTAAGGGTGTTGCAGTAGTGATGGAAGGTCGCGATGAGACCACTGTGTCCCTGAGCGTTAAAGGCCCTTGTGTTGTAACTGCAGCGGATATTGAAGTTGATAGCCATGTAGAAATTATGAATCCAGAGCATGTGATTGCCACGATCTCTGATAAGTGTACTTTGAACATTCAGTTGAGAATTGAGCGCGGTCGTGGATACCAGCCGTCGGACGCAAGAATCTCCGATGAAGAGAATCGCACTATTGGTCGTCTGCAGTTGGACGCCTCTTTTAGCCCGATTCACAAAGTGTCTTACAGCGTAGAAAATGCTCGTGTTGAGAACCGTACGGATCTTGATAAGTTGGTTCTCGAGTTAGAGACCAATGGCACTATAGATCCTGAAGAGTCTATCCGTCGCGCTGCCACTATCTTGCAACAGCAGATGGCCGTGTTCGTGAACTTGGAAGGCGAAACTGCTGCTGAGCCAGAAGAGAAAGAAGAAGAGATCGATCCAATTCTGTTACGTCCAGTTGACGATCTTGAGCTGACAGTGCGTTCAGCCAACTGTCTCAAAGCAGAGAGCATTTATTATATTGGTGACCTTATCCAGCGCACTGAAGTTGAGCTGTTAAAGACACCGAATCTTGGCAAGAAGTCTCTGACTGAAATTAAAGATGTATTGGCTTCACGCGGTCTTTCTCTGGGCATGCGCCTCGAGAACTGGCCACCAGCCAGTCTGAAAAGTGAACGTGAGCTCGTTTAAGCGGTTTTAGGATCGTTTAGTGACAAGTTGACATATATCATTGCTGAGAAAGCAACGAATTAAGGAATAAGAACATGCGTCATCGCTATAGTGGCCGCAAGCTAAATAAGACCGGCACTCACAAGAGAGCTATGTTTCGTAACATGACTGCTTCACTCATTGAGCACGAGCTGATTAAAACCACTCTGCCCAAGGCTAAAGAGCTGCGTCGTTTTGCTGAGCCGTTCATCACGCTTGCTAAAGAAGATAGCGTCGCTAATCGTCGCTTAGCTTTCGATCGTCTGCGTAACAAAGCAACTGTCGGCAAGCTTTTCACCGATCTGGGTCCACGCTTCCTTGAGCGCCCAGGCGGTTATGTGCGCATCCTAAAGTGCGGTAATCGTAGTGGTGATAATGCGCCTATGGCCTACGTTGAATTAGTAGACCGTGCAGCTAACGATATGGCCGATGTTGCAGAGACAACTGGCGAATAAGTTCGATCTTTCGCAGTTACGAAAACCGGGCGCCGAATAGTCGTCCGGTTTTTTTTCGTCTCCAGTTTTTTACTGTCTGGACATTATCAGAGATCTTTCTTACGTCGGAGCAAAGATCGATAAGGGGGTTAGTCTTACCAGATCTTAACCCGCTGCTGCTGAGGCAAGAATAAGTCGTCCCCTGGTTGCACATCATAGGTGTCATAGAACGCAGGCATATTGGGAAACACGCCATTGATTCTATAGACATCGGGTGAGTGGGGATCGGTTCTAACAATAATCTCAAGGATCTGGTCACGCCATTTAATTCGGCTGGATTGCGCATTGCCGAGAAAGAAGCGTTGTTCGCCACTGAAGCCATCAATCACCGGCGATGGCTTACCCTTGAGCGACATGCGATAAGCTTTGAGGGCGATGCTGGTGCCCCCCAAATCACCTATATTCTCACCTAGGGTGAGCTCGCCATTCACAAACAAGCCAGGCAGTGCTTCAAATTGACTAAACTGTTTCACCAAGCCCTTGGTGCGAGCTTCAAATTGCTCTCGATCTGAATCAGTCCACCAACTGACAAGGTTGCCATCGCCATCGTACTTGCTACCTTGGTCGTCAAAGCCGTGTCCAATCTCGTGTCCGATGGTTGATCCAATGGTGCCATAGTTATAGGCATCCTCAGCGCTGGGTATAAAGTTTGGCGGTTGCAGATAGGCAGCGGGAAAGACAATTTCATTGAGCCCAGGGTTGTAATAGGCATTCACTTCCTGAGGTGCCATAAACCATTCAGTGCGATCTATGGGTGATCCTAGTTTAGCCATATTCTGATGGTGCGCAAATGTGCGTGCCCGCCTAATATTGCCCGCTAGATCATCGGCATTAATAGTCAGTGCCGAATAATCTTTCCATGTGTCTGGATAGCCAATCTTAGGAGTGAACTTGGAGAGCTTTATCAGGGATTGTTGCTTAGTCTCTTCGCTCATCCAGTCCAGTTCTTTAATCGACTCGGCGTAGGCGGCAATAAGGTTATCCACCATAGTGGTCATGCGTGCCTTGGATTCGGGAGCAAAGTGTTTGGCGACATAGAGCTGTCCTAGGAGTTCTCCAATATTACCGTTGATGGAGCTCACCGCTTTGCGCCATCTCGGCTGCTGCTGTTCACGACCATAGAGAAATTTGGAGTAGAAATCGAAGTGTGCGTCGCCAAATAGCTTAGGAAGATAATTGGCGTAACTAGAAAGTACCTTCGCACGCAGATAATCTTTCCAAACCGCGAGTTCAACGTCTCTAAACAGCTGATTAAAGGCTGACAGATAGCTAGGCTGGCCGACAAGTAAATAGTCAGGCAGGGTCACGCCTATACCAGTCATATAGCCCTCTAGGTTAAATGCGGAGAGCAACTCCCTGAACTCAGCAGCGGATAGTTTGTTGTAACGTTTGTCTGCATCACGGTTGTCCACCTTGTCCCATTGATGCTCTGCAAGGCGTGTCTCCAACGCTAAGATACGCTGTGCGCCAGCCTTCGGTTGATCATGGCCAGATAGAGCGAGTAGCTGTTCAATATATTGCTGGTATCGAGCAGTTATGTCTTTGCCGCGCTCTGACTGGTCACTGTAATAATCTCGATCTGGCAGCCCAAGACCGGATTCAACAAAGTGTAATATATAGCTGGTGGCTTCTTTATCATCCTGTGCCACATAGAGATTAAACGGTCCGTCGATACCCGCTGGGTTTATCCTGCCGAGAAATTCGGCTACCTGATCATGATCCTTTAGCTTGCTGATACTACTGAGGAAACCACTGATCGGTGCCAGACCTAGATTCTCTATTTGCTGTTCATTAATAAAGGCGTTGTAGTAGTCGCCAATTTTGCGCTTGGCGAGGTCATCGCCTGAGTCCCTGGCCGCTTCTTCCACTATAACCCGAGACTGCTCGAGGCTCTTTTTACGCAATGTCATGTAGCTGCCCCACCCCACTTCATCGGCAGGTATATCGGTGCTAGCGAGCCAGCCGCCATTGGCATAGTGATAGAAGTCGTCCTGAGGCCTCACCGACCTGTCCATACCAACCTTGTCTATGCCTGAGATCAATCCTGCAGGCTCAACCGTCGGCTGCTCCTCTGCGCAGCCGCCAAGCAGAGCTACACTGAATAATGAAATGGTTAATTTAGTTAAAGATAAATGGCGCATCTACTACCTCATTAAATAAATAGGGATCACTATTGGGAGTTGTTCGACGGTGCACTTTGCTCAATATAGTCAGCGCTACTGAGGTTCATCAGGCGCATTGCGCCACCCCAAACATAGCCTGTATCAAGGGGGAAAAGATTGTTGCCAAGATGTCTTCCTTCAAGCGCGGCCCAGTGACCAAAGATGATGTTATCGTCAACCGTCTTTCTCGTCGGATAACTGAACCAAGGTGCAAATTGTGCAGTGAGTTGTTTCGCTTGTTGGCCTGGCGCAGTCTTGGCCTGTAATTCTAACTGACCTGAGGCTGTGCAGTAGCGCATCCGGGTCAGGTAGTTGGTAATCAGTCGCCAGCGCGCTGGGCCTCTAAGATCATCAGACCACTTATCTGGTTGATCGCCATACATACCTTGAAAATAACTCTGAGCACGATCTGAGCGCAGCGCTTGCTCAACCTCTGCGGCTAATGTTTGCGCAGTGCTAATAGTCCAGTTCGGAGGTATGCCCGCATGCACTATTGTGTATTGACAGACTCTGAGGAGAAGGGGTTGTTGCTGTAGCCAGCTGACAAGTTGATCGCGATCACTGGCCTTAAGAATTCCATCTAAGGTGTCTTTTGGGGTTGGCTTTCTAATGCCATGGGCAATCGCCAACAGGTGTAGATCGTGGTTGCCGAGTACTGTTTTAAAAGCACTGCCGAGACCCATGCAAAAGCGCAGTGTCTCTAGAGATTGGGGCCCGCGGTTGATTAGATCACCGGTGGCAATCAAACGATCTGTGGTGGGCTCAAACTGCACTCTATCCAACAGCTTGAGCAGCGGATCTAGGCAGCCTTGGATGTCGCCAACCACATAGTCAGTCATTTAGTTCACAGCGTGGGGTGTTGAAAGTAAGAAGGGCTCTATGGTGGCATCAAACTCACAGCCCGCATCATCGCGCATCTTGTAGCAACCCTGCATGGTACCTATGGGCGTGTCGAGCATTACGCCACTGCTGTACTTGTAGGACTGCCCTGGACCAATCATTGGTTGCTCGCCGACAACACCGGCTCCACGAACTTCCTGTTTAGCGTCGTTGGCATCTGTGATTATCCAGTGGCGCCCAAGCAGCTGCGCCGGATTCTCACTCTGATTGTGTATGGTGATGTGGTAGGCAAAGGCAAATTGAGACTCGTCAGGCTTTGACTGTTTTAAAAGATATTCGGTTTTAACGTTTACGGTGATGGCGTCGAGGCTCATTTTTTACTCATTATACTTTGATTGACATAGTTCGACAGGGCGACAAATTCAGCCACTGATAGCTGCTCGGCACGACGCGATAAGTCTACAATCTCGTCCACACCAACGAGATGTTCTGCATAGGCGCGAATGCCATTGCGCAGGGTTTTACGACGCTGCTGGAAGCCCAGGCTAACTATTTGACTAAGCAACTCTTCATTCTCGGCGACACAGGGTTTGGTGCTATGGGGTTTAAGCCGCACAATCGCTGACTGAACCTTGGGTTCCGGACGAAAAGCTGAGGGTGGTACAGGTATCAGCGGCATAACTCGACAGTGATACTGCACCATAATCGATAGGCGACCATAGGTCTTGTTACCTGGTGCGGCACTCAGCCGATCTACCACTTCCCGCTGCAGCATAAAGTGCATATCTTTAATTAGTGTGCGATTGTTTAATAGATGAAAGAGAATTGGCGTCGAAATATTGTAGGGCAGGTTGCCGACAAGGCGCATCTGCCGCCCCTTATGAAACTGGGAGAAATCAGTTTTGAGGGCGTCGCCACTAAATATACTAAAGTCTGGGTAGTCGGCAAATTTCTCGGTCAGGAAGCTCACTAAATCACGATCCAGTTCCACCACTTTCATCGACGGGCAGCGCTGAATTAAGTGTTCGGTAAGAGCCGCTGTACCTGGACCGATCTCAATCAAATTGTCGTCAGCGCTGGGGCCAATGGCAGTAATAATCTGGCCAATAATATGCTGATCGACGAGAAAGTTCTGACCGAAACGTTTTCTAGCCTGATGTTGAATTGTCATTATTTAACCGCGCGGGGTTTGATGGGTCGCCATGGCGACGGCGACTTGAATAGCTGTGTGCAGACTGCCTTGATCAGCCTTACCGCTGCCGGCAAGATCCAGCGCTGTGCCGTGATCCACAGAGGTGCGAATAATTGGCAGGCCCAGTGTGATATTGGCGGCGCGGCCAAAGCCTTGGTATTTCAATACGGGTAAGCCCTGATCGTGATACATAGCCAATACGGCATCCGCATTATCCAGATACTTTGGGGTAAACAATGTATCAGCGGGCAGAGGTCCAATCAGATTGACACCCTGCTGGCGATACTCGGCCAGCAGAGGTTCAATCACGTCGATTTCTTCACGTCCCAAATGACCGTTCTCGCCCGCGTGGGGGTTTAGTCCGCAGACCAGAATCGATGGGGCTGTAATGCCGAACTTAGTTTTAAGATCGCTAATTAAAATGTCAATAACCTGGCGCAGTGATGACCCTGTAATGCTGTCGGCTACATCCCGCAAGGGAAGGTGAGTTGTTGCTAGGGCAACCCGCAGTTCTGTGGTTGCCAGCATCATCACCACTACAGGAGTGGACGTTTTATCGGCAAGGTATTCGGTGTGACCTGAAAAGGCGTAGCCAGCATCATTGATAATCGATTTCTGCACTGGGCCTGTAACCATGGCCTGACAGTAGTCTGTCTTACAGGCATCTATAGCGGCATCTAGGCAGGCCAGTACATAGGGTGCATTGACTTTATTTAGCTGGCCGGCAATAGCAGGCTGCGCCAAGGCAATGGGAATGATCGCTAGTTCACCTGGCGCCAGAGGCTGTGCCGTTGCGCCTGGCGTACGCAGTGTAAGAGCCAGCCCAAGCTGTTTGGCGCGCTGTTGCATTAGCTGTGGATCAGCATAGGCAACCAGCTCGTGGTCACAGCCGCTCTGCACCAGGCTGATCAATATATCAGCGCCAATGCCAGAGGGCTCTCCCGGCGTCAGCGCCAACCTCAGGGTCATGTCTCTGCAGACTCTTTAATTTCAACAAAGGCTTCGTCGCGGATCTCTTGTAGCCAGACCTGAAGTTCTTCTTCGTACTTGCGCTGGCGCAGGAGGTTTTGCGCGCGATTGCGGGTAATGTTTTCGCTAAAGTCTTGCTTGCGGCGCTCGGTGACTTGCAGTATGTGCCAGCCAAATTGCGATAGGAACGGGGCGCTGACTTCGTTTAGCTCAATGCCGCTCATGGTCTGCTCAAACTCGGGAACAAACATTCCCGGAGTTGACCAACCTAGTTCGCCACCGTTGAGTGCAGAGCCAGGATCTTCGGAAAATTCTTTTGCTAAGAGGGCGAAATCTTCGCCGGCTTTGACGCGCTCGCGCAGATCAGTTAGTTGGCTAATCGCAGTTGCTTCATCGCGGATTTCATTTGGCTTGATCAGGATGTGACGGGCAAAGTGTTGCTCAATTAGTTGCTCACCGCCGCCTTTGCGCCCATAGAGTTTAATCAGGTGATAGCCGGCATCACTGCGGATCGGCTCAGATACCTGGCCGATTTCCAAGCCTTCTACCGCTTCAATAAATACTCCCGGCAGCTGAGCCATTTTGCGCCAGCCTAAATCACCGCCTTGAAGAGCGGTCTGATCTGCTGAGTTGGCAATCGCCAGTTGACGGAAGTCGGTACCATTGTTGGCTTCATCGAGCAGTCCCTGAGCGCGCTGGAGAATCGCCTTGACCTCATCGCTATTTTTACCGCTAGGCACGGGCAACAAAATATGGCCCACGTTGACGTCTGGAGAGGTCATAAAGCGACCCTCTTCAGAGTTGAGAAAGTTATCTAATTCTTGGCTGCTGATACGAATGCGGCGCATCACCTGACCCTGTTGCACACGCATCAAAATCATTTCGTTGCGAATCTCTTCGCGCACATTGGCCAGAGTTGAGCCAGAGGCATGGACCTGTTCGGCATACTGCTCCATGGTCAACTGATTGCTGCTGGCAATGCGAGCCATGGCCTCGTTAAGCTCCGCGTCAGTAATACGGATACCGGCGTTGTAACCCATGTTTAGCTGGAGACGCTCCGAGATCAAACGCTCTAGAACTTGCTGGACGACAATTTCCTGAGGCGGTGGCTGAGTGCCAGAGTTCTGAATCTGAGCGTATATGGTAGCCAAGCGACGCTGCACTTCACTCTCAAGCACCACGTCTTCATCAACTATGGCAACCACCTTATCGAGAATTTCGACCTGGGCGCTGGCAGTGACTGAAAAAGCAGCGAGGAGTACTGCGAGTAGAGCTGTATTACAAGTTTTCTTGAGATCCATAACCGTAGATACCATTTTTTAGCATTGAATCAACCCGACCATTTGCACCGGCCAGACCTTTAAATTGTATTTGGAAAAAGATGCCATTAGTCAGCTTTAAATCTTCTTCCGGCAAGAGTATTTCATCTTTTCTATCCAGAGATCGCCGTGCAACTAAACTCGCCCGCCAGCAGCAGCTGTTATATTCAAATCCGGCAAAGACATCGAGCATACGGCTATTGGTAAAATCATGATTCCAGCGTCCTACCAGATTGAAGTTGCCTTGCAGGGGCACAAGCCCAGATATATCGGCTTGCTTTATATTTTGGTCTAAAGGCGCTCCATCAAATAGTCTCGGCGCTCGGCGAGTTGAGTTATAGCTGACATTTAACAACCGATTCTGGCGATCATTGTAGCGTAATGCAATGCTACTTTTGGCCAGATCATTATCGTGGGTGTCGTAAACAACATCACTGCTAAAGCGCCAGCTCTTATTCAACCGGCCAGCGAGTTTGATCGCTAGGGGGGATTGCCTGCGAGCTAACTCCCCGATCTCGTCTTCAGAGGGATTGGATGACAGGGTTACCCTGCGGTCAATATAGTTAATTGCTTGGGCGATACTGGCACTAAAGCGCTCTTGGCCAGATTTGCTGTCGATATAGCGAGTAGTTAGAGCAATGGTTAAACGCTCTTCGTCAGATATGCGGTCACCACCATTAAAACGCTCATCGCGAAATAGCAGGTCATAAGAGGGGGTAAACTCACGAGTGTCAAAATCAGGAAGTCCAGACTGATCTCTAAATTTCGATTTCACATAGTAGAGTCGCGGTTCTAAGGTTTGGGTATAGCCGTCGAAAAAGCTCGCAGGACGCTCCAGGAATAAGCTGGCATCCAGCGACGATACTGGGATAGTTATGGCCGAATTATTGATGTTTTGCTGGCTGCCAGTCTGGTTATCAAGATTATAAGCTAGGTGTTTAAGACGGTACTGAGGTCGAAAATAACCCCAGGTCCAGCGCTTGTCCCAACTTATGCCGTAATCGAGACGGTGTCTATCGCCGGTGACAAAACCTGGGTCATCATGATCAAAGCGTGCGGTTTGGTTATTTAAATCGACGACTAGATTGTTATCAAAGCGATAGTGGCCGTTGGCGGTGACCTTGGGTAGCACCGAGTACTGCTCTTCAAGCCCATCAACAATAATTTGATGGTCCTGAGCTTCGACTCGATAATCCCAATTGTCGGTTTTGTAGCTCATACCGGCGACCCGGCGAAGGTTAATCCGACTCCTTGACTCCTGACCTAGGCTGCCGAAATCATTAAAGTAGTCGTTATCGGAAACATTATTCAGATCAAGGAAGGTCGACCAGGCTTTGCCTATGCCGCCGAGATGAGTCAGTCCAGCTAGATAGCGATCCTCGCCAAGGTGTTCCGGCAGGCCGGTGTCCACATCTATATTCTCTTCGTCGCTGCCGCCTTTGTCACTGCCCAAAAAGGCAGCGGTCGCGGTGGTCTCAGAATGGCGCGATAGATGGCGAAGTTCGACTTCAATACCTACGCCGCGCTCCTGCATCAGTCTTGGGGTAATGGTCGCATCGTAGTCTGGCGCCAGATTCCAATAGATCGGCTGGGCGTAATCAAAACCATTGTCGGTACTGGAATTAATAGTGGGGAATAACAATCCCGAGCTGCGTTGATCGTTAATCGGAAATTTAATCCAGGGAAAGTAAAACACCGGGATATCTTTGACTCGCAGCCGGGCATTTTTCACCGTGGCAAATCCGGATTGCTGATCAATGGCAATCTCGGTGGTCGCCATCTGCCAGGTTGAGTCTCCAGGCTCGCAGGTTGAATAGGTCGCATCATTAATTGTGATCACGCCATCATTGGTCCGAATCAGGGTTTTGGCACTGCCGCGCACTGCTGCTTCATGAAGCACGTAGGTGGCGTTATTTATCGTCACCTCTTTACTGTCGATATCAATCTCTGCATTGCTGCCCAGTAGCAACATACCGGGTTCGCGAAACTGCACATTGCCCTGCAGATCAACATTGCGGTTGGTCTGATCTATGCGCGCACTGTTGCTGCGAATTTGACGGTAGCCTTGAGATATTTGCACATCGCCCTCCAACACGGCGACATTATTTTCCAGTGCCTCGGTGGAGTTAGCATTTACTTGCAGCGACGCCTCTTCAGGGTTGAGATCGGCGTCGGGATAGTCCCGCGGCGGCTCCACATAAGCACCGCAGCAGTTGCCTTCAATTCTTAAGCGCTGCTCCCCGGTCATTTGATCTTCTTCCAGCCAGTCTAGGTTGCGCACGGCGGCAACTCTTGGTTCATCTGAAGTGGCTAGGTTGGGGGTATTCGCTCGCGCTGGGCGGTTTCGACTAGAGGCGACAATCTGCTCCTCGTTACACAGCCACTGATTGTCGGGGCCAGCGGCGCAATTCCAGGTCACATGAACTTCATCTGCTGAGACATTGAATGACAGGCCAACAGACAGAAAGGATAATATTATCGTTGCCAACAGCGCGTGACGACTGACCTTAACCTGCTCTGAACAGGCAAAGCCCAGGCTCTGAATCAGAGAGGAAATAGGACTTAATTTAAGGTTGAAAATAGGGCTCAAAGGCGCGCCTGATTGCTGGTTGCTAATGTTCTGGCATTTTACCTGATATCTTGCCAGAGTAGAGGCCTGAATTAGCCTAATTACTCTAGATTGATATTTTTTGTCCGCTGTTAGTGGCTGTCAGGCAAGCGGCGTTAAAAACAGCATTAAGGAATAGAACACCATCGACCCATTAACCACTCAACGTCGCCAGAATTTTATCCATTGGATAGAGACCTGCCTGCCCCAGTCGCACCAGATTGACCTGCCGCTGCTACTGCAACCCCTTGCCGGTGACGCAGGGTTTAGACGTTATTTTAGGCTCGCGGGACAGACCTCACTGATCGCTGTTGACTCGCCACCAGACAAAGAGAATAACCCCGCTTATATTCATGTCGCCATGGCATTCCAGCGCCATGGGGTCAGCACACCGAAAATACTCGCAGTGGACTTTGCCAATGGGTTTTTCTTGCTAGAGGATTTTGGACGCCAGCTGTTGCATGCGGAATTGTTGGCTGGCAGTGTCGCTGAGGAGCGTTCACCGGCGCGACTATCCGCGGCTAATTATTACCAACTGGCTGAATCAGTGCTGTTGGATATTCAAGCTGTGGAGCCGAATCCCAAGGTATTTTTCGCTTACGATGCTCAGCGCCTGCAGTTAGAGATGGATCTGTTCGCCGATTGGTTTGTCGGCCAGTTATTGGGAATTCAACTAGACGACCAAGAGCGCGGTATGCTCAGTAAGCTATTTTCCCGATTGATCGAAAGTGCACTGGAGCAACCACAGGTGGTTGTGCACCGGGATTATCATTCGCGCAATTTAATGCTCTTGGACGATGGCGCTCTAGGGGTGATCGATTTTCAGGATGCGGTGGTTGGACCTATTACTTATGACTTGGTATCCCTGCTCAAAGACTGCTATCTGCGGTTACCTCGAGAGCAGGTGATCAGTCGCGCGCTGAATTATAAAAAGCGTCTGGAGACAGACCTATTAATGGTTCCGGTGAGCGACGATCAATTTATGCGCTGGTTTGATCTGATCGGGTTGCAGCGCCACATTAAGGTGCTGGGTATCTTTGCCCGCCTGTCTCTGCGGGATGGCAAACAGGCCTATCTGAAGGATCTGCCTCTTGTGATTCGCTATACTCTTGAAACAGCTCAGGGGGATGCAGCTGGTCACGCTTTCTACAGCTGGTTTATCGAGCGGATTGGACCGCTGCTGCCAGAACAGAGCTGGTATAGCGACTGGCGTAGTGCCGGAGATAATCACCGATGAAAGCTATGATACTGGCCGCTGGACGCGGTGAAAGACTGCGCCCACTCACTGACAGCATCCCGAAACCCATGTTGCAGGTGGCAGGTAAGCCCTTGCTTGAACATCATTTGCTGCGTCTAGCGGCGGCAGGCATCACCGATATAGTGATCAATACCAGCTGGCTGGCAGAGCAGATTGAAGAGTACTTTAGTGATTGCGAAAAACGCCTTGGCGTGACTATCAGCTGGTCGCGTGAAGTCATGGCTCTAGAAACCGGGGGTGGCATTGCCAGAGCACTACCACTGTTGGGGAATGAGCCTTTTATACTGCTTAATGGCGATGTGTGGAGCGATTATCCGCTTACTGACTTGCTTGATAACAAGCTCTCCGATGGTCTGGACGCCTGGTTGTTGTTGGTCGGCAATCCGACTCATAATCCCCATGGGGATTTCGCGCTGCAAGCTGGTCGAGTCAACTATGCTGAGGACCATGCAGCCACCTTTAGCGGTATCAGCTTGATCCGACCAGCACTGTTTACAAATCACCTTGAGCGCAATAGTGCATTTCCACTGCGCGATATTTTGCGCCCGGCTATAGTTGCCGGCAGGGTAGGTGGCGAAATTTACACTGGCAGCTGGTGCGATGTTGGAACCCTTGAGCGCTATGAGCAACTAAAGGCGTTGCTGGAATAATACAAAGGCCTACTTAACAGTCCTAAGAAAAGGATCGCAAAACTAAATCAAAGGAAAGCGAAACAAAATGACCACTGTTGCCAAGTACCAAATTCTCTTTTGGCTGTGCCTGATTGGCACGATATTTTTGTCGCTAATGCCGGTGGCCTTGAATGGCGCGCAGCTTTTCGAGCTGCAGGATAAGGTGGGTCACAGTAGTATTTATGCCGCGCTGTTTTTTCTCTGCGCCAGTGCTTACGGGCGTCGCTATCCTCTAGCTCTGCTGGCAGTTGTTCTCGCGGCCTTTGGTCTATGTATGGAAATTGCTCAGTCTATGACGACTTATCGGCAGGGTGATCACTGGGACATGCTGGCTAACTTAAGCGGTATTTTGGCGGTCTGGGCGGTGATGGCTTGGAGGCGCATGAATCATGATTGAAGTGTATCGCGGCAGTGATTATTTCGAAGCCCAGCTGCTCAAGGGGTTGATGGAGCAGGATGGACTGCAGGTGTTTTTACACGGTGCAGCACTGCAGGGCGGTTTGGGCGAAGTTCCCGCGCTGGGCCATCTGTCGATCGCGGTGAATGACGCCGATGGAGACCTAGCTGGTGAGATTATTCGCGCCTATGAACGTGGTGATTTTTCTTTAGGGGATGACTAATGACACCTAAACTTCGGCGTCTTTCAATAGGGTTAGCTCCACTGATTGCACTGTCAGTGACGCTCTTGATGATGAGTGCGGGGTGGGCGAGAGAGGGCGCTCTAGTCGGCGGTTTGACCGTACTCTGCGCCCTGTGGTGGATCTTTGAACCGATCCCGATCCCCGCCACAGCCATGATTCCTTTAGGCGTGTTTCCATTGCTGGGTATTCTCGATGGCAAGCAAGTAGCCCAGGCCTATGGCGACCCGCTGATTATTCTGTTGATGGGCGGCGCCATGCTATCTAAGGCCATGGAAAAGAGCGGTGCCCATCGGCGGCTGGCCCTCTATATGGTCAATCTATTTGGTGGTGATAGCCAGCGGCGACTGGTGTTGGGTTTCATGGTGGCATCGGCGGCACTGAGTATGTGGGTGTCCAATACTGCTACCACCCTAATGTTATTGCCGGTAGCCTATGCGGTTCTTCAGAGCATCGATAGTAAGGGCGCTAATGCCGCTGATGCCAGGAAGCTCGCCGTGCCACTGTTTTTAGGTGTCGCTTACGCTGCCAGTATCGGTGGTCTAGGCACGCCGATCGGGTCGCCGCCCAATATTGTTTTTCTAAAGATTTATGGCGAAGCCACAGGTTCGATTCCCAGCTTTACCCAGTGGATGCTCTGGGGGCTGCCCGTGGTGATATTGCTGCTACCTCTCGCCGCGCTATGGATTACTCGCAATCTCGGTGATGCCGCACCGCTGAAAATTCCACAGGCTGGGGCCTGGCGCAGTGAAGAAACGCGGGTGCTGGTGATATTTTTTGTTACTGCTATGGCCTGGATTACTCTGCGCGAACCCTTTGGCGGTTGGAGCCAGTGGCTCAATGTTCCCAGTGCTAACTATGCAGCAGTGGCTTTAACGTCAGTGATACTGATGTTTATTCTGCCCAATGGACAGGGCGGCAAACTCCTCGATTGGGAGTCTGCGTCGGCTATTCACTGGGGAGTGCTGTTGTTATTTGCTGGGGGTATCGCTATTGCCAAAGCCTTTACCGTTACCGGTATTAGTGCCTCAATTGGCGAGTCGCTATCCGCTGTCACAAGATTGTCGATTATCGCGTTGATTTTGGTGGTTGCTCTAACCGTGACCTTTCTCACCGAAATCACCAGCAATACAGCAACCACAACCTTGTTGATGCCAATTCTCGCCGCCGCGTCACTGGGAGCGGGCTTCGATCCGGCTCTATTGATGTTACCCGCAGCCCTGTCGGCTAGTTGCGCCTTTATGCTACCGGTGGCCACTGCTCCCAATGCCATTGTCTTTGGTACTGGGGAAATCACTGTTGAGCAGATGGTCCGTGAGGGCTTTGCCCTCAATTTAATTGCAGTAGTGGTGATCTCCGCAGTGGTTTTCTTCTGGCTTGGCTAATAGTTAATAGTTAAAAGTTAAAAGTTAAAAGTTAAAAGCTATTGGTTACCTGTTAAACGCGACAGGGAAACTTCATGCCAAAGGTAAAGTCCGATAGGTTCAGCCCCATTTCCTGATTGTCACTGCTAAAACTATGGCCCTCATAAACATTGATATCTATGTTGATAGCAACGTTGGAATCTGGGCCATGATCGTTACCGCCATCGCTATCATCTGCGATCGTCGCGTCTATGGAGGGCTCTTTTTAGTCCCAGCAAGGGCGCTTTGCGGCTTTAGTTTTGCAATAAAATCTTAATATTACCCGGCTGCAGTGTTTGACTGCCAGCGAAGGACAGCACTAGAGTGGCCAGTTCGTCCCACACATCTGCGTCGCGCATACCTTTAATGCCGCGATCTATAGCGCCGGCCTGACGCAATAGCATGCGTAGGTGAGCCGGGCGTAAACGCTGCAGCGCGCCTTTAAATAGCGGCAAACGTTTTTCCCAGACCCCGGAATTTTTCAGTGCCCAGTCGCTGTGTTCGCCGCCGGCAACCAGGTCACTGGCTTTGACCAAAATACGCAGTTCTCTGGTGATCGCCCACAGCAGAGGAATAGCATCTGTACCCTCATTCTGCAGGCCGCGCAGTGACCGGGCCGCAGATTGGGCGTCGCCGATAAGGATCTTATCGACAAATTCAAAGAGATTGTAACGGGCGCTATCGGCAACCACCGATGACATGGTGCTGCCATCCACTGTGCCGTCTGTCGCCAGTAACTTAAGTTTCTCAATTTCCTGAACGGCGGCCAAAAGATTGCCCTCAACTCGGTCGGCGAGAATTTGCACCGCTTCTTGGCTGGCATTGATATTGGCGCTGCGCAGCCGCTGTTGAATCCAGCGTGGCATCTGCTTGGCATCCACGGGCCAGACCTGAATATGGCCGCCTGCGGCTTCAAGATTTTTCAGCCACTTGCTGTTCTGGGCACTGCGCTCCAGTTTCGGCAGAATCACCAGTACCAGATTGTCTGGATTAGGGTTGACGCAGAGTTCGTTGAGAGCCGCCGCACCTTTGTCGCCGGGCTTGCCGGTGGTGATTCGTATCTCCAGAATTTTTTTGTCAGAGAAAAGCGACAGTGCACTGGATTCGTTGAGTATTTGGTTCCAGTCGAAGTTGCCCTCGGCATGGAAAATATCGCGCTCGGTAAACCCTTGGGCCCGCGCACCGCCGCGAATAGTGTCTGCGACTTCCTGAGTTAACAGCGGATCGCCGCCGCTTATCACATAGACCGGCAATAGCTGTTTTTTGATTTGATCTTGAAGTTGCTCAGCGCGTATTTTCATCGCTTATTGCTCGATTGGCTCGGGCGTTTCAGCGGTTTCACGTTGAGAGGCCTCAGAAGCCTCAGCTACATCACTTTGGTTTGGCAAGACTTTCAGACGATTGAGTATCTGGCGCACAATTTCCTGACGCATTTCTCGCTTAATCAATCGCTCTTCATTTTCCGAAGACAGCAAATCTCGCTCTTCAATTTCATAATTGCGTTCGACCGAGGCGGTGAACAGACTGGTCAGAGGTGTGCCAATGGCGTTGGCGATTAAAAAGTCCACGTCTTCATTGAGCTGAAATTCGGCTACTCTTCCGCTGGCGTTCAATGTGCCGACGAATCGGTTTTGGCGGAAATCGACAATCACCACGGAGTAATCTGCCGCCGCCGCGGAGGCAACCACTTCCACGCCATAGACGTCCAGCGCCCGGGTCAACTCACTGACGAAATCGCGATCAGCCAGTTGGGTGGCAATATGCAAGCTGCCGATACTTTGCGGCACCACTTGGGCGTCGCGGAGTTGCCAGCCACAGGCGCAGAGCAGGGTAATCATTGTCGCTAATAGAATATTTTGCATTGTCCTCACCCTACTTATCCCTCTTGGCTGCAGCCTAGTTGGCTACTATATTAACCAGTCTTCCTGGAACAACAATTACTTTTCGAACGCTGACACCGTCGGTGAAGCGCTGTACATTGGTATCCGCCAGCGCCAGTTGCTCAATACTCTCTTTGGAGGCATCGGCGGCCACTTCGATTTTGCCGCGAACTTTACCGTTTACCTGTATCACCAATTCAATCGAGCTGCGCACAAGTGCAGCTTCGTCTAGCGTAGGCCATGCCGCATCGGCCACGGCTTCACTATTACCCAGTGCGGGCCACAGGCTATGACAAATATGCGGCGCGATGGGAGCCAGCAACAGCACAGCACTACTCAGGGCTTCATGGCGTACGGCAACACTTTGAGCGTCATTATCGCTGTGTTTAGCCACTTCATTTAACAGCTCCATCACCGCGGCAATTGCCGTGTTAAAGGTGTTGCGACGACCGTAGTCATCGTTGACTTTATTGATGGTTTCATGGGTCTTGCGACGCAAATCTTTGTGGCTAGCAGTAAATAATTCTGGATTCAGTTGAGCTGGTTTACCGCCCGCTGCAGCCTGATCCAAATGACTGTGAACCATGGTCCAGAGCTTGCGCAAAAAACGGTTAGCACCGGACACACCATCGTCGCTCCACTCCAGAGTCTGCTCTGGGGGCGCTGCGAACATGGTAAACAGACGCACTGTGTCGGCGCCGTGCTTGTCGATAGCGGTCTGTGGATCTACACCGTTGTTCTTCGATTTAGACATCTTAGTGATGCCGCCACTGATGACCTCTTCTCCGGTGGCCGTCTCAACTGCCTTGAGGGTTTTGCCCTTGGCATCCCGCTCAACAGTGACTTCATTGGGGTACAACCACTGCTTGCGGCCGCCATTGTCTTTGTAAAAAGACTCAGCCAAGACCATACCCTGACAGAGCAGGCTTTTGAACGGTTCGTTGCTGTTAACCAGGCCCTCGTCGCGCAGCAGTTTGTGGTAAAAACGGGCATAGAGCAGGTGCAAAATTGCGTGTTCGATACCGCCAACATATTGATCCACCGGCAACCAGTAATCGGCGCGCTCCGGGTCGAGCATGGCGCTGTCCAGGTCGGAGCAGGTAAAGCGGGCGTAGTACCAAGAGGATTCCATAAAGGTATCAAAGGTATCGGTCTCACGCTCCACGGCCTGACCGTCGATAGTATCTTTTTTCCATTCCAGATCTGCTTTGATCGGCGATTGAATGCCGTCCATCTCCACGTCAGTGGGCAGCAGCATCGGCAGTCTATCCAGCGGCACAGGAATTTCGCCGCCATCCGCTAGATTAAACATTGGGATCGGTGCACCCCAATAGCGCTGACGACTAACACCCCAGTCACGCAGGCGATAGTTAGTAGTCATGGTGCCATGGTCACAGGCTTCAAGAGCGGCAGCTATAGCGTCAAAGGCAGCATCAAACTTCAGGCCATCATAGACCCCGGAATTAACTAGGATGCCCTTGTCGGTAAAGGCTTCACTGTCTATATCGCAGGGTTCGTCGCCAGTGGGAGCAATCACCTGCTTGATGGCGAGCTGATATTTTTTGGCAAATTCATAATCCCGCTGATCGTGGGCAGGCACAGCCATTACCGCGCCAGAGCCATATTCCATCAATACATAGTTGCCCACCCAAACTGGAACCGTCTCGCCAGTCAATGGATGAATAGCGGTGATGCCCGTATCCATGCCGCGCTTTTCCATGGTCGCCATCTCGGCTTCAGAGCTCTGCTGGGTTTTGCACTCGCCAATAAAGGCCGCCAGCTCAGGGTTGGATTCAGCAACAGTTAACGCAATCGGATGTTGCGTCGCCAGGGTCAGATAGGTCACACCCATCAGCGTATCTGGGCGCGTGGTGTAGACATCAAAGCTGGGGTAATCGCCAACGGCAGAAGACAGATCAAAGGTCATGGTCACGCCACGACTTTTGCCAATCCAATTGCGCTGCATGGTCTTAACCTGTTCGGGCCAATGCTCCAGCTCATCGAGATCGTTGAGCAGTTGCTCAGCGTAATCGGTAATGCGGATAAACCACTGGGGAATTTCTTTGCGCTCTACTGGGCTGTCGCAGCGCCAGCAGCAGCCGTCAACAACCTGTTCATTGGCCAGCACTGTGGCATCGTGAGGGCACCAGTTCACTGCGCTGGTCTTTTTATAGACCATGCCCTTTTCATAGAGCTTGGTGAAAAACCACTGTTCCCATTTGTAATAGTCAGGATCGCAGGTGGCCAACTCACGTGACCAGTCGATACCAAAGCCGAGAGACTTCAGCTGTGCCTTCATGTAGGCAATGTTCTCATGAGTCCACTTCGCCGGAGCGGTCTTGTTTTGAATCGCTGCATTCTCAGCGGGCAGACCAAAGGCATCCCACCCCATGGGGTGCAGCACGTTCTTGCCCTGCATACGCTGATAGCGAGCGATTACATCGGTAATTGTATAGTTGCGCACATGGCCCATATGCAGCTTGCCGCTGGGGTAGGGGAACATGGCAAGGCAGTAAAACTTCTCGCGATCAGGATCTTCAGTGACCTCAAAGGTCTTGTTCTCGGTCCAGTATTGCTGCGCGTCACGCTCTAATTCAGCGGGGAGATAGGGATGTTCCATGGTCATGAAGAGTCACTGCTTATTGAATTGGAAAGAAGCGCGAATTATAAGGTAACAGGGGTCTATATAGATAGGTTTGGGTCTTCTGGGCAGCAGGTAGTTTTGAGTAGTCTGGAGCGCGGCTTATCCTGGTCTAAGATTAACCAAAGTATCTAGTGGCGACTATCAGCGATAAATCAGTGAGCAATAAATAATGTATAAAGAAATTATAAAATTTTGGTTTGAAGAAATCAGTCAGAAACAGTGGTGGAAAAAGGATTTTCAGTTCGATCAACTTATCGCCAGACGGTTTATAAATGTCCATGGACAAGCCTCTCGCTGCGAGCTCAATCGGTGGCGTGAAACCGCAGAGGGGCGCTTGGCTGAGATTTTAGTGTTGGATCAGTTTTCGCGGAATATCTACCGCGAGACTCCTCTCTCATTCGCAACGGATTCACTGGCCTTGGCGCTGGCACAAGAAGCTATTCGTTCAGGTGCGGATAAAGCTGTGCCTGAGGTCATGAGAAGCTTTTTTTATATGCCATTTATGCACAGCGAGTCGGCGCTAGTACATGAAGAGGCGGTTGTACTCTATGAGGCGTATGGGAATGAGGGAAATCTACACTTTGAATTGCGCCACAAGGCGATCATTGATCGATTTGGCCGCTACCCTCACAGAAATGAAATTTTAGGGCGGGATTCAACAGTAGAAGAAATTGAGTTTTTATCCCAGCCAGGGTCTCGGTTTTAATCCAAAGGCTAAAAGGTCACGGGTTAGGAGGAGATGCAGGATGAGCGGTTTATCTAATAAATTCACGGTCTATTTCGAACCTGCGAGCTATCAGGCCTTGCGGGTTTAGGCTATATATTCACAATTGTCGATATCTGAAATAGTTGATGAGACTGCGCCAGTTCAGTTGGCGCAAGACCTGAAGGATTTGTCAGCATTTGACGGAAGAGCTGGGGAGTCCGAAATCTCTTATGTCGCTTTGCTAAAAGATTTCGAGACTAATGCCAAAAAGTAAGCCTAGCTATTCATAATGCTTAACTGGTTGCTCTTGCCGGCACACCTAATTCTTTCAACTTCGCTGCCATATCTTCAGCCGATGTAGCAGGGCGAATATTCTTGTCGATAAACAGAATCTTGCCATCGGTGCCTATATAAAACGTATGGCGCTTGGGCAGACCGTAGAGCGCAAGCACATCATAGGCTTTGGCCGCTTCCTTAGTGGGATCGCTCAGCAGAGGGAAGTCTGCTTTATAGGCCTCGGCAAATTCAATATTTTTTTCGATGGGGTCGACGCTGGCCATAAAGTAAGCCACTTCTAACCCTTTTAGTAAGTGGCCATTGTCCGCAAGAGATTTGCACTCAATGGTGCAGCCGCCAGTAAAGGCTTTCGGATACCAGGCGATGACTACGGTTTCTTTGTCCTTAAATTGGCTGACGCTGTAAGACTTGCCGTCTGTGCCTTCGAGTAAAAAGTCTGGTGCCTGATCGCCAATTTCTAATGCCATGGTCGTGCTGGCGGCCAAGCTAAATGCGATCGCTGTAATCAATGTTTTAAAGTTCATGTTCGGTTCCCCTAATTTGTATTCAGTGTCGACTTGATTGTTGTTTTAAGAGTCTTCTAATTATTAAACCGGCGCAAATTAGCAGCGCCATGATCACCGCTGGCCACGAGCCAGTCTGTGCAAAAAGTGTCTGCCCGACTCTTGGCGTTATATTGCCGCTGAGCTCACCGGCACTAAACTGTTCCAGCTGCCGCTCTATCTTGCCGCGATGGTCAACTATAGCGGTAACACCATTGCTTGTACCGCGCAGCATTGGCTTGGCATTTTCGATGGCGCGCATGCGAGCCATTTGCATATGTTGCTGCGGGGCAAAGGAATCGCCAAACCAGGCGTCGTTGCTGACGGTTAGGATCATGGTTGCCTCGCGACTGACGCGGGCGACCAGATCCGGGTAGACAATCTCATAACAGATTGCCGTGGCCATGGGCTCCCCTGCGATTTCCAGCAGTGCCTGATCCTTGGCGCCTAGGGAAAACGATGACATGGGCAAGTTAAAAAATCGAATCAAGCCGCGAAGCACCCCTTCTAATGGTACATATTCGCCGAAGGGCACTAGACGGGTCTTATCGTACTGTCCCTTAGCTGTACCTAAAGCCAACACCGAATTGTAATATTTACCGCTACTCCAGTCTTGGGTAGGTATACCAGTTAAAAGGGCGGTTTGGTTCACTTCTGCTGTCTTGTCTATACCGATGAGAAAGTCACTGACGCGCGTTGGTGTTGCCGGGATCGCGGCTTCTGGCCAGATGATGAGGTCGGCGCCCCAGTGCGGTTCGCTCTGTTCTTGCAGTTGCTCGAGTATGCCCTGACGTTCGCTGGTAGACCATTTTATATTTTGATCGGTGTTCGGCTGAACTAGCACCACGGAGAGGATTTTACCGGTTTCTTGAGTCCAGTTGGCCGACTGGAGTAAGTACCCGCTTACACTTAATAATGCCAAAACAGAGCAGGATAGCTTCACGCCTAGTTGGATAGAGGGCTTCTTTTCAAGCAGCTGCGAGCCTAGCTGTGCAAGGGTCGCCGCAGCCAGTGCAGTAATAAAACTCAGCCACATTACGCCGCCAATCGGCGCCCAGCCACTGAACCAGGTGTCGGTGTGAATATAGCCAGCATAGAGCCAGGGGAAACCGGTAAAGATCCAGCTGCGAAACCATTCGCTGAGCACCCATATTGCAGGCAGTCCCAGCAGCCAAGAGACTGAGGTCTGTGGGATTAGCGCCGCGATGGCGAAAGGCAGGGCAAAGAGTAAGGCGAGAAACAGGCAGAAAAGCGCGGTTGCCAGTAGCGCCAGGGGCGCGGGGATAAAGCCGTGTTCATGGATGCTGACATAGACCCAGCTGACGCCGGAAAAAAACATGGCAAAGGCAAATACGCCGGCTTTGACTACGGCTTGTTTAATCGTTTGATGCTGTAACTTGTAAAACAGCAGGGCAATGCAGGGAATTGCTATGGGCCAAAAATTAAACGGCGCCAGCGCCAGAGGCAGTAGAGCCCCCGAGGCAAATAATAGGAGAAATGTTTGCCCGCGGGCTGAGCGCATCATGAACTAATTTTAGTGACTTCCAGTTTGGTGATTTTGCGATTATCGCCATCTGCGACTTTAAAGGTGAAGCCATCAAAGTCGATGCTTTCATTAATTTCGGGCAGTCTTCCAAAGGCGTGCAGTACTAGGCCGCCGATGGTATCAAACTCATCGTCGACCAAGCCTACATCAAAGAATTCATTAAACTCGCTAATTTCGGCGATCGCTTCTACATCAAAGCCGCCGTTTGCGGTGGCTTTGATCGGTGCCTCTTCATGCTCATCAGTTTCATCTTCAATTTCCCCGACAATCTCTTCAAGAATATCTTCGATGGTCAGTAGCCCAGAGACGCCACCGTATTCGTCCACAACAATGGCCATGTGATAGCGCTGTTCGCGAAACTCTTGCAGAAGTACATTGAGGCGCTTGCTCTCTGGAATAATGGTGGCGGGTCGCAGTAGGGATTTAAGGTCAAAGGAGTCATTTCCAGAAAGCAGCAGCGGCAGCATTTCTTTAGCTAACAGAATGCCTTTGATGTCGTCGGAGGATTCACCTACCACAGGGAAGCGCGAGTGCTGAGAGCTAATAACGACTTCAAGTACCTGCTCAAGGGTAAAGTCGTCGTCAATAATGACCATCTGCGAGCGCGGGATCATAATCTCACGGGCCTGCTGGTCAGAGACTTTTAGCGCCCCTTCCATGATTTGTAGCACGCTGGCATCGATGATCGACTCATTCTCCGCACTGCGCAACATGTCGGCGACATCTTCACTGTTGCGTGGTGTTTGAGAAAAGGCCCGGCCAATCCGTTCAAAAAGCGATTTTTCGGGTGTGCCATTGGCGGTTTCTTCATTCATGTTTAGTTGCTCGTGACTTCAATAGGGTCGTCGGAGGACTCGTCGAGAATCCGGTAGGGGGGAGGGAAGTCTAGAACCAGCATAATCTCTGTTTCTAAACTCTCCATCTGCTCGGCGTCTTGATCTTCAATATGATCGTAACCGAGCAGGTGCAATACGCCATGGATCACAATATGTGCCCAATGTGCGGTAATTGTTTTGTCTTGCTCTGAGGCCTCGCGGACCAAAACCGGTGCGCAGATCACCAGATCGCCGAGAATCGGCAATGGCTCTGGGGTCACTGCATCAAAGGGGAAGCTGAGGACGTTGGTGGCACCGTTTTTACCGCGGTAGCGCTGGTTGAAATCGGCACTTTCTTGCTCGTCGACAATACGAATGCTCAGCTCGCATTCATCCCGCTCGTCACGTATGGCAGCGCTTACCCAGCGCTTTATACTGTCTTCGTCGGGGGAATCTTCAGAGGCACAGACCTTCTGAATGTCGATAGATAGATTCATTTATAGGGTATTTATTCAGTTTTCTCGTGGGCATCATAGGCATCTACGATGCTTTGGACAATAGGGTGACGTACGACATCTCGAGATATGAAGTGAGTGAAGCTCACTTCCTGTACATTTTTCAGCACTTCGCAGGCGTGAACCAGCCCTGAATTGACGCCTCTAGGCAGATCAACCTGTGACATATCACCAGTGATAACCGCAGTTGAGCCAAAGCCTATGCGGGTTAAAAACATTTTCATCTGCTCGCGAGTGGTGTTCTGCGCCTCATCAAGCAAAATATAGGCGCCATTGAGGGTGCGGCCGCGCATATAAGCCAGAGGTGCAATCTCAATAACGTTGCGCTCCTGAAGTTTTGTCACGGTTTCAAAGCCGAGCATTTCATGCAGTGCGTCATAGAGCGGGCGCAGATAGGGGTCGACTTTTTGTGCTAGATCGCCAGGCAAAAAGCCCAGTCGTTCGCCGGCTTCTACCGCTGGGCGCACCAGCAAGATGCGCTCAACTTCATTTCTGAGCAGTGCTTCAACGGCACAGGCAACTGCGAGATAGGTCTTGCCGGTGCCGGCCGGGCCAATACCAAAATTGACATCATGGGTTTGAACCGCGCGCACATAGCGCTGCTGATTGATACCGCGAGGCTTGATATTGCCTTTTTTGGTACGAATAATGCTGAAGTTCTCGGCGTTCTCTATAGGCTGAGGGCTACTCACTGGGGGTGTTTGCATAAACGACGCCTCTTTACGAGATGGGTTGCCGGTGGAATTGATTTGCTCTCTGGAGTGTTTGTTCGAGGGCTTATTAGAGGCCTGTTTGGGAACCTGCTGATCAGATTCCTGCTCAGGCGATGGTTGGCTCTGACGCAAGTTGAGGTGTACCTCTGCGGCGGACAGTTCAGCGTAATGTGCGGTTTGCTGGTAGAGATTATAAATAACCGCCGTTGCCTGATTTGCCGCTGCAAGATCGCCATAGGCGGCAAAAAAATTATCTCGCGAGCGAATATCGACGTCGAGTCGCTGTTCGATAAGGCGAATATTTTCATCAAATTGGCCACAGAGTGCGGCAAGACGGCGAGCATCATTGGGCTCGAGAGTGAGCGTCGAGGCAGATGGTTGGTTATCCGATCTTTTCAATGAGTGCTTTTGTACCTAAAATTAAGAAGAGTTGACGCTAGCATAGCGCGATCCGTGAAGCAGGGTAAACCCTTTAGCTTGTTCAAATATTATAAGAACGTGATCCCTTAACGTAATTGCTTATATGCAGGCTAGCTAGGCTAATTCGCCTCGCAGTGAGTTGCGCAGTGCCTCGGTGACAATGCTGTCGACAAAGGTGCCTATCAGGGCGTGATTATCACTGCGGAAATTTACCACCCGATTGTTCTCTGTACGCCCCTGCAGTTGCCCCGGATCTTTCTTCGAAATGCCGGTGACTAACAGTTTGTGATGTTTGCCTACCATACGCCGACTGATTTCGGCAGCGTTCTGGCTGATGCGATCCTGAAGAATTTTCAGGCGCTGCTTTTTGACTGCTTCCGGTGTGCTATCGGGCAGATCTGCGGCTGGTGTTCCGGGTCGGGCACTGTAAATAAAACTAAATGACGTATCAAAGCCAATATCACTGATTAACTTCATGGTGGCGGAGAAATCCTCTTCGCTCTCATTGGGGAAGCCAATAATAAAATCGGAGGAAATGCTGATATCCGGACGCACTTCACGCAGGCGGCGGATTTTTGACTTGTACTCAATCGCCGTATGACCACGTTTCATGGCCATCAAGATTTTATCTGAGCCGCTCTGTACTGGCAGGTGCAGATGACTGACTAGCTCGGGTACGCGGGCGTATACGTCAATCAAGCGATCAGAAAATTCAACCGGATGAGAAGTGGTATAGCGGATTCTATCTATGCCTTCGATGTCGGCCACATAGGGCAATAACTCAGCAAAATCACAAATTGAGCCGTCGGGCATCTCGCCGAGATATGCATTGACGTTTTGGCCCAGCAGATTAACTTCACGTACACCTTGATCGGCGAGGGCGCTAATCTCGACGAGCACGTCAGCCATGGGGCGACTAACTTCTTCGCCGCGGGTATAAGGCACTACACAAAATGAACAGTACTTAGAGCAGCCTTCCATAATCGAGACAAAGGCGGATACGCCATCGGCCTCTGGTGTTGGCAGGCGGTCAAATTTTTCGATTTCTGGAAAGCTGATGTCGACAATTACGGTGCCATCGGCTTTGCTAGTTTCCATCATCTCTGGCAGGCGGTGCAGAGTTTGCGGACCAAATACCAGGTCGACAAAGGGTGCGCGCTTGGCAATGGCCGCGCCTTCCTGGCTGGCAACACAGCCGCCCACGCCAATAACTAAATCCGGATTAGCTTCTTTGAGATGCTTCCAGCGACCGAGCTGATGAAAGACTTTTTCCTGTGCCTTCTCGCGAATCGAGCAGGTGTTGAGCAGAATAACGTCTGCATCTGCTGCATCATCAGTGGCAATCATCTGATGGCTGTCACCGAGCAAATCGCGCATGCGCGCAGAATCATACTCATTCATTTGACAGCCATGAGTGACTATATGGAGCTTTTTAATCGGTTTGGTCGCAGTTTCGGTCATGAAATTGGTTAATCTTTGATCAATTAAAGAGGTCGAGCATTATAGCCCTGCACGCCCAATTCGCAACATAAAGCCGCTATTTAGGGTGGCCATTTAATGCCGCTATATAAAAACATCTTGTGCTATTATTGTCGCTCTTTAAACGCACCGAATTGGCAGAAAATTAATGTCCAGCGAACCCATCTATCGAATCACCTTTTTCAACCAGGGACAGGTCTACGAAATCTATGCACGACATGTCTTTCAGAGTGATCTATGGGGCTTTCTCGAGGTCGAAGAATTTATATTTGGTGAACGCTCACAGATGATCGTTGATCCCGCCGAAGAGAAGCTCAAAAATGAGTTCTCCGGGATCAAGCGCAGCTTTATTCCGATGCAGTCGATTGTGCGCATTGATGAAGTGGAGAAAGAGGGTACCTGCAAAATTACCGAGGCCAGTGCTAACGCTTCCGGTGGCAATGTGCGACCATTTCCGTTCCCGTCTATGGCCTCAAATAAGCCGTCTAAAGACTAGCGGGCGAGTCTGATTAGTAGCTGTGGGTTGCGCGCTTAGTCATGTATCCTTAGAGCTCATTATGATAACGTTCGGGGCTTACAAATCTGCCCACAAATCGCAATTAACGACGTGATACTGAAATCAAAAAAACAGAGGTGCCAATGACAGAAGAAGCGCTCGATTTACTGCCCTACGAATTTGCGCGGGTTAACCGAGTACTGTTGCGCACCGCTGAAAGTGATTTGCTGTTGGCGCCAGATGCGCCAGATTGGGCTGTCAGTGAAGTTGTTCGTATGAGCAATGGCAAGCTGGCTGTTCACGCCGTCGCCGATCAAGAGTTTGACGCGCAGTTGAGCCAGCTATACAGCGGTCGACAGAATTCTTCTGAATCGGTTATGGCCGACATGAAAGACTTTGTTGACATGGAATCTGCCGCCGCAGAACTTGAAGACGCCGGTGACCTTTTAGATGCTGAGAACGATGCGCCAATTGTGCGTCTGCTCAACGCAGTGATCGCCGAATCCCTAAAAGAAAATGCCTCAGACATCCATATCGAACCCTACGAGAAAGAAGCGCTGGTGCGTTTTCGTCTCGATGGCGTATTGCGCACAGTGCTGTCCCCTTCGATTCAAATTGCACCGCTGCTAATTTCGCGGATCAAGGTGATGTCAAAGCTGGATATTGCCGAGCGTCGCTTGCCTCAGGATGGCCGCATGAGTGTGCGCCTAGGTGGTCGCAGTATAGATCTGCGTGTTTCCACCATGCCCTCCAGTCATGGTGAGCGAGTGGTGATGCGGCTGCTGGATAAAGATGCTGGCAAGCTCAAGACCGATGATCTGGGTATGCCTCAAGATACTAAAGCCGAGCTGGTGGATCTGGTCTCACGTCCCCATGGGATTATCCTAGTCACCGGCCCCACCGGTTCAGGTAAAACCACTACCCTCTATGCCGCCCTGCAGCAGATGGATCGCAAGCAGCGCAATATTATGACGGTCGAAGATCCAGTAGAATACGATCTTCCTGGCATTAGCCAAACGCAGATTAATCTCCGCGCCGGTATGACCTTTGCCCGAGGCCTGCGCGCTATTTTGCGTCAGGATCCGGATGTGATTTTGATCGGTGAAATTCGCGATGGCGAAACCGCCGAAATTGCCACCCAGGCCAGTTTGACCGGTCACCTGGTGCTCTCAACCCTTCACACCAATACTGCCGCCGGGGCCATCACCCGACTGCAAGATCTCGGTGTCGACAGCTTTTTACTGGCTTCCACCGTGCGCGGTATTGTCTCTCAGCGTCTGCTGCGAAAACTCTGCAGCGATTGCCGGGTAGCTGAGCAGCCCAACGACTTTAATCGCAACTTATTGCAACTGCAGCCCGGTGAAGAGACTTTCCAGTCCTCTGGTTGCACTGAATGTAATAACACTGGCTTTAAAGGCCGTCAGGCACTCTTTGAACTGGTCTCGGTTGATGCCAATTTGCAAACCCTGATCCACGAAAATGCTGGCGAATTAGAACTTGAAACTGCCATTCGCAAAACCGTGCCCAGTATCCGCGATGCCGGCTTCGAGTTGGTGCGCCGCGGCGTCACCACTATCGAAGAAGTGCTTCGCGTCACCAGCGTTTAACGCAGGGCCCTAATCATGCCAGCCTTTGACTATGCAGCCTACGACCTCTCCGGTAAGCAAGTAAGCGGGGTAATCTCCGCTGACTCCGAACGCCACGCCCGACGTCTGTTAAAAGAAAAAAAACTGCTGCCCTCAAAGCTCTCGGAAGTCAGCCAAACTAAGACGAAAAAGTCTGACTCCCGTCGCGAAGCGCGAGTGAATAATTTTGATCTGTCGTTACTGCTGCAGCAACAGGCGATTCTGATAGAGTCCGGCCTGCCTCTGGAAGACGCCCTGCGTATGACTATCGAACAGGCGGAAACGGAAAAGCAGCGCCGCATGCTGCAGAGCTGGCGCAGTGAAATTATAGAAGGGCGCAGTTTCTCTGACGCCCTGCGTCGCTCCCCCTACAAAATTCCTGATAGCATTGTCGCCGGTATTAGTGTGGGTGAAGAGAGTGGCCATCTGCATAAAGTATTAATGCGCATCGCCGAAGATCTGGAGAGCAGTGCAGAAAATCGCAAGACCATCAGTCGCGCTATGATCTATCCCGCGACGCTCATCAGCACCTCGATTATCGTGGTCGCCATCATGATGGTTTGGGTGGTGCCCAAAATTACGGCTATTTTTATGAGCTCCAATCGCGAGCTACCACTGATCACAAGAATCATTGTAAATCTCAGTGAATTTACCCAGAGTTATGGATTGTTTGTGTTGATTTTATTGGTCGGACTCTATTTCGGCTTTGTTCAGGCTATGAAAGATCCCCAGCGCCATCAGCGCTGGCACGAGTTTATGCTGACCATGCCGGGTCTTGGGCGCTGGATTCGTATGGCCAACATTGCTGATTGGTCTCGCAGCCTCGGGGTGCTTTTAAGCAACGGTGTGCCAGCATTGGCGGCGTTGAAAATATCCTCCTCTGTAGTCACTAATCTCCATTTGCGCAGTAAAATGGAGGGCGTTACTGAGGCTATGCGTCAGGGCTCGACTCTGCATAAGGCACTCTTGGAAGGCGATGTGGGCAGCGGGTTTCTGGTGCATATGGTGGGCAGCGGTGAGGCGTCTAGTGAACTGGATAAGATGCTGTTGCGGGTGTCGGATTATTATTCGCTGCGGCTGAATAATGCGGTGGAAGTGTTTTTGAAATTGATCAATCCGGTTTTGATTGTTTTTATGGGGGTGATTATTCTCTCTGTCGTAGCAGCAGTGATGCTCCCAATAATGGATATGAACAATATGATCTGATTGTGGGGGATCTTTTTCCCCATGGCGGTGTTGAAAATGTACTCAGTCGGTCACTTACAACAAGTAAGCTCCCTCATTCCGTGCATTTTCGCCTTGCCCTGGGAAAAAATCTCTCCCCACAATAAGTAGAAGTGGGGATCTTTATTTCCATGGCGGTGTTTAAAATGTACTCAGTCGGTCACTTACAACAAGTAAGCTCCCTCATTCCGTGCATTTTCGCCTTGCCCTGGGAAAAAATATCTCCCCACAATGAGTAGAAATGGGGATCTTTTTTCCATGGCGGCGTTGAAAATGTACTCAGTCGGTCACTTACACCAAGTAAGCTCCTTTGATCCGTGCATTTTCGCCTTGCCACAGAAAAAAGTCCTGCTCGTAATCGTTCTAAATTGGGTTGGGTTCGATATAAATTTTGGTGGGTGATTTGCCGGCAGGGTAGAAATAAATTTAAGAGGTGTTAGGAATGGTATCTAGGAACAAGCAAGCGGGTTTTACGCTGATTGAAATGATGGTTGTGGTGGTGGTAATTGCGCTGTTGGGTGCAATGATTGGGCCGACACTTTTTAAGAAGGTACAGCAGGCAGAGCGGACACGGATTGCTCAGGATATTCGGGTGATCGAGGGAGCGCTGAAGTTTTATCGGTTGGATAACTATCGTTACCCGAAACAGAGTCAGGGTCTAGAAGCCTTGATGACTAACCCCGGTGGCGCAGATAATTGGAATGGTCCCTATCTTGAGAAAGAGCCCCTAGACCCCTGGGGTGAGGCCTACCAGTACAGTAACCCGAGCCAGCACAGTAAAGATGTTGATGTCTATACACTGGGGGCCGATGGTCAACAGGGGGGCGAAGGCTCTGATGCGGATTGGGGTAACTGGAATATAAAGTAGCATGAGGTCTTTCCCGAGTCGCCAAGCAGGTTTTACGCTGATCGAGATTGCGGTGGTGGTGGTTATTCTCGCCACCATATCGGGGATGAGTGTGTTTGCGATTAATCAGGCCTTTGATCGACGCTACCAAAGTCAGGCAGAGAATTTGCTCACTTGGCTCAATCAGCTCTCTGAACAGGCTGCCCTTGAGGGTGTTGCCTACGGCATTTTTGGCGATGCCGAACAGCCCCAAGAGAGCGAAAAATTACAGCCAGCGGCCTACTTTCGCCAGCACTGGTTCGTTACTAGCTATCCTGAGGCCTTTGTCCTCGACAATGAGGCCAAGACCGAGTGGTCGGTCTATAGCAGTGTCGAATACGATGAGATTGAAGATCCTCTGGCCGCTGAAGAATATGCAGTGATACCGCTGGTTGCCATGATGCCGGATGGTTTTATGGAGCCTGCTGGTGAGATGCTATTGAGTTTTTCCTCAAGTCCTTTGATCTATAGCTACAGCTGGGATGATGAAACGTCATCCGTGGTTATGAAGAAGATATCAAAACCATGAAAAGTACTCATTCATTGCGTCATGCTCGCGGTTTTACCCTGATTGAAGTGGCTGTTGCCCTGGCGATTCTCGGCTGGGTAATGGGCAGTGCGCTCTATTTGGTGCAGCAGTACGCCGATGAACGTATGCGTCTGCGGGAGCGCTTTTATTCATCCCAGGTGTCTTGGAATCGCCTTTTAGAACGCTACCAGAATTCGGAAAAGTGGCTGCTCAGTGGTCAGAGTGCCGGCCTTCCAAGCAAAGGTGTGGCCAGTCAGGGCGATCAAGAATGGCGCTGGCAGGTGGAGATTAAAGAGGCTATGGGCAACGACCTCTATCGCTATCAGGCAAAAGTGGGTGCCAAAGGTGCCGAGCGGGATAGTGCGAGGCTATTTGTCTATTTGGTTGAGAAAAACTGATGTTTGTGGCGGCGCGTTCGCGCAGTCCTCAGTTCGGCAGACGCGGTCAGACCGGTTTTACGCTGATCGAAGCGGTAGTTTCATTGATGCTGCTGGCTGTGATGTCGGTGATGTCTTATCAGGCCGTTGAAGTGATTCTTGGGGCCAATGATCGCAGTCGCGGTCAGCTGGAGGATGAATCCCAGCTGCATCGCGCCTGGCAAGTCATCAGCCGCGACATTATGCACCTGCGTCCACGGACCTTTGCCGATGGCTTGGGCGGCGTTGAGCGCGCCTATCTAACTGATCCCAGTGACTTTGGCCTGCGCTTTAGTCGTGGTGGCGGCCCCATGGTGCGATCGAACCCCACGGGTATCAGTCGTATTGAATACCGTATCAACAGTGAGGATCAGCTGGAGCGTCTGTCTTGGCCGATTACCGCAGCGGCTCTGAACACTGAGGGCAACCGCGTGATCCTGGTTAATAATGTGATCGATGTGGAAGTTGAACAATTCTCCAGGGGCAATATTTTTTCCCCTGACTGGCCGCCGACTAACGAAAGCCATCATCTGCTCAGTTTGCCAAGAATGATTCGCATCACCATCATCTTGGCAGATGGCTCTGAAACCACGCGCCTATTGCCGGGGCTCGATTTCGATCCCAATCCAACCACAGGCTTGACCGGCTCAGATTCTGGTACGGTTCCAAGTGGAGGCACGGATGTCAATGGGAACTAAACAGGCCGCGCTGGATGGCGTCGGTCGCTGCTCTCGTTCTCGCCCTCAGCGCCAGAGTGGCGTGGCGCTGCTGGCAACGCTGATTTTGGTCTTGGCCCTGACGCTGATTCTCGGCAATATTTTTTATCGTCATCAGATTGATGTCTCACAGGCAACCGGTTCTCTCCATGGTGATCAGGCGATGCTCTTAGCTATTAGTGCTGAGAGTTGGGCCAGAGACCTGCTTGCCTCGGATAATGATGACCCTGAGGTGGACCACTTTGGCGAGGACTGGGCTCAGGCGATTCCTTTATTGCCAGTTGATGGTGGCACTATTGTCGGCTGTCTGGTGGATCTTGAATCCCGCGTTAATATCAATAACTTTTCCTCCTATACTGATACCAGTCTGAGGGCAGAGCGCAGTGCCAATGCCAACAATATGGGCTTGGTTAAGCTGTGGGAGAACCTGCTCCAGAATATGGGTTTTGTTGTCGATGAGAGCCGCGTGTCGGTGATTGTCGATTGGCTCGATAAGGGTGATGAGTTAATCGGCCCTGCTGGTGCAGAGCAATCAGATTACAGCGGTTTCAATCCGCCACGTTTCCCCGCCAACACATATATAGCTGATACCGCTGAGCTGGCTGCCATGGCCGGCTACAGTTTGGCCGAAGTGCAGCGTCTCATGCCCTTAATGAGTGCATTACCTGGCCCCACAACAATCAATATCAACAGCGCACCTGAACCGGTATTAATGGCCTTGAGTGGTGATTTGGGAATTGATTTTGTCGATATGGTTTTGGATAACAGGCCTTTTTTGACTCTGCAGGAATTTTATCAGGCTATAGATATTCGCTTGATGGTCGGTGAACCGGCGCTGGCTATACGCTGGCCGGCCAAGCTAATTGATGTGAAATCAGATTTTTTTCAACTTAATCTCGAAGTCACATTAGGGCAGTCAAGACTAGAAGTAAAAAGTATAATGCAACGCGGTGAGAGTGGCCGCCCAGCAGTTATTCGCAGGGAGATAACGGTTGTACCTGCGGGTGTCACGACTGTACCATCTAGATCTATTGACACCGATGATGAAAATGCCGCCGATTTTAGCGGTTCAGGCAGGGATAGATTTTCAGATCCAGATGAATATGACCGCGAATATTACCTGCGCCCGATTTGTGAAATCGCGGACAGTTATACCACTGGCGATCTAGATGACTCTGGTGAACAGTTTTAAACAACCGCGCTACTAAATAGCAATAACCAGGAATTTGTAACAATGACACAATCTGTTGATCATCTTCATCACCTAGACCGGCATCTGCTCGGCGGTGGTGACGCTAACAGAGCGATGGCGCTATGGGTCCCGTCCCAGCGCATCTGCCTGCATGTCATTGACGCCCCCACTGCACCTCAGCGCAAATGGGCCGAGTTGATTCCTTGGATCCTCGAAGACCGAATTTTGCAGCCAGTAGACGAAATGCACTTTGTTCTCGGTGAGAGTTTTATCTCAGAGGGCAAAAAACAGCTTAGCGTCTCGGTTATCAGCAAACAGGATATGCGCGAATGGCTGCGTATTGCTGACAATGCCGGCGCTACGGCCACTGCTATGGTGGCCGATTATTTCGCACTGCCTTTTGAGTCAGGTCGCATTAGCATGGCGTGGCGCGAGGGCCAATTTTTGGTGCGCAGCGGCACTGACAGTGGCTTTTCTGCAGCCCCGGACCTAGCCTGGTTATTGGTGCGTCGCCTGCAAGAGCGGGCCGAAATTGCACCGCGACTGTCTATCTCTATACCAGATGCAAATTTGATTCCCGACGATCTGCGCGCCGCCGCCGACATTAATGATGCTGAGATTGACTGGCAGTTTTCCGATATGCCCATGACAGCCAACCTGTTAACCGATGAGTTTAAGCCTCAGGCCAGGGATATCTCTTCATCCACATGGCTGTCTACAGCGGCCCTGTTAGTACTGGCTATAGTTCTTGGTTTTGGTTATCTGCAGCTCTCCAATGTCCGATTCGAAGAGCGCATTGCCGAGCTTGAAACTCAGGCCAGCGCCGGTTTCAGTAATTTATTTTTAGGCAAGCGTGCGCAGCCAGAAGATATCCGCAGCAGCGGCGAGCTGTTATTGGCGGATATGTTTAAACAGCGCGAGAGCTTGCATGCCCCGATTATGAAAGCTCTTGTAGCTTCGGACCCGATAATGACTAACTGTGGTTGTGAATTAGAGTCTCTGGTTGCCAGTGATTCCGGGTTCAGTTTGGGGCTGAAAAACGTTGCCAGCGGTAAGGCCAAGTTCACTAATCTGGCGGGCTTTGAGGTGGATCGCCAAGTCGCTGATGGGTTGACCACAGTGTCATTGCGCAAGGTGGGCCAACAATGAAAGGGTTGAACTTTGTGAGTGGCATTAACAGTTGGTTGGCACAGCGTCAGCCACGTGAACGACGAATTGTGATGGTTGGCGTCGGCATTGTCTTTTTGGCTGCAGTCTATCTGGTTCTGCTACCGAGTTTGGAGCGATCCACTGAGCTGCAAGAACGTCATCGGATTTTGCAAGCCGACCTTCAATGGTTGAGCGAGCAGAGCGCCAGCGTCAGCCGACTGAGCAATAGCTGTGTCGATAAAACCATTAACAAGGGCGCCACCAAAGATGTCATAAATCGATTGGTTCGACGCAACCAAATTAAGCTGGTTAGGTTTGCCGAGCAGGCTCAGGGCAAGTATGCACTGTATCTGGAAAGCGCCAATGCCAATCGCCTATTACAGTTGGCCCATCAATTAGCCTGTCAGGGGCTGAAAATAAACCTTCTCGATGTCCGTCGCCCGGATGCTGCCGCGACTAATTATGTGGTGCGCATGGAGGTTCAGCATGTCGACTAAAAGCGCTAAAATACAAGCCTATCTGCAACGTTCGATATCGGGTTCGCCAGTACAAAAATTGCTGCTACTGAGCAATGTGTTACTCATGGCGTTAGTCTTTACGCTGCTTATTGCCATTGCTCTGATGGTTGTTGAAGACAAGCCAGAAGCCAAGGCAATTTCTCGAATATCGACTCCAGTGGGAGCGAGTTTGCGCTGGAATTGGTTTAGCGGGGTCGAGGTCGCTGCGCCGGTTGTCGAAGCAGATTCTAGTAATCTCGTCGATGCGAATGTCAACGCCACACTTGTCGGCGTTATGCTCAGTGAGAGTACCTCCTCAGCCACCATTTCATTTAATGGACGCCCGGAGCAGGTTTATCATATTGGTGATAAGCTCGGATCGTCGGTCGTGATTGAGCAGATTCAGGCATTTCGTATAATCGTTGAGCAAAATGGCGCCAGGCGGCAAATCACGCTGAAGAAGCCAGAAAACGTCATGCAGACTGAAGAGGCTCCTGACAGTGACAGCGCTAGCGACAATCAGTCTGACGATGACGGTTTTTCCATGGCCAATATGTTTGGTGCGCTGCCGGTTAAGGTAGATAATTACGGTAGCGGCTTTAAACTCAACAAGCTCTCCGATGAAATGAAAATGTTAGCCGATATTGAAGAAGGCGATGTAGTTGTAGATATTGATGGCATCGGGGTTCAGGCGCTGATGTCGGACCCTGCAGGCTGGATTAAATACAGCGGCCAAACCAGTTTGCCGGTTACTGTGATTCGCAACGGTGAAGAAGTCGTTGTCTATGTTAATGCCGCGAGCTTGTCGGCTAAAATGTTACCTAAGTTCGGATTGAACTAACTACGTCTAAAACTGCTAACTATTAAATTGTTAGCTATAAAATCATTAAATATAAATAGTTAATAAATAAAATGAGAAAAATAATGACCGGCCAGAAGACGACTTTTGCCAAACGAACCATCCGCCTACTAGGGGCCCTAAGCATCGTGCTGAGTATGATTGCAGAGGTCAGTGCCGGTGAAGTTGTGCGAATTAATTTTCGCGATGCGGATATTCGCAGCGTCATTGAAAGCGTAGCAGAAATTACCGGTAAATCATTTGTTCTCGACCCGCGCGTAAAAGGCAAGGTCACGATTATCGCTCCTGAAGCAATCGATTCAGACCTGCTTTATGAGGCGGTTCTCTCAGCTATTCAGGTGCAGGGCTTTCAGGCAATCGAAGATGGCGTGGTGACACGGATTGTGCCGTTTAATCAGGCGTTCAACTTTGCCGGTGGCACGGGCGACAATCAGCTGATTACAAAAGTGATTCAAATTGAAAATGTTCAGGTTGCCACATTGGTTCCTGTGCTCAAACCGGTGATGAGTTCTGGTGCGCGACTAAATGCCTTTGCGCAGAGCAACTCTATGGTGGTCACCGATGTGCAGTCCAATATTTTGCGCCTTGAGTCGCTGATCGCAGAGCTCGACGACCCAGCCTTAAATGCGGTTGAAGTTATTAGCCTAACGCATATTTCAGCTGGTGAAGCCGTGTATATCGCTGGGCAGTTAAAACAGCTAAAAAACCAGGATCTGTCTCTGGTTGAAGATGGCATGAACAACCGTGTCATTGTCAGCGGTCCGGCCTCCGCTCGTCGCGTGTTTAAAGCGATGCTGGAAACTCTCGATCAGCCTTTGACGAAAAAGGGGCGCGTCGAGGTTATCTACCTGGATTATTCTCGCGCCGTAGAGATGAAGCCCATCGTTGAAGGCATGTTGCAGTCCGATGTGTTTCTTCAGCTTGCCGGTGAAGCTGTGGCGGATAAGAAAGCCAAAAGCGCATACCAGATCCAGATTGATGAACTCAACAATGCTCTGGTCGTGGCTGCTCCGACAGCGGTTATTCGCGAAATCAAAAATGTCGTGGCTCAGCTCGATCGCTCACGACCCCAAGTATTGATTGAAGCAGTTATTGCCGAGTTGTCAGAAGATCAAGCCAAAGAATTGAGTGCTCAGCTCGCCTACAGCAGTAAAAATCGCGGTGGTTACCTGACCAATTTTGACGGGCTTCTGGCTACTTTGACTGGTGTGGGACTTTCTGGGGTGACTCCCTCGGCCGCTGAGTTGGGTTTAATACCCAAGAAGGTAATGGCTGTGGCAGGAGATTTTGACTCTGAGACAGGTAAAGGCATTGGCCTGTTAATCCAGGCATTAAAAACTGATGGCAGCACCAAAATCCTTTCAACTCCTTCAGTAGTCACTCTAGACAATGAAGAGGCGACCTTATCTGTAGGCGAAGAAGTGCCCTTTCAGACCGGTAGCTTTACCAGTAGCAACAATGGCAGTAACAACCCTTTCACCACGATTAATCGTGAAGAAGTGGGTATCAAGCTGAAGGTTAAACCGCAAATTAGCAAAGGCGATTCGGTACGTCTGGAGATAGAACAGGAAAGCTCCAAAGTCAAAGTAGGTAGTGGCGGCGTAGGCCTTCAGACCACTTCAAAAAGTACCATGCAGACCAATGTATTGATTCAGGATGGCGAGATGCTAATCCTCGGCGGCTTAATTGAAGACCAGACCGGCGGCAGTGCCACTAAGGTACCACTGCTGGGTGATATTCCACTGCTTGGTCGTCTGTTCCGCTCGACTAGTAAGAGTGACTCGCAATCGGTATTGATGATGTTTATTCGCCCGACGATTATTCGCACCGCGGAAGATGCGCGCAAGCTGTCTGACATTAAATACCGCCATCTAATCAAGCGTGATTTGGACAGTGAAGAGAGTGGCTTAATACAGCCAGTGCTCGAGGAATTTCTCAATCAAGGGCAGGACCAAGACTAAGATTAAGACAACGCTGAGGCGCTATGAGCATCTACCTGCAACATTTTGCCCTTGCCCGAGAGCCCTTCTCGATAGTCCCTGATCCTGGGTTTCTCTATCCCAGTATTTATCACCGCCAAGCGGTCGCCCATTTAAAATATGGTCTCGACCGCGAAGGGGGGTTTATCTTGCTCACCGGCGAGGTGGGTACAGGTAAAACCACCCTCACTCGCACCATGATCAAACGTATTCCACCTCATGTGCGGGTTGCCTATATTCTCAACAGCAAGCTCAATGTCGCGGACGTGTTGGCCAGTATCTGTGACGAGCTGGATATAGATCTGCCCAATGCCTCTGAGCTGTCCCTGACCAAACAGTCTTTCACTAAGCAATGTATAGACGCGCTGAATCGCAATTTGCTCGCCGCCCACGCGGATGGCAAAAAGACATTAATCGTTCTCGAAGAGGCGCAGAATCTGACTGCTGAAGTACTGGAAGCGCTGCGACTGCTAAGTAATCTTGAAACCAGCAGCGATAAACTTTTGCACATATTATTGGTTGGCCAGCCCGAGCTATTGGATATTCTTGCCCAGCAAGAGCTGCGTCAGTTAAATCAGCGGGTGGTCTCCCGATTCCACTTATCGCCCCTGGATAAGAATGATCTCTCCAACTATATCAATCATCGACTGCATCGCGCCGGCGCCAAAAGAGCGATCTTTGACAGCGGCTGCGCGGCAGTTTTGTTTCGCCTTACTGGTGGTGTGCCGCGGCTGATAAATCTAGTTTGTCACCAGTCTTTGGTCGCTGCTTATTCCACCGGAGCGCAGACGGTTTCGGCAAAGCTGGTCAAACAAGCCGCCAGTGAAATACTCAGTGAAGAGCAAAAATCTCCAAGAAAAATGGTCTGGTTATTGGCCATTGTTGTCGCCCTGGGGTTGAGTGGCGGCCTGATATTGACGCTCTCGCCAGCAGAATTATTAAATCAATTTTCTCCAGTTATGGCGCAGCTGGATGCGCCTAAAGAGATACCTGATGTGGCTAATGACCAGGCGCTAGGTCTAGTGGGTGAAATGTCTAGTGGCCAACTTGATGGCGTCATAGAACCAATTCTCCCGGAGCCTATTGTCGAGCTATCAGTTACGCGGGAGGTTAGCCTTCAGCCAGAGCCGCTAGCCCCGCCGGCTAATGCCAACCCCTTCGTGGGTTTGTTAGCTCTTTGGGGTACCGAAGCTGCGGATGTATACAGCGAAGAAGAACTGACCGCAGCTGCCAGTCTGGCTATGCTGCGGAGTGAAAAGGTCACCACAGCGGATATGGACACCCTAGAGCAGATCAATCGTCCTGGGATTGTTTGGTTGTTAGAGGAAACTGGGTATTTAAAGTCCTATGTCCTAGAACGATTAGATCTTGGCATGGTCAGCTTGCAAGACCGGCAGGGTACTGTGGATATCCCTGTGGAAGATTTCCGGCAGCGCTGGAATGGCAGTTACCTCTATCTGTGGCGTCCACCCCAGAGCTATGTCTCGCCGTTGAGTGCGACTAGTTATGCTATTGAAAATATCAGCAACCCAGAGTTGGTTGATTGGCTCCAGGCGCAATTAGCCGCTCTGGATAACAGCCGCGATATTATTATCAGCGGTGGTCGCTATACTGAGGCCATTGCACAGCAGGTGTTGGGTTTTCAAAAACAGCAGGGCCTGGCGGCCGACGGTATTTTAGGGCGCGAGACATTGATGCGTTTGGCGCAGTTGAGCGGTGACAATATTCCGCGTCTGCGAGAAGCTGAGTCTAGAGAAGCTGGCTCGAGAGAGGCCAACTAATGTCTTACATTCTCAATGCCCTAAAAAAAGCCGAGCGCGATAGATCCCGGGAAGAGCCGGAAAATCTCGATGATTTTGTCAACTCTGGCTGGGATCCCTACGAAAAAACGGTGCCACGTTCTTCGGGATATTGGTTGCCGATTGCCATCCTAGTGGTTGCAGGGGGGTTGTTTTACGGGTTCTCAAGCCTGACATCCCAGGTTGAGATAAGGCCTACAGAAACTGTTTCGGATATTGAAAAAGCCGTTTTAGCCAGCGCAACAGCGGAGGCTGTGGTCGAGACGCCTGCAGTGGCAGAAAAGCCTGAGAGGTCGCAGAGTGACAATTCGTCAGTCACTGCTGCGCCAGTGGTGACTAAATCATTACCTGATGTAAATATTACCGGGCACATATTTATTCGCAGTGGCTCGCGATTAAATCGAATATTTATCGGTGAAAGCACTTACCATGTGGGCGACAAACTAGATTCAAATTGGGTGATTGAATCGATTAATAGCGACAGTCTAGAGGTTCGTTCCGGAACCCAGACTACAGAGCTGCCGCTGCGATAATCCTGTTGGTCTTCAGTTAGAAATCTAGTCCGAAAACACTTCAAGACCAGACTCTTTACCCCGATCGAAACGCTTGGCACGGCGATAGGGGAACACGTCGAGTACAAAGCCATCGCGAATTTTCGCCTGTAGGCCCTGCCAGAAATCCACATCGTAGAGATCACTGTGCATCTCTTCAAACATCTTTCGCGCTTTGGTATTGCCAGAGAAGAACAGTCTAAACTCTTCTGGGAAAATATCGTCTGGTCCCACGGTATACCAGGTGCCGGCCTGCATCTCTTCCTCTTCGGTGCGCGGTTGAGGAATCTTGCGAAAGTTACAGTCGGTGAGTGCGGCAATCTCATCGTAATCGTAAAACACTACGCGGGCGTGGCGGGTCACCCCAAAGTTCTTTAGTGGCCTATCGCCAGGAAAAATATTGGCTGCTGCCAATTGTTTAATACAGTTGCCGTACTCTTCCATGGCACTGCGAATTTGTTCGTCACTGGCTGATTCCAGATAGATATTTAACGGCGTCATATAGCGTTCGGTGTAGAGATGCTTAATAACTAGCTTGTCACCGCGAATTTCAATGGTTGAGGCGGCAACTTTCTGCAACTCTTCGAGCAGCGCCGGTGAAAAACGATCTAAAGGGAAAACCAGATTATCAAAATCTTGAGTATCGGCCATACGACCGATACGGTCGTGACGGGAAACCAAGCGATACTTATCTCTCACTGTCTGGTGAGTTACTTCCTTCGGTGGGGCAAACTTATCTTTAATAATTTTAAATACAATATTGTATGAGGGAAGCATAAACACCGTCATCACCATACCCTTAATGCCAGGGGCAATCACAAACTGATCGTTTGAGCTCTCCAAATGATGAACTAGTTGACGGTAAAATTCGGTTTTTGCATGCTTGGGGAAACCCAGAGAATTATAAATTTCATAATCCAATTTTTTCGGCATCAGTGTTTTCAAAAAGTGCGCGTACTGATAGGGCAGCGGTGCATCAACCATAAAGTGGTTGCGAGTAAAGCTGAAAATAACACTGAGATCATCGGTATTAAAGATCGCTGTATCTACGTAGAGCTGACCCCTTTCATTATTCAAAATTACAATCGCCATGGGGAAGGTCTGATCCCCATCTATAACACGGCCCACCATATAAGCGGCTTTGCTGCGGTAGAAAGTCGATTCCAATAGATCAAATTTGAGGTCATCTGGCGAGCCAGTCAGATTGGGTGTTACTTCGCTACAGAAAACGCTGAGGATACAATCCAGATCTAGCTCTATATCTTCGCCGGGCAGAGAAAACTCAGATTCCTTCAGGATACGACGAAAAATATCGCGGCGATCGTTACCTTCATAGCGCACAAAGATACTGTATTCAGCGGCTGGCGCTTCAATCATATGAGACGATAGTACATAAATAATATCGTCGCTAATCTTGTCGTGATCATGGAGGTCGGCAAAAACCGAATTAAAAAAGGTCTCGGCAATTTCGAAATTGGGAAAGTTAAAGACCAGCTGGGTATAGGCTTTTTTTGATTCAGCCCAGAGATCCAGATCGGCAATATCCTTATTGGTTACCATACCCAAATACATCACCGTCTGAGCGACCTTGGCCTTGTACATCTCAAGGCGATCGACATTGGCCTGCTGCACCCCGTGCCAATCGGCTTTCTCAAAGCGCGCTTTGGCACTGAGAGTGGAATTTAAATAGTCGGCAAAATAACTGCGAAAACCATTGAGGATGGTCTTCGCCATACGACGCGCGGTGGAGTTATGAATCAGTGGAGTTTGCGCCATAGGGATCATTCTCGGCAGGTTAGCTGATAATTAATTTTAAATTACTTCTTATCCATAGCTCTTGTAGATGGCTCTTGTAGATGGCTCTTCTCGCTAGCCCAACAGCTGCTTTAAATTATCCAGCTCGGTTAATGCCCGTTCTTTACTCGCCTTCTTCATTGAAGTCTCGGGCAATGCTGCCGGCGGCTCTACGCTAAATACTTCACCGCTGATTACTCGCTCGCAGTACTGCTGGTAGGTCTCAGCAAACTGGGGAAAGGCTTTGCTCTCAGCTGTATTAGCCAGAAAGTGCCAACCGCAGTCACGGCCAGCGGCATAGACCGCTGGATGAGACCACTTCTGCGCCGCCTTTGGGCTTGGCATATTACAGACTTCAAGATAGGCCTTGCGCGGCGCTGGTAGCCCGGCGGGCATGCCCACAGCGCGGCAGGCCTTAATCATTTTATGGAGCGTTGGCAGGTAGTCGTTGTCGGCGATTATTTTTTCCGCAGCCAATAAAATAACGTTTGGGGCGAAATCACCCAGAGTTGACAGCCACAGTTTTTTTGCCATTCCAACAGATTCGTTTTTATCGCCAAAGGCCGCGTAATACTGGTTGTGATAATTGACGCGAAACAGGGCAAAGGTCTGATTGATTGCATCAATCAGTTCCGCAGTAGCAGGGGCCTTTTTAGCTTGCCCAGCTGCGGTCGGTGAGATCTTCGACGAAGCTGCGATCTCGGATGCGACCGTTTGGATTAGATCCTTGTTGTTTGCCATGTGCTGTATCCGTTGACGAAGGTTGAATATGTCGCGCCCACTGGCGCTTGACGAACTGAAGAAACTTGGTGCTCCAAGAGCTCTGGGGCATACCATTCTCTTGCCAGTACAAAATAAATTCCGGCACCAACTGCTCGGCGAACTGACGATTGATATTGGCCATTTGCAGTACATCATAGACCGAGGCTTTAGGCTGCCAATTGGCTTCAATTTTCCGCGGCATACTGTCCTGATCCATCATCCCAGTATAGAACTGCCACTGGCGACGAATATGCTGGATAAACTTCGAGTCCCAGGTGCTCGAGACATCGCCGCGGTCGCGCCAGTAGAGAATAAATTCGGGAATCGAATCGTCAATAAAATTGCTATTGATACCGCCCTGGCCAATCAAAATCTGCAGGGCATCTCGCGACGGCCGCCACTCATCGGTGAGAGTGACTTCCTGACGTCGGCGATGGGAGGTGGCTTCGGCTTGCTGCCACTGACGCCAAACCTCTTTGATGAATTTTGACTCCCAGCTGTGGCGCGGCACATTGCGCTCTCGCCAATAGGCAACAAACTGGGGAATCTGCTGCTGGGCAAAGGCCTGAGTCACACCCAGCTGACTGAGTTGACGCAGGGCATCCTGACTCGGCTGCCAGCTATTGCCCATAGTCTTGGCCGAGGTGGGCATGCCATTGGATGGGACAGCTGTTGGTGCACTGTGGTTATAAGCGGGCTGTTGGCGTTGATTACTGTTCTGTTGAGAACTGAGTTGAGAGCTGAGTTGAGAGCTAGATCGAGAGCTTGCTTGAGCACTCTGAGCAGTACTCGCTGCCACAGCATCATTAAAGGCAAAGCGAAAGTCTCGCTGAGAGGAAAAGGGAGCGCCGCCAATCAACAGCAGGCCCTTTTCATGCAGTCCCGCCGAGAGCCGCAAAATATCTTCCTCGCGCCAGAAGGGTGCCAGACTCAGCAGTTTCTCTGAGGCCACCGTAAACCATTCAAAACCTTGGTTTTGCTCAGGCGTGCCATGACTGCGACACTCCTGCAAAAGTTGCAGCAACACGGTCTCTTCCAGGCCGATGGTAGCGGCCAGAGTAGGTGAAATAGTGATCGGTTTTTCGGGTATCAATGACATCGCATTACTTTATCAGAAAGCTAACTCGTGGACGAGGTTAAGATTTTTTTGTCTCGGGTTTTTTAGTCTGGAACCAATACGCTCAACCCTTTACGCCAGTACTCTAAACCGCCCAGCCCCCACTCACCGGAAATACCTGACCGACAAAACAATCCGCCGCGTCCGAACAGAGATAAGCGGCAAACAATGCATCCTCACGCAGTGACACCAAGCGCCCCAATGGCACATCATTCTCAAGCCGCTGCTGAAACCTGGGGTTGGCCTTGGTCTCTTCGGGAAAATAGGTGGGATTATCGACAAAGTTCTGGGCGATGGCATTGATCTGAATACCCTGAGGCGCCATCTCCACACCCATTGCTTTAACATAGGCGAGCTGCGCTCCCCGTGCGGCGCTATAGGTGGATGCACGCTTCATACCGCGCAGGGCTGAGGCGCTGCCCATCACTAAAATCTTGCCGCCCTGCCGCTCAATCATCTGCGGCAAAACCGCGGTGCAGAGTCTTGGCATGGGATCGACTACGGCACGAAAGGTTGCTGACCATTCAGTGTCATCTACTAGCTCACCTTTGGTGAAGGGTGCAGGGATCGCCAGATTGATCACCAGTACATCTATACGCCCGGCCCGCTGAATAATCTTGGCTGGTAGGGACGGATCGATAAGCAGATTATTATCCGCGATCACCTCAGCACCCATCTCGGTGAAGACCTCGCAGAGGGTCGGCCCCATAAAGGTATCGGCTTGGGTGACTAGGATACGCTTGCCGGCTAGTTGCGCGCTGTTCATTAACTATCTCCGATACTGATTTTAATTGGCTTGTTTGGCGACGCTTTGCAGCGCCTCGCCAGTCAGGCGGTTAACCGTCCAGCCCTCCATGGGCAATGCGCCCAAGGATTGGTAAAAGTCGATGGCCGGTTGATTCCAGTCGAGTACCGACCATTCCAAACGACCGCAGTGTCGCGATACCGCGATCTTGGCCAGATGGGTAAGCAGTGCTTTGCCAAAGCCTTTGCCGCGCATGTTGGCCTCTACAAATAGATCTTCCAAATAGATACCGGGCTGGGCGAGAAAGGTTGAGTAGTTGGTGAAAAATAACGCCAAACCCACGGGCTTGCTCTGATACTCGGCAATAATCACCTCGGCGCTGGGGCTGTCGCCAAACAGTGTAGCCGCGAGCTTTTCTTCATCGGCTACCACTTCGTGGGCGAGCTTTTCATACTCTGCTAGCAGGTGAATGAAATGCAAAATAGTTGAGCAGTCACTGACGCGTGCTGGGCGTATCTTAAATTCAGGGCAATTAGAAGGGAGCTGCATGATGGTCCGCTATTTTTATTTTTTTTGAATTTACATCTTAGCCCTCCAAGGTCAAATTGAGAATAGCGGTATAACTGTACATAATCCCAGTAATAAGCTTAAATACGCCCTATCTTGAAGGAGAAATTGCGTGGCCACCAAAGCTAAATCCGCCTTTGTCTGCAATGACTGCGGCGCCGACTACAACAAATGGCAGGGGCAGTGCGCCGAGTGCCATGCTTGGAATACCCTCTCTGAAATACGTCTAGGATCGCCCTCTCGCGGCGGCAAAACCCTGCGTTCCGGGTTTGCCGGTGCGGTAGACAGTGCGGTGAAAACCCTTGTCGATATTGCTCTGGACGAGGTCCCCCGCATCAGTACTGGAACTGGCGAGTTAGACCTGGTTCTCGGCGGCGGTCTGGTGCCGGGCTCCTGTGTCCTGCTCGGCGGTGAGCCGGGGGCGGGCAAGAGTACGGTGCTACTGCAAACGCTATGCAAACTAGCTGAAAATCATTCTGCACTCTATGTCACCGGTGAAGAATCACCTCAGCAGATTGCCATGCGCGCCAATCGGCTGGGTCTGCCCACCAATAAGCTTGAGGTGATGGCCGAGACGTCAGTGGAAACGGTCTGTGCCATTGCCGAGCAAAAACGCCCCAAGATTCTGGTGGTGGATTCGATTCAAGTGATGCATATGGAAGAGGTCGCCTCGGCACCAGGCAGCGTCTCTCAGGTCCGTGAAAGTGCTGCCATGCTAGTGCGCTTTGCCAAGCAGAGCGGCACTGTATTGATTCTGGTGGGTCATGTTACCAAAGACGGTTCTCTGGCTGGCCCCAAAGTGCTCGAACATATGATCGACTGCTCGCTGATGCTTGAGGGTTCCAGCGATAATCATTTCCGTACCTTGCGCAGCCACAAAAACCGTTTTGGTGCGGTCAATGAACTGGGTGTGTTTGCCATGACCGATAAAGGCTTGCGGGAAGTGCCCAACCCCTCGGCAATCTTTTTACAGCGCGCCGAGGAGATCTCTTCCGGCAGTGTGGTGATGATTATCTGGGAGGGCACCAGACCTTTGTTGGTTGAATTACAGGCATTGGTGGATGACAGCCATCTGGGCAATCCACGTCGGGTCACTGTCGGGCTGGATCACAATCGTCTGTCCATGCTGCTGGCGGTACTGCACAGACATGGTGGTATTTCGGTTGGCGATCAGGATGTTTTCGTCAATGTGGTGGGCGGGGTCAAAGTGCTTGAGACCAGCGCTGATCTGGCGTTGATTCTGGCAGTGATCTCGAGCTTTCGTGACAAGACATTACCTCAGGATCTGGTGGTCTTTGGTGAGGTTGGGCTGGCCGGTGAAATTCGCCCGGTGGCCAATGGTCAGGAGCGACTCCGTGAGGCGGCGAAACATGGCTTTACCCGAGCTATAGTGCCGGCGGGCAATGTGCCTAAGCAGCCGATTAAGGGAATGACTGTGATTGGTGTGCGCAAGGTGACTGAGGCGCTGGAGGCAGCTTCTTGCTGAAACCTGTTGTTAATTTTTTTGTTACATAATGCAAAGGGCTTTCTAAGACCAAGAGCTTTCTAAGACCAAGGGCTTTCTAAGGCCAAGGGCTTTCTAGCACGCAAGGCCAACTGCCTTCATCTTGTCGCAAAACCCTGCCGGTTTGATCTTTTAAGCGGTGGTCAATATGGAAATAATCTCTGGTTCCTGCAGCAGTGGCTGGATCTGTCCCAGGGCGTCATTGCGCGCTGAAGACTCTTTCCAAGCTTGCCAGTCGGCCAGGGATTCCATCTGAATTAAGGTGTAGCGGATACTGGGTTCACTGAGGTCTTTAAAGGCTTTACTAGAGATAAACCCTCGTGCGGGCACGGCGGCCTGAATAATTTTCCGTGAAAACTCTTCGTAGGTACTCTCCATTCCGGGAGCTAGGATTCGTTTAATCAGTACTGCGAGCATGATTGGTGCGCCTTCTGTTGAATTGGATGCAGATTAACAGTTGTAGGCGTCAGGATAAATACTGAATCTCAGGGAAATGAATTTGACTTCAATTCTCTGAGCGACTAGATTGCAGGCTCTTGCTTCTGCAATAGGTTCTCAGATTTGGCCAGCTTTGATTTTGGTTAGAAAAGAGTTAAAAGGGAAGTTGGTGCGCTCCTCCATGGTTTGGCCTTTGGAGCTATCCCAACACTGCCCCCGCAACGGTAAATAAGAATGTTTAGTAGTGATACCACTGTGTGTTTTTAGCATGGGAAGGTGACTAAGCAGAACAGCGATGTATAAGTAGTATCTCGCTGTTCACTTATGAGTCCGGAGACCGGCCTGTCGCAACGCAGACAAACCGCGGGGTGCGGTCTTGTGCTGATTGACAGTCTCTGTCAGTTTTCTTGCACGCCCCCGTAAATTAACTTTCAGTCACTCGGGTGTGAGTGCAAGAGAATCCAAAAATGAAAAATATCCGTTCTATGGCGACAGTTGTTACTGCATCGCTGCTATCTGTATTACCTTTTGCTGCCCAAGGGCAAACCCCGCAACAAAGCGAAATTGAAGAAGTGCTTGTCAGCGCGTCTCTGCTACCTATTACCGCCTCGCGTTCGGCTAACGCGATCTCTGTGATTGATAGCGAGCAGCTTAAAAATCGTGCTGCGCTAAGCGTTAGTGATCTGTTGCGAGATGTGCCAGGAATGGCCGTGAGCCGCAGTGGTGTGCAGGGTTCGGCGACTCAGATCCGTGTTCGTGGCGCCGAAGCTAACCATTTGTTAGTACTGGTCGATGGGGTCGAAGCCAATGATCCATCTCAGAGTGATGAGCTCAATTGGGGTACGTTGAGTGCCGCTGATATTGAGCGCATCGAAGTGATTCGCGGGCCGCAGAGTGCTATGCGCGGCAGCGACGCTATGGCCGGTGTGGTGAATATTATTACTCGCCGTGCCGATCAGCCTCTGAGTGCCAGCGTCTTCACTGAGGCCGGCAGCTTTGGAACTAGCAACAGTGGCTTCAGCGTCGGCAGTAAACAGGGTGACTTTGATGCTCGCCTAGGCGTTAACCATATTGAAACTGATGGCGAGAATATTTCTCGCACTGGCAGTGAAAAAGACGGCTACCAAAATACTAACGTAAACCTGAATGCTGGTTGGACGGTTAGCGATGAGCTGCGACTTTCCTTTGCCGCACGTCAGTCTGACGGTATGAATGAGTTTGATGCCGACAGTGATTTCGACGGCTTGGTTGACGATCGGGATAAGGTCTCTGAATTCCGCAATAGCACCATGCGTGTTCAGGGCGACTATGTCTCTGCCGATGGCCGCATCCAGCACAAGCTGGTGATCGCTCAATCAAACAATGATAACGAAGCCTTCGATGCTGGTGTGTTGGGTACTTTCACTTCATCAAGCAAAGATCAATATCAGTATATTGGGTCAGTTTTTTGGGACGAATCGACACAGCGTGTCTCAGTGCTTGCCGAGCGTGAAGAGGAGGATTTCCAGCAGCGTGGGGCAATTGATGACTATGGGATTTATGGGATCTATGACCCCAATCAAGATCGCGAGCGCAACACTGACAGTATTGCCATCGAATACCGCAGCGATGTTTCCGAGAGTCTGAGCCTTGCAGCCAGTTCACGTTATGACGATAACTCGGAGTTTGATAGTGCCAATACCTTTAGAGTCGAAGCGGTTTATCGGCTCAATGACGGCACTCGTCTACGCAGCGCCTATGGCACCGCGATTAAGAATCCGACTTTTACTGAGCGCTTTGGTTTCTATACGAACTTTATTGGCAACCCCAACTTAAAACCTGAAGAGTTGACTGGCTGGGAGCTGGGTGTTGATCAGATGCTGTTTGATAACAGTCTGACCATATCAGCGACACTATTTGATACTGAGCTTGAAAATGAAATCAATGGCTCTGCTCTCGATCCAGTGACATTTGGCTATACCGCAGTTAATAAAGAGGGCAAAAGCCAGCGCCAGGGTGTTGAACTGACTGCTATTGGAACCCTGAGCAACAGTCTTTCTCTAAATGCGGCATACACCTACACCGACTCTGTTGAATGGGATGATGAGGACGCTGTTTATATTGACGAAGTCCGTCGTGCCCGCCATATGGCGAGTTTGAATCTGGCTTGGCAGGCAATGGATAATCTACACATTAATGCCAATGTGCAGCACAACGGTTCTCAAACTGATGTGGTATTCCCCAATATTGTAGATTTAGACAGCTATACCTTAGTCAATCTTAACGCCAACTTCAGTGCTACCGAAAAGCTCGATGTCTATCTGCGTTTAGATAATCTGTTCGATGAAGCCTATGAAGAAGTCTTTAGCTATCAAACTCTGGGGTTCGGCGCCAGCCTCGGCGTGCGGCTCAGGTTATAAATGACTATGTCAGCCTCTGCAGAGATCAAGCGCGACGGTTTTATCTATGCTGATTTGCTTTTGGAGACAGGCCCGTGAAGATAGTCTCGTTGCTGCCCAGTGCCACTGAATTGGTCTGCGGCCTGGGTCTGCGCGAGCAGCTGGTCGGTGTCTCTCATGAGTGTGATTATCCACATTCCGTGGTGGGCTTGCCGATTCTTACTAGCTCACGAATTCCCGAAGGTTTGACCAGCGACGAAATTGACAAGCTGGTTACTGACCAGTTAAAAAATGATCAGGCGCTCTATGATCTGATTATGGGCACCCTGATAGATTTGGCGCCGGATTTAATTGTTACTCAGGCCCTCTGCGATGTCTGCGCGGTGTCGGGTAATGATGTGGCCAAGGCAATTGGCAGCTTGCCGGGGAATCCCCAGGTGATCAATCTTGAGCCGATTTGTCTCGACGATGTTCTAGAGACCGTGACCCTGTTGGCTGAGGCAGCCAATAGGGTAGAGCAGGGTAAAGTCTATGTTGCCGAGCTGCGTGGTCGCATAGATCAGGTTGGTGAGCGCTCTGAGGCTATTGCTTTAGCCTCCAGGCCAAGAGTAGCTCTGTTAGACTGGCTCGATCCGCTATTTGATGGTGGTCACTGGAGCCCAGAGATTATTAATCTGGCTGGTGGCATTCCAGTTTTTGGCGATAAGCGTGAGCCGTCTCAGCGTCGCGAGTGGCAGGATCTGATTGATGCTGAGCCGGACATTATTGTTATTGCCCTGTGCGGATTTAATGTTAAGCGCTCAATGCAAGATGTTGAGCTGTTCTTTAAAACCGAGGGCTTCGCCGAATTACAGCAACGCAGTGGCACTCAGGTCTACCTGGTTGATGGCAATGCTTACTTTAGCCGTCCCGGACCACGCCTGGTGGATGCCTTAGAAATTATGGCGAATGCCTTACACCCTACAATCCACCCGCTGCCTGCAGGTATGCCGGCGGCGTTAAAGCAAATTTAGATAAAGAGTTAAAAATACCATGACAGATAATCAGGATAAAAAGCAGCAGTCTCATCAGAAGAAGATGGAGAAGCTAAAAGACAGTGTCGACGCCTCAATTGCCGCTGCCAACACGGAGCGCGGGGTGTCGATTTTACTTACCGGCAATGGCAAGGGTAAATCCAGCTCTGCCTTTGGCATGGTGATGCGTGCCCTAGGTTATGGCTACAAGGTGGGTGTGGTGCAGTTTATTAAGGGTGAGCAGCTGTCCGGAGAAGAGCTCTATGTTCGCGATCAGTGCCCCCAGGTGACTTTCCATCAGATGGGTACCGGTTTTACTTGGGACACCCAGGATCGTTCCGGTGATATTGCTGCGGCCAAAACCAGCTGGGCTATAGCTGAAAAAATGCTTGCCGACGACAGCTACCATTTGGTGGTGCTGGATGAGCTTACCTATATGCTGAGCTTTAAGTATCTTGAAGAGGAGCAAGTTATGACTGCGTTGCAAAATCGCCCCGATAATCAGTCAGTAGTAGTGACCGGTCGTGGTGGTGGCTCTGCGCTCTCAGATTGGGCGGATACTGTCTCTGAAATCAAAGAGATTAAGCATGCCTACAACTCTGGCATTATGGCTCGCAAAGGCGTGGACTTCTAATTGCGGCGTATTTCCTCGGCATGGCTGCTCGCGACACTGGCAATTTTATTGCCGGTGATCGTGCTCTATTCCATGACTGTGGGCACTGTATCTATTTCTATGGCCGAGGCCTTCAGTGCAGCGGTCGATAGTCTGTTTTCCGACGTCGATAGCGCCGGTCAAACCCAGGTTATTCTGTTTGATATTCGCCTGCCAAGAATCTTACTGGCGCTGTTGGTGGGGGCTATTTTGGCTAGCACAGGTGCTGTTATGCAGGGTCTGTTTCGCAACCCCTTGGCAGACCCTTCTCTGATCGGTGTCTCTGGTGGTGCCTCAGTGGGTGCCAGTCTAATGATCGTCTTCGCAGGCGGTGCGATTGAGAGCGGCCTGTTGATGGGTTTGTCTCTGGTAGCGCTAGGGGCTTTTGTCGGCGGTTTTGCTGCGACCATTCTGGTCTATCGTCTGGCCACCTCTGGTATAGGCACATCGGTGACCACTATGCTGTTGGCCGGTATTGCTATTGGCGCCTTAGCTGGAGCCCTGAATAGTCTGTTAAGTTACTTTGCCGACAATGATATGTTGCGACAGATCAGTCTCTGGCAGATGGGTAATTTGAGTGCCGCCAGCTGGGCCAAGGTGTTGATTATGGCGCTGATCAGTTTGATATTGTTAGTTTGGTTTCCCCGGGATAGTCGGGCGCTTAATGCGCTGCTGCTAGGAGAGTCCGAGGCCCGTCATTTAGGCATAGATGTGCAGCGAGTAAAGCGTCGCCTAATTGTGCTGACAGCATTGGGTGTGGGTGTCTCTGTGGCCCTAGCCGGTATGGTGGGTTTTGTCGGCCTAGTGATTCCCCACGTTATTCGTTTGCTGATCGGGCCTGATCATCGCTGGTTGATTCCCGGTTCGGCTATGGCCGGTGCGATCTTGTTGGTGGTTGCCGACAGCTTGGCACGAGTGGTGGTTTTGCCCGCTGAGTTGCCCACCGGAATTCTTACCGCACTATTGGGTGCGCCGTTCTTTATTGCCCTGCTGCTGCAACAGCGTCGGGAGGTCTGATCAATGACCTTGCGCGCTGAGAATATTTCTCTTCATCTCTCCGGCTTTGATCTGCTGCGCAATGTCACAGTGCAGGTTGAGGCGGGAAAGGTAACTGCAATTGTTGGGCCTAATGGCGCGGGTAAATCCAGTCTATTGCGAGTGCTGACCGGTGAGTTAGCGCCCACTAAGGGCTCTATAAGTTTTAATCAGCGCGATCTCAATGATTGGCCGGTTCAGCAGCGTGCGCAAATGCTCGCTGTGCTGCCCCAACACTCACTGCTAAATTTTCCCTTTACGGCGAATGAAGTGGTTGCTCTGGGGCGTATTCCCCATCAGACCGGTACTCTAAAAGATGCCGAGATTATCGATCAGGCACTGAAACTGGTGGATGCGGAATATCTACAAAAGCGTTTTTACACCCAGATGTCTGGGGGTGAAAAACAGCGTGTGCAGTTGGCTCGAGTGCTGGCTCAGGTATGGCTGCCCTGCGCAGCGGGGGAACAAATTCTAGTGCTGGATGAGCCCACCGCGGCCTTTGATTTGGCCCACCAACAGCTGACTCTAGAGATCGTCCGGCAGTTGGCGGAAAAAGGAGTAGGCGTTGTGATGGTGCTCCATGATCTCAATCTGGCAGCGCGCTGTGCCGATAAGCTGGTGGTCTTTGATGGCGGGTTGGTTGCTGCTCAGGGTACACCGGAAGAGGTATTGAGCGAGCAGTTGATCGATCAGGTATTTGGCGTCAAGGCGATGATCGCCCGCCACCCAGTGACCAATAAACCTCTGGTGATTACGTAGTGAAAAACCTAACGTGCAGTTTTGGCCTAATTGTTCTGCTTGCCGCAGTGCTCTGTTCATTCTCGCTGGCAGCAGAGATAAGCGTTGAGGACGATTTTGGTAATAGCTTGGTCCTTGAGCAGCCGGCCCAGCGAATCATCAGTTTGGCACCCAATATCACTGAGGTGCTATTTCATATTGGCGCCGGGGAGCAGATTGTCGGTGCCGATGAATACAGCAACTATCCCGAGCAGGCTAAGGGCATTGTGCGCGTCAATAACCATGCCGCGGCCAATTATGAGCTGATACTGTCGTTGCAGCCTGACTTGGTGATTGCCTGGCAGTCTGGCAATGGGGATAAAATTATTAATCGCATTCGCCTGCTGGGTATTCCGGTCTTTGTTGTTGAGACACGCAGCTTAGAGGATATCCCCAATCTGTTTGTCCGCTTTGGTGCGCTCTCTGGCCATGTTGAGAATGCTCGGCAAAAGGCTGAGAGTTTTAGTCAGCGACTGAGTTTGCTGCGTGACCAGAATAGTGCCAAGCCTGAGGTACGAACCTTTTATCAAATTTGGGATGAGCCGTTGATCACCTTAAACGGCAAACATATGGTCAGCAGCGTCATAGAACTCTGCGGTGGTCGCAATATCTTTGCCGATGCCATTCCACTAGTGCCCTACGTCAATATTGAATCTGTAGTAGCCGCGGATCCCCAGGTGATTATCGCTGGCGGCAGCAAAGAGGAAAAACCCCATTGGTTTAATCGCTGGCGTAAATGGGGGAAGGTTTCAGCAGTGCGAAATGAGCACGTGTATCTGATTGGGGCGGATTTAATGCAGCGCCATTCGGTGAGACTTCTCGAAGGTGCAGAGTTGATGTGTGATTATCTTCAGCGGGCTCGCGAAAAATAGTTATTCGTCACTATCGTTGTCGCTAATACGTTCGATGCGCTCCTGCTCTTCAGCGAATGCGGCTTTGATTTCTTCCATCACCCTGTCCACATCAGCCAGTTCGGTGTCTTCTTCAAAGTAGCCTGTCAATTGGCTATTGGGAGTGAGTTTGCCCTCTTCGAATAGCGCCCACATCTCTTTGTCATAGTTAGTCTCGAGTAGCTCTGGTGCATACTGGCCGTAGTACTCAGTCATATTGTTAACATCCCGCGACAGCATGCGTTGTGCATGGTTGTTGGCGGCGGCGTCTACAGCCTGGGGTAGGTCGATAATCACTGGGCCGTAGTCATCCACAAGCACATTAAATTCCGAGAGATCACCGTGGACTAAACCCACGCAGAGCATGCGCAGTACATATTGCATAACCACATAGTGATCTTCGATGGCCTGTTCGGCGGACATGGAGATATCATTTAAGCGTGGTGCTACCTGGCCATCTTCAAGGGTCACTAGCTCCATGAGCAGGACACCGTCAAAACAGCCGTAGGGTACGGGCACGCGAACATTGGCGGCGGCGAGTTTGTAGAGGGCGTCGACTTCGGCGTTCTGCCAGGTTTCTTCCTGCTGCTTGCGGCCAAATCTTGAGCCTTTTTCCATGGCGCGCTGACGGCGGCTGTTGCGGACCTTGCGGCCTTCTTGATAGGTCACAGCCTGTTTAAAGCTGCGCTTGCTGGCTTCTTTATAGACTTTGGCGCAGCGTATTTCCGAACCGCAGCGCACCACAAAGACAGCGGCTTCTTTGCCGCTCATCAGTGGGCGAATAACCTCGTCGACAATACCATCTTCGATTAGCGGTTGAATGCGTTTCGGAACTTTCATACTCTCTATACGCCCTTATATGCTTGTGCCTTTCGCGCTTATGCTATGCCGCATAGGGTCAGTCTGAATCTCTTCTACTGCGATTATCTCGTGATGCGAATAGCGCATCAATAAAAAAGCCGCTGACAAATATCAGCGGCTTAATGCCCCTCTGGTTCACCCCACTAGTGCTTTGATCCATTTTGCGGATCGGCGGCGGTGTTCGGGCGGTTATTTTTTTCCCCTATCCTTTCTTATTGTTATAGATCATACCCCCTCTCATCGTGCTCTGCGAGATCTAGACCCATAGTTTCATTTTCTTCATCGATGCGTAATCCTAACATGGCATCAACTAGTTTTAACAGTACAAATGTCACAATAGCGGTGTAGACAAATGTGGCAACAATTCCGACGATTTGAACCTGAACCTGTGAGGCCATATTCATACCTTCGTTGTAGCCCTGGCCGCTGAACGCGCCGAGGGCGTCGGAAGCGAAGATACCGGCGAGCAATGTACCTAGTATGCCGCCCACACCGTGGACTGGAAATACGTCTAAGCTGTCATCAATTTTCCAGCGTTGCTTGATTGCCTGAGTTGCGTAGTAGCAGATAACACCAGCGCTCAAACCAATCAACAGTGCGCCGCCGGGGCCAACAAAACCGGATGCTGGGGTAATAGTACCGAGACCGGCAACCATACCAGTGACTATACCCAATACTGAAGGCTTGCCGTGTTTGACCCATTCCATAGTCATCCAGGCCAGCGAGCCCGCTGCAGCGGAAATGTGTGTTACCAGCATTGCCATGCCGGCATCGCCATTGGCTGCCAGAGCAGAGCCACCGTTAAAGCCAAACCAGCCGACCCAGAGCATACCGGCGCCGGTAACTGTCATGGTCAGGTTGTGCGGAGGCATCGCCTGCTGTGGGAAACCTTTGCGGTTACCCAGTACCAGTGCGGCAACCAATGCTGCAACACCAGCAGTAATATGCACAACGGTACCGCCGGCAAAATCTAACAGACCCATTTCGCCAAGCCAGCCTCCACCCCAAACCCAGTGGGTAACAGGAGAGTAGACAGCAATTAGCCACAGTGCACTAAACAGCAACATGGCGCTGAAGCGCATGCGCTCGGCGAAAGCGCCGACGATCAGTGCTGGGGTGATCACAGCAAAGGTCATTTGAAAGAGGGCAAAGACTGACTCAGGAATATCCCCAGCCATGGTGTCTTCTTGGATATTACCCATAAGGATATTGTCTAGATTACCGATCCAAGCGTTCATCGAACCGCCGTCGCCAAATGCCAGGCTGTAACCAAAGGCAAACCAGATAATCGACGCTAGGCAGGTAACAGCAAAACACTGCATTAATACTGAGAGGACATTTTTTGAACGAACCAGACCACCATAAAACAGTGACAGACCGGGAATGGTCATAAACAGCACCAATGCTGTTGAGGTTAAAATCCAAGAAGTGTTTGCTGCGTTTAGTTCGTCGGCAAATACCTGGGTTGAGAAGGTGCCTGCCAGGAGTGCGAAGGCGACTACTGCGAGTTGGCGATAACGGGATAACATGGACTTTCCTCTTTAATGGCGCACCAAAATAGGGCGTTAAATTGTTAGATAGTGATCTAGCGCACTATGTATGTGCTTTTTATAGTTAAAACGGGGCCTAAAACTTAGCTCTGCACAAATTAAAGCAATTCCTGTGCCATGCACTGAGCTCGATGCACTACAGTGACGCGCTGCGGCGTTTACCCCAAGGTCTATACTTTAGTAGCAGTCCTCAGGCTGTCGGCAGCCATTTAGGAGTTGCTGAGACAAATGGAGTAACCTATGCCAAGCAGTGAAAAGACCCGTCAGCGCAATGAACTTAAAACTCGGCTCGAAGAACTACATGATCAACTGCTTAAATCATCACACATCAGTGCCGCGGACAGAGATATGTTAGGCAAAATGGTGGTGGGTGTTTTACAGCTTGAGGATGTGAGATATAAACAGTTGCAGCAAGACCCGCCTGACGCTGCCAGTGATATCATTGGCGGCCAAGGCTTGCGCGATACCTTGGAGCAAAAAAGTCTAGAGTACGAGGCGCAACATCCTAAATTAGCCTTTACCCTCCGGCAAATACTAGACATTCTCGCCCGAATGGGGATTTAATAAAGGCTGCTTACCCATTGGATCTAAGGGTTTACCCAGAACAATAATTAAAACGACCAATTTTATGCTAAATAAAACCTTTATCGTCTTTACCTCGCGCTCATGCTTACTGGCGACGTCTTTTTTACTCGCAGCTTGTTCAGGGCACAGCCCGTCCGATTCGCCAGGTTCTGCTCGAGGCTCAGATGGCGAATATATTGGCTGGCACTGCCAGGGTGAGATTGAGTCGGCAGATAACTGGAACTGTTCCAAACAGTTGCTTAGAGGTGGAAGTTTGGTCCCGCCAATTGAGGTCGAAGTCGAGGCAGTTGAGCCGATAGTTTTAAAGCCGGCGGAAATCGCCTTAGATACTAGTCTGTCTGAAACTGACTTGGCTGCGGGAAAAAAGCCTACGCACCAAGTTGCCAGTGAAAAAGTACCAGTATTTGATATCAGCGCCAATGGCTACACCGTGCAATTAGGTGCTTACTTAAGTCAGGACGTTGCGGAGCAGGCGGCCGATACTATTCGTCTTGCCGAGGGAGAGCTGCGAGTTCGCACTATAGTTGATGGCGAGCGCTATCTGTTTGTCTTGGTCTACGGCCAGTACCAATCTCGGCAGCAGGCCGAAATAGTCACTGAGCAGTTAATTGAATTAAATCCTGACTTGAATTATTGGATTCGAACTATTGAGTCTATGCGCAAACCAGATTGAAGGGCTTGATGTAGCCAGCGAACTCTCTAAACTCTGTTATATCTGTTAGCTGCGACGCTGTAAATAAGGTATAAAATACTCTGCACAGAACAATAATAGTAATCCTTCTTGTGAGAGTTTTTATGAGTGCCCACCAACCTGCCGCCGCCCAGCTGACTTTTCGCCTGTTCAAATACACTGTCTATGCGCTGCTAACCTATAATATTTATCTTTTTTTTCAGGAAGAATGGCTGGCCACTGAGCAAACCTTTAGTCAGGGCATTGTCTTCTCTGATCTGATTTCTGGATTCGCCGCCACTATAGACACCGCGGCTTGGGTGGTGCTGTTGTTCTTATTTGAGCTGGAGACCTCGGTTATTGATGATCGAGTATTGCGACAGCCGAAGGTTAAATATGGCTTTATAGCCCTGCGATTTTTTTCTTATGGCTTTATTCTCTACGCCTTTTACGGTTACTTCGACAAGATGCTGCTGACCTACGATATTAGTCCCTTTGCTCTCGAAGGGTTGGTCGACAATCTCTGCGGTCTGGTGGGGCAGGGCTATGCAAGCATTATTACTATCGACGAATACCCGCTGTTGGATACTCAGAGTTGTGTGGCGCTGAATGGTCAAGATCTCTATAGGCTCAATGGTCAGCAGGTGATCGGCACATTACAAGATTGGCAGGCTGTGCAGTGGTTAGCGTGGGTCGATGTGATCAACTCTATTACTTGGGTCGGCGTGGTGATTATTTTAGAAGTGGACGTCTGGCTGCAGTTGCAGGGGCGCTTTCAGGGTAGGGTCGTTACGCTAAGTAATTTAATTAAAGGCACTTTCTACAGCGTGCTGTTCGCTGCAGCTGCCTATTGGGGCGCGCTTGGCGACTTCTTAGATTTTTGGGATGCGTTTATGTGGTTGGTGGCCTTTGTGTTTATTGAAATGAATCTATTTCGCTGGCAGGCTGAAACCAGCGCAGAGTGAAGCTTGATGCTACATAGGTATCACTGCCAGAGTGAGCTTAGATAGGCAGGTTAATTTACCGCGATCATCTTCCAGGCGAATCTCCCAAATATGCGAGCGGCGACCCAGGTGAATCGGGCGCGCCGTGCCAGTCACCAGACCACTTGAGACGGGTCTCAGGTGGCTGGCGCTAACTTCTTGACCGAGACATTTGCTGGTGGCAAAGTCAATGACATGGGCACCGGCAATACTGCCGAGAGTCTCTGCGAGTACAACATTGGCACCGCCATGAACCACGCCATAGGGCTGAAAGGTTCGCGCATCAGCCGGCATGGTCCCGATTAAATAATCATCCCCCACTTCGGTAATTTTAATGCCGAGGTGCTCAACAATGGTGCCGCTGTTCATCTCGCCATTCATCATGTCAAGGTCGGGTCGGTTGTGCCAAATGCTGCTGCTCATAGTCATTCCCTACGCTCTCAGGCGCTTATATTTAACTCTGGTCGGTTGTGAATCTGTGCCTTTACGACGAATATAGTCTTCGTGATATTCGCTGTAACCACCGGCAAAAAACTCCATATGGCTGTCACCTTCGTAGGCCAAAATATGGGTGGCAATACGGTCGAGGAACCAGCGATCGTGTGAGATAACCATGACGCAGCCAGGGAAGGAGAGAATCGCTTCTTCCAGGGCGCGCAAGGTTTCAATATCCAGATCATTGGATGGCTCATCGAGGAGCAGTACATTGGCGCCCTGTTTTAGGGTGTTGGCCAAATGTAGACGACCGCGCTCACCACCGGAGAGTTCGCCAACGCGTTTCTGCTGATCGGACCCGCGGAAGTTAAAGCGTCCGGCATAGGCTCGCGAGGAGACCTCATAACTGCCAATGGTAATCATATCGTGGCCCCCGGAAATGGCTTCCCAGACATTGTGATTATCATCTAGCGAGTCACGACTCTGCTCGACATAGGCCACCTTAACTGATTCGCCGAGGCTAACTGTGCCACTGTCGGGTGTCTGGGTGCCGGCAATCATTCTAAATAATGTGGATTTACCCGCGCCATTGCCGCCGATAATGCCGACTACAGAACCCTTGGGAATCGCCACCGAAAAGTCGTCGATCAGGACCTGATCACCGAAGCCTTTACAGACGTTGTTTAGCTCAATAACCTTGTCGCCAAGGCGCTCGCCGGGGGCTATATAGATTTCATTGGTTTCGTTGCGCGCCTGGAATTCCTGAGAATTCAACTCATCGAAACGCGCTAGTCGCGCCTTGCTCTTGGCCTGACGACCTTTGGTGTTTTGACGTACCCATTCCAATTCCTGCTTAAGCGCCTTCTGTCGAGTGGCCTCTTGCTTGGATTCGGTTTTCAGGCGACGGACTTTGCCATCTAGCCAAGTGGAATAGTTGCCTTCATAGGGAATGCCGTGGCCGCGATCGAGCTCGAGAATCCAACCGGCGACGTTGTCTAGGAAGTAGCGATCGTGAGTTACTGCGACCACGGTACCAGCAAATTCTTCGAGAAATTTCTCCAGCCAGAATACTGAGTCAGCATCTAGGTGGTTGGTGGGCTCATCGAGGAGCAGCATGTCGGGCTTCGACAGCAGCAACCGGCAGAGAGCGACACGACGGCGCTCACCACCGGATAGGGACGTGACATCTGCATCCCAGGGCGGCAGACGCAAGGCATCGGCGGCTACATCCAGGGCGTGATCGAGATTGTGTGCATCCCAGGCTTCAATGATTTCTTCCAGTTCACCCTGACGCTTGGCCAGTGCATCGAAATCCGCGTCGGGGCTGGCATAGTCGGCATAGACCTGGTCCAATTCCTTGAGCGCATCCACAGCTTCGCGAACACCATCTTCAACATTGCCGCGCACATCTTTGTCCGGATCCAAATGCGGTTCCTGAGCCAGATAGCCAACCTTGAGGCCGGGCATGGGTCGCGCTTCACCTTGGAATTCAGTATCCAGGCCAGCCATGATTTTCAGTAGCGTAGACTTACCGGAACCATTGAGGCCGAGCACACCGATTTTGGCGCCAGGGAAAAAAGAGAGTGAGATATCCTTCAGGATCTCGCGTTTCGGAGGAACAATTTTGCTCACCCGATTCATTGTGTATACGTATTGAGCCATGGGTAAAGACGTCGCCTATGTGCAATTTAGAGAGAGGGCAGTGTAGCGGAATACCGAGCTTGAGAGAATTGCCAATCGGCAATTAAGTAGTGGCGAGGTGCTACTGAAAAGGTGTTCAAAAGGGCACTGTTAGAAGCTGCCGCTGAAACAGCCTCTGCCGGGATATTTAGCGACAGAGGCTTAGCAATTACATCGGATTAATACGTAACCAAGGCTTCATCAAAAAACCAAAGGGGTTGGTCAGTTTAATCGGTGCTGACAGGGCGGAGAGACAAATGCATTCGCCATTCTGCGCCCCCATGGGCTGATGCACATCACCCGGCTCACGGACCAAGAAGTCGCCCTCGCGATAGACCGCGTTCTCGTCGGAGAAGCTGCCTTTCAAGACCACTGTGTACTCAAGGCCGTGGTGATCATGCCTTGGTGTTTTGCCACCAGCGCAGATTTTGTGCAGTGCGACCTCAAATTCATTCTGCCCAGTCTCAAAGCGAGCCACATCCACTGATGCAGTCAGGTGCTTCCAAGTCTGAGAGACAAGATTGTTTTTCATCAACTTGCTAACACTAAAGGGATAGCTGGTTCGCTTTTGCTCAGAAACAGCTGCAATCTGCGGGCTGCTATCGAGGTTAGCCATCACTGACTCAAAGGCGTCGTCTTCTAGCTCGAGAGGCTTGGCTTCACTCATCAACTGAGCGCCCACCTGATCGAGACGCACTAGCGACGTACGACACTTGGAACAAAAGTGCAGATGTGCAGAGACGCAGATTGACGGTGCTGTGGCTAAGGTTCCCGCTGAAAACTCTAAGAGCATGGTGTCATCGGGATGAAATTGGCTTGAATTGTTCATTCTTGCGCCTCTGTGGACACTATAACTTGCATTTTTTGTAGCGCCAGGCGAACACGCGATTTGACAGTGCCCAGCGGTAACCCCAGTTCGGCCGACGCTTCGGCGTGTGATTTACCTTCAAGGTAGACCTTGCGCAGAATTTCGTCTTGCTCTTTCGGCAGCTGAGCTAGCGAGCTCTGCACCTTGTCTTCGCTGCGCTTCTGCTGCAGCAGTGAGATCGGAGTCTCTTCGTCCGGCTCGTGCCAGAAGTCCTCATTTTCTAAAGGGAGATGTTGAGTGTTGCTCTTGCGGCGCAGCATGTCGATGCGACAGTTGCGTGCGACTGTATAGATCCAAGTGGTTGCTGAGGCTTTCTCGGCGTTGTAACCAGAGGCCTTATTCCACACTTTGATCATAACTTCTTGAACTAGGTCGTCTCCGAGACCAGGAAACCAGCCTTCATTGCGACTGGCGTGGGCAAATCCCTTAAGCAGCGGACCAAAATGCTTAAACAGCTTGGCAAAAGCTGCTCGATCATGAGTCTCGCCCACAGAGATTAGCAGCTGACTCCACTGGTCAGAGCGTTTTTCTGTAGACTTTAAGACAGCCACGCGATCACCATCGGTTTTAGGGGTTGCTGGAGATTTTAATTGAGTGTTCTGCATGCTCATCGAACTGATCTCTACTTTATCATGTTTTATGGATCTCATTACGACCAATTCTGGTTATTGGATTAAATCTCCAGTGACTATTTATCCCTTATCCATAGATTCTTCTTAGCCTGTAAGCCCATAAACACAAGTCTTGCGTATATAATGAAGCGGCTCAAAACAACCAGGGTCCCTATGCCCTTAAAAAACTGACTGTCAGTTTTTGATAATATTGATTCAGGATAAAAAATTGAAAAAAGCTCTTATGCCGGTTGCGGTACTTGCGGCGGCTGCAGCCGTTTCAATCATCATTACGATTCTGCGCCCAGCTCCTCTAAAGCTAGAGGCCCCTGATACCGCGGTAGCGGTAAAAACTCTGAAGCTCTATTCCCAGAGTGCCGACCTGGTGGTTGAGTCCCAGGGCACGGTGTTGCCACGCACTCGCACTCAGCTAATTTCAGAGGTGTCTGGCGCAGTATTGTCAGTGTCGCCACAGTTCGTCGTCGGCGGCACGTTTAAAGCGGGGGATGTTTTGCTGCAGTTGGATCCTACGGATTACGAAGTTGCCTTGCAGCGTGCCGAAGCGCGCCTAATAAGCGTGAATGCTCAGGCCACTTTTGAACTTGCGCGGGCTACACAGGCGCAAAAAGAATGGGCCATGACCGGCCGTCCAGCCTCTGAGGCGCCACTATTGGCTCTGCGTGAACCCTTTCTGGCAGAGGCTCGTGCCAATGTGTTGCAGGCCGAGGCCGAAGTCAAACAGGCCAGACTCAAACTTGCCCGCACCACTATTCGCGCTCCCTACCTGGGAATGGTGTCGGCAAAAACCGTCGACATTGGACGCTACGTGACTGTGGCTACGCCACTGGGTGAAATCTTTGCCATCGACTCTGCCGAGGTGCGGCTGCCACTGACAGAAAAAGACCTCGCCCGCATTGACCTGATCAAACACAACGACAACACAGAACTGCCAGCAGTAACGCTCAATGCCACGGTCGCCTCTCAGCCAATGCAGTGGGCTGCTAAAATAGTGCGCTCGGAGGGCGTGGTTGATCAACTCAATCGCTCCCAGTATCTGGTTGCACAAATTAATGATCCCTATGCGGTTTTAAGCAGTTCAGCCGGCAACAGCTCGCCGTTGCTAATGGGCACCTTTGTGCGTGCCGAAATTGTCGGCAAGACGATTAATAATGTCTACGCCATACCGCGCCATGCGCTGATGGAAGGTAATAGAGTGGCTCTAGTGGACAGCCAGCAGCGACTGCGCCTAACTCCAGTCGAGACTGCCCACGGCGACGACCAGTTTTACTATGTGAACGAGGGCCTTGTAGACGGTGCTGAAATTATTGTCAGCGCCATGGGCGCCGCCATCGAAGGCATGCTGGTCAGATCTGTAGGAAGCGCCAACTAATGCAAAAGCGCACAAACTCTAATCCCACAGACCCTATGCAACCCAGCACCGGCCTAATGGCTTGGTTTACCCACAACCCTGTGGCGGCTAACTTACTGATGCTATTTCTGCTCTGTGCGGGCCTTTTCAGTTCGTCGGATATGAGCAAGGAGATGTTTCCCCGAGGCGAGACTGATGAGATTCAGATCAGTGCTCCCTATCCTGGTGCCGCACCCATCGAAGTGGAAAAAGCAGTTATCTTGCCCATGGAGGCCGCTCTTCAGGGTCTCAAGGGTGTTGAGGAGATCCGCTCATTCGCCGATCGTGATATAGCTACTATAGTGCTCGATGTTGAGTCCGGTGAGGACATTAATGAACTCATGGCCCTGGTGGAAAATCGCATCGACAGTATTGTTAACCTGCCGGTGAATTTGGAAAAACCCACGGTTAAACGGGTAGATAACTATGCCTGGGCTCTGGGCATAGCAGTCTCTGGAGACATGGACCAGCGTACCCGCAAAGAGATGGGTCAGCAGATGTTTGACGAGATTCAGGCACTGCCTGAGGTCAAGCGCGCAATACTCTGGGGTGATGGTGATTATGAGATCTCCATTGAAGTAAAAGAAACTCGCCTGCGGGAGCTAAATCTGACCCTTGCTGAGGTTGCTCAGGTATTGCGCAACTCCTCGGTGGACTTACCCGCCGGCATGATTCAGGCGAGCAATGGCAATGTCTTGCTCAGAACCGAGGGCAAGTCATACAGCGGTGCTGAGTTTGCCAATATTGTCTTGCGCAGCCGCGACGATGGCAGTCAGTTGCTGCTCTCGGATGTTGCTACGATCAAAGATGCCTTTACCGAAGCCCCCAGCCTATTGCGCTTTGACCGCCAGGACGCTTTTTCCATCGGCGTGTTCACCCTTGACGATCAAGATCTGATTACTATTAGTCGGGCAGTTCAAGAGTATGTGGATTTAAAACGCCCGCAGTTGCCAGAAGGGCTGAGTATCGCGACCTTTAATGATGATTCCTTCTACCTGCTGGGACGCCTCGACATGATGCTCAGCAATCTAGCGGCTGGTGCCATTTTAGTGGCCGTGGTGTTGGGACTGTTTCTTAATCTGCGTGTTGCTGCTTGGGTAGTGGTGGGGATTCCAGTGAGCTTTTTGGGCGCGATCTGGTTGATGCCAGTGAATCCCTTTCCGGTGAACATCAATGTACTGAGTCTTTTCGCGTTTATTTTGGTGCTCGGGATTGTGGTGGATGATGCCATTGTTATTGGCGAGAGTGTCTTTACTGAAGTCAAAGAAGAGGCCGACAAAGTACTGTCTCAGAGCAGTGATCCCAATTTCGTCTATGTGGCGCCAATGGCGACGGTTATCGCCGGTGCCAAGCGCGTGGCCATTCCGTCGACTATTGGTGTGTTGACCACGGTGGCCGCTTTTGCCCCCCTACTATTTGTCGGTGGCGCATTGGCAGCTATGTATGAAGCGCTGTCTGTAGTGGTGATCCTATGTCTGCTTTTTTCATTGGTTGAGTCAAAGTTGATCCTGCCTGCTCACTTGGTAGGGCTAAAATTTGGTGGCCCCAAGACATTACAGAATATTTTCAGCGCGACAATTGAGCGTTGGCAGTTGGCTATTAGCTCAGGGCTAAGCCACTTTATTGAACACCGCTATGAGCCATTCTTGAAAAAGTGCATGAAAAACCGCTATGTCACCCTGGCAACCTTTATTGGGGTGTTGATGATTTCGATCTCGACACTCAGCGGCGGCATTGCTCGGTTTGAGTTTTTCCCAGATATTCCGGGAGATGGTATTCATGCAGTGGTCACCATGCAAGATGGCAGCTCAACCGAAAATTTTAATGAGGCTCTGCTGGCTATTGAAGAGGCTATCTATAAGGTCGATAGTGATTTTCTGGCGGCCAATCCTGGAGCTGAGAGTCTCTTGGCTCACACTTTTTTCTGGACTCAATCAGATGTCTCGGCGAGCTTTCGAGTGGAGCTGACACATGGAGAGAATCGCCCTTTGAGTGCGGTTGATGTGGAAAAACTATGGCGTAAAGAAGTGGGTAATCTGCCCAATGTGCGCAAGCAGGATTATTATTCCAGCAGCAGTTCCGGAGGTGGCGCGAAAATCAATATGTCTCTCTATGGGCCGGACCCAGAACAGCTGTCACTGGCCGGTGTAGCTCTGGCGAACAAGCTCGGCGAGTACGATGGGGTGTTTGATATTTACAACTCCCAGGGTGTTGGCGGACGGGAAATTCTGATCAGCTTAAAACCCTATGCCAGCCAGTTGGGTATCTCCATGGCGGATGTAGCTCGCCAGGTACGGCAGGCGTTTTATGGTGAGGAGGTACAGCGCCTGCAGCGTGGACCTCATACATTAAAAGTTATGGTGCGCTATCCTCTTGCCGAGCGCAGCTCGATTGCGACTTTGGAAGATATGCATATCCGTACCGCCAGTGGTCAGGCAATCGCGATCAGTGAAGTGGCGGATATTCGCTTGGGCCTAGGTTTGGCAAAAATATCCCGCATCGAGCGCAAGCGTGCAGTGACTATTACTGCGGATGCCGATGCCTCTAAGGTGCAGAGTAGTTCTGTGATCGATGATGTTCGCGATAACTTTATTCCCCAGCTGTTACTCGACTATCCCAGCGTTGAGTTTGGCGTTTCCGGCGCCAGTCAGGAGGAGTCAGATTTAATTGGCCGCTTGATGATTGCCGGTCTAGTCTCTCTGTTTTTGATTTACGGTCTGCTAGCAGTGCCGCTGCGCTCCTATGTTCAGCCGCTGATTATTATGTCGGTGATCCCCTTTGGTTTTGTCGGGGCGGTGATTGGACATATTCTCTTTGATATGGCGATTAGCTCTCTGTCGATTGCGGGCCTGATTGCCTTGTCTGGGGTAGTAGTCAACGACAGTCTGATCCTGGTGGAGTTTGCCAACCGTGCGCGGGAGTTTGAAGACAGTGAAGAAAATGCCCTTTTGGCCGCCGGTAAGCGTCGCTTTAGGGCGATTTTGTTGACTACATTAACCACCTTTGTTGGCTTGTTGCCGCTACTTTTTGAAACCAGTATGCAGGCTCAGTTTGTAATTCCCATGGCCCTGTCTTTGAGCTTTGGTATTTTGACTGCCACCGCGATTACGCTGATTTTGATTCCCTGCCTATATCTGATATCACACGATTTGAAATTATTTTTGACGCGCGTGGCAGGTGCTGACGAAGCGACCCAGAAGTAACATCTCCGCTCCTGTCTGCAGCGCTCAGGCGCTGCTCCGGCTCGGGTAAAATAGAACCTCATCTCAAAAATACGCATTTTTGAGGTGGGGTTTTTTTACTTATAGGAGTCTTATCTTTGGCGGTAACAAGTTCCGAATTCGATAATTTCTTAAAACATCATCTGGTCGATTTCTGTTTTCACTTCAGCAGCTAGTTGTAAGCTCTTGGTCTCTAGAGCTCAGCTCAATTAGTGTCGCGAAAGCGTTTTAATTACTCGCCAATTTTTTGTTGCCAAAATTCGCTCACTGCATCGGCGGTTTCGCCCCGACGTCTTATAAGAGGAAATATGTTTCATACAATTAAAAGCCGCTGGCACAGCCCAGGCGGTTACAAGGACGTTCTTGTCTTAGCGATTCCCCTGGTTATCACCACAAGTGCAGGTAGCCTGCAAAGTTTTATCGATAGGGTGTTTCTCTCTTGGTTTGATTCCAATGCCTTGGCAGCCACGGTGCCGGCAGCAATGGTGAGTATGTCGTTCACTGCAGTGTTTCTCGGCCTCGCCAGCTACGTAGGGGTATTTGTCGCCCAGAATTATGGCGCCCGTGAACATGCGCGAATCGGCGCGGTGGTGTGGCAGGGGTTTTACACCATAGCCCTATCGCTACCCGTGGTGATTCCCATTTACCTCTACATAGTCCCGCTATTTCAGCTGATTGGCCATGACCCCATATTGCAGGTAATGGAGGCGGATTATGCTCGGGTGATCATTCTCACTATCCCCATCGCGATTCTCTCGGCCTCCCTGTCAGGATTCTTTTCCGGTATTGGCCGCACCTCAGTGGTGATGTGGAGCAACCTGTTGATCACTGTATTAAATATCGTTCTCGATTACGGCTTGATCTTTGGTCATTTGGGTCTGCCCCAGATGGGGGTACAGGGCGCCGCATGGGCGACATTTATTGCCCTATCTGCAGGTACTGCTGCTCAGCTGTGGGTATTTTTTATGCCCAGGTATCGACACAGCTACAATAGCCTTTCTCACTGGCGGTTTGATTGGTACCTGTTCCGGCGTCTGCTGCGTTTTGGCTTGCCTGTTGGTTTTCAAGCTCAGCTGCAGATGTTGGCGTGGACCTTATTTGTCTTACTGATTGGCAAGATTGGTGTTGCAGCACTGACTGCTCACAGTATTGCTATGAATGTCTTTATGCTGATGGTTATGCCGGTGATGGGAATGAGTATCGCGGTATCCATTTTAGCCGGGCAACGCTTGGGCGCTGAGGATCCTGATTCCGCTGAGCGTGTCACCTACTCTGCCATTCATCTGTCTCTGCTGTTTTTTGTTGTAGCTGGGCTGTTATTAGTCACTCAGCCGAATTGGTTTATTGCGCCCTTTGTTCAGGGTATGACGTCGCAGGTCTATGCTAACACCATTCCTCTAGTCAAAGATCTGCTCACCGTTGTGGCGATATTCTGTGTGTTTGAAGCTATTTCAATGATGATGGCTGGCGCCCTAAAAGGTGCAGGTGACACCCGTTTTGTCGCCTGGGCGAGCATTCTATCTAGTTGGTTGGTGCTGGTTTTTCCCACTGCATTATTAGCGTATTTTTGGCATGGTAATTTACTCTGGTCATGGCTATTCTTTTTACTTAGTGGCTTCACAATGTGCCTGGCGCACTGGTTGAGATTTAGAGCGGCAAAATGGAAATTACTGCGGCTTGCGACTTAGGTTTTACGAGATGTAATGGCGGTTGAAAAATCAGCGGTATGGCCGGTGCCAATGTTATTCTAGGCGGGCCTAAAATTGTTTTGATAAATGAAAAGGACGTTTGACTAAGATGACCGATAAAACAGATCAAGTAGAACTCTACGGACAGCACCTGGTAGAAAAACATCGGCGATTTCAGGATATTCTGCTGGCGACTCAGTTCGATGAAATTGTAATTGCCGCTGGCGATAGCAAAATGCAGTTTGCCGACGACATGACCTATCCCTTTGTCGCCAGTCCCTACTTCCGTGAGTGGGTGCCCCTGGGTAAGCGCCACGGTTCTTATTTACAGATTTCATCTAGCTTGGATCGTCCGCGTCTATTTCTACTCTGTATTGAGGATATTTGGCACACCGCCCCTCAGAGTCTACCTGCGGGTTTTGAACAGGGGTTAGATATTGTTGAATATGCCAGCCTTGAAGAATTGAAAAAGCACCTCTCTAGTGGAGAGCAGGGCAGTGCTTATATAGATGAAAATAACAGCCTGGGTGTTGCGTCAGACTGTTGGAATCCTAAGCCGGTTCTCGACCAAATCGACTATCAGCGCAGAGGCAAAACTGCCTACGAGCAAGATTGCGTGCGGCAGGCTAACCGTCTCGCCGTGCCAGCGCACCGCGCGGCCATGGCTGCATTTATGGCTGGAGCCTCGGAGCTTGAGATTGCCGCAGCTTATCTGCGCGGTTGTGACTGCAGTGAAAATGAAATGCCTTACGGGATTATTGCTGGGGTCAACGAACATGCTGCTGTATTGCATCATCACAATCTGGATAAACAGAGAGTCACACCACGGAGCTTTTTAATTGATGCAGGTGTAGCCATGAATGGCTACGCCTCGGACATTACCCGCACTTATGCCTATGACTCGGGCTCTGATTTTGCAGCGTTAATTGACGTCATGGATCTGTCCCAGCAGGAGCTGGTGGCTGGCGGGGGTATAGGCAAGAGTCCGGTTGACCTACATGTGCTGTCTCATTTAAAAGTCGCTGAAATACTGTGTCAATTTGATGTGCTTAAGAGCTCTCCGGAGGAGGCTTTTGCAGAGGGTATTACCGCGACTTTTTACCCTCATGGTCTCGGCCATCATCTTGGTTGCAATGTTCACGACAGGGGCAGTAACCTTGCCAATGCTCAGGGTGATCTGTTGCCGGCCCCAGAGAAATACCCCAAGCTGCGCGGTGCCGCGTCGATGGTAGCCAATCAGATTCACACGGTTGAGCCGGGACTCTATTTTATTCCTGCATTGTTAGAGAAGTTGCGTCAGGGTGAGCAGGCCAAAAATATTAACTGGTCGCGAGTAGCGGATTTTTTACCTTACGGCGGCATTCGTATCGAAGATAATATTGTTGTCCACGGCGATGGTTCTTTAGAAAATCTGACGCGAGATGCATTTCGGGAGATACATTAATGAAAAAACTACAGATCTTCACCACCGGTGGTACCGTTGATAAGGTGTATTTTGATGCCCTGAGTGAGTATCAGATTGGCGATCCAGTGGTGGGTTCGGTCTTGACGCGGATGAATGTCGGGTTTGAGTTCTGTGTCGATGAGTTGATGCGTCTCGATAGTTTGGATATGACTGATGTGCATCGCCAGACTATTCAGCAGCGGGTTAGTGATGCGGATGCTGAGCACATTCTGATTATGCACGGCACTGACGGCATGGTTGAGACTGCTGGTTGGCTGGGAAATATTGCCGGTAAGAAAATTATTTTCACTGGTGCTATGCAGCCTGCTGCTTTTGCTGAGACTGATGCGGTGTTTAATATTGGCTGTGCGGTGGGCGCGCTGCAGGTGGTTGAAGACGGTGTTTATATTGTTATGAGTGGTCAGGTTTTTGCCGCTGATCAGGTGGTTAAGAACCGCGCTGCACATCGATTTGAGACTGTGGGTTAGGCAGCAGTTGCTGTTTTCTTATTGTCATCTCGACAGAATTTAGCGGCACGGGATCTCTAAGTCTTATTCGCAGGTTTCAAAGGCCAATCCTGAATGAGCTTGCAGTCGCTTCAATAGAGCATCACCCATAGCAACTGATGGCGTCAAAAAGCCACCAGCACGATCTTCTTTCTTAATATCCAGTGCCAAGCAGATTCCCGCCTGGCCGAGCATTTTTGCCGTTGAACCATAACCGGGATCGCGGTCGCCAGTCACTTTTACAGTAAGCTGATTGCCCTGATCATCACGACCGTGAACACGCACATCAAAATAGCCATTCAGCTGCGCCTCTGGACTGGGACCTTCACCAGGTGCAGGCAGAACCCACTTTTCTAATAGGGCTCTGGTGGGACTGAAGTAAAGACCTACGCCGAGCATACCAAAGGCCACTGTGGACATTATGGCGCCAATACGCCCCTTTAAACCCTTACCGGTAAGCATGCCTTCACTGTAGGAGAAGTCGCGGCCATAGGCCATATCGAGGAGGGAATTGGAGTGCAGTACGATACGGGAATTAATTGCTTCCATCACAAAGGGCGCAGTCCAGCAGTTAAAGTCTGGATCAAATTGCGGGCCGGAAACCGTCTTGGCGCGAATAGTGTACTGATGGTCGCTGCCACACAAAAGGTAGGGGTTACCCATTTTCTTACGCATCTTCGGGTCGGCTTTGGCGGCTTTTAGGGCTTCGATCATACTCGCGATAGTGCCGCCTGAGGCACCGCCTTTCATGGCTTTTACCCGCAGTTTGGCATGGGGCAAGGGATGACCAAACTGTGCCTGAGCCCGCTGTTGCATGGCGAAGACGCCCATATCCGAGGGTATAGAGTCAAATCCACAACTGTTGACTATACGTGCGCCACTGGCTTCTGCGGTCTGGTTATATTTGTCTTTCATCATCCCGATCCAGTGAGCTTCACCGGTCAGGTCAGTGTAGTCCGTGCCGCTTTCGGCGCAGGCTTTGATCAGCAGTTCGCCATAGAGTGCGTAGGGTCCGACGGTGGAAATAATAACTCGGGTTTGGCTGCACAGTGCTTGCAGGGATGCCTCGTCATGGGAGTCGGCAATCAGGACCGGGAGTTCGCTGGCGGTGCTGCCGAGAGACGCTTTTAACAGGGCTAATTTGGATTCTGAGCGCGAGGCGATGGCCCAGGAAATATCGCCATTGACGCCGATAGTCTCGACTAAATAGTTACTGAGAATTTGGCCGACAAAGCTGGTGGCGCCGAAAACGATAAGATCGTAGGGTTTGTTTGATACTTCGCTAATAGACATAGGTTATTATTCTTTTAGTTGTCTGAGGTTAATTTTATAGTTGGTTCGCGGAGCGGCTGTGTCCACCAAGTTACCTATTTTATATTCTTTCCGTCGCTGCCCCTATGCAATGCGGGCGCGGATGACGCTTTTGTACGCGAGTATAAACCTAGAGCTCCGTGAAGTCCTATTGAAAGCTAAACCGGAAAAAATGCTGGCTCTTTCGTCCAAAGGTACAGTGCCAGTTCTGGAGCTCCCAAATGCTGAGGTGCTCGATGAAAGTTATGACATTATTTGCTGGGCTCTGGAGCAGAGTGACCCGCAGAATTGGTTGAGTGCCGACCTTGATCCTGCTATCAGGGATTTAATCGCCCGCAACGATGGTCAGTTTAAAGCTGATCTTGATCACTATAAGTACTGGCAGCGCTTTCCCGCAGAATCTCAAGAACAGTATCGCGCTCGCGGTGAGCTATTTCTCGCCGAGCTTGAAGTGCTGCTAAACCGTCAGCCCTATCTGTTGGCAGATCGAATAACCCTGGCGGATATTGCCCTTTTTCCCTTTATTCGTCAGTTCGCCTTTGTTGATAAAGCCTGGTTTGATCAGTCGCCCTATCCAAAGCTGCGCGCTTGGTTAGAGCAGCTACTGAGATCTGAACTGTTTCTGTCAGCGATGAAAAAATCCCCACCCTGGCAGGACGGGGACTTTCCGATTGGTCTTTAGCTAGCACTTTAGTTAGAGCCTTTTAGTCAGAGCCTTTTAAAAAGAGCCTTTTAAAAAGAGCTCTTTAGTAAATGCTCTTTGGCAACTTTGCCTAACGACTAATCCCAATCTATAACCACTTTCACCCGCGCTTCATCTGGCGCCTTCGCCGCTGGCTTACCCAGCGTAAAGCGCAACCCCATCTCTGGAATATTGGCGCCGCCAAAGGGCAGTTTTGGATTCTGATAGCGGTTCGGACGCGCATCGGAAAATTCACTGACTGGCGGGTAGGCTTGACTGCTCTGCTCAACTAGGCGATCGCCCTCAATGGCATACACCGAACTGCCCTTGGCAAAGCTCTCTAGGGCAAAGGGGGCATCACCGGAATGCCGGTTTCTGAGGGCTCGGTCATAGAGTCGATATTCAGTTTTACCACCGCGAATACGCAGGTCAAATAGCGAGCTTACGCCTTTATACTTTAGGCGGTCGGCTCCGGGTAGCAGATTGTTAATTAGCGTATAGCCATACATCAACTGACGTCCCTCCCAGCTCAACGACTCAACCGCAGGCAGGCCATTGATTAGCGACTCGAAGCAGCGCTTGCGATCCGCGGCACTGACATCACTGGAGTAGAAATCCGAGCGGCGCTGGTGGCACATCACATCCACATAGCTCTGTTGCAGCCACGGCTGTGCGCTGTCGTCGAATTGGTAAGAGCTCCAACCCTGGTCGTCGACAAAATACTGTTCCGGCACGCTAGGCAGATTAAATTCCTGGGGATTGGCATCCACCAGCAATAAGAAACCATTGCCCGGTCCGAACTGAGCCGGTTCATTTTGGCTCCAGAGATATTCGCCGTTGTAATACCAGGCCAAGACACCGGGGCGATAGTTGGCACTGAAAGCCTTCATTTCTCCGTCGCTGTCTTTAAAAAAGGAAAACCCTGGCTTGGCGAGGCTGGCATCATAATTTTTTACTGAATCGAAACTGGCGTAGGGATCGCGATATTCGAGCAGGTAGTAATGAGGTACCGCAATACGATGCTCTCCACCACTCAGGGTAAAGCCGTCGCTACTCCAGCCCTTGATGGCGCCGGACTCAAAGTCTTCACTGTAACCTAGGGCATCGAGGCGGATATTGTCGATCAGTGCGCCATCTTCTACCGCGGCACCATCGGCAAAATAGTGCAGTCGAATAGATACCCGCTTGCCACGATAGGCTTCAAGATCAAATTCCGCGGCAATCCACTGAGCAGTTTCACAGGCATCCGCGAGGTTTTCCCCCACTCGATCTTCGGCCAGTACTTTACTGGCCGAGGGATCACAGCCGGCGGCGATCTCGACTTTGCCGTCGCCATCCATATCACCGGAGCGGCCGCTAAAGCCGGGCAGGGAACCCTCGCCCTCATGACCCTTTTTCGATGGCATGGTGCTGTTGGTGTCGGCGGCATTCTCTTTGTCGGTGGGCAGCAGGCGTTGGTATTCACTGCCATCGACAGAGGCTTCTATATAGAGGTAATCCCAGTCCGACTCGATTTTAAACCAGGTATCAAAGCTCAGTATCAGCTGCTGCTGGAGATCTACTTTTCGGAGGTCGAAGTCGCGCCTGAGGAAGTGATGCAGATTGTTGCCCTGACCTGTATAGACGGCATATTTGCCCTGATCTTTGCTTAGGGGACCAAGCTGTAGTTCACGTATTTTGGGTGGCAGAATAATCATCGTTGCATCACAGATGCCGCGACGGTTTTCAGTGCCGGCCTTATTAGACCAGTCATTCATGGTTTTTAAGTACATAGAGCTGCGCTTGTCGCCGCCAAAAGCGGGTGGGCGGACGATGCAGGGATTGAGCCAGCCCAGCATCATGCGCGACCAGGCACTGAGTTCCTGCGGCTCAGGTGAGGCCGTCGAAGACATGGCTTCCCAAGAGGCAGTGGAATTATTGGTTGCTCGGGCATAGATATCGGGCAGCCCTAAGGAATGGCCAAACTCATGGATAAAAGTAGAGACCTCGGTGTACTCAGATTGCATATTGTAGTCATAGAGCCACAGACCCTCTTCGATCTCATGTCCGCCGCGTCCATTGACCATGCCCTCAAGAATAGGACCTTTGCCCAATCCGCGATTCAGCGAGCTGCGATGAGGCCAGATACGGTCGGCACAGTCCTGTTCCACTGCTGGCAGGCTGTCAAAGATATTGCTCTCAGCATTGACTGTAAATTTCTCATTGAGCTTGTAGAGTCCCTGACAGGACGACTGGGCTTTGCCTGCATAGACAATCACTAGGTGATCTAGATAGCCATCGGCCTCGGCACGATTGCCGTCGCCATCAAAGTCCTCCGGGTCCCAGATATCGTAATCTTTCCAGGGAAACTTGGGGTTGTCTCTATAGGCGACCTGCAGTGCTTCAATCACCAGCTCGTCAGTGTGGTCATCATTGCGCCAACTGCCATCGGCGTTCTGTAGAGGACGACCATAATAGGCCAGTGGCTTGCTCACTTTGGCGATGGGCATGACTTCGCCGGTAACGTTGTACAGGCCTTTCGACTGATGACGATAATAGTGGGACAGAGTGCCAGGTTTGGGGCGTTTGAGGCTGCCACCAAATAATAACTTTTGCAGGTAGTTGCGGTTTTTGCTGTTTTGTTTTTTAGTGCCGGCATAGCGGTCGTAACCCAGCTCGGGAAATTCCACTGCGATCACTAACAGGCGGTGAGGACGCTCTACACCGGCCAGCACTGGATCGATCGAATCGGTCTTGATCTGAGGACTGCCCAATTGGTCGAATTGCAGGCTCGCCAGTGAATCGATCATCCGCTCCGCCTTGAGATCCACCGCTAGCGTTGGGATTGCGGTGAAAAAAGCCGCAATGTAGAGGATCTGTGTGCAAATAGAACGTTTAAATATCATTTGTTTCTCCTGACCGGCTCTGGAAATTGTTATTATGCCCGCCCCAAGTTCGTCTGACGAGTATGAACTCCACCGCTTTAACATAGGATCCTAAATGTTCGGTTTTTTTGAACGTCTGGTCGACCCATTTCCGGGTGTTACACCCAAGCAACCGCCCCGCGGAATCTACCAATTCTGCCGCCACCACGTGCGCGGTATGGAGCGCTGGCTGATACTGATGGCGGTATTGACTGCTATTACTGCCATTTCTGAGGCCATGTTAATTGGCATTCTGGGCCAGGTTGTGGATTGGCTGGCCACTAGTAATCCGGAAACGTTTTTTGCCGACACCTGGCAGACCCTGTTGGCTATGTCGGTGTTTATGTTGCTGGTTATTCCTCTGGCGAATGCAGGGCGTTCTCTGGTGGTACATCAGACGCTCATGGGTAACCTGCCCATGTCGGTGCGCTGGCAAGCTCACCGCTATCTGTTAAATCAGAGCTATGGTTTTTTTCAGAACGAATTTAGCGGACGTATTGCCACCAAGGTGATGCAGACCTCTCTCGCTGTGCGCGACACAGTAATGAAGTTGCTCGATGTTATTCTGTTTGTGATTATCTATGTGGTGACCACGTTATTGCTAGTGGCCAATGCTGATCCACGCCTAGTTGTCCCGCTGTTAATTTGGCTGCTGATTTATATCGCCGTGCAACGGCACTTTGTGCCACGAATGAAAAATATCGCCACACTGCAGGCCGATGCCCGCTCGATGATGACCGGTCGTATTGTTGACAGTTACACCAACATAATCACACTGAAGCTGTTTTCTCATAGTTCGCGGGAGTCCGCCTATGTGAAAGAAGGCATGAGCGAGTTTCTCGATACTGTGCATCCACAGATGCGCTTGGTGACCAAACTCAATATCACGCTGTGGACATTGAACATGTGCTTGGTGTTCAGCACGGCGGCGCTGGGTATCTACCTCTGGGTCAACGGTGCCATTACCCCTGGTGCCATTGCCATTGTGATGAGTATGGCGATTCGCTTGACCGGCATGTCGCACTGGATTATGTGGGAGATCAGCAGCCTGTTTGAAAATATTGGCACGGTTCAAGACGGCATTAATACCATCTCGATTCCCCAGACTATCACCGATTCAGACTCGGTCTCGGATCTAGAGATCGGGCAGGGAGAGATTCAATTTAAGGATGTATATTTCGCCTATAACAATGACGACGTGGTCTTTGATAATCTCAACCTGACCATTGCCGGGGGTGAGAAAGTCGGTATTGTCGGTCGCAGTGGGGCCGGTAAGTCGAGCCTGGTTAATCTGCTACTACGATTCTTTGATATCCAGAGCGGTAAGCTGACCATTGATCAGCAGGAGCTGCGCAATGTCTCCCAAGATAGTCTGCGCGCCAATATTGCCATGGTGACTCAGGACACCTCGCTGCTCCATAGATCAGTGCGGGAAAATATTATGTTTGGGCGCCCGGACGCCAGCGAAGAGCAAATGATTGAAGCCGCCAAGCGCGCCCAGGCCCATGAGTTTATTCTCAGCCTGCGCGACAACACCGGCCGCCATGGTTACGATGCCCATGTGGGTGAGCGGGGCGTTACTCTCTCTGGTGGTCAGCGTCAGCGCATTGCTATTGCCCGAGTGCTATTAAAAGATGCACCCATTCTGGTACTCGATGAAGCCACCTCGGCACTGGATTCTGAAGTTGAAGCGACTATTCAGCAGAGCCTCAATCAACTGATGGAGGGCAAAACGGTGATTGCCATCGCCCACCGCCTCTCCACTATCGCCGCTATGGACAAGCTTATTGTGTTTGATCAGGGGGTGATTGTTGAGCAGGGCACTCACCAACAACTGCTTGCTGCCAATGGCCTTTACGCCAATCTCTGGAGTCACCAGTCCGGTGGCTTCCTCGGTCTTGAATAATTTACTGGTAATAACCTCAATATGATTACATTAACTGACATCGAGCTGCGTCGCGGCACTAAAGTATTGCTGCAAGACGCTGAACTCGTCGTCCACCCAGGCCAACATATAGGTATTATCGGTGCCAATGGCAGCGGCAAGTCGAGCCTATTCAAATTGCTGATGGGAAAAATTAGCGCCGATGCCGGTGAGTTATTTATTCCCCAAGACTGGCGTGTTGCCCATATGGCACAGGAATTAGCCAACTCAGAGAGCAGTGTTGTGGACTTTGTCCTCGATGGCGATCCGCAGATTCGCAAGATTGAGCGCGCTATCGAAAAAGCCTTAGCCGATGAAAATCACGATCGCCTGGCTCTCGAATATGAAAAGTTAGATAACGCCAATGGCTTTGATGCCCATTATCGTGCCGAGCAGTTGTTGCATGGTTTGGGATTTGACCAGTCAGAGCTCGACCGCCCAGTTAACAGTTTTTCAGGCGGCTGGCGCATTCGTTTAAATCTGGCCCAGGCCTTAATGAGCCCATCGGATCTAATGTTGCTCGATGAGCCGACCAATCACCTGGATTTGGATGCCACGCTCTGGTTAGAGCAGTGGTTAAAAAGCTATACCGGAACACTGCTGATTATTTCACATGATCGCGATTTTATTGATAATGTTGTGGACCGTATTGTTCATGTGGAACATTGCAAAACCAACGCCTACAAAGGCAATTATTCGACCTTTGAGCGTGTCCGTGGTGAACGTTTGGCATTGCAACAGGCGAGTTTTGAAAAACAGCAAAAACGTCGAAAAGAAGTTGAAGAATTTATTACCCGTTTTAAAGCCAAAGCATCAAAAGCCAAACAGGCTCAAAGTCGGGTAAAAGAATTAGCGCGCATGGAAGATATTGCGCCGGCGCATATAGATTCACCGTTCTACTTTAGTTTTGCGCAGGGCAAAAAAGCTCATAGTGCACTGGCTAATATAAGTCAGGGAGATTTGGGTTACGACGGAAAAACTATTTTGTCCCATGTTAATTTTGATCTTCATCCGGGAACCCGCATCGGGTTGTTGGGGCCAAATGGTGCCGGTAAATCTACCTTGATAGCCAGTTTAACCGGCGACCTGGATCTGCTTAGTGGCGAGAGAGTTTATGGTGAAAATGTAAAAATCGGCTATTTCGCACAGCATCAGTTAGAAGTTCTAGACTTGCAGGCCAGCGCATTTTTACATCTTCAGCGCATCAGCCCAAAATCTACAGATCAAGAGTTGCGAAATTTTCTCGGTGGATTTGATTTTCATGGTGACAAAGCATTGGAGCCGATTAAGGCATTTTCCGGCGGTGAAAAAGCGCGCGTTGCCCTGGCTCTAATTGTTTGGCAAAAGCCCAATCTATTGTTGCTCGATGAGCCCACTAACCATTTGGATTTGGAAATGCGCCATGCCTTGACTCTTGCACTGCAGAGTTATGAAGGTGCCTTGGTGGTGATTTCTCACGATCGACATCTACTGCGTAATACTGTTGATGAATTTTATTTGGTTGCAGATGGCACCGTTAAGGAATTTGAGGGCGATCTAAAAGATTATCAGCAATGGCTCAAAAACTTTAACCGTGTTCCTATAGAGTCGGGCCAAAAAAATGTCGATCAAAGTAATCCAATAATTAAAGACATTATCGAACCCGCTGCTCCAGTCGATGTTCTCAGTGCCGCCGAAAAAAAACGTCAGCGACAGCAGTCTGCTGATGTGCGTAAAACTCTTGCGCCCCTTAGCAAAAAATCCTCACAGTTGGAAAAGAAAATAGAAAAACTTCATGGGCAGCTAAAAGAAATAGAGCTGCGTTTGGCTGAGACTGATTTATATCAGGACATTAACAAACAGGTTTTAAAAGACCAGCTTGTCCTACAGGCTGAAATTAAAAAGTCGATATCCGAAAATGAAGAGCAGTGGTTTGATATCCAACAGCAGGTTGAGCAACTCAGTAGCTAGCCCGGAGCCTAAGGTCTGTGTGGTCTGTCAAATAAAAAGTCGGTGTTTACACTGGCTGTATTGATAGTAAGTTGGTAGCATGGTCCATCGTATGAAATTATAAATTGGACGTTTCGATGTTTAATGTTAAAAAAGATAGGGACACTAGTCGGTCTGTACTTAAAAAGTCATCTCGTGGGTCAAGCGAAACCCTCAAGCGAGCGTCGGTATCTATTGGAGGTAAAGCTATGATTGGTCCAACAGTTGTTATAGACGGAAACATTACCAGTGCTGAAGATTTAATTGTCGAAGGAAAAGTGTCAGGCACCATTTCTGCCACTGGTCATGAAGTTACAGTAGGTGAGTCAGGTCAGCTGAAAGCCAATATCAGCGCAAAAATTGTGCGTATTGAAGGTAAGGTTGAAGGTGACATTTCCGCTGGCGAAAAAGTTATTATTTCAAAATCCGGTGATGTGCTTGGCAATATAGATGCGCCGCGGGTCAACTTAGAAGATGGTGCCAAATTTAAAGGTAGCATTGAGATGGACCCAGAAGAGCAGCCCGGCATCAAGGCTGTTGCCAACGCTAAAGCAGATCTATTTCCAGGTGCTGCAACCTCCGAAAAATCCAGCGTTTCCTAAACGACGATTAGCTAACAGTGTTTAGGTCGCGGGTTGAAAATAACATGGCACTATCTGCCAGTTCTCAGGACTATGCCCTGTGCACAACGTTGCACAGTAATCTCGTTGCGGCGGCCCTCGATTCACCCCAGGCTGATAAGCATTTAGTGGTTCTCGATGTGGGTATGGCTATGGCGGCCACGGTAAACTTTTTCAGCCAGTTCAAAAGTAAATTATTTTTTTTGGATCTCTACTCAGAAGCATTTGTCACTGAGATCAGTGAAGACATCAGTCACCAAGAGCTAGTGTCCCTGTTCCGCCAGGCACTCAATATCCCCGACAATTGCACTATTGATATTTGTTTGTTCTGGGATTTTTTTAATTATCTCGACGGCACTCTGATCAAGGCTTTTATCGAGGCGTTGCAGCCCTACGTCGCCGAGCACACCAGGGGCTTTGGTGTCGGGTCTCTCAACTCTCGCTGCCAGCTACCCAACTCCTGTTATGGCTTAATGGCAAGTGACACCTTGACTCAGTGTCCGCGCAGCGACCAACAGCGCCCAGTCTATCCCCACTCACAGCGCGATCTTAAAGGCTATCTCGACTACTTCGAAATCAATAAGAGCCGTCTTATGTCAGATGGTCGGGTCGAATATTTGATTACTCGATGTAACGATTCTCAATTGGTTAAAAAACCGATTTTTTGAGCGCCAGCCCGAGACTATTTGGTTACACTGCGTTGTTTTTTATGAGCACAGACTCTATTCATAGGGCCATTTCGCATTCAGCGCTAAGCTCACATAATAATAGCCGCTTATTAAATGGCGGCAGGGGAGACATATGAAGCAGGCAATTATCGTTGGCGCCAGTTCCGGGCTAGGTTATGAGTTGGCAATTCAGTTGGCAGACAAAGGTTATCAGTTGGGTGTGATGGGTCGCCGCGAAGCGCTGCTCAATGAGTTGGTAGAGAAATTGCCGGGCAGCCATTTTGTCCAAGCTACAGATGTGACTAACGCGGAACAGTCCCAGTCAGAATTAGAAGATTTGATTGCCCGCATGGGGGATGTAGAGCTTATCGTTCTGAGTTCCGGTGTCGGCCTGTTTGAGCATAAACTTGAATGGGCCGCTGAACGGGAAATGATCGATGTGAATGTCCGCGGTTTTGCAGCGCTGACGATTGTTGCCATGGAGCACTTTACCCAGCGCGGTGCAGGGCATTTGGCTGGTATCTCCTCGGTGGCCGCGCATATTTTTGGTGCCAAGACTGTCACCTATCACGCCACCAAAGCCTTTGTTTCAAACTATCTCGCCGGTATGCGTCAGCGCGCCATTAGAAGCGGGCTACCTATAACCGTTACAACCATTGAACCGGGCTTTGTAAAAACACCGATGGTACATGGTAATCCCCTGTGGATGGCGCCAGTGGCAAAGGGCGTTGCCCAGATGGTCACTGGTTTATTGAAAAAGAAAAACCATATCTTTATTACTAAACGCTGGCGCTACGTAGCCTTTGTGGCCGATTTAATGCCTCACTGGTTGCTGCGTAAGTTTTTGTAACAAGTGCCTGTGTGTTGGGCTAATGTAAAAACTTATATTGTTGTTTTCACCCCCAGCCAACCAGTGAATAGATCATGAGCGCTATAAAGCGAGCCCTAAAAATTGCCACCCTGCGAGGGGTGATGGATATGCTGCCTCTGAGTCTGGCTGTGCTGCCCTGGGGTATATTATTTGGCTCCCTGGCTGTGCAGCGGGGTTTTAGTTGGCTTGAGGCGCAGCTGTTTTCAGGGATTATATTTGGCGGTGCGGTTCAGATTGTCACTGTGGAATTAATCGCTGATAACAGTTCGCTGTTCACTGTGTTGTTTACAGCCTTTATTATTAGTTCCCGGCACTTTCTCTACGGTCTGTCTCTGCGCGAGCGCCTCAGTCCTCAGCCCCTGCGCTGGCGTCTAAGTCTTGGTTTTCTGCTTACCGATGAATTGTTCGCGTTGTCGGGTCACCGCCGTGCCTATCTCGGAAAATTGCGCCTCTATTATGGCTTAGCTGCCGGCGGCAGTTTTTATTTGGCCTGGAATCTGTGGACCTTCGTCGGTATTGTTGCAGGTGCCTCGCTCCCTGATCTAACTGATTTAGGCTTGGATTTTGCTATTGCGGCTACCTTTATCGCTCTAGTGGTTCCCGGTATTAAATCCCTAGCGACGCTGGCGGCGGTGTTGACCGCTGCCACAGTCTCGGTAGTTTTCACGCTGTGGCATTTTGAGTTGGGGCTTATCTGTGCGGCCCTTCTGGCCATGGTGGTCGGCTTTATAGTGAATAAACTCAGCGGTCAATGGAGAGGTGGATCGTGACTTTGCTAACTATTCTGTTGCTCGCTGGTATTACTTTTGCCACTCGCTATCTGTTTCTTGAGGGCAGACTGCCAGTTCGTCTCGGGCCTAATCTACGTTTGCTGCTCAGTTACAGCGGCCCCTCTGTGTTGGCCGCTATTCTTGCGCCGATATTATTTGTGCGCCGTGAGCAGCTTGATTTAAGTCTATCTAATCCCTATCTCTGGGGTGCCGCGGCAGCTGTAACTGCCGCCTATAAAACAGGCAATATTTACTGGACGATTGGCGCTGGCATGCTAGTCTTTATTGCAGTTGGCCAGTTAATTTAGCCTTCGAGTTTATCAATTGCCTTTGCTCGGAACGCTGCGGTCACGGAAACCCGACCTTTTGTCAGCAGAATTACCCTTTCGCAATGCACAATAAATCATAATTGGAATGTGATGGCCGCGAAATGTTAACGGCTGAAGAGATTCACTAAACCTTAAAGAGCTCCGATTATGATTCCACGTACCCTATATGATTCCGACCACGATATGTTCCGCGACACAGTGCGTAAATTTCTTCAGGCTGAGGCAGTGCCGCATCATGATCAGTGGGAAAAAGATGGCATGGTCAGCGACGATATCTGGTTGAAGGCTGGTGAACAGGGTTTTTTATGCCCCACTGTGCCTGAAGAGTATGGCGGTGTTGGCGTTGATTTTCGCTACAACTGTATTGTTAATGAAGAGATTGGTCACGCCGGTTGTACCGGGTTAGGCTGGACTCTGCACTCGGATATCGCGGTTCCCTATATAGTGCGCTATGGCAGTGAAGAGCAGAAGCAGCGGTATTTGCCCCGCTGCGTTTCCGGTGAACTGATTACAGCTATTGCGATGACAGAACCCAGTGCCGGTTCAGATCTGCAGGGCACTAAAACCACTGCAGTTCTCGACGGTGATGAGTGGGTCTTGAATGGTTCGAAGACATTTATTACCAACGGGCAGAAATCCGGTTTGGTGATTGTTGTGGCTAAGACTGACGTGAATGCGGGTTCTAAAGGAATTAGTCTGTTTTTAGTTGAAGCGGGCACGCCTGGATTCACCAAGGGTCAAAATCTCGAGAAGTTGGGACTAAAAGCGCAGGATACCTCTGAGCTATTTTTCCAGGATGTGCGGATTCCCAAAGACAACCTGCTCGGTGAAGAGGGGCGTGGTTTTGTCTATCTGATGCAGGATCTGCCTCAGGAGAGACTCTCAGTGTCAGTTACTGCCAACGGTATGTGTCAGGCAGTAATGCAGTCCACTGTCGACTATGTCAAAGAACGTAAAGCCTTTGGGACCAATGTTGCTTCGTTCCAGAATACACAGTTTAAACTTGCTGAGTTATCTGCAGAGGTGAGCTGTGCTGAGGTGTTTTTGGATCGCTGCACTGAGCTGTTGCTTGAAGATAAATTGGATACAGTGACGGCTTCAAAGCTCAAATTACTGACCACTGATCTGCAGTGTAAGGTTGCGGATGAATGTTTGCAGCTGTTTGGCGGCTGGGGTTATATGTGGGAATACCCTGTTTGTCGCGCCTTTGCTGATGCGCGAGTGCAGCGTATTTATGCGGGTAGCAATGAGATTATGAAGCTGATTATTTCTCGTGATTTGTTGAAATAACAGTTTGATCAAGGCCACAGCCATCTCGACCTCCACTCATGTAACCCCTACTGCAGTGGAGGGATCTCCCTCGACAGGCAGTAGACTAATAATGTTGTAAGGTCTCAATCGAGGTAGGTGCCATCCGGCAAAGAGATCCTCGGCTTCGCGCAGGATGACAGTGAGCGGAGCCGACCAGCCTTAGTCTTTATAGGATGAATCAATCTTATCAATAACCCGCGCCATGGCGTTAAACTCCAGCTCACCAGCTGGCTGTCCCATACTCTGCATGGCCATCAACTGCTCAGTCTGGGCCAACACCTTATCCGGCACTGGAATCAGCGGTTTGCCGGTCGCATCACAGGCCACCTGAACTTCGCAGGAGCGCTGCAGAGCCCACATATTCATAAAGGCTTCTGGAATAGTGCGGCCGCAGGTCAATAAACCATGGTTGCGCAGGATAAGCATATTCTTGTCGCCCATATTAGCCAACAAGCGCGGTTTCTCATCGTCCATTACCGTGATGCCTTCAAAGTCATGGTAGGCAATGCGGTTTTGCAGCAGTGCAGAGTAAAAGTTATCGGTGCGCAACCCTTCCTCAGAACAGGCTACGGCCATGCCTGCGTCGGTGTGGACATGCGCAATACAATGCACGTCTTTGCGGGCAGCGTGAATTGCCGTGTGGATAATAATGCCGGCGGGATTAACCGCGTAGTCAGTGGGTTCGACTATGTTGCCTTCAATATCAACTTTAACCAGATTAGACGCCGTGACTTCGCTGTAATGGAGGCCGTAGGGATTGATTAAAAAGTGCTCCTGATCACCAGGCACTTTCATCGTGATATGGTTGAAAATCATCTCCGACCAGCCGAGATAATCAAAAATTCGATAGCATGCTGCCAGTTGAATGCGCAGTTCTTGTTCTGTTTGTCCCGCCATTAGTTCACTCTCTTTACAAACTTGGTTAAAATTACGATCTGCGTGCCGTTGACACGACCTTCTATATGTTCAGGGTTGCTCTGCACCAGTGAAATATTGCGCACTGCTGTTCCGCGCTTGCCGGTAAAGCTGGTTCCCTTTACATCCAGATCTTTTATAAGTGTTACCGTATCGCCAGCGCTAAGCACTGCGCCGTTACTGTCTTTGTGAATAACGCCATCGTTGTCTGACTCATCTTCCACTCCTGCCTTGGCCCAGGCCAGCGTCTCATCATCCAGATACATCATGTCCAATAATTCTTGCGGCCAGCCCTCGGCACTGAGGCGAGTGAGCATACGCCAGGCCATAACCTGAACTGCCGGTACCTGAGACCACATACTGTCGTTGAGACAGCGCCAGTGATTGACGTCCACCTTGTCCGGATTATTGATCTGATCTAGGCAGATGTCACAGGCTAACAATGACTGCTCGGTGCTGCCGTCGCTATTGGGTGGCAACTCATAGGCCGAGAGATTTTCGCTGTTAGTACAGAGTTCGCAGGCTGAGCCACTGCGGGTATGAAGATCGGTCATAGGGGCAGGCTACTTGTGTGAGGTTGTTTGGCCACAGTATAGGCGGCTTTACGCCAGCGCAGCAATTAAGCTCTTGGCCGCTGCCCAACCGGATAGCACTGCACCTTCAAAGCGCGGCCCGGCAAAGGCATCTCCGGCCAGTGCCAGTGGCGGCAGATCGGTGGATTCGCTGAGTAGCATACAGGCTTCAGGGTCGACTACTGAGGGTTTGCTATAGCGCCAGCCGTGAACCTGATATTCGGTGACCTTGGCATTCCCCAAATAGGGCGCCGCTGCATCAATCAACGTTTGGCCGGTTTGCATTTTGTCGTCTTCATAATGCTCGGCACTAAAATCGCCGCTGCCATGAATGGTTACTGCGGGAATCTTCGAGACACCTTTTTGCAGGTTGTCGCTGATCCAGCCAATTGGGCCCTCGTCAAACGCGGTGGCACCGGGAACCGGAATCGCCGTTGGGCCATCCAATACGGCCATCACGGCAATACAGGCTTCATAGTCAATGCGATCCAGGCGCGCCTGCTTGTCCGCTGGCACTGCGATATTGCCCGAGGCGAGTAGGTCGATGGTCTGTGGCACCGGCGAGGTAATTAACAGCGCTTTGGCACTAATGGTATCGCCATTGTCCAAGGCCGCTGACCAGAGCTGATTATCTTGGGCACTTTCTTGAGTGATGCTCTCGACTCTGGTGGTGCGCAGCACATTTATATCGGTAGCCAAATATTTCGCCACTGCAGTCATAGTGGGCACGCCGCGATATCGAGGATGACCATTGGCATGTCCTGGATAGCTGCTGTACCACTCTTCCGCAACACCGGCTTCAATCCACTCGGCAACGCTGGCTTTAAAGCGTGAATCGCGGGCGGTCATAAACTGCGCGCCGTGATCAAAAGTGGCATCGCCTATACGACGTCCCGCCAGACGACCGCCGAGGCCACGGCCCTTATCGACAACCAATACTGTGAGGCCCGCTCGGTGCAAATCATTTGCCGCGCTGAGTCCGGCAAGGCCGGCGCCAATAATAAGAACATCCCAAGTGACGGGACTGTTGCTGTCGGTGGAGGAGGGCATATTTAAGAGTCTTATTGGTTAGGTTTTGTTAGTTAGAGTGCTCGGATTTGTTTCGTGCCGCTTTGCATTTCACCGAGCAAAAGCGCACTTCATCCCAACAGCGCTGCCACTTTTTACGCCATACAAAAGGACGCTCGCAGACCGGGCAGATCTTGCTGGGGAGGTCAGACTTTTTACGCATACTGGGCATGGGCAGATTATCGCAGGTTTTGCTGTTGGTTGACCGGTTTGTGGATTTAAGCAGCCTTTAATTTACTGCCCTGGAGTGTGATTCGATGCATTAGACGCATCTGCCCCTGATAGTCGTTGTCGGCCTGATGCCAGGTGCAGCGGTTATCCCAAAAGGTAACCGAGCCCGGCAGCCAATTAAAGCTGCAGGTGAACTCTGGTTGCGCCACATGGGCATAGAGCTCGTCGAGTAGTTCGCGACTCTCATCAAACTCCCAGCCTTCAAATTGAATCGTATGGCCTGGATTTACATAGAGTACCTTGCGGCCGCTCTGAGGATGAATAATGACTGCTGGATGAGTGGCGTCGCCGACGCGATCCATGCCGCCAAGCTGATCCTTTAGGTCAGTAAATCGATAGAGGCCATTCTCGCCATAGAGGTGTGTGTTGGAGTGAACCGCACGCAGACCTTCGAGACGTTTTTTAAGCTTTTCTGTGAGAGCATCATAGGCCGCTGCCAGATTGGCGAACTGCGTATTGCCGCCAGTTTCTGGCAGTGTTCGTGCGACCAAGATGGAGCCTAGTGCTGGAATATCATCGTAGGAATGATCTGTATGCCAGCCGCCGCCTATATTGGTCTGCTGGGTTTTCTCCTTGCGCACCTCGGCGATAAGTGGAGATTCTTCAGTGGTTTTAAAAAATTTATTTACTACGATTTTGCCAAAGCGGTTGGCAAAACGCAGATGCTCTTCTGGAGGCAGTTCCTGATCGCGGAAAAACAGCAGGCCATGTTCAGTGAAGGCTGCGCGCAGCTGCTCTAGTTGAGCGTCGCTCATGGTCGCAAGCTGCAGGTCGCTGACAACTGCGCCGCAGTTGGGGGAGAAAGGGGTCACTTTCATGGGTGCCTTCTTATTATTTTTTTATTTGATGTTTATTGGCGTACTGCGCGCAAAGGTCAGGCTGCAATGCTACAGGGGATCCTTCGGTTCACTGCGCTATCTCAGTATCACAGATCTTTTTAGTTAGCCCCGACCTCAGTGGAGGGATCTCAGCCAGTCGGCACCAGATCCCTCGACTCTGCTCAGGACGACAAGCCTTTAGGCTTGTCGCTTATCCAGACTCCAAATTCCTGCGCCGCGTACAGCAATATACAAAAAGACAAAGCAGAACAAGGCCGCTAATTCGCCTTTATTAAGGATCGGGAAGACGCTGTTCATACCATGAGCCATCCAGTAGGCCGCAGCCATGGTGCCACTGCAAATAAAGGCCGCTGGGCGAGTAAGCAGTCCAATCATGACCAGCACACCGCCGACCAGTTCAATGGCGCCCGCGGAGTACATTAATGGGCTGAGAGGGTAGGGGAATTCAGCGGGAAAGTTGATTAGTTTCTGGGTTCCGTGCCAGATAAATAAGAACCCAGTAACAATTCGCATTAACGCGTAGGATCGCTCTTCATGGCCATCTAAAAGGTTGTCCAAAAATTTCATATAGTCGCCTCTCTTCTTGTAATTTAAACGTGGGTTCCGACACTCTATGGGATCTATGAGAGAACAACAATAATTATCAGACTAAGAATAAACGGTAGCGAAATACAGCTAGCGGCAAATATAAATATATTGCGACTGTTGTTAGTCATAGGTTGTGACCTCCCTGTGCTATTAAAGCTAGTCACTAACCCCAGTTTTTTCCACTAAGAGTGTTGCCTGCAATTAGAGGCCGCGCTGCCATTCCTCGCGCAGTGGAATCATGCCGGGCTGATTAATTGCCGTAGTCACAATCGATAGCAACTGCTCCTTGTCTTTACCCAGTACGCCTTTCAGTACCAGATAATTGGACGCGTGATCACTTCTAAAGATGGTTTTTTCCAGTTCTAGGTTGCTCAGCAATATCTGCATCTCATGAAATAATTCGAATTTTCCGAGCTTGCGCCAGCGACCTTCAAAGGCCTCTTCAAAGCGCTCGCTGCCACCGGGAAATTCCACCACCAGTGTCGAGAGGTAGTCTGGCTGAGCAGCATTCATCAGTTTGGCGGAGTTAAGTGCATGTTGCTCGCTGAGTTCGGGACCGCCGAGTCCATTCAAAATCATTACCGAGCTTTTCATACCCGCCTGTTTGATCTTTTGCAGGGCCACCAGGGAGGAGTCGTAATCCTCACCTTTATTGACCAGTCGCAACACTTCATTGTCGCCGCTCTCGCAGCCGACATACATCAGGCTGAGGCCTAGATCACGAAGATCTTTCAGCTCTTCGATGGTTTTCTTTTTCAGGTTGCGCGGCAGGCAATAGGAGGAGACCCGCTGCACATCTGGGTAGTATTTGTTAATCATCTGCAGAATATCCACCAGACGCCGAGTGCTCAGTGTCATGGCATCGCCGTCGGCTAAAAATACGCGCTTAACCGGATAGCCGGCTTTGGCAAGGCCACGCAATTCTTGTTCAATTTTTTCGATAGGCTTTGGGCTAAAGCGCTTCTGTTGATCTGTGTACATTTCACAGAAACTGCACTTGTTGTAAGAGCAACCATTGGTCACCTGGAGGATGAGCGAACGGCCTTCACTGGGTGGACGGAAGACGGGCTGGATATAGTCGAGTGGGTACATAATGAATCGCTGCCGATTAAAAGGTGTTTTAAGTCTACAGGTTTTGGTCTGTTTGCATCTGTTCACAGGCTATTTTTGATTATTAACTGGATTAACCAAACTTTAGCTTAGCTGATTAGAAAATTAGTCTAAAATAACGCGATTATTTTTAACTATCAGTGACCCTCTCTCATGCAAAACAATAGCTCTGACAAGCCATTTAAACTTGGCATCGGTATCGACTTTGGCACCAGCAACAGTGCTGCGGCAATTTTTGATGGCGAACAGGTCAGGCTGGTTCAGCTCAGTGAGCTCAACCCCATTATGCCTTCGGCCAATTATATAGATCGAGATTTCGTCTCGACCATAGGTCAGCTAGCGATCGATGATTATATTAGTGACAATCAGGGCCGCAAGGTGGAACTCAGTGTCGAGGTGATTGGCGAGGCGCGCACCAGTGCCGGGACCGCCGATGGCCCAGCCAGTGAGTCGGAAACCAGTAAGATTTACGGGCAGGCCTTTAACGACGCCAGCCTGCCGGGGCGACTGTTCCGCGGCACCAAGCGCTTGTTGGGTAATACCGCCAGTGATAAAACAGTGATTTTCAGTCGCCCGTTTCGCTTGGTAGCACTGGTTACTCCCATACTGGTGGGTATTCGCAAAGCCTTGAAACTGAGTGTCGATGACAGTAGTCGCGCCTGTATTGGCCATCCTGTGAATTTTGAGGGTATGGAGCAGGGCCGCAATAATATTGCGCTGCAGCGCCTCAGTGAATCCTATCGCCATGCCGGGATTACCGATCAAAGCTTTTGCCCGGAACCCACAGCGGCGGCCATCAGCTATCTGTATAACTATCCCCACAGTCGCGATCAGCTGATGCTGACCGTGGATTTTGGTGGTGGCACTCTCGACTTTTGTATTCTGCGCCGCAAGGGCACCGAGTTTTCCGTTGAAGCGACCCATGGTATTGCCCTGGGTGGCGACAAAATCGACCAAACGATTTTCCGCGAACTGGTTTTCCCGCTGCTGGGCAAGGGCGAGCGCTGGTCGCGTATGGTCGATGGCAGCGAGGTGGATACGCTGTTCCCCTTTGCCGAGTTTGAAGAGCTGCTAATCAATTGGCCAGTGAGTTATATGCTCAATCAGAACAAATACACCGCCTCGGTGATGCAGCGCATGGTGCTGCCGGATGAGGGAGCGATTAAGTTTAAGCGTCTCTATGATCTGATTAAGCAGAACTACAGCTATCAGGTATTTGAGGCGATCAAGGCGTTTAAAGCTGAGCTGTCAGTGTCTGATTCTGCGGTGCTGGATATCCCCGAGATCGATATTGAGGTCAGGCTGGATCGCTGGGAGTTTGAACTGATGATCACCGATCAGCTGTTTGAATTGGAGCAGGCCGTGAGTTTAATCCTCGATAAGGCTGGACTGGAGGCGGAGGATATTGATCTGGTGTTGCGCACCGGCGGTTCTTCATTAATCCCTGCGGTTAAAGATATTCTCGAAAATCAGTTTCCCGGTAAGGTTGTTGAGCACGACCCATTCACAAGTGTGGCGGCGGGTTTGGCGATTGCTGACTACTTTGGTTACGGCTCAGATATTCCTCAATAAGGCTTCTTTTTAGCCATTTCCCATTAAACATTTTTATGATTAAGGCCCTGTCTGGGCTTTATTAGGTTTAAAACTAACTTGCGTGCAACAAGCAAGATAACTAAACTGCGCCTATTGATAATTTAAATGGAAAATCCAATGACTACTTCTACTGTTTCCGCCAGCACCTCAGCCAATTCTGCACCCTCAAGTCCGGCACAGAATAAAGGCATTCCCCTGCGCTTTGTTACCGCAGCCAGCCTCTTTGATGGCCACGATGCCGCGATCAATATTATGCGCCGTATTCTGCAGGGTGCCGGTGTTGAAGTTATCCACCTGGCCCACAACCGCTCGGTGGCCGAAGTGGTTCAGACAGCTTTGCAGGAAGATGCTCAGGGTATTGCAATCAGCTCTTATCAGGGCGGTCATGTCGAGTACTTTAAATATGTGGTGGACCTACTAAAAGAAGCGGGTGCCGAACATATTAAAGTCTTTGGCGGCGGTGGCGGTGTTATTGTTCCAGCTGAAATTAAAGAGCTTGAGGCCTATGGTGTCGAACGTCTCTACTCCCCCTACGATGGTCAAAATCTGGGTCTAGTGGGCATGATCGACGATATGATTGAGCGCTGTTCACTGGGTGCTTACAGCGATGTCACTGTGGCCGCAGCTGAGCTTTCCAGTGAGCTTCCTGATAACCTGGGCCGCAACAATCTAGCTCGCTTAATCACTGCCATTGAACGCGACGAGCTCAGTTCAGAGCAGCAGAGTTCACTCCGTGAGCAGGCCCAGTTTCTTAGCAATACAGTGCCGGTTCTCGGAATCACCGGTACCGGTGGTGCTGGTAAGTCTTCACTAACTGATGAGTTGATTCGTCGTTTCCGTCAAGACAGCGCCGATGAGCTCAAGATCGCCGTACTGGCCATTGACCCGACTCGACGCAAAACCGGTGGTGCCTTACTGGGTGACCGCATACGTATGAATGCGATCTATCATCCCTCTATTTATATGCGTTCTATAGGTACCCGTGGTGCCACCGGTGAAGTGCCGGCAGCGCTCAAGGATATTGTCTGTGCACTGCGTCTCGGTGGTTTCGATCTGGTCGTGGTTGAGACTCCAGGTATCGGTCAGGGTGATGCGGGAATCGTCCCCTATGTGGATATTCCAATCTATGTCATGACCCCGGAATTTGGTGCCCAGAGTCAGTTGGAAAAGATCGATATGCTCGATTATGCCGAGCTGGCGATTATCAATAAATTTGATCGCAAGGGCAGCGACGATGCCTATCGCGATGTGTGCAAGCAGGTGCAGCGCAACCGCGAAGCTTGGACTCAGTCGCCGGACGAGATGCCTGTATTTGGCACTATCGCTTCACGCTTTAATGATGATGGTGTCACTGCCGCCTATCAGGAGTTGGTGGTACTTTTACAAAACCGCGGACTGCGCAGCTTTAAACAGCATCTGGCGAAAGTCGATCGCCGCACACCATCGGAAAAAACCGTGGTCGTGCCAGCAGACCGCCAGCGTTATTTAGCTGAGATTGCCGCCAGTGTGCGCAATTATCACAAGCAGGTTGCGGTGCAGGCCAATCTGGCCCGCCAGCAGCAGCAGCTCGCCGCGACCAAAGCTATGCTGTTGGAAAATGGCAGCGATGCACCAGAGACTATTGATAGCCTGATTGCCGAACGCAAACAGGCCATGGACGTCAAAGCGAGCAATCTGTTAGAGAGTTGGCCAGCAGTGGTGGAAGCCTACAGTGGCGACACCAAAGTAGATGTCCTGCCCAATGGCAAAGAGATTGTCACTAAACTTAATACGATTTCCTTGGCTGGTAACAAGATCTCTCGAGTATCCCTGCCGCGCTTTGAAGATCATGGCGAGCTGCTCAAGTGGCTGATGCGTGAAAACTTGCCCGGTGAGTTTCCTTACACTGCCGGTGTCTTTCCCTTTAAACGCGAAGGCGAAGATCCAGCGCGCATGTTTGCCGGTGAGGGCGATGCCTTTAAAACCAACCGCCGCTTTAAGGCGCTGTCTGAGCACTCCGCTGCCAAGCGTCTGTCTACTGCCTTTGATTCGGTTACTCTCTATGGCTTTGATCCCCATGAGCGTCCGGATATTTACGGCAAGGTAGGTAATGCTGGTGTCTCCATCTGTACTTTGGATGATATGAAAGCCCTCTATGATGGCTTTGATCTCTGTAATCCAACCACCTCGGTTTCTATGACCATTAATGGTCCGGCGCCGACTATCTTGGCAATGTTTTTAAACACCGCGATTGATCAGCAGGTCGATCAGTTTGTTGCCGAACACAGTCGTCAGCCCAAGGACAGTGAGTTCCAAGAACTGCGCAGCAATACCTTGAAGCGCGTCCGCGGTACAGTGCAGGCAGATATTCTCAAGGAAGATCAGGGTCAGAATACCTGTATCTTCTCAACCGAATTTAGCTTGCGCATGATGGGTGATATGCAGCAGTACTTTATCGATGAGCAGATTCGCAACTTCTACTCAGTGTCGATTTCCGGATACCATATTGCCGAAGCCGGTGCCAACCCGATCTCTCAGCTGGCCTTTACATTGTCCAATGGCTTTACCTTTGTCGAAGCCTACCTAGCTCGGGGCATGAACATCGATGACTTTGCCCCCAACCTGTCGTTCTTCTTCTCCAACGGTATGGATCCGGAGTACACCGTAATGGGTCGAGTGGCTCGCCGTATTTGGGCGACCTCCATGCGCGATCTTTACGACGCCAATCCGCGGAGCCAAAAACTGAAATACCATATTCAGACTTCCGGCCGTTCTCTGCATGCTCAAGAAATGAACTTCAATGATATTCGCACTACCCTGCAAGCCTTAATCGCGATTTACGATAATTGTAATAGCCTGCACACCAATGCCTATGACGAAGCCATTACCACGCCCACGGAAGAGTCAGTGCGCAGAGCGCTGGCGATTCAGTTGATTATTAATCAGGAGTGGGGCCTGGCGAAAAATGAAAATCCTAGTCAGGGCGCGTTTATTATCGACGAGCTAACTGATCTGGTTGAAGAGGCGGTACTCCAGGAATTTGAGAAAATCTCCGATCGCGGTGGTGTTCTCGGTGCCATGGAAACCGGTTATCAGCGCGGCCAAATTCAGGAAGAGTCGTTGTATTATGAGCACAAGAAGCACGACGGTTCTTTCCCAATTGTGGGTGTGAATACGTTTCTTAGCGAGACTGAAGAAGAGCCCGTAGAAATTGAGTTGGCTCGTTCAACTGAAGCTGAAAAGCAAAATCAGATTAAACGTCTGCGCGCTTTCCAAGAGACCCACAGTGCCGAGTCAGCGGAAATGCTTAAACGCCTACAGGATACAGTGAGCCAAGGCGGCAACGGCTTTGAGGTGTTGATGGACGCGGTGCGAGTCTGCTCATTGGGCGAAATCACCAATGCGTTATTCGATGTTGGCGGCCAGTATCGACGTAGCATGTAATCATGCTTGGTATTGTCTGCCAGAAGGGCGAAAAAAATGTACTCATTCGGTCATTTTTTTAACTAAAGCGCATTCACTGCGTGCATTTTTGCCTACTTCTGACGCAAACTACCGGCGCATGATGCGTTAGTGAAATAAATTCAGGAACTCGTAAACAATGGCCAAAGCCCTTCGACTCACTCAGGTTGAGCGCAAAGAAATCTCCGACGCCAAGATGCTTGAGGCGGCGGTGGACTTGATTGTCGAGCGCGGGGCGGGCCTGGTCACGTTAAAAGATGTGGGTGAAAAAGCGGGTTACTCGCGCGGGCTGGCGGGTTATCGCTTTGGCAATCGTGAGGGTCTATTTGACTTTGTGCTCAGATCAGTTGGCGATGAATGGCTCGGAGAGCTCACGCAGGTCACGGCAAATAGCTTTGGCTACCAGGCAATAGCTGCAGCTCTAGATGCCCACATTAAGTTCTGTGAAGATGCGCCGAAACATGTGGAGGCTTTTTACCGTCTCTGGTTTGACTCTATGGCGCCAGATTCACAGCTTAAAGGAGTTATTTTAGGTATCCATCAACGCCGTCGCGGCGATGTTATTAGCTGGATTGAACAGGCTATTGCTGCTGGCGAAGTGCCATCGACAGTGGATGCGGGAATGCTTGCGGATCACTTTACAGCCTCGGTGAGCGGCATTGTTTATCACTGGATGACTGATCCGGATAACCTTAATGAGATGCGCAATCTCCACGAAGCCCTAAAGCAGGTGATGCACAGTATGTTGCGCGGCTAGCTGATTCCCCGTAGGAAAGAGGTATCGCCAGTCACTGTTGACGTCTCTTAGCCCTTGAAGTTTCTCTCTTTACTCTGCAATCTATGATGCTTACTTTAGCGAGTTAACCAAATCATGATTTCCTTCCAGCTGAATAATAGTTCTGTGCAAGTGGATATTGACCCGGATACCCCATTGTTATGGGTAGTGCGGGATCACTTTAAACTCAAGGGCAGCAAGTTTGGCTGCGGTATGGGTCTCTGTGGAGCCTGCACCATGCATGTTAATGGCGAAGCGGTGCGCAGCTGCACTCTGCCAATCTCTGCAGTTCAAGGCGCCGCTATTACCAGTATTGAAGGTCTGGGTACCCCAGATAATTTGCATCCATTGCAACAGGCCTGGGTTGAGTACAGTGTTCCACAATGTGGTTACTGTCAGTCGGGTCAGCTTATGGCTGCCAGCGCCCTGCTAGCGAAAAATCCCAATCCCTCCGACGACGATATAGAGATGGCCATGAATGGCAATATCTGTCGCTGTGGCACTTATAGCAAAATTAAATTGGCGATTAAGTCTGGCGCTGAGGCGATGCGTGCTCAGGGAAATGTGGTAGAGATCTTTGATCCCGTGATGGCCAATAAGGAGGCAAGCTAATGAAAAAAGCGTCCATGACAAGACGGCTATTTCTTCTCTCTACTGGCGCAGCAGCCACTGGATTGATCGTCGGTTGCTCCACTGCTGCGGCTAAAGGCGGAGGCTATTCCTCTATTGCCGGTGCCTTTGAACCCAACTCCTTTATTCAAATTACGCCTGATAATCAGGTTATTTTTTATCTGCCTAGCAGTGAGATGGGGCAGGGTATTCTCGATGGTTTGACCACTCTGATTGCCGAGGAATTGCGGGTTCAGCCAGGGGCCATTGATGTTCGCCATGCCAGTCTTCACGAGGACTATAAAAATCCAGAGATGGGCATGCAGGCAACCGGTGGCAGCAATGCGACCCGCGCCCAGTTTTTGCCCCTTCGACAGGCGGCGGCTGACACTGCTGCGGCAATTCGCAATGCCGCAGCTAAGCAGCTTGATCAGCCCTTGGATAAAATTGCTTTAGCCGATGGCCAGGTCATAGTTGAGGACAAGTCTTATGGCTTTGGTGATTTTGTCGCCGTGGCGGCTTTGATGCCTGTGCCAGAAAATTCCCCTTTACGAAGCCCCAAACAGTTTGACCAAATCGGCCGTGAACGGCCGCGTTTGGATGCCCTGTCTAAATCCACTGGAAGCGCTGAGTTTGGTATAGATGCGGAGGTGGAAAATCTCTATCGGGCAGTGGTGGTGAGATCCCCTGTATTGGGTGCGACACTGCTGGGCTTCGATGCCTCAGCTGCACTAAAACGGTCCGGCGTAGTCGATGTGGTGCAGATTAAAAGCGGCGTGGCCGTTGTCGCTCAGTCGTACTGGCAAGCGCGACAGGCCGCCGCAGCCCTTGAGCTGAACTGGGAGAAAACCGAACTCGCCTCTTGGTCATCAGACAGTATCTATAACAAGTTTAACGAAACCCTCAATGACAGTAGTCAGAAAGGGTTGGAGTGCTGTGATGAAGGTGAGGGTGACAAGTTGTTGGATCAATCCGCAACAGTGGTTGCCGCCGATTATTATGCACCCTATTTAGCTCACGCCACTATGGAGCCTTTAAATTGCACGGTTGAAATCAATGGTGACGCCTGCGCAATTTATCTTGGTACTCAAAATATCCAAGCCTCTGCCGGTGCTGCTGTCTATTACGGCGACTTTGATGCCGACAAGGTGAAAGTGCATCCGGCTTTTTTAGGCGGTGGTTTTGGTCGTCGCGGCCTTGGCGATGATGTAGCTGAAGCGGTGCTGATTGCGCAGCAAACCGGGCGCAATATTCAGCTGGTCTGGAGCCGCGAAGATGATATGAGTAATGACTTCTATCGTCCTGCAGCGTTAGTGCGTATGCAGGCTGGCGTCTCAGAGCAGGGACTTATTGAAACCTGGGCTGTGCGTCGGGTGGGTCCAAATATTATGGGTTATATGCTCGATGAGTGGGTCGATGCGCTGGCTCCCGACTATCTCAATAAACGCTTTGTCGACTGGTTGAGCAAGCTTGGCCGGCCTATATTTAACCGCTTCATTGCCGACCCCAGTGCCGGTGATGGTATTTATTCCGACTATGATACGCCCAACAAAGCGGTGCGCCATGTCACCCAAGACCCAGGGCTGCGCACCGGCTTTTGGCGTTCGGTTGGGCATTCATCCAATGCCTTTTTTAAAGAATCCTTTATTGATGAACTGGCCCAGAGTGCCGGTATCGACGAGCTGCAGTTTCGCCTCGCCAACATGAAAAACAATCCGCGCCTCACCGAAGCTACCCAGCTGGTTGCAGCCAAAGCCGGTTGGGGCAAGCCACTGCCGGAAGGGCATTTCCATGGTCTGGCGACTCACAGCTCCTTTGGCTCGGCTGTGGCTGAGATTGCAGAGGTCTCCATTGAAGGGACACAAATTATCGTCCATAAAGTCACCGCGGCGATTCATTGCGGCATGGTGGTGAATCCGGGAATTGTTCGAGATCAGATAGAAGGCGGCATTGTCTATGGCCTCACTGCAGCCCTTCATGGGGAGATAACCTTAGTGGATGGCGTGATCCAGCAGAGTAATTTCCATGACTATCCGATACTGCGTATGGCCGATGCTCCGGAGGTTGAGGTGCATATAGTTGCGAGTCAGGAACATCCCGAGGGTGTCGGCGAACCGGGCTTGCCGCCCTTGGCGCCAGCAGTGGCTAATGCGGTATTCAAGGCCAGTGGGCAGCGTTTGCGTGATCTTCCACTGAGGCTCAGCTAGTTGCTTGACCTGCTGCTAGGCGTAACGCCATGAATAATTATTTCAGCGAGCTTTTAAGCCATTGGCACCCACTTCGCGATGAGCATCTCTGGGTGCTGGCGACTGTATATAAAACGGTTGGGCCTTGCTATCGCAGAGCTGGCGCGATGATGCTGTTTAATGATCTCGGGCAACAGTTTGGACTGCTCAGCGGCGGTTGCTTAGAAGCGGATATTCAGCGTCAGGCGGCGCGGGTGATGCAGAACAAGCAGACTCTGACAGTGAGTTACGATGGTGGCGATGAAGACGATATTGCCTTTCAGTTGGGTATTGGTTGCGGCGGTACAGTACATATTGTCTTGCAGCCGATTTTGGCCGAGCGTAACTATCTCAGTCTGATTGCGGTTTATGAACATCTAAGTCAGGGTGGAACAGGCCTCTATTCTCAGCTTATTGCCACTGATGGGGCTGTCGAGAATCACTGGCAAATTTCTCCGCCATCGGCGGACTGTTGTGCTCAAAGATGCTCCTCAGAATTAAAAGAAAAAGATAATCAGACTTGGTTGCTCACCAAGCTGAGCCCGCCGCCCCATCTGTTGGTGATCGGCGCTGGTGTCGACGCTCAGCCATTGGTGCAGATGGCCAAGACCTTAGGCTGGACTGTGACCCTCTGGGATTCGCGACCCGCCAATGGCCGCCGTGAATACTTTATGTCTGCGGATCAGATTCTGCGCCAGCCGCTGAATGAACTGATGGAACATGAGTCTGCAGTCCATTGGAATGCCGCAGTGGTGATGTCCCACAACCTACAGATGGATGCGGACGCAATTAGAGCATTGCAGAGCAGCGCTATAGGATATTTGGCGCTGTTGGGCCCGGTCTCTCGCAAGCATCAGGTGTTGGCATTAGCGCAACTTGAGGAATCAGAGCTGTGCATTCCTCTTGCTGGGCCGGCCGGATTAAATCTTGGGGCTGAATTACCTGAGGGTATAGCTCTGTCTATTTTGGCGGAGTGCCATGCTGTATTGCAGGGCACTGCCGGTCAGTCCTTGAGTGGCGTGCTTACAGCAGTGACTGAAAACAGCCAATGACTTTGAATGTCGAGGTGCTAATTCTTGCGGCAGGGGCTGCCAGCCGTTTTGGTTCTGCCAAGCAGTTGATTAATCACCATGGCAAATCACTGGTTCAGCACTGCATAGACAAGGCCAATGGGATTTGTCCCGGTCGGGTTTCCGTTGTGCTGGGCGCCAACCATCAACAGATTGAACCACAGATTTCAGGCGCTAAGGTTATTCTGAATAATAACTGGCAGCAGGGTTTGGGCGCATCCATTGCCGTCGGCGTGGAAAATATTGATCCTCAGTCTGATGGTTTGTTAATTCTGTTAGCCGATCAAGTTGCCCTCACCATTGGTGACCTTAATTTGTTGCTGGATGCGTTTGATGGCGGCAATACAGTGTCTGCCTATTACGCTGACCGTCGCGGTGTGCCGGCACTCTTTCCCCGCAGTCTATATGCCAAGCTCAGAGCGTTGTCAGGTGATAGTGGCGCTAAAGCGGTCTTGCAGAGGTCGGATATCGACCTTGTGGAAATCGACCTTCCCTGTGCGGCAATGGATATAGATACCCCTGCAGACTGGGCTCGTTTCCTCAATTCTTCTAGCTCAAGGGAGTAGCAGGCAAATAAACAGGCATTCAAGCCTAAAGAAGGCCCCATTCAACGAATAGTTGTTGTGCCTAGCTTTGATGCGATTTACCCTCCGACTAATAAGAATTTATTGAAACCACTATTTAAAACACTATTTAAAACAATAAGTCACATTATTAACTCAACTATTTATTTAAAGAGGGGATCTCATGGCAGGTTCAACACCAGAAGCATCATCTGCAAAAGTGGCAGAGGGTCAGGTTCAGGGAAAGCAAACGTTTGCGTTTATCGCGATGACATGTCTGTTTTTCTTTTGGGGTTTTATCACGGTTTTAAACGATATTTTAATTCCGTTCTTAAAAGAGTCATTTGATCTCAACTACACCCAAGCCATGCTGGTGCAGTTCTGTTTCTTTGGCGCCTACTTTATTGTTTCACCCTTTGCTGGAAGATTAATCGATAAAGTCGGTTATCAACAGGGTATTGTTATTGGTCTGCTGACCACCGCTGCGGGTTGCTGTTTGTTCTACCCCTCGGCCAGTCTGCACCTCTATCCGCTGTTCCTGTTTGGCTTCTTTGTTCTGGCCAGTGGCATTACTATTCTGCAGGTTGCAGCCAATCCTTATGTGGCAGCACTGGGGCCAGAGAAGACCGCTGCAAGCCGTCTTAATCTGGCTCAGGCCGCAAACTCCTTCGGTACCACCGTGGGCCCAATCGTTGGTGCTGCATTGATTCTCGGTGTTGTGGCTGCAGATGCTTCAGCAGTTCAGGGTCCTTACCTAATGATTGCTGCTCTGCTAGTTGTCGCGGCGATTGTATTCCGCAGCATCAAGTTGCCAGTCCTGACCCATGTGGAAAGCGAAGAAAAAGCTGAAGGCAGCGTTTGGCAGCACCGTCACCTAGTATTGGGTGCGCTGGCAATCTTTCTTTACGTTGGTGGCGAAGTGTCTATAGGTAGCTTCCTGGTCAACTACTTCTCTGAGAGCACTATTGGTGGTCTGACTACAGCGGAAGCTGGTGAGATGGTTGCCTACTATTGGGGCGCGGCCATGGTCGGTCGTCTGATTGGCGCAGTACTGATGAACTATATTGCCGACACTAAATATCTGGCGATTAACGCTTTGATCGCTATCGTCATGATCGTGGTCAGCATGAACACCAGCGGCAGTGTCGCGATGTGGTCGATTCTGGCAGTGGGCTTCTTTAACTCGATTATGTTCCCAACCATCTTTACCCTTGCGGTTAAAGGTCTGGGATCCATGACCAGTAAAGGTTCTGGCTTTGTCTGTCAGGCCATTGTTGGCGGCGCACTGATTCCATTGGTTCAGGGTGTGGCAGCGGATACCATGGGTATTCAGTTGAGCTTTATCATTCCAATGCTGTGCTACATCTATATCGGTTGGTACGCACTGATGGGTGCTGAAAGAAGAGCATAAGACTGCAGTAATCTCGTCGGGCGGGCCTAGGCATTAGGCTCGCCCAATGATGCTTTGATACATCTAAAAAACCTCTCCTACACTTTCTTCTGCAACTTTTTCCCGGCACGCTATTTCGCACTTCGTCTTTCTTACTTCGTCGGAAGCATCTTTTAAAAGGTAACCTAGAATTTTTCCGCGTACAGCGTTTTAAACAGCGACTAACAAATAGCTGTTTTTGAATAGTAATGCGTATCGCGGGGGTATCTAGGGAGTTTGTCTGAGGAGTTTATTAAAGGAGGTTATTGAATAAGCTTATAGGATTCACCGAACCAAGCGCTGAGAGCCAGGCTTGATTCGATGAAGTGGTCACTGTGCAGTAGTGCAGTAGCGGTCTTAGCCCGCTTCTACAATACGCTTCATATCAGTCATATAGCCGCGCAGTTCGTGGCCGATGATTTCAACATCATGGTCGCGAATGGCGTCGTTCACTTCGATCAGACGAAGATTGTCGACTGCGTTAGAGCTATCAGCCAAACCGCCACCTAAGTCTTCCAGAGTCAGTGAGCTAGCATGGGCTTGCAGCAGTGGCACAGCAGCGTGGGTAAACAGGTAGTTACCGTATTCCGCTGTATCAGAGATCACTACGTTCATCTCGTAAAGCTTGTTGCGCGCGATACAGTTAGCGATCAGTGGTGTCTCATGAAGTGATTCGTAATAGGCCGACTCTTCAATAATGCCCGAGGCAACCATAGTCTCAAAGGCCAGCTCAACACCAGCTTTGATCATTGCCACCAGGTAGATACCTTTGTCGTAGAACTCTTGCTCAGTGATTTCGATATCGCAATCAGCAGCCTGCTCAAAAGAGGAATCAGCCGTCTGTGCACGCCACTTCAACAAGTTGGCGTCATCGTTGGCCCAGTCGATCATCATAGTGCGTGAGAATTCACCTTCGATAATGTCGTCCATATGCTTTTCAAACAGTGGACGCAGAGTCACTTTGAGTTCTTCTGACATATCAAAAGCTTTGATCTTCGCCGGGTTGCTCAAGCGATCCATCATATTGGTGATGCCGCCGTGCTTCAGGCCTTCAGTTACTGTTTCCCAACCGTACTGTATCAGCTTGCGAGCATAGGCTGCGTCGACACCCAGATTAATCAGCTGCTGGTGACCCAGAATTGCACCGGTCTGCAACATGCCGCAAAGAATTGTTTGCTCGCCCATCAGGTCAGACTTAACTTCAGCAATAAAGGAAGACTCCAAAACACCAGCACGATCGCCGCCAGTAGCAGAGGCGTAGGCTTTAGCGATTGCGTGACCGTTGCCCTGTGGGTCGTTCTCGGGGTGAACGGCGATCAGTGTTGGAACGCCAAAACCGCGCTTGTACTCTTCACGGACTTCAGTGCCAGGGCACTTGGGAGCAACCATAACAACTGTCAGGTCAGGACGAATCTGCATGCCTTCTTCAACAATGTTAAAGCCATGTGAATAAGCGAGAGTTGCCCCTTGCTTCATCAGTGGCATAACCGCGTTGACAGCAGCAGTGTGCTGCTTGTCAGGGGTCAGGTTCAAAACCAGATCGGCAGCCGGAACCAGCTCTTCAGCAGTGCCAACAGTAAAGCCATTCTCTGAAGCCCAGAGAAACGACTGACGCTTCTCGGCAATTGCCTGAGGGCGCAGTGCGTAGGAAATATTTAGACCAGAGTCGCGCATATTGAGACCCTGGTTAAGGCCCTGAGCACCACAGCCAATAATGACGATGTTCCAGTCTTTGATAAAGTCACAGCCATCGGTGAATTCGCTGCGATCCATAAATCTGCATTTTCCCAGCTGCGCCAGTTTGTCGCGCAAGCTCAGGGTATTAAAGTAATTAGCCATTTTCAGTCTCCGGCCACCGGGCGTCGGTGGATTGTTAAATTTACAAGGTCGGCAAGTGTACTCGATTAGCTGTGTTGCTTAAAACGATATATATTCACCATAGCGTTGCGTGTTTTGCAATATAGGCTGAGCAGAGTTAAGCTGCCGCCATGGATATTCGATCATTAACCTTATTTCAGCATCTGGCTACTAGTCTGCACTTCGGTAAAACCGCTGCGGCCTATCATGTAAGTCCCTCGACCCTGAGTCGCTCGATTCAGCGGATGGAAGAACAGCTTGGCGCTCAGTTATTGATACGCGACAATCGCTCAGTACTGTTGACTAAAGAAGGCAAGAAACTACTCAGCTATGCGGATCAACAGATCAGTCAGTTTGAAAGTTTAAGGCAGTCTCTTAATCAATCGCAAAAAGAGCTTAGCGGTTCTTTGAAACTCTACTGTTCGGTCACTGCGTCCTATTCTTATCTGCCGCCATTATTAGAAAAATTCCGTCAGGCTCATCCCAATATTGATATCAATCTGGATACAGGCGACGCCGCCGATGGTATTGATCAGATTAAAAATCAGAGAGTGGACTTAGCTATAGCTGCAAGGCCAGATGAGCTGTCGTCGCGTATTCACTTTCAGACCATAGCGACAGTTCCTCTGGCGATTACCGCGCCAATGATTAACTGCGCAGTGACCAAAGCCCTGCAGGCAGAGACCATCGACTGGGCCAGTTTGCCGATTATTCTTCCTGAGCACGGTGTGGCGCGCAAACGATTCGAGCAGTGGTTTCGACAAAAATATAGCGGTCGCCCCAATGTCTATGCTCAGGTCTCGGGGCAGGAGGCGCTAGTGAGTATGGTGGCCCTGGGCTGTGGTATTGGTATAGCGCCGAATGTCGTAGTGGAAAACAGTCCGGTTAAAGATCGCATCGAATTGTTGCCGGGAACCCTTATCGCGCCATTTGATTTGGGCCTCTGCTGCTTTAAGAAAAAACTCAATGACCCTTTAATAGCCGAGTTTATGGCTATGGCTGGCCAGCCTTAATTGGCACTAACAGCGCCTACAGAAACGGAGAAATACCATAAACGATGAAATAATCGGCTTACTCGAAGCCAACAAACAAAATGCTTGGATGCTAATTCTACCCCTGGCATTTCTCGAGGCTTGCCCAGGCATTGGTCTTATGGTCTCCGGCGCGGTTTTACTAGCTGTCGCCGCGTTCCTCTATAGCGAACAGGTATTAACATTGACCCAGATTCTGCCTATGGCCTTCGTCGGTGCCTGTCTGTCAGATCATTTTGGCTTTTATCTGGGTCGTTGGCTCGGCGATAAACTGCACAACACCGGATTTGCCAAGAAGCGTGCCAGTCAGCTGCAGAAAGCTGAGCACTTTATTTTAAAACACGGCACTGGTGCCATAGTCTTGGGTCGTCTGGTACCTGCTGTGAGAAGTCTGGTCCCTATGCTGGCCGGTGTTAGCGGTACTAATAAACTAGCGTTTAGCCTGATTGATTTGCTCGCCTGCGCGATCTGGACTGGAGGCTTGGGTTTGTTGGTAGTGAGTCTCGATAATTTAGTTCTGGGGTAGGGGAAGGACTCCTGCTACCCAGCATTATTAAAATTCTTTTGTTTCGCCAATATCCAAAACCCAGCTATTAGTGTCGCCTAATGTAGTCTCTTTCGCAGCAGCTTTAAAACGCATCGGCGGTTCCGATATAGGCTCATCAGATAGATCAAAGGTGCCAAAGTGCATGGCGACGGCGGTACTCGTCTGCACATCAATGGCTGCTTGCACAGCTTCCTCTGGGTTCATATGAGAGGCTTCCATCATGGCATTGGGCTCATAGGCTCCTATAGGAACAGCCGCCAAATCAAAAGGCCCGAGCTTGGCGCCAATTTCTTTAAAGCCATCAAAATAGCCTGTGTCTCCGGCAAAGTAAAAACGCCGCTCTGCTCCAGTAATCGCCCAAGATGACCAGAGAGCTTTGCGGGTATCCGTGAGGCTGCGCTTGCTCCAATGCTGAGTTGGCAGGCAGTGAATAGTGGTGCCTTTATAGCCTGCTGTATCGCCCCAATTTAACTCTCGGACCTGATCTATGCCATTTTGACGCAAGAGGTCGCCATTGCCCTGTGGCACAAAAAACAGGGTTTCAGGATTCAGCGTTGCCAGGTTGCGCAATGTGGGTAGGTCAAGATGGTCGTAGTGGTTGTGCGAGATCACCACAAAGTCTATCGCCGGTAAGTCTTCCAATTCCAGACCGGGGTCGACCCAGCGACTGGGACCAATAAGTGGCACTGGGCTAGGAGTTCTAGACCAAATAGGGTCGGTTAAAAAGTTTACTCCATCCATTTGCACCAATAAGGTGGCATGACCGATCCAGGTGGCGGTGGGCGTCTCAGTATTATTCCGCAGAAAACTACCATCGTTTGCGACTCTTTTGGGTGCACCGGAATCACTGCGAAACATTGTGCCAAAACGGCGCAGAAAAAATGATAGCCGCACAGCGGTGGAGCCATGAGATAGATCGGCCTGATAATTAGTAAAGCGGCCTTGCTTATCAATAGGTGCAGGATCAAACAGGAGTTCGCCAGTAGTCAGGGCCTGGCTCTGTGCAGATTGGCCTTCAACTTGCAGTGTTGCGATAGCGAGAATACAGCCCAGAGCGACAACGTGGTGGGAGGGTTTTTTTATCATTATTAGGTCCTCAAGAGTGCAATAGTCTAACTGAACGCATTCCATTTTGAGTGGCTTTTTATGCTTCAAATACAACGTTAATGGAATTTTTGGCTCTATCGGAGTTCATTGCTCTTGACTTGGAAAATCTAGTCAAATTCGAATAGATTCGCGGCATGGTAAGCTATGCCCTCAGAAAAGGCAGGTTTTAAATATAATTTGAACCAAAAACGTATAAAACTGAAGAGCATCACTACAAATCATTAAAAGGGGAGACCATATTTTGGACCACCTACAGTCTATTGATAATCAACCAGCTGTTGCGATTAACACAGAAAAATCCGGCTTTTACAGTGGCTTTAATAGGGTCGTTGCTATGGTCCCTAAGCTGTTTATCGCAGCGTTAATTATCTGGGTAGGTCTGTCACCCTCCGCTGCAGGTGCCTTGTTGCTGAGCATGCAGAATTGGACCACAGCCAATTTTGCCGGTTGGTATATCTATGTCACCGCCTTTTATACCCTTGTCTGCCTGGTGTTGGGTATCTGGTCTCGCACCGCCCATGTGAAGTTGGGCAAGGCTGATGAAAAGCCCGAGTTTTCCATGTTGACCTGGCTGTCGATGATGTTTGGTGCCGGTATTGGCATTGGCATGTTGACCTATTCCACTGCCGAGCCGATTTTTCACTTCGCCAATAATCCCGACACCATCAAGGGTCTCACCAACAGTCTCGATGAAGACAATGTTCGCAATGCCTACAAATGGGCGCTGCTGCACTATGGTCTCACGCCCTGGGCCTGTTATGGCGTGGTAGGCATGTCACTGGGTTACTTCTCTTATAACCGCGGCTTGCCGCTGACAATTCGCAGTGCACTGCAGCCACTGTTTGGTCGAGCCATGTCAGGCAGCGCAGGCAATGTTGTGGATATAGTGGCGATTCTTGCAACCATTGTTGGCCTGAGTGTCACCATAGGTTATGGCGTATCTCAGCTTGCGTCAGGATTTTTTAATATTAGTGGTGCCCAGTGGCTGGTGGATGAGGGCGGCAAACCGACGCTAGTGGCTCAGTTGGTTGGTCTGGTGCTTATCATCAGTGCATCCTGCCTATCGGCCATGTCTGGACTTAAAAAAGGCATCAAATGGCTATCCAATATTAATATGGGATTGTCGGCCTTTGTTATCGCCTTCTTTGTTATCTTCGGCGCGACCTTTTTTGCCCTACAAACTTTTTTCTACGCTATCTGGGACTATCTAGTGGCAATGCCGGCCATGTCGACCACCGTATGGTCGGGCGACGGCCCAGATCCTGCATCCGCACTGCAGAGGTGGCAGGGCGCTTGGAGCATTTTTTACTGGGCCTGGTGGATCGCCTTTGCACCATTTGTTGGACTGTTTTTAGCGCGAGTATCCCGCGGCCGTACCATCCGTGAATATGTGATTGGGGCGATGATTATTCCTTCGATGATCTGTCTGGTTTGGTTTTCATTTGTCGGCGCTACAGCGATTGACCTGGAACTATCTGGTGTTGCTCAGGGGGCCATTGTTAATGCAGACATTTCTGCCCAGTTATTTAAAACTATTAACCTGATTCTAACGCCTGAACTGGCGGTTGCCCTGTCAGTGGTCATCGTTGTCTTGTTGATGACCTTTCTGGTCACCTCGGCAGACTCGGGAATTCTGATTATAAACACCCTTGCCTCTGGTGGTAATCAAAGCAAAAAACAGGCAAAACATGTGATTATCTGGGGGGTAATTTTTGCGTTATTGATTGGCGCGCTGCTATCTGCCGGTGGCATGGATGCACTGAGGTCGGTGATGATTATTGGTGCGCTGCCGTTTTCAGTGGTAATGGCACTGATGGCGATATCGCTGGTGAAGACGTTATTGATTAAAGAGCCGAAATAAGATTTATAGGTGTCAGGGTTGGGCACCTTAATCTTAGCATTATTGAGTTTTACAAAGGCTTCGCATTGAACTCATGCACGTTTTAGAAAACTATCTATTAAAGGGGAATCTGCCCCTAAGGTGACATTGCATTAATTAGTAAGTGATGCGACAACAAGAGATGGTAGCTACGGGTGGACTTGAACCACCGACCCCAGCATTATGAATGCTGTGCTCTAACCAGCTGAGCTACGTAGCCACAAAGTACTGATACCCTGTGATAGGGGCGCGCATTTTGGCTACAGACGGGGTATTTGTCAATAGCTTCAGGCGTCTTTGACAACAAAGCGGCAACTTGACCTAAAGCTGTTTCTGCTGTGACCTTGATCACACTTTTATCAAATCTGGGTCGCTATTTTCTGAACTGATAGCTGCGTCATTCATTCTGGCAAGAACTTTCCCATAATGACTGCAGCCTCTGACTGGGGTATGTCAAAACTGTCTGGACCAACATGGTTTGCTATTGCTTAAGCCAGGATGTCCAGAAGTCTCTGTGTTTTAAAATAGATGTTGGTCTTAAATACAGGCGGCAGTGGCGATATATCTCGGTCAGAGGTCTTTTTATAAGCCTGTCTAGAGGAGCTTGTCTAGACAGGCTTCTCTAGACAAGCTTCTCTAAAAAACCTTATATCCCCCTACTGCGCCCTTGTCTTTTGTCTATCAATCAATCGTTTCTTTAGCTATCCCGATAAATTTGGCCAGCTTACTCGTCTGGGAGGCTGAAAGCGCTGCTGTTGGTCTCTCCCTGCTCGTTGCAGAGCAGAGTTACACTTGTACCCATCTACGCTAGAACGGTTCCAAGAGCGGTCTAGGATGGCTTAGGTGCTGCGCTATGGGTCAGGTCGTATAGTTGCCTGAAGGCTAACGTGGACTTGGCTTGCCCAGCGCGGTGAGAATGGACCCACTGACCACCAAGGCGGCGCCACAGAGGGTTAGTATTGTTATGGGTTCTACGATAAGCCCGGGAATGGGAATTACATGCACGGTGGTGACTGTAATCATGGGCGTCAGGGCTAAGACGGCACTGACTTTGGAGGCTTCAATATGAGCCATCGCCTCAGCAAAGCAGCCATAGGCGACCAAGGTATTTAACCCGCAGAAGGCGAGGAGTCCCCACTGTAGGTTAGATAGTTGAGGTAGTGCAGTGAAGTCGGCAAAGGGTAAAAAGGCCAGGGTTCCGATCCAGTAAAATACCACCATGGTTTCCTGAGAGCTAAATTGTTGCAGCAAGAATTTTTGCATGATGGCGTAGCCTGTCCACACCAATGCGGCGACGAATATAAACACAACGCCAATGCCATAGGCGTTGACAGCGATAAAGACATCGTAGAAGCGGGGCGAGAAAAACGCACAGAGGCCGGTGATAAAGCTAATGCAACCGAACCATTGAAGCGTCGAAAGGCGTTCGGCAAAAAGCCAGATGCCGCTGAGTAATAGCAGCATGGGAGCTGCTTGAATCACAATCTGTGCAGCTTCCGCTGTGGTTCGTTCTAGGCCGAGGATATAGAGGGCATAATTTGCTGTGAGCAATAGACCTGCCGCTAGCATTTGCACAAAGAGTCGCGGTGACTGCAGGCGGCTGAACAGCGACAATCCACTGGCGTGCCGGCTGCGCAAAAGGATATAGGGGGTGAGCAGCAGTGCTGCTAGGGCAAAGCGAAAAAAGGTGGTAGTAATCGGGTCGAGAGTCTCCATTACACCTTTTAGTGCAATGGGCAGTACTCCCCATAGAACAGCAGTGGTCAGGGCTAAAAGAAGTCCAAACTTCCAGCGCCCTGAGACCATGCTCATAGTGGACTAGACATTAAAACGGAAGTGAATAACATCGCCGTCTTTAACGATGTACTCTTTGCCTTCAAGGCGCCATTTGCCGGCGTCTTTTGCGCCCTGCTCGCCATTGCCAGCGATATAGTCATCGTAGCCAATAATCTCAGCACGGATAAAGCCTTTTTCAAAGTCGGTGTGGATCTTGCCAGCACTCTGGGGTGCAGTGGCGCCCACAGGAATAGTCCAGGCGCGAACTTCTTGGACACCGGCAGTAAAGTAGGTCTGCAAATTTAGCAGTTTGTAACCTGCGCGAATCACGCGATTCAAGCCTGGCTCTTGCATGCCCATCTCTTCGAGGAATTCAGCTTTTTCGTCGTCTTCCAATTCGCTGATTTCAGCTTCAAGCTTATTGCAGATCGGCACTACTACTGAACCCTCTGCTTCGGCTATGGCCATTACAGCGTCAAGATAAGGATTGTTTTCGAATCCCTCTTCATCGACGTTGGCTATGTACATGGTTGGCTTTAATGTCAGCAGGCTGAGTGGCTTGAGTACAGCGAGTTCGTCGTCGGTCAATTCAAATGAGCGCAGTGGTTTGGCTTCGTTGAGGTGCGGCAGAATTTTCTCCGCGACTGCTTTGATCGCAACTGCGTCCTGGTCTTTACCTTTGGCGGCTTTGGCTGCGCGTAGTATAGCTTTCTCTACCGTATCCAAATCGGCTAGCGCCAGTTCGGTATTGATCACATCTATGTCGTCTGCTGGGCTGATGGTACCTTCAACGTGGATAACGTTCTCATCGTCAAAGCAGCGGACAACGTGGGCGATCGCATGAGTTTCACGAATGGTGCCGAGAAACTTATTGCCTAGACCTTCACCTTTAGAGGCGCCTGCAACCAAGCCTGCGATATCGACAAATTCCATGCTGGTGGGAACTATGCGCTGGGGCTTGACGATCGCCGAGATTAAATCTTGGCGTGGATCTGGAATCGGCACAATGCCGGTGTTCGGTTCGATGGTACAAAAGGGGAAATTTTCCGCACTGATGCCCGCTTTGGTGAGTGCGTTAAACAGGGTTGATTTACCCACATTTGGCAAGCCGACAATTCCGCAGTTAAAACCCATTTTATAATCCTTGTGCTAGTGTCTAGCGTTATTGTTGCACAGTATGGAGTGCGGTCATGGCGCGTTCCCACTGACCAGTAACGGCCATAGGTAAAGTACGCAGCGCATCATCAATACTGTTAGAAATTAGTTGTTGGTCTGAGGCTGAGGCTTTTTTTAGCACATAGTCGGCGACCTGGCGGGCGTCTCCTGGATGGCCAATGCCGATTCGCAGACGGGCAAAACTTTTATTGTTACCTAGGCTCTGAACAATATCACGCAGACCATTGTGGCCGCCGTGGCCGCCGCCTTTTTTAAAACGTGCCGCACCAGGAGAGATGTCGAGCTCATCGTGAACCACCAAGATGGCTTCCACGGGCACTTGATAAAAGCGCGCCAGAGCAGCAACTGACTGACCGCTGCGATTCATAAAGGTAGTGGGGATAAGCAATCGGACGACGCGATCTTCAATCGTGATTTTGGCGGTATCGCCAAAAAACTTTGATTCGTGTTTCAGCGTGGTGTGATAGCTTTTAGCTAATTCCAGAACCAAGTCGGCCCCGGCATTGTGGCGCGTCCGATCATAGTTAGGGCCAGGATTTCCCAGCCCCACGATTAACTCAACGGGCGTTTCCAATGTCAGGGCCTACTCAGGTTGGCAAGAGTGAAGATTACTCTTCGCTTGCCTCTTCAGTGTCTGCAGCTGCGGAGTCGTCTTCGACAGGTGCTGCCTTAGGCTTGTTGATGCTCACAATCGGTAAATCGTGATCAGGGCCGTGGCTCAATGCAACACTTTCAACGCCTTTAGGGAAGACGATGTCAGAGATGTGCAACGTCTGGCCAAGCTCAACTGCTGACATGTCAACTTCGATAAACTCAGGCAGATCCTGTGGCAGGCAGCTGATGTCAATCTCGGTCATGGTGTGGGCAATAATACCGCCACCGACTTTAACGCCAACACAGACAGTTTCGTTAGTGAAGTGAATCGGTGCCTTAGTGGTCAGCAGAGTCGTCTTGTTTACACGGAGGAAATCCATGTGCAAGATAACTGGCTTGATCGGATGACGCTGTACGTCTTTCAGGATTACGTCCTGAGACTTGCCGTCGATCTCCAGCGCAATAATGTGCGAGTAAAAGGCTTCGTTCTCAAGCGCTTTGGCAACGTCTTTGTGGTTCATGCTAATCTTGGCTGGCGCTGTCTTGCCGCCATAAACGATTGCTGGTATTTCTGCAGCCAGACGACGCAGGCGGCGGCTCGCACCTTTCCCTGTATCCTCACGACCCTTTGCGTGTAATGTAAAATCAGTAGACATAATAGTCTCCTAGTAATGCCGTATCAGACCGCGACCAGACCTAAAACGGAGTTTTTGCCTCGGAATTGAGGCGGTTGTAACAGCGCCTGCTGTTAGTCGAACATGGCGCTGATAGATTCTTCGTTGCTGATGCGACGCACTGACTCGCCGAGCAGTTTGCCCAGAGAAAGGGTGCGAATTTTGCCGCATTTTTTAGCGTCTTCTCGCAGCGGGATGCTGTTGGTAACCACCAGTTCATCGAGCGTTGAGTTTGTAATGTTTTCTATTGCGCTGCCAGACAACACTGCGTGGGTGGCGTAGGCAACAACCTTGGTCGCGCCGTTTTTCTTTAGCGCTTCAGCGGCTTTACAGAGCGTGCCAGCGGTGTCGACTATATCGTCAACCAGCACACAGGTGCGGCCTTCCACTTCACCAATGAGGTTCATCACTTCACTCTGATTTGAGGAAGGACGACGCTTGTCAATAATTGCCAGATCACAGTCGAGTTGCTTGGCTACTGCTCTAGCACGAACAACGCCACCAACATCTGGTGAGACAACTTGGAGGTTTTTATAATTTTGTTTCTCGATGTCACCAAGTAAAACCGGCGCACCATAAACATTATCAACAGTGCAGTTGAAAAAGCCTTGAATCTGCTCAGCGTGGAGATCAACAGTCAAAACGCGATCAACGCCGGCGTTGGAGAGCATATCTGCAACAACCTTCGCACTGATCGGCACGCGCACTGACCGGACACGACGATCTTGGCGAGCATAGCCAAAATACGGAACAACTGCGGTGATACGACCAGCAGATGCGCGACGCAACGCGTCGACCATGAGTATCAGTTCCATGAGGTGGCGATTGGTCGGTGCACAGGTAGGTTGAACTACAAACACGTCATTGCCGCGGACGTTTTCGCGAATCTCTACGTTGATTTCGCCGTCGGAGAATAGTGAGACACCTGCGTTACCGAGCGGGATTCCCAATGTACGGGCGATTTCTTTCGCCAATGCCGGGTTTGCATTCCCGGAGAAGACCATCAATCTTGCCACGTCATTCTTCCTGGTATTCATAATAAGATATGGCTGGGGCGGGAGGATTCGAACCTCCGAATACCGGGATCAAAACCCGATGCCTTAACCACTTGGCGACGCCCCAGTAAAAAAGTCTCTCAATTGCTGATGTACTTGCGAGTGATTAACACCTCGCGCAACAAACGCATTCCAGTGCTGTGGAACAGCGGCTAAAACCTTGTTGGCCTCGGCCTGCGTTTCCCAGCGGCAAAACACACTTGCTCCAGTGCCTGTCATCATTGGCTTGGCGAAGTTTTTAACCCACTCCACCACTTCTTTTACCTGCGGGTAGAGCTCTTCGACAATTGCCTGGCAGTCATTCCTGTACTGCTCCTCCGAGAGGGCGCGTATTTTGATCGGTAGGGAGTGCCTTGTCAATTGAGGATTTGAAAATATTTCACCTGTTGACACCTTACAGGGCGGGGTAATGACCAAATACCAGCTATTCGCTATATCAAAGGGGGTTAGTTTATCGCCAATGCCTTCGGCGAAGGCACTGCGGCCCATGACAAAAACCGGCACATCGGCCCCCAGCGTTGCGCCCAACTTGGCCAGTTCTACCAGAGACAAATCGCATTGCCAGAGTGTATTCAGAGCCAGTAGGGTGGTTGCGGCATTGCTGCTGCCACCGCCCAGACCTGCGCCCATGGGCAATGTTTTATCCACCGCAATCGAACAGCCCAGTTTGCAGCCGGTCTTGTTCTGCAGTGCTGTGGCTGCGCGAACAATTAAATTATCTTCTTCAGCGACGCCCACAACCTGCGGTGACAAGCGGATCTCGCTGTTATCGGTCACTGTAAAGGTAAGCAGATCGCCGCCATCCAGAAGCTGAAATAAGGTTTGCAGGTTGTGATAGCCGTCGTCACGCTGACCGGTAATATGTAAAAACAGGTTAATTTTCGGCGGTGCCGATAGGCTAATCGAAGTCATCATGTTAGCGCGATTCTTGTTTGGCAAATGACCAGGCGGATATTACCAGCTTAAACGAGTAGCGCCTATCATCGCTGGATTGGTGCGTGCCAACGATTTTACCCGGCAAGCTGCCGGCAGCGGTATCTGCGTAGCGGCTAAAGCTTAGCTGCCAGCCGGCCTGTTCAAAACTGCTGGCATAGCCTTCAGGGCTGGTGGCAATACTGCTGGCTGTTGCTTGATCTGGGGAAGGCAGACCTCGGGCCCACCAGCTCAGTGCGTCTACTGGCAGAGGCACACCGGTGAGTTGGTTAGCCAACTGCTGTGGCGTCTGACGATAAAGTTTGTCTTGATAGCGCATTTCTGCGATCTGTTGATCGCCGAATAGGGTTGCACTGCCAGCGCCAAAGGGGCCGGAGAGCTGTAATTGATAGTTGTTCTGACGCTGCTGCCAGTTGACTGATGCGCTGCCGCCATTGTCTGGTCCGCGAAAACCGAGTTTGCCGGCAAGCTCCCAATCATTGAGCTGTGACACTCGCAGCTGATAAGCCTGCCAATCACTGGGTGTTGAGACTTGAGTCTGCGGCTGGCTAGCGCAGGCAGCGAGAATTAGCACCGCTATAAGTAGAAAGACTCTGTTCACTGATCCGTCTCTGGTTGGCTGGCATCGATTAGCGCCGCAGACTCAGCATTGCTATTGTTTTTAGTTGTGTCGACGTCAGCGGCATCTACCCCAAGCCGTTGCATGGTGCTTTTGATGGTTGGATGGTTCGGTGACTGGGCAAGGCCACGCTGCCAGGTTTGCAGAGCCGCCTGTCGCTCACCGAGAAACCATTGCACCTCACCTAGGTGGGCGGCAATTTCGGGGTCAGGCAAAATCGCCATGGCTTTCTGTAGGTAGGGCAGCGCCTCTTCGGCTTTGCCCAAAACAAATAAGACCCAACCCATGCTATCGATAATCGCGGGATCTCCGGGGTTTAGCAGATAGGCGCGCTTGATCAATCTATAGGCCTCTTCACTGCGGTCTGTGTGCAGAATCATGGTGTACCCGAGGGCATTAAGTGCCGTAGGATTGTCCGCATCCTGGGCCAGCAGGGCACGCAAATCCTGTTCGGCGAGGGCAAAGTTGTTCTGTAGTTCCGCCACCATTGAGCGCGCATAGAGCAGCTTGGCATCAGTTGGGTTTGCCTGCAGTCCTCTACTGAGTAGATTAATCGCCTGATCGCTCTGGTTGTTGCTGACCAGCAGGTTGGACTCCAGCTGAATAAGCTCGGAGGCCTGATTGGGTTGCTGCTGGCGCAAAGTCTGCAGATAGGCTCGGGCATGATCTATGCCAGAGCCCTGGGCTAACAGTATGGTGGCTTTGGATGCAGCAGCGAGATAGTTGCGGCCAAATTTGACCTGCTGATAGTGCCGCAGTGCAGTGGTTAAATCACCGTTGCGCTCAGCGATAGTGGCGAGATGATACTGGGCATCAGCGCTTACTTGGGGATCCCTAGAGGCCTGTTGCAAAAGTGTGGTGGCTCGCTCTTCACTGCCTTGGCTAAGGTAGAGTAGGCCGAGCAAAAAATTGATTTGTTGGTCGTCGCTATCCTGCTCTCTTAATTTCTCAAACTGCAGAATCGCCTTGGGGCGATCAAGCAGGGTGAGAATGCGGGCGTACTGCAGGCGCAGATTGCGGTTCTCAGGTCGTCTTTGCAGTGCATCTGCAAGCAGCGCGGAGGCTTCGGTTACCTTGTCCTGTTGGTGCAACAGCTGAGCTAACAGTAAAATACCGCGCTGGTTGTCTGGAGCCAGAGTTAAAAAATATTGGCTGGTGGCTACGGCGCTGTCTAAGTCTCCCAGTTCACGAAACAAAATCGCTGCTGCCAATTCTGCCGTAGCTTGCTGGTCGGGTTCCAATGGCAGGGCTCTGTAGGCTTCAATCAGCCGGGGAATCAACGCATTTTTATTGCCTTCATCAATCGCCGTTACGGCGAGAAAGGCTTCCTGGTCATTGTTGTTGCGGTACAGCCAAGCGGCCTGCTCCAGTGCCTCAAAGGGCCGATTATACAGGGCATAGGCTTGCACTGCCGCACGCCGCGCGTCGGTCTCATTGGGCTCTACTTCGACCCAGAGTTGGGCGCTCTCGAGCATGGCGCCGGCATCGCCCTGGTGAGAGGCAATGCTGTTGGTCAGGCGAATAATGCCGGCGTCTCGGGTTTCCCGTGCCTGCACCAGATAGTTCTCCAGCGCGGTTTCAAACTGACCTCGGGTTAGGGCTACATCGGCAACTAAAGTTTGGTAGAGAGACTCTTCTGCAAAGGGTTTGATAGTGGCTAATTCTTGTTTTGCAACGTCTATGCTGTCAACGGGCGCTGCCGATGAGGATGGATTGCCGTTTTCCGGCGCCGAGGCACAGGCCGCCAGCAGTGCAACGAGACTGATAGCAAAGGGTGCTGAGCGAATAGAGTTAGGTAATTTCATCGTCTTCTTTTTTTGGCAGATCTATTGGTTAAGACCTTTGTTACTGGAAAAGATTAGCGCGCTTTCTAACATTAGCCTTTTTTTGTGGTATTTCTGATTATGCTGGCCAGACTGGTGTAAAATCTCTCGCCTAAAACCACCAGTCAAAATCTAGCGGCCATTGATTTTGAGTATAGACAGATAATTAAGCAAGTAGCAGAGGGACAAACAGCGCATTCATCATGGGTATTCTGGCATTTGGCATCAATCATACAACCGCCTCCGTGGATCTCCGCGGCCGCGTTGCCTTTGCTCCAGAAATGGTTGTTGAGTCCCTGCAGCAAGCCCTAGAATGTCTGCCCGGCGGTGAAATCGCACTGCTATCCACCTGTAATCGCACCGAGATTTATGTTCATGGAGATGCCAGTGATGAGCAGCTGCTGAATTGGTTGGCGGATTGCAAAGGGGTGGAGCTGGAACAGTTGCGTGACTGTTATTACTGTTACCGGGATCAGCAGGCGGTGCGACACATTATGTGTGTTGCCAGCGGGCTCGATTCACTGGTGCTCGGCGAGCCGCAAATTTTTGGTCAGATTAAATCGGCCTATGCCGTGGGTCGCGAGGCGGGTACGGTTGCCACGCACCTCAATCAGGTTTTTCAAAGTACCTTTGCCGCAGCCAAGAGAGTGCGCTCCGAAACCGCCATTGGTCAAAATCCAGTGTCTGTTGCCTACGCCTCGGTAAGCCTTGCGGAACAGATTTTTGCCGACTTAAAAGATGTTCATGCGCTGCTGATTGGCGCTGGCGAAACCATCGAGCTGGTAGCGCGACATTTGCGAGACAAGCAGGTGGGATCGATTACGGTTGCCAATCGAACGCTGAGTCGCGCTCAGGAGTTGGCTGCGGATTTTTCCGCTAATGCGATTCTGCTATCGGATATTCACGACCATCTGCCTCAGGCGGATATAGTTATTTCTTCCACTGCCAGCCAACTGCCAGTACTGGGCAAAGGTGCCGTGGAATCGGCTCTGAAAAAGCGGCGCCACAAACCTATGTTTATGGTGGATATAGCCGTCCCTCGAGATATAGAGCCCGAGGTGGAAACCCTAGAGGACGTCTATCTTTATACAGTGGATGATTTGCAGGAAGTTATTCAGGGCAATCTGCGCGCGCGCCAGACCGCCGCCGACGTGGCTCAGGCCATTATTGATCAGGAAGCCGACAGCTGGTCACGGCAACAGCGATCGTTGGCTGTTGTGGATACCATTCGCGCTTTTCGCGATAGCGTAGAAAAAATTCGCGTTGAAGAAGTTGGCAAGGCGTTGCAGTCTCTGCAACGTGGTCAGGCCTCAGAGTCGGTGATCGAAACATTGGCGCGCAATCTGACCAATAAGTTAATGCACAAACCCACCACTATCCTCAAGCAGGCCAGTGAAGAGGGTCGGGATGACACGATTAATGCCACTCAGGACCTTTTTGGCCTGGATAAAAAGCGTTAGCGTCGCTCACTGCAGTATCTGGCAATCTCTTTATCTTAGTAGCCCTTTATACCTTCGGCTCCGAACCATCAAATTACACCGCGCTTTAAAGGCGCAAAACCAGACATGGATATTCAATGAAAGCTTCAATTCTCTCAAAGTTAGATCACCTCTCTGAACGCTATGAAGAAGTGGGCGCACTGCTCAGTGATGGCGATATTATCAGTGATCAAAATCGCTTTCGCACTCTCTCTAAAGAGTATGCGGAGCTTGAGCTCTTGGTTAAAACCTACGCCAGCTACAAAGATGTGCTGGATAATATTGAAGAGGCCAAACTGCTGTTAAAGGACTCAGATACGGATATGCGAGAGATGGCTCAGGAGGAAATGCGCAGCGGTGAAGCCCAGCGCCATGAACTAGAGCTAGAAATTCAAAAACTGCTGCTGCCAAAGGACCCCAAAGATTCGAAAAACGTCTTTCTTGAAATTCGTGCAGGAACCGGCGGCGACGAAGCGGCGATTTTTTCTGGGGATCTTTTCCGTATGTACAGCAGATACGCGGAAACTAAGCGCTGGAAGGTTGAGATTATCAGTGAGAACAGTGGCGATCACGGTGGCTACAAAGAAGTGATCGCGCGAATTGTCGGTCAGGGTGTCTACTCAAAACTTAAGTTTGAATCCGGTGCCCACCGAGTGCAGCGTGTGCCGGACACAGAATCTCAGGGTCGCGTGCACACCTCTGCCTGCACAGTAGCTGTAATGGCTGAAGCGGACGAGCAGGATGCCATTGAGATCAATAAGGGCGATCTGCGAGTGGATACGTTCCGCGCCTCAGGTTCCGGTGGTCAGCACGTCAACAAAACCGATTCCGCGATTCGCCTTACTCACCTGCCCAGTGGTTTGGTGGTTGAATGTCAGGACGAGCGCTCGCAGCATAAAAACCGTGCCAAGGCGATGTCAGTACTCCAGGCGAGATTGACGGCGGTGCAGGATGAAGCCGTGGCCAAAGAGCAGTCTGATCAGCGTAAAACTCTGGTTGGCAGCGGCGATCGCTCGGAGCGTATTCGCACATATAATTTCCCTCAGGGGCGTGTCACTGATCATCGTATTAATCTCACGCTCTATAAGCTGGGTGAAGTAATGGAAGGTTCTCTCGACGACGTGCTCGGACCTCTGGTCAATGAGTTTCAAGCGGAACAGCTGGCCAGCTTGTCTGAATAATGACCATTGCCAAACTGCTTCAATCTGCGACTGCGGCCAACCACCTCAGCGACAGCCCGGAATTAGACTGCGAGTTATTACTCTGTTTTGTGTTGGGGGTGGCCCCCAGCTATTTGAAAACCTGGCCTGAGCGCCAGGTCAGCGATGATCATTGTGAACAGTTCGATGGGCTATTGCAGCGTCGTGTAGCTGGGCAACCTGTCGCCTATTTAATTGGGTCTCAGGGATTCTGGAGCCTCGATCTTGAGGTCTCTCCTGCAACGTTAATCCCCCGCCCGGAAACTGAACTATTGGTCGAAGCGGCGCTGGAACTATCACTTCCAGAGCAGGCATCGGTGTTGGACTTGGGAACTGGGACTGGTGCTATTGCCTTGGCTTTGGCCACTGAGCGCAGCGACTGGAAAGTCTCTGCTGTTGATCTACAGCAACAGGCAGTGGATCTGGCTGAGCGCAATCGCCAGCGCTATAAGCTCAACAATGTAACCCTGTTTGCCAGTGATTGGTTTGCTGCTATTCCGCCGCAGCGCTTTGATCTTATTGTTAGCAACCCGCCCTATATTGAAGCCAATGACCCTCATCTTAGCCAGGGCGATGTGCGCTTTGAGCCGGCCTCGGCTCTAGTCTCTGGTGATGATGGTTTGGATGACTTACGTTTGGTCTGCAGTCAGAGCGTTGGTTACTTGGCTGATAGCGGTTGGCTGGTGTTGGAGCATGGTTTTGATCAGGGAGCCGCAGTGCGTGAGTTACTTGATAGAGCTGGCTTCATCTTGGTGGAGACCCGCCAGGACCTAAATGGTTGCGAACGCATAACCCTAGGGCGCTATGCTTTATAGCCCGCTATAAATTCTCCAGCGCCTGAATTCTGCGTCGCGAGACAATATTCCATCTAGTCATCAAGCCAATTCCAGCGCAGGATGCGCCAATAACTGTACCCACCCAAAAGCCATAAACTCCCATGGGCTCGCCCCACATATCAGTTAGCGCCAAAGAGTAAGCAATCGGGAAGGCAATGCCCCAGAACGCCACCACCTGAATAAACAGAGGGATACGCACATCTTTATAGCCACGCAGTGCACCGCTAGCGGTCATCTGCAGCGAATCCACAGAGCCTAAAACAGCGGCAAATAAGAATAGATTGGCAGCGATTAACTGAACATTGGGGTCGACACTAAACAGTGCCGCTAGGTCTTCCCGTAGAGTAATTTTTAATACTGCGGTGGTCAGTCCAAGTACAAACACCATCTTGTAGCCGACGATACAGTAGCGTCGCGCCAACTTCGGATCTGCAGCACCTTCCGCCATAGCCACTTTGATTGTCAGTGCTGACGCCACACCCAGGGGAACCATAAAGGCCAGTGAATCTATATTAATCGCGATGGCATGGGCGCCGACTACATCTGAACCCAGATGGGCGATCATCAGCGGGATAATCGCGAAAAACATAATTTCCGCGGCAATATTGAGGGCGATGGGAACGCCAAGACGTAGGATGTTAACAATCGCCGCGATATTAACCCGGGCAAAATCACTATAGAGCTTTAATGCGCGCATGGTGCTCGAGCGCTGGGCATAGACTGCCATGCAGATCAGCAGAAAGGTCATGACAATGGCCGTAGCCCAACCAGCGCCGGCGCCGCCCATTGCCGGCACCCCTAGCTTGCCAAATACCAGCACATAGTCGAGAACAATATTGAGCAAAAATGCAGCGCCGTTAAATACCATAACCGGACGAATATCACCCATGCCCTCAAAGGTCGTGCGAAAGACAAAGAATGCTGGAAACATGAGTCCGGTAATCAAAAATGGCAGCATATAGCGGCGGCCGACATCGTAGACTTCCGCGGGAATATCTAGCTGACCGAGGATGTAAATGCCGAACAGAATGCCGCAGTTCACCACTATGCCAACGGGCACAGCTAACCACAGTGCCTGCTGAAATTGGAAGCGCACTAGGTGCTTATTACCGGCACCCCAGTGGTTGCCGATAATCGGACTATTGCCGAGCATAATGCCGATCACAATTAGATTGATTACCGCCCAGATACTGCCGCCCAGCTGCACTGCTGCTAACTCGTCGGCGCTGATTTGGCCGGCCATATAAATATCGGTGACGGTCATGCCCACCACCGCCACCTGACCGAAAATCAGCGGCCCGGCGAGGGACCATAACTGCTTCGCATGGCTGAGTTGTGTGGCGCGATTGTGATTGTCGATTGGCATGTTTGGCACAGCGTAATTTAGAACTTCATTCTCGTTTAATGGACGACGCAAAGCGAGGAAAAACAAAGCCTATTGGCGGAATATATGCTAACTCATAGGAGGGTGGGAATTTTTTCCTCAAGGGGCAATCTAATTTTTCGCTAACATAATCTGTAACAGTAAAATCAAGGAGTGATGAACATGCAACAGTGGGTTCTCTGGTACAACCTCTTCCTTTCGAAACTCAAATATATTGACTGGCTTGGGCCCCTCGCTCTGCGGCTCTATCTGGCGCCGATCTTTATTGCTGTCGGTCTGCATAAATTTTCCAACTGGGACTCTATGGTGGCGTGGTTTGGCAACCCAGATTGGGGCTTAGGTCTGCCAGCCCCCGCCTTAATGGTCCTGCTCGCCGCCAGTGCTGAATTGCTTGGCGGCCTGGCCCTACTGGCTGGACTGGCAACTCGATTGGTGGTGATGCCATTGATGGTGACCATGCTTGTCGCGGCCGGCACTGCTCACTGGGACAATGGTTGGTTTGCCATCGCGCCTGGAGATCCCCATACCAGCACCGCCAAAGTATTGGCCATGGTTGGTGTGCCTGCAGCCGAACGAAGCCTTGAGAACAGTGTTGCTGTGGGCGAGCGCCTAGCTGCGGCGAAGTCGCTTTTAAAGCGCCACGGCAACTACAGTTGGCTCACCGAGAAGGGTGGTTTGGTGATTCTCAATAATGGCATCGAGTTTGCCGCGACCTATTTTAGTATGCTGTTGATGCTTTTGTTTACTGGCGCTGGACGCTGGTTTAGTCTCGACTATTGGATTGCCCGGCGCACCGGTCTGAGCAAGTTGTAGTTTGCCATAAAGGCCTTTGGCGGGCCGGATTACAAAATCAAACGGCTCGCCGACAATTCTGCTACAATCGCGCCTCAAATATGTGCACACAGCGTTTCAAAGAGATTGCCTTAAAACGGATAGCGTGCATTGAACCCGGTGTTTAATCACTGTCTAAATATGCGTGCCCAAACTTGACTGAAACTACAGCCCCAAACAATTCTACTCCCAACAACGAAACCAAAAAGTCATCTGTGCGAGGTCCCCGACGTCGCGGTCGCGGCCGTGGTCGCTCCAATAACAGCGCCGCGAAAGCTTGGAGTGCCGATCAGTTCGTTGTCGAAGTGCAAGAGGGCAAAGCCCGCTTCCATGACTTTGATCTGCCGTTGCCTCTGCTGCAAGGGATTCAGACTGCTGGCTTTAGTTATGCCACACCTATTCAGGGTGCTTCGCTACCCCATACTTTGCGCGGCCATGATATGGTTGGCAAGGCACAGACAGGCACAGGTAAAACTGCTGCCTTTCTGATCAGCATTATCAGCGATCTGCTCAAATACCCAGTTGAAGACGAGCGCTATATTGGCGAAGCTCGAGCACTGATTCTGGCGCCGACTCGCGAGCTGGCGATTCAGATTGGCGAAGATGCAGAACAGCTGGTTCAACACACAGACCTCAAAGTACACACTCTGGTCGGTGGTATGGACTACGCCAAACAGCTGCACAAAATTAAGCGTTCACATTGCGATATTCTGGTGGGAACGCCGGGACGTCTGTTGGATTTTGCCAGTAATAAAGACGTTCACCTGGATCAGGTGGAAGTGCTGGTTATCGATGAAGCTGACCGTATGTTGGATATGGGTTTTATTCCCCAGGTCCGTCGCCTAGTGCGTTCAACGCCACCCAAAGAAGATCGTCAAACATTACTGTTTTCCGCCACCTTTACCGATGACGTGATGCGCCTGTCGGAGCAGTGGACGGATAAACCAGTGAAGCTTGAGATGGAGCCGGAGCGCGTAGCTACGGATACCGTCGAGCAGAAAATCTTTATTACCACCGCCAATGAAAAATTTGCCCTGCTGCAAAATATTCTTAAAAGCGACGATGTTCAGAGCGTTATGGTGTTTGCCAACCGTCGTGATATCTGTCGCACTCTTTATGAGCGATTAAAGAAACAGGGTTTCAAGGTGGGTTTGATTGCCGGTGATGTGCCTCAGGCGCGTCGCATGAAAACATTGGAAGGCTTCAAGAACGGTGCGATCAAAGTGATGGTCGCCACTGATGTTGCCGGTCGCGGTATCCATGTCAACGGCGTTAGCCACGTGATTAACTTTACCCTGCCAGAAGAGCCTGAAGACTATGTGCACCGTATTGGTCGCACCGGTCGTGCTGGCGAGACCGGTATTTCCATAAGCTTTGCCTGTGAAGATGATGCATTCTTGCTCGAGCCTATCGAGAAGCTGTTAGATATGAAACTGTCTTGCACCATGCCCGATGAAGCCTTACTTGCCGAGTCACCTGTTCCAGCTCGTAAAGCACCAGCTGCTAAAAAAGCACCAGTTGCTAAAAAAGCCCCTGCTGTTGACGCAGCGCCTGTGGCCATGGCACAACAGCCAGCACAAGCCGAGATCCCTCTCGATCAGCCAGCAGAAGCTCAGCCGGTCGTTGCAGTGGAGATTGTAGAGCCTTCAGCGGGACAAGAGCCCTCAGCCAAAGAAGAGCCTTCAGCGGAACAAGAGCCCTCAGCCAAAGAAGAGCCTTCCGCGGGACAAGAGCCCTCAGCGGACAAAGAGTCCTCAGCTAAAGAAGAGCCCTCAGCCAAAGAAGAGCCCTCAGCCCAGGAAGAGCCCTCAGCCCAGGAAGAGCCCTCAGCCCAGGAAGACCCTTTAGCACAAGAAGGCGATATAGACGGCAATAAAGCTTAGCCAGATACGGTCAGCTAAATCAAACGGCACAGCGCTCCGCTGCGCCGTTGCACTTTTTATACCTCACTGTATTGACGGCACCAGAGTAGCGTGCCGCCAATCACAGTGGCCGGTAGCAACAGCAAGTTGACCAGCGGAATCGCTGCGGCTAACAATGCCGACAAGCCAAAACTCAGTGACAATAATCGCTGCTTCCCCGCGCGCTGGCGCACCTCGGCAAAGCTCAGCTTGTCGCTGTCTGCGGGATAATCCAAATACTGCAACGCGAGCGACCAAGCCGCCCAGCTACCAGCAATCAGTGGCGCTACGATATTAATCACCGGCACAAAACTAATCATCACCGTGAGCAGGGCTATACCAAGGGTTCGTGGCAGCATATAGGCGATGATCTGCAGTTCGCGGCAAAAACTGCCCCAGGCAATGGCTAGCAGTGCCGAGGTCGATATTTGAGTCTCATCGACCTCGCTTGCGTTGCGCTCAAGGGCAATCACTCGCTCGGCGATAATGCCGTAAAACGGTGAACCAATCAGATTGGCAAATAACGTAAAGGTGAAGGAGTAGACAACCAACGCCAGCAGCGCAAACAATAACCAGATAATCCACACCAGCCATTCGAGCCATTCCGGCACTGAGGCAATCAGCCAGTTCAGCCAGTCGCTAACCCAAGCTGCAGCAAACCAAGTCGCCGCCGAAAACAGTATCAGATTAAGCAGCGTTGGAATAATCACCAGCCAGCGAATATCTGCATGCCCGAGCAGTCTGAGTCCTTCAAGGATAACTGCAGGGCTGGCTACGGGAGTCTTTAGCATTGCGGGCTTTGTTGTCACTATTGATTGGTTCCTTGGGTCACAGAGTTAATCAGCAGTTCTGATGATAGCGCTCTTTTTACAGATAGCAGAATAGCATCTATGCTTTAGCTAGTTGGCCTGAATCACATTTAATGGAGAGTAAGGATGAATAAAATTGGAAAAATCACCACGACAATTATTTTGTTGCTGGTCCTACTGATAATTTTTGTCCTGACAAACTTGGATCGCGGCATTAAAACTGCAGTGGAGACTATTGGTCCTGAGCTGACAGGATCGGAGGTGACGCTTAGTTCTGTGGACCTGTCGCTAACTGACGCCAAAGGCAGCTTTTCAGGGTTGCGGGTGGGTAACCCTCAGGGTTTTGCGTCAGCTGATGCGTTTAAGTTGGGGTTGATCAGCTTCGCGATGGACGCAGAGCACTTAGCCAGTGACACCATAGTGATCGACTCTCTGCGAATTGTGGCGCCAGAAATTACTATGGAGCGGGCTGGCGGGCGCAGCAATTTGGATCAGATTCAGGCTAATATAGCTGATTATTTGGGTGCCGATAGCGGCCGGGAGAGTTCTGATGCTGAGGGCAAAAAATTCATTATTCGCGATCTGAGAATTACCGATGCCGTGGTGCACTATTCGATTCTTGGTGGCAAAGGTCTCGATCTAGAACTGCCTGACCTGCATCTCACTGATATAGGTGAATCAGCTAAAGGCGGCGGAGTCTCTGGCGCTGAGGCCGCTGCAGAAATCATCGGCGCTATTACCCGCGCCGCAGGCAAGGCAGTGAGCCAGTCAGGAGCAATTAAAGACATGGGTAAATCCCTGGAAGATCAGATTAAAGAAAAGGCTGAGGGTCTAAAAGGGCTGTTTGGCAATAAATAAGAAGGCTAAATCGCTTAATTTTAAAGCGTCATACAAAGCCTATAAAAGCGCCCGCGGATTACGCAGAGTGCCGCATAATCCGCTGCTTTTGACGATCCCAGTCACGTTCTTTGTCGTCGTTGCGCTTATCGAAGTCCGCCTTACCTTTGGCTAGGGCGATCTCCACTTTAATTAGATGGGTTTTCCAATACATTGCGGTGCACACACAGGTGTAGCCTTTTTGGTTGACCCCAGCTTCGAGTTTATCCAGTTCACGGCGATTAAGTAATAGCTTGCGCGAGCGGATAGGTTCGGTGACATAGTGGGTCGATGCGGTTGCCAGGGGTGTGATATTGGTGCCGATCAACCAGGCTTCGCCATTCTGCAGCAACACATAGGTGTCGGTGAGATTGACCTTTCCTTCGCGGAGGCTCTTTACTTCCCAGCCCATCAGCGAAATTCCCGCCTCAAATTTTTGCTCGAGAAAATAGTTGTGCTTCGCCTTCTTATTGAGAGCGATGGTGCTGGATTGAGCTTTAGGTTTCTTTTTTGTCATAACTCGCGATTATACGTCTGCTGGTCTATTTATCATAACCAAATGCGCACTCAATGGTGGCTATTTAATTAGGATCACCTTGGCGATAGCGTTACAATTCATCATCATTTTTTGGGGTAGTTTATGGGCTTACAGCAAAAAGGCATGCACGGAACTTGGGCTAGTCGCTGGACCTTTATTATGGCGGCCACCGGTTCTGCGGTGGGCCTGGGCAATATGTGGAAGTTTCCCTATGTTGCCGGCAGCAATGGTGGTGGTGCATTTGTACTCGCCTACATAATCTGCATCTTGTTAATCGGTGTTCCGGTGATGATGGCGGAAGTGGCTATTGGTCGTCGTGGCCGTCAGAGCCCAATCAATTCTATGCGCGATGTGGTCGCTGAAAGTGGTGCCCACTCCGCCTGGCGCCATATAGGCTGGCTCGGTGTTGTGGCTGGCATGCTGATTATTTCATTCTATGCGGTGATCGCCGGTTGGGCGCTGGATTATATTTTTGCTATGGCCTCTGGCGAGTTGCGCGGTGCGGCAGGTGACGTAGCTACAGGTGTTTTTGGCAAGCTATTAGCCGACCCGGCGCGACTGATATTCTGGCAGACCTTATTTCTAATGCTCTGCGTGGGCGTCGTTGTGGGGGGCGTCAAAAAAGGCCTAGGTGTTGCGGTGGAAATTTTAATGCCGCTGCTGTTTATTATGCTGCTGATACTGCTCGGCTTTAGCTTCTTTCGCGGCAACTTTCAGGCCGGTTGGGATTTCCTCTTTACCTTCGATCTTGCTGCACTGACTGGCCGTGGAGTGCTCGAGGCTATGGGCCAGGCATTCTTTACGCTGAGTATAGGGATGGGGGCGATCATGGCCTATGGCGCCTATATGCCGCAGAATGCCAATATAGGTAAAACCATCTTAACTGTCGCCTTCTTCGACAGTATGACGGCAATTATTTCAGGTTTGATTATTTTCTCTATTGTCTTTGCGACCCCCGGCGTTGAACCCAGCGCTGGTCCCGGCCTGATGTTTATAAGTCTGCCAGTAGCTTTCGGCAATATGCCTGGGGGCTTATTGATCGGCTCGGTATTTTTTGTGCTGGTGACCATCGCCGCTTGGAGCTCTGCTATTTCACTGCTTGAGCCTGCAGTTGCCTGGTTAATTGAAGCGAAGAATATGAATCGAATTCAGGCCAATTCCCTGATCGCTGGCGGCACTTGGTTGTTGGGTTTGGGCAGCGTGTTCTCGTTTAATATCTGGGCTGATTCAACGCTTGCTGGATTTACCTTCTTCGACTTCTTAGATTTTCTTACCTCCAATGTGATGTTGCCCCTATCAGGACTCTTGATTGCGCTGTTTGTCGGCTATGTGATGAAAGATGAATTTGTCGATGACGAAATGCAGGGCACCTCGCCCTGGGTTATGCAGTGCTGGCGGTTGATGTTGAGATATGTGGCACCAGTGGCTATAGCGGCGGTGTTTGTTATGGGTATCTATGACAAGTTCTTCGCTTAAGATGAGGTTGCTTTGAATAAGGTTCAGCGTTCGGCACTGGTAATGTACTCGGATCAGGCAATGTTTGATCTGGTGAATGATGTGGCCAATTATCCGCAGTTTATGGATGGCTGCCAGGGTGCCGAGATATTTGAGCACAGCGATGTGATGATGGTTGCGCGACTGGATTTGAAAAAGGCTGGGGTCAAAACTAGCTTTATGACGCGCAACATTCTCAATTCGCCGACTACTATCGAGATGAGTCTTGAAGATGGACCGTTCAAAACTCTGCGTGGTGTTTGGCATTTCAATGCATTGACCCCAGAGGCCTGTAAAGTGAGCCTCGATTTGGAGTTTGAATTTAATAGTATGGCGATGGGTATGGCAGCATCAAAGCTGTTCTCGAATATGGCGAATAATCTTGTGGATTCGCTCTGTCGCCGAGCTGATCAAGTATATGGGAAGGCAAATGACGGACAGTAAGATGATTTTGGTGGAAGTGGTTTACGGACTGCCGGAGAAACAAAAGTTGATTCAGCTAAGTGTGGCTGCTGGCACCACGGCACTGCAGGCCGTTGAGCAGTCTGGGATTGTGCAGGCTTTTCCGCAGATAGATCTGGAAACCTGCAAAATGGGTATTTTTTCTCAGGTATTGGGCACCAAGGGTCTGCCTGAGCCCAGTGAGTATAAGTTGCAGGAGCGAGACAGGGTGGAAATTTATCGGCCGTTGATAGCTGATCCTAAAGAGGTGCGCCGCCGCCGTGCTGAGGAAGCCAAGCTCAAGAAAGAGCAGGCGGAGGCTGATAGTAAAGCTGTCTAATTGAAAGTCACTTGGTGGAGAGCTCTCCAATCAAATGCTCTCCAATCAAGAGCCCTCTAATCAAAAGCCCTCTTATCAAGAGCTTGGCCCGGATCTCGTTAAGCTCACCGGCCGTTCAAACCTGTCGAGGCTACCGAGCCTCGGGTTTTGCAGCAGCGCTGGGCAGATAGTCGCCAGTCATGCGCTCAAGTTTATCGTCCTGATCAAAGAAAATTGTCACCTGTTCTTGAGTCTCTTTGCCTGAGGGCGACAAGCGGCTGTAGAAATAATCCCAGCGCGCCTGATTAAAGGTGTCTGCTACCAGGGGGGTGCCAAGAACAAAGCGAACCTGAGATTTGGTCATTCCTGGAAGCAGTTTATCAATCATCTCTTGATCAACTATATTGCCTTGCTGAATGGCTACTTTGTGTACCCCAGGGAATTTGATCCAGCTACAGCCACTGGCTAGAAGCGTAAAACTTATTAAGCAAATCAGAACTATTCGCATGTGTGGGGTTCCCGTTGGTTGAGCGAACGGGGATAATACCCAAAGCGACCAGCATAGAGAAGGGCTAAGCATGAATCTGGAAGATCAAGAACTAAAAAAAGCCGGGCTCAAGGTGACTTTACCGCGAGTAAAGATCTTGCAGATCCTCGAAAACTGCAGCGACCGTCATATGACCGCTGAAGATATCTATCAGGCACTGCGTGATTCTGATGGCGATGTTGGCATTGCCACTGTCTATCGCGTACTCACTCAATTTGAAGCTGCCGGTCTTGTTGAGCGCCATAATTTTGATAATGGTCCGGCGATTTACGAGATTGATCGCGGCGAACATCACGATCATATGGTCTGTACTGAGACCGGTAAAGTGATCGAATTCCACGATGCTGAAATCGAAGCTCTGCAGGAGCGCATTGCTGCAAACCAAGGTTATCAATTAGTTGGCCACAGCCTGGTGCTTTACGTAAAACCCAAGACGCCGTAACCGGCTCCTCTTATCGTGGTCGCTTGAACCGCGCTTAAATTTCTGTCACCAAAAGAATAATAAATATAATGACTGAAACCACCCTAAAACAAATCGAAAATTTCCTTAATGCGTGGGCTGACCTAATGTGGAGCACACCACTGGTGGTGCTTTTAGTCGGCGGTGGGCTGTTCTTTATGATACGTTCACGCCTGCAACCCTATCGCTATTTTGGCCATGCCATTGCATTGCTGCGCGGCAAGTACAGCGATCCCAAGGATCCAGGGCATATTCCTCACTCACAGGCTCTCTCTACAGCACTCTCCGGAACTTTGGGCTTGGGTAATATTGCCGGTGTGGCGATTGCCATCAGCATCGGCGGCCCCGGTGCAGTGTTCTGGATGTGGGTTACTGCCATTGTCGGTGTGGCCACCAAGTTTTATACCGCATCACTGGCAGTGATGTACCGTGGTCACGACTCTCTCGGCGTCCTTCGCGGCGGACCTATGTACGTGATTATGGAAGGCATGGGCAAGCGCTGGTATCCATTGGCGGCACTGTTTGCCGTGGCCTGTCTAATAGGCGCGCTGCCGCTTTTCCAAGCCAATCAGTTTATTCAATTGCTCCGTGACAGTGTCGCTATCCCGGCCGGCTTGGCCACTAGCGACAGCCATTTTGCCTTTGATTTTTTTGCCAGTCTCACGGTGGCGGTGTTGGTTGCTATTGTTGTGGCGGGGCGAATTGAGCGCATTGGTCGCTTAACTGTGCGCCTAGTGCCAACAATGGTAATCCTCTATTTGGGTATGACGTCGGTGATTCTCTATACCTACATGGCTGATATACCGGCGGTGTTTTGGTTGATTATTAGCGACGCCTTTACCGGAGAGGCAGCAGCCGGCGGATCTGTGGGTGCGGTAATTATGATAGGTGTGCGGCGCGGCGCTTTCTCCAATGAGGCGGGCATTGGCACAGAGTCTCTGGCCCATGGTGCGGCTAAAACCACAGAGCCGATTCGTGAGGGCATTGTCGCCATGGTCGGGCCGGTGGTCGATACGCTGCTGGTCTGTACCTGTACTGCATTGATTATTCTGTTGACCGGAGTCTGGCAGGCGGATTCTGGTCTGGCAGGTGTCACTATGACAGCTCGCGCGATCGAACAGGTGTTTCCGCTAACCGGTATTTACCTGCTGTTGATTATGGTGGGCATGCTGAGCTTTAGCACCATGGTGAGCATGTGGTTCTATGGGGTGAAATGTGCCGGATTTTTATTCGGGGCTGAGCGTGAACATTATTACACGCCAGTCTATATCAGCCTGATTGTGGTGGGGGCCGTGGTGTCTATGGATATAGTCAATGGCCTGATTCTGGCGGCCTATGCCACCATGGCGATTCCAACGATGATCTCAACTCTGGTGTTGGCGCCAAAGGTCAATGCGGCGGCGAAAAAGTATTTTGCTCAACTGCGCACCAGTAAGTAGAGCGGATTTTTTGATTCAAGCGTTGCCGTCATATGACGGCAACGGGTTAGTTTTCTTAGAGCAATTTTTCAATATCCGCGGCTATGTCTTTAGGCTTGCGGATCGGCGCATAGCGTTCTACCACCCGACCTTCACGGTCGACTAAAAACTTAGTGAAGTTCCACTTAATTTTGCTGTTGAAGATACCGCCAGCCTGACTCTTCAGGTGGGTGTAGAGGGCATGCTGCTCACTACCATTGACGTCGATCTTACCCATCACTGGAAAGCTGAGCCCAAAATTCATCTGGCAGAATTCTTGAACCTCGGCATTGGAGCCTGGTTCTTGACCACCAAACTGATTGCAGGGCAGTGCCAGTACGACGAAGTCTCGTGCACTGTACTGATCATAGAGTTCCTGCAACTGAGTGTACTGAGGCGTAAAGCCGCACTTGCTGGCGGTATTGACGATCAGCAGCACTTTGCCGCGGTAGTCTTCCAGTGAAACAGGGTTGCCGCTGCTATCCGCAACGGTGAAGTCATAAATCGAGTGATTGCTCATGGGATTATTGGCTCGCTACCTTATTTTTATTGTTTTCTTCTGCTTTACTCTTTACTAGCCAGCAGTCTATTTAAAGCAGTGCTCTGGTGCGGGAAAAGTCCCAGCGCGAACAGCATTGCCATAGGCAGTGATCGCCTCTTGAATACTGGCTTCATCCTCAAGAAAATTCTTCGAGAAGCGCGGCAGGCGCTGAGAGATGCCGAGCATATCGTGGAGCACTAATACCTGAGCGTCTGTGTCCGGCCCGGCCCCTATACCGATAACTGGAATGGTGAGTGCGTCGGAGAGTTGCTTGCCCAGTGCCGAGGGCACGCATTCCACAACGATCAATTCGGCACCGGCATCTTCTAGTGCCAAAGCATCGGCAATCATGAGCTCTGCAGCCTGATCTTCTTTACCCTGCACTTTGTAGCCGCCGAGCTTATGTACAGATTGCGGCGTCAGACCCACATGGCCGCAAACGGGAATGCCTCGCTGGCTAAGCAGATATACTGTATCCGCGAGCCAGGCACCACCTTCTAGTTTGACCATCTGCGCGCCGGCCTGCATAAGAATGGCGGCATTATCCAGTGCCTGTATCTCTGTGGCATAGGACATAAACGGCATATCAGTTATCAGCAGGGCACGGTTGTTGCCGCGCTTAACCGCTTCTGTGTGATAGGCCATATCGTCTATGGTCACAGGCAAGGTGCTATCACAGCCCTGGATAACATTACCCAGAGAGTCGCCCACTAGAACTACTTCAATGCCGGCATTCTCAATCAGCTTTGAGAAGGTGAAATCATAGGCGGTGATAACAGCGAACTTTTCCCCCGCGCCTTTCATTGCAGCTAGATTACTGATGGTTGTTGTCTTCATAGTCTTTTAGTCAGAGTCCTTTTTGCGTCTCAATAGCGCCTTAGTAGCGTCCAGATAACGAGAGTATAGCGGTTTTACTGCAGCGGGTGAGGGTTGTAATAATGCCGTCCAGAACTAACTTGCAGCATGTACTCAACAAGGTTTTGGTAGTCGCGCTCACTTTTTGCCAGGTTTATGGCTTCGGTATTGACTATGAGCAGCGGCGTGTCGTCGTAGTAATAGAAGAACTGCGTGTAGGCGTCATTCAGTTGCTGCAGATAGCTGAGCTCTATAGCCCGCTCGCTAGGGGTGCCGCGCAGCTTTACGCGATCATAGAGTGTCTCGGTGGGTGCCTGGAGATAGACAACTAAGTCCGGCTTTGGCAGGTCGGTGATAATGTTGTCGTACACCGATTGATAGAGACGGTATTCGTCGTCGTCCAAGGTTATCTTGGCAAACAGTGGATCCTTCTCAATCAGAAAGTCGGCAATGCGCACCTGCTGAAAAATATCCCCCTGACGCATCTCCTGGAGTTTACGCATACGCTGAAACAGGAAAAACAGCTGGGTGGGCAGGGCGTTGCTGCGACGATCTTGGTAGAAGCGCTCGAGAAAGGGGTTCTCTTCGGCATCTTCAAGCAGTATTTCATAGTTGAACGAGTGCGCTAGGCGCTTGGCCAGTGTCGTTTTGCCTATGCCGATTGGGCCTTCTATAGCAATGTATCGTGGGATTGTGGCTGTAGCCAGATCGAGATTAAATTCGCTGAGAATTGTTTGTTCCACATTGCTCTCCAAAAGTCAGCGCACAGGCTATGAACGAATTTGTCGGCTATTTACTCTTCGCCAGATGTGATTTTGACAATACCTTGCTGAGAGCAGTTTGCCAATAGTTGAGCGACAGTTTCTCCGCTGGGTAGGGCTAACTGAGCGTCGAGGTCCGCCAGAGGCACCAGGACAAATCCGCGTTCAACCATACGTGGGTGGGGAATTGTTAGACGCTCGCTCTCTATTACAAAATTGTCATAGAGCAAAATATCCAGGTCCAGAGTCCGCGGACCCCAGTGAATGCTGCGCACCCGGTGTTGCTGTTGTTCTATAGCTTGCAGGGCATCGAGCAGATCCAGTGGCGAGAGATCAGTGCTGAGCTGTGCCGCGGCATTGATAAAGTCTGGCTGCTGTGGGCCAATAGGGGGTGTTTGGTAGCGATTTGAAGTTGCTACGAGCGCTATGCGGGAATGTTGCGACAGTGCCGCAAGGGCACTGTCTAGCTGGCTGTGAGGGCTGTCCATGTTGCTGCCCAGAGCAATATAGACAGTTGCCATTATTTCGCTGGGCCTGCTGTAGGCTTGGGACTGTTGCGGCGACGACGACGTTTTTTCGGGCTGCGGTCAGTGGACATAACATCGTCAGCCATAGTCTGACGGCTTTCATTGTTAGCTTCCTGATAGGTAGTCCACCAAGCGCCGAGACCATCGAGGTCTTCGCCGGCCTGTTCGCGCAGTAGAACAAAATCATAGGCTGCTCGAAAACGCGGGTGCTCCATCAGACGCTGGGCACGATTGCCGCCGCGACGGCGCAGGTGCAACTGCAAGTCCCAGATCTCGCGCATGGGAATACTAAAGCGTTTGGGAATTGCGGTGACTGGAATCTGATTAAGAATCACCTCTCCCGCGGCTTTGCTCAGAGCATAAGGTGGCGAGTTGCCATTCTTCTCGAAATTGCGGGCGAGTCTCTGCACTACGGGCCACAACAGGGCAGCATAGATAAAGGCGGGAGTAACACGCTGAGAAGCCTGAATGCGTTTGTCTGTATTGACCAAGGCCTGAGATACCAGCTTCATAGGTATTCCCTGCCGGTCATTGAGCATAGGGCCCAACTGGGGAACTATATAATCAAATAACCGGTGTTCAACCAATATTTTAAAAGTGTCTAAACCCTGGCCACTCATAAACAGTTTCAATGTTTCATCGAACAGTCGCGGTGATGACACCTGCTGCAGGTCGGCGGCGCGGTGTTTCATTGGATTTGCAGTGGCAGGTTCTATATCAAAACCGAGCTTGGCAGCAAAGCGCGCAACACGCAAAAGGCGCACCGGATCTTCGCGAAAGCGGGTTTCCGGATCGCCGATAATACGAATAATTTTGGCATTCACATCGTCTATGCCATTGGTGAAATCATGGATGCTATTGGTGCTGGGATCGTAATAGAGTGCATTGACGGTGAGATCCCGACGTGACGCGTCCTCTTCCACAGAGCCAAAGACATTGTCTCTGGTGAGCAATCCAGAATCTGTCTGCTGGCGACGATTTTTGCTGGTCGTCTGGCTACTATTAGATCGAAAAGTAGTGACTTCAATAATTTCGCGGCTGAACTGCACATGGACGATTTGAAAGCGGCGGCCGATAATCCGCGAGCGGCGGAACAATTCTTTCACTTCGTAGGGCTTGGCGCTGGTCGCCACATCAAAGTCTTTCGGTTTAAGGCCGATCAGAAGGTCGCGGACACAGCCACCTACCACATAGGCTTCAAACCCGGCCTTCTGTAAAACGTCGACGACTTTATACGCGTCGCGGTTAATCATATCCGCAGAAAGGCAGTGTTGACCGTCACTAAAAATTTGCCGGCCAGAGGCGCTTTTTGATGATTTATCTCGCTGGAAGAACTTACTTATGCGTTTCAGCATTAAGTGATTGCCGATTAGGTTGTTATTAGAACTATGAGTTTAACAGAGGAACCAACTCTACGGGAGACTAAAGCGACCTTTGATGGCAGTTAGTCGCTGTGCAGCTCATCGCTCTTTTTACGACTGATACCCAGTTTATTGCGTCGCTCCCAAAGGCTCTTACGGCTGATGCCGAGCTTCTTAGCGAGATCTGTCTCGCTCATATTTTCTTGGTTTTCGAGAACGAAGCGGGTGAAATAATCTTCCAGCGATAAGCCTGCGGGGGCGTCGTAATCCTGGGTGAGACTCTGATCAACTAAGCCTGTACTAGTACGTTTTATTCCTTGCGTAGGTCTGGGGGCTATTTCTCCAAGGCCGACAAGCTCAGCATCAATCGGTTCTCCTGGTGCGGCCATAATCACTGCCTGTTGCAATGTGTTTTTAAGCTGCCGCAGGTTGCCCGGCCACTGATAGTCCACCAGAGCCTGAGTGGCTTGTTCAGTTAGTCCCGAGCTGACATCGTCAAAGTGCACCAGAATTGCCTGAGCAATCGTAGGGATATCTGTGCTCCGTTGGCGCAGGGTGGGCATGGCTATGCTGACTACATCAATCTCATAGTAGAGATCTTTGCGAAATAGATTGGCTAGGCAGAGTTTTTCTAAATCCTGATCCGAGGAGCAGATAAAGCGACATTGACTAGTTTGCATTACTCTTAATAACAGCGCCTGCAACGGGGCTGCCAATTCGGCGACATTATTTAGAAAAAGGGTTGTGCTTGAACTGCTGACATCGAGCTGGCTGGCAAACTCAGCCTCTTTGATGCCGGCGCAGTTAATGCTGATAAAGCGTTGCCGAGTAGACTTTTTGCCGCTGTGGATAGCCAGTGCCATAGCGGATTTGCCGCAGCCAGTTTCACCCTGGATTAGGATTGGCAGATCGGAGGCTGCGACTTTGGGGATCAATCGGGTGATTTTTTTAATTGCTTCACTGGACCCCAGTAACGCTATATCACCTAATGTCTTCGCGGCCACAGCCCGGTGTTTCGATGCGCTGAGAATACGCCGCACTGACAGCAGCATTTCGTCGTGATCAAAGGGCTTGGAAATATAGTCAACAGCACCCTGGCGCATGGTGTCTACTGCTGAGCGCAGGCTGGCATAGCTAGTCATGATTAGCACTGGCACTGGATCGACTATTTTAATCAGGTCAGTTCCCAGCTGTCCGGGGAGGCGCAGGTCGCTGATAATCAGTGCGAAATTAGTGAAGTCAAAATTTTCACGGGCGGCTTTGATACTGACAGCGTCACTGACGTCATAGTCATGGCGCTCGAGCAACTTGCGCAGTGAGACGCGAATAATCTCTTCGTCTTCGATAATCAGAATCTGATCTCTGTGGGGCGCGTTGCTCATAGATAGTTTGCTTGGTCTCGTGATGGGCCATATTGTTACCTTGAAGTACTGCTGACACAAGTAACTTGAGGGATTCTTAATCCAGTTTTATTTTATTGAGATCAAAGAGTAATTCTGCAGTGGTGCCGCGATCACTGTTTTTTGCCGGACTCGACAGGTTGATTTCACCGCGGAGATTTTTTACTAGATTGAACACCATCCAAAGTCCCAAGCCAGTGCCTTCGCCGGGCTCTTTGGAGGTTATAAAGGGTTCGAATAGCTGATCCTTAATCGGCTCAGCAATACCGCTACCCTGATCGCTGATCATTATCCGCAGCTTTGATCCATCGGACTGGCAACTGATCTCGATGGGGCTGTCATCGGTGGTGGCGTCCCGGGCATTGCCCAGCAGGTTAAGAAAAATCTGCACCAGTTGGCGATGGTCGCTGACAATTTCTATATTGGCATCAACTAAACAGACAAACTGTTCTTTGCGCTGCTCTTTAGTCAGGCTGAGTATCTGGATGGCTTCCTGCGCCGCCTCTAATACCGAGACGGGTCGCAGTTGATCATGGTAAGTTTGCTCGCCACGAGAGAAATTGATCAGTGACTGCACGATCACACTGATGCGGTCGGTTTGCGAGAGAATGAGCTCAGCCGAGGTTTCAATTTCTGCAGTTTCAGTCTCGTGCTGTAAGTTCTGTGCGATGCAGGCAATTCCAGTGACCGGATTGCCGATCTCATGGGCGACGCCAGCCGCCAGTCGTCCAACCGAGGCCAGGCGCTCATTGTTGATGTAGTTTTGAACTAACAATACTGACTTGGTCTGGTCTTCCACCAGTAGAATTAAATCGTCATCAGGGCTTATAGCGGTGGATTTTTGCATGCCAAACCATTGGGTTTTACCTGCTACTTTCAGTTCTATACTGTCCTTGCTAGTTTCGCCTTCCTGCAAAAATAAGCTGATTGCAGAGTGCCAGGGTTCGGGCAGGTCGCTGATCAGACTGCCTGTAACCATCTCGCTGTCGATGCCTGTGTAGCGGACCATGGAACTATTCCATTTGATAATTTCGCCGCCCTGTCCCAGAGCAATGATACCAATTGGCAGATTGTCGAGAATTTCCCGGTGATGCATGCGCAGCTTATTCAACTCGCTGGCGATACCGGTGAGGCGATCCCCTTCAATGGCCAGTACAGATTCGATCAGATAAATATCGTCCGGCTCGGGGCGCGTTGGTGTCTCCAGGGGTAGCGCCTCTTCCATTACTTTATAGGCCGCTAACACGCCAAAGTTTAGGGTCAGGGAGGAGTAGAGACTGTCGCGGAGTTTGCGCAGTGCTGCAGGCCGGGTTTCACTGACTTCAAGATCCAGCTTATGCAGTGCTCGGTCGATCTCCACATCCGCTTCACTGCCGAGCAATTGGCGCAGGCTCAACAGCATCTGCTCAACGGAATTGTGACTCAGCTGAACTCGGGCGGGGATATAGATGTTGTCGACCATACAGAGTCGAGCAAAGGATTGCTGCTCCTTGTCCATGGGACTCAGTATGGACAAGATTACGCAGAGAAATATATTCACCATCAGCGCTTCAAAGGCCCAAGTCTGCCAGTTTTCCATGCCAAAAATTAGCACTTTGTCGGTCCCTGGCAGCTGCCAGCTCCAATCGCCAAATAGCATTGGTAGAGCCAGTGTCGCGAGCCATATAGAGACTCCACCAATCAATCCGGCGATCACACCATTGCGATTGATTTTTGGCAGGTATATAGAAGCTAGCATGCCCGGTGTTAATTGCGCCAACCCAGCAAATCCCACTAGATAGAGGTCAGTGATGCTGCGAGCTTTGATAATATGGCTGAGTAGCGCGGCGGCAATAATAAGCCCGGTTGAAACCCCCAGCAGGCGCAGATTAATCCAACGACTTAAGTGGGGCTGCTTATGCAGTGTTTTAGTGGGCAAGATGAAGCTGTTGAGCACCATTTTAGCTAGCATGGTCGACATATTGCACAGCAGGGCGATGGCTACCAGCACAATACTCGCGGCGCCAAGTCCTGCTGCGATGGGGTGTTGGCTGAACGCGGGGATGGCAAATAGATAGTCTTGCAGAGGTGATGAGGATTGCACGGCAATACCAGACCACAGCAGTGGGAAGATGGTAATGCTCGCCAATAGCATCAACAGCGGGTAGGCCCAAGAGCTTACCCCAACCTGGTTGTCGGAAATATGCTCGGAAATAACAATGCTAAAGTTCACTGGCAGGGCGAAGCTGGCTGCGAGGAAAATAACAAATAAGCTGTAAGAGGAGTCCATGCGCTGGACTATTAAGCGCTGGCCACTGCTGACCACCCATTGGTTCATTTCGCTGACTCCGCCAAAAATGGATTCGACCGAGACTAGGGCTGAGGTTGCCAGTGCCGCGAGCAGTAAAAAGCCAGCTGCAGCCATCACCCAGCGCAGACTGCGCGCCATGCCTTGATGGATCGCGCTCCAATTGATGATGATAATAATCGAGACAATAATCAGCCTAAAGAGCCATTTATCACTCTCAAAGAGAAAGTCATGAACCGATGACAGCGCTAGCAATTGAGCGAGAAACAGTGGCATGGTGACAATGATCAGACTGCTGCAGGCAATCAGCGCAATAGCTCGACCGCGAAAACGGAAGGTCAGAAAGTCCACCAGAGAGGCGAAGCGAATAATTTTATTGAGTCGGCGGATCGGGTAAAAAATCAGCGGTGAAAAGAGAAACACCATGGTAAAGGCAAACAGCGCTAGAACTACGCTAAAGCCGTAGCGGCCAGCCATCTCGATGGTGCCAGTGGCCAGCAACGCCCCAGTCCCGGCAAACAGCGCCAGCACCAGAATCAGGTTTTGGCTTCGCGCGCCACCATAGACTGCAAGCAAATAGGCCCCCAGGGTACTGGCAATCAAAAAGCCTGTAGCTATAAGGGCTATATCAAGACTCATCGGATTTTCTATGGCGCTGGATTATGTATGCGGCGAAGACAATCAATGCCCAGACTACAAAAGGTCTAAACCAGCTACTCTGTGGCTCTGCGGCCCATCGCGATGCTAGGGGCACTGCGACACTGCTGAGAAAAATTAAAACCGCAACCAATCGGTAGTTAAGCATTTGCGAGCTCGTTGATAAGACTTAAGGGTAAGTTGACCGCGATGGTATGCAAGCTTGCCTGGCAAAGCAAACCGGGTGTTCGGTTGGGCCGCTACTCGTCCGCAGGGACAGGTTGCTAGGCTGTGTCTGGAGCCGGAATTTCAGCGCTGCTTGGAATTTGATCTATTGACCAATTGGCGATGGCCCAGTTGAGAATGATGGTGCTGTTTTCATTGCGCAATTCAGCTGGAGGTGCCTGTTGCAGCCACTGGAGAGCTAGCCAAAGGTTGCTTGATTCCTTTCCCGGCATTAGGGCAGGTGCATGATTTTGCTTGCTCAGTTTTTGCCCTTGGTTATTAATCGCTAGGGGCAGGTGAGCATATTGCATTGCCGATATTTGTTTGGCACTAACTCCCAAGCAGCGCTGAAGATAGAGCTGTCTAGGAGTTGAATCAAGCAGATCTGCACCGCGAATAATATGGCTGATATTTTGAAACTGATCGTCGACAGTGACTGCAAGTTGATAGGAGAACAGCCGGTCGCGACGCTGGATAACAAAGTCGCCTACCTCGGTAGAGAGATTTTGTCGGTAGTCACCCATGATCAAATCATCAAAGGCGATGATCGAATCACTGTTATGTTCAGGTAATTTTAAGCGGATAGCAGAGTCGCAACCGACTTGGCGCTGGCGACAGCGATTGTCGTAAATACCTCCAAGCTCTGAGACCCTTTGACGATTGCAGTCACAGCTGTAGCTCAAGCCAGCTAAATGCAATTGCGCCAGTGCTGCTTCATAGGCATCACTGCGCTGACTCTGATAGAGCAGATCGCCATCCCAGTGCAAGCCATGGGATTCGAGTTGTTTAAGAATGGTCGTGGTGGCGCCGGGAATTTCTCGGGGAGGATCACTATCTTCGATTCTAACTAACCACTGACCCTGGTGATGGCGTGCATCGAGGAAGCTGGCCAGAGCGCAGACTAGAGAGCCGAAATGGAGAGACCCGGTGGGCGAGGGTGCAAACCGGCCAATATAGGTTGAGGGGTTCATTATTTGACCAGATACAGTTGACTGACTATTGGCTATTAACTATAGCGTAATTGGATAGCGCAATCAGTCAGCTACTGAGCCGACGGTTTTTTAGCCGCCGGTGATCTGTCTTTCTTTGATTTCATCTAGAGTTTTGCAGTCGACGCAGAGGTCGGCTGTAGGACGTGCTTCGAGTCGGCGAATACCAATGTCTACGCCGCACTGATCGCAGAAGCCGTAGTCGTCTTCTTCGACGCGCACTAGAGTCTTGTCGATTTTCTTGATCAGCTTGCGCTCGCGATCACGAGTGCGCAGTTCAAGACTGAATTCTTCTTCTTGAGTGGCGCGGTCAGCAGGGTCAGGGAAGTTGGCTGCTTCATCTTTCATGTGCATAACAGTGCGATCAACTTCTTCCATCAACTCACGGCGCCATGCCTTGAGGATGTTTTTGAAGTGCTCACGCTGTTTTTCATTCATGTACTCTTCGTTTTTGATCTCTACGTAAGGGGAGAGACCATGAAGGGTTGCAGATCCAGCGGGAACTGCCTTAGCTTTTGATTTTGTTGTTGCCATCTCTAACGTCCACGGTTAAATTTCAGACCCTAAAATACAGGACGTGCGTTTATAGAGATATTAAGCCAATTTTTCAAGTGAAATTTACTTTCGGCTGTTATAAAACGCTTTTTATCTGCATCTGAGGTCAATTAAGCGCCACATTAGTGCGCAGGGTCTGTAATCGGTTGATTTAACGCCATTATTACAGGGACTAAATTTTTTAATACCTTCTATTCATAACATAAAACGTTAACATTGCCACTTTAAGACAGAAAAATAATGATCCCATGCATATAACCCCTGCGCTGCGCCGCGGCACATTTATCAAGCGCTATAAGCGCTTTTTTACCGACATCTACACTGCTGATGGCGATCTGATTACTGTGCACTGCCCAAATACAGGGTCGATGAAAAATTGCCAGGTAGAGGGCTCGCCCTGTTGGTACTCTCTGTCTGATAATCCAAAACGAAAATTGGCCGGCACCCTAGAAATTGTCACCACTGCCTTTGGCAATTTAGCGGGTGTGAATACTGGTCGGCCCAATCATCTGGTGCGAGAGGCAATTGAAAATGGGCTGATTCCCGAATTGCGCGGTTACGCCAGTCTGCGCACTGAAGTTCGCTATGGTGAGGAGAAGAGCCGTATCGATCTATTGCTTGAGAGCGAGGATGTTGGCGTCATCGAGCCTGGGAGTAACGGTGGCTGTTGCTACGTGGAAGTCAAAAACGTCACTCTAGATTGTGGTGACAGACATGCGCAGTTTCCCGATTCCGTCACCACCCGCGGCAGCAAGCATCTACGTGAACTGGTGGCTATGGTGGCTGAGGGTCATAGGGCGGTATTGTTTTTCTGTGTTCAGTTGAGCGGAGTTGAAACGGTTTCGGTGGCCGCACACATAGATCCGGTTTATGCCGAAACGTTAACCGCGGCGATCGCCGCTGGTGTCGAGGTGATTGTCTGGCAAGCGGATATGACCAGCAGCTGCATTAGTTTACAGCGGCCCTTGACGCTGGCGCTCTAGTCGAGATCCCGCAGCGCCGCTTCGCGCAAGTTAATTAGCCGGGCAGGTAGAGGCTGGTCAGCAGAAATAAAATATTGATCACCGTTTTGCGTTAACGCTATCGGCGTAAGGTGGTCGCCGACACAGGGCCCACCGATGCATTCGCCGCTGTTAATGTGGAACAGTGCGCCGTGGGCGGAGCACTGTAACAGCGCGCCATCCAAGTCGAGAAACTTCCCCGGCATCCAGTTCAGCGGAATACCCATATGCGGGCAGCTATTCCAGTAGGCGTAGAGTTGGTTGTCCTGGCGAATAGCAAAGAGCTTGCGTTCATCAATCTCCAGTTCAATGCTCTGTAAATCTGCGAGGTCGCTGAGTTGACAGAGGAAATAATCTCGTTCAACCAACTGTTGGTTACTGTTGTCCAAAGCGCAGTGCCTCGATTCGTTCTTCTAATGGGGGGTGAGTCATAAATAGTCGCGAGGATCGCTGTTTCCAGCCGGAGGAGATACCAAAGGCAGTCATGGTGTCGGGCATCTGATTTTCAACCTGAGCGGCGGTCTCTTGCTGCAGTCTTTGCAGCGCTTTGATCATGGCGCCGCGTCCTGCCAGCGAGGCACCTGCGGCGTCGGCATAAAACTCACGGCGGCGTGAAAACCACATCACTATAGTAGAGGCGAGAATGCCGAGGAATATCTCCGCAATAATAGTGGTTATCCAATAGCCCAAACCCAAACCGCGCTGGTTTTTCAGCACCACGCGGTCGACGAAAAAACCGATCAGGCGGGCAAAGAACATGACAAAGGTATTTACCACACCCTGCACCAAGCTCAGGGTAATCATATCGCCATTGGCCACATGGCCGATTTCATGGGCCAGCACCGCCTTAGCCTCGTCGCGATCAAAGCGGGCCAGCAGTCCGGCACTAACAGCCACTAGGGCCTTATTTCGATTCCAGCCAGTGGCGAAGGCATTTGATTGTTGAGCGGGGAATATTCCCACTTCAGGCATACCTATGCCCGCTTTCTTGGCCAGTTCTGCCACGGTGCTTACCAACCAACGCTCTTGCTCATTGGCGGGTTGCTGGATAATTTTTGTCTTGGTCGTCATCTTGGCCATAAATTTGGACAGTAACAGCGAGACAAAAGAGCCGATAAAGCCAAACACCGCGCAGAATATCAACAGCGAGGTTAAATTGAGATCGACACCATTATCCGCGAGTATGCTGTTGACCCCGAGCAGGCTTAGGGAGATGCTGGCGACAATAATAATTGCCAGGTTGGTCAGTAAAAACAAACCTATCCTTAACACGTAAATACCTCTTTAAATGGTTGATGGTCGAACTTGATAGTCGAATTGGCTATAACTGTATAGTTGAGGTCAAAGACCCAGATTTCAATGACAGACAATATTTTATGCCAAAGTGCATGAACAGAGTACCATCTTGAGGAGCAAATGCTCCTTTACTTATAGGTTACGGCGCAGGTATAAACACTGCTATGCAGGATTATATGAAAATAGACCCGGGCCGCTTAACCGGCAGCACCCAGAGCCACCTAGTGGAATGGTCTGGCATGCTGGTGCACGGCGCCGCGGTTGAATCTTTGAATCAGCTCTGCCAGCAAGCTTCTCAGGGCGGCTTTGATCTGCGTCTGTGCAGCAGCTTTCGCAGCTTTGATCGACAGTTAAAAATTTGGAACCATAAACTCAGTGGGTTGCGTCCGGTCTACGATGATAACGGCGCACGTTTGGATTTGACCCAACTCAGCGAATGGCAGCAGATTCAGTCTGTGATGCGCTGGTCCGCCTTGCCCGGAGCTTCCCGTCATCACTGGGGAACGGATTTTGATATTTATGATGCCGCCGCAGTGGATGTTGACTATCAGATTCAGCTAGTCCCGGAAGAAGTTGAGGGCAGCGGTGTATTTGCGCCATTCCACGATTGGTTAGATAGCTCGGTTTTAGCAGCGGCTGATTTTTATCGCCCCTATGCACAGGATAGGGGCGGTATTGCCCCAGAGCGCTGGCATATCAGTTACAGGCCGGTAGCAGAATATTATGCTGCACAGCTCACCGTTGAGATCCTGGCTCAGCGACTCGCCAGTGCAGATCTTATGTATAAAGAGACAGTGCTCGCCCATTTGGATGAGCTTTATCATCGTTATATTTGTGTTAGCAAGTAACTGTGAAAGCGCCAGGCGAATAAATAGAAAAGGACAATAGATGATCGTCAACGATCCACTGTGGGACATAATTTGCGCTGAAGCGCGTCAGACCGCCTCTCAGGAACCCTTGATGAGTGGTTTTTTTGATGCTGCGATTCTGAACCATGAGAGTTTGGCTCAGGCGCTATGCTTTAATTTGTCACAGCAGTTACACAGCTCGGTGATGTCTGCCGCTGCGGTCGCCGAGGTTTTGGCTGAGGCTATGGAAAGTGATGACGCAATCTGTGATGCAGCTCGCACAGATATACATGCTTGCTTCGATCGTGACCCTGCCTGCGACAACCATTTTATGCCTATACTTTATTTCAAGGGTTTTCAGGCGTTGCAACTGCACAGGGTCGCCCACTGGTTATGGCTTCAAGAGCGCAGTCATTTGGCGCTTTATCTGCAGAGCCAGATATCCGAGGTGTTTGCCGTCGATATTCACCCAGGGGCCCAGATTGGCAGCGGCATTATGATCGACCATGCCAGCGGATTGGTGATAGGTGAAACCGCCATTGTCGGCAACGACGTGTCTATACTGCACTCGGTAACATTGGGTGGCAGTGGCTGCATTAAAGGCAGCCGCCACCCGACCATTGGCAATGGTGTGATGATTTCTGCCGGTGCCAAGATTCTTGGCAATATAGTGGTTGGCGATGGCGTAAAAGTCGGTGCAGGTAGTTTGGTGCTTGAATCAGTGCCGCCCCATGTCACAGTGGCTGGTGTGCCCGCTAAAATTGTCGGCGCGCCGAGAGAGGCGGCTCCCGCTCTGGAGATGGATCAGTATCTGAGTGATAGCCCATAGGGCAGGCTAGGCCTATCAAAAGGGGTAGTGCTCTCACTAGAAACAGGAGGTTGAATAATGACCGACAAGGATTTGTCTAAAAATCAGATCGAAAAAAGTAACTCAGCCGATGTCTTTGATTTGGTGTTTCGCGGTGACATTGCTCCGGGCCATAGCGATGCAGAGGTGAAGCAGCGAGTTGCTGCAAGTTTTAACTTAGACTCTGCGGCAGCAGATCAGCTATTTTCAGGAGCTCAGGTTCGCCTTAAACGCGGCGTCGATAAACCCACCGCCGAACGTATTCTGCAGCGCTTGTGCGATGCCGGCGCGATGGCCAAGATAGTCCCCAGTTCAGTGCAGTCCGAAACTCAAGAATCCCTTCCTCAGGACCCTCTGTCCCTAGCGCCACTAGGCACCAATGTGTTGGATGACAACGAAGAGATGGAGGGTGAAAAAGCCGCAAGCAAAAAGCCTGTATTGCCTTCTCTGGATCATCTCAGTTTGGAACCGGTTGGAACCAGGATGGTTAGGGAGACAGAAGTACCGCCGATTAAAGTTCCTGATCTTGATACTTCAAAATTCTCACTCGAGTAGCGCAAAAAAACGTTTATAAACAAATAGATGCCAGATGCTGAATCTGTTTTTCGAGCAACATTTGGCGCCCTTCCGGGAAACCCTGCAAGACAAAACAGTTCTCTTTAAACGGCAGAAAGCGGGCAATCGACGATAGTTGTTCAATATCGAACTCTGCGGATTGCACAGCAATTGCGCCTTTCTCAAGTTCATCGGTCAGACTGGCAGTGGCGCTTTTTAGCTTATCCAGACCTTCATGGTGACTGAACAGTGGCGCCGATGGCAGCTTGTCACTGCACAGGGCCCAACAGATATCTAGATCAATACCCAGTTCTTCTGAGAGTCGCTCAAGGACCTGTTGCAGAGAGTAAATGGCCATCAGGCAGATAAGTAAGTGTTGCTTCGACACCTGAGTCGAACGAATATAAAAGTTGATACTGCCACTGCCACCTTCGATGCGCTGCCCCGCGTAGAGTTCTAATGTTCGCAGTGTGCAGTAATCAATTTTTTCAAATAGCTGGACCAGATTCTGACGGTTGAGTTGACTCTCGAGGCGTCGTCGATTTTTGATCGTCGCAGTAATCAGTGAGCAGTAATAGCCGGTATCCGAAAGTCCCTCATCACTGCTCTTCGATAACAGTGGCTGCAGGCGCAGTTCTAGTGAGGCCATTTCGTCGTCTAGACTTTCAGAGCTGCCGGGCAGACGATTGGTCAGCATGCGCAGACGTCGGGACAGTTGCTCGGCAAAGCGGTAGCAGCCATAGCTGCTCAGCAGGGTGAAAACCGCCCACAGCAGCAGCCAGTTGCTGACCACCTGATTATGGCGCTGTTGGATTGCTTGACTGTCGACACTGATCAGGACCCCACCGGCCTGAGTGTCCTGAAGGGTAATATTGCGACTGAAGCTGACTGCCCTCGAGTTTTCTGGGTAGGGTTTTTTACTCTGCGCTACTAGCTGACCGCTGATATCATAGACACTGGCATCGAGGATTATTTTATCTTCGGTAACATTCTGCAGGGCTACCTGAATACTGATGCTGTCACCGTTAAATAGGGGGCCGCGAACCAGTTCGACCAGCTGGTTGATAGTTAGGTCGCCTTTTTCTTGTAGGGCTTGTTGACTCAACTGGCTGGCATGGTTGGATAACAGCGCCCAGCCGAAGAGACCGAGAGTCAGACAGGCGGACAGTGCCAGAGCGGGTATTTTTTTAGCCAGGGAGTATTGGCGATGCATCCCGAAGTCCTTAAAAAGTGCCTGATTGAAATTTAATTGCCGCGCATTCTATCCTATTGCTCAGGCTTTTATATAATAGCGCCCTTAAAATAACTATGGCCACAATCTGTGAAAGATATATTTCTGATAAATGTGTGGGGGCAAGACAAGCCAGGCGTCACTCGTGTTGTGACTGAGGTGTTGTCGACCTTCGAGGTCACAGTGCTCGATATTGGTCAGGCGGTGATTCACGACCAACTGAATTTGGGGGTTCTCGCAGCAGTGCCGGCCAGTGACGGTTCTGAGGCCTTAGCTAAGTCAGTACAGCGCAGTTTGCTGGCTCTCGAAATGCAGGTGATGTTCTCGCCAATCACTGAACAGCGTTATCAACAATGGGTGGGGCAGCAGGGTAAGGCGCGCTACATAGTGACATTGTTAGCGCGCAAAATTGAGCCTGAGCATTTGGCTGCCGTGGCCACAGTGACCAGCGAATACGGTCTCAATATTGATAAAATTGTGCGCCTATCTGGACGTATGGAACTCGGAGAGAGTGAGCAGCTGGGACGCGCCTGTGTGGAATTCTCCGTCCGTGGCGAGCCCAAGGATGCGGTGCAGTTTAAGAGTGCACTGCTGGAGCTGGCCAGTCGCTACGATATTGATATTGCCTATCAGGAAGATAATATTTTCCGTCGTAACCGCCGTTTAGTGGTATTTGATATGGATTCCACACTGATCGATGCCGAGGTGATTGATGAACTTGCTCATGAAGCTGGTGTCGGTGACCAGGTCGCCGCGATCACTGAAGCGGCGATGCAGGGGGAGATCGATTTTAAAGCCAGTTTTACTCAGCGTATGGCCCTGCTCAAGGGACTGGACGCCAGTGTGCTGCAATCGGTAGCCGAGCGACTGCGTTTAAATGAAGGTGCTGAGCACCTTATCTCGACACTGAAAAAACTCGGTTTTAAAACCGCCATTGTCTCCGGTGGTTTCACCTTTTTCGGCGAGTATCTGCAACAGCGTTTGGGAGTGGACTATGTCTACGCCAACCAGTTGGATATTGAAGATGGGTTAGTCACCGGTCGCGTGACAGGTGAAATTATTGACGGCCAGCGCAAGGCGGAGTTGCTGCGTCAAATCGCCGAGCGGGAAGGTCTGATGTTGCAGCAGGTCATTGCAGTGGGTGATGGCGCCAATGATTTGCCAATGCTTAGCATTGCCGGGCTGGGCATAGCTTTTCGCGCCAAGCCTCTGGTCAAGGCCTCAGCTAAGCAGTCAATTTCCAATCTGGGCCTAGATGGCATTCTCTACCTGCTCGGCTACAGCGACAAAGATACGCTTATTCTCGACTGAAGCCCCTAGTCGTAAGCCTGTAGATAGACGCTTATAAAATTAGGGCCCCTCTGAGAAATCGTAGTCCATGGTAAATGATGGCTTATTGATATAGTGGCCCTGAATATACTGCACACCCTGTTGCCAGAGTATGGGGATAATAGTGGCCGTCTCGACAAAGGGTACGATCACATCGACGCCGGTTCCTGTCATACCGGCCATAATTTTTTGGAACTGTTCTTTTCCTTGCGCCGCCCTTTCTTGAGCGGCTTTGTCTTGACCGCCATTGACAAGCTTTTCAACAATCACTCTATCGACTTTAACGAAGTCAGCCTTAATCCGTTGCAAGGTTTTAAGCGGGTTGATAGCGAGGCCGAAGTTGCTGATACCAACCTGTCCTCGGGCTTTCTTCATTTCCTCACAGAGCGCAGCGGCCTGATTTAGGTAGCGCACCGCATCGATCTCGCGGAATTGAAAAATGAGTGCATTGGCAGGCAGTTTTGAAGAGCTTAAAGCTTGTTGTAGCCAGGGTAAAAACTCGCTGTCGGAAAATGATTGGGCGCTGATATTGATAAATAGCTGGGTCTCAGGGTTGGTCTTGAGTTTCTCGGTCAGAGAGTTGAGCGCCTCGCCTATTACCCAGCGATCCACTTCAGCGGCAATCTCGGATTTAAACAGGTTGGTGATAAAGTCCTCGGGTATTTCTCTGGCTGGAATATCTTTATTGATACCCAAAATGACTTCGTAATATTCCTTGCCACTGCCGCCATCGATCAGCGCCACTATGGGTTGATAGCGAATCGAGAAGGCATCTTTGCTGAGCAGGTTTTTGGCAGTGATCACCACAGCCTCAGCCTTGGAAATATCGTCTGAGTGAATATCTGGAATGTAGAACTTGGCGCCATTGCCGAGACTATTGTCTTCCCGCAGCTGGGCTATAGCCTCCTCGCTGCGCTCCAGGCCGCGCTCAACGGAGGGTACATTTTCGTTTAGACCGGCAATACCAATTGACGTGGTCAGGGAGAAGGTTTCATCATCTATGTCAAACACCTGCTGGCTGATCTGCTTGCAGATATTCGATGTCAGATCCAGCACCTTCTCTTCCGCCGTGTCCGGCAGCACTATGATAAAACAGTTTTCTGAGATCCTGCCGCAGTCGAGATTGTGATCAAATAGCTCAACGATAAACATCACCAGTGAATGGGCTATTTTTTCCGCTTTGGCTATACCCAGGTCTTCTTTAAGCTGACTAAAGCGGTCTACCTGGATGTTTAGCAACATGCAGTCCTGACCACTCTGCACCGAACGGCTGATGCCTCGGCTAATCAATTCGTAGACTAGTTGGGGTTGTATGGCGCTGTATTCAGTGGTCTTTTGCTGCTCGCTATGGTCCATGCTGGCATCAAATAATTTGTCTTGATTGACCGTAAACTGCAGGGCTGGTTCAGCATCATATTGAATCTGCTGGATCTGCAGAAATGCGTCAGTCTCTTTACCATCAGCGTTTACTATTTTGATCACGGCTTCGAAAGGCATAAGCTCATCGGAGCCCTGCAGAGGTGCCATATAAGCCTTGAGTTTCTCTCGGTCCCTTGAGCCTATATTGTCGATAACCGGCATGCAGAGCATCTCATCGACATCGCTAAAGCCAAAGATATTGGCACAGGCATCATTGCCATAGACATAGACACCCTCCTTGATAATCGCGATGGGAAAGCGCGATATATCCATAAGATGCTGGGCGCGCTTTTCAGCGATGGACAGCTTGCGCTCCAGCTCCCGGGACTGGCGACGCTCATAGACGCTGCGCAATGAACGCTGCACAACCTTAATTAAATGTTGATCTTGATCTTCCACCACAACATCAACGGCGCCAAGGCGCATACCTTCAATAACCTTTTTCGGGTTGTATTCCTGGCTGATTAAGATAACCGGCAGATCTCTCTCGGATCGACGTATGCGCTGAAAAATATTTTGCGTGGGAATCTTGCTGTAATCTTGGGCGGCTAGCAATAGATCCCAATTGCGTATGGAGATGGTTTTTTGTAGCTGTTCTTCATTGGTTGCCAGTTTGGCTTCGACGATAAAATCTGCGCTGCGTAAAATACTGATAAAACGGTTTGCTTCATCATTGGATTTGTCGACGATTAGAATATGTAGTGGTTCATCTGAACGCATAAAAATATTTCTTCCTTGGGGTTGTAATAAAGTCTAGCAAAAAGCTATTTTGAAATGCGATAAATGCTCTGTGGTTTCCAGTTCCTCTTCAAGATATGCGTAGCTCTGCTGCAGTGGTGTGACCACAAAAATCTTAGCGTTTTTAGTGTGGCGTAGGGGAGGGCACAACAATGTGACGCCTTCACTGAGGTCTCGTTTTTGCGACAGTAATATAGCCTGCATAAACTGGTACTCAGAATCCGGGCCTCGGGGCCTTATGCGAATAGCGGCTGGTGCGCAGTGGCGGGCGGGAAATTGCACGCCGCAGCTACTGTAGAGAGAGGGAGAGATGTTTTTCCAGCGCACAATACCGGCCATCCATTTATTTGCCTCCCGGGTGCGGACGGCGATCAGTTCTCCCGGCTGCAGCTGCACTTTTTTATCATTGAGTTCGATGCAGGCGCCATTGAGACTAACGTTTTTGCGCAGCGCTTGTATCACCTTGAGTTTGCTGCTTTTAGTCCCTGTGGGCATATAGATAATAGGGTCATCCGGATGGCTGTCGAGCTTTTCAAATGCTGTGCCCCAGACATCGTCTGCTCGTTTAATGCCGGGTCTTTGATTGTTTCTTGTCGGCGCCTGTTGCCCGCAGAGGCGCAGAAAATTATCGAAACTATGGGTTTTAGACAGCATACAGATGGTTGCTGTAAAGCCCTGTGTTACTGAGAGTTGGGCTTGGTCCTTAATGTGAGTTTCGCGGCGCTTGAGCTTTTCTCCCCACTGTTTGATCAGGTCGTCTATAACTCGGCGTGACACTCGGTCAGAAAATAAGGTGTCTGAGTTGTCGCGGATAATGCCTTTCAAAAAGTTGACCAAATGCGACGTGTCGAGAATGATATTGCCTGGATGGCGATCACCCTCATCAGCATAGACCGTACCGTGATTTGTCGACGGATCTATGGAAAAAAGCCCCTTGGCATTGCCTCTGTGGAGCTCGGCGAGGGAGGACCAAAATTCCAGCTCACTGTAGACAAAGCGTAATTCGTAGTTAGAAAAGTGATGGGGTCTGGTGCTGCTGAAAAGCAACAGTTTTATGTAGACTTTTTTAATTGAGCAATTGATGCCCAGATTGTCTGGTATGTCTTTACTGGCAACCCCAAGCTGCTCGGCGAGCAAATAGAGGGCATGCAGCTCGCGCCAATAAAAGCTTGGCTGCTGCAGATAGTGGCTGAGGCTATTGAGCTGAATCCTTGCCAGCAGGTGACAAGCGGCCAAAATACACTGAGCTAGATGAGCACTTTTGTCTGTTTGTTTTGGGTTTACTGGGAGTTCTTCTCCAAGCTGATAAATCACCAGCTTGTAGCCTTCAAAAAGCCGTCTAACCAGTGACTGGCCAAGTGATATTGCCTTGGCTGTCGACTGATTGAGCTGATTCTGTAGCAGGCCCTCAGTGGATTTGATCACTGCTGGATTGAGGCTGTCGAGAATAGCCATTTTTATAGTGGGCGGGTTATCTGAGCCTATAGCCGATGGCAAAACCCGGTAGAGCGCCATGCAGTTGTTGGCATAGTTGGTCGGCGATAGGCTGTTAATAAACTGTTCGGCTGAGTCTGGGCTCTGTATTCGTTCATCGATAACTGTGACGAGGCTGTCTGCGATGGAGGGTTTTAAGATGCTCAGCAGGGCTGCAATGTTGTTGTTCGAAGCAGGGCTCATAAAAGTTAGCCTGAAAAACCTTGTTGGTGGATTTCTAAAAAGAGACTCTATTTGTTTTTTGATACCTGTCTAAGTGTAGTCAACTTTTCCTTCTAGCTCGGCAATTCACCAGCAGACGAATTTCAGCCGTTTAATAATTTTTCCGCTGGAGCCACAAACTGCTCAACTGCAGAGTAAGTTCGGGTATCATGACGGTCTTTTTTAGACAATTGAGAACCTAAGATAATGTCAAACTACTCTACCAATGAATTTCGCTCCGGATTGAAGGTAATACTCGATGGAGACCCCTGTTCAATCTTGGATAATGAGCTGGTAAAGCCAGGAAAAGGCCAGGCATTTAATCGCGTTAAATTGCGCAATTTGAAGACTGGTCGGGTACTGGAAAAGACCTTTAAGTCTGGTGAACAACTCGAGGCTGCTGACGTCATGGATACTGATATGCAGTATCTCTACAACGATGGTGACTTCTGGTGTTTTATGGAGCCAGATACCTTTGAGCAGCATCAGGCCACGGAGAACGCGGTAGGCGATGCGCTGATCTGGTTGAGTGAGCAGGATACCTGCGTAGTGACGCTTTTCAATGGTGTACCTCTGTCAGTAACACCGCCTAATCATGTCGAGCTGGAGATTGTTGAAACTGATCCAGGTCTGCGTGGTGATACGGCCCAGGGTGGCAGCAAGCCGGCTAAATTGGTCACTGGTGCGGTGGTGAAAGTGCCGCTGTTTTTGGATCAAGGTGAGATCATCCGTGTCGATACTCGCACCGGTGAATACCAGGGTCGCGTCAGCGCCAAATAAGTTCTGTGGCCAGCTCTTGAGTGTGAAATAGACGGCGTGAATGGAAGGCTTAAATGGAGCACTTAAACCAATGGCAGCCCGGTGCCACTATGGCTACTCTGCGTCAGCGCAGCCGGGCGCTTGCTAAGCTGCGGGATTTTTTTCAGCAGCGTCAGATAATGGAAGTGGATGTGCCGTTGCTGTCTAGGGCAACGGTCACCGACCTCAATATAGATAGTATCGAGGCGCGCAATGCCAACATTGTGGCCTATCTTCAAACCTCCCCCGAATATTTCATGAAGCGTCTGCTAGCCTCTGACAGCGGTGATATCTACAGTCTCGGCAAAGCCTTTCGCGACGCTGAGAGCGGTCGTCGTCACAACCCTGAATTCACCCTACTGGAATGGTATCGCTGTGGTTGGGATGAGCATCAGCTGATGGATGAGGTGGCTGAGCTGATTGCTACTTTTGCGCCAGGGATAGCAGTTCAACGATGTAGCTATGCAGATGTGTTTATCCAGCACTTGCAGGTCGATCCCCATCTTGTTGATTTAACTGAGCTGCAAAATTTGGCGGTTGAGGCAGGCTCTGAGGCCTGGGCCGATGAGACCCGCGCCAACTGTCTGGACCTATTATTTAGTGTTCTTATTGAGCCCAAGTTAGATGATGGTCTAGTGCTAGTCTATGATTATCCAGCTTGCCAGGCGGCCTTGGCGAAATGTGCTGAGGACAGTCAGGGGCGTCGGATTAGTCGACGTTTTGAAGGGTTTTTAAACCGTGTTGAGTTGGCCAATGGTTACTGCGAATTGACTGATGCTGTGGAGCAGGCACGTCGTTTTGCCGAGGACCAGCGTCTGCGCAAGTTGTCTGAAAAGACTGCTGTGAATGCGGATCAGCTGCTACTTGCGGCGATGCAATCCGGGCTTCCCGAATGTGCTGGCGTGGCTATGGGGGTTGATCGATTATTAATGCAGCTGCAGGGTGCCGATGCAATTGATCAGGTGATGCCTTTCAGTTGGGAGCGATGTTAGTCGCACTTAAAGTAATGATCCATAGCCTGAGAGGGCTCGTCACAGCGCGTATCACCTACCACGGATGCTGGCACGCCGGCAACAACTGCATGGGCTGGTACGGCTTTTAAGACCACGCTAGATGCAGCGACCATGGCGCCTTCGCCTACGTCTATATTGCCGAGTATTTTTGCTCCAGGACCCAGCAGCACGCCTTTGCGAATCTTTGGGTGACGATCCCCTGAGACTTTTCCGGTGCCGCCGAGGGTCACCGATTGCATAATCGATACACAGTCTTCAATCACTGCAGTTTCACCAATCACCAGACCAGTGCCGTGATCAATTAAAATACCGCTACCAATAACCGCTGCTGGGTGAATATCGACAGCAAAGATCAGTGAAATCCTGTACTGCACCAGCAGTGCTAGTGATTGACGCTGTTCATTCCAAAGCTGATGAGCCACCCTGTATGCCTGTAGCGCAAGAAAGCCTTTAAAATACAAAAACGGCGTTAAATAGAAGGTGCAGGCCGAGTCTCGATCGACGGTAGCGACAATATCCGCTGCCACGGCATCAATAATTTCGTCTGTAGAAAAGGCCCGCTGCATAAGCTCTCGCAACATGGCTTCTGGCACTTCATCGCTGGCCAGTTTGCTGGCCAGATAATAGCTCAGTGCACTGCCGAGACTGCTGCGGCTGATCACTGTGGCGTTAAAGAAGGTGGCCAGTGCGGGCTCATCAGTGGCTGCAGATTGTGCCTCGCGGCGTATTTGCTGCCAGACGCTGTCCGGCCCTTGAATGGAGGTTGAGCTCGAGGCCATTTTGGATACTGTGATAGGTTTATTCATAGAGGCTATTCTGAGTCACCCTGCTGGATTATTCCAGCTTGTTCTCGCAATACTCCATATGTCCACCTGTGCTGCACCTGCTTGCAGCAAAGCTCTGGCGACACTGTTTGCTGTGGCGCCAGTGGTCACCACGTCGTCTACCACAGCTACACACAATCCAGAGAGGTTTTGGGCCTCTGCGGAAAAAGCATGTTTGATACTGGTGAGGCGCTTTTTCGCGCTGAGTAAATGTTGCTCCTGCCCTTTTATCGCGCGGCTACAGAGGTCGTTGCGGATATCAATGGATATGCCGTGCTCTCGGCGCAGTTGGCGAGCGATTAGGTTGCCGATGATATGACTTTGATTAAAACCGCGTTTGGTCATTTTTGCCCAGTGCAAAGGCAGGGGGATAATCGTCTGTGGGCAGCGCACTTGAGCCTGTTGATAGGTGGTTGCTATGCGCTCTGCCAGCACATTACTTAGCTGTTTGATCTCTGTTGTGTAGGGGTCGCTTTTGAGTCGCAGAATAATACTATCCACCGGTGCTTGATAGTGAAATGCGGAGATGCAGCGCCTGAAGATAGGTGGTTTCAACTGACAGTTGGCGCATAGGGCATCGCTGGCAAGGGGCACGGCGCAGCGTTGGCATTGAGTGGTAAGGCGAGGCAGTTCGGCAGTGCATAAATGGCAGAGGGCATCGGCGGAATGTTGCAGCGGCGATAGGCAGAGGCTGCAACTGCCGGGTAAGAGGCTGTTTATGAGCCAATTGGAAAGGTTATCGCCAGCTTGATTGAGCAGTGGTGGCACCGCAAACCTCCCTGTTTGCCGAATGGTTAAGGGGCGCCTTAAGTGCAGCGCCACCTTTACATCGTGTTAGGCGACGCTCTGAGTCGGATCCTTTTCGTCTTCGTCATCATCTGCAAAGAGATCTGCCCCGGCATCGTTTTCTGCTTTGGCTTGCTCTGCCTCTGTGAGGCCGTAGTCTTCGCTTAAGATCCCGCCGGGAACACTAGGTGCATAGTCTCGCGGAACTTCAATATCAGTGAGATCAATTAGCGGGTTGCCGTTGGAGTCGAACAGGCCAAAATCACTGCCGCCGGATTTTAGTATTTGCCGCGCTACATCAGGGCTCGCCAGGCGCATGGCCTTGGACGCCAGATGCTCTTGGATCTGCTTGTAGCTCTGAGCGATATTACTAGTCAGGTGCGAGGCGGTAAGGAAGTGCTCGGTTACCTCTTGCTGATAGCGTTTTAATTCTTTTTCGCTGTCGGCGAGCTTTTGCTCTATGTTGCGCACTGATTTGTCGCCGCTATCCACCTTTCTTGAGAATAGGTGACCGACGGCAGCTCCAATCAAGAAAAATACTGCTGCAATCAAAATTACGCTCAAAGTTGTCAATGTGATCTCCCATGCTTAAATTTATGCCCGACTTAAGTGTCGCCAAAGGCGGTTGTTGAAGCAATGATTTATTGGTCAAAGCGGCAACTAATTTTCGCTGATTGCAGTTTTGACCATCTGTAGGCTGTATCCCCGCATTTATCGGTTGTCTTGGAGCGCCTTGCTAGTTAAAGTCTGCGTTTATGCCACGATCCTACCATATTCAATGTTAACCCCAAAACAACGCTATCAAAATGATCTGGTTCGAGAGGGCTTTGTCGCGGATGCGGCACAGGCTCAGGCGGTTGAAAAGCTGGACCAGTTATGTAGCCGTTTGGTAAAGCGCAATCAGCGTAAAAAGGGCGGTTTGCTGGCGAAAATACTGCGTCCTGCTCTGACTCCCGAGAAGGGCCTCTACTTTTGGGGTGGTGTGGGTCGAGGCAAGACCTATTTGATGGACAGTTTTTACGAGAGTCTGCCTTTCGAACGCAAGATGCGGATTCACTTCCATCGCTTTATGCGCCGTGTGCACCAGGACTTAGATAATCTAAAAGGCCAGGCCAATCCTCTAGAGCTAGTTGCTGACTCTATAGCCAAAGAGGCTCAGGTGGTCTGTTTTGATGAGTTCTTTGTCAGTGATATCACCGATGCGATGATTCTGGCTCGGCTGTTAGAGGGCCTCTTTGAACGCGGTGTTACCTTGGTTGCTACGTCTAACATAGTGCCCGACTTACTCTACCGTGAAGGCTTGCAGCGGCAGCGCTTTTTGCCGGCCATCGCGCTACTTAACTTGCACTGTGAAGTGGTCAATGTGGATGGCGGTCAGGATTATCGTCTGCGAGCACTAGAACAGGCTGAACTCTATTACTCACCCTTGGGTGAGTTGGCGGATCAGGCTATGGGGGCAACTTTTGACAGTTTGGTTGCTGTAGAGGGAGAGATAAAGTTGGCGGTGGATTTGGATATTGAGGGTCGATTAATTCCCTCGATCAAGGTCGCCGAGGATATAGTCTGGTTTGAATTTGCGGCGATTTGCGAAGGTCCGCGCAGTCAAAATGACTATATTGAGCTGGCGAAAGAATTTCATTCGGTGATGATCAGTGGCGTGCCAATCTTTACGCCAGCCAATAATGATGCGGCGCGACGCTTTATCAATCTGGTTGACGAGTTCTATGATCGCAGTGTCAAGTTGGCTGTAACCGCCGCCGCGCCTCTCTATGAGCTCTATAGTGGCGGTCGTTTAGGGTTCGAGTTTCAGCGCACAGAGAGCAGATTATTAGAAATGCAGAGCCGCGAGTATTTGGCTCGGCCACACCGTCCGTGAAGGGCCCAATAAAAAACTTACATTTTGATCGCATCGCCCCTTGTAATAGGTGCTGACGATCATTACAATTCGCACCCTTTTTTGGGATCCCCCAAAGCCAGGCAGGAATAGATGAAAACATATAGCGCAAAAATAGAAACAGTAGAACGTGATTGGTTTATCGTAGACGCCGAGGGTAAAACTCTGGGTCGTTTGGCAGTGGAAATTGCAACTCGCCTGCGCGGTAAGCACAAACCAGAATATACTCCCCACGTTGATACCGGCGATTACATCGTTGTGGTTAACGCGGAGAAAATTGGTGTGACTGGTAACAAGGCCACCCAGAAAACTTACTACTCTCACACCGGTTATCCCGGTGGTCTGAAGGATATTACTTTTGACAAATTGATTGAGAAAGCGCCTGAGCGTGTTATCCAATCTGCTGTTAAAGGTATGTTGCCCCGCGGACCACTTGGTCGGGAAATGTTTAGAAAACTTAAGGTCTACGTTGGCAGTGCACATCCGCATGCCGCGCAGCAGCCTCAAGCTCTAGAACTTTAACGGACAGCGATTATCATGGCAGACACTCAATTTTACGGTACTGGCCGTCGCAAGACGTCAGCAGCTCGCGTTTTCCTGACTGCAGGAAGCGGCAATATTTCTATTAATGATCGGGCGATCGATGTGTATTTCGGTCGCGAAGTGGCGCGAATGATTGTTCGCCAGCCATTTGAGATTGTTGATATGGTCAACAAGTTTGATATGAAGATCACCGTTAATGGCGGTGGTAACTTTGGTCAGGCTGGTGCAATCCGTCACGGTATTGCCCGCGCTTTGCTTCAGTATGATGAAAATCTTCGTTCGCCACTGCGCAAAGCTGGGTTCTTGACCCGTGATGCGAGACAGGTTGAGCGCAAGAAAGTTGGACTGCACAAGGCGCGTAAGCGTCCTCAGTTCTCCAAGCGTTAATAGCAGCGCTAAAATGAATAGCCCGACTCATCAGTCGGGCTTTTTTTTGCTTTAAAAAACAGTAAGTTAAGCCTGATCCGTCTATCTCCCTTGTTGCGTATGTAGAAGGGTTCCGTTAGAATGCGGGGCCATTTTTAATTGCATGCGAATCCGCGTGTTTTAACATCCAATTTTGCTGTTTAGGGAGAACGTCATGACCAATGACGGAGTCAACCATAGTCGTCGCCGGTTCTTACTTGGTGCTACCTCAGTTGTAGGTGGTGCAGGTGTAGTCGGTGCGGCCGTACCATTCGTTTCATCCTGGCAACCCAGTGCCAAAGCTAAGGCTGCTGGCGCTCCGGTTAAAGTCAATATCTCTAAACTCGAGGTAGGCGGTCGCCTAGTCGTCGAGTGGCGCGGCAAGCCGGTTTATATTGTGCGTCGCACGCCAGAGTCTCTGGAAGCCATAAAAGATATTGATAGCAGCATTTTAAGAGACGCAGACTCATTAGCGGCTTCGCAGCCTAGCTATGTGACTGGCTCAGCCCGAACTCAGGCTGGCCACGAAGAGTATTTGATCCTGGTCGGTCTCTGTACCCACCTAGGTTGCGCTCCAATGTATCGCCCAGATGTAGGCGCAGTTGATTTGGGCGGTGACTCTTGGTTAGGCGGTTTCTTCTGCCCTTGCCACGGCTCAAAGTTTGATCTCTCAGGACGAGTTTTTGCTGGCGTTCCGGCGCCAACCAATCTAGAAATTCCGCCTCATGTCTATGAGTCGGACGACATTGTTATTATCGGAATTGATGCGGAGATTGCGTAATGAGTAAAGGAACATCTTTTGCTGAGTGGCTTGATTCGCGCATGCCTACACTGAAGCGTGAATGGAATCGGCATATGGCCGAGTACTACGCGCCAAAGAACTTTAACTTTTGGTATTACTTCGGCGTATTGTCGATGGTCGTTCTGGTTATCCAGTTGGTCACCGGTATTTGGTTGCTGATGAGCTACCAGGGTTCTGCTGAGCAGGCATTCGCCTCTGTCGAATATATTATGCGCGACGTGGATATGGGGTGGATTATCCGCTATGCCCACTCCACCGGCGCCTCGGCATTCTTCGTTGTGGTCTATATGCACATGTATCGTGGCTTAATCTATGGCTCTTATAAAGCGCCTCGCGAGCTAGTGTGGATCTTCGGCATGACTATCTATGTGGCATTAATGGCTGAGGCGTTCCTCGGTTATGTATTGCCATGGGGTCAGATGTCCTACTGGGGCGCACAGGTGATTATCTCCCTGTTTGGTGCTATTCCAGTGGTTGGTGAAGACGTTGTGCAGTGGATTCGCGGTGACTATCTGATTTCGGGTATTACCCTGAACCGGTTTATGTCGCTCCACGTGGTGGCTATGCCGATTATTCTGATTGCCCTAGTGGTTATGCATATCATTGCCTTGCACGATGTAGGTTCAAACAACCCAGATGGCGTTAGCATCAAGAAGTACAAAGATGAGAAAGGCAATCCGATTGACGGCATTCCTTTCTATCCTTACTTTGTAATTCATGATCTGGTCCCCATTGTGGTGTTCCTGTTTGTGTTCTGCGCGATCCTGTTCTTTATGCCAGAGATGGGCGGTTACTTTTTAGAGTATGCCAACTTTGAGATTGCAAACTCCCTGAAGACGCCAGAGCATATTGCACCGGTATGGTATTTCACTCCTTACTATTCGATGTTGCGTGCAGTGCCGGATAAGCTCGGTCGCTTTATCACTATGGCTGCTGCCATCGCGATTCTGTTTGTGCTGCCCTGGTTGGATCGCAGCCCTGTGCGCTCAATGCGCTATAAAGGCAACTTTAGCCGCGGCGCGATTCTGGTCTTTGTTGCGTCCTTTATCCTGCTTGGATATCTGGGTGTTAAAGCGCCGACCGCAGCGCGCACGTTGCTGGCTCAGATCTGTACGGTTCTGTACTTCTCTTACTTTATCGGCATCTACTTCTGGACTCGTATAGAGACGACCAGACCAGAGCCCGATCGCATCACCATGGACGGCGGTATCGGTATTTGGAAAACCTTGGGCGGCGTACTGATTGTTGCACTGCTGGTTGTGTTGCCGATCAAAGCTGTCGGCGCTGAGAGTGGCAAATCATGTGGAACCATTGACTGTGATGCTTTTGAGGCTGATCTTCGCGATCACGCCTCATTGCAGAATGGTGCCCAACTGGCTGTCAACTACTGCATGGGGTGTCACTCATTCAAGTACTCGCGCTGGGAGCGTGTCGCCAATGATATTGGTATCCCCAACCAACTGATGCTCGACAATCTGGTTTTATCCGATCAAAAGATCGGTGAGCTGATGGAGATCTCTATGACTGAAGAGGGCGCTAAAAGTTGGTTTGGTGCAGTGCCACCAGATTTGACTTTGGTGGCTCGCTCTCGTTCGCCGGAGTGGCTCTATACTTATCTGCGTAATTTTTATGCAGACCCAAGCAGGCCCTTAGGCGTCAATAACAAAGTATTTAAAGATGTGGGCATGCCCCATGTACTTATCGATCTGCAGGGATTGCCTGAATGTGCTCCGGGGCCTGTAGTGACAGCCAACGGTGGCATAAAGCGCGATCTTTTGACCGGTGAAGATATGCTCGATGATCCCTGTGGTCGTTTTAATATCAGCACTGCAGGCAGTATGACTGCCGAAGAATTTGATGTAGCTATGTATGATTTGGTCAACTTTATGACCTATATTGCAGAGCCTATGGCAGAAGAGCGCAAGCATATTGGCCGTCTGGTACTGCTATTCCTGCTGTTACTGCTGGTGTTTGTTATGCTGCTGAATCGTGAATACTGGAAAGGCATTCACTAAGAGCACCAAAGCGCTATTTAAGCCTCTAGCTGGGCCTGGGTTGTTTTAGAAAATCTGGACGGTTTAGGGGCTATAGTATTACTCAGGACAGACCATTTAAAGGCATGGCTTGTCTCTTTGGAGCGGCACTTAGCTGCTTCCTACTTTGTTAATAAAATTTGAGAGGTTGATGTGCGACGATCGTCGATGACATTATTTTCCGACCCAACATGCCAGTATAGCCATCGTGTGCGTATTGTATTAGCCGAAAAAGGCGTTACTGTTGATATTGAAGATATCGACGCAGACGCGGTCACTGAAGAAATTCTTGAAGCTAATCCCTACGGAACACTGCCGACATTGGTAGACCGTGACCTTGCACTCTATGAGTCGAAGGTCGTTATGGAATATCTCGATGAGCGTTTTCCGCATCCACCTCTATTGCCTGTTTACCCGGTTGCTCGCGCTCAGAGCCGCCTGTGGATTCACCGCATTGAAAAAGACTGGTGTTCATTAATTACTCATATTCTGCACAATCCGGAAAGCAAGAAAGCCGAAGAGTCGCGCAAGGAATTACGTGAGTCATTGATCAGCATTGCCAGCATTTTTACCGATATGCCCTACTTTATGAGTGAAGAGTTTACTCTGGTGGATTGCTGCCTAGCTCCGATTCTGTGGCGTTTACCTGAGTTTGGTATCGAGTTACCGGTCAACCGTCAGGTAAAACCATTGCATGATTATATGGAACGGTTGTTCGAGCGCCCTTCTTTCCAAGAGAGTTTGACCGATCTTGAATTAGAGATCCGTCAATAAAATGAAAATGCGGTCCAACCGACCCTATCTGTTGCGCGCCTTCTACGACTGGATAGTGGACAACGATTGCACACCTTATGTTGTAGTCGATGCCCATCATGCTGGCGTAGAGGTCCCTCAGGACTATGTGACCGACGGTCAGATTGTTCTCAATGTGGCGCCTCGCGCGGTCTCGAACTTTATTCTCGATCTTGAAATTCTTGCTTTTTCCACGCGTTTTGGTGGCATGCCAATTGATATTCAAGTGCCTGTTACTGCCGTTGTTGGCATTTACAGTCAGGAGAATGGTCAGGGTATGGTCTTTGAGCACGAATCCTCTGATGATCTGCCGCCGACGCCACCACGCGGGCCGAAAGCGGTTAAAAAATCCTCAACCCAATCACCTGCTCCACCGAGCGACAAGGCTCCGAAAAAGAGTAAGCCATCGCTAAGGGTTATTAAGTAGCAGGTATAGTCGGAGCAGTATCTAATGTCTAAGCCAATCGCTATTCTCTCAGCCTCACGTACGCCCATGGGCGGCATGATGGGATCCCTCTCTTCAGTGTCTGCAGCCGATCTTGGTGCTGTCGCTATCCGCGCAGCGTTGGAAAAATCGACTCTCGCCCCCAGCGAGATCGGTGAAGTGCTGATGGGCTGTGTTCTCAGCGCCGGCGTTGGGCAGGCTCCCGCGCGCCAAGCAGCGCTAGCCGCTGGACTTTCTCAAGACACTGGCTGCACTACCATCAACAAAGTCTGTGGTTCCGCTATGAAGGCGGTAATGATGGGGTGTAATGCACTGCGAGCAGGTCAGGTCAGTAGCGTTGTCGCCGGCGGTATGGAGAGCATGAGTCGTGCCCCGTACTTAATTCCCCAGGGGCGTCAGGGCTATCGCTTTGGCCATGCTCAGATGCTTGATCATATGCAATATGATGGTCTTCAAGATGCCTATCAGGGCGTTGCTATGGGTCTGTTCGCCGAGAAGTGTGCGGACAAATACAGCTTCAGTCGCGAGCATCAAGATGCCTACGCCATTGAGTCACTACGTCGCGCCAATCTAGCGATTGACAGTGGTTGGTTCGATGAGGAAATTTCACCTGTGACTATTTCCTCACGTCGCGGCGATGTGGTGGTAGATACAGATGAGCAGCCAGGCAATGCCAAACCGGAAAAAATTCCTCAGCTAAGACCCGCCTTCGATAAGAATGGTACGGTTACCGCCGCCAATGCCAGCTCGATTTCAGATGGTGCCGCGGCCCTCACATTGATGATGGCAGATGAAGCTGAAGCGCGGGGCCTAAAGCCCATTGCGTTGATTCACGGCTTTGATCAAAGTGCTCACGAGCCAGAATGGTTTACTACAGCGCCTGTTTCAGCGATTAATAAGACTTTGCAACGAGTGGGTTGGACAGTGGATGATGTGGATCTGTGGGAAGTGAACGAGGCGTTTGCGGTGGTTGCTATGGCAGCTATGCATGAGCTGAAGATACCCCACGAAAAGGTCAACGTTCACGGAGGCGCCTGCGCACTTGGCCATCCGATTGGCACCAGTGGTGCCAGAATCATTGTTACCTTAATTCACGCCCTGCAGCAGCACGGTGGCCATAAAGGCATCGCCAGTCTCTGTATCGGCGGCGGTGAAGCCACTGCAATGGCGATTGAGTTAGTCTAGTCTACATAAGCCCTAGTCTATACAAGCTTAGTCGACGTACTCAAAGACTTTGACAACACTGCGGACGCCACTGGTTTGACTGGCGATCGCAGTGGCTTTTTCGCCATTGATTCGTCTGACTCTACCCATCAAATACACTACGCTATCTTCAGCGGTAACTTCAATGTTGGATGATTTGATCTCTTTATCAAAGGTTAGCTTGGTGGCTACCTTAGCGCTGATCAGTGCATCATTGGTGCGCGCGACAATCGATGAGTTACCGCGGACTTGCAGTTCGTTGTGAACCTGTCTTTGCCCAATGAAGGAACGGGCAGTATCCCCAGCTAATACTTTCAACTCTTTAGTCGGCACTTCACCAGTCAACAGGACAATGGCATTGTAGACGTGGACATTAATGTGGGCTTTCTTGAGTGCGGGATCGGCTTTCTTAATATTGACGCCGATAAACGTGTCCATTTTCATGTCATTGATATCAGAACCGATTGGCGTCGATGTGGGGTCTGGGTTGATGGGCTCTTTGACAATAGTGTTGACCACAGAGGTACAGCTGGATAAAAGACCCACCAGTGTTAACGCTAGCATTCTCTTGTACATTTACTCGCCTCCAAAAATATGACTGTCGATCAGTGCGCAGAGGCACTGAACAATTTGTATCTGCGATTGGGTAATCAGCGGCGCTGGTGCACTGCCAATATTGATATGGACGTCATTGTAGCTTACCAAGTTAATCAGCGAAGTATCACTTTCCGTAGAAACTAGGATGATCGACATACCTCGATCCAGCGCTGTGTTCAGTGCGCCGAGCAATAGGCTGCTATTGTCTCCACTGCTCAATAATACCAAGATATCGCCACTTACCGCCTGAGTTTTTAGCACTTGGTTATAGCGTTCCGCAGCAGCGCTCTGCTGAGCGATCTGATTAAGGTTAAGAGAGGGAAACCCTGGGCGATCAATTTCATAGCCCTGAGAGAGGTAGTCAGTCAGCAGTTGGGCGACCAGGCTACTGGAATGCTCGCCGCAGGTAAAAACACGGTTGCCCGCTAACAGTGCCGAGGCGATTTTTTCAGCGCCATTGGCAATCGAGTCAGCGCAGGTCTCGCCTGTGGCCATGGTTGTCTCAATCATCTTTTGAAACTGATTAAAAACCCTTTGATCTACTGCGTCCAATGACTTGTATCCCTCTTTAAATTAGCAGCCACCTAATCTAGACGCTACTGGAGAATATTCTGTATCCAATTAATGCAATACTGGCTTGTGGATTGCCTATACGACTTGTCAGGGCTTATAGCTACTGCATCAAAGCGGGCACTGACTTTTTCGGTTAGACCCTCCCGCTGCATATAAGCCTGTGCGGCGGAACTTAAGCGCTGGCATTTTTTCGCCGTAATAGACTCTTCAGCGGAGCCAAAATTTACGCTGCTACGAAAGCGTACTTCGACAAATACCAAGAATCCATTATCCAGCATAATCAGATCAATTTCGCCCCTGCGAGTGCGAAAGTTTTGCGCCACAAACTTCAGCCCTTTAGACTGCAAAAAATCCAGTGCCAACTGTTCAGCTGCGGCACCGCTCAAACTCTGTTTTTTGCTGCTTGGGAATATCCCTGTCCCCATAATATGTTCCTGAAAAATCTGATTCCTAGGGTTGCACCGGTACCACTAGACCCTTTTCAAAGGCAGCCCATTTTTCAGTGCGCATAATAGTTCCCTCCGAGAGTCGCAGCATGCCCGTGGCGCCAAATACAGGCAGCGCATCTGGCATGGCGAGCTCCTCGAGAAGGCCGTGCAATAAAAATGCATCGTATCCCAGAGCGTAGAGTTGGCGGTAGGCCGTCGGTAGACGCTGATCTAGCTTAAGTGGTCGTGGCATATGACCCTCTAGAGTCCAGGGCATTGCGCTAAATTTGATGCCACTGAGATCGCGGTTGAGTTCTATCTCTTGAGTGCCGCCATAGATATGCGAGGAGGCATAAACCGGAACATCACCGGCATAGAGAAAATCCAGTGCAGGTTTTATCTGGCGGACTTTTTCAGCATAGCCGAGAACAATAACCTGATCTATATCCTGACGCCGACGCGGGGTAGAGCTGAGGCTGCGGTTAACCGAACGTCGCAGAGCTAGGCTGCGCTGCTCACTGAGATCAATCTCCAATGGCCTCTCCAGCAGTCGAGTAAAGTCATTGACACTGGTAGGGTAGGAGACTGCGTCAATCACGGTACCACCTTTGGCCGTCCAGTAATCAATAAAATAACGCCGAGCTCGAAGACCCCAGCCGCTATCTGGGGCTATTAGTAATACATTGGTCTGTCCCTGAATCCAAGCTTGATCGGCAATCTGGGTCACCTCATCCAGTGCTGAGAGACCAAATTGGAACAAATTCTCTATGCCATTGAACTGGTCTTTATCTAGCCTGTTGAGCGTTAGGGTGGGAACCTGTAGGCGCGGGCTGACAGCGAGCTCTTCCACCTGGGATTGGCGCATGGGGCCGATCACCATGTCGGCACCGCGCTCAACTGCTTTGTTATAAACCTCAGTGACTGGCTGAGAGGATGTGTCATAGATGGCTATTTTGGGCAGGTCAGCGCCCTGAGCTAGGTTTTCATAATAGGCGCTGATAAAACCATTGAGTAAGGTGGTGCTGGGTGTTTCGTATTGCCCCTGCAGTGGCAGCAACAGTGCTACATTCTTCGGCGCACCCGCACCACGAAATCGACTCTTTAGTAAGGTTGGTGGGCTATTGGCACCTGGATGTTCGCGCCAGCTCTGTTTCCATACTGCGAAGACATTCTTTTGTGCGCTTGGGTCGGCCTGTCGATAGCGCATGGCTGCGGCTAGTTGCAACCAGCCAGCCAACAGACCGCGGTCGGCGGGATCGATTTGCTGTAACTGATTAAATGGCAGTTGATTAAGCTGTAGCCAAATTTGGTCATGCACACGAGCGATCAGTCGCTGGTCGCTAATTTTTCGCGGATTATAGAGATTACTCAGCTGAATATTGTTCTCGATGCTTTCTCTTATCTGGCCGCCAGCAGTGTTCAGTGCGCTCTCGAGACTCAGAATACGGCGCTGAAAATTTATGTTAACAGTCGGCCGCAGGGTCAGAAAACGTGGCTCCGCCAGCCTAGCCTTGGCGCTGACCAGCTGCCGTTCAGCAAGATCCAGTTCCACTCCGAGCAGGTTGTACTCAATAAAAAATATATCGTTCAATTGATCGGTATTAATAAGCTGCAAGGTGTTTCTGCTCTGCTCGAGATCACCGCCTTGGGCAAATAGAATCGCAATATCCAGTAGTAGGTTCTCTCTGCCCTCAGTGGCGTTGGATTGCACTCGCGCCAGAGCCAGTTCAGCCTGGCTCACCAGGGACTGATTAACTTCGATATTTTCGGCGTCCAGAGTCACCAGGGCAATTGAGTCTACATTTTGCGTTGTAGTTGGCGCACAGCCCCCGATAAAGGCTAAGATGGCCAGCGCATAAATCATCGAGAGAAAAAGTCTTTTAGTCATGAACTTAAATCAATCCGGTACGTTGTATGTAGTCGCCACACCCATAGGCAATCTGGGTGATATGGTACCCCGAGCAGTCGAGATCCTTCAATCAGTGAAGGCTATCGCCTGTGAGGATACCCGTCACAGCAAAAAATTGTTGGATCATTTTCGCATTGATACACCATTGATGGCGTACCACGACCACAGTGACAAAAAAAGCAGCCACAAGATTTTGGTGCAGCTCAGTTCCGGCAATGATGTAGCCCTAATTTCTGATGCCGGGACACCGCTGATATCCGATCCTGGTTATCGTTTGGTGCTGGCGGCACGGCAGCAGGGTATTAGTGTTATTCCTGTCCCCGGCGCCTGTGCCGCCATTGCTGCACTGAGCGTAGCAGGTCTGCCCACGGATCGATTCAGATTTATCGGCTTTTTGCCGGCCAAGAGTACTCAGCGCAAAAAGGTACTAGAGGAGCTCTCGGCTGTGCCTGAAACTATGGTGTTCTACGAGGCACCCCACCGAATTTTGGAAACCCTGAGAGACAGTGTTGACGTGTTTGGCCCTGATCACAGTGGCTTCATCGCTCGCGAGCTAAGCAAGACCTTTGAGACCTATCTGCATGGCACGCTGGCTGAGCTAGTTAGCATAGTTGAGGCCGACAGCAATCAGCAGCGCGGTGAAATCGTCCTGGTATTAGCAGGTCGTGAAGAGAGCGAAAGCGCAGTAACTGTCGACGGCGAACGCGTCCTGCGTCTGTTGTTGGCAGAATTGCCAACTGCCAAGGCGGCAGCACTCACCGCTAAGATTACCGGCGGCGACAAAAAGCAGTTCTATCAAATGGCCCTGGCACTAAAAGAATAATCTGAGAAAATTAATATAAAAAAAAAGGCTAGCTCATACGAGCTAGCCCTCTGTAACGCTAATAAATTATCTACTTACTGTGCTGAATATCTGCAACGGTCAATGCGGTCATATTAAAGATACCCCGAGAAGATACCGACGGAATCACAATATGCGCTGGCTTACTAAAGCCGTTGATAAAAGGCCCGATCAGCAATGCATCGGTCAGCGAGCGAATCAATCCCATGGCAATATTCGCAGCATCCAAATTCGGCATAACCAAGACATTGGCGCGGCCCTCTAGAGTTGATTTCGAGTAGATCGTTTTGCGTAACTTAGGGTTCAGCGCGCTGAGCACATGCATTTCACCATCAATCTGCAGTTCTGGATGAGCTTCGCGCAACAACTCGCTGGCGAGGCGCATTTTTCGAGCCGAGGCGGTATTGGCGGTGCCAAAGTTTGAGTGAGACAGCAGGGCCACTTTGGGTTCAATACCAAAGCGCTTCACCAGATCTATACTGGCCTCAGAAATCTGTACCAGTTCCTCGGCGGTGGGATCCACGTTCATCGCGGTGTCAGCTAAAAATAGTGGGCCATCTGGCATCAACAATACAGCAGCAGATGAGACCAGCTGCTCTTTGTGGGAAGGGCCGAGCAGGTGCATGATCTCACGTAGATGGAAATCAAAGCGACCCACCTTGCCACAGATAAGGCCATCGGCCTCGCCGCGGGCAACCATCACTGCGGCTATGGCAGTTTGGTCATCACGCATAATCTTGCGCGCAGCATCCACCGAGACACCGTGACGACCGACGCTCTCGTGATAGAAGGCGGCATACTGCTCGTGGTGATCGTTGTTGCTGGGGTCCAATATTTCTACATCTTTGTCCAGGTCGATACGCAGACCCAGTCGGTCAATCTTTTGTTCCATGCCTGCACGACGGCCAACCAAGATAGGCTTGGCGATTTGCTCGTCGAGCACCGCTTGCACGGCGAGTAGCACATCGTCATTTTCCCCTTCTGCATAAACAATCCGCGCCGGAGCTTTTTTAGCCATTTCAATAATTGGCTGCATAAACAGCCCAGCCTGATTAACAAACTCATTAAGAGTCTGGCGATAGGCTTCTAAGTCCTCTATGGGACGCGTAGCTACGCCGCTTTCCATAGCGGCTTTAACCACAGCCATGGGGACAACTTCAATCAGACGTGGATCAAAGGCCTTGGGAATCAAATACTCGGGGCCAAATTTCAGTGCTTCATCAGCGTAGGCCGCTGCTACTACATCTGAGGTTTCCATAGTGGCGAGATCGGCAATGGCGCGCACGGCCGCCATTTTCATCTCTTCGTTAATAGTCGAAGCACCGCAGTCCAGGGCACCGCGGAAAATAAACGGGAAACAAAGAACATTATTTACCTGATTCGGATAATCAGAGCGACCGGTAGCCAAAATTGCATCGGGGCGCGCAGCCATAGCGTCTTCAGGCATGATCTCTGGAATCGGGTTGGACATAGCGAGAATAATTGGCTTCGCACCCATTTTCTTCAGCAACTCGCCGTTTAATACGCCAGGACCAGATAGACCCATAAACAGATCAGCACCTTCGATTGCGTCGTCAATGGTGCGATCGCTGGTTTCCACTGCATAGTCTTCTTTCCAAGGGTTCATACCCTCCTTGCGGCCGGCATAAATCACACCGGTGCGGTCTATCATGCGCACATTCTTTTTCTGCAGACCCATGCTTACCAGCAGGTCGACACAGGCGATACTGGCAGCGCCAGCACCGGAGACCACAAGCTTTACGTCTTCAAACTTTTTATCCACTATGCGCAGGCCGTTGTAGATGGCAGCGGCGGCAACAATGGCGGTGCCGTGTTGATCGTCGTGAAAAACAGGAATCTTCATGCGCTCGCGGAGTTTCTTCTCCACCATAAAACATTCGGGCGCCTTGATATCTTCAAGGTTAATGCCGCCAAAGGTTGGTTCTAGGGAGGCGATAATATCCACCAGCTTATCCACATCGGTTTCGTCTACTTCAATGTCAAAGACATCGATATTGGCAAACTTCTTAAACAGTACTGCCTTGCCTTCCATTACCGGCTTTGACGCGAGTGGGCCAATATTGCCCAGACCCAGCACAGCAGTGCCGTTAGTAATCACAGCCACCAGATTGCCCCGGGAAGTGACCGAGGCGACTTCGGTGGGGTTTTCGACAATTAATTCACAGGCGTGCGCAACACCGGGAGAATAGGCGAGCGATAAATCACGCTTATTGGCTAGAGGTTTGGTTGGACGAATCTCTAACTTACCGGGGGTTGGGTGGGTGTGATATTTAAGGGCACTATCTTTGAAAGAGTCGCTCATTTGTTCGGGTTTCCTGTTGCGGTGATGGGAATCAATAGAGGTGGTTGAAAAAAGATCAACCTAATACCTCAACGCCATAACTAGAGCTACCCACTAGTTTGACAAGCCGATCCTCAGAGAAAACATTATTTTACCGCGGCCTCGATACAAATAGCTACGTGCCTCGAGGCTACACTTGTAATAGTTTGGATCACTTGAAAGAATACCTAAGCATTGCAACAGGAATTCCATATTGAGAATTGATAAAAACACCCCTCAGGGCCGAGCTCTTCGGTCGGCCGCTGTGCTGATCACCATTTTAGTTTTTGTAATCTTCAGTTCGGCGTCTGGTTTCGCCGAGAATAACAGCGCCCGCACGTTGTTTGCTAATAATAAGGCCGGCATCCTGCAAATCAGAATTATTGATATTACCTCCGGTAGCAAGAGCGCAATTGGTTCGGGCTTTGTGGTCAATGATAGCGGCCTGGTCGCGACTAATTATCATGTGGTGCAGATGGCCGCTAGCAAGCCAGAGCAATATCGTATTGAGTATCTCAGTGCCAGTGGAGCGGCTGGCAGCCTTAACTTGGTGGATGTGGATGTGATCAATGACTTGGCCCTAGTCCAGGTAAGCAGTCAGCTGAGCAACCAGTCCAAAAGTCAGATCGCTGCGGTGCTGCCGCTGGCAGCAGCTGAGCCAGCCATAGGCGTGCCAGTCTATGCTCTGGGCAATCCGCTGGATTTGGGGCTAACCGTGGTGCCTGGAACCTACAATGGCATCAATCAAACCAGCTATCATCCGCGGGTGCATTTCACTGGTTCACTCAATTCGGGAATGAGCGGCGGGCCAACTCTCAATCAAGCTGGGGAAGTGGTGGGCATCAATGTTTCCACTGCAGGCAATCAGGTCAGTTTTCTGGTACCGGTTACGGCTCTGCAACATTTAATCGCCGAGTACCAATTGCGCGGGCAGAGCTTGGACAATATGGCGTTGCGAATCGGCCAACAGCTGCTTGCGGATCAGGAGAAAAAATTCGCTCAAATGCTCTCTCTGGACTGGCCCACCATTGCTCTGGGTGAAGCCACAGTGGTCAACGAGTTATCACCCTTTTTTAGGTGTTGGGGAGGATCTAACAGCAGTTCCGAGAAAGCCCAATTGCTAAGCGCCGATCGCACCTGCCGCAGTGAAGATAATATTTATTTAAACGAAAAATTTAGCAGCGGTGTAATTGAGCATCAGTTCTTTTGGCTGGAGGCAGGCAAACTTAATCCCCTGCAGTTTTACACCTACTATAAAAGGTTATTTGGTGATTTTGCTGCGGGCAATAAGGCCCGTGAAAAAGATGTGGGTGACTATCAGTGCGATACCGAATTTGTTGCAGTGAATCGCCTCGAGACTCAGCCCCAGCGCAAAACCAAGGCGGTGTTTTGTGCCCGAGCTTACAAAGACTATCCACAGCTCTACGATGTGGTGTTTTTACAGGGCACAGTGGATGATGCCCGGGCTGCTTTTATTAGTCATTTCACCCTGGCAGGCGTCAGTCGCGATAACGCCAAAGCCTATGCGCGTAAGTTTATGGGAGTGGCGCAATGGCAGTAATTATTGAACTGCTCGGCTGGGGTGGCAAACGTCAGCGCTATTTCACCGTTGAGGGCAACTCAGCCACCGTAGGTCGCAGCTACCAGAATGATGTGGTTCTTGATGACGTTCATATTTCGCCGCATCACCTGCGTCTCGATGCAGTGGAAGATGGCTGGCAACTGACTGACCTACAGACACTTAATGGCGTTGAGGTTGTTAAAAATCCTCGCTCATCTGGTGCTCAGTTGCTCGACTCCGACTCAACAATAGTTCTTGCTGAGGGCGCAGAGATAAAAATTGGTCGCACTAGGCTGCGCATCGTTTCTGACAGTCATCCAGTGGATGATGCTAAAGAACTCCATCACTTAGAGCAGGATGCTGGCAAGTTAAATCGACTGTCTATTTGGTTGCCGCTATTTCTGATTAGCCTAACTGTGGAGATTGCTGCGCTCTATTCCAGTAGTTTTGTTGAGTGGCAGTGGAAAAATGTTTTCTCGATCATTTTGGGCACTCAGGCTGTGCTGCTATTTCTGGCTCTGTTCTGGGGAGCCTTGGGTCGTTTTTTGCGTAATGAGAGTCAGCTCTTAAGTCACTACTGTTTAATTCTGCTAGCCGGTTTGGTCTATTCTCTGGCAGATTGGCTTATCGGGGTATTGGCCTATAACGCCGGCACTGAGATGGTTGCAATGATTCTGTCGCCAATCAATGCACTGCTGCTTTTGGCGCTATTACTCTCAGCTAATTTTGCCTTGGCGACAAACATGTTGCCGCGCCAGCGCTGGATTTCCTCCCTCTGCTTTGTAATGTTGATCATTATTGTTAGTATCACCGCCCAGATGAGAGGTTGGGGTGAGTTTTCGCCCTATCCGGATTATTTCTCTGGTCTCGAGGTTCCTGCGCTGCAGTTCGCCGGTGCAGAATCTGCGGATGATTTTATTGCCGGTTTCGACGATATTTTCGCTTCAGCTGATCGCGAGGCGCTCGACTAGCCCCAGTCTTGATTTGAGCGCTGTTAATCGAATGAAAAATAAACGCTGTGATTAAACGGCAAGAAAAATAATAGGGATTAATCGTGGAAGCATTTGTTAACTATTTAAACGGCATTATCTGGAGTTCAGCACTGATCTATCTGTGCCTTGGTACCGGACTCTACTTTTCACTGCGCACGCGGTTTCTGCAAGTTCGCCACTTTAGCCATATGTTAAGCATCATGCGCGAAGGCAAAAGCTCCGAGGCCGGTGTTTCATCCTTTCAGGCTCTGACCATGTCGCTCTCCGGACGGGTTGGTACAGGTAATATCGCCGGAGTGGCAACGGCCATCGCCATCGGTGGTCCAGGTGCAGTCTTCTGGATGTGGACAGTTGCCTTTCTCGGCGCATCTACAGCTTATATAGAAGCTACTCTGGCGCAGATATATAAAGAACTAGACGACAACGGCAGCTACCGTGGTGGTCCAGCTTATTACATTGAAAAAGCCATGGGTCAAAAATGGTATGCCTGGACCTTTGCCGTGGCCACTATCATTGCCATGGGCTTTTGTCTGCCGGGTATTCAGGCCAACAGTATTGTTGCCGCTATGAATAACGCCTGGGAGATCCCAGCGCTGTTGACTGCGACTGTGCTGGCCGTCGGTCTGGCGCTGATTGTGATAGGCGGCGTCAAACGCATCGCCAACTTTGCTCAGGTTGTGGTTCCAGTGATGGCTGCCGGGTATATTCTGATCGCCTTCACTGTAGTGTTTCTCAATATAGATATGGTCCCCACAGTGACCAAATTGATTATCAGTAGCGCCTTTGGCCTAGATGCAGGTTACGGCGCGATTATTGGTATGGCCGTGGCCTGGGGTGTTAAGCGCGGTGTGTACTCCAACGAAGCAGGGCAGGGCAGTGGCCCTCACCCAGCAGCTGCGGCAGAAGTCTCTCATCCGGCTAAGCAGGGTTTGGTTCAGGCCTTTTCCGTCTATGTGGACACGCTGTTAATCTGTTCAGCCACAGCCTTTATGATTCTGTTGACCGGGCTCTACAATGTTGAGGGTGCTGACGGGACTTACCTCTATCAGGGTCTGCCGGGTGTCGATGTGGGTCCAGCCTATGTGCAGGCGGCTTTTGATACAGTGTTGCCCGGCTTTGGCAGTAGTGTGTTGGCTATAGCGTTGCTGTTCTTTGCGTTCACCACCATTGTTGCCTACTACTATATTGCCGAAACCAATGTGATGTTTATCAACCGCAAGGTCCATCGCCCATGGTTGGCCAATCTGCTGAAAGTATTGGTGCTTACATCTGTGATGTATGGCGGTTTAAAGAGCGCCGATCTGGCTTGGGCTCTGGGTGATGTGGGTGTAGGACTTATGGCTTGGTTAAATATTGTCGCGATTATTATCCTGCAGCGCCCGGCGCTGTTAGCGCTCAAAGACTACGAGCAGCAATTGGATGGGGGTGTAGATCCGAGTTTTGATCCCGAGGCTTTGGGGATTGAAAAGGCTGATTTCTGGGTCGATAGAAAGAATGCTCAGAGTCAGTAGCTGCTAGCAACTGTTAGTGGCGAATAGGCGCTACTAACAGGCTGTTCAACTACGGGCTTTTCAACTACAAGCTATTCAGCCTCAGTCTCGCTCTCAAGAGGCCAGCCGCCAAGATCTTTCCAGCGATTCACAATCCCGCAGAACAGCTCTGCGGTTTGCACTGCGTCATAGAGGGCGCTGTGAGCACTGCGATTATCAAAATCCATCTTTGCCGCTTGGCAGGCTTTAGCCAATACGGTTTGGCCATAGGCTAGACCGGCGAGCGTAGAGGTGTCGAAACAGGAAAAGGGATGAAACGGATTGCGTTTTATCTGATTTCGATTGACCGCGGCGTTAACAAAACCCAGATCAAAATGGGCGTTATGGGCCACCATCACTGAGCGAGTACAACCGGTGGCGCTGACCTCATGACGTATAGGTCGGAAGATGTCGCGCAGTGCTTCACCCTCTTCTTCCGGCATACGCTCGGGATCATAGATATCAATACCAGTAAATTCCAGCGCCGCTTTTTCAACTACAGCACCGGGAAAGGGATCAATATTTTTACTGTGTGTCTCTTTGATTTGGAGGTTGCCCTGTGCATCCATCTCGAGAATAACCGCGGCAATTTCCAGCATGGCATCGGTGCGAGAATTAAAACCACCGGTCTCAACATCTACTACAACTGGCAAAAACCCACGAAAACGCTGAGCAATATTGTTTGTGTACTCATCGTTAGCCGTTTCAGTGATGATTGGTGACATATCCATTAGCGGTCCATTTTCCAATTCAGAGTGGTACCAGCGCCGAGAGGAATCAATTGCGAATCATCAAACGGAATAGCTGCGGGCAGCTGCCAGGGTTGGCGTAACAAAGTAATACTTGTGCTGTTTCGCGGCAGGCCATAAAAGTCTGCGCCAAACAGGCTCGCAAAGCCCTCGAGCTTATCCAGCGCGTCAGCCTCTTCAAAGGCCTGAGCATAGAGTTCAATCGCTGCATGATGGCTAAAGCAGCCAGCACAGCCGCAGGCACTCTCTTTTTTATCCTGAGCATGGGGCGCAGAGTCGGTACCTAAAAAGAACTTCGGGCTGCCACTAGTAGCAGCCTTAATCAGTGCATGCTGATGAACATCACGCTTTAAAATCGGCAGGCAAAACAGGTGCGGCCGAATACCGCCAACCAGCATATGGTTGCGATTGTAGAGCAGGTGCTGCGGGGTAATAGTTGCAGCTACATTATCACCTGCAGCGGCGACAAACTCGGCCGCTTCCAGAGTTGTAATATGCTCAAAGATAATTTTTAACTTGGGGTAATGCTGAACCAGACCACGCAGATGGCGCTCAATAAACACCGCCTCGCGATCAAAAATATCAACCTCGCCGGCCGTGACCTCACCGTGGAGCTGCAAGACCATCCCCACTTCTTGCATAGTGGCAAGCACCTTTTGGATATTATTGAGACTGGTAACACCTGAATCTGAATTGGTGGTCGCGCCCGCTGGGTAATATTTGCAGCCATGAATAAAACCACATTCCTTTGCTGCGCGGATCTCATCAGCCGTGGTGTTATCGGTCAGATAGAGAACCATCAATGGTTCCCAGTTAGAGCCTGCTGGGCGCTGCGCCAGAATACGTTCGCGATATGCTCCTACCTGCGCTACGGTGGTCGCCGGTGGCATGAGGTTGGGCATAATAATGCCGCGACCAAAGCCTCGTGCGGCGGCAGGCACCGTCGAAGCCAGCATGCTGTTGTCACGCAGGTGAAGATGCCAATCGTCTGGTTGGATGATGCTGAGTTGATCCATTATGTTTTGTCCGCAGAGCCTGTGAGGTAGAGCATGGTGAATGCTACCGGAAACAGTGGCGGCATACGAGTATTTTACTGGATTAGCGGCGTCTTATAGTTCCCTTCGGAATATTCTCCTTGGCCCAGCGCGCTAGGTGTTTAAATGCGGCTATTCTGCCGAGGGTTAGTAGGCCCAAATACACAGCGCTCAAAAACCGCACGCAGAAACACTTTCCCTGCAATGTTTTTTCCCTGTGCTACTTTTATCAATACAAGCCCAGCAAAACTCAATCCTACCATGTCGAAAATATTGCATGCTTTTCAACAACACGAAAAGTCCATCAAACGGATATTCGCACGCTATTGCCGTCGCCATGAAGAGATTGAAGACTATACCCAAGAAACTTTTCTTAAAGCCTTCGCCGCAGAAACCAAGACCGACATCCAAAACCCTAAAGCCTTTTTGCTGCGCGTAGCTAAAAATCTCGCACTCAGTGAATTAAAACGAAAAGTGAACGCCAACACAGATCACATTGAGGATTCCGGAGGAACGGAAGTCTTAACAGATGAGAGGCAAGTATCCATCGAAAACCAAATCGACGGACAGCGTAAACTCGTAGTGGCCTGCAAAGTCATTGCCAGCCTGTCAGAGCATCACCGCCAAGCACTGCTGATGCGTAAAATGGAAAAGCTTAAATTTAAGCAAATTGCGACACAGCTAAATGTCTCGCTCAGCACCATAGAAAAGCGCGTCGCAACCGCGCTGGTGCAATGCAACACCAGATTGCGCGAAGAGGGCTACGACCCCGCAGAATTTGGGTCTGTGCTCAGCACTGGATTAAATGCAGGGTTAAGTGATGGAATAAAAGCCGAATTAGCGGCTGAAACCAACAGATTGCAAAAACCATTCTCGGCAGATATAGGTAATAGCAAACCAGAGATCGAACTAGGGATCGAGCTAGGAATCGAACTAGAGAGCGGAAAAGAGAGCGAAAAAGAGAGCGAAAAAGAGAGTGAACAGTAAATGACAACTGACACCGACAGCATAATCAGCTTTCCAGATAGCAAGGAAACCGAAGCCCAGGCCGCACTGTGGATAATGCGTGCCGAAGACAACGACATGAGCCCCGCCCAGCAACAAGAATTTCAGACCTGGTTAACCAGCAGCGACCAACACCGCGAAGCCTACACAAGGCTTGCCACACTCTGGGGCAGCCTAGACATCCTCGAAGAACTCAACGACCATGCCGCCGCCGTTGGCCATCAGCAAAGCCAAATAAAAAACATCAAAGCCAACGGTCCAACCCTCTGGAAAAGACTTATCGGCCTGCGCTCGTTTATCTCTGCCAGAGCCTTCACTGCCAGAGCCTATAGTGTCAGAGCCTTGAGCGTAAAAGCCTTAAGTACCAGAGCTTATAGCATCAGCGCATTTGCCACCATCGCCCTTATCGGCATACTCGGCCTCAGCTACCAGATAATTAACAACCTAAACCAGCTCCACCAAGGCAGCTACACAACCGCCCTCGGCGAACAGCAAACCATCAACCTGCCCGACGGCTCCACCATACAGATCAACACCAACAGCCAAATCGACGTCTCCTACACAGACAGCGCACGCACCATCCGCCTAGTCCAAGGCGAAGCCTTCTTCGATGTCGCGCCCAACAAACAAAAACCCTTTTCAGTCTACGCAGGCAAAGGCTCTGTCACCGCCGTTGGCACCGCCTTCAGAGTATTTTTAAACAACGAAAAAATCGACGTCATGGTCGAAGAAGGCAGTGTCGCACTGGCCAGTCACCCTAGTGACAGTATTTATAGCGAGAGCAACTCTAGCGGTAGCACTTCAGGCAGTAGCACCTCAAACAGTAGCGCCCCAAACAGTAGCACCCCGAGCGGCAGCAACCTAACTGCAACTAACAGTATTGCCCAAGCCAACAACCAACCCAAAGCACCCCTAGGCATAGTGACCGCAGGGCAAAAAGCCATATTCGATCAAACCGTCGAAAGCCTCGAGATGGTCGCGCCCGCCACCATGCAGCGCAAACTCTCATGGCGCCAAGGCAGACTCGCCTTCGCCGGCGAACCCCTCTCTCTCGTCGTTGCCAGCGTAAGCCGCTACACCGGCGTCACCATCGACATCGACGACCCAGGTCTGCGCCAGCTACCCATAGCCGGCAGCTTTAATGTCGGCGAAGTCGACGCCATGATCGAAGCCCTGGAAATAATGATCGACCTACGCATCGAACGTACCGGTCCCAAGCGCGTGCGCATTTCAAAGCCAGACAATATTTAAAAGCCAGACAATATTTAAGGGCACCTAGCTAAAGCCAAAACGCTGCACCCCAGTTCTAGAGATAAAAAAATCCCCAAAAGTTAATTTCCTGCGCCATAGTTAAAGAGCGCAAGCGAAAAAAATACAGGTTTATTTTATAAATATCACAGGAGTGTTTATGGGTTTTCCCAACGTCGAAGTCTGTATGCATAGGATCGGTGGAAAAGACTAAATCGTATGTTAATCACCGAGCCATCTTTGTGGAGAGTATTAGGTTTGCAGCGGCTATTAGCAGCCATCTGCATAGCCGCAGCGGTAGCAATAGTTGCAGCAGGTGCAAGCGCAAATACTCATGATCCCCAAGCGCGATACAACTTCAGTATCCAAAAGGGAACCCTAGGCGCAGCAATGGACGCTTTTGTAGAGCTAACACAGGTCCAACTGCTATACCCCCACGAACTGGCTCAACAGACAGGCGTTAACCCCGTCAATGGTTCACACACGATCAACGAAGCGCTTCAAATACTGCTTCGCAACACAGACTTTTCCGGCGATCTAACAGAAGGTGGCGTGATAGTAATTTCACACCGCGATCATACAAAACTGAAAGATCGGGAGAAGACTATGGAACGGGGAATAAAAAATAAAAAAACGGTATTGGCAGGATTTGTCGCCTTATTTGCGGCTGGTGTAACCACGCAAGGCGCTATGGCGCAGGATGGAGAAGCGGCAACTACGCAGAGTGGGATTGATGAGATTATTGTTACTGCGACTAAGCGTGCGCAAAATATCCAGGATGTGCCTATCAGTATCCTTGCGTTTCAGGGTGAAGATTTGGCCGCCCAAGGGGTCACCGATCTTCAGTCGCTTTCTCTTGCTGTGCCGGGGCTTTTGGTCGCGGAGTCTGGAGCAATGCAAAGAAGAATATCAATACGTGGTGTTGGGAATATATTTGGTAGCTCATCGTTGATTGGCATGTATCTTGATGAGGCTTCTGTTGCTAGCCTTCCTTCTAATCAAATTGATCTTCGAATTCATGATTTGGAGCGCATAGAAGTGCTCAAAGGTCCACAGGGCACGCTCTATGGTGAAGGTTCTGTTGGCGGTGCTATTCGCTACATCACTAACGATCCACAACTAGATGCTTTTGGTGCTGAAGTCAGTTTTGATGCCTCATCTACCAAAGACGGTAGCCCCTCACAGGAAACTAAAGCGATTATTAATATTCCGCTTGTCGAGGATAGTTTAGGTTTGCGGGTGGTTGGCCAATATATTAACTCTGGCGGCTGGATTGATCAGCCTGCTTTGGGTAAATCTGATATTAATGATTATGAATTATTTAATATTCGTACCAAGTTGCTCTGGATGCCCTCAGATAGCCTTGAAGTCAAAGTCACAGCAGTTGTGCATCGTAACGATACAGGGGCTCAGAATATAGGTGAAGATGACAGCGGCAACTTTTCGCAGGCGTTTGGAGACTTAAGTACGCCATCAGCCGAAGACAGCTACAATTTATATAATGTGCTGGTTAATTACGATCTAGGTAATGCTACTTTAGTGAGTTCAACAGGGTATTTGGGCTCTAATAAGAAAGTAAATAACGATGGCAATTATTGCTGTTTCCCGACAGGTGTACCGGGTGAGCTCTGGAATCTACTTACACGAGAGGGAAAGAATTCTGCTGATATTTTCACGCAAGAACTACGCCTTAGTTCTAGTGTATCTGGGCCCCTTCTTTGGTCAGCAGGTTTATTTTATAAAGATGCAGAACTTGTTCCCTTTGATAATATTGGTTTTACTGCCGGCGTTCCTGGTGGAACAGTCGGTGTAGATATATTTAATTTTCCCGATAATCAGCAGGAAGAAGAATCTAAGTCCTGGGCTCTGTTTGGCGAAACCAGTTACGTGATAACAGACCAATTAGAAATGGGCGCGGGTCTGCGTTATTTTGAAGATGATCGACGATTCCGAGCTGGTGGAGTAGGTGCCTATCAGGAAGAAAGCTTTGATAGCCTAAATCCAAAAGTGTACGTTAAATACGATGTCAATGATGATCTTAACGTCTTCCTTAATGTTGCGCAGGGGTTTCGTAGTGGTGGCTTTAATGTAGTGGGGCCTGCTTTTGATCCAGAAACGGTATTGTCGTATGAACTAGGTTCCAAAATGTCGTTGCTTGATGGGCGACTAAAAGCCGACTTCGCCTTGTTTCACAGTGTTTACGAAGATTATCAAATAATTGGTCTTATTCCTTCTCTTGGTCTAAATATCACTTCAAATGCGGGTGAAGCGGAGATAATGGGTGTCGAGTGGTCTTTAACTTGGCAAGTCAACGAGCAGGTCGAGCTGGGATTTAATGGTAACTATATGGATACGGAGTTCGTCGAAATTAACGCGACAAACTCCAGCCATGTTGTAGGTGATGCCGTAGATTTAGTTCCCCGGTACGGGTATAGCCTTTGGGGTAGTTACGGTTTCAACTGGTCAGAAAAGTCAGAGGGATTCATTCGCGTTGATTACAGCGAGCAGGGTAAATCCAACTATAGGAACCGTTCGTTTGCATCAGACTATCTCGGTCAATCGGACATTGTCGAGATGCTAAATTTACGTCTTGGTTGGAGTTATGGTGATTGGTCTGTCGATCTTTATGGGCTTAATCTACTTAATGAAAGAGGCTTTATTGGGCCTCTTGCTATTGAGGCAAACTCTGCTCGCCCCCGTCCTCGTACTGTAGGTCTTGAGCTAGGATTTAAATTCTAAACCTAGACCAGCTAACAAATCAAGCGTCGAAGAATCTGGCGTTTGATTTGTTTCCCACCTGTTTGAGAAGTTGTTTTTCCCTTTACAGATTTTCACAAAATCTATTCCTAGTAACACTACACAATGTGTTATCTGCGATTCAATATGGCTGCGACTATGAACCAAAACCGCATTAAACCCGAAACGCTTACTTCTAATAAGACAGCGCTAACGCAGAAGCAAGCGGTGGCCTATGGATTGCCACTTTTAGCGGTTTCTTTTCTATATGGTCCTATCGGAATTTTGCAAGGCATGTATGCCAAGCATTTTGGTTTGACTCTCACTGCTATAGCCTCAGTGCTTCTTATCGCACGGCTATTTGATGCAGTCTCTGACCCTTTGATTGGCTATTTTGCTGACCGCTATTATGCTCGTCGAGGTCATCGTAAACCGTTTGTTGTGGCAGGTGGCTTGCTATTTATTGTCGCTAGTTGGTTTTTATATGTGCCTCCCATCGACGTGAGTACAAGCTATTTCTTAGTTTGGTTTTTAGCCTTTTACCTTGCGTATACACTATTTGAAATCCCCCATTTGGCTTGGGGGAGTGCATTAGCTAATGATTCCCAAGAGAAAAACAGAGCGTATGGCATACGTTCATTGTTTGCCTTTTTTGGAACATTACTGTTTTACACAATGCCACTATTGCCTTGGTTTGATACTAATGAATTTACACCTGAGACGTTAAAGTGGTCGGTGCTGGTAGCCGGCTCATGCATGTTGCCGCTGCTGTATTTTTCTATAAAAACCTTGCCTAGCTTTAAACGACCGTCACACCAAGAATGTCATCCTCAAGCTAAAAAAGACAGCGTACGAGTAGTCTTGCAGGCTGTTTTTGCGAACAAACCGTTATTGACTCTAACCGCCGCCCATATCTGTACGGGATTCGGCTCCGGCATGTGGTTCACTCTACTATTTATCGTTGTTGATGCCTATCTCGGGCTTGGTGCTCAATTTGCAATGGTTTACGCCATGAGTTTTGCCTTCGGCATACTGTCATTAAAATTTTGGTATTTATGTGCTAATCGCTGGGGGAAGCAAATCGCGTGGATGGTTGCCATGGCGCTATCCGCGCTGGGGTTACTGTGTATGGGGCTGTTGTCACCGGAGAATACGGATTGGCTTGCACTCTTGGTCTGCATGACATTGATAACCAGTGGTTTTGCGTGTTTCAGCTTTATCGTGCCCTCATTGTTGTCTGATATTGTCGATTACGGCACTTGGAAATTTGGTGCCGACCGTGCCGCGACCTATTTTTCGTTATTTACCTTTGTGAATAAAACGGTGGCCGCCCTCGGTGGCGCGCTGGCCTTAGCCCTTGCTGGCTGGGTTGGGTTTGACCCCACGCTAGCCGCACACGATGACCTAGCAATCTCCGGTGTCCGCTTTGCAGTTGCCTGGATCCCCGCACTGTTTATTCTATTGTCGATATTTTTTATCGCCCGTATTCCTATCACAGCTAAGCGCCATAGAGCGATTCGTCGTCGTCTTGATATCCGGTTTCATCGAACATCTGAAGTGGCAGAGCATTCCGTTGCTAAAAGTGCTGAGATCCCAGCGCCATCCTCTTAGCGGCCGCATACTTATTAAAGACTACAAACTGTGGCCATCATCGCCTGGGTTAGGCGCACTAAACACAAAAATCAATAAGTAAAAAATATTATAGATGAGCAATGATTACTGCTCCAAAGATACGCTTGATATTAACAAAGGAAACAATAATGACACTTAATCAGGAAAAACCTCGCACCGCTCAAGATAACACGATCCTAGCGAGATATCGTCGAGCCGAAGCGCTGGAGCATGAAAGCGTAGATGGTGCAATGGTATCGGACGCTCTGATACGGCCAAATTGGATTGGCGATAGCGATCAATTTTGGTACACGCGCAGCACGCATGATAAGGGTACAGAGTATCGTTTGGTTAACGCCAAAACAGCCAACAACACTGTAGCCTTTGATCATAAAAGGCTCGCAACCGCTTTAGCGGATGCGACAGGTGAGACGGTTTCAGAATCCGCTTTGCCCATTAGCAACCTTGATTTTTGTGATGCCGCTGTCAGCTTCAATGCGTTTGATACACGTTGGCAGTTTGATGGTGAATTGAAAACGGTTAAAAGCCTCGTGACCTACCCAGACCATTGGCTGGTATCACCGGATGGTACCAATGCGGCGTTTGTTAAAGACTATAACCTGTGGCTTCGTGACCTCAATACAGGTGAAGAGCGTGCATTAACTCATGATGGTCAGCCGCATTATGCCTATGCCGTGCAAACGGAAGGGAGAGATTTGGTGGGCGATTTTATTGGCCCAGAACCACTAGTCAAACCTGAAGCGCTGTGGTCTCCCGATTCCAGTCAACTCTTCACCGTGCAGATGGACGAACGACGAGTGCGCGACCTGCCGTCAATGCTCTATGTCCCTCAAGATGGCACCCTTGCACCGCAGGTGAAAGAGCGCAAATACGCTTTGCCCGGTGATAAAGAGGTAGTGCAATATCGAGTATTGGTCATTGATGTGACCACCGGAATTGAAACCGAGGCCGATTATCCCCCGATAGCGGATTCCTTTGTTTGGCTTGGTCCCTTTAGCGGCAATCGCGCTTGGTGGTCTGGTGATAGCAACCAAGCTTATTTTATTGATATGACACGAGGCCAGAAAACCGCCCGAGTCATTGGTTTTGATACCGCAAGCGGAAAGTGCCATTGCCTGTTTGAGGAGTCATCGTCCACCTATGTCGAGTTGGGTTTGGACTTTGAGCACCCATCTATGTTGATGCCATTACCGGAGACCAGTGAATTGCTGTGGTTCTCCGAGCGCAGTGGTTGGGGCCATCTGTATCTTTATGACTTAACAACTGGCGAGCTCAAAAACCCCGTTACCTCAGGAAATTTTTTGGTGCGCGGTGTATTGCATTATGACAGCCAAAACCGAGCGCTACTTATCCAGATTGCTGGAAGAGAATCAGGCAAAAATCCGTACTATCGTGAGTTGGCAAAGGTGAATATTGATAGTGGAGAAATGACGCTTGTGGTCGCTAGTGATCACGATTACAGCCTCTGCCACTTTACTAAACAAAACGCAGGTGTTTCCCCCAATGGGCACTTTGCGGTTGTCACACGATCACGAGTTGATGAAGCGCCGGTGACAGAGCTGTACGATCGAAGCGGACGGCATTTACTGACGGTAGAAACCGCAGATGTTTCTGGCTTGCCTTCGGGCTGGCAGTGGCCAGAGCCTTTTACCGCAAAGGCTGATGACGGTGAAACGGACGTTTATGGTGTGTTGTTCCGCCCCAGTCATTTTGATTCCGACAAGCAATACCCGGTCTTGGATCTCGGTGTAACGATACCCTTTTACTCGCTGCTGCCGACGGGCGCATTTCTTGATGGAGGCGTCGATCCGATAGGCAACATAGTCTATATGACCTGCTCAGCCCTTGCAGAATTAGGGTTTATGGTCACGGTGATTGATGGTCGCGGAACACCTTATCGTTCGAAAGCCTTTCACGATTTCGGCTATAACGATTTTATGCAAAGTGGCGGTATGGTTGATCATGTTGCCAGCATTAAACAGCTTGCTGAGCGTTATCCCTCCATGGACTTAGAAAGTGTTGGCATTGTGAGCACAGATGCACCGGGTAATGGCGCTGTTTTTGGATTGTTAAATTACCCGGATTTTTACAAAGTGGGTGTTGCGTTTTCGATGTGGGATCCCCGTTTGGTTAAACAGGGAGAGGTGTATCACGGTATTATTGATGAAACGGCTCGGCAGCAGCCCATTTGGGACGATGCAGTTCAAAATATGCAAGGTAAGCTGCTATTGGTGTCCGGATTCTTAGATCAATTCTTCCACATTAGTATGACCTTCCAATTAGTGGATGCCTTGGGAAAAGCTAATAAAGATGTTGATTTATTAATGCAGCCAAATGGTGGTCATGGTTGGCGAGTTAAGCATGCGCATCGTCGGGTCTGGGATTATTTGGTTCGGCATCTGCAAGGGGTTGAACCTCCGAAGGAGTTTGAATTGATCACCGCTGGTGAAAGAATGATGCCGGAGATGATGTCGGAAGTGGTAGCTGGAAGATAGATTATTCAGAAAATCAGGGTCAGAAAATCAGGGTCAGACTCGAATTTAAATCGGTAATTCGGTATTGCCTGAAAATTAAAAAGACAAAACCAAGGAATAAACCATTTCCAGGAAGGAAATTATGCAAACTGAAATCGTACTAGAAGACTGTCCCCACTGTGGTGGCGACGCTAAAGCAGAGTCTTGTGGACTGGGGGAATGAAAATCAGATTACCCTAATGAATATTCAACCGGGCAAGCCAACGCAGGATGCCTATATCGAACGATTCAATCGGACGGTGAGACATGAGTGGTTAGACATGCATCTGTTTGAATCAATAGAGCATGCCCAATATCTGGCCACTGAGTGGCTTTGGACTTATAAAAACGAACGACCAAATTCGGCAATCGGAGGAGTGCCCCCAAGACAGCTGCTGAAAGCAGCGTAACTTCTACGAATAACAGTTTCGGAGAATGGGGGGATTACAATGTGTCTTGCATACATAGCAGTTATCGGGAGTTATCAATAAAGTTATCGGGAGTTATCAGTGGTTGCTCTCAGCGCCTAGCGCCGGAATTCTAGTTCGGGAGGCAGCGACTTTAACGCCACTTAACACCGGCAGGAGTTCGAGAAAATCAGGGTCAGACTCGAATTTAAATCGGTAATTCGGTATTGCCTGAAGATTAAAAAGACAAAGCCAAGGAATAAACCATTTCCAGGAAGGAAATTATGCAAACTGAAATCGTACTAGAAGATTGCCCCCACTGTGGTGGCGACGCTAAATTTGCCGGTCTAGCCGATTGGCCTTATCTGTCTAATATTGTTTTTTGTCCCAGCTGTTTGGTTAAAGGGCCTCAGGCGCCGAATTATCATCTGGCTGCACTTATGTGGAATAAACGGGTTGAGGCTGAGCCTGTGGCGGGTGATGCTGTTGCCAAGGCCTGTCCTTACTGCGCGGAGGAAGTTGTTGTTGAGGGCAATAATGGCCGGGGTAATGAGCCTGGGCATGAGGGTACGCTGTACTTTACGGCCTGTTCGAGTTGTTTGGGGCGTGGGCCTCATGTACCTGATAAGGATATGACGGTTGAGGCTTGGAATAGGCGGGTTGATGGGTGACATTCCTATGTTGGAGTGACGTGCCTTGTCTGGGACAGCCTACTTAACTCTGATTACTTGGGTAATGGTTGGCGATACCATATGGGCAGGTGATCGGTAATATCGAATTCAGCTCTTTTGTAGATTATTTTTCTTTCTTTGGCAGTAACCTCGTCGATATCTTTACCCTGTAGCGCATTGCTAATTAAGTTGCCAATATCAAATACGCCATAGTCAAAGTCTCCGGCTGTATTTCCTGCTATTTTGTTATCGGCTGGTTTTGGTAGTCGTTTGTCTGTTGAGAAAATACCTATTTGGTCATAGGTGGCTGTTTGGCGTAATGATGTTTTTAGGTAGCCATGTTTAGGATGTTCGCTTAGCAGTGGAAAGTTAGCGTCGGCGGCTTTTTTACTTTTCAGATAGGTTTTATTAAGGCTTTTAAGCAGTGAGTCAATATCTTCGCGCATTACATCGCTTGGTCCAAAGTCTAGGTTACAGTCACCGAGTAATATCAAGTTGGGGTGTCGGGAGGTGCGTATTTTTTTAGAACGAAGGGTTAACCATTCGATAAGTGCTTTAAATTCTAGTTCTCGCTCGATTTTGTTTTTGCCATACAGTAGGTGAGCATTGACGGCGATAAAGTTATAGGGCTCTGTTCCTGCCGCGCCTTTAAGTCGGAATGACACGCAATGGGGCTGGCGGATAAATGAAATAAAAACAGGGATTGATTGTGTTGGTTTTGTAGGGCTTCTTTTATTGAGGGCTTTGTTTGCTATGACCTTGGCTTCCCATTCTTTAATCTCTTTATTATGTTCATTCAATGATTTTGCTATGTTTTCACGGTTATCGAAGAGCGTATTGTAAATGTAGGATCGGTCAAAGCTGAGGTCGCTAGCTACTTCTGTTTGCTCTATGCGATTGCTGTTGTACAAAAATGCTAGCAATTCTCCATTGCCACGTCGGCCAGGTGCTGCTCCAGTGCTGTCAGATATGGCTATCTTGTAGTGTTCTCCCAATAATTCTTTGAGGTGGTATAGACCTTCTGAATTCTCCATTACTTCTTGAATGGCGATTAGGTCGAAGCGTTCGAGGGTGTTTTTGAATAGCTGCCAGCTTTCATCTGTTCGTTTCTTGATATCACCGAGTTTGCGGATATTAAAGCTGCCGATGATAACTGAGTCGCTGCGGCGGGCAGGGAGGCCATATTTGGCGGCAGATGTGTTGAATTCTGCGTTAATTTTTTGCCAATCGGTAGAGGTGAAATGCTGTGCCATTGCTAACTCCTTTTAACCAGTTTGCTGACGCCTATGTGCTTCAACGTCCTAAACAACTTCCATCTGTCAGGGCTTGTGGTGTTGATTTGGGTGGTTTTCTTTTCGATGCGTTGTGTAGTTAGTGTAGTTTTTTAGTCCGAGTGGGTTGGTTAAGCAAGTTTCTTGTTCTGGGAGACTCATTTGTTGTGAGGGTTTGGCTTATCTTATTTTTATCAACATTTAGCGGCATCTGTTAGGTCAATTTTGTGAAAGACTAGAATATTTGGAGTTTGTTACCTATAGTTACTTCGTGGTTAACACTGTAAACTGAACTGTAAACCAAAGTAGATGTCGTAATTCTATAACTAAGGAAAGGGATAGAAAGATTATCATGGGCATGCAAATCAAAAATCCACCACTATTCTGTAAATTAACCGCTATCCAATTCAACCCTGTTGAAAAAATGGGTGACTATATTGGGCAAATTCAAGACGAATTCAGAAAAGCTGATTACTCTGACTACAGTAAGTCTACGGCCCATGGGTTTAAACCGAACCCGGTTCCTGAAGATCCGTTTAACCTCGAGCAGGTGACGAGTACTCGGTGGCTTTTTGCCAATCAATCGTTGTCAGAGGTTTATATTGTTGATCAGACTCGTTTGGTCTTTATGACAACTGATTACAAGAACAGCGATGATTTTTTAGAAAAAACGCTGATGGGGTTAAGCCTGTTACACGAAATATTACATCTTGATTTTATCGAGCGGGTTGGGGTTCGAACGGTCGATGTTATCTGTCCCTCGAGTGATTCTGCCCCCAATGACTATTTTAATGGGTTGTTAGATGGGTTTTCACCTCCTGATGCTGCTGATCCGCTCCATAAGCTAAGTGAGTCGGCTTTTCTGGTGGGCGGTGGTCAGCTTACATGTCGCGCGTTTCAAGTCAAAAGTGGGATTGCGATGCCAGATGATTTGACGATTGAACCCTTAAAGGCTGATGACAAGTTTGTTAGCCATAAGGGTATTACTGCTACCTTGGATATTGATCATTTTGTGAAGCAACGAAGTTCCTTTGAATTAGAAATCTTGAGCGAACGCATTATGCATTCTCATAGAATAGTTGCAGATATGTTCTATAGGTCAATAAGTGCTCATGCCAAGCAAGATTGGGGGGTTAAAAAATGAATAGTACGACTTGGCAGCAGTTTCCAGGGCAGCCCCAATTAAAGACGAGGGTTATGACTCGCCGATTGTTGGGGACTGGCAATTCCGGTTTCATTGTGGGGAGAACCAAAGAACTTGCCTCTCGCTTCCTAGGAACGGGCTCCTACTTCAGGGATCTATCATCGGTACCATTAGTGACGGAGATGTTGGAGGTGGTGTCTCAAGATCTTAAGTTAAGCGTCACAGCTTTGGCCAATATATTTGGTGTGTCTCGCACAGCGGTCTATAAATGGAAGGATGATGGTGCAATGGGAGAGCGAAAATTGAATCTGCTTACTGGGCTTTTTAAGGTTTCGCAAAGAATTGCGGCTTTAAATATTCCCATGGTGGGTTCTAAGCTGTCCTCTCCGCTGCAAGAGGGTAAATCAATGCTCTTGCTTATAGATGAGGGTTATGACCCAGAACAGCTATGCAAGGTCTTTATAGGCAAGTTTTCTAATCCAGCTAGAATGGAGTCGAGTTGACCTTTAGTTTTATGGAGTTTGGTGTTAAAAAACAGGGATGAGAGTTAATTTTTTATGGAAGATTCTTGGGGTAGGGATACGCCATGGTATCAAGGGGCAATGATAAAAAGGGAGTTAATAAGTTGTGAGGTGGAGGGTAATGCCACTCATTTATTAGCCATTTCCCATTCCTGCGATATTCCCCATGCGGAGAACAACGAGCCGAATATTCTCTTTATTCCCTGTAGTTCTGTTTCTAATCCTGACCCTAGCTTAAGTCACGGTAAAAACCCACGAAAGATCCATTTGGATGTATTAGATGGGGAGTCTAGCGTGGTGTTTGCGCTCAATCATGCGGAGCTTGTTCTTATCTCTAAAAGAACCCTATTGGATTTGGGTGTCGAGCCAGACCCCTCTTTTTCTCTCTCACCTAACGCCCTTTTTATTCTGCAAGATTGGCTGGCTTGTCGATATCGTAGGCAGGCGTTTCCGGATAACTTAGACATTCGTTTACGGAAAATTAAAGCTGCGCTGATCAAAACGGGAAAGCGCCATTCCAATAGTATAGTGGGTTATTGGTTGGATTATGATCCAAGAGATCAGGCCGATCATCCAGGCCCTTATGAGCTTCGGTTTTATGTTGTTTATGACGCCAATACAGCAGATGCAGAGGGTAATGCAATTGAGCTGATAGAGGTTATTGAGGGCGTTTGTAGCGAGGGTGAGATTACCCAAATGATTACCCTTGTTGAATGTGTGGCCGTAGCTTCAGCTGATTTCCCCTATGAAGTTGCCATGAATACGATGTCTTTTCGTTTGGATTATTTGAGCCACAGAGTTGAAAGCTAGGCGTTATATTGGAGTCCATTCAGTTAGTAGCTCTCATTTATCGGGCAGTTGTACGGTTGAACACACCCGTAAAAACAACCTTTGAGGTCTTTTTTACGGGTGTGTTTTGCGCAATTATGGCTGTTTTGCCCATCTGACCGACGCCCAAGACTTTATTGTGCACGAATTGGGCGAGCGTTGATGCCAGACCACGTCACAATTAGCTATTAGATGCTCCTATCGGTCTCCCTCCTGTCATATTGAGCATAGCGAAATATCTCTAGATCCTTCACTTCGTTCAGGATGAAACTCTTTGGGCTGGATCAGGATGGCAATTTTGGCTTGGGCTAAGGAGACAGTTTTTTAAGTCTGGATCAGCATGACAAATTAGTGGCCTCCATTGCGGTTTTATGAAAAAGTAGCGGCACTTCACTAAGCTATTATCCAATCCTATGAATATTACTCTGCTCACCAACCGTGACCTCCCAAGCCATGTGGCGCTTACTCAGTTGGTTGGTGTTCTTAGTCATCACAAGCTTTCGATTTTTATTTCGGAAAAGGTCGGAGGTGATGTTGAGCTTCCGCAACCATTATTGGATATGGCGGCGTTTGAGAGAGAGGTGCTGGCTGATGGTCGACCTAGTTTTGATGAACTGGCGGCGTCTGCGGGTTGTCCGCTGCAAGGGTTTGCGGATATTGGCAATCGGGTTAATGGCCCAGAGGGTGTTGCGCGTATTCAGGCGACTGAGCCTGATCTGATTATTTCTCTGCGCTTTGGGTTGATTATCCGCGATGCGGTAATCGCGATTCCCAAACATGGGGTGATCAATCTTCACTCTGGTCTATTGCCGGATTACCGTGGGGTGATGGCAACCTTTAGAGCCATGCTCAATGGCGAGTCTGAGATTGCCTCGACGCTGCACTATATTCAAGACAGCGGTGTCGACACTGGCGATATTATTTCGACGGTGGCAGTTGCCGTAGAGCCGGATAAGTCCTATCTGTTAAATGTGCTGAATTTGTATGTTGGTGGCTGTCAGCAGATTGCTCAGGCGGTGGCGGCTATTGAGGCTGGCCAGCCGTTAACCGCAGTGCGGCAGCAGGGGCCGGCTGGGTATTTCAGCTTTCCTGATGAGGCGGAACTGGCGCAATTCTCAGCTCTTGGCTATAGGTTGTTTACAGGGGCTGATACCGGTGGCGCAGATAGTCTTGTTAAGGCTTTTAATTAAGCTGTTAATCAAGTTATTAATGAAGTGACAATTCGACCTCTCAACAATACTCGCCACAACCAATACTAAATCCCCCGCCATTAGGGTAAAATTCGCGCCTCGTTTTCTCCAGTAAAGGATTGTGCAACGTGTCAGACGTTAAAAAAGTAGTTTTAGCCTATTCAGGCGGTTTGGATACTTCAGTTATTGTTAAGTGGCTGCAGGAAGAATATAACTGTGAAGTAGTGACTTTCACGGCCGATATTGGGCAGGGTGAAGAAGTCGAACCCGCTCGCGCCAAAGCTGAAGCGCTGGGCGTAAAAGAGATCTATATCGATGATTTGCGTGAAGAGTATGCCCGCGATTTTGTCTTCCCAATGTTCCGCGCCAACACCATCTACGAAGGTGAATATCTGCTCGGTACCTCTATTGCCCGTCCGCTGATCGCCAAGCGACTGATTGAAATTGCCAACGAAACCGGCGCCGACACCATTTCTCACGGCGCGACCGGCAAAGGCAATGACCAGGTTCGTTTTGAACTGGGTGCCTACGCACTGAAGCCAGGTATCAAAGTGATTGCCCCATGGCGGGAATGGGATCTGAATTCCCGTGACAAGCTGATGGATTACTGTGCCAAGCACAATATTCCGGTTGAGATGAAGCGCGGTAAAAAATCACCCTTCTCTATGGATGCCAACCTGCTGCACATCTCCTACGAAGGTGGCAACTTGGAAGATCCTTGGTCCGAAGCCGAAGACGATATGTGGCGCTGGACTGTTTCTCCTGAGGAAGCGCCAGACGAAGCCTGTTATATGACCATCAGCTTTAAGAAGGGCGACATTGTTGCCATCGATGGCGAAGACATGTCTCCGGCCACAGTGATTGAATATTTAAACAAGGTTGCCGGCGCACATGGTGTTGGTCGTCTGGATATAGTTGAGAACCGCTACGTCGGCATGAAATCACGCGGCTGTTACGAGACTCCAGCTGGCACTGTGATGATGAAGGCGCACCGGGCAATTGAATCCATTACTCTAGATCGCGAAGTTGCCCATATGAAAGATGAGTTGATGCCACGCTACGCCAAGCTGATTTATAACGGTTACTGGTGGGCACCTGAGCGTCTGATGTTGCAGACGGCTATTGATCAGAGCCAGGAGCCGGTCAACGGTGATGTGCGTATTAAACTCTATAAGGGCAGTGTTTCTGTTGTCGGTCGCAAGTCTGATGACAGCCTATTTGATGCCAATATTGCTACCTTTGACGATGATGGTGGCGCTTACAATCAGGCTGATGCTGAAGGCTTTATCAAGCTCAATGCACTGCGTTTGCGCATTGCTGCCAATAAAGGTCGCGATATTCTCTAATATCTAATTAGGCCTGTTGTAGCAACATCCTAAAAATCTCTGTCGCCTATTTCGGTGGCAGAGATTTTTTGTTTTTGATCCAAATCAAAGCGATTAAAAACCCCTAATAACAAGACTCTCTGTGCCGACGCAGGCCATAAAAAACTGTCTATGCTTTTAGCGTACTTGCGCTTTAGGCTCTCCCTTGTGGCGCTTATCCATAATTCAATAATGCTAAGTCTCAGGGAAGCAGTATGAGTAATCAAAACTCCTCTGGCGTTCTGCCGCAATACAACAACAAAGTCGTCAAACAATTCGCCATCATGACAGTGGTCTGGGGCATTGTTGGCATGTTGGTTGGCGTTGTTTTGGCAGCACAGCTGGTCTGGCCGGAACTCAATTTTGGCCCCTGGTTTCACTTTGGACGCCTGCGGCCTCTGCACACCAACGCAGTGATCTTCGCCTTTGGTGGCTGCGCACTGTTCGCCTCAAGTTATTACGTGGTGCAGCGTACTTCTCAGTCTGCTCTGATCTCAGATCGATTGGCTGCCTTTCACTTTTGGGGATGGCAGCTGGTGATTGTGGCGGCGGCGATTACTTTGCCTTTGGGACTGACTTCATCCAAAGAGTACGCCGAGCTTGAGTGGCCTATAGATATTTTGATTACGCTGGTCTGGGTCTGTTACGCAATAGTCTTTTTCGGCACCATTGTTAAGCGCCGAGTAAAGCATATCTATGTCGCCAATTGGTTCTTCGGCGCCTTTATTATTGCCGTGGCTGTACTGCATATAGTCAATAGTTTGGCGGTGCCCGTCAGTTGGTTTAAGTCTTATTCCATCTTTCCGGGCACCATCGATGCCATGGTTCAGTGGTGGTATGGGCACAATGCGGTGGGCTTCTTTTTGACTGCAGGATTCCTTGGCATGATGTATTACTTTGTGCCCAAGCAGGCGGAGCGGCCGATCTATTCCTATCGATTATCGATCGTTCATTTCTGGGCGCTGATTGCGATCTATATTTGGGCTGGCCCCCATCATCTGCACTATTCGACCCTGCCGGACTGGGCTCAGAGCCTTGGTATGGTGATGTCGATCCTGCTCTTGGCACCTTCCTGGGGCGGCATGATCAACGGCATGATGACGTTGTCCGGTGCTTGGCATAAGTTGCGCACTGATCCGACTCTAAGGTTTCTGGTGGTGTCTCTTTCTTTTTACGGCATGTCGACCTTCGAGGGACCGATGATGGCAATTAAGACGGTAAATGCTCTGTCCCACAATACCGACTGGACTATTGGTCATGTGCACTCCGGCGCTCTGGGTTGGGTGGCGATGATCTCGATTGGTTGCCTCTACCATTTATTCCCGCGCCTTTACGGCAAGAAAAAAATGTTCAGTGAAAATCTAATCAATGTGCACTTTTGGATGTCGACTGTAGGCACTGTGCTCTATATCGCTTCGATGTGGGTCAATGGCATCGCTCAGGGTTTGATGTGGCGAGCATTTAATAGTGACGGCAGTCTGACCTACAGTTTTGTCGAGTCGGTGGAGGCCAGTTACCCCGGTTATTTTGTACGTTTTATTGGCGGCACAATCTTTTTTATCGGCATGTTGCTGATGGCCTATAACGTTTGGAAAACTATCGAAGATAAGCAGCCCCAGGCGCAGAATATTGAAGGAGCGGCTCATGCCTAGTAAACATTCAATTATTGAGAAAAACATTGGCCTGATGATTGTGTTGATTATTGTGGCAATTAGTTTTGGTGGTCTCGCACAAATAGTGCCGCTGTTTTTTTCCACTGATACCACTGAACCCATCGATGGGTTGATGCCGCTGCCTGCTCTTGCCCTAGAGGGGCGTGATATCTATATTCGCGAAGGCTGTCATGTTTGCCATACGCAGATGATTCGGCCGTTTCGTTCTGAGACCGAGCGCTATGGTCACTACAGTGTTGCCGGCGAGCAGGTTTATGAGCACCCGTTCCTCTGGGGTTCAAAACGCACCGGGCCAGACTTAGCTCGGGTAGGCCAGCGCTACAGCGACGACTGGCATCGAGTACATCTGAATAATCCTCGCGATGTGGTGCCTGTCTCCAATATGCCAGCCTTCCCGTGGCTGTTTGATAATCAGCTAGATGGCTCCGACACCGCCGCTAAAATGCGGGCCCTACGCAGTGTCGGCGTTCCCTATACGGACAAGGATATTGAAGGTGCTGAAGCAGATGTGAACGGCTACAGCGAAATGGATGCACTGATTGTTTATCTGCAACAGCTGGGCACATTGATCCAGAAGAAGCGCTGAGGACATATGGATATAGGAATCTTGCAGGGAATAGGTACTGTCTTGGCCATGGCCGCGTTCATTGGGGTCTGCGTCTGGGCTTGGAGTTCAAAAAATAAACAGCGCTTTGACGACGCTGCACAGCTGCCGTTTATGAATGATTTAGGTGCTGATAGTTCGGACCTTAGGAACTCAGAAACTAACAAGATTAAAAACAGCCAAGAGGATCAGGGAAGACAAAACCATGAGTGATTTTTGGAGTATCTGGATCAGTGTAATAACCTTCGTCGTTATATTGGGCAGCGTCTGGTTGTTGATGGCCAATCGCAAAATCGACGTAAAAGGCGATTTGGCCGAGGGCGAAACCCCTAAAACCGGGCACGTCTACGATGGCATTGAAGAGTATGACAACCCACTGCCGGCCTGGTGGTTCTGGATGTTTATTGCCAGTGCGGTGTTTTCTCTCGTCTATCTTCTGCTCTACCCTGGACTGGGAAACTACAAAGGTCTGCTTGGTTGGACTCAGGAGGGTCAGTGGCAAGAGCGAGTGGATAGCGCCAACCTTGTACTCGACGAGCAATACAAAATTTATTCAGCCACCGCGATTGACGATTTGGCCGCCGACCCTGCAGCACTGCGAATGGGGCGTCGTTTGTTTAATAATAATTGCTCACTGTGCCATGGTATAGGTGGAGTTGGCGCCAACGGATTTCCTGATCTCAGTGATAGCGACTGGCTCTATGGTGGTTCTGCCGAGGCCATTATTCACTCCATAACCCAGGGTCGACAGGGCGTCATGCCCGCTTGGGGTGCGGCTTTGGGCGATCGCGGCGTCGAGGATGTGGCCGACTTTGTTATGAGCCTCAGTGGGTTGCCCTTTGATATGCAGCGCGCCGCGCGCGGTGCCAGCCAGTACCAACTGTTTTGTGTCAGTTGCCACGGCCGAGACGGCGGCGGTATACAGGCCCTGGGTGCGCCCAATCTCAAAGATAATATCTGGCTCTACAATCAAGCTGATACCAGTTTGTTGGAAAATATCCGCCACAGTATTCGAAATGGTCGCAACGGTGCTATGCCAAACCATAGAGAAAAACTGCGTCCGGAGAAAATTCATCTTATCAGTGCCTATGTTTACAGCCTGTCTCAGACTAACCAACAGCCCTGAGCGGATAAACAGCCCTGAGCCAATAAACAGCCCTGAGCGGGTATATAGCCCTGAGCGGGTAAACAGCTCTGAGCGGATAAACAGCCCTGAGCCAATAAACAGCTTGAGCCAATCAATGCATAGCCCAAAGAGTTCTTCCAATGGATAAAAAGCCTTCGTCTTTGCCATCTCAATCTGAGAGTGCGAAGCCGCAGGCGGCACCAGCCAATGAAGCCATCCATGTACTCAATCTCTACCAAACCGCAGACAAAATTTACACTCGCAGTCTCGAGGGTTTCTACCGCAGCCTAAGACGTTGGACCTGGATTCCAATGCTCGCCAGCTACTTTCTGATTCCCTGGTTAAATATCAATGGCCGCCAAGCGGTTTGGTTCGACTTAGCAGAGCGTAAATTCCATATTTTTTGGCTGACCCTCTGGCCCCAAGATCTGCCTTTTCTGGCAGCGCTGCTGATTATTTCTGCATTTGGACTGTTCACCATTACCAATCTTGCTGGCCGTATTTGGTGCGGATTTTCCTGCCCGCAAACCGTCTGGACCAGTATGTTTATCGCCGTCGAAGAGTGGTTTGAGGGCGATCGTAACAAGCGCATCAAGTTGGACGCCCAGCCCTGGTCAGTCAACAAGCTCGCCCGCAAGAGTGCAGTGCAACTCTGCTGGCTGCTGATTTCTCTAGCTACGGGACTGACCTTTGTCGGGTACTTCAACCCTATCCGCGATTTGGTGCCGGATCTATTTCAGCTGAGTATTAGTGGCGCAGCGCTTTTTTGGATACTGCTGTTTACTGCCCTGACCTGGGCTAATGCCGGGCTAATGCGCGAGCAGATCTGCCTCTATGTCTGCCCCTACGCGCGTTTCCAATCGGTGATGTTCGACTCAGATACCTTGATTGTCTCCTATGACAAAGCTCGAGGAGAGCAGCGTGGATCACGAAAAATAAACCAGGATCCAGGGCAGCTGGGTTTGGGAGACTGTGTCGATTGCACCCTCTGTGTTCAAGTCTGTCCCACCGGCATAGATATCCGCGATGGCCTGCAATATAAATGTATTAGCTGTGGTCTCTGCATAGATGCCTGCAATACAGTAATGGATAAGATGCACTATCCCGCTGGGCTAATTAGTTTCACCACCGAAAACAGTCTTGAAAAAGGCACCAGATTTCGATTTCTGCGGCCGCGCTTAGTTGCTTATTTTGCGGTGCTAATTTTGATGTGCTCGGTGTTTGTCTATGAGGTCGGCTCTCGGGTAGCCCTAGAGATCGACGTCGTTCGCGATCGCAATATGCTCTATAGAGTGACCGAAGAGGGCTTTGTGGAAAATAGCTATAAGTTAAAAATCAACAATATGGACCAGCGCGATCATCAGTACAGCATCAGTATTACCAGTGACCAAGAGTTAATCTATCGCGGCCAATCCGAGGTCAGTGTGGCCGAAGAGGAGGCTGTGGAGATGTTAGTGCGCCTATTGCTGCCCATAGATCAGATTACAGAGACCAATGGGGAAGTCGAATTTGTTGTTACCGCGACCACCGACGCAGCGCTGCAAAACAGCGAAAAAAGTCGCTTTATTGCACCACTTAAAAACACCAATTGAGGCAGCCCTATGGATCATCGGTCAACTGATAATAGTCTTCAGGAGCAGCCTCCCTGGTATCGCCAATTTTGGCCATGGTTCTTGATTGCGCTGCCCCTGTGCGTGGTTATCGCGGGTTTAAATATGCTCTATATAGCCCTCAAATATCCTCATAGTATGGTTGATGACGAGTACTACAAAGAGGGCCTGGCGATTAATCAGTCTCTGGATCAAGACCGCCGAGCTGTCCAGTTAAACTTATCAGCAGAGATTATTTTTCGGCCATTGAACGGCAGCGATACTACGCAGCTAGAGGTCAACCTGTCAGGTCTGGAGAGCTACCCCGCGGAGTTAACCCTGTTGCTACTGCACCCCGGCAGTCGGTCGCTGGACCAAAATCTGGGTCTAAAGCAACTTGCGGCGGGGCGCTACAGCGCCCAACTTACTGGACAATATCAACATCGTTACTATTTGCGCCTGCAGCCGATCGATAAACGTTGGCGCTTAAATGGAACAATTGATTTTCAGGATGGGGGTGGAACGGCCACGAGCGAATTAACAGCCATGAGCGAATTAAAGGCTCTCAACGCAAAATGACTAAACGCGCCTCTGTTCATCAGTCCTGCTATCACTGCGGCCTTGATGTGCCGCTAAATAGTGATTTCAGTCTGAACATAGAGGGCATCCGTCGCGCCATGTGTTGCCCTGGCTGTGCTGCAGTCGCCGGGACTATTTTTGGAAATGGCCTACAAAGCTTCTATACATTTCGCTCAGCACCCAGTGCTCAGGGTGTAGCCAATAGCGGCCTCGACGTTGAAGAAAATCCCTATGCAGATTGGGATCTAATCGACATCCAGTCTGACTATATTAGTCACACAGATCAGGGACTGCAGAGTATTAGACTCTATATAGGCAATATTACCTGCGCCGCCTGCACCTGGCTGATCGAACAGCATCTGGGAAAATTACCCGGCATAGATCGTGTCGCCATCAACGGCACTACTCGGCGAGGTGAAATTACCTGGATGGCAGAGAGCATTAGTCTCAGCGAAATTCTTCGCGCCATTAAGCAGATTGGCTATGAGCCCAGCCCCATAGACCACGACAGCAAGCTCTCCGCAACAACCGACGAATCTCGTCAGCTGTTGCTGCGGCTTGGGGTAGCGGGCCTGGCCATGATGCAGACAGGCATGGTGGCGATTGCGCTCTACGCCGGGTCATTTCAGGGGATGCAGGCGGAGTGGCAAACTCTGCTGCGATTCATCAGCCTGTTATTTGTCACCCCAGTGGTGTTCTATTCGGCCCAGCCATTTTTTACCAGCGCCTGGCGCAGTTTGAAAATAGGTCATCTAGTGATGGATGTACCCGTAGCCCTTGCCATAACTCTGGCCTACAGCGCCAGTCTGTGGGCAACCTTGCGCGGTGGTGGCGAAGTCTATTTCGATTCGATCACCATGTTCAGTTTCTTTTTATTGCTCGGCCGGTTTGCTGAGCAGCGTATTCGCGATAAAAATTTACTGCTATTAAATCGTGGCACAGAGCGACCGCCAGTGGTGACCCAAGTTTTTCCCGCAGACAGCGCCCAGGTGGCTAAGGCTGACAAACAGGTACCGATTAAAAGTCTCTCGGTGGGTGATTTTATTCGCGTCGATGCCGGGCAAATTATTCCCTGCGATGGACTGATTGAAGAGGGTGCAAGTCAGATTAGCGAGGCGCTTCTCACCGGTGAATCGCAGCCCCAGAGCAAACAGGCTGGGCAGCCTGTCTATGGGGGAACTGTCAATGGTGCCAACCCACTGCGGATAAAAGTCAGCGCCATCGGTGAGGCTAGCTGTCTTGCCTCCATTGTGAAGCTCGCCGAAAGAGCAGCCCTGGATAAACCTCAGTGGGCAATGGTGGCAGACCGATTAGCCAGTTATTTTATTGCCCTGCTGCTGTTAATCGCGGGGGCAGTGGCGACCTATTGGTGGTTCCATGAGCCTCAGCGAGCACTGTGGATTACCCTCTCGGTACTGGTGGTTACCTGCCCCTGCGCTCTGTCATTGGCTACCCCCACGGCACTCACTGTGGCGAGCAATATCTTACGTGCCAGAGGGTTTTTAATTAATCGCATGCATGTATTGGAAACCTTGGCGAGCGTTGATCAGGTGGTATTTGATAAGACTGGCACACTAACCGAGGGAAGGTTAAAGCTGGTATCTGTGAATGTCAGTCCCACAGCTGATGAGATCCCCGAACAGCAAATGGTTGCCTGGGCAGGCTCACTGGAGCGCGGTAGTCAGCATCCTATTGCCATTACTCTGTTGAATCATCCAGACCTAGACCTAGACCTAGCATCGGCGGTTACAGAGCAGGACTTTGTGATTGGCTCTGGTGTCAGCGGCAAGATAGACACTGAGATATTTTATTTCGGCAGACCTGCTTGGGTACGTGAGATAGCTGGGCTCTGTGATATGCCCGATATGTCTGGGATCTGTTTAAAGGACGCTCAGAGTAAGAGTAACAATCGGGCTGAGAGCCAGTCTATAGACGTCGCCTTAGCGCGCAATGGTGAATGGCTCGCGACTCTGTCTTTTTCCGACCAGCTGCGCCCAACGGCAGTGGCCGCGGTTAACCAGTTACGCCAGCGCGGCCTTAAAGTGTCGCTGCTATCTGGTGATCCATCCCCAGGAGCGGCGCAGATTCTTAAGCCCCTAGCACTTAATGACTGCCAGCTTTCACTGCAGCCCCAGCAAAAACTCGCCTCTATTCGAAAACTGCAACAGTCCGGCACGAAAGTACTTATGGTCGGCGATGGGATTAATGATGTGCCCGTTCTGCAGGCCGCAGATGTCTCTGTAGCCCTAGGTCAGGCCAGCGACCTATCGCAGATTCATGCTGACGTAACTCTGCTCAGTGGCGACCTCAGGGCGCTGCCAGAGGCCATAGTTACGGCAACTCAAACTCGGCGCATTATTAAGCAAAATATTATCTGGGCCATCGCCTATAACCTCGTGGCACTGCCTCTGGCAGCGGCGGGTTATGTGGCGCCCTGGGCTGCGGCTATTGGTATGTCCGCCAGCTCGCTGTTGGTGATGCTCAATGCGCTGCGGCTGGCCAGAGGCGCTAAGTGCTCAGGATGGATGGCTGCTAATGGAAAGCCTGTAATGGAAAGCCTGTAATGGAAAGCCTGTATCTGCTAATTCCCATCTCCGTGATCTTTATTGTTATCGCCATAAGACTGTTTTTTTGGGCGGTGAATTCCGGTCAGTACGACGATCTCGACAGTGAAGGCGAGCGCATCTTATTTGATCAGGCGTCTTCTGTGGATGAACTAGAACAATTAGAGACGCTAGACAAAAAAGAGCAGCTGGACAAACCCCAATGACTCTCGATTACGCGCTGCTCAGCACGCTATTTATTGTTGGTCTGATCGGCTCCGGCCACTGCATTGGCATGTGTGGCGGCATAGTTGCGGCACTGGGTAGCAACAAACCTAGCTTGGCATTATTGCTCGGCTACAACATTGGCCGGCTACTCAGTTACAGCCTGGCAGGGGCCATTGCGGCTGGCCTAGTGGTGGGTCTGGCGGGGGAGCGCTATCAAATGCTGATCCCGCTATTGAGAACCCTGGCCGGGGTCATGATTGTATTGATGGGCCTCTATATAGCCGGTTGGTGGCGAGTACTGACGCGCCTTGAACAGCTCGGGCAAATTGTCTGGCGGCAGATTCAACCGCTGATCCAGCGCCTTGGCCAACCGAACAACGCTGCGCAGTCTGTGGCCGCCGGTATGCTCTGGGGCTGGCTGCCTTGCGGTTTGGTTTACAGCGCCCTGAGTCAGGCGTTACTGAGTAACTCTGCCGCTATGGGTGCACTGGCAATGTTGGCTTTTGGTCTCGGCACTCTGCCAGCAATGTTGGCCGCCGGTTGGTTTTCTAGTCAGTTGGCGCGCTGGTTACAGTCCCCAGCCCTGCGCAAAGTCATGGGCCTCGGCTTAATTTTTATGGGACTGCTGATGATTTGGCAGATACAGCATTCGACAGGGCATGGGCACCACTGATGCGGCATTAAAGCGTTAAGGGTAAAGAGCAGCTTTGATATTGATCATTGTTACTGAGAAGTGGGAGTTGATTAAATACTCAGAGTGTTTTTTTACACATTTTTCTATAGCGATATAAATACTAAAACATAGACATTAAGAGGTACAAAAAGGTGAAAGAACTCATTGGAATGCTTTTCAGACCCCAAGCCACATGGTCTGCTATGGCACAGGAATCAGATTCGAAGATCAAATCGCGGCTCTTGCTAATACTGCTGATGGCCGCGATTCCCCCTCTCGGTTTTTACTACGGCACTACCCAGATTGGTTGGCACAGTGGTGGTCAGCTGACAAAAATTTCCGAGGCCAGCGCCATACCCTTAATGGTGCTGTTTTATTTAGCGCTGGTGGCCTCGGTGGTGGTGATTGGATTGATGACCCATTGGATGTCGAAAACCTACAACGCTCAGTCATTCCCGATTAAAGGCATGGTGCTTATCGGCATGGCCAACACACCGATTTTTCTTGCTGGATTATTAGCCTTTTATCCCGTCTGGTGGTTTGACATTTTTATCGCCACCGCCGCCTGTTGCTACACCATTCGCCTGCTCTATTTGGGGGTGCCAAAATTGATGAAGGTCCCAGAGGATCTCGGTATGCTCTATGCCAGCGCACTGTTTGCCGTGGCCCTGGTGTATGCGGTGGTAGTCTTAGGCGCCACGGTTATTCTCTGGGAATATGTCGCCGCGCCAGTATTTGTTGATGGCTGAGACGAGAACTTAGAGAGTTAATAATCAGCTGCGCATGTGCACATCCATCTGAGGGAAGGGGATCTCAATGTTCGCTGCTCTAAGATTGTTGTAAATCGCGGTTAAGTATTGCGACTTTACCCAGCCAGGGCGCTTGACCCACTCGCCCTGGGCCCAGATCGTCAGAATGCATTCAACTCCTGAAGCACCCAGTTCGGTGACCAGCACATCGGGCATAATATTTTCCCGCTTTAAGGTGATGGGCACTTCCTCGGCGGCTTTTAAACCCGCTTCACGGACCCTTTTCAAATCACTGCCATAGGCGACACTAAAGTTAATTGAAAAGCGGCGGATGTCATCGTTCAAGGTCCAGTTATTCACCTGGCTGCTAATAAAATCTGCATTGGGCACAATGATGTCGGCATTATCCAGTGTGCGCAGAAGGGTGCTGCGAATATTAATCTCCCGCACCTCTCCCAGCAGACCGTCCGCCAATTCGACAAAATCGCCAATCCGCAGAGACTTCTCAAACAGAATAATAATGCCACAGACAAAGTTGTTAACAATCGACTGCAAACCAAAACCTATGCCTACACCTAGGGCACCAGCTACCAGCATCAGGTTATTAAAGCTGACCCCAAGCGCGGATAGGGCGAGTATTAAACCTACACCATAGACAATATATTTCAGCACCCGCTGAATGATATAGACGTTCTGGTCATGGGCTCCACTGCGCTTAGCGGCCGCCGCTGAGGCTCTGGACAGGCCGCGTTGAACAATGGCACTGATAATTAAAATACCGATCGCCGAGGCGACACCGGCTATGCGTAATGTGTAGTCACCCAATACCAGAATTGGTAGTGACAACCAGTTTTGTAATTGTTCTATCACAGCCATTTATTCCTTTTAAAAAGTGCCACCAACGCAACTGCGATGAAGGCCATAAAACCGACCAGGAAAAAGTACCCATTAGGATGATGTAGCTCCGGTATATAGTCGAAATTCATACCGTAAAGACCAGCCAAAAAACCCAAGGGCACAAAGATAGCGGTCACCACTGTTAGGATACGCATTGTTTCATTGAGCTGGTGGGAGGTCAGTGAAATATGGCCGTCGATCAAATCGCCGGCCAAATCGTAATAGAGCGCGGACAGTGAATTGAGGCGCTCAAATTTTTCATAGACATCAGTTGCCGAGTGAATGACATCAACCTGGTCGCTATGTTCCTGTTTCAGGTGTGTCAGCAATGCCAAATACACGCGATCATGATAGCTGTGCAGGCGCTTTAGTTTGCGCAGCCAAGTCTTGCAGCTAATCAACTCGCGCAGCACAGTATCGCCCTGAGTTGCGAGCAGCGTATCTTCGTACTCGGAGAGCGCCGGTTCAAAATCTAACAGCAAATCTATATACGCCAAAGCCATAGAGTTTGTCACTGAGGCGAATAACACCATCGGCCCCCGAGCCATCAGCGCCGCCAGTTTAGGGTTTTTCAGCCAGCTACTAATGGCCGGCGAAGGTTTGTCATGGCGGGTAATTAAAAAATTATTGCCAACAAAGCCAGCCACCTGGAGAGTCTGGAACGCCAGGCCCTCATGTTCGGCAACAAGCTCGCGCAACAACACAAATGACTGCTCGCTAAAGTGCTCAATTTTTGGCGGGTGGCGTGGACGTCGCGCATCCTGAATACACAGTGGATGACAATCAAACTGCTCAAAGATAAGTTGTTCAGATTCAGCCGACTCCTGCTCGATATCAATCCATAGCATGCTGTTATCCGCCAGTGGCTGCTGTATCAGCTCTGGACCACCGTGTTTATAGTTTGCACCGTCGTATAGGCAGACATTAATCATTAGATAACCCTATTTTTTAGGGGGTAAGTATAGGGCAGGTTAGTGAAAAGATAATAGATTAACTTTGCGCAACTGGATTCGTCGTCGCGGCCCTCTGATCGCTGAATTTTCGACTAGGCTAATAGCAACAGGCCCCGTATTGCGCAATCTATAACATAGGATTAAACCATCAAGGACCGACTATGGATTTTCAGGACTACTACAAAATACTCTCGGTGGCCCCAGACGCGGACAGCAAAACCATTAAAACAGCCTATCGCAAACTGGCTAGAAAATATCACCCAGATGTCAGTGAGCACCGCGAGGCAGAAGAGAAATTCAAACAGATCTCGGAAGCCTACGAGGTGTTAAAAGACCCGCAAAAGCGCGCTCAATACGATGAGCTACGTGAGTATGGCGCGCAGTCTCAGGGCGCTTCAGGAGGGCAGCAGTATTCCCAGCAAACTCACTATCAGGGGGATTTTTCCGATTTCTTTTCGTCTATTTTTGGTGGGGCTCATCAATCGGGACAGGGAGCTGGTGCTAAGGATTTTTCACGGCAGGGTTTTTCTGATCAAGGCTTTTCCAATAAGGGTTTTGGCGCCAAAGGCCAAGATATTGAAACCGATATGCCGATCTTTCTCGAAGATACATTGACCACCACATCGAAATCGATCTCCTATAGCCTCCCCCATCGCGACGCCCATGGGCAAGTTAGCCACGTGAATAAAACCCTCAATGTAAAAATTCCCGCTGGCGTCGCCGACGGCGAGCGCATTCGCCTCAAGGGGCAGGGCGGTCAGGGGCTCGGTGATGCGCCCTCAGGGGATCTCTATCTGCGTATTCGCCTGGTACCGCATCCACTGTTCGACATCGAAGCCCACAACCTGATTCTCACCGTACCCATTGCCCCCTGGGAGGCCGCTCTGGGCACCAGCCTTGAAGCTCCGACTCTATCGGGCAAGATCAAATTGACTATCCCCGCCAACAGTCAGACCGGCCAACGCCTGAGAATTAGAGGGAAGGGCCTGGTGCGCAAGCAGGGTCATGGCGACCTCTACGCAGTACTAAAAGTGGTAATGCCTGAGTCAGTGTCCGAGGAAAGCAAACGGCACTGGCAGCAGCTGGCCGATGCCGCCGTCTTTGATCCAAGAGCGGAATGGAGGAAATAAATATGGACCCTAACGCCCAATATTTAACTTTCGACGAGATATGTTATGCCACCCAGAGCCCTTCACAGATGATTGTTGAAATCGTCAATCAGGGCATAGTCGAACCTGAAGGTTCTGGCCCGGAAACCTGGGTGTTTACTACGCAAATGATCAGTGTGACAAAGCGTGCCTGTCGCCTGCATCGTGATCTGGAAATCGACTGGTCGGGTATTGCGCTGGCCATCAGTTTGATCGAAGAGCTTGATCAGCTGCGCGACGAAAATCAGCGACTGCGAAAGCGACTTGAGCGTTTTTTAGATCAGTAAGCCAGCACCACAATAAAAAATAGATTCACTTTATTCACTTGGCTTCCTCGCTCCAGTTATCGTGCCATCGGATTCTGGACTAAGCTAATAGTAATAAGCCCGCATAGATTTGCATCGACAGTATCGGCTTCAAGGACGAAGGACGGAATATGGATTTTCAGGACTACTATAAAACACTCTCGATTGCGGCTAGCGCCGACAGTGAAACCATCAAAAATGCCTACCGCAAACTGGCTAGACAATACCACCCGGATGTCAGTGGGCACCATAAAAGCGAAGAAAAATTCAAACAGATCGCCGAAGCCTATGAGGTGTTAAGAGACCAGAGCAAACGCGCTCAATACGACCAGCTACTCAGACATCAGCAGGCCCAGAGCGGCCAGGGTCTTGATGATGTTCTCCCGGAGAATCTCTATCTCGAAGCCCACAATCTGATTATCATTGTTCTGCTTGCGCCATGGGAAGCGGCCCTGGGGACTAGTATTGAGCTGCCGACTCTGTCAGGAAAAGTAAAACTCAGGATTCCCGCCAACAGCGAAACTGGCCAGCGCCTGCGGATCAAAGGACATGGGCTGGTACACAAAGACGGCCAGGGTGATCTCTTTGCAGTACTCAAAGTGGTTCTACCCGACTCAGGCTCAGAAGGGATCAAGCGGTACTGGCAACAACAGTCCGGATCAGTCATCTTTGGTTCACGAAAGGAGTGGAGGGGATAACTCTAAGCCATATCCACCACGCTCATGAGCGCATCCGGGTGGCGATTATTTTCAGTGGCGGCAACGTGGATTTGGATGCACTGCCCCTGGTGAGTTATTTACTCCAGTCGGCTGATAACGCACACTGAGAAGCCTGTATATATAGCGCTAATCAATTCACCTGAGCAATCAACCATGACCACAAACAGCGACCATCGCCCACGCTTTCACCTCGCATTTCCAGTCACCGATTTAGAGGCGGCACGAAATTTTTACGCGGGTATTTTAGGCTGTAAAACCGGTCGAGAATCCGATCGCTGGATTGATTTTGATTTCTTTGGCCATCAGCTTGTGGCCCATTTGGTGGAGCCCCAAGACCATCCCTCGGTGACCACTAATGCCGTGGATGGCCACGCGGTGCCAGCGTCCCACTTTGGTGTGATTTTGAACTGGGATCAGTATCAGCAATTTGTCGTCAAGCTTGAAGAGCAGGGCGTTGAGTTTGTGATCGAACCCTATCTGCGTTTTGAAGGTCGTCAAGGTGAGCAGGCAACACTGTTTATCCGCGACCCGAGCAATAATTATTTAGAGTTTAAGGCCTTTCGCGATATAGAGATGTTGTTCGATAAAGATTTGGAAAGCTATTAAATGCCCTAACCAGTCAGCTTGCGCACTATCGCCCGTCCCAACATTCCCAACTTGTTAGTACTCAAAAATCTCGCTGCGTTGGTTTTCTCCACGCCCTGTGCATAGTTGCTGCGGCGCGAATAATCGATGTTGATGTCGAGAATCACCGGCTGGTTGTGGGAGGCGGTCTCTAAGGCATGGCGCAGGGCGACCTCTATTTCATTGTTGTGTCTGACCGGAATATAGCCGCACTCAATAGAGTCGGCGAAGGCACCCCAATTGATATTGCCCAGTTGGGTACAGGTGGTTTGACTGTCGCTAACAGGTTGGCTGTGATTGATGCGCGAGAGTTTTCCGTCGTTGAATATGCAGTAGATGGTGCCGAGATTTTCCCGTACCGCGGTGAGTGCTTCCATGCCGCTCATCAGCATGGCGCCGTCGCCGACTATACCTATAACCTGCTTGTCGGGATTGACCAGCTTTACTGCGTTGACCGCGGGCACGCAGTAACCCATAGCATTTGAACTTGAGGGCGAAATAAAGCTGCGCGGGCTACTAATCGGCATTAACTCGGCGGCGAGATAGGTGTGCAGGCCGTCGTCGGTAATTACAATGGCGTCGTCGCTGACTGCGGCTCGGAGCTTGTCAAAAAACACTGCGGGGTTAACTAGGCCTTTACTGTTATGGCCCAGCCACTCTTTTTTAAACAAGGCTTTTTGGATGGCGATATCGTCGACTAAGGCTTTTCTGCTGGTCGCTGGGGGCTGTTGCTCTTGAAGTTTGTAGAGCAGGTCGGTGGCGATCTGTTGGATATTGCCATGCAGTGCGGTAACGGTTTCTGGCTCGTCGCAGCTGTTTTGTTCGTTGGTAATATAAATAATATTTTCAGGGAGTTCTGCACTGCCGCCAGCCGTATCCGCTTCATTGAGATTCGTGCCTATGGCGAGCAGGCAGTCACAATCTTTAAAGGCATTTTCGGCGCTGGGAACAGCAGCAGGGCCAAAGATCATGCCGGCGTGCAATGGATGCTGGGCGGGAAAGCTACTGACCCCGGAGAGGGTGGTGCAGACTGGTGCGCCGATCTGCTGGGCTAGGGCAATTATTTCGCTGTGGGCGTCCACTGCACCCCAGCCGACAATAATACCGGGAGACTCTGCTTGAAGTAGTTGTGCCGCGGCATTGTTTAAAACCACATTACTGATGACTTCGGCTTCTTCATTGGGGCTTTGGCTCTTCTGATCGTAGAGTGGCAGAGGTTCGTCTATCGCGGCGGAGAGCATTTGGACGGCGAGAGGGATTTCGACAAATACTGGCCCTGGTCGATCACTGGTGGCGACTCTGTAGGCGGTAAATAATGTCTCGACGATGTGTTGCTGGTCGCTGATGCTGTAGATTGCTTTGGTCAGGTGTTTGAGGATTTCTTTGGCGTCGATGGAGGGATAACCGCTTTGCTCATTGCCGGAAGCGCCGGCAATTACCAACAACGGAATCCCCGCCAAGTAGGCTTCGGCTATGCCACTGCATGCATGAGTCACACCGGAACCGGATACGATCAGCATAGTGCCGACGCTGCCGGCCGCAGAACGGCTGACTGCGTCGGCCATAAAGGCGGCGTTCATTTCGTGATTAACGAGAAGCGGGGTGATCTGCTCTGACTGATTTAGCTGGTCATAGATCTCGGCGTTTTGCACCCCGGGTATTCCAAAAGTATGGGTAATACCGAGCTGTTCCAGTGCGTACTGGGTTAACCACGCGCCGCTTTTATTCATCAAACTTTACCGTCCCTGTGTAAGCTTTTTGTTAGCTAATATGACCTGTGGTTCTGATGCGCTTGGCTCCGACAACCGGACGATCTTTCTTCGCATCGGCGCGGCGTTTAAAAGCCGCGTCGATGTAATTTTTACCCGCAATCAACAGGCCGGTTACCAAGAATGCACCCGGGGGTAACACTGCGATCAAGAAGCTGTAGTTCTCGCCGAAGGGCTGCAACATCCAACCGTTGGCAACCGGGCCAAACAGCAGGTGCATGCTGGCGAATAGCGTGCCCTGGCCAAACAGTTCGCGAATCGCGCCTAGCGCGACCAAGACCAGTAAGAAGCCCAGTCCCATCATCAAGCCATCAAGAGCAGCTAAGCCTACATGGTGTTTGCTGGCAAAGGCTTCAGCGCGGCCAAGGATGGCACAGTTAGTGACGATCAGCGGGATAAAAATACCTAGAATCTGATAGAGGTCATAGGTGTAGGCTTTCATTAATAGTTCGGCGCAGGTGACAAAGGCGGCGATAATAATGACAAAGGCGGGCAGTCTGACGGCATCGCTAACATGGTTGCGAATCAGTGAGACTATGGTGTTAGAGCCGATTAGTACCGCCATGGTGGCAAGACCCAAACCCAAAGCGTTGACTACACTGCCGGTGACCGCCAGCAGCGGGCACAGCCCGAGCAGTTGTACCAGCGCCGGATTATTCGTCCAGAGGCCGTTTTTGGTGACTTCGGCAATGCTGGGGCCTTCAGTAGTGACCTCGGTAGTAGCCTCGGTAGTAACGTCGCTGTTCATAGTACTGCCTGTTTGTTTTCACGTGCGGCGTTCGCGGCGGCGATCTGTAATAGACGCTCGCGATCATCCTCAAAGTATTGCAGCGTTTTAAGAACTTGGTTGATTACTGCCCTAGGGGTAATGGTGGCCCCGGTAAATTGGTCGTAATCGCCGCCTTCCTTTTTCACTTTCCAGCCGCCGGCTTGTGGGTTGACCAGAGACTTGCCGTTAAAACTCAGAATCCAGTCGCTCTTTTTCAGATCCACTTTGTCGCCGAGGCCTGGGGTTTCGCGATGCTCTGCTACACGCACGCCGGCAATGGCGCCATTAAAGTTAATTCCGATAATCATCGAAATAGCACCACTGTAACCATCTGGTGTCACCGCGGGAATAATAGCCGCTACTGGCTGACCCTGATCCCGAGCAATATGAATATTGCCGCCTTTTTTCAGACCCAATGTCGCCCAGTACTGTTCGGGCACTGGTTGCACATCCATCAACATATCGTTGTCATGACGCTCTAGGGGAATAATCTCTAGCAGTGCCCGTTGGGCTGCTGCACGCTCTGACTGTTCGATGCGCTCATAGGTCAGCTCATTAGTGGTGGCCAAAATCAGTGAGGTGACCAGTGCAAAGAGGGCGAGGGCTATGCTGTTAAAACCCATTGATTTGATAATCATCAGTCTTCCTCCTTTTCCGTGGCTCTGCGTCTGTCAGTATGACCATAGGTGCGTGGCAAAGTGTAGTTGTCGATAAAAGGTGCGGCAAAATTGGCCAGCAACACGGCAAAGGCGACGGCATCTGGATAGTTGCCCCAGGCGCGAATCACATAGACCAGCACGCCGATCAGGACGCCGAATATCAGGCGACCGCGATTGCTCACTGCCGACGATACTGGGTCGGTGAGAATAAAGAATGCCCCCATCATCGAGGCGCCACTAAACAGGTGCATCAGTGGCGAACCCGGGCTTGAAGAGCTGCCGGAATCCCAAAAGATAATCGACATCAACGCCAGAGCGCCGAGCATGCCCACAGGGCCGTGCCAGGTGAAAATGCGCTGGTATAGCAGAATAATACCGCCGAGCAGGAAGCCGAGATTGACCCATTCCCAACCGGCACCAGCGAACATGGCCTGATTAAATAGCGGTTCGCGATCATAGACCTGATCCACCAACAGACCGCTGCTGTGCTTAAAGACATCCAGTGGCGTAGCGCCAGTGACGCCGTCTGCTGGACTGTAGCCAGCAAAGACAATTTGCAGTGATTCGACCAAGCCAGGGTGCGCTGCTCCAGCAGGTAGCAGGGCAAGCGGTGCCACCCAGGTGGTCATTTGAATCGGGAAGGAGATCAGCAGAACCACATAGCCAACCATTGCCGGATTAAAGGGGTTATAGCCAAGGCCGCCATACAATTGCTTGGCCACCACTATGGAGAACACTGTGCCCACTACCACCACCCACCAGGGTGCCAGTGGCGGTAGGGCGAGGCCCAATAAGACCGCAGTGACAACGGCGCTGTAGTCGCCGAGATAAAAACTGATAGAGCGACCACGCATTTTGACAATCGCCGCTTCGCAGCAAACCGCTGTCACTGATGCCAACACCACATTGATAAAGCTACCCCAGCCAAACTGCCAGGTCAGTGCCGCGAGACCTGGAATAGTTGCCAGCAACACTAACTTCATCACCTGAGACGTGTTTTGCGCTGCATGGGCGTGGGGTGAAGAGACCTGTTTAAATGCCATTATTCTGCCAACTCCGCGAGCTTGGATTTGGATTGCTCAAGTTTTTGTCGCGTGTTTTCCACTGCGGCGCTGAGCTTGTCCTGTTTGCCACTGTCTTCATTTATAGCTTCGGCGAGTTTCTCTTCGGCCATTTTTAGGCGTTGCTCTGCACTGGCAATAGTACGCTCAAGCTTTGCTCGCTGATCTTCAGGGTTGGCTTGTTTGGCGGCGGCACGAGCCTGAGCTGCGGCAATAATATCCGCAGCTGAGGAAGTGGGTACGGCACCAGCGGGAGAGGCAGTTGCTGGTGCACTTGGCGCTGCGCCACCATTAGCTGTCGCCGCGAGATGATCGGCCTTGGCCTGCTGAGTCGCTTCGCGACGTGCGGCGCGTTTGGCTTCTTTTTCCCGCTCCGCCTGTTCTATGCGCTCTTTGTGAAACTCGAAGCGCTCCCGGGCGTGATCGGATTTAACTTTTTCTTCCCGGGCCTTACGGATATCACCTTTGGCGGCGCGATAGTATTGCACCAGGGGAATGTTGCTCGGGCAGACATAAGAGCAGGCACCACATTCTATGCAGTCAAACAGATTGTGCGCTTCGAGACGGTCGTGTTCCTCCGCTTGAGCATACCAAAACAGCTGTTGCGGCAGCAGAGAAACCGGGCAGGCTTCGGCACACATGCCGCAGCGAATGCAGGGCTGAGCCGGGTCATCGTCGGGAATCTCGGCGTAGCTGGGAGCCAGAATACAGTTGGTGGTTTTGACTATGGGTACATCCGCAGAGGGCAGAGTGAAGCCCATCATAGGTCCGCCCATTATCACTCGGCCACCGGCCTGACCATCAAATTGGTTGTGCTCAAGGAGATGTCTAACCGGGGTGCCGATCAGAGTGTCGTAGTTGCGCGGTGTACCCACGGCATCACCGGTGACTGTAGTGACCCGGGAAATCAGTGGCTCGCCATCGATAACAGCGCGCTTGATTGCATAGGTGGTACCAATATTGATACAGACAATGCCTTCGTCGGCGGGTAACTTGCCGGCGGGTAATTCTTTGCCGGTAAGAATATAAATGAGCTGTTTCTCGCCACCGGAGGGGTATTTGGTCGGGAACACAACTACCGAAATGCCACTGTCTTCCACATGAGGAGCCAGGGCGGCAATGGCTTCCGGCTTGTTGTCTTCGATGCCGATCATAATATTGGTCGGGTGATCGAGAATCGCACTGAGGATCTTAATCCCCTCGACAATTTCACCGGCACGCTCGCGAATCGCAGAGTCATCAGCGGTGATATAGGGCTCACATTCAGTGGCATTCACAATCAGGGTGTCGATAGGGCGCTGACGTCCGGGGTTGAGTTTAACCGCCGATGGGAAACCGGCGCCGCCCATGCCAGAGATGCCGGCATTGCCAACCATCTCAATAAGCTTGCTTGGCGTGATATGTTCGTAGTCACTAATACCCTGGTGCTCAATCCACGTATCGGCACCGTCGGTGGTGATTTCGATACAGGGGGCGAGCATGCCTGATGCGTGAGCAATAGGTCTGTGTTCTATGGCACTGATGGTGCCAGAGGAGGGCGCATGCATGGGAATGCTCACCAAGCCTGCGGCCTGAGCAATGACCTGACCTTTAAGGACCTGCTGACCGATTTCCACGCAGGGAGTAGCTGGGGCGCCAATGTGTTGGCTCAGTGGAATAATCAGCTTCTCTGGAATCGGCAATTGACCAATTGGTTGAGTTAACGACTGATGTTTGTTTTCCGGAGGATGTACGCCACCGGGTGTAACCCAGGTTCTACTCATGCTGCATCCTCGCTGTGAACTGCAGGGCTAACTTCGCCGCGGCGATCAGTGGCAATCATTTGGCCTGGCTTGGCCGGGATTGACCACTTCCAGTCGGCAATGGTTTCTGCAACTGGCAACATATCGATGCAGTCTACTGGGCAGGGCTCAACGCAGAGGTCACAGCCAGTGCACTCGTCGGTAATGACCGTATGCATTAATTTTGCTGCGCCCAAAATGGCGTCCACAGGGCAGGCTTGAATGCATTTGGTGCAGCCGATGCATTCATCTTCACGAATATAGGCGACGGTTTTGACTTCGCTCTCTACGCCGTGTTCCGCATCCAGTTCTGGTGCCGGCACATCCAGCAGATTGGCGATGGCGTTAATCGTCGACTGGCCACCGGGAGGACACTTGTTGATTACGTCGCCAGCGGCGATCGATTCGGCATAGGGCCGGCAGCCGGGAAAGCCACATTGGCCGCACTGAGTTTGCGGCAACAGCTCGTCGATCTGCTCGACAATCGGGTCGCCGACAACCTTAAATTTTTCCGCAGCGAATCCCAGCAGCGCGCCGAAGACAATCGACAGGCCGACTAGGGCAACCAGTGCCGCAAGAATGGGGTTTTGCGCGATAAGTTCAATCATTTACACAAGTCCACTGAAGCCCATAAAGGCCAGTGACATCAGTCCGGCAGTAACCATGGCGATGGCAGCCCCTTTAAATGACTCGGGTACATCCGCCGCCGCTAGACGCTCACGCATAGCGGAGAACAGAATCAGCACCAGTGAAAAACCAGCCCCGGCACCAAAACCATAGAGGGAAGACTGCACAAAGTTGAGATCTTTGGAGGTATTCTGCAAGGCCACACCCAGTACCGCACAGTTGGTGGTAATCAGGGGCAGAAACACACCGAGCACGCGATAGAGCAGCGGGCTGGTTTTTTCGATAAACATTTTGGTGAACTGGACCACGGCGGCAATCACCAGAATAAAGGCGATGGTACGCAGATAGATCAGCCCCAGAGGCTCAAGCACCATGGCGTTGACTATATAGCTGGCCATGGCTGTGAGGGTCAGTACAAAGGTCGTGGCCGCAGCCATGCCGATGGCGGATTCCAGTTTATTCGAGACACCCATAAATGGGCAGAGTCCGAGGAACTGTACCAGTACATAGTTGTTGATCAGTATCGAACTGACCAGAATGACTGCAAATTCTGCCATGCTAAAACGCCAAACCTTGTGTTGGCTGCCATTATCGTGGAATCAACTAGCTTGATTCAACTCATATGCAGCAGGTGGTTAGTTCTTTTATGAATAAGTAGTAACTGCAAAATCAGCTACGCCCTAAAGGCTTCTCGGCTGCTTTTTAATCTCCCACAGTTATACGCAGGGATCAGACTTGTTGATCAGCTAACCCGCTGGCCTGGCTGTGCACCGCTATGCGGTTCCAGCAGGTAAATTCCCTTGTTATCAGCGGCTGCCAGTACCATGCCTTCAGACATACCAAAGCGCATTTTCCGCGGCGCCAGATTGGCGACCATCACTGTCAGCCGGCCCTCTAAATCTTCCGGCTTATAGGAAGACTTAATCCCCGAGAATACCTGACGGGTTTCGCCGCCGAGATCGAGAATCAGCTGCAGTAACTTGTCGGCGCCCTCAACATGGGAGGCTGTGACAATGCGCGCTACTCGGAGATCCACCTTGGCAAATTCATCAAAGTTAATTTCTGCGGCTATAGGATCATCCGCCAGTGGGCCTTCAATGGGTTTTGCCACAGCCAGAGCAGTCTCTTCTTTGCTGGCGTCAAGCATTGCATCCACCTTGTCTTTTTCTATGCGAATCATTAGTGGCTTAAAGGGTTTCAACTGATGACCAAGCAATGGCTGTGCCGCACTTTCCCAACTCAATGTATCGTTGAGGAACTCTTCAGCGGCAACAGTCATGGCGGGTACTACTGGCTTTAGGTAGGTCATCAGCACACGGAACATATTGATGCCCTGAGAGCAGATGTCCTGCACCTGCTGCTGCATGCCCTCCTGCTTATTTAGTTTCCACGGCTCTTTAGCGGCAATGTATTCATTGGCTGCATCGGCCTGAGCCATAATCTCGCGGATCGCTTTACTAAAGTCGCGGTTCTCATAGTGGTTGGCAATGCTTTCCGCCGCGCCACTCACCTGGGCCCAGAGCTCCGGGTTATCTACATTGGTCGACAGCACACCGTCGTTGCCATTGGCAATAAACTTGGCACAGCGGCTGGCAATATTCACTACCTTGCCGACCAAGTCGCTGTTGACCTTCTGCTGGAAGTCCTCGAGATTGAGATCTATATCTTCCACCGAGCCCGACAGTTTCGAAGCGTAGTAATAACGCAGATAATCCGGATCCAAGTGATCGAGATAGCAGCGCGCATTAATAAAAGTGCCGCGAGATTTCGACATCTTCTTGCCGTTAACCGTGACAAAGCCGTGGACACAGATCTTGGTGGGGGTGCGGAACTGGGCGCTGCTCAACATGGCGGGCCAAAACAGCGCGTGGAAGTTAACTATGTCTTTGCCAATAAAGTGGTACAACTCAGTGGTGCTGTCAGCCTTCCAATAGTGATCAAAATCCATGCCTTCGCGATCACAGAGATTTTTAAAGCTGGCCATATAGCCGATGGGTGCATCCAGCCAGACATAAAAATACTTGCCCGGTGCATCGGGGATTTCAAAACCAAAGTAGGGTGCGTCGCGACTGATATCCCACTCTTGCAGGCCACTGTCTAGCCATTCGCCGAGTTTATTGGCCACTTCTTCCTGCACCGCGCCACTGCGCGTCCACTCTTGCAGGAACTGAGTGAATTCAGGCAGCTTAAAGAAATAGTGAGTCGAGGCTTTTTCAACGGGGGTGGCGCCGGAGATCGCCGACACCGGATTGATCAGATCAATCGGCGAATAGGTTGCGCCGCACGCTTCGCAGTTGTCGCCGTACTGATCTTCGGTTTTACACTTAGGGCAGGTGCCCTTGATATAGCGATCCGCCAAAAACAAATTTTTCTCTGGATCAAAGGCCTGAGTAATCTCGCGCTTGGCAATATGGCCATTAGCGTTTAGACGGTTGTATATAAGCTCAGAGAATTCGCGATTCTCTTCCGAGTGAGTGGTGTGATAGTTATCCACACTGATCAGGAAGTCTTTAAAGTCCGCCTCATGAATCGCCCGCATATCCGCAATATGCTGCTCAGCGCTAATGCCCTTCTCATCTGCCTTGAGCATAATCGCAGTTCCATGAGCATCATCGGCGGAAAGGTAGTAACATTCATGGCCGCGCATTCTCTGGAAGCGCACCCAGACATCGGTTTGGGTATACTCCAAAACATGCCCAAGATGGAGTGCAGCATTAGCATAGGGAAGAGCGTTAGTGACCAGAATCTGACGTTTTGATGGCATGGTAAAGTTTCTTGTTTTAGGGACTATTGAGAATGCTATTTACAGCGCAAGGTACAACGCATGTCAGCGCCTGTAGTTTAGCGCGTAACTATAGCGATTTTACACGTACTTTTCATGTGCAATCGCCTGCGAAATAGCCTCTATAATCCAATCCAGTTAAAAATCGGCCATAACGGAGTAAATCAGTGTTAGCTCAAGTAAAACAGATCATTGCAGTGGCATCAGGTAAAGGTGGCGTGGGTAAATCCACCACCGCAGTCAATCTGGCGCTCGCTCTTCAGGCCGAGGGAAAAAAAGTCGGTCTGCTGGACGCTGATATCTATGGCCCCAGTATCGCCATGATGCTGGGCGTGGCCGAAGGAACACGCCCGGCCATAGCGGATGGTAAATCCTTCACACCAATCATGGCCCACGGCCTTGAAACCATGTCCATGGCCTATCTAGTGAGCGACAAAACCCCCATGGCTTGGCGCGGGCCCATGGCCAGCGGCGCACTGCAACAAATATTAGAGCAGACTGATTGGGGCGGGCTCGATGTGTTGGTGGTGGATATGCCACCAGGCACCGGCGATATTCAACTGACCTTGGCACAAAAAGCTGCAGTTGCGGGTGCGGTTATTGTTACCACACCTCAGGACATAGCGTTGCTCGATGCGCAAAAAGGCATCGAAATGTTTACCAAAGTAAAAATCCCAGTGCTCGGTATTGTTGAAAATATGGCCGTGCACCTGTGCAGCAACTGTGGCCATGAAGACCATATCTTCGGTAGTGGCGGAGGCGAGAAAGTCGCCGCAGATTACAGCACCCAACTGCTTGGCAGTATGCCTCTGGATAGAAGCATTCGTGAGCGTGGTGATTCGGGTCTGCCTTCAGTTGCGGCTGAGCCGGAGAGTGATATTGCTCAGCGTTATGGCAGCGTGGCACGACAGGTGATTGAGCAGCTGGCAGCCCTGGACGATAGCAGTGGACCGGAGATTGTGTTTGATTAGGGGTTTGTTGAGCAAATAAATGGGGTGTGGATTGCCGGAAGCCATATTTTGCAATCCTTAGGTTTTTTACCTAGGCTGAGAGGAGTGGATTAATCTGGAAGCATCAGGATGATGTTTTGAATTATTACAGGAAGTACTAATATGAAAATAACTTTTCTTTTTTGTTTTATCTTGCCGGTTTTAGTCAGCTGCGGCGGCGGTGGCAGTAGCTCAACCCCAACCTCCACCGGCGTCTTTATTGATAGCCCGGTTATCAATATTGGCTACAGAACCGAGACCCAAAATGGTGTCACCAATTCCCGCGGAGAATTTAAGTATTACCCTGGTGAGACGGTGACCTTTTTTATCGGTGATCTCGAGTTCCCATCGGTACTCGCCGATGAAAGGGTTACGCCTCTGGATATGGCCGATACAGATGATATTTCTCATCCGATGGTTGTCAATATAGCCCGCTTGCTCCAGACCCTGGATAAAGACGGCGACCCGACTAATGGCATCACCATCGCCGATGCGGCCAGAGCTGTTGCTGTTCAATTGGATTTTGATCTTCCCCTAGCAACATTTGAACGCTCAAATGCAGTGATAACAATGATATCCAATGGTGGTCAAGATGACCCTAGTTCAGAGCTTATTAATACTGTGGCAGCGCTTATTAACCTTGTGGCAGGTGTCGCTTCTTCTGGCGGGTCTTTTTCTGACCCGCAGCCCATAACAGTCGATTCGTTAATTGGGACTTGGCAAATTGCTAGCCCAACCCAGCTGGATTTCTTTGTCTTAAGTTTTTTTGCCGATGGCACCTATGTGCATGCAGAGGTTGATGAGACTACGGACAATGCGATATCTGGAATGGAATGGGGGGATTTCACCTATGCAGGGCTTGGAGATACCACCGCGACTCAGTTATTTGATAACAATGGCGACGCAGGGTTGAGTGATTTTAGTGGGGGCAATGGCCCGTCGCTGAAAATTCTGCCTCAGGCTTCAGGCTCTCTACTATTTGGTCCAGATGATAATAATGATGGCATCAGTGATGGCGCTTTTGGGTTAACCCAAATTGATTCTGGGGGTCTTTTAGGCACCTGGACAAGTACCACCACCGATGCAGAGTTACTGATGCTTACGTTCTTTGACGACACTTACTTCCATGGGGAAGTCGATCGCAATGATCCGGCGCTAATGTCAGGTATGGAAATTGGTACTTATTCTCACGATGGCAGCACGGGCCTGATGGCAGTCAGTCAAACCTTTGATAACAACGGCAATGCTGGGTTTACTGACTTCGTTGGTGCGGGCGCACCGAATCTGTTTGTTCATGTGTCAGGGGATACCTTGACCCTAACCATGGACAATGATGGCGACAGTCTTATAGATGAGACGATTGAGTTTACGCGGCAATAACAGCAGATCTCTCGCTGTACCTCCAGACAACAAGCCATGTTTTGATAAAACGCGGCTTGTTGTCTCGGCAGAGCGCAGTGATCAGGGCACTGCTTCTCTGCCCTCTATATTGCTTAGTTGTACTCAGTTTCTTCAAGTGCCTGCAGACGTACATCGGTCAGTGACTTAAGTTGGTTGACCAGCAGCCCAGCAAAAAGCAGTCCTGCAAAAATAGCGGCGACCATAAAGCCGTACTCGGCATTGCCGCCATAGCTATCACTCACCAGTCCCATAGTTAAAGGCCCAAAGGCTGCACCCAAGGCGGTAAAGAAAAGAATCACGCCAGCTGCACCGCCGTGATTTTGTTTACGAAAGCAACTAATACCCTTTGAATTAAGTGTCGGGTAAATCACTGACATAAAGAGACCAGAAAGTGGCAGCAAATAAACCGCCGCATCTGTGCCAATGGCAATAGTGCCGACAAAACACAATAAGATGGCAAAACTAAATAGGGACATTACGACTGCCCAATTAAAGCGCGCCATCATCCAGATTCCAAGGAAGCGGCCTGCCGCTCGCAGCACAAAGAAAATAGTCAGGGCGTAGGTAGCCAGAAAAACAGCGTTACCGCTGTAATCTAAGAGCAGCGTTGGCATCCATACATAAATAGCACTCTCTGTGGCCACATAGAGAAATGCACCCAGGGAAAAGCCTAGGGCGTAAGGGTCCTTTAGCATCTTCAGCGTCTGCTTCAGGGTGATCGGGTTTTCTGGGATATGCTTACTCTCTGGGTACTTAACCAGAAGAGCCATAATAATGAGTGCAACGCAGAAGGTGGCGGCGAAGATATACAGCCATTTCCAATCCACGCCCTGCGTCAACATGTAGGTGACAAGCAATGGGCCAATAATAGCGCCGACACCAAAGAATGCCTCAACCCCATTCATGGTTGAGGTATGTTGGGTGGTGGATGTGGATATGTCGCCAATCAGAGCCAGGGCGGCAGTCTTAAAAATACCGATAGCGACACCGGAAATCATCATTAAGCCGAGATAATAGGCAAAGGTGCTGCCGGCAAGGAACAGATAAGCGGTGATGGAAAATAACGCCAGCCCTAAAATGATGGTCTTTTTGCGACCCAGTCGGTCAGCTAGGAAACCAAATAATATACCGGAGAGGGCGATGGCTAACATGGGGCCGTAATGGAGCATGCCGGCTGCAGTCATGCTGAGGTCAAAGTCTTTCATCACCTCTGGGATAATCACGCCAACTGCGTCTGTGGTCATGGCGAACATCATAAACATCATGTAGGTTAACCATCGAATTATTCTACTGTCTGTGCCTGCCTGAATGTTCGTCATGCTGTTCCCCTGGATATTATTATTGGCTGTATCAGTGCAATTTGAGGGGACATTAAAGGATAAAGGGTAAAAATACAAACGATTGCATTTTGCTGTTGTAATTCACGCTAAGCTGCCGGCAGCGACTGTTTGAGGAATTTCGGCCGCTAGCTGCTCCTATCTACCTGTAAAGCCTTGGCTCCATTGCAATCATTTGCATTAGTGAATATGCTTCCGTCCTCAGGCTAGATCGACTACAGGGTAATATTCCATGGCAACAAACTCACCGCGGTTAACTAAGATGGAAGAGCTGGCAAAGGTTGCCGGTGTCTCTGTCTCGACCGTATCGCGTGCGTTGGCCGGGAACCCATCAATAAACGCCAAAACTCGAGCGCGCATCGTAGACTTAGCGGCCAAACACAACTACCAAATCAATGAGAATGCACGTAATTTTCGCCTTCAGAAAACCAATGTGATTGCCGTTGTACTGATGCTTGATGTGAAGTCAGAGCAACACACCTCGGATATGTTTTTCCTTGAGATGTTAGGTGCTATTGCCGATGCACTGTCAGTGCAAAACTATGATTTATTGCTTGCTAACTCGCCGATGACCAACGTTTTGGATATCCAAAGTAGTCGTATATTCAGGCAGTCTGACGGCATTATCTTTATTGGTCAGGGCAATCAACATGAACAGCTAAATGAGTTTTCCGGCCTCGAAAAGCCGATGGTTGTCTGGGGTTCCAATCTGCCTGATAGACGTTACTGCACTGTGGGTGCAGACAACGTGGTGGGGGGCTACCTAGCTACCAAACACCTGCTAAACCTAGGGCGCAAGGATATTGTCTTTATGGGTGATATCAATATGCCCGAGCCCAAGCAGCGCTTTGAGGGCTATCTAAATGCGTTAAAAGAAAAGGGCATTAAGTTTAATAAACGTTTGCAGATTGATGTGCCGTTTGAAATGTCTCACGCCAGTGAGGCCATTAATGACCTGCTGCAGCAAAAAATTTCTTTTGATGGCGCCGTGTGCTGTAGTGATTTGATCGCACTTAGTGCAATTGCTGCGCTCACTGAAAGTGGTCTGCGCGTACCAGAGGATGTGGCCGTAGTTGGTTATGATGATATTGCTCTGGCGAGTTACAGTAGCCCATCATTGACCACAGTGCGCCAGAACATTGTTCAGGGTGGGCGTATCTTGGTGCAAAAGCTAATGGCGCAGATCAATGGTGACACGGTGGCCGACTCTGTCTTAAAAACCGAATTAATTGTCCGTCGTTCCAGTGGTGCATGGTAATCGCCAACCCACGTTTTTTTGAGACTTATTTTTAGTGCTGAACAAGTCGCTTTTCAATCCTGAAATCTCCCATTCATTCAATATCTTAGCGTTACTTATTCAGGTGATTGCCGCAATGCATTTTGTGAGTACTACAATGCAATCGATTGAAAAATACTTGCAAACGATTGCAATTTAAGGTTTTATGCTGAGAAGTTGATTTTAATCGGCCTCTTTTCAGTAAGCTTAATGGCTTGAGATTTTGGGTTTCGAACCTGGTATTGAATCAGCTGTGTATTATTTATAACTAATCTTTGGCGACTACGTTTTGCGCCACATAATCGATAAAGAGTTGGGGGAAGTTCATGAAATATTTCAATAAATCTAAAATAGCTATGTCCATTGCTGGAACATTATCATTGGGTCTGGCACTGCCAGCCATGGCTGGTACGCTGGACGAAATCATCGTTACTGGTAAGCCTGGTAGTGGCGTTTCTAAGTTTGAATCAACAGTATCTGTCAACACTTTAAGCTCTGATGAAGTGATGAAGATGGCACCACGTTCTGCTGCAGAAGTACTGCGCGCGATTCCTGGTGTGCGTTCTGAGTCATCTGCCGGTGAAGGCAACACTAATATCGCGGTTCGCGGTGTGCCTATCGCTTCTGGCGGTTCTAAGTTTGTTCAGCTGCAAGAAGACGGCATGCCGATTCTTCAGTTTGGCGATATTATCGTTGGTACGTCTGATCAGTTCTTGCGTCTCGATGATACATTGCAGCGTGTTGAAGTATTGAAAGGCAGCTCTGCTGCAACTCTGGCAAGCAACGCGCCTGCCGGTGTGATTAACTTTATCAGTAAGACTGGCGAAGTTGAGGGTGGCAGCGTCACTGTTTCAACCGGCCTAGATTACGATCTGTTTAAAACTGGCTTTGAATACGGCGGCGCACTGAATGAAGACTGGCGCTTCCATGTCGGTGGTTTTTATCGTGAAGGCGAAGGCGCTCGTGAAGTGGGTTTCAATGCCTCTAAAGGTGGCCAGATTAAAGCTAACCTGACACGTGAATTTGAAAATGGTTACTTCCGTTTATACGCTAAGTACTTAAACGACAGTGTGCCAACGTACCTGCCAATGCCGATCAAAGCGTCGCAAGATAGCATCTCTGGTTTTGATGCGGGTTCAGGTTCCAATATCTCTAATGACCTTCGCGATGTGCTCAGTGTTGGCGCAACTGGCGGCGGCCGCAGAAGCGGTATTGATAACGGCAACCACAGTGATTCAACGTCTTTTGGTGCAGAGTTTGTTATGGACCTGGCTGATGATCTGACTTTGACTGAGAAGTTTCGTTATAGCCAAAACTCCGGTACCTTCTTTGGCGCATTCACGGCCAGTATCGGTGGTGTATCTGATGTTGCAGGTATTTCAGGCGCTCTGACAGATACAGGCGCTAACGGCCTGGGTTATGTGTCTGGCGCTAATGCCGGCGTTGAGTTGACTGCTGCTGAGATGGCCAACCTTAATGGAAATGGCTTGATTCAGAATATCCGTACTTTCGATAACGATCTGGAAAGTCTGAATAACTTCACCAATGACCTTCAGCTGACCAAGTCTTTCGATGATATGACTGTGACCTTTGGTTACTACAAAGCGACTCAGGAAATTAACGTTAACTGGTACTGGCAGACGTTTGTTCAGGATGTATCTAACAATGCTCGCCTGATGAATGTCTATGCCGATGGTGTGCAGCTAACTGAAAATGGTCAGCTCGCCTATGGCGCGCCAGATTGGGGCGGATGCTGTACTCGTGATACTGCGTTAGAAGCTGACCTCGATGCGATTTATATTGCCATTAACCGTCAGGTTTCTGATGCGTTGACTATTGATGCAAGCGTCCGTTATGACAGCGGTGAAGCAACCGGCCATTACTCCGGTGGTACTACTGTTGCGTCTGATCTCAACAACGATGGCACCAGTGTTGGCCAGTTAGCTGAAAACTATGTCACATACCTAAACTCTGCAGGTACTGCGGCTTCAGGTTTTGAATATGACTGGAGCTACATGTCTTACTCGCTGGCAGCTAACTATGAGCTTTCTGACGACATGGCTGTATTTGGTAGCATCTCTAAGGGTTCACGCGTCAATGCTGACCGTTTAGGTGATGGCGGTTTCTACAGCAATGGAACTGCAGCTGATGGATCGGTTGAGAATGAGTTAACCTCATTTGAATTCGGTGCCAAAGCAGATGAAGACGACTACAGCCTGTTTGCAACAGTATTCTATGTTGAAACAGACGACGTTAACTCTGAGTCAACTAATGCTAACGGCGGCGCACGTGTTCGCGGTTACGAGTCAACTGGTTTAGAGCTTGAGGCTAGCACAAAGATTGGTGAGATTGATCTGCGTGGCAGCATGACTTGGACTGATGCTGAAATCGTTTCTTCTAATGACGCGACTCTTATTGGCAACACTCCACGTCGTCAGGCTGACTTTGTTTGGAGCCTGTCTCCTAGCTACCAGTTTGGTGATCACTATGTTGGTGCAACATTGATTGGTACTACTGACTCGTACGGTCAGGACAACAATGCTTACACAATGGACGGTTATACCTACATTAACTTGTTCGCCGACTTTGCGCTGGCCCCAGGTCTGAAACTGCAAATGTCTGTCAACAATGTTACTGATCAGATTGGTATCACTGAAGATGAAGGTCAGATTCACACAGTAGATGGTAATGACTACATTCGAGCTCGCTCGATTGCCGGTCGCACTGCTGAGCTGGCACTTAAGTACAGCTTCTAAAGTACGGTAAAGGGCTAGGCGGGTTTCCGCCTAGCCCTTTTTATCGTTTGGCCCCCGGGTGCAAAGCCCCAAGATAGAACTGATTCGGAAATAAAAAAATGTTTGATAGTAGTTTGGATATGTCTTCAGTTGATACACAGGTGTTCGAGGGTTCTATTGTTCACCCAGAGCTGTACCTGTGGGATTCCTGGTCATATCAAGAACAGGGAACCATGCATCTTTATTGTTTGGCAATTTCTCGCACTAAACCCAATGGTGAGGCCTTGTTGCCCGCCGAGAAAGATAACTACCCCTTTCATATACGTCATTTTTCTTCTCTCGACCAAGGTCGCCGATGGAAAGATGAAGGCTGTTTTCAGCAGCCAGGTAAGACCAGTGATGGCCACGATGGACGCAATGTGTGGAGTGGTTCCATCTGCTTGCTCCCCAGTGGTGAAAAGCTCGCAGGCTTTACTGGCATTTTTGAAATCGACGATCAACGTCGTTATCTGCAGAATATTTCATTGGCCACAAGCTCAGACCGACACATAGATTCATTGTTACCCAGCCCACTTTCATGCCCGATTCGAGATCGTGAAGAAATTCTCGGCCTGGGCTATTATCTCGATACCGAAGACCGGCTCGGGAGTAACGATGGCGAAGAGGGTGGCCCTGTGATGGCTTGGCGCGATCCGTTTTTGTTTATCGACAGTGATCAACGTATTAACGTTTTTTGGTCAGCTAAATCTGGCCCTGGTGTAGGTGTTATCGCCCAGGGGTTAATTGCCAGAGACGATGAGGCAAACAGCTACCGCCTTGAAACACTCTACCCGCCAATGAGCTTGCCCGATGGCGAGAATTTCACTCAGGCTGAGTTACCAAAAGTTTACTTCGACGAGACTCAGGGTATGTATTACCTTATTGTTTCGAGCTGCAATCGCCATTTTGAAGGGCAGCCTGATAGCGAAGTGGATAAAACTATCCGCCTCTATAAGTCTGATTCTATGCGCGGCCCCTGGCAGATTGCTGTGGGCGATAATAGCGCGATCAAAGGCGCCGACGGGCTGTTTGGAATGACTGTGCTGGAAGCAGATTTCGCCAAGGATCGGTTGCTGTGTATTTCTCCGCGCACCGGTTCAGATGATCCTGCTGCTGCCTTTACTATTGGCGAGAGATTCTATTTGAATCTCAATACCGCGACAGTCATCCGGTAATTTAGCCTCAGGGTTTACCCTGTTAGTTTCTCACTAGGATAGATATGGCCAGTACTATACCAAGCAAACTTTATGCGGGCATCGAGGCCGGTGGCACTAAATTTAACTGTGTTATCGGGACTGATCCACGCACTATTCTCAGGCGCACCAAGATCGCCACCACCACGCCAGAGGAGACTCTGGCCGCGGTGAAAGACTGGTTTGTTCAACAGGGTCTCGAATTGGGCGCTCTGTCCGCGCTTGGCATTGCCTGTTTTGGCCCCCTTGATCTAAAGCCTTCATCGCCAAGCTATGGTTATATCACTGCAACGCCCAAGGCACACTGGTCAAATACTGAGATCGCCGGTTACTTTCAGCGCCAGCTTGGTGTTCCTGTGGGGTTTGATACAGATGTCAATGGCTCGGCCCTGGGAGAGTACTTGCATGGTGCCGCGCAGGATATAGATGACTTTGTCTATGTCACTATTGGTACCGGCGTGGGTGCTGGTATCTTTGCCAATGGCCGTCCACTGACTGGTATGGTGCATCCAGAATTGGGCCATATTCGCTTGCCAAGAGATGTCGCTGTAGATTCCTTTAAAGGCAACTGTGCCTTTCACGGAGACTGTCTTGAAGGGCTTGTCTCCGGTCCAGCACTGGAAGCGCGTTGGAATTGCAGTGCTGCCTCATTGCCCCAAGAGCATCCCGCCTGGGATCTCGAAGCGCATTATCTGGCGCTGATGTGTGTCAATATAGCGATGAGTTATTCTCCACAGCGAATTATCCTCGGCGGTGGTGTGATGGACCAGAGCCATCTATTCGCTGCTATTCGAACTAAGTTTGCACAGTTGATGAACGGCTATATGCTGCCTGACATGGCGTTGGAAAAATTTATTGTCGCGCCAGGGCTCCCTGGAGTCTCAGGTGAGGTTGGAGCCCTAGCCTTAGCGATGAACGCAGAGATAGCGTAAGGAAATTTTTCAGTCCCACGCTTTTGACATCTCTCAGATTCGCCTCTGGTGAAAGGTTAGTCGGTCGTCCCGTCGATCCAATTTTTTTCCTCGCGCTACCAGGCCTTTTTGGGGCAGCTCTGCAATCTGGGCTCTTGCGCAGATTTCTCTCTTTGCTCGAAATGACTGCCACTTGCCCAACCCGCGTAAAACGGTATGATACCGGCCTTGTAAAAAGCAACTTCCAATAAAAAGTAATTCTTACACCAATAACACCGGAGTCACCACAGATGAGCATTAAGTCCGATAACTGGATTCGCCGCATGGCCCAGCAACATGAAATGATCTCGCCCTTTGAGGCCGGTCAGGTGCGCTACTCCGGTGACGATCGTGTTATCTCTTATGGTACGTCTAGCTATGGCTACGATGTGCGCTGCTCTAGCGAGTTTAAGGTGTTTACCAATGTTCACTCGAAGACTGTAGATCCAAAGAATTTCGACAGCGACTCCTTTGTCGATATGGATGGTGAGTACTGCATTATCCCACCCAACTCTTTTGCTCTGGCCAGAACAGTTGAGTACTTTAAGATTCCACGCTCGGTGTTGACCATCTGTCTGGGTAAGTCGACCTATGCTCGCTGCGGAATTATTGTGAATGTCACGCCGCTTGAGCCTGAGTGGGAAGGGCATGTGACGTTGGAATTTTCTAACACGACTAATCTGCCGGCGAAGATTTATGCCAATGAAGGCGTGGCGCAGATGTTGTTCTTTGAGTCCGATGAGGTGTGTGAGACCTCATACGCGGATCGCGGTGGTAAGTATCAAGGCCAAACCGGCGTCACGCTCCCCAAAACCTGATTCAAAACAGTCTTTTTCCGCGGGTGCGGCGTTAGCGCCGGACTCGCAACCTCATGTATTTAGCATAGCCTCAGTCGCTGCGTGCGGTGCTGCCTTGCACTCACGAAACAATCCTCGTTTTTAATCCAGGTTTTCCGAGAAATATACTATTTCTCTGTGTTCAATGGACTCTCAATAGGTGATTGCGGAGTGCTCTAAATTTATCAAAATTTCTTATGTTCGCATCAAAAAAAGGCCCTGATTTACAGAGCCTTTTTCATTGATAGGGCTTTTAAATTAGGGGTTCAACAACGCTTCTCGCAACGCCTCAGCCTGCTGCTGTATCCGCTTAGTATTCTCAGGTCCAGTGCGCAGCAGCTGCTTCTGCAGTGGCAGCAGCGACTCAAGCTCTGCATCAGCGAACTTATACACGACAGAATCACGAGTTAATCTAATCGGTTCGACGACTATGGGGGTTGCCAATATCACGTCAATGGCTTGCAAAATGATGCCGTCCATCTGTCTTGGGTTATAACCCATTTCCGAAAAGGCGTTTTCCAATAGCGGTCTGATGAAGTGGAACATCTTCGCCATGTTGTCCATCGGCAGGCTGGTTAACGTATTGATAGTGCGATCATAGCGTTCGTAGTTTCCAGCGTTTAACCAGATGGCGCCATCGCTGCTATGGGTGGCAAATTTTCCCTCTGGTGCTGACAGGGGGAAGATCTTTGTTAGCATTACACCATTGGATAGGCCGTCGGCATAGCTGGCTGTGCGCCGCAGCAGGTCGTCGGTTTTTATCCATTTGACGAATTCTATTTTGTTGCTGATCAGCATCAGTCGCTCGCGGATAAAGTCGTCGCTGTTATCGAGCCTCGGTAGGGCTGGCGGAGTACTGACTGATTTAGTTTCGGGCTCTGGTTGTGGCTCGGGCGCTACGGCTTTTGGAATCACCGCTTCGGGTATTACGGGTGGCGCTATCACAGCCTCGGTTACGGGCTCTGGTATGGCAATTAGCTCTGGGTCATATTCCGGTGTGCTCTGTGTTTTAAACAGAACGGCGACAATAATAACTGCGGAAATTAGAGTGCCAGCAATAAAGACTAGGTTGTTGGAGCCAGTTTTTTTAGGTTCGCGGTTCATTTTGTGCTGCCATCCGTTTTTTGATGATCAATGTTGAGTGCGACTACGGCCTGGTTATTAAGCACTGCACTGCGCAGTTCAAGTTGATGACTATCGCCGTTCTTTTTCTGTTCGAGTTTTACAATCAGATGTTCCCAGTCTCTGGCCAGCCAGGCCGTAAATTGGCTATTGCTGTCCGCCTCGACAACTCTTTCGACTTTGACTGTTGCCAGAGGACCTATGGCAGTTTCCAATACTTCGTTTGCAACTACCCGATACTCATATTGTTTCAGTTTTCCCCGAGAAATAACAGGATAAGAGAATGCCCGGTGGCCGGCATTCAAATCTCTGCGCAACTGCAATCGGTGGGTGATCATGTCCAGCTGCCCGGTGTGCAGCACTGTTTCTTTATGACTGTCATTTTTTTGATAGTGCAGGGTGTTGTTTTGCCAATCAAAGCGCTGCACTTCTGTTTTAGTGCGACCTAACACTGAGCGAATGTAACTGTATTCCGTTGGCCGCAAAAGTTGCTCATCAGTGAGGCTAAAGGTGCTCTGCTCATCGATCTTGCCGAGGAAGTTCTTCGCATTCAGGCTCTCGCGATAGATGCCGGGCGCAACCTCCTCGAGACGCTGGACGGCTTCAATTTCTAGTCCGCTAAACTTGGCGGAGTAGGTGGCGCTATAGGGGCTGATGGGCGCGTTAGATCGAGCGTCCACTGAGGCGGCGCTAAACGCAGTTGATACTTGTATAGAGAGTAAGAATAGCAGTGACAGCCGCGTTAACCAGTCACTGAGATAGCTTCCCGACTTAAGTCCAAGCTGAATCGTTGTGAATACTGACAATGGTCTAACCTCGGCGATATCTCTTGTAAGTTCAGTTAGAGTAACAAAAATCTAGTTGGTTCGCAGACATCGAAAAATAGCCTGCTCTCAGGTCTGGTTCTATTAGCGGCTCTAGCTCTGCTCTTCTATTTCGACACAGACGCCGCCTTCGGGCAGTAACTCATTATCCAGAATTACATGACCTTCGCGCAGCTCTAGACGTCCTTCGCAGAACCATTGCGCCGCCAATGGATAGATCTGATGTTCAAACACCAGCACCCTCGAGGCCAGTTCTTCGGCAGTATCATTTTCCAGAAGCTCTACCTTAGCCTGAACTATGCCTGGCCCGCCATCCAATTCGGCGGTGACGAAGTGCACTGTGGCACCAGCTTCACTGTCACCTGCATCTATAGCGCGCTGGTGAGTGTGTAGCCCCGGATATTTGGGTAACAACGAAGGGTGAATATTAATCAGTCGACCGAGAAAGCGATTCACAAACTGGGGTGTGAGTATGCGCATAAAGCCGGCCAGCACAATCAGATCTGGGGAGAAGCTGTCGATTACATCGGCCAGAGCCACATCGAACTCGGCGCGGGAGCCGAAGCTGTTGTGGTCGAGGGTGATATTGGGAATCGCTGCAGCAGCTGCCCGCTCTAGGCCTTTGACGCCGGCTTTGTTACTAATCACTGCCACCACGTCGCCATTAAGCGACCCATCCGCGCAACCATCAATAAAGGATTGCAGGTTTGAGCCACCGCCGGAGATTAGGACAACTATGCGTCGCTTGCCCTTAGAAAGGTCAGTCATCAAGATAGTCCGAGCAGTTGAACCTGTTCTTCGCCAGCTTCTTGAGCAGAGATGCTACCCAGTTCGAAGGCGGTTTCGCCACTGGCAGCCAGCATAGTCAGAGCTTCTTGAGCGCGGTCAGCGGGAACACAGATAACCATGCCAACGCCGCAGTTTAGCGTGCGGTGCATTTCGTGCTCGTCGATATTGCCGCCTTTTTGAAGCCAGTCGAAGACTGCTGGACGGGTCCAGGCTTGAGTGTCGATGACGGCTTTGGTGTTGTCTGGCAGAACCCGTGGAATATTTTCTAAAAGTCCGCCACCAGTAATGTGGGCCAGGGCGTTGACCTGAGACTCAGCGATCAACTTCAGCAGTGGCTTGACGTAGATGCGCGTGGGTTCCATCAGCAGGTCGATCAGTGGCTTGCCATCCAGTTGTGCGGTGGCGGGATCTGTATCCGTGACTTCCAGCACTTTGCGAATCAGCGAGTAACCGTTTGAGTGTGGGCCACTTGAGGCTAAACCAATTAAGCTGTCGCCGATACTGACTTTGGTACCATCGATAAGATCAGCTTTCTCGACTATGCCAACACAGAAACCCGCTAGGTCGTAGTCTTCTCCTTCATACATGCCCGGCATCTCAGCGGTTTCGCCGCCGATCAGTGAGCAGCCAGAAATATCACAGCCATCCGCAATACCATTAACTACAGCAGCGGCAGTGTCGATCTCGAGTTTGCCTGTGGCATAGTAGTCGAGGAAGAACAGTGGCTCGGCGCCACAGACAATGAGATCATTTACGCACATGGCAACCAGATCTATACCTACGGTGTCATGCTTGCCATGATCCAGCGCCAAACGCAATTTGGTACCAACGCCATCGGTGCCTGAAACCAAGACCGGCTGATTGTAGCCAGTGGGTAATTCAAACAGTGCACCAAATCCGCCGAGACCGGCTAAAACTTCTGGCCGCCTTGTGCGCTTGGCTGCGCCCTTAATTTTTTCGATCAGTGCATTGCCCGCATCGATGTCGACGCCTGCATCTTTATAGCTGAGTGATTTGCTGTTTTCGGTCATGACACAAGCCTTCTTTTGTTAGCCCGCTATTTTAGATGCAGTGGGCCTACTTTTCATCAAGCACTGATATAATGTTGCAAAATATCTGGAGAAAAACCGTTGAAACGGACATTAATTTTGTTTTTCGCCCTGTTTTGCGCCCCAGTGATGGCAGAACCGGTTTCTGGACTCTATAACGGACGGGTTTTGGTTGCCGATCAAACTGAGCAGTCGAGATCAAAAGGCGTTAATCAGGCGCTGGAACAGGTGCTGATTAAACTTACTGGCAACAGTAAAATCATGCAGCTTCAGGGGATTCAAAAAGCCGTTTCCAACACTGATAATTTTGTCGCCAGTGTCGGCTACACAAAATTGCCCGTAGGTTCGTTTGAGGAGCTTGCTGATCAGCCAGGTTTTTCACTTCAGGTAAGTTTTTCCACTCAGGCCATCGATCAATTGATTCGCTGGGCGCAGTTGCCCATATTGCCCGCTGGACGGCCGAAACTGCTATTTTGGATAGTGCGTGATGATGCAGAGACCGGTCGTCAGTTTGTCACTGAGCAGCTGTTTCCCGATTTCATCCACAGCTTTCAGCAAATTATGCAAGATCGCGCGTTGCCTTATCAGTTACCAGCGCTGGATCTGGAGGATCAGTTATCGCTCTCAGTGAATGAGGCTTGGTCCATGCGCGAGCAGACTATAGAAGTGGCCTCACAACGCTATGGGGCCGATGGCTGGGTGCTGCTCCGATTTTTCACCACCACGTCGGGGCAGGTGCGTGGCAGTTGGACCTACAAGTTAGGTGACCAGCGCGGCTTTGATGATGTGCGCGGGGAGAACCCTGAGGTGTTTGTTGGTCAGGCGGTGAATGAACTGGTGGACAGTATCTCTTCAAAGTTGACCTACGTCCCTCAGGTGGATACCAGCAAGCTAGTAGTGCAGATTAATCAGGTTGATTCCTTCACTGACTATCAGGCCGTTGTGGCACAGCTGCAGGGCCTAAAGTTGGTTCGATCCAGCCATGTTTCAGCGGTTGAGGCTGATCGGCTGTTTGTCACTGTGGATATAGATGGCGGCGTAGATCTGCTGATTTCAGCATTGGAGCGCGGTGGTCGTTTGGTTAACCAAACGTCCGAGATGGCGCGCTTCAGTGGTAATTTAGAATTTGATTGGATGGTTGAGTGAACGATTTTCAGCAGTTAAGTTTGGCTATTAAACTAGATGACCGGGCGACCTTTGATAATTTTTATGCCCCTACAGGCACCCCCCAGCATCTGGCGAAGATGTTACTGCAGGATGAAGGCAAGCAGTACGCCTATGTCTGTGGTTCATCGGGCACAGGTCTGTCTCATCTGATGCAGGCGGTTTGCCAGCAGCACAGCACTCGCCTGAGCAATGGTGCTGCGGTCTATTTGCCATTAAAAGAACTCTGTGACTATCCCGGGGATCAGGTTCTCGAAGGCCTGGAATCTTCTGACTTGGTCTGTTTAGACGACCTCGATCAGGTGGCCGGTCGCGAGGAGTGGCAGGCGCCACTGTTTAACTTTTTTAATCGCTGCAGTGAGTTTGGTACTCGTTTACTGATTACCGCGCACACCATGCCAGATTACTTAGAAGTGTTGTTAGACGATCTGTTGTCGCGCTTAAAATCTGGCATTTCACTGCAGCTAATGGATTACAAAGATGCAGATCTTCGTCGAATGTTGCAGCATAGGGCCAGTGGTTTAGGTCTCTATCTATCCGATGAAGTGGCGCGTTTTTTACTGCATCGCCTACCGCGGAATAGTCATTTGTTAATGGCCGCGTTGGAAAAGTTGGATGCGGTGTCGTTGCGCGAGCAGCGCCGATTGACACTGCCCTTTGTGAAGACTGTTCTGGATATCTAGTGCTTGCTGTTTATAACGGACAGCTCTCACAGTAGAGATAGACATGATTCGGGTCGTTCAGTGAGTCTATAAACTGCAGTGGCTTGAGTGCCGATGCCAGTTGACGCTGGAAACTCATAGGCAACCAACTCTGCAAGCCCATAGCACCTACTGCTGCATCCACATTGCCGCTAATCTCCATCATTATCTGCTCCATAAAACTCAGTGGTTTACGGCGATAATTAATTTTATAGTCGCTGACGCCGGCCAGTATAGCGGCGCTGGCGATGGCGTCATTTAAGTCGCCGAGCGCATCTACTAGCCCCAGCTCTAGGGCCTTCTTACCGGTCCAGACACGGCCCTGAGCGATTTCATGAATGGCACTGGGTGTGGTCTCGCGGGCATCGGCCACCAGATTCAGGAAGCGTGTATAAACATGCTCCACACCAGACTGCATAATCATTTTCGCCTCTGGGGTCATAGCTCTGCTGAGTTGCAACATGCCGGCAATATTGGTGGTGCCAACACCATCTGAATAGACGCCCATAGCACTGAGAGAATCCTCAAAGGTGGGGATCACACCAAACACGCCGATGGATCCGGTGATGGTGGTGGACAGTGCGACTATTTTGTCGGACTCGGTAGCGATCCAATAGCCACCGGATGCAGCGTAACTACCCATAGAGATAACCACAGGTATATTGTTTTTCCGCAGGGAGGCAATGCTGTCGCGGATTACATCTGATGCAAAGGCGCTGCCGCCAGGACTGTCGACGCGCAAGACCACGGCCTTGACTTGATCCTCCTCTTCAATCGCAGCAAACATCTCCGCCAGTGTGTCCCCACCTACAGTTCCCTCGGGCTGATTGCCGTCGAGAATCGCGCCACTAGCAACGACCACGGCTATTTCGGGTCTGCCTTTATTAACCGCTTTCAGAGAACCCAACTTCATATGGTTGAGATAGGCGGCCATGGGCACGCTATCAAACTCGCCATTGCTATGGGGCAGAATCTCTAGCAAGTGGGCCCTGGTTTCGCTGCGTGTGGCAATGCGATCAATCAATCCCTGCTGTAGTGCCAATGCGGCAATATCGCCATTTTCTTCGGCTAACCTGAGGTGGATATTATTCGCTAAATCATTCAGGGCGCCATTGGGTAGACCACGTAACTGCTCTACTCTGGAAGTGTAAAACTGCCATAGGGAGTCGACTAAATTTCGTCGGTCTGCGCGAGCTTCGTCCGACATGCCTTTGCCCAAAAACGGTTCGACAGCACTTTTGTATTTGCCGACACGGAAGATATGAACATTGATTTTGAGTTTATCCAGAGCTTCTTTGTAGTAGTTGCTGTAGGAGCCGAAGCCAGTGAGCATAACGCTGCCAAGGGGATTCATAATAATTTCATCGGCGTGGGCAGCGAGAAAATACTGTGACTGAGAGAAGTTATCGCCAATCGCAATAATCGGTTTACCGCTCCTCTTGAAGCGTTGCAGTGCACCGCTGATCTCTTCGAGTTTGGCTATGGAGCCGCCCGCCATATAGTTGGTGTCCAGCAGCACATGGGTGATGCGCTCATCGTACTGGGCATGGTCTAGGGCTTGAACTATATCTCGCACCAGGGTTTCAGTGTCGCGCTGACCTGGCTGAGCGAATATTTCGCTGACTGGATCTATATAAGAGCGCTGGTCAACCAATGTGCCGCTGGGGGCTAAGTAGAGTGCGCCGCGCTCGGGCATTGGCTGAATGTCGTCGACAAACAAGCCTCCGATGATGGCGATAAAAAATAACACTACAACCAGGCTGATCATATAACGAATGGCGCTGACAACGCTGCCGATAAATCTAAATATTCTGCGTATCAAGCCTGGTTTCTTTTCACTCATAGAGGTAGTCCTTTCAATCGTTGTTTCACAGCACGTCTCTGTCTGTTTTAAAAACTCGTTGCTGGAACGCCGTCTGCGTCCTGTGAGTATAGACTCTAACTGGCCGTTTGTTCTTGCTGCTCTTGCTGAAGTGCTTCCTGTCTGTCGTACTCATCTTGCAATGCCTTGCCGCGCTGCTGTTTCCAGCGTGCATACATCATTGCTGCGTTAAACAGGATTACCGTCAGTGCCAGTTCCACCCAATCGAGTAGCTGTGGCGTTGGGCCGGCTAAGTTATCGATGGCTGTGGCGAAGTAGATCAGAATCACAAAGCAGATCCAGATTAATGTGCGAGTGTTGTTGACGATTAGGCCAGGAATAAAGATCGCTAGGGGAAACAGGCAGAGAAAGTAAATAATGCCCGGCGCGCCCTGAATCCATGCGTTGGCTGTAATGGCTGTCAACATTAGATAAAAGCTGGCATGGGTGAGGAGACGGGAAAAATTAATTTTTTGTTCTAAGGTCATGTTACTGCGCTCCGTTAAGTTGCGCGGCTAATTGGGCGACGCGTTTGCCCTGTGCTCGACAGAGGCTAATCTCGTCACTACTAAGGTTTTCGGCTTCGACGTGGCTGGCGCCATAGGGGGTGCCGCCGCGGGTGGTACTGTGCAAACTGGGCTCGGAATAGGGAATGCCGGTCAGCAGCATGCCCTGATGCAACAGCGGAATCATCATCGACATCAATGTCGTTTCCTGACCGCCGTGCAAGCTGGAGGTTGAAGTGAAAACGCCAGCGGGTTTGTTGATCAGACTGCCATTGGCCCAGAGGCCGGCAGTGCCATCGATAAAATATTTTAATGGCGCTGCCATATTGCCAAAGCGCGTTGGGCTGCCCATCAGCAGGCCTGAACAGTTAGCCAACTCTTGCTCGGTGCAGTATATGTCGCCACTGCTGGGAATATCTTCTGCTGTGGCTTCGCAAACTGTAGACACAGCAGGCACTGTGCGCAGACGCGCTTCCATGCCAGCACTTTCCACACCCTGAGCAATTTCTTCAGCGAGTTTTTTAACATGGCCATTGCGGCTGTAATAGAGCACTAGGACATAGTTGTCTGACATTAAATAATCTCCAGTACGGCTTCTGGGGGGCGGCCAATGGCGGCGCGTTCGCCGTTAACCACCACAGGGCGCTCAATAAGCTTGGGGTACGTGGCCATGGCGGCGATAAGCTGCTGCTCAGAGAGGCTGGCGTCGGCCAGACGCTGATCTTTGTAGTCCTGTTCACCTCGACGCAGCAGCTGCCGCGCACCTATGCCCAGTTTTTTTAGCAGTAGAGTAATGGTCTCAGGGCTAGGGGCGGTCTCTAAGTAGAGTACTATCTCTGGCTCTAGGCCTTGATCTTGTAAAAGGCTCAGAGTTTGTCGCGATTTAGAGCAACGTGGATTGTGATAAATAGTCAGCATCGTCTATGTTTCAAGTTGTGGAATTCTTACGCCATTGTAGAGGCAAATGGATTTAAACAGAATCAGAGGTTTAACGGCATGATCAATCAATTATTAATCACTGCGGGCAGAATACCCCAGCAACTGGTCAACAGTGGCCAGTTTTTGGTCTATGCGGTGCGTCGTTTTCTCGGCGATGGCTGCCCCCAGAGTGCCGCAGCGCTCACCTATATGAGTCTGTTTGCGGTGGTGCCCATGCTGACTCTGATGTACAGCATGTTCTCCCTGGTGCCTGCATTCCAGGAGCTCGGCGGTCAGGTGGAGGAATTTATCTTCTCCAAATTTTTGCCCAGCAGTGGTCAAGAGATTACTCAGTACCTGAGTGAGTTTTCCAATCAGGCGCGCAAGCTTAGTGTCGCCGGTGTGGCAATTATCTTGGTCACTGCCCTGTTGATGTTGAGTAATATCGAAAAAACCTTTAATCATATCTGGGCCACCACTGGCGGGCGCAAAGGCTTGGCCGGATTTTTGGTCTATTGGGCGATCTTGAGTCTTGGACCTCTATTGCTCGCCGTGGGCATGATTATGAGTACCTATCTGATGTCACTGCGCCTGGTGGTGGCCGAGGTCGACAGCTTAGGTGTGGTGGCGCTGCTGTTTAGTTATCTGCCCTGGTTGCTGACTTGGCTGGCTTTTACCCTGCTTTATGTGGCCGTGCCCAACTGCAAGGTAAAAGTGGTTTACGCGCTGTTTGGCGGTCTGATCACAACACTGTTGTTCGAGACCGCCAAGGCGTTATTTGGACAGTTGGTCGCCAATTCCATTTATACCAACGTTTATGGTGCATTCGCCGTTATTCCGTTGTTTTTGCTTTGGATTTATCTGCTCTGGGTGCTGATTTTATTTGGCGCCGAACTGGTGCGCAGTCTTGAGACCTTTCGATATGAAGGTCGCGACGCAGAACTGCCGGATGCCCTCGCCGTGCTGATTATTTTGTGGCAGTGTTGGCGTCGGCAGCAGAAGGGTCGCAGCCTGTCGGACCGCGCCATGAGCATTGTGGGCCTCGATGTTGAACAGTGGCGACGCCTGCGCAATATGTTATTGAGTCAGCGTATTTTAGAGAAAACCGCCAGTGGTCAATATGTGATGATTCGCGATGCGGAAACTATCAGGTTGGCAGATATCAATGGCTGGCTGGGCCTGGGATTCAGCGGTGGGGATAGAGTGATGAGTGAAAAACTGGCCAACGCCCACCCTTGGTTGGAGACCTATGACAGGTTGATGCGTGAGAATAGTCAGATGACTGAGCAGAATATGACCCTGAGCTTGCAAAAGTTGTTTGCCACTAATAGTCATTCTGCGGATACTGACAACTCGAATGAGAATTAGACTTTTATATTAAGGTGATTGTGTATGTTCAAAGATTTCTCGGTAAAAAGTTTCTTGGTAAAAAGTTTCTTGGTAAAAGGGCCCACAGTGAAAGCATTTTTAGTCAGCCTGATTTTGGTTGGCTGCAGCGGTGACACTGGCTACAAATTGATCGATGGCAGCAGTCACAGTTTCAATAATGACCAAGGCAAATATACCCTGGTTAACTATTGGGCCGAATGGTGCCAACCCTGCCGAGTAGAGGTGCCGGAGCTCAATGAACTGGCTGCTGAGCACGCTGATCAGCTAACTGTTTTAGCGGTCAACTTTGATAATGAGCAGGGCCCTAAGCTCCTCGAGCAGCTGCAGAAAATCGATATACAGTTCCCGTCGCTGGCAGTAGATCCCCGTGCTAAATGGAGTCTTGAGCGACCCAAGGTGTTGCCCGAGACACTGATAATAAATAGTGATGGCGAATTGGTTAAACGTTTAATTGGTCCGCAAACCTTGGAATCGCTGATGGCCTTCATAGTCGAGTGATCTCCGTACCTCAAGTGGGTATAGGTGCCTGTGCTCCTGCCCTTTAAGCTTCAGATGAGTAAATCACCCCCCGGTATAAAGAGAGAGGTATAGGATGAAAGATCTACGCAAATTTTACATCAATGGTCAATGGATTGAGCCGTTGCAGGCACATGATCTGGTCGTTGAAAACCCTGCTACAGAAGAGTCTGTGGCTATTATTTCCCTCGGTGCAGCGGGCGATGTGGATCTAGCTGTAGCTGCTGCCAAGGCCGCCTTTCCGATTTACTCTCAATACAGTGTTGAGCAGCGTATCGCCTTGATGGAAAAGCTCCTTGAAGTCTATATGGGGCGCTACGACGAAATGGCGGCTACTATTTCCATGGAGATGGGCGCACCGATCTCCTTTGCCACCGCAGCTCAGGCAGACTGTGGCCGCGGGCATATCTCCGCAGCACTGAAGGCACTTAAGACCTTTGAGTTTGAACGTCAGGTTGGCAGCACTCTGGTGGTTAAGGAGCCGATCGGTGTCTGTGGCTTTATTACCCCCTGGAACTGGCCGATCAATCAGATCAGCTGCAAGGTTGCCCCGGCCTTGGCAACAGGCTGCACCATGGTGTTAAAGCCCAGTGAAATTGCACCGCTTTCCGGATATCTATTCACCGAGATGATGGATGAGGCTGGTTTTCCAGCCGGTGTTTACAATATGGTCAATGGCGATGGGCCAGGTGTAGGGGCAGTGATTGCCAGTCACCAGGATGTGGATATGGTCTCCTTTACCGGCTCCACTCGCGCTGGAATATTGGTTGCCAAAGCCGCAGCCGAAACGGTCAAGCGTGTCACTCAAGAGCTGGGTGGTAAATCGCCGAATATTATCTTTGCCGATGCCGACCTGGAGTCTGCGGTCAGTGGCGGTGTTCTTAACATGATGAGCAACACCGGACAGTCTTGTAATGCTCCTTCACGAATGTTGGTCGAGGCCTCGGTGTACGATCAGGCGGTAGAAATTGCCCGTCAGGTCGCTGAGCAAATTGCTGTTGATCAGCCCGCCAAAAAAGGCCAGCACATAGGCCCACTATCCAGTCGTGTGCAGTTTGATAAGGTCCAGAGTTTGATTGCCAAAGGCATAGAGGAGGGCGCCCAGTTAATTGCTGGCGGGCTTGGTAAGCCTGAGGACTTTGAATCAGGCTATTTTGTTAAGCCTACGGTGTTTGCCGGAGTAAATAATCAAATGGCCATAGCCCGGGAAGAAATTTTCGGTCCAGTGTTGACCATGATTCCCTTTGACGGCGAAGCTGAGGCAATCGCAATTGCCAATGACACGGCCTATGGCCTGGCCGCCTATTTAAGCACCGGTGACGAAGAACGCGCCAAGCGTGTTGCAGGTCAGTTGCGAGCTGGCATGATCAGCGTGAACAGAGCACAGCAGAATTATACAGCGCCATTTGGTGGTTATAAGCAGTCTGGAAATGGCCGCGAGTGGGGCGAGTTTGGCTTTGATGATTTTCTTGAGATTAAAGGTATTAGTCGGTAGGAGACTGGGTTTTGTTAAGTGTTGAGATTAGCGCACTCCCAGGCATGTATTGCATGCTTGCGTGTGAGCCCCCAACGGTAATCTCCTGCTAGGCCATCTGGGTCTATTGCCCTGTGACTCGGGATAAATAAAGCAATGGGATTGTTGTTTATAGCGTTGAGGGTGGCAAAGGTGGATTTACGTCGCCCCACGGCTTCAGCAATCGCCCTGTGATGAGTCAGCTTCCCTGGCTCTGTCGTCAGTAGCGCGCGCCACACATTAATATGAGTAGGCAGGGCAAACAGGTGCAGATTCAATATTTTGTCGATCGGCTTGTCGCGAGAAAAAATTGATTGAAAAATTTCTATAGGTTTTGGCTCTTTATGCACCAGCTTCGCTTCAGGTAACAGTCGCTGCAAATTTCTCACAAAGGCGATTAGTGGCAGTCCGCTACTAAACGAAACCTTGCAAATCCCCCTCGGCGTCTCAGCCACAAACATCTCCCCAAAGGGGCTGTCGTGGACACTGTATTCAATAGTCAAATCGTAGCCTGGGCCACTCTTATAAAAACTCGGCAGCCATCCCTCTATCTGCACCTTATGGCCAAAAGTGGCCATGCCGCCAATTAAACCAGACTGACTTTTAATCTCGGGCAGAGGCTTGGCCGAGGCGAGCAGTTTTTCGCCGCGCCGGGGATTGATGGTCTGCAGATAGGTCTTGGGTGTGACCTGGCTCCAGCGTGTGAACAGGCGTTTAATTTCAAAGGCGCTAGTGTCGAGATGTCCGGCAACCTCGTCGAGGCTTGGCCGCTGGTCCTGTTTGGTGGCAATAAATCTAATTGCTTCAGCGATACGTTGGTAGTCTGGATTAGTCATCCTTGGAGTGTAGACTAGCCAAGCCTGGCTGCCAGAAAAGTCACTATTTATTCACCGATAGTTTATATAACAGGCCGCCAACGGCAATCATGATTATGCCAATTCCGCCTTCAATGGGTCTGGAAATAAACACATAGGCTAGCGTCCAGATCGTTACACTGAGGTAGATCAGCGGTGCAAAAGGGTAACTAAAGGTTTTGTAGGCCCCGTCAATGGTGAGTTTTTTCCAGCGCAGCACAAACACGCCCAGCACCGCAAAAAGCGTATTGAGCCCGAGTACAAAGCTGGAGAAAATCAGCACTGATTCAAAGGTGGCGCTGAGGATAAATATCACTGCCAACAGACCCTGAAAGAAAATTGCCGTCATGGGCACGCCGTGAGAATTACAGCGCGAGAGTATTGAAAACAAACGGAAGTCTTCTCCTATTACCTGAAGCACTCGTGGGCCTGCCATGGTCATAGCGCTCACCGTGGAGATCAACAGCAGTGCTAGGATCAGGCCCATGGCTTTGCCTGCACTGTCACCGAGGGCGTGGTCGGCGACGATCACTCCGACCTCTAGCTTACCCTCGAGGATAGCGATGGGTGCCGCACTCAAAAAGGTAAAGTTTAGCAACAGATAGAGCATCATTACCAAGCCAGTGCCGACAAGCAGTACTATGGGCAGATTGCGCTGTGGATCCTCTAACTCGCTGGTGACATAGGTGACAGCGTTCCAGCCGGTGTAGGCATAATTGACGTAAATCAAAGCCACGGCAAAGGCGCCGCTAAATATCACTGTACTGTCACCGCTTTGTGGAGCGAAGCTTATGGGTTGTGGTGTGCCGCCCCAGATAAAAATCGTTGCACAGAACAGTATGATTAATAGCACTTTGAGGGCGGTAAATAGCTGTTGCACTGCACTGCTGGTTTGCCGCGAGCGACAGTGTAATAGAGTTAATATCAGTACCAGTGCGACCGCCGACCAACGCGCTGAAATATTTGGAAACACTGCGGATAGATAGGCGCCAAAGGTCATGGCCGCTAGAGCTACTGGTGCGGCAAAACCGACAGTAGCAGAAACCCAGCCGGAGATGAATCCAGCAGCTGGGTGATAAAGTCGCGAGAGAAAATTGTATTCACCGCCGGAGCGGGGCAGGTTGGCGCCGAGCTCAGCATAGGTCAGTGCGCCACAGAGTGCGGTCAGGCCACCGATAAGCCAGAGCGCCATAAGTACAAAAAACGATTGGATGCCCAAAAGCTGAAAGCCGAGGCTGGTGAATACGCCGGTGCCAATCATATTGGCAACCACCACCGAGATACCTGTGGTTCTTGAAAATGTCTGCATGGTTAAGTGCTTGTATGGCTAGTGATGAGTTGATTCTTTTTGACACTCTACCGCAGCTCGGCGCCCGAGACATCAAATACTCTAAGGTCACAAAAATGACACAGAAAATAAAACAGAGTACCTTACACTCCTAGGATAAATCGCTCCAAAAACCGCGACAAAAATCATAACAATAAATAAAAAAAGAGAGTCACGAAATGGAAAAGGGTCTGCGTACAGCAGTAGTACTTATTGGTGTCAGCATGTTGCTCGGCGCTGCAGGATTTATATTCGCGCCGGAAGCAATGGAGGCTCAGTTCTCTGTGGTGGCCAGCCGTGTTGATGGCATGGGAACCCTGCGCGGTGATCTCGGCGGCCTATTTCTAACCCTGGCGGTTTTTACATTGGCTGGCTCGCGTCCGGGTAAAAGTGCCTGGTTGGCTGTGCCGGTGGTATTTATGCTCGCGGTGCTGTTTGGACGCACGGTTCATATCCTACTTGATGGCCTGTCAGAACCGGCGATCCGCTCGACAGTGGTGGAAATTATCGCTCTGGTGATTCTTGAAGCGGCGCGCCGTCAACTCGTCACTGACAAGGTGGAGAAATAACTATGGCTGCCCACAATCTGCTTCTCTCAACACTACTTTTGACTGCCGCCAGCCTGTCTATGGCGGAGGATACATCAGTCCCGACTCAGGTCTATTTTGGTGATACTCACCTACATACCTCTTATTCTTTTGACGCCTTTCTAAATAATAATCACAGCGCTGATCCAGACACTGCCTATCGCTGGGCTAAAGGGCAGCCAGTTATTCATCCCTATAATCGCGCACGAGTGCAGATTCAAACGCCATTGGATTTCCTTGTGGTCAGTGATCATGCTGAGATGCTCGGTGTGATGAAAGCGGTGCGCAATAACAGCGATCTATTTGGTGAGCTGGGACTGTGGGCGAGCGTGAAGCGTTGGTATGCGATGTTGCAAATGAATGACGCCATTGATACCGACACTGGAATGGCATTCTTTGGACGCTTTTTGCCGCGGCCAGCGCTTGGCGAGGGCCATGATGACCCGGTGATAGACCCCAACAATAACATAGCCCAGGTAGCTATTTTTGGTGATACTACCCCAGTGAGTTTGGCGGCATGGAATGACATTGTCGACACTGCAGAGCGCCACAACGATCCCGGTACATTTACCAGTCTGGTCGGTTGGGAGTGGAGCTCAATTCCCACCGGTGCCAACTTACACCGCATTGTGATCAGTCCAGATGGAGCCGAGAAGAGCAACCAATATCTGCCCTTTGGCTCTGACCAGAGTCAGTATCCAGAAGAGCTGTGGAAATGGTTGGGCGAGACGCAAGAGCGCACTGGTGCACGCTTCTTAGCCATTCCCCACAACTCGAATATCTCTAAAGGCTATATGTTTGACACCACCACCTTGCGCGGCGAAGAGATTACCGCCGACTACGCCACTCGCCGCATGGCTTGGGAGCCGGTAGTTGAAATCACCCAGATCAAAGGTGATAGCGAAACGACCAACAAGTTCTCGCCAGAAGACGAATTTGCCGACTTCGAGACATATGAGCACTACATTCAAAATGGCGTCGTGAATTATGTTGCCAGTGCCGCTGACTATATTCGTCCGGCTCTAAAGAGAGGTCTGTCCATCGAGCAAAAGGTGGGTGCCAATCCTTATAAGTTTGGCCTGATAGGTTCAACAGATGCTCACTCCGGGTTGTCGTCGTCCGAGGAGAATAATTTCTGGGGCAAGATGGCTAAGGATTCGACCCCCGAAACCAAGTCTTTTTACAGCGACAAGCCTGAGGATCGCGATGGTTGGAGTATGTCGGCCTCTGGGATCGCCGCCGTCTGGGCTCCCGAAAACACTCGTGAAGCGATCTACGCTGCGTTTAAGCGCAAAGAGGTCTACGCTACCAGCGGGCCGCGCATGCGGGTACAGTTATTTGCCGGCTGGAGTTTTCCCGAAGGTGCCGCTGAAGCGGACGATTTTGCCGCCATTGGCTATAGCAATGGTGTGCCTATGGGTGGCGATTTAACGGCCACTGACGAGTTTGATCAAGCGCCGAGCTTCTTACTGCGCGCGGTAAAAGATCCATTGGAAGCCAATCTTGATCGCGCACAGATTGTTAAGGGTTGGGTCGATGCCAACGGTGTTGAGCATGAGCAGGTCTATAATGTCGCCTGGTCTGGAGATCGTCAGTTGGATAGCGATGGACGCTTGCCAGCCGTGGCCAATACCGTTGATTTGCAATCGGGCCGATACACTAACAGTGTTGGGCAGGCTGAGTTTGCCGTGAAATGGATGGATCCAGATTTTGACCCACAGCACTCAGCATTTTACTATGCGCGCGTATTGCAGATCCCAACACCGCGCAATGCTCTATTCGATGCTCGCGCCCTGGGGCTAGATAAGCCGCCGAAAGGACCCAGTACGATTCAAGAGCGCGCCTATACTTCGCCGATTTGGTATCAGCCCTAATTGGGCTGGTAGTTTCTGAATGTTGGCTTCGTCTTATCGAGCAACTAACGCGGTGCAATCCTGGCACTATAGAGTGGTTGCCCCGGATCTATTAACGGTCTTTTCACTAATTGTCTCTCAGAGGTTTGCAAACAGTAGCCATGCCTAGTTTATTCAAAGAACCGCTATTCCAATTTCTCGTTATTGCGCTGTTGCTGCTGCTCGGTGAGCGATTAATAAATGCCGATGACTACGCCTACGACCAATATCATATAGAGGTTGATAATGACGTGCTGCTGCAGTTTATGCAGTTGCGCGCCAAGACTTTTAAGCCAGAAGAAGCCCAGCAGGCGCTTGATGAGCTTAGTGCCGAAGACCGTCAGCGTTTAGTCGATGACTATGCTCGAGAAGAGGCGCTGTTTCGTGACGCCATGGAACTCAATCTGGATAAAAACGACCAGATTATTCGCCGTCGTCTGATCCAAAAAATGGATTATCTGGCTCAGGGCTTTTACGACGAGGCTGAAGCCATAACCGAAGATGATCTGCGTGACTATTACGTTGAGCGCAGGGAAGAGTATAAAAAGCCGGCGTCGGCAACCTTCACTCATGTATTTGTCTCTAGTGAGCGCCATGGTGTTGAGCAGGCCCAAGCCATTGCCACTGAACTTCAACAAACCCTCAATGCCGAGGCTGTGCCATTTGAGAATGCCCCCCGTTACGGCGAGCGCTTTCTCTATAACCGCAACTACGTCAATCGCGACGATGACGAAATTGGCAGCCATTTTGGTGATCAGTTCGAGCAACAGTTATTCACTTTATCAACTAGTGACAAGTGGCAGGGGCCAGTGCAGTCAACCTATGGTTGGCATCTGGTGTTGTTGGTTAAAAACACCTCAGCCTATATCCCGCCCCTTGAAGAAATTGCCGCCAATGTTTTTGCTGATGCTCAGCGTCAGCAACAGCAGCAGGTCAAGCGTGAGGCGATCAATAAGTTGATGGCCAAGTACAAAATAAGTGATCGGAGCGGCGAGTAATGACCGCTAGGTTACTTTCATTATTACTGGTCAGCCTTCTCTCGCTAAGTGCAACACTGCAGGCTGATGAAGCACGCCCGGTCTATGTTGAAGTCACCCAGATGAGTGGCTCTGAATATGTGCTGAAGTGGAAAATTCCACCGGTTATGCCCCAGGGCCAGGAGCCTGCCATTGAGCTGCGCCAGAGCAATTGCCGTCTTCACAATGGTGCTCTTGGGGGCAAGCCTGCTGGGCTGGTTGGCCGCAAGCTATATCGCTGTGATAGTGATACCCAGGCCGACTATCAGATTGAGTTAATGTATCCCAATAGCAATCCAGCGCTGACCTCATTAATTGTTTTCAAGCCTTTGTCGGGCGATCCGGTACAGGTATTTTCCGGGCCCGAAGAAACTCTGGTGACCCTGTCTTTAGTGACTTCCCCTGCTACAGTGGCCAAGCAGTACACCGTGGCTGGTATCGAACATATTCTAATCGGTACAGACCACCTGCTATTTGTGCTCTGCCTGATGATGATTGCCGGGAGCTTCAAACGTCTGGTGCTCACCGTCACCGGGTTTACTGTGGCCCACTCTATTACTTTGAGTCTGGCTACTCTGGATATTTTTCGTCTACCGACGGAGTTGGTGGAGCTATTGATTGCCCTGAGTATTTTACTGCTGGCGGTAGAGATTGTTAAACATCGCGCTGGGGGTGCGAAAGACAGCTTTACCTGGCGTTACCCGGTGAGTGTGTCGGCGGTATTTGGTCTATTGCATGGCTTTGGTTTTGCCGTGGTGTTGCAGGAATTAGGTCTGCCATCGGCAATGAAAGTTCAGGCGCTGTTATTTTTCAATATTGGCGTTGAGCTGGGTCAGCTGGCCTTTATTGTGATGGTGTCGATTGTTGCCTTAATTGTTAGGCGATTGATCGTTACTGGAGCCAGCCAACAGGATCGACTGACGCAGGTGGTGATATACAGTATTGGAGTGTGCAGCGCTTACTGGTTGTTTGAGCGTAGCGCTGTACTCTTCAGTTGAAAAGTAAGCCTAGCTAGACCTAGCCAGGCTTATAGCACTCTATTTTACGTTACTAAGATGCTTGGAAATCACCGTCAGAGTTGGCTTAACCAGCTTGGGGGTGCACGCAACTATGTGTCCAGTTTCCAAGAACTTTTCACCGCCCTGGAAATCACTCACCATGCCGCCAGCTTCGCGAACCAAAAGTGCGCCAGCCGCTATATCCCAAGGCTTGAGATACATTTCCCAGTAAGCATCCATGCGTCCGGCTGCAACATAGGCCAAGTCCAGTGCCGCTGCACCCATACGGCGAACACCGGATGAGTTGGTGGCAAACTCATGCATCGACTTTAGGTAACCGTCCATATGATCGAAGGAGGGCGAACTGAAGGGAATACCTGTGGCGTAGAGCGCACCGGCTTCACTGGCGCGACCCGAGACACGAATGCGGCGGCCATTAAGTTTGGCACCATCACCGCGACTGGCGGTAAATTCCTCGTGCTTAAAGGGTTCTACTATTACAGCATGCTCAAGCTTGCCTTTAATCCGGCAGGCGATTGAGATGGCGACATGGGGAATGCCGCGAATAAAATTGGTGGTGCCATCCAATGGATCGATAATCCACTCCACATCACTGTCTGGGTTGCCGCTGACGCCGCTCTCCTCACAGAGGAAGCGATGGTCTGGGTAAGCCTTGGAGATATGATAAATAATCGTCTCTTCGGAACGTCTATCAACTTCAGTTACAAAGTCGTGGCGACCTTTCTCGTCGACCTTTACCAGATCGAGATTATCAGCCGATTTTACAATCATCTCGCCCGCACTGCGCGCAGCACGCAGGGCAATATTAACCATAGGTTGCATGTTAGATTTTCCAAGTGACTTAAAGAGCGCCGGCATTGTAACAGAACTAATGTGCCAGAGAAGACTGATTCTGCTACACTCGCGGCCGTTTTTTGGCGCTCTAGCAACAGGGGCCATCGAAGGCCGTACCAGGGCCATTTGAGAGATATAAGAGGTGATAAGTGTCAATAGTTGAGCGTCAGGAGAATATTCGTATCGTGCTAGTCAATACTACCCATCCCGGTAATATTGGCGGTGCTGCGCGAGCCATGAAGAATATGGGACTGGCCGAATTGTATTTGGTTCAACCCCGTGAATATCCGGCACCACGCGCTGTATGGCGCGCTGCTGGGGCTCGCGATGTACTTGCCAATGCGACCATTGTAGAGACTGTTGATGAAGCTATAGCTGACTGTGCGCTGGTGGTTGGCACCAGTGCTCGGGAGCGACGTATTCCCTGGCCACTGCTCAATCCCCGGGAGTGTGGCGAGAAAATATACAGCGAAGCAGTAACCCACAAAACGGCTCTGCTGTTTGGTCGCGAAGATCGCGGACTGACCAATGACGAGCTGCAAAAGTGTCACTATCATGTGCACATCCCATCCAACCCTGACTATAGCTCGTTGAATCTGGCCACTGCTGTGCAGGTGTTGGCCTATGAGATTCGCATGGCCAGTCTGGCGGATGACCAGGGTAATTTGCCCTCACTCAGTGAATGGGACCAGCCGCCAGTTGCCGCCGGCGACCTGGAGTTCTTCCATGAGCATCTTGCCACCACTATGGCCGAGCTACAGTTCTATGATCCGGAAAATCCAAAGCAGCTTTTAACCCGCATGCGCAGATTATTTAACCGTGTGCGCATGGATCAAATGGAAGTTTCTATACTTCGTGGTCTGTTGTCTGCGGTGCAGCGTAAAATCACTAAATGACGGTCTGTGGGAGTCAGTCAGCGTCATTTTAGAAGACGGTTTTTGCTGTTATAAACGCTTCTTCAAGAGTCGCGAGCGGGTTGATCACTTACTTGACTAAAATAGTCGGGTATTGGATAATTCGGCCCTGACTTAGAAAGGTAGGATCATGAGACTGACAACCAAGGGGCGATATGCGGTAACGGCGATGCTGGATCTCACCATCCACTGCGACGACAAGCCCGTTTCTCTGGCCGAAATATCTCAGCGCCAATCTATTTCACTCTCGTATCTGGAGCAACTTTTTTCAAAGCTACGACAGTCTGAACTGGTGACCAGTGTGCGCGGTCCCGGCGGCGGGTACCATCTAGGCAGGGCTAGCGAGAATATTTTTATCGCGGAAATAATCGACGCAGTGAACGAGTCGGTTGATACCACGAACTGCCAGGGCAAAGGCGACTGCCAGGGCGGTGAGATCTGTTTGACCCACTCGCTGTGGGATCAGTTAAGCCATGAGATCCACAACTTCTTGAATGCCATCTCTCTGGCCGATCTGGTTGCCCGCCGTGACGTAAAGAGTATTGCTCAGCGCCAGGTTGAGCAGTTATTAATTTTAAATGAAAGTCCGCAGGCTGGTGCCTGCTGAAACTGGAGTAATAAATGAGTCTTCCAATTTATCTCGACTACGCGGCAACCACGCCGGTTGACCCAATAGTTGCAGACAAAATGATGCAGTACCTGACCCCAAAGGGTCATTTCGGCAACCCCGCGTCACGCTCTCACACCTTTGGTTGGGAAGCAGAGGCCGCAGTAGAGGACGCCCGTGAAGACGTCGCTAAAATGATTGGTGCCGATCCACGTGAAATCGTCTGGACCTCTGGTGCCACAGAAGCGAATAACCTTGGCATTAAAGGTTGCGCCCACTTCAACCAGCGCAAAGGCAAGCATGTCATAACCTCGCGTATTGAACACAAAGCTGTACTAGACACCTGCCGCCAACTTGAGCGTGAGGGTTTCGAGGTGACCTATTTGGATCCAGATTCCAGCGGTTTGATTCAGCCACAGATGGTTGCCGACGCGATTCGCGAAGACACCACTGTTGTTTCGATCATGCATGTGAACAACGAGATCGGCACGTTGAATGATATAGCCGCAATCGGTGCGATCTGTCGCGAGAAGAAAGTCTTCTTCCATGTGGATTCTGCTCAGAGCGCAGGCAAAACGCCAATCGACGTCGAAGCCATGAAAGTGGATATGATGTCCTTCTCGGCGCACAAAATCTACGGCCCCAAAGGTGTTGGCGCACTTTATGTCCGCCGCAAGCCCCGCGTTCGTATTGAAGCGCAAATGCACGGTGGTGGACATGAGCGTGGTATGCGTTCTGGTACGCTTGCTACTCACCAGATTGCTGCCATGGGTGAAGCTTTCCGTCTTGCCGGTGAAGTGCTGGCTGAAGAATCTGCACGAATCACTGTATTGCGCAAGCGTCTCTGGGACGGTGTCTCGGATATGGAAGAGGTCTATCTCAACGGCTCCGCTACTCAGCATGTGCCCGGTATCGTCAATATCAGCTTTGCTTTTGTAGAGGGTGAATCACTGATTATGGCGCTGCGTGATCTTGCCGTGTCTTCAGGTTCCGCCTGTACGTCGGCTAGTCTTGAGCCGTCCTATGTACTCCGTGCATTGGGCCTCAATGATGAGATGGCTCACAGTTCAATACGCTTCAGTATCGGTCGCTACACCACCGAACAGGATATAGACTCAGCGATTGAAAAAGTGCGTCATGCAGTAACCAAATTACGCGAGCTCTCGCCGCTCTGGGATATGTTTAAAGACGGCGTTGATTTAAGCAAAGTAGAGTGGGCTGCCCACTAATACGGCTTTTTTACAAATTTGAAATTCTTAACAAGGAGTCATTAATATGGCTTACAGCGAAAAAGTAATAGATCACTACGAAAACCCACGCAACGTCGGTAAGCTTGACGATAGCTCAAAAAATGTCGGCACCGGTATGGTCGGCGCACCTGCCTGTGGTGACGTTATGCGTCTGCAGATTCAGGTTAACAGCGACGGCATTATTGAAGATGCTAAATTTAAGACTTACGGCTGTGGTTCGGCTATCGCATCAAGCTCGCTGCTTACTGAATGGGTTAAAGGCAAGCACATAGATGACGCTGCTGAAATTAAGAACACTGAAATCGCCGAAGAATTGGCTCTGCCACCGGTAAAAATTCACTGTTCAGTGCTCGCTGAAGATGCGATTAAAGCAGCAGTTCGCGACATTCGAGAAAAGCAGGGGAGCTGATTAGCGGCCATGGCTATCACAATGACAGCAGCTGCGGAGCAGCACGTAAATAAGCATTTGGCTCATCGCGCCAAAGGTGTCGGCATCCGTTTGGGTGTCCGCACTACCGGCTGTTCGGGTCTTTCCTATGTGCTGGAGTTTGTCGACAGCACCGAAGCTGAAGACGCAGTGTTTCAGTGCGGCGATGTGAAGCTGGTGATCGACCCCAAAAGTCTGCTTTATCTCGATGGCACCGAGTTAGATTATGTCAAAGAGGGCCTGAATGAAGGCTTTGAGTTTAATAATCCCAACGTCAAAGACGAATGTGGTTGTGGCGAGAGCTTCCATATCTAACGTCTTTGCACTGCAGTAACAATTACCTTTGGGCTTAATAAAGTGGTCTTATCCGAAACACTTTTCGAATCGAGCAATTTCTTTGCGCTATTTTCCCTGCCCTCGGGCTGGCAAATAGACCGCAGCTTGCTCGACGCCCGCTATCGCAAATTGCAGCAAGAGTTTCATCCCGATCGTTTCGCCAGTAAAGGCGATGTGGAAAAACGCCTTGCACTGCAAACTACCTCGCTGATTAATCAGGCCTACGACACGCTCAAATCCCCGCTCAAACGTGCCCAGTATCTTTTGCAACTGGAGGATCTCGATGCCGCTCAGGAAAGCCATATCACCAGTGATGGCAAATTCCTAATGCAGCAGATCGAGTTCCGTGAAGCCCTGGGTGATTTGAATGAGAATGCTGATCCAATGACTGCACTGGATACCATGCGCACTGCTGTGCAGAGTCAGTACCTGCAGTTACAGAACGATTTTGAGGCGCAACACCTGGCCGCCAATTATAATGATGCCCTAGATACAGTGGCAAAAATGCAATTCTTCTCCAAGTTGCTAGACGAAATAGATCAGCGAGAAGAAGAGTTAGAGGATTTTTAAACCGTGGCTTTACTGCAAATTTCAGAACCTGGTCAATCACCCCAACCCCATCAGCGCAAACATGCTGTAGGCATTGATCTGGGTACCACCAATTCATTAGTCGCCGTCGTGCGCAGTGGTTCTCCGGAAACCCTTGCTGACGAGCAGGGCAGACATCTGCTGCCCTCAGTGGTGCATTACTACAAAGACGGCGTTAGCTGCATTGGCTATGAAGCCGCCGAACACAATGTTAGTGACCCGCTGAATACCATCACTTCAGTTAAGCGTCTTATGGGCCGTGGCCTAGACGACGTGAAAACCTTTGGTGGTCAGCTGCCCTATGAATTTGCTGACGACGATGGTGGTATGCCAAAGATTATTACCGCCGCTGGTTTGGTCAGCCCAATCCAGATTTCAGCGGAAATCCTGCGCAAGCTCGCTGGGCGCGCTGAAAATGCCCTGGGCGGTTCCTTAGATGGTGCGGTTATTACAGTGCCGGCCTATTTTGATGACGCTCAGCGGCAGGCGACAAAAGATGCCGCGACACTGGCTGGCATTAAGGTGCTGCGTCTGCTCAATGAACCCACTGCTGCGGCCATTGCCTATGGGCTGGATCAGCGCGAAGACAGCACTATCGCGGTTTATGATTTAGGTGGCGGCACCTTTGATATTTCTATATTGCGACTCTCTCGCGGTGTCTTTGAAGTCCTAGCCACTGGCGGCGATTCGGCGCTGGGTGGTGACGATCTTGATCGTGTGATCGCCGAGTGGCTGCGCCAAGAAATCGGTATGGATGAGTCCTTGGACCCGATCGAACAGCGGATCCTCCTGGAGACTGCGAAATCCGCCAAAGAAGAGCTCACTGATCAGGACTCAGTGCAAATTGAAGTGCTCGACTGGCAGGGCAGCTTGACTCGCGAACAGCTCAACAGTTTGATCGACCCCCTAATTGATAAAACCCTTCGTGCAGCGAAAAAATCACTGCGCGATGCAGGTGCCAGCAGCGACCAGATCGATGAAGTGATTTTAGTGGGTGGTTCGACACGTACGCCCCGTGTGCATGAAAAAGTGGAGCAACTATTTGGGCGTCAGCCGCATTCCGATCTCAACCCCGATCAGGTTGTCGCCATGGGCGCTGCCTTGCAGGCAGAGGTGCTAGTGGGCAATAAGTCCGGCGACGATATGCTGCTGCTGGACGTGATTCCCTTGTCTCTGGGTATTGAGACCATGGGTGGCTTAATAGAGAAAATTATTCATCGCAACACCACCATCCCAGTGGCCAAGGCTCAGGAATTTACCACCTTTAAAGATGGTCAGACCGCCATGGCAGTGCATATTCTCCAGGGTGAGCGAGAGCTTGCCTCAGATTGCCGTTCCCTGGCGCGCTTTGAACTGCGCGATATCCCGCCAATGGTCGCCGGTGGTGCCAAGATTCGCGTTGCCTATCAGGTTGATGCGGATGGCCTACTGAGCGTTAACGCTCGGGAAATGATCAGCGGTGTCGAGTCCCATATTGAGGTGAAACCCTCCTACGGGCTCAATGAAAATGACATTACCAGCATGCTGCAGGACTCATTTCATTATGCCAAAGATGATATGCAAGCTCGGGCTTTGCGTGAGCAGCAGGTCGAGGCTGATCGTATGATTGAAGATCTCGGTGCGGCACTGGCAAAAGATGGCCGAGCGCTGCTTGATGAAGCGGAATACAACTGTCTTGAAGTGGCGGTGAAAGAGTTGCAGGCAGTGCGTGATAGCAGTACCGAACATCGGGTTCTGCTGCGACAAATTGAATCGGTAGGCAAGGTGAGCGAAGAGTTCGCGGCGCGCCGAATGGATGCCAGCATTAAACATGCCCTGGCAGGACAAAGTCTTGATGATGTGGAGAACACCCTTTAATGGCACGTATAGTATTTTTACCTCACGAAGATCTGTGCCCTGAGGGGGCAGTAGTCGAATCCAATCCAGGCGAGAGCGTCTGCCAAGCTGCGCTGCGCAGCGGCATAGAGATAGAGCATGCCTGCGAGATGTCCTGTGCCTGCACCACCTGTCACGTGCATGTTCGCGAAGGCTTTATGGAGCTACCTGAGGCCGATGAACTGGAAGAAGATTTTCTCGATATGGCGTGGGGCGTGGACCCGGATTCACGACTCAGTTGTCAGCTTATTGCCGATGATGTGGATCTAGTTGTCGAAATTCCCAGATACACTATTAACATGGTTTCGGAGAAACACTGAGCCAGCTGTTTTATGTGCTCTACTCGCTGTTTTCTAGAGCAGGGGAGCAAGCAGATTAAGAACGGCACTAAATGGAGTAATAGACTATGCTGAAGTGGACAGATATACACGACATAGCCATCGAGCTAATGGACAACCACCCGGACGTAGATCCTCAGTATGTAAATTTTGTTGATCTGCGTAAATGGGTTCTGGCGCTGGAAGAATTTTCCGATGACCCAGACCGCTGTGGAGAGAAAATTCTCGAAGCAATTCAAATGGCCTGGCTAGAAGAGCAAGATTAACGCCGCGTCTAAGTGGTAGAAAGCTAAGGCGCGCAGGAAGCGAGACTCAGGCAAAGGATGGCAGACAGACATAAGCTGTATAAAAAAGTCTTAGACAGAGCCCCCTTCGGCACACTGCTGTTTGCCTATGGCGTCTGTATCGACGTCAATTCCAGGGCACTGCAGATTCTTAAATGTCAGCGCTCGGAGATCGTTGGCGCCACACTTAGTGAAGACCAAAGTCATCATCCGGCGTCGGTCGAGCAGCTTAAACAAGTCATCGAAAAACTCCAGCAGGATCAACTCACCGGTATTCTCTGGCGGTCAGAGAACATTCTCGAAGAAGATGAAATTGTTGTTTCTCAGGGCCCGACTGAGGCTGAAGAAAATGACGACAGCAGCGACAATGTTCTCAGTATTACCCTCTACCCGCTGCCAGCACTGGCCCAGATGGTGGTAAAAGAATTTTCTACCATCGCCACGGTGACTGTTGAAGAGCCTGTAGCTGAAGAACCTGTAGCTGAAGAGCAAGGCGCTGGGGTGATTGAGGTGAAAGCAGAGTCAGTATCGGAAAAGCCTGATACAAAGGTTATGGCAGCCTCCGCGCCAGTTTCATCGTCATTGAATTCCCCTCTGGAACAGGCTGATCAAGATCGTTATGAAACCCTCTCTGGCTTGCCGGTTAGCCTTAGGCTAATCGATAGCATTGCCGAATATCTGGAGCATCCGCAGAGCGATACTGCCTGTGGCGCGCTGTTATTAATCGATCTCGACCACTTTAACTCGATCAATGAATCCCTCGGTAAAGCCGTAGGCAACCAGATTCTTGAGCGCGCAGCCATAACCATTAAAGGTCTGTGCACCGAGAATATGGAAATGGATCAGGTCGCAGGCGATTCCTTTTTGGTGCTGATCAAAAATATTGCCGACAGCGCTGAGGCTGCTCGAGAGGCCAGCCTGGCCATAGCCAATGAGATTCGCTGTATTTTAACCCGACCCTTTTTCACTGAGAGCGGCGAAGTCAGCGCCACCGCCAGTGTCGGTATCAGCGTCCTATATGCTGGCCTCTATTATGCTTCACCAGAGGTTATAGTGAGTGCCGAAAAGTCGGTGCAGCAGGCTGAAAGTGCTATGTTCGAAGCCAAGCGCCGCGGTCGCGACAATGCAGTGCTGTTTGATTCTCAGATAACTCGCCAGGCACGGCAGCGCATCAATATGCAGTCGAGTCTGCGCAAAGCCGTAGCCAATCAAGAGTTCGATCTCCACGTGCAGCCTCAGGTCTCCACCCTCAGCGGCGATGTGGTCGGCGGTGAAGTGTTGCTGCGCTGGATGCACTCAGGCCAGACCCAACGTTCCCCTGCCGACTTTATACCGGTGTTAGAATCCTCGGGCATGATCGTTGACGTGGGTCTCTGGGTAATTCGCACCTCCTGTGAATATCTGCGCAATATGCTCGATCAAGGGCTCTGGACCCCTGATATGCAGATGGCAGTGAATATCAGTCCAAAACAGTTTCATGATCCGCAGTTGATCAAATCTCTGGAGCACAGTTTAAAAAGCTATGATATTCGCCCGGATATGCTTACTTTAGAAGTCACCGAAACCTTGCTGATCGACGATTTCGAATCCGTGGTTGATAAAATGAAAAAGATCCGCAATATGGGAACCCGCTTTGCCATAGATGACTTCGGCAGCGGTTATTCATCAATGATCTATTTAAAGCGTCTGCCCCTCGATATTTTAAAAATCGATCGTGAATTTATTACTCACCTCAACTCCGACAAGGAAACCTTAGGTCTGGTTGAAGCTATCATGATGGTGGCGCATCATTACGGCCTCGATGTAGTGGCTGAAGGCGTTGAAAAACGTGAGGTTTTGGAGATTTTGCGCAGTCTAGGCTGTGAGAAATATCAGGGCGCTCATTTCAGTATGCCCGTCTCTCTGGATAAATTTCAGCGCCTGCTAGTTGCCTAGGTCTTGCTATAGAAGTCTGTATGGCCATGTCTAGTCGAGAAACCTATTGTGACCACTGTCTCAGGCAGGTAGAATCCGCGCTTTCAGCCCATTAGGGCTATTTTTTAAAGCACCACTTAATTTTTCGGAGAAATCTTCATGGCGTCTGAACGCACTCTATCTATTATCAAGCCCGACGCAGTAGCAAAAAATGTTGTTGGCCAAATCCTCAGCCGTTTTGAAACTGCTGGCCTGCAAATCATTGCCTGCAAAATGCAGCAGCTGACTCAGGAACAAGCCGAAGGTTTTTACGCTGAACACAGCGAACGTCCTTTTTTTAAGGATCTAGTTGCCTTTATGACTTCTGGTCCTGTTTCTGTGCAGGTTTTGGAAGGCGAAAATGCGGTTATGACTAACCGTGATCTGATGGGTGCAACTAACCCTAAAGAAGCAGAAGCTGGCACTATCCGTGCAGATTTTGCTGAATCAATCGACGCCAACGCGGTACACGGTTCCGACGCAGTAGCATCAGCTGCTCGTGAAATCGCTTACTTCTTTGCCGACAATGAGCTTTGCTCTCGTTAATTTTTTGTTCTTCTCTCTATCGTTAAAAGTAGTTTAGGATATGGATAGAGAGGCGTGCAGAAGTTCGAGAGAAACTGAGAGACCAGGACATCTATGTCCCAGGAAGCAAACGTAGCAGCAGTCCACGACGAACAGCCCCGAAAGGTTAAAACTAACCTCTTGGGGCTTTCTGCTTCCCGCATCGGTGACTTTTTAGAGTCTCTGGGCGAGAAGCGTTTTCGTGGCACCCAGATTCTCAAGTGGATTCATCAGTTCGGAATTGCTGATATCGGTGAGATGACGAATATCTCCAAAGGCCTGCGCGAAAGCCTAGCCGAGGTTGCCGAAGTGGTGGTCCCTGAGGTTGTCAGTTGTCAGGACTCCGCCGATGGCACGCGCAAGTGGTTGATCAGAGTCGATGGCGGTAGCTGCATCGAAATGGTCTATATTCCCGAGCGCGACCGCGGTACCCTCTGTGTCTCCTCGCAGATTGGCTGTGCCCTGGACTGCAGTTTTTGCGCCACCGGCAAGCAGGGCTTCGCCCGAGACCTGACTACAGCTGAAATCATTGGTCAGCTGTGGATTGCAGCTAAATCCTTTGATCAATTCGATACTAGAAACCCCCGCCGTGTCACCAATGTGGTGATGATGGGCATGGGCGAGCCGTTGATGAATTTCAACAATGTGGTCGACGCCATGAGCTTGATGATGGATGACAATGCCTATGGTCTTTCCAAGCGCCGGGTGACCCTGAGTACAGCTGGTGTGGTTCCAGAATTGGACAAGCTGGGAGATGTCAGCGATGTATCTCTCGCGATTTCACTGCATGCGCCAAACGATGAATTGCGTAATCAGTTGGTGCCGATTAATCGCAAATATCCGCTGGTCGATTTTATTGATAGCGCCAAGCGTTACCTAGACAAAATGCCGGACAATCGGCGCAAGGTCACAGTTGAATATACGCTGATGGATATGGTCAATGATCGCGATGAACACGCCAAAGAATTATCAATCTTGCTGCGGGATTTACCCTGCAAAATAAACCTAATTCCGTTTAACCCGTTCCCCGGATCAGAGTATAAAAGAGTCACAAAAGTGGCCCTGGGCCGGTTTAGGGACATTCTGCAGAATGACGGGTACACTGTCACTGTTCGCACCACCCGCGGCGATGATATAGCCGCAGCCTGTGGTCAGTTGGCCGGTGAGGTCAATGACCGAACCAAGCGCCAGGAACGCTATAAAAAGCGTTTGCAGGACCTAGATGAAGAGCAGGTAGTGAAGATAGTAGGCTAGCGAGTCGCAATTGATGAGTGCGCCGCTGGTAGGTTAAAAGCAGTATAGGAGTGCTGTTGTTAAAAATTGGTTTTCTTGAGCGAGCAGCTTTAAAAAAGCCATGACAAGGAGAGTGAAGCATGAAAAAACCGATAAGACATTATTCGAGATTTTTATTGTTGCTTACAGTCATAGCAACCGCCGGCTGCGTGTCGAGCGGGGCTAACAAGAGTGCGGTAGCAGATCCGGATGCGGCAAACCAGCAGCATATCAGGTTGGCTCTCAATTATATAAGCTCGAACAATCGCGATCTGGCCCGGGTTCATTTAGAGAAAGCCAAGGCATTTAATCCGCGTTCCGCTCAGCTTTATAATGGCTATGCACTGTTATACCAGATGGAGCAGGAATTTGAGCTGGCCGAGAAGAACTATCGCAAAGCGTTGGCAGCGGACAGCGATTACACCCTGGCCCATTATAATTATTCCGCCTTCCTGTTTAATCAGGGACGCATACAAGAGGCCCTTGAGGAGATGCAGTTAGTCACTCAGGACCTAGCCTACGAGCGTCGGCCCCAAGCTTTTTACATAGTGGGACTAAGTCAGAAGCGCCTTGGCAACATTGAGGCAGCAGTTGAATCCTTCGAGAAAGCCACTCAGCTGTCAGCAGGATTTGCACCGCCCTTTATAGAGGCTGCTGAAATTTATTTTCAGCAACAGAATTATCCGCTGAGTAAAATGGCACTGGATCGATTCAGACAGTTGAGCAAGCCCACACCGAAAAGTCTGTGGTTGTCGGTGAGAATAGAACAGCGTTTTGGCAACAGAGACAATGCTGCCAGTGAGGGATTGAAACTGAAGAATTTGTTTCCCTACTCCAAAGAGAATCTTGAATATCAGGCGTGGTTAAAACAGTAACTAACCAGAGTAATAGATTAAATGTTTAGTGGCACACCTATAGTGCGACGCAAGTCGCGACAGATTATGGTCGGCAACGTTCCCGTTGGCGGTGATGCACCAATATCTGTTCAGAGCATGACCAATACCAGTACGGCAGATGTGGCAGCGACAGTCGCTCAGATAAACCGTATCCAAGCCGCTGGCGCCGATATAGTGCGTGTCTCTGTACCCTCCATGGCAGAAGCCGAAGCCTTTGGTGAGATCCGTAAATTGGTCAATATTCCTTTAGTGGCCGATATTCATTTTGATCACCATATAGCCCTGCGCGTTGCTGATCTGGGTGTCGACTGCCTGCGAATTAATCCAGGCAATATTTCCCGTGAGAGTCGCCTGCGTGAAGTAATCGCCAAGGCTCGTGATCTGAATATTCCTATTCGAATTGGCGTTAACGCCGGATCTCTGGGCAAGGACATACTGCGCAGATATAGCGAACCCACTGCAGAAGCCATGGTTGAATCGGCTATGCGCAATGTCGACCTGCTCGACAAATACGATTTCCAAGATTTTAAAGTCAGCGTCAAAGCCTCAGATATTTTTATGGCCGTTGCCGCCTACCGCGATCTGGCGACCCGTATCGAGCAGCCACTGCATCTGGGTATTACCGAAGCCGGTGGTCTGCGTTCAGGTACGGTTAAATCGGCTATAGGCCTAGGTGCATTATTGCTCGACGGCATTGGCGACACAGTGCGCATCTCCCTCGCCGCCGATCCTGTGGAAGAGGCCAAAGTGGCCTGGGATATGCTCCGCAGTCTGCGTCTGCGCAGCAAGGGGATTAACTTTATTGCCTGCCCCAGTTGCTCGCGCCAGAACTTTGATGTGATCTCTACAGTGAACGCTCTAGAAAGCCGTCTTGAAGATATTACAGTGCCAATGGATGTGTCGATTATCGGCTGCATCGTAAATGGTCCAGGCGAAGCCAAAGAGTCAGACTTCGGCTTGACCGGCGGCACACCAGCTAATCTGGTTTATTTGGATGGCGTGCCTAAGCATAAAATTGGCAATGAAAATTTGGTCGATGAGCTGGAAGCACAAATTCGTGCCAAGGCAGCGGCTAAAGCAGCCCAGCTAGCGCATGAAGCTGAGCAGATAATTGCTCGCGGCTAATGGTTAGGGGCTAATCGTTACAGGCTAATCGTTACGGGCTAACTGCTACAGGCTAAGGGCCAACAACTTATGAAACTTCAATCCATTCGCGGAATGAATGACTTACTTCCCGATCAGTCTCCCACTTGGCAATATCTTGAGCGAGTGATTGGCGATGTGTTGGCGCGCTACAGCTACCGAGAAATTCGCTTTCCGATTCTCGAGCAGACCGAACTGTTTAAGCGTTCCATCGGTGAAGTGACTGACATAGTCGAAAAAGAAATGTACAGCTTTGAAGACCGCAATGGCGACAGCCTGAGTCTGCGCCCAGAGGGTACCGCCAGCTGCGTGCGCGCCTGCAATCAAAACGGCTTGCTACATAATCAGATACAGAGACTCTGGTATACAGGTCCGATGTTCCGTCACGAGCGCCCCCAGAAAGGCCGCCTGCGTCAGTTCCATCAGGTCGGTGTCGAAGCCTTTGGCCTAAATGGTCCGGATATAGATGCCGAGCTGCTACTGATTACCGCGCGACTGTGGCAAGCGCTAAAAATTGATCAGGCAGTCACCCTGCAGATTAATTCCCTTGGTACATCTGCCGATCGCAAACGCTATCGCACTGCACTGGTCGACTATCTCAGCGCTCGTCACGACCAACTCGACGAAGACAGTCAGCGTCGACTGCATTCCAACCCCATGCGTATTCTCGATAGTAAAAATGCCAATACCCAGGCACTACTAAACCATGCGCCGGTTCTGCAAGACTATATAGATAGCGAATCCAAAGAGCACTTTCTGCAGCTGCGCACCATGCTCGATGCTGCAGGTGTTAGCTATGAAATTAATCCTCGCCTAGTACGCGGCCTCGATTATTATTCGAAGACTGTTTTTGAATGGGTTACCAGTAGTCTCGGTGCTCAGGGAACAGTTTGTGCCGGTGGTCGCTACGATGGCCTAGTTGAGCAGCTTGGCGGCAAACCCTGCCCCGGAGTTGGCTTTGCTATGGGCATGGAAAGGCTGGTGTTGCTCCTTGACGAGTTGGGCGTAGTGCCGGATAGTGTCGGCCAGACGGTGGATCTGTATTTGGTTGCCGTCGGCGATGTGGACAGCCAGGCGCTGGTGCTCGGAGAAAATTTGCGTACTCACTGTCCAAATCTGCGCTTGCAGACTAACTGCGGTGGTGGAAGTTTTAAATCGCAAATGAAAAAAGCCGACAAAAGTGGCGCCTCTATTGCTCTAATATTGGGCGAAGATGAAGCAGAAAAAAATACAGTGGGGGTCAAATTCTTGCGTCAAGATCGCCCCCAGGAAACGGTTGATCAGGACCAACTGGCCAACCTAATACTTACATTAACAACTGATTGAGGAACACCTGTGGCAGACCATATTACTGAAGAAGAGCAAATCGAAGCCCTAAAGCGTTGGTGGGACGAGAATGGCAAACAGGTCGTTTTGGCCATAGTGCTCACTGTTGGCGGCTATTTTGGCTGGCAAGCTTGGACCGACCATCTTGAGGATCAAACCGCAGCAGCATCGCTGGTTTATCAAGAAATGCTGGATAACTTGGGCGATGCAGTGACCGCTGATACCCTCGCCACGGACAAGCAGGCTGAGATTAGTCAGCTGGCCGACACGCTCAAGCAGGATTACAGTAATACTCAATATGCTTTTTACGCCGCGCTGATCAAAGCCAAACTGGCAGTTGAAAGCACTGATCTAAGTGCCGCCAGTGTTGAGCTTCAGTGGGCGATGGACAATGCCCACGACAGTGTAAGCGAGAATATCGCTCGCTTGCGACTGGCGCGAGTTGAGGCCGCCGCCGGCAATCTGGACGCAGCTCTGCAGTTAGTGCAGGGTGTCGACGCTGGAGAATTGAAGTCAGCCTTCGACGAGGCCAAAGGCGATTTCTATCAGCAGCAGGGTAATGCTGGCGCTGCTTACACGGCATACGAAGCAGCCATGATGGGCATTGATGCGGGTAACAGTTCAGCGAGCCAGTTGTTGCAACTGAAAATTAGCCAAGTAAAGCCGGTTATTTCAAAAGCCGTTGAAGCAGAAAAGTCGGTGGAACAGGACGACGCCTCATGAAAAAACTTAATTTATTACTCTGCGCATTGTTGATCTCTGGCTGTAGTTGGTTTGGTGGCGACGATGAAGACGAAATAAAGCCAGCAGAGTTGGTTAAATTCGAACAGCAGGTAAAGATTAAGAAGCAGTGGTCAACAAAAGTTGGCGGCGGCAACAAGACGTTTTGGACAAGTCTGCGTCCTGCTGCGAATGATACAACAGTGTTTGCCGCTGACCACGACGGTAAGGTCAGCGCGATTGATATAGCCTCAGGCAAACGTCTCTGGAGCACCGAGTTAGATGTCTCGATCTCTGGCGGTGTTGGTTATGCGCCTGGCCAGGTCATGGTTGGCAGTATTGAGGGTGAGGTCTATGTATTGAGTGCTGCAGACGGCGCAGTGATTTGGACTGCCACTGTCAGCTCGGAAATTTTAGCTAGCCCCCAAGGGAATGGCGAGGTAGTTGCGGTTCAGACTATAGATAATCAGCTCTTCGTCTTTGACGCACAAACCGGTGTGGCCATTTGGCAACATGAAGACGAGGCGCCGTTGCTGACAGTGCGTGGCACCAGCACCGCCCTGGTCACAGATAGAATGATCTTGGTTGGTTTTGATTCAGGTAAATTAATAGCCTTTAACCCAGAAAATGGCTCACTAATTTGGGAGTCTCGTCTGGCGTTGCCAAAGGGTCGTACCGATTTAGAGCGCATGGTTGATGTCGACGGCGAAGCCTTGCTGGTCGATGATGTGATCTATGCAGTAACCTATCAGGGCCGATTGGGTGCCATATCTCGCGGTACCGGCAGAAGCCTGTGGTTCCAAGATAGCTCTTCACACAGCTCGCCGGCCTACAGCGCTGGTCAGGTTTTTGTCAGCGAAGCGGACAGCATAGTGCGTGCTTTCAATTCTGGTAGCGGACAGGTGACCTGGACTAATGATCAGCTATTCTTACGCCGTGTCACTGGCCCTGCAACATTAGCCGGCTATATGGCTGTTGCTGATGCGGAGGGCTATCTGCACCTGTTAAACCCCGATGACGGCAGCTTTGTTGCCCGCACTAAGGTCGACGGCAGTGGTGTTAGCGCAGCTATGTTGACCGTCGGTGACAGCTTGATTGTGCAGTCCAATAGCGGGTCCCTGAGTGCCTTTAAAATTCAGCAATAGCTAGCCCATTGATCCAAAAGCCTCCACTGTGATTATGCAGGGCAGTGGAGGTTCTCTTCTGGTTTTCTTGATCTATAGTCAGCTTGTATTGGTGTCCACAGAGATCAACCTATGATTCAACTTAACAGCAACAAGCTCAAGCAGGCCGAGGCGAAATTTTTGTCCCGCTATCCTGGCGGCTTTGCCGATCCGGAAGTGGTTAAAATTGGCAAGCGCCATGCCATGGAAAAGATGACCACCATGGCCCATGAGAGCTTTAGCGCCAGAGCGCGAAAAAATATCAGCCAGTACGCAGAGGATATGGCCAAAATAGTGGGTCGCTCTTCGATGGTCTCGATGTTTGAGAAACCCAAGTTCCGCGACTTTGTTAAGCATTTGGCCCCCGGAGAACAGTCCTTTATGGTTCAGGCCATGCACGATTTGTTGCATACAGATAATAAAGAGGCCGGTTTTCAAGCCCTAGTGGAACTGTTGAAAACTGAAAAACTGGCGAAGTGGAGTCTAATTTCAATTATTCCCACTTACTATGCGCCGACCATTGAAGTCTTTGTAAAGCCCACCACTGCGAAAAATGTCATTAAGCATTTTGATGTTGAGGGCTTGGTCTACAAGCCAAACCCGAGTTGGGAGTTCTATACTGCCTACCGCGATCTAATTAACCAGGCAAAAACTAAAGTCGACAGCAGTCTGTCGCCATCCAATGCGGCATTTACTGGATTTTTGATGATGGCAATGCCGTCTTCCGACGATTAATACTAAGGAGCATTTAAGAGACATGGCAACTACATCTTTTCTTTAGTGTGATGTCCGGTCAACTAACGTAGAATGCCGCACTTAAACTATGCGGCATTTTTAATTCCATGATTCCTGTTATCGCCCTTGTTGGGCGCCCCAATGTTGGTAAATCAACTCTATTCAATCGACTCACGCGCAGTCGTGACGCCCTAGTGGCAAACTATTCTGGTCTGACCCGCGATCGCAAGTACGGCGATGGCGAGATGTATGATCGGCGCTTTATGGTTATTGATACTGGCGGCATCAGTGGCGAGGAAGAGGGCATAGACGTAGGTATGGCTGAACAGTCCCTGTTGGCCATGGATGAAGCCGATATCGTGTTGTTTATTGTCGACTGTCGTTCAGGAATTATTGCCGCCGATCATATGATCGCCGAGACCCTGCGCAAGAAAAACCGCAAAGTCTATTTAGTGGCCAACAAAATCGATGGCCTGGATCCTGCAGAGGCACTGGCCGATTTTTATCAGTTGGGTTTCTCCGGCATGTTCCCGACTACAGCAACCCACGGTCGCGGCGTACGCTCGATGATGGAGGAGCTGCTCGAACCCTATCCCGAATACGCCGAACCGGATAACAGTGGGTTAAACGGTATTCGAATCGGCGTAGTGGGTCGTCCCAATGTAGGTAAATCAACACTGGTCAATCGCCTGTTAGGTGAAGATCGAGTAGTGGTTTTCGATGAGGCTGGTACAACTCGCGACAGCGTTTATATCGACTATGAGCGCCACGGCAAAAAGTACACGCTGATCGATACCGCCGGTATTCGTAAGCGTAAAAATATAAAGTTGGCGATTGAGAAATTCTCGATTGTTAAAACACTGCAGGCTATTGATGATGCCAACGTCGTAGTACTGATGGTCGATGCCCACGAAGGGTTGGTGGAGCAGGATCTCCATTTGATGGGGTCAGTAATCGATGCCGGTCGCGGTTTGGTTATAGGCGTCAATAAATGGGATGGCCTGGAGCCGGAAAAGCGCGAGAAGATCAAGGAAGATATTAAGCGCCGGTTGCGCTTTGCTGAATTTGCCGATGTACACTTTATATCAGCCCTGCATGGTACTGGTGTCGGTAATCTCTATGACTCCATTGAAAACGCCTATCGTGCTGCTACCGATGCACTCAGTGCTTCACGCTTGACCAAGGTATTGGAAGGCGCGGTGGAGGAGCATCAGCCGCCGCTGGTTCACGGGCGACGTATCAAGCTGCGTTTTGCCCACGCCGGTGGACGCAACCCGCCAATCATTATTGTTCACGGCAACCAAACCGATTCAGTACCTGCTCAATACACTCGTTATTTGGAAAAGATCTTTCGCCGCGAGTTGGGTTTGCACGGCACCCCTGTGCGAGTGGAATACCGTACTTCAGAAAACCCCTATAGCACTAAAGGCAAGGCAGTCAACAAGCCAACCTTTAAGAAAAAGCCGGTGACTAAGTACAGTAAGCGGCAGGATGACAAGAAAAAGAAGTAGTTGTTAAATTGCCGGTTTTTCTGCGCTTAGCTCGATCGCAGGGGCGCATGATGTGCTGCCTCTCGCTAACATCATTCTCCGTCGCGCGGAATCCACTGTCATGCCAACTCCGTTATCTCAGCCACTAAAACTTTCTCTCGAGGGCATGTGAGACATCTCTTGGTAGCAGGTCCGGCCTCGCAAAGTGCCTCGCTAGCTTTCTTAGGGCTAATTACCTAAATCTCTCATGTCCTAGCTCTGGCTTGACGGCAGGTTGGTGGGCTGCAAAATTGTCAAACTCTTAAAGCAAAAACTCGAACCGGCCGGCATAAATCAGACGGTTTTTTAACCGCCAAAGGTAGGTTGTCCAAAGTCAAACTGGTCGCGGAAACTACAATAGTGAAAGCATTGCATTTAATTACCATTTTCTGTTGACATGTTCAGCGCTGACGCTAGAATGCGCCCTCCCAACAGAAATGTTGAGAAGACCAAGTTAGACCAGTTACAGAGAGTGGATTTAGTGTTATTTAGTTCATTATTATGTTGACAAAAGGTTGGCGATCTATAGAATACGCCCCCCGCTCTGATGAGCGAATCGTTCTTTAAAAATTTAATCAAGCAATGCGTGTGGGTACTTGCTAGTTGATGTTGGATTATAAAACATCAAAAGCAAGTAACTCATAGATTCA
>AZIN01000004.1:0-406938 GCA_000511875.1 Gammaproteobacteria bacterium MOLA455
AAACCCCCGTACGTTATCCCGTGCGGGGTTTTTTTTGCTTAAAATTTAGCGGCTACCCGGAGATACATTGCCACTGCAGTCTCTCTGGGTTCATCCCTGAGTGCTTTAGCACGAGTCCATCTAACCGTTCGATGTCTTTCTTACAGAACCAAAAAAGCCCCAGCGTTAACTGAGGCTTCTTTGAATTATGGTGCCCGGTCTCGGACTAAATGCGCAGCATTTTGGGCGCATTCGCATGCGAAGGCGGGGTGAAATCCCGAGTGCTTTAGCACGAGTCCATCTAACCGGTTCGATGTCTTTCTTACAGAACCAAAAAAGCCCCAGCGTTAACTGAGGCTTCTTTGAATTATGGTGCCCGGTCTCGGACTAAATGCGCAGCATTTTGGGCGCATTCGCATGCGAAGGCGGGGTGAAATCCCGAGTGCTTTAGCACGAGTCCATCTAACCGTTCGATGTCTTTCTTACAGAACCAAAAAAGCCCCAGCGTTAACTGAGGCTTCTTTGAATTATGGTGCCCGGTCTCGGAATCGAACCAAGGACACGAGGATTTTCAATCCTCTGCTCTACCAACTGAGCTAACCGGGCGTCTCGAGTTGTGCTGCTCATGTCTCAAGAGGCGCGTATTAAAGCGTTTGAATTGCGCTTCGTCAAGGGATTATTCGGTCGGTGGCACGTATCCGTCAGCCTTATCGAATTCTTCCCCGGCAAAGTACTTTGTACGCTGTTCCGCTAGATAGGTTCGAGCAGTGAGATCCATCATGCTAAGGTGCTTTTCATTAATCAATGTGGTTTGGTGGCTCATCCACTCGGCCCAGGCCTGCTTGGAAACATTGTAGAAAATATCTTCACCTGCTTTACCAGGGAAGGGCGGTAATTCTAGGCCGGGAAGTTCTTTCTTGAGCTTGCGGCACAATACGGTGCGGGCCATAACTAACCTCTTAATTAAATGGTTGTTTTTAAATGTACTTACTGTCTGATTCTAGGCGATATTAGAAAGCAGCGCTTTGATCGGTGCGGGCATGCCCAATGATAGTGGATTCTGTGGGTTATACCAGACTTGATTGGACGACTCGGTAACCAGCGCCGGAGAAGTTCCAGCCTCTAGCACGGTTGCATGTACTGGTTGATAGTCCAAGTGGAAGTGACTAAAGGTATGACGCTTTACTGCTTTAATGGCTTGAGATCCCGGTTCAACTCCTAGTCTTAAATACAGCTGGGACAGCTCAGATTCAGTCTCACACTGAGGAAAGATCCACAGGCCACCCCAGAGACCCATTGGTGGATTTTGCTCTAGCAGCAGTTCTCCAAGCGCATTGCGCAGGATTAAAAAGTAGGCCGTCTTAACCGGCAATTGCTTCTTTGCTTTCTTGCCGGGATAGTCTTTCGGATTGCCTTGTTTATAAGCTACGCAACTCGACATCAGTGGACACTCGCTGCAGCTTGGAGACGAACGTGTGCACAGGGTTGCCCCTAGATCCATCATCGCCTGTGTGTAGTCCGCAATCCGGTCGAGTGGTGTTAATGTCTCAGCGATCAACCAGAGCTTCTCAACCACCTCACGCTTACCGGGCCAGCCCTCTGTTGCGCTAAAGCGCGCCAGAACTCTTTTAACGTTACCGTCGAGAATACTGGCTTGATTGTTAAAGGCAATCGAACTGATTGCTCCAGCAGTTGAACGGCCAATTCCCGGCAGCTCAATTAGCTGTGTAACATTGTCTGGAAATTGCCCGTTGAGTTGAGTGGCAACATGCTGTGCTGTTTTGTGAAGATTGCGTGCTCGGGCGTAATAGCCCAGGCCGGTCCAATGATGTAATACATCATCCAATGGAGCAGCGGCCAAGTCATGCACAGTCGGAAAGCTCTGCATAAAGCGCTCAAAGTAAGGAATCACCGTGGATACCTGGGTCTGCTGTAACATGATCTCTGATACCCAAACAGGATAGGCGCCAGTGTCCTGCTGCCAGGGCAGGTTGGTGCGACCATATTGGTCAAACCAGTCGAGTACGGCTTTTTGGAATTGCGCTGGACGCATAGCGTAGCTGCTCGTTATTGATTGCTTTTTTTTGGTGGCGCCTTATCGAAGGTGTGTTATCGAAGGTTTTTTTCGAAAATGCCTTTTAACAAGCTCTTCAGTGGATCGCTCTGCTCCCCTGTGTCGCCGTCAGTGGTTGCTGGCGTCTTGAACAATTTTTCGCCGAGCTGCTCGTAGACACTGTCTTTAAGCAGATCTCTAATCAGCTTTTCATCTGGCTTGCAGCTAGTTGTAGTATCTTGCTCAAAACTGCCACTGCATATAAATGGCAGGCTGCGATTTTGCAGTTTTTTGTTCACTGAGCAGCCCGAGGCGCTAGTGGAAGTGCCGTTAACTCTAGTATCCGCAATAAGGTTATAGCGCTGCTGAGCCAGCTCTATGTTACCCCGCGCGGCAATGGCAATATTGCCAGTCGCGGTCTTCATGTCGCTAAACTGTAGCTTGCCGTCAGCGAGCTGATAGTTGCCGGTAAGAGTTTCAAATTGGGTTCCCTTGGACCAGCTATTTCGGCTGCCGCCACTGCCCAAGAGCGCCGCTGCATTACAAAACATTTCCTCCGCATTAATTGCAGCATAGGCAGGGTCTAGAATAATAATTTCACCGCCGCCACGGAGCTCCTGAATAATCGCGTCTCTACTATTGCCCGCACTCTGAATTGTCGCTTCAAGGCTCAGAAGTCCTGACATATCACTACTGTCGGCCATAGCTGCCAGTGCCAGCTGCAGATCTATGTTGCTCAGAGAGGTCTGCAAGTTAAAGCTCGGCGTGCTTGACCGCATATCCAGACGTCCAGTGGCATTGACCTGACCGTCAAAGATATCGCTATTAAATGAACTCAGGCGCAACACCTTTTGGTTGCCAAATAGGTTGAGGTAGATATTGTCAGCCTCGAATTCAGAGAGTTTAAGCTTACTTAGTGAGAGCTCCATCTGACTGCGTCCCAGCCACAGAGCAAAGGGCACAGCTAGAGGCGCAAACAGTGCGCCATTTTGCTCGCTACTATTGCTGTCTGCAGCTAAATAGTCGCTCATATCAAATTGGTCACCGGAGACTCGCATATAGAGATTGTGGATGCGGTGATCAACCTTACTGGCGATATTGATCGCTTGATTGTCTAGTTCGAGCTGCGTATTAAACGTTGAAAGGCCATTCATATCGGTATTGAAACTGCTGTTCCAGCTAACCGCGGTGAGTGCTTCCTTGGATGCCATCAAAGGTAATTTTACCAGCGGAAAACTCATCCCTACAGTTTTAACCAGCTGTTGCAGATCAAAACGATTGCTGCGCAGACTGCCTTGAGCTGTAGCGAAATTATTCCTGGCATTAAATTGCCCGGTGATCTCCATGTTGTCAATTGATGCTTCCAGCTCACTGACAATAACTTCATCAATAACGCCGCTATTGGTATCCATCTGTAGTGCGAGAGTCGCATCAAGGTCTAAGGCAAGCCCGGAGAAAATCTGTGCCGATGCCTCTAAAGAAAAACCTTCGCCAGTCAGAGAGAAATTATTAACGTTGGCGTTGAAGCGTTTCAACTGAATTGGGAAGGTATTGGGCGCTAGCTCGGCGAGTAAAATTGTTGCGTCGCGAACGTCAATTGAACCCACAGGGAGTCGGTTAGACGACAGGTCAATATTAAACAGCTCAGCCCAGCTAACTGAGAGTGATAATTCGCTAATTTTACCCGAGGCGACAGTGCTGTGAGCGAACTCAACCTGTTCGACCACAACACCGATCTGAGGCAAAAACTGCCAGCTCAAATTACCGTCTAACGACAACTCAAGGCCCTGACTAGCGGCGGCAGATTTTATCTCGGATTTGAAGTCATTGGGGTCCACAGCTACCAGCAGATAGACCACCCCTAAAGCAATAATTACCAGCAGCGACACCACTGCTTTTAGCAGCCATGTAATAACGTTACCCACAATAACCTCTACGTCTAAGACTCGAATCAGACAGGCTATTTAGCCGCCCCGATTAAAACTGGTATCTTACCCCAACAGTCAGATTACGTCCTGCCTCTGGAGCAATATCACGCAACAATGATGTGGCATTGCGGATGTTTTGATCGGTTAAGTTCTGCCCCTTGAGGAACACAGACCAACTCGCCCGTTGATAGGAAAGGGATGCATCAAGTCTGTTGTAGCTATCAGTTACTGATTCATTTAGCCCCGCACGGGTTTGTGACGCCGCGTGAGTTAGATTGATTGCCCCTCGCCAGCTGTCATTCTGATAAATCCAGCTAGCGCGAACTTTTGCCGGCGGTAAGCGGGGAATATCTCTGTGTACACCCTGATTAAAACGGCCGCGGACAATGTCTCCCTGCAGTTCAACACGCTGAGTATCAGACAGAGACCAGCTGGTTTCTACCTCAATACCGCTAAAGCTAGCATCACGTTGTTGATAAGTGAAGCAGCCAACCGACTCGGCTAGTTCTTCAAAACTACCGTCGAAGTCAGCAATATCCGCTGAACAGGCATTTATACCTTGCAAGCCGTCTTGCTCTAAGTCATGGCTAAAAGCGAGACCAGTGTCTTGCAGATAGATATAGCGCTGAAATTGGTTGTGATAGGCACTCACTCGCGCATTGAAGCGGCTATTGTCAGTATCTCTAAAGACCCAGGTTAGTTCTAAGCTATTGGCGGACTCAGTGTCTAAATTGCGCTGGCCAATTTCAAAGCTATTAGTGGCAATATGCACGCCATTACTCAACAGTTCTTCTGCCGCCGGCGCACGCTCGCTATGAGAGAGAACCAGACTCAGTCGCTGTTGTTGGTTGATAGGCAAGAACCAGCTAGCGCCCGCATTAACTGTGGAGTGATCAATCTCTTGCCCTACTAGGGTGATTTCCTGTTGATCAAAACGCAGTCCCAGCTCGAGATTGCCCAGTGCGAGTTCAGTTTCTTCTAGCCAGTAAATACCGCTACTGAAGGTTTCAGAGTCTGGGATAAACGCCTCTTCACCACTGGCCCCAAAGTCTCTATCACTGATCTGTAGGCCCCAGGCACCGCGCCAACCCAAATATTCATTATGAGTTAACTCCGCTCGGAGATTGTGGCTCACGGATTCAATCAGAGAGCCGATCATCACCGCGCCAGTGTTGGGTTCGAACTCGAGCTCAGTGTGCTGGTAATCGGTATAGGCATAATCCACATCTACTTGACCAAAAAACTCACCGAGATCACTAAACAGCAGCTTGGTCTGATAGGTTTGCTGCTGCATGTCAATGCGCACAAACTGTTCTGGTTCCCCTGAGAGCTCTTCGCCCTCATGATCTTCGTCGTGCTCGTCGTGTCCTTCATGACTGTGACTAGAGGGCGGCAGACCATAGTTGTTATCCAACTTACTGTAGCTAAAGCCAATTACAGTATCTTCTCCAACCCAAGATAGACCGGCTGAAAAAGAGTCGGCTTTGGCATCACTATTCTCTATGGAGCCATCAGCAGCATCAACCTCAACAGCATCATCTAAAGCGTCAAGAGCATTAGCGGAAAGCGCAGATCCTGGAATTGAGATGGTGTTGCTGTCTCGCGTAACCGCATCCAAATGCAGATTAAAACCTGAGAAAGCCGCATCAAACCTGCCTACCGTCGCCTTGGCATTACCATTGCTTGAATAGCGTGACTCAACTGCGCCCTCTACACCATCGAAAGGGACTGTGTGGATACGGTTGTCGATAACATTGATCACGCCGCCTATAGCCCCGGGACCAAAGCGAAGAGTTGCGGGGCCGCGAAGTATTTCTATGCGGTCTGCCAGCAGCGCTTCACTAGCCACAGCATGGTCAGCACTGATATCTGAGGCATCGCCCACTGAACTGCTATTTTGTAATATTTCAACGCGCTTGCCGCCGAGCCCACGAATAATCGGATTGCCGACTCCCGAGCCAAACGAGCTAGATGAAATGCCTACCTCATTCTGAAGTGTTTCACCTAGTGTCGACGCAGCCTCACGCTGCAGGTCTTCGTTGGCCAGCAGATTAAAGGAGCCGGCAATCTCTTGAACAGTTTTCTGATGTGGCGAGGCCGTTACTATGACTTCTTCCAGCTCTGAGTGAGATTGATTGGCAATAGTGTTTGCTGTCGCTGACAGCGGGTACGATAGGATCGCCAAAAAGGCAATCCCAATATAATTTTGGATTTTCATTTTTCACCTGTAATTTTAAAATTCGGAAATTATGCTGCGAAACTTACAGGTGGTTAGGTGGGGCTCTAGCGAGATTGTTGGACTGAACCGCTGCGCAGACAATGCGCAAATTAATCTGATTAGCGGCGACAGGGCTAACTGGAGGATGATCAACTGCCGTATCAATGCTGGCAACAGATGCTATAGTTGGTAGAACGCAGAGTTCACAGCTGCTATTTTGATGCTCGCTATCGGTATGAGTATGCGCCGACGCAACCGCAGAACCCAAGCCTAAAATTAGACTTAGCGTAAGGGCAAAAAACCACTTATAATTTTTCACGACATAGCTCATGTCAAATAGTCTATCAGCTAATTGTTTCGAAACAACCTGCAAATTACGGTTATAATAGCGACTAGATTAGATGCTTGTAACAAGCTCGCTCAAAAATACACCGCTGCTGGAGAACACCATGGCTGATCGCATCGCGACAGTGACACGCAATACACTTGAATCACAGATCACCGTAACCGTGAATCTGGATGGAACCGGTATTGCAAACTTTAATACACCGGTGCCATTTCTAAACCACATGCTCGATCAGATCGCGCGCCACGGTTTAGTGGATCTGGATATTCAAGCAGTGGGTGATACGCACATCGACGATCACCACACGGTTGAAGATATAGGTATCACTTTGGGTATGGCGATTAATCAAGCCATTGGCGATAAGAAAGGCCTGACCCGTTATGGCCACGCCTATGTGCCACTGGACGAAGCCATGTCGCGTGTTGTAATGGACTTTTCCGGACGCCCAGGCCTGATCATGAAAGCCGATTTTGTCCGCAGTCACGTCGGCACCTTTGACGTCGACCTGACCCGTGAATTTTTCCAGGGCTTTGTTAATCACGCACTGGTGTCAATGCACATCGATAACCTGCGCGGCGCCAATGCCCACCACCAGGTCGAGACCATCTTTAAAGCCTTTGGTCGCGCCCTTAGAATCGCCGCTTCTGCTGATCCGCGCATGGCCGGTGTTATGCCATCTACAAAGGGTACTCTTTAAGACAGTCTGAGCCGCTAATGAGTACCTTGAGCTGATCGACGAGTACCTGTTCTAACCTATTCTTTGGTTTGTTTGCCACATACGAAGTAATCTTATGAGTGATTTTCGCAGCCATATAGCCGTCATCGACTACGGGATGGGTAACCTCCATTCCGTGGCCAAAGCCCTTGAGTACGTCTGCCCGGGCGCCAAAGTCTCTATTACCGCCGACCCCAATGTGGTCGAAGATGCCGATCGCGTTGTCTTCCCCGGTGTCGGCGCCATCCGCGATTGCATGGGCGAGATAAACCGACTAAATGTCGGCGATGTAGTCAACCAAGCGATGAAAACCAAACCGGTTTTGGCCATCTGCGTCGGCATGCAAGCCCTGATGCAGCGCAGCGAGGAAAATGGCGGTGTAGACTGCCTTGGGTTATTGCCCGGCGAAGTCAAATTCTTTGGCGACAACTTAGTCGACGACCAGGGCGGCAGACTCAAAGTGCCCCATATGGGCTGGAACAGTGTCGAGCAGAGCATTGATCACCCCCTGTGGCATAGCATTGCACAGAACAGCCGCTTCTACTTTGTCCACAGCTACTATGTGGCACCAGCCGACCCAAACTATATTGCCGGGCGCTGTAACTACGGACCGAATTTTGCCGCAGCCCTAAGCCATAAAAACCTCTTCGCCGTGCAATTCCACCCAGAAAAAAGTGCCGACGCTGGCCTGCAGTTGCTGCGCAACTTCTGCAACTGGATGGGTTGAGCGATGACTGATCAGAACACTTCAGAGCAGCAGACTTCAAAGAAGCAAACCGAAGAGCAAGAATTAATTGCCCGTTTAAACAGCGAAACCGCAAAAATTGCCTGGCATGACCTGCAAATCCACTATGCCGCTGGCAATGTCTTGGGCACAGCAGCCCACGCCGACCTGATTAAAGTCGCCATAGAATTTAACCGCGACAACGCCACACAGATTCAACAGTGGTTGGCCGATAGCAGTCTATTTGAAATCAGCGATCAACAGGCAACGGAGTGGTACGAAAAAAACCAAGAGCTCTGGGCACTGGTTATTCCGCCCTTTGTACTGGTTCAGCAAGTAGCAGACTGAATGGTCAGCAACTATTGAGTAGCAACTCGGCAACTGTCCTACACTTACGATTTTAAATTGGCTGCAAAGTCAGTCGCCTACTCTAGGGGTTAAGCATGAATCTAAACAACAAAGTTGCAGTAGTCACAGGCGCAGGATCCGGTTTAGGTCGCGCAGCGGCACAGGCACTAGTGGATGGCGGCGCCAAAGTCGTCATCATCGACATGAACGCAGAAGCCGGCAACGCTGCAGTGGCAGAGCTGGGTGAGAGCCAGGCGCGCTTTATTCAGCTCGATGTCTCCAGTGGCCCAGATGTAGAAGCCGCCTTCGAAACTATCCTTGGCGATCTTGGTCGCGTCGACATTTGCGTCAACTGTGCAGGCATAGGCATAGCCGAAAAAACCATTAATCGCGATGGCGACCCCCACAACTTAGATCACTACCGCAAAGTCATCGAAGTAAACCTGATCGGCACCTTCAATATCTCACGTTGCGCCGCAGCCGCCATGGCCCGCAACGAAGCAGATGCAAAAACCGAAAAAGGCATCATCATCAATACCGCCTCCATCGCCGCCTTTGACGGCCAGATGGGACAGGTAGCCTACTCAGCCACCAAAGGCGGCATAGTGGGTATGACCCTGCCCATGGCTCGCGATTTAGCCAGCCAGGGTATCCGTGTTAACACCATCGCCCCCGGCGTTATGGCAACGCCGCTAATGATGAGCATGCCGCAACCAGTCCAAGACGGTATCGTCTCCAATATTCCCTTCCCTAAACGTCTAGGGGAACCGGCCGAGTTTGGCCAGCTAGTGGTGCATATGGTTGAGAATAGCTATCTGAACGGCGAAACCATTCGTCTCGATGGCGGCGTGCGCATGCAGCCGCGCTAACCCAGAGTTGTGATCAAACCCCAATGACCTCACTGGACCAACTGCTCTTCGGATTCTCCATAATCGGGACCGTCGTCTTCGCGGTGTCAGGGGCATTGTTTGCCGCTGAAAAGCGCATGGATATTCTTGGCTTTATTCTTGTTGGCACCGTCACCGGCGTCGGTGGCGGCACCCTGCGAGATCTATTGCTGGGCATCTCTCCAGTCAGCTGGGTGCACAACCCAATGGCAGTCTATATCTGTATTGGCGCTTCCGCATTAACCTACTTCACCGTAGACCTTTATCGCAAACGGGACGCCTGGATCTTATGGACTGATGCAATTGGTTTGGCGGTGTTTGCGGTTATGGGAGCGCAGGCTGCGATGGCATATCAAGTGCCGCCGATGATTGCCGTGGTCATGGGCGTGATGACAGCTACTTTTGGTGGGCTGATGCGGGATGTGCTCTGCGCAGAAGTATTGACCCTGATGCGTCCGGAGATTTATATCAGCTGTGCGCTGGTGGGAGCTGCTGGGTATGTGGGCCTGCATCAGTTAGGTGTTAACGAAAGTATTGCGGCGACTGTGGCGTTTTTGATGGGATTTGGGCTGAGAGCTGCGGCGATTTGGTTTAAGTTGACGTTGCCGAGGTTTGGGGCCTAGTTGCTTGAGTAACGCCAGGAGCCGCGGCAGCCTACCTCCGACCAAGCCACTCCATAACGGCAGCGCGATCCCCCCGAAACAGCACCCGCTCCTGCTTCTTGCTCAGCTGATAGCTATACATAGGATCATAGTAATCCACTGTCAGCGCATTCAACCATTGCCTATGGCTGGCAAAGTCATCTGTATGCTGAATCGCAATCGCCGACTCCATCAGCGCTAAAATTTCCTCAGTACGCTTACCCCCGAGACGTCTTTTTACGCGCAATAAACTGTCCACCAAATACTGGTAAAATTCCTCTTCACCGCGTTCGCCATGATAGGCGAGGGTGTTGTTGTAGCGCTCGATCACATACTCCTGCCAGAGTCTGTCGATACGTTCTTCCAGTGGCAGTTCAATCACCACTATGGGGCTTTGCGCCATCGAATCTGCAAGGCAGGGTGGCAGGTGACGGGCGCCAATATTGCGGCTTTCATCTTCTAGAATAACGCTTTTGCCAGGGTGGTTATTTTCGATTTTAAGCAGGTCAAGGGCGATTCGATTTTCAACATCAATCTGAGCCGGTTGGCCATTGAGCGGACGGCCAAAGCTGGAGCCTTTGTGATTGGCAGCACCTTCTAGATCAATGCCGGTTTCTAGCTGCAGCATAATGTCGGTTTTGCCGGTGCCGGTCATACCGGACAGGATAATAAATTTCTCTGGGTTGCAGTCTGTGTCCAATGGGTGGTCTTGCAGACAGTAGTCATTGAGATAATTAAACAAAAAGCCACGCAGAGATTTATAGCCGCCTGTGACTTTGGGGCAATGGATGCCTGCCTGTGCCAGCCATTCCTGACTTAGCTGCGAGCGTAGTCCGCCCCGGGCGCAATATAAAACCGCATTGGGGTTGGCGCTGATAAAGCTCTGCCAAGCTTCTATGCGCTGGGCTTTGACATCCCCCTGAACTAATTGGTGGCCCAGTTCAATGGCGGCTTGTTGGCCCTGCTCTTTATAGCAGATACCCACTTGGTGACGTTCGTCGTCGCTCATTAAGGGTAGGTTGGCCGCGTTGGGTAGTGCGCCAGAGGCAAATTCTATCGGCGCGCGCACGTCGATCATTGGCATGCCGTCGAGCAGCAGTTGGCGATAGTCGTCTACCAGAGGCAGGATACTCAGGGGGGCGTTTGTCACGAGAGCACCTTAATGGTGGCTGAACCTGTGGAGCTATCGGTTACTTCAGCTAGTGTTCCAATCGGCAGGTGATAGCAGCCTGCGCTTTTTAATAGGTTACTGACGGCATCGGCGCTGTTTGGTGCAACGGCTACTAACAAACCACCACTGGTCTGTGGATCACAGAGCAAGGTTTGGCTCTGCTCATCGGTGCCGCTGACATGCTCGCTTATGCTCTGCCAGTTGCGAATACTGCCGCCGGGGATGCAGCCCTGTTCAAGGTAATCAATTACGGCCTCGTCCAGCAGTGGAACAGCTTGCAGATTTACAGTGGCTGAGAGTTCGCTGCCCTGACAGACTTCCAACAAGTGGCCCAATATGCCAAAACCGGTGACATCGGTCATGGCGCTGACGCCGTCAATTTTGGCCAACTCGGCGCCAATAGTGTTCAGCTTCATCATGCTTTCCACGGCTAGGCGGGCATGTTCTGGCTGCAACTTAGACTGCTTTTCAGCGGTGGTGAGAATGCCGACACCTATGGGTTTGGTAAGGAATAAAATATCCCCTGCTCGAGCTGTGCTGTTCTGTTTAAGTTGAGCTAGATCTACACGACCGGTGACAGCCAGGCCAAAGATCGGTTCTGGTGAATCAATTGAATGCCCGCCCGCCAGATGAATACCGGCTTCGCCACAGGCATGACGTCCGCCATCGATAACTTTTTGCGCTACCTCTGCCGGCAGCACATTGATAGGCCAACCAAGAATCGCAATGGCCATCATTGGTGTGCCACCCATGGCATAGATATCACTGATCGCGTTGGTTGCTGCGACACGGCCAAACTCAAAGGGGTCATCGACAATCGGCATAAAGAAGTCGGTAGTGCTGATGGCGCCGGTGCCGTCGCCAAGGTCATAGACCGCGGCATCGTCTTTGGTGTTGTTACCCACTAGCAGGCGCGGATCATCGGGAGCGACAAAGTCGGTTTTGAGGATGCTCTCGAGGACACCGGGGGCGATTTTGCAGCCGCAGCCGGCGCCATGGCTGTATTGAGTAAGGCGGATTTTTTCGTTGGGCATGGGGTTCTTTTAAAAGCTATAAAGTTAGAGCTTTAGGGTACTTGGTTTGGTGGCGTAGGTCATTGGTTTGTTGCTTTGGTATTTGTGCTTGGAGCCGATCGCACGCGTCTCACTATACTGCGGCTAGTTATCTGTGGGGTTGATTCTATTTGCAGTATAAAGATTGCTGAGTTTGGGTGACTGGGATGTTGCCTGGGGTGTTAGATGGCAATTTGTAAGGATTTATTACAGGTGCAAAATGCGGGAGGTAGCCAGGAAAAGATTCCCCCTGGCTACGGATGCTGCTTGGTTGTTACATATCGAAACGGACATCAAATGTGATGGCATCGAAATCATCTGAGGAGCCATAGCCTAGGCCAAGAGAAATATCTGGCGTAGTGAAGTATCTTGCGCCCAGTGAATAGCCCGTTTCACTGCCATCATCAACATCGGCATAATCGATAAAAGCAGATAATTCCAACACATCTGAGGGCAATGCCCTAACACCGGCGGCAAGTACGTAACCGTTGCCATCTTCTGATTCGTCTGCGAATTCAACTTCTGCATCTGAGTAAGAAAGTGTGCTGACAAAATCCACGGTCGGGCTAATGGGGGTGTGGAATCCAACGCCAAATTGAAAACCAGTCGCTTCAATGTCATCTGTTACAAAGCCATCGGTGAACTGATCGTCTGATTCGATGGAGAGGTATGACCCAGTGAGGAAAAATGACTCATTGAGTGCTTTGCTGCCATAGATGCCAAACCCACTGAAATCGATGTCAGCGATATCGCCGGTTTCATAACCAATACCGGCGTAGGTGTAGGACAGAGCGGATTGTTCTGCAGTTGCTGAGAAAGACGCTATGGACGCGATTGCACCGATGATTAATGCTTTTTTAAACATAAATTATTTCCTTATAAGATGAGTTGTGACAAAAATCGGTTTTTGCCAAGCATCAATATAGATAAGGGATTTCATTATTGCTGAGTATTTTTAGCAAATGGGCGAAGGTCCATACAAATTGTTGTGAGGCCTATTGGGGTGTTGCTTTTAATCGGGGTGAATGGTTTTGGCTGGTGGTGTGATGCGCTGCTTGCAGTACTCTCGTGGCGTTAACCCAGTCCAATGCTTAAACGCTCGGGTAAACGAGCGGGATTCAGTAAATCCAACAATCTCAGCAACCCGCTCAACTGAGAGCCGTTCATTCACCAACTTCTGAATCGCCACTTCCCGGCGCAAGTTGTCTTTAATCTTCTGATAACTGGTGGCGCTCTCTTTTAGCCTGCGGTGCAATGTCTGGGAGCTAATGCCCAGCTCCCCGGCCATCTGATGTATGGGCACAAAGATCAGTCTATCCGGGTGACGCTGCGTGATAATGCGCTCAATCTGTGCTTCTAGAGTACTATCGGACCCTGGGATAGTCATTACATCCGCAGGGGCATTTTCTACAAATAGCGCCAGTTCTTGAGCGGATCTCAACAGCGGTTTATCCAGATACTGGGCATCAAATATAAGCCGGTTGGCGCTGCTATTAAATTGCAGATCGGCGGGAAACATGATCTGCAGTTCGTCCCGGTGCTGCGGCGCACTAAAGGTAAAGTGAGTTTCTTGCAGGCGGATTGGCTGGCCTATATACCAGCTCGGAAAGCGGTGCCAGATCACCAGCCAAAACTCTGCCATAAAATGCTCTGGGTCCAGTTCCGGTTTGGCCATCTTAAAGCTGAGCACCGCATTGCCCCGTGAACGACTCAGGCGCATGGGGATATCGTCGCTCACAAGGTTGTAAAAATTCAACGCTTTTTCTAGTAGTTCACCCAATGTACTGCAGTGGCTGACCAGCTCAGCCATGGTGGCAAAGAGTCCCACTTTGCAGTTGTTCTGGGTGAAGCCCATAAACTCATCGTTAAGGGTTTCCTGCACTGTTTTAAATAGCCGCGCCACCTGATCGGTGTGCACTCGCTGGCTGCGGTTGTCCATAACTGCGGGATTAATGCCGGCGCGCTCAAGGGCCTGCTGCTGAGGAAGGCTGTTCTGTCTGAGTCCATGCATGCAGGAGAGAACATGGTGGTTGCAGATTGTGGCCATTAAATAGTGCTCTATATAAAGCGCAAGCTAAGCGATGTTATTTGTGAGTTTAGGCTGCTTTTATACCACTTAAAGCCAGATAAACCCTAATAAAATGGCAATAAATGTGCTTTTTGCTGTTGAATTTAGACCTTCTATTGACTGGCGTAGTCCTGCATAGTGCGTTTCAATAGATGCCAGCCTGTGATTGGCACACAACAATTTCGAGAAAATTATGGCCGACGATAAAAAACCGACTCTCAGTGACTGGGAACAGCTTGCGGCAAAAGAGCTGCGTGGACGTTCAACCGATGACTTGGTTTGGCAGACCCCTGAGGGTATTGATGTCAAACCTCTGTATACCGCTGAAGATACCGCGGACCTAAATCATATGGATAACCTGCCGGGCTTTGCGCCCTATAAGCGCGGGCCTAAGGCGACTATGTATGCTGGCCGTCCCTGGACGGTTCGTCAATATGCTGGTTTCTCCACGGCTGAAAAATCCAATGCCTTTTACCGTCGCAATCTGGCTGCTGGTCAGCAGGGTTTATCTGTGGCCTTCGATCTGGCGACCCATCGCGGCTATGACTCTGACCATCCGCGCGTAGAGGGTGATGTGGGCAAGGCTGGTGTGGCGATTGATTCGGTTGAAGATATGAAGATCCTCTTCGATAGTATCCCGCTAGATAAGGTCTCTGTGTCCATGACCATGAACGGCGCAGTGCTGCCAATTATGGCGAGCTATATAGTGGCCGCAGAAGAGCAGGGTGTGGCACCAGAGCAGCTTGCTGGAACCCTGCAGAACGATATTCTCAAAGAATTTATGGTACGCAATACCTATATCTATCCCCCTGAGCCGTCGATGCGCATAGTCGCGGACATTATTGGTTACACCGCCACCAAGATGCCCAAATTTAATTCTATTTCCATCAGCGGCTACCATATGCAGGAAGCCGGGGCGACCAATGTCCAGGAGTTGGCGTTCACTATCGCCGATGGCATTGAGTATGTGCGCACCGCCATTGCTAGCGGCTTGGATGTGGATGCTTTTGCTCCGCGGCTATCGTTCTTTTTTGCCATTGGCATGAACTTCTTTATGGAGATAGCCAAGCTGCGTGCGGCACGTATTTTGTGGGCCACATTAATCGAAGAGAAGTTTGCGCCGAAGGATTCCCGTTCGCTATTGCTCCGCACTCACTGCCAAACGTCTGGTGTCAGTCTGACTAGCAAAGACCCTTACAACAATATTATGCGCACTACCATTGAGGCCATGTCTGCGGTACTGGGTGGCACTCAGTCTCTGCACACCAATGCCTTTGATGAGGCCCTGGGTTTGCCAACTGAATTTGCCGCCCGTATTGCGCGCAATACGCAGCTGGTGATTCAGGAAGAGACCGGTGTTAATAAAGTGGTCGATCCACTGGCCGGTTCCTACTATATAGAGAGTTTGACTAACGAGCTTGTTGAGGCGGCCATGGCGCTGATCAACGAAGTGGAAGATCTCGGCGGTATGACCAAAGCGGTTGAGTCGGGAATGCCCAAGTTGCGCATTGAAGAGGCCGCAGCTTTACAGCAGGCGCGAGTTGATCGCGGCGACCAGGTGATTGTCGGAGTGAACAAATATCAGCTGGCTGAAGAGCCGGATGTGGATGTGCTAGATATTGATAACAGTGCTGTGCGCGTCTCACAGATTGCCCGTTTAGAAAAGGTCCGTGCTGAGCGTGATAGTGACGCCTGCCAGAAGGCGCTGGCTGCATTGACTGAGGCGGCGAAAAGCGGCGAGGGTAACTTGCTCGAACTGGCTGTGGATGCCGCTCGAGTGCGAGCTACTGTGGGCGAGATCAGTGATGCACTGGAAGAAGAGTGGGGTCGTCACCGCGCGCAAACCCGATCCATAAGCGGTGTCTATGGTTCTGCCTACGAAGGCGATGAGGACTTTATGAATATTATGAAAAAAGTGGCTGAGTTTGCCGAAACCCATGGTCGCCGTCCGCGCATGCTTGTGGTGAAGATGGGCCAAGATGGACATGATCGCGGCGCTAAGGTGATTGCGACGGCCTTTGCTGACCTGGGCTTTGATGTGGATGTGGGACCTATGTTCCAGACCCCGGAAGAGGCTGCGCGCCAGGCGATTGAGAACGATGTACACATTGTCGGAGTTTCCTCTCAGGCCGCGGGTCATAAGACCTTGGTGCCAAAGATGATTGAGTCGTTGCAGGCCCAGGGTGCTGGTGAGATTTTGGTGATCTGTGGGGGTGTGATTCCACCGAAGGATTACGCTGAGTTAACTGCGGCCGGTGTAGCGGCGATCTTTGGTCCGGGGACGAATATTCCCGAGGCGGCTGAGAAAGTGTTGGGGTTGATTAAGTAGGCTCTGTGACCTCAGGCCACCCAACTGTTCATCCTGAGCGCAGTCGAAGACTCTCATCGACCTACGCTGCTAGCCTGCAGGCAGATCCTTCGGTTCGCTGCGCTCTCTGAGGATGACAGGGTAGTTAGTCCGAACAAAAAAATTATGTATCCGAGACAAAAACTCGGGAACAAATAAACATTAAAGGAAAAAACCATGCACGAAATTCTTGCAGAACTTGAAGCCAAGCGCGCCCGCGCTCGCCTTGGCGGTGGACAGCGCCGCATCGACGCCCAACACGCCAAAGGCAAACTAACTGCCCGTGAGCGCATCGACCTGCTGCTGGATAACGGCAGCTTCGAAGAGTGGGATATGTTCGTCGAGCATCGCTGCACTGACTTTGATATGGACCAGCAGCATGTTCCTGGAGACGGCGTCATTATTGGCTATGGCACCATCAACGGCCGCCTCGTCTTTGTCTTCAGTCAAGACTTCACCGTCTTCGGCGGCTCACTCTCCGAAGCTCACGCAGAAAAAATCTGCAAGCTAATGGATCAAGCGATGAAAGTCGGCGCTCCCATTATTGGCCTAAACGATTCTGGCGGTGCACGTATTCAAGAAGGTGTTGCCTCCCTCGGCGGCTATGCCGATGTCTTTCAGCGCAACGTCATGGCCAGTGGGGTTATCCCGCAAATCAGTATGGTGATGGGCCCCTGCGCTGGCGGCGCTGTGTATTCCCCCGCCATTACAGACTTTATCTTTATGGTCCAAGACAGCTCTTATATGTTTGTCACTGGCCCCGACGTAGTGAAAACCGTGACCCACGAAACGGTTACTGCCGAAGAGCTGGGGGGTGCACTAACCCATTCAAGTAAATCCGGTGTCGCCGATCTGGCCTTTGCCAATGACGTGGACGCCCTGACAAAGCTGCGTCATTTCTTTAATTATCTGCCAGCCAACAACCGCGAAAAACCGCCGGTATGGCCCACAGAAGATCCGGCCGACCGCATTGAAATGTCACTGGATACCATTATCCCGAATGACCCCAACAAGCCCTATGATATGAAAGAGGTGATTTTAAAAGTTGCCGATGAAGCGGAGTTTTTTGAAACTCAAGTGAGTTATGCGAAAAATATTATTACCGGATTTATTCGCATTGAAGGATCCTCTGTCGGTGTAGTGGCCAACCAACCAATGGTACTGGCCGGCTGTCTCGATATAGATGCCTCGAAAAAAGCCGCGCGCTTTATTCGCTTCTGCGATGCCTTCAATATTCCCGTTCTAACCTTTGTCGATGTGCCAGGATTTATGCCCGGTACCAGTCAGGAGTACGGTGGGATTATCAAGCATGGCGCCAAACTGCTCTACGCCTATGCCGAGTGCACAGTGCCCAAGGTCACAGTGATAACCCGTAAGGCCTATGGTGGCGCCTATGACGTGATGGCTTCGAAGCATCTCCGTGGCGATGCCAACTTGGCTTGGCCCACTGCTGAAATTGCCGTTATGGGCCCTAAGGGTGCTGTAGAAATTATCTTCCGCAAAGATATTGGCGACCCAGAAAAGATCGAAGCACGCACTGAAGAGTATCGCAAGAAATTTGCCAATCCGTTTATTGCTGGCAAGCGCGGTTATATTGACGATGTGATCATGCCTCACAGTACACGCAAGCGCGTGGCCCGTTCTCTGGCCATGCTGAAAAACAAAAATATTGAAAACCCCTGGCGCAAGCACGGCAATATTCCGCTCTAGGCTTTTTGGGTGAAATTCTAGTTCGTTTTTTAATAGAAGATTAAAATTATGTTAAAGAAAATTTTAGTAGCCAACCGAGGCGAGATCGCCTGTCGTGTCTTTGCTACCGCGAAAAAAATGGGTATAGCCACAGTTGCGGTTTACTCCGATGCCGACCGCGATGCACTGCATGTTCAGATGGCGGATGAGGCTGTCAATATAGGTCCAGCGGCTTCCTCGGAAAGCTATTTGGTGATCGATAAAATCGTTCAGGCCTGTCTCGATACTGGCGCAGACGCCGTGCATCCGGGTTATGGTTTTCTCTCTGAGAACAGTAAATTCCACGACGCTTTGGATGCTGCAGGTATCGTCTTTATCGGCCCTGGCAAAAAAGCTATAGAGAGCATGGGCGACAAGATCACCTCTAAATTAATTGCTCAAGAGGCGGGGGTGAGCTGCATTCCCGGTTACACCGATGTGGTTCGAGATGCGGAGCACGCAGTTGAAATCAGTGCTGGGATTGGTTATCCGGTGATGCTCAAAGCCTCCGCCGGTGGCGGCGGTAAAGGTATGCGCGTGGCGATGAATGAAGATGAGTGTCGCGACGGTTTTGAGCGTGCCACCAACGAAGCCCGTTCTAGCTTTGGTGACACGCGGATCTTTATTGAAAAATATATTCAAGAGCCGCGACATATTGAAATTCAAGTGATGGCCGATGGTCATGGCAATGTGATTTATCTGGGCGAGCGCGAATGTTCTATTCAACGCCGTCATCAGAAAGTTATTGAAGAAGCACCATCGCCATTTTTGGACCAAGCCACAAGACAGAAAATGGGCGAGCAGAGCTGCGCCCTGGCTCGCGCTGTAGATTATCAGTCTGCCGGCACCGTGGAATTTATTGCCGACGCCAATATGAATTTTTACTTTCTGGAAATGAACACTAGATTGCAGGTCGAGCATCCGGTGACTGAGCTGGTTACCGGCCAGGATCTGGTTGAGTTAATGATTCGTGTTGCCGCAGGGGAGAAACTTCCCCTGGCGCAGGAAGATGTCACCATGACCGGTTGGGCCATGGAATCTCGAGTCTATGCCGAAGATCCTTTCCGTAACTTTATGCCCTCCACCGGACGGTTGGTGCGTTATGCCGAGCCTCAGGGTGAAGGTGTGCGTGTCGATAGCGGCGTCTATGAAGGGGGTGAGGTATCGATGTTCTACGACCCAATGATTGCCAAATTGATCACCTATGGTGATCATCGTGAGCAGGCAATTGATCGTATGGTTGAGGCCTTGGATAACTATTATATTCGTGGCGTAAACCACAATATCAGCTTCCTTAATGCCCTGATGGTGCACCCGCGATTTGTCGAGGGACGCCTGACCACTAACTTTATTGCTGATGAATTTCCGGATGGGTTTAATGCTGATCTGGTGGTCCAGGATGACCCGGCCATTGCCTTGGTTGTGGCCGCTGCGGCCCATCAATTGCACCAAGAACGCGGTAGTTTGCTGTCTGGTCAGTTGGCCGGTCATGAACATGCCGCCGAAAATAGCTGGGTGGTGATGGTGGCGGATCAGCAGACTCCAGTTGTTGTTGAACTAATCGACAGCGGTTATTGGGTGAGCTTGAATGATCAGGATTATGAGGTTGAAACTGAATGGAGCCTTGGGCAGCCATTGTTCCAAGCGCGGGTAAATGGCAAAAGCGTTTCGGTGCAGGTTGAGACTACATCTGCAGGTTATAAATTGTTTTATCGCGGTGCCGAGATCAATGCTCGAGTGCTGTCGCCAGGGGCTGCCAAGTTGAGTGCCCACATGCTCTATAAACCGCCTGCGGATATGTCGAAGTTCTTGCTCTCACCTATGCCGGGACTGCTGGTCAAGTTGGTCGTTGTTGAAGGGCAGGAAGTTAAAGAGGGTGAAGAGCTGGCTGTGGTTGAGGCGATGAAAATGGAGAATAGCCTGCGTGCCATTCAAGATGGTATTGTTGGTAAAATATCCGCGGTTGAGGGTGATAGTCTGATGGTGGATGAGATTATTCTGAATTTTGAATAAAGGTATTCTTAGAGCCTTTATCCAGCGAGCTGCCATCCTGAGCGAAGTTGAAGGATCTCCGCGCCGCAACACTCAGAAACTAACAGCGACAACAGAGTCACAACAAGGAAAGAAAAGGCCCATAAATGTTAGCAGAGCAGATCAAAGCCGGTGACCGTCGCGCCCTCGCCAAGGGCATTACCCTAGTGGAATCGACCCGCGCCGATCATCGTCAGCAAGCCACTGCTCTCTTAGAAGCCCTGATGCCCGACACCGGCAAATCCATTCGCCTGGGTATCTCCGGTGTCCCCGGCGTCGGCAAATCCACCTTTATCGAAGCCTTCGGCAATCACCTGATTAAGCTTGGCCACAACGTAGCGGTCCTAGCCGTAGACCCCACCTCCGCAGTCACTGGCGGTTCTATTCTCGGCGATAAAACCCGTATGGAAACCCTGGCCTTTGCGGAAAATGCCTTCGTGCGGCCATCCCCCGCAGGCAAAACTCTGGGCGGCGTCACACGCCGAACTCGGGAGTCGCTGTTACTCTGCGAAGCTGCTGGCTTTGATGTAATTCTGGTGGAAACCGTGGGCGTAGGCCAATCGGAAACTGCAGTGGCGGATATGACTGATATGTTTCTATTGCTGCTATTACCCGCTGGTGGCGATGAACTGCAGGGCATCAAGCGCGGTATTATGGAATTAGCCGATCTTATTCTGGTAAATAAGTCCGATGGCGATCAGGCCAATACGGCCAAGCAAACCAAAGGCGATTATGCTGCGGCACTGCATTTTATGAAGTCGCGCTTTGCCAATTGGCAGCCTCAGGTACTGGCCTGCTCATCGACACAAAATACAGGTATAGAGGAAGTTTGGGAGCAGGTTAAGGCTTTTCGCAGTGCTCTCAATGCCGATGGCGAACTGCAACAGCAGCGCGCTCAGCAGGCGCGTTCATGGATGTGGGCTGAAACTGCCGAGGCCTTGGTCAGTGACCTAAAGAGTGATGCCAAAGTCAAAGCACTGGTTCCCGAGTTGGAGCAGGCAGTGCTCGATGGTCTGTTGCCGGCCACTGTTGCGGCGCAGCGGTTGATTGATACTTTTAAGCGCTAGTTTGAGGGGCTCGTGTTAGGAACTAGAGTTACGAGCTAGAGCTACGAACTAGAGTTACGAGCTATCTCTTTTAACCCGCATTTTACGACGAACAGCTTACCGATATTTTCTCTGCCCAATCCGGCGGCAGCCCAGCATACTGCTGTGCCTCTGGATGTTCTTCGCAGGGACTCTGCAATACTTTTAGTAACAGATTCACCTCAGAGTAATCTCCCGCTTGAGCCTTCTCGATTGCCACTTGGGCCATATAGTTGCGCAGCACATACTTTGGATTCACGGCGCGCATATTATCCCGCCGCTGAGCATCACTCAGATCTTGCTGGCCCAGTCGAGCGAGATACTTCACCGCCCACTGATCAAAACCCTCTCGATCCACAAACTGATCTCTGACCTCCTGGTTAGCCGCTGTAAAATCACAGAGCGATCTGAACAGTATGGTGTAATCCACATTGTTCATCTGCATCAAATCCAGTAGCTCATTGGATAACAGCTCGTCACCCGCTTGGTATTTTTCCAATCCTAATTTACTCGCCATAATGGCGCGAAACTGGTTTAAAAATTCTGGCTCATACTGTTTTAATATATCAATAAGTTCATCGCTGCTCAGTAAAGAAGTCAGGGATGTCGCCAGTGCATTGAGGTTCCAAAGTCCCACGGAAGGCTGATTTTTAAACGAGTAACGCCCGTTAGTGTCCGAGTGGTTGCAGATAAACTCGGGATCATAACTATCCAAAAATCCAAAGGGGCCGAAGTCCAATGTATCCCCCAGGATTGACATGTTATCGGTGTTCATGACACCGTGATTAAATCCAACTGACTGCCACTGGGCGATCATTTTGGCGGTTTTAAAAACCGTATTTTTAAATAATTTTAAATAACGATCTTGGTCTTCTAACCAATGTGGGAAGTGCCGCTGCACAACATAGTCGGCGAGCGCGCGAACCGATTCAGGTTGGTTGCGATAGTGGAAATGCTCAAATGAACCAAATCGAATATGACTGCGGGCAACGCGGCAAACGGTAGCGCCAGATTCCACCTCTTCGCGATAGACAGCAGTTTTACTGTCCACCAGACTCAGTGCTCTGGTAGTGGCAATGCCTAATCCGTGCATAGCCTCGGAGCATAGATACTCACGGATACTAGAGCGTAACACTGCACGGCCATCGGCGAAGCGCGAGTAGGGTGTGGGTCCTGCGCCTTTAAGTTGGATATCCCAAAGCTCGCGGCTACTTGTTACTCCATCGACCTCTGGCCCTCTACTGGCTACCGGCCCTATACTGGCTACCGGCAACTCACCCAATGTCATAGCCCGACCATCGCCAAGCTGACCCGCCCAGACGCCAAACTGGTGTCCCGAGTAAACCAGTGCAATAGGTTTGATGTTGGCCGTCATGAAGTTGCCGCTCATCACTTCCAGCATTTCTGGGCTGTCTAAATTATCCGGATCTATACCCAGCTCTTCTGCCAATAGCTTATTGCTGCTGACGACTATCGGGTCGAGCAAACGCGAGGCCATCACCGGGCTAAAGTGCGCGTCCTCCTGTTCTTTAAAACTGTCAAAATAGGTGTGTTCTAAACGATCGATAAATAAAGTCATTAGATTCCGGCATTTTCTCTGCTGATGCGAGCGAGATTGTCTGAATGAAGGCTGCTGATATAGAGCCAGTTGTCGGTTTCCATCGCACCGGTATTGGTGTGATGTTCGCCGTTGGGGTCCTGTAGTGAGGTGATCACTAGGCCATCTTTATCCATGGCAAAAACATGGCTGTAGGGCACTGCCTGTGGGCGCACGCTAGCGGGTAAGCGCTGAACGATTTTACGTAAAAGCGGCGATGCCGACATGTCGTCTAGCTGTTGACTGCGGGGTGACACTAGACCTACCCAGAAGCGTCCATCGCGGCCCCGGACAATATTGTCAGGAAAGCCTGGCAAATTGTCTATCAGCACTTCTGAGGTGCCAGCACGATCGCCCTTTAGCCGGTATTTATGCAGTCGATAGGAGCCCGTTTCACTCACCAAAACAAAGCTGCTGTCTTCGGCGACGGCGACGCCATTGGCGAAATTTAGGCCGTCCATCAGCATCTTGGTTGATTGATCTGCTGGGTCATAGACCATTAAGCGACCATGGCCGCCATGCTCCATAGTGTCGAGCAGGCTGGCAGCATAGGTTCCGCCATTTGATTGAGCGCCAAACTTTGTAGAGGCGTCGCTGAAATAGATTTTACCCTCTGCATCCACATCTACATCATCCACATATTCCATGGCCACGCCGTTGTAGCTGTCGGTGAGTACGCTGATTTCACCAGCGGGGGAAACGCTGAGCAGACCTTTGTAGGCATCGGCAATCAGTAAATTATCCTCAGCATCAAAAGCTAACCCCAGTGGGCTGCCCTCGGTATTGACCCATTTAGTCATGCTGCCAGTGGCTTCGTTATAGCGAACAATCCAGCCCTCACGGGTAGCGGCATAGATTTCGCCATTGAGTAGTGCCAGACCCTCAGGGCCATGGGTGTCTTCCAGCTCCAATATTTCGATCTTGTCGAGGCGAGTATTGTGCTCGAAGTCGCCGACATAATATTGGTTCACCGGTGCATTCCAGCTGACTGGATCTATAGGCACTGGCCATAACAACAGATAGGCGAAAAGGGCGGTGATGATTAGCAGGCTGGCTTTTAGCATAGTGGTTTGCTCCCGGCTCTTTTAATAAAAAATTGTTCATCAGATCTGCTGAGCATGGTGCGCTAGTGCCACCGCTTAATCAACCTCGGGCTGTCTGCGGTTTTCCCTTGGTGTGCTGTGGCCGGTCATGTAAAATGACCGCCCTATTAGCCGTTGATAAAAGACTATTTCATGGAAGTTAATCCGCTCTATAACGCCCTCGATGACCTGCAGGCACGCACCGACGTGTTGAGGGGGTACCTTTGACTACGATAACCGCAAAGATCGTCTCTCTGAAGTTGAACTAGAGCTCGGCGAACCCGACGTCTGGAACGAACCTGAGCGCGCTCAAGAATTGGGCCGGGAGCGTTCCGCTCTAGAAGCTGTAGTGAAAACCATTGAAGACCTAGACTCTGGTGTCGCTGACTCACGGGAGCTATTGGCTATGGCCGTGGAAGAAGACGACGCCGACACAGTTGCGGATGTGGAAGCGGAAATTGCTAGTCTTGAATCACAGCTAGCCACGTTAGAATTTCGCCGTATGTTCTCTGGTGAGATGGATCCGAATAATGCTTACCTGGATATTCAGTCGGGCTCTGGCGGTACTGAGGCGCAAGACTGGGCCGAGATGCTACTGCGCATGTATTTGCGCTGGGCCGATGATAAAGGCTTTAAAGCAGAATTAGTCGAGTGTTCCGCCGGTGATGTTGCGGGCATTAAAGGCGCCACTGTGCAGATCTCCGGCGAATACGCCTATGGCTGGTTGCGCACTGAAATTGGTGTGCATCGCTTAGTCCGCAAGTCACCTTTCGATTCGGGCAATCGCCGTCACACCTCTTTTTCTGCGGTTTATGTGTCTCCTGAGATTGATGACAATATTGAGATCGATATTAATCCATCGGATGTTCGCACCGATACCTACCGCGCCTCTGGTGCCGGTGGTCAGCATATTAACAAGACTGATTCCGCGGTGCGTTTGACCCATGGGCCCAGCGGCATAGTGGTGCAGTCTCAGAGTCAGCGGTCGCAGCATCAGAACCGCGATAAGTGCTGGCAGATGTTGCGGGCTAAGCTCTATGAGCTTGAGGTGAGTATTCGCCAGAAAGCGGCTCAGGCCACTGAAGACACTAAGTCTGATATTGGTTGGGGTAGTCAGATTCGCTCCTACGTGTTGGATGATGCACGGATTAAAGATTTGCGTACTGGTGTTGAGACAAGGAATACCGGTGCCGTGCTGGATGGCAAATTGGACCAATTTATTGTGGCGTCGCTGAAGGCCGGTTTATAGGCAGCAGCGAAAGACCTTTTGTAAGAGTAGTAGAGAGTATCAAAAACAGATGCAACCCAGGGGTCGGCATCTGCGACAGGCTGTAAATACGTCCCTGTAAGCTCAAGATTGGCATCCTCAACCGAGCGTACTTTGATGAGCTGTTAACTAAATTAATTATTTAAAGAACAAAGACTGACCTATGACTGATCAACTAGACGAAAACAAACTAATCGCCGAGCGCCGCGCCAAACTCACTGCACTACGTGAGCAGGGTGGCAGCCCGTTCCCCAATGACTTCCGCCCTCAGCACAGCGCTGCAGAGTTGCAAGCTGGCTTTGGAGAAGAGACTAAAGCCGCCTTAGAGGAACTGGGTAAAGTGGTCAGTATTGCGGGCCGTGTGATTCGCAACCGCGGTGCTTTTATCGTGGTACAAGACAGCTCAGGCACCATCCAGCTCTATGTCACCAAAGAAGCACGACCCTTTGCCAAGTCACTGGATCTCGGCGACATTGTAGGCGTCACCGGAGTCCTGCATCTGTCAGGCAAAGGCGATCTCTATGTGCAGATGGACAACTACCAGCTGCTGACCAAAGCACTGCGTCCACTGCCAGACAAATTCCACGGTCTAGCGGATCAAGAAATGCGCTACCGTCAACGTTACGTAGATCTGATCGTTAATCCCGATGTGCGCAATACTTTCCGCATTCGCTCTAAGGTCGTCGACTTTATTCGCCGCTATTTAAACGCAGCGGACTACTTAGAAGTTGAAACGCCCATGCTTCAGGTTATTCCTGGCGGTGCCGTGGCCCGACCTTTTGTCACCCATCACAATGCCTTGGATATCGATATGTATATGCGTATCGCTCCGGAGCTCTATTTAAAGCGTTTAGTGGTTGGTGGTTTTGAACGGGTCTATGAAATTAACCGCAACTTCCGCAACGAGGGATTGTCCACAAGACATAATCCCGAGTTCACCATGCTCGAGTTCTACCAGGCCTATTCTGACTTCAATGATCTGATGGATCTGACCGAAGACATGCTGCGCAAGATGACCACCGAAGTGTTGGGTTCAACCAAGGTGGTTAACACCACTAAGGATGCCGACGGCGAAGTGGTCAGCGAGATTCACTATGACTTTGCCGAACCCTTTATTCGCCTGTCAGTGTTTGATTCGATTTTGCAGTACAACCCTGAGATCAGTGCCGAGCAGTTAGCCGATGAAGCCGGTGCACGGCAAATCGCTACAGACTTGCATATTCCTTTGAAGTCTATCTGGGGTCTGGGCAAGGTACAGATTGAGATTTTTGAAAAGACCGTTGAGCATCTTTTAGAACAGCCTACTTTTATCACCATGTATCCCGCTGAAGTTTCACCGCTGGCGCGACGCAATGATCAAGATCCCCATGTCACCGATCGCTTTGAGTTCTTTGTCGGCGGTCGTGAAATCGCCAATGGTTTCTCGGAGCTGAATGATTCTGAAGATCAAGAGGCACGCTTTAAACAGCAGGTTGCCGAGAAAGATGCCGGTGATGATGAGGCGATGCATTTTGATGCAGACTATATTCGCGCTCTGGAATACGGCATGCCGCCTACTGCTGGTGAGGGTATAGGTATCGACCGTCTGGTGATGTTGTTGACAGACTCTCCATCAATTAGAGATGTGCTGCTGTTCCCCCATATGCGGCCAGAGTAGTTTTTTATTGGCGGTTGTTTAGGGGTTGGCGGATGTTTTTATGTCAGGCCAACATAAAAAGCTCGGCACTGCCGGGCTTTTTTGTGTCTGGGGTATTGGTTTTTGGTCGATGGGGTTTAACTGAGCTGCAAGAGATCTCATCGCCAGTTATCAGGCTAATGAATCACTAGGCTGGCGAGATCAGCATCCATCAAGTCCATTAAAAATCAAAATTCGTCCTTTTGAAAATAAAAGTTATTCTGGTTTGTTTTTTTTATGAATGGTATTATCACCAGACTTAAGCGAACCCAATAACCACATCAGCGCGACTCCTATTGCGCCTCAAAATGCTCTCCTGAGCCCCTACCAGTGAGACGCCAAAGGACAAAAAATGACATACAAAGCCATCGATTACAAAACCGTCGATTACAAGACTATCCAATACCAAGTCGATAATAAAATTCTGACTTTATTATTGAACCGCCCCGAAGTGATGAATGCCTACACCATTGAGATGTGCAATGAGTTGGTGCATGCATTCAATCGCGCAAGTGATGACGATGAGGTCAGCGTAATCGTGGTCACTGGCGCGGGCAAAGCCTTTTGTGCCGGAATGGATCTTTCCGCTGAAGGCAATGTCTTCGGTCTCGATGAGTCTCGTACCCCGACCATTGCAGAGATGCAGGCCTACGAAGAGATGGACGGAGTGCGCGATAGCGCGGGCAAAGTTACCCTGGCTATTTATGACTGCAAAAAGCCGGTTATCGGTGCCATTAATGGTGCTGCAGTGGGAGTCGGCGCGACTATGGCCTGCGCCATGGATATCCGTCTGGCCTCCGAAAAAGCTCGCTTTGGATTTGTTTTTGGCAAGATCGGTATTGTTGCCGAAGGCTGCTCAACCTGGTTCTTGCCGCGCATTGTTGGCATGCAGCAGTCAATGAAATGGATGCTGTCCGGTGAGATATTTAATGCAGCTGAAGGTCTTGCTGGTGGTCTGGTCTATGAAGTCTGTGCTCCGAATATACTGCTCGCCAGAGCCTATGAAATGGCCCGACAGATTGCCGACAATACTGCGCCAGTGGCCGTGGCACTGATGCGCCAGATGCTCTATCGCAACTCTGCGGCGGCCCATCCGGCCGAAGCTCACAAGGTGGAATCTCTAGCAGTGTTTTACACCAGTCAGGAAGATGGTAAAGAGGGTGTTGCGTCATTTTTAGAAAAGCGCCCGGCCAACTTCTCTGGCAAAGTCTCTACCGGAATGCCGCCGTTTTACCCTTGGTGGTAAGCGCCCTTATTGATTATTTCCCTCTTTTTAATGGAGTACCAAAATGTACCAAAACAGTGAAAAATCTCAGCAGATGCTGGAAAAACTAGAGCGCTTTTTTGATCAGCATATTTACCCCAATGAAGCCGCCTACGCACAGCAACTTCACAATGCCGAGAATCGTTTTGCCCCGCTGCCATTAATGGAAGAGCTAAAGCTCAAAGCCCAGGCTGCCGGTCTGTGGAACCTTTTTGTACCTCCATCCCACGCTGAGTACTGCAACCATGGCGGTCTCAGTTTTGCTGAGTATGCACCCCTTTGTGAAGTCATGGGGCGAGTGATCTGGTCCCCAGAAGTGTTCAACTGCAATGCCCCGGATACCGGCAACATGGAGGTGTTTATGAACTACGCCACCAAAGCCCAGCAGGACAAATGGCTGCAGCCACTTTTGGCTGGCGAAATTCGATCATCCTACGCCATGACCGAGCCCCAGGTAGCCTGTAGTGACGCCACCAATGTTGAGATGAGCATTGTCCAAGAGGGCGATGAATGGGTGCTTAATGGCCGCAAGTGGTTTATCACTGGTGCAATGAATGTGCGTACGCGAATCTTTATTGTGATGGGCAAGTCCGATCCGGAAAACCCTAGCCGCCACCTGCAGCAAACTCAAGTGCTAGTGCCCAAAGATACCCCGGGTCTGACACTGGTGCGCCCCCTGACTACCTTTGGCTATGACGATGCCCCCATAGGCCATGCTGAACTGCGATTTGAAAACTGCCGTGTACCGCTGGAAAATGTGCTGCTCGGCGAAGGTCGTGGTTTTGAAATTGCCCAGGGTCGGCTTGGCCCCGGTCGCATGCATCACTGTATGCGCCTAATCGGTGCCGGTCAGCGTGCTCTCGAGTTAGCCTGCAAGCGCAGTGTTGCCCGTTCTACCTTTGGTCGCCAAATCAGCAAGCATCAGTCAGTACGAGAGAATATCTCGCGGATGTTTTCCGAGATCGAAATGGCCCGGTTGTTGGTGTTAAAAACCTGCCACAAAATTGATCAGGAAGGGGTCCCAGCGTCTGTGGACATGATCGCCGCCACCAAGACCACTATTCCGTTATTGATTCAAAGTGTTCTAGACAGGGCCATACAGATGCACGGCGCCGGTGGGCTCACCGAAGACTACTGCATGGCTGAAGCGTTTAACTACGCGCGCTGGTGTCGCCAAGCCGATGGTCCGGACGAAGTCCACCAGATGGCTCTGGGCAAACAAATTATTGAGCGCTATTCCGGCGCTAAAGCTTAAAAGATGAAAAGCTTAATATTAAGGGTTTAACTATGCAGTCTCAGTTTGATTTCGATGTGGATAAATTAGCCCAGTATCTCGAAGCTCAGGTGGTCGGCTTTAAGGGCCCGCTAAAAGCCGAGAAGTTTGCCGGTGGTCAGTCGAACCCGACCTTTAAGATAATCACCGCCGCTGGCGACTATGTGCTGCGCCGCAAGCCTCCGGGTGAGTTGCTGAAGTCTGCCCATGCGGTAGACCGAGAATACAGAGTGCTCGCGGCCCTGGCCGACACTAATGTGCCAGTGGCTGCGGTCTACCATCTCTGTGAAGATGACTCGATTATCGGCAGCATGTTTTACTTGATGGAATACAAACAGGGCAGGGTGCTCTGGGATCCGGCGCTGCCGGAACTGAGTAATGTTCAGCGCGGTGAAATATTTGATCAGATGAATCAGGTTTTGGTCGCCTTGCACTCAGTGGATACAGAGGCGGTGGGGCTCCAGGACTATGGTCGCCCTGGCAACTATTTCGCCCGTCAGATTGGTCGCTGGACAAAACAGTACCAGGCCTCAGAAATTGAAACCATTGCCGACATGGATTTGCTGATCCAATGGTTGCCGGATAACACCCCTGAGGACGATGGCAAGTTAGTTCTCGCCCATGGGGATTTTCGTTTAGACAATATGATGTTTCATGCCACTGAGTCACAGGCCATTGCATTGCTCGATTGGGAGCTGTCGACGCTGGGTCATCCCTATGCTGATCTTGCTTATCAGTGCATGCAGCTGCGTCTCGATAACGATTCTGTACTGGCTGGGCTAGGTGGCATTGACCGCCAGGCTCTAGGCATTCCCAGCGAGCAAGATTATGTGGCGCTCTACTGCCAGCGTATGGGTATAGAGACTATTCCGAACTGGAACTTCTATATAATTTTTAGCATGTTTCGCTTTGCCGCGATCCTTGAGGGTGTTGGTCAGCGCGCGTTGGGTGGCAATGCTTCGAGTGATAAGGCAGCGCAGATGCGAGAGTTAGTCAAGCCATTGGCAAAGATGGCGGTGGAAATGATTATTTAAAATCAAACAAAATTGATTTTTGTAAACAATTAAGCCTGTTTTCTATGCAATGTAGTGAAATGCCAAGAGTTTTTCTATAAGCTACGCAATTACCAACAGCTGATGGTTTTTTATTTACGCTGATTGACCAGATCAAATTAAAGGACATATTGCATGACTGCGGCAAAAAACAAAGTGGACGCGACTAAAAAAGTTGCGGCAACCAGTAGCAAGCGACCGCAGCGCAATGAGAAAGGATGGCAGGCCGAGAAGAGCGCAATGACCCGCTCAGCAATTCTCGAGGCCACCATTCAATGTCTTCTCGAGTTGGGGTATGCGAATACCACAACCGCACTGATCGCTAACTATGCCGGTGTATCCCGCGGTGCCATGATGCACCACTTCCCGTCACGAATTTCGGTGATGCGCGCGGTGATTGATTATCTCCATGTTTTGCGCCTGCAAGAATATCGCGACCTGATGTCGGATATCGATGATCCTCAGAGCCAGTTGACGGACAAGGCGATTCGCGAATCGGTAGAAGCAGCTTGGCGCTATGTCAATCTGCCATCCTTTATGGCCTATCAAGAAATGCTTGCGGCCTCGCGCACTGACGCAGAGCTGCGACAGATCATTGAGCCAGTAGAAAAAGACTTTGAAAAGCAGTTTCTGGATACCGTAAAAGCGGTTTTTCCTCACTGGCAGAATCTCGCTAGACTGGAAGGGGCCCACGATATGGTGCAGTTTCTGATGAAGGGTATGGCTCTAAGTCATATGTCAGTGCGCAAGAACGCGCGCGCCAAACGGGTGATGACTTACCTGACGGCGATTCTCCACGATATCTATAAAGAAGCAAACTTGATGGAAAAGTAACAGCTATGCGCGGGCGGCACTCGGCTTCCCGCGCTAATTATTGTTTTCAGCCTCTTATGCACCACCTTTCCTCATACCTTCTCCAATGCCGCCTTATATCTTTTGATTTCCGCTGTTGCAGATCGTCTTCCCACAATTCTTATTAAAACCCTCAATACCAGTTTCAGTACGGCCCCTATAACGCCTTACTTAAATACTCTCAATTAAGCACATCCAACGCCAGATTCACGACAAACAAGTTGCAGCCCGCGGCCATTGATAATATAGTCTTAAAAAAGAAACATGCATGTCTGTTTTGTAAGTAACGGCTTTCTGATTCTCCGATTTATCAGACAAACTGAGAAAACAGCAGCGTAAAAACAATAATAAATACGAAAGCATCAACAAAGCTGTCGCAAGGGGGGACTGATGGGTCGTTTCACAGGAAAAGTCGTTTCCATAGTCGGTGCTGCAGGTGAAGATAATATGGGTCAGGTCATGGCTCGTCGCTTTGCCGCCGAGGGCGCCAAAGTCGTTGTCTCAGGTCGCAATGAAACGGTATTGCGCAAGCTCGCCGAAGAGATTCATGGCGACTGGGTATTCTGTGACTTCTCCAAAAAAGCCTCCATTTTTGCAATGATCGATACTGTAGTTGAGCGCCATGCCCGCATCGATGTGGCAATTAACAGCACTGGATGGGGCTTGCTAGTGCCGCTGGCAGAGAACTCCGAAGAACAGCTCGACCAGATGATTGACCTGCAATTCAAAGGGCCTTTTGTGTGGCTGCAAAAGCTGATTCAGGCTATGGACACAACAGGGGGCTCGATTATTCAGATTTCTTCAGCCACCGCCAATATTATGCTCGATGATCACGCCGCCTACATGGGCACCAAGGCTGGCACCGATCACCTAGTACGCTGTGTCGCCAACCAATATGGCCCTAAAGGCATTCGCGCCAACAGTATCTCCCCCGGTTTAACCCATACCCCGATGACTGCAGAGCCCTTAAAAAGTGCTGCGCTGCTGGCGGAATTTGAGAGCTGTTATCCACTGGGCCGCATTGGCAGCAGTGACGATATAGCCGCCGCTGCCCTTTTTCTGGCCTCGGATGAATGCTTTATGACCGGTGAAAATTTGCAAGTTAACGGTGGCCTCTGTCTGCGTCGCAACCCTCTGGGTACAGAATTATTTGATGCCATGGTAGCTGCGGGTGAGATACCAGGGCAGTAGAGCATTGCACTAAAAATTAACGGCGGAAAAAAATATGAAATTAGACAGCAAGGTGGTATTGATCACTGGAGCCGGCGGCGGTATTGGTCAGGCGGCAGTGAGAAAGTTTGTCAGCGAGGGTGCCAAAGTGATGCTCGCGGATTTAGGTACAGATGAGACTCAAGTATTGGTCGATGAGCTCGGCTCCGAACACTGTGCCTGTGTCGCAGTGGATGTTGCCGATGCGGCTCAAGTAGAAAATATGGTACATGCGACGGTCAATACTTTTGGCGCTATTGATGTGTTTGTCGCCAATGCTGGGATCGAGGGCCAAATTGGTTCGATTATGGACACTGATGTCAGCAACCTAGATAAGATATTGGCGGTCAATGTCAGAGGTGTGTGGTTGGGTCTTCACTACGTGATGCCAGTGATGCGTGATGCCGGTGGCGGTAGCGTTATTATCACCTCCTCTGGTGCCGGTGTGCAGGGCTCGCCCAATACAGCTGGATACAATAGCAGCAAGCATGCGGTGATTGGTTTGATGCGCTGCGCCGCATTGGAAGTGGCCCAGTTCGGTATCCGCGTTAATACAGTTAACCCAGGTGCGGTGGAAACGCGCATGATGGAGTCCATTGAAGACGGGTTTGCTGAAGCCGGTGCCGGTGACTTTAGAACCATGGTTGAGGCTGTGACGCCATTGGGTCGCTATGGTCAGCCTGACGAAATTGCCAATATGATGGTGTTCTTGGGCAGTGATGATAGTAGCTACTGTACCGGTGGTGTCTTTATGGTCGACGGTGGCAATTCTACCTAAAGCTTTTTTTACAAATAATAAAAATATAAATAAAAAAAGAAAAACTATTATGAATTTTGATTTCAACAATAAAGTAGTGCTGATCACCGGAGCCGCCGCTGGCCTAGGTTATGCCTGTGCCCAAGCATTTGCTGCTGCAGGTGCGAAACTGGTGATCACTGATATCTCCCAAGAAGCGCTGGATCAGGCGGTTGAGAATCTGCAGCAGGACGGCACCGAGGTGCTTGGACTACTTAACGATGCCAGTGATTCAGCTGATGTAGGCACTATGATGACGGCCCTGGTGGCGCGGTTTGGGCGTCTGGATATAGCGGTTAACAATGCTGGCACCGCGACCCCACTGCAGGAATTTCATGAGGTGGATGAAGCAGAGTTTGATCGGGTTATCGCCGTCAATCTAAAAGGCGTATGGCTCTGTATGCAGGCTGAAATTCGCCAAATGCTTAAGCAGGGCGGTGGCCGCATAGTCAACATGGCCTCGGCTACCAGTCGCAATACTTACCCTCATGCCGCGCCTTATGTGACCAGCAAATTTGCCGTGGCGGGGCTGACTCGCACAGTAGCCGTGGACTATGCCGATCGCGATATTCGTATCAATGCGATCTGTCCTGGCAATGTCGCCACACCACTGGTTGTAAGTCTGGTTGAAGATCTATCGCTCCTCTCTACCAAGCATGCTATGAAGCGCCTCGGCACGCCTGAAGAGGTAGCCAATGGTGTGCTGTTTTTGGCCTCAGAGCTATCGTCTTTTAGCACAGGAAGTCTGCTCGAAGTGGATGGCGGTTGGAATGCGATTTAGCCGCTAGAGTGAAAAATTGAAAACACAAAAATTGAAAAACAATTAAAAAATATAATAAGGAAAATCCTATGTCTAGATTATTAAACAAAGTTGCGATCATCACCGGTGCAGCCTCTAACCCAGGTCTTGGTCACGCCACTGCTGTGCGCTTTGCCCAAGAGGGCGCCAAACTGGTGCTTACCGATATAGATCTAGTGGGTCTGGCTGTGGCTGAAAAAGAATTGACTGCTATGGGTGCTGAAGTTCTGACCATGGAGCAAAATGTGGTCGACGAACAGCGTTGGCAGGAAGTGATTGACGCCACCGTAGAGCGCTTTGGCGGTCTTGATATTCTGGTGAACAATGCCGGCATCGCAGTGATGCGTCCGATCAGTGAATACTCCGTCGCCGACTATGATCTGCAGATGGATGTGAATATTCGCAGTGTTTTCCTTGGCTGTAAAAAAGCTTTACCGGCAATGATTGCCTCTGGTGGTGGCTCTATTGTGAATATGTCTTCGGTTGCCGCGCTGCGCGGAATTCCCGGTGTCTCTGTATACGGTATTGCTAAAGCCGGCGTACAGATCTTCAGTAAGAGCATTGCACTAGAACACGCTGCCGATGGCATTCGCTGTAACTCTCTTCACCCAGGTCTGATCGACACCAATATTCAGAATGACTCCCGTCGCGACAATCCAGATGAGTTCGAAAAGCTCGGCGACACAGTGCCATTTGGCCGTATGGGTTATCCAGTGGAAGTGGCTAACTGCGTACTGTTTTTAGCCTCTGATGAATCCAGCTATGTCACTGGCACTGAGCTGGTGGTTGATGGCGGGCTTATCGCCAAGTAATCCTGCGCAATACAGGCCGGCTTATGGCTGGCCTTTGATTTTTTTACAAGAGCCATTTTAAAGAGAGCCATCGAAAGAGAGCCAGACTATGACTGCAGCACCAGATACTTCTCGCTACGCCAAGGGTTTTGATATGCCAGTTCGGGGCGACACCATTACCGCTGATCGCTATATCTCCCAGGAATTTATGGCCCGGGAAAATCAGCATCTGTGGCCCAAGGTCTGGCATCTCGGCGGTATGGTTGCCGAGTTGGAAGAGGAGGGCGATTACGTTCGCCATAATCTGGGCACTGAATCTGTGATTATGATTCGCCAGGCCGACAGCAGTATTAAGGCGTTCTATAACTCCTGCCCCCACCGCGGCAACCGTTTGGTGCTGGGTGAGATTGGCGGCAGTGACAAAATTACCTGTGGCTATCATGGCTGGCAGTTTTCTCCCGCTGGTGTGCTGGTCAATGTGCAGGATCCCGATGACTTTCCCGATGGCAATCCCTGCGGCAAGGTGACTCTGACAGAGGTGCGCTGCGAGACCTGGGGACCGTTTATTTTTTACTGCATGGATGAGGATGTGGCGCCACTGCTGGATTGGCTGGCACCCTTGCCAGAAAGGTTGGCAAGCTATGGTCTGGATGACTGGATAAGAGTGATGTACCTAACTGCAGATGCGGACTTTAATTGGAAGATTATCCGCGATAACTTTAATGAGAGTTATCATCTGCCAACCATTCATCCCGAGCTATCTACGTTTATCAATGATGGTCTATCGGACACCCTTTTTGAAATGTATGAGACTGGTCATAACTCGATGTGGATGAAAGGCCACCAGGCCACCACCAGAAACCCGGAATTTGAAACCGGTGAGGTGCCAGCGCCTCTGGATGATGTTGCTCGCGCCTGGGGTCTTGATCCGGCCGATTACAATGGCCACACCGGTGATATTCGCGAGGCCATAGTGGCAGCTAAACGCCGTATGGGCCCTGAAATGGGCTATACCAACTACGAGAATATGAGCGACCAGCAGCTGGTTGATTATTTCCACTGCACGCTATTTCCCAATCTCACTATCACCATGTCGCCAGAGCAGTGTCAGATTCTGCGCACTGAGCCCCATCCAACCGACCCGCAAAAATGTGTCTTCCATCACTGGGTACTGGCGCCACCGGTTGCGGGTATGAAAGAAGTTATTACACCCATAGGGCCTATGCCACTGGAGTGGGCCGAAAACCGCCACAGTGTTTACGGCGATGGGCAGTCGGTTGGCTATGTTGCAGATCAGGATTTGAGCATAGGTACTAGCCAGCAGCAGGGGCTCAATTCTCGCGGCTTTAAAGGCTGTATTTTGACCCATCAAGAAAAGCGTGTGCAGAGGTTTCATGAATTGCTCAATGACTATGTGACCCCGGGTCTGAGCACTGACATCATTAATTCTGATCAGCTGAGGTAACAAAAATGTTTAAAGCTTTTGTTGCTGGAATGATTATGTCTTGCATGGCCGCTGGAGCTTTTGCTGAAGACAGTTCAGATAAAGCCACTTTAGGTAACTACAGTTCCCCAAAGCCGAATCCACTTGCGTTGATGCGCGCCGACCACATTATGATTTCCACTGCCGACTACAAGGGCACCATTGAATGGTACAACGCTGTTCTCGGTTTTGAAGTGGTTCGGGAATGGGATATCGAAGGCTATAGCGATGTGGATGTGGGCTATATAGCCGCCAATGGCTTTATGATTGAAGTGGTGGGCACCAAACAGGCATTTCAGGATGAGGTGGTTGCGCCGGATGTGTTTACCGCTATGTCCGATCGTGGCTATGTGCATATGGCTTTTAGCAGCGCCGATGTGGATGCAGTGGCGGCCGAACTTGTTCGTCGCGGTGTCGAGCTGGAATTACCCCCAACCGACTTTGATGCGGCAGGCGTTAGGTTGCTGTTTATTCGCGATAACAATGGCAATCTTATTGAAATTGTCACGCCCCTTTCTACCTATCAATAAGAACCATAAATACAGGATAACAACCATGCATAAGATTTTTAGTAGCGCCATAATGGCGGTGATAGGCCTGTCTTTTACTGGTTTATCGCATGCCAGTGAGTCAGACCAGAGCTTGGCTGAGCAAAAATTACTCTACTCTACGCCGGTACGAGAGAATCTGACTAATCTCTATTGGGGCGATCTCCATCTGCATTCCCAGCTATCTGCCGATGCCTATATTTTACAGACCCGACTGACCAAAGATCAGGCCTTTGAATTTGCCCGCGGTCAGACTGTCCAGGCAGACAATGGCATGCCGGCGCGGCTGCGCCGCCCGTTGGACTTCTTGGCAGTTACAGATCACGCCGAATATCTGGGTATCTATGCGCAGCTTGAGGTCAACGATCCACGTCTCAAGGAGTGGAAGATGGGCATGGAATGGCAAGAGATGATGAAGCAGGGCGATATGATGGGTCTGGCGCTAGCTTTCTCTAATGCTATCCAAACCAGTGAGCCAGAGTATTTAACCCCAGACAGTCTGCGCAGATCCATCTGGTCGGAAGCATCAGAAGTGGCGGACAAATACAATGAGCCGGGCCTATTTACCGCCTTTGTTGGCTATGAATGGACATCGATGATTACCGGCGACAACTTGCACCGGGTGGTGATCTATAAAGAGGGTGCCGAGCTGGCCGCCCAACACACGCCGTTTTCGGCCCAGCACAGTAATGACCCAGAGGATCTATGGGATGCCTTGGCGGACTACGAAAAGCAAACTGGGGGCGAGGTAATCGCAATTGCTCACAATGGTAATGTCAGTAATGGCCGTATGTTCTCGCCAAATCGCGAAAACGGACTACCGCTAGATGCCTCCTATGCCCGCAAGCGAGCGCGCTGGGAGCCAGTCTATGAAACCACTCAAATTAAAGGGGATGGCGAGGCCCATCCCTACCTGTCACCAGATGATGAATTTGCCGATTTTGAAACCTGGGATGAGGGCAATATTACGCTAGGCACGGATAAAAAGCCTGAGATGTTGCAGTACGAATATACCCGCTCGGCCCTTCGTGAAGGCTTGCGTCACGAGGCTAATTTAGGGACTAACCCGTTTAAATTTGGTCTGATTGGTAGCACCGATTCCCACACCGGGATGGCGACCACCTATGAGGACAATTTCTTTGGCAAATTTGCCCACGATGAGCCCTCTGTCGATCGCACGGAAAAACGTATGGCGGATCAGTTGCAGAAGATCTGGCAGCTGGTCTCCTCTGGTTTAACGGCGGCCTGGTCTGAAGAAAATACTCGCGAGTCTATCTTTGATGCGATTAAGCGACGTGAAGTGTATGCCACCTCGGGCACCCGCATTAAGCTGCGCTTTTTTGGTGGCTGGGAATATGAGCAGGCGGATGTGCTGAGCGCTGATTACGCCAGTATTGGCTATGCAAAGGGTGTTCCCATGGGTGGCGATTTAACACGGGGCCCAGCTGCTAAAGCCCCACGCTTTATGGTCGCTGCCACCAGAGATCCAGATGGTGCCAATCTAGACCGAGTACAGATTATTAAAGGCTGGCTCAATGCCAGTGGCGAAACGGCGGAGCAGATATTTGATGTGGCCCTCTCCGATGGTCGCAAGAAAAACTGGTTAACTGGCGAGATTCCCGCCGTGGGCAATACTGTCGATAGTGAAAATGTCACCTACAGAAATAGCATAGGAGCCGCCGAATTAACTGCGGTTTGGACTGACCCCGAGTTCGATCCAGACCAGCGTGCATTCTACTATGCCCGAGTGATTCAGATTCCCACTCCGCGCTGGACCGCCTACGACGAAAAATACTTTGGTGCCGAGATAGACCCCCGCGCGCCAAAAACCATTCAAGACCGCGCCTACTCATCACCTATTTGGTACACCCCATGACAGCAGTGTTAATCAATAAAAAGTGGACGCTAAAATCCCGCCCAGAAACTACCGTGAGTGCAGAGCATTTTAACTTTGAGACGGAGACCATCCGCGACCTAGTGGATGGCGAATTTCTGGTTAAAAATCACTATCTTTCATTTGAACCCGCCCAGCGGGGATGGCTCAACGATGTGCGTAGCTATGTGCCGCCCGTTGCTATCGGCGAAGTGATGCGTTCTATGGCAGTGGGCGAAATTGTCGCCAGCAAGCACGGTGACTATCAGGTTGGCGAGAGGGTGCAGGGCGGTTTTGGTTGGCAAGAATATGCCATTAGCGACGGTACGGGGCTCTTTCCGGTATCAAAAATCCCCGAGGGCATGCCCATAGCGTACCCGCTACATATCTATGGTCTCACCGGCTTGACCGCTTACTTTGGATTGCTCGATATAGGCAAACCAAAGGCTGGTGACACAGTGGTGATATCTGGTGCCGCTGGTGCCACAGGCTCCACCGTGGGTCAGATTGCCAAATTGATGGGCTGCCGTGTTATTGGTATTGCCGGTGGTCCGGCCAAGTGTCAGTGGCTGATCGATGAGTTGGGTTACGACGCAGTGATTGATTACAAATCAGAATCCGTCGATGCGCGTATGAAAGAGCTGTGTAAAAACAGCATCAATATCTACTTCGATAATGTTGGCGGCGAGATTCTCGACTCGGCTCTGGTCAATTTAGCCAACCATGCGCGAGTGGTTCTCTGTGGTGGTATTTCCAGTGGCTATCAAACCAAAGCGCTGCCGCCGGGACCGAAAAATTATATGCAGTTAGTGATCCGTCGCTCTCATATGGAAGGCTTTATTGTCCTCGATCATGTGGCGCGTTACCCCGCAGCAATTGAGCAGTTAAGTCAGTGGGTTGATGAGGGCAAGATTAAAGTTAAAGAACATATATTAGACGGTATCGAAGAATGTCCGGCTGGTTTGGCGGGCCTTTTTGCCGGGCAAAATTTCGGTAAGCAATTAGTAAAAATTTAATAAAAAAATACATTATTGAGAGGTACAAGCATGGCCGGTCGATTAGAAGGGAAAGTCATTGTGATTTTAGGCGCATCTGACGAACGCAGTATGGGTGCAGCTACAGCACATCGCTGCGCTGCCGAAGGTGCAAAACTAGTCTTAGCCGCCCGTAGACTGGATAAGGTCCAGGCCATCGCCGACAGTATTGGCGCTGTAGCAGTCCCATGCGATATTACCGACGAAGAACAGCTTGCGGCTCTGGCTGATACGGCTGTATCTACTTTCGGTAAACTCGATGGCGCGGTTAATTTTGCCGGTATCGAAACAGCATCGCCGATTGCCGATATCAGCCGTGAAGTATTGCAGCAGAACTGCGATGTTCACTTAATCGGAACCACGCTGTTTATTAAGCATATGACTGCGCGTATGAGCGATGGCGGCTCGGTGGTAACTACCTCCTCACAGACAGCCCTGTTGGCACCTCCGGGGCTAGCTGCTTATGCTGGCACCAAGAGCGGTGCAGATCATATAGTGCGTATAGCGGCGGTTGAGTTCGGTGAACAGAATATCCGCGTTAACTCTCTGGCTCCCGGTTTTACCCCCAGCGCTATGACCGAAGGCTTTCTGGCTATGCCCACCATTGAGCAGGCATTTTTGAATGAGATTCCACTGGGTAAGTTGCCGAGCACCAATGATATGGCTAACGCAGCCCTGTGGCTGTTATCCGATGAGTGCTTTATGACCGGTAGGCTGTTGGATATTTCTGGTGGCCAAACCCTGCGCCGTATACCTAGTGCCACAGAGATGGGATTTTGATTTGTGCTTTACCGTAAAAAGACAAAGCTAAGTTTATAAGAGCTACGATTGTTACAACCAAAAGCCGCTGTCCTCAGCGGCTTTTCTTTGCCACGGCTTTTCCCGCGCTGTAGTCATAAACTTGACCATTGCCCAGTGCGCCTAAACCTTTGAGAAAGTCGCCGCTGTCCATGGTTTCGGTTTCTGCTTCCAGTTCCTTGTTTAATCCCTGATTGAGGGAGCCTTCCCAGGCAGCTGTCAGACACTCCTTGGTCCAGCGCGTTGATGCAGGTGAGCACAGGCGCAAGCGCTGGAGAACAGTGCTTAAGTGTTTATCCAAGAGCTCTGTCGTAGGGAATGAGGCTGTTGCCAATCCAAACTCTGCAGCCTCAACGCCGCTGATAGATTCGCCCAATAAAAGCATCTCCTGAGCCCGTCTAAAGGGCATAAGCCTTGCCGCTAGCTGAGTGCCGCCCCAGGCGGCAACAAAGCCCAGAGTCACTTCAGGGAAGCTAAAGCGTGCCCCATCGAGGCAGTAGAGGAAATCACTGCGCAATAGCAATTCAAGGCCTCCACCCAATGCGCCACCGCGAGCTATGCCAATCACCGGGATAGGCATCGAGGCAATCTGATTACCCAGCTTGTGGCCTATTTGTACCAGGCGTTGAAAGTCCTCGCGATCCAAGTCTTCAAGTCGGGGTTGTAGTTCAGTAACGGCGATAGCGCCGGCATGAAAACCTCGCCCGCCAGCTTCTATGACGACGGCGCGGATAGCGGAGTTATCTTTCGCACTGTCGAGGGCTTCGCCCATCGCCTTGAGCATGGCCAGAGACATGCCGTAATTGTCTTGAGGATTGTTCTTAGTGAGTGTGACGATGTCGTCAATGGTTTGGGTCTCAAGTACGGGTTGTTGGTTGTCTTGCATAGTGGCTGGTCCTCTTGTTTTTTATTTTTAAAATCTATCTCTGATGGGTGGATAGATTTTAAAGATAAAAAAAAGCGGTTGAACTGAGTTCAACCGCTTTTTCATTACTGCTTAAACGTTCAGATACTTAGAACTCGTAACCTACGCTAACACCTATCTGACGGCGCGGAACCAGCTCTGCCCAAGCGAAAGCGCCAGCGTCATAGCGGCGACCTACACGGTTACCACCGTCGAGGATATCAGTACCATAAGCGCGTAACTTGAGCGTGCCATTGGCCATGTCTTTCAAGTAAGTTGCTGAAAGATCAAAGGTTTGGAAGCTCTCGATGGTGACTTCAGGACCGGTAATTGGGTCATAAGTTGACCAGTCAGCCTGCGTTTCGACATCATCTTTATGGCTAAAGCTAGCGTTGATAATCAATGATCCACCGGCTACGTTTGAGGTGTGCTCAGCAACCAAACTAGCAGTTAACTCAGGGGCATATAGCAGACGAGCTCGGTCTGAAATATCGGTGCCGTTATAGTCAAAGCTATCGTAGTCGCCACTAAAAGTACCAATTGCTGCACGCAGGGTCAGCGCATCAGTTGGCATCAGTGCAGCTTCAATCTCGATACCGTCCATGCTGACTTCACCAGCGTTACGAACAAACGAGCAGGTCACACCCTGAGCTGCAGGATTTTCAGCAGTTCCTTTACCACAGACTGGATCGTTACCGTCGGTAATAACCGTGGTTTGTTTGTCTGAGTATTCAGCATTGAAGTAAGTGATGTTGAGCTGCGAGTTGTCCGTTGGGTTGCTGCGCATACCGATTTCGAAGCTGGCCACTTCTTCCGATCCGAAAGGCGCCAGTTCTGAATCAGTGGATCCGCGGTTAAAGAAACCGCCGCTGCGGAAGCCCGTTGCATAGGAGGTATAGAGCATACCTTTGTCAAATTCGCGCTGCAGAACCACTCGGTATGAGACATTGTCATCTTCAAACTTAGGCGAACCTTCGTTGAGGAGGTTGTCGCTACTGTTGGCGATACGGTCAGCATTGCCTACGCCAACTATCCACGAACGTGAATTGAGATCTTTTTCTTCTTCAGTGTAACGGGCACCCACTGTGAGCGACCAATCTTCAGAAAGATCATAGCTCATTTCACCAAACACGGCTGTAGTCGACAGGCTGTGGTAAGCGGTGAAAGGAACAACTGGGCCTGAAGTGATGTAAGAGTCAGCTTCGAGCATGTAGACACCAGCAACAAAATTCATCGGCCCATCTAAATCAGAAATGTACTGAAGTTCGTGAGAAGTCTGCTTAAATTCCTGATCTCTATCAACCGGGAAGAATACACCTGCAGTACCCCACGACGCTTCATGGACTTCTTCGGTATAGTCCATAATCCCCATAATGTATTTGATCTGATAATTATCAGCGTTATGGGTGACTTTTAATGTCGTGTTCTCGCCCTCCAATGTCGCCGTGAGAGGCAGCAGCTGCGGTGATGTCTTCCAGTCATTCGCTTCTGACGCAACAGATCCGGCACCTAATGGGCTTGCTGATACAAAGACGGTGTCTGGTGCAGTCGTGTTGTGATCATAGTCGTCGTAGGTCAACACCGCTGAGGTATTTTCAGAGAAATCATATTTAACCGACAGCGACATGGTCTGTGAGTCTTTATAGTCACGTCGGCCTTCTAAGGTAGTGTTGTAGACGTGGGAGTCAGACTGTGTGTCGTTAACCGCCAACTTAATGCCGCCATTCTCGCCCATAGGCATGTTAACCAACGCTTTCAACGCGGTCAGGCTTTCGTCGCCTGAGACTGCTTCAAACTTACCGCCCCACTCACCAGTTGGTTCAGTTCTCTGCACGTTGATTACACCACCAATGGTGTTGCGGCCAAACAGTGTGCCTTGAGGGCCGCGCAGGACTTCGACAGACTCGACATCAAAGAAGTCGAACACACCGCCGGAGTTACTGGCTAAAAAGACGCCGTCAATGGCAACGCCGACAGTGGGTTCGATCGACTTTTCAATATCGTCGTAGCTCAGGCCGCGAATAGAGGCACTCAGAGACTCTGAACCAACTGCCGTTTCATGAAGTTCAACATTGGGAACCAGTTTTCCGAGATCAAGAGAGCTAGTAATTGACCCTCTTTCGAGCTGACCCGGTGTAATAGCAGTAACGGCTACAGGAACATCCTGAATGGATTCTTGACGTTTTCGAGCAGTAACAACTACTTCCTCGAGAACGGTCGCGCCAACAGCAACGTTGGCATACAAAGGTAACATGCACACAGAAATCAGGGCTGGAAGCACCTGCTTCTTAAAGTTTTTCTGATAATTCATCGATTTATCCCCTCAGGACATTATTATAATTTTGTTCAAAGCAAATGCGCTGAAGCCTTTACAGGCGGCATCTGTACTCTTCCTCTCCCTGCAAACAAAAAACAATCGAGACTGCTTTTTAATCTGACTTGGAGGAATATAAACCCCTGATTAGCAAATTTCAACATATTTTATTCAACTGATTGCCGACTAACCTGATTAAAACTAGGGTGGTTTTTTGCCCTCTCTAAGTGTGCCTGACAGGTTAGGTCATTGACTAGATTGAGGCGTTTTCCATATAGAGTCGGTATGGCAAGCAGTTGGTACAATCAAATTACAAACAATATTGAATGTTTTTATAATCTGGGTTAACTTGAGCCCAGTGAGATCAAACCACTATTGAGCAGGATGGCCAGCTGGCAATCTGAGCCCAGAGTCACCTAATTACCCCGACTAGCAATCTAAGGCCGACAATGCGATTACGTACCAAAAACCTAGCCGACTACGCTGAAGCAAAAGCGCTCGCCACGCCCGAGGCGGTCGCTATCTATCTGGAGAGTGGCGAACACATTCGCTTTGAAAGCATTTTTAAGGAGGCTCTGGCCTTGGCCACATCGCTTTCCGGTCTGGGTTTAAAGGCCGGTGATGTGATTAGCTTTCAGCTGCCCAACTGGCGGGAGACCGTGGCCATCGATATCGCCGCGGTTTGGCTGGGGTTGGTGGTTAATCCAGTGATACCTATTTATCGAGATCACGAGTTGGCGTTTATTCTTACCGACAGTCGCTGTCGCTGTCTGTTTATCCCCGGCACTTATCGAGATTACGACTTTCCGCAAATGATTGAGCGCCTATCGCCTGGGCTTCCGGACCTGCAGCATGTGATCGCAGTGCGTCACCCAGCCGCCGATGACCAGATGCTGCGTTATGAGAATCTAATTGAAGAGAGCAGTGAGCCAGTCCCAGCGAAGCAGCCCACAGATATGTCTGCAGTCAAGGTGCTGATGTACACCTCCGGAACCACTGGTCGCGCCAAGGCGGTGAGGCACTCCCACCAGTCGCTTTCCAGAGCCATAGACAATGGCGTCGAAGGCTGGGGGCTAGGTGAGGGAGATGTAATGTTAATGCCCTCACCTGTGACTCATATAACCGGTTTTGCCAATGGAATTGAGCAGGCGTTTATTAGCGACTGTAAAACCGCCTTTATGGAGCGCTGGGATGTAGATCTGGCTGCTACCTACATAGAAAAGGTCGGCGCCACAGGCTGTGTCAGTGCCACGCCATTTCTGCAAGAGCTAGTGGAGAAAGCCCAACGGGATTCATTAACTCTGCCGACATTGCGCTTTTTTGCATGCGGCGGGGCCTCTGTTCCACCGAACCTAATAACCGACGCTCACAAAGTATTCGCCAATTGCCGCGCTTTTCGAGTCTACGGTTGCACTGAAGCGCCACTGATCACTGTTGGCTTTATGCAGCCTGAAGAGGAATCTCTGGCGGCAACCACCGACGGCCGCATCAATAACTGGGATGTACTGATTGTCGATAACGAGGGTCAAGCTCTTACCGAGGGTGTCGATGGCGAGATCCTAGTGAAAGGGCCGGCGCTGATGCTCGGCTATGGGGAAGAGCAGCAGACGCGCCAGGCGATCAATAATCAGGGTTACTTTGCCACGGGTGATATAGGCCATATCACTCCAGAGGGCGCCATTGTGATCACCGATCGCAAAAAGGACATCATTATCCGTGGTGGCGAAAATATTTCCGCCCGTGAAATTGAAGATGTCTTGCACCGCCACGACCTGATCAGCGAGGCAGCAGTGGTTGCTATGCCCCATGCGCGATTGGGGGAAGGCGTCTGTGCCTTTTTGGTCATGCGTGACTCAGCAGTCTTTGGTATGCCCGAGCTGCAAGCCTTTTTGCAGGAGAGCGGATTGGCCAAACAAAAGTGGCCCCAGCGCATTGAGCTGAGCGAGCAGCTGGGAAAAACCGCTTCCGGAAAAGTGCGCAAGGATGTTTTGCGCCAGCAGGTGAAGCTGCTGATTGAATCTGAAGCCTAATTTTTGCTACTGAGAACACTATTTAGACTGGCAAGAGGTCTGTTTACGTTTCTTCCATTGCATTCGTTTGGCTATAGCCATAAAATAAAAACAGGCTTGATTGTTTAGTGTAAAGGCCGCACCTCAACAGAGATAAATTATGACTGACAATGTTTTCCGCACTGATGTCCGCGCTTTTTTGGCTGAGTCTTTGACCCCAGAGATTAAGCGTGCGGGTGAACTGATGACCAGTGTGTTTGCCGATTTTGATGCAACCATGGACTGGCACAAAACTCTCTACGCCAAAGGCTGGGTGGCTCCAGATTGGCCCCAGGAACATGGTGGCACTGGCTGGACATTGAGTCAGCGCTATATCTTCCAAGAAGAGTGCAAACTGGCCAATGCCCCTGCGCTCTTTGCCATGGGTCTGCAGATGCTCGGTCCCATGTTGATTCGCTACGGCACTGCGGAGCAAAAAGCCTATTACTTGCCACGCATGCTCTCCGGCGAAGATGTTTGGTGTCAAGGTTACTCTGAGCCCGGTGCCGGATCTGATCTGGCGTCACTGATGACCGCCGCGGTTCGCGATGGCGATGACTACATTATTAATGGTTCAAAAATCTGGACCAGTTACGCCCAGCACTCGAACAAAATTTTCTGCCTGGTTCGCACCTCAAAAGAGGGTAAGCCCCAGGCCGGCATCAGCTTTATTCTCGTCGATATGGACGCCAAGGGTTTATCGGTTGAGCCCATAGTGGGTCTCGACGGCACTGTTGAGCAGTGCCAGGTCTATTTCGATGATGTGCGGGTTCCCGCGGCCAATCTGGTTGGCGCAGAAAATCAGGGTTGGGATGTGGCCAAGTCGCTGCTGGAGTTTGAGCGCGGCGGCCATAACTTCACCATCGACCACAAAAAACAGATGGCGAAAATTGACCTTCAGGCCAGCACACAGCTCTCTGCCGACGGCGGCCTGTGGAAAGATAACCCTGTATTTCAGGCTAAATTGGCCGATGTTGCGGTTGATGCACTGGCACTGGAGTTTACCGAACTGCGGGTTAAAGGCGCCTTTGTCGCTGGCGGTAATGCCGGTGCACTGTCGTCATTGATCAAGGTAATGGGCACCGAAATCGGCCAGCGCTTTAATGAACTGAGTGTCGAAATGATGGCGGAACATACTTTTGTGAAACAGCTTGATGCACTACTGCCCGGATTTGACGGGGAGGCCATCGGCCCTAGCTGTGGTCTCACCACCATGGCCGAATATATCAATAACCGTGCCGCAACCATTTATGGCGGATCCGCTGAAATCCAGCGCGACATTATCGCCAAGCGGGTATTGCATCTTTAGCGGTTAGATTTAACAGCCAGTTTTTAGTGTTAGTTAGAAAATAGAATAAAAAGCAGAAACAGAAATAGGAAATTGAATGTTTATTGAATACAGCGAAGAGCAAAACATGTTGCGCGATAGCGCAGAGCGTTACCTTCGCGACAACTACAGTTTCGATAGCCGCCAAACCGCTGTTAAGCAGGCCAGCGGGTTCGATGCTGATCAATGGCAGACCTTTGCCGAGCTGGGTTGGCTGGCGATGACCTTTAAAGAAGAGTTCGATGGCTTCGGCGGCGGTGCTCTGGAGACCATGATTCTGTGCGAACAGTTTGGCAAGTACCTGGTCTTAGAACCCTATCTTGAGTCCGTTGTATTGGTTGGTGGCCTTGTCGAAGCTGGCGCTCAGCCTACTGTTAAAGAGCAGTATCTAGCGGGCTTAATTGCCGGTGAATTACAGGGTGCATTTGGCTATTTGGAAGAGGCCGGTGTTGCGGATCCCACTTATGTTCAGACCACTGCTGAGGCGAGTGCCGATGGCTTTGTGCTCAACGGCAAAAAGACAGTGGTACTCAATGGTCCAGAAGCAGATAGCTTTGTTATCTCGGCGCGTACTGGCGCTGCTGAGAAAGGCCCTAGTTCTGGTATCAGTCTGTTTTTCGTCAGCAAAGATACCCCGGGGCTTAGTTTAAAAAATTATAAAACCTATGACGGTCGCTCTGCCTCTGAGTTGCAGCTGGAGAATGTTGCTGTGATGTCCGAAGCCCTGGTGGGTGAATTAAACAATGGCTTTGCCATAGCAACGCCGGTGTTTTCTCGCGCCATATTAGCGGTTTGTGCCGAGGCTGTGGGAGCTATGGACGCGCTGTTAACCGCCACAGTGGACTACACCAAACAGCGCAAGCAGTTCGGTCAGTCGATCTCCGAATTTCAGGTCTTGCGTCACCGCATGGTCGACATGTTTATGGAGATTGAACTCACCCGTTCGCTGCTGATGGCAACGGCGTGGAAATTGGATAACAACGCCGCCGATGCTGAACAGTGTGTCGCGGCACTGAAGGCCAAGGTGGGTAAGGCTGGTCGCTATGTTTCACATAACGCTGTGCAGCTCCACGGTGGCATAGGCACAACCGACGAGTTTAGTGTCGGACATTATTTTAAACGCTTGGCGGCGATAGGGGTCATGTTTGGCTCTCGAGATTCTCACCTGTCTCGCTACTCTACGCTGAGTGCTCGGCTCTCTTCTTAATGATGAGAGTTAACTAAATTACATTCGAATAATAATAAGGAACGATCACCATGGATCTTCAATTAAAGAATAAAACAGTATTAATTACCGGCTCATCTAAAGGAATTGGTTTTGCATTGGCAAAGACTCTGGCTGCAGAAGGCTGTGATGTGGGCATCTGCGCACGCAACGCCGACGAAGTCGCTGCTGCGGTTGCCGCGATCCAAGCTATGGGCGTCAAGGCCCACGGCGAAGTGGTCGATGTCACTGATAGCGCTTCACTTGAAGCCTGGATTAAAGCCTGTGCCCAAGCTCTGGGTGGCGTCGATGGTTTTGTTGCCAACGTTAGTGCCGGTGGTGCCGACAATGCAGAGTCTGGTTGGAGAAGTAACTTTGAAGCTGACGTGCTGGCCAGCTGGAAAGCTGTCAATGCGGTTAAGCCTTACCTGGAAGCTTCAGACTGCGGCTCAATTGTTAGTATAGGTTCAACTGCTTCTCTTGAGGCTTTTGCCGGGGCTGTGCCCTATGGCGCGATGAAAGCAGCACTGCTGAATTACTTCGGCAATCTGGCTCAGGAATTGGCACCAGCAGGCATTCGCGTCAATAGCGTAAGCCCGGGACCAATTTATTTTAAAGGTGGCGCTTGGGAAGATATTCGCGCGGCCATGCCTGAAATTTATGACGGCACTGTCGCCAATATTCCTGCTGGACGTATGGGCTCACCTGAAGAAGTTTGTGTTCAGGTTGCACTCTTGCTGAGTCCGCTTTCCGGTTATACGAGCGGAACCAATGTGGTTATTGACGGAGGCTTCACTAAGCGAATCCAGTTTTAGCGCGCTGGATAAGATATTTATTTTTTAACTAAATCGCTATTTAGTTAAAAAGGCACTTAGTGATAAATCTGTTGATTAAAAAGTCGGTGAAATAAGAGGCTTTGCAGTTAAACAGCCAAATAATAATAAAAGGTAAATCTTGTGACAGATACTATATTTTCCGTAAAGGGCCGGGTTGCTTTAGTCAGTGGCGCCTCCAGTGGTTTAGGTGAACACATCGCAGAAATGCTCGCCTCTCATGGCGTCTCCGTAATCTGTGCTGCGCGGAGAACAGAACTGCTCGATAGTCTCGCCGAGCGGATCGTCGCCAAGGGCGGAAAAGCCTTGGCCGTGGCCATGGATGTCACTGATCGCGCCTCGGTAAAAGCCGGCTATGATCTGGCAGAACAAGCCTTTGGCACCCCGGATATTGTGGTCTGTAATGCTGGTGCAACAGGTGCGCAACCCTTTTTAGAGATGCAAGAGTCCATGTGGGACAACGTCTTGTCGGTAAATGTTAAGGGTGTATTTAATCTGGCTCAGGAGGGTGCGCAGCGCATGGTCGCAGCGGGCAAGTCGGGCAATATTATTAATATCTCGTCTATCTGCGCGGTGTCTTCCTTTAAGGGGCTGACCCATTACAGCGCGTCGAAAGCCGCGGTCAATCAGCTGACCAGTGTTATGGGTCATGAACTAGCAGAACATGATATTCGCGTTAATGCTCTGGCTCCAGGGTTTCTCTATACGGATATGGTGGCGGACTATTACGAGACGCCAGCAGGTCAGGCCGATCTGGCTAATCTTCCTCTGGGGCGCGCAGGATCTCTATCGGAGCTGGATGGTGCTATCTTGCTACTGGCCAGTCAAGCCGCAAGTTATATGAGCGGTTCGGTTGTCACAGCAGATGCGGCGCACTCGATTCGCCTGGGGTAGGTTATGACTGATACGGTGATTCCAGCTCATATTCCTGAAAGCTTAATCAGAGATTTTAATATCTACACACCGCCGGGCTTGGATAATGACTTTCATCTGGCCTGGGCGACTTTGCTCAAGGAAGATGATTCCTGCCCACTAGTCTGGACCATGGCCAACGAAGGCCATTGGCTGCCGACCCGATCGGCAATCATCGAAGAAGTGCTCACGGACTTCACACGATTCTCAAGTCGCAGCATTATTATTCCCAAGAGCCATAGTGCCGATCATGGTCTGCTACCCACCACCATAGATCCTCCAGAACATCACTTTTATCGCAAGACCCTAAATCAGACTATTGCCCCTGCTGCCGTGAATGCCATGGGCGATGATATCCGCGATATTGTTACCTCGTTGATCGATGGATTTGCCGAGAAGGGCGAATGTAACTTTACCAGTGACTTTGCCGATATTCTGCCGATACGCGTGTTTCTGTCGATGATGGATTTGCCCGAAGAGGATATACCGCAGACCAAGTATTGGACCGATCAATTAATTCGCCCCGATGGCAGTATTAGCTTTGCCGATGCACTGCAAAACCTTAAAGATTATATTGCCCCCTATGTGGATCAACGCATGGGTCAAGATGGCACGGATATGCTTAGTCGCATGATTAACACGGAAACCAATGGCCGCCGACTGAATCGTGAAGAAGCGATTAAGCTCTCCATTCAGGTGTTTATTGCTGGCGTGGATACGGTGGTGAATCTGCTCGGTTTTGTATTTTTGTTTTTGGCCCGCAACCCATCCCATCGGCGTCAGATATCTCAGGGCGAAGTGAGCGTCAGCGAGGCGGTGGAAGAGATTTTAAGGCGCTTTCCGCTGGTTACTGTAGCCAGAGAAGTGACCGAGGATATGGAGTTTCACGGCGTGCAGTTAAAGGCGGGTGATATGATCGCCGCGCCAACGCCACTGGCGGGTATGGATAATAGCTTTACCCCCAATGCAGTGAATGTGGAGTTTGGGCGCAAGCAGGGCAATAGCCTGACCTTTGGTCGCGGCGCTCATACCTGTCCGGGAAAAAATTTGGCGCGGGTTGAATTGCGCATTGCGATTGAAGAATTTCTCAAACGGATTCCTGAATTTGAAGTAGATGAAAGCAGCCCGATTAGCTTTAGCAGCGGTATTGTGGGTGTGGTGAACGAGTTAAAGTTACGCTGGTAATACTAGAATTGAAGTATATAAAAAAAGGGACATTTAAAAATGTCCCTTTTTTTATATTTGGTAATTTTAAGCACTACTCAACAGCAGCACGGGCTTTAGCCATAGCATCCGATGTCTCTTTATCTATAGGCTCGATGGCCCACTGAATACCCCGTCTTAGCAGCTGGTAAAACACCGGCAAGTCCCATGAACCACGGTCCATCGTCGGCCAGTAGTCCATCATTGGCTGCATATCGTGGTGGTGGCGGCAGTGCCCCAGGGTTAAATAGAGTACTTCTCCCTCGCCAACCTTGTGGGTATAAAACACTGGGTGACGAGCATGTTCCCACTCATCTTCTTCAAAGCCTTCCGCCTTACCGCCGTACTCTGTATCCAGAATAACGTGGAGGTCGCCATAGGTTTTCATCAGATAGAGTTCATCGTCTGACTCAAAGGGTTCAATCCCCTGAGCCAAGGGGTGATCGGAATCCGCTACAGAGACAGTGTAAGGCGCAATCGGTGGATGTGAACGGAACATAGAGCCGAGGGTTTCCACAAACAGTGGCGCCCACTCCGGCGTGCCGTAAAGCCCGCTCGACATCAGTCGAATAATTGAATTGGTGCCATGCAGTGCATACCAGCGACCGCCTCGTTCAACCCAGGCTTTGAGAGCTTCCTGAGCGCCGAGAGAGGGCACAACATTACAGGTGTAACTGACAATAAAGTCGGCTTCTTCAAGCGCCTGAATATTCTCATAGTCTTCAAAAACACGCACCCGGAAACGATCGTCTTCCGAGAGCAGCTTTAATAACTCCAGTCGCGCATGGTCAATGTCATGCCAGACACCACCCGTGACTAACAAACAATTGATTCGTCCAGCGCGGTTTTCGTGAATGCTCATGAGCCACCTTTGTTGTTATCGAGTTCAGGTTTTGGCGCGGAAGGGTCCTGGGCCAGAAACCATTCAACCCAGCGATGAAACAGCTGATTGCCCGCTTCGTTGCGACCGAAGGTGACATTGGCATGGGCGTTGGACTCAAGACCTGTCTGAATCTTGAGTCCCACCTGGTAGTCTTCCACATCCACCACTTCTTGGAAAAAGTCCATCATACCCTGAAGTTCAGTGTCTTCTCCCGCTGGCTTGGTGGGGTGAATAAAGTTGATATAGGTGGTGTTCTGATTCGGCAGCGGGCCAGGAATAATCTGACTAACCAGGGTAATTTCTGGTGCCACAAATAATGAGATGTTGGGAAACAGGGTGCGAATCCAGTCGTAGCCATTGTTTTCGTGTTTGTGATAATCCTCTGGTGCTACATCGGCGAGGTTTTCTTTGATCGCCAAATGAGGGAAGCAGATCAATGTGTGCGGACCGTAGGCGGCAAACTCCATAACATTGGAATAGGTTCGCTCAGCAATGGTGTCTGGATGGGCTGCGGCAAAATGGTAGCCTTCAAGATAGCCGTCATAGGCCACCTTCCAATTGGCGCCGTCAATCTTGCGCTGGCCACAGAAATGCCAGTTTTCCATTCCTAGGCGGCCTATGTCTTCCATTATGCCGCCCAAAAAGTCGTCAAAATCGATCTCGTCTTCACCTGGCTCAAGGACGGTGAAAATCATACCGCCGCGCTCGTAGACTGGAAGCTGAGTTAAGCCATTTGTCTGCTTATCAAAGTCACCGAACTTGGCTTGATCGGCAACGCCGCGAAGCATGCCATCATTGCTGTACATCCAGCCGTGATAGGGGCAGGTAAAGCGTGCCTTATTGCCGCAGGGTTCAGTGGCGACAGCCATAGCGCGGTGAGAACAGGCATTGAGCATGACTCGAGCTGTGCCGTCTTTCAAACGTGTAATAAGCAGCGGCTTATCGAGAAACTGAAAGGTCTTGTAGTCGCCGGCATTGGGCAATTCTGCGGTCAGTGCCACAAACACTGGAACCTTTTTAAAGATCAGATCCATTTCCTGCTGCCAGATATCGGCATCAGTGTAGTTTTTCGAGGGCACGGTTAAGGTGCCTGAAGCCTGATCTGTAGTGTTATTGTCCACATCATCAATAATGCGCGCGATAATACGATTGTAGTTTTCTGCAATAGTCATGCTCAATATTCCTTAGCTGTTGAAGGGTTTAGGCTTCGGGTAGCACCAGCGGGCCAACGGCTGACAGGTCGTAGCGAATAACATTCATATCAGTAATTTCCACGGTGCCGCAGAAGGCCATAAACTCAGCAATGTGGGGCATCGCCAAATGGGCCAAGAGAGCGTCGTCGTTTTCCCACTGTTCGGTAATCCAGATAACATTGGGCAGATTTATATCCACGGCTATAGCGTAGAGATGACAGCCGGGTTCGGCATGGGTAGGCTCTATAATGCTCTGTGCAGCGGCTATATAGGCTGCGATGTCTTTGGATGCCACTTCAATTCGTGCAGAGATAGCTAACATAATGAGATGTCCTGTTAATCAGAATAAGGTTTCAGCGCGGCTTAGTTGCCGGCGCCATCCAAGCCTAAATACATTAGTTCATAGGCGCCAAGAAGGAAGGCTCTGGCTTCGTCTTCGCGGCCTTCTTCGGCGATAAATTCGGAGTCATAGGTGAGGCGGCAACCGCCATTATCCAAGACTGAGAGTGTGCCAGTTGCTTGATAGTGCAGCAGCCCCGCAGGTCGTTCGCCGACAATGGAGAGCTGTAAACTGTGGTTTTCCGGGTCTAATGCGTCGAGACGTTCACTGACAGGGGAGTCAAAGCCAACGTTGTAAATATGACGGGTCATGCCGACACCGCTGCCATCCAGTTCGACCCGAGCGATATTAATCGGTGCGTCGGCGGGCCACCAGGCTTCGATGTTGCCAAAGTCCATCAGAAGCTGCCAGATGGTCTCGATTGGCGAACTAATATCGTGATGAGAGTGCAGTTGAATCATATTCGAAGGCTCGCTATAGATAGTTTTAATAGTGTTTTTTTATTTTTATATCAGCTCTTATAAAGCGCTCTTTTCAAGTGGCTCCTGCCTGACTCTAGGTTAAACCTGGCAGAACTTTTTTGCGATTCTTTCCTGAGGGCAAAAATTTCTAGGCGTTAAGACCAATATCACCCTGAGCAAAAATCGAGTCCAGTTGTCGGTGAGTAATACGCCATCCCTCGGGAGTGCGCACTAACTTGTCAGTGTACTCTCCCCAGACGGTAAGTGTTTTGCCTTCATAGTCACCCAGCCCTGCATGCATAGCAGACAGATAGCAGGTGGTATGAGCTTCGTCGCCGTTTACTTGAATCTCGTAATTACCCAGCAGGTGCTGAGTGGCTGCACATTGGCAGAGTACGCTGGAGATCAGATCAGTGATCGCCTGACGACCGTCAAACTGACCAATACCAATAAAATTAGCCACTGCATCTGGGGTAAAAACCTGTTCCAGTTGTGACCATTGGCGCTTGTCGATGGCAGATGCGTAGAGATTGAGAACCGATTGAATTTCCAAGTGATCAGAAAAATGCTGTAGTTTTTGAGCTGCCATTGCAGGCCTCCGGTATGATATTTTTGCCGGCCCCAGAACAACAGCAGGGGCGGGAAACGTTTTTTTAATATTGTAATAACAAAACGAATACTACTTGGCCACCTACTCTCAGTCAATAAAAACCATCAAGGATGTTTGTTATTTACCTGTGCGATTCCCTCAGGTAATATGTGAATCAAATACGAGCGCCGCTATTGTATTGCGCGGTCAGCATAACTACTCAAAATGGATGCAGATATATGACGCAGATGAACACTAGAGTGCTGCTAGCACGCAGGCCTGGCGAACATTTAGTGGCGGCAGATTTTGCTGTGGATACACAGCCAGTGCCGAGCCTAGAAGAGGGTCAGTTTCTGATTCAGAATACCTATCTCTCTATGGATGCCGGCTTTCGCCAGTGGATGAACGAAGATTCTGGCGATAACTATCTCTCTTCTATGCCTCTGGGTGAACCAGTCCAGAGCATTATTATGGGCACCATTATTGAGTCTCGGCACAGTGGCTACCCGGTGGGCAGCGCGGTAATGGGCAGAACCTCTTGGGAGCAATACAGCGTTGATGATGGTACCGACTTTATGGCTATCCTCGATCTGGACCCCGGTGTGGAGCCCTACGAATATCTCGCCAGTCTCGGCCCCTCGGGCATGACGGCCTATTTTGGGCTGATGGATATAGGTGCACCAAAACGCGGCGACGTTTTTGTCATCAACGCAGCTGCAGGTGGTATTGGTTGTCTCGCTGGACAGATGGCCAAGGCAGAGGGCTGTTCTACTGTTGGTATTGCCGGCGGCCCTAAGAAGTGCGCCTGGTTGCAGGACACTCTGGGATATGACCAGGTTATAGATTATAAATCCGGCGAGTCTTTCGATGATCAGTTGGCCGCGGTTGTCCCCAATGGTGCAGACATTGTGTTTGATAATGTTGGTGGGCCCATGCTCGGCTCTATGCTCGGGAATCTGGCGGAAAATGCTCGGGTAGTTCTATGCGGTGCGGTGTCTCAGTACGAACGCGAAGGCGGCCACGAGAGTGTTGCCAATATGTGGGAGCTGATTACCAAGCGAGCCAAAGCGGAAGGCTTTATGTTCTCAGATTATGTGGATCGCTATCCCGAAGCGCTGGAATATATTGCCGCTATGCTCAAGGCCGGCACATTGGTTAGCCCTGTGCATATTTCTCAGGGTATTGAATCTTCAGGGCAGGCGTTTATCGATATGCTCGATGGCAATAGCACCGGAAAATGCTTGGTTAAGCTCTAGATTGTGTTGGCATATTGTAAATGACAGGCCGAAAAAGGCTGATTTAAGGGCTTCATAGTTGAGAGCTCTCTAGCAAGGTTGCTTCCCCCCGGCACCTTGCTGGCGTTAAAACCCTCCGTACTCTGTGCGGAGGGTTTTGACGTAGTGGTAATCAATGTTTTTTAGATGCGTTAAACAAAAATAATAAGATACAAGGATAAGAAAATGCCATTGGAATCTGCCACCGCTGCCATCTTGGCCCATATAGCCGAAGAGGGCGCCCCCGAACTGTACGAGATGGCAATTGCTGAGAGTCGCTCTATGTATCGCGAAATGCAGCCGGACCTGCCCGAGATTGTGGTTCACAGTGTCGAGGATTTAATGATTGACGGCCCAGATTCTTCTATTCCAGTGCGTATTTACCGGCCCAGTGCGGCACCTGCCCCTGTGCATCTGCATTTCCACGGTGGCGGTTGGGTAATTGGTGATCTGGAGACCCATGATCGGGACTGTCGTGAAATTTGCGTGGGCGCAGACTGTATTGTGGTGGCAGTGGACTATCGGCTGGCCCCAGAACATATATTCCCCGCCGCACCAGAAGACTGTTACGCGGCTCTCTGCTGGGCCGCAGCTAATTTGGATAGCCTGAGTGCGCTGCCAGGTGCAGTGAGTGTGGGTGGCGACTCTGCCGGCGGTAATCTGGCTGCTGCAGTGGCCCTGATGGCCCGTGATCGCAGTGGACCTGCTATAGCAATGCAGCTGCTAATTTATCCGGTGACCGATGCGACTATGGAGAGCGGGTCGTACCGGGATAATGCTAACGGCTATCTGCTGTCGAGAACGATGATGAGCTGGTTCTGGGACCATTACTGCCCGGATCTGGCGCTTAGGGCCGATCCCCTGGCTAGCCCTATAACTGCGGAAGATCTTACCGGTTTGCCGCCGGCGCTAATAATGACGGCAGAGTTTGATCCGCTGCGGGATGAGGGCGAAGCCTATGCTGAGAGGTTAATAGCTGCTGGTGTCGAGGTAGAAGTGCGGCGCTTTGATGGTTTGGTCCACGGTTTCTTTTCTCAGGCGGGAGTGATTGAAGCAGCTCGAGAAGGGATTGATCTTGCAGTCAAGGCTCTGCGCAAGGCTCACGGAAACCTTTGAAAGCGCACCGCTATTACGAGATAGGCATTAAAGGCTGCCCACGCAGCGATTTGATTTTCCAGTTGCCGTTAATGCGCTGAAATTGTAAATGGTATTGCACATAAAAGAGTACCGACTCTCCTTCCACCGGAACACCCATGCCCATAGCATGTGTCCGTGCTGACGCCCTATCTTGCTCCAGTGAATCAATCTTAAAATTGGTCGCATAATGGGCGCTGTGATTCATGCTGGCAAAGGCGCCGGTAAATAATTCTCGCAATGCCGCCATGCCCTCAAAAGTCGGATAATCCAACGCCGTCATATCAAACACTGCATCGTCAGTGAAGTGGTTGAGCAGCTGTTCTAGATCCGCTGCATCGTCCAGTGCAATCAGATAGCTGCTAGTCAGCTCTTGCAGGGCCTGGCGGTCTTCGAGAGTCTGAATTCGTTGCTCTACGCTTTTCATAGTGAACGCTTTTTTCAATAAGTCTTAACCAGTAAAAAAATTGGCACGGGGGGTACCCGTCTCATCATAAACTGGCTCGGCGTGATCAATACGGTACTTGAGAATATCCGTGTCATGAATCTCATACTGATAGAGCAGCGCTAACATATCAGTGTAAAAGGCACTTGCCAGATGAGCGGCAAGGTGCTCGCTGGACTCCCAATTTTCATGGACATAGATGCGACCGGGCACCGCTGGATCGAGACTCCAGACATAGTGGCGGCAGCCTTCCTGTGTGCGTGTGTCGAGCATAAGCTGCGCAGTTTCGTGCAACACTTTCTCTGCATCATCGGGATTGAAGTTAACGGTGCCATTGATCAGTACAGTCATATCAGCTTCTCGCTTTTTATTCGCCGCTATTGTCTAGACCGCAGCGCTACACATCGCTCTTTATTCACCGTAGAGTGAATTAAAAATACGCTCAATAAATAACCACTCACCATCGACCTTGATTAACTTGTCGTCATATTGGCCTCTGGGTCGAATTTCCGTGCCATCTAAAGTGGTACCCACCTCAGTGGTATAGGCTCGTGCAGTAGCCCTGTCGCCATCCACTTGAATATCGCCCACTGAAATCGACATAAAGATAAATGGAAACATCGCCATACCGGCATTCCAAGCTGCGACAATATTCTCTTTGCCGGAAACATTTTCCATTCCCGGGATAACCGGCAATTTCCAGCTAGAGCCATCAGCCCAGGTAGAGCCCCAGAGTTCAGCGTCGCGTTGGTTTACTGCATCGGCGTAGATATCCATTAATTCACGGATAGCCAGACGGTCTTCGATTGGTCCTGAGAAAGCCATAGTATTGCCCCTATAATTATTGTTATTTACTGGTAAAGACTATACAGCAGAGCATATCAAAAAAACAATCTCAGTTGATTTTTTATTGTTAAAGGGGTACCTTGAACTCCACAATTAAACCTCTGCTGGGGCCGGTTATAAAGTGCAGGGTCGACAGCTAACTCATTAGAATAAAAACGGGATCCACCATGTCAATCAACTACAAGCAGTACTACCTCCACCAGCGCCCAGTGGGTGCAACAACGGATAGCGATGTCAAGGTTCGCACAGTTGAAGTCGATGGTTTAAGCGATGGTCAGTTGCTGATTAAAAACGAATACTTCTCTTTGGATCCCGCGATTCGCGGCTGGATGAGTGACGAGCCCAGCTACATGCCCCCCATCGAATTGGGTGACGTGATTCGCAGCTCAACTGTGGGCACTGTAATCGAAAGCAAGCATCCAGAGTTCGCCGCTGGCGATGTGGTCTATGGCCTCAATGGCTGGGAGCAATACAGTGTTTCCGACGGCTACTTCCTGACCAAAGTACCAGAGGATAACCAGTTCCCATTGCACTACTATTTAAGCGCCTTTGGTGCCGTAGGCCTCACCGCTTACTTTGGTATAACCGACGCCGCCCAGTTAAAGCCCGGTGACACACTGCTTATGAGTGCCGCTGCCGGTGCAGTTGGTTCCCTAGGTGGCCAGCTGGCGAAAAATATGGGTTGTCGCGTAGTAGGTCTGGCCGGTTCAGATGAGAAATGTCAGTGGCTAACTGATGATCTGGGCTTTGATGCCGCGATCAACTATAAAACCGAACAGGGCAATCTTAACGCTGCTATTAGCGCCGCCTGTCCGGATGGCGTTGACGTCTATTTTGATAATGTCGGCGGCGAAATCCTCGACGCCGCGCTGTTAAATATTAACAGCAATGCACGCATCGTTTTTTGTGGATCGATCTCCAGCTACAACGCCTCAGAGCCGGTACCCGGCCCCTACAACTGGTGGCAGATTTTGGCGAAAAGCGCCACGGTTCAAGGCTTTCTGATCAGCAACTATTTTCCCGAGTTTGAAGCTGGCGCAGCTGCCATTGCCGAACTACTCAGCGCAGATAAACTGCAGTTTAAATATGAAATTGTCGATGGTTTTGACAACACATTGAGCGCATTTCACAAGCTCTTCGATGGCAGTAATAAAGGCAAGTTGATGCTCAAGGTTTAAGTTTCAGAGGAGTAGATTAAAAAGATTTAGGTTCTTATATTTAACGAGGGAAGGCTATGTCAGAAAAACTTGCAGGTAAACGCGCCATAGTCACAGGTGGCGCCACTGGCATTGGTTACGGCATTGCCAAGCGTTTTATCGCCGAAGGCGCCCGAGTCATTATCACTGATATCGACGCCCAAGGCGGCACCAGCGCGGCCCAGCGACTGGGTGATAACTGCCAGTTTGTGCACCATGATGTCTCCCTAGCCAGCCAGTGGGATGGCGTTTTTGCCTACGCCGGAAAACACTTTGGTGGTCTCGATATCATGGTCAATGTAGCCGGCGTCACTCTTATGGGCACCATTGAAGACCTGGATCTAGAGACCTGGGATAAAACCATGGCCATTAATCTGCGCAGCTGCTTTCTCGGCTGTCAGGGCGCGATTAAGCTAATCAAAAGCAACTCAGCAGCGAGCGCCGGCGGCTCCATTATCAATATAGCCTCGGTCTCCGCCGTCAAAGCTAAACCCGAACTAGTCGCTTACAACGCGTCAAAAGCTGGTGTTGATATGATGACCAAATCCGTCGCCCTGCATTGCGCAGTGAGCGGTTACGGTATCAACGTGAACTCAATCAATCCCGGTGTAATAGAAACCGACATGCTCAAGAAAGTCATCAGCCAAGTAGAAGATGGTGACGCATTGATGGATAGCTACAGAGCACTGCATCCCATTGGACGAATCGGTCAACCTGAAGATGTGGCCGCCATGGCGGTCTATCTTGCCAGCGATGAAGCCTCCTTTGTCACAGGCTCAGCCTTTACTGTTGATGGCGCATTAGCGCTTAATTGAGGGCCTTTAACTAAGTGCTCTTAATTAGATGTAGGAGAAACCCATGAATGAAGAAACACGGCAGGGCGGTTGTCTCTGTGGTCAGGTGCGCTACACCGTGCCAGCCAAACCAATAGAAACCGTGGTTTGTCACTGCCGCAATTGCCAAAAGCAGGCCGGCTCAGCGTTCTCCGTTGTGGCGTTTTTTCCAAGAGATAGTTTGCACCTAGAAGGCGAATTACAAACCTTCGAAGACAGAGGCACCAGTGGCCAAACAGTCTTTCGCCGCTTCTGCGGCAACTGTGGCTCACCGGTGATTACGGATACAGAGCGGGCACCAGAGATGGGACTGATCTTTATTAAGGCCGGGACATTGGATGAGGTAGATGATCTAGTGCCGTCAGTGCATGTGTGGACCGAGCGCAAGCATTGCTGGCTGACCTTGGCAGAGGATCAGCTGCAGTTGGAGCGAGAGTAGGGCAGAACAACCCAACGGCTAGGTCACCGATACTCTCAGGTGTGGACACTGCGCACTTTATGATCCGACGAACCTCTTCTTCATAGACGCTCCATGCCTGGCTGCCTGAATTCGCAGGCGTTGCATGGTTTTTTCAACCATTTTCTTACGCTTAGGCTTGGCATAATTGGGACTCCTTGCAGGTAGCTGGTAATCTAACGCTGGCGCCAGACGTCATTGCTGTCAAATTTGAATTAATGACGGAATAAACGGTTTTCACTCATTCTCCCTGTAAGTCGACCTTAACCAACGCCTTGCCCACAGTCTTCCCCGACATCAGCTCACAAAACGCCCGCGGCGTATTCTCAAACCCCTCAGTAATATTCTCCAACACTGTAATATCACCAGCGCGAATCCAGCTCTCCAGCTCCGCCATGGCCGCCGGCACCTTGTCTTGATAAGTAGGCAACAAAAAACCCTGCATAGTTAGCTGTCGCGAGACCATCTCCCAGAGATTGGTAATCGGGTTGGGGTTATCAGTACGGTTGTAATCAGAGATCATGCCGCAGGCGACAATACGCCCATACACCTTCATAGTTTTCAGCATGGCATTAAGCACTGGCCCACCGACATTGTCGAAATAGATATCCACGCCCTCAGGGGCAAGGGCCATAACAGCTTCGGTGACGTCTTCAGTTTTATAGTTAACCGCTGCATCAAAACCAAACTGCTTAACAATCAATTCCGCCTTGTCATCACTGCCGACAATGCCAATGACCTTGCAGCCAGAGAGTCTGGCGATCTGCCCGGCCATGCTGCCGGTGGCGCCTGCTGCGGCACTGACAACTACTGTCTGCCCGGGTTGAATGAGTCCCACTTCTCGCAGCCCGATATGGGCCGTGGCGCCAGCACCACCGAGGGAGCCAACATAATAGGACAGCGGAATACCTGGCTCTGCGTTGAGTTTCTCCAGCAAAATAGCGTCGCTGTGGCAGATTGAATAGTCTTCCCACTGGTTGAGAGCATAGACATATTCACCTTCGGCGAAGTCTGGGTTGCGGGATTTTATCACCTGGCCAACCGAGGGGCCGCGGATCACGCCGCCTATGGCTATGGGTTCGAAATAGTTGGCTTTGCCGTCAACCCAGCCGCGGATTGCAGGCTCCATTGAGAAGTACATATTGCGCAGCAGAAACTCGCCTTCTCTCGGCTCCGGTATAGGTCCTTCAGAGAGGGCGAAGTTTTCAGGTTTGGCGGCGTCGGTGACAAATGAGGCGAGTACAACTTGGCGATTGATCGGCATGATTAATCCAATACTAGGTGCAGGTTGCCATCTTCGGCGACGCTGACAGGATAGGTTTTTAATGGCACCCGGGTGAGTTCGCCCTTGGGCATTCCGCTGCGCAGATCAAAGCGTACGCCGTGCAGTGGGCAGGCCAGATAGCAGTTTCTAATGCGGCCTGCGGTGAGCTCTGCGCGCTGGTGGGTGCACTGATTGTCCACGGCGTAATAGTCCCCGTTAGACTTGCAGATAAGAATATTCTTACCCTCTAGGCTGACAGCCACACTTTTGTTGTCGGTGATATCGATAGCGGGAATTAATGTGTCTGTGGTGGTTGTCATGGTGCTCTCTTAAAATAGATAACAGATAAACATACCGGGCTCAGATGATTTGATACCCGGCACTATTAAGCATTACGCCAGCATGCATTAGACCATTAGGCGTTGAGGTACTTATCAATGGTCTGGTGCAGGTGACGAATCCGGCTCTCTTGATAGCTGGCGAGACTCACGGCGCCTTTTCTTGAGGCGATCATGCCTTTCTGCACGGCCGCCATATTGCTGTCGTCTTGATCGAATACTGGACCTAAACCGCCAATTTCTGGGGCTTCACTAAAGGCTTGATCGGGACGCAGAATATTCTTTTCGGCTGAGTCTGGGCGCTTGGTACCTTTTTTATAGCGCAGTAGGATCATGGTTTCGAAAATACAGCTGTTGTGGTCGTCACCATTGGGCAAAAAGCGATAGACAATATTGCCGTGATAGCCAGTCCACACCTGAGTGTTGGGGAACAGCATGTACAGTATGGCGTCCTCTAACTCGGACTGAGTGGCGTGGTCCAATGATTCACCGATGATCTCGCTGAACATTTCGCGGTTGGTCTCGGCCACATAGGTGCGTGCGCTGATTCCTTCGGGCATCTCGTGGCCTTCGGCACTGTCGGTGGCCATGCGTCCGGAGAGCTCGAGAATATCGCGCATGGTTTCCGCTTCAGTCACATCGGGCAAATGTGGACTGGGGATGCCCATTGGCGTGACAGAGCGGCTGATATGATCACCAAAAGTGTCGTACTGAGAGTTGGCATCGCCAGTGAAGGTTAAAATTTCGCTATGGGTTTCCAATGTGTGGAATGACTCCATAAAGGCCTCGGCACCCACTTTCCAGTTGCACTGGACTTCGCGTTGAACGTGAGCACCTTTGTAATAGTCATGCAGCGGGAAGCGTGAGAAATGGTCTGGCAATGGGCTCAGGTACTCGTCCAGTGGGACACAGTTTTCGTCGAAATTAATAAAGATAAAACCACCCCAGGTACCAATCTGTACCTGTGGCAGGCTCATATCTTTCTCGTCGAGATGGCTAAAGTCCCATTTGCAGGGGATGCCTTTAAAATTGCCATTTATATCCCAGGTTGCGCCATGGAAGGGGCAGACAAATTCGTCGGCATGACCGTCGCAGTCACGAAGGATACGGCCGCGGTGCAGACAGGAGTTGATAAAGCCTTTAAATTCATTTTCAGCGGTGCGAGTGACAATAATCGACTGGTCGATGATCTCGTAAATATGGTGGTCGCCGATTTCGGGAATGTCTTCTTCGCGACAGGTCATCTGCCAGACTTTGGGCCAGAGTTTTTCTTTTTCTTTGTCGTGAAAGTCGCGGGAGATCCAACGATCGACACTGATGTCGTCATCGCCCATGTAGGGGTTGTTGTCTTCACGCAGGTAGGCCGGGACTTCAATTTTTTCGTCATTGAGTAGGTCTTGGTAGCTAACGCCTTGGCAGCGCTCTTCGCCCTGCTGCTTTACTTTGATTAATTCGGACATTGAGTCTCTCCTGCTTATTGTTGTAATTATTTGGTGATGATATTGACGCCGCTTAGGCCGGGGGCACCGTAGACATGGGTGTAGCCGACCTTGGGATTATTCGGCACCTGTCGCGCGCCACCTTCGCCGCGCAACTGCACGCAGATTTCATAGACTTGGCGCAGGCCTGATGCGCCTACAGGTTCGCCATTGGCGAGACAACCGCCGTCGGTATTGATCGGCATGGAGCCATTTATACCAGTAGCGCCCTCACGCAATAGTTTTTCCTGTTCACCGTGTTCGCAAAAACCGTTCTCGGCCATATGGATAATTTCGGTGCCGCTGTCGGTGTCTTGGAGCTGCATCACGTCTATATCCTCTGGGCCTATACCGGCCTGTTCAAAGGCGGCTTTGGAGGCGGTGACGGTTGAGGCGTCGGCCACGTTCATCGCTTGAGAGGGGGCAAAGACTTCAAAGCTGCCATAGTGGCGGGTGCGCACTGCGGCGGTTTTTAGAAATAAGGGCTTGCGGCTATAGAGGTGTGCTTTGTCGGCATTGCAGATAATCAGTGCCGCGCCACCTTCGGCGGGGCTGCAGAACATATATTTGCGCAGCGGGTCGCTGATCATCGCTGAGTTGGCGATTTCGTCGTAGCTCAGTGCTTGTTGACGCCAGGCAGTGGGTGTCAGTGAGCCATTGGTAAAGGCTTTTTCCGATACCCGAATAAGGGATTCTTCAGTGATGCCGTGTTCGTGCATATAGCGCTGTGTTTTTAAGGCGAAAAACTGCGTGGTGAGCATCATGCCGGTTTCGCCATACCATTCGTCGATACCCCAGTCTGCGGGTTTCGGATTAAAGGCACCGCGGGGATGTTTATCGAAACCTACTACTACACCGACATCGTATTCGCCGGATTTAATCGCGCTGTATGCCGCGTGCAATGAACTGCCACCGGTGGCACAGCCATTCCAGATATTGGTGAATTGCAGGCCAGTCAGACCCAGCTCGTTGACCAGAGCGTCGGCGTTGCCGGCATCTTGGCTGCCACCGTAGGCAAACTGCATATCTTTCCAGGATAATCCGGCGTCAGCCAGAGCTGCCCGCACCGCGGATGCGCCCTGCTGCATACCTGAGAGATCCGGCGAGCGGCCGAAGCGGTGCAGTCCTATACCGATAATTGCTACATCCATGATCTAGGCCTCCTTCACAGGGCTAAAACGAAAAGTCATTATTTGATCGCCATTGTCATCTGTGCGAAAGGGAATAATCTCTAGCTGCATGGGCATGCCAATGTGTAAATCTTCAGGCTTATTCGGCAGCAGTCGCGATTCGACGCGGACACCGCCGGGCATTTCTACATAGCCGACACCGTAGGGCTGAAAGGTCTCTGGGGTCTCGTCGCTTTTGTAAGGGGCCTTGGGCATAAAGGTCTGAATGGTCCAGGTCCACAATGTGCCGCAATCACCTAGTTCAATAATCTTGGTCTCGCGAGAACCACAGCTGCGGCAGTCGGGCTGCGCTGGGAAAGCGGTTTCTGCGCAGTCGACGCAACGGCTGCCCAAGAGCTGGGGTTTGGTGGAGGGCCAGGTAAAGAGGCCTTCGTGGACTGGTACTTGATTGGGCATATATAAAATAAACTCTATTGATAAACGCTATTTATGGAGAGCAATGCCAAGACTGTCGAGGACAGATTCATGCATGCTTTCGGAAACCGTGGGGTGGGCAAAAATACTCTGGGCCAATTCATGCTCAGTGGCCTCAAGTTGCTGAGCTATACCAAAGCCCTGGATCTGCTCTGTGACTTCTGGACCAATCATATGCGCGCCAAGCAGTTCACCTGAAGTTTCATCGAAGATGGTTTTAACCAGTCCCTCAGCTTCATTGATGGCCAGGGCTTTACCGTTGGCATTTAGGTTAAAGCGGCCGACACGGATACTGTGTCCAGCGGCTTTGGCCTGGGCTTCGGTGAGACCGACACTGGCGATCTGTGGGCGGCAGTAAGTACAGCCGGGCACCTGGGCTTTATTGAGCGGTTTAACCCCGTCGACACCGGCAATTTTTTCGACGCAGATAATCGCTTCGTGGCTAGCCTTATGGGCGAGCCATGGTGGGCCTGCAACATCGCCAATGGCATAGAGGCCAGCTAGGTTGGTTTTGCCAAAGCCGTCGGCTTGCAAGAAGCCTTTTTCGGTTTCAACCTTTAACGATTCAAGTCCGAGATTTTCAATATTGCCGGTAATACCGACTGCGAGAATCACCTGGTCGAACTCTAGCTGCTGCTCGCCCTTGGGCCCGCTAATCAGCGCGACCGTATCGGCGCCAGACGTATCCAAGGATTGAACAATACTGTTGGTCAGCACTTTAATACCGCGCTGGACAAAGGCTTTTTCGGCCATAGCTGAAATATCAGCATCCTCTGCTGGGGTGATACGCTGCTCGGCTTCAACCAGCGTGACATCGGTACCCAGGTCATTGTAGAGGCTGGCAAATTCAACGCCGATAGCACCGCCGCCGATGACCAGAAGTTTGCGCGGGAGCACTGTTGGGGTCATGGCTTCGCGAGCACCCCAGACAGAATCGCCGTCTATTTCGATACTCGGCAGATTGCGCGCCCGAGCACCGGTGGCGAGAATAATATGAGTGGCTTTGTATTGGGTGACGTTGCCCTCATGCTCTACGTTGAGAAGACATTTGTCAGCCAGACTGGCGCTGCCGTCGATGACGGTGATACCATTTTTTTGCATCAGGTGAGCGACGCCATGGGTGAGCTTGCGGGCCACTGAGCGGCTGTGCTGTACGAGTTTTTTCAGATCAAAGCTGAGGTTGTCGAAGGTAAAACCGAAGTGCTCTGCCTCTTTCAACGTATGGGCAATATCGGCACCCCGCAGCAGTGACTTAGTGGGAATGCAGCCCCAGTTAAGGCAGACGCCGCCAAGCTGTTCTTTCTCCACTAGAGCGGTTTTAAAACCCAGCTGCGCCGCGCGAATAGCCGCCACATAACCGCCGGGGCCGCCGCCTACAACCATGAGATCAAAGTGTTGCGTAGTCAATTTCTCGTTACTCCCTTAACCCAGCATGGTGGCTGGCTGCTCTAAATAGGCCTTGAGAACAGACATAAATTGCGCCGCGACTGCGCCATCAATAATACGATGATCGCTGGATAGAGTGAGACTCATAACAGTGGCTACTGCCAGCTGTCCGTCTTTCACTACCGGGCGTTGTTCGCCAGCACCGACGGCTAAAATGGCTCCCTGGGGCGGGTTGATAATGGCATCGAACTGTTTTATGCCATACATGCCGAGGTTGGAAATGCAAAAGCTGCCACCCTGAAACTCTTCAGGCTTGAGACGGCCGAGCTTGGCTCTGGTGGCCAGGTCTCGAGTGGTGTTGGAGATTTCCACTAGGCCTTTGTGGTTGGCGTCTGTGACTATGGGGGTGATCAGGCCATCATCTATGGCCACAGCAATGGAGATATCCGCATTGCTGAAATAGCTCAGCTGCTCGCCGTCGAATTGCACATTGATTGCCGGTACTTTTATTAAGGCTTTAGCGCAGGCTTTGACTATGAAGTCATTTACTGAAACTTTGGCGTCGCTGGTGCTGTTATTAATCTGCTTGCGCACGTCGAGAAGGGCGTCGATTTCAGCGTCTATATGAACGCGGAAATGGGGTGCAGTTTGCTTTGATGCCTGCAGTCGCGCAGCGATGGTTTTGCGCATGCCACTGATCGGCTGAGATTCAACAGTATTGTTGCTGACTGATGTGCCACCATCTGTCTGTGCCGGCATCTTATTTTTGAGTGCCGCTACAGCTTCCACGTCCGCTTTACAGACCCGACCACGATCGCCACTGACTCGGCATTCGAGAAGGTTGATGCCAAGCTGAGTGGCTATGCGTCGGGCAACTGGTGTGGCTTTAACATTGCTGTCGTCGCCAAATTGAGCTGCACCAGTTGCGGTTATAGTGCTGGCATTGCCGATTAAACGGCCACCGGCGGCCAATACCGCGGCTTCGAGATCCCTTTTGGAAACCCGATCGTGACGGCCTGTGCCGACAATATTGTTCAGGTTGACGCCGTATTCGGCGGCCAGACGACGGGCTACTGGTGATGCGGCAACCAGACTGTCATCTTCACCTTCGGCAAGATTGTTGAGACTGCTTGCTGGCTGTGAAATAGGTACAGGAGCAGGGGCAGTTTCTATTGTAGTGGCTACAGGATCTGCTACTTCAGCCACAGCTTCTGGTTCAGCTGCTGCACTGGTATTACTGTCAATAAAGGCTTGTATATCAGCGTCGCTGGTCTCTGCACTAGCTATCACGCCAAGCAGTGCACCGACCAGATGAGTTTCGCCAGTAGCGCCAATAATGGCTCTGAGAACGCCGCTATCTGATGCGGTTACCGTGTTGATAATCTTACTGGTTTCTATATCAACTAAATCATCTCCAGCATTGACCTGATCACCGACGGCGAAATACCACGCATTGATATCGCCTTCAGACATTTCCATGCCCCACTTGGGCATATTGATCGGTTTGATTTCATTTGTCATGACTATGCTCCCGATGGACCCGCGGCCAGTACTTCCCGAACGGCGATCATCAACTTGTCTGCGTTTGGCAGGTAAGCGTCTTCCAGCTCTGGGGCGAATGGCACCGGTGTATGGGGTGCCGTGACGGTGCGAATCGGTGCTTTGAGACTGTAGAAGCCATGCTCGGCAACTATGCCGGCAATATCTGAGGCGAGACCGCAGCGTGGGTTGCCTTCGTCGATAATAACCAGGCGACCGGTGACTTCGACACTCTCGAGAATGGCTTCGTGATCCAGTGGCGATACAGTGCGTGGGTCAATAACATCACAGCTAATACCTTCTTTAGCGAGAATGTCGGCGACAGTAATGGCATGGGTAACCATATTGGATATGGCAACAATGGTGACATCGGAACCTTGACGAGGGAACGAGGCTTCACCAAAGGGGATGCAGTACTGCTCGTCGGGGACTTCGCAAGCATTGTCATACATCACCTTGTGCTCGAGGAAGATAACCGGGTCATCATCACGTATCGCCTGGACCATTAAGCCTTTGGCATCATAGGCATTGGCAGGCATAACCACTTTAAGGCCGGCCACATGGGTGACGATGGAATGGAGCATGCTCGAGTGCTGAGCACCGGCGCGCCAACCGCCACCGACGGTGCCGCGAATAACCATGGGGGTCTTAGACTTGCCACCAAACATATAGCGAAATTTGGCTGCCTGGTTAAAGATCTGGTCGAAGGAGACGCCGATAAAGTCGAAGAACATTAGTTCTGCAACCGGACGCAAACCATTGTTGGCGGCACCAGCGGCAGCACCAATAATGGCGGCTTCACTGATTGGTGTATCAATTACCCGCTCGCGGCCGAACTCGGGCATTAAACCTTTGGTCACACCGAAGACGCCGCCGTAAGCGTCGTCTTCACCTTCACAGCCAGCACCACCGGAGACTTCTTCTCCGAGAACGATAACCGTTGGATCACGGCGCATTTCTTCGCGCAGTGCATCATTAATAGCTTCGCGGATAGTCTTCATTGACGTCTTGCCGCCGACAGTTGGATTGTTCGCATGATTAGTCATTTCAGTGTCCTTAGTATGAGCAGTAGACATCGGACATAAGGTCCGTGGCGGGGTCTGGATGGGGTGCGGCTAGTGCGTCGACAACGGCGGTTTCAATTTCAGCCATGATTTCTTTATCGATGGCATTCATCGCTGCAGCTTTCAGCCAGCCTTCAGAGATAACTCGCTCACGGAATATCTTTATGCAGTCCTGATTCTTGCGCGCATTCTTAACTTCATCTTTTGCACGATAGAGCTGCGGGTCACCAATAAAGTGGCCGTCGAAGCGCACGCACATGGCTTCGATAGCAGTTGGACCGCCACCATTTCTGGCGCGCTCTGTGGCTATCTTTAGGGCTTCATAAGTGGCAAAGAAATCGAGGCCATCGACGCATTCTGCGGGCATACCAAAGCCTGCGTTGCGGTCGGTGAGGCTGTTGGAACCGACGCCGTAATTGGCGGCAGTGCCTTCAGCGTAGCCATTGTTCTCGTAGACGAAGATATGGGGTAATTTCAATACCACGGCCATATTCATGGCTTCAAAAACCGTACCCTGGTTAGCGCTGCCATCACCGTTGAATGATAGTGCAACGTTTTTGGTGCCCAGGGTTTTGGCGGCTAATGCAGCGCCATTGACCAGTGGAGGTCCGCCGCCAACGATGGCGTTGGCGCCAAGCATACCCTTGTCGATATCGGCAATGTGCATGGAGCCGCCTTTGCCTTTACAGAGACCAGTGGATCGACCCATAATTTCTTTCATCATGCCGCCAACATCACAGCCTTTGGCTATGCAATGCCCGTGGCCGCGGTGAGTACTGCCAATGATATCTTTGTCGCTGAGGTCGATACAGGCGGCTACGGCTATGGCTTCTTGACCGTTGGAAACATGAGTAAAACCGGGGACGTTGCCCCCTTCAAATTCTTTGACGCAACGCTCTTCGAACTCGCGGATGGTTTTCATCGTGCGGTAAACTGAGAGCAGAAATTCGGTGCTGTATGGCATAGAGATGCCCCTTTTTTATGATTAGTATTAGGCCTAAGAAACTATACCGCGTCTGTTTAAAAAAAACAAACAAGATGGATGGTTTTGTGAGTGGTTTTTTTGGGTGTTAAGAGGAGGCTTTTTATACGTTGTTACGAGTGCTTGGTAGGCAAGCCATTATCATTCAGGGGCAGCCCCTATCTTGTCATCCTACAGCGCATAGCGACAAGGGATCTCAGGATTGGGCGCAGCCGCCCACGCCGAGTCTTTGCGATCGGTCCCAAGAGTTTGTTATTTTCAACGTTCGCGCAATTGGCTATCGCTCAAACAGGGCGCTCTCAAGCTGAAAAGAGCAAGCTCATAAGTGGCCCCAGATTGATCGCAAAGCCTCGGCATGGCTTAGCTGGTAGGCCGAAGAGGCTGGCGGTGGATCCCTCGATTAAGCTCGGGATGAGGCGCTCACTGTCGTCGCTGCAGCCGGTTTGGAGCCCCTAAAACTGCGTAGTCGGCAAATGCACCACAAGACCATCGAGGGCATCACTGACCTTAACCTGGCAGGACAGGCGACTGTTGTCTTTCGGCTCACTAACGCAGTCGAGCAAATCAGTTTCCATCTCTTCGGCAGGCTCGACTTTATCGACCCAGTCCGCATCTATATAGCAGTGACAAGTAGCGCAGCTGCATGAGCCGCCGCACTCGGCGACAATTCCGTCGATCATATTGTCAACCGCACCTTGCATCAGGCTGCTGCCGGATTCCAGGTTAACTTCCTGGCTCTGGCCATCGGCCTGAATATAAGTGACTCTGGGCATAACTGAACTCCGCTAATAAGTAATTTAATGATGAATAATGCTAGCAATAATCGTTAACTGGCTACCAGTGTTTTTAAAGGCAGGCTCTCATCTGCCAGTTGCCCTGGATCGAGCTGATTGCCCTGCATAATGAGTTTCTTACCGAACATGAATTCTTGCGGTCGGTTCACCGCATCAACTGCGAGCAGTTTGCCCTCGCGCATATAAAAGGCTGCAAAGCTGCGACTGTCGCCAATATCACCGCGCACAACGACATCTGTATAGCCTTGGGAGAGGCCGGCGATCTGTAATTTCAGATCATATTGATCAGACCAGAACCAGGGTAGTGCTGAGTAAGCTTTGAGATTGCCACTAATAGTGCTGGCTGCCACAGAGGCTTGGTCCAGGGCATTTTGCACTGACTCGAGACGCAGGTGGCGCTGATAGATGGGGTTGTAATGGGAGGTGCAGTCACCAGCGGCCAATATATCTTCATCGCTGGTGCGGGCATATTCGTCGACTACTATACCGTTATCGATTTCTAGGCCAGCCTGTTCGGCTAGCTCTGTGTTGGGGATTACGCCGACACCGATAATCACTATATCGGCTTCATATTCAGTGCCGTCGTGGCACTGCACCGATTCGACCTGCTTGTCACCGCTGATGCTTACGGCTTGCACACCGGCAACAATCTCGACGCCTTCTTCTTTGTGTATGCGTGAATAGAAGGCTGCCACTTCTGGTGCGGTGACGCGCTGTAAAATACGCGGCATGGCTTCGAGGACGGTCACCTGCATGCCGATCTTGCGCAGTGCGGAGGCAGTTTCTAGGCCTATGTAACCACCGCCAATAATGACCGCGCGCTTATTGGCGCCGGTAGACATTTTGATTTGCTGAGCATCGTTGAGATCGCGCAAATAAAACACACCGTTTAAATCCACACCGGGGATATCAATTTTACGCACTCGAGCGCCGGTGGTCAGGACTAGTTTGTCGTAGTCGAGGGCCAGGCCATCTTCGAGCATTATCTGCTTGTTAGAGCGATCAATGGCTGCGACGGTGACGCCCATGGTGATGCCGACATCACATTTTTTGTAGACAGCGGCGGGGCGTATTAAAATCTGTTCGGCGGTTTTTGTGCCGGCAAGGAAGTCTTTCGACAGTGGTGGACGATGATAGGGCAGGGCGTATTCATTGCAGATCATCGATATGGAACCGGTCCATCCCTGTTGGCGCAACGTGGGGGCGAGCTGAGCCGCCGCGTGGCTGGCACCGATAATAATACATCTGGACTTTGCGGCCATTGACGAGAGGGCTCCTGTAGACATTCAGCTTATAATTGGTTGGCCGCAACTATACAGTCGTTAAGATAAAACAAACAAGTGTGATTGTAATAATTTGGGCTGATTTTTTGTTCTGTGCTGCTAGTTATTTGATTGTACAAAAAAGGACCTCAGCCTAGTGGCTTGAGATCCTTCAGCTTGCTGCGTTGCAACAGTATGATCGGCTTTAACAATCATTTCAAGCTAGCGTAATAAGCCGCTAAGTTAGCAATATCAGTATCCGACAAACCCTTAGACATAGCCGACATCATCGCGTTGTTGCGACGGCCATCTTTAAACATCTGTAACTGGCTAGCCAGATAGGCTTCTTTCTGGCCTGCAAGGTTGGGCCACATGCCGTTGTTGCTGATACCGTTTACACCGTGACAACCGGCGCATGACATGGCTTTGGTCTTGCCTGCGACAGGATCGCCAGCCATTACGCTAAAGGATGCTACTGCAAGAGCGGCTGCTAGTAAGGTAGTAGTAAGTGTTTTCATATTATTTCTCCAATGGTTAATTTTGTTGGCCCGAGCTGTGATACAGGCTATGGCTGATAAAGAGTGAAGCGCTCAAAAGAGCAACGGCGACCACTTGGTGCGCTGCTGCGACTGGAACTGGAACATAAAATAGTAGGGTGCTGATACCCAGAGTGACCTGCAAAACCAATAGTCCAAGCAGGCTCCAAACGGCAATTTTCAACGGCTTGGAAATCTCCGCGCGCAACGCTTTAACCGCAAAGATCAGTACTAGGGCAACGATCAGATAGGCAAACATACGATGGTTAAACTGGATTGTGGTGATATCTTCAAAGGCTGATAACCAAGCTGGTTGCAGGCTATAGAGTCCCGCGGGAATAAAGCTGTCACCCATCAGTGGCCAGGTGGAGTAGGCATGCCCTGCATTGGTGCCGGCAACCAGACCACCAGAGAGAATCATTAAGAAAATTAGGCCGCTCAAACTGTAGGCAAATTTGTTGAGCCCTGCCTGTTGCTGTGTGGGCGTGGAGATCAATCCAAGAGCAGTCCACCAGATAAACCCAAAGATCAACACCGCATTGCCCAAGTGAGCTGTGAGGCGATATTGACTGACATCAGGGTTGTCCACTAATCCGCTTTTAACCATGTACCAGCCGAGCAGACCCTGGCCACCGCCGAGCACTAGCATAAGCAGCAGTTTTGGCGTCAGGCCGGGCTTGATGCGTTTGGTTAGGTAAAAATACAAAAACGGTAGAACAAAGATAACACCGATAAATCTGCCCAGCACACGGTGCAGATATTCATACATAAAGATCGATTTAAAGGCGTCTAGAGACATACCGGCATTGATTTTCTGATACTCGGGAAACTGTTTGTACTTGAAAAACAATTCCTGCCAGTCAGCCTGATTTAGCGGCGGGATAATACCCATTAGCGGCTTCCACTCGACCATGGACAGGCCTGAGTTAGTTAAGCGTGTGACGCCACCGAGAAGGATCATGCCGAAGATTACGGCAGCACAGCCAAGCAGCCAGTAGGCTATTTGTAGGTCATGTTGTCGATCCAATTCTGTGTTGAATTGCATAGCTGTATTTAAATGAGACATTAATGATTTAACCGTTAACTTATTAATGAAAAAATCAGCGACTATTTGTTAGTCACCCAACCAAGCTTTCTTACGAAAACGCCACATGTTTAGACTTGCTTTCATAGAGAAATCTAGCAGTGACATACTGTAGAGCCAGATCACGTCGGCGCCTATTTGAATCAATATCAGCGGCATTATGAGGCGCGTTAACAGCATGCTGAAAATCGTCACCATCATGGGGAAGCGAGTATCGCCAGCGCCGCGCAGTGAGCCAGCCATGCTGAACTCGACGCCCATAAACGGCAGGCTAAAACATAGCACATAGGTGAGGTCAACCATGTGGCGAATCACTGCGGGATCGTCGATCATAAAACGCGCAATCTCTTCAGCATAAAAACCCATTACCAGGCTGCAGCCAATCATCGAATAGACGCAGGTGCGCATAGTCCGCCAGCCGGCGTCATAGGCGCCCTGTTTGTCGCCAGCACCGAGATGTTGGCTGACGAGAGTTGCAGCGGAGATCGAGAAGCTAAAGGCAACAACAATAATCAGTCCTAGAATCGAAAGGCCGATACCGTAGGCGGCAAAGGCGGCGTTGCCATAGCTGGCGAGAAAAACCATAAATAGCAGCATGCCGGCTTGGAAAAAAGCCTGTTCGAAGGCAGCGGGCATGCCGATATTAATCAGAGTTTTACCGTTTTTGACAATATCAGGCAAGGGATTTGAGGGCTTGAATGAGAGCCAGCCGAGAACCCAAAATAGCAAGAAGGCGACTATGGTCACTGCCATACCAATACCGCCGCCAATAGCGATACCGTTTAGGCCTAGGTTAGGAATGCCGGCCCAGCCAAAGGTTAGCGCTCCACCCAAGGCGATACTGAGAGCAACACCGCTTATGGCACTCCAGAGTGGTGTAGTGGCATTGCCCACCGCGCGAAAAGACATGTTGAAGACTAAGGTGATCAATATGACTGGTGCATAAACCGCGGTCCAAAAGGTGAACTCCATAGCCATAATATGGGCTTCATCGGCGAGGCTAAACATACCGATAAGCTGATCTATAAAAGGAATGGCAACCCATGACAGTAGTGTGCCATCAATAACAAACACCAGCACAGAGAGCGCCGCAAAGCGTCCGGCCATCTTTTTATCGCCGGCACCCCAATGGCGTCCGACCATGGCGGTGGTGCCACTGCAGAGCCCTATCATAATGGCGTGCAAGACAAAGTAGAGACGCTGACCTGTGGTTACTGCGGCAACCGCATCTGTGCCCATGGTGCCGGCCATTTTTAAAAACGCGACGCCCATCAGCATATAGAGAATATTGCTGAGCATGGTTGGCCAAGTGAGGCGCCAAATATTGAGTGTCGAGACAGGTTTCATCGCGGGCATGTTACCATTCGCCGGCAATTCGCGGTTAGGAGTTTTAAACTGAAAACAGAATGTGAGATGGATTTGGCTGATCAAGGAACGGTCAAGCTGCACCCGAGCTGGTGTGGAGCTATGGGGGATGAATTTGATAAACCTTATATGGCGCAGTTGCGTGATTTTTTGATCGCGCAAAACGCCGCTGGCAAAGTTATTTATCCGCCAGTTCGGCAATGGTTTAGTGCCTTTGATATCACGCCCTTCGATAAGGTGCGTGTGGTTATTCTAGGTCAGGATCCCTACCATGGCTCAAATCAGGCCCATGGGTTGTGCTTTTCGGTATTGCCCGGGGTTAAAGTGCCTCCTTCACTGGGGAATATTTATCGGGAGCTAGAGGCGGATGTCGGGGTTACTTCACCTGGCCATGGCTGTCTGACTCACTGGGCAGAGCAGGGTGTGTTGCTGTTGAACGCTACGCTGACGGTTGAGCAGGCCGATGCGGGGGCTCATCAGGGTAAGGGTTGGGAGACCTTTACTGATCGGGCTATTGGCGCCTTAAATAATCAGTGCGAAGGGATAGTGTTTTTATTGTGGGGCAGTTATGCTCAGAAGAAGGGTGCCTTTATTGATCAGTCCCGGCATCTGGTATTGAAGTCGGTGCACCCATCGCCCCTGTCTGCCTATCGTGGGTTTTTGGGCTGCAAACATTTTTCTGCAACCAATGATTTTTTACAGCGGCAAGGTGGGACGCCTATAGATTGGCAGTTGCCCGCCAAACAAAGCATTGACGATTAATTTTAGTTCTGGAGAACAGTGAGTGACGGTTAGCGAAAAATCTTGGCAGACGCCAAAAAATCTATTGATTGTTATGTCACTGGCCATGACTCTGGCCTTTGCTACCTGGATGGCATTATTAAATAATTTTGTTATCGAGCGGGCCGCGTTTACCGGCGCTGAGATCGGCATGCTGCAAAGCATTCGCGAGATTCCTGGGTTTTTAGCCTTTACCGCGGTATTGGTTTTACTGATTGTTAAAGAGCAGACCTTTGCCTATCTCTCTCTGGCGCTGCTGGGTATCGGCGTTGCTATAACAGGCTATTTCCCCTCCGTTATTGGGCTCTATTTGTCGACTTTTTTGATGTCTGTGGGTTTTCACTATTACGAAACCATTAAGCAGTCCCTGTCGCTGCAGTGGTTAAGTATTGATGAGGCGCCGGCGATGCTCGGTCGTTTAATTGCAGTGAGCTCTATGGCATCGCTGCTGGCCTATAGTTTTCTATGGATGGCCCAAGGTTATCTCAAACTGAGCTACGAGACGATTTATCTGATTGGTGGCGGCTGTTGTCTGGGCCTAACGCTATTTGCCTGGTTGGGATTTCCCCGCTTTCAAGGGCGAACGCCACAGCGTAAAAATTTGTTGATGCGTAAGCGTTATTGGCTGTATTACGCCCTGACGTTTATGGGTGGTGCGCGGCGCCAGATCTTTACCGTTTTTGCGGGTTTTTTAATGGTCGAGAAGTTTGGCTATAGCGTGAGTAATATTGCCGCGCTGTTTATTATTAATCATCTTTTTAACTGGGCTTTTGCCGGTCGTATTGGTGCGTTGGTGGGTCGTATTGGCGAGCGTCGGGCACTGACATTTGAGTATTGCGGGCTGTTTTGTGTGTTTACAGCTTACGCCTTTGTCGACGACGCCAACTGGGCGGCGGCGCTCTATGTAGCAGATCATCTGTTTTTCTCGCTGGCTATTGCGATTAAAACGTACTTTCAGAAGATCGCTGATCCGGCAGATATGGCATCCACTGCTGGTGTAGCGTTTACAATTAATCATATTGCGGCTGTGATTATCCCGGCGCTGTTTGGATTGGTCTGGCTGGTGTCGCCGATGCTGGTGTTTTTGATGGGGGCGGGCATGGCGCTGATGAGTTTGCTTTTGGCGCGGAATATTCCGCTGGCACCGCGGGCTGGTAATGAGGTGGTTGTGGGGAAGGTGGTTTATTTGCAGGAAGGGGTCGGCTAGGGGCTGTTGCGGTATCGCGTGGGCTGATGGAGATCCTTCGGCTTCGCTCAGGATGACATAATATGTTGTTTTTGCCACCGCCCCAGCCTGTCATCCCGACCGCAGTAGAGGGATCTCAATCAGTCGGCATCTCAGATTACCAGCGGCGGCTTCTTTGCTTTCTTGCGCAACCAGTTGAGGCTATTGAAAATCGCCGGGGTTTTAACCAGCCTGCGTTCCAATCTAAACTTTCCTGGGTAGTCTACCAACAGCAGCCCCATCACCAGAGTAAGAAGTCCCTGACCCGGCAAAAATAGCATTAATAAGCCGGCTACTATCAAGCCATAACCAATCAAATTCTTGCCCATTAAAGCCAGCAGTCGAATAGCTGGATGCAGATGTTTCCACTCCGCGGGCTGGCGCTTTTTCGGCAAAAAATAATCTTCGGGAATCTGTGATACTAGCCAAGGCAGTGACAATAGGCTGAGCATAAAGACTATAAGCGAGATAACTCCCGCCCAGACCAGCAGTTGCTGATGATCCGCTGCCCAGCCCAATAAGTTACTCACAGGCTGGCTGGAATCTCGTAGGGCAGGGGCAGGGGCGTAACTGCAGTGAGGGCTTGGTCGCCAATCTGCATTTCAGTGACATCGCTGTATTTGTCGCTGAGCACCGCCAGCATTTCAACTTTGCCATTGTCGGCCCTAACTGCACTGGCAATATTGCCAATGCTTTTGCCATCACTGTTTTTGATTTCGTCGCCGGGGCTGGGCACTAGATCTGTGGCTAGCGCCAGATGATGCATGCGACGTTTCACTGCACCGCGATAATGTGCCCGGGCAACAATTTCTTGGCCGGTATAACAGCCTTTCTTAAAGTTGATATATCCCAGAGCATCGAGATTGAGCATCTGGGGAATAAACATTTCGACGGTCTCGACAACCACTTCGGCACGACCTGCACGCAGTCGCTCTAGATCCGATAGTGGGGTCAGGTTGCTTAAATAGCTGTCGCTGACGTCAGTGATTTCAGTTTTGAAAAACACGGCATATTTTTTTAGGCTGGCGAGGGCGCTATCCATTACCGAGGGGTGGACCTCTAAAATAATGTCGCCTTCTGCGTCGCTGTGGGCGGTAAATAGAAACACCATACGACCTTTGGGGGTACAGTGTGCGCCGTCAACACTGTTTGATGGACTGAGACTGTCTATATCGCAGGTGACCTGGCCCTGCAAAAACGTGCTGCTGTCTGGGCCGGATAATTTGATGAAGCTGCGCGCTGCTGTGCTGCTCCCAGACTCATTCCCGGAATAAGTTTGCTGAGTCATGGCCATTCCTTTGTCTACTCTGTAGGTAATTGGATGATTGTCTCTTATAATATGACTTTAAAACAATGATTGATTAGCTATGAATAAAAATCGTTTGCGCTGGGCTTGTCGCCGCGGCATGTTAGAACTCGACCTGATTCTTGAGCCTTTTGTCGAGAACTTTTACGAGACTCTCGAAGAAGCTGATCAGTTGCGCTTTGAGGTATTGCTAGAGAGTGAAGATCAGTCTCTGTTTATGTGGCTGATGAAGCGTCAGTCGCCGGATAGCCCCGATATGCAAAGGATAGTGCAGATCATCCATGAGTCCCGTCCCCAACTCGGCTGAGTTTCAGCTTAGTCCGTCATTCTATTATCTTAGTGCACGGTTGGTTCTAGTTGTCCTAGCCGCTGTGCTGATTGCTCTGTTGCCGCTATTAGTCTGGGCCAAGATAAGCGGTTTACTCTGCCTTGGCTTGGCCGCCTGTTGGCTGATTGTGGACTACCGCGGGCAGAACCCTGAGAAACTGATATTGCTGGATGCTAGCGAAGACCGCTGGTGTTTGCGATCTGCATCGGAGACAGTGCCACTGGTGCTGGCGCCAACCCAGTTCGTTACTCGGCATCTGGTGATCGCGTATTTTAAGCTGCCCGAGGGGCGGCAAATAGCGCGAGTGCTTCCACGAGATAGTCTTTCAGCATCGCAACATAGATTGTTGCGCCTGGTGTTGGTCCGGCGAGCTTTTAATTAGGGGCCTAGTCGAGATTGATAATCACATCCTGACCAGCAAAATTAATCGGCACTAAAATAGTGTCTTTGGCGATCGGTGCTAGTTTGGGATAGTCCAGTGTGTAGTGCAGGCCGCGACTCTCTTTGCGCTGCAGGGCGCAGCTAATAATCAATTCCGCCACTGTGGCCAGATTGCGCAGTTCTAGCAGATCACGGCCGACCTTGTAGTTGCTGTAGTATTCCTGAATCTCTTTTTGCAGTAAGTTAATCCGGTGCTGAGCCCGTTGAAGGCGTTTATCGGTACGCACAATGCCCACGTAATCCCACATAAAGCGTCTCAGCTCATCCCAATTGTGAGAGATCACCACATTCTCATCAGAGTACTCAACCTGAGATTCATCCCAGGGACGCACAAAGTCCGGCTCGGGAATCTTGCTGTTGAGCTGATTGATTTCACTGGCTGCCGCCTGGGCATAGACTAAACATTCCAACAGCGAATTGCTGGCCATGCGATTGGCACCATGGAGTCCGGTGAAGGCGCTTTCGCCAATCGCGTAGAGGTTGCGCAGATCGGTTTGGCCCTTGGTATTCACGACAATTCCACCACAGGTGTAATGAGCTGCCGGAACTATGGGAATAGGAGTAGTAGTGATGTCGATACCAAATTCAAGGCAGCGCTTATGAACAGTAGGGAAGTGCTCAATAATAAATTCAGCAGGCTTGTGGCTGATATCCAAGTAGAGACAGTCACTGCCCAGGCGTTTCATTTCGTGATCAATGGCTCGAGCGACGACATCTCTGGGGGCTAGCTCGGCATCGGCATGAAAGTTGTGCATGAATGGCGTGCCGTCGGGCAGCTTTAGAATGGCGCCTTCACCGCGCAGTGCTTCAGTAATCAAGAACGACTTGGCCTTGGGATGATAGAGGCAAGTAGGATGGAACTGGTTGAACTCAAGATTACCGACGCGACAGCCGCGACGCCAAGCCATAGCTATGCCGTCACCGCTGGCACCGTCTGGATTACTGGTGTAAAGGTAGGTCTTGCTGGCACCGCCGGATGCCAGGACAACACTCTTAGCCTGCAGCAGTTCAACGTCACCGTTATTGATATCGAGGATATAAGCGCCGGTGCAGCGAATTTTACGGGAGCTTTTGTCGGCCTGAGTGACCAGGTCGACGGCACAGTGATGCTCAAAGATTTGCACATTGCTGGCGGCCAGTGCACGCTCGACTAAAGTGCCGGTGATTTCCTTGCCAGTGGCATCTGCCGTATGCAAAATACGGCGGTGGCTGTGACCGCCCTCCTGGGTGAGGTGGTAGCTCGGTTCTCCATTTTCCTCAGCCTCTTCCTTAGTAAAGTCGACACCACTGTCGATCAGCCAATGCACCGCCTTGGGGCCGTTTTCAACCACAAAGCGCACTGCATCTTCGTGGCAGAGTCCGGCGCCTGCCGTTAGGGTGTCGGCTACATGGGCTTCAGCGCTATCATCTTTGTCGAAAACTGCGGCTATGCCGCCCTGGGCTAACCAAGAGGCACCGCCTTGAAGAGTGGCTTTACTGATAAGTGCGACGCGCAGACTTGAATCTAGCTGCAGGGCGACGGTTAGACCTGCAGCGCCACTGCCAATAATCAGCACATCATATAAATTGGTTGGTTTCATTTACTGGCCACAATAGGTTGACGCCGCATGATAGTATAAGCCAAAGTCCCAAGCGAACTAAATCGAGACCCAGCGGTCTGTCTATGATTGGGGTTAACTTTAAGCGCATTATGAATGTGGCATGTAAAGATAATAAACTGGATTTGCAGTATAAATGGATTGCTAGATGACAGAACAAAAAACAGAACCCACCGACCAGCAATTGGTTGTCAGAGTTCAGAAAGGCGATAAACGTGCCTTTGATCTGCTGGTTCTAAAATACCAATATAAAGTACATGCCATTGTTGCGCGGTTTATTCGCGATAGCGATGAGGTGCGAGACGTAGTGCAGGAAGCTTTTATAAAGGCCTATCGCGCACTGCCTAAGTTCCGTGGCGACAGCCAGTTTTATACTTGGCTCTACCGCATTGCCGTGAATACGGCAAAAAACTATTTGGTGGCGCGCAGCAGAAGACCGCCATCCTCAGATGTTGATCTCGACGATGCAGAGTATTATTCTGGCAGCGATGAGCTTAAAGACCATAGTTCGCCTGAGAATCAACTGTTTCGCGATCAACTTGAAGTGGCGATTAATCAGGCTATTATTGAATTGCCAGAGGATCTGCGTACAGCTGTGACTCTGCGTGAGTACGAAGGGCTTAGCTACGAAGATATTGCAGCGGTTATGGACTGCCCAGTGGGTACTATTAGATCGCGTATTTTTCGCGGTAGAGAAGCAATTGATGCGCGAGTGATTGAATTAGTTGAGGGCCATTAAAAGAATGATGAACCTTTTTTACAAACATGGGTCTTACCCTCACTATAAGCAAACCTGCGCCAGTGCCGCGGCACTCTCCAATGCAGATAACTTTCGTCTTTACGAGGTAAATTAATGAGCGATCACAAAGAACGCTTAGATCAATCACTCTCCGCCCTGATGGATGGAGAAGCTACCGACATAGAACTGCACCGCTTGCTTAAAGAGATCTCTGAAGGCTCTGAGCTGCGCGATAAGTGGAAGCGCTACCATATGGTTTCTTCTGCTATTAAAGGTGACGCGGCTATTTCCCCAATTGATTATTCAGCGGCTATTTCTGCAGCTATAGATGCAGAGCCAGCTCATCGCCGGAGCCCTATTGCAGTATTTGCCGGATCCGCTGGGCGCTTTGCGATAGCCGCATCGGTTGCTCTGGTCGCGGTGCTTGGTGTCCAGCAGCTCAACAGTCCCTTAGACGCCATTGCTCCAGTATCCGAGTTTGCCGGTGTTGAGCAGATCAGTGACGACAATACGGGGCCGGCTATACAGTTTCCCTCAGGTTTTCAGCCCGTTATTAACGCTCGCACAGTCAGTGCCGGCGGCAATAATAAGAGTTCACGGTTCGTCACCCCGGTTATTGACGTTCGCCAGCAGGCCGAGCGCAATTATTCGGAAGCTCAACTGCGAGCTTATATGAATGACGTGATGGCCAAGCACTCGAATCATGCGGCCTTAAACAGTAATCAGGGAATGTTGCCATTTGCTCGCTTAAATGAAGTCGAGGCGGCAGCTAAAAAGGAATAAATCGCAATAATGGTATTTTTACGATTCGTTAAAAAAATCAAAGTGGCGGCTCTAGTAGCCGCCGTTTTGCTACATGGGCCATTATTTTCAGCGCCGATGGAATCGGCTCATGACCTGATGTCGAAAATGGCTAAAGCCTCGCGAGAGCTCAACTATCAGGGGCTATTTACCTATGAGTACCGCGGTAATTTAACCAGCGTTAAACTCACTCACGGGGTACAAGATGGGCAAATCTACGAGCGTATTCAGCATATGGATGGTGCCGAGCGCACTGCTCTGCGCCGCTCTGACAAAGTCGACTGTCTGCGCACTGGTGATATGTTGCTGCGCGGCAGCGCCTACAGAATAAATGATCAGAGTTACGCTCGCCTAGAGGACTCCTATGAGTTTCATATCAAGGGTGAGGGCCGTATAGCCAATCGCCGCGTTGTGATGGTACATGTGCTGCCCAGAGATAAGCATCGCTACGGCTATGTTGTTGCCATAGATAAAGAGTCTGGTCTGTTGCTCCAATCAGTGCTGATGAGTCATGCCGGCAAGCCCCTTGAGCGTTTTCAGTTTGTCGATATTAGCATTGGCGGGTCTCTGGCCGAATTGGACTTTGATTTAGAGGCTAGTGACTTTGATGATGTTGCTCTGGATCAAAGCAGCTGTGTTGACGACAACCGTCAAACTATCACTTCCGCATCCAATTGGAGCACTCAGTGGCTGCCGCCTGGCTTCGTTATGGCATCGCATAAAGCCGCCGATATAGACGGTCAGGAGTCGATGATGTTTACCGATGGTCTGGCGGTCTTCTCAGTGTTTATCGATACAGATAAAGGACGCTCACTACCGTCCATAGATGCCCATCTGGGGGCCACTGTTGCGGTGCTGACCAAGGCGGACATCAATAATCAGGAATATGCCATCTGCGTGGTGGGTGAAATTCCTCGCGCCACGGCAAATCAAATTGCCAGTGCCGTCTCGCTCGCTACCTCTCCACCCTCATCAATGTCACCTTTACCCTAAGGGCGGCGCGTTTATATGATTCTTGAAACTGGCGTCGTTGTTGCGGTTGAGTCCGATGGCCTCTGGGTTGAGACAATCCAAAAGTCTGCCTGTGAAGTCTGTGTGGCGGAGAAAGGCTGTGGGCAAAAATTCCTCTCTAAGCTGGCGGGCAAGACTGTTAGCATCCGTGTGTTGCGTAATAAGCGGTCCCCAGAGGAATTCACCGTGGGTCAGTCAGTGACCATAGGCATTCCCGAAGACGTTATCGTAATGGCTTCTCTGTTGGTTTATCTATTGCCAATTTTTACTGCTATAGGTGGCGCCTGGCTGTTTTCTGGCAGTGACTGGCAGGCGGTTGGGGGTGCCTTTGGCGGGCTGGTGTTAGGTGGCCTACTGGTTAACTTTCACAGTGTGAGAAAGCGCGATGATGTGCGCTTTAACCCTGTTCTTATGGAACAACAGGTCCAGCCCACTATTCTCAAATTTCAACAGTGAGCAAATTGTTCGGTAGCCCTTGCTTAAAAGAAGAGTTGTAACAAGCGTTAACTATTTTATAACTCTGCTGTCTGAACTATTCAGGCCTGCAAAGTTATCTCACTTTGATAGGCTAAAGCCTTGCCCAACAACCACTATTTGAGAATCGAAATTCCAACTCCTGCCGTACTCTAAGTTGACTATGCTAGTTGAGAAAGATTGTGTTGATTGACAGTGAAATATTAAATTAATTTTTGGAGAACACTTCGTGCTTAAAAGACTTTTGTTTGTTACTTCCTTTGTATGTCTTGTTTTTAACCCGCTCAGTGCAGTTGCCCAGCTGCCTGACTTCACTGAATTAGTTGAAAATTCCTCTGCCGCAGTGGTGAAAATCAATACGGTGCAGAAAGCCCGCAAAAGTAAGTCGGCGCAGATGGCGCCGGGCCAGATCCCAGAAATCTTTCGCGATCTATTTCAGCAGCGCCAGCGACCGCAAAGCCAACGCCCAGTAATGTCTATGGGCTCGGGCTTTGTGATCTCCGAAGATGGCTACATTATTACCAATCACCATGTAATCGATGGCGCCGATGAGATTGTTGTGCGCTTTTCTGACCGGCGTGAATTTACAGCTACAGTGGTGGGCAAAGATCGTCGTTCAGATCTCGCCCTGCTGAAGATCGAGGCGGATAATTTGCCGGCTCTCAAACTGGCTGCGCCAGATCAGCTTAAGGTCGGTGAATGGGTGCTGGCGATAGGCTCTCCCTTTGGTCTCGACTATTCCGCTAGCGTCGGTATTGTCAGTGCCATAGGGCGCAGTATTCCCACTGAAAAAGGGGAAAATTATGTGCCCTTTATTCAGACTGATGTGGCGATTAATCCAGGCAATTCCGGTGGCCCACTGTTTAATCTGGACGGTGAAGTGGTAGGTATTAACTCTCAGATCTATTCTCGCTCCGGGGGCTCTATTGGACTCTCTTTTGCTATTCCTACCAGTGTCGCGGTCGGTGTTATAGAACAGCTTATGGAAAATGGCGAAGTGCAGCGCGGCTGGCTTGGCGTGGTGATTCAGGACGTGGATAAAGATTTAGCTCGATCACTGGATCTGGACCGACCTCAGGGCGCACTAATCAATGCCGTTGAGCCAGATGGTCCAGCAGACAAAGGTGGCATTAAGCCGGGTGATGTAATCGTGCGGTTTAACAAGCAGCAGATTATTGACTCTGGTGATCTACCCCATGTTGTCGGTATGCTGGCGCCAGAAAAGAAGGCTCCGGTGGAGCTTTACCGCAAGGGCAAATTAAAGAAATTAACCATCCAAATCGGACGCCTTGATAGTGTTGATTCCAGTGTCGCCGGTGCTAGCGATGGCAGCGACCGTCTGGGTCTGGTAGTTGCCGATCTCAGTGATCGCGAAATGAGCTCTCTGGGTATTCGCGGCGGCGTGGTTGTAGAACAGGTTTCGCCAGATTCGGCTGCCTCAGAGTCGGGCTTAAATCGTGGCGACGTGATCTTGCAGCTTGGCTACAGTCGTATTGATGACCGTGATGAGTACACTCAGGTAGTTCGAGAATTGCCTTTGGATACGCCGGTATTAATTCGCTTCTATCGGCAGGGTAGAGCGATTTCGCGGACTATTATTTTGGATAAGTAAATTGCTCGCGCAGTACTAGACTAATGTTAAATCTGCGATAGTGAATAAAAATTAACCCTTAATAGGAACTTCAGGCATGAAAAAAAATACCAAGACGACGAGGTTGACGTTGCTGCTGGCGATTACATTTTCACTGTTAGCGGTTAATGCCAATGCCGTCTCTAGTTCTGAATCAGCAGTCAGTCAAGTAATTGATAATGCTATTGCCGGTGATCACCGCAGTGACAAAAACAGGTCTCGAGATAGCCAGCGCCACCCCAAAGAGACGCTGCTGTTTTTTGGCATAAAGCCGGCCATGAAGGTGCTTGAGATACTGCCTGGTGGCGGTTGGTACAGTGAAGTTCTCGCGCCGATCTTAAAAGATCATGGCCAGTTAACCGTGGCCAGCTTTGGTGCCAATAATCCCTCTGACTACATGCGCAATGTACACAATAAATATATCGCCAAGCTGGAGGCTGATCCTGATGTCTATGGCAAGGTTAACGCTGAAGTCTTTGAAGATGAAGGCTATTTAGCCGAGATTGCCAGCGGCTCTCAGGATATGGTGCTGACCTTCAGAAATAGCCATAACTGGATACGCTACGGCGGTATAGAGCAGGCCTACAAGTCATTTAACCGTGTTTTGAAAAAAGGCGGTGTGCTCGGCGTTGTGCAGCATCGCGCTGCGCCTGATGCCGATGTTAAGCAAGCTGCTGAGCAGGGCTATGTGCCACAGGCCTATTTAATTCAGTTGGTGGAAAGTATGGGCTTTAAGCTGGTGGCCCAATCTGAAATTAACGCCAATGTCAAAGACACCAAGGATCACCCCAAAGGTGTTTGGTCTCTGCCCCCCAGTTATCGTGAGAAAGACAATAACCGAGAAAAGTACAGTGCCATCGGCGAAACCGATCGCATGACCTTGCGTTTTGTTAAGCTCTGAGTCTCTTATGAATGGGTTCTAAGTGCCTTTTGAATCTGTTCGCAACTAGATCAGAATGCACTCAGAAACAAACCTAAATAGCTAAGCTCGCTTTAAACTGCGCACCCTGACTAATAGGGCGCGCAGCCGATAGCGCAGGGGCCGGGAATAGGCTAAACTGCGCTCGCATTTTCTACTGGCAGAACAAACCCTTGTCCGATTTAAGTCACATTCGAAATTTTTCAATTATTGCCCATATTGACCACGGCAAATCGACCATCGCTGACCGCTTTATTCAGGTCTGTGGAGGCTTGGCTGATCGTGAAATGGCCGCTCAGGTTCTCGATTCCATGGATATTGAGCGCGAGCGCGGTATTACCATCAAAGCCCAGAGCGTGACGCTGCCCTATACGGCGAAGGATGGTAAAACGTACCAGCTGAACTTTATCGATACGCCAGGACACGTAGACTTTTCCTATGAAGTGTCTCGCTCACTGGCTGCCTGTGAAGGCGCGCTATTGATCGTCGACGCGGCCCAGGGCGTTGAAGCTCAGTCTGTAGCCAATTGCTACACGGCGATTGCTCAGGGTCTGGAAGTGATTCCGGTACTCAATAAAATGGATCTGCCCCAGGCCGAACCAGAAAAAGTGATCAACGAAATTGAAAATATTATCGGTATTGAAGCCACTGACGCGGTTCGCTGCAGTGCTAAAACCGGTGAAGGCATCAGTGACATACTCGAAGAACTGGTGCTCAAGGTGCCGCCCCCCGTGGGCGATGTAGATGCACCACTACAGGCGCTGATTATTGACTCCTGGTTTGATAACTATCTGGGCGTAGTCTCCCTAGTGCGCGTTATGCAGGGCACTTTGACCACCAAGAGTAAAATTATCGCCAAGACCATTGGCAAGGGCCATGTGGTCGACAGTGTTGGAGTATTTACCCCGAAGCGCAAAGAGACTGGTGTACTAAGAGCTGGTGAAGTGGGCTTTATGGTGGCCGGCATTAAAGATATTTTAGGAGCGCCTGTAGGCGACACCATCACTAATTTGAGCACCTCAGAGACTGAAGCCCTGCCCGGATTTCAGCGAGTTAAGCCGCAGGTCTATGCTGGCATGTTTCCGGTGGATTCAGATGATTTTGAAGATTTCCGCGAAGCGCTGTCCAAGTTAGCAGTCAATGATGCCTCGCTGTTCTATGAGCCTGAGAGTTCTGATGCTCTGGGCTTTGGTTTCCGCTGTGGCTTCCTCGGTATGCTGCATATGGAGATTATCCAAGAGCGTCTCGAGCGTGAGTACGATCTCAATCTGATCACCACTGCCCCTACAGTCGTCTACGAAATTCTTACCAACAGTGGCGATATTCTGCATATGTCCAATCCCTCTGCGCTGCCAGATCCGGCTCAGATCGATGAGATGCGCGAGCCAATCTGCGAAGCCAATATTTTGGTGCCGAAAGATTATGTAGGCAATGTTATCTCTCTCTGTGTTGAAAAGCGCGGCGTGCAAAAAGATATGCAGTTCATCGGTGGCCAGGTTTCGATCAGCTATGAGCTGCCCATGAGTGAAGTGGTTATGGACTTCTTTGACAGACTCAAATCAGTTAGTCGCGGCTTTGCTTCATTGGATTACACCTTCATACGCTTTCAGGCTGCCTCTCTAGTGCGCCTGGATGTGTTGATTAACGGCGACCGTGTCGATGCTCTAGCAGCCATTGTGCACAGAGATAGCTCGCAGAATAAAGGCCGTACTCTGGCTGATAAAATGAAAGAGCTGATTCCGCGACAGATGTTTGATGTTGCTATTCAAGCCGCGATCGGTGGCAGTGTAGTGGCTCGAACAACGGTTAAAGCGCTGCGAAAAAATGTGACCGCGAAATGCTACGGTGGCGACGTTTCGCGTAAAAAGAAATTACTTGAGAAGCAGAAAGCCGGTAAGAAACGCATGAAGCAGGTGGGTAATGTTGAAATCCCCCAAGATGCCTTCCTCGCCGTATTAAAAAGTTGATTAGCCCAATGTGTATCAACGTACAAGGAGCAACATCGCTATGGATCTAAATTTCGAACTAATCTTAACCGTCATTTTTCTGGTATCCGCGTTGTTTTGGCTGCTTAACAAATTTGTTGTGCGCCAGACCGAAGGTGCCATTGAATTTGTTGCCTCGCTGGCACCGGTTTTGGGGCTGGTTTTAGTACTGCGCTCTTTTGTTGTCGAGCCGTTTCAAATTCCCTCTTCATCAATGGTTCCGACCCTTAAGGTTGGCGACTTTATTTTGGTGAACAAATGGACCTACGGTATAAGACTGCCGGTACTGCGAAGTAAAATTATTGAGCTCAATTCACCTGAGCGTGGCGATGTGATGGTTTTCTTTCCGCCCCATGAAGAGCGCTATTTTATTAAGCGTGTGATCGGACTACCCGGCGATGAGATCCACGTACTTGACGGTGTGCTATATATTAATGGCGACAAGATGAGTCAGAAAGTCCTGCAAGGCGAGGTTCCTGCGCCCCGTTCAGTGGTCATGACCGAAGATCTTTACGGTCTAGAGCACGCTATGCAGAGGCGTACTTTGCCAACACGACTGAGCCAAAACTTTACCGCCGTAGTGCCGCAGGGACATTACTTTATGATGGGCGATAATCGGGATAACTCAAGTGACAGTCGCGTTTGGGGCCCGGTTCCTGAAGAGCGCATTGTAGGTAAAGCCTTTGCTCGCTGGATGTTTTGGGATAAATTCTTGAGCCTGCCTAGTTTTGAACGTGCCGGCAGTATTGATTAAGCCGGTTTATTAGGTTTAAAGAGTAAAAGCTAAAAGTTAAAATCTTAGAGTCGCGGTTGCAGGATGTAATCAGTAAAGCGTAAAGGGAGTTAGGTCTATGAGACGAAATAAACAGTCGGGCATGATCACGGTGTCGACACTTTTTATGCTTGCCATAGTAGGGTTTTTCTTTATGCTTGTTTTTAAACTGGCACCCCACTATTTGGATAATAGAATGGTTCAATCGGCCTTTAACCAGGTGGGAGAATCTGACATCAGTGGCAAGTCAGATGCGCAAATACGTCATACGATTGCGAGTTTTTTTACCATTAACAATATTCGCGATGTCGATATAGCAAAGATCGTCATTGCCCGTGGCGATGCAGGAACTCGTATCAGCCTGGACTATGAAAAGCGCTTTGCAATGTTTGGCAATGTCGATGTCGTACTTAACTTTAGCAATCAATACGACAGTGCCCAGTGACACCAATAAATTGAGGATACTTCGTGGCGAGCAATGCCAAGCAACTTCAGGACCGCCTGCAATATCAGTTCAGCGATGCACAGCTACTGACCCTAGCGCTCTCTCATCGGAGCTGCGGCAGCAATAATAACGAGCGACTCGAGTTTCTCGGCGATGCAGTTCTTGGCATGGTCATTTCCAGTTTTCTTTTCCAGCGTTTCCCCGAGGCTCGAGAGGGCGACCTCAGTCGTATTCGCTCGCAAATCGTGCGCGCTGAGTCTCTGGCTGAAATTGCCCGCAATCTTGAGCTGGGCCCTGAGTTACTGCTTGGTCCCGGTGAAATGAAAAGTGGTGGTCATCGTCGTGATTCGATTCTTGGAGACACTGTTGAAGCACTACTTGGTGCCGTGTTTCTCGATCAGGGTTTAGAGGCTGTAGAAGCCTGTATACAAAACTGGTTTAGAGAGTCACTGAATACTCTAACCCTAGATTCCCCAGTTAAAGATGCCAAAACTGCATTACAGGAGTGGTTGCAGGCTCGCGGCAAGCCCTTACCGGAGTATCTGGTTGTAAAAATCGAAGGAGAGGATCATAGTCGTCTCTTCACCATGAGTTGCACCATTGACGCAGTGCAAGAAACTGCTGAGGCAACGGCTAGCAGTCGCCGCAAGGCAGAGCAGTTAGTTGCCGAAAAATTAGTAAAAAAATTGGAGAATATTTAGTGACTGATACACCAACACGCTGTGGCTATGTGGCCATAGTCGGTCGTCCCAACGTGGGCAAATCGACGCTGCTCAATCATATTTTGGGGCAGAAGCTGTGTATTACCTCACGCAAACCTCAGACTACCAGGCATACCTTGCTGGGTATCAAAACAGTTGATCAAACCCAGGTGATCTTTGTTGACACCCCGGGTATTCACACCAACCAGGAGCGCGCGATTAATCGAGTTATGAACCGCTCCGCAGCCAGTGTAATTGCCGATGTGGATGTGGTGATCTTTGTTGTAGATCGCTTCGAATGGAGTGAGGCTGATGAATATGTAGCCAAATATATTGCCAACTATGATGTGCCAGTGATTATTGCGATCAACAAGGTGGATCTTATTGAAGATAAAGAAGCGCTGCTGCCGCATCTGCAGTTTCTCTCCGAGAAAGTGAAGGCCGCGGATTTAATTCCACTGTCGGCACTGCGTAAAACCAACTTTGACCAGCTCGAAGCCAAAATTAGCGAATTTATCCCTGAAGCCATGCATATGTTTCCCGATGATCAGATTACCGATCGCAGCGAGCGCTTTTTGGCTGCTGAAATGGTTCGCGAAAAAATTATGCGTCAGCTGGGTGCTGAGGTTCCCTATCAGGTTACGGTTGAAATTGAAGAGTTTCGCGTCGAGCGCAATGTCACCCATATAGGTGCTTTGATTCTGGTTGAGCGGGAAGGGCAGAAGAAAATTATTATTGGCAATAAAGGCGAGCGTATTAAAAGTATCGGTCAGCAGGCGCGGGCTGATATGGAAAGCCTACTCGACTGTAAAGTCATGCTTAAAACCTGGGTCAAAGTTCGCAGCGGCTGGTCTGATGACGAACGCGCGCTGCGCAGCCTCGGTTACACCGACAGGTAAGCGCTGTGCGAATTGAGGCAGAGCCGGGGTTTTTATTACACTCGACGCCCTATCGAGATACCAGCCTGCTGGTGGATCTGTACACCGCCAATCACGGCCGTGTACGCTGTGTGGCTAGGGGCTTTCGCAAGCCCAATAAACAGGGTATCAATCGCTCTATCTTTCCCTACACTGAACATCATTTTAGTTGGCAGGGCCGCGGTGAATTGAAAACCCTGACTAAAGCCGATGGTATTCAGGCACCGGTTTTTCTAAAGCAAGAGTGCCTGTTTACTGGGCTTTATATTAACGAGTTGTTCTATCGCCTGCTTCAAGAGCAGGATATCCACCAATATCTCTATCAGCAGTATCAACGGTTTATGGCAGTGCTCTGTGCCGCTCAGCCCGATGAGGTGCGTCTGCGCCAGCTGGAAATGACATTGCTTGAAGAGCTGGGTTACGGTCTGGTATTGGACTGCGAGGGGCAGACTGGTACCGCGCTGATTCCGAGCAAGTTCTATCAGTACATTCCTGAGCAGGGTTTGGTTATGTCAGCTAATCAGCGCGAGGCTGTGCCCGGTAGTTACTCTGGTGCCGACCTTATGAGTATAGCCGCAGGTGAATTTTCTCAGGGCTCGGCTCAGACAACCGCCAAGCAGCTGTTGCGCAGTGTGATTAATTTTTATCTCGGTGGTAGGCAGTTACACAGCCGTGAACTCTATCGCCAGCATTTGCAGTCACAGAGTTCTGTGTAGAATAATGCACACTATAATCACTCTAGAGAAGCGTCAATGATCATCGCCATAGGCACAGATATAGTCGAGATTGCCCGTATTGCTAAGGTGCTAGAGCGCCAGGCCGGACGCTTTTTGGAGCGCATTCTCTGCCCCAGTGAACTTCAGCAATATGCATCCCGGGGCAACCCTGTCGCCTTTGTTGCAACGCGCTTTGCCGCCAAAGAAGCCATAGCTAAGGCTCTGGGTACCGGCATAGGTCACGGCGTCAGCTTTCAGGATATGCAGATCAGCAACGATGATAGGGGCGCTCCCCATGTGCAACTGTCTGGTGGAGCCGCGCAAGTGCTGCACAGTCTCGGTGGCCAGCGGGTCTTACTCAGTCTAGCCGACGAGCGTGATTACGCTATCGCCTACGCCATGCTGTCCGAATAACCAATAGGCTAAGGGTTTGGCCGCAAAAACGAGTCCGCGGCATATGCCAAACAAGTATGGCCTATAACAGTCTCGCAGAGGCGGCAGAGCAACTGTTAAGGCACAATACCCCACTGAGTTGATGATCACTTTTAACCCTCAATTCTTTAACCCCATAAAGAGTAGCGTCCATGCAGTACCCAACCATTGACCAAGGCATAGGTAACACCAGATTAGTGCAGCTACAGCGTATGCCTGGCAGTACCTCGAATACCATTCTTGCGAAATTGGAAGGGGATAACCCTGCGGGCTCAGTCAAAGATCGTCCGGCTTTGAGCATGATAAAAAAGGCCGAGGCTCGTGGCGATATTAAGCCTGGAGATCGGTTGATCGAAGCCACCAGCGGCAATACTGGAATTGCTCTGGCCATGGTTGCGGCGATGATGGGCTATCGCATGACTCTGATTATGCCGGACAATGCCACGGATGAACGCAAGTGGGCGATGACGGCCTACGGTGCTGAATTGATTGAAGTGACCAAGCTAGAAGGTATGGAAGGTGCTCGTGATCTGGCCCGCCGAATGCAGGAGCAGGGGTTGGGTAAGGTGTTGGACCAATTTAATAATCCAGATAACCCCCTGGCTCACTATGAGGGTACCGGGCCAGAAATCTGGCGTGATACCAAAGGTTCTGTCACGCACTTTGTCAGCTCAATGGGCACCACAGGAACCATTATGGGCACCTCGGCTTATTTAAAGCAGCAGAACCCAGACATCCAAATTATTGGCCTACAGCCGCAAGAGGGCGCCTCTATCCCCGGCATCCGGCGTTGGCCTGCAGCCTATATGCCGAGTATTTTTGACGCCGCCAAGGTGGATCAAACCCTAGATATTTCCCAGCAAGCCGCGGAGCAGACCATGCGTCGTTTGGCCACGGAAGAGGGTATCTTCTGCGGTGTGTCGGCTGGTGGCTCTGTATCTGCCGCCTTAGAAATCAGTAAGCAGGTGGAAAATGCCGTTATCGTTGCTATTATCTGTGATCGGGGTGATCGCTACCTCTCTTCCGGGATTTACGGGTAGAGGATCGAGGATAGAGAGCTCTCACAACTAACTCAGGCAGGCGCGTGAGCAATAGGGGAAAAGGGTAGGTCGCGGCGCCTCAAATCGAGATCAAGAACATGGTCAACGTTCGCCAACATCATCCTCGGGATGACGCCAGTCAGGTTGATATTCAACGCTGGGTTGACGAGCTTATTCAAGGCCATGCAATGGCTCAAAGCGATGCCCAAAGACTATTGCATGCCAGCACATTTACTCGCCTGGCTCTAAGCGACGAACTTGATCCTGAGCGTCTGTGGGATTCAGTCTCAGCATGCCTGCAAACTGGCCTCGAAATGGCCGAGATTCTTGCCGAATTATCCCTTGATACAGCTGCTCTTCAAGCGGCAATCCTCTATCGTGCCATTCGCGAAGGTCGCATCTCTCTGGATAAAGTGCGCCGTGAGTTCGGTTCAGAAGTTGCTGGCCTGATTGATAAAGTGCTGCGCATGGCGGTGATTAGCACTATCAGAAATGCTCAGGGCGGATCGGTTTTTGGTCATATTGCTGGCCAGCAGGCAAATAAAACTCGCGAAATGCTGGTTTCGATCATCGACGATATTCGTGTGCCATTAATTAAAATTGCCGAGCGCACCTGTGCTATTCGCGCGGTTAAAACTGCCAGTTCAGACAAGCAGATTCGCGTTGCTCGTGAAGTAGTGGATGTCTACGCGCCCTTGGCTCATCGTCTGGGCCTGGGCAATCTTAAGTGGGAACTTGAAGATCTGGCCTTCCGTTATCTGCAGCCTTTGGATTACGCCACTGTGGCAGCTCTGCTGGCGGAAAAGCGCCGCGACCGCCAGGCCTATATTGCCGAGACTATTCGTCAGGTTGAGGATCAGTTAAACAACCTTAATATACAGGGTGAGGTGAGCGGACGGCCAAAGCACATCTATTCGATCTGGTCGAAAATGCAGCGTAAAAATTTGAGTTTTACTCAGGTCTACGATATTCGCGCCCTGCGTGTTTTAGTGCCTACGGTGGCTGACTGTTATGCAGTTTTAGGGTGGATGCATAGTCGCTGGGAAAACCTGCCCAGGGAATATGATGACTATATAGCTGCGCCAAAAGAAAATGGTTACAGCTCATTGCATACTGCGGTTATTGGGCCTGAAAACAAAGTTTTAGAAATTCAGATTCGTACTTTTGAGATGCATAATTCTGCCGAGTTGGGTGTCTGTGCCCACTGGCGTTACAAGAGCGGTAGTATAAAATCTGCAGATAAAAGCTATGAAGAAAAAATTGAATGGCTGCGCCACGTTCTCGATTGGTCAAAGGAAATTGAGAGTAAAGAGTCATCGGTGTACTCTCAAGATTCACAGCAATCAGTGAGTGAAGGTCGGGTTTATGTCTTCACCCCTGAGGGCCATGTGGTTGATCTGCCGGTTGGGGCAACTCCACTGGATTTTGCCTACTACGTGCATACGGATCTCGGCCATCGCTGTCGCGGCGCCAAAGTGAATGGTCGCATTGTGCCCCTGAGCCGAGCGCTGCGCACAGCAGATCAAGTGAGTATCATTACCACTCGTCAGGGGCAACCCTCCCGAGATTGGTTATCCTCTTCCATGGGTTATCTCAAAACGAGCCGTGCTCGCAGCAAAGTGCAGTATTGGTTTCGCAAGCAGAACCAAGAGCAGAATCAGATTGAGGGGAAGAAGCTTTTAGAGCGCGAGCTCGCCCAGTTAAATATCAGCGAAATTGATCTGCAGAAAGCCGCCCAGCGATTTAATAAGCAGGGTGCTGCAGGTTTATATGCAGCTATAGGCGCCGGCGATGTGGGTATTGAACAGGTGATTAATTCGCTACAGGGCCGTCAGGGCAACAGTAAAGGTCTCGGCGCTCTCGACTCGCTTAGTTCTCTGCAGTCATTCGACTCGACAGCAGAACTCTCCACAGCCCAGCGCTTTGAATCCTCTGATGTGTATATCCATGGTGTCGGCAATCTGCTCACTCAGATGGCGCGCTGTTGCCGCCCGCTGCCTGGAGATAGTATCGGCGGTTATATTACTCAGGGGCGTGGTATTTCCATTCATCGTCAAGATTGTGGCAACTTTTTACGTCTTCTGGGAGCCGATCACCAACGCATTATCAAAGTTGACTGGGGCAGCCAGCCACAGAAAAGTTACAGAGTGAAAATCGCTCTGGATACCTATGACCGTAGTGGGCTGTTATTGGATATTACCAAAGCCGTCGATCGCCTCGGCTTACATATAGCCTCAATGACAAGTAATGAAAAAACTCGACGTAAAAAAACGATGAACAGCTCGCATATTTTACTGGCCCTAGATGTCCCCAGTCTCGATCAGCTGAGCGCTGTATTGTCACAATTAAATCAAATTCCCAACGTGGTAGCCGCTAGGCGTGTGAGCGATTAGACTGATGGTAGCCGGATGATTTATTTATCAGGCCTTAAACTATAAGCTTAAGTCACAAGCTTAAGTTACAGGCCCAGTCACAGGGACTTTTTACAAGTGCTCTTCTCAGGTGCTCGCCACAACTATTATCCAAAGCAAGGTAATTTCAATGACTAGACAATACACGCTTGATGATCTGCGTTATTTAATGCAGCGATTGCGAAATCCAGAGAGTGGTTGTCCCTGGGATCTAAAACAGTCGTTTTCCACTATTGCCAAGCATACTTTGGAGGAGGTTTATGAGGTTATAGATGCTATTGAGCGGAATGATCTCCACCATTTGGGTGAGGAATTAGGCGACCTGTTATTTCAGATTATTTTTTACGCAGAACTGGGTGCAGAGCAGAAGATTTTTGATTTCGACAGCGTTGTTCAAGGGCTGGTAGAAAAACTTGTGCGCCGTCATCCCCATGTTTTCCCTCTGGGTACTCTCGAGAGCCAAATAGAGCCCGGCAGCAGAGTGGATAATGCTGAGGAACAAGCTCGAATCAAAAAAGTATGGGAAGAGATTAAAGCCGAGGAGCGAGCAGCAAAAGGCGAGGGTAAAACGCTAGATGATATACCCCTCGCGATCCCGGCTTTAAGCCGTGCCCAGAAATTGCAAAAAAGAGCCGCCAACAAAGGCTTTGACTGGCAGTATCTGAACCAGGTGGTTGAGGTAGTTCGCGATGAGCTCGAGGAGCTTGAAGCCGAGATTGTGACAAATGACAGGGCAGCCATTGAGGACGAACTGGGTGATCTATTGTTTAGCTGCGTGAACTTGGCTCGCCACTTGGATGTCGATCCAGAGCGCGCACTGTATCGGGCCAATGGCAAATTTCATCGACGTTTCCAAGCTATGGAAGAATTGGCGCAGCAGGCTGGCAGTGATTTTTCGCAGTTGAGTACCGACAAAATGGAAGAGCTGTGGGTTGAGGTCAAGCTGGCTGAATAAGTATTGGCGCTAGGCTGCTAGCTTACCCAACCTTAACTGCTGCTTGTCTGGCTAATTTAATCCGTGTATTGTGAGCGGCCTTTTCGGGACAGCAGCTGCAGCCCTGATTTATTGTGGCATTGAAATAGCCCAACATCCCAGTCAACTGTATTAAGGTCCCATGTAGTTTTAATGTAAGGAATCATATTAATGAGAGTTATTTTGTTAGGTCCTCCAGGCGCAGGTAAAGGTACTCAAGCACAGTTTATTACTGAGAAATATTCGGTACCGCAAATCTCCACTGGCGATATGTTGCGCAGTGCAGTGAAAGCAGGCACTGAACTGGGCCTTAAAGTAAAAGACATTATGACCTCTGGTGGTTTGGTCTCTGACGAAATTATTATCGCACTGGTCAAAGAGCGCATAGAACAGCCCGACTGCGCTGGTGGTTTCCTGTTTGATGGCTTTCCGCGCACGATTCCCCAGGCCCAAGCTTTGGTAGATGCCAATGTGTCGATTGAATATGTCGTTGAAATTGCTGTCGATGATGAACAGATCGTGTCTCGCCTTAGCGGCCGTCGTGTGCATGAAGATTCTGGCCGTGTTTATCATATTGAACACAATCCACCGAAAAATGCTGGCCTTGATGATGAGACTCAAGATCCATTGATTCAGCGTCCAGATGATAAAGAAGAAACTATCCGCAATCGACTCAGTATTTACCACAGTCAAACAAAACCATTGGTTGAGTTTTATAAGGGTCTGTCAGCCACACAAACTGACGCGCCGAAATTCACAACTGTAGATGGTTTTGGTAGTCTCGATGATGTCCAAGCTAGACTAGTGTCCGCTTTAGCTTAATGTTTTAACAAGTAGTGTGTAAAAACACTGCTTGTTAAAATTATTTCTTAAAATCCTGTTTTTTTTGCAATTAAAACCCTATTTCGATCGAAAATTGCGGTTTTAATTGGAAAAATATTCCACAACTGCTTAAACTCCCGCCTTACATGACCTAACGTCTTTTTATCGTGATGGTGAAACTTGTATTTATTTACGTGAGGAACGCATAAATGAAACGTCCAGCTAAAAAAACAGTATCTAAAGCAAAAGCAAAAGCGAAACCACAAACTTCTCCTGCACAGGCTGCAGCTAAAGTTGTCGATTCCGTTAAAAAGCAAATTGTAGCTCATGACAAAAAACATGCCGCGGTTGTTGTTAAAGTAAATAAAGCTAAAGCAAAAATTGCCGTCAAGGCAACCGCTGCTGCTAAAGCCAGTTTGGCTGCAGCGCGAAAGCAAGCTTCCGATAGCCGCAAAGTTGCTGCTGCACTGCGCGATGGTTTGCGTTCTGCCAAAGCTGAACTCAAGGCTGCCCAGTTAAAGCATAAAATTGCAGCTGCTGAAGCGTCCGCTCAAGCTGCTGTACTGAAAGCCGAACATCGTTTGCAGGCTGCTCAGGATGCCGATCTTGCGGCTGCAATGAAGCGATTTGAACAGCGCTGGTTAAAAGCTCGCGCCAAAGTAACTGCAAAGAAAATGAAAGCAGCTGAAAAGAGAGCCGCCCTTAAAGTCCAGGCCGCTGAAAAAGCTGTGGTAGCCAAGCTTAAAGCTGCAGCTAAGAAAGCCGCAGGCAAAAAGCCAACTGCTAAGAAAGTTGTGGCCAAGGTTGCAGTAGCCAAGAAAGTTGTTGCCAAGAAGCCAGCTGCTAAAAAAGCCACTGCTAAGAAAGTTGTTGCCAAGAAGCCAGCTGCTAGAAAAGCCACTGCTAAGAAAGTTGTTGCCAAGAAGCCAGCTGCTAAAAAAGTCACTGCTAAGAAAGTTGTTGCTAAGAAGCCAGCTGCTAAAAAAGCCACTGCTAAGAAAGTTGTTGCTAAGAAGCCAGCTGTTAAAAAAGCCACTGCTAAGAAAGTTGTTGCTAAGAAGCCAGTAGCTAAGAAAGTTGTTGCTAAGAAGCCAGTAGCTAAGAAAGTTGTTGCTAAGAAGCCAGCCGCTAAGAAAGTTGTTGCCAAGAAGCCAGTCGCTAAGAAAGTTGCTGCCAAAAAGCCAGTGGTTAAAAAGGTTGCGGCTAAGAAAGTAGTTGCCAAAAAGCCAGCAGTCAAAAAAGTTCCAGCTAAGAAAGCGGCGGCGCCAGCACCAATCGCCGGAAAGTAATACTGCGATCTAAGCTGCCAGGTGCCTAAGTCAGGAAATTGTAGATAGTTTAATTGTCTTTAGCCCTGTAAAATCCCTCGCCGTAAGGTGGGGGATTTTTTGTTTCGGCCCCAATTGAAATTAAACTTCTCGAACCCCTTTAGGAGATCGAGTAGCTCTATAACGGCATCTATCCAATGGCATCCATTTTAGCGATCGAGACCTCTACAGCCGCATGTTCGGTTGCGCTAAGTGTAGGCGAATCGACATTTTCACGCTATTCGGAAGAGCCTCGGTCGCACACTAGACTGATTATGGCGATGGTTGATGCTGTGTTACTTGAGGCGGGTATCAGGGTTGCTATGCTCGATAGTATAGCGGTTGCCGTCGGTCCAGGTTCGTTCACCGGTCTGCGTATTGGTTTTGCTACGGCTCAGGGTTTGGCTTTTGGTGCGCAGTTGCCGGTAATCCCGGTATCCACATTGCACGTAATGGCTCAGACCTATAAGCGCAAATACAGGGGTCACGATCAGCCCCAGGGACTTGTGATGCCACTATTGGATGCGCGTATGGGCGAGTTCAACTGTGGTGGCTACCAGCTCGACAGCGATGGGCAGTATAAATCTGCTATCGATGATCAATTGCTCGGCAGCGGTGCAGCACAAGCGCTTATAGAGCGATTAAATCCACAGGTTATTGTTGGTGACGCAATGGCTCTAATAGATGCTACTGGGCTGCAGCACAGTTATCAGAGTCTTTATCCCGACGCTCTAGATCTGCTTGAAATTGCTTTAATAAAACAGGCTCGCAATGAAGCTGTGGATATTGGCTCGGTTGAGTTGGTCTATCTGCGTGGCACTGATGCATGGAAAAAACACACTAGGCTAAGGGCTGTTTAAAAATGGATTTTATGCAGGCTGTTTGGCTGGCCATTATTCAGGGATTGTCGGAGTTCTTGCCGATCTCCAGTTCCGCGCACCTTATTTTGCCCTCCGCAGTGCTGGGTTGGCCGGATCAGGGGTTAGCGTTCGATGTGGCTGTGCATGTGGGTTCGCTTATCGCTGTGGTGGGCTATTTTCGTCATGACGTGTCGACACTCACTTGCGCATGGCTGGACAGTATTTTCCTGCGTCGCCACAGTCCCGAGAGTCACCTCGCCTGGTACATTGCCTTGGCCACAGTGCCGACTGCATTAGTCGGTCTGTTGCTGGGTGGCTTTATTGAAACCAATCTGCGCTCTATGGCTGTTATTGCGTTTACCACCATATTTTTTGGACTGTTGCTGGCCTGGGCCGATCGTCGCGGCGGCGGCACTCAGGGTATTGATCAATTTAGCTGGCGCACCGCTTTTGTTGTAGGCATGGCGCAAGCCTTGGCGTTGATTCCTGGCACGTCGAGGTCGGGTATTACCATTACTGCGGCACTGGCCTTGGGTTTTGATCGCGAAACTGCAGCGCGCGTTTCCTTTCTGATGGCGATCCCGATAATTATTTTGAGCGGTGGTTATAAAGGAATACAGTTGCTGGGTACCCAGTCGGTTGACTGGACCCTGATAGGGGTTGGTATAGTGCTATCAGCTATTACCGCCTATCTTTGTATTGCGCTGTTTTTGAAAGTGATCCAGCGGGTCGGCATGTTGCCTTTTGTAATCTATAGAATGCTGTTAGGCGCTGTGCTTATCGGCTTGATCTACTCTCAATCCGCATAAATTATCTAGCTAAATAGTGTAAAGGAGCTGTGATGCAAAAAGCGGTGGCATTTTTAGGTCTTGGCGTAATGGGTTATGCCATGGCGGGATGGCTCAGCAAACATGGCTATGCAGTGATGGTTTACAATCGTACCCAGGCTGTTAGCCAGCGCTGGTTGAGCGACTTCAGCGGTACGTCAGCTGATACAGTTGCAGAGGCTGTTGCTGGTGCCGAAGTTGTCTTCAGCTGTCTAGGCAATGACGATGATGTTCGAGACGTAGTTGCCGGGGAGGCAGGGGCGCTGGCGTCGATGAAGACGGGCTCTATCTTGGTTGATCACACTACAACCTCGGCGTCACTGGCTCGAGAGCTGGCGGAGCAGGCACAGACATTGGCTATTGGTTTTGTTGATGCGCCTGTATCTGGCGGTCAGCAGGGCGCAGAAAACGGACAGCTGACGGTAATGTGTGGTGGCCAGCAGAATCATTTTGATGCGGTGCAGCAAGCGATTCGGAGTTACGCTAAATCGCTCCAACTAATGGGCGATGTAGGCAGTGGCCAACTCTGCAAGATGGTCAATCAAATATGTATTGCCGGTGTGGTTCAGGGTCTTGCCGAAGGGCTTAACTTTGCCAAACGCGCCGGTCTCGACGCGCAACAGGTTGTCGAGGTTATCTCCAAAGGTGCAGCCCAGTCTTGGCAAATGGAAAATCGTTATCAGACTATGCTGTCCAATGAATATGAACATGGCTTTGCGGTGCAGTGGATGCGCAAAGACCTAGCCTTTGCCCTAGATGAGGCAAAGGTTAATGGTAGTGATTTGCCTGTGACGCAATTGGTCGATAGTTTCTATCGAGAAGTTCAGGAGATCGGCGGCAATCGTTGGGATACTTCGAGTCTATTGGCCAGACTTGAACAGAGTGCCGACAAGGGCTAAATAAAATGTTTTATAGCGAGCAATCAACAAGGAGTTGAAGATGGACGTGGTCGACACTCAAACAGAGAGCTTTAATAAGCGGTTGGCTGAATTTATTGATGGTTCACCGACGCCATTTCATGCTGTGGCTAATATGACAATTCTGTTGCGTGAGGCGGGGTTTAAGTCTCTCAGTGAATCTGAAGAGTGGACAGTGAAGCAGGGTGAAAAGTATTTTGTCACGCGCAATGGCTCATCGATTATCGCCTTTGTGGCCGGTAGTGAAGATCTGGCTGAAACTGGCATCCGCATGGCTGGTGCTCACACAGATAGTCCCTGCCTGATGGTTAAACCGCAACCTGAGATGCTCAATAATAAATATTTTCAGCTCGGCGTCGAAGTCTATGGCGGTGCATTGCTCAACCCATGGTTTGACCGGGATTTGTCTCTCGCGGGACGCTTGGTGTACAGCGATGTCAGCGGCCAGCTAAAACAAAAGTTGATCAACTTTGACGAAGCGATTGCGATTATTCCCAGTCTGGCTATTCATCTAGATCGCGCGGCAAATAGCGATCGCACGATTAATCCCCAGACCGATATTCCACCAATCCTGATGCAGGCCGATGAAAAAGCTGATTTCCGCGAATTGCTAGGCGGACGGTTTTTAGCTGAGGGAGAGAAGGTTTTGGATTATGAACTGTGCTTTTACGACGTACAGGGTGCGGCAACAGTGGGTCTAAATAAAGAGTTTTTTGCTGCGGCACGACTGGATAATCTGCTCAGCTGTTTTGTTGCGACTCAAGCACTCATTAATGCTGATACTAGCTGCACATCGGTATTGGTATGCAATGATCACGAAGAGGTGGGCAGCGTTTCCGCGGTGGGCGCCGATGGGCCATTCTTAGCGTCAGTTGTGGACCGCCTGTGCAATGATCTGTGCAGCGACGCAGGGGCCAGTAATAAAGCGCGAGTATTTGATGGCTCGCTACTCATTTCCTGTGACAATGCCCATGCAGTGCATCCAAATTTTGCCGCTAAACATGAGGTCGGTCATAGCCCAGCGTTAAATGGTGGGCCGGTAATCAAGGTGAACTCTAATCAACGCTATGCAACCAATGGTGTAACTGCGAGTTTATTTCGCCAGCTCTGCGCCGAAGTTGATGTGCCAGTGCAGTCTTTCGTAACACGCACAGATCTTGGCTGCGGCAGCACTATTGGCCCGGTTACCGCAGCGAAATTAGGTATCCCAACACTGGATGTGGGAATTCCTCAGCTTGCTATGCACTCCTGTCGTGAACTGACTGGAACTTTGGATCCCGAGCGGCTGAGCAGAGTGTTGACCGCCTTTTTTAATCGCCCTGGACGTTTGCAGGTCGCTGTCAGCGACAATTCTTAGTAGAGGCAGGTAGAGCTTTATGCTTTGCCTGCAGTGTTTTAGCGAATCGATTATTATGCTCACCACGATTTGCCAAACTATTCTTCCAATCTATAAAAATATTGAGTCAATATGAGTAAGCAGCGCGTTTTAACCGGCATCACTACCTCCGGAACCCCCCATCTGGGCAATTATGTAGGGGCTATTCGTCCGGCGATTGAGGCCAGTCGCAGCGGCGATTTTGAATCTTATTTCTTCCTTGCCGACTATCACTCATTGATCAAGTCTCAAGATCCGGAAATGGTTCATCGCTCAACCATGGAAATTGCGGCCACTTGGTTGGCCATGGGATTAGATCCAGATAAGGTGACCTTTTACCGTCAGTCTGATATTCCTGAAATCCCCGAGTTAACCTGGTTTTTAACCTGCATGACAGCCAAAGGGTTAATGAACCGAGCTCATGCCTATAAAGGTGCGGTGCAAGCCAATGAAGAGCAGGGTGAAGATGCGGATCATGGAATCAATATGGGACTATTTAGTTATCCGATACTGATGGCTGCGGATATCTTGATGTTTAATGCTCACAAAATTCCCGTTGGTCGCGATCAAATCCAGCATGTGGAAATGGCCCGTGATGTGGCCCAACGTTTCAATCATCACTATGGCGAGCACTTTGTGCTGCCCGCGGCGGTAGTGGACGATAACGTGGCAGTGTTGCAGGGTATGGATGGTCGTAAGATGAGCAAGAGTTACGGCAATACTATTCCGCTCTTTTTAACGGAAAAGCAGCTGAAGAAACATATCAATAAAATCAAAACCAACCTGCTGGAGCCGGGCGAACCAAAAGATCCGAACACCTCAGCAGTATTTCAGATATGGGAAGCCTTTGCCACAGAAGCCGAAACGGCCTCTATGCGAGAGCAGTTTGCCGAGGGTATCGCATGGGGCGAGGCCAAGAAGCAGGTATTTGAATTGGTTAATGCCCAGCTGGCGGACGCTCGTGAGCGCTACGAAGTGCTGATGCGAGACCCAGCTAAAATAGAAAAGATTTTGCAACAGGGCGCTGAAAAGGCCCGTGCGGAGAGCCAAACTCTGATTGCCAAGGTGCGTCATGCAGTGGGAATTAGGCCTTTGGTTTAAGCGGATAATAGATATTGGTTAGAAATAGCCGAGTGAGTTTACAAGAATAAATACCGCGCAGGGATACGAAGCGAAAAATTCAACGTATTGCTGGTGAGTATTTATGTATTGCACGCTATAATGCGGGCCAAATTTGCTTCAGAGCTTTGCACACTAGGCACAGAGACCAAGTCTACTGCTAAGCTATTTAATTAAGATGTTACCGGAGACGACCTTTGATGAATACAATCATGAGCAGCCGACTGAAGAACCTTGTTTTGATCACTCTCGCCAGTGCCGTTTTGTGGGGCTGTGGATCAGCTGACAAGACAGTTAATTTGACCGCCAATCAGGAACAGCAAGTAGCTGCGAGAATCGCTCCGGCTGGTCACATATCCATGGCTGGACAGGTTGTGACTATGGCTTCAGCTAGCGCAGAATCTGCCCGTTCCGGTGGTGATATCTACGCAGTCAATTGCGTTGCCTGTCACAGCTCAGGCGTTGCTGGCGCGCCTGTAATGGGTGATGTGGCCGCTTGGTCTGCTCGGCTTGAGCAGGGTTTGGAGACTGTCTATACCAATGCCATTAACGGTATTCGCGGCATGCCAATGCGCGGTACGTGCATGGATTGCAGCGACGACGAAGTAAAGGCGGCGGTAGATCATATTCTTGAAGGCAGTAAGTAATTCCTTTAGAAAGATCTTCCTCAGTTTAAAAAACCCGCTTAGGCGGGTTTTTTTAGGTCTCTTTTTCATGCCTAATTTATAACTCAAGCTTTATAAGTTAAGTTGAGAATCAAACAAGTAGACAAAAAAATACCCGCTTTTCTCAAAGCGGGTATTACGTTTTCAGCTAGCAGGCTTTCCAATAAACACCTTTGGTACTAAAGCTGAGGCCCTGCATCAATAATATCCTGAGAGGGTGCAAAGCTAACGATGTTCTCTATAAACAGCTTAGCTAAAATTCCAGCCTGCTTATCATAGGCATCCTTGTCGGCCCAAGCATTGCGTGGATTGAGGTACTTGCTATCAACGCCATCAATCGAAGTGGGAATGTTGAGATTTAACAGATCCAAGTGTTCCGACGCGCAGTTCTCCAGAGAGCCGTTAGTGATCGCAGTGACGATAGCGCGGGTCACGGGAATAGGGAATCGGTTGCCAACACCACCAGCACCACCGGATCCGCCGGTCCAGCCAGTATTGACCAGATAAACCTTAGAGCCAAAATTTTCAATGCGCTTCATCAGCAGCTCTGCATAGACACTTGCAGGGCGCGGCATAAAGGGCGACCCAAAGCAGGTTGAGAATGTCGGGTGAATGCCCGCTTCTGCGCCCAACTCTGTTGAACCCACTCGCGCGGTGTAGCCGCTTAAGAAATGATAGGCTGCGGCCTCTTTGCTGAGCATTGATACTGGCGGCAATACGCCAGTTACGTCACAGGTGAGGAAGATAATATTTTTTGGTTCACCGGCTTGGTTTTCCACACAGCGTTTTTCCACGTGCTCGAGGGGATAGCTACAGCGGCCATTCTCGGTCAGTGTGGTGTCTGAATAGTCAGCAGTGCGCTGGCTGTCGGATATCACCACGTTTTCAACAATCGAACCAAAGCGAATCGCGTCCCAGATAACCGGTTCGTTTTTCTGACTTAGGTCTATTGTCTTAGCGTAGCAGCCACCTTCGATATTAAACACTGTGCCCTTGCCCCAGCCGTGCTCGTCATCGCCGATTAGATAGCGATCGGGGTCAGCCGAAAGGGTAGTTTTACCTGTGCCTGAAAGGCCAAAAAACAGTGCTGTATCGCCGTCTTCACCGACATTGGCTGCACAGTGCATAGACATAACGTGTTTTTCAGGGAGCAGAAAATTCTGTACTGAGAACATCGCTTTCTTCATTTCCCCGGCATAGCGCATACCGGCTAACAGGACTTTGCGCTGAGCAAAGTTGATCAGAACTACGCCATCGCTGTTAGTGCCGTCACGCTCCGGATCACAGACAAAGTTGGCAGCATGGAGAATTTTCCACGGCGCTTTGTTAGTGGGGTTATATTTCTTGCTTCGAATAAACATATTGCGTGCGAACAAACTGTGCCAAGCGGTTTCGGTAGTGACCTGCACCGGAATGTAGTGCTCTGAGTCCTGGCCAACATGCAGTTCAGAAATAAAACGCTCCTGAGTGGCAATATATTCAGCAACGCGCTCCCAGAGCGCATCAAAGCGGGCTGCATCAAAGGGACGATTGACTGAACCCCAGTCTATGGCATCGGTGGAGCTGGGCTCGTCAACGATAAATCTATCTGCGGGAGATCTCCCGGTGCGGTGGCCGGTGGTGGTGACAAATGCGCCAGTATCGGCAAGGTGTCCCTCCCCGCGTTTAATGGCCATTTCAATAAGCTCAGGGGAGCTCGGGTCTCTGTATACAGCAGCGTCGGTCATTCTCTTCCTCTCTTCCAAAGGGTGAACGATTTTAAGGTGTTCTTAGGGTCTAAAGTGCTAACAAAAATTGGGCGCTAAGTATGCCAGAAATCCACAGTGAATCTAAGTGTGATTAACGAATAACTGTGGCCAATAAAAGCTAGTGTAGCAGAGGCTGTGGAGGATCAAATAACTGAGTGACGTCAGCCGCGGTAAAGCGGTATTCCTGTGAGCAAAATTGGCAGTGAATCATGATCAGGCCCTGCTCTTCGGACAGTTCAAGGACTTCTTTGCGTCCTAGAGAGAGCAGTGCATTCTCGGTTCTCTGCCTTGAACAGCTACAGGAAAATTGCATGGGTTTGGCATCAAACAGGCGCAGCTGCTGCTCATGGAATAATCGATATAACTGATCATTATGAGAGAGTTGCAGTTGTTCGTTGCTAGAGAGAGTTTCAAATAGAGTCGCGACGCGCTGCCAGTCTTCTAAGCTTTCTTCGCGATCACCGGAGGAAGGCAGCTGTTGGATAAATAATCCGGTAGCAATTTCTGAGTTAGAGGCTAGCTTGATCTTGGTCGGCAGCTGTTCCGATTGGTAAAAATAGAATTCGAGACACTTGCTGAGATTGTCGTCATCCAGAGGCACAACACCCTGATAGCGCTCTCGGCCCTCGGGTTCGAGGGTGATGGCCAGTGTCGCCTTGCCGAGCAGCTCTTGCAATGTGCTCAGGCTTGCAAGATTCTCAAAGTCGCCGCGCACTATACCGCGCAGCTTATTGTCCTGGGAGCATTCGGCCATAATGGCTTTTATCGGGCCATTGCCGTTGGCTTGCACGGTGATCATACCGCTGTGCTTTAGGTTCGAGCTAAGAAGGCTTGCTGCGGCAAGAAATTCGCCAAACAGCAGTGCTACCTGAGGAGGGTATTTTTGCAGCGCTAATAGGTCCAAATAGCTTGAGGATAGGGTAGTGATTTCACCACGGATATCCGTGCTCTCGAAGATGAAGCGCTGAAGTGTGTCGTTGTCTTTATTATTCATGGGCCGCATTGTACTGATATTTTTCTGTGGGCCTACTTTATTTAATCAAAACCCCGGGCTTATTTTATGCAGGCTTGGGGTCTGATTAGTGAAACGCCACAGTTTAATTACTTAAAAATCGGTGAATCTGGCGACGCTGTTTTTTGTTCGGTTTACCGTCGCTGATCAATGAGCCATTGGTTGCTTTGCGCAGGGCGCTGTCTTTCTCTCTCAGGGCTATGCTCTCAGCAGTTTCAGTATAGAGTAAGAGTGCCTCTGGTGCGCCACGGCGCTGTTCTGATAGGCCTATAACTTTGACGGTTTTACTGTCAAAGCCCTGGCGAATGGTCAGGATGGTGCCCATTTCTAACTGTCTGCTGGCTTTGGATTTGTTGCCATCAATGTGAACCTTGCCGCTTTCGATGGCGGACTTAGCCAGAGAGCGCGTTTTAAAAAACCGCGCGGCCCAGAGCCATTTATCAATGCGCACTTTGTCCATGGCTTAAGTCAATCCTTCGCTGGTCATAAGATGAGCAAATGAATCGAGCATTGGAAAGTTGGACGGCTGGCGTCGAGCGCTCTGACTGTCTGGTTGCTCTATGGAGAGCAAATGGCTAATACCAAATTTCTCGGCAGAGCGTAGCACCGGCTCCGAGTCATCGATAAACAGAGTGCGTTTTGGGTCGAAGTTAATATTCTCCTGCAGTTGTTGCCAGAAGCGCTGGTCTTCTTTTGGCTGGCCGTAATCATGAGAGGAGATAACCGAGTCAAGATGCGCGTCAATACCGGTTAGGGCGAACTTTAGATCAACGCTGTCGCGATGAGCATTGGTTACCAGAATACGCTGTTTGTTGTGAGTTCCCAGGGCTTCAAGGAATGAGAGGGCATGGGGGCGATAGCCGATAAGATGATCAATTTCCTGTTTCAGGGCGAGAATATCCAAGTCGAATTCCGCAGACCAGAAATCAGTGCAATACCAGTTTAGGGTTCCCTGAAAGTCATCCATGCGTCTGGCCAGTTGCTTGGCGACTTGCTCCACTGACATATTGTTCTGCTCGGCATAGCGTTTGGGCAGATGCTGCAGCCAGAAAAAAGTATCGAAGTGCAGGTCTAGCAATGTGCCATCCATATCCAATAGTACGGTGTCGATGTCGCGCCAATTTAGCGTCATTATTATTAATCCAGCGATTACATGGGGTTGTTAGGGTTAGAACAGATCATCTGGCAGGCTGTTAACAGCGCCGCCTGGCAGTGTTTCTCCACCGATCAATTCAGGCACATTTTCCGTTCTGAAAAACTCAAAAATACCGCTTTGATTTGGCGCCACACGCTTGCCGGTTTTGGCATCAATTTTAACCATAACGATTCCATCTGGCTGCGGCCTCTCTATATCAGGCTTGCCCTCAAGAGCTTGGCGGGCAAAGTCGATCCAAATGGGTAGTGCGGCCGATCCACCGTATTCATTGCGACCGATCTTTGAATTGTTGTCGAATCCAACCCAGGTAGTCACGGTCAGATGCGGCGAGTAGCCTGAAAACCAGGCATCTCTGGGTCCGTTAGTAGTACCTGTTTTACCCGCAAGATCGGTGCGCTTGAGCACCTTCGCTTTGACCCCCGTGCCTCGTGTAATGACATCTTTTAACATTGAGTCGATCAGAAAAGCGGTTTGCTTATTGACCACTCTATCGGCTCTAGGTTTGGCCGCCTCGTCGGTTGGCCGCTGCTGCAGTGCGCGCTTAATAACTTCTAAGCTTTTGCGCTCTTCCTCGGCAATTGATTCATCGGCGAGGCTATTGAGCAATTCTTCCAATTGCATATCCACTTGGTTCACTGCAGCTGAGTACGCTTTCGCATCAGTGTTAGATTGACCTGCGGTTAAGGCTGCAGGCTTGATCGCACTATCAACTGTGTCGGTTTCACAGCTATTGCACAGTGTTTTTGGTGTCGCTTGATAGATAATATTGCCGTCGCGGTCGATCACGGTGTCCAACACGTAGGGAGAAACACTATAGCCGCCATTGGCAATAATATTGTAGGCGCTGGCTACTTTGAGTGGGGTTAAGGCGTGGCTTCCTAGAGCTAAGGATAGATCTATAGGCATATCACCCGTATCAAAACCAAACGCCTGAAGCCCCTCCAGAGTGCGATCAATACCCATGCGGCGCAGCAGTCTTATCGACACCATATTGCGTGAGCGGTAGAGCGCCTCGCGGAGGCGGGTCGGGCCGTAGAACTTGCCGCCGTCATTTTCCGGCCGCCACATGTCCTCTAAGTTTTTATCGTTAAACACTACTGGCGCATCATTGATAATCGAAGCCGGTGTAAAACCACTGTTGAGTGCAGCGGCATAGATAAAGGGTTTGAAGTTCGACCCTGGCTGACGCAGAGCCTGAGTGACTCGGTTAAAGCGGCTGTGGCGGAAATCAAAGCCACCAACCAATGTGCGGATAGCGCCGTCCTGAGGGTTGAGCGCCACCAGTGCAGCCTGTACTTCAGGCATCTGAGCCAAAGTGGGAGAGCCGTCGTCTCGGCGAATTATACGAATTAAGTCGCCGCGGCTAAATAGGTCCAAGGCGCTGGTAATAGGCGCACTGCGGGCATTAACGGTTTTGTATAGGCGCAGATCTTTAAGCCCATCGAGCCAATTTAGCTCTTCAATATCGCCACTGCGATTGAGAACCCAGAGGCGGTCGTCGGCCACATCACTGACAATAACCGGCTCGAGTGTGCCAAATGTCAATGTCTTACTCAGTAATTCAGGCCACTCCTCCTCCGCCACTGCGGTCTCTTCTGGGCCGCGGTAGCCGTGCCGTTGGTCATAGGCGAGTATGCCTATTTGCACAGCACTGAGCCCCTGTTTTTGCATGGTTGAATCTATGGTGGTGATTGCAGAGTAGCCTTCGGTATAGGCCTTGAGGCCAAATTTATCCACTACCTGCTGGCGTACCATTTCGGCAACATAAGCGGCACTCAGTTCTGATATGGAGCCGTGATAGGAGGCCCGATCAGGCTCTTGCAACGCGACTTGATACTGTTCCTCGGTGATATTGTCGAGTGACAGCATGCGCTTGAGTATCCAGTTACGCCGAATCAGTGCGCGCTCGGGGTTGGCTATGGGGTTATAGGATGAAGGCGCTTTTGGCAGGCCTGCAATCATCGCGCTTTCTGCCAGAGTCAGCTGGTTGAGTTTTTTACCGTAATACACATTGGCTGCAGCCCCAATGCCATAAGCTCTGTTGCCGAAGTAAATCTTATTGGTATAAAGAGAGAGTATCTCCTGCTTGGTGAGGCCCTCCTCAATTTTAAAAGCGAGCAGTATTTCGTTGAATTTGCGGGTAAATTCCTGGCGATTGCTGAGAAAGAAGTTGCGCGCCACCTGCATGGTGATAGTGCTGCCACCACTTCGTATTCGGCCCGTAGTAATCAATTCACCTGCGGCGCGAAGTAGGCCAGTTACAGCGATTCCGCTGTGTTCAAAGAATCCGTCGTCCTCGGCGGCAAGAAACGCATCGATCATTGGTTGAGGTATCTCGTCGAATGACACTGGCGAGCGCTTCTTTTCGCCGAACTCCGCAATAACTTTCAAATCTTGTGAATAGATTCGCAGTGGAATTTGTAACTCGATCTCCTTTAGTTCCTCGACTGATGGGAGTTTTGGGCTAAGGTAGAGGTACAAACAAGAGGCGACGACAAGGAAGCCGCCTATTCCAAGGAGGGCTAGCAGCGCTAGGGGTTTAATCAGTCTTCGCATAACTATCGCTTAGCCGTGGGGTCGTTTTTAGTTAAAAATTACCAAAGAGTTACTTAAATAGCGTTCTAACTCTTATTAAATTGGGTGCACCAATTTCCGGCACCGGCGAAATCAGTGTCTATTATAGAGTGTAGGGAATGTGAAGTGCATCATTTGCAAGGATACCATCGGTTGTTACCGTGAGCCGCCACCAAGAATTTTGCACAAGAGTAGCCTAACTAAAGGACTTATATAAGAAAATGGATTTTTTCGATTTTTTCGCCAAGCCCTCAAAGCCCATACTGGGAATGGATATTTCCTCGTCAGCGGTTAAGCTAATTGAACTGAGCAAGGCCGGAGACAGCTTCAAAGTCGAGGCCTACCGGGTTCTTCCTCTGCCACCAAATACCATAGTTGACAAAAATATAGCTGATCTCGACGCCCTGTCAGAGACTATCGCCGCAGTGGTAAAGCGCTCCGGTAGCAAGCTCACAGATATAGTGGCAGCAGTGTCCTCCTCTTCGGTGATCACCAAAGAGATTGAATTACCCGCTGGTCTCACTGAGTTGCAGATGGAAATGCAAATTGAAGTAGAAGCCGATCAATATATCCCCTATCCAATGGAAGAGGTGGCTTTCGACTTCGATGTCTTGGGCGAAGCTGAAAACAACCCCGATTTAGTCCGAGTGCTGTTAGCCGCCTGCCGTCAAGAAAATGTTGAACATCGCCGTCAGGCGATAGAGATGGCAGGTTTAAATCCGAAAGTCATCGATGTCGAGAGCTTTGCGGTGGAGCGCACCTACAAGCTTATTGAAGGGCAGCTGGACGAGGTCAGCGATCAGGTGGTTGCCATTGCTGATATAGGGGCCAGCGTCTTTAGCTTTACCGTACTGGTGGACGGAAAAATCATCTACAGTAGAGAGCAGCAGTTTGGCGGCAAGGAGCTCACCGAAGAAATTCAGCGGCGCTACGGACTCTCTTGGCAGGAAGCCGGGCAGGCAAAACGCAAAGGGGGGCTGCCAGAAGACTATGGCACGGAGGTCTTAGCACCATTTAAAGAGTCTCTAGTGCAACACATAACTCGCTCACTGCAATTTTTTTATAGCTCAAGCCACTTTAATTATGTCGATCAGCTTTTCTTGGCCGGGGGTGTTTCGGCACTGGAGGGGCTGGTAGATGAAGTTGAGCAGGTTATAGGTCTACCGACGGCGGTGGCCAATCCCTTTGCCAATATGCAATTGCACAAATCAATCAACCCAACCGCCCTCGCCAATGATGCGCCAGCTATGCTGCTCGCCGTGGGTTTAGCCATGAGGAGTTTTGATTAAATGACGACAATTAATCTACTCCCCTGGCGGGAAGAGGCACGAGAGCTAGAGCGCAAAGCGTTTCTCGGCAAGCTGATTGCATCAGCCCTTTGCGGTTTTGCGCTGGTTCTTTTATGGGTCTTTTTGGCTCAGAATCAATTGGATAATCAGAACTCAAGGAACAGCTACCTGAAGTCAAATATTGCTGAGATGGATAAAAAGGTTGCCGAAATCAGCCAGCTAAAAAACAAGAAGCAGGAAATGCTGTCGAGAATGAAAGTTATTCAGGATCTGCAGGGTAACCGTTCTGAGATTGTAAAAATATTTGACGAGCTGGTTCGCGCAGTGCCCGATGGCACCTATTTGGGCTCGCTGGAACTCAGCGAAGCGACCGTTAAAGTATCTGGTTACTCCGAGTCCAATAGTCGCATTTCTACCCTCATGAGAAATCTGGACATGTCTCATAAATACGCTAATTCGAATCTCACCAGAGTACAGCATGATGCAAGAATGGGTGAGCAGGGTAGCGTTTTTGATTTACAGGTGGAGATAGAGAGACCTGCACCAGCAGGAGCAGAAAAATCGCTTCAATAGGGCTCTTTAATAGGGCTCCTAAAGAGGATTGCTAGCACTTAAATTACGACAACAGCACAAAATTATTAGCAGGGATGTTATGTCATTTAAAGAGAGTCTAAATGAGCTTAAGGATATCGACTTCGCCGATCTGGATATTCAGCAGATTGGTGTTTGGCCTGCGGCATTAAAAACCGTTTTAGTCGCATCAATCCTCTTGCTGATCATCGGCTTGGGTTATTTTTTAAAGATCAAAGATATTAGTCTTTTAACTGAGCGAGCTGTTGCCCAAGAGCGCGAGTTGCTGCAGCAGTACCAGAGCAAGGCCTTTCTTGCGGCTAATCTGGATGCTTACCGTCAGCAGATGATCGAGCTAGATGAAACTTTTGGCGCACTGCTCAAACAGCTGCCCAAGGATACAGAGGTACCCGGTCTCTTAGAGGATATTACTGAGGTTGCCTATGGCAGTGGTCTAGTGATGAAGTCGATCAATTTACAGCCGGAAAAGATTTCAGAATTCTATGTGGAGTTGCCAATCAAAATAGATGTCACAGGTGACTATCATGACTTTGGCTCCTTTGTCAGTGGTGTCGCTTCACTGCCGCGCATAGTTACTCTCCATGATTACGTAATCAAGCAATCTGATGGCTCTCGCCTGAATATGCAGATCGATGCTCGGACCTATAGATATAAAGCGGAGACAGAACAGTGAGCAATCATTTTTTAGTAATAGCTTTAGTCTCTTTGGTCAGTCTCGCGGGATGCTCAAGTGACCGCAAGCACAGTGATCTGGACAAGAAAATGAGCGACGCGCGCACAAGACCTCAGGGCGTTATAGAGCCACTTCCCGAATATCCAGCGGCGGAGCGCTTTAACTATTCTGTCCTTGCATTGCGCAGTCCTTTTGAGGCGCCAGCCATTATCACTGGAGATGAAAAAATTTCGGGTAAAGCGGTGTCGGCCCCCGATCAATCGAGAACCAAAGAACCCCTCGAACTGGTTAATTATACATCTCTCTCCATGGTCGGAATACTGGCCAAAGGTAATACGATGTGGGCGCTAGTGGACGATGGTGGAGGCAAGGTTCATCGCGTAACAGATGGTAATTATTTAGGTAGAAATTTTGGCTTAATCACGCTTGTAAATCGCCGTGAGATCGAGCTTATCGAAACCGTTCCGGACGGTAAAGGCGGATGGATTAACCGACCGCGCACAATGGCCATGGAAGAATGAGCAACTCGCTAGGGAAACGAAAAATGATCAGTCGAATCAAACGCAACATCTATTTTTTATTGGCGCTTTTGCCGGCACTTGCTGGTGCAGCAACTCAGGTAACAGATATTGAATTTGCTTCTCTGCAAGGAGATCAGTTTGAGATCAGATTGCAGTTTTCCGAGCAGCCACCCGAGACCAACGCCTATGAGATTGGCAACCCCGCACGTTTGATTGTAGATTTTCCTGGAGTCGAAAGCAGTCTGTCGCAAAAAAAATATGCCTTGGGTTTTGAAAATGCCAATGAGGCTGTGATTATTTCAGATGGTAGCCGGACGCGACTTATAGTTAATCTTAATCAATCCGTACCTTTTGAAATAAACAGCGACAATAACAGTGTTACTGTGCGCGCAGGTGCTGGAGCTGGTATTGAAACCAGCCTATCAAGCCGGTCTGATTCACTGGCGGCAGTCACTTCTCGAGTAGCACTTTCGCCGGGCTCTAGTACTACTAATACAGCCGTTACTGCAGCGCCTGAGCAGAGTGCTGTAGCTGTCACCGATGTGGATTTCCGTCGCGGCGAAGATGGTTCAGGTAGCATACATATTAGTCTTAGCCAGCCCTCGGTTAATGTGGATATTGATCGCAGTAATCACCAGATTCAACTGTCTTTTTATCAGACTGAGTTGCCCGATCAATTCGATAGGCGGCTCGATGTTGTGGATTTCGCCACGCCAGTTAAGACCATTGATAGCAAGCAAGAGGGCACCACTGCCACTGTGACTATCGATGCCTCTGGGCAATATGACTATCTCGCCTATCAAGCCGATGGTCAATATGTGGTTAATATCAAGCCGCTCACCGATGCTGAAGTTGAGGAGCAATCGAAAAAGTTTGCCTTTAGTGGCGAGCGTTTAACTCTGGATTTCCAAGATATTGAGGTGCGCTCAGTACTGCAAATTATTGCTGAATTTACCTCACTGAACCTGGTGGCCAGTGATACCGTCACGGGTAATATTACGCTGTGGTTGGATGATGTGCCCTGGGACCAGGCTCTGGAAATTATTCTCAAAGCCAAGGGTCTAGATAAGCGCCAGGAGGGCAATGTACTAATGGTCGCGCCAGCAGCTGAAATTGCTGAGCAGGAGCGCCTGCAGGTTGAGGCCAACAAACAGCTTCAGGAATTAGCCCCACTGGAAACGACTTTTGTGCGGATTAAATACGCTGATGCCGCTGAAATTTTTGAATTGTTTACCGCCAGTCGCAGCGACGAGGGTCAGTCTAGTGGTGGAGGTCGTGAAGGCAATGCCACTACCACTATTTTGTCTGAGCGCGGCAGTGCCATAGTCGACGAGCGCACCAACACAATTATTCTCACCGATACAGAGGATAAGATTAATGCCTTTAAGCGTCTGATCGATGAAATTGATGTTCCGATTAAGCAGGTCTTAATTGAAGCGCGGATTGTCATTGCCAATACCGACTTCAAAAAAGAGCTCGGCGTAACCTGGGGCTTGGCAGGTATTGATAAGTTGGCTGGCAGTACCACTAGCAGTGCATTTGGCGATCGAACTCTGGGTTTTTCCGGGCGTAGATCTGGGCTTGCACCTGGTGCTGGTGTAAAGGAAAGTTTCACTTATTCTGCTGATGAGATAGAAACGGATAACGGTGCTGACGGAGTGCCGGGGGGTGGTGATGATGGCCCAACGACCTATACCAGAGATTTTGACTTTGGCTTGGGTGACAGCCTAGCGGTAGATCTCGGTGTCGCCAATCCCACCGGCTCTTTCAGTCTTGGTTACCTAACCGATAATTTCCTCATTGATCTCGAGCTGAGCGCCCTAGAATCCGATGGCTTTGGCGAAATTGTCTCCCAGCCAAAAGTACTTACCGGCGACAAGCAGCAAGCGGTGATTAAATCGGGAACTGAAATAGCCTACCAAAAGGCTACCTCAAGCGGTGCAACTAGCATAGAATTCAAGGAGGCAGTGTTGCAGTTAGAGGTTACCCCTCAGATCACACCGGACAATCGAATTATCATGGATTTGCTGGTTTCACAGGATTCAGTAGGTGCGTTTACCCCCACAGGAGAGCCGTCGATCGATATTACTCAGATCGAAACTCAGGCATTGGTCGGCAACGGGCAAACGTTGGTGTTAGGGGGTATTTTTCAAACAGAAGAAGTTAATGGCACAGATAAGGTGCCAATGCTGGGTGATTTACCCCTGTTGGGTAAGTTGTTCCGAAATGACCTGCGCAATATTGAAAAACGTGAAATACTTATTTTCATAACACCTAAAATAATTGACGATAATTTGCTGGATCGATGAAATCACAACATATTTTTCTCGTTGGCCCCATGGGTGCTGGCAAAACCACTATAGGCAAGCACCTGGCAGGATTGCTGGGGCTATCTTTTATCGATGTGGATTCAGAGATTGAGACCCGCGCTGGCGCCGATATCCAATGGATCTTTGATATGGAAGGTGAGGCCGGTTTTCGCGAGCGAGAGAGCAAGGTGCTGGCTGATCTGGTGGCCGATAAGCAGCCAAAAGTTATAGCCACCGGGGGTGGAATAGTCCTTAGCGGCGACAATCGTGGAATTCTTCAGGCCAGTGGTCTGGTAGTCTATCTATCTGCCACATTCGAACAGCTAGTTGAACGCACCAAGCGGGATAAAACCCGGCCATTACTTCAGGTTGATGATCGTGAAGCGGTGATCAAGCAACTTATAGAAACCCGCAGCCCGCTTTACAATCAAGTCGCCGACCTAGTATTCCCCTCAGGGTCAACACAGCCCCTCAAGTTGGCAAAGAAACTGGCTGAAGCTGTCTCTTCCCTATGATAAGCTTGTGAGTCTATTTTTCGTTGTCACTCCGTGGCCGCGCCCTTTAATAGCCTCATTCAGAGTGATTCATGGCCTCAAAATCAACACAAGTTCAGGTTTCATTGGGTGATCGTTCCTACCCTATTTTTATTGGTTCCGATGAGATTCGCAATAGCGATATAGCCAGCTACATTGGCGGTAAGAAAGTCCTGATTGTTACCAATGAAACCATTGCTCCCCTCTACCTTGAGTTACTCAAGGGCCAGTTGACGGACAAACAGGTCGATAGCGTTATTCTCGCCGATGGCGAACAACACAAAAATCTCGACACCCTCAACCTTATCTTTGATCAGCTAATTGGCGGCCATCATGATCGCAAGACCACGCTGATTGCTCTAGGTGGCGGTGTGGTGGGTGATATGACCGGCTTCGCTGCCGCCTGTTATCAGCGCGGCGTACCCTTTATTCAGATTCCAACCACATTGCTGGCACAGGTTGATTCGTCTGTTGGTGGCAAGACCGCGGTCAATCATGCCATGGGCAAAAACATGATCGGCGCTTTCTATCAGCCTCAGGCGGTGATTATTGATACAGATACGCTGTCTACGCTGCCTGATCGAGAATTTCATGCTGGTCTCGCCGAAGTCATAAAGTATGGCCTAATCGTCGATGCTGTGTTTTTCCAGTGGTTGGAAAACAATGTCGACTTATTATTGCAGCGTGACAAACAGGCACTGGCTTACGCCGTAGAGCTGTCATGTGTGAGCAAGGCGCGAATTGTTGCCGAAGATGAAACCGAGCAGGGCATCCGCGCTATTTTAAATTTAGGCCACACCTTTGGCCACGCCATTGAAACCTTTCAGAACTACAGGCAGTGGATTCACGGTGAAGCTGTAGCTGCGGGAATGGTCATGGCTGCAGAGTTGTCGGTGATTAGTGGAAATCTGCCGGAAGCGGATTTAAGCAGAACTAAAGCGCTATTAAAGCGCTGCTCACTGCCTGTGACACCGCCTGCAGATATGGCAGCGGAAGATTTTATCCGGTTAATGCTGAGGGATAAAAAAGTCCTCGACGGGCAATTGCGCCTAGTTCTGCTAAAGCATCTCGGCGAAGCCTGTGTTACCGATCAGTTTTCAATTGATCACCTCAATCAGGTATTGATCAAAGCCTGCACTGCTAGTTGAAAGCCTAGGGACGTATATTATGCGACTTTTTGGTCTCAATTAGGCTCCATCCCGCCGTTTACTGCGTACAGATAATTGTCGTATTGTTTGGCAATGTGTAGAATGCGCCGCACTTTGTCTGTTTAGCCTATTTGCGTTTCTCAAGGCTATTATCACTTTGCTCTTCAATGCTGGTTTATTAGCGCGCCCCGGCGCTGAAACCGCGCTGCATGAAGGGTTTAACTTGAAATTTTACTTAGAGTTTATTTATGGCTCAGAGCTTATGTCGGCTTGACGATTTTAAAGATAACTGCGGTTTTGGTTTAATTGCTCATATCAAGGGTAAGACGAGCCATAAGTTGCTGTTGAACGCGATTCAGGCACTCACCTGTATGACTCACCGCGGCGGTGTTGCTGCCGATGGCAAAACCGGCGATGGCTGCGGTCTGTTGATGCAGAAGCCCGACAGCTTTCTGCGCAGGGTGTTGCGAGATAGTCAACAAATAGAGCTTCCTGAGCTCTATGCAGTCGGTGCCGTTATGCTTAACACTGATGGGCAGCAGCGCAGTGCAGCGAAAAAGATTCTCGAACAAGAGCTTAGTGCCCAGGGTCTGCAAATTCTCGCATGGCGTGAAGTCCCCACTGATAATAACTGCTTGGGCCCGATTGCGATTGAGTCGCTTCCCGCGTTTGAGCAGGTTTTTGTTGGTCCAGGCGATATCAGTGACGAGAAACGCTTTAGTGCCCGTCTATTTATGGGCCGTCGCAAGGCTGAGAAGCAGTTGACTGAAGATAACAGTTTCCATATTGCCAGCCTTGGCACCAATGTTCTCAGCTATAAAGGGCTGATGATGCCTGTGGATCTGCCGGGATTCTACTTGGATTTGGCGGATGAACGTCTGGAGACTGCGATCTGTGTATTTCACCAGCGCTTTTCCACTAACACCATGCCTCGGTGGCCACTGGCCCAACCGTTTAGAATGTTGGCGCACAATGGTGAGATCAACACCATTATGGGCAACCGCAACTGGTCTGTTGCACGGACACCAAAGTATCAAACTGACTTACTACCCGACCTGGCTGAAGCTGCGCCGTTGGTTAATCGCACTGGTTCAGACTCGTCCAGCCTCGATAATATGCTTGAAATGCTAGTTACAGGCGGAATGGATCTGCACCTTGCTGTCCGAACTCTGGTTCCGCCAGCCTGGCAGAATGTTGAAGATCGCAATCCAGATCACCGTGCACTCTACGACTATCTTTCCATGCATCAGGAACCCTGGGATGGTCCGGCCGGTCTGGTTATTACCGATGGCCGCTTTGCTGTTTGTACCCTAGATCGCAATGGTCTGCGTCCCTCGCGCTACGTGATTACCAATGATGATGTAATTACAGTGGCATCAGAGATCGGCGTTTACGACTACCGCAGCGAAGATGTGGTGGCCAAGGGTCGTCTTGGGCCCGGGGATATTCTCTCGATTGATACTCAGGAAGGAAAAATCTTCTTCCGCGATGAAATTGAAGATCAGCTGGCTGCTCGTCACCCCTACAAAAAGTGGCTTAAAGAAGGTCGCTACGCTATTCAGTCGAGTTTTGATCGGGACAGTATCGAGATTGAAGGTTCTCTAAGCCGTGATCAAATTAAATGCTATATGAAAATGTTCCAGGTCTCCTTTGAAGAGCGAGATCAGGTGTTGCGTCCGTTGGCCGAAGGCGGTCAAGAGGCGACCGGCTCTATGGGTGATGATATCCCCATGGCAGTGTTGTCCAAGAAGCAGCGTAATTTGTTTGATTATTTCCGTCAGCAGTTTGCTCAGGTGACTAATCCGCCGATTGATCCACTGCGCGAAGCCATAGTTATGTCTCTGGGTGTGGAACTCGGGCAGGAACAGAGTGTCTTTGCTGAGAATCCTTATTTGGGTGCGCGAATTGGCCTATCTAGCCCAGTGCTTTCACCGCGCAAATACTATGCTCTAAAGCGCAATGAATTTGAGCAGTTTCCGGTCTCTAAATTTGCCCTGAACTACGATGCAACGGAAGAGAATCTGCAACAAGCGATTCAGCGTGTCTGTGTTGAAGTGGCAGCCGCAGTCCGTGACGGCGCGGTTATCTGTATCCTCTCGGATCACAATATTAGCCCTGAAAAACAGCCGATCCACATCCTGCTGGCTGTGGGCGCTGTGCACAACTATCTGATCGATCAGGGTCTGCGCACTGATGCGAATATAATTGCCAGCACTGGTTATGCGCGTGACTCTCACCAAATTGCCGCCCTAATCGGCTGCGGTGCGTCCCTGGTTTATCCTTATCTCAGCTATCATGTGCTCTGTGACTTGATCGCCAGTGGCGAGTTGCTGGTGGACGTGGATACCGCATTTAAACAGTACCGCAAAGGCATCAATAAAGGCCTGTTAAAAATACTGTCGAAGATGGGTATTTCAACCATCGCCTCCTATCGCGGGGCTCTGTTATTTGAGGCTATTGGTCTCAGCAGTGAAGTGATAGATCTCTGTTTCCCCGGTCTTGTCAGTCGTCTTGAAGGCGCCACTTTTGACGATATCGAGGTTGATCAGTCTGCCCTTAAATCGCTTGCTTGGAAGCTGCGCAAGCCTATCGAGCCCGGCGGGCTGCTGAAATATGTGCATGGTCAGGAGTATCACGCCTATAACCCAGATGTAGTGCAGACCCTGCACAGTGCAGTTCAGAACGGTGATTACAAAGCGTATACCGAATATGCGCGGCTGGTGAATACTCGTCCTATTGCCACGCTCCGTGACTTGTTCAAATTGAGCGATACCTGCACACCCATAGATATTGAATCAGTTGAGTCTGTAGCAGATATCGTCAAGCGTTTTGACTCTGCAGGTATGTCCCTGGGCGCACTCTCTCCTGAGGCTCACGAGTCACTGGCAGAGGCCATGAATACTTTGGGTGGGCGCTCTAACTCTGGTGAGGGCGGCGAAGATCCTGCACGTTACGGCACTATCAAATCATCAAAAATTAAGCAGATCGCTTCCGGACGCTTCGGTGTCACGCCAGCCTATCTATCCAGTGCTGAAGTACTGCAGATTAAAGTTGCTCAGGGCGCAAAGCCTGGCGAAGGTGGGCAGCTACCCGGCGGCAAGGTCAATGAGCTAATTGCTCGACTACGCTTCTCTGTACCCGGTGTGACATTGATATCACCACCACCACATCATGATATTTATTCCATTGAAGATCTGGCGCAGCTAATTTTTGACTTAAAACAGGTCAATCCGAGTGCTCTGGTCTCTGTGAAGCTCGTGTCGCGCCCAGGTGTGGGCACTATTGCAGCTGGTGTGGCTAAGGCCTACGCGGATCTGATTACCATCTCTGGCTACGATGGCGGTACTGCTGCGAGTCCACTGAGTTCGATCCGTTATGCTGGATCACCTTGGGAATTAGGTCTCACTGAGACCCATCAGACCCTTCGCGCAAATGATTTGCGCAGCAAGGTTCGGGTGCAGACCGATGGCGGCCTAAAAACCGGTTTGGATGTGATTAAAGCCGCTATTTTGGGTGCTGAGAGCTTTGGCTTTGGCACCGGACCCATGGTTGCCCTGGGTTGCAAGTATCTGCGTATCTGTCATCTGAATAACTGCGCCACTGGTGTAGCCACTCAGGATGCGCGTCTGCGCAATGATCACTATCGCGGCACCGTCGCTATGGCGACTAACTTCTTCAAGTTTATTGCCATGGAAACTCGCGAGTGGCTCGCCGTGTTGGGTATCAGCTCACTGGAACAGTTGGTTGGTCGCGTTGACCTATTAGAGTCCTTGCCTGGAGAGACTAGCAAACAGCAGCATTTAGAGCTTTCACCGCTGCTTGAAGTGCGCCCAGAATTAGAGGGCAAGCCTCAGACCTGTTCAGAGCCGAAAAACAATCCTCTAGATAAGGGTTTGCTGGCAGAAAAAATGGTTGAGCAGGCACTGCCATGTATCGAGTCTCAGAGTGGCGGCACATTCGATTTTACTGTCAATAACTGTGACCGTTCCATCGGTGCTCGACTGTCCGGTGAAATAGCCAAGCGCTATGGCAACACTGGCATGTCAGCCGCGCCGATTCGATTGAATTTGAAAGGTGTTGCTGGGCAGTCCTTCGGCGTTTGGAACGCTGGCGGCCTAGAACTCTATCTTGAAGGCGACGCCAATGACTATGTCGGCAAGGGCATGGCTGGCGGCAAAATTATTTTGCGTCCACCCAGTGACAGTAGTTTTGCCTCTAACGAAACACCTATTATGGGCAACACCTGCCTCTATGGCGCCACTGGTGGCCGGCTGCATGCAGCAGGCACAGTCGGCGAGCGCTTTGCTGTGCGCAACTCAGGTGCCAAAGCCGTAGTCGAAGGTGCTGGTGATCACTGTTGTGAATACATGACTGGAGGCATAGTTGCTGTACTAGGAGCCGCTGGTTATAACTTCGGCGCTGGTATGACCGGTGGCTTTGCCTACGTCCTTGATATAGAACGTGAATTTGTCGATCGCTACAATATGGAACTGGTCGATATTCAGCGTATTACAGCTGAGGCCACGGAATCTCACCGAGTGTTCCTCAAAAACATGATCCACGAGCATGTCAGAGAGACTGGCAGTGCCTGGGGACAAGAGATTATTAGTAATTTTTCTGATTACGCATCGAAGTTTTGGTTAGTTAAGCCAAAAGCGGCCACCCTGAGTAGCCTTCTAGCTCAGGCCCATGACAACCCGCAATAGCGTTGATTAGAGAACAGAGATAAAACTTATGACCCAAAGATTAGATAACCAATTTCAGTTTCTTGACATTAAACGTGTCGATCCGCCAAAGCGTGATATGAAGCGTCGTGTCGGTGAGTTTGTTGAAATTTATGACCCCTTCAATGCCGAGGGTGCCGCCGATCAGTCTCACCGCTGCCTGTCCTGTGGCAACCCTTATTGCGAATGGAAGTGTCCGGTTCACAACTATATTCCCAACTGGTTACAGTTGGTTGCAGAGGGCAATCTGATCGAAGCTGCTGAGCTCAGTCATCAGACTAACTCACTGCCGGAAGTCTGTGGTCGCGTATGTCCACAGGACCGTCTCTGTGAAGGTGCCTGTACATTAAATGACGGTTTTGGTGCTGTGACTATCGGCTCGGTAGAAAAGTATATTACCGATACCGCTTTTGCCATGGGCTGGCGTCCGGATATGTCGAACGTAGTTTGGACCGATAAAAAAGTCGCCGTGATTGGTGCTGGACCCGCAGGTATTGGCTGCGCCGATATTCTGATCCGCAATGGCGTTAAGCCAGTGGTTTTTGACCGTTACCCAGAAATTGGCGGTCTGCTAACCTTTGGCATCCCTGAATTTAAACTGGAGAAGTCAGTTATCCGCACTCGCCGCGAGATCCTCGAAGGCATGGGTGTTGAGTTCCGCTTAAATATCGAAATCGGCAAAGACATCATGGTCGAAGAACTGCTCAGTGAATACGATGCCGTGTTTATGGGCATGGGCACCTACACCACTATGAAGGGCGGCTTCCCCGGTGAAGACCTCGAAAACGTCCATGAAGCGCTGTCGTTTTTGGTCTCCAACGTCAACCGTAATCTCGGCTTTGAGAAATCCAAGGATGACTTTATCGGCCTCAAGGGAAAGCGTGTAGTGGTACTAGGTGGTGGTGACACGGCGATGGATTGTAACCGCACCTCGATTCGTCAGGGCGCGACCAGTGTTACCTGTGCTTACCGTCGCGATGAGGAAAATATGCCCGGTTCGCGCAAGGAAGTGCAGAATGCTCGAGAAGAAGGTGTGGTTTTTAAATTTAATATGCAGCCAGTGGAATTGATGGCTGATGCCGAGGGCCGTGTTAAAGGCGTAAAAGTAGTCTCTACATCCTTAGGTGCTCCAGATCAAAATGGTCGCCGCCGACCTGAAGTGATTGCTGGCAGCGAAGAAATTTTACCTGCAGATGCCGTGTTGGTGGCCTTTGGCTTTAAACCAAGTCCTCCCGCCTGGCTCACTGGTATCGAAGTCAATACCTCCGATTGGGGTGCAGTAATGGCGGCCGAAGAGCAGACTTTTCCCTTCCAGACCACTAACCCAAAAATATTTGCCGGTGGTGATATGGTGCGTGGTTCTGATCTGGTGGTGACCGCCGTATGGGAAGGCCGCGAGGCTGCCAAAGGTATTTTGGATTATCTCGACGTTTAATCGGTGCTATTCACTGGCGTCGACTACATTAGCTTGTAGCTAAATGGCTGTTAAAAAGAACGCTTAAATTTATTACTCTGGAATTTGAATGTCTGAACTAAAGAATGATCGCTTTCTCAAGGCGCTGATGCGCCAGCCTGTTGACCGCACCCCTGTGTGGATGATGCGACAAGCAGGTCGTTATCTGCCTGAATACCGAGCAGTGAGAGCTAAGGCCGGCGACTTTATGAGCTTGTGTAAGAACACTGAACTTGCCTGTGAAGTGACGCTGCAGCCTCTAGAGCGCTATGAAATGGACGCGGCAATTCTATTTTCAGATATTTTAACCATTCCCGATGCTATGGGATTGGGCCTCTATTTTGAAACTGGAGAGGGCCCCAAGTTTCGCAAGCCGGTCAGAACTGAGGCGGACATCGACGCTCTTGAAGTGATCGACACCGCCAGCGATCTATCCTATGTCACCGACGCAGTGACCATGATTCGCCGTGAGCTCAATGGTCGTGTGCCGCTCATCGGTTTTTCCGGCAGTCCCTGGACATTGGCCACCTACATGATCGAAGGTCAGAGCAGTCGCGACTTTGCTCGCGCCAAAACCATGCTCTATACGCAGCCTGAATTAATGCACCAACTGCTGGAAAAATTAGCCCTGTCGGTGATTGATTATCTCAATGCTCAGATCCGTGCTGGCGCTCAGGTAGTGCAGATATTTGACACCTGGGGTGGCGCACTGAGCCATGCTGCTTACGCAGAATTTTCCCTCGCCTATATGCAAAAAATTGTCGATGGATTAATCAGCCATCACGATGGTCGCGATGTCCCGGTGATTCTATTCACCAAGGGCGGTGGTCTGTGGCTTGAAAAAATGGCTGGTACAGGATGTCACGCGCTGGGTCTCGACTGGAGTACTGATATCGCCGCGGCCAAGAGTCGCGTTGGCGATCGAGTTGCGCTGCAGGGCAATATGGATCCGGCGGTTTTAAGAGCCGATCCCGCAGTGATCGAGTCTCAGGTTGACGCTATCCTCAACGGGTTTGGCGCCGGTCCCGGGCATATCTTTAATCTGGGCCATGGTATTACGCCGGATATTAATCCGGACCATGTGAAAGTGTTTATTGATGCCGTTCACAAGTTTTCCGCAAAGTACTGATTTACTCACGCTTGTCTTAGTCTATATTTACTAAAACTGCACCGACGCACGCTTTTTCACCGGGAAAAGCGTTACATTTCGGGACGGTTCGGTTTTGTATTAACAGCGCTGAGAGATCTAAAAACTGTATGTCATTGCAGCAACTTAAAGTCTTTATTCATGAACTTGAAGTGGGAATGTTCGTTTCCGCGCTCGACAAACCATGGGCGGAGACGCCATTCCCGATTCAGGGTTTTTTGATTAAAAGTGCCGCTGATGCGTCCCGCGTCAAAGCCTATTGTGACTACATTTATATAGATATCTCCAAAGGTATCTCACCACTGGATTTGAAAAGTCCATCTGCCGGTAGCAGGCAGTTCAACAATGATCTGCGCAACAAAGCTCAGGATATCAATCCGATTGTTCGCGGTTTAATGGACAATCGCCAGCTTGCCGCACAGCCCAACTTTGTGATCAAACCAGATATCTATCGAAAAACTGTCGAGCTCTCAAAAGAGATGCCCGCCGCGCGAAGAGTGATGAACAATTTGGTCGGTTGCCTCAGTGTTGCCACTCGTCAAATCACCAAAGGTGCACAGTTTAATCTCCACCAATTACAGCAGTCAGTGGATGATATGGTAGATAGCGTTGTGCGTTGTCCCGATGCCTTTACCTGGTTATTGCAACTGCGCGCTAAGGATCGACATACCCACGACCACAGTATCCGTTCCGCCCTTTGGGCGACTCAGTTTGCGCGCCATATTGGTCTTGAGTTAGATCAGCTAAAAGACCTCTGTCTCGCCGCATTGTTAAAGGACATTGGCAAGTCTGGCATGGATCGAAGCCTGTTGCGCAAGTCAGATCGCAACGAAGAAGAAGAGGCAGAATACCGCGGTTTTGTCAGTGCCAGTATAGATAAGCTAAGGCAGTCTGATTTCGACAACCGGCGAGTAATGAATATCATTAAGTTCCACTGTGAGCGTTTCGATGGCAGTGGATTTCCCAAAGGATGCAGCGGTCAGCGCATTCCGTTCTTGGCTGCGATTGTCGGCATAGCCTCTGAGTTTGATCGTCTCTGTAATCCCCGTGAAGTATCGGCGGTGCTAACACCTTCTAAAGCTACAGGCCGACTCTATGAGCTTCGTGGCCATGCTTTTGCAGAAGATCTAGTGGTTGAGTTTATTCAGTCTGTGGGGCTCTATCCCGCTGGAACCCTGGTTGAATTGACCACCGGTGATCAGGGTATGGTGATTGAGCAGAACCCTAAGTCGAGATTGTCACCGAGGCTCGCAGTATTCGATTCGGTTGATGGTAAGACTAATCCTGAGAACTATATTTTTGTCGATCTTAAAAATGAAGATAAGGCCCGGGCTCAGCTACAAAAATTTGGCACACGCCGCGCCTATGACGTTGCTAAATTAGCCATAGTGAAAGATGTTGATTCCGAGCGCCTTGGTGTCGATGAGAAAATGCTCAATCTACTTATCAGCAAACCTTTCTCAGTGTCCCAAAGCTCTGGATTGTTGTCGCACAATCAGCGCCAGTCAGATTCTAACAGCGGTTTTTTTGCCGCCCTCAAACAGCGTCTACTCGGCTAGTTTTCTATTTGTAGTTAGCGATCTTTTCACCCATTCGCACAGCTGCCTTAGGAACAAACGAATCTTGCCAATCTACCTTGTCATTTTGGAACAATAGTATAACCGTTGAACCAAATTTAAAGCGTCCGATCTCCTCACCCTTATCAAAGCTCAGATCGCGGCCAGAAAAATCTGCATTGCGCACTGCGCCGCGTCCTGGGGTTTCAAAACCGCCCCACACTGTTTCAATTCCTGCCACCAACATAGCACCGACAAATACCAAGGCAAACTGCCCCAGTTCTGAATCAAATTGGCAGACTAGTCTCTCGTTGCGGGCAAACAATCCTGGAAGGCCCTGAGCAGTTTTGTCATTGACGGAAAAAAGATCCCCGGGAATATAGCGTGTACTAATCAGCGTGCCTGCGATCGGCATATGCACGCGGTGGTAATCCTTGGGTGACAGATAGATGGTAGTAAAGGCGCCATTTTCATAAAGTTTGGCTTCCTCTGAATCGCCGAGCAGGCGGCTCGCCGAGTAGTCGCTACCCTTAGCCTGGATAATACGCTGTTTGGTTATTGCACCAGCTTGGCTGACTGCGCCATCGGCGGGTGAGACCAAAGCGTCTGAGTCATGGTTCATGGGGCGCGCACCTTCTTTTAAGGCGCGAGTAAAAAAGCTATTAAAGTTTTCGTAATCATCCAGGTCACTGCTAGCGGCTTCATCCATATTGATATGGAAGACTGCGATAGCGCGCTTGATCAGTAAGTTTTTTAGCCAGGGCATCTTTGATTCAGCCGCTCGAGCAATCAGTCTTGAAAGGGCGTGCTGGGGAAGTAATCGTTGCAGCGCAACAAATAATTCTGCTTGGTGATTCATAATTTCCGGCTCTTCATTATTGGTTAAATTTATAGTAGTGACTAAAAAGCTATCCGCGTTCTATTGGTGTGTAATCGAGACTACCCCATTCTGCCCATGAGCCATCGTAAGCGCTGATATTATTTCGCCCTAAAATCCTCGCCACCATATAAGTGAAGCCCGAGCGATGATGGCTTTGACAGTGAGTTGTTATGGTCATGTTTTTGCCTAGGCCTGCAGCTGTGAGTATAGCGTCGGCATCATCGCGAATTCGCAGGTTGCGCTGTGGGTCCATCAACTGGGTCCACTCAATATTAATCGCCCCTGGAATATGACCGCCCCGTGCTGAGCGAACCATGTCGCCGCTGTATTCTCCGGGACTGCGTGCATCCCAAACGACAAAATCTGAGTTGTCCAGCTGGCCGATAATCTCGTCTGCGCAGATCAATACCCCTGGATTGGCGATGCTGATTGTTGTCTCAGAAGCCACCCGCTGATTAGCCTGCGCCTCGGTAACAAAGCCTTCCTTTATCCACGCAATAATGCCGCCATTTAAATAGGACCAGTTGTGATAGCCGAGTAGATCGAGGGTCCAGGCAAAGCGTCCAGCCCAGCCGCCACCCTCATCGTCATAGATCACCAGATGACTATCGGCATCTATACCCAGGTACTGAATAATATTTTCTAACTGTTCGACCGTGGGAAGCTTGCCCGGATAAGGTGCAGTGCCAGCCATCAAAGACCCGGGTTGCAGATGTACAGCGCCCGGAACATGTTTCTGGCGATAGAGTGCGTCGCTGCAGAGGTCGACAATAATGAGCCTATCCTTGTCTGGAGTGGCGCCCAATAGAGTGTTTAATAGAGCCGGTTCTAACAGGCGCGGAATATCAGCTGACATTAGTCTTCATCCTGACTGGCGAGAATATTGCGATAATTCAGCAATCTGACCGGAAGAATTTTTCCCTCTTCCGCAGCCGCCAGAAGCGCGCAGCCCAATTCAACCGAATGTTTGCAGTCTCTAAATTTGCAGTAACCGAGAAAGGGCCTGAACTCGATAAAACCATCAATAATCTGCTCATCACTTAAATTGGTCACAGCAAATTCCCTAATGCCAGGGGAGTCGATCAGGCGGCCGCCATTTTTGAGGTGAAATAATCGCGATGCGGTAGTGGTATGTTGGCCTTTGTCCTTGCCTGCGGAGAGCTCGCCGACCAAGATGTTGGCATCGGGTTGCAGCTCATTGATCAGCGACGATTTACCGACGCCGGACTGGCCAACAAACACCGAAGTATGGGTGGCCAAATAGTCTTTCAGTTCCTCTAGACCCTCACCAGTGGTCGCCGAGACGCAGAGCACCTCATAACCCACAGTGCGGTAATCCTTTAATAGCTGCTCAACCTTGGGGAAATCACTGTCGCTGAGCATATCGAATTTATTGATTATCAATACAGGTTGAATACCCTGAGCTTCTGAAGCAATCAGATAGCGGTCGATCAGGTTGCTGTAGGGGGTTGGCTTGGCGGCAAAGACAATGGCAATCCGGTCCACATTGGCCGCAACTGGACGCAGCTTTCCGTAGGGGTCAGGACGCAGCAGTTCTGAATCCCGTGACTCTCTGGCCACCACAACGCCAACAGGTTCGGCGTAGCGCCAGACCACTCGATCACCGGTTACCAAAGGTTCCAGGTTGGTGCGCAGATGGCAGCGGTAAATGTTGCCTTTAAAGCGGTCTTCCAGACCTTCGATATCCACCTGGGCGCCAAAGTTGGTGATCACCGTACCCAGTATCTCGGGGCCCAGCTGAGTTAGATTCTCAAGCTGCTCTTCGGATACGGATTTTTTGCTAATAGCTCGCGCTCGACGCCGCTCCTGAATCGTTTGAATACGACCTTTCTGCTGTTTACTGAGATTGCGTTTCGCCATTAATGCTCTCGCGGAATTAGGTTATGCGCCATGTCTGGCGTTATCGGCTGCAAGGATATAGCATATCCGCCTCGAGGAACATTTTGCTAACCCCACTTGGAAGATTTAGATGACCGCTGTAGCTGCGAATGCCAACACTGATCCACAGAATTTAATCTGGATCGATCTGGAAATGACCGGATTGAGCCCCGAACATGACCGAATTATTGAAATCGCCACAGTAGTCACCGACAAAGATCTCAATGTTCTGGCTGAGGGGCCGATGATTGCAGTGCATCAGTCCGATGAGTTACTCGACGGCATGGACGAGTGGAATACCCGCCAGCATGGGGGTTCAGGCCTCACTGAGCGAGTACGGCAGAGTGTGGTGACTGAGGCGGAGGCCGAATTAGCCACGATTGAATTTCTGCGCCAGTGGGTACCAGCGGGCAAGTCGCCCATGTGTGGCAATTCGATCTGTCAGGATCGACGCTTTTTAGCCAACTATATGACCGACTTGCAGCGCTTTTTTCATTACCGCAATTTAGATGTCAGCACATTAAAAGAGTTAGTTCAGCGCTGGAAGCCGGGACTGGCCAATGGCTTTAAAAAGCGTGGCAGTCATTTGGCCATGGATGATATCTACGATTCGATCAGTGAGTTGGAATACTACCGGGAAGTATTTATTAAGCTTTAAAAAACTTTACCACACCATCACCAGATTCCTGATTTGGGGCCGTCGGCTTATCAAGAGCCTGCTGTTGCTTAATAGCCCAAAGAACATGTTCACGAACTAACGCAGAAGGGTCGTCAGCTCTTTTGTTCAGTGCATCGATAATGCGCTGAGAAGCCGGCGCATTACCCAGCCCCACCGAGAGATTGCGCAGCCAGCGCTGATAGCCAATGCGGCGAATCGGTGAGCCCTCGGTGTTGTTTAAAAACGCTTCTTCAGTCCATTCAAACAGCGTCACTAAATCCGAGTTGTCGAGATTGTGTCGCGGGGAAAAGTCAATTTCTTTGGTTTTCGAGGAATAGCGATTCCAGGGACAGATAATCTGGCAGTCATCGCAACCAAATACCCGATTGCCCATCAGCGGGCGCAACTCTTCCGGAATCGGTTCCTGGCTCTCAATGGTCAGATAGGAAATACATCTGCGCGCATCCAATACATAGGGTTCGGGAAAGGCATTGGTGGGGCAGACTTTTAAACAGGCGCGACAGTTTCCACACCTGTTAGTTTGCTCGCTGATATCAACCGGTAATTCTAGGGAAATATAAATCTCCCCAAGGAAAAACCAAGAACCGGCCTTATCGTTTAGTAACAGAGTATTTTTACCAATCCAACCCAGTCCAGCCTGTTCGGCAATGGGTTTCTCCATTACTGGGGCACTGTCGACAAAGGGTCGCTGGGTTAACTGCAGATGATTGAGTCCGAGATAATCTATTTCGGCTTCAATTTTTTTGCCTAACTCAGCCAAGCGTTTGCGAATCAGTTTATGATAGTCGCGTCCCAGCGCATATCTTGATATATAAGCTTTATTGTCGTCCTTCAAAACTGCGATCATATTGTTATCGGCAAGATAGTCCATGCGCACTGAAATTACCCGCAGGGTTTTTTCTACAAGCTGATCTGGGGTGTAACGTTTTTCCCCGTGCTCTCCCATCCACTGCATGGAACCTTGATAGCCCTTATCCAGCCAGCTCAAAAGATTCTTCGATGCCGAACTTAGATCCGGTTGAGATATAGCCACCTGCTGAAAACCCAGCTCCAAGCCCCAGGCTTTAACTTTTTTCGCGAGATCCTTGAGCTTATTGGTTTCGGGCATGGTTTCAGGGCTAATCTGGCTTATAATCGCCCTAATCTTACTGGGAACTCGCGGTTATGTCGCATATTGTTATTCAAGACGCCTTATACAAGGCTGAATCTGTCCGTAAACTGGATCAACTGGCTATTGCCTCGCTGGCAAATAGCTCAAGCATTATTCTCATGAAGCGCGCTGGCCGAGCCGCTTTTAATGAACTGCTCGACGCCTTTGGTAAACCTTCACTAATCACTGTATTTTGCGGTTCCGGCAATAATGCTGGCGACGGCTACATAGTAGCCGCACTGGCCGCCGAGAAAAGCCTCGCCGTGCGAGTGGTCGAATTGTCGGTTCCAGCCAAACTATCCGCCGATGCCGCTGAAGCCAGAGAATATGCGGTTAACGCTGGTGTGATTTTTGCCCCTTTCAGTGAAACTATTGATCTTTGCGAAGGCGTTGTGGTGGACGCATTACTGGGCATAGGTGCCACTGGCCCCATGCGCGCGCCCTATGGCGCAGCCATCGAGATGATTAATCAGGCCGCCTTACCTGTTTTGGCAATTGATCTGCCCTCTGGATTATATGCGGATTCCGCAGCTGCAGCAGAAGCTGCTATCAGTGCCGATGTGACTGTAACTTTTATCGCTGCCAAGCAGGGCATGTTTACCGGTCGCGGTCCGGCTCTATGTGGTGAGGTTATTTACCACTCCCTAGATGTGGATGAGGCGATCTTTCAGCAGGTTGAGCCTTCAGCACAGTTGATGGATCTACACGAGTTGATTGAAAATCTGCCGACACGGGATGCAGATGCCTACAAAAACCAGTTTGGTCACAGCATGATTATAGGTGGTGATCACGGCTTTGGTGGTGCCGCAATGATGGCAGCCGAAGCTGCACTGCGCACGGGCTCTGGACTGGTCAGTATGGCCACGCGCCCGGCCCATGTGGCCGGTGCTCTGGCACGCCAGCCTGAAATCATGGTCAGCGGTATTGTCTCAGGCCAAGAATTAGAGCCACTATTACACAAGCCGTCGGTATTAATTGTTGGTCCCGGTCTTGGTCGTTCGCCCTGGTCTGAACAGTTACTGCAGAAAGCCGTCGCTACGAGGCGCCCTATGGTGGTCGACGCTGATGCACTGAATATAATTGCCGACGGGCGAGTGGTATCCCAGCCTGATGGCAGTGGCTGGATAATGACCCCCCATCCGGCCGAGGCAGCGCGACTTTTAAATGTCAGTGTCGACGAGGTGCAGGCAGATCGTTTTGCCGCGGTGCGGCAGCTACAAGAAAAATACAATGCAGTGATCTTATTAAAAGGCGTGGGCACGTTAATCGCTGCCCCAGGTGATGAAATTATTGCAGTTTGTCCTTATGGTAATCCCGGTATGGCCACTGGCGGAATGGGTGACCTGCTCTCGGGTATTATCGGTGCACTATTAGCCCAGGGCTTAGAGCCAAAATTGGCTGCGCAGCTGGGCTGTTGTCTGCACTCAGCAGCTGCCGATTTGGCTGTGGAAGAGCAGGGTATGCGCGGACTGACAGCAACAGATTTATTGAGCTATTTGCGCAAGTTATTAAACGGCGAGCATAGCTGAAACTATTGTAAACAGACTGTAAGAAGATGAGAGCATAGCCTGGTGATTGAGAGACAAACTCATTGCATAACGTTGGAATTGATCGATGAAGCGGCGATGTTGCAGTTTGGCAATCGCATTGCCGCGGTGCTCAGTTGGGCGCTTAACAATGCTCTTGAAAATGTGCCGTCAGAAACAACTGTACAGTCTGCTTTGTTAATTGCTCTACAAGGGGATCTTGGTGCTGGCAAGACAACCCTCAGTCGGGGTCTGTTATTAGGTCTTGGTCATGGTGGCGCTGTCAAAAGTCCGACCTATACTTTGGTTGAGCCCTATGAGCTTGAAATGGGGCAGGTCTGTCACTTCGACTTTTATCGACTTCAGGACCCAGAAGAACTCGAGTATATGGGTTTTCGAGATTATCTGGTGGAGTCGCGTCTGTGCTTGGTAGAATGGCCCGAACGCGGTGTCGGCTTTTTGCCTGAGGCCGATATATTGATTGAGATTGTTCAGCTCCCCAAAGGGCGCAAACTGACTCTGAGTGGAAATTCGGAACAGGCAAGAATAATAATTTCTCAGCTCGATAGAGAAACAACTGGGGTTAACAGTGCAGATTAAAAGCACTTCAATATTTAAAAGCACTACTCAGTTAGTCTGTTTTATGACTTGCCTGGCAGTGCTCTGGAACAGCTCTAGCTATGCTGCTGAGGTAGACAGCGTAAGACTCTGGCGGGCACCGGATAATACTCGCCTGGTACTGGATCTCAGCGGCCCTGTTGAACATAAAGTCTTTACCTTGGATAACCCCCACCGTCTGGTTATCGATATTAAAGATAGTACCCTTAAAACCACTTTTGATAATCTTGAAGTTAGCTCAACGCCCATCGCCGCCATGCGTTCAGGCTTGCGCGGCAGTGCCGATCTGCGATTGGTATTTGATCTCAAAGAGCCGGTTTCAGTAAAAAGCTTTACTCTCAAAGCCTACGAGCAGTATGGCGATCGACTAGTTGTCGATATTTATGACACAAAACTGCGCGCCACTAAGTCGGTTAGCAAAGTGGTACCAGCGGATAATCGACGCATTGTTATTGCCATAGACGCTGGTCATGGTGGGGAAGATCCTGGTGCGTTGGGGCCAAAAAAGGTTCGCGAAAAAGTAGTGGCGCTGCAGATCGCCAAGCGTCTACAGTTACTTTTTGATCAGGATACTTATTTCACTGGCGAGCTAGTGCGCACAGGTGACTACTATCTGGCGCACCGCAAGCGCACCGCCATAGCCCATGAGAAGCGGGCTGACTTCTTTATCTCTATTCACGCAGATGCGTTCACTAATCCGAAAGCCAATGGTGCCTCGGTTTATGCCCTCTCTACTCGAGGCGCTACCAGTGAGGCGGCACGCTATTTAGCGGGTAAGGAAAACCGTGCGGATTTAATTGGTGGAGCCGGCTCTCTGAGTCTCGATGATAAAGACGATGTTCTAGCCGAAGTATTACTTGATCTATCCATGACGGCGACCCTGAGTAGCAGTTTAGATGCTGGCAGCTATGTGCTGGAAAATATGGGCGGCGTTGCGAGGCTGCATAAAAAGAAGGTCGAGCAGGCAGGCTTTTTGGTGCTCAAGTCGCCAGATATTCCCTCGCTGCTGATTGAAACCGGTTTTATTTCAAATCCCACTGAGGCCAGACGTCTCAGTGACGGCAATTATCAACAAAAAATGGCACAGGCAATCTACACTGGCTTGGCCGGTTATTTTGCCGATCATCCGCCAGCGGGAACTGCCATTGCGGCAGCTAAAAACACCAAAGCACGGAGCTATGTGATTGCTCGTGGCGATACATTATCCGCTATAGCTCAGCGCTACAACACATCGGTGAAACGCATATTAAGCTATAATAAGATGCGTTCTAGCACCATCAAAGTGGGTCAGCAAATCATGATTCCTGCCGGCTAATGTCGGCCAACATCGCCGCAGATTTAACTGTGTATTCCATGTTTATTGCGCTGCTAACACGCCGCTAACAAGCCAATCAAAGGCCACCGCTTATGTCCGTTATTAAAATTCTCAGTCCGCAGCTAGCCAACCAGATTGCGGCTGGTGAAGTGGTGGAGCGCCCAGCCTCCGTGCTCAAAGAGCTGGTTGAGAATAGTCTTGATGCCGGTGCTCAGAGCATCGAGATCGATATTGAGCAGGGTGGGGTGAAGTTAATCCGCATCCGCGATGACGGCGGTGGTATTGGTCGCGACGATCTGGCCCTGGCCCTGAGTCGTCATGCAACCAGTAAAATTGATGATCTCGAAGATCTTGAGGCGGTGGCCACTCTAGGCTTTCGCGGCGAAGCTCTCGCCAGTATCGCCTCTGTATCTCGCCTCAGTCTAACCTCTAATAACGGGCAGGGCAGCGCCTGGAAAGCTATTTCCGAGGGGCGGGATATGCAGGTCGAAGTCACTCCCGCGTCTCATCCTCAGGGCACCAGCGTTGAAGTGCGTGACCTGTTTTTTAACACTCCAGCGCGACGCAAATTTTTGCGTACCGAAAAAACCGAATATAACCGCATCGATGACAGTATTAAAAAACTCGCCTTGAGCCGTTTCGATGTGGCCTTTAATCTGCGCCACAACCAGCGTGCCCAAATCAGCTTGCGCCCGGCCAAGACACAGTTGGAACAGGAAAAGCGGGTTGCTGATATCTGTGGTGCGACCTTTATGGAGCAGGCACTCTACGTGGACAATGTCCGTCCCGGCCTGCGCCTCTGGGGTTGGATTGGACTGCCGACCTTTTCCCGCAGTCAGGCGGATCTGCAGCACTTTTTTGTCAACGGTCGCTGTATTCGTGACAAGGTCGTTTCCCACGCTGTGCGTCAGGCCTATCAGGATGTGCTCTATCACGGCCGCCATCCAGCCTTTGTACTGTTTCTTGAAATTACTCCAGCGGATGTGGATGTCAACGTACACCCAACCAAACATGAGGTGCGTTTTCGCGAAAGTGGCTCGATTCACAGCTTTATTTCCAGCACTCTGAAGAAGGCACTGGCGGAAGATCGTCCTCAGGATCACTTGCAGGTAAATAGTACCGGTGAGTTTACCGAGGGTGGCGAACAGTTCCCAGGCATGGTCAATCAGCCCGATCCCAGCTGGCAGGCTGCGCCGCAAAATCAGCCGGCGATGCAGTTTTCCTCGCGGACTAACTTTGCTGGCAGCTCATCTGGCAGCACGTCGGGTTCAGCTGGGTCTATGCAAAACTATCAGAGCCTTTACTCCACCAGCGGGATAAATCCTCCTGAATCTGAGAATCCTCTGAGAGATCAGCAGGATATTCCCCCGCTGGGTTACGCCATTGCGCAATTAAAGGGTATCTATATTCTCGCTGAGAACCGCGAAGGCCTAATTATTGTCGATATGCATGCTGCTCATGAGCGCATTACCTATGAGCGCATGAAAGGGGCCTTTGATGATCAGGGGTTAGTGTCTCAGCCCTTGCTCGTGCCAGAGAGTCTCGCTGTCAGTCAGCGGGAGGCCGATGCTGCTGAGCAGCACAATGAAGTCTTTGCCAAGCTTGGCTTTGTCGTCGAACGGGCTGCAGCCGAGAGCGTGATCGTTCGAGAAATTCCGGCAATCCTCCGTGGATCAGAAGTTGAAGCATTGCTCCGTGATGTACTCTCGGATTTACTCGAGCACGGAAACTCTGAGCGTATTAGGGATCATATCAATGAAATCCTTTCCACTATGGCCTGTCATGGTTCAGTGCGTGCCAATCGCAAACTGAGCATCCCGGAAATGAATGCATTACTGCGTGATATGGAAGCCACTGAGCGCAGCGGTCAATGTAATCACGGGCGACCTACCTGGTCCCAGTTGACATTAGATCAGCTCGACAAATTATTTTTGAGAGGGCGCTAATAGCGTGGCCAGTACAGAGCGGCCATCTGCGATCTTTGTTATGGGTCCCACCGCCAGTGGTAAGACCGATTTAGCCATAGCCTTGCAGCAGCACCTTCCGGTTGAGCTCATTAATGTGGATTCAGCGCAGATTTACCGACAGCTGGATATTGGCAGTGCCAAACCAGACAAGGCGACACTGGCAGCGGCACCCCATCGTTTAATCGATATTCTCGATCCTTTGGAAACCTATTCCGCGGCGGACTTTATTGCCGATGCCACTCGGGAAATGGCGGAAATCACCAGTAGAGGGAAAGTTCCACTGCTGGTGGGCGGTACCATGTTGTATTTTAAGGCACTGCTTGAAGGGTTGTCGGATATGCCTTCAGCCGACGCTGACATTCGTGCCGAGATACTCAAGCATGCGGAGGATTTTGGCTGGGCCTCAGTGCATGAGCAATTACGCGCTGTGGACCCTGTGACTGCAGCCAGTTTGCACCCCAATCATTCCCAGCGTATTCAGCGCGCCTTAGAAGTCTATAGAATCAGCGGCGTACCTATGTCGGTACTGCGCAGCGAACCAAATGTCGGCAGTGTTGCCCAACGCTATAGTATTAAACAAATTGCCTTGCTACCAAATAATCGAAAGCTCATCCATGACCGTATAGAGACTAGGTTTATGACCATGATGGAAGCGGGATTTGAGACGGAAGTGCGCGAGCTATTTCAGCGCGGTGACCTCCATGCAGATCTGCCGGCAATTCGCTCGGTTGGCTATCGTCAGATTTGGCAGCACTTACAGGGGCAATGCAGTTTAGATGAGGCAGTTGAAAAGGGTATTATTGCGACCCGCCAGCTGGCGAAAAGGCAAATTACCTGGCTGAGAAACTGGCCATCTAGCTGCGAAATACAGATAGATAACGAGACGGAACTACTGTCGATCAATAATATTTGTCAGTCGGCCTTGAAAAAACTGCCCGTAGCGCCCATATATTCAGGGGACATGGAAAGTTAATGAAAAATTGGCGGTCAGTGTTGTGGACTTAGTTGCAGGTCAAGTTTGACTTGCATTTTTGCTGCTGGAATAGCGGCTTTATTTGATTAATAAGGAGAAGTATAAATGTCAAAAGGGCATAACTTACAAGACCCTTTTCTTAATGTGTTAAGGAAAGAACGCATCCCCGTATCCATTTTTTTGGTTAACGGAATCAAGCTACAGGGACAGGTAGAATCATTCGATCAGTTTGTCGTGCTGCTAAAAAACACCGTTAGCCAAATGGTCTATAAGCACGCTATATCCACAATTGTTCCTTCACGAGTTGTTAAATTGCCAACCTCCGGTGCGGCGGGATCTTCCGCTCAGGGCAGCTTTGATAATGACGGCGGAAACTACGCTGACGACTACTAACTAGAGTGACATTATTTTTTGAACGTCCCGAATTTGGGGAGCGAGCGATTCTTGTTCATCTGAAATTGCAGAGTGAGTCCGAACCCGAAGATCCGAGAGAGTTTGAAGAGTTAGTCCTTTCTGCGGGCGGCGATCCAGTGGACTTTATCACTGGCGCTCGCTCCGCTCCTCACGCCAAATTATTTGTTGGTACCGGCAAACTCGAAGAAATCGCTGCGGCTGTTAATAGCCACAGTGCCGAATTAGTTATCTTTAACCACAACCTATCCCCTAGCCAAGAGCGCAATATTGAAGCCGAACTCAAGTGTCGAGTGCTGGATCGTACCGGTCTTATTCTCGATATCTTTGCGCAGCGCGCGCGAACTCACGAGGGCAAGTTGCAAGTGGAACTGGCCCAGCTGCAACATCTGTCGACACGACTGGTGCGCGGTTGGACTCACCTTGAGCGCCAGCGCGGCGGTATCGGTATGCGCGGTCCCGGTGAAACGCAGCTGGAATCAGATCGCCGTATGGTTCGTGATCGCATCAAGTCGATTCAGAGTCGCCTGCTTAAAGTGCGCAAGCAGCGTGCTCAGGGACGCCGTGCCCGTGTTCGAGCCGAGGTGCCTGCAGTTTCATTGGTGGGCTATACTAACGCCGGCAAGTCGACGCTGTTTAACAAACTCACTCAGTCCGATGTTTTCGTTGCCAACCAATTATTTGCCACCCTAGATCCCACCATGCGCAAGCTTGAAGTGCCGGAGCAGGGTGAGGTTGTCTTTGCCGACACTGTGGGCTTTATCAGTCATTTGCCCCACCGACTGGTGGATGCTTTTCGCGCCACGCTGGAAGAGGCGGCAAACGCAACACTGCTCTTACATGTGGTGGATGCAGCAGCCGAGGATCGCGCCACTAATATCAAGCGCGTTGAAGAAGTGCTAAAAGAAATTGATGCCCACAAGTTGCCGACCCTAATGGTCTACAACAAGGTCGATTTACTTGAGGATTTCACCGCGCGCATTGATCGCAATGCCGAGGGTCAGCCAGTGGCCGTTTGGCTGTCGGCACTGAAAAATGAAGGGCTGGAGTTGTTGCTGCAAGCCGTAGCCGAGCGTTTGCCCGGACAGTTTGTGCATAAAACTCTGCGCCTAAAACCTGATCAGGGTGCTCTGCGTGCATCCCTTTATGGTCATAAAGCCGTATTAGAAGAACAGGTCGATGAAAACGGTTGGATCAATCTGGAGGTAAAACTCTCTGAGATTGATTTCTTGCGCTTGATCAAAAGTTCAGGGCTAGATGTAGACGACTTGGTGACACTGTAGCTAGTTGAAGTCAAAGGCTTTAGAATTATGCCGGCGCTAAAATCGTTTAGACGCCGGTAAGACAATTACTTAAATTGGAGAATACTTATGGCCTGGAATGAACCGGGTGGTGGCAAGGACCCTTGGGGTGGAAAGCGCGGCAATGATGGCCCACCAGATCTCGATGAAGCGCTCAATCAACTTAAGAAAAAGTTCAGTAGCTTCGGCGGTGGGTCAAATGGATCCGGCGGCCCTGATGGCAAAAGTTTAATCCCAATAGTAGCCATAGTACTGCTGGTACTCTGGGGACTCATGGGCTTCTACCAGGTCGATGAGAAAGAGCAGGCTGTTGTCTTGCGTCTGGGTAAATACCACGACACACTGGGTTCCGGCTTGCAGTGGAATCCCAAGTTAATCGACAAGGTTTATACGGTGCGCGTGACCGAAGAGCGACAGTACTCCGCTCGCGGTTTGATGCTGACCCAGGATGAAAATATTGTTGAGATCTCCCTGACGGTTCAGTACAACATTGAAGACGCCAAGGCTTTCGTACTCAATATTCGCGATCCAGAGACTAGCTTAAAACATGCCACCGACAGCGCCTTGCGCCACGTAGTGGGCAGCACAGGTCTAGATGGCGTTATCTCCACTGGCCGCGAACAGATTGCTATATCTACTGCCGAAAAGCTGCAGGATCTGCTGAATAACTACAAGAGCGGAATCAACGTGGTGAAGATCAATATCGAAGAGGCGCGACCACCGAATGAGGTCAAGTCTGCCTACGATGACGTGATCAAGGCCCGAGAAGATTTGGAACGATTGGTCAACGAAGCCCAGTCCTATTCCAACGGTATTATTCCTGAAGCTCGTGGTGCCGCTCAGCGCATGCGTGAAGAGGCAGGTGCTTATAGGTCTCAAGTAGTCTCGAAAGCAGAGGGTGAAGCTCAGCGCTTTAATAACCTGTACACAGAATATGCCAAAGCGCCGAGAGTGACTCGAGATCGTCTCTATTTAGACGCGGTTGAAAATGTCATGATGAACAGCACCAAAATTCTGGTTGACACTGAGAGCGGCAACAATATGCTCTACCTGCCATTGGATAAGTTGATTCAAGAGGGCACGCAGTCGAAGCTCAGATCTGATGAAGGCAATGGTCAAATGATTGATCGAATTACTAACCAAGTGCTTGAGAAGTTGCAGCGTAACGTTGAGCCCACATCGATGGAGAGAAGACGATGAGTAATTTATTAAAATCGGTATTGGTCTTCGCTCTTTTGTTGGTCGTGGCCAGCAGCACGCTCTACGTGGTCAGCGAAACCGAACGCGGTGTAAAGTTGCGTTTTGGACGCCTGATTGAAGCTGATATTCAGCCGGGCCTGCACGTCAAACTGCCTTTTGCAGATGATGTTCGTCTGTTTGATGCGCGAGTTTTGACTGTAGATGCACAGCCAGCCAGTTTTTTCACTGTTGAGAAGAAGCGCCTAATCGTTGATTCCTATGCCAAGTGGCGTATTGCCAATGTTGAGACTTACTACAAGGCTACTGGTGGCGTTGAAACTGTAGCTCGAAACCGTCTTGCCAATCGTGTCAACAACGGACTGCGCAACCAATTTGGTACTCGCACACTTCACGAAGTGGTCTCTGGAGAGCGCGATGCGCTGATGGAAGATATTACTTTTGACCTCAATGAGTCGGTACTCGGCAGTCTGGGGATTGAAGTTGTGGATGTGCGCGTTAAGCGAATTGACCTACCTCAGGAAGTGAGCAGCCAGGTATTTAGGCGTATGACCGCCGAGCGAGAGAAAGAAGCGACGGAATTGCGTTCAACCGGTAAGGAAAAAGCTGAGCGGATTCGTGCTTCGGCAGATCGTGAGCGCACCATTGAGCTGGCCAATGCCTATCGTGATGCAGAGCAGCTGCGCGGAACTGGAGATGCTGAGGCGGCAGGTATTTATGCTGAAGCCTATCAGCAGGATCCTGAGTTCTACTCCTTTGTGCGTAGTCTCAATGCTTACAAGAATTCGTTTTCCAATAAGGGTGACGTGATGCTTGTGGCGCCGGACAGTGACTTCTTCAAGTACTTGCAAAACCAAGACGGCAAATAATCGGCCCTGTGCCGGTTGGATGTTTGTGACGCTAGTTAGGCGGTTTGAAATGTTTTAGGGCTATTTACGACATTTGAGCCCTAAAAATCTAATTAGCGTAAAAACTCCTGCCACATTGATGGTGACTTTGCTAAAATTAAAAAACCGGGTTCGTCCCGGTTTTTTTGTGCCGATTTAGTACTGATGTAGAGGCCAATTTTTATAGGTTGTCGTGATTATGCTTAAAGATATAGGTACAGCAATTTGCCTAATGTTGGTGTTAGAGGGAATTATTCCCTTTTTATCACCCTCTAGATGGCGCGGCATGGTCGAGGTTATAGCGACAGTCGATGATAGCCAAATGCGCCGTATCGGCTTTTTAAGTATGGCCATTGGCGCCATAGCTCTATTTTTCTTGCGCTGAGTTAGTTGGCTTGTAGTTAATTCATTGATTTAGCGTACAAACGCTTCAAAGCTAAAGGTTGAAAAAGATTCATGACAATTGCGGATCGTTGGTTATTGCCAGACGGTGTCGATGAGGTGCTTCCGGAGCGCGCTCAGGTTGTCGAGCACCTGCGACGTCAGCTTCTCGATCTCTACAACTCTTGGGGCTATGACCTGGTGATCCCGCCAATGGTGGAGTTTACCGACTCGCTACTCAGCGGTTCCGGTTCCGATTTAGATCTGATGACCTTCCGAATTACCGATCAGCTAAGTGGCCGTATGATGGGTATTCGTGCGGACATCACACCGCAAACAGCGCGAATGGATGCCCACAGTCTGCGTCGTGAAGGGCCTAGTAGACTCTGTTACGCAGGCACAGTGTTACACACTCGCCCGCGAGGTCCGCTGGAGTCGCGCACGCCAATCTCTATTGGTGTCGAGTTATTTGGTGAAGCCACAGTGGCCGCCGATATTGAAGTTATAGAACTCTTATTACAGAGCATCAGCAGCGCTGGTGTTGAAAACGTGCATCTGGATTTAGGCCATGTGGATATCTTCCGTGGTCTCTTGGCCGATGCCGGTCTAAGTGCCGACAGCGAAGCCCAGCTATTTGATCTGGTACAGCGCAAAGCAGCGCGGGAATTGGCTCAGTGGATTGAATCCAATATCAGTGATCCGCAGTTGGCCGGTTGGTTAAATGTACTGCCTAGTCTGGCTGGCAGTGTCGAAGTGTTGGCTGCCGCGCGTGACAAATTAGCCGGTGCACCAGCAGCTGTATTAGCCGCCGTGGCGCAGTTGGAAGAGATTGTCACGGCGATTGCTCAGCGCAATGTCACCGTCTATCTGGATCTTGGCGAGCTGCCTGGCTACCACTACCACACAGGTGTTGTATTTGCCGCCTATGTACAGGGTTATGGCAAGGCGCTGGGTAATGGTGGCCGCTATGATCACGTAGGTGATGCCTTTGGCCGGCCGCGTCCAGCCACCGGATTTGCCTGCAATCTGAAATCCCTGGTCAGTCAAAGCGCGCATAATGAGGTTGCCAAATTGGGTATCTTTGTCGCTCACAGCAGCAACCCTGCGGTGGCCGAACAGATGACTCAGCAGATTACAGAGTTGCGCAGTCAGGGCGAGCGAGTTGTGCAGGGTTTTGCCGACCAGCTGGTTGACTACAGCGAACTAAATTGTGACCGAGCTTTAGTTGAACAGGACGGTTCTTGGGTTATTCAAAAGCTGTCCTAAGGTTAAAATAGTAACCTGCAGGCAGCCTAATCATTTTCTTTACGAGCAAGCATTATTATGGGTAGAAATGTCGTTATTCTTGGTTCTCAATGGGGGGACGAAGGCAAGGGTAAGATCGTTGATTTATTAACTGATAAAGCAACAGTGGTGGCCCGTTTTCAAGGTGGTCACAACGCCGGTCATACACTGGTTATTGATGGTAAGAAAACTGCATTGCACCTTATTCCCTCGGGTATTTTGCGCCCTCAGGTTACTTGCGTAATTGGCAATGGCGTGGTTGTCGCGCCAGATGCGCTATTAAAAGAAATTAACATGCTTGAAGAGCGCGGTATCGAAGTCCGTGATCGCCTTAAAGTCTCAGGCTCTTGCCCGTTAATCCTAAGCTACCATATTGCCCTAGATGTGGCTCGCGAAGCCGCTCGTGGCAATGCCAAGATTGGCACCACCGGTCGCGGTATCGGCCCCGCCTATGAAGACAAAGTGGCGCGCCGCGCATTGCGTCTTGGCGACCTGGCCAATATGGAGCGCTTTGCGGAGAAGCTAAAAGAGATCGTTGATTACCATAACTTCGCACTGACCGAATATTACAAGGTCGATCCAGTTGACTACGAAGCCACTCTCGCTGACGCGAAAGCATGGGCTGCAGCACTGCTGCCAATGAAAGCCGACGTCACCAAGATTTTGCACGATGCCCGTGAAGCCGGCGCCGATATTTTGTTTGAAGGCGCCCAGGGTTCGCTGCTCGATATAGACCATGGCACCTATCCCTATGTCACTTCGTCCAATACCACCGCTGGCGGCGCTGCCACTGGGACGGGTTTTGGTCCGCTTTACTTAGATTATATTTTGGGTATTACCAAAGCTTACACCACCAGAGTTGGCTCAGGTCCATTCCCCACCGAACTGCACTGTGAAATCGGCGCTTATCTGGGTGAAAAAGGCCATGAATTTGGCACTACCACTGGCCGTGAACGTCGCTGTGGTTGGTTCGATGCAGTTGCTCTGCGTCAGGCCGTGCTGATTAACAGCATCTCAGGTATCTGTCTGACTAAGCTCGATGTGTTGGATGGTTTGGAAGAAATTAATATCTGTGTTGGCTACATTCACAGCGATGGCAGTGATGCGGGAATTCCTACTCATGCGGATGACTTTGAGGCGATCACCCCTGTCTATGAAACTATGCCGGGCTGGACTGATGTCACTGTAGGCGCCCAAGAAATCAGTGCTTTGCCTGCCGCGGCAAGAGCCTATATCACGCGCATAGAAGAGCTGATTGGTGCTCCAGTTGATGTGGTTTCAACTGGCCCTGACCGAGTCGAAACTATTGTTCTGCGTCATGCATTTGATGCCTAACTGCTAAGCTAAGCAGTTTAAGATGGCCTCCTTCTGGAGGCCTTTTTTTGTCCTGCTTAAATTTATGCTTAAGACAATATTGTCCTTAGCCTGTATATTCAGGCTAGAATATAACCTATGGGTTGCTGAGTAGCTGATGTTTTAGCTGACGCGGTAACTTGCCAAGAAATTTTGTACGATGTTTATTAAGTGGTCTAGATAATTTATTAAGGGGAACTTCATGCTGCGTTCTGTTGATTTGAGCGACTATATGTCGCGCAATCCAGTTAGTGTATCTGCAACTGATAATGTTTTTGACGCCATCGAATTGATTATTGAACACAAGGTTTCTGGTGTCTGCGTGGTGGATGATCAGAGTACTTTATTAGGGGTTCTGTCAGAGCTTGATTGTCTTAGAGCTATTCTCAATGCCAGCTATAACAACAATAGTGATATTGGCAGCGTTCGCGACTATATGACCGAAGAGGTTGATTCCTGTAAGTTGCATGCAGACGTAGTGGATGTGGCAGATTTTATGATCAAACAGGGCCATCGCCGTCTACCGGTTGTGGATAAGGGTAAGTTGGTTGGGCAGATAACCTGCCGACAACTGCTCACAGTGGTTAGCCAGTTTGCCAATGTTGCGGCCTGATTTTTTAAGCGCTATTTTTATGCCTGTGTTTCCCGATAGCCTAATGGTGTAAGTAGTCAACGATTTGTCGTTGGCTATCTAGCCTGAATAGGTGGTCTGCTCGCTGGGGCATTTCGCCTAAGCTATGTTCGGTAATGCGCTGATAGTGGGCGATAAACTCGCCGATCTGAGTTGCGGACATAATGCCCTGATGCTTATCACTGGCTGAGTTACCCAAGCTTGCAGCAAGCTTTTCTTCCTGCTCCAGACGCCAGTTAAATACGCTTTCAAAAGAGGGCGCCTGCAACATAATTAGCTCGTCGAGTAAACCAAACAGTACCTGATACTCTCCCGCCAGAGCTTGATTGACACTTGTCCGCCAAACGAGGTCAGCATCCTGTTCTGATTCAAGACTATTTACTGGCTCATTCAATTGCTCGTCGCTCTGTGCCTGTGCGCCAACACACCAGCCCTCGAAAACAATAATATCCACTGCCCCACTAATGCGATCGCACTGTGCCTCAGGCATACGGTCGTCGCGGCTTTTGTCAAAGCGAGGGATCAGAGTTTCTGCAGATCCATCGACAAGTTTTGCAATGGTCTCTAAGGCCAAAGGAATATCGTGAGTGCCGGGCACACCGCGAGTTGCCAGTAGTGGGTGCACCTGCTTAGCCAGCTGCTGGCGCTGTCGTTTTGTCAGATAAAAATCATCCAGTGAAAGGGAGACACAGCGCAGTTGGTAACGCTCACTAAGCATGCTGCAAAGATAGTCGGCTAGGGTCGATTTGCCAGAACCCTGAGAGCCATTGATACCAATAATCAATGGCTTGTCAGCGGCGCTTTGGTATTTCTCAAGCAGTGGCGAAAACCATCTTGCGGCGCTCAACAAATAGCTTTCGGGGAGTTTGTTGCGGCTTAAAAACTGTTGCTCTGCAGGGCTCATATTAGATCTTTTATGGGTGATTATGTTAGCTGCTTTGGTTCTGATAAATATTGATCTTGAAGTGGATCAGGGTTTCAAGCTTGTCCAGCTTGGCCAACATCTCCTGCTGTTCTGGGCGACTGTGCCAGTAGTAGGGAGTCATCTTTAGCAGGTCGAGAATATAGCTGCCGGTGACGACAATAGTCTGCTTGATTTCAATCTGCTCCAGCAAATTAAATTGAGTTGCCTTTTCCAGGCCTGCGGTGTTTCCGCCATGGGGCAGGGACTGCTCATAGATTAGCGCGGTGAGCCCTGATAAATGCTCTGCACCTGGACCGACCATAATTAACTGGCCGCCGGGTTTAAGCACGCGAGCGGTCTCTTCGGCACTGATCGGTGAAAACACTGAAATAGCCGTGTCTATACGGTTTTCAAATAGCGGAATATTGTAGACGCTGTCAACTGCGAGGCGCGCATCCATCTTGCGTTTCGCGGCTAGGCGAACGGCAAACTTTGAGATATCCATACCCAACAGTTTAAGTTTGGTCGATGCTGTTGCAGAGGCTATTCGCAGCTGCTGCATATAGTAGCCCTCACCACAGCCGAGATCCAAAACAGTCTGTTCGGGCTCGCTTGCGGCCTTGGCAACGGCGGCAACAATGGCATCAGACAGAGGCTCATAGTAACCGGCATTTAAAAAGCGCTGGCGGCTGCGAATCATTTCGTCGCTATCACCGGGATTGCGACTATGCTTGTGCTGGACCAATAACAGATTGAGATAACCCTCGCGGGCCAGATCAAAACTGTGCTGATTGTTGCACCGGTAAGTGCGTGGTTGCGGATCATCCTGCAGGATCAATGCTTGATCGCAGCTAGGACATTTAAAATTGTCGCGGGTTGAGCGCAACGCTGGGTAGACAAAGGCTTTAGGCAAGATAATCTCTGGGCGGAATCGATCGAGAGCGTAGCTTACAGCGGTTAATATCAGAGAACAATTGTTTGCTACTCACAGCGGCTGTCGTCCGGGTTTTAGTTGCTGTCTTTTACAGAGTTAGTTTTTAGGTATACTGAACCGGCAGCTGGACCTCCAGCGCAATGAACTGCCCTTTAGAGCAGTAGTTAATCTTTCTCACTAGAGTCTCAGCTATGTTGACTGTTCATCATTTAAATAATTCCCGCTCGCAACGAATCCTCTGGTTACTTGAAGAGCTCGGCCTAGAGTATCAGCTACAAGCCTATCAGCGCGACCCAGTGACCAATCTTGCACCCCCGGAGTTAGAGCGCGTTCATCCGCTGGGTAAGTCGCCCGTTTTGACTGATGGCGAAGCCACAATTATTGAGTCTGGCGCGATTGTTGACTATGTCTTACGCCACTATGGCGCTGGTCGGTTGCAGCCTGAAATCGACACTGATGGCTATGAGCAGTACCTGCAGTGGCTGCATTATGCAGAGGGCAGCGCGATGTTACCTATGATGCTAAAAATGTATACGGCACGTTTGGGCGACGCCGGTGCGCCACTGCAACCGCGCATCAGTGACGAACTGCAGCGTCATCTAGGCTATATAGAGAATTCGCTGCAGGACGTCGATTGGTTGGTGGGTAACAGTTTTTCTGGCGCCGATATTCAGCTTTCATTTGTGGTTGAAATTACCCCGCTGCTCTACTCATTGGAGGCACTGCCGAACATTGCCGCCTACCGTCAACGCATACAGCAGCGCCCAGCCTATAAGGCTGCCCTTGAGCGTGGTGGATTTTATGCCTATGGTTCTGACGCGGCTTAGATAAGTTAGATTGCCCAAGGGCCTGTCTTGGGAACCTTTCTAGGGAGCCAGGCATTTTTTGGCGCGTTCAATACAAGGCTGACAGTCGTTGGTGCGCAGAGGGCAGGCCCTGACGCAGATATGGTAGTTGTAGGTACACTGACGCTGTTTGTTGTCACTGAAAGTCTCTTTATCGCTGCGGCTTTGGCACTGCTCGGGTAGGTCGTCTCGGGCAATGTAAATAGCATTTCGCGCCACTAGGTCACAGTAGTTGTATAGCAGGGCGTCGCGGACTTCAGAATCTATCTCGGCTGGATCTTTTAGCTGTTCATTAATTAGTTCGCGCTGGGTGAATACTGCGCTGCGACCCAGGGTATAGGTGTCTAAATTGTACTTGGGTTGTGATGAGTTATTCGCGCAACCGAGTAATGTTAGGGTCGCGGCAAGCATTAGGGTTACGGCTGTCAGTTTGTTCGATAGCTGAATTGTCACGGGTTTTGGTTCCTTGTGCATAGCACTCTTAAAGTGTATCTAACAATGCATCAATAAAGAGTGCACTGATTAAATAGCTCCATTGTTGGCTCTCTGAGAGAGCCCTGTTGTTTTCACTGTCCACAGATTCACATTCAGTTATTTCGTCACGGAGGACGTCAAGCATGGCGTGTTGCTGTGATTTTGAATATGCCAACCTTGGCGGCCTAGGTCAATGGTTATCTGAGCAAACTGATATGCAGCGCCCAAATGCAGATTCTGCTTATTACGATGAATTTTTGCAGTTACAGATAAAATTGCAGAAGCGGATCGTCTCGTTGCGTAAAAATGGGCACCTAGTTCAAGAAGATATGGCCGACTATGAATTGTCTCTGCGTCAGTATCAGAGAATGGAACAGAATCCCCAAGCCATAGTGTCACTCTGGCAGCTGTTCAAAATAGCCAAGGCCCACGGCCTGGATATCGACGAAATTCTGCGCTTCGACTAGCGTTGAACCACTAACCTATCCAGTCACGTCTTGATGTCGCCGTGACAAAACTAATCGGCCGCTGAATTGCGATACCTCTCGAGCGCTGTGAAATAACGCGGCGGAGTAATGGCTGATTAAATAGGCAGTGTGGTTTCTCCTGTCTATGAGCCACAATCTTCGCAAGCTTAAGCCAATAGACGTCACTCCAATATCCCAAGCCCCCCCCTCTATTTTTGTGTATACCTAGTGATAAATGATCTATGCTTGCGAAAATTTTTTCCCTGCAGAGATCAATTACCATGTGCGCCACCACGACTGATCAATCAGTAAAACGATCTGAACTGCTCACCCTGGGTTGGCGTGAGTGGGTAAGCTTGCCAAATCTAGGGATTTCATCGATTAAATCAAAGGTTGATACCGGGGCACGAACCTCCGCCCTCCATGCCTATTTCGTTGAACCCTATCATAAAGGTGATGAACAGCGTGTCAGGTTTGGCATCCACCCTAATCAAAATGACAACGAAACCGAGGTTGTTTGTGATGCCGCCGTGTTGGAAGAGCGAACAATCACCGACTCCGGGGGTCATGCAGAGCGTCGCTTTGTGATAGAAACAACAGTTACTATTGGCGAGATAAAACGAACGATCGAGATAACATTGACCAATCGCGACACCATGAAGTTTCGACTGTTACTTGGACGCACAGCCCTGAATGGCCTTTATTGCGTCAACCCAGCGGCGTCTTATCTCTCAGGTTATCCCTCAATGTGACGTCTTGCAGTCCATAATAATTAAACGCCGGATCCAAATAACCTAGGAAAAATAATGAAGATTGCGATTTTGTCACGGAACCCCAAACTTTACTCCACAAGCCGTCTTGTGGAAGCTGCCAAAGAGCGTGGTCACGACATTCGTGTTATTGACCATATTCGCTGTTTTATGGATATGGGTACCGAGAATCCGTCCATACACTTCAAAAACGAAGAGTTTAATCCCGGTGACTTTGATGCGGTCATCCCTCGCATTGGCGCTTCAGTGACTTTTTATGGTACTTCAGTGGTGCGCCAGTTTGAAATGATGGGCACTTATTGCGTCAACGAGTCCGTTGCAATTTCTCGCTCTCGAGACAAGCTGCGCTCTATCCAGCTGTTGTCGCGTAAAGGGGTTGGCATACCTGTAACCGCTTTCGCCAATTCGCCAGATGATGTCAAAGGCCTGATTCGAGAGGTCGGCGGTGCACCACTGGTTATTAAGGTATTGGAAGGAACTCAGGGTATTGGCGTGGTGCTGGCCGAGACCAAAAAAGCGGCAGAAAGTGTTATTCAGGCCTTTATGGGGGTAAAAAGTAATATCCTTATTCAGGAATTTATTAAAGAGGCTGGCGGCAGCGATATTCGCTGTCTGGTTGTCGGAGGCAAGGTTATTGCTGCTATGCAGAGGACAGCCCCCGAGGGAGAGTTTCGTTCCAATCTGCATCGTGGTGGTTCAGCTAAACTGGTGACGCTCTCGTCTGCCGAACGTAAAACAGCCATTACGGCCGCGACTATCATGGGGCTCAATGTGTGCGGTGTCGATTTATTGCGATCCAGTCGAGGCCCACTGGTGATGGAGGTGAACTCTTCGCCGGGATTGAAAGGCATTGAAGAAGCGACCCAAAAAGATGTTGCAGGACTGATTATCGATTTTATCGAGAAAAACGCCAAACCCAATAAAACACGTACACGCGGCAAAGGATAATAGTTACCTGCATGACAACCAAAAATAAACCGGTGACGATTAATGGGATCACCATACAACCTGGTGAGCGGCGTGTTATTGAACTGCCTATTGGCAAGTTATATACCCATATCAATGTCAATATTCCACTACAGGTTATCTGCGGGAAAAACAGTGGGCCAACTGTGTTTATTAGTGCTGCTATCCATGGTGATGAGCTTAACGGCGTTGAAATAACCCGGCGCCTGTTAAAAACCAGCGCGCTTAAACGCTTGCGTGGTACGCTCATAGTCATTCCCGTGGTGAATATATTTGGTATCATCCAGCACTCTCGCTACCTGCCAGACAGGCGTGACCTGAACCGCTCTTTTCCAGGCTCCAGCCGGGGCTCACTGGCGGCAAGGCTGGCACATATTTTTCTGCAGGAGGTGGTGCGGCAGTGTGATTACGGTATCGATTTGCATACGGGTGCCATACATCGCTCCAATCTGCCACAAATTCGTGCCAATCTGGATGACCCAGAGACAAAACTATTAGCCGAGGCTTTTTCAGTCCCGGTATTACTTAACTCAAATTTACGTGATGGTTCGCTCCGCCAAGCGGCTGACGAGTATGGGGTGAAAGTGTTGCTCTACGAAGCCGGTGAAGCATTGCGCTTTGACGAGTTATCCATCCGTGCCGGCGTGCGCGGTATTTTATCGGTTATGCGACACCTGGCCATGTTGGCACCGACAAAAAATCCTGGCAAGCGCCATGAACCCTTTGTTGCCCGTTCAAGTAGTTGGGAGCGAGCACCGCAGAGCGGCATACTGCGCTCGGTTGTCGCTCTCGGTTCCAGAGTGAGGAGCGGTGATGTCTTAGGTATTATCTCAGACCCATCTGACCTGTTTAATCCAACAGACTATCCGGTCACCGCGCAATATAACGGTCTGGTGATTGGCAGGAGCAATATCCCGCTGGTCAACGAAGGTGATGCCCTGTTTCATATCGCTCGCTTTGAGGATATTAAAGAAGCAGCCGCATCGGTTGAGGTCTTTCAGACCGGCGCACAACACTCTCCCAATCCAGTGTTCGACGATCAGACGCTTATTTGAGGTGCCTCATTCAAACGATCGTTGTAAACATGCAGATGGCATAGCCTAATACTGCCACGCCTTCTGAATCACGTGCTCCGTGCTGTTGAATTTGAAATACCTGTGCTGCTATGTCTAATTCCATTCAATAGATGGTTTTAAAGTTAGCATTCAGTGGCATACTATTGCGGAAATTATCAACCATTCTTTGATATTACCGTCGAGACAGGACTCAGACCATGCCCACGTTAAGCTCGCCAAACCTTTGTCGACTGAGTCGATCTGCTCTAAGCCTAACGGCACTTTTAATGATTGGCTGTACGCCACTTGATACACCGGGTTTGCTATCTCCAGAGACGCCGTCCGCAGTGCCTGAGGCGCTTCTTACGAGCATTGATAATCGTTGGTATACAGAGTCTGCGGCAGCGGTCGCAGAGACCAATCGGCAGGCACAGCGACTGTCGCTGCAGGCGGGCTCGGCGAAAAATATTATCCTTTTTGTCGGCGATGGTATGGGTGTAACCACAGTCACTGCCGCACGTATTTTTGAAGGGCAACAGCAGGGCATGTCTGGTGAAGAGAATAGTCTCAGCTTTGGCAAGTTCCCCTTCGTGGGCCTCGCGAAAACCTACAATGTCGATGCTCAAACAGCGGATTCGGCGGGCACTATGACCGCTATGATGAGTGGTGTTAAAACCAACATAGGGATTGTTGGCCTTGACCAAGACGCTCATAGAGGTGATTGTCAATCAGCTGCCGGCAACCAGTTGTTTACCGCGCTGGAACTGGCCGAAATTGCTGGGCTCTCTACAGGCATCGTCTCCACTGCACGAATTACCCACGCCACACCTGCTGCAACCTATGCTAAATCCGCCGATCGCGATTGGGAAAATCCCTCAATGATGCCCGCTGCGGCAATTGCTGCCGGTTGTGAAGATATCGCCTCGCAGCTGGTCAATTTTGAGCGCAATCTCGAAGCTCGCTACCCCGGTATTGATGTGGATGGTATCGAGGTCGCGCTGGGGGGTGGTCGGCGAGAGTTCTTACCCAATGATCCAGCAGCCAATAGCCGTGACGCCGGCAGTTCAGTAGAGGGCGACCGCAACGACAGTCGCAATCTTGTTCACGAGTGGCAAGCGCTGTATCCCAAGGGCGACTATGTGATTGATCAGACCGGTTTCGACGCTGTTGATACCGACAGTAGCGAGAATCTGTTCGGTCTATTTAATGAGTCAGCAATGCGCTACGAGACCGATCGTCTGAATGACACTGCAGGTGAACCCTCGCTCACTGAAATGACCGCCAAGGCGATCGATATTCTCGATAATAACGAGCAGGGTTTTTTCTTGATGGTGGAAGCCGGACGCATTGATCACGGCCATCATGCCAACAGTGCCTTTAACGCCTTGAGCGATACGGTGGAGTTATCTCGCGCGGTTCAGGCTGCACTGGATGCCACCAGCCGCGAGGATACGCTGGTTATTGTCACCGCCGATCACAGTCATGCCTTTACCATGGCCGGCTATCCAAAACGTGGTAATCCGATTCTGGGTAAGGTGGTGAATGTCGGGTCCAACAAGCCGGCATTAGCCGATGATGGACTGCCCTACACCACCTTGGGTTATGCCAATGGCCGTGGATTCCGTGATCTGGGTAATGAAACTAATGCCGATATGGTCTATTACAGTGAGGCAGTGGCGGGGCGTCAGGATTTAACCGCTCTAGACACTGAGACTGAGGGTTTTCATCAGGAAGTACTGGTGCCCTTAAAAAGTGAGACTCACGGCGGTGAGGATGTGGCAGTCTATGGGATTGGCCCCGGGGCACATCTAGTCACTGGCTCCCATGAGCAGAGCATCGTTTTCCACGTAATGAACCATGCAGGCAATCTATTTGAGAAAGCCTCAGCGGCGCTCTTTTTAACAAGGCCGCAGCGGCGCGAATAGGTTTTAGCCTTTGACGTCGTGTGGCTAATTGTCAAAGGCGTTGGGTTATGGCCCGTTTCAATTGTTGTAGGCTGAGGTTTGTGGGGTAGTCGACCAGCGCCCGATCAATTAGCCGCAGGGCTTTTGCCCATTGTTGCTGTTGGCCATAGAGACTTACTAGGCCAGCGATAAACTCGCCATTGCCTGGTGTCAATTGCAGAGCTGCGATATAGGCTTTTTCCGCTTCCAGCACTTTCCCAAATTGTTGATTTAGCACTGCTAGGTTGTACCAGGCGCGAGGGTTATTACCAGTGACGGCTGCCGCCTCAAGAGACAGTGCCGCTTGTTTGTAATCTCCCTGCTCGGCCATCAATAGTCCCAATGAAAAGTGCGCGTCGCTGGCCTTTGGCTCACGCTGAATCACGGTCCGGTAGAGTTTTTCTGTATCGCTTAACTTTCCTTGGCCGTAGTAAAGTTGCGCCAAATTCATTCGTGCAGCGTTATAGCCATTGTCGATTTTTAACACCGCCAGATATTCTTCTGCGGCTCTGTCGAGGTTACCGCGACGATACTGATCCAGCGCCATGGCCATGCGACCTGAGGGAAAGTCGGCATTGACCTGCAGCGAGGTCTGATACTCTTCGTGAGCTCGACTAAAAGCATCAGACAGGGCATCTGGAATTAGGTTTTTTGGTACATCAACCAGTCCTTCAGCGGCGGCTATGCGCACCGCACGGACAGGATCATTGAGGCGGTCGACTAGGGGACCAATCTTATTGGCGCTGCCATTGAGGCTTCGAATCGAAGTGCTTCGCAATAGGGCGCTGGCATCGTTAGTGGCTTTGGTCATCGCTAGCGCAACCATCGGCAGAGAGATATTGGGGGCCAGTATTGAAGCGGCTGTGGCACGGGCAATGGCCGGCTGCGAAAGATCATTTAACAGTGATACTAATGGCTCAACCGAGTCGTTCGGTTGACTGGCTGCAGCACTGAGGATTTCAGAAAAATGCGCCGGCCGCTCAGAACCAAACCACTGCTCAACCTTTGCCGCAGCCCAATCGGCGGACTTTTTGGTATGGCAATCATTGCAGGCATTGGGTGTGTTATGGGCGACGCTGAGATCCGGTCGTGGAATACGAAAGCTATGATCGCGACGGTAATCGTTGCCCATATAGAGGCGCCCTGGCATATGGCAGTCAATACACTGGGTTCCCTGAGTCTGCTGGATGTTCGTTGCCTGGGATAGATCTGCGCCATGGTGATGATGCTTGGGTGTATCGAACTGCTCACTGCTGTGACAGCCGACACATAGCTGATTGCCCTCGACTTTAAGTTTAACGCTGTGGGGCTGGTGACAATCCACGCAGTCGACACCGGAGTGATACATTTTGCTCTGCACAAAAGAACCGTAGACGAACACCTCGTCGAGAATCTGGCCATCGCTGTGATAGGTGGGCGGCGACAGCAGCTGCGGTAAGTAGTGATCCAGCAATTGACTGCTGCCATGCTCAAATTTATTGGTCAGTTGTTGACGGCGGGCATGACAGCGACCGCACTGATCCACCAGCATCTGCGAGTCTTCTCCGACTTTCATGCTGATATGCAGCTTGTCTAGCGCTGAATTAAAGTCTGCCGAGCTAACTGCCTCAACATGATTACGACCGGGACCATGGCAGGATTCACAGCCCACATCGAGCTCAGTTACAGTAGTACGGTAGCTATTACTGGCAACGTCAAAATTCTTTGCAACATTATTACTGTGGCAGTCGGCACACATACTGTTCCAGTTCTTGCCACCCTCCGACCAGTGCACCCACTCACCTGGTTGTGCCAACAACTCCGGCTGTGGATCAAACCACTGATTGGTCAGAGTATTCCAGGCCACTGGAAGTTGCTGCAGGCGGCCACCGGGAAATGCCACCAGATATTGCTGCAGAGGTTCAGTGCCAAAAGTGTAGAGAATTTTATGGTCGTTGACCCGCCCATCAGTGCCGGCCAGACGTGCATAAAAACCATCTGCTTTTTTCGAAAATAGGGCGCTATTGCTTGGACTCTCGAATGAGCTGTTATTGAAGTCACCTTTCACCGTGGCCGCCGTGGCATGCTGCATAGCCTGATCGTGATGTGAGCCCTGCCAATCTTGGTAGGCCTGTATATGGCATCCGGCACAGCCGTCGCTGCCAAGATAAGTATTGTCGCTGCTATTGGCATCTATGCCTGTAACTGTGACTAGATCATTGGGCGCTTGTGGGCTGAAAATCGCGGCGCCAATAAATGCTATCAGCAGAGCCGCAGAGATCATTAGTGCAAGGCGATAGATAAAGTTGACCGGGGGCGCTGGATTCATTTTTTTGGATTGTTTTTCCGCATCGGGACTGGAGCCAGTTTAGCGACTTGATTCAAACATGACTATTGTAATTTTTTGCCCAGTTGAATTGCTTTTCAAAAGTGACCTTTAAAGACACAGATTTGCACCCTGAGCTGTAGCTCAGTTAGACTTAACGACACTTGTCAGCAAGTCTAGTAGAGAAAAATAATAATGAAAAAACTATCCCAATTAGCACTGATTCCAGTGGTGATGATAATGCTTTCCTGCGGTGGCAGTGGTGGCTCCCCTGTATCACAGTCCACGCAACCTCCGACTATTTCGCCAGCGCCTAAGGGACTGCTGATCGAAGTAAAGAGCCAAAATCAGTTACTGCAAACAGTGCGTCAGAGTTTTAGCCGGGTAGCCGCTGATAACATGGCCAGAGCAAGCAGCGTTGAGACTGTCGATGGTATTGCTATGGATGTCGACGGCTCTGCGCCAGCCAGCAGTGAAAGCTTCACTACTACTTATACATTAGAAGCCAGTGTCGATGAGCATGATTACGTAAAGTACGATGGTAATCACCTGTTTATCGCGCCGAGCCGGGGCATGGATTGCTGCTTTATAGTCGATGATATTGACTTTATGGCGCCTTCTTCGGAAGAGAGTGCATCGGTAGCGGCTGATGTAATGCCTATCTCAAGTGCAAATGAAGAGCGTAGTATCCGTATTCTCTCCACCGATCCCGGGGTCGCCAAGGCTACTCAGGTCAGTACTATTCCACTCAGTGGCAGTCGCACCGTTGAGGGTCTTTACAGCAATGATGATCAGTTAGTTTCTATTAGCAGTAGTGGTTGGTGGGGCGTATTTGGCGATGCCTTTGTCAATCCATCGATCTGGGCGGGGCAGACCACTGCGATGGATATTTACGATATCAGCGATATTACCAATCCCGACAGACAACTACAGTTGGAGTTTCAAGGTGGTTTTGTCAGCAGCCGCAGGCAGGGTGATATGGTTTATCTTGTGGCTCGCCATACTCCCCAGATAGACCGCTATAACTACTATCCGGATAGCCTCCAGGTAACGGAAAATGAAGCCCTATTGGAAGCTTTGAAGCCCGAGGATATTCTGCCCAATATGGCGATTAATGGTGTTGAAAGTCCGCTGCTCAGCGCATCTGATTGCCGTGTGACTGATAGCGAAAACAGTCTCGCACCAGAAAGCTCTGGCTTTCCAACCATGACAATATTGATCGCCGTTGATCTGGCCAGTCAGTCAGTGGCAAATGCTGTCTGCTATCTGGAGCCCACCTCTGGTATTTATGTGAGTAATAATGCCATCTATCTGACCCAGGTCGATTATGCCGAGGCTGATTCGCGGACCCTGGTGCACAGCTATGCTCTATCTTCAGAACTTGATTACCTTGGCTCCGGAGTGGTCGATGGCGCGCTGGCTCTCAGTGGCGACAGAGACTTTCGTATCAATGAACACGACGGTTATCTGCGCCTGGTCACCAGTCAGCGCACCGTCAACGCAGAAGACCGGATTGATCATCAGCTCTCGGTGCTTAAGCTGGCGACCGACAAGCCGCAATTGAATCTAGTGGCGACGCTGCCCAATGCTGAACGCACCGCGGCTATAGGTAAGCCCAACGAGGACCTCTATGGCGCACGCTTCTTTGGTGACAAGCTCTATCTGGTGACATTTGAGCGCATAGACCCGCTCTATGTTCTTGACCTCTCCGATCCATTAGATCCGCTTATTGCGGGAGAACTCAGCGTCACTGGTTTTTCAGATTTTTTGCATCCAGTTAACGACGAGCTGTTACTCGGATTGGGGCAGGATGAGCAGGGGTTAGTGAAGCTTGAACTGTTTAATGTGGAATCTCTCACAGCGCCCTTTTCCCTGGGCTCCACAAGCCTAACTCCTGGCGTAAGTTGGAGCTATTCAGAAGCCCGTTACAACCGTCATGCATTTACCTATCAAGCAATCGATGAGACCACTGACCGGTTTTCTGTTCCAGTCTCCCTGAGCCTCTATTCTGATGAGGCTGGCTATAGTAATGAAAGGCGTCTGTTTTTATTTGAAATCCACAGTAAAGATCGCCCGGCAGATGCTTCAATTTTCGAGGTTGGGCAAATTGTGGCCACAACAGAGCAGTGGTGGGATAGTCGCCAGCGCGCAGTGTTTGATGGTGATGCGGTGTTTTATATTGATGGCACCGCGGTTTGGTCTGCTCTATGGGGCGTTCCGGAGAGTCAGGACGGCCCTTTTTAGGCTAGGTTCATGCGCTTAAAAAATCAACGCTGGGTGTCAGACTCATGGTGATTTACTGATTCAGTAAATCCCACAAGCTGCTTTTCACTGTTGGGTGGTTTGAACGCTTGGTAGGTGACTATTGGCGCGTCTAAATATTGGCGCGTCTAAATATTGATGACTAGCCTAGACGTTTGGTTGGGCTGTAATTTTTAGATGCCAACCACGCGTCTTTTGCGATTAAGACGCGTGGTTGGTGAATTGGTGGGCCCTCCGTGACTTGAACACGGGACCTGCCGATTATGAGTCGGATGCTCTAACCAACTGAGCTAAGGGCCCTTAACTTGTCTTTTTGTTCCTATGCGTCGTCGCGTGCTCACAATCTTCGGTCACATACTTTGTGTATGCTCTCTCAGCTTGCTGCGCGGCTCCTAGCCTAGGAACAAAAATCTGGCGTTTAACTAGTCTTTTTGCCCCTATGCGTCGTCGCGTGCTCACAATCTTCGGTCACATACTTTCTGTATGCTCTCTCAGCCTGCTGCGCGGCTCCTAGCCTAGGAACAAAAGTCCTGCGTCTAACTAGTCTTTTTGCCCCTATGCGTCGTCGCGTGCTCACAATCTTCGGTCACATACTTTCTGTATGCTTTCTCAGCTTGCTGCGCGGCTCCTAGCCTAGGAACAAAAATCCTGCGTTAAGTCTAAACGCTTTCTTATGTTAAGTTTATAACTGGTCTTTCTGGTGTATCACTAACGTTGTCATTCAATGTACTCAATTTCTTGCGCCGAGTACCTAGCCTGTCATCCTGAGCGGGCTACATCCATTTCTTGTTACTCGTCAATAAAGCTGCGCAGGTGATCCGAGCGGGTCGGATGACGCAGCTTGCGCAGTGCCTTGGCTTCGATCTGACGAATACGCTCTCGGGTTACGTCGAACTGTTTGCCGACTTCTTCGAGGGTGTGGTCAGTGTTCATGTCGATACCGAAACGCATACGCAATACTTTCGCTTCTCTTGCTGTCAGGCTGCTAAGAACACCGCGAGTAGACTCGGTGAGGTTATTCTTGGTAGCTTCATCAAGGGGTAGGGCGATAGTGGTATCTTCGATCAGGTCGCCGATACTGGCATCTTCGTCTTCACCAATGGGCGTCTCCATGGAGATTGGCTCTTTGGCGATCTTAAGGACTTTGCGAATCTTGTCTTCCGGCATTTCCATGCGCTCTGCCAATTCTTCCGGAGTGGGTTCACGACCCATTTCCTGGAGCATTTGACGGGATACACGGTTGAGCTTGTTAATCGTCTCAATCATGTGCACGGGAATACGAATAGTGCGGGCCTGGTCGGCAATCGATCTGGTGATCGCCTGACGGATCCACCAGGTTGCATAGGTGGAGAATTTATAACCGCGGCGATACTCAAACTTGTCTACTGCTTTCATCAAACCGATATTACCTTCCTGAATCAGATCGAGGAACTGCAAACCACGGTTGGTATATTTTTTGGCGATGGAGATAACCAGTCGCAGGTTAGCTTCAACCATTTCTTTCTTGGCGCGACGGGCCATGGCTTCACCCATGGTCATGCGGCGATTGATGTCTTTAATCTGTGCAATATTCATGTCGGCAAGTTTTTCAACCTGCGCCAGCTTGCGCTGTGAGCGGAGAATTTCCACTTCTTGTTCGGCAACACGCTCGGCCCAGCGCTCTTTTGACTTGGCCAACTCTGTAGTCCACATCATATTGGATTCATTGCCGGGGAACAGCTTAATGAATTCTTTGCGCGGCATTTTGCCCAGGCGGATGCAGAGACGCATAATCTTGCGCTCTTCGCCGCGCACGCGCTCTACTGCAAGGCGAACTTTGGCAATCAATGGATCAAACTGGCGTGGAGTCAGTTTTAAGAACTTGAACAGCTCGGCTAGCTCTTCGAGATTCTTTTGTGACGCGTCACCATTGCGGCCGTAACGGGCGATGCAAGCATCAGTTTTCTTAAGCTGCTTGCGAATAGCATCAAAGCGTTCAAAGGCGACTTCAGGATCCAGACCACCTTCGTGCTGCTCTTCCTCTTCCTCTTCCTCTACCTCTTCGGGATTCTCAAGCTTTAGGGCTTCAGCAGCTTGCTGCTGGGCCAGCGCTGAGGGTACATGCTCCATAGGATTGAGGTAGCCGCTTATAATATCGGTGAGTTTCTTCTCGCCCGCTTCAACCTTTTCATACTCAGCAATAATTGTGGCGACGGTAGTCGGCCAGTCAGCAACCGCGGACATCAGCTCACGGGTACCTTCTTCAATGCGTTTGGCAATCTCAATTTCGCCTTCACGAGTCAACAGCTCAACCGAACCCATCTCGCGCATATACATGCGCACTGGATCGGTAGTGCGGTGTTGTTCGGATTCGACTGACGCCAACGCGGCGGCGGCTTCTGCAGCTGCCACTTCATCTGGCGTGTTGTCACTGGCGAGACTTGAAAGAGTGTCGGCATCTGGGGCTGTCTCAAAGACGGTAATACCCATGTCGTTGATCATCTGGATGATATCTTCGACCTGCTCCGGATCGGCTATGTCTTCTGGCAGGTGATCATTGACTTCAGCATAGGTCAGATACCGCTGTTCGCGGCCCTTGGCTATAAGGTCTTTGATGCCGGACTGTTGCTTTTGGTTCGTATCGCTCATAGGACTCAATTACTGTTTAGAGGCTTAAAAATAGCCGGGGATTATAGCCGATAATATCCCCTATGTCCGCACCAATTTGGGCTTTATTTGGCCGCGCCAATTTTTGTTATCTTAGACTATAAGTCGTTGTTTTATCTTATTTTTTAGCTCGATGTGTTGATTGTCGTCGCCCAATTGTATGTGAATCTTCCAAAGCTGCTTAATTTGGCGTTCATTGAGAGTTTCCAAAGTCAGTAAAATTTCTGCTTTGCGCTCTGGGGGCAGTGCTTCAAAGACATCTCGAGAGACATGGGCGAGAGTGTCGCAAAATTCCTGATCATCGTCACGACCTGTGCCTTTGGGTGGCTGGTGAAGTTCGCTTCCGGCGAGAGTTTTAAGTAGCTGTAATTCTGTTTGATCCGAGTAGGTCGCCTGCCAGCGGGCAAATATATGCGAGGTTTTGCTGCAGGCAGGCTCGCTGTTCACCAGCGCCAAGATCTTGAGAAACAACGTCATATCTGGGTCGGCTGAGACGCTGAGCATGTCAATATCTTCAACATACTCCGCTAGCTGCGGATGGTTGACCAGCAGCGCGCTGAGAAACTTAATCGGCGACAGGCGAACTTTACTGCGGCGCACGGCGACGATTTCTGGATAGGGCTGATCATAGTCGCCATCGCCGTAAACATCATCTGGTGGTGGCCCTGAGTAAAAGTCTTGCGGTGGCGCTTGATTTCGAGCTTGACTGCTGGACTGGAATGGCGCTTGCACCGGCGGCGGAGGTGCGCTGTCGCGCTGACCGGGGGGCTTGTGCATAGCCACATAATCGCGCAAATTCTCTGCTGAGATGCCTGTGCGACGGGAGAGCTCTTCAAGCATCAGTTGTCGAAACACGCCCTGAGGAATGCGATTTATCTGCGGCGCGCAGACCTTACTCAGGCGAGCTTTGCCATCGGCACTGCTGCTGTCGATGCCATCGCTGAGTTGTTCAAAGAGAAATTCGGAGAGCGGTTGGGCTCGATCGATTCGCTCCATAAACGCTTGCTTGCCCAGCTGACGAACCATGGTGTCTGGATCTTCGCCGTCGGGCAGAAACAAAAATTTTGCTGAAACACCGTCGCGCATTTCTGGGATCGCTGTATCCAGTGCGCGAGCTGCGGCTTTACGGCCAGCGTTGTCGCCATCAAAACAAAATACGATCTCAGAAGTGTAGCGAAAGATCTTTTGCAGATGGCTTTCGGTCAGTGCAGTGCCCAATGTGGCAACCGCATTGTTGATCTCGAACTGGGCCAGGGCGATAACATCCATATAGCCCTCAACCATTATCAGGCAGGGAATTTCTTTTAGTGCTTGTCGTGCCTCATAAAGACCGTAGAGCTCGCGGCCTTTGCTAAACACCGGTGTCTCCGGCGAGTTGAGATATTTGGGTTTGCTGTCGTCCAGAACCCGCCCTCCAAAGCCGACAGTGCGACCGCGCTGATCGCGGATCGGGAAGGTGATGCGGTGGCGGAAGAAGTCATATTGCTTTTTCTCTTCCGGCTTAACGACTAGCATGCCCGATTCATGGAGCAGCCGAGTACGCTGATCGTCGCTGCCCACTGCCTTTAAAAGATTGTCCCACCCCGGCGGGGCGTAGCCCACGCCGTACTGTTTGGCAATTTGTCCGCTCAGGCCGCGGGCCTTGAGATAGTCGACTGCAGTCGCGGCGCTAGCATGGCTACGTAGCTGCTGGCGAAAATAGAGGTCGGACTCAGAGAGTATCGAATAGAGGTTGTCTTTTTGTTTGCTTATACCAGGATCTTGGGCTGCTTCTCGGGGGATTTCTAGGCCGGCATTGCGCGCTAGCATTTCCACCGCGGGTAAAAAATCCAGACGGTCGAACTCCATGACAAAGCCGAGGGCATTGCCGCCTGCACCACAGCCAAAACAGTAGTAAAACTGTTTGTCTTGAGCAACGGTGAAGGAGGGGCTTTTTTCTTCGTGGAAGGGGCAGCAGGCTTTGTAGTTTTTGCCAGCTTTTTTAAGCCCTACGCGGCCGTTGACCACATCGACTATGTCGACGCGATCGAGTAGGTCATCAATAAAGGTTTGCGGGATTCGTCCGGCCATCGGGGTTAGAGGCTGCTCTTTTTTTAAGGGTTTAGTGTAACGCCTTGGGCCGGGAAATAAACCTGCTTAGCTATTTAACTATTTAGGGCAGCTTTAACCAAACCGCTGACCGCACCGGTATCCGCACGCCCCTGAACCTGAGGGCGCAGAATGCCCATCACTTTACCCATATCGGCCATTGAGGCAGCGCCAGTCTGGCTAATAGCGTTATGAACTAGTTCGGCAATTTCAGCGTCGGTGAGTGCTGTGGGCAGAAAATCTTGAATCACATTGATCTCGGCGATTTCAATCTCCGCCAGTTCTTGACGACCGGCAGCTTCGTATTGGCTGATAGAGTCGCGACGCTGTTTAACCATTTTGTCGAGAATAGCTAAAACTCGTGCATCATCTATATCGACGCGCTCGTCAACTTCTACACGTTTAATTTCGGCTTGGACTAGACGGATTGCGCTTAGTCGAGATTTGTCTTTGGCTCGCATTGCCTCTTTCATGGCATCTTTAAGCGTCGTTTTCATGGACATATGAACTCTCCTGCGGATAGTATTACTGAATTCCAGAAACACAAAAAGCGCCGGTTGGGCGCTCTCTGCATTGACTCTCTGTAGTACTGCTCTGGGTTAAAAGAGCGGAACTTAATAGAGTCGAGTAAACTTGCGTGATTCGCGAGATACTTTTTTCTGGTTGCGCTTTACAGCAGCTGCCGCTTTACGCTTGCGTTCCCACGTAGGCTTCTCGTAGAACTCGCAACTGCGAACTTTAGCTAGAATTCCCGCTTTTTCGCAAGAACGTTTGAACCGACGTAATGCTACGTCAAAGGGCTCGTTTTCTTTAAGTCGAACGCTTGGCATCTATATATAATCCTGTGGTAAACACTTGTGTACAGTGATCTGTCGCTAACCAACTCTGTTAGCTGACCCTTTAAGGGCGCGTAGTCTATACACTTCCCTGTTTTGATGCAAAGTTTTTTAGCGCCTTTTTAACAGTGCTTGCGAGACTGCAAACTACAGGTTCACACAGCTTAGCAGAGGGTTTACAGTTACGCTCTCAGCCGACGATTTGTGCAGCGTTGGCGCTACTCTAAACCAATACTGCAAGGCCTCTATAAATGCTTGTTCTCGGTATCGAAACCTCCTGTGATGAAACCGGTGTTGCTGTCTATGATAGTGAGCGTGGCCTATTGGCGCATAATCTCTATTCTCAGGTAAAGCTTCATGCCGAGTACGGTGGTGTGGTGCCAGAGCTGGCCTCGCGAGACCATGTGCGCAAGATATTGCCCATGCTAGAGAAGGTTTTGGCCGCAGCTGATGTCACTAGGTCGGATTTGGATGGCATTGCGTACACTGCTGGCCCAGGTCTTATGGGTGCATTAATGGTGGGGGGAGCTGCAGCAACTGCTCTGGGTTACACCCTAGGTATACCGGTGCTCGGTGTTCATCATATGGAAGGACATTTGTTAGCGCCAATGCTTGAAGATAATCCTCCGGCCTTTCCCTTTGTTGCGCTGCTGGTCTCTGGTGGTCATACCCAGCTGGTCTCAGTCACTGCGATTGGACAATATGAGTTGCTCGGCGAATCGATTGACGATGCCGCTGGGGAAGCCTTTGACAAGACTGCCAAACTCTTGGATCTGGATTATCCTGGAGGCCCGCGTTTGGCGGCCATGGCTGATCGCGGCACTATTGATCGATTTAGTTTTCCGCGGCCCATGACCGATCGCCCGGGATTAGAATTTAGCTTTTCCGGCTTAAAAACTTTTACTCGCAATCTGATTGAAAAAAATCGTGGTGATAATGTACTCCCAGATGAGCAGTGCATGCTCGATATCTGTGCCGGCTTTCAAGAAGCGGTGGTGGATACATTGGTGATTAAATGTCGCCGCGCCATGCAGCAAACCGGCATGAAGCGCCTTGTAATCGCCGGCGGCGTATCCGCTAACACCAGATTGCGTGAAAAACTCGAGGCGGCTCTTGCTAAAGAGGGCGCTGAGGTGTTTTATGCCCGCCATGAGTTTTGTACCGACAATGGGGCAATGATTGCCTATGCTGGCTGTCAGCGACTGTTGGCGGGAGAAAAAAATGAATTGGTAATTGCGGCGACGCCGCGATGGCCATTGGATAAATTGACTGGGTTACAGGAAGCTGTTTGATGGATATTGTTTATATAAGAGACCTGCGTATCGAAACTATTATCGGGATCTACGATTGGGAGCGCGAGGTCAAACAAACTGTTAGTCTTGATTTGGAAATGGCCCATGATATTCGTCGTGCTGCAGAAACCGACGACATTCAGTATGCTCTAAACTACAAATCGATTGCCAAGCAACTGATTAAGTTTATTGAAGAGAGCGAGTTCTTGTTGGTCGAGCGCATGGCCGAAGAGGTTGCTGGTATAGTCAGGAATGAGTTTTCTGTGCCCTGGTTGCGATTGCGTGTAAGCAAGCCGGGGGCCCTTAGAGGTTCTCAAGATGTGGGAATCTTAATTGAAAGAGGAGTGAAGCCCTAGTGGCACTTATCTATCTCAGTCTCGGTAGCAACGTTGAAGCCCAGCGAAATATTGAGGCGGCGTTGGATGCACTAGCCGATACCTTTGGCGAGCTGATTATCTCCTCGGTCTATGAGAGTGAGGCAGTGGGTTTTGAAGGCGACAGTTTCTACAATCTGGTAGTGGGCATTCACTCGGCCCAATCGGTCGGTGAGCTCTCGAAAATACTCAAGGCAATCGAAGACGCGCAGGGTCGTGATCGCACCGCGCCCAAATTTGGCGCGCGAAGTTTGGATATTGATATTTTAACCGTCGATGATCGTGTCGGGGTAATCGATGGGGTCGCTATACCCCGCGATGAAGTACTTAAGAATGCCTTTGTGCTGCAGCCTCTGGCTGAAACTGCCCCCACGACAGTGCATCCACAGATGGGCATAAGCTTTTTGCAACTGTGGCAGGATTTCGATAAAAATAAGCAAAAGTTGTGGCCGATTGAGTTTATCTGGCGCGGTGAAAATATCACCCGGGCAAAGTAGCTGCCGATTATTGGCCGCAGTTGATTTTTCGCTCACTATAATCAAGCAAGCAACTAATTTTTTGATCAGGGCAGTGACGCCCAAACACTATTTAAAGGAGTAACCATGAAAACATCTCTCGCCAGCCTTTTCTATCTCGCTATTTTCGCCGTATTGCCATCCTGTACCACCTTTGATCCCTATACTGGTGACGAAAAAGCCAGTAAAACAGCCATTGGCGCCAGCATAGGTGCCGGCGTTGGCGCTGTGGTGGCCTATCTAGACAACAAAGATGAAGACAGCCGCAAGCGCAATAAACGCATCTTGGCCGCTGCGGGTGGTGGCGCTGCCATTGGTGGTGGTATCGGTTATTATATGGACGCCCAGGAGGCAAAGCTGCGTCAACAGCTACGTGGTTCTGGCGTCAGTGTCGAGCGGGTTGGAGACAATATCAATCTAATTATGCCGAGCAATATTACCTTCGCCAGCAACAGTGCGGATATTAATGCGAGTTTTTATTCAGTGCTCGACTCAGTGGCCTTGGTGCTCGAAGAGTATGATAAAACCTTAGTTGTAGTTGCCGGCCATACAGACAGCGATGGTGGTGCAGCTTTTAACCAGAATTTATCCCAGCGACGCGCACAATCTGTCTCGGGTTATTTGGTGTCGCAATCGATCTTGCCGGTTAGAATAGAGACCATTGGTTTTGGTGAGCGACAGCCTATAGCAGACAATGGCAGTGCCGCGGGCAAGCAGCTTAATCGTCGGGTAGAGATTACCCTGTTGCCAATTAGTGGCTAAATACCTTTTGGGGCCTGTAGCGGATAGCGCCTGTGGCGCCTCTTAATAAGTTGAGTAGTGATGATAGTCCGACCTTTTAAATCCTCCGATTGGCCCGATGTTTGGGCCATCATTAAGCCGATTTTCCACGCCGGTGAAACATACGCTTTTTCTAATATAAGCGAAACTCAAGCGTATGAGTTTTGGATTCAAAACGTATCGGCAACCTTTGTCGCTGTTGATGAACATGACTGCGTTCTCGGTTCATATTACATAAAACCGAATCAACCACTACTGGGAGCTCATGTATGCAACGCGGCCTATGTGGTTGATGAGAATCAGCGCGGAAAGGGTGTCGCATCGATGATGTGTGAGCATTCCCAAGAGGCGGCTTTAAAACAGGGATTTCTGGCGATGCAATTTAATTTCGTTGTGTCAACAAATACAGGTGCTGTAAACCTTTGGGAGAAGCTTGGATTCTCGATTATCGGCGAGATTCCGGAGGCTTTTCAGTCTGCCAATGGCTACGTCGATGCCTTTATTATGCACAAGAAATTGTCGGTGATTTAAAGGTAATAGTCAGCGCCTGTGCGTCCTGTAATGTCACAGGCTGTTTGAGTTGCCGCCATCCACCGCGATGGTTTGGCCTGTTACATAGCTGGCATCAACTGCCAAAAAGAACGCGGTTCCGGCAATGTCCATCTCACTGCCAAGGCGTCCCATGGGAACATTGTTGAGCACAGAGTTCTGTTTGGCAATATCGTCTTCCTCGTGCTCAGGCCACAGAATTGCACCAGGTGCGACACTATTTACCCGTACATGAGGCGCCATGTCCAGCGCCATTGATTTGGTCATAGCTATATTGCCGGCCTTCGCAATGGTGTAGATCGGGTGATCCTTAAGCGCCTGCCGGGCATGCATATCAGAGATGTTGACTACGGATCCACAGGCAGCAGTAAGCTGTGGCGCCAAGCCTTGAGTCAGAAAAAACGGTCCTTTGAGATTGCTGTTGATAAGATCGTCCCACTGCTCATTGGTACACTGCTCCAAAGGCGTGGGATAGAAGCTTGAGGCGTTATTTATGAGCACATCGAGACGTCCGATCGAGCCCACTAGCTGAACAATTTTGTCTATACCAGCCATATCATTGAGATCCGCCTGCACCAGCACACAGCTGTCTGTACGCAGCTGGTTAAATTTCTCGCAGAGTCGGTCGGCGTCAGCAGCGGAACGGTTGTAGTGAATAATTACGCTGTAGCCGGCGTTGTGAAATAGTTCGGCTGTGACTGCACCAATACGTCTGGCGGCGCCAGTAATCAGTACTACAGGGGTTACGCTGCTGTTGTTCATGATTCGCTACTTATTAGGATATTGTTGTTTGATTTCTGACATATGTGCAATACGGCGCATATGCAATTGTCGACCAATCTCGGCACCATCTAGTCCGGCTTCGACAAGGTCGGCAACGCTAATATTGCTGATTCCGTCGACTGCCGCACGGAGATAATCCGAAGATGGGTAGGTGCGATCTTCAAAGCCGGTTCTGCCGCGGGCATCAGCCTCGCAACAGAGAATAAAGTCTTCAAGACGGTCGCGAGATTTTAGCGCGCCCACGCCTTTGAGTAGATGGACAATAGTTTCTGGTTTGAGCTCCAGGGCTTTGTGACACATCAGGTGATACTCGGTGACTACCAGAGCTAACTGGCGCACATCATTGGGCACCTTAAAGCGATCGCAAACATCATTGACCAACGGCACGCCGCGAGCTTCATGGCCGCGATGGCTAGGCAGTACATGGTCTGGGGTAATACCTTTGCCGAGATCATGAACCAGTACAGCGAAGCGAATTTTGCTGCTGTCGGAGAGCCGAACTGACTGTTGCAGTGCCATCAAAGTGTGGATGCCTGTGTCAATTTCTGGATGATAGTCAGCGCGCTGTGGCACACCAAACAGCCTTGAGACCTCAGGGAAGAGAACATCCAGCGCGCCACATTGACGCAAAACGTCGATGTAGACATCAGGTGAGCGCTCGCCGAGGGCCCGTTCAGTTTCTTTCCAAACTCGCTCAGCGACCAAATAATCTAGCTCGCCGCTGCTTGCGATTGCGCTCATCAGCTCAATGGTTTCGGGAGCAATAGTGAAACCCAAATGGTGATAGCGAGCGGCAAAGCGGGCCACTCTTAACACCCTTAACGGATCTTCGGTAAAGGCGTCAGAGACATGGCGGAGGATCTTTTTCTCCAGATCGGCCTGACCCTGATAGGGGTCGTAAAGCTGGCCATCCTCATCTTCAGCCATGGCGTTAATCGTTAGATCTCGGCGCACCAGATCTTCTTCAAGGCTGACATCTGCAGCGGCATGAAAGGTAAACCCGCCGTAGCCATGACCTGATTTGCGTTCGGTGCGGGCCAGAGCATATTCTTCACCAGTGTCAGGTTTAATAAATACCGGGAAATCGTTGCCGACGGGCAGATAACCGAGTTCGACCATTTTTTCTGGGGTCGCACCCACCACCAGCCAATCATTTTCATCACTGAAATAATTGAGTAATTTGTCGCGAACGGCGCCGCCAACTCGATAGATTTTCATGTAGATTTCCAGTGCCTGAGCCAGTGTTTTGACGCGTCTCTGAACTAATTTCTAAATTTAATAGCTCAGCTTGCGGATTGTCTGCGTTTGCATTGTTCAGTATTTAACGCAGTGGGACAGCACTATTGTAAAGCTCGCTGAATTTGAGCTCAATCAATAACCGATTCTGCAGAAGGTTTTTTAACGGTGGGTAAGTAACCCATCAATATCGCAGCAATCAGAGTTTTTGATGAAGATATTGATGGGCTAAAGAGAAATGAACTAGTCTTCGCGACTGGTGATCTCTAATAGATGGTAACCAAACTGGGTTTGAACGGGACCGTGAACCATACCCAGCTCACCGGCGAATACTACGTCGTCGAATTCTTTGACCATTTGTCCTGGGCCGAACTGACCGAGATCGCCGCCGCGGCTACCTGAGGGACAGCTTGAATGTTCACTTGCTACGTTGGCGAAGTCTGCGCCAGCTTCAATTTGCTGCTTTAATGATGCACATTTCTCTTCGCTATCAACCAATATATGTCGCGCACTTGCTGTGGCCATTCTATTTTCTCCATATTGAATAAGATTAGGGGTTTGTTGGCCTGATTATCGTGGCAAAGAGGGCGGATGTAAATTACTCCACTTCCGCGGTGCTGTGGATCAGGTCGCGAAGCGCCTGTTTGTCGAGTATTTCTATCTCTTTTTTATTCACGGAGAGGTATTTTTTTCTTTGGAAATGCCCCAGCACGCGGCTGACGGTTTCAACTGTTAGGCCGAGATAGCTGCTGATTTCACCCCTGGACATAGGCAGCCAAATTCGCGTCGAAGAGAGCCCCTGTAGGGCTCGGCGATCAGAGATGCTAAGCAATAGACTGGAGAGTTTTTGCTGTGCCGAGTTCCCTGCCAGCAGCGCAATCAAGCGTTGGTCGGTGTTGATCTCGCGACTGATCAGCTTCATCATATATTTTTGGATCGAGGGTATTGAATTGCCTAATTCATCTAGCTGTTCATAGGGTATTTGGCAGACAGAGGTGGTCTCAAGAGCTATAGCCGTTTTTTGATATTTCTCGTCGGCTAGTCCATCCCAGCCAAATACCTCCCCTGGAAAATAGAATCCTGTGACCTGTTCGCGACCATCGGAATCAATGCAAAAGCACTTAATTGAGCCGGAGCGAACAGCGTAAATAGAGGTGAACGGGTCGCCGCTAAAATACACGCCCTCCCTTGGCTGCAGCGGTTTTTTATGTTGGATAAATTCGTCGAGTTTATACAGATCGTCGGCATCCAGGCCCAGAGGTAAGCAGAGGCTGTTGATACGGCAGGTGTTGCAGCTAAGCGGTCTTTCGAAGCCGACGAATATTTTTTTTGTAGTCTCGATGATTAGAAATCCCTATCAAAAATGAGTCTGCGGCCAGATCTTCACTGGTATCTGGGGACATTAATGTAAATGGTTAGTCACAATATCGTCTAGGTGGCGCAGATCGCGTCCGGCAACCTTTAATCCACCCGTACGCTCAACTTCAGTATAGACCTTGAGTTGATTTACATCAGTCCGATTTTCCTCGTGTTGAGATAATTTGTGCCGTTGGGCGGTTTGCCTACTACACTGAAACTACGGTAAATAACGCTATTGCGAGGGTTGTAATGAAAAATATGCTGGTTGTGTTAGATGGCTCAAGTAGTGACGAACATGTACTCAGGCAGGCAATTCAATTGGCCGCTACCAGTGGCGGTAATATCCATCTATTTATGACTGTATATGATTCCATTGAGGAGCTTAATCGCTATGTAGGGTTCGACAATTATCAAGAGGTGAAGCAGGCGATACTTGATGAAGCCGAAGTCAAGCTGCGGCGACTCACGGATAAATTTGGCGATCACTTTACATCGACCATGCACTGGGGACGGCGCTGGCACTTTCATGTGATCTCAGAGGCGAAAAAGATCTCCGCCGATCTGGTGATTAAGGCGGTGCAGCGCCATTCTCGTATAGCTGAATTTTTGCATACCCCGGAGGACTGGCATCTACTGCGTGGTGCTAGCTGTCCAGTTTGGTTGGTTAATGACTCCACTGCACAATTAAACAGAGTGGTGGCAGCGTTTAGCACTTTGGATGAAACTGAAAATCATCGACTCTTGGGCGAGCGTGTTTTGCAAAAAGCCAGTGAACTGGCCACTGCTCTGAATATCGAATTACATGTAGTATCGGTGGTCCCAGATTGGTCGCAAACTCAGGCCATTGTTGGGCCTATGCCTGGAATGCCCGGTCAGTTCCCCACTGTGATTGCGGATATGGGTGCACAGGCCTTGGAACATGCTGAAGACGTTATCCGCGAGACGCTTGTCAAACTGGCTATAGATTCAGATGTCATCGAGGTCAGACGTGGTTTTGCTGACATTGAACTTGCGGATGCAGTAGGGGACAGCGGTGCTCTAGTGATTGGCAGTGCAGCAGCGAGAAAGCTCACGGCCAAGGTGGCGGACAAGCTGTTTGGCAATACTTCGGAGAAGGTCATACATCATGTTCGCGGGGATGTTTTGGTCGTTCACTAGTGATGTTTCCGCCGCATGCAGCGGCTCGCTAGTGATGGGCCGCTAATCTAACACTGTTCTTTATTACTTTGCTGGCTCATTCCATAGCTCCGCGAGGCGTTTGTCGCGACCACAGCCCCAGCGGTAGTAGTTGTAGCGCACTGGGTTCTTTAGGTAGTAATCCTGATGGTAGTCCTCTGCGGCATAGAAGCGACTCCAGGGCGTGAGCTGGGTGATGATCTCAGTTTTTAAAAGACCGCTGGCAGCGAGGGCATCCTTTGACGATTGGGCGATACTGCGCTGCTCTTCAGTTTGATAGAAAATCTCGCTGCGGTACTGCTGACCGCGATCACAGAACTGACCGCCGTCATCTGTGGGGTCAATAGTCTTCCAGAAATACTCCACCAGTTCGCTGTAGCTGATCGTTTGATCATCATAAATCACTTCGACGGCTTCGGTATGACCACTGCCTCCGGCCGACACCTGTTTGTAGGTTGGATTCTTTAGTTGGCCTCCTATATACCCAGATGTGGCGGACATCACACCATCGAGCTTCTCGAAATCACTTTCTGTGCACCAAAAGCAGCCTCCGGCAAACACCGCGCTCTGTTCCTTGGCAACGGCCTTTAATGTCATAAAGCTGAAAAGACTAAGGGCAATGATGGTGGCGGTAAGGGATCGGTTAAGCTTCATTCTTTTGTTTGCTCCATGATAGTAATTAAGTGACTCAATCTCTTATACACATATTACGGCTTGAACGCAGTCGAGGATTGGAGTGCTAAATCGGCTAGTAGTTTCAGGCAGACAGTTTTGTTCGGGTTTTGTATAGCCCATTTTAGCCACACCTATGTTGCTGGGGTGATTTTGCTGTTGTTGTCTACTCTCGGCAAAACTATTTTTTAACTCATTGAAAAACATGGGTTTTAAGTTCTTGACGAAAACCTGTTTTGGAATTACTTTTTTGCACTGTTGATGAGGTCAGCGCGGTTAGCTGAAACCTGTTGTGGGCTCTAATTTAAAGGTGACTTATGAGCGACGAAATAGAGCTAGATACAGACGACGATTTTGCAGAGCAGCAAGAACCTGTGCTATCTGAAAAGCGCAAAATGGAGGTTGATCGCGAAGCGCGCCGCCGCTTGGAGGAAAAGCTTGAGCAGGCGCGGCTTAAAAAACAGATCCAAGACTATGATTACGATTTTGACTTAGATTGAAGTCGAAGGTTTCAAGGTAAAAAGCTTGGAATAGAGAGTTAATGACAAAAAGCTTGATCATTTAATAAGATCCCAGGCTCGGTCCTCACGCCGAGCTTTCTGATACGCCCCCCATCAACATTTTCACTGCGATGCTATGAAGCAGATTTTTACGACATTCCAACCCTAATGTTGGCATAATAGCCAGCGTCAAAAATTCACTTCCCTTGGAAACTATTTGTGTCGCAAGTGCCATTATTGAGTGTTGAAAATCTCGCCTTCGATCGCGATGACAGCTGCCTGTTCTCCGGGGTGAACTTTTCTGTGGCCGACGGCGACCTGTTGCAGATTGAGGGTGCCAATGGCAGCGGCAAAACGACCCTGCTGCGCCTGCTTACCGGCTCCCTTCAGCCCAGCGCTGGGGATATTTTCTATCTTGGTCAGTCGATATCCAAATGCCGTTATGGCTACCTCTCAGATATGCTCTATATTGGCCATCAGCCCGCGGTTAAATTAAATCTCAGCGCCGAGGAAAATCTGCGCTGGATGGTGGCTAGTTCAGCCCAGTCAAATAGCCTATCAGTTCAGGATGCGCTCACTCAGGTTGGCTTGGCCGGATACACGGATATGCCCTGTTACGCTCTGTCTGCAGGTCAGCATCGCCGGGTTGCTCTAGCACGCTTGCTGATCAGCGAGGCGCGCCTCTGGTATCTGGATGAACCCTTCACCTCAATTGATAAGCAGGGGGTGATATTTTTGCAGTCCTGCTTGCAGCAACATGTGGCGAAGGGCGGTGCTGTGATTCTCTCGACTCACCAAGATCTGGCACTCTCCGGCCTCCGTAAATATAAGCTGTTGCCTTCAGTTGAGAGTTTCACCTAATGGCGAGTCAAGCGGCGCGAAAAATGGATAGCGGTTTTGCCGCCTGGTTGCGACGGGATCTACTGTTGGCCTATAGGCGCAGTGGCGAAGTGGCCAGTCCAGTTATATTTTTTATTATGGTCTCGACCCTGATTCCTCTCGGCTTAACGCCAGAAGCGGCACAGCTTGAAAAGGTTGCGGCGGGCATGATCTGGGTGATGGCTCTGCTGGCGACACTGCTGTCAATGGATGGGTTGTTTACCAGTGACTATCAAGACGGCAGTCTCGAGCAGATGCTAATTACTCCCCAGCTATTGCCGCTGCCCCTGTTAGGCAAGATAACGGCTCACTGGCTGACTACCGGTCTGCCTCTGACGCTGGTTTCACCGCTGCTCGGATTGATGCTGTCGCTGCCCAGTGTGGGTTATCTGCCGCTGGTCTGCAGTCTGGCCCTAGGCACCGTCTGTTTAAGCTTGGTCGGTGCTGTGGGTGCGGCGCTGACGGTGTCGCTGCGCAAAGGTGGCCTGTTGCTGTCACTGCTGGTAATGCCTTTTTATATGCCAGTGATTATTTTTGGTACGGCGACGGTAAGCTATGCCGTTGATGGATTAAATTGGCTGCCGCCCCTAGCGATATTGGGCGCTATGTTTGCCGCATCAGTGGCGCTGTGTCCTCTGGCTGCTGCCGGGGCGCTGCGCGTTACGGCCAGTAACTAATGAATGAAATAGGTTTGCAGATATGAGTTGGCTTTCTGATAAGTTCTCCAGCACCCTCTCCGGTGGGCCCTCGAAGGAGTCTCCAAGCTGGCAGTGGTTTTATCGCCTCGGGTCACCGCGATGGTTCTATCAGCGCAGTGGTCAATGGTTGCCTTGGTTGTCTCTGGTGGCACTGCTAGTGTTGGCCACCGGTTTGGTCTGGGGTCTGGCTTTTGCTCCCGAAGATGCCAAGCAGGGCAATAGTTTTAGAATTATTTATATCCATGTGCCAGCGGCGTTTTTAGCCCAGTCGGGCTATTTTATTATGGCTATAGCCGGCGCCATCGGGCTAATTTGGAAGATGAAAATGTCCTATATGGTCATGAAAGCAGCGGCGCCCATAGGTGCTGTGTTGACCTTTATTGCACTGTTTACTGGCGCGGTTTGGGGTAAGCCCACCTGGGGTGCCTACTGGGTCTGGGATGCGCGGATTACCTCCATGCTGATTCTGCTGTTTCTCTATGCCGGTGTCATGGCTCTGCAGTATGCCTATCACAGCGTCGACGCGGCGAGCAGGGCCAGTGCGATTTTGGCCCTTGTGGGTACAGTGAATATTCCGATTATCAATAAGTCGGTGGACTGGTGGTATACATTGCACCAGCCGGCGACGATCAAACTGACGTCGGCGCCGAGTATGCACATGGATATGTTTATGCCTCTGCTGGTGATGATTGTAGGCTTTTATCTGTTTTACGCAGTGGCGCTTATTCTGCACACGCGCAATGAAATTCTCCGTCGTGAACGCAAGACCAGCTGGGTTCGCGAGCTGGTAACTGCCAAGGCGGGGGGCTAACTATGTACTTTGAGAGCTTCGAGGCCTTATTGAATATGAGTGGCCATGGCGTCTATGTGTGGTCGTCGCTTGCAGTGACTTTGGCGGCAATGCTGTGGTTGGTTATTGCGCCATTGTTTAAGCAGCGCGCCCTGCTGCAAGAAGTGAATCGAGATATCCAGCGTCAGCAGGATCGTGAGCTTGCCGCAAAAACAGCATCTTTGTCAGACAGTCATGAGGAAAGTAATTAATGCATCCATTGCGTAAACAACGTTTACAGTTAGTCATACTGCTTGTGGTGTCCGCGGCCTTAGTCATAGGTCTGGTGGTCTACATGCTCCGCGAGAATGGCAATTTCTTTTATACCCCAGCACAGATTGTTTCCGGTGAAGCGCCGAAGAGTACGTTTTTGCGTGCTGGTGGCATGGTGGTAGATGGCTCGGTGATGCGCTCGGATGATTCCCTATGGGTCCAGTTCAAGATTACCGATGGTGCCGAGATGCTGACTGTCGAGCACACCGGTATTCTTCCGGATCTGTTTGCTGAAGGCGAGGCCGCCATTGCCTCCGGCAAGGTCGATGAAAATTTGGTGCTCCAGGCGACCCAGATTTTGGCCAAACACGATGAAAAATATACCCCTCCCGAAGTGGCGGATGCGATGAATGCGGCCTACAAGGCGAAGCAAGAAGACAAAAAAGAGCAGGGCGGGAGCTATAAATGATTGCTGAATATGGTCACATAGCACTTATTATTGCCCTCTGTCTCTCTGTAGCTCAGGCGATTGTTCCCATGGCTGGTTCCTTTGCCGGCTATCGCAGCTGGATGCGTCTTGGCCACTCGTTGGCTCTTGGCCAACTTGTCTTTGTGGCGATATCGTTTGCCTGTTTAACTGCGGCGTTTGTGCAGGATGATTTCTCTCTGCAGTACGTGGCGGATAATTCCAATACCCTGCTGCCAACGCAATTTAAGGTTAGTGCAGTATGGGGTGCTCACGAGGGCTCGCTGCTACTTTGGGCGTTGATACTTGCGGTCTGGTCTGCGGCGGTGGCGATCTTTAGCGGCCATCTGCCGCTAGTGCTTTCATCGCGAGTGCTGTCGATTCTCGGCGCCATCTCTGTAGGCTTTGGTCTGTTTATTCTTTTAACCTCGAATCCTTTTGCGCGAATTCTGCCGTTCTCTCCCACTGAGGGCGGCGATCTCAATCCGCTGCTGCAAGATTTCGGTCTGATTGTCCATCCTCCTATGCTGTATATGGGGTATGTTGGCTTCTCAGTGGCCTTTGCCTTTGCTGTGGCGGCGCTGATTGGCGGTCAGTTCGATAGCGCTTGGGCACGCTGGGCGCGACCCTGGATTAATAGTGCCTGGGTATTTCTTACCATCGGTATCACCCTTGGCAGCTGGTGGGCTTACTACGAACTGGGTTGGGGCGGCTGGTGGTTCTGGGATCCGGTGGAAAACGCCTCGCTGATGCCCTGGTTGGTTGGAACCGCCCTGGTACACAGTATTTCGGTGACGGAAAAGCGGGGCGCCTTCCGAAGCTGGACCTTACTGTTGGCTATTTTGGCTTTTTCTCTCAGTCTTCTGGGTACTTTTTTGGTGCGTTCAGGGGTGCTGACGTCGGTACATGCCTTTGCCAATGATCCAGAGCGCGGTATCTTTATTCTCGCTTTTCTTGGTTTGGTAGTGGGTAGTTCACTGTTGCTGTTTGCTCTTCGAGGGCCGGTTGTTCAGCGTCAGCAGGGCGATGCCGAGGTGGTTAGTTACAGCGGCCTTTCTCGAGAAATGATGCTGTTGTTGAACAATGTCCTGTTGGTTAGCGCCATGGCGATGATTTTGATTGGCACACTCTATCCTCTTATAGCGGATGTCTTGGACCTGGGTAAGATTTCCGTTGGGCCTCCCTACTTTAACGTCTTCTTTGTCCCTATGACTCTGGGTCTGATGGTCGCCATGGGCTTTGCAGTGTTCTCTCGCTGGAAGAAAACTGACGCTAATATGCTTCTTCAAAAGGGCATGGTGCCGTTTCTGATCAGTCTCAGTGCGGCGCTGATATTGCCGCTATTTTTGGCTGAGAGTATGTCTTGGGCGACCTATTCGATTACCGCTGCAATTACCCTCGGCGCGAGCTTTTGGGTCGTGACTATGAGTCTTGAAGATCTGTGGCAGAAGTTGGATCGCGGTTCTTCTAAGTCGGGATCCAGATTAATAAATATTACTAAATTGCCTGGCAGTTACTGGGGAATGCAGGTCGCCCATATAGGTATAGCCGTCTGCGCCCTTGGGGTTGGCTTAAGCTCGGTGTACGACGTGCAGAAAGATGTGCGGATGGTGCCCGGAGATCGCGCGGAAGTGGCAGGCTATGAGTTTGTTTTCGATAGTCTCGACTTTGTTCAGGGTCCTAACTATGGTGCCAGTCGTGGGCAGATTAGTGCCTATAAAAATGATCGCCTGGTGGCTGTATTGCACCCAGAGAAACGCAAGTATGAAGCTCGCAATCAGGTAATGACCGAAGCGGCTCTGGATGCTGGCCTGACTCGAGATCTCTATGTCTCTCTCGGCGAGCCGCTCAAAGGTGATGCCTGGGCTATTCGCCTGCATGTGAAGCCTTTTGTCCGCTGTATCTGGTTGGGCGGCTTAATGATTGGTCTGGGTGGTCTGCTATCGGTGATGGATAAACGCTATCGTCGACGTCAGTCGCGCACTCTAGCAAAAGCGCAACCAGGAGCAACAGCGGTAGAGGTCGGGGCACAATGAATCGGTTAACCCTGTTTATTCCCTTTGCTCTCTGCCTGGCCCTAGGCACCTTTCTCTTTTTTAGCCTTGGCAAGGACCCTTTGGATCTGCCTTCAGCTCTGGTCGGCGAACCCTTTCCAGACTTTGCTCTCGAAGAATTACACCAGCCTGAGCGTCAAGTTAGCACCGATGATTTTGATAGTCAGGTGCTGCTGGTTAATGTTTGGGCGACCTGGTGCTTTGCCTGTCGCATTGAGCATCCCTGGCTAAACAGTCTAGCTAAAGATGGCGTGGTTATAGTCGGTCTCAATTACAAAGATCATCGCAAGTTGGCTCAGGACTGGCTGCAAGAGCGAGGTGACCCCTATCAGTTTTCAATCTTTGATCCCCGCGGTGTGCTGGGTATTGATCTGGGTGTCTACGGCGCGCCGGAAACCTATCTAGTCGATGCCGAGGGGATTGTTCGTCATCGCCGTGTGGGTGTGGTGGACGAGCGGGTGTGGAATGAGGAGTTCCGCGATCTGTATCAGCAGTTAGTGGATGAAGCCAATGCAGAGTAGTGTCAGGCCGAGTTTGGGCTTATTGAAACAAGTTGGCTTATTCTTATTGCTTTCTAGCACCGCCATGGCGGTTGAAGATGTAGTCAGTTTTTCCGATGAATCTCTGCGCCCCCGCTATCAACAATTACTTCAAGAACTGCGCTGTCCCAAGTGTCAAAATCAAAATTTGGCCGACTCTAATTCGGCGATTTCGCAAGATCTGCGTGCTGAAGTGCAGCGTCTGCTAGAGCAGGATTTGAGCGATACTGAGATCAAAGACTATCTAAAAAATCGCTACTCAGAATTTATTCTCTACCGACCAGAAGTGAATCGCGCCACTTGGTTTTTATGGGCTGCGCCGGTGGTACTAGTGGTGCTGGGCGGATTGATTATGCTGCGCCTATCGCGGGCCAAGAAGCTCGGCGACAGTCAAGAAGCCGATATACCTGTGCGCAGTGCTGATCAACAGCAGCGTCTCGATAAATTATTGAATAGCCCTAAACAAGGAACTGACTAATGAGTCTTGGACTCGTCACAGCAATACTAATCCTGGGTAGCATACCCTTCGTCGCGCTGCCGTTTTATACCGCCAGAAATCGAGAGCAGGCTGAAAATAGTTCTGTTGAGGAAGCTGAAAACATTGCCGAGCAGGCCAATATTGATATTTTTCGCGATCAGCAGCTGCAGTATCAACAGCAGGTTGATCGTGGTGAGATCAGTGCCGAACAGCAAGCCCAGATGTTGATCGAGGCTGAGCAGCTGTTGTTAAACAACACTGCAGCTGTGCAGCTTCAGCGAGTTGCCTCAAAGGGCTCGTTAAACAAGATGGCGAAGGGCTTTTGGTTACTGCCGGTTTTAATCTTCGCAATTTCTCTCTCTAGCTTGGGGATATATCGCAGTCTGGGTTCCGGAATTGATCAGCAGATTGCCGAGACACTTGCTGAACGCATGGTTAATCAGCAATCTCAGGTGACTCCAGCGTTGATTGCCAGAATCGCTGAGCGGGTCAAGCAGCGCCCCGATAATCTCTACTATTGGACTATTCTGGCTGAAGATGCGGTTGCAGCCAGCAAGATGCTAGCGGCATCTGACTATTTTGCTGAGGCACTGCGGATTCAGCCGAATGAACCCTACCTTTTAGCTCAGTACGCACAGGCACTCTTTTTTGTCGATGCTAACCGCTTTTCCGATCGGGTGATTGCGGCGCTGGACCAGGCCTATGGGGCCGACTCTCAGAATCAAACTGTATTGGGACTCAAAGGTATTCAGGCATTTCAAGAAGCAGATTACTCCCGCGCTATAAGCTATTGGCAGGGCGCTGCTCGTGGACTAAACCCAGCGGGTGACAGTTGGAAAGCCTTGCAGGGTGGAATTCAACAGGCGCTGCAGTTGGCTGGTGATATGCCGACGGATAGCGACGCAGTGACGGTCAATCTCAAACTGAGCATAGCGCCAAGTATTCAGTTTGAGCCAAGCCAGTTAGTCTTTGTGGCGATTGTCGAAGCCGACGGTCCGCCAATGCCTTTAGCAGCGCGCAAGCTGCTGGCCGGTGAATTACCGCTTGAGCTAACACTCAGTGACAGCGATGTGCTGATGGCCGGCCGCAGTCTCGCCGATAAAAACATCAGGGTGGTGGCAAGGTTGTCCAGCACTGGAAGTGCTACACCTCAGCAAGGTGATTGGCAGGTGATTAGTGATGTGGTCACGAGCAGTTCTGCAGACCTTCAATTCTCGTTAGAGATTACCTCGCCCTACGCACAGTAGGGCCTTTTCTCAGGTTATTTTGAGGTTCTCCTGGACGCTTCTGACGTTCAGTGGAGTGAGTTTTTATTTCTGTTTTGTGTCGGTGCCTGAACGTGTAGAATAAACGTCATTTTCAGGCAGTGATTGATCTTGGTTGCGCACTGTCTACATGATTGTTCACATGACTTATTACAGAAAAGACTGAATACCTATGCGGCTTAAATCGATAAAACTGGCTGGATTTAAATCCTTCGTCGACCCGACATCAGTCCATTTTCCAACTAATCTCTGTGCCGTCGTCGGCCCCAATGGCTGTGGCAAATCCAATATTATCGATGCCGTTCGCTGGGTGATGGGTGAGAGCTCCGCAAAGAACCTTCGCGGCGAGTCCATGACCGATGTTATTTTCAATGGCTCTGGTGGTCGTAAGCCTGTTGGCCAAGCGTCTATTGAACTGATCTTTGACAATTCCGAAGGGCGCATCGTTGGCGAATATGCCTCTTACTCCGAGATTGGCATCAAGCGTAAAGTGACCCGAGATGGTCAGTCCAACTACTATCTAAATGGCAGCAAATGTCGCCGCCGTGATATCACAGATATTTTCCTTGGCACCGGTCTAGGACCGCGTAGTTACGCGATTATTGAGCAGGGCATGATCTCCCGCCTAATTGAGGCCCGTCCGGAAGAGCTGCGGGTTTATATCGAAGAAGCGGCAGGCATTTCCAAATACAAAGAGCGTCGCCGGGACACCGAAAACCGTATTCGCCGCACCATGGAAAATCTTGAGCGTCTCACCGATATTCGCGACGAGCTAGGTCGCCAATTAAGCCGTCTTGAGCGTCAGGCCAAAGCGGCCGAAAAATACTCCGAGTACAAAAAAGAAGAGCGCCAATTATCCGCTGAGTTGCTGGCTCTGAAATGGCGTGGTTACAACGTCTCGGCCATGGAACAGAAACAGATCATTGGCGAGCTTGAAATTGAGCGTGAGCGCATTGTTACCGAACGCATTGGCTGTGATACCTCAATTGAGAAATTGCGCACTCAGTCAGCTGACCTAAACGATACCTTTAATGAAGTGCAGGGGCGCTTCTATAAAGTTGGCGGTGATGTTGCCCGCATTGAACAGGCTATTGAGCACGCCCAACAGCGCGCCTCGGAACTGCACAAAGATCTTGAGCAGACGGAACGCAACTTTACCGAATCCGAGCAACACCTCAACGCCGATATTCAGAAAGCCGCCGGCTGGCAGGCAGAATTCGATCAGTTGGCGCCGGCTCTCGAACTGGCTCGCGAAGCCGAGGCTGTTTCATCGGAAACCTTACAGGCTGCTGAAGAATCCATGCAGCAGTGGCAGCAGGCTTGGGACGAGTTTAATCAGACCTCTGCTGCACCGCGCCAGCAAGCTGAAGTTCAGCAGTCACGCATCCAGCATCTCGAGCAGTTGATGCGTCGTCTCAGCGAACGCCACGATAATCTCGCCACTGAAGCTAGCAGTTATTTAGCCAGCCCAGCTGAAGAAGAGATGGCACTGATTCAAGAACAGCTCAGCGATGCAGAGCAGGCTCGTGAAGGTATCGAAAATCAACGTATAGAAAACAGTGCGCAGATTGAAAGCGCCCGCGGCAGCGTCAAGCAGCTCAGTGTTGAGTTGGATCAGGCCCGCAGTCAGCAGCAGAGTTTAAATGGCCGTCGCGCCTCTCTCGAAGCTCTGCAGCAAGCAGCGATGGGTGACGACGCAGAAAAAAAATGGCTCGACTCAAAAGGTTTGGGTTCCAACCCGCGCCTAGTGGATTCGGTCAAACCGGACCATGGCTGGGAAGTGGCCGCCGAGACCGTCTTGGGCAGCTATCTACAGGCTGTTGCAGTGGACGATGTGGTAGCCAATATCGGTCTGCTCGATGATTTTAAAAAGGGTGAGTTGCTGCTGATTGGCAACGTCAGTCAGGCGGCTGCCAGCGGTAACAAGGCCAAACTACTGAGCGATCTGGTTAGCGGTGACGCAGTGCAAGGTCTGCTGGGCAATATTTACGCAGCTGAAACACTGGCTGAAGCGGTCGCCTTGCAGCCGTCTCTGTCGCCGATTGAATCAGTGGTTACCCGCGAGGGTATCTGGCTGGGCAATAACTGGTTGCGCGTGGCCCGGGACAAAGATGCCACAGCCGGTGTGCTTAAACGCAAGCAAGAGTTGCTCAGCATTGGCGAGCAAAAGCAGACCCTAGATAAGCAGATTGGCGAATTAGAAACGCAGCGTCAGAGCACTGAAAATAAACTTCAAGAGCTGGAAGCGCAGCGCCAGGAAATTGCTGGCAGTGTTGCCCAGCAGCAGAGCACCTATGCAGACCTGCGCTCTAAACTCAGTGGTTTTCAGGTTCAGATCGAACAGCTGAAAGCACGTAAAGAGCGGGCCGATAAAGAACTTGCCGACGTTCATCACCAACAGCTGTTGGAGCAGGAAAATCTAGCCGAAGCACGCCAGTTGCTGCAGCAGTCCATCGAAAAAATGGAGGCCGATACCGAGCGTCGTGAGAGCTTGGTGGAACAGCGTGAAGGTTTTCGCGAGCATCTTGATACAGCCCGCCAAAAGGCTCGCCAAGACCGAGATCAGCGCCATGATCTAGCAGTCCGCGAAGGCTCATTGAGCACTCAGTTGAGCTCTATTCTTGAGGGTATTGAACGGCTTAAAGTCCAGGTGGCGAGGCTCCAAGAGCGTCGCACTCAGCTCCGTGAAGCCTTTAATATTAAAGATGATCCATCGGATAAGTATCAGCTTGAGCTGGAAGAAAAACTTGAGTTAAGACTCACCATCGAAGGCGAACTGAATACAGCTCGCACAGAAATGGAAGAGGTGGATCACGAGATGCGCAAGCAAGAGAAGCAGCGCATGGAACGTGAAGAGCAGTTGCAGGAAGTGAGCGGCAGACTCGAAGCTCAACGTATTGCCGCCCAAGAGATTACAACTCTAAGCCGTACCATTGAAGAGCAGATCGTCGAGAAGAGCGGCGATCTTGAGGTTCTGTTGGAAAATTTGGCTGAAGATGCCGAGATGGTCGATTGGGAAGAGCAGCTGCAGTTGATTGGCAACCGTATTAATCGTCTGGGTCCGATCAACTTAGCGGCTATAGATGAATACAAGATTGAATCTGAGCGTAAAGAGTATCTGGATACCCAGAACGCCGAACTCGAAGAAGCCATGGAGACACTGAAAACGGCGATCCAAAAGATTGACCGTGAAACCCGTACGCGCTTTAAAGAGACCTTCGAGTTGGTGAACAAGAATATTCAGGAGCTGTTCCCGAAACTCTTTGGTGGCGGTCACGCCTACTTAGAGTTGACCGGCGACGACCTGCTGGATACCGGCGTTACCCTAATGGCCAGACCACCGGGTAAAAAGAACGCCTCTATCCAGCTGCTCTCCGGTGGTGAAAAAGCACTTACAGCGATTGCTATGGTATTTGCCATATTCCGACTTAACCCAGCACCTTTTTGTATGCTTGACGAAGTGGACGCCCCCTTGGATGATGCCAATGTGGGTCGCTACGCCGCTATGGTTAAAGAGATGTCGGATCAGGTACAGTTTATCTTTATTACCCACAACAAGATTTCAATGGAAGCGGCCAATCAGTTGATGGGCGTTACCATGCATGAACCCGGCGTCTCCCGTTTAGTAAGTGTTGACGTCAATCAGGCGGCTGAACTGGCAGACGCCTGATAGTAAAAGCAGTAATTTAATGGAGTAGTGATCTGGGCGGATCAATCACTGAAAAGCGATTACCCGGCATAAAAAATTGATATTTTTTGAGTAGCTTTTTTGTATGGATGTTATTGGACCAAGAGAAGTTTTAATCGCCGTAGGTCTGCTAGTGTTGCTAGCCGTGATCTTGGACGGCGCACGTCGGATAAAACAAAATCGCTACGAAAGTCTGCATATGTCGTCGCGGAAATTACAGAAAAATTCTCGCACTGATGATCTTGAAGATCCCTTAAATGACAGCCAGTTCCCCTCCGGTGGTTCACGCTTAGTGGGCATAAGAGACGAAGAAGATATCCAGCAGGTGGAAGAAAATTTACGCCGCGCTCTTGAGAAAGGATCGGAGTTTCGCCATAAGCAGCCCAAGCAAGAACAGTTTCAACTCAATGAAGAGCCCGTTACCAGCGCAAGCGTTTCCCCCAGGGCTGCGAAAGCAGCTAAGCCCACATCAGCCAAAACCACCTCGGGGCAGCAGCAGATACTGATTATGCATCTTATGGCGCCCAAAGGTGAGGTGCTCAGTGGCCAGCAATTGCAAGAAGCCGCATTAAATGTTGGCCTTCGCTATGGTGAATTAAAAATATTCCAGCGCCATCTCCACGAAGACGGTTCTGGCGAAGTGCTGTTTAGCATGGCCAATCTGGTCAATCCTGGCACCTTCGATCTGAAAACTATCGATCAGATGACTACTCCCGGTGTCACCCTGTTTATGGCTCTGGATGATATAGACGACCCAGTGTCCGCCTTCGACATTATGGTCGAGTCGGTTGATAGTATGGCCTCGGTTATGAACCTCAGCGTGCTCGATGAAACGCGCAGTTCTATGACTCGCCAGACCATCGATCATTATCGGCAGCGGGCCCGCGACGTTTCTTTTCGCCGCAGTCAGGGTCAGTGATCACAAGGATATTTAAATGGCACAAATTCTCGAGCAGGTTCGCGCAGAGTATGAACAGCTCAAGGATGAGTTAAACAAGCATAACCACAGCTACTATGTGCTTGATCAACCGACGATCCCCGACAGTGAATACGATCGCAGCATGCGACGGCTCCAGGGCATTGAGCAGCAGCACCCCGAGTTAGTCAGTGATGACTCCCCTAGTCAGCGGGTTGGTGGCGTAGCACTGGCATCTTTCTCACAGGTCAGTCACGCTGTGCCCATGCTCTCACTGGATAACGCTTTCAATAAAGAAGAGCTGGAAGCCTTCGATCGACGAATTAGCGATCGCCTCAACTATAAAGATGATCAGCAGATCGATTATGTCTGCGAGCCCAAGCTCGACGGTGTTGCCGTTAGTTTACTTTATAAAGAGGGACTTTTAGTCCGAGGTGCTACTCGCGGCGACGGCAAGGTGGGCGAAGATATCTCCGCCAATGTGCGCACCATTAAAAGTATTCCGCTAAAATTAAGCGGTGTCGGTATTCCCGAACTTCTCGAAGTGCGCGGTGAAATCTATCTGCCCCGCGGTGGTTTTGACAAGATCAATGCGCTGGCCATCGCCAAGGGTGACAAGCCCTTTGTCAATCCACGCAATGCCGCTGCTGGCAGCCTGCGTCAGTTGGATTCAAAAATTACCGCTAGCCGCCCTCTGGAGATGTGTGCCTACAGTGTTGGCCAATTTCAGGGTGGTGAAACCCCAAATAGCCATTTGAATATGCTTAAAGCTCTCGGCGGCTGGGGATTTAAAATTAATGGCTATGTGGAAGCTGTACAGGGTATTGCCTCCTGCGAAGCCTATTATGAGCGCATGCAAGAGCGCCGGGATCAACTGCCTTACGACATAGATGGCATTGTTTACAAGGTCAATGACCTAGCCCTGCAACAGCGACTGGGCTTTGTTGCCAAAGCGCCGCGCTGGGCAATTGCGCGCAAGTTTCCCGCTCAAGAAGAGATGACCCAGCTGTTGGATGTGGAATTTCAAGTGGGTCGCACTGGCGCCCTGACACCGGTTGCTCGTCTGGCTCCTGTGTTTGTCGGCGGTGTCACGGTGAGCAATGCAACACTGCACAATGGAGATGAAATTGCCCGGCTTGGCCTCTGTATTGGCGACACGGTGATTATTCGTCGCGCCGGCGATGTAATCCCCAAGGTTGCCGCTGTGGTCTTAGATCGACGTCCAGCGGACGCCAAGCCAATAGTATTTCCCGCGAACTGTCCGGTCTGCCAGTCACCTGTTAGGCGCGTTGAAGGTGAGGCGGTGGCGCGCTGTTCTGGCGGCCTATTTTGCGGTGCGCAGAGCAAGGAGGCGATTAAGCATTTTGCCTCGCGCAAAGCGATGGATATAGACGGCCTCGGCGATAAGTTGGTTGAACTGCTGGTCGACCAAGGGCTGATTTATTCCCCGGCGGATCTCTATGAATTGACTGCCGACAAGATAGCCGGCCTTGAGCGCATGGGTGAAAAGTCAGCCCAGAATTTAATTGATTCAATTGCAGCTAGCCGATACACCACCTTAGGTAAATTTCTCTTTGCCCTGGGTATTCGTGAAGTAGGAGAGGCCACTGGCGAAACCCTGTCGCGTCACTTCGGTTCCCTTGAAAGGATTATTGCAGCGGATCAGGATGCACTGCTAGAAGTCGACGATATCGGCCCCGTAGTGGCTTATTATATTCGCGACTTTTTCCGCAATCCGGATAACCTGTCTATTATCAATGCATTGCGTGAATCCGGTGTCAGCTGGGATGATATAGATATCAGTGCGCAAGATTCTCAGCCTCTAAAAGGTCAGACTTGGGTGTTGACCGGCGGTATGGAAATTATGAGTCGCGCCGAGGCCAAAGATCGACTGCAGAAGCTCGGAGCTAAGGTGGCCGGCAGTGTTTCGGCGAAAACCACTCAGGTAGTAGCTGGTCCAGGAGCAGGTTCCAAGCTGAGCAAGGCTCAGTCACTGGATATTCCAGTATTTGATGAAAAGCAGTTTTTGGCTTTTTTAGAGGGTCATAAATAGTCCCGCAACTAGCAGGGATAGATAGTAGTAGATAGTAGTAACAGGACAGTAATAAAGAGCGAAGGAGATACAGATGAACACAGATGTTCGCAGCGAGTCAGTGGTCTACGGCTGCATTAAGAATGTTGCCAGCGAAGAGCTTATTCAACAGCGTTGGCGCAATCGTGATGCTATGCAGGCGCTGCCTTCGTCGGAGACTTGGAGCCTGGTCAATCGAGAGATGTTTTCACTCACAGAGCCCGGTGCTACAGATCAGAGTCTTACTACAGAAGTGGTGCACTTTGGTGCCTCCTATCAGGGTGTTGAACACGAGTGGACCTATTGGCTTGAACAGTTTGAGTCGCTGCTGCGTAAGATGTACTGGGTCAGCGCCACAGTGCATTTAGAAACTGAGATGTCCGGTCTGCACAGCTTTGTCTTTGCTACCGATGGCTTCTGTCATCAACCGGAGCGCTCTGATATTCAGATCCGCTGCGAGTGGGTTAAAGAAACAGCCTAAACCTTATTTATAATTCGAACGATTGATTGGGGTATGAACCTTTGAAGGCAACTGGTAAAAAAGCGGTCAGGCAGCGCTCGGCTTGGCTGGCGTCTATGGTTGGCTGCGCGGCCTTCCTGTTGATGGCAGTGAAACTGTATAACGTCTCACTGAGTAGCCTGGCTTCCAATCTCGTCATTGTCTTGTTGATGCTGGGGGTTATTGTCGGTGCCGCTGCGGCACTTGGCTGGGTCATAGCTCGCCTTAGAATGCGTCGTAAATAATTGTCCACTCTAGCCTCTTCAACTCAAACATTCTCTTTCCGTCACTATCTCGCGACCATTGGCAGTAGTAATCTGGCCATGGGTCTCCATGCCGTACTCTACCCTTGGCTAGTTGTCGGTGTACTGAACGAATCCCCCAGTCGTCTGGGTCTGGCTCAGCTTGCGGTATTGCTGCCCAACCTACTCTTCATATTGCCTGGTGGTGTGATTTCCGATCGGCGTCATCGCGGTACCTGGCTGTCACACCTTTACATGCTCTACACACTGCCCATTGCACTGCTGTTGGGAGCGATTATTTATGATCAGCTGACCTTCACAGTGTTGATTCTGTTTGGTATGGCCTTCGGCACAGTTTCGGCATTCGTTCAGCCTGCCCGGGAAAGCTTGCTCGGTTATGCGTCTCAGACGCTGATGCACCAAGCCGTAGCCAAAGTGGTGATGATCCAGTTTATTGCCCAGGGAATTGGCTTTGCCATCGCCGGTCAATTGGAGGGTTTGGGGCTGACTGTAATGTTACTACTGCAGCTGTTGATGTTTTTGCTCAGTTCGGTGCTGATTAGACGCAGTCATCCAGAGATGGCTATGGATGAAACCATAGTTTCTGTAGAGGCTAAAGATAAACCTGCCCCGCGTAAAAACCTCAAGGAGTTGCGTGCTGGTTTTGCACTGTTTACCAGTGACAAGACGCTGTTACATCTGTTGCTTCTGGTCTCAGCCACTGGCTTTCTCGCCTTTGGTGTCTATCTGGTGGGTATGCCACTCTTGGCGAGAGAGGGCTATCAGGGTGGGGCAGGGCTATTTGCATTGATGCAGGTAAGTTTTACTCTAGGTATTGTCGCAGCTAATTTTTCCGTCAGTCGGCAGAAACACAGCTTTAAGCGTCCCGGTAGATTAATGATTATTAGCTTTCTCGGTCGCGGATCACTCGTGTTTTTTATCGCACTGCTGCCGAACTTCTGGCTGCTCTTTCCGATCATTTTTGCCTGGGGAGCGTTCTCCGGGTTGTCTATGACATTGGGCCGAACCATTCTGCACAATCAGGTTCCCCACTCCCATCGTTCGCGCGCCGCCTCTGTGTATCAACTCTGCTTGTTTGGCGGAGCGCCACTGGGCGCTTGGGTCTGCGGTTATGCCATTGAACATATTGGACTGGCACCGACCTTTGCGGTTATCGCCGTTCTGACATTATTGGTCTCAGTGCTGGCTGCGGCGTTTTCGCCGCTCTGGTCACTTAAAGCAAAAGACCAAACTACAGACCACTAAAAGCAATTAATGCTGCTGTAATCGCCACATTCAGCGACTCAACACCGTTGGCCATGGGGATTCCCACGCGGTGTTTGCTCAGCGCCGCAATCTCTTTACTGACCCCCTCAGTCTCATTGCCCAAGACATAGATAATCGGTGCCTGTGGCTTGAACTCAGCTAAGGGTGTCGCCTGATGGGATGACAGGGTGCAAACTTCAAAGCCCTTTTCGATAAAGGCTGGTAGCGCCTTGGCCAAGGACTCACAGCGCAAAATATTGCCTTTAAACACTGTACCTGCACTGGCCTTGATCACTAGGGCGGAAATATCGGCACAGCCTTTACTGGGGAGCAACAGGCCAAAGGCTGGACTGGCGGTAATGCTGCGAATAATCATCCCCAGATTCTGTGGATTGGTAATGCCATCTACGGCAATCAGTGGTCGCTGATTGGCTGTCGGCAGCTGTTCCAGAGCCTGTTTATAGGGCTGGTAACCGGCACTGTGAATATCACAGGCAACCCCCTGATCCTGCTTGCTGTTGCGCGAGATACGCGCTAGCTGCTCACGGCTGTGATAGCAGATTTCAATATTGCGCTGGGCAGCCAAGGTTTTAATCTGGTCGACAATGCCACCGCCACGGTTGGACTCGGCCAGATGGAGGCGGAAAACTTGCAGAGAGCGATCGGCTAAAATCTCATAGACCGGCTTGCGCCCATAGACGGTAATCAGGCGATCGTAGGCGGATTTGCGTGCCAGATATTCGGGACTGTCGGTTTGATTCATAAGATTTTATTTAGTCAACGTTGTTATTGGTCTGCAGCTTTGGCCAGTAAATCGGATATTTTTTTCAAATCATCACTACTGGCAAAGCCCTGCTGCTGAGCAAGGCCTACCGCGACTTCTCCCAGTACAGTGTAAGCGCCACGCCACTGAGGGTTTGATGAAAGAGCGTTGAGATGGGTTGCCACAGTAGTCTCGTCGCCTCGGGAAACTGGCCCGGTTAAGCTATCTGCGGGATCTGAATTATTCAAATAGTTATCAACGGTCTGGCGAATCAGCGGGTTGAGAATCAGCTCCTGCTGGGCAGGATCTATATCCGCTTCAGCTAACATTTGCTTGCTCATAGCCAACAGCGCCACCAGATTATTGCAGGCCATCACAGTGGCAGCATGATAGAGGCCTTTTTTATCGCTTTTTAGCGGGAAGCACTTGCCGCCTATGGCAGCGAACAAGAGGGTCAATAGTTTAACCGCCTGCTCATCTCCTTCTACTGCGCAGCTACTGCCAGGAAATGTAGAGACAGATTTTGCCGGGTTAGCAAAGCTATGCGTGGGATGCACAGACGCGCGGTAGCACTGATCGTCGGGCAGGCGAAGGATCTTTGAACTGAGAGATCCGCTGCAGTGAAAGACAATATTACCCGGCGCCAAAACACCAGATTGGACCAAGGCTTCTGAGACTTCTTGGATGGCGTCATCTGGCGTGCTGATAAGCCATAGATCGGCGGGTTTAAGCTGCTGTGAATCTTTTGCTGCAGCGCCACCGCCGATAAATTCCACCGCTCTATGGCTCGACTCGAGGCTATTATTGAGTACTTGCCCAATTGAAATACTGATAGTCGATTGTTGTTCTTGCAAGAGACGACAGAGAGTCGTGCCTAGACGTCCAGCACCCACGCAGGTGATTGTCAGGTGGGTATTCGTCAGGGCAGGGGTATTCATCGGTTACCCGAGCAGCGCTTTGTAGCTCTGCACGGCTTTTTCCATACCCAGAGTGAGAGAGTCAACAGTAAAGGCGTGGCCAATAGAGACTTCCAGGAGGTTGGGGATGCTGGCAAATTTCGCCAGATTGTGCAGATTGAGATCGTGGCCGGCATTAACGCCCATGCCCAAGCGAGTGGATAGCGCCGCGGCGGCTACATGTTGCTGGAATAATTCTTCAAGCTCATCGCTGCCCCAGGCGGCCGCATAGGGGCCGGTGTAGAGTTCAATGCGGTCTGCGCCAATCTCTTTGGCCAGTTCAATCTGTGCCAGATCTGGATCCATAAATAGGCTGACGCGCATGCCCAAGCTATGTAACCGCTCAATAATGGGTCGCAGCTGCTCACCTGAACTGGTCAGGTCAAAGCCGTGGTCTGAGGTCAGCTGATCATCGCCATCGGGAACCAATGTGCACTGATCCGGCATAGTCTCAGCAACCAATTCAATAAAGCCTGGATAGTCGCCAACTGCTGGGGCAAAAGGATTGCCTTCAACATTGAATTCGACATTGGCCAGAGGTGCAACAAGAGCAGCCAGGCGGCGCACATCATCGGGGCGAATATGCCGCTGATCTGGACGCGGGTGCACGGTGATACCGTCGACACCCTGATCTATACAGACCTTGGCAAACTCAACCACATCCGGATAGTTGCCCTCTCGAGAATTGCGGATAAGGGCGATTTTATTGAGGTTAATGCTGAGATCTGTCATGTCTACACGGCTTCTATCAATAGGTTTTTATAAGAGAGACTCTTATAAACAAACGGGTAAATTGCCTGTTAGTAGAAAGGCTCTACTAGCGAATAGGGATTGGTTTCTCAAAGGCCGGTAAGGTCTTCGGTTCTGCAAGAGGCTTCCAAGCGTCCGGATTGAGCAAGCGGGCACTGAGAATGCGGATAGCAGTGACAGGCACATTTTGATACATGCCTTTGGTTGCCACCTTAGTCTCAGCTATAGCATCGACTACATCCATACCTTTAATCACAGCACCAAACACCGCATAGCCAGCTTTTGAGCCGCGGGCATTGAGGGATTTATTGTTGCCATGATTGATAAAAAACTGTGCTTTGGCACTATCGGGATCATTGGTTCGCGCCATGGCGATGGTACCGCGACTATTGCTTAATCCATTGAATGATTCATTGATAATTGGCGCGCGCTCTGATTCACGAGGTGTCAGATCAAAAGTATGACCACCGCTCTGAATCATAAAGCCCTTGATCACCCGATGAAAAATTAGGCCGTCATAGTGGAAGCTATTAGCGTGCTTAACAAAGTTATCCACTGAGATTGGAGCCTGCTCTGGATAGAGTTCAATGAGGATATCCCCCATATCAGTTTGCAGTTTAATCTGTGGATTTTCGGCGTAAGCACTTGTGGAGAAAGCCTGGCTTAGCAGCACCAGAGAAACCAGCAGTAAACGGCTAAATAATTTTTGATTGACGTTTTGCATACTGCCTCCGAGTCATTTTGTTAGAAATAATTTCGTTTGGGTGGCGTGCTACTGCCATTCAGAAAAACGTTTTCGACCGCGCAGTTTCGGAATCAGGATCACTAGGATAGCTCCGAGAAATACGGTTAAGCCGCCATAGAGAAATGACTCATTGCGCTGGTCTTTTTGCAGATCATCGACATTCGCCTTTAGCGAATCATTCTCTCGTTGCAGCATATGGTTATTTTTCAACAGTTGCTGGTTCTGTTGACTGAGGGCGATGGAGTCCGAGGAGATCTCGCGGATCTCGGCTAGCTCCTTGGCCAAATTCTCTCGGTTAGCTTGGCTATTGTCGAGTTCATCACGCACCGCTTTAGATGCTTCATTGAGTTTGCCAAGCATTTTTACCAGCTCGCTATTGCGCTGCTCCAGAGCCGCCAGCTCTTTCTGCTGGGCTTCTACTCTAATACGAGCAATCGGCTGATCCACCAGATACTGCTCTTCCATCCAGCCTTCGATACCGCTACTGGTGACCAGATGTCCCCAGCCATCAACGATTTCTAGAAGCTGGAGTTTGGTACCGGATTTAAGACCGCGGTGAACAATAGTGCAGCGAGCACAGGGTGTAGAGCGCAGTGGCACCAGAAACTCGTCACTCACCCAAACCGATTTATTCTGCAGATACACTTTCTCTTGAGTTTTTTCTTCGATTTTTTCTGGGGTTGCTGTATCCACGGCGTCGAGGTTTTCAGCCTCCTGAGCAAACAGAGAATGGCTGATGGATAGGGTTAAAATTGGTACGGCCAAAAAGAGATATTTCATGGTTTCAAAAACGATAAGTTATAAAGGCAAGGATAATACTCTGATCAGCAGCAAATGATAACCATTTGACTGCTAATCATTATGTCTCGTTAGTCTGTGGTAGGACAGGCCAGCTGTTTCAGCAGCCTGTTAAGGCAGTACTTTTTTGAACGGTTTAACAGTTACTTGCTGGTAGACACCTGCTGCGACAAAGGGGTCGGCATCGGCCCACTGCTGAGCTTCTGTAAGCGATGGGAATTCAGCGATCACCAAACTGCCGGTAAATCCGGCCTCACCGGGCTCCATAGAATCTATTGCCGGATGGGGACCGGCAACAAATAGACGCCCATCATCTTTCAAGTCTTGCAGTCGCTGCAAATGGGCAGGGCGAGCTGCTAAGCGCTGTGCAAGGCTATTTTTAATATCTTCACTGATTATTGCGTACCACATAAATTTACTCTTTTATTTCTGTTTAATTATTTCGTCTAGGGACAGCCCGGTAATACGGGTGATGCCTCTAAAGAGATAAAACATATCGCCAATCATCACCAACATAGCGGGCACTGCGATCACTGGAAAGCTGAGCGCGGTCATTTTGCCGAGCTGTTCATTAAAGGCCTGCGTGCCGGGATCTGCTGTCAATAAATACACCGCGAGGAAATAGTTCAGTACCGCAGAGAGCAAAAATGAGCCAGCCAGAATCCAGGACGCGTTGATCAGCAGCTGATCAAATTCCGGTTTACGGTTGCGGCTCTGCAGCGAGGCATTGATCTTATCGATCTCAAGCACCGAGTCGTTGAGCAAAAAAGTATGGATTAGTGGTTGCGAGGTTTTCAGTGAAATCAGTGTCGCCAGACCAAAGAGGGCCGGAATACTGGCCTCTTTAATCGCTATATAAATCGCATCTAACTCCATCAGGCTTATGCCGCCAGTCAAGGCAACACTGACCACTCCTAGTGCTGAGAAGAAGTTGATTTTGCCGCGGACAAAAAAGTCGCGGACACCGTAAATAATCGGAAATGACAGCGCCACAATAATTGCCAGCTTAATCCCCAGGTAGTCTTCGCCGCTGAGCTTGGTCAGCACCAGAGTGGGTATGGCGATATTAAACGCCAGATTGAGCAGCAAGCTCTCCTTCTTTGGGTTGTCTTGCTTTTCAGTCGACGGTGGTTGCCTGTCAGTGCTGTCAGTCATAGTTTTCTTTTGCCAGATTTAGATGGGCATTGTAACCACTCAGCGGCCTATGTCGAGACAAGGGCAGGCAAACAGCCTGTGAAGCACATCAGTAGATAGATCGGGTTGATAAGCGGCAATTCATCATCTATTAATGAATTTAACAAAAAACACATCAACATTTCTTTGTATCGCATTAATTTATAAGGAAAAAAAATGACCGACATAGAAGGTAAAGAACGCTGCCGGGCTGTTTCACCAATGGGACCAAAGATGGCGGATTTGCTTGTCGCTTATCTTGAACAATTGGGAGTTGAATATGTTTTTGGGGTGCCAGGAGGCGCCATAGAACCACTCTACGATGCTCTAGCGCGCAGTGAACGACGGGGTGGAGTGCGCGCTGTTGTCGCTCGCCACGAAACCGGCGCCGCCTTTATGGCCGATGGCTACGCCAGAAACAGCGGCAAGCTGGGAGTCTGCTGCTCAACCACTGGGCCCGGCGCAACCAATATGATTACCGGGGTCGCCTCCGCCTACGAAAATAACGTGCCAATGTTAGTGATCACCGCCCAAACGGCAATCTCAACCTTTGGTAAAGGCGCCATTCAGGACTCTTCCTGCACCGGGGTCAACACTGTCGGCCTCTACTCCCACTGCACCAGATACAATACTCTTATATCCCATGTTGACCAGTTTGAACATAAACTCGCCGCCGCCATTATGTCGGCTATGGGCTCCCCAGCTGGTCCCGCTCATATCAGCGTGCCGCGGGATGTGATGGCGATGGATAACCTTATCAGCCAAGCTCATTATCAACTGGATAACTTATTGGATAGGCCGGCGCTGATTGACGAGAAAGCGGTTGCCAAACTACATGTTGAAATGACCCGGGCACACAATCCGGTGTTTATTATTGGCGATGAAGCCAGCGAAGCGATTGTTAGCATTTTGAGTATTGCGTCTGAAATCGATGCCAAAATTATCGTAACGCCTCACGGAAAAGGGTTGGTTAGCCCCTATCACCCTCTATTTAAAGGTGTTATCGGCTTCGCTGGACATAATTCTGCGAAACAGTTGCTCACAGATCCCAGCGTCGATCTGGTAATCGCAATAGGCGCTCGTTTTGGAGAGTTTTCTAGCAATGCCTGGGACACCAAGCTTCTTCTGAACGGCAAGTTAATACATGTGGAATCCACTGAGGCTAATTTAACTCGCACGCCCATGGCAAAACTCCATGTCAGAGGCTGTCTTGAAACCATCTTTAGTCGGTTAGATGGTCAATATGGAAATCTTAAGGGATCACCTCTGAGAGCGGTTGTCGACATTAAGGATAAGAATGTCATTAAGCAGGATAAGAAACAGTCTTCTGCAGATTTTAAAATGCATTTTGACTGCGATAATCTTGATGCTTATAACAGCGACGCTACACCAATCAAACCGCAGCGTCTAATGTACTACCTCCCACAGCTCTTTCCTCCTAATACGCGTTATTTAGCTGACTCTGGTAATAGTTTCGCCTGGGGTACACATTATTTACATCCGTTTGATCGTCGTCTTGCGGGTATGCGAGGCCATGGAGGTTTGTTTAGCGCATCAATGGATTTTGCGTCAATGGGCTGGGCTATTGGCAGTGCTGTGGGAACCAGTCTGGCCTTGGATAATACCCCGGTGGTATGCCTTACTGGTGACGGCAGTTGGCTGATGAGCGGCCAAGAATTGACCGTTGCGATAGAAGAAAAGTTAACCCTTATTTTTGTAATTTTAAATGACCATGCCTATGGCATGGTTAAGCATGGCCAAACCCTCACTGGTGCCGAGCCCACAGCTAATCAGCTAGCTCCGGTAGACTTCTCGGCTATGGCACAGGCAATGGGCGCACCCGGTCATATTATTCATTCACCAGCAGACTTAAAGAATCTCGATATCAATACTATCTGCGCACGTAAAGGACCAACGGTTCTCGATGTGCGCATTGACATTACTGAAGCACCGCCAATCGCACTTAGAACCAATGTGCTGAAAATTAAACATGCCTGAAGAAATCACTGAAACTATTAAAACAAAAATCTGGCGTGAAACTCCCGAGTCTGACAACTCATTTGCCGCCGCCAGCTGTTTTTGCTGTGGCTATGACGTCTACCGCGATATCTTAAAAAATGCTAGCTATATAGATTATCTCTACCTGCTTTTTAAGCGGCAGCAGCCAACGCCTGAACAGTCAGCACTACTTGAAGGGTTGGCCGTCGCACTAGCCAATCCCGGGCCAAGAGATCATAGCGTTAGAGCTGCCATGAGTGCCGGCGTGGGTGGCTCTACACACGCCTCTGCACTGATCGCTGCACTCTCTGTGGGAGCCGGTAACTTGGGGGGATCTCGTGAAGTCTTTCATGCTATGGAGTATTGGCAGCAGTGCGGGACTAGTCTGGAAGCGTGGCAGCAGTTGATCAGAGAGCCGCCTCAGCTTGGCCGAGAAGATGTCTGGCTGCCTATGGAGCACGCGCCGGGATTTGATCCCAATGGTGTCAGCTGCCCGACTCCAGTTAAACAGACTCTGGCACATCTGGTCGGCGAAGGCGAAGGCTTGCACCTCCAATGGCTGAATGACAATCGCACTGCATTAGAAGAGTTCGCCGGATGCCCCTTGGCCTTTTCCGGTGTCGCCGCAGCTGCCCTCCAAGATCTTGAGTTTTTGCCTGAACAAGCTGAGATGCTGTTTTTACTATTGCGCCTGCCGGGCGCGGCAGTTCACAGCCTTGAGCAAGAGAGACTGGGTTGGCGCAAATACCCGTTTTTTGCCAACGGGTTCAAACTAAATCCGTGAGGCCATTCGGTCCAGTGAGAAAACTGTATGACAGTTCACAGTAAGTTAGAGAAGTTTGAGGATAATTGGCGCACCTCAATGGGCGGTTGGTTTCCTGGCGAGAGGGTAGTATTGCGTGGAAAAGATGTGTTCAAGGAATTAAATAACAGCTCATGGATGGAGTATTTGCTGTTTGCCAGCACCGGGAAAAAATCCCCGCAAATTGCACGATTAATGGAGGGTATGTGGGTTATTTGTACCAGCTTTCCAGATCCGCGCATTTGGAACAATCGTGTATCAGCACTGGCCGGCACCACCCGCTCCACAGGGGCACTTGCTGCAGCCGCATCAGTAGCGGTTACCGAGGCGACAATTTATGGGCTAAAGCCAATTAAAGGAGCCACAGATTTTTTATACCGCGCGGATAAGCGATTAGCTGAAGGTGAGGCTCTAGAACAGATTATTCGAGCAGAGTTAAAGCAGTATCGCAGTGTCTACGGCTATGGACGGCCCTTAGTTACGGCGGATGAACGAGTAGAGCCAATGATGAATTTTGCTCGTTCAATAGGCTGCGGTGAAGGCAAATATATCAAATTAGCCTTTGCTGTAGCGGAGTATTTAGCCGCTAGTCGATTTAAATACCAAATCAATATTGCGGCGGTCTGCGCTGGTTTATTGGCTGATGAAGAGTTGAGCCCTATGGATTTTTATCATATGGCGACGTTAGCTTTCACCGCTGGTGCGATGCCTTGTTTTATCGATGCATCAAATCAGCAAGAAGGATGTTTTTTTCCCTTACGAACTGCTCGGCTCAACTATACGGGAGGCGAGACAGTCAAGCACTGGAGGGTGTGAATAATGACTAAGCTGTATGCAGTATTTGTTTTATTAAGTCTGGCTTGTAATCCGACATTTGCCGAAAATTCTCTTAACTCAGATGTTGATTTCGCTGGTTTCTACGGTGATGAAGACTATGTTTCAATTGCTACAGGCACCACCCAGCCAATCGCCAAAGCGCCGGCGGTGGCATCAGTTATTACCGCCAGCCAGATAAGCGCCATGGGCGCCCGAGATATTGACCAGGTCTTAGAATCGGTTCCCGGTCTGCATATAAGTCGTGACGTGATTGGATACAATGCTCAATATCTTTTCCGCGGTATTTCTTCAGACTTCAACCCTCAAGTTCTAATGCTCATTAATGGCATTCCCATCACTAATTTATTTCAGGGCGATCGCAATGTTGTTTGGGGCGGTATGCCAGTGGAGTCGATCTCGCGAATAGAAGTCATTCGCGGGCCCGGTTCAGCACTCTATGGTGCCGACGCCTTTGCCGGAGTGATCAATATAGTTACCAAGACTGCCGATGAGGTAAAGCGTAATTCTGCCGGGGTAAGAGTCGGCTCTTTTGATACCACAGATGTATGGTTTACTGGAGCCGGTGAAAAAGGTGAACTAGGTTATATGGGCACCATTGAGTTTACGAAAACCGATGGATCTGATGCGGTGATCAGCGGCGATGCTCAAAGCCTGCTTGATTTAATTACTGGAACTGCAGTGTCAAATGCCCCAGGTTCAGTTAATCGTTCTGCTGAGAATATTGAATTGCGTCTTGAGGCAAGTTACAAAAAATTGCGGCTCAGAGCGGGCAGCCAGATTCGCAATAATATCGGCGATGGTGCCGGCGCTGCTCAAGCACTTAATCCAGGGAATAAATTTTCCAGTCAGCGCTTTAATGTGGATCTCACCTACACTGACGAGGACATTTTTGATAACACCTTGATCGAGTTTCAAACCAGTTATTTTGACACCTCTCAGGAAGTTGAAGGCAATTTTATACTGTATCCAGCGGGGTCAACCGGCCCTTTTCTCGATCCATTTGGTGTGCCTTTCTTCCCGCCCTTTCCCGACGGGGTAATTGGCAATCCAGAAATTTTTGAGCGCCATACCCGCTTCGGTATGCGCCTTGAGCACAGCGGTATCAGTAAGCACCGTATCAGTGCTGGCGCCGGCTATTACGATGGTGAAATTGACAAAATAACCGAGTGGAAAAACTTTGGTATTAATCCAGATACGATGTTTCCCATCTTACCTGGCGATCCATTAGTTGATGTATCAGATACCCCATTTGTATTCCTCACCGAAGACAGTCGCGACAATAAATATGTGTTTCTTCAGGATGTCTGGCAGCTAGCCAATGACTGGGAATTAACCGCGGGCCTGCGGCATGATAGCTACTCGGATTTTGGCTTAACCACCAATCCAAGGTTAGCCCTGGTCTGGTCTACCAGTTACAAATTAACCACAAAGTTACTTTACGGCGAGGCGTTTCGCGCCCCTTCATTTGCTCAAACGCGGGCAATTAATAACCCTTTAATTCTCGGCAATATCAATCTTAAGCCGGAAGAGATTAAAAGCTATGAATTGGCGTTTGATTATCGACCCAATTATGAACTGACATTGATGACCAATTTTTTCTATTACGACTGGACCGATATTATCCAGTTTAAATCCGATACCAATAATAGTACTCGCACCGCGCAAAACTCTGGAGAGCAGACTGGCTATGGTATGGAGTTTGAGGCGACCTGGCAGGCAACGGATAATTTCACTCTGACCGGTAATTTCGCGATGCAAAATTCCACCGATGAAACACAGGATGTGCCTGCAGCCAAGTCCCCAGAAAAGCAGCTCTATCTGCGCGCTGACTGGGTCTTTCCGAAAGATTGGCGGGTTAATGTGCGTGCCAATTGGGTTATGGACCGCAATCGTCTCAGTGGGGATATGCGACCAGATATAGACGACTACATCGTATTTGACCTGTCACTGCGCAACGTTATGAGTAACACCTTTGAATTCGCTCTGACGGTCAATAATCTGTTCGACGAAGACGCCCGTGAACCCAGCCCCAACTCTGATCCTAGGCCATTTATTTTCAATGACTTACCGCTCTCAGGCAGAGCTTTATTGGGCGAGATTCGCTACAGCTTTTGAGCGAGTCTTAACCTTTAGACATAGATGAGCGAGCAAACCGTCAAGGCAACTTGCCAGCTCTTTTTACAGCAGTACAGGAGGTAGTGCTATAAAAATTATAGGGAGCATGCGGGCGCTGTTTGTTGCCCTTGCAGCACTGATTTTCTGCCGCAGCGTTACCGCTGCCGCGGTTGAGCTGGTGATCGTCTACCCACAGGTGCGAGAGCCATTTGCCCGTGTCTTTGAAGAAATTGTTCGAGGCGCTGAGGACGGTTATGGGCAGAAGGTGCAGCGCGTAGCATTAGCAGAAAATCAGTCTCCCGTGGACTTTGTCCATGTTCTCGACAGGCAGTCTCCAGTATTGGTGCTAGGCAATCGCTTGGCTCGGCAGGTTTCCAAGCAGAACCTACAGCACAAAGTAATAGTCGGTGCGGTTAATGGCGAATTTAACGGAGTTTATGGGATCAGCCTGACCCCCAGTTTTGAGTCCATATCCAGTAAGTTGCGGTTTTTAGTTCCCAGCGTTAGAAAGGTTCATGTGATTGCTAAACCGGGAACCACTGCCGGTGATTTTGATCTGGGGGTGGGAAACTCCCCGGTACAAGAGTCTGAGGGACTTCACGGCTTCAGCTTGATTATTCATGAGGCCGAAGATATCAGGACTGCAGCTACAGTCTATCGCAATCTGATGCAAACCTTAGATAAGGACGACGCTCTGTGGATTCTGCCGCGCGGCTCATTTGTTAATAATGCGATGTTATCCATATTGTTGCAGGAGTCTTGGGAAAAGCGCTTTGTGGTGTTCTCATCGAACCCAGTACATGTAAAGCGTGGCGCCCTGTTTTCTGTCTATCCCAACAACTACAAGATGGGTTTAAGTCTTGGGCATCTAGCGCAGACCATTGCCGACGATCAGCCATTTTCTGAAGGCCAAGAGATAGTTCGGGAAATGCAGCTATTGAGCGATGTGTTCGTTACCCTCAATGAGCGCACTAGCAACCATCTAGGGATTAATTTGACCGATGATATGCGTGAGCACATTGATCTAGTCCTGCCAGCGCGGTGATCACTTATGCCTAGACTAAAACCGAATTGGTTTGATACGTTGCGCTTTAAAACCCAGATATCTCTGGTCTTTATCTTAGGTATTCTGGTGTTGGCTTTCGTCACATCGCTTACCGTAAGCAAAATTTCAAGCTCGATTATCGAAGTGCATGAGGTGCTTCAGGGCAAACAGGTAACTGAATCTCTCGCGCGGCGCAGTGAAATTGCACTGCTATACCAGAGTCCTGAGGCCGCTAGCGATATTGGCGAGGATGCGATGAACTTTCCCGGTGTAAAGGGAATATTGATTGAAACGGATAAATCAGATGTGTTGTTTTCCATGGGTTCGATGTTTGTCGCCGATAGCAGTGATTTTGTTGATCAGGATACCCAGCAGGCTGCTGAGATGGCGAGTGAAAAAGCTACCGAACTCAGTTTGATATCAGAAAATATCGATTTTTGGAAGTTCGCTTCCCCGGTCTATACCAGCAGTGCCGATGACCACCAAGCGCTGGATACAGCAAGCAGTGACCATGTTCTGTTGGGATACATCACTGTGGTAGTGGGCAAAGACACTCTCCATAAGATGCAAAAAAGTATATTGCAAAATAACTTAATAGGGTCATTTGTTGGCGCGATTATTTTGCTCTCTGCCTTGCTCTATTTCTCGCGTCGTCTGACCACCCCAATTGAGCGGTTATCCACGGTGATGAAGCGAGCCCAGCAGGGTGAAGAGAAAATTCGCGCTGAAATACAGGGGCCGGTGGACATTACCGATATGCAAAAATCCTTTAATCGGATGATGCAGGTGCTTGAAAATCGTCGTCGAGAACTCAAGCGAGCAATGAAAATGGCCATGACATCGGCCGAGATGAAGGTTGAATTTGCCGCCAACGTAACTCATGAACTGCGAACGCCGATGAACGCAGTGCTAGGTATGTTAGACCTGTTGACCACTATGGGTTTGAGTCTTAAACAGCAGGAGTATGTGCAAACAGCCAAATCCTCTGGTGACAATCTGCTGGCGTTGATCGACGATATTCTCAATTTTTCTGAGGCCGATGCCGGTAAAATAAGCATTACTAATCGCGACTATATGCTCCATGAAAGCCTCGATGAAGTAGTCGGGTTACTCTCCAGCACGGCCCTTAAAAAGCATCTTAATATCGGCTATATCATCGATGATGATGTTCCCTTAGCACTGCATAGCGACAGCGATAGAATTCGCCAGGTACTGATTAATCTAGCAGGCAACGCCCTTAAATTTACCGAGCGCGGCGACGTCTCAATTCATATTAGTCTTCACGATGATGAGAAGATGGCTTCTGGCGCGTCGGGTCAAGTGCCTCAGGAGCGCAAGGATGCGGGCTCAACAGTGCGTCTGAGATTTATCGTTAAGGATACAGGCATAGGTATAGCGCCGGAGGATCAAGCGCGAATTTTTGAGGCTTTCACTCAGGTTGACTCTTCAAATACCAAAGGCTATCAAGGCACTGGCTTAGGTCTGGCGATCAGCAGCCAGATTGTTGAATTAATGGGGGGTGATATCTTCGTCTCCAGTGAGCTGGGTAAGGGCAGTCAATTTGGCTTTAGCCTGCCGGTGATGGTGGCGCAACCTTTGGAGCCTGAGGCCGCTGAAGCTGGGCCCGCGGATGGGTCTGTAGCTAAGACTAAAAGTGGCCTTGAAGAAATTAGTGCTCTGTTTGTCAGTGCCAGCGAAATCCTCAATGGTTTTGCAGCACAGCAATTTAAAGCTCTGGGTGTTAGGGCAAAATTTGCCGCATCAGGTTTAAAGGCCTTAGATATTATTCGCCAGAGTCAGGCGCGAGATTGCGTTGACATTCTGTTTGTTGATCAGGATCTCGATGATATTAAAATCAATGAACTGCTCAAATTTATTCAGTTAGAACCAAATTTTGGCAAGCGGCCTGTGGTGATGCTCAGCAATCCCTGGAATAAAGATTCCGAGACCAGTGAACTGACGCTCCCAAGACTGAATAAGCCACTGCGATCTAATTCACTAGTGGACATATTAAGCAAATACTTTGTCGCTGGCAGTGGCACCAACTTCGATGATGATCGATTGCCTGAGGAAGTGGCGGCTCCCCGCTCATGCAAAATTTTAGTGGTTGATGACAGTCGCGCAAATCAGCAGGTTGCCTGCGCTATGTTAGAGCGCCTGGGTTGTCAGGCGACACTGGCTAACAATGGCAAAGAGGCCCTGGAGAAGGTGGTTCGAAAAGACTACGACCTGGTCTTTATGGACTGCAATATGCCGGTTATGAATGGCTATGACTGTACCAAACAAATAAGACTCTACGAGGGCGATCAAGCGGGCAGGCTGCCAATTATCGCCATGACCGCCAATAACTCTGAAAATGAAGAGCGAATTTGTCGCGAAGTCGGCATGAGTGACTTTCTGTCAAAACCTCTGAGTCTGGCTGGCCTGCGGGAAAAGCTGACTTACTGGTATGGCAATAATCCTGTTCCAGATGACGAGCCAGATGAAGAGCCTGTGGAAAAGTCAGTCGATGTTGACGCGAAAGAGGTAAAGCAACCCGTCGCCGGATACACTGAGCTCAGTTATGACGTCAAGGTTATAGCCTCTTTACGTGAGGCCGTAGGTGAAGTGGTGTCGTCGATGATAGCTGCTTTTCTTGAAGATACGCCGATCTATATCGGCAAGCTAAAAATAGCCCTGACAGAAAATAATGCTCGTCAGGTAAGGGATATGGCCCACACCATCAAGGGTAGTGCGGCGAATTTCGGTGCTGTTGAACTGGTCGCTGCGAGCAAGAAGTTAGAGGATGGCGCGACCCGGGAAGACCTCAGTGATGGGGTTCAGTTGCTCAAGCGAATTTACCTTGCCTTTGACGCGTTACAAAAAGATCTCAAGCAGGAAATCTCTCTGGACGCAGAGACCGCCAAGGTTCCCTTAAAAAGCGCAAGCTCGAGCAACATCTTAGTAGTGGATGATGACCGAACCGTGCGTATGGCATTGGTCGATGCCTTTACCCGGGAGAACTATGAGGTCGAAGAAGCCAACAACGGTATGCAAGCTTTAAATATCTGCAAACGGCACATGCCGGATCTGGTATTGATGGATGCGGTGATGCCGGAGCTAGACGGCTTTGATGCCTGTCAGATGATTCGCGAACTTCCCCATGGCAGTGATATTCCGGTGCTAATGATCACCGCACTGAATGATGAGCAGTCAATCGTTCGGGCCTTTTCCTCCGGTGCCACAGACTACATCTCCAAACCGATCAACTTCTCGGTGATCAAACAGCGCGTGGCGCGACTGATTAAGGCCAGTAAAGCGGAGCAAGATGTTAAGAAGCTCGCTTATCACGATCCACTGACCAGTTTGCCCAATCGTACCTATTTAAAACAGCAGTTAGCTGTGACAGTCAACCGAGCGGCCACAGAGAATCAGCGCTTTGCAATTTTATTCCTCGATCTGGATCGCTTCAAAATGATCAATGACACCATGGGCCACGATGCCGGTGATTTATTGCTTAAAGCGGTCGCGGATCGCATTCGTCACTGTGTTCGTGAAAATGACTTTGTTGCCCGCCTTGGTGGTGATGAATTCACTGTTGTACTGGAAAATATTGCCAGCCTTGATGGTGCCTCCAGTGTCGCTGAGAAGATCTGTCGCTCGGTGGCGCGGCCCTTCGTCTTTATGCAACAAAAGATGTTTGTCACCACCAGTATTGGCATCTCTATTTTTCCCGATGACGGTGAGGACGTTAGCGCCCTGATAAAGCACGCCGATTCGGCGATGTTCCGGGCCAAGGAAAAGCGTGATGACTTCTGTTTTTATGAGCGCGGTATGGAGGCTGAAATCGCTAAGCGGCTCAAGTTAGAGCAGGAGTTGCGCAAGGCTATAGATGGCGATCAGTTGGTCCTACACTATCAGCCGCAGATTGACTTCAAGACCGGCGACCTTGTGGGTGCCGAAGCGCTAGTGCGCTGGGAGCATCCGCTCAAAGGGTTGGTGCCACCTGATGTCTTTATTCCCCTGGCCGAGGAGAGTGGGCTGATTAATCAGCTCACCGACTGGGTGCTGGAAAATTCTGCGCTACAGATTAAGCGTTGGCTTGATGAGGGTTACAGGCTCACTCTTGCGGTAAACCTGTCGGTTAAGGATCTCATGCAGGAGGACTTGCATACCAAGTTACAAAATCTGATCAAGCGCAGCAACTTGCCGCCAAATGTTCTCGAGTTAGAAATTACCGAGAGCACGTTGATGGATCACCCGGAGCTAATGATTAAAGAGCTCAATAAGATTAAAAAAATGGGTATCACTGTTGCCATGGACGACTTTGGCAGCGGATATTCATCGCTAAATTATCTTAAGAAATTACCGGTTGATGTGTTGAAAATCGACCGCTCGTTTATCTCGGATATTGAATCAGACTCCAGTGATAGTGCCATTGTCGCGGGTATTATTGCTCTGGCGAAAAACCTCGGTATGAGCACAGTTGCAGAGGGTGTCGAGACGGAAGCCCAGCGCTGTATTTTGCAACAGCTTGGCTGTGACTCTTTTCAGGGCTATTTAGTCAGTAAGCCAGTAACGCCTCAGCGCTTCGCCGAGCTGTTTTTGAGCGCCGAGAAAGTGATCTAAATTCACCCCTCAGGGCTCTGCTATGTGATAATGCCGCCAAAATTCAGAGCCAGATATTTTCATGAGCGACTATCTCAGTATTCACCCGGAAAATCCCCAGCAGCGACTGATCGCTAAAGCGGCTGAGATGGTCCGCAAAGGCGGTGTTATCGTCTATCCCACAGACTCCGTCTATGCCATTGGTTGCCATATTGGCGACAAACAGGCCATGGATCGCATTCGGAGCATCAGGCAGTTGGATAAAAATCATAATTTCACTCTGATGTGCCGAGACCTGTCTGAACTGGCTAGCTATGCCCGTGTCGACAATAGCGCATTTCGCAGTCTCAAAGTGCATACCCCTGGGCCCTTCACCTTTATTCTGCCGGCCACCTCTGAAGTGCCGCGTCGGCTGATGCACCCAAAGCGTAAAACTATTGGTTTGCGCGTGCCGGACAGCCCCATAGTTCAGGCTCTTTTAGCCGAATTGGGAGAGCCGATGATGAGTGTCACCCTGATAATGCCCGGGGACGAATACCCACTCTCTGACCCCTATGATATTCGCGCCGCCCTCGAGGTTCATGTTGATGTGTTGATTGACGGCGGTCACTGTGGCCTTGAACCCACCACCGTTGTCGATATGACTGGCCCGGTGCCAGAAATCATTCGGCAGGGTATGGGCGATTTCTCCGCTTAATGGATAATCATGATGGCCACAGCGGCCATTGCGGTTATAATTGCCGGCAAATAAATAATTGAGCCCCCACCTTGACCACAGAAACCACTTCTCTGCAGCAACAGTCCCCGGAAGACCACAGCAACAGTGCTGTTGAACTGGTGGCTGATGCTATGTCGAGTGAAGTGGGCGTTGTTGACCTTGCGACTGTGGATTCCGATTCTTCCGTAGAGGGCCAGCCGCTAAATCCGTCTCAGTCAGAAATGCCTTTCGCTGTGGTTCAGGGTAAAGAACTGAACATCATGCCCAAGGACCTGTATATCCCGCCGGATGCTCTGGAAGTCTTTCTCGAAGCCTTTGAAGGGCCGCTGGATCTGCTGCTCTATTTAATTCGCCGCCAGAATCTCGATATTCTCGAGATCAATGTTGCTGAAATTACCCGTCAATACATGGGTTATATAGGCCTCATGGAATCCATTCAGTTGGAGTTGGCAGCAGAGTATTTGGTGATGGCGGCAATGCTGGCGGAGATCAAATCGCGCATGTTGCTACCCCGTCAGGTGATGGATGAAGATAGTGAAGAAGATCCTCGTGCTGAGCTGATTCGTCGTCTGCAGGAATACGAACGCTTTAAGAAAGCCGCCGATGATATAGATGAGATGCCTCGTTTGGGGCGCGATATTCATCAGGCCTCGGCCCATGCGCCAGAGCGCAACCAGGAAGTTAAGCACCCAGACGTGGATATGCGTGAACTATTAACTGCATTAGCTGAAGTACTGCGCCGTGCAGATATGTTTGAAAATCACCAGGTGCAGATGGAAAAGCTCTCCACCAGAGAGCGTATGACCCATGTGCTGGAAGCGCTGCGCGGTGAGCAATTTGTGCCCTTCGTAAGTCTGTTTAAAAGTTCCGAGGGCAAACTCGGCGTAGTGGTGACCTTCTTGGCCATTATGGAATTGATAAAAGAGTCATTGGTTGAAATCGTCCAGAGCGAAACCTTTGGCCCCATACACGTTAAAGCTAGAACCTCATGAATGCTGAACTGATTAAAAAAATTGTTGAAGGCGCGCTGTTAGCAGCGGGCAAGCCAATGGATATAGCGCGCATCGAAAGTCTCTTCGAAGATGACGAGCGTCCACCTCGAGACCAGATTAAAGCGGCACTTGAAGAAGTGGAAGCCGACTGTCGCGGCCGCGGTTTTGAATTAAAGCAGACCGCCAGTGGTTACCGTTTTCAAGTGCGTCAAGATCTTGCCGAATGGGTCAATCGTTTGTGGTCGGAAAAGCCTAAGCGCTACTCCAGAGCTATGCTCGAGACTATGGCGCTAATAGCCTATCGTCAGCCCCTGACTCGCGGTGACATCGAGCAGGTTAGAGGTGTTGCAGTGAGCTCCGACACCATTAGAACACTGCAGGAGCGCGACTGGGTTCGAGTGGTGGGTTTCCGCGATGTGCCGGGCAAACCTGCCTTATATGCGACGACCAAGAATTTTCTCGATTACTTTAATATTAAAAGTCTCGAGCAGCTGCCAGCCCTCAGTGAAATTAAAGACTTTGCCGAGCTCGATCCAGAGTTGGAACTGGCGCTCTCAGGCGATAAGCCAGAGCTAGCCGCGGTCAATGATGAAGAGCAGGGTGCAGACCTGGCCGACAGCGAAAACTTTAGTCTCGATCAAGAGGTTGATGGCCAGAACGCGATTAATGATGCTTTTAATGAAAACACTAGCAATGAAAGCATCGATAACGACCTTGATACTAACGCCCTTAATAACAATTCAGTAGACGATAACCAAAGTCTAGACTTCGACGATCAGGTGAGCAGTTCAAACCATGAGTGAAAAATTACAGAAAGTATTGGCTACTGCAGGATTGGGTTCGCGCCGCGAACTTGAGAAGTGGATCTCTGCAGGCCGAGTTTCAGTCAATGGTTCAACAGCCAAGTTGGGTGATCGCGCTGTCCCTGAGGACCGCATTTTGGTCGACGGTCGATTGATTAAAATTGTTACTGACGACAGCCCTCGCGTGCTGATGTACAGCAAGCCGGAAGGGGAAGTCTGTACCACCTCAGATCCCGATGGTCGTCCCACTGTATTTGATCGTTTGCCGCGCTTAGCTCGCGGTCGCTGGATCGCTATTGGCCGTCTTGATATCAACACCAGCGGTCTGCTCCTGTTTACCAACCACGGTGAGCTGGCCAACCGCCTTATGCACCCCTCCTATGAAGTACAGCGCGAGTATATGGCGCGTATTCACGGTGAAGTTGACGAAGCCATGATCAAGCGTTTGACTGAAGGCGTTGTGCTCGAAGATGGTGTCGCCAGCTTTAAGAGTGTTAAAGCTCAGCATGCTCGCAGTTCGGATGATGTGGGTGGACGCAATCGCTGGTTTAAAGTGATTCTGGCTGAAGGCCGTACTCGTGAAGTGCGTCGTCTTTGGGAATCTCAGGAAGTGGAAGTTAATCGTCTCAAGCGTATTAGCTACGGCCCTATTGAACTGCCGTCGATTGTGCGCCGTTCAGATTTTCTGGAGCTGGACCCTAAGCAGGTAGTATCCCTGTTTAAAGCGGTTGCCTTGCACCCGCCGAGATTCAGCGAAAGACATGTATTGAAAGATATGCGTGAGCGCAAAGAGCGAAAGTTGCGTGCCCGAGGTAATACCTGGAAGTAGCCTGAGCTTCTAGTTAGAACAGCCTGAGCTTCTAGTTAGAACAGCCTAAGCGTCTTGCAAAGAAACCCTATCGATGCGGTTGCGCATCGATAGACTGGCCATTTACTGCCGCACTGTCGGCGCCGAGCATATACAGATAAGTTGGCATAATCTGCTCAGGACTGGTCACTGAAGCGGGGTTTTCCGCCGGGAAAGCCTGCATGCGCATACTGGTGCCAGTGGCGCCAGGATTGATCGCATTGACCCGCACCGAACCCAAACCCTCTAGCTCCGACGCCCAGACCTGAACCATCCCTTCCACGGCGAACTTCGATACCGCATAAGCTCCCCAAAATGAACGACCAACTCTTCCCACGCTGGATGTAGTGAACACAACCGAGGCGCTATCAGACTTTTCCAGCACAGGCATCAATGCCTGAGTCATTTGAAATGCAGCGGTGACATTCACCTGCATCACCTTATCCCAAACGTCAGTGCGATAGTTGCTCATGGGGGTGCGCTGGCCAAGAATGCCGGCGTTGTGCAGCAGCCCGTCTAGACGGCCAAATTGTTCATCCAGCTGATTGCAAAGCGTGTGGTAATCGTCGCTGCTGGCGCCTTCGAGATCTATTGGATAGATCACCGGCTCGGCGCCACCGTCGGCCACAATGCTGTCGTAGACCTGCTCTAACTTAGCCACTGTGCGGCCCGCCAAGATAACCGTGGCGCCGTGTTTTGCGCAATGTAATGCAGCGCTTTTACCAATACCATCGCCGGCACCTGTGACCAAAATAACCCGATCTGCGAGTAAGGTTTGAGGGGCCTGATAGGCGGCGATTTCGGCATTGGATAGCATAGGGTTTTCTCTTCTCAAATCTGGATAGTGGTGTTTTTTGTGGCGGGTTTATCTGGCGAACAGCAGCGAGTGCAGTTGTTGAGACTGCTCGACAATCCAGTCCGCCTGCCAGTCAGCAATGACTTGGTCGGCTTCAATATAACCCCAAGCAGCAGCAATATTGCGCGTGCCTGCAGCGCGACCAGCGTCTATATCTCGCACATGATCGCCGACATAGAGGCAGTCTTCTGGTGCCCTGGCAATTTCTTTACAGGCTAGCAAAATAGCCTCTGGGTGAGGTTTTGGCAGAGTCACATGGTCAGGGCAGATAACGGTTGCTGCACCCTCCATTAAACCCAGTTGAACCAGCGCCGCTTCGGTATAGCGCCAAGGTTTATTGGTGACAATACCCCAGGGAATATTGCGCGCATGACATTCATCGAGGACCTCTTGCAGACCTTCATAGAGCGCCGTTTTTTCCGCTAGATTGGCAAAATAGAGCTCGAGAAATTCTTCTCGCAGGGGCTCAAATTGCTCGTGCCCCGGCTCAATATTAAAGCCACTTTGTATTAAACCCACCGACCCATTGGTGACGCTGGTACGAATTGCTGAGTCGGGCAGGGGCGCCCGGTTGTGCAGTACCAGCTGCTTATTCAGTGCAGTGACAAAGTCGGGCGCTGTATCTAACAATGTGCCATCCAGATCGAATAGCAGGGCCTTGAAATCGAGCATAGAAAATCCGTTATGCGGGCTTGCGCGCGCAGATCATATAATTGACATCGACATCGGTTTCAGTGAGGCGATAGGTTTTTGTGATGGGGTTGTAAGTCAGTCCAGTCATCTGGTCCAGCTCTAAACCGGCTTCACGAATCCACTGGCCCAGTTCTGCCGGACGAATAAACTTAGCGTACTCATGGGTGCCCTTGGGTAGCATGCGCAGAACATATTCGACGCCAATAATCGCCAGCAAGTAAGCCTTGGGATTGCGGTTGATGGTCGAGAAAAACAATGTGCCACCGGGCTTGGTCATTGCGGCACAGGCGCGCACTACTGAACTGGGATCTGGCACATGCTCAAGCATCTCCAAACAGGTCACCACATCGAACTCTTCGCCGTGGCTCTGGGCAAAATCTTCTGCCGTGGACTTTTGATAGTTCACGTCGACGCCAGACTCGAGTTTGTGCAGCTCTCCCACCGCCAGTGGTGCTTCACCCATATCTATACCGGTGACATGGGCGCCGCGCTGAGCCATGGCTTCGCAGAGAATGCCGCCACCGCAGCCAACGTCTAAGACCTTTTGCTCGGCCACCGGCGCCAGCTTGTCAATCCAGTTGGCGCGCAGGGGATTGATGTCGTGGAGTGGCTTGAACTCACTGTTGCGATCCCACCAGCGGCTCGCCAGCACTTCAAACTTAGCTACTTCGCTGGGGTCCACATTCATTGATGCGCTGTTGTCACTGTTGTTTGTTGGCATAGGGAGTGGTTACCTAGGGCTAGACGTTAATAGTTAGACTTTTGGATAAAATTTTAGTTACCCGGGACTGATCTGGTTACGCCATGCATCGGCGCGGCGGATCAGATTCTCTTCATCGAGAGTCACTAAACTGCGCTCTCTAAGCAGTGCCTTGCCTGCTACCCAGCTGTGAGTCACCTGGCTGCCAGCATTGCTATAGACTAATTGAGATGCGGGATTATACAGCGGTTTTTGACTCAGAGAGCCGATTTCCACGGCAATTATATCGGCGCTCTTGCCCGTCTCGAGGCTGCCAATCTGATCATCCCAACCCAGCGCCTTGGCGCCATTAATAGTCGCCATGCGCAGTGCGGCGTGGGCATCCAGCACTGAAGCATCGCTAGCTACAGCCTTGGCCAGCAGCGCCGCAGTCTTTAATTCACCGAATAGATCCAGATCATTATTGCTCGCCGCACCATCTGTGCCTATGGCCACGTTGATGCCAGCACTGATCAGCTTAGCCACGGGGCAGAAGCCGCTGGCGAGTTTTAAGTTGGATTCCGGGCAGTGCACCACATGACAGTTATTGTCTTGAATTAGGCCAATATCTTGGTCGTCAATTTGGGTCATATGAACCAGCTGGGTCTGGGGTAGTAGTACACCCAGATCATCGAGCCGCTGCAGCGGTCGGCAGCCATAGAGTTTGAGTGAATCGGCAACTTCCTGAGCGGTTTCATGGCAGTGAATATGCACCGGCATATCCAGCTCATTGGCATAGGTAGCAATACGGCGCATAGTCTCGTCACCCACTGTATAGGGGGCGTGGGGCGCACAGGCAATCTTAATCAGGCCGTCGCCCTTATAGGTATCCCGCAGTTGCAGGCCCTTGTGAATATAGTCGTCTGGGTCTTTGCCGCCGGCGGTGGGGAAGTCGAACACAGTAAAGCCAATTTGACTGCGCATACCACTGCGTTGAACCTGCTCGGCCACGGTGTCGGCAAAAAAGTACATGTCGGCAAAGCAAGTGGTGCCTGTCTTGATCATCTCCGCCATCGCCAGATTGGTGCCGTCGGCAACAAACTCAGCACTCAGTACACGGGCCTCCACTGGCCAGATGTGCTCTTCCAACCAGGGCTGCAGTGGCAGGTCATCGGCATAGCCACGGAGCAGGCTCATAGCCGCGTGACCATGGGCATTGACTAACCCAGGCATAAGGATATGGTCAGCTAAATCTACTACAGACAGGGCGTCAAATTTAGTCTGAGCCTCGGCTTGAGGGTAGATGCCGACGATCTTTTGTTGATCTATGGCCAGAGCACAGTTTTCAAACACCCGGTTCTCTGGAACCACCGGAATAATCCAGCGGCTATTGATAAGCAAATCGATTTTTATGGGCTGCATGAAGCCTCCTGAGCGAAGGTTCGGAGTATACCGACTTTTTACGGTGGGTTAAGCTTTGGCGTGAGTTTCAGGTCAATAAAAGCGAGCCACTATGGGGATATGTATGGTAGAATTCAGGCCTTTAAATAGGCTGCTTTTAGGGTCTACTGGCACGCATCAATGACCGCTTTGAACGGGTTGGTAGCGGATCTAAAATAATAGCGATAAAACTTCAGGGCGCGACGGAAACTTATGGGTGATTTAGCACAAGAAATTGTTCCGGTAAATATCGAAGACGAACTCAAGCAATCCTACTTGGCCTACGCTATGAGCGTAATTGTTGGCCGCGCACTGCCAGATGTGAGAGATGGCCTCAAGCCTGTGCATCGACGCGCACTCTTCGCCATGAGCGAGCTGGGCAACGACTGGAACAAAGCCTACAAGAAGTCCGCCCGTGTTGTCGGCGACGTGATTGGTAAGTATCACCCCCACGGAGACTCTGCTGTTTACGAGACTATCGTCCGTATGGCTCAGCCTTTCTCGCTGCGCTACATGCTAGTGGATGGTCAGGGTAACTTTGGTTCGGTCGATGGTGACTCCGCTGCTGCCATGCGTTACACCGAAATCCGTATGACCAAGATCGCCCATGCGCTGCTCGAAGATCTCGAGAAAGAGACCGTCGATTTCGTCCCCAACTATGATGAAACCGAACAGATTCCCCATGTTTTGCCGACTCGCATACCTAACCTGTTAGTGAATGGTTCCTCCGGTATTGCTGTGGGCATGGCAACCAATATTCCTCCGCACAACCTCACTGAGGTGGTCAAAGGTTGTCTGGCGATGATCGACAACCCAGAGATTACCGTCGATGAGTTGATGGAATATATCCCTGGCCCCGACTTCCCTACGGCTGCAATCATTAACGGCAGGGCGGGCATTATTCAAGCCTACCGCACTGGCCGTGGACGCATCTATGTGCGTGCCAAAGCCAATATCGAGGTCCATGAAAAGACCAAGCGCGAAACCATTATCATCACCGAAATTCCCTACCAGCTGAACAAGGCGCGCCTGATTGAGCGCATCGCTGAGCTGGTTAAAGACAAGAAGCTTGAAGGTATCTCCGAACTCCGTGATGAGTCGGATAAAGATGGCCTGCGCGTCGTTATCGAAATTAAGCGCACCGATGTCGGTGAAGTGGTACTTAACAACCTGTTTGCTCAGACTCAGCTGCAAAGTGTGTTTGGTATTAACATTGTGGCACTGGTCGATGGTCAACCAAAGATTCTCAACCTGCAGCAACTCATCCACCACTTTCTGCGTCATCGCCGCGAAGTGGTCACGCGTCGCACCATCTATCTGTTGAAGAAGGCCCGGGAACGCGCTCATACATTAGAAGGCTTTGCGATTGCCCTGGGCAATATCGATGAAATTATTGCACTGATCAAGCAGTCGCCCACGGCTACCGACGCCCGTGAAGCATTGGTAGCTCGTGGTTGGAATCCTGGCTCAGTGGTACAGATGTTGGAACGTGCCGGCAGTCAAGCTACACGCCCGGAATGGCTGGAAGACCAGTACGGTCTGCGCGATGGCAAATACCACCTGTCTCCAGAGCAGGCCAAAGATATTCTTGAATTACGTCTGCACCGTTTAACCGGTATGGAACACGATAAAATCATCGCTGAATTTGCCGTCAAGCTTGAAGAGATTACTGAATACCAAGATATTCTCGGTGACCTGACTCGCCTGATGACTGTTATTCGTGAAGAGCTCGAAGCAGTGATCGAAGAGTTTGGTGATGAGCGTCGTACCGAGATCATTGAATCGCTGCATGACCTTACTATTGAAGACCTGATTACTGAAGAAGATCGTGTTGTTACCATTTCCAACGGCGGCTATGCCAAAACTCAGCCATTGAGTGATTATCAAGCGCAGCGTCGCGGCGGTATGGGCAAATCGGCAACAGCGGTAAAAGATGAAGATTTTGTTGAACACCTTTTGGTCGCCAGCACCCACGCAACGATTCTGTGCTTTACCAACTTGGGCAAGGTTTATTGGCTCAAGGTGTATCAGATTCCCGTTGCCGGCCGCAATTCACGCGGACGTCCAGTGGTTAACCTGTTACCTCTGGATGAAGGTGAGCGCATTAGCTCGATTCTGCCAGTTGAAGAATACAGCGCCGATAAGTTTGTGATTATGGCCACCGCCAACGGCACCGTGAAGAAAACCTCGCTGGAGCAGTACTCGCGCCCACGCAGTGTTGGTTTGCGCGCAGTAGATCTGGTTGAAGGCGATCACTTGGTCGGCACCGCAATTATTGATGATGACAGCGATGTCATGCTGCTCAGTTCTGAAGGTAAGGCTGTACGCTTTGCCAGCACCGATGCCCGCTCTATGGGCCGAGTATCCAAAGGTGTGCGCGGTATGCGTCTACCGGAAGGCCATGAGGTTATCTCTATGGTCATACCTGAAGAGCAGGGCTTCCTGCTGACCGTTTGTGAAAATGGTTATGGCAAGCGCACCAAGGTTGACGAGTTCCCCACTAAGGGCCGCGGCGGCAAAGGGATGATTGCGATTCAGGCCAGCGAGCGCAACGGACCTTTGGTTGGGGCTACGCAGCTCTTTTCAGGCGACGAAATTATGCTGATCTCAGATCAGGGCACCATGGTCCGAACTCGCGGTGACGAGGTCTCGGTTGTGGGTCGTAATACTCAGGGCGTGCGCATTATTCGTTTGAAGGACACTGAAAATCTGGTCAGGTTGGCACGTATTGCTGAGCCGGAGGAAGAGGAATTTGTGGTTGAAGAAGGTGCCCTTGATAACAATGCCGCTCTTAATGACAATGCTGGTGACGGCTCTTCATCCGCTGATGGCTCTTCCGACGATACGTCTGACGACAGCCCCGCTGACGAGTAAGGTTTAAGTAATGACTGAAAAAAATCCACTGCTCGACCTGCGCAACAAGATTGACGGTCTTGATCAAGAGATTATGGCGAATATCAGTGCCCGTGCGCGCTGTGCCCAAGACGTTGCCAAGATTAAAAAAGAGCTGGGCGACGAGACCTATTACCGACCTGAGCGTGAAGCTCAGGTGTTGCGCTCTATCATGGAATCAAACGTCGGGCCTCTGGACGACGAAGATATGGCACGTCTGTTTCGCCAGATCATGTCTGCGTGCCTGGCGCTGGAACAGCCAATTAAAGTGGCTTTTCTAGGGCCCGAAGGCACCTTTACTCAGGAAGCCACACTCAAGCACTTTGGTGACTCCGCAGTAACTGTCCCGAAAGCGGCAATTGATGAAGTGTTCCGCGATGTTCTGGCCGAGTCCTGCAACTATGGTGTTGTGCCCATCGAAAATTCCACCGAGGGCGTGGTCAGTCACACTTTGGATAGCTTTATTGATTCCTCAGTCAAAATCTGTGGCGAAGTTGAGCTGCGTATTCACCAGCATTTTATGATTGGTCCTAACACCAATAAAGATACAGTGACTCGCGTCTACTCCCATGCCCAGTCACTGGCGCAGTGCCGCAAGTGGTTGGATTCCAACTACCCCAATATTGAGCGTGTAGCTGTGAGTAGCAACGCTGAAGCCGCGCGACGAGTGCAGGGTGAGTGGAGCTCAGCCGCTATTGCTGGCGATATGTCCTGCGAGCTCTACGGTCTGGAAAAGCTCTGGGAAAAAATTGAAGATCTGCCGGATAACTCAACGCGCTTTTTGATTATTGGCCGCGAGATGGTGCCACCCAGCGGTGACGACAAAACCTCCATCGTCGTCTCGGTGCAGAACAAGCCGGGCGCATTGCATAATCTACTCGAGCCATTCCGTCGTCACGGTGTCGATATGACTCGACTGGAATCGCGACCTTCGCGGAACAGCAAATGGTCTTATATCTTCTTTATCGACTTTGCTGCCCATGTGGATGATCCAGCAGCCGCAGCCGTATTGGCTGAGTTAGCCGAAGATGTGGCGGAACTGAAGGTTCTCGGTTCCTATCCGCGAGCGGTTTTGTAAGCGTCGCTACTACAAGCGGTTTTAGGCCCGCCTAGAGTGCTCTGCTCTAGTGCCGGCTTTAGAGTCGACTATAGTAACGATTAATCTCTTTATTTCGATGTGATCTGTCATGTTGCAAACTTCTCAAACAGCGCAGCCGGTGGTTAATCGCTTGGTTGTAATCGGACTGGGGCTTATTGGCTCCAGTCTCGCATTGGCCGCTCGTAATGCGGGTCTCGCTACTCAGGTAGTGGGTATCTCGCGGCGCTCCTCAACTCTGGATCTAGCCCTTGAAATGGGTGTAATCGATCGGCCAGAACAGAGTTTGGCTGCTATTGCGCCTGAACTGGGTGCCGGGGATCTTGTGGTTATTGGTGTGCCAACCCTTACCGTTCCCGCGATGCTTAAGGAGTGCTCCGAGCTACTTTCAGATCAGGTCACCATCACCGATGTAGCCAGTGTCAAAGGCAGTGTAATGGCCGCCGCCGAAGAGATTTACGGCCGCCTGCCGCCACAGTTAGTTCCCGGACACCCCATCGCCGGGTCGGAAAAAAGCGGTGTCACTGCAGCTAAAGCCGACCTGTTTAAAGATCATAGAGTTATCTTAACGCCCCATGCCGATAGTGGTGAAAGCCATGTGCAGCTTGTGGAAAAACTCTGGCAATCCGTTGGTGCTGTGGTCTCCTGTATGGATATTAGAGAGCATGACGAAGTCCTAGCCGCCACCAGCCATCTGCCGCATTTTTTAGCCTATTCGTTAGTGGATACATTGGCGAGTATGCGCGACAATCGAGAAATATTTCGCTATGCAGCAGGCGGCTTTCGCGACTTTACCCGCATTGCCGCCAGCGATCCGATCATGTGGCGAGATATAGCACTGGCTAATCGCCAAGCAATCCTCAGTGTGCTCGATCAGATCATGGATAATTTTAGTGAGATGCGCAGCGCCATAGATACAGGCGACGAAACCTATCTGATGGATGTGTTTACGCGAGCTCGCGATGCACGCAACCATTTTGGAAACTCAATCGACCCAAAGGCATTACAGCAAACTATGTCAGACAAAATCATAAATTATAAAGTCACACCCGGCGGCGTTGCCCAAGGTGATATTCGTGTGCCCGGTGATAAATCAATGTCTCACCGATCCATTATGCTCGGCTCGATTGCCGAGGGCATGACTGAAGTAACCGGTTTTCTCGAAGGCGAAGACAGCCTGGCAACATTGCAGGCGTTTCGCGACATGGGTGTCGTTATTGAAGGCCCAGATCAGGGCCGCGTAGTGATTCACGGTGTCGGTCTTCACGGGTTAAAAGCACCGACTAAACCACTCTATTTAGGCAATTCCGGCACTTCTATGCGTCTGCTGAGCGGCCTTTTGGCAGGGCAAAGTTTTGATGTAGAGCTCACCGGTGACCAATCTCTAACGGGCCGACCTATGGCCCGTGTAGCAGATCCCCTAGCCGAAATGGGAGCAGTGATTGAAACTGCACCAGGCGGCAGACCTCCTATGCGTATAAAAGGTGGCAACAAACTCAATGCCATAAACTATGTGCTGCCGATGGCCAGCGCCCAGGTTAAATCCTGCGTCCTGTTAGCCGGGCTCTACGCGCAAGGTGAGACCTCAACTATTGAGCCTGCACCGACCCGCGACCACAGCGAACGTATGTTGCGCGGCTTCGGTTACTCGGTTTTCAGCGACGGCAGCAAGGCTTCTCTGTCTGGTGGGGGTTCATTGACTGCGACGCGCATTGATGTGCCCGCCGATATTTCCTCCGCAGCCTTCTTTATGGTGGCAGCGGCGATTACCCCAGGCTCAGACATTACCCTGCGTCATGTTGGCGTTAACCCGACACGTATCGGCGTGATCAATATTCTGCGTCAGATGGGCACCAGCATTGAACTGTCCAACGAAAAGGAAGTGGGCGGCGAGCCGGTAGCCGATATCCGAATCCGTTATGCCGAGTTAAACGGTATCGTGATTCCAGAAGATCAGGTGCCGCTGGCCATTGACGAGTTCCCAGTATTGTTTGTCGCTGCCGCCTGCGCCAAGGGCGAGACCGTTCTTACCGGTGCCGAAGAACTGCGCGTCAAAGAGAGCGATCGTATTCAGAGCATGGCCGACGGTCTTGTGACTCTGGGCATCGACGCCCAGTCCACAGCCGATGGTATTCGCATTCAGGGCGGCCAGCTTGGCAGTGGCACAGTCCACAGCCACGACGACCACCGCATCGCCATGGCCTTTGCCATCGCTGGCTTGCGCTCCGCAGGCGAGATTGAAATTATTGAGTGCAACAATATTGCCACCTCTTTTCCCGGCTTTGTTGATCTAGCCACAGCTATTGGTTTGACCATTAGCGTTGAGACTCAGGAGTCGTAAATGGCTGAGGAAAAAAAAGTGGTGGTGATTGCCATCGACGGTCCCAGTGGTGCTGGAAAAGGCACCATCAGCCGTATAGTGGCCAAGAAACTCGGCTTCCATTATCTGGATAGCGGAGCACTCTACCGATTGTTGGGTTTATCCTCAGTTCGCCATCATGTGAGTATCGATAGCGAAAAGGGTTTAATGGCTCTGGCCGAGCACTTGGATATCCGCTTTCAGACAGAAAAAGCAGGTGATTTTAAAGTCTATCTTGAAGGTGAGGATGTCAGCCATGAGCTGCGCACTGAAGAGACCGGACTGTTGGCCTCGAAGTTGGCTCAGTATCCGGGCGTCCGGTCAGCGCTGTTAAAGCGGCAGAGAATGTTCGCACGAACCCCTGGTTTAGTAGCAGATGGCCGCGATATGGGAAGCGTAATTTTCCCCGCTGCCGAGCTCAAGATTTACCTCACCGCCAGCGTCGAAGAACGGGCCGCCAGACGCTACAAAGAGTTGCTTGAAAAGGGCGAAGATGTTAGTCTGCCCGCCCTCGTGGAGCAGGTGCGCTTGCGAGATGAAAGAGATATGAGCAGAGACGCTTCACCGTTGCGCGCAGCGGAAGGAGCCATAGAGTTAGACTCCTCAGACATGTCGATTCAGGAAGTAACAGATACAGTGCTTAATATCCTGGCTGTTAAAGGTATCAAGTAGCAGTTGTGTCTGTTATGAGTAATACAGAATTTTAGAAATTCAACACCAAAACGGGCAACGCAGCAATCGCCAGCTTTTATTGCTGTAGGCCTTTATTTTAACTGACCCGCGTAAACTGGCAGCGCGGAAAAAAGAGAGTGACGCTAGCAGGTCTTCTGTCATATCTCTGTCAAAACTCAGGATCAACCCATGAGCGAAAATTTCGCAGATCTATTTGAAGAAAGTCTATTAACCGTTGAGATGAACCCCGGCGCCATCATTACTGGCGTAATTATCGATATCGATAAAGATTGGGTAACAGTCCATGCCGGACTGAAGTCTGAAGGTGTTATTTCGATTGACCAATTTTATGACGAGAAAGGCGTACTTGAAGTTGCCATTGGCGACGAAGTACAGGTTGCTCTCGAAGCCGTTGAAGATGGTTTCGGTGCTACTAAGCTTTCCCGTGAAAAAGCCCGTCGTGCAGAATCTTGGATCGAACTTGAAGCAGCTCACAAAGCTGACGAAGTCGTTATCGGTGTTATCAGCGGCAAGGTTAAAGGTGGATTTACTGTTGATGTTCGCGGCTTGCGCGCGTTCCTTCCAGGTTCACTTGTCGATGTTCGTCCACTGCGTGAGATTACTCACCTTGAGAACATCGAATTAGAATTTAAAGTTATCAAACTCGATCCCAAGCGCAACAACGTTGTTGTCAGCCGTCGTGCCGTAATGGAGAGTGCAAACTCTGTAGAACGCGAAGAACTGCTGGCCAACCTCGAAGAGGGCGCATCACTCAAAGGTGTCATTAAGAACCTTACTGATTACGGCGCGTTCGTTGATCTGGGTGGAATCGATGGTCTGTTGCACATCACTGATATGTCTTGGAAGCGCATCAAGCATCCTTCTGAGATGATCAATGTCGGCGACGAAATTGACGTTAAAGTACTTAAGTTTGATCGCGAGCGTAATCGTGTATCACTGGGTATGAAGCAGATGGGCGAAGATCCTTGGGGCGACATCAAAGGCCGTTACCCAGAGGGCGCACGTGCTAAAGCTAAGATCACTAACCTCACTGACTACGGCTGTTTTGCTGAGTTGGAAGACGGCGTTGAAGGTCTGGTTCACGTGTCTGAAATGGATTGGACTAACAAAAATGTTCACCCATCTAAGATCGTTAATCTGGGCGACGAAGTTGAAGTTATGGTTCTGGATATCGACGAAGAACGTCGTCGTATCTCACTGGGTATTAAGCAGTGTCACACTAACCCTTGGGATGACTTTGCCACTACCATGGTTAAAGGCGACAAGATTTCAGGCAAGATCAAGTCAATCACTGACTTCGGTATCTTTATCGGCCTAGACGGCGGCATCGACGGTCTGGTTCACCTGTCTGATATCTCTTGGAACGAAACTGGCGAAGAAGCCGTTCGTAACTTCAAGAAGGGCGAAGAAGTTGAAACAGTTGTACTGAGTATTGATGCAGAGCGCGAGCGCATCTCACTGGGTATCAAGCAACTGTCTGACGATCCGTTCAACAACTATGTAACCGAGAACGACAAAGGCGCAATTGTTAAAGGCATCGTTAAAGAGATTGATGCTAAAGGCGCTACAGTTGATCTAGGCAACGACATCGAAGCTTACTTGAAAGGCTCTGAGATCTCTCGTGACAAGATTGAAGATGCCCGTCAGCATTTACAAGAAGGCCAAGAGGTCGAAGCTCGAATCATCAATGTCGATCGCAAGACCCGTGCTATTAGCCTCTCTATTAAGGCTAAAGACGTTGCAGAAGAGAAAGCAGTGGTTAAAGCTCACCGCAAGGTTGAAGCTGATACTTCCTCTCCAGCAACTATTGGAGACCTGATCAAAGCGCAAATGGACAAGTAAGGTTCTGCTGAGATCGAAAAAGGGTGGCTTTGCCACCCTTTTTTTCGTCTGCGAAATGACATATATCGAGGTTTTGCTTGTATAAATTTAAAACTTCAATAAAATCAACGAGTAATCATCGACACCATTTTGAATATTCAGTGGTTTCGCCAGAATAATAAAACTATTGAATTGTGAGCAGGGAAGACGTCATGACTAAATCTGAGCTAATTGAGAAAATCTCCGCCAGCCAAGACCAGCTTCCTCCCAAGGATGTTGAGTTAGCTGTACGGATGATCTTAGAGCGCATGACTCACGCACTGGCCACTAACCAACGCACTGAAATCCGCGGCTTTGGTAGCTTCTCACTACACTACCGAGCCCCGCGTGTCGGCCGCAACCCCAAGACGGGCGATGCGGTGCAGTTAACTGGGAAGTATGTGCCTTACTTTAAGCCTGGTAAGGATCTGCGTACACGGGTTAACGATAGTCTTTAGTGCCCGTCACTCTATAGCCTCACCCGCCTCAACCTCGTCATTCTGAGCGAAGCCGAAGGATCTCACACCACCCACTCCAATCTGCTACAAAACAACCAGTGTTTCCGACATAAGAAATTTTTAATGTCAGAAAGTAGGGGTGTATTTAACATAACGCTATTTGAGGTCATTTAACGAACAGGCTAGCAACATCTCAGCAAAACTAACTATTATCTCTCATGGATTTCTGCACTTCCTCGCGAACAATTTTGCGTAAAACCTTCTCATCCCAAGAATAGACACCAGAATACGAACGCAGAGTTCTATTAATCAGGGTTTGATAACCTAAGCCTTCGCTGGTTGCCTGCGCTCGAAAAGTCTCGAGAACATCATTATCCAGCATAATGGTAATTCTGGTTTTGCCCTTTGATTCAGCTTGCAGCTTTTTAAGATGCGGAACCTCTTTAGCCCTTTTCGCTTTTGATAAATCGTAGTCATTACGCATAATAGTTACTCTCATTTCGAGTAGATTTTCGAGCCGATATCAATCGAATGCATTCATTATTTCGCAAAGTATAAACTACCGTTACAAGACGAGCCTTGTCACTAATACCAACAATAATCCAACGTTTCTCATCCATGCAATGCTTATCTTCAATCGCTAGAGCATTGGAATCTAAAAGAACACTGGCAGCCTCACTAAAAGAAATACCATGTTTTTTTAGATTAGAGGTAGCTTTCCAAGCGTCGTATTCGATCTCCATTCTTTCTCTCTAAATATACATATATAATATGCATAGTCAAGTTTGGTTATACCAACCTGTGCCACGTTGAAAATGATCCTATTTAAATTGCCTGTTTGGAAAAATCTACTGCTTCCCAATTAGTCATCTCGCTGAGCCCCTTAACCTCGTCATCCTGACCCAAACCATTTCTGCGCATTCGATTCCAACTTTGATCCTCCAAACTAGCCCAAAAGCCCTGCCCACTTAACCTTGATACTCAGCAATTAACAGAGTACGGCTAAGCCGTATAACATCTGTGAACACAATCATTGAAACAAAGACTTTCACAGCCAAGGCAACAAGCGGCAAGAGTGGCGGTGTAAGAGTTATCTAGTTCAACACCGCATTCAAGGTTACATGGCTATTAACCCTATATGGCAAAAATGAACGTGAAACCATCCCCGCTCATGAGTTAAAGAAAATTAAGGAAGCAATCAATGGCTAACAAAATGAGCAATGCAGGTCAGGCCCTATTAGATGACGTCTTAGCCATTAAAACTGGCACAGCCTCGAAAACCTGGTCCCCAGAGCAACTCTTAGTAATTGCTGTTAGAAAACAGCTGCAAAAATCCCAGCCCGATTTTGCCAAGCTATTGGGGGTCCCAGTTGGCACCCTTAGAGATTGGGAGCAAGGGTGCAAGCAGCCAGATAGTGCCGCAGTAACCCTAATTAGAGTCGCGCAAAGCGCTCCTGAGGTTTTAGAAGATCTAGCAGCCTAAGTTTCTTCAGTATCTTTAGTCTCAGGCCGTCGATCTGATAGGACTCAGCCAATTTAATTGCCTCCGGCCGGATTAAAAAAATCCAACTGTCCCAGCAATGCCTAGCCAATTTTGTCATTCCCACAGAGTACCCTAACCCCGTCATCCTGACGCCCAAACGCTGTCGTCCTGAGCCAAAGCCGAAGGATCTCATCCCATCCACTCCCATCTGCTATAAATAAACCAACCATAATAAAAAAAGTCCAGCCAAATCCACTGGGGGAAAAACGCCGCCAATTCGTCCCCAACCTCAAGGAGCCCAAAAACTAGTCGGGCAGACCGCAAGCAAGAAACACCCAAAAGGGGGCAAGGCTTGAAGGAAAACAACGGCAAAGAGACCATCCTAAACATCTACATTGGCCTGCGCAGCAGTCTCGCCCGTGCAGTGATGGGCATAGTGCCGCCCCGAGAAGTTGAAGACATAGTTCAAGAAACCTATGTCAGAGTCTGTCAGGTCAAGCACCCGGAAGATATCCGCCAACCGCGCTCCTATCTGTTCCGCACCGCCCGCAATCTCGCCCTCGACTACCTCAAGCGCGCCGACACAAAGCTCACCGACGGCATGGACGAGCAGGGCATGGACAGCCTGCTGGATACAAGCAGAGGCGACGACAGCACCTATGATCAAGTCGCCAGCAACGAAGAATTTGCCCTGTTCTGCGAGGCAGTGCGGCATCTACCGGTTAAATGCCGGCGAGTATTTGTACTCAAAAAAGTCTATGGCTACACCCAGATAGAAATTGCCAGAGAGCTCGATATCAGCATAGGCACAGTGGAAAAACACATAAGCCAAGGAATAAAGCGCTGCACCTACTTTATGCAGCGAAACAATCATAAAGCTGATCAACCGGATAGGGGGCAATACCAACAAGCAACCGGCAACCTTGCCGAGCGCGTACCAAAAGGACCGCAATCATGAACAATATTCGGCCCCTGCCAGACAACCAAAAGCTGTATGACGAAGCCAGCCAATGGATAGTCAAAATGGACAAAGGCCTGTCAGCAGACGAACAAATCGCACTGCGTGAATGGCTGCACGCTGACCAGCAGTGTCACGACATTTTTATGGAAATGACCCGCCTGTGGGACAAAATGGATGCCATGTCTCGCCTGTCAGACCTGTTCGCCAAACCCGGACAGGTTAATAAGCCTATACACGCCAAGCTCTTTAGCACAAAGCTCTTCAACACAAAGCTCTCAAACACAAAGACTCTGTGGCAGAACTACCGCGCCATAGCCGCCTCATTGGTGCTGGCCAGCCTGATTGGCCTGAGCTTAATCCTCGGTATTTTTAACGCAGATACCGGCAACCAGCTTTACCAAACCGCTATCGGCGAACAGTCAACTGCAACCCTGGCCGACGGCACCCAGATCACTCTCAACACCAACACCAGCGTAGAAGTGCACTACACAGACCATGCGCGCCTGTTGCACCTCGACAGTGGCGAACTGCACGTCAGCGTAGCCAAAGACCCCACGCGCCCGCTTAGCGTTATTGTCGGTGATCAAATCGTCCAAGCTATAGGCACAGAATTTAATATAGAAATCACCGACAAACAAAAGATCGAACTGGTGGTAACCGAAGGCAAGGTCAAAGTCGGCGTGCAGAGCGCGGCAGAAAAATCTCACTCCAATGAGCAGCCCCTGACACTGCCGTTTAACGCACTGGCCGTATCAGCAGGTGAAGAAGTCATGCTTGGTGATTCCAGTCAAAAAGTCACAGAAGTCTCCCCAGAAGATATTGCTGTCAGACTCTCTTGGCGCAACGGCAACCTAATCTTCCGTGGCGAATCCCTGGAAGAAGCCGTCAAAGAAATTAACCGCTACACCTCCGTCGAATTTGTGTTTATGAGCGAAGACCTCAAAAAGATGCGCGTCGCAGGCCTGTTTAAAGCCGGCGATGTAGAAGGCCTATTAGCCACCCTGCGCGAAAACTTCGACATAGTGTCGCAGCGAGACGGAGATGGAAAAGTATTGCTAAGCACCGACAAATAACACCGCGGCAGTTTTTCATGCCAGCGAAAATCGGTATTCAAACCAGCAAACAAAATGGAACTCTACATTAACCCTAAGCCAACAATTAAAAACCCACAACCAAGAGCAAACCATAAATGTTAGATGTTTTATGGGGGAAAAAAATAAACCAGTCGTCTATTCAAAACGCGCAGGTAAGTAGCGCGGTTGAGGAAGAGGGCAGGTTAACCTTTCGCAATGCGGTAGCTGTGTTGGCAGTAATCTTTTGCCTATACACAAACCACACCACCGCAGACACGGACGACATCATTGCTTTCAATATTCCTCAGCAGCGCGCCGACTTGGCGCTCACAGAGTTTGCTGAACAAGCCAATCTAACCCTGGTGTTTCCCTTTGACCAAGTCAAAGACAAAACCGCCAACCGATTGGTCGGTCACTACCCCGTTGAATTCGCAGTAACGCAATTGCTGCAAGGCACCGGGCTAAACCCAACGTTTAGCAATCGACTCGTTTTAAACATAGCGATTGAGAGTAAGGGGAAGAGAATGAATATTAAAAATATGAATTTACGTAAAACGTTACTGGCGACATCTGTAGGGATTTTTGCTGCCGGGGCAGGTGCTCAAGATACAGTCAGAAATCAAGAATTTGCTACTGACCAGGCGAGAATTGATGAGGTGGTGGTTACGGCGCAGAAGCGTGAGCAGCGATTAATTGATGTGCCGATTAGTATTGCTACCTTAGACGATGAAAAGCTAAAAAACATGGGCATCAATGGCATCGATAAGTTGTCCTACGCCATACCCAACTTTTCAATCAGGAGTAACAGCGAAACAGAAAAAAGGTTTGTCATTAGAGGTGTCAGTAACGTCAGGGGTAGCTCAGCGCTGGTTGGTGTTTACCTTGATGAAATACCGGTGAGCCTAAGTCCTCAGTTCCAGCCTAATCTGCAGATGCTGGATATTCAGCGAGTAGAAGTCTTGCGTGGGCCACAGGGTACGCTGTACGGGCAAGGCTCTACCGGCGGTACGGTTCGGCTGCTTACCAAGAACCCAAACTTTGATGGTATCAATGGTGAAATCGGCTCTTCTTTCTACACAACAAAAAGTGGCGATACCAGCAGTGAGGTCAGCGCGATTACCAATATTCCCGTGATTGACGATACCTTAGCTTTTCGTGTTGCGGCTAGCTATAAAGACGTGGGGGGCTGGATAGACCAACCTGATGCGAACAATGAAGATATTAATGATGTAGAGACATCATATATTCGCGTTAAAGGCTTGTGGCAGGTTTCAGAGGACCTAACGCTCAATGCGATGGTTATGCGAGCTCGAGACGATGCGGGAGCGCGAGGCCTTGGCAATATATTAGATAGTCAGGGCGATTGGTTTTATCGCCAGGTTGAACGCAATGGCCTACCTTTGCTGGGTACCGAGATCAGCACCCACAGTGATATCTACAATGTAACGCTGAATTATGATTTGGGGTTCGCAACACTGACCAGTTCAACATCGCAAGTAGAAATTGGAACAGACCCTTATAATTCCTCAGTCAGAGTGAATCAAGATCCAGTGTCAAATGCTGGCATTACTGTAACGGGGATTTTTAATGATACAGAGGGATTTACACAAGAAATTCGACTGCAAGGTGTTACGAGCAACAATAAAATGGATTGGGTTGTTGGCGCATTCTATAGCGATATTGATACAAAAAAAGGGCGTGAAGATGCCAGTGTCTATACCGAAGGTGTTGTTGGCAGTTCTTTCGGTTCTTCTGAAGAAAGAGAAACATCGGAGTCAACTGCGATTTTTGCAAGTATTGATTATCACCTCACTCAACAGCTGACGTTCACTGCCGGTGCCAGATACTTTGAGGATGATCGAGCCATTGACGGGAGCTCTTATGCAGCGCCCAAAAGCGCTACCTTCGATCATGTAAGTCCGGCAATTGGCGTGTCCTACGCATTAAGCAATGACGCAAGTGTTTATGTTCGTATTGCAGAAGGGTTCCGCAGTGGCGGTTTTAATTCTGTCGCAGGTGCGGAAGACTACGAGCCAGAAACAGTTAGAACCTATGAGGTAGGTGCCAAGGCCTTAATGCTTGATGGAAGATTGCAAGCGGAAGCTGCGCTTTTCCACAGTCAATATGATGATATACAGGCTTCTGATCCTTCACAGCAAGTTGTCGGGCGCGTGGTGACACTTAATCCTGGAGAAGCTGAAATGCAGGGTATCGAATGGTCAACACAGTTGAGCATTTCGGAGCAATTTTCTATAGGTCTAGATGGTCATTATATAGATACAGAGTTTGTTAAAGTTAGTTCTGTCAGTGTCAATGAAGTCGGCGATCCAATTGATTACACTCCAAAATACAGTGTTTCTTTTAATACAAGATTTGACTTTGCGGGACCTCTGGATAGCGCAGGGTTTACAGCGCTTGACTACAATGTGCAGGGTGGTAGTGTCGAAATCGCATCAGGTAATCGCCGCGTAGAGTCCGATACCCTCACTCATCTAAATGTGCGCTTGGGGCTAAATTGGGAGTCATTCACGGCTGAACTATTTGGTAGGAACCTCACCGATGAACGCGACTTTAATAATCCAACCAACTTCAATAATTATACCCAAGATCGTCCTCGGACTTGGGGCGTTACTGTGGGTTATAAGTTTTAGCTGAAACTAATAGGCCCAAAAATCATGACGCTTCCCATTCAAGATACTGACCATAAACACATGTTTTAAGTGTGGAAGTTGTCAAATTCAAGTGTCTATTAAGTAACACTCTCCTCGCGCTCCCAATGACTCTTCATAGCGCGAGGGGATTTATTTTCGGAATATCCTATTTATCAAGCTAATTTTTCCTTATCTCAGGCCCCCAATTTCGCATTCTTACTGCATAACTTATCTTAGAAATATATAAGGACAGAACATGAACAGCCCTATGTTAGCGCGCTATGAGCAAGCTCATCGCATATTAAAAGGCAAACAAACCAACACGATCGTCAGAAACGATACGGTATATCCTCACTGGATCAACAACACTGATGGCTCTGAGAGTGATTGCTTTTGGTATCAAAAGCAAACCGCAGCCGGTAAAGAGTTCCGGTGGGTGGATATTAGCGCCGAGACGAATGAACCTGCCTTTGATCACGCTTTGCTGGCAAACTTGTTGACTAAGGCGCTTTTGGATTATAAGGAACCGATTGAAGATCATGAAGAAACCGCAGGTCTCCGAGAAAACAGTGTTCAAGCGATCAATTCCTTAGACCTCCCATTGACCGCCGTGGCAATCAACGTGCCCAACAAGGAAAATACTTTACAGATTAGCTTTACAGCGATGGGCAAGCGCTGGCTCTTCGAACCCGATAGTGCATCACTCAAAGAAGCTCCTCCGGCACAGCTACCCGGTTTTATCTCTCCTGACGGTAAAAAAACAGCCTTTGTCCGTGAACACAATATCTGGATTAGGGATGTATCCAGTGGCGAAGAAAAGCAACTGACACAGGACGGCGCAAAGAAATGCGCTAATGGAGAAACTACTCATGGTTTTGAGGATATTTTGCTCTGGTCAGGTGACTCACAATGCCTTTTGTTTGCCCAGCTAGACAGACGAGAGAACAAAAATAGGCACTATATCAATTATGCGCCTCTCGATGGTAGCTTGGAGACTGAGCTCGTGGAAACGGTTTGGTATTATGCTGGTGACGAATCCATCGGCGGCCGTCGATTATTTGTTGTTAATGTCAGTACGGGCGAAAGCCAAAAAGTGAATTACCCACTGATTCCTGAAATTTTTTGTGGCTACCATCTAGACGGTTATCTGACCGCAGGTCTCGCGTGGTGGTCAGCTGATAATCAGCGCGTGTTCTTTGTCGATTCACCTCGGGATGTGAGAACTGTTCGTGTTGTTGAATGGGATATCCAGTCAGGTAGTACTCGGGTCCTGTTTGAAGAAGCCGATGATATTGCTGTCAGATTACGTCATGATCTTACAAGCTCCCCCATCATCGCCCCACTGCCCGAGACGAATGAGCTCATTTGGTTCTCTGAACGCAGTGGTTGGGGGCATTTATACCTTTATGACCTGAACTCCGGTGAACTCAAACACCAAATTACCGGCGCTTTAGGAAATAAAGAGCCTTCAGCCCATAACAATTGGCTGGTTCACAGCATTCTGCATGTTGATGCTGAACGACGCGAGCTTTTAATTCAAACCGCCGGACGTAACTCCAGTATCAACCCCTATTACCGTGATGTCTGTAAGGTGAATATCGACTCGGGGCTATTAACTCCTCTCCTCTTTGGAAACTATGAACACAACGTCTATAAAACGATCGACGGAGTGTCTATGAATTATGTGCGATCTAATTACAACCTGCTCGGCGATGTGAATGTTCGCCGTGTTTACCCGGGTTGCGTGTCTTCTACGGGTCAGTATTTAATCGCGACTCGCTCGCGTGAAGATACCGCGCCTGAAACCTTGTTGATTGACCGCGATGGCCGAGAAATACTCACCATCGAGGTCGCTGATACCTCAGATCTACCCACAGACTGGCAGTGGCCCGAGTCGGTTAAACTTAAAGCCGCTGATGGTACAACCGACATCTATGCCGTGGTGTTTCGTCCCCCCGGTTTTTCACCAGAGAAATCCTACCCGATAGTGGACTCTCTTCCACCTACTCGTGGCTTCAGTACCCTTCCATTGGGGTCTTTTGCCAATACCATGTGGTATGGGACCAATTATTACCAAGCTGCAGCCATGGCGACACTGGGTTTTGTGGTGGTCTGTATTGCAGGTCGAGGCACCACAGATCGGGACAAAGCCTTTTATACTCATCACTATGGTGACCATGCTTATAGCAATGACTTCAATGACCGTATCGCCGGCATACGCCAACTAGCAGAGCGCTATCCCTATATGGATATCAACCGCGTGGGTATCACCGCTGATGAAAACCCCGTTAATAATGTGATCTATGCCTCACTGTTGCATTCGAGCTTTTACAAAGTCACCGTACTCCACTGCATGGGAGACCCCCGTTTTACGTTTCCAGAAGTCGCTGAAGCCACAGAAATGACGATGTCCAACACGACACCGCCTAGAACGCCTTACCCGGAAGATTGTGTTGAATCGTTTAGCGGCAAGCTGTTATTGATACAGGGATTAAAAAGTTCACCACCCGAACCTGCTTATCGTTTGGTTGACGCCTTAGTCAAGGCTAATAAGGATGTTGATATGCTGTGTGTTCCAAATATGGGGCATATAGTCACCCCCTATACACTGCGGCGCCAATGGGATTACTTGGTTACCCATTTAATAGGGAAGGAGCCTCCAGAGCAGTTTTTGTTAACGGCCTATTAGTACCCATAGGTGACGGCGCTATTGCGCTGAGCTTACGCTCTCGCAGAAGGTTATCAATAATGTTAAGCCAGTCTGAATCAAAAAAGATTGGCTTATCCCAAGGTGGTTTACAGGTATGACTCATTGCATTAATAACCAAACGGCTTCACCAGAGCGCCTAAATAACTGGAATATACTAGCCTTCAGTGCACCTTTCGTGGGCTGGATGTTTGTAATGGGCCCCATGAATATCGTTCAGGGTGTCTATGCAAAGTATTTTGGCATTCCATTAACGACTTTGGCAGGAATATTATTGCTTTGCCGCCTTTTTGATGTTTTCAGTGATCCCTTTATGGGCTATTTTTCTGATCGCTATAGAGCGCGATCTGGCACTCGAAAACCCTTAATCCTGGTCGGTGGATTAGCGCTTTTGGTCTGCAGTTATTTCTTGTTTGTCCCGCCGGATGATGTCAGCACGGTTTACATAACCTTTTGGATGATCTCCTTTTATACGGCCAGCACGCTCAAATCTGTTCCTAGCTATGCTTGGGCTGGTGAGATGTCGGCGTATCCAGAAGAAAGGACGCTGATATTCAGCGTGCAGGCATTTGTTGGCAAAATCGGGTTTTTATTATTTTATTTAGTCCCTTTTCTGCCGCTATTCACTACCACCGAAATGACCCCCGAAACCTTAAAAGTGTCAGTTATTATTGCGGCCATTTTAATTCTCCCTGGATTGTATATTGCCTTGAAATATGCCCCTGACGGGCCGCATATCCAAGTAGATCAGGTTGAAAAAAAGAAGAAGTTGTCAGTTTCTTTTAAGGAGTTTATATCAGCGTTTAAACGTAATAAGCCCTTCCAGATATTTGTGGCGGCTTATATGTGCATGGGTTTAGGCTTGGGTATGTACGCAGGGCTATTTTTTATTTTTGTTGATAGTTATTTAGGGCAGGGCGAGGATTACGCCAAATTATTTTCGCTGAGCTTATTGATAAGCCTTGTCTCGATACCACTAGTCTACAAAGTAATTGCTCTTGTAGGAAAAAAACGGGCTTGGGGTTTATCTCTCATGCTAATGATATTGTCAATATTCTGTTCGAGTCAGTTGCGCCCTGGAGACGATGTATTTTTTTCGCTGCTGATAATAAAAATAGTTTTTGATGTTGCGGGGGCGATTGTTCCTATGACGACACTACCATTACTCAATGAGTCCGTAGATTACGGTTTGCTCAGTAATAGAACGGAACGGCGGGGTCTCTATTTTTCGATATATTCACTGTTAGTTAAATTCGAATTGGCACTAGGCCTGGCCTTAGGTTTAGCTATAGCAGGTTGGCTAGGCTTCGACGCCACAGTAACCACCCACGGTGAATCCAGTGGTTTTGCCATCCGCGTGGCGATGTCCTGGATTCCCTGTGCCTTTATGTGCCTGGGGTTCTTTTTTGTCTGGAGACTGCCCATTGATGAACGCCGTGCGGGCATTATTGCCCGCCGCTTGGCAGGCAGAGTTTAACGTGAGTCCACTCAAAACAACACAAGCCAATCTATGTCGCCATATTAATTAGACTTTTTCTTTCTCAAGGCTAACGTCTTACTCGGATTTAGATGGGGATTTTCGTAAATACACTAACGGTTTTACCACGCCAACAATTTCAGAAAAAAAGGACCGAACATGAGCACCCCTATGTTAACGCGCTATGAGCAGGCTCATCGCATATTAAAAAGCAAAAAAAATAACGATATCGTTAGAAACGATACGGTGTACCCCCACTGGATAAACAACGACGCTGATGGCTCAGGCAGTGATTACTTTTGGTATCAAAAGCAAACCGCTGCTGGTAAGGAGTTCCGGTGGGTGGATGTTCGCGCCGAGACGAACGAACCTGCCTTCGATCACGTTTTGTTGGCAAGCTTATTGACCGATGCGATAGTGAATTTTAAGGAGCCGATTGAAGATCATCAAGAAACCACAGGCCGGACGATCAACCCCTTAGACCTGCCATTGACCGCCATGACAATCAACGCAGCCAACAAGGAAGGCACTTTACAGATTAGCTTTACCGCGATGGATAAACGCTGGCTCTTCGAACCCGATACTGCATCACTCAAAGAGGCTCCTCCTGCACAGCTACACGGTTTTATTTCCCCTGACGGTAAAAAAACAGCCTTTGTCCGTGAACACAATATCTGGATTAGGGATGTATCCAGTGGTGAAGAAAAACAGCTGACACAGGACGGCGTAGAGACAGGCGTTAATGGAGAATCTGCTGCTGGCATGGAGGATATCTTGCTCTGGTCAGGTGACTCACAATGCCTTTTGTTTACCAAGCTAGACAACAGAGAGACCAAAACCAGGCACTCTATAAATTATGTGCCTCTTGATGGTAGTCTGGAGGCTGAGCTCGTGGAATCAACTCTGCCTCGTGGTGGTGATGAATCCATCGGTGGCTGGCGATTAATTGTTGTTAATGTCAGTACAGGCGAAACACAAAAAGCAAATTACCCAGTCATTCCTCAGATTGCTTGTGGCTACCATCTAGACGGTTTTCTGACCGCCGGTCTTGCGTGGTGGTCAGCAGACAATCAATGCGTGTTCTTTGTCGATTCCCCCCGGGACGTGAGAACCGTTCGTGTTGTTGAATGGGATATCCTGTCAAGTAGCACTCGGGTCGTGTTTGAAGAAGCCGATGATATTGCCGTCAGATTACGTCATGATATTACAAGCCCCCCCATCTTAGCCCCACTGCCCGAGACGAATGAGCTCATTTGGTTCTCTGAACGCAGTGGTTGGGGGCATTTATACCTTTATGACCTGAACTCCGGAGAGCTCAAACACCAAATTACCGGCGCCTCAGGGAATAAAGAGCCTTTAGCCCATAACAATTGGCTGGTTCACAGCATTTTGCATGTTGACGCTGAACGGCGCGAGCTGTTAATACAAACTGCCGGACGTGACCCCAGTATCAACCCCTATTACCGTGATGTCTGTAAGGTGAATATCGACTCAGGGCAATTAACCCCTATTCTCTCAGAAAACTATGAACACAACGTCTATAAAACGATCGACGGGACGTCTCTGGATTATGTGCGATCTCATTACAACCTGCTCGGTGATGTGAATATTCGCCGTGTTTACTCGGGTGGGGTGTCTTCTACGGGCCAGTATTTAATCGCTACTCGGTCACGTGTCGATACCGCGCCTGAAACCCTGTTGATTGACCGTAATGGCCGAGAGATACTCACCGTCGAGGCCGCTGATACCTCAGATCTACCAACAGACTGGCAATGGCCCGAGTCAGTCAAGCTCAAAGCTGCTGATGGTGAAACCGACATTTATGCTGTGGTGTTTCGTCCACCCGGTTTTTCACCGGAGCAATCCTACCCGATAGTGGATTTACGTCCCTCTACTCGTGGCTTCCGAAACCTTCCTGTGGGATCTTTTGTCAATACCATGCAGTATGGGACCATTTATTACCAAGCTGCAGCCATGGCGGTACTGGGTTTTGTGGTGGTCTGCATTGCAGGTCGAGGTACCCCAAGTCGGAGCAAAGCCTTTTATACCCATCACTATGGTGACCATGCTTTTAGCAATGACTTCAATGATCGTATCGCGGGCATACGCCAATTAGCAGAACGCTATCCCTATATGGATATTAACCGCGTGGGTATCAGCGGCGATGAGTGGCCCATTAACAATGTGATCTATGCATCACTGTTGCATTCGAGCTTTTACAAAGTCACCGTGCTCCACTGTATGTGCGATCCCCGTTTTGCGCTTGCAATAGTCGCTGATACCACAGAGATGACGATATCCAAAATGACACCGCCTAGAACGCCTTACCCAGAAGACTGTGTTGAATCGTTTAGCGGCAAGCTGTTATTGATACAGGGATTGAGAGGATCGTCAATCGAACCTTCTTCTCGTTTGGTTAACGCCTTAGTCAACACTAATAAGGATGTTGATATGCTCTGTGTGCCTAATTTATTGCATATGGTAACGCCCTATACACTGCGACGCGAATGGGATTACTTGGTTACCCATTTGATGGGGGGGGAGCCTCCAGAGCAATTTTTATTGACGACCTATTAGTCTCAATTGATGGCGCGACTATTGTGCTGTGCTTACTTTTTCTTAGGGCGTCATCAATAATTTCTTGCCTGCCAGACTTATTTAAAATTGGATTATTCAAAGGTGCCATCAAGTTTGGCTCATCGTGCTAATCAGGATTTTCTCTAAGCCAAGGTTGACGTCTTATACGAATGGAGGTGGAGTTTTCCATTCGTTGTGTCTTATGGCGGTTGAATAATTTAAATCCAGCGCTCCAGAAAAAAGAATCATCGAGCTATTAAAAATGAAGTCTCTTACCGATTTAGACCAAACCATTAACCAAGCCTTGCAGGACTGGCACATTCCCGGCGCCGCAGTTGCTGTAGTTAAAGGCGATGAAACCCTACACATGAAAGGCCATGGCTTTAGGGATGTTGAGCAAGGCCTACCCATCACCGAACACACCCGTTTCCCCATCGCATCCATGACCAAACCCTTCACCGCCATGGGCGCCGCTATTTTGGTGGAAGAGGGTCTCTTAAATTGGGACCAACCCATTCGCGATGTACTCCCCGATTTTCGCCTGTACGACGACTACGCCACAAGCCACGCCACACTGCGCGATCTGCTCAGCCATCGCACGGGCTTACCTCGCCATGACGCTACTTGGCACGGCACCGGCAAAAGCCGACAAGCCTTGTTTGATGGTTTGCGCCACCTAAAACCCAACGCCGATTTTAGAAACCGCTGGCAATACAACAACTTAATGTATGAAGTCGTCGGCTTACTCTGTGCCAAGGTATCCGGCGCTGACAGTTGGGAGTCTTTTATCCAAGCGCGAGTGATTGATCCGCTGGGCTTAAGCGCAACCACGGCCAATGCAGAACCTGAAGGCAGCACGCGGTTTACCGATATCGCCTTACCGTATCGCCTAAAAAACAGCGACAGTGAACCGAGCCGTATCCCCGTCTATAAGAACCCTTTGGGCCCGGCCGGTTCGATTCACAGCACCTTAACCGACCTGGTGACGTGGATTAAAGTGCATACCCACGGCGGCATGAGTAACGGCCTGCAATTAGTCTCCCCCGAAAACCTCGCCGTGATGCACACCCCGCATATGATAATTCCCGCCACGGCCCAACAAAAAAACTTAATGAACCACGGTTTATTTGCCTACGGTTTGGGTTGGTTTATCGAACCTTATCAAGGCGTCACGCTCTACCATCACGGTGGCAACATTGGCGGCTTTAGCCTGATGGCCGCCTTTGTACCCCAAGAAGCGATTGGGGTAGTGGTGCTGACCAACTGTAAGGGCAAAGCCATGGCCAAGGCTTTGATGTATCACGCACTGGATGTGGCATTAGGCATCGACCCCGCTCACACCAAAAACTGGAGTGCTGAATTTTTAAACGCGGCTCAACAAACGGAGCAGGAGGCGAACAATGCCCTAGCCCAATCCGCGGCCGACCAAGTTAAAAACGCCTCGGCCAGCCATGCGCTGGAAGACTATGCCGGTACCTACACCGCCCCTGGTTACGCCGATATTCTCGTAAAGTGTGAAGATAAAACCTTGTCGGCCCTCTACGCCGGTGAATGGTATGCCGTGCATCACTACCACTACGATGTGTTTGAACTGGATCGAGAAGAAACCTATGGCGACAGAGTGAAGTTTTCCTTTGCGTTGGATAACAGCGGTTCCATCGGTGCTTTAAATTATCCCATTGAACCCGAAATCGGCACGACTTGTTTTACGCGCTTGCACAAAGCTGCGAAAGAACCGCAAGCCTAGCCGCATCATCACACGCTTTTTCAAACTGACACTCACATTTCAAACAGGCACCCACAAACAAAAGGCACAACATGACATCACTATTTGCCACCGGCACACAGGGCACGCCCATCACCATACTCCAAAGCGATCAATTCCCCCACTGGCTGGAAAACCAATCGTCACCCACCAAAACCTGGATGACCGCATCGGGTTATCAAGGCCAAGGGCTGTGCTTAATCCCAAACCGCGAAGGCCATCTCAGTCAGGTGGTTTATGGCGTAGACGACATCAATCATCACTTCGCCTGTGGCGATTTGATCAGCCAATTACCCGAAGGCGAATTTCGCATTGAGGGCGATGACGATTTAATCAAACGTACCGCCTTCGCTTGGGGGGTGGGCGCCTACCGTTTTCAGCGCTACAAAAATGGTAACGATCCAATGCCGACTTTGGTTTTGCCCAATGAATCCTTAAAAGTCACCACAGAGCGTGAAGTCGACGCCGTTAACCTTGTTCGGGATCTGATCAATACGCCCGCGCAAGACATGATGCCCGAACACCTGGGCGACTGTGTGGCATCACTGGCCGAGACCTTTGCTGCCGACGTCGAGCAGATCATTGGCGACGACTTGCTCACCCATAATTACCCCACAATCCACGCCGTGGGACGCGCTAGTGAGCATGCGCCGCGTCTGATTGATTTGCGCTGGTGCCATAAGCGTGGCGAGAAAAGTGGAGAGGAGAACCTGCCCAAAATTACGCTAGTAGGGAAGGGTGTGTGTTTTGACAGCGGCGGCCTCGATGTCAAAAGCGCCGATGGCATGCGCAACATGAAAAAGGACATGGGTGGCGCCGCCCACGCCATTGCCTTGGCCCAACTCATCATGGCCCATCAACTGCCCGTGCGTTTGCGCCTGTTGATTCCCGCCGTTGAAAACGCCATTGCCCACAACGCCTATCGGCCCGGTGATGTGATCAAAACCCGCAAAGGCCTCACTGTGGAAATCCACAATACCGACGCCGAAGGTCGACTGGTGTTGTGCGATGCCTTGGCCGAAGCCGATACCGAATCGCCCGACCTACTGATCGACTTTGCCACTTTAACCGGCAGCTGCCGGGTTGCCTTGGGTACCGAACTGGCCGGTTTGTTTAGCAACCGCAAAGACCTCGCGGCGAAACTGTGCGAAGCGGGCGAAGCCATCAATGACCCCGTTTGTGCGCTGCCGTTGCACGCGCCTTATCGAGACTTTCTCAACAGTGACATTGCCGATTTGGTCAACTGCCCCTCAAGCCCAAAAGGCGCGGCCATTGTTGCCGCGCTGTATTTAGAATCCTTTATCAGCGACAGCACACCGTGGTGCCACTTCGACATCATGGCGTGGAACACCCGCGCTTTGCCAGGGCGTCCGGTGGGTGGTGAAGCCATGGGCTTGCGCGCCATGTTTGACTATTTGGTGGCGACCTATGGTTAAGGCAATCGACATTCCCGTGGGGCAATGGTCATGAGCTTAATGCAAAGCCCGCCCGCGGCCAAAACCCTTATTGATGGCACTGAGTTTGATTACTTCTGTGGCACTGGCTATTTCGCCTTGCACGGCCACCCGGACTTGATCGATGCGGCTTGCCACGCCACGCAACAATACGGCCTGGGGCCCGCCACCAGAACCTTTGATCATCCCGTCTTGTTAGCGGTTGAAACCCAGGCCGCCCGGTTTTTTGACACCGAAGCGGCGCATTATTATGTGTCGGGTTACTTGGGCAATACCCTGTTACTAAAAGGCTTGGCACCGGACTATGATGTGATATTGATTGACAGTGAATCACATTATTCGGTGTTTGACGGTGCAGCCGCATCGGGAAAACCCACTGTGCGTTTTGCCCATGCCGACCCCGACGCCTTGCGCGACACCCTGCGCGCAACACTCAAGCCCGGCCAGCGACCCTTGGTGATTACCGATGGCATCTTTCCCACCTCGGGGCGCATTGCGCCCTTGCCAGCCTATCATCAGATTTTAAAAGACTATGACCAGGCACTGCTCTGCGTAGACGATGCCCATGCCACCGGTGTGCTGGGCAAAAAAGGGCAGGGCACGCTGGAGTATTTAGGGCTTCAGGGTGAGGGCTGTTATAGCTCGGGCACTTTGAGTAAAGCGCTGGGTGGATTTGGTGGCATCATTGCCGGGAGCGAATCGTTCATAAAAAAGGTCGCACTAAAAGGTGCCAGCCCCGTGCCTTTGGCGGCGGCTGCGGCTTCGGCCACAGCACTGTCTTTGTTGATGCAACAACCCCATCTGCGTCAAACCCTTTGGGACAATGCGCGTTATGCCAAAGCGGCATTTCGGGCGATGGGGTTTACCGATATACCGGACACACCGGTGCCGTTTTTTTGTTTGAGTGGTGGGGGACTTGACTATAAAACCATTCAAGAGGAACTGCACAAGCAAGGTAGGGCGGTGTTGTATATTCCCGAGGGGGGTTATACCGAAGTTCCAGCGGGAGGGGCGATTCGGATTGCGATTTTTTCAACGCATACGAAGGCTCAAATTGATTGTTTGGTGGCGGCTGTGAGTGTTTTGCTGCGGTGATTCTCTATGCCTGTCTGGATACCGAAGTTAAGGTCTTCATCATTGAGCATTGATGGGTGAAAGTATGGCTTTAAAACTCGATCTTTATGGTGTCTGGCAGAGGCGACGAAAAATTGAGTCATATTACGCACCAACGATATCTTTCTCACTGCCATGAATCCCTCTCAAGTATGAAGGGTAGTTATGATGGCAGATATTCACTCAATCTTAACTATCGAGGAAATTTCATGCCCCTTTTCATTTGGCTATTGCAGTTAATAACTTGGAACAAGCAAGAAGGTTTTATACTTCACTATTTGGCGCCGAGGTTGGCCGAGAGTCTGAAAAGTGGATAGAGTTAAATTTTTCGGACATCAACTTTCAGTACACCTTAAGCCAGAAGAAGTGGCTAATTCAGAAACCAATGAAGTAGATGGTGGCGCAGTTTTTTGCGTAAAAACTTTTAAAGAACGTAAGCGGATAAATCCATGGGTCGATTGATATCTAATAGTGAAGAGGATGAAAATGCAGTGAAAACATATGTATACAAGAGAGTTGGTGCACTAGAGATAAAGGCCGATGTTTACAGGAGATCCGGCGGAGAAAATAGACCTGTGATCTTATGGATACACGGTGGTGCTTTGGTGATGGGTTCTCGAACTTCATTGCCTCCTACTAAACAGTTTGAACGGTATATGACCGCGGGCTATATTCTGGTTTCCATTGATTATCGGCTGTCTCCTGTAACTAAGCTTGCTGAGATAATAGAGGATGTTGAAGACGCCTATGCATGGTTGAGACGCGAAGGTCCACATTTATTTAAGGCTGACCCTGAGCGAATAGTCGTAATGGGAATGTCCGCAGGAGGGTATCTTGCACTAATATCTGGTTTCAGTTTGAGCCCGCGTCCGAAGGCGTTAGTGTCATTCTATGGCTATGGTGACATCACCGGTGAGTGGCAGTCAAAACCTTGTTCATTTTATATGGAAACCCAGCCGATTGTTTCGAAAGAGTCAGCATATAAAGCGTACACAGAGAAGGTAATAACCAATACAGATTCTTTGGAAGGTGAGGATTTAAAATATCAGAGTGATTTCTATATTTACTGTCGCCAGAATGGCTTATTGCCCAATGAAATTGGAGGTCATGATCCAGAAAAAGAACCCGGTTGGTTTGTCAATTATGAGCCGAGAAAAAATGTTACTGGAAACTATCCACCAACACTGTTGCTTCATGGAGAAAAGGACACAGATGTGATTTTCGAGCAGGCTGTTCTAATGGCTGAAGAATTAAAACGTCACGGTGTCGAACATTATTTGATTTCACAGCCTCATTGGGGTCATGTTTTTGACCATGAAGAGGAAGACTCGACGGTTCAGGATGCTCATGATAGAGTTCTGAGTTTTCTCTCAAATTTTATGAAAGACGACACATGACTTACCGGGCCAAAGTCCAGCCCTAGTGTGAGGTCCAAGAATACTTAAGGCGAGCCGAGGAGCCTGGAATTCTCCTTCAGAGAGACCAAAAGTCCTTCTGTGCGATTGCGTCAAACCCTTTGGTACAATGCGCGCTATGCCAAAGCCGCGTTTCGGGCGATAGGGTTTACCGATATACCGGACACGCCGGTGCCGTTTTTTTGTTTGAGTGGTGGGGGACTTGACTATAAAACTATTCAGAAGGAACTGCATAAGCAAGGTAGGGCGGCGTTGTATATTCCTGAGGGGGGTTATACCGAAGTGCCAGCGGGTGGGGCGATTCGGATTGCGATTTTTTCAACGCATACGAAGGCTCAAATTGATTGTTTGGTGGCGGCGGTGAGTGTTTTGCTGCGGTGATTCTAGTAGCTAGATGGAATGTATTAATCGCTCTAACTTCACTGAATATATGCAAGCGATGTTTTATCGACAGGGTTTCGGCGTTTTTAAAACCGGGGTCATAAAACCGGGGTCAGATGAAAGTTTTCAAAACCGAAGAAAACGGACGGGGCGGAAAATATGTCTCAACTGAGACAGGCGCTTTTAATGTTTGCAATAAACGACGGTTGTTAGGGTAATAAAAAACATTGCATTAACGTAAGGAATAAACCATTTCCAGGAAGGAAATTATGCAAACTGAAATCGTACTAGAAGATTGCCCCCATTGTGGTGGCGACGCTAAATTTGCCGGTCTAGCCGATTGGGCTTATCTGTCTAATATTGTTTTTTGTCCCAGCTGTTTGGTTAAAGGGCCTCAGGCTCCTAACTATCATCTGGCTGCGCTTATGTGGAATAAACGGGTTGATGCTGGGCCTGTGGCGGCTGATGCTTGTTGCCAAGGCCTGTCCCTTCTGTGCGGAGGAAGTTGTTGTTGAGGGCAATAATGGCCGGGGTAATGAGCCTGGGCATGAGGGTACGCTGTACTTTACGGCCTGTTCGAGTTGTTTGGGGCGTGGGCCTCATGTGCGCGACAAAGATGCGACGGTTGAGGCTTGGAATCGTCGAGTTGATTGACTGCTGGGGCTTATCATTATTGAGCTCATGCTGGCTGCAACGAGTAACAACATAATTCGATTGGTTAGAATTTAACAAGAGTCATACAAACCCCTCCACTTGGAACAAATAGATGCCAAATCCAGATAATCCAATATTAGTTGAATGGACGGATAGCGCACAACCAATTAGCGCTTGGATGTTCTTGGAGAACAAGCCGAGGTTAGAAGTCATACAGTGTGTGTCGGTTGGCTGGGTGGTTGGAGAAACGAATGAGGTTCTTATGCTGGCGCCTAATCTTGGTGATATTGAAAGTGGGGGTTCTGCTCAAGCATCTGGGTTTATTCGGATTCCTAAATCTGCAGTGACGCGTAGAGTTGAGCTGATGGCTTCCAATGCCGACTGACGTTCAATCTCTCCGTTAAAAGCGCCTTTTGGCGCTTTTTTTGGTTATCGCGGCCATGAAGTCAAACTTCCTGTGCAGTGAAGGTAATTGTTGTCTACGGTTATTCTTAATACCGTATGCAATTGTTTCAACTGTAAGCTACTCAAATTCTCAGTATGGTCCTTGGCGTTCGCTTCATGCAGGTTTATAGAATTAGGTAGTTAAGAGGTGATTATTTCAATGGGTAGCAATAGTCCTAAGCCAAAACAGCGCCTAGCCAAAGTACTACTAGTCATGGGCCTAAACTAATGAGTGAGAATCTGGTGCTACCAATGGTGCCTGAATTACCTTCAGAATTAGAAAATGCTGCCAAAGATGGTAGGTTAGTTTTGTTTGTTGGTGCAGGTGCCTCCATGCTTGTGGGTATGCCTTCCTGGCAAGAGCTAGCAACATGCGCTCTTAGTGACCTAGTTAAGATAAAAGAAATAGATTATGGCGAGAAACACCAACTATCTGAACTCGACCCCAAGAAACAACTTTCTATTGCTGATCAAATTGCGCGAGATGCTGGCATGCAGCTTGAGCTAGGTGATCATCTAGTTCCGAACAGAGACAGTAAAATATATGAGGTAATAAACTCGATAGGTGCAGTCTCAGTTACCACAAATTATGATCATGAATTAGCACCTATCCCCAAAATAGTCGTAAAAGGGGATGAAACTCCATCTACTGTTCGTCGAATTTCTGGGGCAGAAAACTTAGGTGGAAACTATCTGCGAGAACCTGGCACTGTAATTCACCTTCATGGTGATAAAGATGATTCACGAAACATGATTGTGACGACTAAAGATTACCTAGATCACTATGACCACCCGAAAGTAGCACACTTCCTGATGGAGTTGTTCAAACATAACGTAGTGCTTTTTTTGGGTTATGGGCTCAAAGAATCAGAAATTTTAGAACATATATTGAGAAGATCTGGTGCTCGAAAGGATGTGCAGGAGCGGCGCCGTTTTACGCTTCAACCTTTTCTGAGTAAACAACGGCCCCTTTGTGAAAGGCTTGTTACTTATTACGAAGAGACATTTGGAGTTCATTTGATTGGTTATAATATTGATGCCATTGGATACGACCAGTTAGAGCGCGTCATGATCAGTTGGGCTGATAAACTGAGCGTTAGACCATTATCGTTGGTAGACGAGATGGCAGTACTTGATGAGGTAATAGCCAATGAGTGAACTCACTATTGCCGAACAAAACGCGCTTGAAAGTATAGTCACTAAACCCGAATTGCAGGCCTATTTCTTTAGCAAGATCAAAAAACTTAAATGGTTCGATGAAATTACCGCTAAAGGATTTCTAGCTCCTTCTAAGAATCCTCACCCCATAACTACCAAAGACCAATATATCGAAACTCCGGGGTGGCATGCTTTAGAGTACCTAGTTACTACCTCCGAGCATCTAAAGCAGCCAGAGAATCGTAGCTATGCCAAGAAATTCTTAGCGGTAATACGCGAGGTAACGGACTCCGCTATTTCCGAGGGGTTTAGTAATTACAGAACATGGTGGCAATTTTCAAAAATTATTAGGTGCATTCCTCTAGACCTTATAGATAAAGAGGATTTCGGCCGCATTCGTTTTTGGTTAGGTGACTTATTCGATAGAAGCCTTATAGGCAATGAACTTGGTGTTTGGCTCAGGGAGATGCTTGCCAATTATGTCGACGACGATAAGCCACATTTACTTTCGTTGATGAGCACAATCTTCGAAATAAAATCGGTGAAAAGTAGGTACTCTGAGGAGAAGTTAGAAGCAGCGCTTTTTATAGATGATTATCATGCTGAAAAACTCATCGATGCCATTGCCTATAGAGCAGGAGAGGTAATAGGTCTTGATGCTGTTGAACTGTTTGAATCTAAATTGCACTCTGCACTAGATATTCAGAACAATGACCGTTGGTCAGCAATTTGGCGTCCAGCAATCGAAGAACACGAACAAAATAGGACTACTTATGATGCACTGGCCATAATGGTTAATGCTGTCAGAGAATCTATGGGAGCGTTTATACGGAACAATCCAGGAGAGGCAGGATCGCATTTAGACGAGCTAGTTTTAAATGAATCTCATATTAAGCGTCGGATAGGTATTTATATCGCCGCAAGTAACTTTAAAAACATCACGGAAGAAACGGTTTCAAACGTAGTTAATGCAGATAACTTTATAGATCCCTACCTCCATGAGATGTGGTGGTTTCTTAATTGGAACTATTCCAATCTGATAGATGTTTACCAAGAAAGGGTCTTAGACGCGATAAGTAATATAAGCGTCAAAGACGAAGAAGGTAACGAGAGAGAGCAAGCAACTGCATATAAAAAATCCTTATGGCTATCCTCAATCAAAGAGGTTGATGCATGTACTCAGGCGCTTTTTCAGCAGGCGTTTGATATTACAAAAACTGAACCCGATCATCCCGACTTTTCTAGCTATTCATCTAGTGGGTCAGTAATCCATGAATCGCCTATCGAGGTTACGGAGCTAAAAGTAATGCTCCAGAATTCTGAAGAGTTCATTCGTTATTTAAATGCTTATGATCACGTGGGTTTTTTGGACGAGCCTGGTCTAGAAGGGCTGGTGAAGGCGTTTGGCGCGCTGATAACTGAAGTATTTGAAGAGCTTCCTTGTCATTTATCTGATTTTGTCCGATTAGAACTACATTTTACCCATCAAATCTACACCGTTTTTTCAGGTACCTGGACCAATAAGCGTGATGTGGACTGGGAATTGTTCTGGACCTCTATATTAGTTTTTTCAGCCACCCTTATTAATGAGGAGAGTTTTTGGCTTAAATCTACAGACCAACCACAAGGAGCATTTGTAGCGAACAGACACTGGGTTATTGGTGGTCTGAGCAGGCTCATTGAATCTGGCTGTAAAAATGATGAACATGGCTTTCCGCTAATGTGCATTGAACCTGCCAAAGAGGTACTCGAGAAAATTCTGGTTCGCCAAAAAGGCGAGGACTTTTCTGTCACCAGTGATGCAGTTTCCATTTCGATAAATAGTCCCAGAGGTCGATGTCTGGAAGCGTATATCAACCTTGCGCTCTATGAGTGCAGGAATAAACGGCCTGATAGCGTTAATCACGAAGATATATGGGCTACTTATGAACCTATATTCTCAGGAGAGCTTTTACGGAAAGAGCGAAATGAGTACGAGTTTGCAACACTAGTTGGAAATTATTTACTTAACTTCAGATATTTATCAGATTCTTGGGTTGATAGGAACTTGCCATCGATATTTGATGCATCAAATCACCAGGGCTGGCTTTGTGCTGTCCAAGGCTATTCTTATGTTGGCCGATATGATGAAAAAGCCTATGACTACCTTAAAACCTCTCGCGAATTCATTCGAATACTTGATAGTGAGGAGCTAAAGGATCGTGTCGAAGACCGCTATATTAACTTTATTGTCTTAGGTTATTACTATGAAAAAGAAGCCTTAGATGACGAAGGTAGCCTTATGGGTCTTCTTCTAGATAGAAATATACCGGAAGAGCTTAGCGCCGTCGTATGGTTCATTTGGACTCTGCGCAATGATGAACAGCCAAGAGTTAAAGCCATAGTTAATGAGCTATTTCCGAGGTTGCTACAAAATATTACGCTGAATACACAGGCTGGGCGTAAGCGCGCTTCCCGCCTTTGTCTCTGGGCTGATTTTTTTGATGAATTTGCCCCCGATGTGATTAGCTGGCTGCGCACAATTGCTAGCTATGCGGAGGAAGATTTTAATACTAGCCATATTATTGAGGCGTTAGCACGCCTTAGTGAAACCGATGCAATGGAAGCCTATCACCTTTGGATGCTTGTGCTACAAAGTCGAATCTACGATTATCCCGATGAACCGATCAAAGTAATATTTCGAAATCTGGTTGATGCCGGGCCAGCTGGCAAAAGGGCCGCCAAAGATATTGCTGGGCGTTACTATACATTTGGCACAAGCCGCCCCCTAGGCTGGTTAAATGAAATTATTGAATCGCAATAGACGCCACAGACACCGGAATGTTTTACTACATATTGCAGCCTGTCGAAATATTGTCTGATGGCTTAGGACTGTTCGCTTAAAAAAACAATCCAACAAATAGAGCTTCCGGAAAAGGCAGCGGGTATTTCAAGAGTAATTTGGCTAGTAATTTCCGCTAGTGCGCTATAGAGATTCGCACTTCAACATCACTTATTGGAGGTTCGTGTATGAAAGTCGAGAAGGATGCCAGTCTTAACAGCCGTGCAACTAGAATTCTCTCAGAGTTACATTCACCCAAAGCCTCGACCTTAATTACTGAACATGACCAACGTCGAGCGCAGATATTGAAGGGCATAGCAAAAGGAGAGTGCGATATTGATGAGGGCCGTTGTTTTACGCATTGCGAAGCGCAGGATAAGCTTAAAATTTGGCTTGAGTAATCCAGGGCCCTATGTATTTTGATGTGTATTTGTTGGTAGCTGGTTTTATTGAGATTCCTCGTCGCTTTGTTCCGTCAGGGTGACAGTTTTTTTAGGTAATGGGCTCCAGCCTTCGCTGGAGTGACGTGGTGATTGGGTTAATCACCCAAACAACGACTTCAACGCCGCCAACGACTCTTCCCCTTCAGACTGATTCTCCTCCGGACTCAGCTCCTCATCATCACCATCACCAATCTGAATCAAATCATCTTCAGACAATTCATCAATAAACCGACTCGGCGTAATGGGTGCTTTTCTGGCGGGAAATTAATACGTTATTTTCCTTATCTACAAGGAAATTCATCGAATAAATACACTTTAATCACCTAAAAGTTTATTATATGACATTATATTCCTCAATAAGGCAATGGATGCGCGGCTTATGACAACTTTATCCCTTTATTTTCCCCAGACTAAGGGGGACTCCAATCGACTGTCTCGCCAAGTGGCAAAGGGGCAGTTGCTGCGTATTCGCTCGGGTGTCTATACCGATGAACTCGACCCTGCTAATTGGCCGTTTCTGCTGGAAAGCCGTTGGTATGAAGTCGTTAAAGCCCTGTGTCCGGCGGGAACCATTGCTGCGTATCGTACTGCGATTGAGCTGCGGCCAGTGGATGGGCGGGTATTTCTCGCAGCGCCAATTGGTAGACGCAAGACTATAGTGGTGCATTCCAGCTTAACGCTTCAACTCTTACCTGCTGATACGGAGTTGGGAACCGAACCCTTTTTACCGGATTTTTTTCGCAGTAATCCTGCACGTCAATGTTTGGAGAATCTGAATCGCTCCCGCGGTGCCCGTAAAATTATAGACAAGGCGCTGGGTGAAGAGGGGGTGGAGTTAATGTTGATTGAGCGCCTTAGCCGTTACGGTGAGGATGAGCTAAACCGACTTCGTGATGAGGCTGCTGTCCTTGCCAAACCATTGGCTATGACGGCGGAGTTTAATTTGCTGAATAAGAAAATCAGCACTTTGCTGTCTAGTCACCAAAACAATGGTAGCTTGATCACACCGCAAGGCTTGGCTACGGCTCAAAAAGTACCCTTTGATAGTCATCGGCTGGCGCTGTTTAGTCGGTTGGCGGATTACTTGGGCGGTTGTGAGTTAACCGTGGAACCCTTCGGCAACAATACGGGGGCTTGGAGACATTTAAGTTTTTTCGAGAGTTACTTTTCTAATTACATTGAAGGCACAGAGTTTCTGATTGAAGAAGCCGAGCAAATTATTTTTGATCGATCAGCAGTGGTCAATCGCCATGAAGATAGTCACGATGTAATGGCAGTTTATGATCTGGTATTCGATCAGCAGGAAATGATGGCAACCCCAAGCAGTGCTCAGTCGTTTATCGACATGATCCAAGGGCGCCACGAACTGATCATGAAAGAGCGGCCGAGCAAAAGGCCGGGTCAATTGAAAGAAAAAATTAATAAGGCGGGAAACACTGTATTTGTTTCTCCGCAGAACCTGATAGGCACGCTTACTCAAGCCATGGATATCTATATGAGGCTCCCGCCGGGACTGGCGCGGGCTATTTATATCCATTTTGTGCTGGCGGAGTGCCACCCTATGGATGACGGTAATGGGCGTTTGGCGCGAATTTTTATGAATGCCGAAATGGCTTCCCAATCGCTATGTAAAATTATAGTGCCAACGGTGCATCGCGATAGCTACCTTAACGGTTTGCGTGCCGCTACTCGCAGTGGACAATTCAGGACAATAGTAAAGGTCATTCACCAGCTGCATCGCTACAGTGCTAGTCTGCCGTGGTTAGATTACGGCGAGGCTCTGGTGACCCTCAGGGCAGATGGGGCTGACAAAACGCCAGATGAAGGTGTAGCGACGTTCAACCGTAAAATCAATCAGTGGTATCAATCTTATCCAGCCTAAAACGGTTTGTGGTCAAACCTTCCTCGGGTAGCAGAAAAGGACGTTCTTTCTCTGGAGTGACGTGGTGATTGGGTTAATCACCCAAACAACGACTTCAATGCCGCCAACGATTCCTCGCCCTTAGCTTGATTCTCTTCTTTGCTCATTTCAACACCACCGCCAATCCGAATCAAATCATCCTCTGGCAACTCATCGACAAAACGACTTGGGGTCGTTGGCGACGTATCGCCAAACTGGGTTCGCTGTCTGGCGCTGGTCATGGTTAGCGTTCGCTGGGCTCTGGTAATCCCGACATAGGCAAGGCGACGCTCTTCTTCGATAGCGCCACCTTCAACACTGTTTTTATGGGGCAGTATGTCTTCTTCCATACCCACCATAAACACATGCAAAAACTCCAATCCCTTCGCCGCGTGCAATGTCATCAGCTGGACTTTGTCGTCGGCAGATTCTTCCTTTTCACGGTCGAGTAGGTCTCGCAGGATCAGCTTAGAGATGGCGTTTTCAATTTTCGTGTCGCCTTTTTCTTCGTCGGTTTCAGTCTCGTCGTTTTTTAATACCTGGGCTAGTTGCTTGAGTAAGAACTGCACGTTGTCCCAGCGTTTGTGGGCCACGTGGTCGCTGCTGGCGTTGGCCTTTAGCCAGTCGAGATATTCGATGTCGTCGAGCATTTCATTGATGGCTTCAATGGGTTTGCCGTTGTAGACGTTGCGGTTGATGTTTTGCACCCAGCGTTTAAAGCGTTTTAGGCGCTCTAAGTTGTTCGCTGGCATGGTGGCGGTGAGGCCGACTTCGTCGATGGCGTCGTAGAGTGACAAGGTGCGCTTGTTGGAGTATTCACCGAGTTTTTCTAAGGTGGTGGGGCCGATCTGACGTCGCGGGGTGTTGATAATCCGCAGCATGGCGTTGTCGTCATCTGGGTTAATAATTAACCGCAGGTAGGCCATGATGTCTTTGATTTCGGTTTTGGCGTAGAACGATTGGCCGCCGGTGATCTCGTAGGGAATGCTCTGAGATTGCAGTTTAATTTCAATTATTTTGGCTTGGTAGTTGCCTCGATAGAGCACGGCGAAATCACTGTATTTACAGCGGCGTTTTAGGCGCATATCAATAATTTCATTGACCACGCGTTCGCATTCGCCGTCTTCGTTGTCACTGCTGATAAAGCGCAGAGGGTCGCCGGGGCCCAGTTCACTCCACAGCGCTTTGCTGATTAGGTGAGGGTTGTTGGCGATGAGCGTGTTGGCGGCTTTGAGTATGCGGCCGGTGGAGCGGTAGTTCTGCTCGAGCTTAATAATATTGAGGGTAGGGAAATCCGTTTGCAGTTGCATGAGGTTTTCTGGGCGGGCACCACGCCAGGCGTAAATCGACTGATCGTCGTCGCCGACTACGGTGAGTGCCTGCTTTTCATTGACCAATGTTCGCACCAGTTCGTACTGGGCTAGGTTGGTGTCTTGATATTCGTCTACCAATAGGTAGCGGATGCGTCTCTTCCACTTGCCGAGAATCTCGGGGTTGTTACGAAACAGCAGCACCGGGGCCATGATCAAGTCGTCGAAGTCGACGGCATTGTAGGCCTTTAGGGCGCGCTGATAGCGTTCGTAGAGCATGGCTGTGGCTTGTTCGCTGTTGCCGGCGGAGGCACTGGCGGCTTGGTGTGGTTCTAGGAGGCCGTTCTTCCAGTTGGAAATGGTGTTCTGGGCGGTGTCGATAAGCTTTTCGTCGAGTTCGCTATTGCGCGCCAATAATTCTTTTAACAGGTTGCGGCAGTCTTCTTGGTCGAGGATCGAGAAGCCGGGCTTAAAGCCCAGGGCTTTGATCTCGCTGCGAATAATATTCAGGCCGAGGTTGTGGAAGGTGGAAACGGTTAGGCCTCTGCCATCAGCGCCGCTGAGCAGGCTGGCGACTCGGGCTTTCATTTCTCGAGCGGCTTTGTTGGTGAAGGTCACGGCGGCGATGTTGCGCGCGGGAATCCCACACTCTTCGACTAGGTAGGCGATCTTTTGCGTGATTACACTGGTTTTACCACTGCCGGCACCGGCGAGCACTAGCAGCGGGCCGTCGATATATTTCAGCGCAGCCTGCTGCTGGGGGTTGAGCGTGTTGGCCATTCGGTTCTCTTTGTTTTTTCGGTTAGCGTCAAAAGACCCTAGGCCATTTTAGAAATTACGCTGCGCTTCTCTTGTAACTGGGTCAGGGAACTCTCAAATTCACTGAGTTTTTGACGTTCTTTGGCGACCACTTCTGCTGGGGCATTGTCGACAAATTTGGCGTTGCCGAGTTTGCCGGTAAGCTTTTTCGCTTCCAGAGAGTTCTTTTCAATTTCGCGGTCGAGACGCGCCAGTTCGGCGTCGACGTCGATGATGCCAGCCATGGGAACTAGGATTTCCAGATCACCGGCCAGTGCCGTGGCACAGAGTGGTGCATCCTCTGGATTATCGAGCCAGGTGATGGATTCCAGATTGGCCAGCTTGCTGAGGAACTGGTGGTTGTCTTGCATACGCCGCTGATCATTGTCACCGCCTTTGGTCATATAGATGGGCAGGGCTTTGGCGGGGGAGATATTCATCTCGCCGCGGATATTGCGCACGCCGATAATCACCGCTTTGAGCCATTCGATATCGGCAAGGGCGTCTTGATCTACTTGGCTGCTGTCGGCTTGTGGGTAGCGCTGCAGCATAATGGTGTCGCCGGCGGGGTTCAGCTCAATACCGGCCAGTGGGGCGATATTTTGCCAGATCTCTTCGGTGATAAACGGCAGCATGGGGTGAGCAAGGCGCAAGGTGGCTTCTAATACTCGAACCAATGTGCGGCGAGTACCTTTCTGTAGTTGCGGGTCGCCGTTCTCGTCCCAGAGGACCGGCTTGGACAGTTCCAGATACCAGTCGCAGTATTCATTCCAGACAAAGTCGTAGAGTGCCTGGGCGGCGAGATCAAATCTGTAGCTGTCGATCGCGGCGCTTACGTCGATCTCGGCTTGCTGTAGCCGCGAGATAATCCAGCGGTCGGCAAGACTGAGTTTGTAGTCTTGAGAATTATCTTGGCCGCAGTTTTCAACACCATTTTCTCCGCTGACGTTCATCAGAACATAACGGGACGCATTCCAGATTTTGTTGCAGAAGTTTCGGTAGCCTTCTAGACGTTTCATATCCCAATTAATATCGCGGCCGGTTGAGGCCAATGCGCAGAGAGTGAAACGCAGTGCGTCTGATCCATGAGGCTCGATGCCATCAGGGAATTGTTTTCTGGTGCGGCTGGCGATCTTGGCGGCTTGCTGGGGCTGCATCATGTTGCCGGTGCGTTTGGCCAGCAGGGTTTCTATATCAATGCCGTCGATCATGTCCAAGGGGTCCAAAACATTGCCTTTCGACTTGGACATTTTCTGACCCTGCTCATCGCGGATCAGGCCGGTGACATAGACGGTTTTGAACGGTATTTCCGGCTCGCCATTTTCATCTTTGATCAGGTGCATGCTCATCATTACCATGCGCGCGACCCAGAAGAAAATAATATCGAATCCAGTGACCAGCACGTCGGTGGGATGGAACATTTTCAGGCGCTCGGTCTTTTCGGGCCAGCCCTGAGTGCCGAAGGTCCAGAGTGCTGAAGAGAACCAAGTATCCAGAACATCCGCGTCTTGCTTAAGGGCAATATCACCGAGGTCATATTTTTCACGGACGTCAGCTTCGTCTTTGCCGACATAGGCTTTGCCGGCTTCGTCGTACCAAGCGGGAATCTGGTGACCCCACCACAGCTGGCGTGAGATACACCAGTCTTGAATGTTGCGCATCCAGGAGAAGTACATGTTCTCGTATTGCTGCGGAACAAATTTGATGCGTCCATCTTCCACTGCTTCGATAGCCGGACCAGCCAGTTTCTTGGCGTCCACATACCATTGGTTGGTGAGCAGGGGCTCGATAACCACGCCGCCACGATCGCCATAGGGCACGGTCATGTCGTTTTCTTCAATGCTTTCCAGCAAGCCTAGGGCTTCAAAGTCCGCGATGATTTCACGGCGAGCGGCGAAGCGTTCCATACCGCGGTATTTTTCCGGCAGAGTGGCGTCTAGGTCGTTGTTGTCGCTGCCGTCTGTATTGACACATTCAGCGGTTTGGCGAATGTCGGCATTGGTGGTGAGGATGTTGATCATTGGCAGCTTTTGACGCTGGCCAACTTCATAGTCATTGAAATCGTGGGCTGGGGTGATCTTCACACAGCCGGTGCCTTTTTCCATATTGGCGTAGTCGTCGGCGACGATGGGAATTAGGCGACCCAGTAAGGGTAATTCGACAAACTGACCAACCAGATCTTCGTAGCGAGAATCTTCCGGGTTTACTGCAACGCCGGTATCACCGAGCATGGTTTCAGGGCGGGTGGTGGCAACCACTATGTAGTCTTTGCCATCGGATGTTTTGGCGCCATTGGCCAGTGGATAGCGCAGGTGCCACATCTTGCCTTTGACTTCGCGGTTCTCAACTTCGAGATCGGAGATGGCGGTGTGCAGCTTGGGGTCCCAATTGACCAGGCGCTTGCCACGGTAAATCAGGCCATCGGCATGGAGGCGGATAAAGGCTTCTTGAACGCCTTTGTAAAAACCATCGTCCATGGTGAAACGTTCGGTTTCCCAGTCCACAGAGTTGCCGAGACGACGCATCTGTTGGGTGATGGTGCCACCGGATTCTTCTTTCCATTCCCAGATTTTCTGAATAAATTTCTCACGGCCCAGTTCTTCGCGGCCGGGCTGGCCTTCGGCGGCGAGCTTGCGCTCAACCACCATCTGGGTGGCGATACCCGCATGGTCTGTGCCCACTTGCCAGAGGGCGTTCTTGCCTTTCATGCGATTATAGCGGGTCAGTGCGTCCATAATGCCGTGCTGCAGGGCGTGGCCAATGTGCAGGCTGCCGGTGACATTGGGTGGTGGAATAATAATGCTGTAGGGCTCGCCGGCATCGCCGCTGCCGCTCATATTGGGGGCAAAATAGCCGCGGTCTTCCCAGGTTTTATACCATTTGGTTTCTATTTCCTGGGGGGCAAATGTTTTTTCCATTATCGAGCTCAGCTATCTGGTTTTGGGGCGGAGAATTGAGGTGGCGCATTTAGGGGGCAGATTATAGGGGTTGCTAGCTTTTGTTCCTAGCGCTGAGGGCCAACAACTGCCCTGAGAGGGAATTAATTTTCGCGATTAAATCGCTCGACCACGAGGTTGCGAATCTTCTCGCGCAGCAGCTGGTCGATTCGCGGACGCATTTTCGCCATTAGTTTATTGACCACGGCGTTGATCTGGTCGTTGCTCGGCCCATGACTGCTGGCTTGGGCGGTTGAGGGTTTTTCAAAGAGATGTTGCTGGGCTTGATTAAACTGGTCGCTGAGACGTTTCTCGTCATCTACTTCATCGTCCACCACATCGGTGAGAATGGGGATTTCAAGATTGTGCACATCCTCTTCGCTGATGCTATCAGGCAGTTGCAGGTCAGTGTTAGCCAGCGCTTTTTCGACGTTGTCTGAGAGCAGGTTATCTTGCAGGGAGTAGAGATCGTCGAGTAACTTCTCTAGGTCTGAGGAACGAATTGCAGAACTCTCTGTGCTGGATTGGGCCTTGTTAGTCTGATCGGTCATTAGGGTTTAAATTTTTCGGTAAGGTCATGGAAGCTCAGGGGATAGCCGCGCTCTTTATAGAACTTAAAGTTGTCGCGCTTGGCCTGTTCGTAAGCGGGCTCGGGATAGATCACTTCCATCACTCGTTCAAAGCGGCTAAACCAAGTGGGAATTGCCCCTTGAAGGTTGATCAGAATGCCGTGATGTTCGCCGGGGTCACTGTTGTCGGCACTAATGGCGATAGGCAGGTGCTCAGTGCCAAGACCGTGGGGTACAAATGCGCTGGCCTGAAAGTCCCAGAGTAGTTTATCCAACTGCTGTGCGGTGTCCATATCGGGCACCAGACACAGCACCTGTTGGTTGGCATTAATCGCCTTTTGTGCCAGCTGACAGACCAGTGCGAGGGCGACCTGAAGGTCGCCGGATAACTTGTAAAAGGAAACACTGGTCATCTTGGCCTTATCCCGCCTTGCTGCGCAGGTAGTCCATCAATATAGGTACAGGTCGGCCGGTTGAACCTTTGGCGGCACCCGAAACCCATGCGGTTCCGGCAACATCCAAATGTGCCCACTTGTACTTCTTAGTGAAACGGGCAAGGAAGCAGGCAGCAGTAATAGTGCCGGCCTGAGGGCCGCCAATATTGGCGATATCAGCAAAGTTACTTTTCAGCAGTTCGTCATACTCTTCAAACAGCGGCAGACGCCAGGCGCGGTCGCCACTGCGGGTGCCACTGCTGAGCAGCTGTTCGGCAAGTTCGTCGTCATTGGCGAGCAGGCCAGCGGTAACCTTGCCCAGTGCGCCAATTACAGCACCGGTAAGGGTGGCAATATCAATCACGGTGTCGGGCTTGAAGCGTCCGGCGTAGGTGAGGGCATCACAGAGAATCAAGCGGCCTTCGGCATCGGTGTTCAATACTTCAATGGTCTGGCCAGACATGCTGGTGACTACGTCGCCGGGCTTGGTTGCGTGGCCGTTGGGCATATTTTCGGTGGCTGGGACTATGCCGACAACATTGATAGGCAGTTGGTTTTCGATCAGAGCATTGAATACGCCGATCACAGAGGCGCCGCCGCACATATCGTATTTCATCTCGTCCATGCCATTGCCAGGTTTGAGACTTATGCCGCCGGAGTCAAAGGTCACCGCTTTGCCCACTAGGACAATCGGCTTAACTGAGGCTTTGGTGCCCTGGTATTTCATTACGATCATTTTGGCTGGCACATCGCTGCCTGCGGAAACCGAGAGCAAAGAGCCCATCTTGAGTTTCTTCATATCCGCTTCGCTGAGCACGCTGGTGGTGAACTTGGCTTGGCCTTTGGCGAGAGCCTTGGCCTGAGTGGCAAGATAGTCGGGAGTACAGATATTGGCGGGCAAGTTGCCCAGCTGGCGAGCGACGTTCATGCCGTTGCCAACGGCAGAGCCATAGGCCAGACCTTTTTTGGCGGCACTAAGATCGGTTCTAGTGGGCGCCCAATAGGTTACGGTCTTTAATTTTCGTGGCGTGGTTTTTGCGCTGCCTTTGGGCGCTGCTTGGTACTGGTAGCTGGCGGTTTGAATGCTGCGTGCAACTATACTGGCCTGCCATTCGCTATCGTCGGACAGTCCTTCGCCAACCCACACTGCTTTGACGCTGGGAGTTTTTAACAGTGCCGCGGCACCTGCTTCAATGGCTTTTATCTGCTGCTGTGCGGTGCCTGCGCCTTCAGTACCAAGCAAGATAACACGCTTGCCGCTGGCGCCTGGTATATGCATTACTAAGGTGGCGCCACTCTTTCCGGAAAAGTCGCCAGCTTTGATCAATGAGGAAATCGCGCCGTCCAAAGACATATCTAGTGCTTTAGCACTGTCTTTTAGTTGTGGGCCGGTCGGGAGAATGAGAGAATCCGCTTTTATGTTTAACAGCTGCGCGGCAGATGCAGTAAAATCCATGTTTTGCTCCGATTGGTAGTCATTTTTTTGAAAGATTTGAGTCTAAATACGATGCGAACGATAGCATAAATTTCGCTACAACACCCAAAGGCTATAAGCTTAACCTGTGATTATTTTCCGTTATCTGTGCCGCGAAATTCTATCTGCCACCACGGCGGTCTGCGTGATTCTGCTCCTCGTACTCATGAGTGGCCGCTTTGTTAAATACCTCGCCAAAGCCGTGGCCGGAGATATGGATTCCAACTCTATCTTCGCGATGATCGGTTATCGCATTCCCAGCTTTCTCGAATTAACTCTGCCCCTGGCTTTTTTCCTCGCCGTGCTGCTCTCCTTTGGCCGGCTCTATGTGCAAAATGAGATGAGCGTATTAAAAGCCTGTGGTGTGTCAGAGCGACGGCTGATGGGTTACACATTGATTATTGCCGCGGTATTTGCCGTGGCTACCGGCTGGTTGAGCCTGTCGATTTCTCCTTCCGGTATGGCTAAGGCTGAGGCATTGTTCGATGCCGAGAAATCTCGTAGTGAGCTCGATAAGCTGATGCCGAAAAAATTCTACTCCCTGTCTGGAGGCAAAGGAGTGACCTATGCCGAGGCGGTGACCGAGGATCGCGAGTTAGACGAGATCTTTTTGGCTATGACCGCGGGCAGTGATGAGAACTCTGATCGCCGCTTGATTTTGGTCTTGGCTGATAAGGGTAGGCAACAGCAGGCAGAGAACAGCAGCGATCGTTATTTGGTGATGGAGAGCGGCTATCGCATTGAAGGGGTACCCGGGCAAAACGATTATCAGATTACCCGCTTTGAAGAGTATGGCTCACGCCTAGAGAATACTCAGCCAGCGATGAAGAAGGCCAAGACCGATGCTGTGGCTACGGGTTTGCTTATAGGGTCAAGTGATCTCGAGTTGCAGGCGACCTTGCAATGGCGTCTATCGATTCCGCTAATGGTGTTGGTGGTAACTATATTGGCGGTACCTTTAAGCCGTACTAATAATCGTCAGGGTCGTTACGGCAAATTATTGCCCGCGATTGTGCTCTACTTTACCTATCTGGTTGCCCTGAACGCTATGCGCGGCGCCCTTGAATCCGGTGCTATTCCGATCTGGGTGACATTGTTGCCGGTGCATGCGGTGTATCTGGCGATTGGCCTTTTTCTGTTCAGATCTGGTGCTCCTAAAAAGTCCAAAGTGGCGCTGGCTACTGACGAGGTGGCGGCATGATGCGGCGTTTATCTTGGCGTGTGGGGAGCACTGTATTTGCTTCTATCGCAGTGACTCTGATGGTGTTGGTTGGCCTCGACTCTGTGGGGGCGATCATTGACCAGTCTGCGGATGTCACACGCAACTACTTTTTTGCCGATGCGCTGATTTATGTAATTACCTTGGTGCCCTCAAGAATTTATGAATATATTCCCTTCGCTTCACTGATTGGCTGTCTGGTGGGCCTTGGTTTGCTGGCGGGCAATAGTGAAGTCATTGTGATGCGTGCGGCTGGTGTCTCGCCCCTGCGTATCGTTGGCTTTGTGCTTAAGCCGGTGCTGATCTTTGTGATTTTAGGTATGACCATTGGCGAGTATTTCTCGCCCTACCTTGATCAGTTAGCTGAGGGAAAGCGCGAGTATTTACGCAAAGGGGAGAGTGCCCAGGATTCGTCGTCTGGTCTTTGGAATCGTGAAGGCAATCAGTTTATGCACGCCAATGCCGTGTTCCCTGGGGGTGTCCTGTACGGCGTGACCCGCTATCAGTTTGACGATGAGCGACAGATCCAAGAAGCGAGCTTTGCCTCTCGGGCGACCTTTAATTCATCTGAGCGCTATTGGATTGAAGAGAATGTGTCGGTGACGAGGTTTTTGGGTGATCGTACAGAGAGAGATAAGCTGATTACCCGGCGCTGGGATTCGGAGTTGACGCCGAATGTTTTGATGCTGAATATTTTGCCGGCAGACTCTCTGTCGATTGAGAGTTTGTATAACTATATTGCTTTTCTTGAGTTGCAGAATATAGATACGGCCAGCTATGAAGTGGCCATGTGGCGCAAAGTTTTACAGCCGCTGATTATTATTGGGTTAGTGTTGCTGGGTATCTCATTTGTCTTTGGACCACTGCGTGACTCGACTATGGGATTTCGGATTTTCATTGGCGTGGTGTTTGGTATTAGTTTCCGGATTTTTCAGGATATGCTGGGGCCGCTCAGTGTGGTGTTTCAGTTTCCGCCGCTGTTGGCGGTGTTGGTGCCGATTTTGTTCTGTGTGTTGGTGGGGTTGTTTTTGCTCAGGCGCAGTGGGTAGAGAAGATCCTTCGGCTTCACTCATGACAGTGTGAGTTGTTGAGAATCACACTAGGTACTGCTAGTAACTACTGCAAAAACGCCGGCGATTTAGGCAAAGTAGCAACGTCCAACGGCTCATGCTGAATAATCACTCGGGCACCTGATTCCCTCGCTAACGTTTCAAAAATCTCCATCGACTCTCGAGTCTGAGCTTCATCACTATTAAATCGAGGCACTCTCTTTAATTCTCGACTTTCACTGCGGTGATAGAGATCACCAGTGAGAAGAATCGAGCCGCTCTCAGCCAGATTAACCTGCAGTGCACTGTGTCCCGGAGTATGCCCCGGCAGCGCTAAAATCATGACTGACCCATCACCAAAAACATCGTGATTGCCGCTGTGGATGCTCTTGCTAAGTTCGGCAAATCGCGCATTCTGAATCTTGTTGGCATCAGTGCTGAACATATACTCAAGCTCATCTTTATTCACCAGCCACTGACTGTCAGGAAACATAGCAACCTGACCACTGTGGTCAAAATGGCTGTGAGAGATTGCGATAAATTCAATATCTTGTGCGCTAAGGCCAATTTCCGCCAGCTGCTCGGTTATTGTTTTTTTGAGCGTCAAGGTGAAAACGCCCTCAGTCTGTGGGCCTGCGCCTACCAAACCTTGAGGTAAGCCAAGGTCCCACAGCAAGTCGCCCTGAGGGTGACGGATAAGGTAGCACGTATTGGTCAGGGTATCTGTTTGCCCTGCGTAGTCGCCAGCGGAGGAAAAGACATCGAGGTCAGATACGACTATAGAGCCGCAGTCGAAGGTGTAGAGACTCAAGGGAGATACAGTTGTGGAGCTGTCTGATAGGTCGGGTGCAGGTGCGCTGATGGTTTGCTCTTCTGAACTACAACCGCCGAGTAATAGGCTTGCTACCATTAGGTACCTAATCATTCTGATTCTCCTCTGCTTAAAAGTATTAATTATTACGTTTTAGCTTAGCACTCGCCTAACCGCTTTGTTCCACCCATGCACTTTTTTATCTCTTATCTCAGCCTCCATCTCCGGCGCAAAGTTTTTATCCAACCGCCAACTATCCGCAAAACCCTGCTGATCGGGCCAAACTCCAGCCCTTGACCCTGCTAACCAAGCCGCACCCAATGCCGTTGTCTCGGCAATCACCGCACGATCTACTGGTGCCTGCAAAATATCCGCAAGACGCTGCATGGTCCAATCGCTGGCGACCATGCCGCCATCAACGCGCAATACTGTCTCGGCACTTTGATCCCAATCTGCATGCATAGCAGTGCGCAAATCCAAGGTTTGGTAACAAACTGATTCGAGCGCGGCGCGGGCAATCTCTGCTGGCCCTGTAGCGCGGGTTAAACCGAGCAGTGCGCCGCGGGCATCTGCGTCCCACCAGGGGGCACCTAGGCCGGTAAAGGCGGGGACCATGTAGACGTCTTGATTGCTGTCGGCTTGCTGGGCTAGTTCGCCTGATTGTTTGGCGCTGTCGATAATACCTAGGCCATCGCGCAGCCATTGCACGGCGGCACTGGCGATAAAGATTGAGCCTTCGAGAGCATAGGTGACCTTGCCGTCTAGTTGGTAGGCGATGGTGGTGAGTAGTTTGTTGTTTGAGGCGACTGCGGTGGTGCCTGTGTTCAATAATGCAAAACAGCCGGTGCCATAGGTGGATTTCATCATGCCGGTTTCGAAACAGGCTTGGCCTACTGTGGCGGCTTGTTGGTCACCGGCGATTCCTAGAATGGGAATTACACTGTTATTGCCGAGTAGTTTGGTGTTGCCGAAGTCGGCAGCGCAGTCTTTTACCTCTGGTAGTAGTGAGGCTGGAATATTAAATAGGGTTAATAGTTCTTCATCCCAATGCCCTTGGTGAATGTTGTAGAGCATGGTTCTTGAGGCGTTGGTGGCATCGGTGGCGTGGCTTTGGCCTTCGGTTAGGTTCCATAGTAGCCAGCTGTCCATGGTGCCAAAAGCGAGTTCGCCGCGTTCGGCTCGCTCTCGTGCGCCGTCCACATTGTCTAATAGCCAGGCGATTTTGGTGGCGGAGAAATAGGGGTCTAGTAGTAGACCGGTTTTGGCGCTGACCATGGCTTCATGGCCCCGATCTTTTAGACTATTGCAGTATTCAGCGGTGCGGCGGTCTTGCCAGACGATGGCATTATAAATCGGCGCGCCGCTGTTGCGGTCCCAGAGTAAGGTAGTTTCGCGCTGATTGGTGATGCCGATGGCAGCTATCTGTTGGGCTTGTAAACCTGCTTCGACGAGTACCTGCTTGGCGGTGTCGATGGAGGTTTTCCAGATATCTAGGGCGTTGTGCTCAACCCAACCGGAGTCGGGGAAGTGCTGGTCAAACTCTTGCTGTGATTGGGCGACTATGGCGTACTGTTGATCAAAGAGTATGGCTCTTGAGGAGGTGGTGCCCTGGTCCATCGCGAGGATCAATTTTTTCTCGGTGTCCATAGTCGCGCCCTTTATTATTTTGTCTTCGGTAGCACCACGACTTCTGTGGCGCTGTAAATATCATGAAGGCAAGCTTTGGCTGGTGGCACAAGACACCAAAGATAACCAATGCCGCCGAAGGCAAACGAGAGGGTGGCGAGCAGGCTGCGCTTGATGCATTGCTCTGGTGTGGCCATTGAGCCATCTGCTTGCTGCAGTTTTAGGCGCCAGGATTTCATGCCCAATGTCTGGCCCTGTTTGCGCCAACATATATAGTAGTAACCCATTAATGCGACGATCAAGCCTGCAAAGCTGAGCCATTGTAGCAGCGCGCCGGGCTGCACATCTTCTACTTGCTGTGAGCCGCTGAATAACACTTTGATCACTGTTAGCAAGAAGCCGTAGGCCAGTACTATGGCGAATAGCAGAAAGGCATCGTAGATCAGTGCGGCGAGTCGACGCCACAAATTGGCGATGGGGTAGGGCTCAGATTCTGATGGGGACATATATTATTGGTCGCGGTGGTTAATCATCTCCGAATTCTGCCGAAAGCCAGTACAATGCGCAATCATTAGAAAAACTATCGGGAGATTGTGGTGGATTGGATTTACGGCATACATGCTGTTCAAACGATGCTTAAGTCAGCGCCTGGGCGCGTAAGAGAACTGCATGTGCAACGTGGCCGTCAGGATGATCGCTTGCAAAAGATTCACAAGTTGGCCGAGCAGCATGGTGTGACCCTGCAGTGGGCGACGGTGAAGAACCTCGATGACAAGGTTGAGGGTCGCCATCAGGGAGTTATTGCGCTGTGTGAAGAAGGGCAAACTTACGACGAAGCTTTCTTGCTTGAGATGATGGAGAAGCAGGGCGCTAAGGCGCTGTTCTTAGTCCTTGACGGTGTTACTGATCCACACAATCTTGGCGCCTGCCTGCGTTCAGCAGATGGTGCCGGCGTGCACGCTGTTATCGTACCTAAGGATAATTCTGTGGGTCTGACCCCAGTGGTGCAGAAAGTGGCCTGTGGTGCCGCTGAGTCTATGCCCCTGGTGATGGTGACTAATCTTACGCGGACGCTGGAGAAGTTGCAGCAGGCTGGAGCTTGGGTTGTGGGCGCTGCCGGAGAGGCTGAGCAGTTTATCTATGATCTGGATCTCACTGGTCCTTTGGTGCTGGTTATGGGTGCTGAGGGTAAGGGGATTCGTCAGTTGACACGCAAGCAGTGCGATTATTTGGCTAAGTTACCCATGGCCGGTGAGGTGAGTAGTCTTAATGTCTCTGTGGCAACCGGTGTATGCCTGTTTGAAGTCGTCCGTCAACGGCGCGGTTAAACGCGCTTTCGGCGCTATTATTCATATTGTTATTGCCCACTTTTAAAATAAGCAGGCCGAGACAGCAGCGCTCGGCAGTATTTTTCGGCTATGCTTAATCCACTAAAAAGCGCTTTGCGTCAGGTTGCCTCATGGCACGTCTGACAGTAATAATGCAAAGTCGACAGGCCGCCAATTTGGCAAGAACAACCTGGCTAGGGATATGGCAGAGCGAAACCTTTATTCAATACCCAATATTTTAAGTCTAACTCGGCTAGCTCTGGTGCCTGTGCTAGTAGTGCTGGCATATTTTGCCGAGACAGAGGGATTTCTGGTAGTTCTTGCAGTCTCTCTGCTGAGTGATGTTTTTGATGGCTATCTGGCGCGCAAGTTAGACCTGGTATCGGAGCTCGGTGCCAAGCTAGATAGCTGGGCCGACATGCTCACCTACGGTTGTATGATTCTCGGTATCTACTGGATCTGGCCGCAGATTTTTGCCCAGCAGCTGTGGTTTTTAGTGGCAGCTACTCTCTCGTTTATACTGCCGGTGCTGTATGCTTTTACTAAGTTTGGCGAGTATCCCAGCTATCACACTCTTGGTGCCAAAACCGCGGCGGTGCTGATGGCGCCGGCGTTTTATCTGCTGACTTTGATGGGTGCTGATCTGTTTTTTAACGCAGTGATTATTTTTCATATTATTGTCGCTTTTGAGGAGTTGGCGATCACCTCAGTTCTGACCCAGCCGCGGAGTAATGTGCGCTCGATTTTTAGCCTTTTGGGCAATTCAAAATTGGCCAAGTAACTGATCTCAATGTTGTCCCTTGTATTGCTTGCGATAGACCCTTCATTAGACCTTCCATTAGACCCGGCAGTAGGGCTGAAAATGTCTGTTGCAACGGGCAGGTCAAGTCACTACAATGGCGCGGTTTTACAGCGTCTCGGCCTCTCGGCTTAGACACTCCTTGTCTCACTGCAGCGACCGACTAGGCGTTAGCGGGAGACTTTTAAATCCACGAGGAGATACAATGCGTCACTACGAAATCGTATTTCTGGTTCATCCGGACCAGAGCGAGCAAGTTTCCGGCATGATCGAGCGTTACACGGCTTCTATTGAAGCTGGTGAAGGCAAGGTTCATCGCATGGAAGACTGGGGTCGCCGCCAGTTGGCTTACCCAATCAACAAAATTCACAAAGCTCACTACATTCTGATGAATGTCGAATGTAGTCAAGATGTTCTCGACGAGCTTAATTCTACTTTCCGTTATAACGATGCTGTTCTGCGCAGCTTGGTTGTCCGTCGCGATGAAGCTATTACAGCTGAGTCACCGATTATGAAAATCGAGAATGCTGATAAAGCAGACAAAGAAGCACGCGAGCGTCGCAACGCCGCTAAAGCGAAAGCTGATGAAGCTAAGGCCGCTGACGATGCTGCCAAGGCCGCTGCGAAAGCCGCCGAAGCACCAGCCGAAGACGTTGTTGAAGCAGCGAAAAGCGAGGGAGAAGAATAATGGCTAAGTTTGTACGTCGTAGAAAGTTTTGTCGTTTCAGTGCCGAAGGCGCGCCTGAGATCGATTATAAAGATTTAGACACTTTGAAAGGCTATGTGTCAGAGAGCGGCAAGATTGTACCTAGCCGTATCACTGGTACTAAAGCTCGCTATCAGCGTCAGTTGGCAGAAGCTATTAAACGCGCTCGTTACATCGCGCTGCTGCCATACACCGATAGCCATAAGTAATAGAGGTTAAGTCCTTTGCGAGCCCTAGCAGAATTAATTATGCGTGGGCGTGCTCAGGCTTGTGGCGTTGCGGTATTTGGTAGCTTGCTACCATTGATTAGCCCGGCGACCATTGGTCTGATCACCCTTCGTAAAGATAGCTCAGAAGGTTTAATTGTTGCACTGTGGGCGTTATTGCCCTGGTTGGCACTTTACCTCACTGGCAGTATGAGTCCGTTGTTAACCCTGGCTCCTTCTGCGGCACTAATAGTAATAGTGGTCGCAGCCAATGTTTTACGTACCACGGTATCGTGGCAGTGGACATTGATTGGAGTAGGTCTGTGCAGTGCTGTAGCAGTATCCATAGTTGGATTTGTTGCCAGTGCAGACATAGACCAGGTAGTGGCAGAGGTTGCTGAGCTGGTTGCACAGATTAGTGCGCAGGCCGGTGTGTCGGAGGAGCTGAGTCTGGTTCCCGACAGAACATTTGTGCTGGGTTTGTTGGCATGGATGATCGCTCTTACTGTGGTCTGTGGCTTGCTAGTAGCCAGATGGTGGCAGGCGCTGTTATTTAATCCCGGTGGATTTCGCGAAGAATTCCACGGTTTTCGATTAGAGCAGCGAGTTGCAGTTATCTTGTTTGCGATTGTTGTTGCTGGTGTGATGTTGCCCCGTGAGTACACGCCTTGGATTGAATTGTTGTCGCTGCCGCTATTAATTGCTGGCGTGGCTCTGGTTCACTCAAGTGTGAAAGTTATGGGTTTTGGTGGGCACTGGCTTGGATTGATGTACTTTGGACTGTTCTTTATCGGTCCGACAGGTACTGTGCTGGTCGGCCTTGGATTGGTTGATAGCATATTGAATTTACGCTCTCGTCTTGCGGCGTTTAAAAACCGCGACTCCTGAGCCAAGTATGAAAAGAGGATATTAAGATGGAAGTCATTCTGTTAGAAAAGATCGGTAAGTTGGGCAATATTGGTGACAAGGCTGTTGTAAAAGCTGGCTTCGGTCGCAATTACCTGATTCCTCAGGGCAAGGCTGTTTTTGCTACAGCGTCAAACATTGCTGATTTCGAGCTGCGTCGTGCAGATCTTGAAGCTGCTGCAGCGGCTAAGTTAGGCGCTGCTCAGAAGCGAGCTGCTGCGCTGGCTGCAATCGGATCAGTGACCATCACTGTGGTTGCTGGCGACGAGGGCAAGCTGTTTGGTTCTGTCGGCATTCGCGAGTTGGAAGATGCACTCGCAGCTGCCGGTAGCGACATTAACAAGAGCGAAATCAACATGCCAGACGGTCCTATCCGTTTTGTCGGTGAGTTTAGCATTGAGTGTCAGCTGCACGTAGACGTTACTCAAAGTTTCACTGTTGTTGTTGAAGCTGAATAAATCTCCGCTTAAATAGAGAATTTATTGCAAAACGGCACTGCTTCTGAATAAGATGCAGTGCCGTTTTTGTATCAACTTCACGGAATCTTCTAGTAACCAAGAGCCTGATGACCAGTTAAAATTATGAACGAAGCATTATTCGCAGAACCCGCAGCCAGTCAGCCACTGCCCCATTCGATTGAGGCAGAGCAGGCCGTGCTCGGCGGTTTGATGCTAAAAAATGATGCGTTTGATGCTGCTGCGACAGTGTTATCTGACACAGATTTTTACAGCCAAGACCATCAGCTTATTTTTAATGCGATGGCGAGACTGGCGGAAGCGGGTCAGCCCTTTGACCCCATCACCCTCAGTGAATCCCTGCAAAACAGCAATGAGTTAGCCAGCATTGGCGGCGCCGAGTATCTTGTAGATCTCGCCAGCAGCACGCCGAGCTCGGCCAATATTCAAGCCTATACCCAGATTGTTCTCGAGCGCTCGATTGTCCGCCAGTTGATTGGCGCGGCCAGTGAGACTGTGCGCAAAGGTTACAATCCGCTGGGCTGGGATAGTGGACAGTTGCTCGCGGAAGCTGAGAGTCGACTCCAGGAAATTATTGAAAACCGGCCGAAAAAGGGCGGGTTTAAAGAAGTCAATGCCTTGCTCAAAGAGGCGGTTGAACGCCTTGATGAGCTGTTTAAAAATGACGCTGATATCACTGGTATGGGCACTGGCTTTAAAGATCTCGATGAGATGACCTCCGGTTGGCAGAAGTCTGATCTGGTGATTGTCGCAGGACGACCGTCCATGGGTAAGACCGCCTTTGCCATGAATATGGTCGAGTATGCGACCTTAAACCAAGATCGTCCGGTACTGGTGTTCTCTCTCGAGATGCCAGCTAGCCAGCTGATTATTCGACTGCTGTCGTCTATTGGTAAGATTGATCAGACGCGCATGCGTTCCGGTAATCTCACCGAAGACGATTGGCCGCGCCTCAGTAGCGCCGCTCAGCGTCTTAAAGATCGCCCGCTATTTATTGATGACACATCTGGTATCACACCGCTGGGAATGCGTAACCAAATTAAGCAGTTCACTCGCGAGCGAGTCGAGCAGCTGCGCCAGGAATGGCACCAGGAACATGGTCCCGATACGCCGGCGGATACAGAGGCTCTCTACGCCCGAGCTCAGCCGGGGTTGATTATGGTGGATTATCTGCAGTTGATGAGCGGCAATAATCCGGCGGATGGTCGGGTGCAGGAGATCTCGCAGATCTCTCGCGAATTGAAAAACCTCGCTCGAGAATATGAATGCCCAATGATTGCACTCTCTCAGTTGAGTCGTAATCTGGAGCAGCGTCCGAACAAGCGTCCGATTAACTCTGACCTGAGAGAATCCGGTGCCATTGAGCAGGATGCCGACGTCATTGTGTTTCTCTATCGCGATGAGGTTTACAACGAAGACAGTCCCGACAAGGGCAGCGCCGAGATCATTATCGGTAAACAGCGAAATGGCCCTATTGGTACCTGCCGGTTAGCCTTTCTGGGTAAGTACACGCGCTTCGAAAATCTTGCTGGCGACTACTTCACCGAAAACTAAATGTCTACAAACTGGCTTCCACAGGGTAATCGATCATGAGAATCTTCCACACCGTTAGTGGTCTTCGAGACGCGTTGACTGTGCATCGCCGTGAAGGGTTGCGGATTGGCTTTGTGCCAACCATGGGTAACCTTCATCAGGGTCATCTGGCGCTGGTAGGGCAGGCCCGCGAGAGTTGCGATATCGTAGTCTGTTCGATCTTTGTCAACGCCCTGCAGTTTGGCCTCAATGAAGATTGGGACAAGTATCCGCGTACCTATCAGGAAGACTGCGACAAGCTCACTGTAGCCGGTTGTGACTACCTCTTTCATCCTGATGATACTGAGATGTACCCCAATGGCCTCGATACTCAGAGCCGGGTTATCTGCCCGACGATGACCGACGTACTCTGTGGCGCAAGCCGCCCTGGTCACTTTGAGGGTGTCACCACAGTGGTCTCAAAGCTGTTTAATATAGTGCAGCCGGATGAAGCCATTTTTGGGATCAAAGATTATCAGCAGCTAGCAGTGATTCGCCGCATGGCGGAGGATCTTTGTATGCCAGTACAAATTACTGCAGCGCCGATTCATCGCGAAGCCGACGGCTTGGCTATGAGTTCACGCAATAGCTATATCACTGAGGAGGAACGCCCCAAGGTGGTGGTGTTAAAAGACAGTCTTGAATGGATTGCACAGCAGGTTAAAGAGGGCGCGCGGAATTTCCGCGAGTTAGAGATATTAGCCGCTAAACGTATAGCCAGTGCAGGTTTTAAGACTGATTATATTACCCTGAGCAATAGCAAAACTCTGGATCCGGCGGCGGAAGACGATCTGGAAATTACTATTCTCGGTGCTATCTTTACTGAGTCGGCGCGACTGATTGATAATCTCAGTATTCGTCTCGACTAAGGCCTGCGGAACAGTCGTTTAATCAAGCAAATTATTGAGGAGCAATTGATGCTGTCTACTTATCTGAAGGCCAAGTTACACATGGGGTCTATCACCCAAGCGGAACTCTGGTACGACGGTTCCTGTGCCATAGATGCGGATTTGCTCGCGCTCTCTGGTATGCGCGAGTTCGAACAGATAGATATTTACAATATTACCAACGGTGAACGCCTTACCACCTATGTGATTGTCGCCGAGGCGGGATCTGGAATTATTTCCATGAACGGTGCTGCGGCGCGCAAGTGTCAGGTTGGCGATCGAATTATTATTGCCAGCTACGGCCAGTTTTCCGATCAGGAGGCCGCTGAGCACAAACCTAAGTTGGTCTATCTCAATCAGGATAATTCTGTTGAGCGCAGTGCTAATACGATCCCGGTGCAGTTGGCGGAATAGTCGATAAATTTAGCGCCCTTTTCTCGGGCGCTTAACAACAGTCTAAAGTCGTCTCTACCAAAGTGCTCTCTACCAAAGTGCTCTCTACCAAAGTGCTCTGGTTGTTATCTCTCTGCTTTAAACACCCGCTTACCAGCCAGCCAGGTTTCTAATACCTGAGTTTTCCATAAATCCTCCGCGGCAATATGGTAGATATCCTGATCAAGCAGTATAAAGTCCGCCCACTTTCCCGGTGTTAGTCCACCCAACTCATCTTCCTGATGGGCTGCCCATGCGGCATCGATACTAAAGCTGCGCATGGTCTCTTCGATGGTCATGGCCTCTTCGGCAATCCAGCCACCCTCAGGTTGATTGGCTTTATTCTGTCTGGTTACCGCGGCGTGAATACCATCGAAAGGGGCGGCTAATTCAACTGGGAAGTCAGAGCCTGAAACTACGCGACTGCCCTGTTTGAGAAAGCTGCGCCAGGCATAGGCACCTTTTAAACGCTCGGGCCCAATTCTGTCTTCGGCCATATTCATATCGCTAGTGGCGTGAGTCGGCTGCATTGAGGGAATAACATCGAGACTCTTAAAGCGTGGGATATCACTTAGTGCGACTACCTGAGAGTGCTCGATACGGTGACGCAGATGGCGGCCACCGATACTGTTATAGGTATATTCGATTTCATCCAGGGCGATGCGGTTGCCTTTGTCGCCGATGGCATGAATGGCCAGCTGAAACTCGTTTGCTATAGCGAGACTAAATAACGTGCGCAGTTGCTCGGCACTGGTGAGCAGCAGGCCGCGGTGATCGGGGCGATCCTCATAGGGTTCCAGGAGGGCGGCGCCATGGCTGCCTAGAGCGCCGTCAGTGTAGATTTTAATACTGCGGGCGCTGTACATATCATTGTCGCCCAGGCTGTGGCCGGCGGCGAAGATTTGCTCAAGGGCCGGATCCGTGGATGAGATCATGCCGTAGATGCGTACCTGCATGGCGCCACTATCGGCCAGTTCGCGGTACAGGGCGTGCTCTGTGGCACTAACACCGGCATCATGGGTTGAGGTAATACCTAAACTGAGCAGATGTTTGCTCACAGCATCCAGCGCGACGGTAATCTCGTCAGTGCTTGGGCTGGGAATCGCTTGATCGATCAGGTTCATGGCGTTGTCGATAAACAGGCCGGTTGGGTTGCCGTCGGCATCGCGGAGAATTTCGCCGCCGGCGGGTGAGACGCTGTCGCTATTAATACCTGCGGCTTCCATGGCGGCACTGTTGGCCCAGCCAGCGTGACCATCGACTCGAGTCAACCACACTGGACGGTCGTCAATAAATTGATCCAGCAGTGCGGCGCTGGGGAATTGTTGATCTGGCCACAATACTTGATTCCAACCGCGACCTTTAATCCACTGCAGTTGAGGTTGTTGAGCGGCGTAGCTGGCGACTGTTTGAGCGGCTTGCTGAGCGGATTCTTGGCCGCGGACATCAACACTTAACAGGGTGAAGCCGAGGCCTGAGATATGGCCGTGGGCGTCAATAATGCCAGGAATCAGTGTTTTTCCCTGACCATCGACTTTATCTGCTTTGGGGTAGTCGGCTGAGAGTTCCGCATCCCCTGTGGCCAGGACTTTACCGTCTCTAATCGCCATGGCAGTGAAATTAAATAGCTCGCGCTGATTGTTAAAGCTGTAGCCCTGAACATTGTCGATCAGTAATGTCGTCGGCTGCTCAGGTTGAGAGCAGCTGGTCAGCAGACCAACTAGTAGTCCATAGGGAAGGTATCGAGAAAGGCTGCTCATCGTTAGGCTCCAGGAGATCTCTATTATTATTTTTGACCTGGGGCTAACCAAAGCTTGGCTAACCAGGGCACTTGTTACGGAGATAATCGCTCATCTGCTGGATTTGTGCGAGCTTTACTTCATCTGCGAGGTAGATGTATTGGCCGGTGTTGGGGTTTAGCTGTCGCACCCGGCCGGCATTTTCCAGTGCCCGGAGTTTCTGTCGGGCAGTGGCACAATTTTGCTGCTGGACTCTGTTTTGCTCTGGGGTGGGCAGCTGCGCCTGGGATGCTAGATGCTGTTCAGCTGACAGCTGCTCTTGGGTGTCATTTGCTGTCTCTAAGGCCGGGGGCTGCGAAGGGTGCGTCTCGGCCCGATGGGAATGGATATAAATGGTTTCGGCGTGGTTGCCCGCCGGCGCCTGTTCGCTGTAATGAGTCACGCCCTGTTGGTCGACCCATTTATAGATCTGTTGAGCATCGGCTGTTGAGAACATTAGACCACCGATGCCAAGTAGCATTGCGCTCCTCAAATAGAGTCTCATATTGGTTTCCTTTCGCTAGTCCATTGTCATGATGGCGTTATAAGTTACATACAAAGTTTGAATATGAGTATAGATACATCTTAGGATGGCAGGACTAGCGCTCAATTGTTCGTTGACTAATTGTTTAAAACTGTTAAATTGACGAGGTTCTGATCGTATTGATACAGAAATTTTGGACACAGTACCAGGTTGGCGTTATCCATGCCGCTGGTCATCAACAGAGATAGTGCGGCTATTTATCTTTAGCCCTGAGCTCATAGACAGCCCTAAGCACTGATTGCAGTCGTAAACACGTACCAGTGTGACTGAAGTTTACCGCCTTCGCGGAATCGATCTTGATGTAACAGCCGTTTGCCGCTGAGAACCGTCCTGACACTTAACAGCGACGAGGATTGATTGTGGAACTCTTATCCGGCGGTGAAATACTTATCCGCGCATTAAAAGATGCAGGTATCAAGCATGTCTGGGGTTATCCCGGCGGTGCTGCGCTGCATATCTATGACGCCCTGTATCGACAGGAAGACGTCCATCATTTGTTAGTGCGCCACGAGCAGGCTGCGGTGCATGCTGCGGATGGCTACTCGCGATCCACTGGTGAAGTGGGAACAGCCCTAGTGACCTCTGGTCCCGGTGCCACTAATGCTATCACCGGTATTGCCACCGCCTATATGGATTCGATTCCATTGGTCGTGATCTCTGGCCAGGTGCCGCTGACCAAAATTGGTCAGGATGCTTTCCAAGAGACCGATATGGTTGGTGTTTCCCGTCCTATTGTTAAGCACAGCTTTCTGGTTACGCGCACTGAAGATATAGCCGAAACCATAGCCAAAGCCTATTACATTGCCGCCACCGGTCGTCCCGGCCCAGTGGTTGTGGATATCCCTAAGGATGTCACTGATCCTAGTTACAAAGTGCCCTATGTCTATCCAGCTGAGGTTAAGATGCGTTCTTATCAGCCTACTGATAAGGGTCATCGCGGACAGATTCGCCGTGCCGTAAAGACTCTGATTGGTGCTAAGCGTCCAGTTCTCTACACTGGCGGCGGCGTGGTTTTGGATAACGCCTCTGAACATCTTATCGCTCTGGCCAAGACGCTTAATTACCCAGTGACCAATACCTTGATGGGTTTGGGTGGCTATCCCGGCACTGACCCTCAGTATCTGGGTATGCTTGGTATGCACGGCACCTATGAAGCTAACACAGCCATGCACCATGCGGATGTGATCTTTGCCATAGGCGCGCGCTTTGATGATCGGGTAACTAACGATCTGGAAAAGTTTTGCCCCCATGCAACCATCATTCACATAGATGTAGATCCTACGACTGTGTCGAAAAATATCGAAGCGCATATCCCCATAGTCGGCACCTGTAATTCGGTACTGCCGGAAATGTTGGCGCTTATCGAGCAGTCTGAAACCACTCCTGATACAGATGCGATTGCCGAGTGGTGGCAGCAGATTGATCAGTGGCGTGCGGACAAAGGTATCTACACCGCCAGCCGTTACGAAGAGAGTTCGGGCAATTGCATCAAGCCTCAAGACGTTATCAAGATGCTCTACAAGATCACCGAAGGGAAGGCGATTATCACCTCTGACGTGGGCCAGCATCAGATGTTTGCGGCGCAGTACTATCTGTTTGACAAACCACGCACCTGGATCAACTCCGGCGGTCTCGGCACCATGGGCTTCGGTTTACCCGCAGCCATGGGTTGTAAGCTTGCATTCCCGGATTGTGACGTCGCCTGTGTTACAGGTGAAGGCAGTATCCAGATGAATATTCAAGAGCTGTCCACTTGCAGTCAACACAATTTGCCGGTGAAGATCATCAATCTTAACAATGCTGCACTGGGCATGGTTCGCCAGTGGCAGGATATGAACTACAGCAGCCGCTACTCCGAGAGTGTCTATGAGAACTCCCTGCCAGACTTTGTTAAGTTGACTGAGGCCTATGGCCATGTGGGTATGAAAATTACCCATATTGATGAACTCGAAGATAAGATGCGTGAAGCCTTTGCTATGAAAGATCGTGTGGTCTTTATGGATATAGATGTAGATCGCTCTGAGCATGTTTACCCAATGCAAATGCCCGGCGGATCCATGCGTGATCTGTGGCTAAACAAGACGGAGAGAACCTAATGAAACGGATAATCTCTATTTTGATAGAAAATGAATCCGGTGCACTTTCGCGAGTAGTGGGCCTGTTTGCTCAGCGCGGTTACAATATCGACACATTGACCGTGGCACCTACAGATGACGATACGCTGTCTCGTTTAACGCTGACGACTCAGGGTGACGATCATATGGCGGAGCAGATTGTTAAGCAGCTGCACAAGTTGATCGATACGATCAAGGTGGTTGATTTAACCCAGGGCCCGCACATTGAGCGCGAGCTGATGCTGGTCAAGGTCAAAGCGAGCGAAAGTGATGTTCGCAATGAGCTGAAAAGCTGTGTAGAAATTTTCCGCGGCCATATTATTGATGTGACGCCGTATACCTATACAGTCCAGCTGGCCGGTGACAGTGAAAAGCTCGATGCCTTTATTGAGGCGGTGGGTGAAATGGGTATTATGGAAGTGGTACGCAGTGGCGTTTCCGGTATAGCCCGGGGCGATAAGTTTTTGCGCGTTTAATCGTCGTTGATTACTGATCCAACAAACCAGTCTCTGGAAACGGCTCGCTAAATAGTGAGCCGTTTTAGTTTTCAGGCAGCAGGGCAATTTAATCGACAGAACTATAACAGAGTAGGTAAGGGGGCAATATGTCGGCAGCTGAGAGTCAAACTAGAGTAGTGAGTCTGGACGGCGGTATTAACTTCCGCGATATTGGCGGTTATACCAATGCTCAGGGCCGCACTGTTAAGTGGCGCAAAATTATGCGTTGCGGACACCTGGCGCGTCTCAGCGATCGCGATTTAGATACACTTGAAGCCATCGGAGTCAGCAAGATCCATGACTTTCGTCGCACCGAAGAGCAAGAACAGTCACCGAGCTGTGCCGTGCGTGCTGAATTTATCGATGACTATCAGATTCATATCGGCGATATATCGCGCTTTTGGGAGTTTCTGTTTGGCGGCGAACTAACCGCTGACTCCTCCCATCAGCTGGTGGTGAATTCCTACCGTTCCTGTATCGAGGCAGTGATTCCCGCGTTCAGTCGTTTTATGCGCCATATAGTCGATAACGCCGACAGCGCCTCAGTGTTTCATTGTTCCGCAGGTAAGGATCGCACTGGTATGGCAGCGGCTTTGATTCTCTCGGCGCTGGATGTGCCGCGTCAGACTATAGTCGATGACTACATGCTCACTATCGAACATTATGATTCAGATGCCTTAATTGAAATAGTCGAGGGCCATCTGCGCAAGGCCAAGGTTGAGACCTGGGATCGCGACTGGTTGATTCCTTACTGCTCAGTGCATCAGGACAATATAGTTGCCTTTCTCGAGGCCATTGATGAGCAGTACGGCGATGTTAAAACCTATTTGACCAGTGCTCTGGGTTTGTCTGCCGCGGATTTGGAAAAAATGCAGAGCTGCTATTTGGAAGGTTAACAGCCTATAATGCCAGCTGATGAGTTGCAGAGGTTAGGCCAGTGACGGCTGCCGGTGACTATTGCGAGTAAAGATTGAGAGTAAAAATTGTATGATCAAAAAGTCTGATACCCCAGAGAATGTAGTCAATCTCAAGACGCCTGCTGCGGACGATGTTCCAGCGCGTCGCAAAGGTATCTATCTACTGCCTAATCTACTCACCACCGGCGCACTGTTCTGTGGTTTTTATGCAGTGTTGTCGGGCTTTAGTGGCAACTATGAATGGGCTGCCATGGCGATTTTTGCAGCCATGCTGTTTGATGGCTTAGATGGTCGCGTGGCGCGCATGACCAATACTCAGAGTGACTTTGGTGTGCAGTACGACAGCCTCTCCGATATGGTCTCCTTCGGTGTTGCCCCGGCAGTGGTTGCCTATGGTTGGGGTGTCAGCAATTTGGGTACTGTTGGCCTGGCTGCGGCCTTTGTCTATGCCTCTTGTGCTGCCTTGCGTCTCGCACGGTTTAATGTGCAGGCAGAATTGTCCGACAACAAAACCTTTACCGGACTGCCCAGTCCAGTGGCAGCCGCGTTGCTAGCCGGTTTTATCTGGTCTGCTTACGAGCTCGATTCATCCTTTTGGTTATCTGTGACCGGCGCTCTGCTCACGGCAACTGCAGGTCTGTTGATGGTCTCGAATCTGAGTTACCCCAGCTTTAAAGAAATCGATCTGCGTGGCCGGGTGCCTTTTATGGTGATCTTATCCGTGGTGATGGGCTTTGTGGTGATCACTATAGATCCGCCGCGCATTCTCTTTGCCATTGCCGCCGTATTTAGTTTTTCTGCTCCAGTGATCTGGCTTTTAAATAAGCTCGGCTATGCCGGCAGCAAACCAGCAGACGACGCGTAATTAGGCGTTGCCAGCAGCGCTAAAATCTGTTTGACTAAGCCCATGAATAACCCCTTAATCAAAAATAATCTCAGCAACGGTCTAATGACTGCTGTCTGCGCTCGTGGGTTACTTCTTCTCCTGCCCTGAGGGGCATCTATCGTTATACCTCATCAAAAGTTCGTGCACTGGCTCATTTTTGTCATATGAAAAGTTACCTCGGCAAAAATGCAGTGAAATTCTGGCCCCATAGGGACCGATCCGTTTTACAATGAGCCACTACTATTGATTTTAATAAATTGATTAAAAAGCTAGGCTCCCTTTAGAAAGAGAAGACAGTATGAACAGCTCACAGCAACCCAAAGAAAAGTTAATTATTTTTGATACAACCTTGCGTGACGGTGAACAGAGCCCCGGCGCATCGATGACCAAAGATGAAAAAGTTCGTATCGCCATAGCGCTGGAAAAAATGCGCGTCGATGTGATCGAAGCCGGTTTCGCGATTTCCAGCCAAGGTGACTTTGACGCCATTCGGGCAATCGCCAACAGTGTCACGGAAAGCCGTATCTGTAGCCTTTCTCGTGCAGTGAGCAGTGATATAGAGCGGGCGGCGGAGGCCCTTAAAGGGGCCAATGCTGGGCGCATTCACACCTTTATTGCCACGTCCCCGATTCATATGAAACACAAGCTGCAGATGGAGCCGGATCAGGTTCTCGAACAGGCGGTTGGCGCGGTAAAAATCGCCCGAAGTCTTATCGATGATGTTGAATTCTCCCTGGAAGATGCCAGCCGCACTGAATTTGAGTTTATGTGCCGCATCACCGAAGCCGTGATCAATGCAGGCGCACGCACCATCAATTTGCCCGACACAGTGGGTTACTCCGATCCCAGCGAATACGCTTCGATGATTAAGCGTTTGATGAATACGGTACCCAATGCCGACAAGGCGATTTTCTCGGTGCATTGCCACAATGATTTGGGCTTGGCTGTCGCCAATAGTTTGGCCGCCATCCAGAGCGGCGCCCGTCAGGTTGAATGTACTATTAACGGTCTCGGCGAACGTGCTGGCAATGCTGCTCTCGAAGAGTTGGTGATGGCGATTCGCACGCGCCAAGATGTATTCCCTGTTGAATCCAATATAGATGCAACCCAGATAGTGCCGACCTCACGTTTGGTCTCGAGCATTACCGGTTTCCCGGTTCAGCCGAATAAGGCGATTGTCGGCGCCAATGCCTTCGCTCACGAATCTGGCATTCATCAGGACGGTATTTTGAAATTTCGCGAGACCTACGAAATTATGCGTGCCGAAGATGTTGGCTGGAGCACCAATAAGTTGTCACTGGGCAAGTTGTCTGGTCGCGCGGCGCTGTCGTCACGGCTTGAAGAGCTGGGTATTAAGTTTGAGAGCCAAGAAGAATTTAACCAGCTGTTTAAACGCTTTAAAGCCTTGGCCGACAAGAAGCGCGAAATTTTCGACGAAGATTTACAGGCGTTGGTCTCAGATGCCCAGATGGGCACCGAGGCAGATGTCTTGACACTGGTTGATTTAGAGGTGCTGTCCAAGTCCGGTCAGGCGCCACAGTCAAAAATTATTGTTGCCTATCAGGATAGGCAGCATAGTGCCGAGGCCTCTGGCGACGGTGCAGTAGACGCGATCTTTAATGCTATCGAAAAACTGGTTAGCAGTGGCAGCAAGCTGCAGCTCTATTCGGTCAACGCAGTGACCGAGGGCACCGATTCTCAGGGTGGTGTTACCGTGCGCTTGGAAAAAGATGGTCGCATTATCAATGGTCAGGGTGCCGACACTGATATTCTTGTGGCCAGTGCCAAGGCCTATCTGAATGCCTTAACACTGATGCGCAATCCGGGCCGTTTGCACCCACAGTTGGGCGGTATCTAATGCAATCCAGTCAGCAGGCGCACTACTTACAGACTCTCGGCATAGTGCATTATGTGCCGAAAGATGCTGTGTTGTTAGTTGATGAAGCGCCTGCCGCAGCATTAAACGATCGCTCTTTCGAGCATGCAGGAGAAACGCTTGTCGAGCGCGAAACTATCGATGTAGCTGCGCGCATGAATCTCAATTTCGATAAGCCTGCCGAGGCTAAAAAGGGAGCTCCTGCAGCTGTCACTAAAAAACCAGCCGTTAGTGCAACCTCAGAACCAAAGGTTGCGGCTGAACTAATCGAATTACAGTTCTCTCTCTGGCAGCCCAATTCGGACGTCTTGGTTTGCAGCGGTGTTGAAGGGGCGCTGGCCGACGGCGATCAAATGCAACTGTTAACCAATATCCTCAATGCTGTGGGCTGTGGTATTCATCGCTTACCGCAGATGGATCTGGTTGAGTGGCCACCCTATCCCAATGCTGAGGGCGACGAAAATGACGTGCGCGAGTTTCTCACTACTTTGCTCCAGGCGCGACTGAAAGCCCGCCCGGTTAAATATATATTGCTACTTGGCGATACTGCGGCCGACTGGTTGCTGAGCTCAGAACAGCGCGGTGAACAGTTTGGTTTTGGCTCTCTAGTGTTGACCCCGGAGACCACTGCACTGCTGCTACCTTCTCTAGGCAATATGATCGACACACCGCAACTTAAAGCCAGCGCCTGGCAGGTGTTGAAGTCGGTTTCCTTTGCCTCAGCCACTGCTTAGTTTTTGCGCTTAAATTCCTGTGACAGCTTATCGAGCAGATGCCCACAAGATACTGATTCGCCCAATGGGCGCGGGGGATATTGCCCAGGTCACTGCTATCGAAGTGGAGGTGACGGCGGACCCCTGGAACTCTAAACAGTTTCAGCAAAGTCTCGAAGATCACCACTGCCTTGTTATCTGCCGTCAAGATGCTGATTCTATGGTGCCGATCGGTTATATGGTTGTGGCCACTGTGGTAGATCAGGCCGAGATACTTAATATAGCCATAGATCCGACATATCAGGGACAGAGTCTCGGCTCGCATTTGCTGAATCATGGCTTGCAGTCACTGCCGACGATTATCGAGGAGGTATTGTTAGATGTTCGGGTGAGTAATTTCTCTGCTATCAGCCTCTATTTCAACTATGGCTTTATTGAGGTGGGGCGCAGACGTGACTACTATAGAACTGAGTTTGGTCGTGAAGATGCTATATTGATGACCTTACAGCGCGCTGCTGTGGATCTAGTGTAAAAGTGACATGTTGAGCTGGAAATTTTTCGGCGGCTTCCATTGCTATCAAACCATTGATAACAAACCATTGACGACCAACTATTGAGGACAAGCTATGGAATTTGAACTGTTGTATTGGCACTGGTTAATACTGGGTATGATTTTAGTGGCTGGAGAGATCTTTATTCCCAGTTTCACCATCTTCTGGTTTGGTCTGGGCGCCATCGTGGTGGGTTTAGTAATGACCGTAGTGACGCTAAGCTTCACCGCACAGATTCTTATCTGGACTATTTCTTCAGTGGCTTTCACTGTCCTCTGGTTTAAATACTTTAAGCCCAAGATGACCGATAGAACCACTGCTGGGATCAGTCGCGATGCGGCCATAGGTGAAGCAGGGCAGGTGATAAAAGCACCCACCGAGCATAGTCGTGGCGAAGTGCGTTTTACTACGCCAGTGTTAGGTGACGATGAATGGGATTTTATCTGCGATGACCAGGTGAGCATCGGTGATAGGGTCTATATCAAAGAGATTTCAGGCAATACCTTGATCGTAGTGAAGCTGCGTTAAAGAATTAATTTCGCTGTCAGCCTCGGTTGCTGCAGCACAACTCTATAAGGGAGTGAAGCTAATGGAAGGACCAATTGTAGTTGTAGGCGTGTTATTGCTGGTATTGGTTACACTGCTAAAAGGTGTGCGTTTGGTTCCCCAGGGATCCAAGTGGGTGGTTCAACGGCTGGGTAAATATCATATGTCATTGAAGCCGGGGCTCAATATCATTGTTCCCTATATAGATAATGTGGCGTTTAAAGTGACGACCAAAGATATTGTTTTGGACATACCCTCGCAGGAAGTGATTACCCTGGATAACGTAGTGATTGTCGCCAATGCCGTCGCCTATATTAATATTGTCTCGCCGGAAAAGGCGGTTTATGGCGTTGAAGACTACGAGCTTGCCATTCGCACTTTGGTGCAGACGTCACTGCGTTCCATTGTCGGTGAGATGAAGCTCGATGATGCACTGTCGTCACGGGATCAGATTAAAGCCAGGCTCAAGACGTCGATTTCCGATGATATTGCCGATTGGGGTATTACCCTTAAGACGGTCGAAATTCAGGATATCAATCCCTCCGGTACTATGCAGGCTGCCATGGAAGAGCAGGCCGCCGCCGAGCGCCAGCGTCGCGCCACAGTGACCCGTGCAGAGGGTGATAAAAGTGCCGCTATTCTCACCGCTGATGGTCGTCTTGAAGCCTCCCGTCGCGATGCTGAAGCTCAGGTGGTTCTGGCCGAAGCCACTAAGACTGCGCTGACCAAAGTCAGTGACGCGATTCAGGATAAAGAACTGCCTGCTATGTATCTGCTCGGCGAGAAGTATGTAGAAGCTCTGCGCCAAATGGGCCAGTCAGAGAATGCCAAAGTTGTGGTACTGCCAGCTGACATTCCTGCGGCGGTGCGCGGCATTATGAATAATACTAAGTAATCCGTCAGCCAGACGGATGCATGTCAACCAAGTTATAGGTTTAACGTTGTTAGGGAAGTTAATTTTAGTAAAGGAATCACTTATGAAAAGAAACAGCATTTTATTACTGGGTTTGGCTCTTGTGGTTGTGATCACAAGTGGCTGTGCTAATGGCTATCGAGGTTACGGGGCACCGAAAGAGATTATTATCGATACTAAGGGAGTTGATCTGGACGCCTACTATGACGATCTCGGGGACTGCGAGCAGTACGCGCGAAATGTTGATGTTGGCAGTGAAACCGCTGAGGGTGCAGTGGCCGGAGCAGTGGTTGGAGGTGTTTTAGGTGCGGTGCTAGGTAATTCCGACAACGCTAAACGCACTGCCGGTGCTGGTGCTGTAGTGGGCGGTGTTAAAGGCAACCAAAGCGCTCGCCATGAACAGGAACGCATAGTTCGACGCTGTTTGTCTGGCCGTGGTTACCGAGTGTTGAATTAAGCTTTTTGTCTTTAAGAAATGAATTCAAGCTAGGCCGCTCAGTTTTTGACCGGCCTTTTTTGTAATTTTCGTTGCAGGGTTCTGCGGTGCATACCCAGTGCTTTAGCGGTGGCGGAAATATTGCCTTCATGGTGCTTCAAGACTTTTTGGATATGCTCCCATTCCAGCCGATTGACCGAGGGGGGAGAGTCCTCGAGGGGCACCTCTGTCGCACCTCCGGCCCGGACTTCAAAGGCGGCAATAATCTCTTCCATCCCAGCCGGCTTGCATAGATAGTTAACCGCGCCTAACTTAATGGCTTCCACGGCCGTCGAGATGCTCGAGTAACCGGTGAGGATTACAATCTCTAGACTAGGCTGGTTTTCCAATAGTTGCTGCAGGATGGCAAGGCCGGATTCCTGTTCAAGCTTTAAATCTAAGACCACTCGATCGATCTTTCCAGTGCGCAGTTGAGCAATGGCTTGCTCGCCATTACTGGCGGTTGAGGCTTGTTCACCACGGCGCTGTAATACCTTTGCAAGCACAGCACTAAAGGCTGAATCGTCGTCGACTAATAAATAGTTCAAGAGACTGCCGCTGTGGCTAAAAGAGGTAGGTTGATCTGAGTGAGAGTTCCTCCCTCAGGGACATTTTGTAAACTCACAGAACCGCCGAAACGAGTCAGCGTGGCCTGAGATAAAAATAGACCCAAACCGAGACCGTCAGCTTTGTCTGTGACGAAAGGCTGTCCTAGATTCTTCAGCTTTGCGGCATCGAGACCAGCGCCAAAATCACGAATGCGGATCGTCGCTGTCTCAGTATCCCAGCTAATTTCTATATCAACTTTGTCGCTGGCATCGGCGGCATTGTTTAATAAATTGAGAATTGACTGAGCAATAGTCGGATGAAACACCGCATTAACCGCGGGATTGTCTGTGTATTGAATATGGGTTTTTAGCAGTGGTCGCATCAGCTGCCAGCGCGCCAACACATTATCCAAATAGAGTTGCACCGGTTGCGCTTTAAGCTGATTAGACTGAGATTCCTCGGCGGTGGTAAGCAGCTGCTTGAGTGTGGTTTTGCACTGTTCTATCTGCTGATTAAGCAGAGCTACATCCGCCTGGTTGTCTGTGTCCAGCAGCATTTCGTCAATAATAAGCTTCATGGTATTCAGCGGCGTTCCCAACTCGTGGGCTGTACCTGCGGCCAGAGTGCCCACTGCTAAAAGCTGTTCATCCCGCAGTTGGGCATCGCGACGCATGGCAATTTCTTGCTCTTGCTGTTTTAGGGTCGCTGCCATACGGCTGATAAAGTAGATAATGATCGTTGCGCTGATGGCAAAGTTAGCCAACATACCCAGGATATGCAGACTGTTGCTTGCTGTTTGATGATGGCCTGGGGCAATCGCAGCAATGGCTACGTAGTACTTTAGTAACAGGCTATAACAGAGTAGGGCGACTACTGCGATGGCAATGCTATAACGCCGCGACAGGGTGATTGCGGCAATACTAATGGGTATCAATAGATAGGAGACGAAGGGGTTGGAGGCACCACCGCTAAAGAACAACAGTATTGAAAAGAATGCGATATCGGCGAGTAAGTGAACAAAAAATTCCTTATCTCCTATGGGCACAGCGCGACGGCTACGGACCCAAATGGCGGCGGTCAATGAGCCATACAGGCTAAGTACAAAGGCGATCTCAGCCACCGGCAGGCCAATCGGTTGGACCCAGGTGAAGTAGATCAACGCCATTACTTGACCGAGAAGGGCGACGCCGCGAATTAAACTGAGAACATAGAGATTCTCTCTGGTGGCGGCGCTGTTGTTATTTGGCTGAGTTTTTTGCATAGCCAAATGGTACTAGAAATTTATCGCCATTGAGAGATAAACCGCACGACCAAGACCAGGTATTGCTTCGCCTAGGGCAATATCACTATCGCCGGTGCGATTGCGGCTACTTAAATGGGCGGCATAAAAATGATCAAAGAGGTTTCTAACCCCAGCGCGCATTTGTAGATACTCAGTGAGTGACCAGTTGGCACCTATATTGACTATGCCAAAACCACTGGACTGGGCTTCATTGTTGTACTCGGCAACATGCTTTTGGCGACCATATATCACTGATTCAAGCATTAGTTGAAGTGACCCTTGATCAGGCTGGTAGCGCAGGCTAAAGCGCGCATTGGCTGGGGCTATGCGATAGAGATTATCGGCGATGTCAGTGCGCTTGCCACGCACATAGCTGACCACACCGTCCGCCGTCCATTTATGGTTTATGCGGTAATGCCAATTGGCATCGGCGCCATAGATTTTGGCATCGGTGTTTTCATAGCTTAGAGCTGGCGCGCCGCTCATCATATTGCTGATCATATTAACCGGCATGCTGGTGCTTGCTACACCCTGAATATAATTGTCGATCTGACGATAAAAAACCTGTGGATAAATACTGAAACGCTGTGTTTTTTTACTCAGGCCAATGCTGATTTCACTGGCCGTCTCATGCTTGAGCGACAGGTTGCCAACATAACTGCGTCCATCTGCGAGACCGGCTGTGACCGGCAGCGGCAACCAGAGAAAGGTTTCCTGGTAAGAGGGAGCGCGAGTTTTAATTCCCAGATCAATAGTCAGAGCTGTCTCTGGATCCAGCATGCGGTTAAGCTTGACGACCAGATCCGTAGTCTCGTAGTTGAGATTGCGATCGGCCTGGTTAAATTGCGTGGCCAGCCTATTTGCCACATCGCCCATCATTGACATCATTCCGGAAGCGCTGACGTCGCCGCTATCTAAGCTGATGCGATTCTGTCGTATGCCAGCCTGATAACCCCAGTCTCCAATATCGCCATTGAGCTCGGCAAAAATACCGAGGATATCCCGCTGGGTGGCGTTAAAGTTAAGCAGTTGAAACATGCCGTTAGTCGGGTTGGTGATAGTCGAATCATGGCTGCTGAGATTGCCATCAGTACCCACCTTTACTTCACCAAAGGCCAGCGCTAGCTGCGCATCCAGGCTCCAGGAAAGATTGTCTGCAGTAGCGAGATTGCTGCGGTAACCCATGGTCATAGCCGGGGCAGTGCGCAGGCTAAAGTTATCCATGGAATGGGTCACATCGGCCCAGGCCACAGCCATATTGATACTGGCTTCAGTGCTCAGGGTCATGCCAGCAAGATCGGTTTCGACTGACGCTATATCCATTGCCAGGGCCGGTGTGCCGCTATCGCTGATATCCAGCTGGCCGGCAAATATGGTCAGCTGAGTGGCGTCGGACTTCCAGCCATAGGCGAGATCAAAACGATCTCGTTGATGTTGACTGCCGGCAACTGTTTTATTGTCGCCAGCCTCTATATTGTTACCCTCGTTATGAGCGCTGAGAAATGACAGTTTATGTTGCTTATTGGCAATCACCACCTGGGTATCCGTGCTCGACTGATTGCCGTTATCAGTGAACTGCGCGCTGGCAAAGCCGCTGACGCCAAACTTGACGTCGGAGCCATAGGCGCCGCGATTAAACTCCGCCACCATATGGCCGCCAATACTCTCCTGAGCCTGGCTCACTGGTGTTATACCGCGGTAGACTTTGAGCTCCTGAAGCAGACCTGCGGGGGCGTAGGCGAGGGGCGAATCCATGGCGTTGGGGCCACCGCTCAATGTTGGTGCCTGATCCAGTTTTACCGATACTCTGTCGCCATACATACCACGGTACTGGGCGATGCCAGTGATGACACCATTGGTATTATTGTTGGCCCCGGGAATACGTTTTAACAGTTCGGCGCTGTCTGGGCTATGCAAGGGATTGCTGCGTGGAGAACTGTTAATCTGACTCGCTAGAGGAAAGGCCTGAATGGTGATTTCTTCTATAGCATGGCCATGATCAGCAAATGCCGAAGTAGCAGATATAGCTATCAATAAGGCAGTGAAAGCAGAGACAGTGTTAGCGTGCATACAGAAAACCAGAGGGTAATATTTGAAGACGGCGATTTTAAGTAATTGGCTACTTTGGAACAATGTGACAAATTGTCGCAGTCCACTCCTTTAGCCTGTCTCCTTAGTCCGGCTGCGCGCCGACCTTAGAGCCCAGATTACAGTTGGGACAAAGCCAAAAAGCGAGTACTATGCGCGATTGTCAATTTGCTTGTGAGCAGTAGCCATGGAACCACTATCTGAAGATCTTCAAGAAAATCTCGATCGCATGATTGTCGAGAGTTTGGAAACCGGTTGTGTCTGGGGACTAAAGGACGAGAAGGACAATTGGGCGCTGGTGGGTTCCACCGATAGCGACACCATCGACGTGATTCCGTTTTGGTCTAACCACGACTTTGCTCAGGCGCTGTGCAGTGGTGATTGGGATGTCTACACCCCGGTTGCGGTTGAAATGGAAGAGTTTCTCGACGACTGGTTGCCCGGCATGCATGCCGATGTATTGATGGTTGGGGTCAACTGGACTGCAGATCTTGAAGGCCAAGAAATGGAGCCCTTGGATCTGCTTGAGGAGTTTGAAGCGGAACTGGATTAGTCTTCGAGAAACTGAAAAACAGTTTCCAGTGGCTCATCAAAGACTCTCGCGATTTTAAATGCTAACTCAAGTGAGGGAGAGTATCGGCGAGCTTCCAGCGCCAATATGGTTTGCCGAGTAACTCCGGCCTTCGTAGCCAGGGCAGCCTGAGTCATCTGTCCATTGGCAAAACGAAGTTCACGAATTATGTTGCTGATTTTAACTTTGGCCATAGGGCTAACTCAGACGGTAGCAAAGAAGCTGGACGGCGGATTTGACGATCCCCGAGACCATCAGTGCCATAAGAATAAAGTGCATCGCCAATGGTCCGCTGATTTGAATATTGTTACCCATCAGACCCAGTCCCTCATTGAACATTACTAATCCCACTAAACAAGAGCAAAGACCGACCAGGCTGTAGTAGGCAAAGGCATGAGCTTTGCCATTAATCGCGAGGTCCCTCTCATCCCTGTCTTCTAGGGTTGCCCTGCTAAAGATCGCGTATAAGACAATGCTGGCAACGATGGCAATAACGATGACCTTCGATATTAAAGCGGCCATCTCAGAGCCGATGATCTGGGTCCATCCCGAGAGTTGATAGCTGCCATAAAAGTAATAGGCTGAGACCAAAACGCTAACCAATAATTCGATAAGAATATGTTTTTCGCGCGTGGAAGTATGCATCTTAAAGTCCTTTGAAAAATCTCAATATAATGTGAATCTGCCTCTAGTGTATGGAATAGATGACATTTTGTAAAATATTTCATACATGGCTTTCCCAAGGCTACAACTTGACCTGAACGACAAATTCATTAGTATGCGCTGCTCAATTACCTGGCCGCGTGGCAACTATGTTTTTACAGCAGTTTTATACCCGCAATGAGTTGTGTCTGAGCATCAGTGCCGAACAGGGCAGTGGCTTTGCGAAAACCATCAGTAACGATTTCAATCCGATTCACGATATCGACAGCAAGCGCTTCTGCGTTCCAGGAGATCTGTTGTTTGCATTGGTATTAGAGCGCTATGGCCTGAGTCAGCAGATGCGCTTTGAATTTTCAGGTATGGTCTCGGCGGATACACCACTGGTTTTTCCTGAGTCCGCAGCTGATCAGTTTGAAATCGCCGATGCTCGGGAAAAGACTTATCTGAAAGTGTCTCGCAGTGGTGATCAGTTGCAGGATCAGCAGGTGTTGGAAAGCCTGATTAAAAACTATGTGTTCTTTTCGGGACAGAATTTCCCGCATATTCTGGTGCCATTAATGGCTGAGAAGAGTGTCATGATCAACCCCCAGCGTCCGCTGGTGATCTATGAGTCCATGTCACTGCGGTTGGAGACTCTGGAACTGGAGCAGCCCAGTGTTGAACTGGCTGGCACCAGTCTCGAAGTGGATGGCAAGCGTGGCAATGCGGAGTTTACGTTTAATCTGGTGGATGGCGGCAAGATTGTAGGCGCTGGCGTGAAGACTTTAATTCTGAGTGGTCTGCGTGAATATCAGCAGGAGGCCATAGATCTAATGGTGGCAACCTACTTAGACAATCAGGCCCGTCACAGCGAAGCCTGATTGATTCTGTGGGTCTGAGCCGGGCAGTTTAGGCCACGGCTTTGGCTTTTGTTTTGGCAGCGGCCTTGCTGGTTCGCTTATCTGCCAACATAGGCTTTAAGAAATGCCCTGTGTGCGACGCTTCAATCGTCGCCACAGTCTCAGGTGTTCCCTCGGCAATAATCATCCCGCCCCCAGAACCGCCTTCAGGACCCAGATCGACAATCCAATCGGCGGTCTTGATCACATCCAAGTTATGCTCAATCACGACCATGGTATTGCCCTGGTCGCGCAGTCTGTGGAGCACCGCCAGTAGCTGTTCGATATCGTGGAAGTGCAGGCCGGTGGTGGGCTCATCGAGAATATACAAGGTCTTGCCGGTGTCGCGCTTGGAGAGTTCTTTCGATAGCTTAATACGCTGGGCTTCACCGCCGGATAAGGTGGTCGCGGACTGACCCAGTTTGATATAGGAAAGACCTACATCCATCAGGGTTTGTAGTTTGCGAGCAATGGCGGGAATGGGGTCGAAGAATACGCGGGCATCCTCCACAGTCATATTGAGCACTTGATGAATATTTTTTCCTTTAAAGTGAATGTCGAGAGTTTCGCGGTTGTAGCGCTTGCTCTTGCACACATCGCAGGGCACATAAATATCCGGCAAGAAATGCATCTCCACCTTGGTCACGCCATCACCCTGACAGGCTTCACAGCGACCGCCTTTAACATTAAAGCTAAAGCGTCCTGGATTGTAACCGCGCGAACGGGCTTCCTGAGTAGCAGCAAATAGCTCGCGAATTGGGGTAAAAATGCCGGTGTAGGTGGCGGGGTTTGAGCGCGGTGTACGACCTATGGGGCTCTGGTCTATATCGATGCACTTATCCAGATGATTGAGACCGGTAATACTGTCATGGGCGGCGGACTTAAGGGTCGTGGCCTTATTCAGGGCAACAGCGGCAGCCGGGTAGAGGGTGCCATTGATCAGTGTTGATTTGCCGGAACCGGAAACGCCGGTAATGCAGGTAAACAAGCCAATCGGAATTTGCAGATCGACATTTTGCAGGTTGTTACCACAGGCGCCAGTGACATTAATAAACTTAGCGTTTGGCTGATTGCGCTTCGCGGGAATTTTTATCCCACGCACGCCGGACATAAACTGACCAGTGATAGAGTTGGGGTTGTCGTGAATCTGTTGCGCTGTACCTTCGGCAACCACCTCACCACCGTGGACACCCGCACCTGGGCCTATATCAATAATATAGTCGGCGGCGGCAATCGCTTCTTCGTCGTGCTCTACAACAATCACGGTGTTGCCGAGATCCCGCAGGCGAATCAACGTTTTCAGCAGACGTTCGTTATCGCGCTGGTGTAGACCAATTGAAGGCTCATCGAGAATATACATCACGCCCACTAGACCTGCGCCAATTTGACTGGCGAGGCGAATGCGCTGAGCTTCACCGCCGGAGAGAGTGTCGGCACTGCGGTTTAGTGACAGATAGTTGAGTCCAACATCCACCAGAAAGCGAAAGCGCTGACGGATCTCTTTAATAATTTTTTCGGCAATCTCACCCTGGCGACCTTCCAGTTCGATATTGTCGAAGTAATCGCAGCAGTCGCCCACGGGCATGTTGACAATGTCTTCAATCCGACGATTGTCGATGAACACGTGGCGGGCCGACTTGCGCAGTCGCGTGCCATCGCACTCGGGGCAGTGGGAGCTAGTCATGTATTTGCCTAACTCTTCACGCACTGAGCCAGATTCAGTTTCACGATAGCGGCGCTCCATATTATTGATCACACCCTCAAAGGTATGTTCGCGACGGAACATGGTGCCGCGATCGTTAACGTAACTGAAGGTGATCTCTTCCTTGCCGCTGCCATAGAGAATCTTTTTGCGGTGATCTTCGGTCAGTGCTTCCCAGGGGGAGTCGATATCAAAATCGTAATGGGCTGCTAGAGAGGTCAGCATGTTGTAATAGTAGAGGGTGCGACGATCCCAGCCGCGAATCGCGCCTTCGGAGATCGAGGCTTCGGGGTGATGGACCACGCGGTCTATATCAAAAAATTGATGCACACCCAGGCCATCACAGGTGGGGCAGGCGCCGACCGGATTGTTAAAGGAAAACAAGCGTGGCTCTAATTCATTGAGACTGTAATTACAGACTGAGCAGGCAAACTTTGCGGAGAACATCTGGTCCGGCTCATCGCTGTCCATAAAGCTAATACCGGCCAATCCCTCAGCTAATGTGAGGGCGGTTTCAAAGGACTCAGCTAAACGTAATCCCATATCCCCCTTCACTTTAAAGCGGTCGACCACCACTTCAATATCATGTTTTTGCTTTTTGTTCAGCGCTGGGGCTTCATCCAAATCACAGACTACACCATCGATGCGAGCGCGAATAAAACCCTGCCGGCGCAGGCTTTCAAAGAGATGCAGATGCTCGCCTTTGCGTCCTTTAACTATGGGTGCCAGCAACATGAGTTTGGTGTCATCAGGCATGGCCAAAACCTGATCCACCATCTGGCTGACAGTCTGGGCCTTTAGTGCCTGATTGTGCTCTGGGCAGCGCGGCTCGCCAGCGCGAGCAAACAGCAAACGCAGATAATCATAGATCTCGGTAATGGTGCCCACGGTTGAGCGGGGGTTGTGAGAGGTCGATTTTTGCTCAATCGAGATCGCCGGAGAGAGACCTTCAATATGATCCACATCGGGCTTTTCCATCATCGACAGAAACTGCCGCGCGTAGGTGGAGAGGGATTCAACATAACGACGTTGACCCTCGGCGTAGAGCGTATCAAATGCCAGAGATGATTTTCCCGACCCAGAGAGGCCTGTAATCACGACTAATTTGTCCCGTGGAATATCAAGATCAATATTTTTGAGATTGTGTGTGCGGGCGCCGCGTACCTGGATGGTATTCATTGAAAATTCTTTTGGTTATGTTAAACGGTCGATTATAAGGTGCTGTTGGTGCACTGGGCAAAGTGATTCTGTTAAATCACCAAGATAGTACGAATAGCCCGCCGCGGCAGACTGCAATAGTGGGAAAATAGTTGCTGAGCAGAGGGTGAAAATAAAGAGACAGTTGCGCCAAATTTTTCATATTAGGCCGTGCACTCAGGCGTAGCGCTGTTAAAATGATCTGCCCATTAATTATCCTGATACTGATTTGAATCATTCCTCCTCATTTACGTCGTTAGAAAAGCGTGCAGTCGTCTCTTTGGCCAGCCTTTATGGTTTCAGGATGCTCGGGCTGTTTATGGTGCTGCCGATACTGGCGCTCTATATGGATGCGTACCCCGGTTTCAGTCCGTTGCTACTGGGCATCTGTTTGGGTATTTATGGCCTGACTCAGGCGGCACTGCAAATTCCATTGGGATTGTTATCGGATAAGATTGGCCGAAGGCCGGTGATTATTGGAGGCCTATTAGTTTTTGTTCTCGGTAGTTTGGTGGCCGCATCCGCCGAGAGCAGCGCAGGGTTAATCCTGGGTCGCGCTATTCAGGGTGCAGGTGCCATCGCCAGCACACTGATGGCTCTGGTTAGTGATCTTACCGGTGAAGAGAATCGCACTAAAGCGATGGCCACAATCGGGGCCAGTATCGGCGTGTCGTTTATGTTGGCGATGGTTCTTGGTCCGCTAATCGCCCTGTCGATGGGCTTACCCGGTGTCTTCTGGGTCACTGCGCTGCTCGGTTGTCTGGGCATTATTATCTTTGTGCGCTGGGTGCCGAAGGCGATATTGGTGCAACGAAATCGTGAAACTCAAACAGATCTGCAACAGCTTCGCGAGCTCTTAAAGGAGCCCAATCTGCTGCGTCTGAACTTTGGTATTTTTGCTCTACATCTTATTTTGATGGCCGCCTTTGTGGTGATTCCGGTGCTGCTATCCGAAGAATTGGGCATAGGCGGCGATGATCTCTGGTGGGTCTATCTAGTACTGCTGGGGGGTGGCTTTGTGGCCATGTTGCCGGTGATGATTGCGGGGGAAAAATTACAGCGTCAGAAACTCAGTTTTACTGGAGGAGTTGCCTGCGTGACTCTGGCGATGTTGCTATTAGGGTTGTTTAGAGGGCCTTTGTTGACGCCGATTATGTTGCTGGTATTTTTTGCTGCGTTTAATCTCCTCGAAGCGTCGCTGCCTTCATGGTTGAGTAAAGTTTGTCCCGCCGGCCGCAAGGGCACGGCCATGGGGATTTATTCCACCAGCCAGTTTTTTGGTGCCTTTGTCGGCGGTGTGCTCGGTGGTTGGAGTGTGCAGCAGTTTGGTATCGATAGTTTATTCTTGTTGCTGGCGGCAATTGGCCTTGTCTGGTGGCTGTTGGCGCTGGGTTTAGAGGCGCCTCGTTCGCTGCAGACAGTGGTCCTAAATTGTGCTGATATGGGTCATGAGGATTTTGCGAAATTAATCTTAAAAGTTCCCGGCGTAGAGGATATACTCGTGGTCAGTGGTGAACCGTTGGCATATGCCAAAGTGAATAAGAAGACCGTGGATATGTCCGGTCTTAAGCCTTACTTTAATCGATAACGAACAGGGGAAGAAAATGGCGCGCGGAATTAACAAAGTAATAATAGTTGGCAACTGTGGTCAAGACCCGGAGACGCGCTATTTGCCCTCAGGCGGTGCTGTCACCAATATGAGCCTAGCGACATCAGAGGCCTGGAAAGACAAGAATACCGGCGAGCAACAAGAGCGCACTGAATGGCACAAGGTGGTATTTTTTAATCGTCTTGGCGAGATTGCTGGCGAGTATTTAAAGAAAGGTTCCAAGGTCTATGTTGAAGGCTCTCTGCGCACACGCAAGTGGCAGGGGCAAGACGGTTCCGACCGCTACACTACAGAGATTGTTGCTAGCGAAATGCAGATGCTCGACAGTCGCGGTGGTCAGGAAGGTGGCGGTGGTGGATACCAGCAAAATCGTCCACAGCAGAACCAAGGTCAGCAAAACCAGGGCCAGATGCAAAATCAAAATCAGGGCCAGCAGCAACAAAATCAGGCGCCCAAGCAGCAGGCTCCGCAGGGCATGGACAGCTTTGACGATGATATTCCGTTTTAGAGCGCGTTCGCTGTTAATACACTAATTAAAATCCTTAGCTCCATCGGTTAGCTGTCGGCGCTAAAATTTACTATTACGAGGTTGTTATGACGATTCAAGTTGGCGATAAAATTCCTGAAGGCATGTTTACTGTAATGGGCGCAGAGGGTCCTACTGCTGTTAGCACTGCTGATATTTTCAGTGGTAAAAAAGTTGTACTTTTTGCTGTTCCCGGTGCTTTTACACCGACCTGTTCCGCTGCTCACCTGCCGGGTTTTGTTGTCCATGTTGACGACATTAAAGCCAAAGGTGTCGATACAGTAGCCTGTATGTCTGTGAACGATGTATTTGTTATGGACGCTTGGGGCAAGTCGGCCAATGCTGAACATCTGATGATGTTGGCCGATGGCAATGCGACGTTTACTGAAGCTCTGGGTCTGGTATTGGACGGCAGTGGTTTTGGTATGGGCACTCGCAGTCAGCGTTTTGCTATGATCGTCGATGACGGTGTGGTGAGCTTGCTGAACGTTGATGCTGCTGCGCTGGAAACTTCAAGTGCCGAGGCGATTTTAGCGGCGTTGTAATTTGCCGTTAGATCCTTCGAAGGAGGGGACTGCTTAGGCGGTTCCCTTTTTTTGTGCCTGATGTTTTTGGGGTTAAAAGTTTTAAGATTAATGGCTTTCGGGTTGGTGGCTTTTTTGTAGGAGGCGTTTTTGGTGGCTGATTTGAAGGGTGGAAAAGCAACGGGCACAAAAAAGGCGACCGAAGCCGCCTTTCTCATACACTGACAAAAACTTAGTCGGTGTAGCGTTCCATGATCAGTGTGGCGTTGGTACCGCCGAAGCCGAAGCTATTGGACATAATGCAGTTTAGCTTCTTCTCCTTGGTTTCCAACAAGATTGGCAGACCTGCAGCCTGCTCGTCGAGCTCATCGATGTGCGCAGAGCCAGCAACAAAGTCATTTTGCATCATCAGCATGCAGTAAATCGCCTCGTGAACGCCAGCAGCACCTAGGCTGTGGCCAGAGAGTGATTTCGTTGAGCTGATATCTGGGCAGTTCTCAGGGAAGGTGTTGCGAATCGCACCGAGTTCAGCCACATCACCTACCGGCGTGCTGGTGCCGTGAGTGTTGATATAGTCGATTGGACCTTTGGCGGTTTCCATAGCCATCTTCATGCAGCGCTCTGCGCCTTCACCTGAAGGGGAGACCATATCTGCACCATCAGATGTGGCCCCGTAACCGGTCACTTCACAGATAATATTGGCGCCGCGAGCTAGAGCGTGTTCGAGCTCTTCTACGACCACGGTCCCAGCACCCAGACCAGGAGCAAAGCCATCGCGGTTGGTGTCATAGGCACGAGAGGCAATCTCAGGTGTGTCGTTATATTTACTGGTCAGTGCGCCCATGGCATCAAACATGCCGGCCATAGACCAATGCATATCTTCAGAACCACCGGCTAGAAGAACGTCTTGCTTGCCCAGTTGAATCAGCTCGACAGCGTGACCAATACAGTGTGCGCTAGTGGCGCAGGCCGAGGCGATGGAGTAGTTTACGCCTTTAATTTTAAACGGTGTGGCAACACAGGCGGAGACGGTGCTGGCCATAATTTGTGTGACTCTGTAGGGGCCGGCACGCTTGATTCCGCGATCCCGCATGACATCTATAGACTCGGTAAACATTTCACCAGAGACGCCGCCTGAACCCATTACTAGGCCGGTGCGGTGGTTGGAGACCATTTCAGGCGTGAGGCCAGCATCGGCAATTGCACGATCCGTTGCTATATATGCATAAGAAGCTGAGGGGCCCATAAAGCGCAAAATTTTGCGATCTATATGATCTTTGGGGTCTATATCTAACACGGCGCCAACATTGCAGCGCAGGCCCATTTCGGCAAAGTCTTCACGACGACGAATACCCGAGATTCCTTCTTTTAATGAATGGGCGACGCTCTCTTTATCGTTGCCTAGGCATGAAACAATACCAAGTCCCGTAATTACTGCACGTTTCATCGGTGGTCCTCTTGAATTAGATATTTAAGGTGGCATTTAGTTAGCCACTTAATGAAGTGGTGAATAGAAGGAAACAAGCTTAAAAGTGATCTGTGCTTTCGAAGAGACCGACTTTTAAGTCTGTAGCGGAATAGATTTCACGACCATCCACTTCAACTGAACCATTGGCTATTCCCATGACTAGTTTGCGCTGAATCAGGCGAGTGAGCTCGAGTTTATAGGTGACTTTCTTGGCGGTAGGTAATACCTGGCCAAAAAACTTCACTTCCCCAGCACCCAGAGCGCGACCGCGGCCACTGTTGCCGTTCCAAACCAAAAAGAAGCCAACCAATTGCCAGAGCGCGTCGAGACCGAGGCAGCCGGGCATCACTGGGTCGCCTTCGAAATGGCAACCGAAAAACCAGAGGTCAGGGTTGATGTCGAGCTCGGCAATAATTTGACCTTTGCCAGCAGCGCCACCGGTGTTGTTGATCTCAACAATACGGTCGGCCATGAGCATATTTGGGGCTGGGAGTCGTGCATTGCCTGGACCAAACAGTTCGCCGCGAGAGCAGGCGAGGATTTCTTCACGGTTGTAAGAGGACTGGGGCTGAAATGACATAGGTTCCTTCGCTATAGAGTCAGAAAGGCGTGCATCGTACCCAGTTATGGCTTTAGCGGCAACTTTTAGAGCCTGTTAGACCCATAAATAGGTCGAAGTGGGCAGGCTTTTTGGTCACCAATTTTATTTTCGGTTGACAGCTTAGTGGTAGCTCCCTAGCATGCTGCGTGTTAACAACCTAGACTTTTGGGCTTCCATGCTGTCATTCCACAAAGCTGTAGAAAGCGACTTTTCAGCAGTCAACGATCTGATAATTACAAACCTCCATTCCGACGTCGGACTGGTAGAGAATATCGGCCACTATATTGTTGGCTCCGGTGGGAAACGCTTGCGTCCCGTGGTCGTGTTATTGAGCGCCCTAGCAAATGGTTATAAAGGTAAACAGCATTTAACCATGGCTGCTGTGATTGAGTTTATTCACACGGCGACTCTGCTGCATGACGATGTGGTAGATGTTTCGGCCCTGCGCCGCGGCCGCGAGACGGCCAATAACCAGTGGGGTAATGCGCCCAGTGTGCTGGTCGGTGACTTTATTTATTCGCGCGCTTTTCAGATGCTCGTCTCAGTTGGTGATATGCCAATCATGGGGATTATTGCCGATGCCACTAATGTTATCTCCGAAGGTGAAGTTCAGCAGATGAGCAACGCTGGTAATTCAGCAATCGATGAGGCTACCTACTACGACGTTATTTATCGCAAGACGGCAAAGTTATTTGAGGCGGCTGCCCGTATAGGGGCTATGTTAGCCGCTAAAGAGCGAGCTGCTGTTCATGGCGATGCAAAAAGTAGAGATGCTGATATTGGTAATGCTATGGCCGCCTACGGTAAGCATTTGGGTCTGGCCTTTCAGATCGCCGATGATGTGCTGGACTATCAGGGTGATATTGAGGCGACTGGCAAAAATATTGGCGATGATCTAGCTGAAGGGAAAATGACTCTGCCGCTGATTCATGCGCGAGATCATTTAAACGAAGAGCAAAAGCAGCTAATTTGCTCGGCGATTAAGACTAAGAGTGCAGAGCATTTCGAGAGCATTCTCGCAGCAGTTCGTCAGTCCTCAAGTCTCGATTACTCTATCATGCAAGCTCAAGAGCAGGCCGAGCTGGCCAAGCACTCTCTGGCCCAGTTACCAGAGAGTGATTTCAAAACGGTTTTATCCGATCTCGCTAATTTTGCGGTTTCACGAATATCCTGAATTCCCGCTGCGGGCTACTTTAGGTCAATTACCCCTTCATCTGGACTATGTTGTTCTAAAGCCATTTTGGTTAGTATGAAGGCTGCATAGTTTTGCCTAATAATGGCTATACAGACAAAAATAACCAGTGATTTTTGCTACTATGGCTGCTCTTTAGGTAGTCAAACCTTTCTATAACAATAAGGAGAATTGAGTGATAATCGGAATTCCCGCGGAAATTAAAACCGCAGAAAAACGAGTCGCCATGTCCCCTGCCAATGTCCAGTCTCTGACCGACAAAGGCGTCAAGGTGCTTTTTCAAACAAACGCAGGAGATGCTGCAGGTTATCCAGACCGACTCTATACAGAGGCTGGAGCAACCCTTTGCAGTGATCGTGCAGAGATATTTGCTCAGGCCGATATTATTCTTCAGGTCCAATCCTTTGGCTCAAACAACGACAACAGTGATGCCGATCTCGCCAGTCTACGCAGTGGACAGCTGGTGATTGGCATGATGGACCCACTTGCCTCACCTCAGGCCGCTCAGTCCGTGGCCGAGAAGGGGGCCACAGCAATTGCCCTGGAACTGGTGCCGCGTATCAGTCGCGCCCAGAGCATGGATGTGCTTTCATCCATGGCCACTTTGGCTGGTTATAAAGCGGTGTTGATGGGTGCCTCCGCTGCGCCACGAATATTCCCTATGCTGATGACCGCCGCTGGCACTTTGCAGCCGGCGCGAGTGTTGATTATGGGTGTAGGTGTTGCCGGTCTTCAGGCCTGCGCCACTGCCAAACGACTTGGCGCTGTGGTTGAAGCCTATGATGTTCGTCCCGCCGCTCGTGAGCAGATTATTTCAGTTGGCGCCAAGCCAGTTGAGTTGGATTTAGATACTGGTGAGTCTGAGGGTGCTGGCGGTTACGCCAAAGCCCAGGGCGAAGATTTTCTCAAGCGCCAGCGCGAGCTGATGACTGCAGTGGTTGCCGAGCAAGATATCATTATTACTACGGCAGCGATTCCCGGTGCCAAGTCGCCGATTCTGGTGACTGAAGATATGGTCAAGGCGATGAAATCTGGTTCAGTCATAGTTGATCTGGCGGCAGAGCGCGGCGGCAATTGTGATCTCACCGAGCAGGGCAAAACAGTTGTTGCCCACGGTGTGACTATATTGGGGCCCGAAAACGTTCCATCCGAATTGGCTTATCATGCCAGCCAGATGTACGGCAAAAACATGCAGACATTGCTGGAGTTAATTCTCGACGAAGAGGGCAATCTCAACCTCGACTTTAACGATGAAATTGTTGCAGGTACGGTTGTTGCTCACAAGGGCGAGATTCCACACCCGCATATGCGCAAGCTGCTGGGATTGCCAGAAATCAAGGCGCCTGAATCAGAACCTGAAACTGAAGCACAAGGGGAGTAAAACAAATGGATATTTTAATTCTGTTATTAGCACTGTTTGTGCTGTCGTTATTTCTCGGAGTTGAGCTGATTACCAAAGTGCCGCCGACACTGCACACGCCTTTGATGTCAGGAACCAATGCGGTTTCCGGTATCACTCTAGTAGGCGCTCTGTTGGCGGCGGGCAATGACGGTTCGCCGATGATGGTGAATGTGTTGGGCTTTATCGCAGTGACGCTGGCGACCATCAACGTTGTTGGTGGTTACCTTGTGACTAATCGTATGCTTGCCATGTTTAAGAGGAAGTAAGCGATGAATGAGAATCTTGTTAATTTTATCTATCTGATTTCTGGTGTGCTGTTTATTCTCGGCATTAAAGGCCTGACTAAACCGAAGACTGCAGTGCGTGGCAATATGCTCTCGGCACTGGGCATGTTGATCGCCGTGGTAGTAACTCTGCTGAATATGAACACCATTGACTATACCTATGTGGTCGCCGGTGTGGTGGCAGGTTCTATAGTGGGTAGCATTATGGCGCTGCGCATTCAGATGACCTCGATGCCACAGATGGTGGCTCTGCTCAATGGTTTTGGTGGCGGTGCTTCACTGACTATCGCACTGGCTGAGTATTACACCAAGTTGGGCGCTACACCTGCATCCTTTGCCGAGCTGTTAACCCCAGTGGTTGCTGATAGCGGTGCTTTTGGTCCTGGACCTGAGGGGACTATTGCTCTGATCGCTATTGGTATAACGGTATTGATCGGTGCTTTGACTTTGACCGGAAGCCTGGTGGCGTTCGCCAAGCTGCAGGAGTTAATGAAGAAAAGCTACGGTCTCCCTGGAGGCCCAGTGGGTAACGCGCTATTTGTTATAGCTGCGCTGGTTGCTGTGGCGTTGGTTGTGGTCAATCCAGGCAATGTTGCCGCTATGGTCGCGGTGGTTTTGCTGGCGCTACTCTTGGGTCTGTTCTTAGTAATGCCAATTGGTGGCGCTGATATGCCGGTAGTGATTGCACTGCTGAATTCCTACTCTGGTATCGCAGCCGCTTTCGCGGGTTTCATTCTCGGCAACACAGTATTGATTATTGCCGGTTCCCTGGTGGGAACGTCGGGGCTGATTTTGACGCGCATTATGTGTGTGGCGATGAATCGCTCACTGGCCAATGTACTGTTTGGCAAAATGGCCGCCGGTGGCGAGACTGTCGACGCTGATGAAGTCTATGCAGGTAAAGTCACCAGCGCTCAGCCAGACGAGATAGCTATGCTACTGGAGAACGCTCAGCGCGTCGTTATAGTGCCAGGTTACGGTATGGCCATGGCACAGGCGCAGCACGCGGTACGTGAGCTAGCAGACGCTATCGAAGCGAAAGGAGCTGAGGTCCAATACGGTATTCATCCGGTGGCAGGGCGTATGCCTGGGCATATGAATGTTCTACTGGCCGAAGCCGAAGTGCCCTATGACAATCTTGTGGAGATGGATGCTATCAATCCTACCTTCGAAGACACTGATGTGGTGATTGTGATTGGTGCCAACGATGTGACCAACCCCATGGCCCGGGATGTCGAAGGTAGCCCGATCTACGGCATGCCAATTCTCAATGTCGATAAAGCCAAGACAGTTGTGGTGATCAAGCGTTCATTGAGCCCCGGTTTTGCCGGTCTGCCCAATCCGCTATTCGCAATGGATCACACGCTGATGGTCTACGGCGACGGCAAAAAGGCGGTTGTTGATATGACTACGGCGCTCAATCAGCTTTAAAGCCTGCTGTTGAGATAAAGTTCTAAAGCGTTAATAAAAAACCCCGCCAATCGGCGGGGTTTTTTTATGCGGGTCTTTTTGTGCTGTGGGGGTCTATTTATCGAGAGTTAAATCTCATGTATAAAAAAACCGGCCTGAGCCGGTTCTTTTACTGCTGACTAAAAAGTGATCTTTAAAAGACCTTACTTTTTAACCCAGCGCCTTAACTTTAGCATTTAGGCGACTCTTGTGACGAGCTGCTTTATTCTTGTGCAGAATGCCTTTGTCTGCCATACGGTCTAGAACTGGAACTGCCGCAGTGTAAGCCAGCTGAGCATCAGCCTGAACACCGCTATCAATAGCTGCATCGACTTTTTTCAAATAGGTGCGAACCATAGAGCGCAAGCTGGCATTGTGCTGTCGGCGTTTCTCGTTCTGTCGTGCGCGTTTCTTAGCTTGTACTGAATTTGCCACTTGTTGTACTCCTCTTAATTGGTCTCACTAAAGGCGCGGGAATATACAGGTTTTGTAAACTACATTCAACCCAATTGTCGAAGCAATATGATTACTTTGCACTGTCAGAGAAGCATGGGGCCTCAACCTAGAGTGCGAGGCTTTTCAGTATTCACTTGGAGATGGGCATGGAGGTCGTTAAACTGCTGTCAAAAGCCCCCGTCAAGCGAGTGAAAATTGAATCAGAAGCCCAGCAATGATCTAGCACAGCCGTCGCCTGCCAAAGTGAAGGCCGATGGTGGACTACTGCGCTCCAGTGGCGTGGTCAGCTTCTTTACGATGCTGTCCCGTGTTCTCGGATTGGCGCGGGATATTATCTTTGCTCGAGTCATAGGTGCTGAAGCTCTGGCTGATGTCTTTTTTGTCGCCTTTAAAATTCCCAACTTTTTCCGTCGTCTATTTGCTGAGGGTGCTTTTGCCCAGGCATTTGTTCCGGTGCTTGGGGAATATCGCCAAAACGGCAGTCAGGCGGCGCTAAAACAATTAATCAATCGAGTATTCGGCACTCTGGGTATGGCGCTGCTGGCATTAACTCTGGTGATTGTAGTTGCTGCGCCATTCTTTGCTGCGCTGTTTGCACCGAAGTGGTATCTCAACGACCCGTTTAAATTTAATGCGACAGCGGAAATGCTGCGCATTACCTTTCCCTATTTATTATTTATTTCAATGACCGGTGTCGCCGGTGGCATCCTCAATAGCTATGATCGTTTTGCGGTTCCAGCCTTTACTCCGGTGCTGCTCAATATGTCTCTGATCTTTGCCGCGCTGATTGCAGCGCCCTGGTTTGATCAGCCAACCTATGCCTTGGCTTGGGGTGTATTTGCTGCCGGCGCGATTCAGTTCTGCTTTCAGTTACCGTTTTTGGCGCGCGTTCATATGCTGCCGATACCTGTGGTGGACTGGCGTCATCCAGGGGTTAAAAAAATACTCAAGCTGATGGGCCCAGCAATCTTTGGTGTATCCGTAAGCCAGATCAATTTGATGCTCGACACTATGCTGGCAACTTTTCTGCCCACCGGCAGTGTCTCCTGGCTGTATTACTCAGATCGACTCTCAGAGTTGCCCCTGGGGGTTTTTGCGGTGGCCATTGCGACGGTGATACTACCCAATCTATCCCGTCATCACGCGGCCAGTTCCGTGGAGGCCTATTCGCAGACCCTCGATTGGGCCCTGCGCATGGTGCTGTTGATTGCGGTGCCAGCCGCTGCTGCTCTGATGCTCCTCGCTGAGCCGATTCTGGCCACGCTATTTCTCTATGGCGAGGTGATGACGCCGCGGGATATGTCTATGGCATCTCTGAGCCTGCGCGCTTATTCCCTAGGCTTGATCGCCTTTATGCTAATCAAGGTCTTGGCGCCGGGCTTTTTTGCCCGTCAGGACATGCGCACTCCGGTGCGTATCGGCGTGATTGCCATGGTCTCTAATATGTTCCTTAACTTGATTTTGGTAATACCGCTGCATTTTTATTGGCAGGTGGGTCATGTAGGTCTGGCCCTGGCAACATCTTTATCGGCTTTCTTAAATGCGCTGCTATTATTTTTAGCGCTGCGCAGCAAGGCTATCTATCTTCCGGGTCGCGCCTGGTTGCGCTTTTTGGCGACTCTACTATTGGCGGTGACACTGATGGTCGCGACCTTGATTTGGCTCGGTGGTCACTTCGATGCTTTCGATACCAGCATTTGGCAGCAGCTTGGTTGGTGGCAGCGCAGTAGCGCCATTGCCTGTATCTGCCTTGGCGGCTTTAGTGTTTATATCGCCGTTCTAGGATTCGGTGGCATGCGTCTCAGTGATTTAAAGGGGCCTGTTAAAGCCACCACCTCGAAGGATTAAATTAGTGTGCTTTTGATAGCAGTCTAGATAGCAGTCTAGATAGCAGTTTATTTAGTCTTCACAGCCTGGGTTAATTGGCCGCAGTGCCTTACCTTTCTGGCCTTTGCTAGGTATACTCAATGCCTATTTTGAACAGTGAAAACCTCGCCTGTGGCCCATGCCAAAATGACCTTTGTTCGCGGTCTGCACAACCTGCATACCCCAGACCAAAAATCGGTGGTCACCATCGGTTCTTTTGATGGTGTGCATATTGGCCATCAGGCGATTTTAGCGCAGGTGAAAGAGGCCTCTCAGCGTTTGCAGATACCGTCAGTGGCGATGACCTTTGAGCCTCAGCCGCGAGAGTATTTCTCAGCTGAACGAGCGCCAGCGCGGTTGATGCGATTGCGTGAAAAAATTGAAACACTGTTGTCTCTGGGCGTGGACTCCGTGGTCTGCCTGCAGTTCAATCGCCAGCTGCGCAATTTATCGGCAGCAGATTTTGTCGGGCAGGTGTTGGTTCGCGGACTCGCGGTGAAGCATTTAATCGTCGGCGACGACTTTCGTTTCGGCTGTGATCGCAGTGGCGACTTTGCCATGTTGAACCAGCAGGGCAAGCGCCATGGGTTTGAGGTGCAGGATACGGCGACAGTCGAAACTGATGGCCGTCGAGTGAGCAGCACATTGATTCGCGAAGTGGTGGGGCAGGCAGATTTTGCCCGTGCCGCCCAGTTGCTTGGACGACCCTTTGCCATTAGTGGAGTGGTTGGCTATGGCCAGCAGCTCGGACGTGAACTAGGCTTTCCCACTGCGAATGTGCAGTTAGCCCGTTTTAGTGCGCCTTTATCCGGTGTCTTTGCGGTGCGCGTGAACGTTGCGGGAAGGTTTTATTGCGCTGCAGCCAACGTCGGGTTGCGGCCCACAGTGGGGGATTTGGTAAAGCCGATTCTAGAGGTGCATCTGCTGAATTTTACAGGTGATCTTTACGGGCAGCGAATTGCGGTGGAGTTTTTGCACAAGATTCGCGAGGAAGAAAAATTTACCAGTGTTGAAAAACTGGTGGCGACAATCACTGGGGATGTTGAAAAAATCCGCCAGTGGTTTTTGCAGTCTGAAAAATAGACTGGTTAATAAAGCGTTCCAGTCAGGTTACAAACACTTTACAAACAATAAACTGATATAGGGTTGACCACTGCGGTCAAACGAAAAGACCAATGACTGATTACAAAGCAACACTGAACCTACCCAAGACCGCCTTCCCCATGCGCGCCAATTTGGCCCAGCGCGAGCCGGGAATGTTAAAAGAGTGGCAGGACAGTAATCTCTATCAGCAGATTCGCGAGGCCCGTGCCGGCCGCGAACAGTACATTCTTCACGATGGCCCTCCCTACGCTAACGGCGAGATTCACTTGGGTCATGCGGTAAACAAAACCCTTAAAGATATTATTGTTAAAGCGCGCACTATGAGCGGCTTTGATGCGCCTTATATTCCCGGTTGGGACTGTCACGGCCTGCCCATTGAACACAACGTAGAAAAGAAGATTGGCAAGGCCGGCGTCAAAGTCGAGTACTCCACCTTCCGCAAAAAGTGTCGTGAATACGCCATGAAGCAGGTCGATGGCCAGCGTCAGGGTTTCGTGCGTCTCGGCATCTTTGGTGACTGGGAACGTCCCTACCTGACAATGAACTATCAGGTGGAAGCGGATACCATTCGTGCACTGGGTAAAATTGCTGCCAACGGCCATCTGGTGAAAGGCTACAAGCCGGTTTACTGGAGTGTGGTGGGCGGGTCCGCGCTGGCTGAAGCAGAAGTGGAATATCAGGATAAAACCTCTTACTCCATAGATGTTGCCTACGCCGTAACCGACGCCGCGCAGTTGGATAAAGTCTCTAGCGCATTTGGCGGCCTGCCTGGGGAAGGGGAGATCAATATGTTGATCTGGACCACGACACCCTGGACTCTGCCCAGCAGTCAGGCGATTTCTGTGGGTGCCGAGGTTGACTATGTATTGGTGCAAATCAATGGCGAGAGTGGACCTCAGCGTCTGATCTGTTCACAGCTATTGCTGGAATCAGTGATGCAGCGCCTTGAGATTGAAAACTGTCAGCAGCTTGCTCGCTGTCAGGGGCAGGCGTTAGAAAATATTATTGCCCGCCATCCGTTCTATGAACGCGATATTCCTGTGCTGCTCGGCGAGCATGTGACCACCGATGCCGGTACTGGCTGTGTCCACACCGCGCCAGATCATGGCATGGAAGATTTCGTTGTGGCCAAGCAATATGGCATTGGCACGTTAAATTATATCTTGGATAACGGCCTCTATGCCGACGATGTCGAGCTGTTTGCAGGCCAACATGTGTACAAAGTTGATGACTCGGTTCTGGAGGTTTTGCGCGAGCACAAACGTCTAATGAGCTGTGGCCAATTTGTTCACAGTTATGCCCACTGCTGGCGTACCAAAACCCCGTTGATTTACCGCGCTACACCGCAGTGGTTTATCTCCATGGATAAAAATGCTTTGCTGGCCAAGGCCAAGGCCGCGGTTAAAGATGTTAGCTGGCACCCAGAGTGGGGTCAGGCACGCATCGAAGCCATGCTCGAGAATAGCCCAGACTGGTGTATTTCCCGCCAGCGTACTTGGGGCGTTCCTATCGCGCTGTTTGTTCACAAGCAGAGCGGCGAGCTGCACCCGAATACGGCCCAGTTAATCGAGCAGGTTGCCCTGCGTGTTGAAGAGCATGGCATTGAGGCCTGGTTTGAACTTGAAGCTGCGGAGTTGATTGGCGAGGATATCGCCGACTACCAAAAAGTAACCGACACGCTGGATGTGTGGTTTGACTCCGGTGTTACTCACGAATCGGTGATCAATGCCCGGCAACAGCTGCGCTACCCTGCTGATCTTTACCTCGAAGGCTCAGATCAGCACCGAGGCTGGTTCCAGTCGTCACTGAAGACCGCTATCGCAATCAATGGCACAGCCCCTTACAAGGCCGTGCTGACCCATGGTTTTACCGTGGATGAGCACGGTCGCAAAATGTCTAAGTCCATTGGCAATGTGATTTCCCCGCAAAAAGTCATCAATGATATGGGCGCCGATGTGCTGCGTCTGTGGATTGCCTCGGCTGACTTTAGCAGCGAGATGACAGTCTCTGATGAAATTTTGAGTCGCGCCGGTGATTCTTATCGTCGCATTCGCAACACTGCACGTTATTTCCTCTCCAATATCGATGGCTTTGAGCCCACCGAACATGGAGTTGCCCATGAGGATATGTTGGCTCTGGATCGCTGGGCAGTAGATTGCGCAGCCGGACTCCAGGAAGAAATTATTACTGCCTACAATGAGTTTCAGTTCCACCTGATCTATCAAAAGTTGCACAATTTTTGTGTCCGCGATATGGGGGGTTTCTATCTGGATATTATTAAAGATCGTATCTACACCTGCCCAGAAAATAGTCTTGCAAGACGTTCAGCACAGACAGCGCTGCACCATATTGCCGAAGCCTTTACTCGCTGGATTGCACCGATTCTAAGTTTTACCGCCAGTGAGCTTTGGGGCTTTATGCCTGGCGAGCGTGAGTCTTCTGTATTTATTGCTGAGTGGTATTCACTGCCGCGCCTTTCTGGCGGCGATGTCATTAGCCCAGCTGACTGGGCTGCGATCATGCAGGCTAAAGAAGCGATCAATAAGGTTATTGAAGATCAGCGCAATCAGGGTGTAGTGAAAGGCTCTCTGGGAGCCGATATTCAACTCTACGCCGCACCTGAATTGCACCAGTCACTCGCCAAACTGGGTAATGAATTGCGTTTTGTTACCATCACCTCGAAGGCAACCCTGCTGCCTCTGGAGGAAGGCGCCGATGCCAATGGGTCTATGCTAGATAGTTTAAAGGTCGGGCTGCAGCGCTCTAGCGCCGAGAAATGTGTGCGTTGCTGGCACTTTATTGAAGACGTTGGCAGCAATGTAGAGCACCCAGAAATCTGTGTTCGCTGTGTGACTAATCTCACTGATGTGGGTGAGACGCGCCACTATGCCTAAGGTACAAACGGAACCTAAACTAAAAACAGGGCCTGAGCTAAGAACATTGCCCTGGCTAAAATGGTTTGCCCTGTCGGCAACCATACTGCTCTTGGACCAGCTGACCAAGCTGTGGATCATGGTAGAGTTCAGCCTCGGTCAGAGCCTCTACGTGAACGGCATCTTTAATCTGGTGCGGGCTCACAACGAGGGTGCGGCGTTTAGCTTTCTCAGTGATGCCGGTGGCTGGCAGCGCTGGTTGTTCAGCGTTATCTCTATTATTGTAAGCCTAATGATTGCCCTATGGCTGACCCGCTTGCCTCGTCAGCGCGTACTTGAAGGACTGGCGTTGGCGCTTATTCTGGGCGGTGCACTGGGCAATCTCTACGACCGCTTGACCCTGGGATACGTGGTCGATTTCCTCGATTTCCATTGGGGTAGTTGGCACTTTGCTGCGTTCAATGTTGCGGATATGGCTATCTCTGTTGGCGCAGTTCTGATTATTATTGATGGGCTGTTTTTTCAGGGGTCAGAGGAGAGCGATGATTCATCCGACGCCACAGCGGTGAACACAAACAAAAAGTAGTAAGAATAACTAAATCAAAAAATTGACGAGTTTTAGATATGAGTATACCCATAGACACAGGCACCACCGTTACGCTGCATTTTGCCCTAGCACTCGAAGATGGCGCGGTCGTGGATTCAAATTTTGAAGGTAAACCAGCGACTTTTTCAATTGGCGACGGTAGTCTTCTACCCGGTTTTGAAGAGACCTTGTTTGGATTGCGAGCCAACGATGAGCAGGAGTTTTTGGTGCCGCCGGAAAAGGCCTTTGGCCAGCACAACGAACAGAATGTTCAGGCTGTGGCGATGGATAATTTTGATGCCCTGGAAATTGAAATTGGCGCGATGTTCTCGTTTCAAAACGGCGACGGTGAGTTGCCAGGTGTGATTGCCGACATAGTCGATGGCGAAGTGATGGTGGATTTTAACCATCCACTGGCGGGCAAAAACATTGTCTTTCAGGTAAAAATTGTCGGTGTTGTTCCGGAGAACCTGCACTAATGGATATCAAGCTGGCCAACCCGCGGGGCTTTTGCGCCGGTGTTGATCGCGCGATTGATATTGTTAATCGCGCCTTAGAGGTCTTTGGTGCGCCGATCTATGTACGTCACGAAGTGGTGCACAATAAATTTGTTGTCGATGATCTGCGCAATCGCGGCGCTGTATTTGTCGAAGAGCTGGATGAAATACCCGATGATGTGATTGTTATCTTTAGCGCCCATGGTGTTTCATTGGCGGTTCAAGATGAAGCTCGCCGTCGCGGCCTTAAGGTGTTTGATGCCACCTGTCCGCTGGTTACCAAGGTGCATATGGAAGTGGCTAAGTTTAGTCTCGAGGGAACAGAGTCAGTATTGATTGGTCACGCTGGTCACCCGGAAGTGGAAGGCACCATGGGTCAGTATGATTATTCCAAGGGCGGCAATATTTATTTGGTGGAAGATGAGAACGATGTGGCCAAGCTTGAGGTTAAAGACCCCTCTCGGCTGTCCTTTGTTACTCAGACCACATTATCTATGGACGACACCGCCAAAGTCATAGACGCGCTGCGACAGAAGTTCCCAGCTATTGAAGGTCCCCGGAAAGACGACATCTGTTACGCCACGCAGAACCGTCAGGATGCGGTTAAGCAGTTGGCTATTGAATCAGATTTGATTTTGGTGGTGGGCTCGGTTGCCAGCTCTAACTCCAACCGTCTCCGTGAGTTAGCGGAGCGTTGTGGTTGCACCGCTTATCTGATTGATGGTCCTGAAGACATAGATACTGAATGGCTGGAGCAGAGCAAGGCCGTAGGCATTACCGCAGGCGCATCGGCACCTGATGTGCTGGTTCGGGATGTGATCGCGCGCTTGGTAGAGCTGGGTGCTAACGCCCCTCAAGAACTGAGCGGCGTGGTTGAAAATGTCACCTTTTCTCTGCCAAAAGAGCTGCGAGTCTAGTTTAGATCACAGCTCTCACGACGGTTGTAGTGCCTACTCTTGGCACTTTTTGATATGCGCAAACAGTGCCGTAGTTGAAGGGTCTAACTCCGCCTGGACTCCAGAATCTGATGCCAACAACTGATTGGCCATCTTCTTGCCCAGTTCCACTCCCCACTGATCAAACGAGTTAATATTCCAAATACTGCCCTGAACAAATACCTTGTGCTCATAGAGCGCGATCAGCGCGCCAAAATTCTTCGGCGACAGCTGATCCAGCAGCAGTACATTGGAAGGCTTATTGCCGGGGTAGTAGCGGTAGGGCTCGTCTTCTGGTGCCTCTTGGCCACACATTAATGCCGATGCCTGAGCTAGCATATTGCCTAGCAATACCCGGTGATGTTCTTCATTGCTCAAATTATCCACCGCAGCGGCAACGAAATCGATGGGCACCATTCGCGTGCCTTGATGCAGCAGCTGGAAAAAAGCGTGCTGACCATTGGTGCCAGTCTGGCCCCAGAGAATCGCGCCAGTCTGATAATCAACTGATTCTCCATCGAGAGTCGTCGATTTACCATTGCTCTCCATATCCAATTGCTGCAGGTAAGAGGGCAATAATAGTAGGCGTTCGCAGTAGGGAATCACCGCATTGGATTGGGCGTCGAGGAAATTGCTATACCAAATACCCAGCAGAGCCATAATCACCGGCATGTTCTCTTTCAGGGGCGCTTGTTGAAAATGCAGGTCCATCTCCCGGGCACCGGCGAGCATCTCGGTAAACTTCTCAAAGCCAATCGAAATAGCGATAGAAAGGCCAATACTGGACCAGAGTGAGTAGCGTCCGCCAACCCATTCGGCAAACTCGAGAATCTGATCAGCGGGGATACCGTAGGCCAGTGCATTGGCGCGATTGGCAGTCAAGCCGACAAAGTGACTGCTAGATTGCGCGTTCTCAAGTCCTAGTGTCTCGGCAAACCAGTTGCGCGCGGTCTTGGCATTCAATAAGGTCTCGTGAGTGGTAAATGTCTTGCTGGCCAGAGCTACCAGGGTTGTCTCTGGGTTGAGTTTCTTTAAGGTGGTGAGAATCTCAGCGCCATCCACATTGGAGATAAAGTGCAGCTTGATATCTGGATGGGCAAATTCTTGCAGTGCGCTACAGGCTAATTTAGGGCCTAGGTCAGAGCCGCCAATACCAATATTGATGACATCGGTAATCGCTTTGCCGGTGCTGCCGAGCCACTGACCGCCGCGAATTTTTTCACTGACCAACTCGACGGCTGCCAGCTGTTGTTTGACCAGGCTTACACGCTGATCGGATTCAGCCGCGGCTGAGGTGACAGTTTGATCGCCAACCTCGGCTCGCAGGGCACCGTGAAGTACGGCACGACCTTCGGTGGCATTAATCTTTTCTCCTGAGAACATGGCGCCACGATGCTGTTCCAGAGGTGACTGAGCGGCTAGATCGAGCAGTGCCTGCCAGGTTGCGTCACTGACTAGGTTCTTAGAATAGTCGAGGAAAAGCTCGCCACTCTGGACTGACATCTGGCTGCTGCGCTGGGGATTCTGGTCAAAAAAATCACTGATATTTTGCTGCTGGGCTTTTTCTGCCTGCTGCTCAAGAGTTTTCCATGCTGGGGTGTTGGTCGGATTGTAGTTGTGTGTCGTTTTGCTGCTGGAAGTCATCTATCCGTGTTCCTGTATTGAATTAGTCTGTATAGGCCGTTTAATTGATGTCGGCTAAGGCGTAAACTAGTTTTCAGCTAGAGTTCAGCTAGGGGCATGTTTTGAAGCCGTCCTGTAGGGAGGCTGTTGCCACAATAGCTTATTTAAAACGGCGCTGCCGCAACAAATTATTAATGTAATAAAATTACAATAACTGACTGAATTATACATTGAGTCTGGTTAAATTCCGTAATTTTGTTACAATTCACAGCTAATCTACATGGAGCCGCTATTACGCGGAGTTGCTATGGTCCAGTTGAATACCACAGTTGCTGACGTCACTCAGCGCATCATCGAACGCAGTAGTAGTCTGAGAGCTGATTATCTGCGCCAAGTCGAAGAAGATAAGAATAATCGTCCCGAGCGCGGCAAGTTGAGCTGCGGCAATCTGGCGCATGGTTTTGCCGCCTGTGGTGAGGAAGACAAAAACAGTCTGCGACTCATGGAAGCCAGCAATATCGCCATAGTCACCTCCTACAATGACATGCTTTCGGCACACCAGCCCTATGCGGAATATCCGGATATGATCAAGCAGGCAATGCGCGAAATTGGCTGCACGGCGCAGGTCGCCGGCGGTGTGCCCGCTATGTGCGACGGTGTGACTCAGGGCCAAGACGGTATGGAACTGAGTTTGCTGAGTCGCGATTTGATCGCCCAGTGCACGGCTATGTCTCTGTCCCACCAGATGTTTGACGGCGTATTAGCCTTGGGTATCTGCGACAAGATTGTTCCTGGACTGTTAATGGGCGTGCTCAGCTTTGGTTACCTGCCGGCCCTGTTTGTGCCTGCCGGCCCCATGGAGTCAGGCTTACCCAATAAAGAGAAGCAGCGCATCCGTCAGCTGTTTGCCGAAGGCAAAATTGGTCGCGAAGAGCTACTCCAGGCGGAATCGGATTCCTACCACAGTGCTGGTACCTGTACTTTTTACGGTACTGCAAATAGCAATCAGGTAGTACTGGAAGCCATGGGCCTGCAACTTCCAGGCAGCTCCTTTGTCAATCCGTCTAACCCACTGCGCGATAAGCTCACTGTTGAGACCTGCCATCAAATGGCACGTATTACCGCCCTGGGTAATGATTACCGCCCGGTGGGCGAGATTGTCGACGAGCGCACCATGGTCAATGCAACCATTGCACTCTTAGCCTCTGGCGGCTCAACTAACCACACCATGCACCTTGTGGCTATCGCCCGAGCTGCAGGTATTATCCTCAATTGGGATGATATCTCTGAGCTGTCTGCGGCAGTGCCATTGTTAGCCAAGGTCTATCCCAACGGTCATGCCGACGTGAACCATTTTCACGCGGCCGGCGGCACTAGCTGCATGTTCCGTCAGCTTTTGGCCGGTGGCTTCATGCACGCCGATGCCAAGACCTCTTGGGGTACCGATTTTGGTGACTTTACCCAGCAAGCGTTCTTGGATAACGACAAAGTTGTGTGGCGTGAATCACCCCTAACACCTCTGGATCTCGAAGTACTGACCACAGTGGACAAGGCTTTTTCCGCTGAGGGCGGTTTGCGGCTGTTAAAGGGTAATCTCGGTCGCGGTGTGATCAAGGTCTCTGCGGTTGCCGCGGAGCATCAGATTGTCGAAGCACCTGCTGTAGTGATTGAAGCCCAGGATGATTTGGCAGCGCTGTTCGAGTCCGGTCAGTTAAATCGCGACTGTGTTGTCGTTGTGCGTTTTCAGGGCCCCAAGGCACTGGGTATGCCAGAGCTGCACAAGTTGACGCCTATGCTCGGTATTCTGCAAGACAAAGGCTACCAGGTTGCACTGGTGACTGATGGTCGCATGTCCGGCGCATCGGGCAAAGTGCCCGCAGCAATTCATTTGGTGCCTGAAGCGGCCAATGGCGGTCTTTTAGCCAAGGTCATAGATGGCGATGTGATTCGTGTTAATGCGGTGACCGGTGAATTACAGTTTATCGGCGATATCGCCGTGCTGGAAGCCCGTGATGCATCACCCCAGCCGGACGCAGGTCAGCGCGGCTGCGGACGTGAATACTTTGCTGTCAATCGCGGCAATATCAGCAATGCGGAACAGGGTGCTTCCTTCTTGTTTGGAGGCGTCTAGTTATGACTGAGCAACGTTGGAATTTAGTCGCCGATATAGGTGGCACCAATGCACGCTTTGCGGCGCTGCGTGAAGGTCAGCTGGAGAGCGAATTCGAGTTTTATCACTCGGTTGAAGAGTATCCCCAGTTTAGTGATTTGATTATTAAATTAAGAGATGAAATTGCTCTGGCTACCGGTTTTGTTGGCGCGCCACACAGTGTTTGTCTGGCCGTGGCCTGTCCCGCAGATGTGGAGCATATCTCTTTTACCAATAGCCACTGGGAGTTTACTAAAACTCATCTGCTAGCGTGGTTTGGTTGCCAACAGTTGGTGGTGATCAATGATTTTGAAGCCGTGGCTCACGGTATTACTGAGCTGGGAGCGGATGACCATATTAAAATCGGCGGTGGTGAGCCTCAAGTACATAAGCCAGTGGGTATTTTGGGCGCTGGCACTGGTCTAGGTATGGCGGCATTGATCTCCCATAGCGATGGCTATCATGTACTGGATACTGAAGGCGGTCATGCTGATTTTGCCCCTGTGGGCCAGCGCCAGATGGATGTCTTGACCTGTTTGCGGCAGAGTTTTAAACGCGTATCTCTAGAGCGTGTGCTGTCCGGTAAAGGCATAGTCAATATTTACAACGCTATCTGTCAGATGGAGGCTATTGATCCAAGCTTAACTACGCCTCCGGATGTCGTGGCAGCAGCGCTGGCTAACAGCGACCCTCAGGCGCTTACCGCGCTGGATACTTTTTGTGAATCCATGGGCGCAGCAGCGGGCAATCTGGCCCTGACCCTGGGTGCCAAGGGCGGCATTTATATTGCCGGTGGTGTGGTTCCGCGATTCAGTGAATTTTTTGTGAACAGCGGATTCCGTGAAAAGTTTGAGGATAAGGGCCGTTTTGCCTCTTATTTAGAACCTATCCCGGTCTATCTAGTCACGCGCAATAACCTCGGTTTATTAGGCGCGGCGAAAAAACTACAGAACACATAATTGACCAACACTTAATGACAGAACATTTAAATACAGAGCATTATTAAAAACACTTAAGGAGTGATCAGTGCGAGATCTTTTGGCCGGTAATACGGTAATCCCAGTAATTGTTATCGATCGTGTAGAAGATGCAGTGCCGTTGGCAAAAGCGCTTATTGCAGGCGGTTTGAATGTGCTTGAAGTGACTCTGAGAACTGCAGCAGCTGTAGAGGGCATTCGCCAAATCGTAGAACATGTTCCCGGCGCTATTGTGGGTACCGGAACCGTTTGTAGCGCTGATCAGGTCAAGCTCTCAGAAGATCTGGGCTGCCAGTTTATGGTCTCTCCAGGTAGCACCGACAAGCTCTTAGCTGCAGCCGCTGATTCGTCCATCGGTCTGCTGCCAGGCATCTCTTCGGCCAGCGAAATGATGCGTTGCATGGAGCAGGGCTATCGCGACTTTAAATTTTTTCCTGCTGAAGCTGCAGGGGGTTCAGCGATGATCAAATCTCTGTACGGTCCCTTTAGCGACGCGCGAATTTGCCCCACTGGCGGCATTGGCCTGCATAATGTCATGGAATATCTTAACCTGCCAAATGTACTATGTGTCGGTGGCTCTTGGATCTGTCCTGCACAGTTAGTGCGCGATCATCGCTGGGACGAAATTGAGCAGTTGGCCCGAGAGGCCAGCCTGCTGGGTCAGTGATTAAAAAAATAATAATTGACAGCATTTTGGCTTAGCTTTTTGTTATAAAGAGATGCTGCAAATGGGAGATTAATGATGAATAACAATATTGACTTGGTACTCTTTGGTGCAAAGGGCGACCTCTCTGAGCGCAAGTTATTTCCTGCGCTCTATCAGTTGGATCGTGCTGGTTTGCTGGGCGATAGTGTGCGTATTGCCGGCCTGGCTCGCCAGGATATTAGCAGTAAAGAATTTATTGCTGAGGTTGAAGAAAACCTCAAAAAGCATATTGCTGAATCCGATTGGGAGGCTGCTACATGGCGCAAATTTAGTCGCCGGCTGAACTATATTAAAGTCGATTTCTCCCATAAAAAAGATTTCCTGACACTTAAAGAGTGGCTGGTTGAAAAGCGCACCGCGATCTATTATCTGGCCACGCCACCGAGCCTGTATGGTTCTATCTGCAATCATTTGGATGCTGCCGGTTGTGTCGATAAGTTGGCGCGCATTGTCTTGGAAAAGCCCATCGGTAAAGATCTCGAAAGCTCGCGTGCAGTTAATGCCACCGTTGGTGAATATTTTGATGAGCGCAATATCTATCGCATTGATCACTACCTGGGTAAAGAGACAGTTCAGAATTTGCTGGCCCTGCGCTTTGCCAATCGTATGATCAACTCCCAGTGGGACAATACCTGTGTCGATAACGTGCAGATTACTGTTGCTGAAACTGTCGGTATCGAAGGCCGCTGGGGCTACTATGATAATGTAGGTCAGCTGCGGGATATGATTCAGAATCACCTCCTGCAGCTGCTTTGTATGGTCGCAATGGAGCCGCCAAATTCACTCCAGGCAGATGAGATTCGCGCCGAGAAAGTTAAGATCCTGCGCGCACTAAAACCCATTGACAGCGAAAACGTTCTCGAGCAATCGGTGCGCGGACAATACTCCGCTGGCTGGATTGCTGGTGAGCCAGTAGTTGGTTATAAGGAAGAAGAGGGCAGCCAAGACAGTAGCAATGACACTGAAACCTTTGTTGCGCTAAAAGCCTATATCGACAACTGGCGTTGGGCTGGCGTGCCGTTTTATTTGCGTACCGGCAAGCGTATGCAGGACAAGGTGACTCAGGTGGTCATTACCTACAAAGAAATTCCCCATGCGATTTTTCCGGATAAAGGCGGTGATGCACAAAATCGCCTGATTATTCGCCTGCAGCCAAATGAAGGTATTGAGCTGGAGATGTTCTCCAAGAAGCAGAGCCTCAAAGAGCGCCTCAGCCTTGAGAAGCGCACCTTGAATCTGGACTTCTTTGATTCCTCTGGTGAGTCGCGAATTGCCGATGCCTACGAGCGCCTCTTTTTAGAAGTGATCAAAGGTGATCAGTGGCTATTCGTTAGTCGAGATGAAATTGAAGCCTCCTGGCGCTGGTGTGATCAGCTGTTGGATTCGTGGGCTGATAAGAACGTAGGTACTAAGACCTACAGCGCTGGTACCTGGGGTCCCTCCAAGGCCGACATGTTGATGGAAAAAGATCAGCGTAGCTGGTACGAAGCCTAAGTCAGGCAAGGGAAAAGGATAAATAGTATGACGATGCATAAATTTGAAAATACCTCTGCACTGGATGCCGCGCTTTCGGCTAAGGTCAGCGATCTGTTGAATTCTGCTATAGCGACTGAAGGCAAAGCCTCTCTTGTTGTCTCTGGGGGGCGCACGCCAGTGGGTTTTTTTCATCTGTTGTCTCAGTGTCAACTGGATTGGTCAAAGGTCACCGTTGCGCTGGCTGATGAGCGCTGGGTCAATGCCGATCACGCGGCGAGCAATGAAAAGCTGGTGCGCGAAAACTTGCTGATCAATGAGGCTCATAAAGCTCAGTATCTGGCCCTTAAAACCGATGCTGAACATGCCCTCGACGGCGAAGCTGAATGTCAGCGGCGCTTGAATGCGATGGGTCGCTTTACCGTGGTTATCTTAGGTATGGGTGACGACGGCCATACCGCCTCATTGTTCCCTGGCTCCGAGGCTTTAGCACGCGGTCTAGATATGCATTCCGGGGCAGACTGTATTGCGGTTACGCCACTGGATGCTCCTCATCAGCGCATGAGCATGACTTTACCGCGACTATTGAATACTGAGTCTTTGGTGATTCATATCAGTGGTGCCAGCAAGCAAGAGGTACTGACTCAGGCCTCTGCTGGTGATGATGTAATGGAACTGCCGATTCGGGCGATCTTGCAACAGCAGCACACCCCGGTATCGATCTACTGGGCTCAGTAAGTTTCTTTAAATTTCTAGCTGCAATACTCTCTGCTAGGTCAGAGCCTGATAGGGAAATCAGGTTCTGTGGCGAGCAAAAAAGCGGAATACAAATTCCAGCCTGGGTTTAAATTTCACACTCAAATACGAAGTACCTCACGTCCTCCTCAGCCTCTCTTTACAATCAGCTTAAGAAAAAGCTAAAGCTACAGCTACAGTCACGACAGAAGCTATGGCCTAATCAGTGGAATTGTTTTCGAAGAGAAGCATTAAAGAGTGCCGAAAAGGGCCGGGAGACTGGCCCTTTTTTATTCGCTGTCCGGCACCGAAAAGATGTTGCTAGATGTCTATTGAGCAGAGCAAAGCAGAGTATTGAGTATAGGAGCGGAATTTACATTAAGTGGCCATCCATGGCCTGGAAGAGACGGTTTTTCTTGCTGGCTACTGAATAACGTCGCCAACTCGAACAATTTTCAAGGTGTTTGTGCCGCCGTGCACATTGACAAAGTCCCCTTTGGTAATTAGCACTAGATCGCCATCAGTAACAGCGTTGTGCTCGCGCAATGTTTCAACTGCACGGTGATTAACCTCTGATGGATCTAGCGCTGAAGCGTGAAAGGGCACTGGTATGACACCTTTGTAGAGTGCCGTGATTTCGCAGGTACCGAGCTTTTCTGCCATTGCATAAATTGGCAGCGAAGAGGTAATACGCGACATGATCAGTGGCGCAAAGCCCGTTGCTGTCATGCAGATAACCGCTTTAACGCCTTCAAGGTGATTGGCTACATACATGGCTGCCAGAGCCAGAGACTCATCTATGCTGGCAAAGGTCTGATCAATTCTGTGCTTGGAACGCTGTGCTAGGGGATGCAGTTCAGCACCCTCAATGATTCGCACCATGGCTTTTACGGTTTCAATCGGGTACATGCCCACTGCAGTTTCTGCCGAGAGCATTACGGCATCGGTGCCGTCGAGTACAGCATTGGCCACATCGAACACTTCCGCGCGGGTAGGGGTCGAAGCGGTAATCATTGACTCCATCATCTGAGTGGCAGTGATAACAACTTTGTTAGCAGCATTGGCGGCTTCAATAAGTTGTTTCTGCACAGCCACTAGATTGGCATCGCCAATCTCAACGCCGAGATCGCCGCGGGCCACCATCACGCCATCAGCGCTGGCAATAATGCCGGGCAAAAACTCGTCGGTGATAGCTTCTGCACGTTCGATCTTGGCGATAATGTGAGCACCGCTGCCCGCTGCAACCAGCAGCTCGCGAGTCTCTTCAATATCGTCTTTCGAACGCACAAAGGAGATGGCCAGATAATCGGTTTTCAATGACGCAGCGGTTTTAATATCCGCCTTATCTTTCTCGGTGAGTGCCGGAGCGGAGAGACCGCCACCGAATTTGTTCACACCTTTTTTACTTGATAGCACACCACCTTGAACTACCCGACAGGTGACTGAGTGAGGGTTGCGTGATTCGACCAAAAAGGTCATGCGGCCGTCATCTAACAGTAGGGTGTCACCAGCATTGATATCGTTAAGCAGGTCGCTGTCTATATGCACGCCATCCTGGTTCCCTGAATCAACATCGATCTGGCTGTTGAGTACAAAGCTATCATTTTCTGCCAAGTTGATTTTCATATCGTTGAGAAAGCTGCCGATACGAATTTTCGGACCCTGCATATCGCAGAGAATACCAACGGGAGTTTTCAGCTCGAGCGCGATTTCGCGAATCATGGCGGCGCGCATGGAATGCTCTTCGGCGCTGCCATGTGAGAAGTTCAGGCGGAAGACATTAACACCGGCAAGAATTAGCCCGCGAATACCCTGTTCATGGTGTGTGGCGGGGCCGAGTGTGGCGAGAATCTTAGTTCTACGCGGCATCTTTTTTCTCCGCAGCACTAGCTAATAGTGCTAGGGAGTTGTCGAGCATGCGGTTGGAGAAGCCCCACTCATTGTCATACCAGGCCATTACCTTAACCAGCGAACCATTGACCCGTGTTTGGGTGGCGTCAAAGTTACAGGAGAAGGGGGTGTGATTAAAGTCCACAGATACCAGTGGCTTGTCGTTGTAGCAGAGCACGGATTTGAGCGCGCCCTGAGATGCTTTTAGCAGCAGTTCGTTGACTTCTTCAACTGTAGTCTCGCGGCCAGCATTAAATGTGAGATCAACCAGTGACACATTAATAGTGGGTACACGCACGGCTAAGCCATCTAGCTTGCCGGCCAGCTCTGGCAGCACCAAGCCAATCGCTACTGCGGCACCAGTCTTGGTTGGGATCATTGATTGAGTGGCGGATCTAGAGCGGTAGACATCTGAATGACAGACGTCACTGAGCTGCTGGTCGTTGGTATAGGCGTGCACTGTAGTCATGTAACCGCTTAGGATACCAATGCTCTCCTGAAGAGGCTGAACCATAGGTGCCAAGCAGTTAGTGGTACAAGAGGCGTTTGAAATAATCTCTTGAGAGCCGTCCAGAACATGATCGTTGACGCCAAACACTATGGTTGCATCGGCATTTGTGCCAGGTGCTGAAATAATGACTTTCTTAGCGCCGGCTTCCAAGTGCAGTGCAGCTTTGTCGCGGCTAGTGAATACGCCGGTGCACTCGCAAACCAGATCAACATTTAAGTCAGACCAAGGCAGGTCAGTTGGATTGCGTTCGCTCGACCAGCTGATTATGTCGCCATTAATAACGATGGCATTTTCTGTGACTTCAACCTGCTGGTTAAAGCGACCGTGAACTGTATCGAACTGAAGCAGATGCGCGTTAATTTCGAGGCTGCCGAGATCATTGATCGCGACGATTTGGATTTTTTCGCGAAGCTCTGGGCGCTCATAAAGAGCGCGGACAATATTGCGGCCGATGCGACCAAAACCGTTAATGGCGATTCTATACATAATGGAGCCTCTTTAAGTGTAGTAAACTTACGTAAATTATAGGCTTTAATAAAAATTTAGGCAATGATAAGCCTATTTTAGTAGGTAAAAGAACGTATTATGGTGATTCTGTTTGTCTCGGTCATGGTTCCGGTGAAATATTCTTACCAACTTTGGGGTGAAAGCGGACATTGGCGCTTAAAAACCTTAAACTGACGGGCTCTATTACGGAACAAGACGAAAAGCTAAAGGGTTATAGCTATGCATTCACAAAATCTGATCAATATTATTTCTGATCAATTACCCAATCTAAACAAGTCTGAGAGCAAAGTGGCGCGAGTGATTCTCGCGGACCCCGATAGCGCAACCAGATCTAGTATTGCGACCTTGGCTAAAGCTGCTGCGGTCAGCGAGCCCAGTGTCAATAGGTTTTGCAAGCGCTTCGATGCCGCGGGATTTCCCGATTTCAAACTCAAGCTGGCAAAAGCTCTAGTAAGCGGTGTGCGTTTCGTTAACCGCAATGTCGACCCTGATGATGAGGTTAGTAGCTACACGCCGAAGATCTTTGATGGCACTATTAATAATCTCGCTATGGTGCGCGACAAAATCAGCCATAGCCGCGTCAATCAGGTGGTGGATAAGCTAATTCAAGCCAAGCGTATCTATTTTTTTGGTGTCGGCGCTTCGGGATCGGTGGCCAGAGATGCTGAAAATAAGTTCTTCCGCTTTAATCTACCTGTGTCTTTTCACGATGATGTGTTGATGCAGCGCATGCTGGCCTCCACTGGCAGTACTGGCGACGTATTCTTTTTTATTTCCCACACCGGCCGCACTAAAGAAGTGGTGGAAATCGCAGAGATTGCCAGAGCCAGTGGCTCAACGGTGATTGGCCTAACTGCACCGGATTCGCCGCTGGCGCAGGTCAGCAGTGTGACCCTGGATGTTGAGGTGCCGGAAAATACCGATGAGTACATGCCCATGACCTCGCGTATTGTTCATCTGGTGATCCTTGATGTGCTGGCCACCGGTGTAACTCTGCGTCGCGGACCGGACTTTTTGCCCCATTTAGAGAAAATCAAGAATAGTCTTAAACCAACTCGATATCCGCGCACTAGCTAATCGACTAGGTGCGCTGATTTCAGTGCCTTTCTGATGTCGATTATCGGATTTTGCAAATGATCGTCATTCGCTATATAAACTTGAGCACAGCTGCTGCTTTCCACTAGACTATTCTCACTCCGCAATCTATTTAACTATGTGAGGCTGTCGCTCAATGTCAGATTCCCGAACCCATCCAATTCCCCAGCAATGGTCCGATTCAGCTTGGATTGATGAAGTTACTTATGAGGCTATGTACCGTCAGTCGGTGGATAATCCCGAGCAGTTTTGGGGCGATCAGGCGGCGCAGTTTTTAACGTGGGAAAAACCTTGGGAAACCGTTTGCCGCAGTGATATTGAACAGGGTCAGGCAGCCTGGTTTGAGGGCGGCAAGCTCAATGTGGCCGTTAATTGTATTGATCGTCACCTAGTTGACCGGGCAGATCAAACCGCGATTATCTGGGAGGGGGACGATCCCTCGGACCATGCCCATATCAGCTACGCTCAACTCCACGAGTTAGTCTCTCGATTAGGCAATGTATTGCGTCAGCGGGGTGTCAAAAAAGGTGATCGGGTGTGTATCTACATGCCAATGATTCCTGAGGCAGCCTATGCCATGCTCGCCTGCGCCCGCATTGGTGCCGTGCACTCAGTGGTATTCGGAGGTTTTTCTCCGGAGGCGTTAAAAGACCGTATTCTCGATTCCGATTGCCAGGTTGTGATTACAGCGGATGAGGGCTTGCGTGCAGGCAAGGCGATTCCTCTTAAGGCCAACACTGACAGGGCCTTGGCAAACTGCCCCGATGTTCATACCTGCCTGGTTGTCCGTCGTACCGGCGGCACTATAGATTGGCAGCAGAGCCGAGATATCTGGTACCAAGAATCCATGGACTCTGTTGCTCAAGACTGTGTGCCAGAAACTATGGATGCCGAAGATCCGCTGTTTATTCTTTACACCTCGGGCTCAACGGGTAAGCCCAAAGGCGTTGTCCATAGCACTGGCGGTTATCTGTTGATGGCTGCGATGACCCACAAATACACTTTCGACTATAAAGATGGCGATGTATTTTGGTGTACTGCCGATGTTGGTTGGGTCACTGGCCACAGTTATATTTTGTATGGTCCGCTGTGTAATGGCGCTATCACGTTGATGTTTGAAGGCGTGCCAACCTATCCGGATGCCTCACGATTCTGGCAGGTTATCGACAAGCATCAGGTCAATCAGTTTTACACTGCGCCAACCGCGATTAGATCTTTGATGGCCTGTGGCGATCGTTTTGTTAATAGCAGTTCACGCGGCTCACTTAAGCTGCTCGGCACTGTGGGTGAGCCAATCAATCCTGAAGCTTGGGACTGGTATCACCGCGTGGTGGGAGAGTCGCGCTGTCCCATCGTCGACACCTGGTGGCAAACTGAGACCGGCGCCCATATGTTGACGCCGCTCCCCGGTGCTACAGCTCTAAAGCCCGGCTCTGCAACAAAGCCATTTTTTGGTGTGCAACCAGTATTGCTGGATGCCGAGAGTCAGGAAATTGATGGGCCAGGTGAAGGGTTGTTGATGATTAAAGCATCTTGGCCGAGTCAGATTCGCACTATCTATGGTGATCATCAGCGCTTTGTCGAGACCTACTTTAGGCCCTATGCCGGCTATTATTTTACCGGCGACGGTGCACGGCGGGATGAGGATGGTTACTACTGGATTACCGGGCGAGTTGATGATGTGCTAAATATTTCAGGCCATCGCATGGGTACTGCTGAGGTGGAGAGTGCTCTAGTGCTCCATGAAAAAATCGCAGAGGCTGCAGTCGTAGGCTATCCCCATGATGTTAAAGGGCAGGGCATTTACTGTTACGTCACGCCAATGAATGGCGTCGAGCCTGACGAGGAGTTGCGTCTAGAGTTGATCGCTCTCTGTGTTAAAGAAATTGGTCCGATCGCCAAGCCAGATATTATTCAGTGGGCTCCGGGATTGCCCAAGACCCGTTCGGGTAAAATAATGCGACGCATCTTGCGCAAAGTCGCTGCCAGTGAGTTGGATAGTTTGGGTGATACCTCGACGCTGGCAGATCCTGCGGTAGTTGATGAGCTGATTGCCAACCGAAGAAATAGATAAGGCCTGACGGCTTAAGCTGCAAGCTTCTGGTTGGTATAGGATATATTGGTATACCTTTAGCTGTGTAGCTATAATACCGCGATCATTTGTTTGGGTCGTTCGGTCGGATGAACTATTGTTAGCGCACTACGCTAGTGCCTTAAGAGTGCGATTAGCCTTATGCGTAAATTTTTCATTGTATTGCTCTGCCTGTCTCTGGTGTACGGAATACTACTTATTCTGCCCGGCTACAGCCGCGTGCACTCTATTCCGTTCTACCAAAGTCAAAGCTTCAATAACATTGCCCATGGCACCGGTCGCGAACTGGTCCCGGGTAATACGCTAGAGGGTGCTATCAATGCTGTGGCCGTAGGCGCAGATATTGTTGAACTCGATGTCCATTTGACGCTGGATAAAATAGTTGTGCTCAGACATGACGCGAGCATTGATTCGACGACCAATGGCAGTGGTTATATTGCTGAAATGACATTGTCAGAACTGAAAACGTTTGATGTAGGGTTTCATGAAGATGACTACCCAGCAAAGCCGGCTGTCGAAGGTATACGCATAACCTCTCTGGAATCGGTGTTTAAAGCCCTTCCGGACACGCGGTTTCTAATTGAATTAAAACCCGATGACAGGGAGACCGGTGTTCAGTTATGTCGGTTGGTGCTGTCTTATGGCTTACAGAATCAGGTGCTAGTGGGGTCTTTTTACTCCTCGGTACTTGAAAATTTTCGTCAAATTTGTCCTGAGGTGCCGACTTCTCTTGGAGAAGAGGAGGCGCGGGTGATGGTTTTGTTGAGCTGGATAGGCCTGGGACATCTGTATAAGTCGCCTGGCTACTCAGTGCAATTGCCATTTGAATACCTCGGCGTGCCACTGGTTTCCAAATCGTTAATTAGAGCCGCAGACGAACTCAATTTGGCAGTCGATGTTTGGACGGTCAACGATCCACAAAAAATGCTAAAACTGATTGAACTCGGTGTTGACGGTATTATTACCGATAGGCCAGATATTTTGCAGGCTATTGATCTCTAAATGGAAAAATAATATTAAGTGCAATTAATGAACTGGAAAAACTCATAGAAATTGACTAAAAATAATACATAAATGGATAGAAAGGAAGTCCATAATTGGGCCATGAAAAGATCTATGAGTACAGAATTAGCAAAATTAATGCAGCGAGAGGGCATTTCTCAGAGTGCGCTTTCGCGAGCTACTAGAGTTCCTCAGCCGACGATTAATCGCATCCTTAGTCAGGTCACCCAAGATCCACGGCGCGACTCAATGATTAGTATCGCCAACTATTTTGGTGTGCCCGTAGAATCGCTCTATGGCAGCTCAGCTGCTCAGAAATCGACAAAAAAAGACCCGAAAGCCGTTGAGGATGTGTTCAATAGAATATTGGCGCTATCTAAAGCAGACCGAAAAGCCTTATTTTCTCAGGTCGCTGATAAATTTAATGGCGATGAATAGGCGCTACGTAGGCAATGTTTTTAATCATTCAGGTCTAATCGGGCCGGAGGTTTTTGCCTCATTAGACTAATCGCTCAAGCTGTCTTGGGCTATTTTTTTTCTGCGCCGATCTCTTTAAGTGCTGTCTCTAGTATGTCAAGCAGTTGTTCTCGCTTAGTGCTATCAACTTTGTTTAACAGCACTTTAAAGTACTCGAGCCCGGCGTCAAACTGTTTTTCAAGTTCCACTTCGCTAATAACCACTCTGTTGATCGACTCCAAATCTTTACGTTGCATAAGCGATCCTGCTTTTATTTGAGCATCTCTGCATGGGTCTCCGTTATCGGATGACATATCTCACGCTTTCTATCTTATTCACTTTTTAATAAAGTTTAAAGGGGGTGCTCGCAAGAGGCATGTCTTTAACCTTAGCTGGGTTAAGGTTGTTTTTAGGTGTTCTTTATTCTCGCAAGCCTGTATAAGAGAGTGTTTAGTCGATGGTATAAGGGTAGTTATGGATACGGTATTTTGGTTGTCGGTGACAATGGCATGTTTGTTGGGAGCCATGTCCCCGGGCCCTAGTTTGGCAGTGATCGGCAGTCTGACCCTGAATCAGGGACGCCTCTCAGGGATGATTGGGGCGGTAGCCCATGGGTTAGCCATAACGGCTTTTGCACTGCTCACGGCACTTGGCTTAGTCGGTCTAGTGAGTCGTTATGAAAGCGCTTTCAATCTACTGCAATTAGCTGGTTGTCTCTATTTAGTCTGGATGGCGACGAAGTTGCTTTTTGCTGCCCCCAATAAAGCTCCTAACAGAGCCTTTGATCAAGATCCCGGCCAAAGCGCTGACACATCAAATTCAGTAGTTGGTCCAAAATGGGCCGCTGCCCGCGATGGGTTTTTGATCGCTTTGATCAATCCTAAAATCATGCTTTTTTTTAGCGCGTTATTTAGTCAGTTTGTCAGCGTTGATAGCGCCTTTTGGGTGAAGTTGGTTATGGCAGCGATTGCCGGAACTGTCGATGCGCTGTGGTATATGCTTGTGGCAGTGGTTATCTCTCGGCCGGGTAACCTACTTCGATATCAGCAGACTGGTCCTTGGCTGAATAAGCTTTTTGCTCTGTTGCTGTTGTTTATTGTAGCCGGATTTTTTGTTGATTTGACTGCTTAAGTTTCTCTTCAACTAATCTCGCGACCAGCCAAGCTAATCTCGAGTCTGATACTTCGCGTAATGGCTCTAAGAGCGCAAAAATGGCGCAGCTGAGGGATTTGCTTTAGGGTAGAATCGCTGTTCGCTAAAGAATCGACCAAAGAGAAAGTCAAATAGCCCGTCAATATTGAATCCCGCAGGTAATTCGAGTGAAAACAACCTACAAAAATATCTATAAATTGGCGGCTAAAAACCGCGGTGGTTTCGAGCAACTGGAAGCCAGTTTACCCCGTCCAAGAAGTTCACAGCAGCTGGCGGCCCAAGGAGATGATCGCTATTTGTCGATGATGACTCGCTGTGTGTTCCGCGCCGGCTTCGTGTGGCGAGTGATCGACAACAAATGGCCTGGCTTTGAGGAGGCTTTCTGCAAGTTTAATCCCCTAGCTATCGCCCATTTTAGTGATGAAAAGCTTGAAGAGCTGGGTCAAGATACGCGCATAGTGCGTAATTTCACGAAGATTGTTTCTGTGCGCCACAATGCGATGTATGTACTGGATAAGCAGCATAGTCACGGTAGCTTCGGCAAATTTATTGCCGACTGGCCAGAGAATGACATTGTCGGTTTGTGGTTAGAGCTGAAAAAAAATGGCTCGCGAATGGGTGGTAACTCTGGCCCGGGAATGTTGCGCAGCATGGGTAAGGATACCTTTCTACTGACCCAAGATGTCAGCGATGCGCTGGTCAGACAAGGTCTGATGAAAAAATTCAGTCCCACGGCCCAGCGAGATTTGCGCCTGGTGGAGCAGGTGTTTGCCGATCTCCGCGAGCAGTCGGGTCGCTCGCTGTGTGAGCTGAGCCGGATGCTTGCCTTTACCGTTTAGTGTTCTTGATAGCTCATCCAGTGGCCTTCTGGACGCCAAGGGATGACATACCTCAAGTTTAAGTAGGTTTTACTGCTAGCTGAGGAAAAGATTCTGCAGGGAATGTATCTTGCTCGAACGCGATGCTATCATGGACTCGCTATCCTAAGGGGCGGCCGTCTGCATCGGCCTGAGAAGTACCCTTTGAACCTGATCCGGATTATGCCGGCGTAGGAATAGGAATTTTTGACTGTTACCTTTCTTCGTCTTTTGTCTCCGGGTCTCCTTAACTTTTCATACTGTTACTGAGGCTCTACATGAACCGCTATAAAATAATTACTCCAATCCTCACTTTGCTTGCTTCCGCTTTGCTTGTCCTGTCGACACCTGTGATATCCGATTCAGTACTACCAGAGAGCGCCATTGAAGAGATTGTTGTCACCTCTGATTTTCGTGACACCACCCTGTTGCAAACTCCCGCCAGTGTCAGCGTTTTCGATAGTGAAGCCATAGCTCAGCGCCAGGCAAGACATCTAGAGCAGGTGCTCAATTTAGCGCCCAATGTTAATTTTTCCAGCGGTGCTTCGCGCGGGCGCTTTATTCAGATTCGCGGTATTGGCGAGCGCAGTCAGTTTATCGAGCCGTTAAACCCCTCTGTGGGAACCTTGGTCGACGGCATTGATTTTACGGGTATTGCCGGTGCGGCAACGACCATGGATATAGCTCAAATCGAGATACTAAGGGGTCCTCAGGGTACGCTCTACGGCGCCAATGCACTGGCGGGTCTGATCAATCTTAGATCCAATCAGCCCAGCGAACAGCTAGAGGGCAGTGTGCAAGTCTCTGCCGGCGATTACGACACGCGCACTGTCAGTGCAGCAGTGGGTGGGCCGATTAGCGAATCTCTGGGTTACCGAATTGCCGTTCAACAGCACAGTAGCGACGGTTATATAGAGAATGATTTTCTCAAGCGCGATGACACCAACAATATTGATGAACTCAGTTTTCGTAGTATTTTAGATTGGCAGGCCAGTGATGATCTGGATCTAAAATTGACCCTGTTCCATGTTGATGCGGACAATGGTTACGATGCTTTTTCACTGGATAACACCCGTAATACACTCTCAGATATGCCTGGGCATGATCGCCATCAAGCTACGGCTGCGGCAGTCGAGAGTCGCTGGCAGGGCGCAGATAGTTTCGACGTCATTAGTTTACTGAGTTTTGCCGACAATGATCTCGAATACGGTTATGACGAGGACTGGGCATTTCCCGATATATGTACTGGTCAGCCCTGTGCAGGGTGGGAGTACAACTCCACTGATCACTATAGCCGTCAGCGCGACAATGCCACTGTTGATATCAAGCTGGTGTCCGAGCCCGAAGCGCGAATCTTGAATGATAGTTCAGACTGGGTGATAGGAGTTTACTGGCGCGATCAGGATGAGCAGTTATTGCGTCAACAAACCGATCAAGATAATTTCACCAGCGACTTTGATACAACAAATAAAGCCCTTTATGCTCAACTGGATACCCAGTTGTCTGAATCCCTGACGCTGATAAGTGGTCTTCGAATTGAGAGCCGCGATGCAACTTACAGTGACAATGATTTCGTTGCCCATAGTGTCGATGAAAGCCTCTGGGGTGGACGCCTTGCTCTGCAATACCAGATCACGGCAAGTCAAATGATGTATGGCTTGGTCTCGCGAGGCTATAAAGCCGGCGGTGTGAATAGTGATCCCGCAATAGCATCGCAAGACCGTGAGTTTGATACTGAGTTGATGTGGAATTTTGAGGCTGGTATCAAAGGGCGATGGTTAGATGATCGTCTGCAGGCGCAAGTGGCTGCCTTTTATCAAAAGCGCGATGATATTCAGATTAAACAATCGTTGGTTCAGTCGCGAGACGACAGCAATGCAGTGGATTTCACCGACTATTTTGGCAACGCTGCGAGCGGTGCGAACTATGGTGTTGAGGTGGAATTTAACTGGATGGCGACGGACTCTGTGGTCTTGTTTGGCACGCTTGGTCTGTTGTCTGCTGATTATGACATCCCACTTTCGGATGACCTTAACAATCGCCAACAGGCTCAAGCGCCGGACTATCAGTTTGCTCTGGGTGGCAGCTATCAGGTTAATAACAGTCTTTCTCTGGGCCTTGATATTGAAGGCAATGATAAGTTTTACCTTTCCTCGAACCACAATGAGCAGACTCAGTCTTATGCGCTTGTTAATGCTCGGATAAACTATACCCTGGGCGGCTGGGAGTTGTCTCTCTGGGGCCGTAATCTTGCCGATAAAGAAGTGATTGTTCGGGGCTTTAATTTCGCTGGTTTCACGGGCAATGAGTTTTATGGAAATGACCCACGTAAATTTTATTCCACAGAGGGTTACTATCAACTGGGCGAGCCTCGCATGTTCGGCATCAGCGGCCAATACGATTTTTAACTTAGCAGAGTAAAAGGAGCTTTATATGCAGGTTACGATTGATATCAGCATGTACCCCAACCGGGAGGAATTTATTCCTCCCATTGATGGATTCATTGAAAGAATTAATCAGTTTGATGATTTAAAGGTCACAACGTTTCCAACCAGTACAGTGGTGCAGGGTGAATATAAGCACGCCATGAACGCTGTGCAGGAGACTATAGCCGACTGTTATATGGAGTTTAGCATGGCGGTCTATGTGGCAAAAATTATCCCTGGTTACGAGGCGCTATAAGCCATGTTTGATTGGGTAAATCTTGAGACTCTGGCGGTAGCCTTGGCTATTGCTTATCTGCTTCTCGCCATCAAAGAGAGTAGCCTCTGTTGGTACTGCGCATTCTTTAGCACCGCAATCTATGTATGGATTTTTGGCGATGTCAGCCTCTATATGGAGTCGGCACTGAATATCTTTTATATGGCTATGGCAGTCTATGGCTGGTATCAGTGGCAGAGAGGCGGTGAGCAAAATAGCGGTCTGAGTATTTCACGTTGGAATCCCAGGCAACATATCAATGCCATTTTTCTGATTGCTGTTGCCACTGCTGTCTCAGGATATTTACTGACTAACAATAGCGATTCGCGACTGCCCTATCTGGATTCGTTTACCACCTGGGGGGCGGTTTTGACCACGGTGATGGTGGCGCGCAAAGTGATCGACAATTGGCTCTACTGGATTGTCATCAACAGCGCCTCAATCTATCTCTACTGGGATCGTGAACTCTATCAAACCGTGGCGCTCCTAGTGTTGTACATGGTGCTGTCGGTAATAGGGTACCGTTTTTGGCTCAAGAGTTTGCAGCAGCAAAGTCTTGTCGCAAATTCACTTGTCGATGAGATTGAGCCCTCTGTCTATGCAACTGCTTCAGCAAACTCTCGCTAACTGGCGCCAGTGGAATACTGGCTGCGGTGAATTAACTGCGCAGCCGACGCTAGTGCGAGAATTGGTTGGTGGTCGCACCAATCGTTCTTTTTTGGTCGCTCAGGATGACTTTAAAGCGGTGGTGAGAATTAATACTCTGAATGGCGTTAGTTTGGGCATTGATCGTAAGCGGGAAGGATTAATTCTCGAACTGTTACAGCCAACTGGCGCTGTACCAAAAGTACTTTTCCGCACCGATGAAGTATTGGTGAGTGTTTTCCATGAAGGTCGCCAATGGAGTGAAGAGGACAGTCGTAGCACGCAGCAAATGGCTGCATTGAATCAGCTATTGCAGAGTATTCAGAATGTGGAAATTACTCAGTTACAGCGGCGTAATTATGTTCAGTACTGCCAGGCTTATATTGATCAGTTAGGCAGTGCCTTCGCCATCGAGGGGCTGCAGCAAACCATACTCACCGCGGCTGCGGCGATTGATGCTGCAGACTGGCCAGCAGTTATTTGCCATCATGATCTGGTGCCGGAAAATATTTTGGTTACCGCGGATGGGCTGATTGTTCTCGACTGGGAATATGCAGCATTGGGTCATCCGGCCTTGGATGCATTGCGATTTCATAAAACCAATCTGCCCTCTAGCTGCGTAGACACCGAGATGAGGTCGGTAAGCTTGAATGAGAGCTTAAGGCAGCTGGCAATTTTACTCTGCGGCATGGATGATCTCTGGTCATTAGTACAAAATGAACTTTCTGAGGAAGAATATGAGCAAAGCACTTGATCCGCCGAAGACACTTAATCCGCTAACGGCAGAAGAAAAGTATGTTATCCAAGACAAGGGCACCGAGCGACCCTTTGTTGGCGAGTACACTGACACTGCGGATTGCGGCCTGTATATTTGCAAGCAGTGCGATGCCCCGCTGTATCATTCGGAAGACAAGTTTCCCTCACATTGCGGTTGGCCGAGTTTTGATGATGAAATTGAAGGTGCAGTGCGTCGTGAAGTCGACCGCGACGGTATGCGTACAGAAATTCTCTGCGCTGTCTGTGATGGGCACTTAGGTCATGTGTTTGCCGGTGAAGGTTATACAGAAAAGAACATTCGCCACTGTGTGAATTCTATTTCGATGAAGTTTATTGCCCGCTGATTTCCGTCTTTTAGTCTAACTCAAACAGGGCATTTTATGAGCTTCATTAATAACCCTGTATTGAGCACCATCCGGTGTATCTTCTAGTACTGATGCCGCCTTCCCCTTACCATAGCCTAGCCCAGAGGCATAGCATTTATAGGCGTTTTCCTGTAGCATGCGCGCCACTCAAAAGGGGCCACTCAATTTCGAGCTACGCCCATTCGCAGAAAGACACCTTATGATCACCTTTAAAGACCTGGGCCTATCGGCCCCGATTCTCAAAGCCGTTAACGCGCAGGGCTACGACACACCTTCACCGATTCAGGAAAAAGCTATACCTGCAGTCCTTGATGGCCGCGATGTGATGGCTGCTGCCCAAACCGGCACCGGAAAAACTGCAGGTTTTACCCTGCCGATACTGCAAATTCTCAGTGCCGGTAAGCGCGCTCAACCAAACCAGGCGCGCACTCTGATCCTGACTCCCACGCGCGAGCTAGCGGCTCAGGTTGGTGAGAGCGTTGCCACCTACGGCAAGCATATGTCGCTCTCTTCAGCGGTGGTTTTTGGTGGCGTAAAAATTAATCCGCAGATGATGAAATTGCGTCGCGGTGTGGATGTATTAATCGCCACTCCCGGTCGGCTGATGGATCTCTACAGTCAGGGTGCGGTAAAGTTTACTCACCTAGAAGTACTGGTTTTAGATGAAGCTGATCGCATGTTGGATATGGGTTTTATCCACGATATTAAGCGTATTATCAATCTGTTACCAAGACGTCGTCAGAACCTGATGTTCTCGGCAACCTTCTCCGACGATATTCGCAAGCTGGCCAAAGGGCTGGTGCACAATCCACTGGAAATTTCGGTCACGCCGCGCAATGCCACTGCGCCAACAGTCACCCAGTCGGTTTACACCGTCGACAAAAAACAAAAAGCCGCTGTGCTGACGCGTTTGATTCACGATAATAGCTGGGGTCAGGCACTGGTTTTCACCAAGACCAAGCACGGCGCCAACAAGCTGACCAAACATTTAGAGTCCGAGGGCATTGTCGCTGCAGCGATTCACGGCAATAAAAGCCAGGGTGCGCGCACCAAAGCACTGGCTGGTTTTAAGGCTGGTGAAATTCGCATTCTGGTGGCCACTGATATCGCCGCTCGCGGTTTGGATATCGAACAGCTGCCACAGGTGGTCAACTTTGATCTGCCCAATGTTGCTGAAGACTATGTTCACCGCATTGGCCGCACCGGCCGCGCCGGTGCTACGGGTAAAGCTATCTCATTGGTCAGTGCCGATGAAGTGGATCTGCTCTCGGATATCGAGCGCCTGACTCAGAAATTATTGCCGCGTGAAGTGATGGACGGCTTTGAGCCGGTTCATGATGTACCGGAAACTAACCTTGATCGTCCGGTTAGGTCCAACAAACAGCGCAAGGCGCTGAACAGTGAAACTAATAGCCGCGGCAAGAGTAAGCCGGATCCAAGAGTTAAGCGTACCAGCACCTTTTCGCACGGCCCTAAACCCGGCGCCAAGCACAAAACGGGCGGTGGTTCTCATGCTGGACAACGCGAAGGCGCTCGAGATGGCAATCGCGCTCGCAGTGAAGGGCGTCCAGTTGCTCAGGGCGAAGCCCGTCATGCAGCATCGCCACAGGGCGGTCGCGCTAGTGGCCCCTACGCAAAAAGCCCCGGTGCTAATGGTAACGGTGGCGGTGCAGGAAATCGCGGCGGCGGTACTGAAAATCGCAGCGGCAATCGCAGTGCCAGACCTGCACCACGGAGTGATGCACCTCGAGGCAACAGTCGTCCGCAACACCGCAGCCCGCGGGGCTAAGTTTTTTGGACTAGAAAATCTCCATCTTATCCGCAACGATTAATAAGCAATTATTAGGCGCTGCGGATGTATTTGTCACAGCAATCGAGTATTAAAATGTTTGAGCTTCGTCCCAGTCGAGTTATCTCTTATAGAAACGATCTATTGTCCGGTCTCACCGTTGCCTTGGCATTGGTACCAGAGGCAGTGGCCTTTGCCTTTGTCGCCGGTGTTGAACCTCTAGTCGGTCTTTACGCTGCCTTTATGGTTGGTCTGATCACTGCCTGTATTGGTGGTCGTCCCGGTATGATCTCAGGTGCCACTGGTGCACTTGCAGTGGTGATGGTGACATTGGTTGCTGACCACGGTGTTGAGTATCTGTTTATGACTGTGGTGCTGATGGGCTTTTTGCAAATTCTCGCCGGCCTGTTCAAACTGGGCAAGTTTATTCGCATGGTGCCGCACCCAGTCATGCTGGGTTTTGTCAACGGCTTGGCAATTGTTATTTTCCTCGCCCAGCTGAGTCAGTTTGGCGTTGCCGGCGAGCCAGGTTGGCTTGAAGGCACTCGCATGCAGGGCTCGATTATAGATGTCGCCTGGATGACAGGCGAAGCGCTCTATACCTTGCTCGGTTTAGTGTTTCTGACCATGGCGATTATTCACTTGCTGCCACGCTTCACCAAAGCACTGCCCTCATCTCTAGTGGCGATTGTCACTGTGACGCTGGTCGTGATGTATTTTGATGTGGACACCAAAGTGGTTGGCGACGTCGCCTCTATTGCCGGTGGTCTGCCAAGTTTCCATATTCCAATGGTGCCGTTTACCTTTGAAACCCTGTTTATTATTTTGCCTTACGCGATTATTTTGGCCGCTATTGGTCTGATCGAATCACTGCTGACATTGCGCCTAATCGACGAAATCACTGAGACCCGCGGGCAGGGTAATCGGGAATGTATCGGCCAGGGCGTTGCCAATACAGTGACTGGTTTATTTGGTGGCATGGGTGGTTGCGCGATGATTGGCCAGAGCATGATTAATGTGAACTCTGGTGGACGTGGTCGTCTGTCGGGTATTACTGCAGCTGTTTCTCTGTTGCTGTTTATTCTGGTGGGCTCTGCACTTATTGAAATTATTCCATTGGCCGCTCTGATCGGCGTGATGTTTATCGTTGTGATTGGCACCTTTGAGTGGAGTAGTTTCCGCATTATGGGCAAGGTGCCACGCAGTGATGCACTGATTTTAGTGTTGGTCTCTGGGGTTACTGTGGCGACGGATTTGGCTGTTGCAGTAGTGGTGGGCGTAATTGTTTCGGCATTGGTGTTTGCCTGGGAACATGCGAAATTTATTCGTATCGAAGCCCGCGAAGATCATAAAGGGTCGACGGTTTATGCCGTTACTGGCCCGCTGTTTTTTGGTTCCGTGACCTCATTTCTCGATCGCTTTGATCCGAAGCAAGACAATGACGATGTGGTAATTGATTTTGCTCGCTCGCGAGTAGCTGACCACTCTGGTCTCGAAGCCATTGATACATTAGCTGATCGCTATTTGAGTGCAGGCAAAACATTGCACCTGGTTCACCTTAGCGATGAGTGCCGCAAGCTGTTGAAGAAAGCGGGCAATATGGTTGAGGTCAATGTTATCGAAGATCCCAAGTATTTTGTTGCCGAAGATTCTCTGGGCTAAGGTTTTTTTAGGTAAAGACTGTAAATTAGAGTCTCTTTTGAGCGTCAGATATAAGTCAAAAGACGCTTACCTAAGTGGTAGCTGATACAAATTTTCAAAGTAATTATGCTAACCTCTAGCTAATAAAGGCTAGAGGAGAGCGTTGTGAATACTGTCTTATCCATCATCTTTTTATTGGTTTCCCTCGGGCTTCTGTGCCGGCCACTGGTCAACCGTTTCGCTCGACGTTTATTATCCATGCCATCCTGGCGCCCCTTTGTCTGGCTTAATCTGGCCATAGGAATCGGTCTTGTCATCTGGACTAGTTCGGTTCCCGGTTGGGGACAGGAAATTGAGTGGATAGTGGTTTTTATTATTGGTGCTAGTGCCATAATCAAAGGCCTCGGTCTCTGGGTCTTCCCTGAGTGGTCGAGATCCCTCATGGAAAATTTCCTCGCCCGCTACTGGCTCTTTGTCCTGCCTCTGTCACTTTTCTATTTTGCCCTGGCGATATTTCTTTTTTGTCTTGGCTAACCGGCGTTTCTAACCAGTTAGGCGCTTATGGGCTGGTGACCACCAGGTAGCAGATCAGCTCCTTTTTGCCGCTGTTCTCTATGGCATGGGATAGATCGGCGCGATAGTGCGCTGAATCACCTTCACTCAATTCGGTGCAGTTTCCCCCGGACATTAATTTCCCCTGGCCACTGGTAATAGTAAGTAGTTCTTTGGTGCCTTCATAATGGGGTGCGCTGGCTAAACTTGCCCCTGGGGCTATACGCAATTCATAGAATTCAATACTTCTTTCCATATGCAGGGGCGACAGAGTACGGATCTGACATTCTTTGTCATTGCGGAACAGGTTGCTCTTGTCCTCACCGTGAACCACCTCAATAGTTGATGATTGCCAGGCCTGGTCAACTAGTTCGCCTATGCTCATGCCAAATGCTTGGGCGATTCTAAAGGTGACAGTCAAAGTGGGATTAGCCTGTCCGCGCTCAATCTGGCTCAACATGGAACGGCTCACACCGGAGGCGGAGGCAAGCTGATCCAGCGTCAGTTTATTTTTTTTGCGCAGTGCCGTGACTCTGCCGGAAAGTGCCTGACTGGTGGGATCGTTGTCTTGATTGGCTGTGCTCATAGGCTACCTCTATACGAACTCGATAATAGCAAATTACTATACAGGATTTAAATCTTGCATAAAGGAATTATTGATTCTACGATAAGAGAATAATTTCTTATATATTGTCAGATATATTTAAAGGGACAGCAAAGCGGCAGGACGTTAGGGGAAGCACTATGCAAGCATTAGTCAAGAGGAATGCCACCGTCGGACTCTGGTTAGAAGATGTGCCGGAACCAGAAATGGGCATCAACGACGTCCTGATCAAAATCAAACGCAGTGCCATCTGTGGCACCGATATGCATATCTACAACTGGGACAATTGGGCTCAGGAAACCATCCCGGTCCCTATGGTGGTGGGTCATGAGTTTGTTGGCGAGATCGTCGATGTGGGTTCCAACGTCAATGACTTTCATCCCGGGCAAATTGTCTCGGGGGAGGGCCATGTGGTCTGCGGTCGCTGCCGCAACTGCCTCGCCGGCCGCCGTCATCTTTGTGCCCATACCAGTGGGATAGGGGTGGATCGCCCCGGTGCCTTTGCCGAATATCTGGCCCTGCCCATGTCCAATGTCTGGGAGCACCGCTCCGATATAGACCTGGATGTGGCCGCATTATTTGATCCCCTGGGCAACGCGGTGCATACCGCACTGCAATACGATCTGCTCGGGGAAGATGTGCTGATTACCGGTGCCGGACCCATTGGTGCTATGGCTACGGCAGTCTGCCGTCATGCTGGTGCGCGCAATGTAGTGGTTACCGATATCAATCCCCAGCGCCTGGAGCTGGCGCAAAAACTCGGCGCCACCTGCACCGTCGACGTGCGCACCGAAAAGCTTGCCGATGTGCAGCGCTCTCTGGGTATGTCTGAAGGCTTTGATGTGGGTCTGGAAATGTCGGGTAACCCGGCTGGATTTCGCGATCTGCTGAGCAATATGTGTCACGGCGGTAAGGTGGCGATGCTCGGTATTCCCGCCGAAGAAGTGGCCATCGATTGGAGCCTGGTGATTTTTAATATGCTCACCCTGAAAGGCATCTATGGCCGCGAGATGTATGAGACCTGGTACAAAATGTCGGTGATGATCGAGAGCGGGTTGGATATCTCCTCGGTGATCACCCACCGCATGGACTATACCGATTTTCAGAAGGGTTTTGACGCCATGAACGCCGGTGAGGCGAGCAAGGTGATTTTGAATTGGGAGTAATGGATATCAAGACTGACTAAGCATTTAAGGAGTCATTATGTACGGTAAATTTCAACACCATCTGCAGGCCGAGTTACGGCAGATTGAAGACAGTGGCTTAACCAAAAATGAGCGGCAAATTACCTCGCCTCAGGGCGCCAGAGTCTCAGTGAACAGGGGCGCACCTGTGCTTAACCTCTGCGCTAACAATTATCTGGGACTGGCCCAGCACCCGGAAGTACAGGCCGCCGCCATCCGTGGATTGGAGGAATGGGGCTATGGCATGGCCTCGGTGCGCTTTATCTGTGGCACCCAAACCATTCACAAGCAGCTGGAAAGTGATCTCAGTACTTTTGTCGGCAGTGAGGCGACTATTCTCTATCCCTCCTGCTTCGACGCCAATGCCGGGCTGTTTGAGACCTTGCTCGGCTCCGAGGATGCGGTAATCTCCGATCAGTTGAATCACGCTAGCATTATCGACGGTATACGCCTCTCTAAGGCCAAACGTTATCGCTACCTCAACTCTGATATGGCAGACCTGGAACGCCAGTTACAGGCAGCGGACGGGACTGGAGCGCGCTTTAAGCTGATCACCACAGACGGTGTTTTCTCTATGGATGGCACCATCGCTAAATTAGATGAAATTTGCGATCTGGCGGATAGGTATAACGCCCTAGTGCACGTTGATGACTGTCATGCCAGCGGCTTTGTCGGCGCCAATGGTCGCGGTACGCATGAACACCACGGCTGTATGAATCAGGTGGATATTATTACCGGCACTCTGGGTAAGGCTTTGGGCGGCGGCAGTGGTGGCTTTACCAGTGCCCGACAGGAGGTGGTGGATCTATTGCGTCAGCGTTCACGGCCTTATCTGTTCTCTAATACAGTTGCGCCGCCAGTCGTTGCCGGGGCCATAAAGGCATTGCAACTGGTAACTGAGTCCAATCAGCTGCAACAGCACCTTATGGACAATACCGCATTTTTCCGTAATGGCATGGAAACATTGGGGTTCCGGTTATTGCCTGGTGAGCACCCGATTGTGCCGGTGATGTTGGACGATGCGGCACTAGCGGCTAAGTTTGCGGAGAGAATGCTCGCTCAGGGCGTTTATGTGGTGGCGTTCTCTTATCCGGTAGTGGCTCATGGCAAGGCGCGTATTCGCACCCAGATGTCCGCTGCTCACAGCCGAGATGATCTTGAGTTGGCTCTGGAGGCTTTTGCCACAGTGAAAAATGAGTTGGGTATCTAACGTATTTTAGGACGGAGCACTTTTTTCGGGGCCGGGCAGAGGAATAAAAAAAGGACGGGCAAGCCCGTCCTTTTTTATAACTACATAGCCCAAATCTGGGCTGTGCATAAGACAACTTCTAAAAACTAGAAGCTTTTTCGTGCAGTGATACCAAACGTGCGGGGCTGGTTTGGATAAATATTAAAGCTTCCTTCTTGAGCTGGCGTTGGGAAACCACTGGTCATATATTCATCATTAGTCACATTGCGCGCCCAGATAGACAGGTTTAAGCCGCTTTGTGTGTTCATACCCGCACTTAAGTTAAGAGAGCCGACTTCACGCGTAGCTATAGCTGCAACAGCTGGCGGGAGATTATCGACGATTGTTACTTCGTCTGCATACTGGTAATCAGCACGAGCGTAAGCATCATTGTTGCCTAAACGGAAATTATAGAGAGCCGAGAGGGACAGGCTTACTTCATGAATCCCCGCAGGCTTAGTGCCTGATAGATCTGCGCCTTGAAAGCCTCCACCAACGAATTCATCATAGAGTGGATCCAACAATGTGCCTGCCAAGCCTAACCTGAGTGATTCTACTGGGTAGTAGACTAGGTCGAATTCAACTCCCTTGGTAGATTGCCGTCCTGCATTGCGGAGCTCAAAACCGGTGCCGTTAAAAATAGACGACTGGAAGCCTTTAATTGTTTGATCAAATAGCGCCATATTGAACGAACCGCGCTCAAACACTGCCTTTAAACCCAACTCATAGACTTCTGATTCTTCAGGGCTTGCAAAGCGTGAACCCGCTGAAAGATTGGGAGCGTTGGTAGTCAACCCTGCGGCTACTAGTGCTGCTAAGTCAGCGGCATTAGGACCTGAGTCCCGTGACAGATTCCAAGAACTGGCCTTGAAACCGGTGGCGTAGCTTCCATAGATATTGATGCTATCGGTTAAGTCATAAGCTAGGCGAAGAGTATAGGTGGTGTCACTGTCATCACTGGTATTGCCTTCAATTGCGTTTGGAAGGTTGACCACTGGTGGCAGCGAAGATTGAAGGGCAGATAATGCTCCTACGAAAGCTGCTGGCAGAGAGGCAAAGACGTTGTTGTTAACTTGACTGACCGTCACTTCTTTTTTAGCCTCGGTGTAGTTAAAGCCGGCGGTTAAAGTTAGTTGCTCGTTTAACTGCAGATCAAACTGACCAAATAACGAAGTTGATTTATCGTCTTGAGTAAAGCTATCTTGAGCACCAGTACCATTGGCAAAGAACGTCCCTGCAGGGAATCCAAATCCAGCTTCAACGGCACCAAGAGCACCAGGAGCGCCCAAGCCGGCAACTAAAAGATCAAAATAGTTTCGTGCCTGTGGTCCCCATAACACCTCAGAGTCATATTTCACTTCCTCATCGAAGTAAAAGGCGCCGACCATCCAGCTTAAATCACCATCACCGGTTGAGGTAAGACGGATTTCCTGACTGAATGTGTCGACATTTAAGTCGTTGGGACTAGTTTGGGTTAATGGAGCGCTGGTAAAGTCGATATCGAGGGCCTCATAGGTGTCACTGAAGCGCTGAGAGGTAATCGATGTTAAGACAAAACTGCCATAGTCGACATCGATTTGAGCCGAAATACCACCGTTTTCAACCTCATTAAAGGGGTCAATGTCTGTCGCTATGCGATAGGCGAAGGGTTGATCGGGCACCAGTTCACCACCAAGAAGTCCGATTGCTCCGCCAGTAGGGCCGTTAATCAAGTTTGATACACCACAGCAGACTTCATCGATCTCGTCGTAATCGGCAATTATACGCACTTCAGTGTTGTCAGTTGGCGTCCATGACACCTGACCGCGCACACCCCAGCGCTCTCTTTCATTCATGGCAGCGCCGCCAGCTATGTTGGTAAAGTAGCCGTCGCGTTGAGTCATGTTGCCAGATATGTCGAAGCTCAGATCTTCAGAAATTGCGCTTTCAAATAACGCCTTGGTATTCTTATACCCAATGTTGCCGATACTAGCTTCAATATAGCCACCAGTCTCCCCAGAAGGCTTAGGTGTAACTATACTGATAACGCCGGCTGAGGCGTTCTTGCCAAACAGAATGCTCTGTGGGCCGCTAAGTACTTCGACGCGTTCTAAACGTGGTAGGTCAGAAATTGCTGAGCCAGCGCGTGAACGGTATACACCGTCGATAAACACACCAACAGAAGGCTCTATACCTTCGTTATTTGAGCCGTTACCAAACCCACGAATTGCAAACGAGGTGTTAGTTGATGACTGCAATTGAGATACCCGCAGGGTAGGCACAACACTTTGCAGATCAATAATGTCTTGGATTGCGGCTTTTGAAATAGTATCGCCAGTAGTCACTGTGACCGACACTGGGATATCTTGCAGGGTTTGCTCGCGTTTGTTGGCGGTTACAATTACTTCTTCAATTGCTGCTTGCGCCATGCCGCCGGCAAAAATACTCGCCACTGCAAGAGCCAAACAGGATTTCTGTGCACGTATAAGATTCATGATGTCCCCTTTTTATTGAATAATAGTCACAGTTAAATGTGATCTTATTGTGTAATTTTTATTCTTTGAATAGCGCTGCTGTTTTGCATTTGAACTATTAGCGCTAAATACTCTAAAAGCAATAAGCTTAGATAGCAACTTGTTTTGTCGGTAAATGCTTTTTGGTCCACAAAACGGTGAGAGGCTTCTATGCTGGCCTCTAAGCAGGCAGACGCCAGTTTGTCTGTGGATTTATTTTCTGCACTTTTTTGTTCCATGACTATGCCCATCGGAGGCAGTTAGTTAAGCAGCCTATCTCAGTTGATGGTGCTATGGTGGGCGCGGTTAAGTCTTCCTTGCAGTGGATATAAGCAGTTGATAAAACCGCGCCTGCCAACAAATAGCGATCTGCGGAATCGGGTCTATAATTGTAGATCTCTGCTGTGCGCCGGTAGCGCACTTTTAGGTAATAAAGGATATTAGTTACCATGGCAATTAGCACCTTTGATTTATTCACCGTTGGTATAGGGCCATCCAGCTCTCATACCGTGGGTCCCATGCGCGCGGCGTTGCAATTTGTTGAGGCCCTTGCGAAAACTGGTCGAATGACCGAGGTCACCCGAGTACAGGCGGAGATGTACGGCTCTCTGGGTGCCACCGGTAAGGGCCATGGTACTGCCAAGGCAGTGTTGCTGGGCCTCGAAGGTGATCAGCCGGAATCTGTTGATGTGCCAACAATCGCCGAGCGCGTGGCGGCGATTCGAGAGGGGGGCTCAATTACACTCCTAGGTAATCGAGCCGACGGTCATCGTATCGGTTTTAATGATAAAACTGATGTCCTCTTACATCGCAAGAAAACCTTATCGTTTCACTCTAATGGCATGATCTTTACCGCCTTTAATAGCAGTGCCGAGGTGGTTGCTCGCAAGACTTATTTTTCAGTGGGTGGTGGCTTTGTGGTCGACGAGAACGCCTCCGAGCAGGATTATTTGGTAGAAGATACCAGCACTATTCCCTACCCTTTTGACTCTGGAGAACAGCTGCTGGCACTCTGTAAAGAGCACAGCATGAGTATTTCTCAGTTGATGATGGAGAATGAAAAGACCTGGCGCAGCGAACAGCAGGTACGCGACGGATTGTTAAATCTCTGGTCGGTGATGCAATCCTGTGTCGCTAATGGCATGAACAATGGCGGTATTTTACCCGGCGGCCTCCAGGTGCGACGGCGTGCCAAAGAGCTGCATCAGCAGTTGCTCAGTCGCCCTGAGGCAGCCATGTCAGATCCGCTCTCGGTGCTGGATTGGGTCACTCTTTATGCCCTGGCAGTGAATGAAGAAAACGCCGCCGGTGGTCGAGTGGTTACTGCGCCGACCAATGGCGCGGCAGGTATTATCCCAGCTGTGCTGCACTACTACATGCGCTTCGTTCCTACAGCCACTGCCGAGGGCGTGGTGAGATTTTTACTCACGGCCGCGGCCATTGGTGTGCTGTATAAATTGAATGCGTCGATTAGCGGCGCGGAAGTCGGCTGTCAGGGGGAGGTGGGTTCGGCCTGTTCCATGGCCGCTGGAGCTCTGACCGAAGTGATGGGTGGCACCCCAGCTCAGGTGGAAAATGCCGCGGAAATTGGTATGGAACACAATCTAGGCCTGACCTGCGATCCCATTGGTGGTCTGGTGCAAGTGCCCTGTATTGAGCGCAATGCGATGGGTTCGGTAAAGGCGATTCACGCTGCACGAATTGCCCTGCGCGGAGACGGAGCTCACTTTGTATCACTGGATAAGGTAATTGAAACCATGCGTAAAACCGGTAAGGACATGCATGTGCGCTATAAGGAAACGTCTAGAGGTGGATTGGCAACCAATGTGCTTGAGGTGCCCGTTAATATTGTTGAATGTTAAGGCTGATCTAACTCAACCTGAGGTGGCCCTCAGGTTGAGTTAAACAGGCTTTGGAATTTGAATCCCGAACACTGAAACCTTGTTCAGTACTAGCTTAGTCAATCAAACCATACTGCTCAGAAAGGATCGCAATAATCTCTGCTTTCGGATCTTCCGGTAGGGTGATTTTCTCACCAGTGATTTTTTCCGCAATACCAGTGTAAGTATCAGATACCGACATCAGCACTGATTCAGGTAACAGATTATCTTCCGCGAGAGCAGTGCGCTCAGGCATACGGTTCTTATTCAGCAGAATATCGGGATCGGGGAAATGGTTGAGCAGCAGCTGGCGAAAACCCTCTTTCGAGTTCTCCACAATCTTGCCGTCGGCATAGCTGGCGCTATCCCATATGCGCGATGAATCAGGAGTGCCCACCTCATCCATATAAATCAGCTTTTCGTTGTTCTGTTTGTCGCGCACATAGCCAAATTCAAATTTGGTGTCGACAAAGGTCTGGCCAATTGCTGCCAGTGAATCGCTGATCAAGTTAAAGCCTTCGCCGAGAAGCTTTTCATAGACATTGATGTCTTCGACGTTACGGAACTTAAAGCTGGAATAATTATTTTCGATATCGGCACGGGAGACATTCACGTCGTCCGCTTCCGGAACACCGGGAATACCGGTCAAAATACCTTTGGTAGAAGGGGTAATCAGTAATTCTGGCAGACGCTGATCTTTCTGCAAACCATCTGGCAGTTCGATACCACAGAAGTTGCGCTCACCTTTGCTATAGGCACGCCACATAGAGCCAGTGATATATTGGCGACAGATCGCTTCGATCATGACCGGCTTAGCTTTTTGTACAATCCATACCAGGGGGTGTGGAACATCCAAAATATGACTGTCGGCCAGTCCCTGTTCGCGGAACAGTTTAAACCAGTGATTAGAAATGGCATTCAGCGCTGCGCCTTTACCCGGCACACCGTTCATACCGCCTTCACCCTTCCAGATACATTCAAAAGCAGAGATTCGATCGCTGATCACCATAATCGCCAGAGGCGCATCTGCGGCTACATCATAGCCTTTGTCGGCAATCAAACGACGGCTGTCAGCGTCGGTGAGCCAGTAAACTGAGCGCACTTTACCGCTGTGTACCGGCTGGTCGCTGCGAATGGGGAGATCGTTGTTGGAGGCTAATACTTTATTAGCAAGACTCATAATTATGCCTTGAAGGTGGGTAGTTGTTAGGGTGTTTCGATGTCGCTTGATTTAGCGACATCAACGAAGACGCAGATCTTAGCAACTGAACAGGCCCTGAGCAAAGGAAAGATTGCGGCTGTTGGTGGGATTTTGTAGGCTGGCCTGCCTAACCTTACGTATTTCTTAAAAGACTTTCGATCTGCGCAAACTTTAACAGCTATGGCCTTTTATCTATGAGCTCAATCTTAATTACCGGTGGCAGTGGTTTTATTGGTAGGCACTTTTGCAATCAGGCCGAACAGCTGGGTCATCAGCTCTCTGTCCTGACACGAAATCGAGAGGCGACGGCAGCGCGGCTGCCGGCATCGGTGCGTCTGATACAGGGACTTGAGGAACTGGACGCAGACTATGTTCCCGAAGTAATTGTCAATCTGGCTGGAGAACCCCTGGCCGCGGGGCGCTGGACTCAGCGTCGCAAGCAGCGCTTCTATGACAGCCGGATTAATCTCACAGATCGTCTCTATGAGTTTTTTGCCGAGCGCAATCGCACGCACAATCGCAAACCCAGCCTAGTGATCAGCGGTTCGGCTATTGGCTATTATGGGCCTAGCCACAAACCGGTGCATGAACATTCCAGCGCCGTGGATGGCTTCTCACACCAGCTGTGTAAAACCTGGGAGCAGAGCGCCAAACGTTTTGAAACTCTGGGCAGTCGTGTGTGCTATCTGCGCACTGGCATTGTGCTGGGGGAAGAGGGTGCTCTGGCGCGGATGCTTCCGCCCTTTAAGGTGGCTCTTGGAGGCCCAATCGGCAGTGGCGAGCAGGGTATGTCGTGGATTCATATCGACGATATGGTCGGTGCGATTATGCACTGCATGAATAACCCGCAGGTTTCTGGTCCGGTTAATGCCACCGCCCCAAAACCGGTCTCCAACGCGCAATTTAGTGCCAGCTTAGGTGCAGTACTCAATCGACCTGCTGTGCTGCCAATGCCAGGATTTATGGTCAAGCTGCTGTTTGGTGAAATGGGCGAGGAGTTGTTATTGCAGGGGCAATACGTACTGCCGAACAAGTTGCTGGCCAGCGGCTACCTATTCCAATATAGCGATCTCGAAAAAGCCCTACAGCAGATTATTGCTGTCTAGTTGGGATAACCGGTAATTTTGCGGATCGCTTCATAGCTGGGTTTCAGGCTCTGATACATTTTGCAATAGACCTGAGTGTAGAGTTGATTGTAGATTTCATGATTGGCCGCTATAGGCTCAAAACGATCACCAGGATAAGTCATTTTGGCCGCGGCGCTGGCAAAGTCGGTATAGAGTCCACAGCCTACTGCGGCCGCCATGGCGGCACCCAGGGCCGAGGTCTCAAAGGTATGAGGTCGCTGCACCGGCATGCCGAATATATCCGCGGTAATCTGCATTATCTGATCACTCTGAGAACCGCCACCGGAGACCAATAGTTTGGTGATGGTCTCCCCGCTGCGCTTCTCCACGCGCTCTTTACCGGCGCGCAGAGCATAGGTGAGTCCCTCGATAATTGCTCTGTAGAGATGTGCTCTAGTGTGTACGTCGCCAAAGCCAATAATGGCACCCTTGGCTTCTGGGCCTTCGTTGTCTGCACCTGCGCCCCAGTAGGGTTGCAAGGTCAGGCCCGCAGAGCCGGCGGGAACCTGCTGCAACAAATTATCAAACAGTGACTCCACCGTGACGCCCTGTTGCTCAGCGGCGGACTGTTCTTCGAGGCCAAACTGCTGTTTAAACCAGCTCACCATCCAATAGCCTCGTGGCACCATCATCTCAATATTAAAGCTCCCGGGAATCACGCCTGGATAGGCGGGGTGAAAGGGAATGACTTCAAGGTACTTGTCGCTGGTGATATTAAAAGTGGCCGTGGTGCCATAGCTGAGACTGCCGGTATTGCTATCCAGACAGCCGCTGCCGAGCACTTCGCAGGCTTTGTCTGAGCCGCAGGCAATAAGCGCTAGTCCCTGGGGAATACCCGTCTCAGCTGCGGCTGCGCTGCTGATGTGACCCAGTACGCCGCCAGCCTCAACCAGCTCCGGCAGCATCTCTCGCTTAATGGAGGGAATTGCACGCCATTTCCAATCTTTGGCCTCAGCCCACTTTAGCTGTTTAAAATCAAAGGGAACGAAACCCACCTGGCTGGCAACAGAATCTCTGTAATCACCGGTGAGTTTGTAGTTGTGATAGCCAGAGAGCAGCAACAGTTTGTCTACTTGCCGCCAAAGCTCTGGTTCATGCTCAGCAATCCAGTTGACCTCGGCCTGGGTGTGAAAAGTATCCACCGCTGCTTTGGCACCCACGGCACGCATCAATAGTGACTCCACTGCCCCCAACTCTGGCTTGCTGTGGATCTGCCGTTGATCGAGCCAACTAATGGCGGCGCGCAATGGCTGGCCGTCGGCACCCATGGCCACTACAGTGGCGCGCTGGGTGGTAACGGCAATGGCTTTGATTGATTCTCGGGGAATCTCGAGCTGATCCCAGAGTTGATGGCACGCCTGGCAGAGGGCTTGCCAGAAATAGTCGGCATGCTGTTCGGCCCATCCTGGCTCGGTGGAAAAATAGGGCTCGATCTCGATTTTACTTTTTGCTATCAGCTGGCCATTTCGATCAAAGACCATAGCGCGGACACTCTGGGTGCCGTTATCTATAGAGAGTAAATACTCTTGTTTGTCAGTTGCTATTTCCATGGCAATCGGGCTCTATTATTTTTACTTTATGTGCCATCGTTGTCTTGCGGAAGGCTGTAAAAACGCTTCCAGATACTCAGGTAGCGTTTAACTTCAACTTGCCAATGGTCTTGGTTCCAGCCCAGTTCAGCGCTACAAATAGCTTCCAGGGCGGGGAGTAATTCCGCGGCCCCATGAACCATGACCATGCCTAACCTAGTGCGTCGCAACAGTAGATCATCGAGATGAGTAACCGCCTCATGGCGTGCTGCCCAGCGACATTCAGCGAGGCAGAAGTCGGTGCCGGCAATGCGCTGGCGCTCTGCTTTTGGTGCACTGTCGAGCATTACTTTGGCTTGGGTTCCGTAACGACCCAGCAGGCGCTGCGCCCAGATTGGGTCATCGGCAACTAGATCTTCAGGTGTGAGGTCGGGGGTGATAAATACCCGGTCGTCGCTGAAAGATTTGGCTTTGGGTAGCTGAGGCAGAGCAGCGTTCAGGGCATCCAGCGCAATCAGCCTGAAGGTGGTGAGCTTGCCGCCACTAACTGTGATCAAGCCATTATCTGACCAGACTGCGTGATCCCTACGCTCCTTTGAAGGATCTTTGGAGCTTTCCGAGCCAATAACTGGGCGCACCCCAGCCCAACTGGAAATAATGTCGGCGCGGCTAATTGTTTGCTTGGGAAACTGCACATTAAAGGCCCGAAGCAGATAGTCCACTTCGGCCTTATTGATACTGGCTTCAATATCTAGATCTTCACTGTGGTCGAGATCAGTGGTGCCAATAACCGTGGTGCCTTCCCAGGGGTAGACATAGACTCCGCGCTTATCGTCAGGGTGCAGTGATGTGAGTACATCAGTGACTGGCATCAGCTCACGGGCAATAATCAGGTGGCTGCCGCGCAGTGGGCGGATGCGTTTCTCTGCATTGACTTGGTTGCGCAGACGATCGGCCCAGGCACCGGTTGCATTAATGACCGCAGCAGCGCGCAGGCGAATATCCTCGCTGCTCTCAGAATCATTCAGCATGACGCCTTGAACCTGACCCTCTTGCAACAGCAGCTGGTTGACTTTGCTGTAGTTGATGGCGGTACCACCAGTTTCTATGCTCTCCTGCAAGACCCGCAGCACCAATCTTGAATCATCCACCATGGCGTCGCTGTAGGAGGCCGCACCATTGAGGTGGCCCTGCGCGAGGTCGGGGAATCGCTCTCCGAGGCGGCGATTATTGTGGTAGCGGTGGTCGTAGATACCGGCAATAAAATCATAGATGGTCAAAATAACAGCCATCGCCCAGCGGCCGGGGAACAGACCTTTGCTGAGGGCGAAATAAAAGTTAATCCGATGGACTAGTCCCGGCGCTTCTGCAAGCAGACGTTCGCGCTCTATAAGGCTCTCTTTGGTCAGCTTCAGGTCACCGGCGGCCAGATAGCGCAAACCGCCGTGAACCATTTTCGATGAGCGGCTCGAGGTGCCGGAGGAGAAATCGCCCTGTTCAAGCAGTAGGGCACGGTAGCCCCGGCGCACCGCTTCACGCAAAATACCGGCACCGGTTATGCCGCCACCAATAATAATGATGTCCCAATCCAGAGACTCGCCACTGCGCATTTCGGCGAGCAGTTTGTCTCTGGAGGTGAAGCAGCGATCAGATAAAGGACGTACTTCAATCATTTTAGTTGAGCTCATCAGGTAGTAGTTTGCCCGGGTTCATCTGGCTCCGTGGATCAAATAGTCGGCACAGTGAATTGATCGCCGCCAAACCCAGGTTGCCTTTCTCGGCTGCCAGATAGTCCCGGTGATCTCGTCCCACACCGTGCTGGTGACTAATAGTGCCGCCACTGACAACGATTTGATTGGCACCTGCAGCCTTGAGTTTGTGCCAGCGGTCCATTGCTTGCCCGTAGCTGTCCCCGAGTCGGAATAGATAGGTAGTGTAGATACTCGAACCCTGACCATAGACATGGCTGAGGTGGGTGTAGGTATAAACCTGTTCCCCTTCATCGGTCAATCCATTGCGGATCGCCGATTCGATATTCTCCACAGTCTGTGGCACCTTTGACCAATCGACCGCAGTCTCCATAGTGTCAACCGCATAGCCGGCACGGCCCAGAGGATCCCTCAGGTAGGGCGCACGAAAGCGGCCATGGGCCCATCTATCACCCAAGCCAGCTTGATCGGCCAAACCCCCGAGATTAGTGCAGTGATCCAGTGCCATTTCTTTGGCTGTCGTACAGTGGCGAGCGGAGCCGGTGACACCGAAGGTCATCATTACTTTGCCGGCTCCAATGCCTTTTTCTGCCAGCGCAGCTTCCAGAGCGACCACGCCGCTGCTGTCATCACCGGCACCCATATAGAGCAAGCTGGTGGTTTCCAATGGATTGCTTAGGCGCACCATAGACAGAGCAATGCGCTGTTGGATTAATTCTCTAGCGGCCTGCAGACCCACTTCCCAGGAGGGGAAAAATACGACCTGAAAAGATTCCTCTTCGGGCAGTTTGGTCACTCTCACCACCACCTCGGTAATAATGCCTATGCGTCCTTCAGAGCCAAGAATCATTTCACGAATATCGGGACCCGCAGAGGAGGCGGGAATAGTGGGTATCTCAAGAGTGCCTGCGAGGGTCTCAATAGAGCCGCCAGCAAACATATTTTCAATGCGGCCGTAGTGCAGAGACTGCTGTCCGCTGGAGCGACTGGCAACCCAGCCACCCACTGTGGAAAGCTCCCAAGATTGGGGGAAATGGCCTAGGGTATAACCTTCTTTTTGTAGTTGGGCTTCCAATTCGGGGCCCGCTGTGCCGGCTCCAAAGGTGGCTAATTGACTCTCGTGATCAAACTTAATGAGCTTGTTCATGGCGCTCATGTTGATGGTCAGTATCGGGCGCGCACTGTTCTCTGGATTGATATGACCCACTACTGAGGTACCGCCGCCATAGGGAATCACATCGATGTCGTTGTCTTTGGCATAGCAGAGTAATTCACGTACCTCTGCGCTAGTCTCGGGCACTGCCACAGCGTCGGGAAAATTGTCTACATCACCGCTGTGCATGTCTAGCCAGTCTGGTAGGCTTTGGCCCCGGGCATGACGCACTCGGGTCTCTGAGTCTGTACTGATAAGCGGGTGGGCTGGGGCTTTGGAGGCCGGCACTTTAGCCATAACCTGTTCCAGTGTTGCTTCACCTAAGGGGGTGGCTGGTCCCACTAGGGCCTGCAGCAGATTGCGCAAACCACCATTGAGCTCCATCAGCAAGTCGCTATTTTCATTTCCCCAGCCATTCCATAGACGCATAGCGAATACCTTTATTGTTAGAGTTTATTGTTGAGACGATACATAGTTACGTATGATAGTCTGCAGGAAAAACTGGTCACTGTCAGGTGACGACAGCGGTGTGACGATTTCGGTCAGCTGTTTACTCAGGGGGCAAAGATGATTCAAGTGGTCAGCAATGGACTGGCGTCGGCACCTGCGATTAAGCAGTATTTAAACGCTGCCGAAGCCTGTGGTCTAGATGTTCAACCTCTGCTGGCCGAGGCCGGAATAGATCCGAAGATACTGGAAGACAATAACCGCCATCTGCCCAATTCCTGTATGGAGCGGTTGTTGGCGCTGTTGATTCCGGCGAGTAAAGATCCCTGTTTTGGTTTGCATGCGGCGCGTCTTGTTGAACCTGCGTCTTTTAGTGTGCTCGGTTATATCTCCATGAACTGTTCCACATTGCGGATGGTTCAGGCAAAAATCCCGATCTATGAAAAAATCGTTGGCGACATGGGTGTAACCTCTTTTGAGACCGCTCATGGTGTGGTTCTACAGCGCTGGCAATGTCTGTTTACCGATCCCGAGGTAAAGCGCCACGAGGTAGAAAATGTTTTAGGGTCCTGGGTCTGTTATGCGCGTCAGTTTCTTAACTTTGACCACTGGGACAGTATCTGGTTTGAGCACTCGGCGCCGGAGGACCCAGCACTGCTGGCAGATTATCAGGAGGTGTTTAACTGTGAGGTGCTGTTTGATCAGCCTTTCAGTGGTGTGCGTGTTCGCGAGAGCCTGCTTGATGAAGTGTTACCCCAAGCCAACGCCGAGCTGCTGGAAATGCTGCTGGCCCATGCCACTAAATTATTGGCCGGGCTCGATCAAAGTCAGCGCACTACTGACCAAGTAAAAAATATTTTGCGCCTGATGATTAATCAGCAACCGCCTTCCAGTGAAATGATCGCCGAAAAGCTCGGTATCAGCAGTCGTACCCTGCAGCGAAAGCTGAGCGAAGAGGGCACCCACTACAAAGATGTGCTCAATGAACTGCGCTATGAACTGGCGACTTACTTTTTGAAAAATACCGAGCTGACACTGGACAATATTGCTCATGAGCTGGGTTATGCTGAGGCCCGCTCTTTTTATCGCAGCTTTAAGCAGTGGACCGGCGAGACCGCTGGGTCCTATCGCACAGCACACGCCGTTAATTTAAAAGATTGATTACTTCTTTAACAGGCCCTCGTCAGTTGCCCATTGCTTTGAGCGCGCCATCCCCTCTTCAAACGACACTTCAGGTGCCCAGCCGAGAATTCGCTGGGCTTTCTCTATGCTGAACCAGCTTTTGGTCGATAACTGAGCCACTGTGGCAGTGGAGGCTTCATTCACACCGCCGGTTAGATAGGCAAGTTTGGTGGCTAAGCTGGCGGCTGTCAGTGCCAGTCGAGTAGATACCAACATTGGACCTTTCTTGTTGAGCCAGCTGTAGTGGTGAGTGAAAAACTCTTTACTGCTGATATAACCCTGGCATGAGAGATTAAATATTTCGCCATTGGCCTCGGGGCTGGCAGCTGCCAGTACAATTCCACGGATCAGATCATCGACATAGGTGGGGCGAAAAAATCCTTCGCCTTTTTCCGGGAGCATAAACTGACCTTTGTGAATGGCTTCTAAAGGCAAGATTAACCAGGGTCGGCTGCCGGGACCATAGACATCACCTGGTCGTATAATCACGATCTCTATATTGCCCTTGGCATGCGCCGCTAACACTGCGTGCTCAGACGCAAGTTTGGTTAAGACATAGCTGCCTCCATCTGCATGTACCGGGTGATCTTCATGGAGCTCACCGGCAGCTGAATTACCGTAGGCAACAATGGATGAAAGCTGCACAAAACGGCGAACCTTATATTTCTCAGCCGCGGCAATCAGGTTGGCCGTGGCCTGCACATTGACCCGCCACATAGCCGCGTCACTGAGAGCGTTGGAGACCAGTGCAGCAGTGTGAATAATGACATCGCATTGATCGAGCAGTTCGGCAATAGTTTCGGGATTGCCAATATCACCTTCCACAATAGCCCCGCCATCACCGCGCAAGTCGACGCCCACAACTTCAATGCCCTGCTGTTGATAGTGGCGCATCAAGCTGTTGCCAATAAAACCATTGGCGCCAGTGATCATTACTTTGCTCGGTGTTTGCTCGTTCATATTGGTCTCTTTTAACTTTTATAAAAGGTGTTTTATCTGCAGACTCTGAGATGACTACTGCATATTGCTGCGGTAATAGCGCCCGGCAATTTTTGCCAGCGCCATTCGCGAGAACAGGCGAGTAATGGCTACGGTAATGCGATTGGCCAGTCCGGTGACAATGGTCGGTCGACCAGCGAGGCAGGCTTCAATACCCTGTTCGGCAACTTCTCGCGGCGACTGCAGCATGCCATCTGGAACCAGTAGCTTACCCCCCTGGTCTGGGTTATCCATCATTTTGGTGGCTGTGTAGCCTGGGCAGAGAGCGGAGACTGTGACCCCTGACTTGCTCGCATTGAGCTCGTCGTGCAGCGCCTGAGTAAACGACAGCACATAGGCCTTAGTGGCAGCATAGACATTCTGATTGGGGATCGGCGTCCAGGCGGCGAGTGAGGCAACATTTAAAATATGCCCGCCACTGCGACTGGCCATATTGTTTGCAAACAGATGGGTCAAGGAGGTCAGAGCGAGAACATTGACGTTAATCATGTTTTCCTGAGCGGCCAAATCAAGCTCGGTAAAAAAGCCATTTTGCAGCAGCCCGGCATTGTTAATGAGAAAATCCACTTCCAGCCCCTGTTCCTGAACTTGCTGGAACAGCGTTTGAGCCGCCTGTGGTGCAGCAAGATCTGCGGTGATCACAGTGCAGCTAATTGTTGGATATTGCGTTTTAAGACTCTCGGCTATCTCGTCCAACAGCGATTGGCGGCGGGATACTAGGATTAAGTTAGAGCCCTTGGCGGCGAGAATTTTACAGCATTCGAGGCCGATGCCATCTGAGGCGCCGGTTACTAAGGTAGTTTTATTGTGCATAGTCTGGTCCGCAGAGTTAAGTGGGGCGAGATTTTGGTTACAGAGGATTCTCAGTGAGGCCTTATATTAGCGGAAAAACTATGCCGTTCACTGTCATCAACAGTCACTGCGGTGGTAATTTCGGACACAAAAAATGACGGGGGCAACCCGTTATTTTAGTTCTAGCTGTGACTACTTTTTCTCAAACAAAGCTGAGAAGCTGTGGCTGAAGCGACCATTCCACGTTTTGCCAGCGCCCCTATATCTCAAGTGAAAACCGGGTGCCAATGGCACATAGGCAGTGCCTTATGCAGTCATTTCATCAGTTATATTGCGGCCATAGAGCATAAAGGCTCAGTTTTCACCGTGCAGTCCTGTGCCGAGATTCATTTTCTCGAATCCTTCCTGGTAATCAATAGAATCGGGATCGTCGGCCAAGTAGTAAATGTTGGTGAAGTTGACGTCGAGACCCGTGGCGGTAAAACCAATGTCAGCCGTTTTACAGTAGTTAGAGACTGGTTTATGACCGCTGTCTAATTCAGCTTTGAATCAGATTCTATGGCCTATATTTACAGGGTGTAAATAATTGAACAGAGATCTGTTATGGTCTATATTCGCAAGCCTTAAATATTGAACAGGGATCCGTTTTGAAGATAACAATTTTTGGAAGTGGGTACGTAGGGCTTGTCACGGGCGCCTGTTTCGCCAATGTCGGCAATCAGGTGGTCTGCGTCGATATAGACCAGGCCAAAGTCGACGCCCTCAACGCTGGTCAGGTGCCGATTTATGAACCTGGTCTGGAAAGCTATCTCAGCGGCTCACTGGCGGATGGCAATATCAAATTTACCACTGACGCAGCAGCGGCAGTGCAACATGCTGAGATGATTTTTATCGGCGTGGGCACCCCAGCCAATGAAGATGGCTCTGCTGACCTGCAGTATGTGCTCAATGTGGCCAGTACTATTGGCGAGCATATGGACGGCTTTAAGGTGGTGGTAAACAAGTCTACGGTTCCTGTGGGCAGCGCCGACTCAGTTGCACAGCACATTCAGAGAGCTCTAGACAAGCGCAATGTTGACTGGGACTTCAGCGTGGCATCGAATCCGGAATTTCTAAAAGAGGGTGCGGCACTGGCTGACTTTACTCGCCCTGATCGGATTATTGTTGGCACCGACAGTGCCCGAGTCGAAGAGATGATGCATGAGCTCTATGCCCCTTATAACCGTCAGCGGGACAAGCTCATTTTTATGGATGTGCGTTCCGCGGAACTGACCAAGTATGCGGCTAACTCCATGCTGGCGACAAAAATCAGCTTTATCAACGAAATCGCCAATATAGCCGAGCTTGTGGGAGCGGATATTGAGCAGGTTAGAATTGGTGTGGGTTCAGATGCGCGCATAGGCTACAGCTTTATTTACCCAGGCTGCGGTTTTGGCGGTTCCTGCTTTCCCAAGGATCTGCGGGCCATGGAGGCTACTGCTATCAATGCTGGGTACCAGCCCAAGTTATTAAGCGCAGTGACAGCGGTGAATGATGAGCAAAAGCACCGTCTGTTCGACAAACTGTCGAATTATTTTAACGGTGACTTGCGTGGTAAAACTGTGGCGCTGTGGGGCTTGGCATTTAAGCCCGGTACCGATGATATGCGTGAGGCACCCAGTCGACTGTTAATGGAGGCGCTGTGGCGCCAGGGAGGATCAGTGCGTGCCTTTGACCCCCATGCAATGGAAGCCACTCAGTCTATCTATGGGGTGCGCGATGATTTAGTGCTCTGTGGCACTAAAGAGGCGGCGCTCCGCGGGGCCGATGTGCTGGTAGTATGTACCGAGTGGAAGCCGTTTTGGTCGCCAAACTTTAGTGAGATTAAAGCCGCGTTAACCTATCCGGTTATTTTCGATGGTCGCAACCTCTATGACCCAAAACGCTTGCAAGAACATGGCCTGCAGTACTTTGCCATTGGTCGTCAGAACCATCTTCAACGTGGCGAAACTGCCGCAGGGGATCAGTTGGCGAATGCTTCAGACACGCCCGTAGAGATCCCCAAAGCGGACAATATCGTCCTCTCCTAAATAGGTCCCAGACTGTATCTCGATAAGCTCAATCGGGATTTTTCCTGGGTTTTCGAGGCTGTGCACTGCGCCGATTGGGATATAGACCGACTCGTTTTCGCAGATTAGACGCTCGACATTATCTACGCTGACCTTGGCTGTGCCGCTGACCACTACCCAGTGCTCGGCGCGATGATGATGCATCTGTACGGACAGCTTGGCATTGGGTTTAACGGTGATGCGCTTCACTTGAAAGCGAAGTCCCTGATCCATTGAGTCGTATTTCCCCCAGGGGCGATAGACCTCGCGATGATGGATATATTCCGAGCGCTGCTCGGCCTTGAGAATATCCACCAGCTGTTTAACCTTTTCCACATGATCTTTGTGGGCTACTAGCAGCGCGTCTTTGGTGTCGACTATCACCAAATCATTGATGCCGAGCGTAGCCACTAGCTTATTTTCGGCATGTACATAGTTGTTGCTGCTTTCAATTCCTATGCTATCGCCGATCTCAACATTGCCCTGATTGTTCTTAGGTAGCAGGTCTAGCAGTGATGACCAGCTGCCTAGGTCGTTCCACTGAGGGTCCATCGGCATAACCATGGCATTGGTGGTTTTTTCCATTACTGCATAGTCAATTGATTCGGCGGGGCAGGCAGAAAAGAGATTGCTATCTGGACGCACAAACTCCATATCTGCTGAGCTGGACTGCCATGACTGGCGACATGCAGTGACAATGTCGGGGCGCAGTGTTTCTAGCTCATTGAGAAACCCATTGCCGCGAAACATAAATATGCCGCTATTCCAGAGATAATCGCCACTGGCTATTAAATTCTCGGCCTGCTCAAGATTTGGCTTTTCAATAAATTCGCCGATCTTTTGTGGTTGATCACCGATCAGCGGCTCGGCGCTTCTAATATAACCATAACCGGTAGCCGCACCGCTGGGTTGAATACCAAAGGTGATTAGCGTTCCTTTGGCAGCTGATTCTTGTGCGCATTTAACCGCGGTGAGAAACGCTTGGGGATTGTCCATATGATGATCTGCTGGCAGCACCAGCAGAGTGGCATCCGGATCTATATCTTTGGCCAACAGCGCGGCCAAACAGATGGCGGGCGCGGTATTGCGGCCACAGGGTTCTAATATAATTCCGTTGTGCTCAGCGCCTGCAAGTCGCAACTGCTCTGCGGCGATGAAGCGATGATCTTCATTGCAGACAATAATCGGCGGCGCAGAGTCCAAGCCTTGAAGGCGCTCTAGGGTCACCTGGAACATAGTTTTGTCACCAACAAGAGGTAAGAACTGCTTGGGGTAGAGTTGCCGCGACAGAGGCCAGAGTCGAGTGCCGGAGCCACCGGCAATGATTACAGGTTGAAGCATGTGAAATCCTTTTTGATAGATGAAAATCCGTTTTTAAACATCTTATTCGTCGATAAGTTGTTACCTCTTTAACTGTAGTTCGAATTGTCTTGAATTTCCTTGGCAGAGTTGTAGGGCTTGTGTAGAATGCGACTCGTTGGAAGAAATAGGAGCATAGCTCAGTTGGTTAGAGCACTTGCATGACATGCAAGGGGTCCGCAGTTCAAGTCTGCGTGTTCCTACCACTTCTCTGGATTAAGCAAAGCGCAGCTTTAAGACTTCTTAGTGTATGAACATCTAGTAAGAAGCATTAGACTGCGACGATTTTTTAACCCTTGCAAGCATTAGCCTGCAAGGGTTTTTTCGTTTCAGGGCCTCAGGCTTGGCAACCCATACTACCGAGACCTAGCTTAAGTTGGTGTTGCGCTATCACTGCTGCGGCGATTCCTATACTGCGTCACCAAGTACTTCCACTATTTTCCCAATAACCGCTTCAGAGATTTATCTAAGCATGAAAACAGACCCACAAATAGTGGTGATTCTGGCCTCCACTGGTCCAGTATCTGATCATATTGACCATATTAAAACTCAGTGTCCCTACTCAATGGTGGTGGGTGTCATCAGTATGGTCGCCTATTTGTAGCTGCTCATGAGTCTATGATTTTGGTGGCCCTCATAGCCACACTGGAAGTAGTTCTGCTAGCTGATTAACATCGATTCAATCGCAATTTTCCGAGACTAATAAGTCAGGCTCTGATTAGCTGCTATCCTCTAATGACAAGTTAAAAGCAGGTTGAGATTTTACAGTTGCTGTCATGTTAGGAGTTTAGGGATGAACCGCTTCGCTTTCTCGCGCGGATTTACCGTGGTCGAACTAATGGTCACCTTGGCCATCGCCGCTATTTTATTAGCCGTGGCGGTGCCATCTTTTACCACGTTTGCGCAAAAGCGCGCGATCAGCCAAAAAACGGTGCAAGTGCGCAATGCTTTGGACTTGGCGCGGGGTCTTGCCTTATCCCAGCGCCAGGTGTGGACTGTGTGCACCGTGGATGCCTCTAATAGCTGTGTAAACAGCGAAGGTCTGCGCCTGTTAGTGTTTCGCGACGACAATGCTAATAACGATTTTGATGGTGGGGAAATGCTTCAGCAGGAAATCGATATAAACGCCATTGCCCTGCAGATGTCAGCCTCCTTTGGGGTCCCTTATATGCGCTTTGCACGCAACGGTGAGGCTCTGGAGTCAGGCAACCTTGAAGTCTGTTCAACAAATCAAACTGTTGATTACGGGCGTCAGGTAATCGTCTTTCGCAGTGGCCGCATTCGCCTGTCGAGCGATTCCGATGGCGATGGTTACGATGATACTGGCGGAACAAAAATAGAGTGCCCAAGCAGCTAGAGAATAAATAGAGACCGGTTGAATAGCGCAAATAGAATGACTAGCGCGACGCCAATCTGATATTTATTACCGTTAATCTGCGAGAGCTGTTGTTTTGTATTATTTGTATTATTTATATTATTTGTAATTAGAGTACTAAAGTTGCAAACCGGATATTAGCAGAGCGCTAGAAACAGGGAGCTGCACAGGGAGCTAAACAAGGAGCTTGATGGATCATGAAGAGCCAACCAAAAACCGCAGGATTTTCACTGCTTGAATTAATGATCGTAGTCGCTATTGTGGCGATATTGGCTGCAGTCGCCTATCCCAGTTATCAGCAGCACATAGTGCGTAACAATCGCGCCGTCGCCCAGCAATACCTCCTTGAAGTATCCAGCCTCCAGCATCAATTTATTCTCGACACTCGTACCTATTCCACCACTCTCGCAGCGCTTGGCACCACGCCCGTGGCGCGGGTCAGCGACAACTATACAGTGACCATAGGTGCAGTCGACAACAGCGCTTCGCCGCCAACGTTTACGCTCCAAGCCACACCTATAGCGGGCACACCACAGGAGGGCAGTGACACCTTAACGGTAAATCACCTGGGACAAAAAAATGCCAGCTGGTATGACTAACAGCCAATTCAATCAGAGAGCATCGGGATCTATATCTCAGAGCGCTATGTCGCGAGAGAGCAGTCGCGGTTTTAGCATTATCGAGGTGCTTATTACGCTATTGGTATTTGCAGTGGGTTTACTGGGATACGCCTCCCTGCAAAATCGCGCGCAAAAAGCTCAGCTCGAGGTCTATCAACGAGTCTACGCACTAAATTTGGTGGACTATATGGTCGATCAGATCCGCTCAAACCCTCTGGCGCAAGGTTGTTATGGATTGGCCTCAACCGAAGTGGGAACCGGATTTTCGGGTTCCTACACCTGCTCAAGTTATGGCACCACTGAGACCCAGGCTCAAGTAGTGGATGCAGTTAATGAGTGGAGTGATTTATTAAAGGGCGCTGGTGAAGTGATGGATGGTGCCAGCGTTGGCGGGCTGTTGAATGCACGGGGCTGTATTGTCTATGACAGTGTCAATGAGAGCTACAGTATTTCTGTCGTCTGGCAGGGTTTGGTGGAAACCATTGCCCCAACAAGTACTAACTGCGGTGCCACAGGCTACGGTGGCGCCAGTAGCAAATTGCGCCGGGCAGTGACCTATGTAGTGCGTACCCCAACTCTGGACAGTTAACGATGAACAGAAACGCCGCCTATTACGGCCACAGAGCCAGCCAGCAGCAGTCGGGATTTTCCATGGTCGAACTGTTGATTGCGGTGGCCCTAGGCATAGTATTGTCCTGGGCAATTCTCGATGTCACTCTAAACTCCTCGCGCACCGCTAGAGAGCTCGAGCTCACCAGCGAGATGGTGGAAAACGGTCGTTACCTGACCAATCTGTTAAGCCGTGAGCTGCAATTGGCTGGGTTCTATGGTCGTCTAGAAAACTATTTTGATGACTCCGTGACAGCGCAGCCCGATTACTGCACAGGAGTATCTTCGGCCAGCCTGCGCGATGGCATGAACTACCCAGTATTCGGATTAGATGGCGTTGCCGCCGGCACCACAACCTGTAACGGCGATGTTTTACTCAGCGGCTCGGATGTTCTGTTAATTCGTCGTGCGGATACCACCTCGGTTAATAGCACTGCCGGGCTGGATACTAACCAACATTATCTGCAAGAGACGGTCACCGCTGCAATATTGGATGCCGGCGTCAATAGTGGCAACTTTACCCTGCGGGAAAAAGATGACGTTACTGTGGCTGCCATTCGTGAGTATCACCAAGATATTTACTTCGTTGACACTGACAATGTGTTTAACCGCCTAAGTCTTATTAACGGAGCCTACGTCCCGGAACCCTTAGTTGAGGGGGTGGACGATTTTCAGCTGGTCTACGGCATTGATCGCTCTGGAGATGGGGTTGCCAATGCAGATGGGAGCAACCCCGCTTTTGTGGAGCTGCCCGCCTCAGCCAGCGAGTGGGAAGATGTGGTATCGGTAAAAGTTTTCTTGCTGCTCAGTAGCACCAGCAATGCACCGGGACTGGCTGACGGCAAAACCTACTCTTACGCAGACAAGGCGGGGATTACTTTTAGTGACAGTAAAAAACGCCGGTTATTTAGCGCTGTTGCGCGGCTCACTAATGTCAGCATTAAGAGGAGCGGCGCATGAAAAAACAATCTTTAGTGAGCATTTTTCACTTCAGAGCAGCACGACAGCGTGGCGCAGTTTTGATTGTCGCCCTTATCATGCTGCTGGTAATGACCACCCTCGGTGTCTCGACCATTACCTCGACTAATATCACTCTACAACTGGTGCAGAGTCAGCAGCGCCAGCAAGAAGCCAGCCAGGCGGCGCAAAACTCGATTAATTATCTGCTCAGCGATCTCGATTATTACGTCAATAACAGCAGCTACCTAGATGGCAATGGCGATTTCACTCTCTCATTGCCAAATAATGTATCCAATGGCATGGCAGTCACCATCAACGGCCTGCAATGTCTGTTACAGGCCACCCCTGCGGGTTGTTCTCTGCTCGAGGGCAGTTCGGCGCCCTGTCATCCAGAGTATTACTGGGAAGCTGATGTCAGCGTAACTGACCCGGTCTCGGGGGCATCATCGAATATTATTGAAGGATTCAAATTTAGGTATCTCGAGGGCTATTGCCCTGTTTGATAAGCCAGGAGGCTGCACCATGAAGCAAACACCTATATTGCATCGCAAGCTGTTAGTTCGAGGACCAGTAGTGGCATTGATACTACTTTTATCGCTCTGGTCTTCCGCCGCAGATATCGATATTTTCCGCGCCAATTCAACCAATGTTGCGGTGCCCAATGTGCTACTTGTACTGGATAATTCGGCTAACTGGAACAGCAATTCCAATGGTGTGACTAAACAGCAGATTATGCATGAAGCGCTGTTTAAATTCCTCGACAGCCTCAGGAAGCGCTTTACTGATGATCCTGACTTCCAAGGTATCAATTTAGGTATATTGGTTTACTCCAGCGGCAACTCGCCGAAAGGGGGGAAAGCCATTCAGGCCTTCCTAAAAATTGAATCCGCAAGTGACGCTGATATCAATGCAATCAAGGCAAGGCTTTACTGCAATAAAGATGCATTTAAAGGCAATACTGCTGCGGCAAACGAGGCCGCCTGTCTCGCTCAACTGAGCATGGAATGGGGTGCAACAGGCTTTGATGCGAGCCTGTTTTATGGCTCAGAAAATCTGCCAAAAACCAATAATGCGCCTATGGCTCTGGCGTTTAATGAAGCCTATTTGTGGTTTGCCGGGGAGGCTTATCAGTCGGGTCAGCAGGATGGCGTGCAGTCGTCGTCAAATATCGATGGCTTTGATCCCAGCGCCTTTAATGGCAGCAACTATATTAGCCCAATTGATGATCAGGCCTGCGCCAATAACTATATGCTATTTATTTCCAATGGCGGCCCGGATAGTGGTGAGAATAATGTCGCTGAATCCAAGCTCGATGCTCTGGGTGGCGTCTTTGCCGGTGATCCATTATCCATTCAGTTTCACAGCGGTGAAGAGTCCAGCTGGCTGGATGAATATGCACGTTTTTTGAACACTAATGATATTAATGATGACGTGGAGGGAAAACAGAATGTCTCGATCTATGCTGTTGATGTATTTGAGGCACTCAATTCCACCGGCAAACAATATGATCCCAGCACTGATGCAAAAAACTACAGACAATTTGGCCTGACTAAGCCTGAGGCTTCGAAGCATGCTTTGATGTATAACGCCTCCTCAGGTTTTGGTGGCGGCGACTATCTGATCGCTTCAGGGGCCGACGCACTGGCCGCGGCGTTAAACGATGTGGTCGATGATATTCTCGAGAAGAACAGTGTCTTTGCCGCGGTGAGTTTGCCTGTGTCGGTAAACATTAAGGGCACCAATGAAAATCAGATCTATATGGGCATCTTTCGCCCTTCACAACAGCCTCGTTGGGCTGGCAATCTCAAACTCTATCAAATTGGTCTCGACTCAATTACCGGCAAGCCGATATTAGTGGATGCCGAAGGGGATGCTGCGGAGGACACAGCTACCGGATTTATTGAAACACTGGCGCGAAGTTTTTGGACTGCCTCTAGCACCTATTGGACCAATATACCCACACTCTCGGTTAATCGTGGTTCCGAGACTACCAGTGTCAGCGACAATCCCGACGGCAAAGAAGTGGAGCGCGGCGGCGTGGCTCAGGGATTGCGTGAATATGTTGGTACCGGTCGCACTGTCTATACCTGCACCGGAACCTGCAGCAGTTTGGAAAACTTTGCGACGTCCAACAATAATCTCAATTTCGGTGATTTTGGCGCTGCTGATAGCGCCGAGATGAATAACATTATCAACTGGTCAAAAGGCATTGATCTTGAAGATGCGGACAACGATGACCCCACAGATATCACCGATATTCGGCCCAATGTCCATGGTGATGTGATTCATTCTCAGCCAGTGGTGATCAATTACGGCGGTAGCACCGGACCCTATGTTTTTTATGGCTCTAACGACGGTATGTTCCACGGAGTCAAGGGCGGTATTGTTGAGAAGACCGTGGATGGAAGCTCTAAAGATGGCGAGGAGATCTGGGCATTTACGGCGCCGGAGCATTTCCCGCTACTTAAAGAACTCTACGACAACACTAGTTTGACTGGAGGCTTTGATAATAAGCCCTATTTTTTTGATGGCTCCGTAGGCAGCTATGTAGTCTACGACAGCAACAACGAAGTGAGCCGCGCTATCATCTACCTCACTGCGCGACGTGGTGGGGATCTGCTTTATGCCCTCGACGTTACCGATCCTGAATCACCTCTGTTGAAATGGCGCAAAAGTAGTGCCGACGATGGCTTCAGTGAACTGGGGCAGACCTGGTCAAAGCCAGTTATTACCAAGTTAAAGATAGGAACTGAGGACAAAATCGTGCTTATTACGGGCTTGGGTTACGATCCCGATGTAGATGATGGAGATCTAGCAACCCGTACCCAGGGTCGCGGTGTGATTGTTATTGATGCCTTAACTGGCGAGGATATTTGGCAGGTTACCTCAGCTTCAGTGTCTAGTCCCTCAGGCATAGTTCTCAGTGAAGCCAATATGACGTTTAGCGTGCCATCAGATCTCGCCGTGGTTGATCGCAATGGCAATGGTTACTCTGATCGAGTCTATTTTGGTGATACTGGGGGGCAGCTATGGCGCCTTGATATTGGCAGTTCCACTGTTGCCGATTGGAAAGCCACTCGTCTGTTTAAATTTTCCACTTCGCCACAGCGCTTCTTAAATGCACCCGATGTTGTTGAGAGTCCAGATGGCAACTACGACATGATTATTATTGGCTCTGGAAACCGGGAAAAACCCGTAGACACCTCAGTGCAAAATTATATGATTTTCTATCGTGACTACGACCAAACCAGCACTTCAACCTCGACAGTGACATTAACCCAAAATGACTTGGCGGCCGCCACTACCGCCGTCTCTGGTGACACGTCGGTCTTTGATCCTGACACTGACATCACCTCCAACAGCAAATTTTTAAAAGGCTGGTATCTGGCCCTTGAAAGCGGTGAGAAAGTAGTGACTTCAGTGCTAACAACTAATGAGGTCGCCACCTTTGCGACCAATCTTCCCGGGCAAAACGATGCTTGTACGGACTTAGGTGAAGCGCGAATTTATAAAATAAATCCCTTTGCCGTATTGGGTAAGGCACCTGGAGAGAAAAACTATGCCACCGTTGAAGGCGGTGGTTTCTTGCCGCAGCCTGTGGGCTTTACCGTTATGGTCGAAGAGGAAATCTGCGATGCCGATGGCAACTGCACCATTGAGGAAAAAGCAGTCAGTGGTGTCATGTTTGGATTTCACGCGGAGGACACTGAGGGAGACCCATTGGGCGTTAGGCGTAGAGTCTGGTGGTACAGTAAACAGGACAAGTAGTCTGGCTTTTTATTCCCTAGCGTTGACACTGCTGGTTAGCTAATCATCCAGCCCAAGCTTTTGCAGGCGATAGCGTATGGAACGAAAACTGATGCCGAGTTTTTTCGCGGCGGCAGTTTTGTTCCAGCGAGAGCGCTCTAAGGTATCCAATAAAATCTCTTTTTCTATTTCCTCAAGATGATCATCCAAGGAGTTAATCTCCGCGGGCTGGCGCTCGGGATGAGCAATCTTACTCTGTTCTTGGCCGCCACTGTCGCCGTAAAGCTTAAGGTCCGTAACCTCAATACGGTTTTCTTCACAAAGGGTAGCGGCTCGCTCAAGAATGTTTTCCAGCTCACGAACATTGCCTGGAAAGTTGTAACAACGCAGTGCATCCAGCGCCGAATTGGACAACTCAACGGCTTTGCCGTTGCTGCGGAGATGCTTGAGAAACTCCTTAGTAAGCGGTTCTATATCTTCAGGGCGCTGTCGCAGACTGGGCATATGAATATCTATCACATTGAGTCTGTAGAATAGGTCGCTGCGAAAGCAGCCCTCCATCACCGCATTCTGAAGGTTTTTGTGGGTGGCGCTAATCAGCCTTACATCTACCTCCACCTCGCTCTCTGAACCCACAGGTCGAACCCGTTTCTCCTGAATCGCACGGAGCAATTTAACCTGCATATCTAGAGGTAGGTCAGCCACCTCATCGAGAAATAATGTGCCGCCCGATGCCGCCTGAAAAAGTCCCATCTTATCTTCAATAGCACCGGTAAAGCTGCCCTTGAGATGACCAAAAAACTCCGACTCCATTAGATTGCTCGGAATAGCGCCGCAGTTCACCGCGGCGAATAGATTTTTAGCTCGAGCACTCTGCTGATGTATTGACCGAGCCGCCAGTTCTTTACCAGTGCCCGACTCACCGCTGATATGCATAGGTGCCTGACTGCGTGCCACCTTGGTGATCTGCTGACGAATATTCTGCATATGCTGTGATTCGCCGAGTAGCAGAGGTTCATTGATCATGCTCGTTATATGGGCGGCGTCAGGCAGTGACAGGGCGTTGCTAATTAGATTGCGCAAACGCGATAGGTTGATCGGCTTGGAGAGAAAATCAAACGCCCCCAATTTAAGCGCCTCGACCGCAAGTTCCACATTGCCATAGGCGGTTAACACCGCGATCGGTAGCTGTGGATGGTGCTTCTGCACATAGGCGACTAGGTCGAGACCGCTGCCGTCTGGCAGGCGCATATCAGTTAGACAGAGATCGAAGGATTGCTGTTTGAGTTCGGCTTTGGCTTCCCTAACGGTTTCCACCGCTATGGCAGAAATACTCATTTTTGCCAGTGTCAGCTTGAGTAGTTCGCGTAAATCCAGTTCATCATCAATGATCAGAACGGTTTTCTTCATTGTCTGCATTCCTTGGCAGGAGCTTGGCCGGATCAGAAAATACTATTTTAAAGTAGCCTTCTGATGCGCTTTTATACACATAGCTTAGTGTAGCGAAGTTTATTTCACAAAGTTCCCGAGCTATGTAGAGGCCGAGCCCCACACCCTGTTTTTCGGTGGTAAAAAAGGGTTCAAAGATTTTATGTTTGTTGGCGTCAGAAACGCCTTCGCCGCGATCGTAGATTTTTAGCATGGCCAGATTCATATCGGTCTGATAATCAAAGCGAATGGCCACCCAAGGCTGGCCGGTTTTCTTCTCTGAGTGACGCAGTGCATTGCTGATTAAATTGACCAACACCTGTTGCAGTTGACTGCTATCAAATGGTGCATTAACAGACTGTGCTGAAGTGTCAATTTCGATCTGGGGATTATTAAACAGATTACTCTCTTGCACCTGGGTTTTACTCAGCATGCAATTGGCAAATATATTGGTGACACTAATTTGCGGTGCCTGCTGTCGTGACAGTTGCAGAACATCCTGCACCAAATTGTCCATTCGGTTACTGTGGCGCAGCATCACGTCTACCAGCTGCTGGTCCGCCTGATCCAACTGCGACTCCTGAAGCAACTGTGCGGCGTGGCTAATGGCACCGAGAGGATTGCGTATTTCATGGGCAATACTTGAGGTCAGTGCCCCCAGGGAGCTGTTTTTTAGCTGCTGAGCATGTTGCGAAAGAGTCCGTGCATCTTCGATAAATAAAATCGTATCTACAACACTGTTACTGTGAATTTCACTAAAGCTGATTTGCAGCGGAATATCGGAGTTTTTACATATAAAGGTTGGCAGCTGTCGCTGTGGATTGGCCTTCCAGTCATGATAGTAAGTCAGTAGTTCGGCTACCTGATCGAGGGATTCGTGGCGTGCGAGTAGTTTCTGGCTATCACTTGGACCCAGTAAAAGGGACGCCCGCTCATTGAGTTGCTCTATACAAAAATCACTGTCAAAGACAATAATGCCGGTGAGCATCTTATTAAAAACCAGGTCATTGATATGCTGCAACCTTGTCGCCGCTCTGGATTCACTTTCGGCCAAAGCCTGTACCAGAGTCAAACGTTTAGTCAGATAGATAAAGATTGCCGCAGTGGCAAACAGCAGAATGCCGAAGACACCACTGCGCACTGCTTCCGTTTGTCCGCCGTCGCTGAAAAGAAATTCCGACATGGCTATAGAGACAGGTATAAAGCTGGCAATCGCAGCAATGGATAGCGCTAACCTGGTCTTCAGGAAAGTGCCGGATGCGGCCACAGTAACCATTAGCAGATAGCCCATGGATCCGGCCATTGCACCAGAGCTGTAGAGCATTAGATTAATCGCCACCACATCCACCAGTAACATCGCAAATAGCAGAGTTTCGTTGGGCCTCCAACGCAATAATTGGAACAGTGGCAGATTGAGTAGGCTGGCTATTAGATATGCTGCAGCGGCTGTGGAAAAGAGGCCGCTGTCGCTGTCATCGAAAAAGATGGGAGAGGAATCTAAGTGGCCCAGCCACAGAAGCAGGGCGGAGAGAAATAGCCTGTAGCTGGAATAGAGCTTGAGTAATCTAGGGGGGGCGTGATTGCGCCGCGATGCTTCCTGCATACTGATATCTCCATCCAAATTGGAGTTAACTCAACCAGCCTTTATCAGTCGTAGATTGTGGCTATAGCCAAACGCTTGTGTTGAGTTTTATTGTAAATAGCAATCAGCCGATCCTCAATTTCCTGAGAGACAGCTTTGTTTTCAAGAAAATTATCAATTTCGTCATAACTGAGCCCGAGAACGTGCTCATCGGCTTTCTGTGGTGTCAGACATTCCAGATCCGCAGTCGGGGTCTTGATTACTAGGGAGTCTGGCGCACCCAGAGTCTTGGCCAGCATTCGCACTTGACGCTTGCTCAGTCCAAACAGCGGTGCCAGATCACAGGCGCCGTCACCAAATTTAGTATAGAAGCCAGTAATATTTTCTGCCGAGTGATCTGTCCCTAGAACCAACCCCCCAAGAATACCGGCGATCTCATACTGTGAAGCCATCCGTGCGCGCGCTTTGAGATTGCCCTTGGCAAAATCAATCACGCCTTTGTCTTGGGGATGCAAACCATTTTCGGTCAGGGCGCCGCAAACGCTGTCATGAATAGCATCAGCGCCTCCTTTGATATTAACGGTAAGACTTTTACTGGGCTGGATAAAGCTCAATGCCACTTGGGCATCCTCCTCATCCATCTGTACGTCATAGGGCAGACGCACAGCAATAAACTGATAGTCACCAGAGTTCTGCTCAGCATTTAACTGGTCTATCGAGAGTTGCGCGAGACGGCCACAGGTTGACGAGTCAACACCGCCGCTAATGCCCAGAACGAGAGTCTTACAACCAGCTGCTATGAGCTGGCCTTTGATAAATTGTATTCTGCGCTGGATTTCAAAATGCGGGTCGATCTCTGGAATAACGCGCATTTCTTGGATAATAGCTGCCTTGTTCATAAGCTCCGCAACACCCCTTTGGACAGTGGATAAATTAGTCGACTAGACCAAAGGAAATACGATTCCAAATCGAGCGCGGTTCTTCTTTCTTATCTTCATTGGTCTCAATAAGCTCAGCTTCGCGCACAGAACGATTATAGATAGCGCGGGAGTCAAAAGCTGGCGGTTGCAGCCGCTCGAGCAAACCAAAGGTTATTTTGCCGAGGAACGAATCGTCACTGCCCACCAGACGCTTGTCAAAATCGAACTCGCCTGACTGATTGAGCGAAGGGTGCTCGGGATAGTTTGCAGCCAAGACTTCAACCGCATGATCAGCTAGTTCCTGCATGCCCAACATCTGATAACCCTGAGCCATCACCGCAAGACCATCTGGAACAGCTGGCGTTTGTTGGAAGTTCTCCACCACAAAGCGACCGCGATTAGCGGCAGCTAAATAAGCACCGCGAGAGAAGTAGTAGTTGGCCACATGTATTTCAGCGCGGCCTAACCGGTTGCGTAGGTTCACCAGGCGCTTGCGTGCATCGGCAGCATAAGGGCTTTTCGGGAAGCGATTGAGCAGTTCCGAAAAAGTGCCAAAGGCATTGCGCGCTGTGCCTATGTCTCGCATGCTGCTATCTGTGGGAAGAAAGTTATCAAAGACGCTAGAAGCCTGTGAGACCTCAGAGAGACCTTTTACATAAAAGGCGTAATCGACATTGGGATGTTGAGGGTGCAAACGGATAAAACGGTCTGCGGCGGCAATGCTAGAGTCATGGTCACCGGACTTAAACTGTGCGTACATAAGTTCAAGCTGAGCCTGCTCGGCGTACTTGCCAAAGGGAAACTGTGACTCCAGCAACTCCAGGTTGCTAATCGCTACCGACCAGTTGCTCGAGTTGAGGCTGCTTTGGATTTTTTCGTAAAAATCGACTTCGGTGTAGCCAGAGCTTTCGTCTTCAGTAGACTCATCCTCACCCCATCCCAACCAAGAGCATCCAGAGATAGCAGACAAACTCAATATGAGTAAAATAATTGACCTGATTTTCATGTAATATTCCCAGCCTGAGAAAGTGTCGACGCGCTAGCGATGTAGTCGTGCATTTAACCACACAGGCTGCGGTAAACCAATCTGTGTGGCTGATATAGCTATTGTAAAGGCGCTGGTACATCAAACCAGCACGGCCGCCCATGTTGGCAGCCTCTTAAATTTAACGCTAGGACTACCTCGATTGACTGATTTTATAGACGCTACAGACTCTAATGACCAGATTGAACAAACCGCGACTGTCTCTGCAAGTGACTGTGGCCGTCGTCTTGATCAAATTGCCGCGGAACTGTTTAGCGACTATTCCCGCTCGCGCCTGCAGCTGTGGATTAAATCCGGCGAGCTAACAGTGGACGGGCAACAGCAATCGCCAAAATTTAAACTGCTGGGTGGCGAAATCCTTGCGATCTCAGCCCAGTTAAAACCTGAGGGGGATTGGCAAGCCGAAGATATTCCATTGAATATCGTCTTCGAAGACGACAGTATTTTGGTAATCAACAAGCCGACTAATTTTGTTGTCCATCCCGCCGCAGGTAATCGCGAGGGCACTTTGCTCAACGCGCTATTATTTCACTGCCCGCAGTTAGAATCAGTGCCCCGTGCTGGCATTGTCCACCGTCTTGATAAAGACACCACCGGTCTTATGGTCGTGGCGAAGACCCTCGCCGCCCACACCGATCTGGTGGCGCAGCTCCAGGCGCGCACCGTCAGCCGTGAATATGAAGCCGTAGTCAGTGGTGTCATGACCGGAGGAGGGATGGTCGATCAGCCGATTGGCCGGCATCCCAAGCAGCGAGTCAAAATGGCTGTGGTCAGAGATGGCAAAGAGGCGCGCACTCACTATAAAGTGGTCAAGCGCTTTGACGGCCACACTCATATCCGCCTAAAGCTTGAAACCGGACGCACTCATCAGATTCGTGTGCATATGGCGAGCATTAAATACCCAATAGTTGGCGACTACACTTACGGAGGTCGCTTCCGTATTCATAAAGGCGTATCCGATCATCTTAGAGATACTCTGCAGCAGCTGGGTCGTCAGGCTCTCCATGCCCGAGCACTGGGTCTGGTGCATCCGGCCACTGGCGAGTACGTTAGCTGGGAGACAGAACTTCCCGACGATATGCTAAAACTCTTAGCCGCTCTGAAGGAAGGCTAGCGTAAAAAGCCAGGCAATAAGACTAGAGAACCCCTGGGAGAAGACTTATGCCAATAGACGTAATAACCCCTCAGTGGCCGGCCCCCGCCAATGTTGGTGCCGCCATAACAATGCGCAGCGGCGGTTGTAGCAGAGCACCTTTTTATCAGAGTAACCTTGCGCTACATGTGCAGGATGATCCGGAACATGTGTTTGCCAATCGCCGCAACCTAGTCGAGTCACTTAAATTGCCCGCAGAGCCGCTGTGGCTGGATCAGGTGCATGGCACAGACATTGTGTATGCGTCAGGCGCTTATCTACCAGAATCTAGCAATGCACCTCAAGCCGATGGCAGTTACAGCGATCAACCCGCTGCTGTCTGTGCAGTACTAACCGCAGACTGTCTGCCGGTCTTATTCTGTGATCGCGCTGGTACTCAGATTGCCGCAGTCCATGCCGGTTGGCGCGGACTCTGTGGTGGCATACTGCGCAAAACAGTCGCCACCTTTCATCAGTCGCCGGACCAATTGTTAGTCTATCTTGGGCCCGCCATCGGCCCTCAGGTATTTGAAGTGGGTGGCGAAGTGCTGCAAGCCTTTCTCGATCAGGCGCAAAATCCACAGCATCAACAAGCCATAGTCGCCGCCTTTACGCCGCGTGATTCTGCTGGAGACAAATATCTCGCCGATCTCTATGCTCTGGCACGAGCCGAACTTCAGGCCTCAGGTGTCAGGCACATCTATGGCGGCGACTTCTGCAGCTACAGCGATTCAGAACGCTTTTACTCCTTTAGAAGGGAGCCAAAAACCGGTCGCAACGGGTCACTTATTTGGCTCCGCGGATAGCCTCTGTGCAGAGCGTAAAATTCCTCTGTTTTTCAGTCGGATAAGACTTGATAACAGGGGGGTGTTCCATTAGAATTGCCGCCCTCTCGCAGAGGCTATTGGCTTCAAGAAAAAAAGCGACGGAATCTGGCTGCTAACTAACTGATGCGGCCACTATAAATTGGAGCAGAACATGTACGCAGTAATCAAAAGTGGCGGAAAGCAGCATCGCGTAGTTGAAGGAGAGACCCTTCGTCTTGAGAAGCTGGATCTAGCGACTGGTGATAATATCGATTTTGAAGAAGTCTTGATGGTCGGCGAAGGTGCCGAAGTCAAGGTTGGTGCTCCTCTCGTAGAGGGCGGCAAAGTGACTGCTGAGATCGTTTCTCACGGTCGTGGCGACAAAGTGAATATTATTAAATTCCGTCGTCGCAAGCACTCGCGCACACAACAGGGCCACAGACAGTGGTATACAGAGGTTAAGATTACTAGCATTAACGCTGGATAATCCAAAGAGGAAATAGCAATGGCTCACAAAAAAGCTGGTGGTAGTACTCGTAACGGTCGCGATTCAGAAAGCAAACGCCTTGGTGTGAAAGTTTTCGGCGGCCAAGCAATAAATTCAGGCAGCATCATTGTTCGTCAGCGTGGTACCAAATTCCACCCAGGCAACAATGTCGGTATCGGCAAAGACCACACACTGTTTGCAACTGCCGAAGGCGTTGTACAGTTTGTGCAGAAAGGCCCGAAGAACCGTAAGTATGCAGAAGTGGTTTCCGCGTAGGTAACTACCACTTCATGTTAAAAAAGCCCCTACGTGGGGCTTTTTTTATGCGCGCGATTTAGCACTGGTCGCCGACGCCATGACACACAGCAACAGCAACTGTAAACTGATCCTATGAAATTTGTCGACGAAGCAACAATTAAGGTACAGGCAGGCAAAGGCGGCAATGGCTGCATGAGCTTCCGCCGTGAAAAATATATTCCCAAAGGCGGCCCAGATGGCGGTGATGGCGGTGACGGTGGCAGTGTATTTCTCGTTGCTGCAGAGGGCCTCAACACCCTGATCGACTTCCGCTTTACACGTAATTTTCGCGCTGAAAATGGCGAGCAGGGACGTGGCTCTGACTGTACTGGCCGCGGCGGCGAAGATCTGATTATGGAGGTTCCCGTGGGCACCACCGTGCTCTGCGAAGAGACCGGCGATGTACTGGGCGATCTCACCGAACTGGGTCAGCAGCTCAAAGTTGCCCAGGGCGGTTTTCACGGCCTAGGTAACGCGCGCTTCAAGTCCAGCGTTAACCGCGCCCCTCGACAGACCTCTCCAGGCAGTGATGGCGAGCTGCGCGAGATCAAGCTTGAACTGAAAGTACTCGCTGATGTGGGCCTGCTCGGGCTACCCAACGCTGGCAAATCAACGTTTATTCGCGCTGTCTCGGCAGCCAGACCAAAAGTTGCCAACTATCCTTTCACCACCCTAGTGCCCAATTTAGGCGTAGTGGGTATGAGCGGTGATAAAAGCTTTGTTGTCGCTGATATTCCCGGGTTGATTGAGGGCGCATCTGAAGGTGCAGGTCTGGGTATTCGTTTCCTCAAGCATCTGACACGCACACGACTGCTGTTACATCTTGTCGATATGATGCCTTACGACGGCACCACACCAGCGCAAAACACCGTAGTGATCGAGCAGGAGTTGGCTAAATTTAGTCCTACCCTGGCGCAAGGTGATCGCTGGCTAGTATTAAATAAAACTGACCTAATGCCCGAAGGTGAAGTTGAGCAGGCCTGCAAAGATGTTGTTGAGACACTCAACTGGCAGGGTCCCGTATTTATTATCTCCGCCATCTCAGCCCAGGGCACCAAAGCCCTCTGTGCAGCGATCATGGATTACATAGATGGTCATCGCGATCGCGAAAACAGTGACCCGACACTGGCAGTTGCCGTGGAAGAGCGCCGTCAGCAGATTCAAGCTGAAGCGCGCGAGCGCATCGAAGGGCTGGCTGAAGCAAGACGTTTGGCCCGCCTTGGCGGCGAAGAGATAGAAGGCGCAGAGTTCGACGAAGCATTTGAAGACGAAGATGATGACGACCACGATGTTGAAGTGGTTTACGCAGAGTAGCTGTAGCTTTAATTGTTGCCGCACCCAAGACTGAGCTTGGGGAATAGAGAGTAGCTAGGTATGACAAGAGCAATTACCCGAGATGCACAGCGCTTAGTCGTTAAGATTGGCAGCGCGCTGTTGACCAACAATGGCGCTGGCCTTGATCGCCAGGCTATAGACGGCTGGGTCGAGCAAATCGCCCAGCTCTTGGCTCAGGGTAAAGAGATTGTCTTAGTGTCCTCCGGTTCAATTGCCGAAGGCATAGTGCGCCTTGGCTGGAAAACCCGCCCCGAGAGTATTCATGAGCTTCAGGCCGCTGCCGCAGTAGGTCAGATGGGCCTAATTCAGACCTATGAAAGCAGCTTTCAACGCTTTGATCGTCTCACTGCACAGATACTATTAGATCACGACGATTTAGCCAATCGCCAGCGCTACCTCAATGCCCGCAGTGCCCTACAGACTTTAATTCAATTAAATGTGCTGCCCATAGTTAATGAGAACGACACCGTAGTCACCGATGAAATTCGCTTTGGTGATAACGACAGTCTCGCCGCACTGGTGGCCAATCTGATTGATGCTGACCTACTAGTGATTCTCACCGATAAAGACGGCCTCTACAGCGCCAACCCCGATCTAGATCCAAATGCTCAGCTGATCAGTGAAGCCATGGCCAATGACAGCTCTCTCAATGCCTTAGCCGGCGGAAGCAATAGTGCCCTCGGTCGTGGCGGCATGATAACCAAACTACAGGCAGCTAGACTGGCAGCGCGCTCTGGTTGCAACACTGTAATCGTAGGCGGACGCAACAGCGGCATATTGACTGCAGTGGCCCGAGGCGCCGAAGTGGGCACATTGCTCACCGCTTCACAGCAACCTCTGGCGGCACGCAAGCAGTGGCTCGCAGGGCAGTTGCAGGTCAAAGGTCAGCTGGTACTCGATGCTGGTGCAGTTAAGGTCTTGCAGCAGCAGGGTCGCAGTTTATTGGCTGTTGGCGTGACTGAGGTCAAAGGGCAGTTTACCCGTGGTGAATTGGTCAGCTGTGTTGACGCCGTTGGGCAGGAAATCGCCCGTGGATTGGTCAATTACCACTCCGACGAAGCAGATCGTATCAAAGGTCAAGGCACCGAACATATAGTCAAAATTCTCGGTTACCGTGAAGATGATGAACTTATTCATCGCGATAACATGATTGTCAGCTAAGATCTTAGCGCCGTCACCTCAGAGCTAGAGCCGCTTTTTGTACTCTTAATTGATGCTTTGTTTTTATGACTTACATCAACCAATTGTTTTCAGCCGTTGAAAATTTACCGTCAGCCCCCACCTCAAGTACTAAGCAAGATTAAAAACCATTTTCGAGGTAGGCCATGCGAATCGACAAGCTAACTAATCAATTGCAGAGTGCTCTGGCAGATGCTCAATCCATTGCCGTGGGCAACGACCATTCCGCTATAGAGCCACTGCATCTTTTACTGGCATTATTAAATCAGCAGGGTGGCAGTGTCCGCCCGATACTCAACCGTGCCGGCTTTGATGTGGTCGGCCTACAAGCTGAACTCAATAGTCAGCTCGACAAACTCGCCAAGATCAGCTCGCCCACTGGCGAAGCCAATCTCTCCCAAGATCTCAGTCGTCTATTAAATATGGCTGATCGCAGCGCTCAGCAAAAAGGTGACCAATTTGTCTCCAGCGAAATTCTGCTGTTAGCCGCGCTTGAAGATAAAAATTTACTCGGTAAAAGCTTGGCCAAATTTGGTGATGTGAACAAAGCCAAAAGCGCTATTGAATCGGTTCGCGGTGGCGAGCAGGTTAGCGATGCAGATGCCGAGAGCCAACGTGAAGCCCTAGACAAGTACACCATCGACCTCACCAAACAGGCAGAGTCTGGCAAGCTGGATCCGGTAATTGGTCGCGATGACGAGATTCGACGTACCATTCAGGTTTTGCAGCGTCGAACCAAAAACAACCCAGTCTTAATCGGCGAACCCGGTGTCGGTAAAACCGCTATAGTCGAAGGTCTGGCTCAGCGAATTATCAATGGTGAAGTGCCAGAGGGTCTAAAAAACAAACGCGTATTGACCCTTGATCTAGGCGCACTCTTAGCCGGAGCCAAATTTCGTGGCGACTTTGAAGAGCGTTTAAAAGCCGTACTCAAAGATCTGTCTAAGCAGGAAGGGCAAATTATCCTGTTTATCGATGAAATCCACGCCATGGTAGGTGCCGGCAAAGCCGAGGGCGCCATGGACGCAGGCAATATGCTGAAACCCGCTTTGGCCCGCGGTGAGCTCCACTGTGTCGGCGCCACCACTCTGGACGAATACCGCAAATTTATTGAAAAGGACGCCGCCCTCGAACGCCGCTTCCAAAAAGTCTTGGTGGAAGAACCGAGCGAAGAGGATACAGTGGCAATTTTGCGCGGCCTTAAAGAGCGCTATGAAGTGCATCACGGCGTTGAGATCACTGACAGCGCCATAGTGGCCGCCGCCAAGCTATCCCAGCGCTACATTACCGACCGTCAACTGCCTGATAAGGCAATTGATCTTATCGATGAAGCCGGCAGTCGTATCCGCATGGAAATTGATTCCAAGCCGGAAGAAATGGATCGTCTTGAACGTCGTTTAATCCAATTAAAAATCGAGCGCGAAGCGGTCAAAAAAGACAAAGACGAAGCCTCCCGCAAGCGCCAGCAAAAACTTGAAGATGATATAGCCGAACTGGGTGCAGACTATGCCGATCTAGAAGAGATTTGGAAATCTGAAAAAGCCTCAATGCAGGGTTCAACCCACATTAAAGCTGAACTTGAGCAAGCCAAGGTCAATCTTGAAGCAGCCCACAGATCAGGCAATCTCGAGAAAATGGCGCAGATTCAATACAGCACTATTCCCGACTTAGAAAAACAATTGGCCACTGCCAATAGTGAAGTCCAGGTTGAAAAACGCCTGCTGAGAAACAAAGTTACCGACGAAGAAGTGGCCGAGGTGGTTGCCAAGTGGACCGGCATCCCCGTGTCGAAGATGCTCGAAGGAGAGCGGGATAAACTGCTGCGTATGGAAGATTCCCTGCACCAGCGAGTGATGGGTCAGAGTGAAGCCGTAGTCGCGGTATCCAACGCTGTGCGCCGTTCACGGGCTGGTCTCTCTGATCCGAATAAACCCAATGGCTCTTTCCTGTTTTTGGGCCCCACTGGCGTGGGTAAAACCGAACTCTGTAAATCGCTCGCCGAATTTTTGTTTGATAGCGAAGAAGCCATGGTGCGTATCGACATGTCCGAGTTTATGGAAAAGCACTCCGTGGCACGATTGATTGGCGCGCCTCCCGGCTATGTTGGCTATGAAGAGGGCGGCTATCTCACCGAAGCTGTGCGTAGGCGACCCTACTCAGTATTGCTGCTCGATGAAATTGAAAAAGCGCACCCGGATGTCTTTAATATTTTACTCCAGGTCCTCGACGATGGACGCTTGACTGACGGTCAGGGCCGCACCGTGGATTTTAAAAACACAGTGATTGTGATGACCTCAAATCTGGGTTCCGATGTTATTCAAATGCTGGCCGGTGAAGAGAACTACGATGTCATGAAATCTGCCGTTATGGATGTAGTTAGCGGCCATTTCCGCCCTGAATTTATCAACCGAGTAGACGAGGTGGTGGTATTCCACCCTTTGGCCAAGGATCAACTCCGCGGTATAGCTTCTATCCAGCTCAACCTCTTACAGAAGCGCTTGGCCGATCATGAACTGCAGCTGAGTCTCAGTGACCAGGTCTTGGATAAACTACTCGAAGCGGGCTTTGACCCAGTCTATGGTGCCAGGCCCTTAAAGCGGGTCATTCAGCAGATGATTGAAAATCCTCTTGCCCAGAGCATTCTTTCCGGTCAATTCGCACCTGGGGCAGAGATAAAGGGAACGCTAGAAGAAGATGCAGTAGTATTTGGTTAATTAATTATGTCTAGAAGCGGAATGCTGAATGTCTTGGGTTTATAGATAGCCAATCAGCGGATCGCCGTCGGAATAGTCCGACAGACTGGCAAGAGAATCGATAAATAGATGGAATAATTCCGCCTGTGACGATACATCCAACTTGGCATAGCTATTTTTGCGGTGCAATTTGACGGTCTCAGGAGAAATCCCCAAACGCTCGGCAATTGACTTGGTCGAATGTCCGTGGAGAAAAAGCTGTACTACCTGGGTCTCGCGACCGGTTAAAAAAGCCGTGCCGAAAGACTTCAGCGCACGATCTAACTGTCCTGGCAGCTTATTAGGTGCCTGCTGAGGATCAGTTTCGGCGCCCCACTGAAGCATACATACTGTCTCTATAAGTTTGGTAATATCCTCCAGTAGACTTATTTGGGTGGGACTAAACGGCTGTGGAAAGGTCAGTCGGCCCATGGAAATATTAATAAATTGATCCGCCGAGAGATGAATAATAAAACCCAGCTCATCCTTAATCTCGGTGTAGCGAAAGTAGCTGCGGTAATACTCAGTTTTTTCGAAGCCGCAGGGGGCTAGGTCAGACAATCGAAACAAACCGCTAGCTTGATCGTCGATCGCGGCACGGTAAAAAGGGTCGAGCAAGAAGGCACCATTGACGAAGGTATCAATCTGCTTCTTTAGTTCTGGCGGAGGAATGTCGTTATACAGGATGAGTGGCTGCTCATCGTGACGATAATGCAACATAACCGCATTATCGAAAGGCACCAAGCTCTTCAGCATACGCACTAATAGTGAAGGCAGCCGACGGCTGCCGATCTGGGGCATGATGGTAGCGAGATGGTTACTAAGCTCGCGAAGATGGCTGGTCAAGATAAGCTACTCAAGACAAGAGGCTCGAAATCGGTTGCTCAAATTAGGCCTCCGACCGGCTAGCTCTGTTGTTGGAACTGAGTCGAATCAACAAACATTAATCGAACAGCCAGACAATCTGCTGATGGCTCCATGCAAAGCATCATCACATTGAGATTGCCTTGAATCTCGACGCCAGAGGGAAGATTAAACACTATACCCCCAGTAGCCTCATTGGTGAGAGTCCGTAAATCCTTCAGTTCTTTGTCTTTGCGCACCTCAGTCTGGAACTTCTGCAGCATGGCATTCAGAGACAACTCAAAGTTGGGGTAGTTAAACTGCCCCTTATATTCGCTGCGGTCAAGCTCCAGCTTGATCGGTATCTTAATGCCACTGGTCTCACCGCTTAGCTCGCCAGAATTTACCGAAACGCCTTGCTTAAGTTCTTTGAAAAGCTTTTTAGCATTTTCCGGGCTTTGGTTTTTAAATCCGGCGACCAGTAAATTGGCGCCTAGGTTAAAGAGTTTGCGAGCATCGATGTTGATGGCTTGTTGTTCGGTCTGTTGTTCGGTCTGTTGTTCGGTCTGTTGTTCGGTCTGTTGTTCGGTCTGTTGTTCGGTCATAGTAAGCTACTGAGATTGGTTAAAGTTGAAATAATAAGCGAACGACTCTACCGCAAAGCAAGAGCAAATGTAATAGCTGAGTGAGTCATCGGATAATCCATTGAAAGCGTAACAAAGTATAGATTTATTAGAAGGTAGGCCCATGGCAGATAATATCGGCGAGCCACACCCCGCAGTAGCGCCTGTGCCAGCAGTCACTGGCTTAAGCGACAGCGAAATTTCCCGTGTTGTAGAGATGGCTTGGGAAGATCGTACACCCTTTGAAGCTATCGAAGGCCTGTTTAATCTGAATGAGTCTGCCGTCATCTCGTTGATGCGCCGTAATATGAAGCCAAGATCATTTCGTCTCTGGCGAAAACGTGTCACTGGGCGCAAGACCAAACACCTGCAATTGCGCTCACCAGACGTCAGTCGCGGTTACTGCCCCACTCAATACAAGCGCGGATAGAAGGCGTTTACTCATGAAAACTATTCGCCAGCACATCATGGCTACTTGCCTAAGCCTGTTCTTGATCCCCAGCACCAATGCTCTGGAGCCCCTGATGATCGATCGCTTTGAATCCGACCCACAGCTTCGCTGGTCCTACGTCAGCGATCAGGTCATGGGCGGAGTCTCTCAAGGCAGAGTCGTCTTCAAGGAAGACCAAGGCGAACAGTATGCTCATATGACAGGACAGGTCAGCACCGAAAATAATGGCGGCTTTATCCAGCTGCGCAAAGCCATCCCGAAGAAAACCATCGACACCGCCTCTGGTGCCTATCTAAAAGTACGTGGCAATGGCCAGCAGTACTTTCTGCACCTGCGCACCAGTGGCACATTGCTGCCCTGGCAGTACTATCAAGCAAGCTTCACTACAACAGACCAGTGGCAGATCGTTAAAGTGCCCCTCACAGCCTTCGCCCGCTCAGGGCAGTGGCTGAGTGACGTGGTCAACCCCAAATCCATCCGCAGTATCGGCATTGTTGCCTTCGGCAGAGAGCACAGCGCTGACATTCAAATCGCAGAAATCGGTTTTTATTGATCTGCGTCTAGTTTCGAGCCCGTTAAAACCCATATATTTTTCCTGACTCAATTTTTCGTCTGTGTTGAGGTGCGCATTCTCGTCTGCATAACGTTTTTGTACACGAACAACCGTTCTTTGGAAATGGCAGAAATAAAGCAATTCCCTTCATGGAAGGATGGTTCCAACAGTCCGATTATTGACATAATCAATGGCTCAAAAATGGCTCCTGCACCGCCCGCTAATAGTATGCCGGTCTGCCATTGATCTAGCGCTTGATTTACACATACTGGCAAATTGCTATCAATAATCAGGCAGGATTCTGCCCCTGATCCACGGTTACGTGTAATTGTTGAACACTATCTTCTTAAATATGATCTTTCATACCACCATTGTCTTATAAGGATTTTGAAGTATGACGTTACAGTGTCAATCGTTGCTGAAAATGGGTTACCAAAAACCAGTTAATTTTCTCGAGGCCGGAGAGCTTGTTATTTCCGAAGATGCAGATGATCAAACCTTGGGTATTTTGATAAGCCAAATTGATTACATCCGGAATTTGAGTAGTGTTGAAACGGTTGAGGAGTTTCACGCCGAAATTATGCAAATACTTACAGGGCTTGGGTTTAGCGATTACGCGTTAATCTGTAAGACTGGCGTGGGTACTATTGAGGCACCTCACAGCTCACTTCCTGATGAATTATTTAAAGCTTACGAGGACGAGGGTTACTGTCGTTTCGACATGGTACTAGATTACATTCATTGCGGGATAGGCGATCCAATTCTCCTGTCTATGGTGACAGATACGATTAAAAGCTCACCGGTCATGACCTACACCTTCAAGAAAAACGAAGAGATATTGGAGCTCTATAACAGCTACGGTGTGAGTAATGCTTACATTATCCCGGTAAGAAGTACCAAGAAATTTAGCCAGGATCGAGGTGTTTTAACGGTTATGGCGATTGGTATGGATGATGCGGAATTCCGCGTCAAGGCAAAACGCTACGGCCCATTATTAAAGGTGCTTGCGGATGCCATTAGCTTTTTCAATGAACAGAGGTTTAACCACATCAAACCTGAAAACGAAATTAAACCCAAAGCCTTACGTTTGCTCTCCACCATGGCCAAATTTGATCTTTCACTGGCTGAGGCAGCAGACGACCTATGTATCAGTCTCGATACTGCAAACAAGCATATGGCCTTGGCAAAAAAAGCGCTGGGAACAGGATCTCAGGCACATGCGGTCTATCTGGCAATAAGAAAGGGCCTCATTCAACTGTAGATAAAAGGGTCGGCACAGACTCTGTTTAGATAGATAAAAATAAGCTCCAGGGAGGAACGTGCTATTTATGAAAGCACTCGTAGATCAATATCAAAGAACCTTAGTGAGTTTCTTTATGCGAAGATCACGTAATGCATGGGACGCGGAAGAACTCACTCAAGAGGTATTTTGTAAGATTTGGAAGCGTCGCGATATCGCACTCAGCGACTACAGCGATGCTTATATGTTTACCATCGCGTGGAGTGTGCTGCGCGATCGACTGCGCAGAGAGAAGGTCCGGCACCATGATATGCATATTGAGTATGTTGAGGAGTTAGCGCGGGAGGATCCAGTAACGCCACAGGATATAGTTCGTGGTCAAGAACTCTATGAATATTATCTCAGATTACTAGAAAGCCTCAGTCCTCGAGTTCGTGAAGTTTTTATACTGAGTCGCTATGAAAGTTTGACCTATATTCAGATCGCCAAGCACTGTGCTATTAGCGTAAGTGCGGTGGAGAAATATATGATGATTGCACTTAAGCGCATGAAGGAAATGCTCAAGGAGCCCCAATGACCAACGCTAGTGATAGACCGGCTGAGAGTGTTGAACCCGCACTCACCGAAAGCCAGGCCGAGAAATGGTTTATCCGACGTGGCTCTGGCGATATCAGTGATACTGAAATTGCCGATTACCAGTTGTGGTTGCAGGCCGATTCAAAGCATAGGCGTGCCTATGAGGAGCTAGAAGCTCTGTGGCATATAACGGGCAGTTTTTCAAACACCGCAGAAATTACTGCCGCCCGACAGACCGTTCTGCGCAATCTTGTGGTTAACAATCTAATCAGCACAACAGAGCGCCCTGGACTGTTTGAGTCTCTTCGCGTTCGCTGGGTTCATATGGCTGTCGCTGCTTCATTTGTTATGCTCGCCCTCGGCAGCCTGCATTTGGGTTACGGCACAAGTTCGAAGGTAACTGTTGTAGGGGATGTTTACGAAACTCGCATTGGCGAACGTAAAACGTTTCAACTCAGTGATGGATCAGTTATCTTCCTTGACACCCAGACGCGGATTATTGCCGATTTTACCTCTGAGACAAGGCGAATTAATCTTGTGCGCGGACAAGCACGCTTCAATGTGGCTCACGATGCGTACCGACCTTTCAGTGTGATGGCCGGTGCCGGGAAAATTACTGCCTTAGGTACTGCTTTCGTGGTCAAGAAAACCCCCTCTGATGTATTGGTTACCCTAATCGAGGGCAAGATAGCTGTCGAGCAACAAGACCAGATGACAACTATTACTCACGCACCTTCGCAACCTGAGCATATTGGGCAGCAGCTGGCCTACTCTAGAAAAGGTATTTCAAAAGCGAATATTGTCGATATTCCTCAGTCTGTCGCGTGGCAAGACGGTAGGTTGGTATTTGAAAACAACACTCTCGCCGAAGTGGTATCGGAGCTAAATCGTTATGCGAAGAAAAAGATCGTTATTGGTGATCGATCATTGAGATCAATTCGGATGACTGGGGTTTTCAATGTCGGACCAGGTGGCAATGCACTCCGAGTACTACAAAATTATTTTTCACTCCAACTTACCACTGACCAGCGTGGAAATTTAGTTCTTACCCCGAGTAAGGACATTACAAATTCTGCAGTAAGTAATATTCAGTCCAAGGTATAAAATTCCAGTAAGGCGCGTCTATGGATAGCATAAGTTGATGCTAAGGGTTTCTTATAGTTGCTTTTGATTGACGTCAAGCTTGGCGGTTATTTTTTCCAGTCGGAAATTTCGTCATCAGCTTTGGCGCTATCAAATTGAATAGAGCATGAGTCGCCGCGTAAATTGCTGGGATAACGCTCCAATGGAACGATTTTTCAGGAGTCTTAAATCGGAGTGGATTCCGGCGCTTGGCTACAGTAACTTTATCTAGGCCAAACACCAGGTTACAGATTACTTGGTTGGGTATTACAGCCAGACCAGGCCTCATCGACATAATGGAGGATTAAGTCCAAATACTTCCGAGCAGTTGTATTGGACGAACCTCTAAACCTTAGCCAAATTTACTTGACCACTACAAAATGACCTCTGATTTATACTACTTTTGCGCTCTCAATCTCGTCGTTATCTCGCGTTAAACCCTATTTACAAGCCATAGGCGTCCTTGACATGTCTGCAGGGCTGATAAATGATTGCTGACGATTATTCATGACTTCAGTTCACCCTAACGATCAGCAGGTATTCTTATGACGGACACAGCAGCGCGCACCACCCAGGGACGAGGACAGCTCTATGGTAGTATTCTTGACACCATAGGCAATACGCCTTGCGTCAAGATCAATAGGCTGGCGCCATCTCATGTCGATTTGTACGTTAAAGCAGAATTTTTTAATCCCGCTGGATCGGTCAAGGATCGTCTAGCTATCAGTATTATTGAAGAGGCTGAGCGCAGCGGCGAGCTGAAGCCCGGGCAGACTGTTATTGAGGCAACCAGTGGTAACACCGGTGTTGGGTTAGCAATGGTCTGTGCGGCCAAGGGCTATCCCTTTATTGCCACCATGCCTACCAGTGTTTCCATAGAACGTCGCAAACTGATGCGTTTCTTGGGTGCCAAGGTGATTTTGACCCCGAAAGCGGAAAAGGCCATGGGCTGTTATCTCAAGGCAATCGAATTGGCTGAGGCCAATGGATGGTTTTTAGCCCGTCAATTTGAAACCGATGCCAACGCAAAGATTCATGCTAATACTACCGCGCAAGAAATTCTCAATGACTTCAGTGACAGTAACCTTGATTACTGGGTGACTGGCTATGGTACCGGCGGAACTTTTTCGGGTGTTGCTCAGGTTTTGCGTGAGAAGCGCCCGGAGACGCAAATTATTCTCAGTGAGCCAAGCAATGCCCAGCTGATTGATAGCGGCACGCCTCAAGAGCGCAGGGCAGACGGATCCCCTGCTGGCAGTCATCCGGCGTTTCAGCCCCATATGATTCAGGGTTGGACCCCAGACTTTATTCCCAATGTTCTGCAGCAGTCGATCGACGCCAAACGCTTCGACCAGCTGGTGCCAATCGATGGGGAGCAGGGCATCGCCGCCTCTCGGGCACTGGCGCAAAAAGAAGGTATTTTCACCGGTATTTCCGGTGGCTGTACCTTTGCCGTGGCACTGCAATTGGCCGAGACGGCCAAACCCGGTAGTGTGATTCTGTGTATGTTACCGGACACCGGAGAACGATACCTGTCATCACCACTGTTTGACGGTGTGGACGAAGAGATGGATGCTGATGAGCTGGCGCTGTCGCTGTCGACACCAAGTTTTCATCTCGACGAATAGTGGTCCATCGAAAAGCTATTTTTGACGTTTTTCAAAAGCCTCCAGCTGCTCTGCAGTGGCTGGAAGCTGATACTTCGCCTTCCACTGACTGTAGGGCATGCCATAGATCGCTTCCCGAGCTTGAGCATCGGTAAGCGCCATATTCCGTTCCTCAGCTGCAGCCAGATACCATTTTCCTAGGCAGTTGCGGCAAAATCCCGCCAGAATCATCAGATCAATATTCTGTACATCTTTGTTGTTATCCAAATGTTCCAATAGCTTTCTAAAGGTTGCTGCTTCGAGCTCTGTGGCATTGGTCATATTAGGTCTCTTTCTAAAAAGTGGGCTTTACCGCAGAGGTTTCGCGGGCGGTTTTGTATTGGGTTGTTTGGCGCAGTACTTTCGCGTTTCAGAATGCCACATAGTTTAGCCTCTTTAGCGTTCTAGCGGCAGTCTCAGAGTAAATACGTCGAGCGGGGTTGTCTGCGGGTTTAAGTGGATGCAGGGGTGTCATGGGGAGTTGATGCTGATGTAGTATTGAATCAATGTCGGCAGTTCAGACCTAGCAGTCTTTAGACGCCGCAATAAGAACATAACGAGTAAAATAACTGAGGGGATCTGCCCATGACACTTAAGAAACTATTACTGCTTGGTCTAGCGACTACTTTAAGCGCGACTCTGATTGCCTGTAGTGGCGAAGATCAGACTGTATCTGAGCCGATCGCTGCCGCGGTTGATTCAACACCAGGCCTGACCGATGGTGCTTACGCTCTAATCTCTGTGGATGTCACCGAAAACGGTGAAGTGTCCAGCTATTTGCGCGATCAAATGAAAATTTACACTCAAGATCGCTTTATGTTTGCCTTTTACAACGACCTCACTGACAAAGTTGATGCCGGCACTGGCTACACCCATTGGGTTGATGGTGTATTGGTTGAGACGCCGATTGCCAATCAGGACGGTGCACTTAAAGATCTGAGCTTTGACTTAACCATTACACCAACTGAAGCGGGCTTTACTCAGAGCCTGAAGGGTATGAAGTACGGCGAACGCAGCGTCAATATGGTCGAGCAGTGGAAAACCCTGTCTAATAAAACCACTGTATATGACGGCCTGTGGAAGCTTGATGGGCGCGCTTCTGAAGGGGACCAATGGGGCGATTTTATGGAAATGAAGTTGATTGGTGGCGGCCACTTTATTTTTTTCCAAAGCATGGTGATTGAGGGTGAATCGATAAAGCACTTTGGTTTTGGTTCTTTTGACGTCGACGAAGCCGGTCATGTTGTTGAGACTGGTATAACTAGTTCTATCGAAGGTTTTGCGGGTACTGAATCGAAACTCAAGATGCAGTTGATTGATGATAATCATATGAGCCAGTCCTTTGAGTATAAGGGTGACACTGTTACTCAAACCTACGTTAGAATCTAAACCACAAGAACTTTCACTCCAAATAGCTTTAACCCTATGCCTGAATCATCGCGGTTCAGGCATTTTTGCTACCGCCCGGGGCCTTACCGGGCTTTTCTTCTTTTATTTGCTCCTAACTGACTTTTATCCCAATCGTTTATTTCAACTTTTTGTGGCAATAGACCTGCTGTAATTGGGATTTTTTGCGTGAATATTTATAATTCTTAAAATCTACTTAAAGCTGGGGCTCGCGGAGCGCGGTTTTTGCGTGAGTCTGGCTAATTATCAGCCACCTAAGGCATGAGTGATCATGGCAGCGGATATACCGTTTGATGAAGTCAGTCGTCTGAGTGCTCTGCGCGAGCTCAATATTCTCGATACTGAAGCGGAGCAGGAATTTGATGAGTTGACGACGCTGGCGGCACAGGTTTGCCAAGCCCCGATAGCGTTGATTTCGCTGGTTGATGAGCAGCGTCAGTGGCTAAAGTCACGGGTGGGTATCAATCTGACTGAAACCCCCCGGGATATTGCCTTCTGTGCCCATGCCATTCTGCAACCCAACAGGCTGTTGGAAGTGCCGGATACCCAGCTTGATAACCGCTTTGCAGACAATCCTCTGGTGTTGGAGGCACCTAATATTCGATTCTATGCGGGGGCCCCTCTGATAGACACAGATGGTTATGCACTGGGCACCCTCTGTGTGATCGACCATGTGCCACGCAAGCTAGCCGAAGCCCAGCGAGCGGCCTTGACTGTGCTGAGTCGAGCCATTGTGCAACAAATCGAATTGCGCCGACGTCTGCAGCGGATAAAAAACTCCACAGGTAAGCTGCTCAGTCACAACAATCGTCTAGAAGCCGAGGTTAAGATTGGCGCCGCCACCCTTGAAGACGAGGTGGTGATGCACAATGAATCTGAACTGCTATCACGGCAGATCCTCGATCGCGCCCTAGATGGCGTGATTAATCTTGATCAGCATGGCAGAGTCACCTATTGGAATGCTGAGGCCGAGCGTATCTTTGGCTATTCATCGGAGTATGCCCACAGCAGGGATATTATTGAGATGATATTGCCCGCCCATCACCATCTTGTTGTCCGGGAGCTAATGGAGCAGTTTTTGTTAACTGGGGCGGGCAAGGAAAATCATCGACGCTTCGAAATTAATGCGCTGCGCGCAGACGGTGCCAAGGTGCCAGTGGAGATTTCGGTGATCGTTCTGCAGCGCTTTGGTGAATATTTTTTCAATGGTTTTGTTCGAGATCTCACCGAACACAAAAAGAACATTGAAGAGCTGCGTATTTCTGAGATCACTTTCAACAGCCAAGACGCAATTATTATCACTGATGCAGAGATCAAAACCCTGCGCGTCAACCAGAAAGTTTTAGATATTACCGGCTACACATCTGCAGACCTAGTTGGCTTGGAGCCCAGTCTATTGTCATCAACTATGCAGAGTGAACAATTTTATACAGACATGTGGCGGACTATTGAAACCTCAGGGAGTTGGGAAGGGGAGGTCTGGGACCAACGCAAAAACGGTGAGCTGTTCCCACTGCAAATTGCCATCACTGCGATTCACGATGCCAAAGCTCGGGTGACCAATTATGTATTTTCTTTTTCCGATATCACCGCCAACAAAAGAGATGCGGATGAAATTCATAAGCTGGCTTATTTTGATCCACTAACCCACCTTCCTAATCGCCGTGCTCTGATTGATCGCCTATCTCAAAGATTGAATTCCTATGGTGTCGATAGTAAAACTCTGGGCTTATTAATTGTCGATCTGGATAACTTTAAAGATATTAACGACGCTCTGGGCCACCATGTGGGAGATAAAATTCTGATTCGAGCCGCCCAGAGATTGCGTGATTCTGTGGCTAGTGAGGATACGGTTGCCCGTATTGGCGGTGATGACTTTGTTGTGCTGTTGGACGCCTTAGATCTCAATGAAGAGGGGGCAAAATCCCAGGTAGATACTATTGCTGCCTGCATCCTCGCCAGTCTTAATAGGCCTTACCACATCGACAGTCAGGCAATTCACTGCACTGCCAGTGTAGGCGTTGCTCTCGCCGATAAGGATCAAACTTCAATGGAAGAACTACTCAAACAGGCTGATATAGGGCTCTTTCAAGCGAAAACGTCGGGTCGCAATCGAATGTGCTTTTTCGATCCGGCTATGGCGCAGACGGTAACGCTCCAGGCGCAACTGGCTAATGCGCTGCACAGCGCGGTGCAAGACCGGCAGTTTGAGCTCTATTATCAGATCCAAGTGGATAGTCAAAACCGCCCTGTGGGTGCCGAGGCGCTTATTCGCTGGGAGCACCCGCAGTTGGGAATCGTATCACCGAATGATTTTATTCCCCTCGCTGAAGCCTCAGATATTATTTTACCGATTGGTCTCTGGGTACTAGACACCGCCTGCGCCCAACTCAAATCCTGGCAGACTAATCCTCGTACCTGCTGGTTGAGTATCGCGATTAATATCAGCCCGCGACAGTTTCATCAGGCAGATTTTGTCGATACGGTATTGCAGGCAATTGCCCGCTGGGATATTTCTCCCGGATCGATAAAGCTCGAACTCACCGAGACAGTGATCCTCGACAACACTAATGAAACCATTGAAAAAATGCATCAACTTAAGCGTGCTGGAGTGGAATTTGCACTAGATGACTTTGGCACTGGCTACTCGTCTCTCTCCTACCTTACCCAGCTGCCACTGTCGCAGCTGAAAATGGACCAATCTTTTGTTCGCAAAATTGGTATCACAGAGAGCGACGATATTATTGTGCAGACAATTCTTGCCATGGCCAAGAGCTTAGCCATTAAAGTGATCGCTGAGGGGGTTGAAACTGAGGCCCAGCGAAGCTTCTTGGCGGAGCTGGGCTGCTCGCTATTTCAAGGTTATTTGTTTAGCAGGCCAGTACCCGTTGCCGAGTTTGAAGCGTTGCTTGAATAGGCGTTGATACCTGCCCGCAACCCTCTGCAATCGCCTTTTATATCTGCCTTGGCAGAACTGCTGATTTGTTTGCTACTCTCGACTTGTAACTTGACTTGTAACTTGACTTGTTACTCTAGCTGTCACTACCTGACTATTGCCTCATTGAGCAGGGCTCCAGCGTCGGTAACGCCGCCAGCATTAATCACATTGGTATAACCCATGGCTTCAATAAGGGTTTTTGCCTGGCCGGAGCGATTGCCACTACGACAATAGAGGTATAACTGTTGACCTTTATCGGGAACCAGCTGTTCAATGCCGGTGGCAACAAACTGCAGTTCTAAATGTTGTGCCGAGGCTAAGTGGCCTGAGTTCCACTCTTCTATGGTTCGAACATCGATAATCATTGGGTTGTCTCCTTGGGTTGCGCCAGCCCAAAAGCTCAGTGCGCAGATAAGGGTTAAAAGTAAAGGCTTCATTGGGTTACCCGTGCTGATTTTGGCGCTACTGTAATGCTCTGAGACTAGTCCTGCAACCTCAGGAAGCTCTCTTGGTAATCTAGACGCACAAGAAAAGTCTTATTTTATGAATGTTGCGCTTTTATCTAGATTTGAATTGATTTTATGAATACCGTCTCCAACAAACCTACGTGGCGCTTTTTTTGATTCTTCTGAGGTGGGTTTTGCTGAACTGCAATCGCTGCTCTTTACGAGGCTATTATTAGGCACGTTGATGGGGAGCATTTATATAAGTATTGATGACAAACCGCTATCTAAGATCTGTTTCGGTTTTGGCACTGATGATTCCTGTCACGTTGCTCTGGACAGATTTTCAGCTGTTTTTTTGTTTCACCTTGCAAAAAATTATATTGATTTAAGGCGCTGACTTTTATTATTAATTTAGTCTGTCTGTTCTTCACCAACTATTCATTGGTACCTGTTTCTCTTAACTGGGGCAGGGCGACCAATGCTGTCGATGTCCACTGTATTAAAGCCCTAAAGCCATTCTGGTACGTCTAATTCACTCGTTAGCTAATGCCCTGCCTCTCTTGAATCACTCATGAGCGACTAGATGGCTTCGCCTGCACTAGGTGAATTGGCATCAGCAGTCTTGCCTTCTTGATAAAGCGATTTGCACAGACCATAGGTGGCCAAGAGCAATATCACCGAAAATGGTAGTGCGGTCACGATGGATGCGGTTTGCAATGCGGATAGACCGCCCGAGAACAGTAACACTGCGGCTACGGCGCCTATGCTACTACCCCAGAAAACACGTGTAACAGGGCTGGGGCTTTGATTGCCACCAGTGACCAGCGTACAGATCACCAGCGTGGCTGAATCCGCAGAGGTCACAAAGTAGGTAATCAGCATTAGGGTACAAATGCTGGCGGTGATTAGCGCCATAATCTTAGCCATTGCCATAAGACTAATCGTGGTAAACAGTGCACTGGTGGTGTCTGTATTCACTGCAGCGACAATCCCGCCGTCGCCAAATAGCTCAAGATGAAAGGCAGTATTGCCAAACACCGAAATCCAAAAAATAGTCAGTAAAGTGGGGGTCAGTAGTACGCCGAAAACAAATTCGCGAATCGTCCTGCCGCGGGATATGCGGGCAATAAAAATACCGCAGAAAGGGGACCAGGCAATCCACCAACCCCAGTAGAAAATTGTCCACCAGCCCTGCCACTGATCACTGGAGTCATTATTGACCCAGGTGCTAATACGGGGGAGATGAATAATATAATCGACAATATTGCCAGCGAAGGAGGTGAGTAGGTAGAGGGTCGGACCAAACACCAAAAAGAGTGCCAGAATAACCCCTGTAAGCTGCATGTTGAGTTCGCTGAGAATACGGATACCCCGGTTGACACCGGTGAGTGCAGATAGGGTGGCTATAATCGAAATGCCAATAATGAGCAGTATCTGGGTGCCGGTATTCACTTCGATACCGGTTAAAGTGGCTAGTCCTGCATTCATCTGCTGTGCCCCGAGGCCCAGAGATGTGGCCACACCAAACACGGTGCCCAGCACTGCTAACAGGTCAGCCGCCTTACCTATAGGGCCATAGATACTATCGCCCAAAATCGGATAGAGACTGGCACTAATGGTTAACGGCAGACCTTTGCGATAGGCGAAATAGGCCAGAATAAGTGCCACTGAGGCATAGAGCGCCCAGCCGTGTAGACCCCAGTGGAAAATGGTCAGTCGCATGGCTATTTGCGCGGCTTCTGGACTCAGTGCCTGGGCGTCGCCCAAAAAGGGGTTAGTTTGAAAATGGGTCAGGGGTTCGGCGATACTCCAAAATAAAATACCAATACCTATGCCGGCGCCAAATAGCATTGAGAGCCACGAAAAGTTGCTAAATTCAGGTCTTTCATCGTCACCGCCCAAGCGTATCTTACCGAATTTGCTTAGCGCTAAACCGAGCACAAAAAGTAGATAAAAGTTCATCACGCTGATGTAATACCAGGACAGCTGGTTGGTAATAAAGTCGCGCATACGATTAAAGAGGTCGCTGGCGTAGTCGGGTCGGAGTAGGGAGAATAGCAAAAAGCCAATAATCATTAGTGGCGCGATTATGCTCATTAATGAGGGTTTTTCAGTCGACAAGCTCAGTAGTGTTGCCGCTTTTTTATTGGCCATAGCGAAAATGTACCCTTTTTTATTCTAGTTTTTATTATTTACCGAGTTGGTTTCTGCTGCGGTTGTAGGCCGTGCTAACTTGCTGATACAGATACTGATTGTGTTTAACCCACTATGCAGGGACTGTCATTTTAGTCCCAGTGTCGCGAGGGCAGTATAACGCAAAAAGCTTAACGGTGCGGGTGGGCCATTTAGACTGGGCTATTTGAGTCGAGCTATTCGAGTCGAGCTATTTGAATCGAGCTATTTGAATCGAGCTATTTGAATCGAGCTATTTGAATCGAGCTATTTGAATCGAGGGCGGATTGTAACTCGGTTGCCAAGAGAGAAAGCGCGAGTAATATGCGTGATGAAAAACGATCGCCTAACCAGCTGCTGGGTTTATGGCTGATCATCAGAGTAAGGCCAAGCACTGAGCTGCAGATGTTCTCTGCTTCCTCTATTGCTCTTAGTCTGCTGGAAATTGAAAAGTGGATAAAAGATTAGTACTGCAGTGCAAGGCTATTTGTGATGGTTGCTTTAGTCTTATTATAAGATCGAGATGATTGCCGGTATCAGCAGCAAATATTGTCAACCTAAGGCCAAACACGCTAGCCTTGCGTACCGATTGACAACGGATGAAGTTTGTTAAAAATACCAGCAATTAGGTAGCCTCAGCTCCTTATTGCAAACAAAAAAGGAATAATCATGTCAATGATCGTTAATCGTCGAGATCTCGACTTCATACTCTATGAAACTCTCGGGTTAGATGAGATTTTTAAGTCAGAGCGTTATGCCGACTATGACCGTGAGTCCCTTGACGCGATGATGGATCTCAGTCAAGCGATTGCTGAAGACCAATTTTTGAGCTGTGCTGCTAAGCTGGATGCCAATGAGCCGCAATTTGTTGACGGCAAAGTCGAGACCATTCCTGAGCTCAAAGAGGCGATAGCCGCTTATCAGGAATCCGGCTTGTGCGCCTCGGCCTATGATGCTGATATCGGTGGAATGCAGTTACCTTGGATGGCAGATCAAGCACTCAACAGTATGTTTGTCTGTGCTAATAACCCTGCCCACATTTATCTGTTTCTGACCCAGGGCGTGGCTAATATGCTAAATGTCTGCGGGTCCGAGGAGCTCAAAGACAAGTACTTGCCCAGTCTTGTGAACGGCAAATGGTTTGGCACCATGTGCTTGTCTGAAACTCAAGCTGGTTCATCTCTTGCTGATATCCGCACTAAGGCTGAGCCAAAAGTCGATGGATCCTATGCCCTGAGCGGCACTAAAATGTGGATTTCTGGCGGAGAGCAAGATCTTACTGAAAATATCATCCATATGGTATTGGCAAAAATTCCCGGTTCGCCCCCAGGTGTTAAAGGCATCTCGCTATTCTTAGTGCCTAAAAACCGGGTTAATGATGATGGCACTATTGGTGAGTCCAATAATATCGCCCTGGCTGGTCTGAATCATAAAATGGGCTGTCGCGGCGCGACTAACTGTCTGCTTAACTTTGGTGAGTCTGGAGAATCTATCGGCTTCTTAGTTGGAGAGCCCAATCAGGGCTTAGCCAATATGTTTCATATGATGAACGAAGCGCGTATTTCTGTGGGCATGTCAGCGGTGATGAGTGCCCTTGGCGGTTACTTATACTCTCTAGATTATGCACGAAACCGCCCTCAAGGCCGCCCCTTGGTAAATCGTAATCCGGAAGATCCTCAGGTCATGATCAGTGAGCACGCGGACATTAAACGCATGCTGATGACCCAAAAAGCTTTTATTGAGGGCGCTCAGACTCTGATGTATTACTGTGCCGAGTTAATCGACACTAACAAGCTATCGTCGACCGACCAAGCCGCGAACCAGCGCCGAGATTTGTTGCTCGATTTGTTAACCCCTATTTGTAAGTCGTGGCCTTCTGAGTTTTGTCTTGAAGCAAACAAACTAGCGATCCAGGTACTGGGTGGCTATGGCTATACCCGAGAGTATCCGGTTGAACGTCTCTACCGAGATAATCGACTCAATCATATTCACGAGGGTACTTGGGGTATTCAGGGTATAGACATTCTGGGTCGCAAGGTGCGTATGCAGAATGGCGCTGCAGTGGACATTCTTCGTCAAGAGATGCAAGCCACCATTGATTCGGCTGCAGGGCATTCCGAATTGGGCGTTTATTGTGGTCACCTGAATGAATACCTGACGCTTATAGAGCAGACTATTTCTGCAATAGGAGAGGCTGAGGATCCTTCATTGGCGCTGGCCAATGCAACTATTTTCTTGGATGCCATGGGGCACTTAGTGATTGCATGGATGTGGCTGAAGCAGGGCGTTGCAGCGATCGAAGGTAAGCAAAAAGGTAATCCAGCGGACGATGCCTTTTATGATGGCAAAGTTGCGGCGATGCAGTTTTTCTTTCGCTACGAATTACCAAAAATCAGACCAAACCTCAGTTTGGTAGCGGAACTGGACAGCACCTGTTACGACCTGACTGCCGAGCAGTTTATTGGCGTTTAAGGTTCTGGTTAAAAAGCTAAAGGCCTGTCCGATGTTGGCGACGGGCCTACAGGGAGTGCAGAGATTAATTTTTCTTGGAAATGAACCAGCAGTGAGCTCAATCTAAGCGCTCGCTGCTGGTTTGGTTTTGTTTGCGACCTGAAACAGCTAAGGGCAGGTTATTCTGGTAAAGTGGACGGCTCTTGATGGGCAAGAACCCGTGCGTGCCTGTCAGGTAGTCAAGACCTAATAAGGTCCTGTGATTCGCTGCTCCCAAAACTAAATATGAGAATCCCCTTGTCCGAATATGATTTTTCCAGCCTAGATCTAAACCCCGCCTTAATTGATAACTTAGCAAGCCTCGGTTACACGGAGATGACGCCGATTCAGGCGCAAGCTTTACCCCATGTTTTAAAGAATAAAGACATCATTGCCAGAGCCAAAACTGGCTCGGGTAAAACTGCAACATTTGCGTTGGGCCTGCTGAATAAACTCGATGTAAAGCGTTTTCGGGTGCAGACTTTAGTGTTGTGCCCAACCCGTGAGCTGGCCGACCAAGTGGCTACAGAAATACGTAAGCTGGCCCGTGGTATTCACAATATCAAGGTATTGACTCTCTGTGGCGGGGTGGCCTTTGGTCCCCAGGTGGGCTCACTGGAGCACGGGGCGCACATTATTGTCGGTACCCCTGGGCGGGTTGAAGAGCATCTTCGCAAGGCCAACCTCAACTTGGATAACCTGACTACTTTGGTCTTAGATGAGGCCGATAGAATGTTGGATATGGGCTTTCAGCAAGCCTTAGATGATATTGTTGGTTACATGCCCGAGCAGCGGCAAACCATGTTGTTTAGCGCCACTTATCCTGAAAAAATTGAGAATATTGCACAGCGAATTATGCAGTCCCCAGTGACGCTGGAAGTGCAGGACACTCATAGTCACCAAAGTATTATCGAAACCCTCTACCAGGTTGAAAATGATCAGTCCCGCATAGAGGCGGTTAGACTCTTGCTGCAGGAACATCAGCCAGAGACCACGCTGATTTTTTGTAACACCAAGGTCGAAACTGATCGAGTGGCCAATGAGTTACGCGCAGTGGGTTATGAGGCATCAGCTTTACATGGCGATTTAGAACAAAAAGACAGGGACCAAACCTTGGCCTGTTTTGCCAACCGCAGTATTTCGGTACTGGTGGCTACTGATGTGGCAGCCCGGGGTTTAGACATTGAGTCGCTTGATATGGTGATCAATTACCAAGTTGCGCAGGAGCTAGAAGTCCATACTCATCGGATTGGCCGCACCGGTCGTGCGGGGGCTCAAGGCATGGCCTGCAGCTTATATACGCAGCGAGACAAGCACCGAATTAGCCAGTTAGAAGATTATTTAAAACAGAAGTTTGTACGCGGTGAGTTGCCGCACATAAGGTTATTGCGTGAGCCTGTTTTCGATCCACCGATGGTGACCATTCACATTGGAGGTGGCAAAAAGCAGAAGCTTAGACCAGGGGATATTGTCGGTGCCTTGACTGGCGCAGATGGTATTCCAGGTTCAGAGATAGGCAAAATACAAGTGGGCGATCACTGGGCCTATGTCGCTGTGGCTCATAAGCATGGGAAAATGGCGTTTAACAAGCTCTCTCAAGGCAAACTTAAGGGGCGGAGTTTTAGGGTTAAGCGTTTGCGGGGTTAGACTGGTGGTTGGATAGTCCTTCGGCGTCCAACTATTTGTCTACCTGACAATGCATAATGTCGCCCTGAACTACAGGGGTCTAAACCCACTTACAGAGAAGCGTGTTAGCTGTATAGTCGAAAGCGTCGATTAACTGGTGTTCCTCTATGAAATACATACTTCTGCTAACTGCTCTGCTTAGCTCTGGTGCTTTTGCATCTGAGTATGACGAGGCTTTTAAGCTTGCTAATAAAAACAGCACGGCAGGTACTCTGACCCAGCCCCAAACTTACCTCCTGGTCCATGGCGCCAGCGGTGGTGCATGGGATTGGAAATCAATGGATCTGCTCTTGACCAGCAGAGGTCATGAGGTCTATCGACCAACATTATCAGGCCTTGGGGAAAGAGCACACCTAGCGAGCAAGGAAATTAACTTAACCACTCACATCACTGATGTGGTGAATACCATTATCTATGAGCAATTGGATCAGATCATTTTAGTCGGTCATAGCTATGGCGGGATGGTGATTACTGGCGTGATGAATCAGGTTCCCGAAAAAATCAAACATGCTGTTTTCTTAGATGCTGCCATCCCAAATCACGGTATGTCAGCTATGGATTTGTGGCCAACCATGGCAGAACACCCAGTAGTCGATGGGCAAGTGCTGTTTTCATGGCTGATAAAAGGCTCTGAGGCTCCGCATGATGTGCCACAATCATTGGCCACGCTCACCGAGCCTGTCGCATTCGACAACACCGACGCTCACAAATTGCCGGCTACATTTATACCCTTTATCAAGGACGAAACTGCAGCAGTGGTACGATCAGTCACCAGCCCCTCATGGAAAAACGCCCTCTCACGAAACTGGCCTGTGCACAGTCTTGTCAGCGATCACAACGCCCAGCGTTCCCACCGGAAAGAACTTGCTGATTTACTTGAGTTGGTCATTCAACCAGCGAGTAAGTAGCATTTAACTATTGGCCTATACCACTGGTCCGATAAATACTCCCAAGGCCTTTTAGACACTAGTCTACCGGGGAATTTTAGTTCTTATGCGGCAATTAGTAGTAAGCCAATGGGCTTTTAATAAAAATGGTGTGCCCAAAGTGCTTGATTGTTATCAGACTTGAGCCCGATAACAAGCCCTGCGGACCGCCTTTGACGTCCTAAATGCTTAGCATTTTGTCGAACGGGGGTTTGAATCAATCCTCTGGCTTGGCCAATAAAAAACCCCAGCCGAAGGCTGAGGTTTTTTTATTGGTGCACCCGGAGGGATTCGAACCCCCGACCAAGTGGTTCGAAGCCACCTACTCTATCCAGCTGAGCTACGGGTGCGTGATTACGCGAACTACTTTTCTTCTACTTCTTTAATTCACTTTCTATCTTGTAGCTACTTGCTATTTTCAGGAGCAATTAACGCTCTAAATATTGAAGCTTGTTCTCTACGCCATCCCATTCTGCCGCATCGGCGGGGGCGTCTTTCTGTTCGGTAATGTTGGGCCATACTTCGGCGAGTTCGGCGTTTAACTCGAGGAATACTTCCTGCCCCTCGGGGATCTCGTCTTCTGCAAAGATGGCGCCTACAGGACATTCCGGCTCACAGAGGGCGCAGTCGATGCACTCGTCTGGATGGATCACTAGAAAGTTGGGGCCTTCGTAAAAACAGTCTACAGGACAAACCTCTACACAGTCTGTGTGTTTGCACTTAATGCAGTTGTCGCCGACGATAAAGGTCATGGTCTCGCTCTCATATAAATATTGGTGGGCCGTTTCGGGCGGCATTATAACAGCTACTTCAGCCCTGTGAATGGCCGCTAGCGCTTATTTTGGCGTCAACTTATACCTTTTTCGATTAGAGTAGTTTTTTTAGTTCGTAGAGCAGCTCTAATGCATCTCGAGGTGAGAGATCGTCGGGCTTGAGTTGCTCGAGGCGCTTTTGCAGCTGTGGGTTAATCGAGGGCAAGAATAGTTCGCTCTGGCTCGGTGTTGAGCGGGCCGGTGCGGTCTGGGCTAAATCGGGTTGAGCTGCCGGGGTTATCACTGCGTGGCTGCCAGCTTCTAGTAGAGCCAACTCCTGGCGCGCGAGGCTTATTACTTCTTCTGGAAGGCCGGCGAGCTTGGCGACTTGTATGCCGTAGCTTTTGTTCGCTGGGCCTTCTTCGATACTGTGCAGAAAGACGATATTTTCGTTGTATTCCGTGGCGCCGAGATGGATATTGCAGGCCCCTGAGACTTTTTCGGGTAAGGATGTCAGTTCGAAATAATGGGTCGCAAAAAGCGTGAAGGCGCGGACTTTTTCGGCTAGATGATAGGCGCAAGCCCAGGCCAGAGAGAGTCCGTCGAAGGTGCTTGTACCACGGCCCACTTCGTCCATGAGCACCAGGCTGCGGTCGCTGGCATTGTGCAAAATATTCGCGGTTTCGGTCATTTCAACCATAAAGGTTGAGCGGCCACCGGCGAGATCATCGGAGGAGCCAATACGGGTAAAGATGCGATCTACAAGGCCTATGGTTGCGGAGGTGGCGGGGACAAAGCTGCCAATTTGAGCGAGCAGAACGATCAGCGCTGCTTGGCGCATATAGGTGGATTTACCGCCCATGTTGGGGCCGGTTATGACTAGCATTTTACGCTCGTTGTGCATTTCTAGGTGGTTTGCCACAAAGGGATCGTTGGAGACTTTTTCCACTACTGGATGTCTACCGCCTTGAATCGAGATGCCAGATTCTAAAGAGAGGTTGGGCTGACAAAAATTAAGGCTGTGTGCTCGTTCGGCGAGGGTGGCCAGCAGATCAATTTCGGAGACCGCGGCGGCGCAGTTTTGCAGTTCGGCGAGGCTTTCGTTGAGCTGTTCGAGCAATTGCTCGTAGAGAAACTTTTCGCGTGCCAGTGAGCGGCTTTTAGCGCTCAAGGCTTTGTCTTCAAATTCTTTTAGCTCTGGAGTGATAAAGCGTTCAGCATTCTTTAGGGTCTGTCGACGAATGTAATCGGCTGGGACGTTTTCGCTCTGGCCCCGTGAGGTCTCGATGTAGTAACCATGGACGCGGTTGTAACCGACTTTTAACGTGCTGATACCGCTGCGGGCTTTTTCTCGCTCTTCCAGTTCGAGCAAGAACTCGCCGGCATTGGTATTCAGTGCTCGCAGTTCATCGAGCTGGCTGTCATAGCCGTCGGCGATCACGCCGCCTTCCCGGATTACCACTGGTGGGTTTTCTTTCACCGCGCTGCCGAGCAGATCGACCAATTCCGGCAGAGGTTCGGCTGCAGCGGCTAGGTCGCCCAGATGTGCTGTGGATGGATTTGCCAGGGCGGTGGCCAACTGAGGCAGTACGGCCAGGGATTGGTGCAGGCGGGTGAGATCTCGAGGTCGCGCTGAGCGCAGGGCCACTCTGGTGAGGATACGCTCCATATCGCCGATCTGTTTGAGATGTCCGTGGAGCACTTCATAGAGATAGTTGTGGTGCAGGGCAGCGATACTCTGCTGGCGGGCCTGCAGAGTAGGCAGGTGCTGAAGAGGGCGATTGAGCCAGCGACGCAAAAGACGACTGGCCATGGTGGTGGCGCTGGTATCCAGCACTTCAAATAGAGTGTTTTCAGAGCCGCCAGTCATATTGGTGTCGAGTTCCAAATTGCGGCGGCTGGAGGCATCCAGAGAGACGCTCTCGGTATTGTTCTCGGCAATGATGCTGCGGATATGGGGTAGGTCACCGCGCTGGGTATCTTTGGCATACTGTAATAGACAGCCTGCTGCGCTGATCGCCACCGGCAGGTGATCACAGCCAAAGCCGCTCAGATCTCGGGTGCCAAACTGTTTGTTGAGCAGTCTTAGGGCGCTGTCTAAATCGAACTCCCAAATTGGGCGACGCTTCACGCCTTTTCGGCCGGCGAAAAAATCATAGTCGGGGAGTGTTTCGGAGAGAAGTATCTCAACCGGATCTAAGCGCTGCAACTCACTGATTAATTGTTCTTCTGAGCTCAGTTCTAGCAGTTGAAAGCGGCCGCTGCTCATGTCTAGAGAGGCCAGTCCTGTGGTCTTATCGAGGCTGGTGATGGCAACTAAGAGATTGTCACGGTGGGCATCAAGTAGGGCCTCGTCACTGATAGTGCCTGGAGTCAGAACGCGCATGACCTGACGTTCTACTGGTCCTTTACTGGTCTCTGGGTCGCCAACCTGCTCGCAGATGGCAACTGAGTGGCCCTGTTTGACCAGTTTGGCCAGATAGCCTTCGGCGGCATGGTAGGGCACGCCGCACATAGGTATTGGGTTGCCATTGGCTTTGCCTCTGGCGGTGAGGGTGATATCTAAAATCTCACTGGCACGCTTGGCGTCATCAAAAAACAGCTCATAGAAGTCACCCATGCGATAGAACAGAATGTCATTGGGGTGGTCTGCCTTGATGCGCATAAACTGCTGCATCATGGGTGTGTACTGTTCTTGCTGGGCCAATGTTGAGTCCTTGTTTAAAGTCGATAGTTCGATATCAAATCGTACGCTAGCAAATAGTCTGGTATCACGAGTCTTTAATCGCTCTGTGATCCTCGCAATCTGATCTGGCGACAAGCTTGCGACAGTATAGTACCTCGTGAGCAAATTATGCAGTCCCGACAAGACTGACCCTGAGTTTGTTTGCCGAACAAATCCGCGTCTTTAGACGACCCTATAAAAGCGAAAGAGCTGTCTGAGTAAAACAAAGCGAGATACACTTCCACTATGACTAACGCAATCAACTTTCTCGCCGAAAAACTCGGCACCGCGCTGTCACAGTGCGAGGCCAAAGTGACTGCCGCCGAGTCATGCACTGGAGGCGGTGTTGCTCATGCGATTACTGCTGTGGCTGGTAGCTCGAAATGGTTTGATTGCGGCTTTGTTACCTATGCCAATAGTGCTAAACACAGGTTACTGGGAGTTCCGCTGGAGTTATTGGCTACTGATGGCGCCGTGAGTGAGGCTGTGGTGCGATCTATGGTTGCCGGTGCAGCGGCTGCCGCCAATGCCGATTTTGCTGTGGCTATTAGCGGTATCGCCGGTCCTGGCGGCGGCACTAAGGATAAGCCAGTGGGCACTGTGTGGTTCGCCTGGCAGAGTCCTTCTGGTGTGAAGGCCAAAAAATATTTGTTGTCTGGGGATCGCGCCGAGGTTCGTGAACAGGCTATCAAAATTTCTCTGCAAGAACTGTTGCATCAGGTTACTGGATGTAATACTGTATAACCATACAGTTGATAGTCTGGATGGTTTCTACCAACTTAATCTAATTGAATTAATCTTGAGGTCACAACGATGGACGCGAACAAGTCAAAAGCACTAGAAGCCGCACTGGGGCAAATTGAGCGCCAGTTCGGTAAAGGAACTGTAATGCGTATGGGTGAGGGCACCCGTCAGGCAATTCCTGCTATTTCTACTGGTTCTTTGGGACTGGATATTGCACTTGGCATTGGCGGTTTGCCAAAAGGTCGTATTGTTGAGATCTACGGACCTGAATCCTCAGGTAAAACCACACTGACTTTACAAGTTATCGCCGAAGCACAAAAGGCCGGTGGAACCTGTGCCTTTATTGATGCAGAGCATGCCTTGGATCCCGAGTATGCAGAGAAGTTGGGTGTTAAAGTCGACGACCTGATTGTTTCTCAGCCGGATACTGGCGAGCAAGCTCTGGAAGTGACGGATATGTTAGTTCGCTCTGGCGCCTGTGATGTACTGGTGGTTGACTCGGTTGCGGCACTGACGCCGCGAGCTGAAATTGAAGGCGATATGGGTGATCACCACGTTGGTCTGCAAGCGCGACTAATGTCTCAGGCGCTGCGTAAGCTGACCGGTAATATTAAAAATGCCAACTGCTTGGTTATCTTTATCAACCAGATCCGAATGAAAATTGGTGTAATGTTCGGTAACCCAGAGACGACTACCGGCGGCAACGCGCTGAAGTTTTACTCTTCTGTTCGTTTGGATATCCGTCGCATTGGCGCGGTTAAAGATGGCGACGAAATTGTCGGCAATGAAACTCGCGTTAAAGTGGTTAAAAACAAAGTGGCACCACCGTTCAAACAGACTGAATTTCAGATTCTCTATGGCCGCGGTATCAACCGCAACGGTGAGCTGGTTGATCTGGGCGTTAAAAATGGCCTGATCGATAAGTCGGGTGCCTGGTATGCCTATAAAGGTAACAAGATTGGTCAAGGTAAGGCCAATGTCGGTATTTACCTCACTGAAAACCCAGAGATTGCGGCTGAGATTGAAGCCATGATCCGTGAGAAAGAGATGGGCGCGCCATTACCGATTGCAGATAAGCAGAAAGCCGGCAAGGCAACTGAAGAGTAAGTCTCAGTTTGTCTGTCTCTGAAACAGAGTTGGGTATGACCCTACAAAAAGCGCCAAATGGCGCTTTTTGTGCATTCGCGAGTTAGATAAAAAATGGCAAATAGACTGCTATGTTAGATACTCCCGCAGATACCACCCCGGCCAAGATGCGCAATTATGCTATGGGCTTACTCACCGGTCGCGACTACTCGCGAGCTGAACTGGCGACTAAGCTAGTTAAACGATTTGATGAGCACAGTGCCATTGATGGGGTGCTACAGCGGCTGGCTGATGAAGGGTTGCAATCTGATGTGCGCTTTGCAGAAGCCTTTGTGCGATCGAGAATTCTTCGTGGCCATGGTCTGACCCGTATTCGTCAGGATATTCGCCAGAAGGGCATTGCTGATGAATTGGTAGGACAGACCTTAGATGCGGCAGATGTGAATTGGATGACATTGGCTCGGGAGGTTGCGCAGCGCAAATTTGGGCAACGGCAGGCGGCGGACCAGCGCGAGACAGCCAAGCGTATGCGCTTTTTGCAATATCGTGGTTTTAGCTATGATCAGATTAAATATGCTCTCACCAGCTGTTCAGATGAGCAGGTGGACGACGGAGACTTTTTTGATTAATCCCTTTTAGCAAGGCGAGCCCAGTCCAATGCTCGCTTCTCATCCTCAGAAGTAGCTGCTAAATAGATCCACAAGACGATTTTCTACCCAGCTGTGGGCCGATAGATTTTTAATAAAGCCACAGTGGCCACCAAATTCCTGCAGTTCAATAGTCAGCTTGTCCGGGCAATTAATCTGCTGCAAATCCGCCGCTGGAATAATCGGGTCATCCTCTGAGGCAATCAAATAAGCTGGTATAGCCAGTTGCTGCAGCCGATTCCCCACAAGAGAGTAGGCTTCAAAATAACTCTTGGCATCGTCGAAAGGCGTATGCCGATCAATAAAGAAATCATTCATATCCTCGATGGTGCGAGCGCTGTTTAAAATATGCTCGAAACCGTGTTCGGGAAAGTGGGCAATTTTTTTGCGCAGGGACTTAGACCAGCGATAAAAGAAGTAGCGCTCATAGATAAACAGCGTGTTGTCCAGTGCGGTCATCGCATTGGTGGGATCTACCGGCGGGCAAATGGCTGCGGCAGCAGTGAGTTTTAAGCTGTTGCCATGATCGGCGGCAATGCGCAGAGTAAAGTTTCCACCCAGTGAAAATCCCGCTAGAAAACGCTTTTCATAGGCATGGGTTTCAAAGAAACAGGCGATTGCTTCCGCCACTTCATTGGTCATGGTGGAGTTAAACAATTCAAAGTTAAGATGATGACTGTCGCCGTGGTCTCGCAGATTGAGCCGTAGTACATCGAAGCCTTGCTTTAACAGATAGTTCGCAGTGGTCACCTGATAGGCAGATTGACTGGAACCCTCCCAGCCATGAAGCAAGACAATTACACTATTATTAGGTGCTTTACTGCGGTCATACTCAGCCAGTAAGCGCGTTCCATCCTTTGCAGTAAGCGTTAGGCTTTCGCTATCTAATCTCTTAGCCAGTCGTTTGGCGCGAATTTTTCGTGGCCCTAGGCTATTTAAAATACTCTGTACATGAGGGTTTTTTAACATCGAGGGTGGGGTAAAGCGGCTGTTATGAGTCATATGTAAGTGATATTAATGTTTTATTTGATAGGAAGACTGTAGTGCCTCTTTAGATAGGCCGTCAATGGTTCTGTCGATTTGGCCTCTCTTCATCTCGCCATGGAGGTCCAGATGAAAGCAATAAAATACCCTTTGTTTAAAGTTTATCTGTTGTTTAGCGTAGTTCTAATTAGCTCTGCCAGTTACTCCGGTGAAGCCATAGTTCCCTCTGCTTCGGTTCTTGCTCCCGCTGATGCGGACGCCAAAGTATCGTTGGCTGATCAGGTTAAAGCAATGGATAAAATGGCTGATCCTGCCGGATGGAAAGTCCGCAATGGTTGTCTGCCCGCGAATCGCATTAAACGGATTAAATTTATCGATGATCAAACTGCCCTGATAACCATGTTTGGCAAAAAAACCGCTATTTTGCGCTTGCAAAAAGAGTGTCCTGGTATCAAGCGTTCAGGTTATGTGACTTATCGCAGTAACAGCAGGCTCTGTGCTCGCTTCGATCGGCTTTCGGTGATGGGTGGTTCAGGCTATAGTTGTCGTATTGCCAGTATTGAGCCGTTTGTGACGCTTGAAGAGCCAGTTCTGGAAAAAGATAACGACTAATTGACAATGCCACGTGCTCCTGTGGATTTGTCTAGGGCCCTGTACATGCAACGTCAGTACCTCTCATCACTTGCTGTTTTGCTATTCAGCTTAATCTGCTCCTCTGTGTCCCATACTAACGCCGAGTCATTTGATGACCGATCACTAATTAAGTGGCGCGGCAGTTGGCAGCAGGGTGGTTTGTTGCTGGGGCAGGTTGAGTCTGGCTCAACCCTGAGTCACCAGGGCAAGAAAATCAAAACCACTGCTGCCGGCCAGTTTCTGTTTGGTCTGGGTCGCAATGCGCCGGCTATCTCTACCTTTGTGGTGACCGATCTGACGGGTATCGAGACTCAGGCCGAGTTTCAGGTTGCCCCGCGCACTTATAATATTCAAAAAGTTGAGGGCGTGCCCCAGCGCACGGTCGAACCTCCTCCAGGGCAATTGCAGCGCATTCGTTCTGACTCCGCGCTGGTGATTCAGGCACGCCGTCTGGTGAGTGATAAGACGGATTTCTTATCTGGCTTTATAAAGCCACTAGAGGGCCCGATTACGGGAGTCTACGGTAGCCAGCGTTTCTATAATGGTGTACCGAAAAGTCCCCACTATGGTCTAGATTACGCTGCACCAGAGGGCACTATTGTGAAAGCACCTGCTGCTGGGATTGTGCGTTTGGCTCATGACAATCTTTTCTATTCCGGCGGCACCTTAATTATCGACCATGGTCATGGTCTCTCCTCAAGCTTTTTACATCTCAGCGAGATACTTGTGGGCCAAGGTCTTAGAGTGCAGCAGGGTGAGCCTATAGCGCGTGTCGGGTCTACCGGACGCGCGACTGGCGCACATCTTGACTGGCGCATGAACTGGCTCGATCAGCGTGTAGATCCGGCGTTGGTTTTGGAATCTTTCCCGGTGCAATCTCCTGCGCAATAGTCTGGAAAATCTCCAGGGCAAATAGTCCATGTAGTTGCGAACTCTACTCCCGTCGCTACCCCGGTTTCTGGTTGTAGGTTATTTACCCTAGACAATAGCAGTTAGGCGTCATTTTGCGTAAACTAACGCGGTTTTCAAATGGACGATTTCATCGTGGATAAAAAGCTCCTTAGTATATTGGTTTGCCCTGTCAGCAAGGCGCCACTTGAATATGATAAAGACAAGCAGGAATTGGTTTGCCGTGCCAGTGGTTTGGCTTATCCCATCAGTGAGGGTATCCCAGTAATGTTGGAGTCTGAAGCACGTCAACTGACTGCTGATGAGAAGCTCCGCGACTCGGGAAAATAACCTCGCTGCACTAACTCTGGAGTACCTTCCATGGTAGATACAACACCAACTCTATTTACCCGAATTATTAATCGAGAAATCCCTGCAGAGATTCTCTACGAGGATGATCAGTGCATTGTCATCAACGACATCTCTCCGCAGGCACCTGTTCATATGCTGGTGATCCCGCGTCAGCCGATCGCCAAACTGGCCGATGCCAGTACCGCGGATAAAGCATTGCTTGGGCATTTGATGTGGGTTGCTGGTGAAGTGGCAAGGCAGGCTGGTGTGGAGGAGGCCTTTCGCCTAGTGGTCAATAATGGCCGCGCAGCTGGCCAGACTGTGTTCCATTTGCATCTGCATGTATTGGCCGACCCCTCTGGCAGGCAAGAATTTTCCGAATCGACTATTTAAAAATCTACTATTTTAAGAGCTTTGGTCAATCAGACCATGCTCATAACTGGAACTAAATCATTATGAAAAGCGCCGACATTCGTGACGCATTCTTAAACTTTTACGCCAGCAAGCAGCACAGCATTGTGTCGAGCAGCAGCCTAGTGCCGGGTAATGATCCCACTCTGCTGTTCACCAATGCTGGCATGGTGCAGTTTAAAGATGTCTTTCTCGGCGACGAAAAGCGTGACTACAATCGCGCGGTGTCATCTCAGCGCTGTGTCCGCGCTGGTGGAAAACACAACGATCTGGAAAATGTTGGCTACACGGCCAGACACCACACCTTTTTTGAAATGCTCGGTAACTTTAGTTTTGGTGATTACTTTAAGCGCGAAGCGATTGGCTATGCCTGGGAGTTTCTCACTGAAGTGCTCAAACTACCCAAAGAGCGCCTGTGGATTACTGTGCATATCAGCGATGACGAAGCTGCTGATATTTGGGTCAATGAAATTGGTATAGACCCCAAGCGTCTGTCGCGCCTCGATGAAGATAACTTTTGGCAGATGGGTGATACCGGACCCTGTGGTCCGAGCACGGAAATTTTCTGGGATCACGGCGAAGATATTCCCGGTGGTCCTCCAGGCAGTCCTGACGACGACTTAGACCGTTATATCGAAATTTGGAATCTGGTATTTATGCAGTTCGAGCGCGACAGCAGCGGTAAGATGAATCCTTTGCCGAAGCCTTCGATCGATACTGGTATGGGTCTTGAGCGAGTCGCTGCAGTGATGCAGGGCGTGCATAATAATTATGATATAGATTTGTTTCAGCATCTGATTAAAGCGGCGGCGAAAATTATTGGCGTCACCGACCTGTCGGAAAATTCCTTAAAAGTGGTGGCCGACCATATTCGCTCCTGCGCATTTTTAGTGATTGATGGCGTGGTGCCCTCTAACGAAGGTCGCGGCTATGTGTTGCGTCGTATTATCCGTCGCGCATTGCGCCACGGGCATAATCTCGGCGCCAAAGGCAGTTTTTTCCACAAGCTAGTAGTGGACCTTGGTGAAGTGATGGGTGAAGCCTATCCTGAGTTGCTGAGTATGCAGCAAGAGATTATTGCAACGATCAAAAAAGAAGAAGAGCAGTTTGCCCGCACCCTGGACAAAGGAATGGGCGTATTGGACGCGGCGCTGGAAAAACTCAGCGCCGAGCAATTGCCCGGCGAGCTGATCTTTCAACTCTATGATACTTTCGGATTTCCCACCGACCTGACCAATGATATAGCCCGCGAGCGCGGCTACAGCATGGATATGGAAGGCTATGAAAAATGTATGGAAGCCCAGCGCACTCGAGCTCGCTCCGCCAGTCAGTTTGGATTGGATTACAGCGACAGCATTCGTGTTGCAGGCAGCACCGAATTTGTTGGTTATAACAGCCTCGAAAACAGCGCTGAGGTGATTGCCCTTTATGCCGCTGGCGAACAGGTTGCTTCAGCTGGCGTGGATGCAGAGGTTGCAGTGATCCTTAGTAGCACCGCGTTTTATGCGGAATCTGGCGGGCAGGTGGGTGACAGCGGTTATCTGCAAACTGCCTCGGCAAAAATTGAAATAAGCGATTGCCGTAAAGCGGGTGAGCATCACCTGCATATTGGCAAAGTATTGTCCGGTGAACTGAAACTTGGCGAGACCGTAACTGCCACTGTGGACTGCGCCGTGCGCACAGCAACGGCCCTCAATCACTCTGCAACCCATCTATTGCATTCGGCACTGCAACAGATTCTCGGTGAGCACGTTAATCAGAAGGGCTCCTTGGTCGACAGTCAGCGTTTGCGCTTTGACTTCTCCCATGGAGAGTCCATCAGCGCGCAACAGATTCGTGAAATTGAACATAGAGTCAACCGTGAGATTCTGTGCAATAGCTCAGTGCAGACTGAAGTAATGACCATGGATGACGCGGTTGAGAAGGGTGCCATGGCACTCTTTGGTGAAAAGTATGGCAGTGAAGTGCGCGTACTCAGTATGGGCGGTGATTTCTCTGTCGAGCTCTGCGGCGGCACCCATGCCAATCGCACCGGCGATATTGGCCTTTTTAAAATCAGCGCTGAATCAAGTGTTTCGGCTGGTGTAAGACGTATTGAAGCAGTAACTGGTGAAGCGGCCGTGGCTTACTGTGACGAGTTGCAGGATACAGTCGCTGAGATGGCCATTGTGCTGCGCGCCGCACGTCACAACGTGGCGGACAAGGCCCGTCAGGTGATTGAAGATAATCGCAAGCTGCAGAAAGAAATTGATGCACTTAAGAGCAAACTTGCCAATGCGTCAGGCAATGACCTGATGGACGGCCTGCGTGAGATCAACGGCCTTAGCGTTCTCTCTACAGTAGTTGAAGGCGCGGACGCCAAAAGCCTGCGCGGTGTTGCCGACCAGGTTCGATCAAAGCTTCAGTCCGGTGTTTTTATGCTCGCCGCAGTAGACGGCGACAAAGCGGCGTTGGTGGCCGGTGTAACACAGGATATGACAGATAAGATTAAAGCGGGCGATCTGCTCAAATTTGTCACGGCTCAAGTGGATGGCAAAGGCGGTGGTCGAGCCGACATGGCTCAAGGTGCTGCAGGTAGTACAGCGAATTTAGCGGTTGCGCTTGAGTCAGTTTACGACTGGGTGACCGATGCATCCTAGGTCCTTTTATCCAAGGCCCTTAACATTTGCGTAAGATTACTGTTTAATCTGCGCCCCAATAAATCTGAGGCGATAGCGTTTCAATGAGTTTAATAGTTCACAAATATGGCGGCACGTCTGTTGGCACCGTTGAGCGTATAAAAGCGGTTGCGGAAAAGATCGCCTCTAAGCACAGATCCGGCGATAAAATTGTCGTTGCCGTATCGGCTATGAGCGGCGAGACCAATCGTTTGATTGGCTTGGCAAATGCTATCCATGACGAACCTAACCTTCGTGAGATGGATGTATTGGTCTCCACCGGCGAGCAGGTCACTATCGCGCTGTTGTGTATAGCACTGGAAGCTGAAGGCGTCGCTGCGCGTTCCTACACTGGCGGTCAGGTGCGTATTCTTACCGACGAAGCCCACGGCAAGGCGCGCATCAAAGAAATTGATAGCCACCGCATTCACGGCGACCTAGATGCCGGCAGAGTAGTGGTTGTAGCTGGCTTTCAGGGTGCCGATGATGCAGGTAATATTACCACCTTGGGTCGTGGCGGTTCAGATACTACTGCAGTGGCCCTGGCAGCGGCTCTCAAGGCCGATGAGTGTCAGATCTATACCGATGTAGATGGTGTTTACACCACCGACCCCAGAGTCGTGCCTAACGCCCGTCGGCTGGACAAGATTACCTTTGAAGAAATGTTAGAAATGGCCAGCCAAGGCTCAAAGATACTGCAGATTCGCTCAGTCGAGTTTGCCGGCAAATACAATGTACCACTGCGTGTAATGTCCAGTTTTGAAGATGGCCCGGGCACGCTGATCTCTCTTGAGGATGACGACCAAATGGAAAAACCAGTAGTCTCAGGCATAGCGTTCAATCGCGACGAAGCCAAACTCACTATCCGCGGCATTCCTGATCAGCCCGGAGTCGCCTATAAAGTGTTGGGCGCCATCAGTGAAGCCAATATTGAAATTGATGTGATTGTGCAGAATGTCGCCAAAGATAACTCGGCGACTATCACCTTCACCGTGCATCGCAATGATTTGGCCCGCGCCTCGAAACTACTTGAGAAAATTGCCGCAGATCTCGGCGCCGAAGAGGTCAGCTCTAACGATGAAATCGTTAAAGTGTCCATCGTTGGTGTTGGTATGCGTTCACACGCTGGTGTAGCGGCAACCATGTTTGAAGCACTGGCTGCCGAGGGCATCAACATTCAGTTAATTACCACCTCAGAAATCAAAATAACAGTGGTAATTGAGGAGCGATACTTAGAGCTAGCAGTAAGATCGCTGCATTCGGCGTTTGGTCTGGAACAATAACGTTTGGGTGTAGTCGGATCTTGGACTTGTTACGCAAAAACTGATAAATTCTGCACTGCTTGTACAGACAACAAAAAGTGCGAGCAGCGTTCAACAGGGGGATTGGCCGTGGGCACTATATGTGTTGCAGTGGGTATGGCGGATTAGGGAAATAGTATTCACCAATGAATGGTGAACAGTAGTGTAGGAGCTGTATATGTTAATACTTACTAGACGAGTTGGCGAGACGTTGGTTATTGGTGACGATGTAACCGTGACAGTCTTAGGAGTTCGAGGAAACCAGGTTCGCCTGGGGGTAAATGCGCGAAAGAAGTGGCCGTTCACCGTGAAGAAATCTACCAGAGAATCCAAATGGAAAAAGGTGGCGCTGAATCGGCCCCAAGTGAAGATTCTTCTGATAACAGTCTTTGATTGTTGCTTCAATGTGCTATTATGCCGCCGCTGAATTCAGGGCGGCATAGTTGTTTCTGAGGGTAGGCGAATAACGTAGTAAAAGACCGTCGAGAAGCGAGAGCTTCGCAGCAACGCGCGACCGGGCGTGCCTGACGAGTTTAACCGGCAATACGGTATACAAGTTTATGGAGAAGTGGCCG
>AZIN01000004.1:406948-448904 GCA_000511875.1 Gammaproteobacteria bacterium MOLA455
AGGCGCGCCCCTGCTAAGGGTGTATACGTTAATAGCGTATCGAGGGTTCGAATCCCTCCTTCTCCGCCAAAAATAATCCCCCGTATCCTAGATACGGGGGATTTTTTTTGCGTCGAAAGACGGCCGAGAACCCTAACCGGTTCGACAAAATGCGAATGCATTTTGGACGCCACAGGCGGTGCATTGCACTAATTAACAGGCTTTAGCCTGTTAATTATCAATCCCTCCTTCTCCGCCAAAAATAATCCCCCCGTATCCTAGATACGGGGGATTTTTTTTGCGTCGAAAGACGGCCGAGAACCCTAACCGGTTCAACAAAATGCGAATGCATTTTGGACGCCACAGGCGGTGCAAAGCACTAATTAGTAGGCTTTAGCCTGTTAATTGTCAGTCCCTTCTTTAATGAATGATTTTGGAACCTGTTCGTCAACAGAGCAGCTTAGTTTATTTGCCTTTCTTGACTGTCCCAGTAAGGCGCTCGCAGCTCTCGCTTGAGGACTTTTCCTGTTGGATTGCGCGGCAGGGCATCGGTGAAATCGACACTTTTTGGAACCTTATATCCGGCAATCTTCGTTTTCGCGTAGCCAATGATATCCTCCTCGCTAACCGTCTCGCCAGATTTTAGTACGATAATCGCTTTGACCGCTTCACCCCACTTTTTATCAGGCACTCCAATAACAGCAACATCTGCGATTTCCGGGAGATCAAAAAGGGCATTCTCCACTTCGGCTGGATAAACATTTTCTCCGCCAGAGACAATCATATCTTTGATTCGATCGTGAATAAAAAGATAGCCCTCTTCATCCAAATAGCCTGCGTCGCCGGTATAGAACCAGCCGTCTTGAATGGCTTTCGCAGTAGCCTGGTCGTTTTTCCAGTAGCCTTTCATCAAGCTGCCAGAGCGGTAGAGTATTTCACCCACTGTATTTGCCGGCACATCTTCGCCACTATGACCCAGTATACGCACTGCCGCAGTGGCCGCTGGTTTGCCGCAGGAGCGCAGTTTTCCTCTTGCTGGGTCATGGTCTTGGTGATCCAGGACAGTTCCAGCACCGGCAGTTTCTGTGAGGCCATAGACCTGACAAAATTGGCATTTAAAGATCTCTGTCGCAGTTGATAGAACGTCTTGAGAAATCGGGCTTGCTCCGTAGAGAATCAGATCCAGATTGGAGAAGTCTCTGTCGCGAACTCCGGGAACTGAACTGAGAAACATAATTACTGCGGGCACAAAAAACACATATTTGATCCGGTGTTGCTCAAGAAGGTCGAGAATCAATACTGGGTCTATCTCCTTCACGATAACGTTTTTCAGCCCTTGTGCTAATCCGATCAGACCAATATTCACTCCGGCAACATGGAAAATTGGCATAGCGACAAGGCTGGCTTCGCCATCAGTCCAGTCTCCCCAGCCACCGTTGGCCGCCTGGTCGAGCAGATCCAGATAATTACTGTTGGTCAGTTGGACGCCTTTTGGGTGACCAGTGGTACCGCTGGTGTACAGCTGGATAATATCAGCGTCTAAGTCGACCGGCAGCAGTGGGTCGCAATCCGACTGTCGATCTCGCCAATCGGTAAATGCTGCCCAGTTGTTGTCTCCATCGTCAATCGCAATGATCATGCGCAGGGATTTCAGAGAGGGAGCGATCTGCTCGATCACATCGTAAAATTCAGCGCCAACAAAGAGTACTTCCGCCTCAGCATCGTTGAGCACATAGTCTATTTCTGGTCCGGCGAGCCGCCAGTTAACAGCCGTCATAACCAGGTTAGCCTTTGCGCTGCCACTCAGCACTTCAAAGTAGCAGTCGCTGTTTTTGCCGATATATCCGATGCGTGTTCCGGGGCTGCATCCTGCGGCAAGTAGTCCATTGGCTATCTGACTAGCACGACGATCGAGTTCGAGATAGGTGGTTTCGCGGCCTTCAAAAAATTGAGCTATGCGCGTGCCATTGATGCGCGCTTGGTAGCGTGTGATTTCAGCAACGCAGCTGATTTCATGCAGTGGAATCATTCTTAACCCCTTAATTTAAATAACCGCTCTGTGGCCGTTTTTAAACTTCAGTTTACTGATCTTAGCCCTGTGCGCAACAGTTATGGCCGCTATTTAGCGGCGTGCAAAGCAGCTTTAGTTTGCCTCAGATTCCGTTCATCTCGAATTTAAGGGAGAGATATCAAAAACCAAAAAGCCCCCTTAAAAGGGGGCTTTCAGATTACAGTTTTTTAAACGCCTGTAACAAAAAGATGCTATCGGCCGAGGCTAATTTACTCTCCTTGATACCAAATTGGCGAGGTCCAAGCCATCTCTCGAATAGCTTCAGGATAGGCTCCATTAGTGCAGACGTCAGGACGATCAGCCTCCGCCAATGCGGCGCAGTCATAGGTGTGCCAGCGGGCAGTTTCAGGCTCTACAGCACGGAGATAATAATAAGCTGACTGGCTAGCATCAAAGTTATCGTCGCTATACACCACGCAGAGGCTATCAGCACCGGTTTTTGCTTCGGCAACAGTGATGACGTCATTGTGCATTTGACCTTCAGCGTCGATCCAACCCTTGATCAGGTGCAAGGCTACTAGTGGCTTACCATTTGGATCCTTAGCGGCATAGGCCAATAGGCTAGGTACTTTGTCACTGTTCTCAGCTGCGACTAAATCAGCACCCATAGGCACACCAGAGGCGTAGGCTTGAGCAATCATATTAGGAGCATCGCAGAGCCCTTGGTTAAGGTCCCAGCCAGCGAACAGGCGCGGTCGAATGCGTGGACCTGAGGTGCCAAATACCTCTTTGCGCAACATGGCGTCAAAAATGCCGTCGCGAGTATTTTCCTTTGCCCAAACACCGGCTAAACCACCGGGGTTACCATCAATACCACTGGTTAGTAGGCCTGGCTTGAGTCGCTCAGTAGGAGTTGATTCACCGGTGACAGCACCAGTCCAGGCACTTTCAATAACCGCGCCGGGGGTACTTGAATGGGTGTCAGTGGCGGCAATGGTGCCGAGCTTAACCGGATTTAAACCCATCGACTGTTCCTCCAGCAGACCCACCAATAAGCCTGAGCGCTGGAAGTCAGTAGGGTGGACACAGCCAGCACCGAGCATACCGTTGCTGCCGGTCTCGCCGGGTTGACATTCTGCAGTGACTTCAGATGCCTGACCCATAGTCAGATCGCCCTCGGTCAAGCTGCGGGTGACATAGGTTTTATCTTCGCCCATGCGTCGCACTGCTTCGATGTCACAGAGCTCGTCCGGAGCGCCAAAGACACTGCTCAGTCCATTGATACATTCGGAGCTGCCTTTGTGCTGGAAGATCTCCATTATTGGCTCGCGCTTGAGTCGCGCGGTGGCGTAGGCACGCTTGGCTTCAGTGGTATCTTCAAGCTGCATATAGGGCGCCATACGTCCGTTGGCCAGGTTAGAATTGTGAGGAATGGTTAGATAGTCGCAACCTTCGGCAATATCACAGACCGCGTCCAGTGCTGACCAGAGCTTGCTGTCGATAGGAGCATCTATATAGCTGACCGGTTTGGCGGGCACATTGTTATCGCGAAAAATAACATTGCGATGATAGTTTGAGGTGCCAGGTGTGCCGGTGTACTCATAGGCGATAAAACTAGTGAACTCGCAAGGCGCATTGGCTTTATTGGCCGCCAACTGAATATCCTGCCAAGGCGACTCGGCATAATCACTACACTGGCTGCCATCGGCGCCGCAGATCTCTTTAATTCGCTCCGGGGTCTCGGTGGTGATCACCGAGCCTAGCATAAGCATTCCCTGACGCTCATTGACGCGATAATTTTTACAGAAAGTAGTCGCATAGGCGGGTGAGCCTTCGGTGCGACACAGTGCCCGCTCGCCGAGAAATTCGCCGTGATCGGTGACTGCAAGAAAGTCCAATGGTCGGTCAATCTTTACTGAGCCTAGGGGAACACCCTGCTTATCCACTGGGAAAAACGGTATGGCTTCACCGCGGGCATAGCGGTGAGCATCTGTAGGTGTGGTACCCAGGCTATTGGCTGCGGCGTCAAAGGAGTAGCTGGTATGAACATGTAGATCTCCAAATAGTGCAGTGCCATCGGCATTAAAATTGTCGCAGGTATCGGACTTAGCTGCGGCAACTGGGGTTGCTGCTTGCTCAATGCTGACTGTGGATGAGTCATCTGGTCCACTGCAAGCTGTGAGTAATAATATTCCTAGTGCTAAAGAGATTTTGCTGCGCATAGTGTTTTTCCATTGGTGAATGAGCGTTGTTTGTGTCGTAACGCTTGGCACTTATTGTTGTAAAAAAAAATGGTTTTAAAGCTTGTTTTTAAAAGGTCAGGGCGACTTAGACTAATTGCAGCGCCATATAGATCAGTGCAATCACAGAGCCGACCCAGCTAAGGCTGCGAAGCATGGCAAAGCCAAAGCTATAGCAAGCCAGATGAATCACACGCAGTGCCAACCAGGCGGTCGCAGCCTGAGTCATATCGACGCCCATAATCATTGATAAAAGTGCCAGGGTAAGAAAAATTGGCAGAGTTTCTTGAAGATTGGCGGCGGCGCGTTTGATCCGTTGAAAGGTCACCGAGGTTTCAACTTCTTCATCGCGGTTGGAGAGCAGGTAAGCGCTATTTTTTAAATTGACGGCCATAGGTAGCAGCCAGATTTGAAAGAGAGTCAGTGCTAGTACGTAGAGAATAATGTCGCTCATGGTATTACCTTTTTTTATTATGGTTAAGAGTGTTTGTGGGCAAAGCGACCCCAGTTAGTCTGAGGCGATAATGGATTTTTTGACTCCATAGAGAAGCCTCTGGTGCACATAGTTAGACCCGGCAGTTAAAGCTATGCCGCTCGGTAAAGAGCCAATTAGGCTAGATGCGCCGAAGTCACTTGCTGTAATGGTCATTTTCCGTTCATCGGAGGCATTTATAATCGGGGTGTAAAGGCTATTTCGCACCACCACAATATTGTTTTCAAAATCAATGCTGATGTACTGACCATCAAAGCCGGTGGTTGAAATCAGGGTGTTTGGTAGTGGATAAACCACGCCATCCTCTTGAACTTCAGGAAATATGCTCCAAAACTTCAGCCCGTAGCTAAATATTCCACCGCCTATTTCAGTCACCACAGAATCGACGGTAATGTTTTTGATATCGTCCACGTAAGCACTGGGAATTACCTGCTCACTATCCCATAGGCCATTGTTCAGCAGTAACTGCCCAAATCTTGCAAAGTCACGTGGCGTCGCATCGAGACAGCAATAGGCTAGATAATTGCCATCCACCTGACTAGTGCCATCGTTGTCTCGCCACCATTGGGCTTGCATACCGATCTTAGAAAACAGCTGCAGGTCGGCGTAAGTCTGCAGATCCTGGCCTGTGGCTCGGTAGAGAATTTCCCCCAGCACCATGGTGTCGCAATTAGAATAGAGCCAGTAGCCGGACTGCCAGATTGCCCCAGTTGTATGCCAGGGCTGGTTGACGTTGGTGACTGCTAGTGGGCGATCAATACAGGCGGACATCTGATTGTTGGAGAAAATTAAATCACCTCCAGCGACGCCAGCATTGCTGCAGACGCCCAGACTTTGTCCGGCAATGTCATAACAAACTAGAGGCAGTCCAGAACGCATATCCAAGAGATTGCGAATTGTGATTGCGGCTCTGTCATCCCCTTGCCACTCATCTATATAAGTCGAGGCCGGTTCCGAGAGTGATTCGATAAAACCCTGTTCAATGGCAATGGCGACCAACACACTGGTAAAGGATTTTGCGGTTGACCAGGAAGTTGCAAGGCTATCTCTATCGCGGGTGCCGTAGAGTGCTTGACTGTCGAGAGCAGTGGTTGCTGAGAGGTTGGCCGCCTCTGTTGGCAGAATGCCTCGGTAGCGCTCGTAGATCAGTTTATCGTCTTTGACTACCAGTGCGGCTTGAGTGTAGCTACCATCGACAAAAGCCTGATCAAAAGCCTGTCCTAATACAACAGAATCCATACCGACAGATTCAGGCGTGGCCTGTTGCCAGACGAAAGATTGATCAACCTCTGGTGTTTCATCTGTCTCTGTGGCCAGACCTGCTGTTGCAGCCGGCTTGGATCCGCCGCCACAGGAAGCCAGTAGGATTAGAAAGAGACTTAATGATAGCGACCTGACGAGAGCTTTAAACATTTTCATGTTTCCTCTACTTTTTATTTTCATATTCCAGCGGGATGATAGTAACGTCAAAAACGCGCCAGCGAAACTCCCACCTATGACCGGTGGGACTAAAATGGCTGCCCCGTTGGAGCTTGATTAAATGGTCGTCAGGCCTACTGTTTTTGATCAACTCGCCGGCTATAACGGCGCTGGCAGTCCTTCAAAAACAGTGCCCCAAATTTTGATATCTTTTATGTCTTTGGAATCAACCTGATAGGGGTCGGCCTCAAGAATTGTAAAATCGGCTTTTTTACCTGCGCGAATCGATCCAATCTCATCTTCCCAGCCCATTACCCATGCTGCATCGATGGTGATGGCGCGCAGACCTGCGTGGAGACTGACTCGCTGATTGGCCCCGGTAAAATTGCCGTTAATGGTGACTCGGTTAACTGCCGCCGAAACCAGTGTCAGGGGTTCCAATGGTGCCATAGGGCTGTCGGAATGAAAGGCGAATGGCACGCCCAGCCGCTCAAGAGAACCCAGGCGCACCATCTGGCTGCCGCGATCGGCACCCAACCATTGATCGCTGTAAATATCACTGAGCATATAGTGGTAGTAGGGATTGGCGGAGACCACTGCGCCGAGCTCGGCAAGCTGTCGGTTTTGATCCTCTGTGGTGTAGGCAAAATGTTCCAGCGCCAAACGGTGGTCGGCTTTAGGGGTGTTTTTTAGCAGAGTTTTTAGCAGATCAATTAAGACCTCGGCGCTGCCGTCGCCATTGGTGTGGGCATGAATCTGATAACCTGCATCCCAGAATGTCTGAGCCCATTGCTGGGAAACCTCAGCAGGCACCATCCAGACGCCCTCATGACCGTCGATATAGCCGGGGAATTTAAACTGCGCCAGTCCACTGTAGATGGCCCCATCGATCATTAGTTTAAAGCGTCGATCAAACATCACTCTGTGGCTGTTTTGTGCTCGCCACTTGTCCACTTGCACTAGAGCGTCTTCAATAGAGACGCCGCGGCCCATAAAGTCGGTAATAATCGGCGTCAGAATCAACCTTGCTGGGGCCTGAGCTGTTTCCACTGTATGGCGAATCAAGTCGATTTCTGCATCCGGATTGCCAAATATACCTGTGCCCATATCCAGAACTGTGGTGACACCGCCCTGGTGGACCATTTGAATGAAATTCTCCATGCCTTTAGCAAAGCGAGCTGGGTCAAACAGAAACGACATCTTTGGAATAAGCGCGTACATGCCATTCTCAAAGAAATGCCCTTTGCTCCAATCGGTTAGGGGGTTATCCGCGAGATCAGCCTGCTTTATATCGAGCATCGTCAGTGCCGCATCGTTGGCGATTATTTCATGGAAGGATCTGTGCCACAGCATGACCGGTTGATCCGGGAACAGGACACTGAGCTGCTCGCGAAACAGTTCTCCATGCCACAGGGGGTGATAGCCCCAGGTAATAAAGGGAACGCTTTCATCGTCGTGCTCTGCAACCAGCTGCTCTAGGCGCTTGATATAAGTCTCGGGGGTTTTGGCGCCGGGGAATTCTCCAGTGGGCAGGGACCAGTCATCCGGGGCAATAAAGGGAAACTGTGTCAGTACAGCTGGCAGGGAAGGATGCACATGAGGATCAATAAAGCCGGGCATTATTATTTTGTCCTCAAAACGACGGTCGATACGGGTGTCTTTTTGATCTGTCCAGCTACTCAGAGATGCCAGTGAACCCACTGCGACAATGCGACCATCTGCGACAGCCACGGCGGTGGCCTCGGGCAGGGCGGATTCCATGGTGATGATTTTCTTCGCGGTATAGACAACTAAAGCTTCTACAGAGTCGCTAGCCTTTTCATTGGCAGCACTCCAGGGAGCCGATACGATCAGCAGGCAGGCGGTCGCGAGATTGATGAGTGCGGTCATGGTTACCCCGATGGTTATTTTTCTTATTGAGCAACGGTTATTTGATAGCCAAAATAGCGCCTTTTGTCCTAGTATGGCAACCAATAAAAGTAATCGAGCAACTTAATATCTAAGGCGCTCTTGAGACAATAGAAGGATTCAACGTATGAAAACAAAGGCAGCAGTGGCATTTGGCGCAGGTAAACCCTTAGAAATTGTCGAAGTGGATCTCGACGGACCACGTGCCGGCGAAGTGCTGGTTGAAATAAAAGCCACAGGTGTTTGCCATACGGATGCTTTTACTCTGTCCGGCGATGATCCCGAGGGTGCTTTCCCCGCGATCTTAGGCCACGAAGGTGCAGGTGTAGTGGTTGAAGTGGGTCCAGGGGTAACGAGCCTAAAACCCGGCGATCATGTGATCCCTCTGTATACCGCCGAGTGTCGCCAATGTGAGTATTGCCTAAACCCTAAAACCAATCTCTGCCAAGCGGTTAGGTCCACTCAGGGGCAGGGTGTAATGCCTGACGGTAGCAGCCGTTTTTCCTTCGAAGGCAAACCCATTCTGCACTACATGGGTTGCTCTACTTTCTCCAATTACACAGTCCTCCCGGAAATATCACTGGCCAAGGTGCGTAGAGACGCGCCCTTCGATAAGATCTGTTATATCGGCTGTGGTGTCACTACTGGTATTGGTGCCGTAGCATTCACTATGAAAGTGGAAGCCGGTTCTACAGTAGCGGTGTTTGGTCTTGGCGGCATAGGTTTGAACGTCATACAGGGGGCCAAGATGGTCGGCGCCACTCGCATTATTGGTATCGACTTAAACCCCGCCCGAGAAGGCTTGGGCAAGCAGTTTGGTATGACCGACTTTATCAACCCCAAAGACGTAGACAACGTAGTCGACCATATTATTCAGATGACCGGCGGCGGAGTGGATTACAGCTTTGAATGTATTGGTAACGTGGACGTGATGCGCCAAGCCCTAGAGTGCTGTCACAAAGGTTGGGGCGAAAGCTGCATTGTCGGCGTCGCCGGTGCTGGCAAGCAGATTACCACCAGACCATTTCAACTAGTTACCGGCCGCTCTTGGCGGGGAACTGCCTTTGGGGGTGCTCGGGGTCGCACCGATGTACCGCGCATTGTCGACTGGTATATGGATGGCAAGATCAATATTGATGATTTGATCACCCACAAAATGCCTCTCGACGATATCAACAAGGCCTTTGATTTGATGCACTCGGGCGAGAGCATTAGGTCGGTAGTAGAGTTTTAATGGCGACTTATACTCTAGAAAAGATTGGCGCAAACCAAAGCTTTGGTGGCCAACAGCTGCGTTACAAGCATCAGTCTGCAACCCTAAACTGCGAGATGACATTTAGTATTTACCTGCCGCCTCAGGCCGCAAAAGGCCCAGTGCCAGTGCTCTATTGGCTGTCGGGATTAACCTGCAACGACGAAAACTTTGTTCAAAAAGCCGGAGCCCAACAGCACGCGGCACAACATGGCATCGCCATAGTCTGCCCAGACACCAGCCCCAGAGGGGATGGTGTGGCGGACGATCCAGAGGCTGCATACGATATGGGGTTGGGTGCCGGCTTCTATGTCGACGCCACACAACAGCCCTGGGCTGAGCACTATCAGATGTATAGCTATATCTTGGATGAGCTGCAGGCACTGATTAACCGTGAGTTTCCTGTGGATGGCAAGCGCACTTCAATCTCTGGGCACTCCATGGGTGGTCATGGAGCCTTGACCATTGCTCTTAAAAATCCTCAACGATTCAAATCTGTGTCGGCTTTCGCGCCCATCTGTTCGCCACTCCAATGTCCCTGGGGTGACAAAGTGCTGAGTCATTATCTCGGTGATGATCGACAGACATGGGCGCAATATGACACGGTTGAGCTGATTAAACAGGCCAAGCAGCATTTGCCCCTGTTAGTGGATCAGGGCACTGCAGACAATTTTTTAACCGAGCAGTTAAAAATCGAGCTTTTAGTTGAGGCGGGTCAAGTGGCCGATTACCCCATGCAAATCAGAATGCAGTCCGACTATGATCACAGCTACTTTTTTATTGCTACGTTTATAGCTGAGCACATGGCATTTCATGCAGATGCTTTATTTTAACCAAAAGGCTTAAAAAGACAGGCTAATGGAGAGGTAATAAGCAGTCCTTATTAGGTAAATAAGAGTCGCTTGGGTAAGGCAGAACTCTGTAGTGATAGTGCTAGACTGCGATCGTTGGCGGGCTGTTCAGCAGACCAGACGCCAAACATAACCACAGGAGTAGTTGAGTTGGGTATCAGCCAAGATGAGCAGCAATCGATCAGTGATTTAGTCGGGCAATATAAAGCCTTGCCTGGCGCGTTACTGCCCCTGTTGCATGCCATTCAGAAGCAAGTAGGTCATGTGCCTGATGCCGCTGTGCCGATCATTGCCAAAGGCCTCAATCTGTCCCGCGCCGAAGTTCATGGCGTAATCAGCTTTTACCACGACTTTAGAATCACTCCTGTAGGCCGTCATACAGTGCAAATTTGTCGCGCTGAAGCCTGCCAGTCTATGGGCTCCCGTCAGCTAGAAGCTCATGCCAAGCAAGCCCTAGGGGTCGATTACGGTGAAACCACCGCTGATGGCGCCATTACCCTGGAGCCAGTCTACTGCTTAGGCAACTGCGCCTGTTCACCCTCAGTGCGAATCAATGATGATGTGTTTGCGCGGGTGGATGCGCAGCGCTTTGATGAGCTAGTGTCTGGCCTCTCGGCAGAAGAGAGCGTCGCCAAATGATTTTTTATATTCCCCAAGATACCACCGCATTAGCCCTGGGTTCTGAAGCTGTGGCCCGTGCACTGCAAGCCGTTGGAATTGAGCCGGTGCGCAATGGTTCCCGTGGGCTGTTCTGGTTAGAGCCCCTATTAGAAGTGGCAACAGATCAGGGGCGTATTGCTTTCGGGCCGGTTGCTGCTCAGGATATTCCCAGCATTATTGATGCTCTGGCATCAGATCCCGCGAGCCATGTCCTTTACCAGGGTGAAGTGGCAGAGATTCCCTTTTTAAAGTCCCAGCAGCGACTGACCTATGCTCGTGCCGGGTTGGGCGATCCAGTTTGCTTGGACAACTATAAGTCATTAAACGGTTTTAAAGGACTCAAGAAAGCCTTGCAGATGACTGGTCAGCAGATTGTTGACCAGGTTAAAGACTCTGGCCTTCGCGGTCGTGGGGGTGCCGCATTTCCTGCCGGTATTAAGTGGCAGACTGTGCATGATGCAGGAAAGGACGGTTGTCAGAAATACATAGTTTGCAATGCCGATGAAGGTGACTCAGGTACCTTTGCCGACCGTCTGGTGATGGAAGCAGATCCCTACCAGCTGATTGAAGGAATGATCATTGCCGGTCTCGCAGTAGGTGCCGATCAGGGCTACATTTATCTGCGCTCGGAGTATCCGCTGGCGCATAAGCTGTTAAATATCGCCATCGATCGCGCTGTCCAAGCCAACTTTCTCGGCGAAAATATCCAAGGCTGCGGCAAAACCTTCCATCTGGAAGTGCGCTTGGGTGCCGGCGCCTATATCTGTGGCGAAGAGACTTCTTTACTAGAGAGCCTAGAGGGCAAGCGTGGAATGGTTCGCGCCAAACCCCCGTTGCCGGCCATCGAAGGTTTGTTTGGCATGCCAACCGTGGTCAATAACGTACTCACCTTAGCGGCGATCTCGACCATATTGGCTGAGGGTGCAGCTGCGTATCAGAACTTTGGTATGGGCCGCTCGAGAGGCACCTTAGCCATTCAGCTGGCGGGTAACATCAAGTGCGGCGGCCTGATTGAATTGGCCTTTGGTGTGACATTGCGTGAGGTGGTGGAAGACTATGGGCAGGGCACCTATAGCGGCCGTCCGATCCGCGCCATCCAGGTCGGTGGGCCATTGGGTGCATTTCTACCAGAGTCCCAATGGGATACGCCCATGGACTACGAAGCCTTCGCTGCGATTAAGGCCATGATTGGTCACGGTGGCATAGTGGTGTTTGACGATACTGCGGATATGGCTGCCCAGGCGAGATTTGCCATGGAGTTCTGTGTGGTGGAGTCCTGTGGTAAATGCACCCCTTGCAGAATTGGCTCGGTGCGTGGGGTCGAGGTTATCGATCGAATTGTTGCCAACGAAAATCGCGACAATAATGTAATTCTACTGCATGAGCTTTGCGACACTATGGAGTTTGGCTCTCTCTGTGCCATGGGTGGTATGACGCCCTATCCGGTTCGCAGTGCGCTCAAGCACTTCCCCGATGACTTTTTATCACGCGACGCCGCGGGCGCTGCTCAGGGAGAAAATTAAATGTTGGAATTTTACGAACCCCAAGCAGATTACGGCACGCCAAAAAGCACCAGCACCACCATGGTGACTCTGAGCATTGATGGCGTTAGCGTCACAGTTCCAGAAGGCACCTCAGTGATGCGTGCCGCCGCCGAGAGTGGTGTCAAAATCCCACGTCTCTGCGCCACTGACCAACTTAAATCCTTTGGCTCTTGTCGAGTTTGCTTAGTGGAAATTGAAGGTCGTCGTGGATTCCCAGCGTCCTGTACTACCAACGTAGAAGCGGGCATGGAAGTCAAAACCCAGTCCGATCAAATCGGCAAACTGCGTCGCAATGTGATGGAGCTGTATATTTCCGATCATCCGCTTGACTGCCTAACCTGCCCAACCAATGGCGACTGCGAACTGCAAGATACCGCCGGCGAACTCGGTCTGCGTTCCGTACGCTACGGCTTCGAAGGGGACAATCATCTGATCGCCGAGAAAGACGAATCCAATCCCTATTTCACCTTCGACCCCTCCAAGTGCATCGTCTGCTCTCGCTGCGTCCGTGCCTGTGAAGAAGTGCAGGGCACCTTTGCGTTGACCATTGATGGCCGCGGTTTTGACTCCAAAGTTAGCGTCAGTCAGGACGAAGACTTTATGGGTTCCGAATGTGTTTCCTGTGGTGCCTGTGTTGCCGCTTGTCCCACCGCAACATTAACTGAAAAAAGTATTATCGAAGCCGGCAAACCCGAGCATTCCGTGATCACCACTTGCGCCTATTGCGGTGTCGGCTGTTCCTTTAAGGCCGAGATGAAAGGTAACCAAGTTGTGCGCATGACCCCCTACAAAGACGGTAAGGCCAACGAAGGCCACGCCTGCGTCAAAGGTCGTTTCGCCTTTGGTTACGCCACCCACAAAGATCGTATCACCGTGCCCATGATCCGCGACAGCATCGATGATCCTTGGAAAGAAGTGTCGTGGGACGAGGCGGTGACTTACACCGCACAACGCTTCAAAGATATTCAGGCGCAATATGGCCGCACCAGCATTGGCGCTATCTCATCGAGCCGTTGTACCAACGAAGAAGTTTACCTGGTGCAAAAAATGGTTCGCGCTGGCTTTGGTAACAATAATATCGATACCTGTGCCCGGGTCTGCCATTCACCCACCGGCTTTGGCTTAAAAACCACATTGGGCGAATCTGCTGGTACCCAAACCTTTGCCTCAGTGGCCGACGCCGATGTGGTAATAGTGATGGGTGCCAACCCAACCGAAGCGCACCCAGTGTTTGGTTCGCGTTTAAAGCGGCGCCTCCGTGAAGGCGCAAAACTCATTGTTATAGACCCGCGCAAAATTGAGCTAGTCAGCTCGCCGCATATTACTGCCGACTACCATTTGCCCGTTCGCCCCGGCACTAATGTGACTCTGCTCAATGCGCTGGCTCATGTGGTGGTCAATGAAGGCCTTCAAGCGCGGGACTATATTGCCGAGCGCTGCGATGTCGCCGAATTTGAAAAGTGGCTCACCTTTATCGGTGACGACCGTCACTCTCCAGAAAACACCGCTAGCATTACCGGTGTCGATGCTGCTGATTTGCGTGCCGCCGCGCGCCTTTATGCCAGTGGCGGTAACGGCGCGATTTTCTACGGCTTGGGTGTCACCGAACACAGTCAGGGCTCAACAGCGGTCATGGCGATTGCCAACCTCGCCATGCTCACTGGAAATATTGGCCACGAAGGCGTGGGAGTCAACCCACTCCGTGGACAGAACAATGTGCAGGGCTCCTGCGACATGGGTTCATTCCCCCATGAGCTGCCCGGCTACCGTCATATCTCTGACAAAGCTACTCGCGACTTATTTGAAGGAGAGTGGGGCGTGACTCTGGACTCAGAACCCGGCCTGCGTATCCCCAATATGTTTGACGCCGCCCTAGATGGCGACTTTAAAGGCCTCTATTGTCAAGGCGAAGATATCGCCCAGTCCGACCCTAACACTCAGCACGTTGAAGCTGCACTGCGCTCCATCGAATGCTTGGTAGTACAGGATATTTTCCTCAACGAAACGGCAAAATTTGCCCATGTATTTTTACCCGGCGCCTCATTTCTTGAGAAAGACGGCACCTTCACCAATGCTGAACGCAGAATTTCCAGAGTGCGTAAAGTCATGCCGCCGCTGAGTGGCAAAGCCGACTGGCAAGGCACCATGGCTCTGGCTAACGCTCTGGGCTGCAAGATGGAATACAACCATCCCTCAGAAATTATGGACGAAATTGCCCGTCTAACTCCAACCTTTAACGGTGTCTCATACGACCGTATAGAACAGTTGGGCAGTATCCAGTGGCCGTGCAATGACGACAGTCCAGAGGGCACGCCGATCATGCATGTGGACCAGTTTGTTCGCGGTAAAGGCTTTTTTGCCATGACCGAATATGTCGCTACTACCGAGCGTGCCAACCGCAAGTTTCCACTGCTGCTGACTACTGGGCGGATACTCTCGCAATACAATGTTGGTGCTCAAACTCGGCGCACGGAAAACAGTGAATGGCACGGCGAAGATGTATTAGAAATTCACCCCCATGACGCAGAAGAACGGGGTATTAACCATGGTGACTGGGTCGGTATTAACAGCCGAGTTGGCGACACCGTTCTGCGTGCGGATGTTACCGATAAAGTGAAGCCAGGTGTTGTCTACACCACATTCCATCATCCAGTATCCGGTGCCAACGTTATCACTACCGACAACAGTGACTGGGCCACCAACTGCCCAGAGTACAAAGTCACCGCCGTGCAGATCAGTAAAGTTTCCCAGCCCTCCAACTGGCAGGCGCGACAAAAATCTTTCGATAAGCAGCAGCAAGGCTTATTGAAAGACGCGCGTCACTAACCTTGGCCATCCAAGACTCAGACAGGGTCAATCGTGTTATCTGGGAAGCGGGAGAGGCTGTCGAAGGCATAGACTGGGTCGCCACAGAAACTGCCGTGGCGCTGGTTTATAACGGCATCTCCCATGTAGTGATGATGGCCACGCCAGCTGACCTAGAGGACTTTGCTCTGGGCTTTAGCCTCAGTGAAGGCATCCTGCAAAGCGCCAAACAATTACTCGATTGCGAAATTACAGAAACCGACAAAGGCATAGCGCTAGCCCTAACCATTACGGCCGAGCCCTTTGCCAAGCTAAAAGAAAAGCGCCGCAACCTAGTGGGCAGAACAGGATGTGGACTCTGCGGTGCTGAATCCTTAGAACAGGCCATCAGCGAACCCGCCATGGTCACCGCCCAATTGTCCATAAGCCACGACGCCATTCAAAAAGCTTCTCGGGCTCTGGCCTCAGAACAAAAGTTGCAGCAGCAGACCGGGGCAGTACATGGAGCTGCCTTCTGCAATGCGCAGGGTGATTTGTTGTTAGTCCGAGAAGATGTTGGCCGCCACAATGCGCTAGATAAGCTTCTAGGTGCACTGGCCAAGAAAGAGCAAGAACAAAACAGAGAACAAAACAGAGAGCAAGGCTTTGTATTAGTCACCAGCAGAGCCAGCTACGAAATGGTCGCTAAAACCACCGGCGCCAATGTAGCCCTATTAGCTGCGGTCTCAGCCCCCACATCTCTGGCCATCGAACTGGCCGAGAAAAGTGGCCTAACTCTTGTAGGCTTTACCAGAACCGGCCGTCATGTGATCTATGCCAATGGCCAAAGAATTCACTGAGAGAAATCCTATGCCAGACTCAAAACGTCAGCGTCTCGTTAGTCAGGTCAACCAAATTGCGCTCAATATGAGCGCCAATGGCAGCGAGGAAATGGTCGCCGATCAAGTGGCTCAGCATCTCGACAAATTTTGGGCGCCGCCGATGAAAGATTTGATTACTGAGCAGCCAGGGAATGAAGATATTGGCTTGACCTCTATAGGGCAGATGGCGGTTGGGAATCTGTTGAAGATTCTGGAAAAAAAGCAGACCTAAGTTTTGTTTTCAATATCTGTTCATCCTGAGCTCAGCCGATGGGTTTCCTTGCTGTATGACACTCATACCCAACGAGCAAGCAGCTCTAAGTATGTTCCAGCACCCGATAAATTCCGCTCACCAAGGCTGTCAGCTCCTCGTCGGTGCTGATGTAAGGCGGCATCACATAGACCAGCTTGCCAAATGGCCGTACCCAAATACCCTCGGCGACAAACTTCTTCTGTATTTCGGCCAGGTTTACCGGCTCTTTCATCTGGATCACACCAATGGCTCCGAGCACTCGAATCTCGTCCACAGCATCCAGTGTCATAAAGGCTGCCAGCTGAGTATTCAAAAGACTTTCGATACGCTGAATATTGCTCTGCCAATCGCTGCTAAGCAATAGATCAATACTGGCATTGGCCACTGCGCAGGCCAGTGGATTACCCATAAAGGTTGGGCCGTGCATAAAGCAGCCAGCTTCACCTTCACAGATGCCGCGACTGACCTCTTCGCTACAGAGGGTTGCGGCCAGAGTCATATAGCCGCCGGTAATGGCTTTACCCAGACAGAGAATGTCTGGTGAAATACCCGCCCACTCGCAGGCAAATAATTTTCCGCTACGGCCAAAACCCGTGGCAATTTCATCGGCAATTAACAACACATTGTGCTGATCGCAGAGCTCGCGAACGCGCTTTAAATAGTGCGGTGAATAAAAGCGCATACCACCGGCACCCTGAACAATAGGCTCAAGGATCACTGCCGCTAGCTGATGACTCTTGCTGGAAATAATCTCGGCAAACTCGGCAATATCCTCTTCGTTCCATTCTTCATGGACGCCAGTCTGTGGAGCTGGAGCAAAATGATGCTTGGTCACCACCTGGTCAAACATATGATGCATGCCGGTCTTGGGGTCGCATACCGACATGGCGGCGAAGGTGTCGCCGTGATAGCCGTTGCGCAGAGTTAAAAGTTGTGATTTCTCGGAGTGGCCCTGAGAAATCCAATATTGAAAGGCCATCTTAATCGCCACTTCAACGGCCACTGAACCGGAGTCTGAGAGGAATACTTTGTCGAGTCCCGGGGGCGTAATAGCCACCAGTTTTTCACACAGCTCCACTGCTGGGGCATGGGTAATACCGCCAAACATCACATGACTGACTTTGTCGATCTGGTCTTTTGCCGCCTGATTTAAGACTGGATGATTGTAACCGTGAATGGTGCACCACCAGGATGACATGCCGTCGACCAGCTCCCGACCATCGGCCAATTTCAGGTAGACACCTTTGGCAGAAATCACCTCGTAGGCAGGTATAGGAGCGCTCAATGAGGAATAGGGGTGCCAGACAAATTGTTGGTCTTTTTGTAGCAACTCTGCATTTTGTTGCGGGATTTTGGTGATGCTGTTCAAAGTTCTATGAGCTCCAAATTGATTGCGTGCAGGGGCAGTGTTACTAAAGCGTGTCTACAGAAATTGTACTGTCGACTAGGACTGCATTGCGAGGCTTTTTCGGGCAATGAAATACAGTCTAGAAAATATTTCACCTTAACAATATATTCAAACGGAGTTGATTATGCCGCGGTTAAAGTTGTTTATGATAGCCCTGATTGGTCTTTCTTGCGCCTCAAATGCAATCGCTAAAAAGGATTGGGCTATCTGGAATAGTAGTGATGAGACCAACCTCGACATTATAGATCATTCGCCGTTTGATGGCTTCCTGAAAACCTATGTGGTGAGCAATCATCCCTCGGGAATTAATCGTTTTCGCTATGCTGATGTGAGCCGTGGCGATAATAAGCTGCTGAATAAGTACATTGCCAAGATGGCATCCATTGACCCCCGCGATTATCGCAAGCGTGAGCAGAAGGCCTATTGGTTGAATCTTTACAATGCTCTCACGTTACAAGAGCTGCTTAAGTTGTATCCAGTGACGTCTGTTGAGCGCGACAAGATTAGTCGCAAGCGTCGCATTACGGTGGCTAAAAAAAAGTTGTCGATGGCGGATATAGATCAGCGTATTTTGCGGCCAATATGGCAGGATTATAAAACGGTTTTTGGCCTTAGCTGCGCCACTGTTGGTTGTCCGGCGATTCATGCTCAGGCATTTACTGGGTCTAATACAGATAAGTTGCTCAAGCAGTACGCTCGTGAGTTTATTAATCATCCTCGAGGTTTGACTGTGTCTACGGATGAGTTGCGGGTGTCGCGGATTTTTTCTTGGTACCGGGATGATTTTGGCGCTGGCGACGGCGATCGGCAGTTGATTCGGTTGTTTTCTCATTACGCTGAGGATAGTAAAGCCCTGTATATTTTGGGCTTTAGTGGGGATATTGAGTATGCCTATGATAAGCGCATAAATGCGCCGGAGACGCGCTGGCCGTTGTAGATTTTTGCTGCGAGTCCTGCCGGGGTCTCTGCCGTCTGATGGAGATGCTTCGGCCTTGCTCAGGATGAACAAAATATGTTTAGTGATCCCGGTCGCCACTACCGTCAATCCCGATCGGAGTGGAGGGATCTATTGCAATCGGCAGCAACCTTATGAGCCTCTGTTTCGCCTGATGTCGGTGCCATAGGGTAGGGGGTCCTTTGACTTTGCATGGGATGACAGGCTTGGATAGTTTTGACTCCCTCCCCCCCCACAAAAATTTCCCAACACTCAATACCCACATCCGACTTGGTGAAACCCCATCCTGCAATTACAATGTCCGGCTTTTACACTACCGCACTCAGAGCCACCTCAATGTCGATCCGCAAAAACCAGCTGGAAGCCAACAAACTGCAGAAACGTCTGCGCCGCAATGTCGGCAAAGCGATCGCCGACTACAATATGATCGAAGAGGGTGACCGGATTATGGTGTGCCTCTCCGGGGGTAAAGATTCCTACGCTATGCTAGATATTCTTATGGGCCTCCAGACCAGTGCGCCGATCAAGTTTGAACTGGTGGCGGTAAATTTGGATCAGAAACAGCCTGGATTCCCTGAGCATGTTTTGCCCGAGTATCTGGATAAGCTCGGTATTGAATACCACATTCTCGAGAAAGATACCTACAGCATTGTTACCAGCAAGGTCCCAGAGGGTAAAACCTACTGTAGCCTCTGCTCACGGTTACGCCGCGGCACGCTCTATGGTTTTGCCGAGCAAATTGGTTGCACCAAGGTGGCCCTGGGTCATCACCGAGATGATATTGTCGAAACACTGTTTTTAAATATGTTCTATCAGTCTAAGCTCAAGGCCATGCCGCCGAAGCTACTCTCAGATGATAAAAAGAATATTGTGATTCGTCCTCTGGCCTACTGCCGCGAATCTGATCTAGTGGCCCTGGCTGAACTCAAAGAGTTTCCGATTATTCCCTGCAATCTTTGCGGTTCTCAGGATGGTCTGCAACGCAATGTGGTTAAAGATATGTTGGTGCAGTGGGAGCGTCAGTACCCGGGTCGTGTGGAGAGTATTTTCAGTTCGATAAAAAGCGTTTCCCCCTCCCAGCTTGCTGACTCTGAGCTGTTTGATTTTGAAACATTGCAAATCCAGCGCGATGAAACCGACTGCGCTACTGAGATTAAAGCGATTAATCTCTAGCGGGTATGCTAGCCTGTTAGGCACTTAAATTAGTCACGCAAATTAGCCACTTAAAGAATAACAGCAACATCGAGGGGTCTTATGTCTCAACTGTCACTGCCTACCACCATTGCCTTTTTGCTCTATGTGATCATCGTTTTGGCGATCGGTATTTATGCCTACAGCAAAACTAAAGACGCCAGCGACTACTTTCTTGGCGGTCGAAAACTCTCTCCACTAGTCACCGCAATTAGTGCGGGCGCCTCAGATATGAGCGGCTGGATTCTTCTGGGTCTGCCGGGATATGCTTATCTTGCTGGTCTAGAGGCAGCGTGGATTACTCTGGGCCTAACCATCGGCGTAGCAGCCAATTGGATGCTGGTGGCTAAGCGCCTGCGAATCTACACGGCGATGGTCGACGATGCAGTGACTATTCCAGCCTATCTCCAACGTCGCTTTGGGGACTCAAAGGTCTGGTTGAAGTCGATCGCGGCGATTAGCATTTTGCTGTTCTTTCTCTTCTATGTAGCTTCAGGTCTGATTGCCGGCGGCAAGCTATTTAATGTGGTATTTGGTCTCGACTACTATATTGCGGTGTTTGTCGGCGTCATTCTGATTTTGTTTTACACTTTGTTTGGCGGTTTTCTAGCTGTTTCCTGGACTGATGTATTTCAGGGTTCACTGATGTTAATTGCTCTGGTTGCGGTGCCCATACTGGTTGCTGGTAATCTCGGAGGTGCCTCGGAAGTGGTGTCTCGGATCGACGGAGCTAATCCTGAGCTATTAAATATTTTGACCGACGCCGCAGGGGAACCTTTGGGCCTGCTTACCATTATCGGTCTGCTCGGTTGGGGCTTGGGTTACTTTGGCCAGCCACATATTCTCGCCCGCTTTAAAGCGATCCGCTCTGCGGATGAAACTGGTGTGGCCACTGTTATTGGTGTCAGCTGGGCATCTTTCGGTTATCTGATGGCTATTTTGGTGGGTTTCTGTGGTATCGCTTATTTAAATGAACCATTAGCGGATCCAGAAAAAGTCTTTATCACCCTAACTAGCTTGGTTTTCCATCCCCTGATTGCAGGCATCTTATTGGCGGCGATTCTTGCGGCGATTATGAGCACTGTGGACTCCCAGCTGTTGGTCTGCTCTGCAGCATTGGCTGAAGATTTGTATCCGCTGACGGTGAAGAAGTCTCTCTCGGCGGAGGCGCGTATGAAAGTGGGTCGCATTGCTGTGGTTGTGTTGGCAGTGATTGCATCGGCACTGGCTATGGATCCCGAGAGTAAAGTGTTGGATGTGGTCAGTTACGCCTGGGCAGGTCTTGGCGCCTCCTTGGGCCCCGCTATTCTAATTAGCCTCTACTGGCGCTCCATGACGTCTCAGGGCGCCCTGGCTGGTGTCTTGGTGGGAGCGGTAACAGTTATAGTCTGGTCTCAGCTTAGTGGTGGCCTATTCGATGTTTATGAGTTGGTGCCTGGCTTTATTCTCTCCTCCATTGCTGTGGTGGCGGTCAGTCTCAGCAGTCCAGCGGTTAGTGATGCTGTTGGCATTCAGTTTGACGATATGCTCACGAAGTTAAGAGGTGGCGCGTAATCGATCAGTGTGCGGTGAGTAACAGCTTGCCGCCAATATTGAGATAGCTGTCAACATTCCATTAGGGACTTTGCCATATACTGCCGGAATCTAGTTTTAGGCGGGAAGGGCGGCAAAAAAGTGCACCGGATAAAAATTCATCAAGGGAAAGTCGCCAGTCTAAAGGTTGAGGCCATAGTCAGGTGCTACTCTCAGAGTGCCGCGGTCGAAAAGCTGGCAGTGGCCAGTGGCGATGGTCTGATACCGCTCAATGTGGGTGATGTGCAGGTCGTTTCAGAGACAGGTAAGGTTTTTATCGAGGCTTTAGGGCCGCGCTGGCGTGGTGGGGATTATCAAGAAGAACAACAGCTGGCCTCTTGTTACAGCAAAGCCATGGAACTTACCAAGCACTACAATGTTCGCAGTGTCGCTTTTACGCCGATCAGCTGCGGACCCCTGGGCTTTCCTGCCAACCGCGCAATCGACGTTGCTATTAAACAAATTAAGTTGGGTCTGCGAAAAAACCCATTGATTGAATCAGTGATTTTTTGCTGCTTTGATCCAGTGACAAGTGCGCTTTACCGCAGTCGTTTAGGTAAGTAAATGCTTTGGAAATTGTCAAAATAAAGCCGCCATTTGAAAGCGGCTAATAAAAACCTAGTCAAAAACCGCCTACATCTTCTCCATCACCTCAATGCCTAGCAGGTCGAGACCTTTGGCGATAGTTTCTGAGGTCAGCTTGCATAGTTGCAGACGGCTCTTCTGGATAGGCTCAGGTACTTCATCTTTTAGCACTGGGCAGTGCTCATAAAAAGTCATATAGGCGCTGGCCAGCTCATAGACATAGTTACACAGAATATGGGGATAGCCTTCAGCTGCAACCTGATCTACCAGGTCATCAAATTGTAACAGCTTCATAATCAGGGCTTTTTCTTGAGGTTCGGTAATGCTGATGTCGGCGCTAAAGCCGTCGGGACTAATGCCGGCCTTGCGGAAAATACTGCGTATCCGAGTGTAGGCATATTGTAGGTAAGGAGCGGTGTTACCCTCAAATGAGAGCATCGCGTCCCAGTCAAAAATATAATCATTGGTGCGAGTCTTGCTCAGATCGGCGTACTTGATTGCACCTATGCCAACGCTGCGAGCGATATTGCTAATCTCATCTTCGCCAAGATCGGTATTTTTACTGCGCAGCAACTGCTCGGCACGTTCCACGGCTTCCACCAACAGGTCGGCGAGCTTAACGGTTCCGCCACTGCGAGTTTTAAATGGTCTGCCATCCTTGCCCATCATAGTCCCGAAGGGGTGATGTTCAAGACTCACGGCGTCGGAGACATAGCCGGCTTTGCGGGCGGCGGCAAAAACCTGCTTCATATGCAGAGATTGTCGCGCATCAATAAAGTAGAGAATACGGTCGGCCTGAAGCTGGCCAACCCGGTGACGCATGGCGGCGAGATCCGAGGTGGCATAGAGAAAACCGCCACCGGATTTCTGCACAATCATCGCAGAGGGATTGCCGTTCTTATCCGCCAATTCGTCGAGAAAGACTACCTGGGCGCCATCACTTTCAACAGCTAAACCTTGAGCCTGCAAGTCATCGAGAACATTTTGTAAATCGTCGTTGTAAGCACTCTCGGGCATAATATGCTCGGCACTGAGGCTGACGTTGAGCTGCGCATAGATCTCCAGATTGTGCGCCACTGAGACCTGAATAAATTTCTGCCACAGAGCTTGGCAGTGGGCATCGCCAGACTGCAGCTTGACCACGTAGGCGCGGGCTGTATCGGCAAATTCTGGGTCGGCGTCAAAGTGTTTTTTTGACTGCTGATAAAACAGCTCTAAATCACCTAGGGCCAACTCCGCCTGTTCTCCTTCACTGAGCTGCAGTTCCAGTTCCGCAATCAACATGCCGAACTGCGTGCCCCAGTCCCCCATATGGTTTTGGCGCAAGACTGTATGGCCCTGGTATTCAAGGACCCGAGCCACGGCATCGCCAATAATGGTTGAGCGCAGATGGCCGACATGCATCTCTTTGGCAAGATTGGGTGAGGAGTAATCGACAACGACTCTTTGTGGGTTGCTGTTCTTATCCGACTGACTCTTGGAATAAAGAGTGTCTGTGCTGAGACTGGCGGTCAGAAAGGCATCGTTGAGGTGGATGTTGATAAAGCCGGGGCCGGCAATTTCAAGCTTGTCAGCAATGCCATCGAGTTCCACGTGTTGAATAATTTGTTCCGCTAACTCTCGCGGGTTTAGTTTCAAACGCTTGGCCGCACCCATGGCACCGTTGGCCTGATAGTCGCCAAACTGGGGTTTTCCGCTAAGCGCCAGTGTCGGTGAGCATTCGCTGGGGACTCCCGCGCTCTGCATGGCGGCGGAAAATCGCTGGTTGAGAAGCTCTTTGATGCGCATAGTTGTGGCTTTCCTTAAGTCGGGTTCAGGCTCTATTTGAAGAGCGAGGCTAAAATTTGAGTCGAATTGTAGGTTTCCCGCGACGGAAAGCAAAGCCATACTTGCAAATAATCGCGGTATTGCTATAGTTTTGGGCGTCGTGGTTCAGCCGTGGCCACTCCTCAACCAATTATGCATTCTCTAGGATTTTCGATGGACTCAACACTGATCTCGCAAGGCTTAGACCTAATGCTCTATGGTATGGGCACAGTCTTTACCTTTTTGACTCTGCTGGTGGGCGTTACCACCCTGATGTCGATGATCGTCAATAAGCTTGTCAACGAAGAGGCAGAGGTGGCTCTTGGTTCGGTCGCAACTGCGACTTATTCAGTTCAGGCGAGCGTTGAGCCGCGCATTGCCAAAGTGATCCAGGCTGCGATCGATCAGCACCGCAGCAATAAGTAATCTACTAACACTAATCAATCTCATCAAAATGGACATGAATATGCCCTCGACACCTGCCGCCCTAGGCATTACCGAAGTTGTTCTGCGCGACGCGCATCAGTCTCTCTTTGCTACCCGTATGCGTATCGACGATATGCTGCCGATCGCGGAGAAGCTTGACCAAATTGGTTACTGGTCAATGGAGTCTTGGGGTGGAGCTACATTTGATTCCTGTATTCGATTTTTGGGTGAAGATCCCTGGGATCGTATCCGCGAAATAAAAAAAGCCATGCCCAACACGCCACAGCAGATGCTGTTTCGCGGCCAGAATATTCTCGGCTACCGGCACTATGCCGATGACGTGGTGGAAAAGTTTGTCGAGCGCGCTGCCATAAATGGCATAGATGTATTCCGTGTGTTTGACGCCATGAACGATATGCGCAACCTTGAAACCGCTCTGCGTGCAGTGGTTCAGGTGGGCAAGCATGCTCAGGGTACTATTTCCTACACAGTAAGCCCGGTGCACACTATCGACCGCTGGGTGGATATGGGACGCCAGCTTGAAGATGCCGGCGCACATTCAATCTGTATTAAAGATATGGCCGGACTGCTCACTCCCTATAACGGTTTTGAACTGGTCAGCAAGCTTAAACAGGCAGTGTCTATTCCGCTGCAGTTACACGCCCACGCGACAACCGGTCTCTCTACCAGCACCATTATGAAATGTGTTGAGGCGGGCATTGACCGTGTCGATACTGCCATCTCTTCGATGTCCATGACCTATGGTCACTCGCCAACAGAATCAGTGGTTTCAATCTTTGAGGGTACTGAACGCGACTCTGGTCTGGATATAGTCAAACTAGAAGAAATTGCCGCTTACTTTAGAGAAGTGCGCAAGAAGTACTCAGAATTTGAGGGCTCAATGCGCGGTGTTGATTCGCGCATCTTAGTGGCTCAAGTGCCTGGTGGTATGCTGACTAATATGGAAGGCCAGCTGCGTCAGCAGGGGGCCGAGAATCGCATCGATGAAGTTCTCGCTGAAATCCCTCGAGTTCGTGAAGACCTTGGCTTTATTCCGCTGGTTACGCCTACCTCTCAGATCGTTGGCACCCAGGCAGTCCTAAATGTACTCACGGGCGAGCGTTACAAGTCGATCACCAAAGAGACGTCCGGCGTCCTGCGCGGTGAATACGGCGCCACACCAGCGCCAATGAATGCTGAGCTACAGGCCCGCGTTCTCGATGAAGGCGAAGAGCCAATCACCTGTCGTCCCGCGGACAATATCGCGCCGGAGCTTGAGTCATTGACTGTAGAGCTGGAAGGCTTGTCTGCAGAGCATGGATTCGATCTGAGCAGCGGAGAAGGGCAGGTTGATGATGTCCTGACCTACGCATTGTTTCCTCAGGTCGGTCTCAAGTTTTTACAGAACAAAAATAATCCTGATGCCTTTGAGCCAGTGCCTACAGGCAAAGCCAAGAGCACAGTGCAGACCAATGATGCCGGCGAAGAAATTTATACAGTAGAAGTCGAAGGTGTCTCTTACACAGTTGCAGTGAATGACGGTGGCGATGTCACAGCTATTGCTGGAGCTGCGGGTGCTGCCACTGAAACGCCTAGTGCTGTGATTGCTGCAACTGGCGGCGATCCAGTCGCCGCGCCCCTAGCGGGAACTGTGGTCAAGATGCTGGTACAGGTCGGACAGCAGGTTAGCGAAGGGGAGAGCATAGTAATCCTTGAGGCGATGAAGATGGAGACCTCCGTCAGCGCGCCAAAAGCGGGTCAAATTGTTGAGCTCAAAGCAAAGAGTGGCGACAGCGTAACTGTCGGCGATGTGCTGCTAACCCTGGCTTAAGGAGTCGTTTTAAAAATGGATAATTTACTCAGTTTATGGTCCAGTTCAGGTCTTGCACAGATTCAAGCGGATCAGCTGGTGATGATGCTGGTCGGTTTGGGTTTGCTGTTTTTGGCCATCAGCAAAGGCTTTGAACCGCTATTACTGGTGCCAATCGGTTTTGGTACTATTTTGGCCAATGTTCCCGGCGCTGGCTTTGATGCCGCGCCGGTCTATGATGCTATGGGTCACTTGGAGAGTCCCGGTGGCTTGCTCTACTATATCTATCACGCCGGTATCGAGACGGGACTGTTTCCGCTGATTATCTTTATGGGTGTAGGTGCCATGACCGACTTCGGTCCTCTCCTGGCCAACCCTAAGACATTGTTGTTAGGTGCCGCGGCTCAGGTGGGTATCTTTACCACTGTAGTGGGTGCGGTGGCCCTAAGTCATTTTGGCATCTTCGACTTTACCATTCAGGAGGCCGCATCCATCGGTATTATCGGTGGTGCTGACGGACCCACAGCGATCTTTGTAACCAGTAAGCTGGCGCCGGATCTGCTCGGCCCTATTGCTGTCGCGGCCTACTCATACATGGCACTGGTGCCGATTATTCAGCCGCCGATTATGCGCGCTCTGACCACACCAGCTGAACGCCAGATTAAAATGGTCCAGCTGCGCCCAGTGACCAAAGCTGAACGCATAGTATTCCCCCTGGCACTGTTGGTATTGGTGGCCATGTTACTGCCAGATGCTGCACCTTTGTTAGGGATGTTTTGTTTCGGAAATTTAATGCGCGAATGTAGTGTGGTTAACCGTCTCAGTGATACAGCGCAAAACGCATTGATCAACGTTGTGACCATTTTCCTAGGTCTGGGAGTGGGCTCGAAAATGAGCGCCGAAAAATTCCTCAATCCAGAGACCATGGGTATTCTTGCCCTGGGTGCCGTAGCCTTCTGTATAGGCACTGCCTCTGGTGTGTTGATGGCCAAACTGATGAATGTCTTTGCCAAGCACAAGGTCAATCCACTAATTGGCGCCGCCGGTGTGTCGGCAGTGCCTATGGCCGCAAGAGTTGCCAACAAAGTCGGTCTCGACGCCAATCCGCAGAACTTCCTATTGATGCATGCCATGGGTCCCAATGTGGCCGGTGTAATCGGTTCTGCAGTAGCCGCTGGCGTTATGATCAACCTTGTTGGCGGTATGTAAACCAATGGGCCCGATTGAAAAAATTATCACCGAAAAGCTAGCTGGTGAGTTCAACGCTGAAGTCTTGCAGGTCACTAATGAGAGCTATATGCACTCAGTGCCTGCAGGTTCGGAGAGCCACTTTAAAGTGGTCTTGGTCACTGAGCAGTTTGCTGGCAAGCGTCAGGTGCAGCGCCATCAAGCTATCTATGCTGTGCTCGCTGAGGAGTTGGCGGGGCCTATACATGCGCTGGCTCTGCATACCTACAGTGGCGCAGAATGGGCTGAGAGCCAAGGGCAAGCGCCAGACTCTCCTCAGTGCCTCGGGGCCAATAAATCCGGTTAATATTTACCGTAAAAGCTTCCAGTGTCTCCTTATATTTTCTCGCGATTTTAGGATATACCTTGAATTGTTCTGATCTCGTTAAACATCCGTCACTTCATCGCATAAAAATCCCCCTTCACCGTTTACAGCTGGAGCTTGGAGGGCAGGGCGCAGAGAATTAGATTTCAAAATTCTGTAGCAGCCGTGTCAGGTTCCAAGAATTATAAAAAGACGTCATTCAGGGGGAAGTATGCAATATCGATCGCTTTTAAGCAGTCTCAGTCGGATTAGTGGATTGCGACAATCAAACCATTTCGGTGCGATCTTCGCGCTGTCTTTTTCTTTAATACTTTCAGCCTGTGGTGGTGGTGGAAATGCTGTTACTGAGAATAGCCTTACTGAACCAGGCTCTGACGGCATAGCTCCAACGCTGTTAAGTGTTTCGATCAAGCAGTCTAAGACCAGAAATGGCTCTCCAGACGGAACCGCCAAGCTGGGTGATTCCATTACAGTATCCTTTGAAGCTAGCGAAGGGCTTATGCAGCCTGAGGTTACCATCGGTGGTTTTGCCGCAGATGTTTCCGGTAAAATTGGCGACTGGACTGCTACGCGTGAGATGACTGAGCTGGATATGGACGGCATGGTTGACTTTACTATTTCCTATACTGACATTAGTGGGGTCGAGGGTGTCGTAGGTAGTGCGACGACCGATGAGAGTGCTGTTGAATACTGCATGGAGGGTTGTGTAGAACCAGAGCCAATTACCCTGGCCGGTACTTGGAGACTTGATGCTGCTGGCGTTGGTCCAAATGCAGCTAGCAGAGAGTGGTTTTCCATTAACCGCAGCAGTGACGCTGATCTCGCAGCCCGTCCTTGTCTGTTTGATGATGCCTTTGTATTTGGTGCCGACGGCTCTTTTGCCAACCAAATGGGTGATGCTACATGGATTGAAGCTTGGCAGAATGCTGATGCTGGCGAGGGTGCTTGTTTAACGCCTGTTGCACCGCATGACGGCAGTATTGCTGCATCCTTTGTCTATGACGAAGATGCTGGCACTCTTACCTTAAATGGTCAGGGCGCACACCTTGGTCTGGCCAAAGTGGTCAACGATTCTGAGTTGGGTTCATCGAGTGAAGCACCTGAGTCAATCACTTACACAGTAACGACCTTCGATGGCGATTTCTTATCTGTCGTAGTTGTAGTGGGTGACGGCGTCTACTGGTCATATGATCTGGTTAAAGAACAACCTTCTCCGCTTGCCGGTACCTGGAGACTTGATGCTGCTGGCGTTGGTCCAAATGCAGCTAGCAGAGAGTGGTTTTCCATTAACCGCAGCAGTGACGCTGATCTCGCAGCCCGTCCTTGTCTGTTTGATGATGCCTTTGTATTTGGTGCCGACGGCTCTTTTGCCAATCAAATGGGTGATGCTACATGGATTGAAGCTTGGCAGAATGCTGATGCTGGCGAGGGTGCTTGTTTAACGCCTGTTGCACCGCACGACGGCAGTATTGCTGCATCCTATGTCTATGATGAAGATGCTGGCACTCTTACCTTAAATGGTCAGGGCGCACACCTTGGTTTGGCCAAAGTGGTTAACGATTCTGAGTTGGGTTCATCGAATGAAGCACCTGAGTCAATCACTTACACAGTAACGACCTTCGATGGCGATTTCTTATCTGTCGTAGTTGTAGTGGGTGACGGCGTCTACTGGTCCTATGACCTGGTTAAAGATTCCGATACTGCCGTTGCTGCACCTTCCATACTTGAGGGTAGCTGGGTACTTGATGCTGCTGGCGTTGGTCCAAATGCAGCTAGCAGAGAGTGGTTTTCCATTAACCGTAGCAGTGACGCTGATCTTGCAGCCCGTCCTTGTCTATTTGATGATGCCTTTGTATTTGGTGCCGACGGCTCTTTTGCCAATCAAATGGGTGATGCTACATGGATTGAAGCTTGGCAGAGTGCTGATGCTGGCGAGGGTGCGTGTTTAGCGCCCATTGCACCGCATGACGGCAGCATTGCTGCATCCTTTGTCTATGATGAAGATGCTGGCACTCTTACCTTAACTGGTCAGGGCGCACATCTTGGCCTTGCCAAAGTGGTCAACGATTCTGAACTCGCATCTCCTTCTGCCGCTCCTGAGTCGATTACCTACACAGTGGTGATGATTGAAAGTGATTTCTTATCTGTTGTGATTAAAGTTGGTGACGGTGTCTTCTGGTCATATGATTTTACTAAGTAGCACCAGTTAATTTGAGCAACACAAAAAACCGCACTGGTTACAGTGTGGTTTTTTTTCGCCTGCTGCTTTAAAAGCAGGGCTGTTGGTAGTGAGTCGCTTAGTGAACAGTGTGGCGTAATAACCTATGCCGACTCGGCAGGACAGTACTTTGAGATAAAGCTCTGATGGCTGGGCAGCTGGTTAACCAGGTGGTCAACATTGGCGCTGAGTCCCTTGAGAAACCGGCCGAGCTCAAGGTCACTCATGCTGTCGACAATCGGGTGGTACTGCTCTGGTACCAACCCCTGACCCAGCATAACCTGTACCCAGTTGTTTTCGGCAAACACATCCCCAGCTTCCTGAAACACCCGCCCAGTCTGCTTAAACAAATCTAGGCGATGACGTAGCCCCTCTGGAATCGGCATCGACTGGCAGTGACGCCAGAATGGCGTGTCGTCGCGTTCGGTGAGATGGTAGTGCATAACAATAAAGTCTCGCACAAAGACAAACTCAGCGCTCATCTGACGATTGAACTCCACCACATCTGGCTGGCGTACACCTTCGTGGGGGAACATCTGCAGCAGGCGAATAATGCCGCGCTGAATCAGATGGATGCTGGTGGATTCAAGAGGCTCAACAAAGCCGCTGGCAAGACCCAGGGCAATGCAGTTTTTGTTCCAATGCTGTTTGCGCTGGCCAGTGCGGAATTTGATAATTCGCGGTTTGGTGAGGGGTTCGCCCTCTACATTACTTAGCAGAGTTTCAATGGCGTCATCGTCCGATAGGAACTTGCTGCAAAACACCATGCCATTGCCGACTCTTGATTGCAGCGGGATACGCCACTGCCAACCGGCATCACGGGCCATGGCTCTGGTGTAGGGGATAGGTTCACCCACTGATTCAGTCTGCACGGCCACGGCACTGTCGCAGGGCAGCCAGTTGGACCAGTCTTCATATTCGGTGTGCAGAGTCTCATCGATCAAAAGACCGCGGAAGCCACTGCAGTCGACAAATAGATCGCCTTCGATTGTGCGTCCCGACTCAAGCGTAACACTGCGGATAAAACCATTGTCGTTATCGGTGTCCACCTGTGTAATCTTACCCTCTATACGTTCGCAGCCATGTTGTTCGGCCATCTTACGCAGAAACGTGGCATAGAGGGTGGCATTCATATGAAAGGCATAGCTCAGGCTCTGGTCTGGCAATGCAGCGAATTTTCCCGCCTTAGCCGCTACGTTAGAGGCGCTGTAACGGCCGTAGTCTTCACTTAGGCCCAACTGCTTACCTCTACTCCAAAAGTGCTGGAAACCGCCTGCCCAGCAGTCCTGCCCAGTGCGACCAAAAGCGTGCATATAGCTGTCGCCAAGCTTATTCCAGTTCTCAAAATTAATCCCCAACTTGAAGGTACCCTGGACTGCCGCCATAAACTCCTGTTCATCAATCTTAAGCAGTTGATGAAGAGTCATCATGGTCGGAATGGTCGCTTCGCCAACACCCACAGTACCGATTTCGTCAGACTCCACTACGCAGACTTGTATATTCGGTCCTATTAGCTTGCTCAGTGAGGCCGCAGCCATCCAGCCTGCGGTACCGCCGCCGACAACCACTACCTTGGTAACGTTCTTAATGGTCATTCCGAGTTCTCCAATAATCTATTTTAGCGACTGAGTTTTTGCGCTAACAGGGTGCGAATTTTTTTTGCTGTGGCCTCGTCAATTGGGTTGAGCACACCGCGGGCCTGCTCGGGAATATGCGCTATGTGCTCTGGGTCGGGATTGAATACATAGTGGTCAAATAGCTGTTTCCACACTTGACGCTGCTCTGGAGGTAGATCGCGCAAGCCAAGAATTCCATGTTGCAGAACATTCAGCGGGCCGCCGAGATAGCTGGGCGTGTCGCGCCACCAGTAATTAACCAATACATTGAGAGGTTCAAGGGCGTCCACATGGTGCCACCACATGCTGGGTATCAAGATGGCGTCGCCGGGTTCCAGTTCAACCACCTGTGCCGACTCTAGGGCCTGGCGAAATTTGGGAAAGCGCCGGTAATCGGGATCGCTGAAGTCGACTAGACTAATGGGCTGCCCTGCGGGTGTTAAATCTATAGGTCCAACATAGAGATTGTCGAGTTGGTTTGGCGGAAACAATGTAAAACGCCGTCGTCCAACAGCGCAGCAGGCAATATTTGTCGGGAAATCATAGTGCGCAGATATACGGCTGCGGTTGCCGATCCAAACGCTGGCAATGGGACTCTGGTCGGGCAGTTCGAGGTCATTGTGCTGGCGAAATCCAGGTAGCCAATTATCCACATTGGTAGACCCGACGTAGAGAGTTGGAGGTGCGCTGCTATCCCGGTGTGTGGCCAGCTGCTCTAGAACATTGGCGAGGAGTAGACGCTGATAGTCAAAGTTGAAACCGCTGAGGTCACTATTGTAAAAAATATGCCCTTTTATCGCTGGGTCTCCGACCATAGCGGTCAGGGGTTTGCCGCTATCAAAAGACAGTAAGTAGTCCGACGCCTCTGTCTGGGAGCGCTGTCCCGCTGCGACGAGGGGCCAGTCGGCAATCAGACCGCGCAGCACTAGAGGCTGGGATGAGTGTAAAACCTCATCGGGAATCGAATCGGCCCGGCAGCCTTCAATGGTTTTGACCGCAGCTTTAATCTTAAGCACAGTTGTTCACCTCAAAGACGAGGGTGTATGCCGCTGACCGAGCTAGCAAAAAGCTATCCCAGCTGAGCATTTTTCTTGTCGATCATTGGCCGCAGGCGGGCGAAAGAGGCAATCGCCATATAGATAGACTGTAGGTAGCCCTGAGCATTGAATTTGGCTAGTGTCTCGCCGTCCAATGACTGGAGTTTTTCTTCAGCGATGGTGTAGAAACCCACCAGTTGGTTATTTGAACCATCGTTGAGGGTTATCTCGAGGCTAAAGGGCTCGAGCAACTCATGTTCAAGCAGTGCTGCTATAAAGCCTTTGTTGTGTTCTAGACCGCGATGAATGGATTCTAGTGTGCCTATGCTGGCCTGTAAAAAATCACTTGGTGTGCCATCCTGGTTAAACAGTGCTTCACCTTCTTGACTGTCTACGCCGTCCACCTCAATCAAACGTGGGCTGTCAGAGTCAATAGACACTACCGGCTTAGTGGCACCTTCAGGGCCGTCGGGGTCTGCTTGAAAACCGATCAGAAAGGGGTGGCGACGAATCATCATGGGTATGTAGCTAGCATCCCATCCGCTGTCGCTAAGGAACAGGTTATGATCCTGTTCAAACCCGAACAGGGCGGCAGGATAGAGCTGACCAGATTCTGGATCTTTGCAAAAGAAGATTGGATAGCATGACTGGATATCTCTAAATTCCATGGGAAAGGTCATGCTGTACATGATGTTGTCGCCCAACTGCGCGCTTCTGCCGGTGTTCACGCGAAGGTTTTTGTGAACATCGTTGTTGAGTATGTTGTAGTTGCTCATGCTTGCTCCAGCATAGTTCTGTTGCCCTGAGGTTGAGTGGTCGAGAGATTAAAAATTTAAGAGGTTCAGGGCCTCAGTGTTATATTTTTTGAAATCCGAAGGTGTAAATTTTGTTGATCAAGTCGCGATTGCTTGGCAGCGAGGCTTGCAGCTGCTTAGTGCGGGCCATATTTTCCTGAAACAGATGGCCGGCTCGCAGCCCCTCGGCCTGCTCTGAGCGACGCTGCGTCTGACTTGGCATAGTTTCAAAATCCATGCCGTAGAGAACATATTGAAAGCTTGCCGAGGGAAACATATCGTCGACATTGTTATTGTCGCGATGCCAGGGACTTTGGTGGCGCCAGAGGGTGAGTAAATCGGTTAGCCGCTCTGGTATGCTAGAGGCTTCGCAGTTATCGCGCCAGTACTCAGTGTCTCTGCGCTGGCTGAGAACATAGTGCAGCTTGAGAAACTCAATAATGCGATCCCAGCGATATAAAAACTTGTCGTTAAAGCGTTTAGCAACAAGATCCATAACCCCGCGATTGGCCGGGAGCTGCTCAGCGATCATCGCCGCCGAGAGTTCTACCAGTACCAGAGCTGAGGCTTCTAGTGGCTCGATAAATCCAGCAGACATGCCAATGGCAACACAGTTCTTGTGCCAAAATTTGGCCCTATGACCAGGGCTAAACTGCACCTTGCGCAGTGTTGCCGCGGCTGCAGCCTGCTGGCTAACGGTGCTGGCAATATAGTTCAGCAGTTCTTCACTGGCGCGCTCTTCGGTATTGTGGTCACTGGAGTACACATGACCTATGCCGCGTCTTGTGGGCAAGCCAATCTCCCAGATCCAGCCAGCAGATTGAGCCGTCGACAGAGTGCAGGATTCAATCGGGTCGTTTTCATTTGTATAGGGGATTTGCGCTGCCAGAGCGTTGTTATTGAAAAGGATATCACTCTTACTGCAAACTGGAATGCCGAAGTGTTCCCCCAATAGCAGGGCTCTTGAACCGCTGCAATCGATAAATAGCTCTCCTTCTACATTGCCGTGGCTGTCTGTGGCTATGGAGGCTATATCGCCATTTTCCGCGGAGTTGATGCCGATAACATTGGCTTTGACATGGGTGACGCCGAGTTTTTCGACGCAGTGTTTGCGCAGGAATTCGGCAAATTTTGCCGCATCCAGATGATAACCGTAGTTCACGTTAAAGGCATATTCCGGCGTGGAAATTTTTTTCGGCGCTAGCTTGTCCGCAAACAGGGCGCTCTGTGGGGACACTGCCTGAGCAAAGTTTATCTGCTCTCGTGCTGTCTGCCAGTGGGGTGCCAAGTTCACCTCGGTGTAGCTCTGAGGTGCGGTGAAGGGGTGTGTATAGATATCATCTTCGCCAGTGCGCCAGCCTCTAAACAAAGTACCTTGCTTAAAGCTTGCGCTGCACTCACGGAAAAATTCTGTTTCTGAAATACCCATCTTTTGCAGGGTGTTGCGCATGGAAGGCCAGGTGCCTTCGCCGACACCAATGGTGGCAATATCTGGAGATTCAACTAGGGTTAGCTGGAAGGAGCCCTCTCGGCATCCATTTTTAGAGCCAATGCAGTGCTCGGCCGCAATCACACCAGCGCTTAACCAGCCAGCTGTGCCGCCACCGACTATCACTACTCGATTGATTTTATGGTTCATGGATTTCAGTTACTTTTTAATTCGTTAATTTATCGGGCTTTATTTTTTATGCTTTCTAATTCCCTTTTGTAGCCTGAATGAAAAAGCTTATTTACTTTACTCTATCTGCTTTTCTACGCTTATAAAAGCACCGCCGCAATGTTGCAGTCAGTCTATTTATATACGACGCAATGAAAGAAGCCGCTCAAAATACTTTAAGCGGCTTCGGTTTTCATCACGCTAGTGATTTCTCACCATGGCGGGTTACTTAAAGCTATAACGTACGCCGATGTCATAGCGCGCACCAGTCTGACCAGCTTGTAATACTTGCAGCTCATCGCGACCGTAGACATTGTAAGTTTCCTCTAACACGTTGAGTCCAGCAAAGAAGATCGTTAGGTTGTCGTTGTAGTCATAGCTAGCGCTGATATCCAGCTGACCGTAGGCTTCAGTGTTAGTTGGGTTGCTGAGAGTACCTGCACCCTGACCAACGCCGGCGAGGAAAGTGTCACGCCAGTTGTAAGCTAAACGAGCCTGTAAGCCATCTTTGTCGTAGAACGCAACCAGGTTAGCCGAGTCACTCAAGCCGTTAAGTACGAACTGTGAGTCGATCTGCATGTTGTTATAGGCAACATCAGCATTCACGAAGGTGGCGTTGGCAATCATACCGAAGCCAGTTTCACCGAAGTTGTGCTGCAAGTTGATTTCAACACCGTCAACCGTGGCATTCTCTTGGTTTGCTGGGCTAGTGATCTGGAAAGTTACCAGTGGATCACCGTCAACGCCGTAGATACGATCGCCGTCAATTGCCGCGTTGTCCGGATAGTTGGCTAGGATATAGGCACCAACATCACTGTATTGAAGTGGGTCTAAACCACTGTCTGCAACAGCTTGGTTGAACAACGTTCCCTCAAGAGGGAAGTTCAGGTTAAATAGTGGTACGCCTTTACGAACTGAAGAGCCGATAAAGTTAGCTACATGTTTCTCGAAGTAGCCGACCGAAAGGTAGCTGCCTTCATCGTAGTACCACTCAACAGAAACATCGTAGTTGTCCGATTCAATAGGTATCAGGCCTGGGTTACCACCGTTTGCAAAACCACCATCATTCTTGAATGAAGTGCCGCCGACAGTAATGCCACCCTGGACATCGGTGAAGCTTGGACGTGTCGCTGTTTGACTATAAGAGGCTCGTACAATCACATTTTCAGCCACTTCTATATCCATATCGATACTTGGCAGAAGCAGTGAGTAGTCCCCAGTGTAATCGTCAAAGGCTTGAATCGCGTCGCCATTTTCGTCTACGGCTGCAACCATAGTGAACTCGTTGCCGCCCAACCAGTAGACTTCGTCATAGGTAGGAGCAAGAGCTGCAGAGGTGACATCAGTCTCTTCGTAGCGAAGGCCCACCTGCAGGTTAACCGGCATGCCGTAGTATTCCAGGGCGCTGTTTAATTGGATGTAAGCCGAAGAGGTTTCTTCAGTTGTGCGCTTGTCAACACTCCAGTCGGTAGAGGCACAGTAACCAGTGCCGCAATCGCCGAGCTGAGCATAGGTCTTGCCAGTGGCTGCGTAGCTTGCCTCACCAACTGCGATAATCTCTTCAAGAGAGGTGGTGAAGTACTCAGTGTGTAAACGTGGGTCGTTACCGCCATCAACCTGATCGAACTGACCTGCTATCGAAGAGCGAGTAAGAATGTCGGTCAATTCGCCGGGCTGCGTAAAGCCACCCCAGTTGTCGAGCTGAACATTGCTGCTGACAAAACGGTTGCTCACTTCAGTTAACTGCACACCAAAGTCGATACTAGAGCTCTCAGAGAGTTCGAAGTTACCACTTAACTTACTCTGCTCGATGTCCATCTTGGCTGCTTCGTTACTGAAAACGCTACCAGTAATAATCATGTCGTTTTTATACAACGGACGATCAGCGCCATCGGCACCTGAGTTGAGGTTTTGCGAAAGTATCGGTAGCTCAGTGTCGTAGTAAACAGTAGAGCCAACCTTGTTAAAGGATGCCATCGTCACCAGTGAGCTTGTGCCGTAGGGGTTGTTGGCACCGGTCTCTGCTGAAGAATCATGGTAGTCCAGCGCAAGGCTAAGGCGATCTGATGCTTGCCACTCTAGGTTTAGGCCAACAGAGGAGTTCTCGTTCTTGCGGCCATCTTGGTGCACACCCATCGCAAAGTCAGCATTATCATGAGTCTCGGAATACATTAATGGCGAGCGCTGCTCGCCATCATTCCAAAGGCTTGTTTGGCTTGATGCATTGGCGTTACTGAACCAAGCAGACATATCGCTCATAGTGTGATCGAGATCCAGTTCTGAGTAGATGTAGTCCAGTGTTCCAGTAATAGTATCAGTTGGAGCCCACTGTAAAACTAGCTGACCATTGACTCGCTTCGACTCATACTCATTGATTGCATAGGCAAGCTGCTGAGGAATGGAATAGAATTCAGCGTCGCTCGTAGAGCGATTAACCTGGTTTTCATCGTTGGGGATGCCATTGGCGCCAGCATGGTCACCTGGGTTAGTAAACCAACCAGTAGTTTCTGCTGCATTGACGCCATTGTTACGTGTCTGCGATGAAGCGGTGATCGCAATGCCGATGGTGTCATTGGCAAAGGTGTTCGAGTAGATGCCAGAGAATTCAGGAGTGATCTTATCGCCTTCTCTGGTTGAGGTGTCGTTAACCATCTTTGCCGAGAAACTGGCAGTTTGGCCTGGACTGTCAAGAGGGCGGGTAGTAGAGATGTTAATTAATGAGCCTACGCCACCTGTTGGAACATCGGCGCGGCCAGTTTTGTAGACCTGGACGCCGGCAATGCCTTCAGACGCTAGATCACCAAAATCAAAAGAACGGCTAGTGTTGCTATGAGTCGGCATCTGGCGCCCATTCAACGTCACTAGGTTGTACTCGGGGCCAAAGCCGCGAACTGTAACCTGGCTACCCTCGCCGCGTTGACGGCTGATAGAGACACCAGTAATACGCTGCAGGGATTCTGCAAGGTTAGCATCTGGGAATTTACCCATATCTTCTGCTGAAATTGCATCTACAACACCAGCTGAATCACGCTTGATGTCCATAGAGCGCGTAAGGCTTCCGCGGATACCGCCCTGAACAATTACTTCTTCAATTAGCACGCCATCTTGAGCGTAAGCTGGAAGCGTTGTTCCGACTAGCGCTAAGGCAACACTGCTAGCAAGAATTTTCTTTTTAAATAACATACTGATGAACCCCCTGGGTAAACAAAAAAATCTATGAACATAGGTCAGCTATCGCTTTTTATATTTTTACTACGTCCCCACTCTTACTCTACCTGTTCATGGTCGGCAAACAACGTATATGAGTTAAACGGTTATGTTTTTGAGGTTAAAGAGAGTGCGATTTAAAGGATGAGTTCTACACGCCGTTTTGGGGATGGATTAGGCCGGCTATTAGTAATGGGTAGGCTATAGCGGGAGTCCAACTCCATGATTGCTGCATGGGTTATTTTTTAAAGCGCAAAGATACGCATTTTAGAGGCGCTAGTCAGGGTCTAAGTTTTACTTGTCGCATTTAGGGCTACAGTCATCTCGTGCGACTTGTTGCGGGTTAATCTTTTCACTAGTCGCCCTAAATATAAACCATCAATCATCAGGGCGCCGGTCTGCCGTTCTATTATTCCAGCCTTATTCGCGTTCGTTGATAATGCAGGCGGGACTCAATTGCATGCTAGCATTTTGCACTGTAAAGCATTGTCTCACGTCAGTTTGCTGACGAAACTTCCTCTTCAGCTCGAATAATGACCCCTTTGCCGCTTTGCTGCTTATATTGCTGTATCCAAAATCTTAGTATCAAAGTCCAAAGTTCTTACGTCTGCGTAAAAATAGGTAAAAGAATTAATAATAAATAGGGTTTAGGGGGAATTATGCGTCACGTCACATTCACTTTTATTGGCTTTTTCGGTCGTGTTTGGCAGGTAACACGTCCGAGTACAGTCTCACTGCTGTTAGCATCTTTTATTCTCGCCTCCTGTGGTGGGGGAAGCGATGACTACAGTTCAACGGACAATGCTGTTGACGGTGCTCCGTCGCTCTCTTCAGTGTCTATTGCCTCGGGTTCAAAGTCTACGGTAACCGTTGGCGACGTGGTGACAGTGACAATTTCCGCTAGCGAAGCGATCAGTGCACCCACTGTGACTATCGGTGGCTCTGCTGCAACTAGCGTTGACGGTTCTGGCGATGCCTGGACCGCGTCTCGCGCAATGACCGCAGATGATACGGCTGGTGATATCTCAGTGTCGGTTGCTTACGAAGATATAAGCGGTGATGCAGGTGTTCCTGCCTCGGCAACTACAGACTCTAGCGCCATCAGCTTTGAGTTTGTCTTGCAGGCTGGTTTTGCGATCGATGGTCCGTTCGAGAATGCCAAAGTCTTTGGTGACTATGACGGCGACGGTATTCACGACGCTGACGAGCCATTCGATTTGACTGATGAAAATGGCGCCTACTCTTTAGTCGACACAGCTTTTGCTCCAGCGGTCTATACCATTGTGGTGGAGATGACTGCGGACACGATTGATGCTATCTCCGGTGAGAGTTATGCAGATACTGGTGTTGTCTTAAAAGGTTCTTCTGCGGGTTCCGTAGTAACACCCCTTACTACTATCTTAGAGGCGGCCAAAGTTGCTAACCCTGATTACACGGCTGGTGAACTTTCCCTAGCGATGGGGTTACCAGTTGGCGTAGACATAGCGACCTATAACCCATTTGCTGCAGACGCTGATGCGGCTACAGCCCATGCGGTTGAGACAGTTTTTCAGAAAGTTATGACCGCGACGCTTTTGGTGGCTGAAGCCATGCAAGGTGTGGGTGCCATCGCTGGTGTTGAGCTTTCAGCTACCGAAGCCAGTGCTGCGGCTATGACTGCGGTGACCAATATGGTTGTGGCTTCACCTGTGCAAGTTAATCTGGCGGATAGCGCTCAGGTTGCGACGCTGAAGACTTTTGCAAAAACTGAATTGGCAGCCCAGAGCATTGAAGTGTCAGATGCGGTTGCCGATTTTGTTCTGGATAAAGCATCGGCCACTGTGACTACTGTTGCAGCGGCGTTTGATACGCTCACAGCGGCAGATTTCACTGCTGGTAACACGTCAGCTGTATCAATGGTTAAGCAAGAAGCTGCTGCAGAACTCGCTGCTATGGCAGCAGCAGCAGTGACCTACTTGGCTGACAATACCGACCTGGTGGATTTAAGTGGTTTCGATACGAGTGATGTTCTGACCTTGGATACCGAAGCCGGTGTCAGTGATGCTGTTGCTGAGAATGGTGTTGATGCAGGTGTGCAAGCTTTGGTAGTTGACTTTTCGGGCGATGCAAATGCCTATGATATATTCGATTTTGACGGTGGTGTTGCGACGATAGAAGCCGCGCCGGATGGAAGTCAGGCCCTGAAGTATGTGAAGGGTGCAGGAGCCAATTGGGGTGGAGTAGGGATTAATCTTGATACCGTCATTGATCCTGAAGCGGGTACTGTATTTACTGCTCGCGTTTATTCCACAGTTTCTCGCGCGGTGACCTTTAAGTTCGACGTCGCCAATGTTGAAACCCCAGCTACTACAGCCGGTACCGGTTGGGAAACGTTGACGTTTGATTTTGGTGATTCCATACCCGCTGGTCAAACTAAGATTGCCTTCTTCAATGATCTATCTCAGCAGGGTGATGGGAGTGATGACTGGACAATCTTTATCGATGACCTTAAGCAATCAGGCGAAGACACAGGTAGTGATACTGGTGGCGATACAGGTGGCGATACAGGTGGCGATACAGGTGGCGGTGATACTGGGTCTGCCCCAACGCCTACAGCTGATGCGGCTACGGTCCTGTCTATCTTCAGTGATGCTTATACGGATCTTGAAGGCACTAACTTCAATCCGGGTTGGGGTCAAGCTGGCACCGTTGCTACTGATAACGGTGTATTGACCTACAGCAACCTGAACTATCAGGGTACTAATCTCGGTTCAACAGACGGTGACGTGGCCCAGGATGTCAGTGGCTATGAGAGCTTGCACGTTGATTTCTATTCTGCGGATGCCCAGACGCTTAAGTTCTTCTTAATTGGTGCTAGCGGGGAGGTGGCCTATGACCTACCTGTCCAAGCGAGCACTTGGGTTAGTGTCGATATTCCGCTGACAACATTTACTGCGGTTGATCTCACTCAGGTGAAGCAGTTCAAAGTTGATGCCAATCCGAACAGCGGTGTTACGGTATTGTTCGATAACCTCTATTTCCACGGTGTTGGAAGTGCCCCCGTTGAGAAAACTGTTACCTTCTCAGTTGATATGACTGGTGTTGATCTTGGTGGTGAGGTTCCAACACTTCAAGGCACCTTTAACAATTGGTGCGGCGCTTGTAGTCCACTGGCTGATAGTGATGGGGATAATATTTGGACTTTAGCTGTTCCGTTATTTGACGGTAGTTATGAGTATAAGTATGCGCTAGGTAATTGGGTCTCTCAGGAATCTGTACCAGGCACTTGTGACAATACAATTGGTGCTAACCGAGCGGTAACTGTCGCGGCTGACATGACGCTAGCGACCGATGTTTACAGCGGTTGTCCAGCAGATACCGTTTCCGGCGGTTCTGATCCTGTCCAGAAGAATGTCACTTTCTCAGTTGACATGACGGGTGTTGACCTTAGTGATGGCAATCCAACACTTCAAGGCACCTTCAATGGCTGGTGTGGTCTTTGTAGCCCAATGACTGATGATGACGGTGATAATATTTGGACGCTGACAGTGCCACTCGATGATGGTGCTTATGAGTACAAATACGCTCTTGGCGAGTGGGTTTCTCAAGAATCTGTTCCAGGTACCTGCGATAATACGATTGGCGCTAACCGAGCGGTAACTGTTTCTGCTGACGTAACACTGGCGACTGATGTTTACAGCGGTTGCCCAGGAGATAACGATGGCGGTGGCGACACAGGTGGCGATACAGGTGGCGGTGATACTGGTTCTGCCCCAATGCCTACAGCTGATGCGGCTACGGTCCTGTCTATCTTCAGTGATGCTTATACGGATCTTGAAGGCACTAACTTCAATCCGGGTTGGGGTCA
>AZIN01000004.1:448914-509245 GCA_000511875.1 Gammaproteobacteria bacterium MOLA455
ATAGCGGCACTGGTGGCAACACTGATGCTGGTGGTGGCTCCGAGTCGAATATTAGTGTCTTAGATTTTGAGGGTCCGCTCAACGTCTATGTGTTCGCTGATATTGGTCCGGATGCTAACCCTGGCTCTAACTCATCAATAACTCAGGATCCAAGCGACGCCTCAAATACAGTTGTCATGTCTACTCGCGTTGGCGGTACCACTACTTACAATGGTTTGTGGTTCACTGAGTCTGCAGATGGTGATGATGTGCTTAGTAGCTTACAGTTCGCTGCCAACGATACTGTCGTCTCCATGCGTGTGCGATCGGCAACTGCAGGAAAAACTGTTCTTTTGAAGTTTGAAGTTGGCGATAGTGCTGTAACTACGACCGCAACGACTACTAAAGCCGATGAGTGGGAAACACTCTACTTTGATTTCGCTAATCCTATTGAGGGAACCTCGATTAATCTGGAATCGGTTTATAATAAAGTAGTTGTGATTTATGACTTCTTAGGCTCTGTGGATCAAGGGGATCAAGTATTTTACTTTGATGATATAGGCTACGGTGGCATAACGGCTCCAACTACTGATGTTGATTCTGCTCCAACCACTGACGCCGATTCCGCTCCAACCCCTACAGCTGACGCGGCGACGGTTCTATCTATTTTCAGCGATGCTTATACGGATCTTGAAGGTACTAACTTCAATCCCAATTGGGGGCAAACTGGAACCGTTGCTACAGATAACGGCGTGTTGACCTACGGGAACCTTAATTATCAGGGTACCGAATTTGCGGCGGCACAGGATGTTAGCGGCTACACAAGTTTGCACGTTGATGTCTTTTCAGCTGATGGTAATCCGGTTAAGTTATTCTTGATCGGTAATGGCGAAACTGCCTATACCTTGCCCGTCGTTGCTAATCAGTGGGTCAGTGTTGATATTCCCTTAACCACGTTTTCTGGCGTTGATCTTACTCAGGTGAATCAGCTTAAGGTTGATGCTCAACCAGCCGGCAGTTCTGAAGTTGTGTTCGATAATATCTATTTCCATAGCACTACTGGAACTGATACCGGAACTGATACCGGAACTGATACCGGAACTGATACCGGAACTGATACCGGAACTGGTACTGTTGCCGCAGGCGAATTAATTACTAATGGCACCTTTGAAAATGCCGATCTTGCTGGCTGGGCGCTTGATGGCGCTGGAACTGCTACTGTCGTTAACACCGAAGCCAGTGGTGGCAACTTCTCAGCGAACCTTGTGGTTAGTGAAATTCAGGATTCGATCATCAAGGCTGCTAATTTGGCCGCAGGTGAGCTAACTATTGGTCAATCAGTTACTGTTTCCTTTGATTTAAAGGCTGAATATGGCGGTGCTGGCGGCGTTATTTTCGCTCAGTTCTTTCATGAATCATCCACTGAGGGCGCGACCAATGGTGACGGTGGTTTGGGTAACGGCTTGGCACCACTTGCGGCGACCAGTGATTGGCAGACCTTTAGCTACAACGAAACGCTGGACACTGACGTGAGCGGCGGCGTTTCTCTGATGTTGAAAGCTAGTTGTGGCGCTGTAGCTGGCTGTGCGATTGACGCCTACATAGACAATGTATCTGTGATCGTTAACTAATCCGACCGGTCTAGATGGTTGGTGGGTCAGACAATTATTAATTGTTAAGCAATAATTTGGGGAAAAGACGTTTTATGTTTATGTATAACAAAAATATAGTAAGAAATGCATTGGTGGCTGCGATTGCACTCAGTGTTAACAGTTATGCTCAAGAGGGCATGGACGAGGACTACGGCATTGATGAAATCATTGTCACTTCCACCAAGCGTGAAACCTCGCTGATGGAAACCGCCGTTGCCGTCTCTGCATTTGGCCAGGAGTCGCTGGATAACCAGGGCGTTAAGAATCTGCTCGATATCGGCGATATGGTGCCCAACATGCAGATCGCACTGTCGCCTTCTGATTCCGGTGTTCAAGTTGTTGTTCGTGGTCTTACCTCGAACAACTTCACCGAGATTGGCGACCCAACTGTTGCTATGCATTTCGACGGTCTCTATTCGCCACGGCCCCAGGCCGGTCTGGCGCTGATGTATGACGTTGAGCGTGTCGAGATAAGCCGTGGACCCCAGGGTACATTGTTTGGTCGCAACTCAACCGCTGGTAGCATTAATGTGATCAGTGCTCGTCCTAACTTTGATCAGCAGGAAGGTAAGATTGAAGTAGAAATGGGTAAGTACGCACAGCGCACTGTTAAGGGCTGGTTCAACTTGCCCGTCAATGACAAATTAGCCTTGCGTGCCAGCGTGTTAAAAGAAACTGCCGATACCTGGTACAACCAGACTCAGGATAAGTTTGATCTGGCCTGGGACACTGACGGCGACGGCAGCACCACTGGTGCTTACGACGTAGCTGCAGACGGCATTCCTAACGTTGATCAGCGTCGCAATCGCGAAGTCAGCGACAGCGATGCTTACGGTTCGGTTGATCGCAGCGGTGCTCGTTTAGGTATGCGCTTTGAACCAACCAATGATGTTAGCTTGGATGTGATTGCTGATTATTTTCAGGATAAGTCTCCCGGTGGTTTAAGCCTTAAAGATTGTGAAAAAGCTGAAGGCACTTTCTTTGCCTGTGAAGAAGATCAGTATGATGTCAGCGTTAACGTTCCCGGCGAGATGGATATGACCATGTTGGGTCTGCGTTCAGTGCTTACATGGGATATCACCGAAGACGTCGTTTTCGAAGGTCGTGTTGGCTATTCGCAGCAGAAGCGTTCACAGGTCCACGATGCGTCAACGGTTTACGCCGATTCAGATCATCCTGCCTACGGCATTACGCGTACTTGGTATGACGACAACGCGGCGCCAGACGGATGTACTGGCGGTAACGGGTCTATGGTTGAATGCCCGAACTTGGTCAACAACCTACCGTTGCTTGAGTCTTTAGGATACGGCGATGTGGCTATGCAGCCATTTAATGACCTGTCTCTGAGCACCAACTATTCAGACTACCGTTCTGTTGTCTCTGAGCTGCAGCTGAAATCACAGTCTGATTCCAATCTGCAGTGGATTACTGGTGTCTTCTACATGAAAGAAGATAACGAAATCCGTTTTGATGTTGAAGACCCATTTTGCTGTGGCGGCGTCCTTCCGCTGGCCCAGTCCTTTGTTCAGCCAGAACGTTTGGTTGAGTCTTTGGCCGGGTTTGTACAATTTGATTATAAGGTCAATGAGCAGCTCAATTTAACCGCAGGTTACCGTTATACCCATGATACCAAGGAAGATATTGGCGGCCGCAACTACATTACTGCGGGCTACCGTCAGCCAAATATTGGTTTATATGATCCAGCTGCATCCTTTTGGATGGAGTCCTGGACTCGCTTGGGCATTGTTCAAACCGCGGATTTAAATCCCTACCAGTCTGATGTTTTGGACGGCACTATGGGCACCTCGGGCGATGATTTCCTCAACCGTCTGCAGTATTCCGATAACAGCCACAAAGGTGCTTGGAGTAAAGGCACTTGGAAAGTCGGCTTTGACTATCTGCTCAACGACGATCTGTTCCTCTACGGTTCTGTAGCTACAGGTTATAAGTCTGGTGGTTTTGGTGATTCGGTTGATATCTGTGACTGTAATATCACTGATACATTTGATTATGATCCTGAGAACAACATTACTTACGAGCTCGGTTTTAAAGCCACTATGCTCGATGGCAAGTTAAACTTGTTAGGCAATGTTTTCGTGATGGATAACACTGATCTCCAGGATACTTTCTACGCCACGATCACTGGTGTCGGCGCTGAAATTCAAGTGCCTGCTGACTACGACGATACCGAAGGCCGTACAGACGTCTGTACTACTGGCGAAGGTGACTGTGTCATTGTTGGTCGTGATATTGGTACGCTGATTACTCAGAATATTGGTGAGACGCGCAATATGGGCGTCGAGCTTGAGTTTGACTGGCGTCCATACAACGGCGGTCGCGTAAACGGTTGGGTTGCTTGGCTGGACTCCGAGATCACTGAGTTGGATAACTCTCAGGACAACTGGTTCTGTTTAGAGCGAGCGCTGCTCGGTCTGACTAACTGCCCGGATAAAACCACTCGTACAATCGATGGCAACGACATCGAAGGCCGCTACCAGAGCTTTATTGGCAACGCCATGCCTTGGTCGCCTGAGTACTCCGCTACAGTCACCTTTGAGCACAACTGGTACCTGTACAACGGTATACGTCTGAGCCCCATAGTTTCTGCACACTGGCAGGATGAGATGTTCTTCGATAAGGGTAACTTTGACGAGGGTGCCTTGCACTCAGGTCAGGACGCCTTTGCCACTGCTGACGTAGCGCTCCGTTTAATCAACGAAGAGAGCGCCTGGGCAGTTGAACTCTATGTTCGCAACGTAACTGATGAAGTGGTACGCAACTGGGCTGATCGCGGTCCTGGCTTCATGCGTGCATCACTGAGCAAGCCGCGTCACTATGGCGTCAAGTTCAATATGGCTTTCTGATTTTGTAACCAATGCAGTGTAGGCAAAACGAAAAATGCCCTTCAGGAACAGAAGGGCATTTTTTTTGTCTTCTAAAAAGTAGGTGAGCTAGAGTGTTTAATCGCGGCCGCCGATGGCGAGGATATATTTTTCGGTGTTCCAGGGCTGATCAATTCGTCGTGACACCACCTCGGCGCCGAGACGTTCAACGCAACGATCAGCCAGGTCCCAAAATGGCGGTCTGCCGGGATCAGCAATCAACACCTGTTCGACACCAGCGGCATGGGCGCGCTGAATAAGCTCAAATAGCGGTGTAGTCATCTCATCCCAGAAGCAGATATCGGTTCCCATCAAGGTGTGGAATTGCGCCAGCTCATGATTCTCAAGCGATTCGAAGCTGCGTTGTTGAAACTCCACACTGCACTGATTAATACTCGCCTGAAGCTTTAGGAAAGGTTCAACGCTGGCATCTATGTCTAGTCCGGTGACCTGAGCCTGATAGTTTTTTGCCAAATAGATACCTGTGAGTCCCCAACCGCAGCCAATATCCAAGACCTTCGAGTGGTCAGGTATTTCCCAGGTGCTCAAATAGTCGATTAAGACAAAGCTTGAGCGCCAGACTTTATTGCCGTGGGCCGCGTGTGACTGCTGACGTTTGAGTCTTCTCACCTCTGGGTGTGATGCCTTAAGGGCATCGATATTCATAAATGACACTGTGTGGGATGTTGGAGCTGAACTTGAAGTCATAAGCTTGGATCGACGTAAGGTTGGATTGAAGGGGAAATTCTAGCAGTAAAACAAATCGCCGATTGGATAATGTTGTTATTTGTCTTTTCAGGACAAAGCACTATGATGGGCAGCTTAAAGATGCGCTTATAAGAATAAAGTAACGCCAACAGGCCCCTACATGAATCAGACTACAGTCAACCCTTGGCTAGGAAAGCTCTATCGAGACCGCAATATGCAGTTTCTGTTTTTGCAAATCGTCGGCTGGTTTAGCCTTTCGCTGATCAGTTTTTTTAGTCTGACTCTCTGGTATAACCAGCAGAGCTTTGCCTATATCTCGCATACCTTATTGCAGTCGGTCTTGGGCGTGGCTGTGTCTTGGCCATTGCGCTCGGTGTTCCATTATCTTTGGAACAAACCATTGTTCGCGCGCCTCTTGTTGACCGTAGTGTCAGTATTGGTCTGTTCACTTATTTGGTCGGCTCTTAGGATTGGCGCTTTTCTTTGGATGACGGCTGAGACAGACGTCTGGGCAGACTTTGGTGGTTGGTTGTTTGGCTCGATTATGATTTTTCTCTGTTGGGCGGCGTTTTATCACGGCATCAAATACTATCAGCTGTTGCAGTCTGAACATGAGGCGCTGCTTAATTTTGCCGCCGAGAATAAAGAGGAGCAGTTAAAGCGCAGCCGTGCCGAGACCATTGCTCAGGAAGCGCAGCTAAAAATGTTGCGCTACCAGCTCAATCCACACTTCCTGTTTAACACATTAAATGCGATTTCAGCCCTAGTCGTTGGACGCAGTGCAGGCAAAGCCAACACCATGATTATGCAGTTGAGCAATTTTCTGCGTTATTCGCTGGAAAATGATCCGATTAAACGCGTGACCTTAGATCAGGAGGTCAGTGCCTTAAAATTGTATCTGGATATTGAGAAGACTCGCTTTGCCGACCGTTTGGAACTCGAGTTTGATGTAGATGCCGCGGCCCATAATGTGAGAATTCCCAGTCTGCTTTTGCAGCCTTTAGTGGAAAATGCGATTAAATACGCCATTGCCCCTGCTGAAAAAGGCGGTAAGATTAGCATCTTCGCGAAACTCGATGACGGACACCTGGTTATTGAGGTGAAAGATACGGGGCCGGGAATTGACGGCAACAAACATTCTATGTCGTCGGGTCCGGGTATTGGGCTCAAGAACACCGTTGATCGATTGAGTGCGTTTTATGGTGACAACTATATATTTGAGCTACGTGGCCCCGATGCTGGTGGTATGACAATTTACATCCGTCTGCCCCTTGAGAAGCAGACTGCACAAAGCAATGCTGTTCTCGGGCCCGGCAGATAACCACGTTTTACTTGAGGTAATCTTTTATCAGTACGTCGAAATTGAAAACCATTATTGTCGATGATGAGCCGCTGGCTCTGGACCTGCTGCGCTCTATTTTGAGCGCGATAGAGGATGTGGAAATAATTGCCGAGTGCAGCAATGGTCGCGATGCGATCGCTGCAGTCAGCTCGCTGCATCCGGATTTAATCTTTCTCGATATCCAGATGCCCGGTATTAACGGTTTTGAAGTGGTCAAGGCGATGCAGTCTGACACCATGCCTATGGTGATTTTTGCGACGGCCTACAATCAGTTCGCGATTGATGCCTTTGATTTGCATGCGGTAGATTATTTACTCAAGCCTTTTGACCCAGAGCGAATTGAGCGCGCTGTGCAGCGTGCGATTGAACGGCACTCGGCGCCGGAAAATCATGGTGGCTTTAAAACCCCATTGATCGGTGCTATTGAGGAGATAACTAGGCGGCTAGATAAAGAGTCTGGAGCTGTCTCAAGCCCAGAGGAGGAAATCCCTGAGGGCATTAAACGCAAGCTGCTTATCCGTGATTCTGGCATGGTTAAAGTGGTGCCCTTTGATGATATTGATTGGGTCGATGCCGCCGGTGACTATATGTGTGTTCACGCTCTGGGTGAGACTCACATTGTGCGCAGTACATTGCGCGAGCTGCTGGAAAAACTTGACGATAAAATGTTTATTCGTATTCATCGTTCTACAGTGGTCAATATTGAGCGGGTAGTCAGTGTTACCAGATTGCAGAAGGGTGGTAGCTTGCTGCATCTGGCTGATGGTAACTCTCTGCGAGTCAGTCGCAATTACCGCGAGGCGATTCGCAGTCTGTTCCAGTAGGGCTGTTGGCAGCTTCTTGTATTATTTTTATCAAATCGCTTAAATTTCCTCTAGTAATTATCTAATCTCATGTCTGGTGTCCCACTCAACGCAGTGATTAAACCCGCTACCTCATCTGATCTTCCACCGCACAGCTGTACATGAAAGACTAGTGATCAAGAAGGGGTTTCATAAAGCCCCATAAAAGCTAACAGAACAGACAAGTCCGCGCAGGTCACAGCGTACAGGTTCTGATAGGCTATTCATGTTTTTATAAAAGGGTAGAGTAGAGTCAATAATGGTTAAACATAAAAATTACGCCTTGGCGAAGGGCTTGGTAACAATAGTGGCTGGATTGGCATTCTCTATGATGCCTGTAAAGCTCGTTGCGCAAGGTCTCAATGCTGCAGATAAGGCAGCCGCTGTTGAAAAACGTGTGGAGACACTTTTGGCAAGTATGTCCGTCGAGCAAAAAGTCGGCCAGATGATCCAGCCAGAGATTAAATTTGTCTCTCCCTCTGATGTCAAAAAATACCATATTGGCTCTATTCTTAACGGCGGTGGTTCCTTTCCCGGACAGCGTAAAAACTCTGCTATCCAAGACTGGGTTGATCTTGCCGACGCTTACTACAATGCTTCTGTAGACACCTCTAATGGTGGTACAGGTATTCCTGTTATCTGGGGTACTGATGCGGTACATGGCCACAACAATGTGATTGGTGCCACGCTATTTCCTCACAATATTGGCCTGGGTGCGGCAAACGACCCGCAGTTGCTGCGCCAAATAGGAGAAGTCACTGCGCGAGAAGTTGCGGTTACCGGTATCGACTGGATCTTCGCGCCCACTGTTGCCGTGGTGAAAGACAACCGCTGGGGACGCAGCTATGAGGGCTATAGCAGCGATGCTGCAATAGTCAAAGCCTATGCTGGTGAGATTGTTAAAGGCATTCAGGGCGAACCAGGCGAGCTGGGTTCAGATCCTTCAAAAGTAGTGGCCACAGCAAAGCACTGGATCGGTGACGGCGGTACCTATCGCGGTGTCGATCAGGGCAACACCATTCTCGATATAGACCAGCTGCTCGAGTTACATGGTCAGGGCTATCTCAGCGCTCTCGATGCTGACGTGCAGTCGGTAATGGTGTCATTCAATAGTTGGAATGGGCGCAAGCTTCACGGCCACAGAGAGCTGATTACCGACGTGCTAAAAGGCCAACTCGGTTTCGACGGTCTCGTGGTCAGCGACTGGGACGGCATCGGACAGGTTGAGGGCTGTACTACTGAAAATTGTGCTCAGGCTATCAACGCTGGTATAGATTTGATTATGGTACCCCAGGGTTGGAAAAACCTTATTGGCAATATGCTCGAGCAGATTGAGAGCGGTATTATTCCAATGGCCCGTATAGACGACGCTGTGACGCGTATCTTGCGCATAAAAATCCGCGCTGGCCTGCTGGATAAAGGTGCCCCATCGACTCGTGAACTAGCAGGTCAATCTGAAGTTATTGGCTCTGCTGAGCACCGTGCTGTTGCGCGAGACGCAGTGCGCAAGTCTCTGGTCTTGCTAAAGAATAAAAACCAGCTGCTGCCGCTGAAAGGCGAGCAGCATATTCTGGTTACAGGCGATGGTGCCGACAATATCGGCAAGCAGAATGGCGGGTGGACTATTACTTGGCAGGGTACTGAAAACAAGAATAGTGATTTCCCCGGAGCCACGTCTATCTATGCTGGTCTTAAGCAGGCGGTTGAAAACAACGGCGGTTCGGTTGAGTTGAGCGGCGATGATAGCTGGGTTAAAAAGCCCGATGTAGCCGTAGTGGTATTTGGTGAAGAGCCCTATGCCGAAGGTGTTGGCGATATTGAGTCACTGATGTACCGCGATGGTTATCAGGCAGACCTTGAGCTGCTCAAGTCACTAAAGGCTAAAAATATTCCTGTAGTCGCTGTATTTTTGACCGGCCGCCCGCTGTGGATGAATGCCGAGTTGAACAGCTCAGATGCCTTTGTCGTGGCCTGGTTGCCCGGTTCTGAAGGTGTTGGTGTGGCGGATGTTTTGGTCGCCGATAGTGCGGGTAAAGTGCGCTATGACTTCACCGGCAGGCTCTCTTTTGACTGGCCTAACAGCGAACTTGACCGAGCGGATGGCGCTCTTCCGGTCAGTGACTTGTTGCTCACTCGTGGTCAGGGCCTCAGTTATGGCGATGCAGAAATCATTGCCGACAAGCTCAATGAAAAGCCGTTAATTGATGCTTCAAAGGCTGCTCGCGTAGTGTTTAGCGGCAGTGCGCGTCCGCCGTTTAAAACCTACGTGGGTGACTCTAGCAACTGGCAGAAATTGGTTCAGGGCAATAAATCCTCTACTGCATTTGGCGATCTAACGGTCACGACTGTGGACGGAGCCGTGCAGGAAGACTCGCGCTTAGTGGAGTGGAAAAGTGGCCGTGAAAGCCAGTTCTACTTCCAGTCAGAAGCCGGTGTTGATTTGAGCAAATTGCGCGAGGAAGATGCGGCACTGGTCATGATTATCAAAGTTGATAAAAAGCCCAAAGGCGCTGTAACTTTGCGTATGGATTGCGGCTGGCCATGTTCAGGCGGGCTCAACATCACCCGTATACTGCGTGCGATTCCTGAAAATCAGCCGGTTCGTATAGGTGTCAAGTTAAGCTGTTTTGAAAAGGTCGGTGTCAACTTGAAGAAGGTTAACTCGCCCTTCGTCTTGGTTTCTTCTAAGGAATTTGCGCTCACCATTGCAGACGTTAGAGTTACTAAGGACATTTCTGAAAAGTCCCTGATTGGGTGTGGTTGATCCCGACTCAAACTGCTTTTTGAATAGCCGCAACCAGCCCTTTTTAGGGCTGGTTTGCGTTTGGTCTAGGGTTTTTTCCTGTGCGTTTGGTTTATATTCTGACTAAAAGCATAAGGAAGAGCGTAAGGAAGAGCCTAAGGAAAAGCGCCTTTGAAGGCTCTTCGGAAGCATGGCAAAACCCTCAGCATACTGCTAGTATCGCCCCATATTAGCGCTATAAAAACAATAATTTAATCTAACTGCGGAGCTAAGCTGTGTCCGTCATAAGGGGTTGGCATGAACGCATTATTCACCAAAATGTCTGAAAGCACAGCGGAAGATTGGCAGATTATTCTTCCCGAGCAGGTCGCCTATTTCAAGAAATTACCCGACCGTATATTAGCCCATTTAGAATTACTCACCGGTGATTATGGCGGCTTTGCCATTGACCGTCTGCAGCATTCACTGCAGACCGCCCATCGCGCCGCTGAAGCCGGTGAAGATGAAGAATATGTTGTCTGTGCGCTGCTCCATGATATTGGTGATACCCTTGGCAGCGCCAACCATGCCGATGTTGCTGCAGTCATATTGGAGCCCTTTGTCTCGGCAGAAAATCACTGGATGATCAAGCATCACGCTATTTTTCAGGGCTATAATTTTTTCCATTTTCTCGGCGCCGATCGCAATATGCGTGATCAGTATCGTGAAAACCCAAACTTTAAGCGCACCGCGAGATTTATTGCCAAGTATGATGACCCGTCCTTTGATCCGAAGATGCCTAAGTTAGAGTTGAGTGTTTTTGAACCCATGGTCCGCAGAGTGTTTAGTAAGCCAAAAAGCAGCATGTATAAAAGCTTTTTAGAAAATTAAGGAATTCTAATGTCAGTGGCAAATATTCTCGGTATCTATGTTGCGTCCGCTAAGGGTGCTGGCATGATTGGCCACCAAAAAGTGTCAGTGCGGGCAGGCAAAGGCATTGAAGGAGACCGCTATTTTTCTCAGACGGGCAAGAATCGGTCTAATTATAAGGGTCAGCCAGACTGGGAAATCACTCTGATTGAATCCGAAGTGATTGAGGCATTTAATCAGGAGAAGGGGCATAGTTTTCACGACAGTGATTTTCGTCGTAACCTGGTTACTCAGGGGGTACGCCTCAATGACTTAGTCGGCAGGTACTTCACCATCAACAATGTCAGTTTCTACGGTGTGCAGCTCTGTGAACCCTGTGCTGGCCTGCAGCGCCGTCTCGCGGTGAGTATCCTACCTGAGCTGGTCGGCAAAGGCGGTCTGCGTGCGCAGATCCGTGGCAATGGTGTGATCGGGGTGGATGACCAGCTTACCCCAGTCGAAAAAATCTAAGGCTATTATCACTGGTCTGCTGAGCAAGTTCCTCGGCTGACTCTTCTCTCTGTTCAGCTATCTTGCTGACCACCCAGGGTAAAAATGCCGGTTCATTGCGTTTGCCCTTGGGCGGCTCGGGCATGTTTTTCGGTAGCAGATAGGGTGCATCGGTCTCCACCATCAGCCGCTGCAGCGGAATATCCGCTACTAGCCCCTGCAGCCCTGTGCCGCGCTTATCGTCGCAAACCCATCCAGTGATGCCAATATACATATCTAAGTCTAAATAGCCGTAGAGGGCCTCTCTAGAGCCTGTAAAGCAATGTGTTACAGCGTCGACCAAATGATCTCTGTAGGTGCGCAATATTTGCAGCTGTCTTTCAGCGGCATCTCGCTCATGGAGAAATACAGGCAGCTGTAATTCCGCGGCTAATTCAAGCTGTGCTTCAAAGGCTTTTTCCTGCTGTGCCGGAGTGGAAAAATTGCGATTAAAATCGAGACCCATTTCGCCGATAGCAACCACATGCTGTTCTGTAGCTAGAGCTTTGAGTGTGGCTATAGACTCTCTATTCAAAGACTTAGCGTCGTGTGGGTGAATGCCGGCAGTGGCATAGAGCATCCCGGGAAACTGATCAGTAAACTGGCGACAGAGTTCGACAACGGATTGACTTTCGCTCACCGAGGTACCGGTGAGAATCAGTTTCTCAATCCCGGCGTCTCTGGCGCGCTGAAGTACCTCAGGGCGATCTTTTTCGAAGCGTGAGTTGGACAGGTTAACGCCAATATCGATTAACATGGTCAGAGCAGCCTATAGATTTCATTGCGCATTAACAGCGGTGGTCGCCGACCTACTTTGCGCGAATAGATAATCGAATACATTAAAATATTACGCACATAGGCGCGAGTCTCTCTATAGGGGATCACTTCAATCCAGATATCCAAGGGCAGTGTTCCATCGCTCTTTTTGAGCCACTGTGTAACCCTATTGGGCCCCGCATTATAAGCTGCGCTAGCAAGAATGCGACTGCCATCAAAGCGTTTAAGCAGCTCGCTGTAGTAGCGGCTGGCAATGGCAATATTGGTTGCCGGATTATATAGCTCGGCACTTTTGCGATAGGGGATTTTATATTTGCGCGCCGTGCTCTTAGCGGTGGCGGGCATAACCTGCATCAATCCCCGGGCCCCGGCTGGAGATGTGGCCGAGGCATCAAAAGCGCTCTCTTGGCGCGCCAGGGCAAATAGTAAGTGGCTGTCCAGCTCATTGCTTTGTGCTGCAGCTGTTATTGCATCGGCAAAGGCCAGGGGGAAGCGCAGCTCTACATCATCCCAGTATTGAATGCTGCCCAGGCTGGCAATTGCTTTGCTGTGCCACTGCCACTGTGCGGTGACTATGGCTGCCGCCAGCCAGTCTGGGTAGGTGAAGGTTGCACTGGCTTGACTCCATTCTCGATTGGCGTCGAGGTTGTCATTGTGAAACCTCAACTCTCGTGCTCGGGCCATAGCCGGGAGAGCTGTAATCGCCTCTAGACGCTGGGGATCAATCGCCACCGGTCGGTGGTTGATGCGGTACTCTTTGTCGAGCATATCGCTGGCGAGAAAACCGTAAAAATCCCGTTCTTGAGCTAGACTTTCGGTCATCTGCAGCAGTGCAGGGTGCTCGGTGGTCAATGGATTACTGAGCATGCTGCGGATTGTCCAATAGCGCCAGGACGTGCGACTTTGCAGGTTCTTGGGCAGTCGTTCCAACCATAGGGAAACATTCGGCCAGTCTTTTTTCGCTAGTGCTAGGCGAATACGCCATTCCACCAGACTGCCGTCGAGAGTCTCGTTAAGTAATTGCAGATGGTCGCTAAAATAGGAGTCGGCGACAGCGGTGGCGCCCTGTTTATAGAGGCCTTTGATGATTGCACTGACAATGGCGCTGCGGGCGGCGTCAGTAAAATCGTGGGTCTGCTGATAGTGGCTCCAGTATTTGAGGCTTGCGTGGCTGTCGCGAGGCGCTAGATGCACTAGGGCTTGTTGAATTATGTTTAGTTCTTCGGAACTGTGGTTACTAAAATCCGCGAACCGCGCAATGTCTCGAGGTGATCGGTGAGTCTGATAGTAGAGCTTGGCCAGTTCACTGTAGTGAGGACTTGTGAAGAAGCGCTTGAGATATCGGGCAAGCTGATATTGGTGATTGAGCAGTGCCTTGTTAAAACGTTGCCAGGCCAATGCCTCTGTGATTCGGTTGTCGGTGATTAAACGGGCAAATAATCGGTCACATTGCTTGGGTTGAGATTTACCAACATTCCACAATTCCAGCGCCGCGGTTAAGGCCTGTTCGCGTCTTTGATGCAACTGCGGGTCTGCAGCATCAGCGTAATAACGCGCCAGCTGAAACTGGCATTGCTGCTTGGTACTTGCCTGTTGCGGCTTGTAGAAACGGATAAAAGTAGTCCAATACTGACGCTTGGCCAGATAGTCGAGCCAGCGATTGCGCAGCTGCTTCGCTTTTAAAGTGCCGCCATAGTCTTGCAGATATTGGCTTACTTCAGGATGCCTCGAGTAGCGTAGATTGGCAGCCAGATCGGCATAGATTAAATAGGGGTAGAGGGGGTAGTTTTGCAGTTGCTCTCGGTGTTGCTCAAGCTGCTGCCATTTGCCGCGGCGCGCTAGCTCGAGGGCTGCGGTGTAGAGTTGTCGCTGCTGGGCAAGGCTATTGGATATGGCCTGGTTTGAATATATATCCTCTGCATTGGCCAACACACAGCCGCAGAGTAGCATTGCCACAACCATGGGGATTTTTAGACTGAAGTGAGAGATATTAAAAATAGGAACGGCCTTATTAAGGAGCGATATTGGTTAATGCTGGGACCTCATCTTAGCGCCTAAAGCGGGAGGGCGGTGTGTTGGAAGCCCCTGTGACCTTTTGCTACCCCCAGTGACAAAAAGCCCCTAACAAAGTGGCTCAATTACCTTAGTCGTCCTCATTTATCCGCACCGCCAGCACATCGCAGGGGGCACCATGGAGAACACTGTTGCTGGTAGAGCCAAATATCAGCGCCAGTCCATGACGACCGTGGCTGCCTACTATTATAAGGTCTATATTTTCCTCTTTGGCCATTCGGCGCATTTCATTGGCCGGCTGACCCAAGACTATATGCTGATCCTCTTCTGGTACAGCAAGTTGTTGGGCAAGAACGGCTAAGCGCTGTCTTGCCTGGTCTTCCAGCTGCACCTGCACATCGGATAAATCCACTGGTATGTCGCCGCCGTAAGTGAACGCGAGGGGCTCGAGGATATGGCAGATTGATATCTTTACCTCGCGGTCTGCAAAAAGTTGCTTGACGCGGTCTACCACTTGCTGTGATTCTGGAGACAGATCAAGGCCGATCAGCAGGTGTTTGTAAGTAGACATAGGGTTACTCCTTCTGGTTTTGTTAACGACTGTGCTGATTGCTATATGGGTTAATTTTTCAGAGACTAGATATTCAGTGGCCCACATTATGCCCACTGCCTAGTTTCTAACTCGCTGACTTCAATCACTAATTATAGAGTAGTACGAAATGACATGGTTGTTAATAGTATTGGGCGTCGCCGTGGTGATATCGCCGCTGATGTGGTTTCGGCAGTCGCCACGTCAGAAACTGATCACCGAGCTGAGACGCTCTGCTGGCAGTGCCGGATTGCAGGTGAGTCTCCATCGTCGGCCCGATGCTCGCGAGGAGGAAACACGGCTGGAGTGCGTTTGTTATCGCATACCCTGGCTCGATGGCGACTGTCGGCAAAATTGGGTGCTGCACCGTTTTAGCACCCGTGGCTGGGACTCGGTGTGTCCTGGATGGCTGTGGACTCTTAATCAGGCAGCGCCTCAGTGGGATGATCTGTTGGCTGATCAAATGGATGATTTTCCCGCTGGTGTTAGTGCCCTTGTGGCGACAGATGCAGGTATGGGCGTGATCTGGAATGAGCGTGAGGATGCGGCGGATCTAGAGAAAATTGTCGACAAATTAAAGAAATTTCAGCATCAGGCAAAAGAAATTTGTCGATGAAACTTGACCAGAGGGCGCACAAACACGTATATATGCGCACCTTGAGTCCAAAGCTCGCAAGTATGCGAGCCAAATTATCTTCAGCATGCTGCTCTGATGGCAGCTGCGCAATTAGGGAAATCAGCCTAAATGGGAAAGTCGTTAGTCATTGTAGAGTCACCCGCTAAAGCTAAAACGATCAATCGCTACCTCGGTGATGATTTCATCGTAAAGTCCAGTGTCGGCCATATTCGCGATCTGCCCACAGGCGGCAATCGTGTTCCTACAGATCCCAAAGAGCGCGCTCGACAGGCGGCGATAACGCGCAAACTGTCTCCCGAAGATAAAATTATTCACCGCGCAGCAAAGGCTAAAGCTCAGCTGATAAATAGTATGGGTATTGACCCGGAAAATGATTGGAAAGCGGAATACGCGACTCTGCCGGGGAAAGAAAAAGTGGTCGCCGAGCTCAAGAAGCTGGCAAAAAATGCCGACACGGTCTATCTGGCGACGGATTTGGATAGAGAGGGAGAGGCGATTGCCTGGCACCTGACTCAGGTGATTGGCGGTGATGACAGTCGTTACAAGCGTGTCGTGTTTAACGAAATTACCAAGAAAGCGATTCGTTCAGCCTTTGAAAAGCCTGGCGTAGTTGACACCAACCGCGTTGACGCCCAGCAGGCGCGGCGCTTTCTCGATCGCGTGGTGGGCTTTATGGTCTCGCCACTGCTCTGGGAGCGAGTAGGCCGCGGTCTATCCGCTGGTCGAGTTCAGTCGGTTGCCCTGAAAATGATTGTTGAGCGCGAGCGTGAGATTCGTGCCTTTTTACCTGAAGAATACTGGACCGTTCAGGCTGACCTTGAAGCCGAAGCAGCCAGTGATGATATAGGAAAGATTCGCTTTGACGTTAAGCGTCACTTGGGCAAGGCCTTCCGTCCGGTTAATAAAGCGGCTACTGACACAGCGCTAGCGGCCCTTAGAGAATCTGATTATTCAGTGTCTAAACGAGAAGATAAGCCTACTTCGTCTAAACCTTCAGCACCCTTTATTACGTCTACGCTGCAGCAGGCCGCCAGTACCAGGCTCGGCTTTGGGGTCAAGAAAACCATGATGATGGCCCAGCGTCTCTATGAAGGTGGCTACATCACCTACATGCGTACCGATTCCACCAATTTAAGTGAAGATGCCATCGCCGCCTGTCGCGAGTATATTAAAGTTCGTCACGGCGCCCGTTATCTGCCAGATGAGCCGAAGGTTTACGGTAGCAAGTCTGGCGCTCAGGAAGCTCACGAAGCCATCCGTCCGTCGAATATCGATATCTCTCCCGGCAGCTTAGATGGCATGGAAGTGGATGCCAAGAAACTCTATCAGCTTATTTGGCAGCAGTTTGTCGCCTGTCAGATGGTTCCCGCTCAGTTCACCTCGACTCTGGTTACCGTCGCGGCCGGCGATTACGAAATGACTGTAAAAGGTCGCGTGACCCGCTTTGATGGTTATCTGGCAGTGATGCCAGCTAACCGCAAAGGCGACGAGGACGGCGAATTGCCGGACCTGCAAAAGGGTGACAAGATGAATATGCTGGTATTGGTGCCACAACAGCACTTTACCAAGCCCATCGCGCGTTTCTCAGAAGCCTCATTGGTTAAAGAGCTGGAGAAGCGCGGCATTGGTCGTCCCTCTACCTATGCCGCAATTATTTCCACGATTCAGGACCGCGGTTATGTGCGCATTGAGAACAAGCGCCTGTTCGCCGAAAAGATCGGCGATGTGGTCACTGACCGTTTAGCTGAAAGCTTTACTGATTTGATGGACTATGGCTTTACCGCCACCATGGAAGAGCACTTGGATGAAATTGCCAAGGGTACCTTGAAGTGGAAAGACCTACTCAATCGCTTCTATCGTGATTTCAGTGAGAAGGTAGAAAGTGCTAAAGCAGAGGATGCGGGTATGCGTCCCAATTCCCCCACCGAGACCGATATTCCCTGCAAGCTCTGTGATCGTCCGATGATGATTCGAACTGCTGGTACAGGTGTATTTCTCGGCTGTTCTGGCTATGCACTGCCGCCCAAAGAACGTTGCAAGCACACCTTGAATCTCACTGCTGGCGACGAAGCCGTCAATATCGATGAAGACGATGAGGCGGAATCTAAGCAATTGATGCATCGCCATCGCTGCAAAATTTGCGATACCGTGATGGACAGCTACCTGGTGAATGAAACCCTTAAGCTGCACGTCTGTGGTAACAATCCCGATTGCAGTGGTTTTGAACTTGAGTCTGGCCAATATGTGATCAAGGGCTATGAAGGGCCGGTGATCGAATGCGATAAGTGCAGCAACGAAATGCAGTTAAAGACCGGTCGCTTTGGCAAATACTTTGGCTGTACCGGAGAGACTTCTCCGGGTGAGCCGTGCAAGAATACTCGCAAGTTACTGCGCAATGGCCAGGCTGCGCCCCCGAAGGTGGATCCCATTTCCATGCCGGAGTTGCGCTGCTTAAAAGTCGACGATCACTATGTGCTTCGCGACGGCGCCTCAGGACTATTTTTGGCGGCTAGTCAGTTCCCCAAGAATCGTGAAACTCGCGCGCCAAGCGTTGCTGAATTACTGCCCTACAAAGATCAGATTGATGAGAAGTATCAGTTCCTGCTTACCGCACCGGTTAAAGATCCGCAGGGCTTAGAGACAATTATTCGCTACAGCCGTAAAACCAAAGAGCAGTATGTGCGCAGTGAAAAAGACGGCAAGCCATCCGGTTGGAGTGCTTTTTACAACAGCGGTAAATGGGTCGCTGCGGAAAAGGGAAGCAAGTAAGCGGGCCTATGTCGACCCATATTTCAGCGGTTAATCAGAAACTAGTGTTCGCGCGACAACTGCTGCGCATGCTCGACGCTACTGGGTCTTCTGCCAGCAGTCATCAGGTTGCCGTAACGGCTCAGTCAGTAGCTGTGCAGCTGCATCAGGCCTGGCTGTGGCACTGCCGTAATGTAGCTGAAGGTTACAAGTTACGGGATGTGGAATCAGTTACTGACGGCGACACCCTAGTGGCGCAACTAGCAGTGCAAGGCAAGTGCCCCGGGGAAGCCGTTGAGCTGCAAACCTTGCAGCACGACTCCGCTTCTTGGCTCAGTGGACTGCTCCGGGCCCATAAGGACATCTATCTGTTACCTGTTGTACGCAAAGCCGAAATGGATGCAGATCGGTTGCCGATGATTTCCTTGGACGGTCCTGCAGTGGTTGAGTGGTCCGTTGCAGCGGCGCAGTTATGGCTGCATTCAATGGAAGAACTGATCGATCGTCACCGTGAAATGATGATTGAGTTTTAGTTATCTGGCAGTTAACGGTTAACAGAGATTGTCGCAACTGCTAGACTCTTGACCTATCTTCGTGACAAGACGCTATGTGGTTTTTATGACGGGACGCTGAGGCTATCACGGTACGCTCATCTCGATTACATGAGGCTAAGATAGCAAAGTATGATTACGAACCAAACGGAACTCTTTAGGGAACCCTATTTATGCCTCTCGCAGAATTTGAATTAGTCATGTTAGACAGCGGCGAAGTTGCACTGCAGCGCGCCGAAGGTGACGAAACCCTGGTAACCATTCGCTTCTCTCCTGATGTCCTCGACTATCTCGACGGCAAGCACCTGGATGTGGCCAAGAGCATGATGGATGCCGGCATTAAAACTGCTTTTGATGTTGTCGAAGAGCCCGCAGTGCTAGCCGAGTCGGTTCAGAGCAAAGCGCATACAATTCACTAGTGAGTCATTGTGATGGGCGTCGATTGTGCGTCTATTGGTGAGTCTATTGGTGAGTGTGTTTGATTGGGTGCCGGTATTATTATCGCCCGGTAGCAACAGCGTCCAGTCAACCAGATCGCCAACGCTAGATTAGTCCCCCTTAAAAAGTTAAATTAGACCCTCAAAGCCTTTAGCTCGAGTTCAATCAAATGAATCGCGACAACCTTCTCAGTCTGCGCAGCGATGCGCGAAAAATACATAGCTACCGCCAGCATCTGCTGATTTGCACTGCGGGAAAATGTGCCCCTGCGGAGGGGACTAATGACGCATGGGAATATTTAAAACGAAGAATCCGTGAGCTAGAACTGCTCGATGTGGAGGGCGGTGTCTACCGCTCGAAAGTGGAATGTCTACGTATTTGTCGCCAGGGGCCGATTATGGTCAGTTACCCAGATGGGACCTGGTATCACAGTTGCACCCCAGACATTATTGAGCGCATCTTGCAAGAGCATGTACTCGGCGGCAGGATCGTGGAAGAGTACGCTTTTGCCTCTAACCCTATGTTGCAAGGGCCACAGGCGTCAGATATACCTGAAGGGCCAGCGGCCTTGGAGATTAAATAAGGCTATAACAGTTTTTTTAGATGGCTTAGATAGTAACCCGCACCACGCCAACCGCTAAACCTTCAATCGCAAAGTCCTGTGCCCGCAGGTCCACCAATATCGGCGAGTAGTCGTGATTTTCTGGCAGCAAATGAATTTCATGCTTGCTGCGGGTGCGCTTGAGTCGCTTCACAGTCACCTCGCCATCTACTCGTGCCACCACAATCTGCTGATTTTCAGCCGTTGGCTGCTGGTGAACCGCAAGTAGGTCGCCATCCATAATGCCGACATTGATCATACTCTGACCCTGAACACGCAAAAAGTAATCAGCGTGAGGATGGAAGGTGCTCGATGGCACCTCTTGATAGTCCTCAATATGCTGCTCTGCCAAAATCGGCTCACCGGCTGCAACTCGTCCGATAATCGGGATACCGCAAAACTGCTCGACAATACGGATACCTCTAGAGGCTCCTGGAATCATCTCAATTACGCCTTTGCGGGCCAGTGCGCGGAGATGATCCTCGGCTGCATTAGCTGACTTGAAACCAAGCTGCTGAGCAATTTCTGCCCGTGTTGGTGGGTAGCCAGTGTCTTCAATATTGTCGCGAATCAAATCAAAAATTTGTTGTTGTCGTGCAGTGAGACGATCCATGGTGATTTCCTCTAAACAGATAGCTGTAATTATATACAGTAATCGAAAAGGCGCAAGTTAAACTATATTTAAGCTCTACAACAGGAGAAGTTTATGCTGGAAGCAAAAGTGCAGGAAGCATGGCGTGTGCTACGTATACAGTCTGAATTGGTAGATGGCACAGACAAATTACTTAAGTTAGGTGCAGCGGTGACCGTGTTTGGAGGTGCCCGTTTAGACTCGAGTAATCGCTATTATCACGAGGCCCAGTTGCTCGGCAAGTTGCTTGGAGAGGAGAGTATTCCGGTTATTACTGGCGGTGGTCCGGGAATTATGGAGGGAGCCAATCGCGGTTGTTATGCAACGCCTACGCCTTCGGTGGGACTAAATATTGATCTGCCCTTTGAACAGACACCAAATCCTTACCAAGATATTGCCCTCGATTTCCGCTACTTTTTTGTGCGCAAGTATCTGTTCGTCAAACATGCGGTGGGCTTTGTGATTTTCCCTGGGGGCTTTGGCACCTTAGATGAATTGTTCGAAGCGCTGACTCTGGTGCAAACTCTCAAAGTTAAACCCTTTCCGATTATTTTGGTCGGACGACCATTTTGGCAGGGGCTGATTCAATGGATGCAGGATCGTATGGTGGCGGAAGGCTGTTTAAGTGCTGCCGAGCTCAACCTGTTCGAGCTGGTGGACGATGCCAACGAAGCAGCGCAGGTGATCCTCAAACATATTCGTATGGGGGCATTTGCCCCCAACGAATAGCATGCTTGAGCTGCGCTTCATTTTAGCCTCGCATCCATAGTGCTACTGAACTATGGCTCAGGCCCCAGTTAGAACTCATCCCAGCCAAACATATAGTCTGATTGCATAGCTTCATCTAAATCAGTCGCCCAGGGCATCTGAGCCCTATCCTCTAAGGCGAGAGTCGCGGCTTGGTTGTACACCTCACTGGGGGGTATCACCACCATTTGCGACCAATCATCGAGACTAATTTGGTCGAGTTCTCCGTCATCGTAGTGCAGGTCGATAACGGCGAGGTACTCGTTAACACTGAGCACCTCAAAGGTTCGGTTGGTTACTACTTCCTGATAGCGCTGGTTGATCATCGGAATACTACTGGCCATGGTTTGCCCTCCTTCTTTTAGATTAAAAAATAGCAGCTCGTTGGTTTCGCTGCATCGGGCTTTTTGGGAATAACTGTATTGCAGTTACAATGCTATTGAATGATCAGAGATGAAGTTTTGCAGATAAGCGAATGGAAAATAAAGGAATAATTTTCAGCCGCAAGAAAACGCTCAGCGGGTAAAATTTCTTTATGGAATAGCCACGCTTTGTGAAAGAATAAACTAATCTAAAAACGGCCAACTTGCGGAAAAACTATGACTCCCAGCTCACACGGACGCCTTATGCTCGACTTGGCCGCCACCTCATTGCAGGATGATGAGCCTGCGCTGCTCCGCAATCCCCAGGTAGGCGGCGTGATTTTATTTGCCCGCAATGTCGAAAGTCGTCATCAGGTCGCAGCGCTGGTTGCTGAGATCAGAGCCGTAGCGCCGCAGCTGCTGATTGCTGTAGACCAAGAGGGCGGTCGGGTGCAGCGCTTTAAACAGGGCTTTACCCTTTTGCCAGCGATGCAACAGTTGGGTGATTTGTGGCTCGCAGACAGAGACGCGGGACTGGACTTGACCCGGGATTGCGGTTGGTTGATGGCGGCCGAGGTGATTGCTTGCGGTTTGGATATCAGCTTTGCGCCGGTGCTGGATGTGGATCGCGATACCAGTAGTATTATCGGTGATCGAGCCTTTAGTGATCAGCCGCAGCTGGTAGCCGATATAGCTGCCGCCTTTATAGAGGGCATGAATGAGGCAGGCATGGCGGCCACAGGGAAACATTTTCCCGGTCACGGCGGGGTTTTTGCCGACAGTCACCTTGAAGCTCCAGTGGATCAGCGTGACTGGGGGCAACTGATTGAGCATGATCTGATACCTTTTGTGGCACTGGCGAAAAAACTCGGCGGCATTATGCCCGCTCATATCACCTTTCCCGCTATTGACCCCAACTCCGTAGGATTTTCCCAATTTTGGCTGCAGCAGGTTCTGCGCGACAAGCTTGGGTTTGACGGTGTTATTTTCAGTGATGATCTAGCCATGAAAGGCGCGGATGTGGCCGGCGGCTATGCGCAAAAAGCGCAGCTCGCATTGGATGCCGGCTGCGATATGATTTTAGTTTGCAATGATCGGTCGGGTGCCCTTGAGGTGCTCGACTTCATGACTGAGCAGCAGGTCAGCGGCAGCGATAGAATCAAGAGGATGCTAAAAAAATCTCCTGTGGATGCAAAGTCCCTATCCTGGCCACAGCTAGAGAATCATCCGCGCAGAGTTGCTACCATAGCGCAGCTGCAAAATTTGAATGGGTAGATTTAAAACAAATTAAAAAATTAGAAACAAACAGAGTAGGTTGGGCCGATGAAAAATGTAGAGAGCTGGTTGGTTAATTTAACAGGTGAACAGTACCTTTGGGTGCTGGAGTTGTTTGTTATCGTGGTTCTGGCCCTGAGTCTCGGCATGGTGATTAATCGGGTTGTCGACAAGCTCGAAGTTCAGGCCGCAAGGACCAAAACAGTCTGGGACGATGCCCTGATTGAGGCCTGCCGTCGACCACTGATCTGGCTAGTATGGATTCTCGGCGTCAACTTTGCCGCTGGAATTGCCGCGCAAAAAATGGAGTCCGGACTCTATGCTCTGGTGGATCCGATCAATCGCCTGGCGCTGATCTTTTTGGGCGTGATGTTTTTGACCAACTTTATTAAACGCGCTGAGCGTAATCTGGTACACCCCGACCATATCGCTAAACCCATGGATGAAACCACTGTGCGCGCGGTGGGCAAGTTGCTCCGCGCCGCGGTGATTATCACCGGTGTGTTAATTGCCATGCAGCTGTTTGGCTATAGCATTTCAGGTCTGCTGGCATTTGGTGGTATCGGCGGTATCGCCATGGGTTTCGCCGCTAAGGATTTACTGGCCAACTTTTTTGGTGGTTTGATGATTTATCTGGATCGTCCGTTCTCGGTAGGCGACTGGGTGCGTTCACCAGACCAGGAAATCGAAGGTACAGTTGAAGACATCGGCTGGCGACTGACGCGCATTAGAACCTTTGATAAGCGTCCGCTGTATATCCCCAACTCGGTCTTTGCCAATATCTCAGTGGAAAATCCTTCGCGTATGACCAATCGGCGAATCTATGAAACCATCGGTCTGAGATACGCTGATCTGGCGAAGATGGGCTCGATTGTTGAGCAGGTGGAGGCGATGTTGCTGGCCCACCCTGATATTGATACTGATCAAACAATGATGGTTAACTTCAATCAGTTTGCCGCCAGCTCCCTAGACTTTTTTATCTATGTCTTTACCAAAACCACCAATTGGGTAACCTATCATCAGGTGAAGCAGGATGTGCTGCTCAAAGTGGCCGATATTATTGATGCCAATCAGGCCGAGGTTGCCTTCCCAACCTCAACGCTGCATGTTCCTGCTGGGATCGAAGTGACTACAGCTAAGGAATAGTGATTAAGTCTGTACGAGTTCAAATCTCAGGCTCTGGCTGATATGGGCTCTGGCTAATATGGGCTCTGGCTAATATGGGCTCTGGCAGTAAAGGCAAAACAAACGTGGCACAGAGGCAACTGATTGGCTACAGTTTATAAAGTTGCGGCGTGATCAGCCTCAACTAATTAACAATAACAGGGATGTATTGGGGCTATTGCAGTAGAGACTGCAAAGGGATTGCGCAGCTAAATGGATAGCTTGCGCAGGATAAGGAGATCATGTCATGGATTTGACACCGCTTTTCATGTGCCTGAATTTTACCGGGCCGCGCTTTAACTTGGGCTTACTTGGCCTGAGACCCTTCAATGTAAATTTTATCCTAGATCAACTGCGCGCAAGCAGGTGTCGGCGATGATGCCCTATCTCAAGCAGGCTTTGGCGATATTCGTGGTTATCAGCGGTTGGTGCCTGTTCGCCATAGTTCTACTAGACTATATAGTTGGCGATCTCGCGGGACTGGTCGAGACCTCAAGACAAACGCAGACGTGGTCGCTGCTGTTGCTTTTCGGCCTGTCACGCAATGCGACACTGCGAGGGACCAATCTAATGATAAGGCAGTGGTTTGTCGGTACGGGAATAGGTGCTTTGGTCTCTCCTGTACTGGTCGCTATTGGAGATCTATTTGCCAGCGCTTTACGCTCGGTTTATATCAATATCTATCTTTTGGCCGATGTCCTTTTCTGCATAGGCACGCCACTATTAATTATCTCAGCATCCGCTGGCTGGTGGTTACTGCCGGAAGTCAGCTATGTGTCGCTGCTGATTTATAGCTGCATGATTTCAATAATTTTCTTTGCGGGTCTCTGTTGCAATTTGGTACGACTACTATCACTGGGCTACTTTTTCGGTTACTGGCTGGTGGATGAGTCAATGTTAATGTATCCATTTGTTGCTCCCGCTGCGGTGCAGGAGAATATTGCGTTGATAATGACCGATGCTCTAAATGCTCTGCTGCCAGCTGTTGGACTGCTGCTGATAGTCTATCTGCTGGCCCGTCGTCACGGACTGCAGATGGTTAAGGCGGCATTTAGCGGCGCCTCTGGTAGCAGCGTATATCTTAGTTCTAGTCGCGCGTTTTTCAGTAATTACCTGTTGCTGGGATGTCTGCTGATGGCAATACCGCTGATCGCAGTTCTAACTCATACCGCTATCAGCCATATCAATATCCATGTGCTGTTTGTTGGTCTAGGTATCTGGGCGCTGGATTTATATTGGCAGGATGATGTTGTCAGTGAACCGGCGCTTTCATCGGACTGGCGATATTTTTTAAGGCTTTCATGGAAGTACTAGAGGCAATTTGCTCTATAATCGTTTTTTGACGTTTAGAGGTTGACCCAGTGGCCACTGTTTTTGAGAAGGTAAGTGTTAAGAAAATCGGACTTTTGCTTAGCTGCGGGTTATTGATCAGCTGTCTTGGTAAACCTGAATCTGTATCGCCGGTTGCCGAATTGGATACTCAGCGCTATTTGGGTACCTGGTATGAAGTGGCGCGGCTGGATCATTCGTTTGAGCGCGGCCTAAGCAATGTCACCGCCGACTACTCAATGCGTGAGGACGGCGGCTTGCGGGTGATTAACCGCGGCTACTCAGCAGAAGAGGGCGCCTGGCAGCAGGCGGAGGGCAGGGCTTACACCATTGATGACAAGCAACCCGCTCATCTCAAGGTGTCTTTCTTTGGGCCTTTTTTTGGCTCCTACGTCGTTTTCGAATTGGATTCGGATTATCAATACGCCTTTGTGGCGGGTAATACGAGCAACTATTTGTGGCTGCTGGCACGGACACCCAGCATTAGCGATAAGTTAAAAAAGCATTTTTTAGAGCGTGCTGGGGCACTGGGTTTTGCAGTGGACGATTTGATTTTTGTGGATCAGGAGTTGAATCAAAAAGCCGTCGGCAGTGATATTGAATCTTCTGTGGAAAAAGATTGAGCGTAGCGGTTGCATGTTCTGAGATCTCTCACATTCGTTCGAGATAACGGGCGCCCAATACCGTTATTCTGAGCGAAGCCGCAGGATCTCACTTCTGTGGTAGCTACAAAACCTCAACAAACACTATTCAGTCTCGGCCAATGTATCGTCTAAAACCGGATTAAGCACTTCAGGTTCATAGGGCCTAATAGTTACCAGCACGCCCATTTTGGGATGGTCAATATAGTAGCTCTGCTGTTCTTCCAGACGCTTGGACTGATCAAAGGTCCACAGCGACTTAACCGGATACTGGCTAGGCTGCTGAATGTCCTCTGCAACCTCTGCAACCTCAGCTGCCGAACTCTCGGTATTCACCGTCGTGGCGACATCAGATTCCGGTAGATCGATAAAAAAGTCTTCAATACGGTTTTCATTAAATTCAATGTCGGCGATCACATAGCTGTCGGCGAGACTGGGCTGCTCTCGAAGTGGAAACTCGGGCAGCTCGATCATGTTTTCTGGATCGCCTTGCTGATCAAACTCCAGCAGCCAGAGATCTGATTGAAAGTGCAAAAAGCGCGATTTGTAAAAACGCAAGCTACCTTCAATTTCAAAGCGATCCAGATATTGCTTGCCAGCTTTGATAATCACCCAGGGATCCTGCTCTAGCTCATCTGCGGAGAAACGCCAGGCTTCGTGAAATACCACGTTGTATTGCTCTTGGCGGTCTAGGGCGCGGGAACTCTCGTTGAAGTTGCGCACATCTCGGGGCAGTTTTGTAAAGGTGGGTTCATATTCCGCAACATAGATTTCTTCGGCGCCTTGGTTTTGATTGTCGATAAGATTGCTGGCTAAGAAAGCGGCGTCTTGGGCATTAATCTGAGCGAGATCGTAGTCGTCGAAGGGGCTATTTTGATTGAGGCCTTTGTTTTCAATTTGCTCTCCATTGGGCACCGCAATCGGCTCTTCCATATTCTCTAGTTCTAACTCAGCAAAGCCTAAGGCTGGATCTGCTACTGTGGCAAAGGGAATGATTCGCTCTGCTGTTTTTGAGACAACGCCAGTGTCGGCGACCGGAAAATTATTGTTTGAAATCTGATCTGGGTCGAGCAGTTCGAGACTATTCTCTGGAAAGTCTAGGCTGTAATTGCGCGGTGGCTGCTCTTCACCGACATAACCCTGTTGGGTGAAAATAACCACTTCAACTTGATACCAGGGGGCTGCAACTGCTTCGGTTTGCTCGCTGCTGTCTTGGGCGACACTCAGACTGCTGATTAGCGCCAACATGGCGACCCACAGGCTGGTAGCCCGCTGCGCTGTCCGCTGATGCTTATCTGTGGTCATGGTTACCATTCCCTTGTGTATGCGTTGCAAGGTAGTCCGGGTTTGATCGCAATCGTTTAACTGCTCAATCACTCAACTAGCGTTCTCTGCTGGCATAAGTTGATTGAGAATCAGGGTCAACTTATCCACCCGCTCTTCCGCTGTTTCCATCTCTGTAGTGAAACTCAATTGATCGTTATTTTGCAAGCGGAATGTGCCTGGGTGCTTCTGCACCATTTCAATAATGGTCATGGGTTCCACTGGAGTGCTGGCGCTAAACTTAAGTCGTCCACCATTGGGACCTGCTTCAATTTTGATCAGTCCCAGACGTTCGCCCATCTGTCGCAGCTTAGCCAGCTCAAATAAGGTTTTGGCCGGTTGCGGTAAGAGTCCAAAACGATCGATCATCTCTACCTGCAATTCATAGAGATCACGCTCAGTCTGGCAATTGGCGAGACGCTTGTAGAGTGTCAGGCGCATATTGACGTCGGGTAGATAGTCGTCTGGTATCAGTGCCGGCAGATGCAGATTGACCTCTATGCCCTGATCCAAGGCGGCCCCCAGTTCTGCCTGCTTGCCGTTTTTAATCGCGTTAACGGCTCGCTCGAGCATTTCCAGATAGAGGGTAAAGCCAATCGCCTGAATATGGCCACTCTGCTCTTCACCGAGCAGTTCGCCAGCGCCGCGAATTTCCAGATCATTGGTCGCTAGAGTAAATCCAGAGCCCAGATGATCGGCGGCAGAGATGGCTTCCAGGCGTTTTTGTGCGTCGGGAGTCATGGTTTTGGGTGGCGGAGTTAAGAGATAGGCATAGGCCTGGTGATGTGAGCGTCCTACACGACCGCGCAGCTGGTGCAGCTGTGCGAGGCCGAACTTATCTGCGCGTTCAATCAAGATGGTGTTGGCGCTGGGAATATCGATGCCGGTTTCAATGATGGTGGTGCAGACCAGCACATTGAAACGCTGGTGATAAAAGTCTGACATCACCTGTTCCAACTGACGTTCGCGCATCTGGCCGTGGGCAACATTGATGCGTGCCTCTGGGACTAGCAGAGCCAGCTCGTCGGCGGTGCGCTGAATATTTTTCACATCGTTGTGCAAGAAGTAGGCCTGCCCGCCGCGGAGAATTTCACGGAGTATGGCTTCTCGGGTAATGCGATCTTCGCGCTGACGGATAAAGGTTTTCACCGATAGACGTCGCGCTGGTGGGGTGGCAATAATCGACAGATCTCGCACCGCATGCATGGATAGATTCAGCGTTCTTGGAATCGGTGTTGCGGTCATGGTGAGAATATCCACCGAGCTGCGCATCGATTTAATCTTTTCTTTTTGGCGCACACCAAAGCGATGTTCTTCGTCGATAATCAGCAGGCCGAGACGCTCAAAGTCGATCTTGGCATGGAGCAATTTGTGGGTGCTGATAAGAATATCTACCTTGCCACTCTCGGTGTCGGCAATCACCTGTTCCTGCTCCTGGGCGGTACGGAAGCGTGATAGCTCTTCGACAGTGATGGGCCAGTTGGCAAAGCGGTCGCGGAAGTTTTGCAAATGCTGATGAGCGAGCAATGTGGTGGGTACTAAGATCACTACCTGTTTGCTGCTGGAGACGGCGGTAAAGGCGGCGCGCATGGCCACTTCGGTTTTACCGAATCCCACATCACCACAGACCAACCGATCCATAGGTTGGGGGCTGAGCAAGTCTCGGCGCACGGCGTCGATGGCCTCGGCCTGATCGGCGGTTTCCTCGAAGGGAAACTCACCACTAAACTTGCGGTAATCCTCTTCATTGCTATCACAGGCAAAACCTTTTCGCGCTGCCCGGCGAGCGTAAATGTCGAGCAATTCAGCGGCTGTGTCGCGTATCTGTTTGGCGGCCTTCTCTTTTGCTTTGCTCCACTTGTCGGTACCCAGTTTATGCAGGGGCGCCATGGATTGGTCGCCGCCACCAAAGCGGCTGATTAAGTGTAGGGATGAGACCGGCACATAGAGTTTGGCGTCATTGGCATAGACCAGCATAAGGAATTCCTGCACTGACTTATCCACTTCGAGGGTAACCAGCCCCTGGAAGCGACCGACACCATGATCCATATGGACCACTGGTGCGCCGTGCTGCAGTTCGGCGAGACTTTTAAAGATATGATCCGGTGACTCTGATGCCTTTGAGCGACGACGGCGCTGCATGACCTGTTGGCCAAAGAGCTCGCCCTCAGTGATCAGACAGATGCCTTGGTCTGGGCTATAGAGGCCCTGATCTATTGGGTAGGTGGTAACCGAAAAGCGCTGGCTGCTATTGATAAAGCCTTGCCAGTTGTCGACTTCCGTGGCCACCACATCAATTTTTTTCAGGAAGCCAGCGAGAACTTCTCGGCGTCCCGCGGATTCAGCGCAAAACAGCACGCGACCATCAAAGTCTTGAAGGAATTCCTGCAAGGTTGACAGAGGGTTGCTGAGCTTGGAGTTAACTGCCACGTCGGGCACGGCGCGGAGATTGAAGTTGATGCTGCCGGCGCTGGCTTTGACAGGCTGGCGATCGATCTCAGTGCGCGGCAGTTTTTTGATCTGCTCGAAGACTTCCTCGACACCGAGAAATAATTCTCTCGGGGAGAGGATAGGGCGGGTGGGATCAACCCCGTACTCGGCATAACGGGCATTGGTATCCTGCCAAAAGGCGAGGGAGGCGTCTTCGATGCCGACATGACTAAACAGCTGTACCTTCTCCGGCAGGTAATCAAACAGCGTCGCTGTTTGATCAAAAAATAGACTTAAATAGTACTCTATGCCCTGTGGCGCAATACCCTCTTTGATGTCGCGGTAGACTGGGCATTTGTCCGGGCTCTGGTCAAAATGCGTGTGCCAGTTATTGAGGAATTGATTGCAAGCCTGCTTGTCGAGAGGAAACTCCCGAGCCGGCAACAGCTCAATCTGGGTGACATTTTCTGAAGTGCGTTGCGACTCTGAATCAAACAGTCTCAGGCTTTCGATTTCATCGTCCAGTAGATCGATACGGAAAGGCTGTGTGGCACCCATTGGGTAGATGTCGATCAGTGAACCGCGAAAGGCGTATTCGCCATGTTCATAAACGGTTTCAACGCGGTTGTAGCCGGCACGAGATAGCTGCTGCTGAAGTTCATCGCGATCGAGCAACTCACCAACCTTATAGGAAAAGGTTCGCGAGGCAATAAAGTCCGTGGGCGCCAGCCTGTGCATCAGCGTCGGCAGTGGCACTATTAATAGTGCATGCTGGGCATTGGGCAGGTTGGCCAGTGTTTGCAGGCGCGCTGAAACAATATCCTGGTGCGGAGAAAAAATATCGTAGGGTAGGGTTTCCCAGTCCGGGAAGTTGAGGATCGGAAAATCCTGCTCGGCACTAAAAAATGCCAGTGCTCGACTCTGAGCTGACGCTTCCCGGGCGGTCTCAGTGATCAGGATACTGAGTCCATCAAACTGAAGCGCGGCTTCGGCAATGGCTAGGGCGCGACCTGCGGCTTGCAATTCACCCCAGTGATTTTTATCACCGGGTTTAGCGCTTACACCCAAGCCGAGAATTGTCTCTGATTTTGCGCGGGACTCTAAGTCTAAAGTTGTTTGCGAAGCTGAAACTGTCATAACACCTACATGCTGAGTGAAAAGTTGTACTAAAGTTAAGCTGATACTGCACTGTTGTTAACGTTGGTTCACAGTGGGCCGCTATTTTACTCGCGGTCGACCAGTGATAGATAGAGGCAATAGTCTGTATAGACCAGACGAAGTCTTTGCCTGTTGCCTGCGTCACTAATGTTAACGATAATGCCAACACCTCCAAAACTGCTTGAAAAGGACCCGCCAGTGATTGATCAGAAGAGACCCCTCCCAGACGATTTTTTCAAAGATTGGAAACAACGTGAAGCCCTTGCCGAAGGCATGATACCGATAATTGGCAAACTCTACCGCGAGCGCAATGTATCGACCTATATGTATGGCAACAGCATGGTTAATAAGTCGGTTACTGATCTGATGAAGTTCCATCGCCGTGTGCGTCAGGTAGAGCAGAATGAATTATCGGAATTTGATTCCTCACCGATGATTGAGGCGATTGCCCGTTTACACCTTGGGCCTGCGCATATAGATCTTGGCAAAATGGTGGTTAAGTTTCAGAGCATTGGCAATGGTCGCAGTGTCGATGAATTTGTTGCTGATGAGCTGAAAGACATTATCGGCTCCGACGTCAAGCCACTGCCCCAACCTCAGGACGTGGTGCTTTACGGTTTTGGTCGCATTGGGCGATTAGTGGCGAGAATTCTGATTGATAAGGCTGGTGGGGGTGATGTAATGCGCCTGCGCGCCATTGTGATTCGCAAAGGCAAAGTTGACAACGATTTGGAAAAGCGTGCAGCTCTGCTGCGGCGTGATTCAGTTCACGGTTCCTTTAAAGGCACCATTCGTGTGCTGGAGGAAGAGAATACTCTGGTGATCAACGGTAATCCAGTGAAGGTGATCTACGCCAATTCGCCAGACGAAATCGATTACACCGAATATGGCATTAATAATGCCTTGATTGTCGATAACACCGGTGTCTGGAAAGACAATGCGGGCCTCGGCGGTCATCTGCGCCCGGGCGCCTCAAAAGTCTTGTTGACTGCCCCAGCTGGCGACGATATTCCAAATATTGTCTACGGTGTCAACGACGGGGAAATTACCCCTGAGCGCAAGATTATCTCGGCGGCGTCCTGCACCACCAATGCCATTGTCCCGGTACTCAAGTGCTTGCTGGATGAGTTCGGTATCAATAGTGGCCATGTTGAAACCGTACACGCTTACACCAACGATCAGAACTTGATCGACAATTACCACAAAGGTGATCGTCGCGGGCGCAGTGCAGCGCTTAACATGGTGTTGACCTCTACTGGCGCGGCCAAGGCAGTGGCCAAGGTAATTCCACAGCTGAAAGGCAAGTTGACCGGCAATGCGATTCGGGTGCCCACACCCAATGTGTCTATGGCTATTCTCAATCTGCAGCTCGGTCGCGACACGACAGTTAAAGAGTTAAACGAGTTTATGCGCCAGAAGGCACTGCACTCTGAGTTGCAGCAGCAGATTGGCTACACTATTTCCACTGAAGCTGTGTCCACAGATTTCGTCGGTTCACGTCAGGCCTGTGTCTACGATTCTCAGGCTACCATCGTCGAAGGCAATAGCTGTGTACTCTATTGTTGGTATGACAATGAATTTGGTTATAGCTGTCAGGTGGTACGCTGCCTAGAAAAGTTCGCTGGTGTCAGCTGGCCCTCGTACCCTAGAGTCTTGGCTGCGAGTTAAACTAGATTGTTTTAAGCCTACTCCAGGCTTCTGAAACAACCTTTTGTGGGACTCGGCGCAGCCTCTGCGTCGGGTCTTTTTACTCACTGGTTGCAGCATTGTGAGCAGTGTTGTGAATGCCGTTCAGGCAAATCCTCAGTCCGACAAACCGAATATCTCAGATATAAGCCACTTTAACTTTGTTTGGTCCCATTCAGACTGGAATCACAGCGCCTAGACCTTTATAATCCCGCCGATCTTAAATTGGTAGACAACGCTTCTCATCTGTTTGCCGACACTACGCTGACAATATTCGCAAATTGGCCGTTAAACCGCCTTGTTGAGTCTATTCAGCGATACAGCCCAAATATTAAATTTTTAAGTATTAGGTATTTTCTATGATAAAAATCCGTCGCGGATTAGACCTGCCCATAGCTGGCAAGCCAGAGCAGGTTGTTCACGATGGCCCAGTCATAGGTCAGGTTGCGGTAGTTGGTTTTGACTACCCGGGCATGAAGCCCACCATGGCCGTGCGCGAAGGTGATCGCGTCAAACTGGGTCAATTGCTGTTTACTGACAAAAAAACTGTCGGTGTAAAATACACCGCCCCTGCAGCTGGTGTTGTAGTGGCAGTCAACCGCGGCGAACGCCGTGTATTTCAATCTCTGGTTATCGATGTCGACGGAAACGACGCTGAAAGCTTTGCCCAGTACAGTGCTGAGCAGCTCGCTTCATTGGATCGCAACCTTGTGGTTGAGAACCTAGTTAACTCTGGCCAGTGGGTGTCATTGCGCACTCGTCCTTTTGCCCGAGTACCGGCGCCAGAGTCGACTCCATCATCAATTTTTGTGACTGCCATGGATACCAATCCGCTGGCAGCTGATCCAGCACCAATTATTGCGCAGCGCAGTGAAGACTTTGTCAACGGCCTAACCGTTCTGACACGCTTAACTGAGGGTCCGGTGCACCTTTGCAGTGCGGCTGATGCAACTGTTGCCGGCGATTCTGTCGATGGCGTTCAAACGCACAGCTTTGCCGGTCCCCATCCAGCAGGTCTGGCTGGAACTCATATTCACTTTATTGACCCAGTTAGCGCTGACAAAACCGTTTGGACTATTGGTTATCAAGATGTAATCGCCATAGGTGCTCTGTTCACCAGTGGCGTTGTTGATAGCAGTCGTGTTGTTGCACTGGCTGGCCCTCAGGTCAATCAGCCGCGACTGTTAAAAACTCAGCTGGGTGCCAATCTTAATCAGCTGGTTATCGGCGAGTTGAAGAATGATGAGAACCGAGTTATCTCCGGTTCAGTTCTCTCCGGTCGCAAAGCGTCTGGCGAGTTCGTCTTTTTAGGGCGTTATCACTCCCAAGTCTCGGTTATCCGTGAAGGCCGCGAGCGCGATTTCCTGCACTATCTGAGAGCCGGTTTTGACAAGCACTCAGCACTGCCGATCTTTGTTTCCTCACTGAGCCAGAAACTCTTCAACATGACTTCCAGCACTAACGGCAGCGAACGCGCCATGGTACCTATAGGTGGCTATGAAGATGTGACTGCTCTGGATATCTTGCCGGTTCAGCTACTTCGCTCTCTGATTGTTGGCGATACAGAAATGGCACAAAAACTCGGTTGCCTGGAATTGGACGAAGACGATGTAGGTCTATACAGCTATGTCTGTGTCGGCAAGCACGAGTACGGCCCAATTCTGCGCGATAATTTGACCAGAATAGAGAAGGAGGGTTAAGAGCATGATACGTAATCTTCTCGATAAGGCAGAACCGCATTTCCATAAAGGCGGCAAGTGGGAAAGCTGGTATGCACTTTACGAAGCGGTTGATACAGCTTTATTTAAGCCATCAGACGTAACCAAGAACAGTTCCCATGTGCGTGATTCCATCGACCTTAAACGGGTCATGATCACAGTGTGGATGGCGACCTTCCCAACCATGTTTTTTGGTATGTGGAATGTCGGCTTTCAGGCCAATACCATCATGTTGGAAATGGGCATGTTGGCTCAAGAAGGCGGGCGCGGCATCTTTATCGCCATGTTGGCCGGTTACGACCCAACCAGCATCTGGGACAACCTAGTCCATGGTGCGGCTTACTTTCTACCTATATACATGGTCACTTTTATAGTCGGCGGTTTCTGGGAAGTATTGTTTGCCAGTGTTCGCGGCCATGAAGTGAATGAAGGCTTCTTTGTCACCTCGGTACTCTTTGCTCTTTGCTGTCCTCCTGATCTGCCATTGTGGATGGTCGCTGTGGGCATCAGTTTCGGCATTGTCATTGGTAAAGAAGTATTCGGCGGCACCGGTAAGAACTTCCTCAATCCAGCCCTAACCGGTCGCGCATTCCTTTACTTTGCCTATCCAGCTTATATGTCTGGTGACGCGGTATGGACCGCAGTAGACGGTTACACTGGCGCAACCATGCTGTCAGTGGCGGCGACTGCCGGTATGGCGGGTCTTGAGCAGAGCGTAACTTGGATGTCAGCCTTTATCGGAACCATTCAGGGCTCTATCGGTGAAACCTCGACCCTGGCGATTCTGCTTGGTGGCGTGGTGTTGATGGTGATGCGGATTGCTTCATGGCGCATCATTGGTGGTGTTCTGCTGGGCTCAGCGCTTTTGTCTATGCTGTTTAATGCTATCGACTCGACTAATCCCATGTTTGCCTTGCCGTTCTATTGGCACTGGGTGATCGGCGGATTTGCCTTCGGTGCAATCTTTATGGCCACCGACCCCGTATCTGCTGCAATGACTAATACAGGCAAGTTCTGGTACGGCATGCTGATTGGCGTCATGGTAATCCTGATTCGCGTAGTCAACCCGGCTTTCCCAGAGGGCATGATGCTGGCGATTTTGTTTGCCAATCTATTTGCACCGCTGTTCGATCATGCCGTGGTTCAAGGAAACATCAAAAGGAGATTGGCCCGTGGCTAGCGACTCTATTAAGAAAACGTTCGGTGTTGCTGCACTGCTCTGCATTGTTTGCGCAGTCGTAGTTTCCAGTGCTGCAGTGATACTGCGGCCTATGCAGGATGCGAACAAGATATTGGATTTGAAAACCAATATTCTCGCCTCTGCCGGCCTGTTAAAAGCCGGTATCGATGTTGAGACTCAGTTTGAGCAGATTACGACCCGCATTGTCGACATGGAAACTGGTCGCTTTAGCGATGCAGTGGACCCCGCTGTCTATGATCAACGCAAAGCCTCTATGGATCCGGCACAGTCTGTAGCGCTGTCCGGCGACGAAGATATTGCCAAGATCAGACGTCGCGCCAATTTCGCCACCGTCTATATAGTAGAAGGTGAGCAGGGCTTAGAGAAAATCATTCTGCCCATTAAAGGCTATGGTCTCTGGTCAACTCTGTATGGCTTTATCGCCTTAGAATCGGATCTCGAAACGGTTGCCGGTATCGGCTTCTACGAGCATGCCGAAACACCTGGTCTGGGTGGCGAAATTGACAACCCTAACTGGAAAGCTAGCTGGATCGGCAAAAAAGCCTATAGCTCTGGCGATCTGGCGATCACTGTATTGAAAGGCAAGGCGGATATGGACCGTGACGGTTATGAGTCGCAGATCGACGGTCTCGCAGGCGCTACTTTGACCACTCGTGGTGTTGATAATCTAGTGCGCTACTGGCTAGGTGATTCCGGTTTCTCACCACTGATCAGCAATCTTAAGACAGGGGAGGCCTAATCGTGTCAAAAGCTAAAGATACGCTTCTAGCACCAGTACTGAACAACAACCCGATTGCACTGCAAATCCTCGGTATCTGTTCGGCGCTGGCCGTGACCTCAAGCATGAAGGTCGCCTTTGTCATGTGTCTGGCACTGACCGTGGTAACGGCGTTTTCAAATCTGTTTGTCTCGTTGATCCGCCACCATATTCCCAACAACATCCGTATTATTGTGCAGATGACCATCATTGCCTCATTGGTAATTGTTGTTGATCAGGTACTTATGGCCGTGGCCTACGACATCAGCAAACAGCTGTCGGTCTTTGTTGGACTGATTATTACCAACTGTATTGTGATGGGGCGCGCTGAAGCCTTCGCCATGAAAAACCCACCGCTGCCGAGCTTTTTAGACGGCATAGGCAATGGTCTTGGTTACAGTTTGGTGCTGATGATTGTCGCATTCTTCCGTGAACTATTTGGCGCCGGCAAGCTTTGGGGCTACGACGTCCTTCAGCTCACCACCGACGGTGGCTGGTATGTGGCCAATGGCATGATGTTGATGCCACCCAGTGCCTTCTTCTTAATTGGTCTGTTTATCTGGGCTCTTCGCGTCAGCAAGAAAGATCAGGTTGAACAGCCGGACTTTAAGATCACCGCCAATAGCCGTTCGAGTGAGGTTGCCTAATGGAACATTATCTAAGTTTGTTAGTTCGATCGATCTTTATCGACAATATCGCCCTGAGTCTGTTCTTGGGTATGTGTACCTATCTGGCACTGTCGAAGAAGATCAATGCAGCATTCGGTTTGGGTATTGCAGTAATCGTCGTACAAACTATTACAGTGCCAGTAAACAACCTGCTGCTCGGTTACCTGCTGTCCGACGGTGCCCTGGATTGGGCCGGTCTGCCTGAAGTTGATCTGAGCTTCTTAAAATACCTCTGTTTTATCGGTGTTATCGCCGCCATAGTGCAGATCCTGGAAATGTTCCTCGATAAGTATGTGCCGGCGCTGTATAACGCCTTGGGTGTGTTTCTGCCGTTGATTACGGTGAACTGTGCGATTCTCGGTGGCTCGCTGTTAATGGCTGAGCGCGATTACAACTTTAGTGAAAGTGTGGTTTACGGCTTTGGTTCTGGTACGTCCTGGGCTCTGGCAATCGTAGTCCTCGCAGGAATTCGAGAAAAACTAAAATATAGCGATATTCCAGAAGGCCTTCAGGGGCTGGGCATCGTATTTATCACTGTAGGCCTAATATCCTTAGGCTTTATGTCGTTTGGCGGCATAGACATTTGATTACGGAGAAGTAGCTACTCATGAATATCGAAATCATCCTCGGCGTTACCATGTTTACAGTGGTTATGCTTGCCCTAGTAGCCTTTATTCTGGCCGCTCGCAGCAAACTGGTGTCCTCTGGCGACGTCAATATTGAGATAAACGGTGAGAAAACGATCACCGTAGCAGCTGGCGACAAGCTGCTGCAGACACTCTCTAATGCGGGTCTATTCTTACCCTCAGCCTGTGGCGGCGGCGGAAGCTGCGCCCAGTGCAAATGTGTTATTACAGACGGTGGCGGCTCCATGTTGCCCACTGAAGAGAGCCACTTTAACCGTCGCGAAGCGGCCGAAGGTTGGAGACTCTCCTGCCAGGTTCCGGTTAAGCAGGACATGAAAATTGAGGTTCCGGAAGAAGTATTTGGCGTCAAACGCTGGGAATGTGTGGTTGAGTCAAACCACAATGTGGCGACCTTTATTAAAGAGCTGACACTTAAATTGCCCGAAGGAGTTGATGTTAACTTCCGCGCCGGTGGCTATGTGCAGCTGGAATGCCCACCTCACCACATTAAATACGCTGACTTCGATATTGAAGAGCAGTACCGGGGCGACTGGGAGCACTTTGGTTTCTTTAAGCACGAGTCGATTGTGACCGAGCCGGTTATCCGCGCTTACTCAATGGCCAACTATCCAGACGAAGTCGGCATCGTTAAGTTCAATATTCGTATTGCTACGCCGCCACCACGCTCTGAAGGTATTCCACCAGGACAGATGTCCTCTTATACCTTTAGCCTCAAGCCTGGCGACAAGATTACTGTTTACGGTCCCTTTGGTGAGTTTTTTGCCAAAGACACTGAAAACGAAATGGTTTTTGTTGGCGGAGGTGCGGGAATGGCACCAATGCGTTCACATATCTTCGATCAGCTTAAGCGTCTCAAAAGCAAGCGTAAGATCAGCTTTTGGTACGGTGCTCGTTCGTTGCGTGAGTGCTTCTATGACGAAGAATATGACGCACTGGCTGCAGAGAATGATAACTTCGAGTGGCATCTAGCACTTTCAGATCCACAGCCGGAAGATAACTGGCAAGGCCTTACTGGCTTTATTCACAATGTATTGTTTGAAGAGTATCTGAAAAATCATGAAGCGCCTGAAGATTGTGAATTCTACATGTGTGGGCCGCCAATGATGAACGCCGCAGTGGTCAAATTGTTGCAAGACTTGGGTGTTGAAGAAGAAAATATCTTCCTCGATGACTTCGGCGGGTAACAGAGCTTGCTGATATCATTTAGCGACAAAATAACGGGGCTTGTGAAAGCCTCGTTTTTGGTTTCAGCGCTGGTCAGCTTTCTGCTGCTCGGCGGCTGTGACCGCGGCCCTGAGATTGTGCAGATCTCTGGCAGCAAATTTGGCACCACCTATAACATCACCATAGTGGCAGATCAGCCAGCACCAGCAGATCTGGCCGAGCAGATTGACGCGCTTTTAGATGTAGTTGATCTGGCCATGTCCACTTACAAATCGGAATCCGAGTTAAGCCTGTTCAACCGGCTGCCACTTGGGGAAGAGGTTATGGTATCTGAGGGGCTCTGGGCTGTATTGCAGACCAGCCGCCAGGTCTGGCATCACAGCGCCGGCGCCTTCGATCCTACTGTAGGCCCGCTGGTAGATCTCTGGGGCTTTGGTCCGCAGATGACCAATGATCGCATTCCCGAAGACAATGAAATCGCAGAGGCTCTTGCGAGCATCGGTTACCAGCACCTGATAGTAAATACCGATAAGCAATCGATCAGCAAAGAGGTCACTCTACGCTTGGATCTATCTGCCGTGGCCAAAGGCTATGCTGTGGATCAGGTTGCCGATCTATTGGAAATGCTGGCACTGCCAGATTATCTGGTGGAAGTAGGCGGCGAAATGCGCGTGAGCGGCTTAAACCCCAAAGGACAGCCCTGGCGCATTGCCATAGAGACCCCGGATGCCATGGGTCAGGTAGACAATGTTATTGCACTCCAGAGTGCCGCTGTAGCAACCTCTGGTGACTATCGGAATTATTTTGAGAAAGACGGTAAACGCTACTCCCACAGTATAGATCCACGAAGCGGCCGACCCATAGAGCATCGTCTAGCCTCGGTGACCGTGATCGCTGATCGCTGCATTGACGCCGATGCCTGGGCCACTGCCTTCTTGGTTATGGGTGACGAGGCAGCGCTAGAGATCGCCAATCAGCAATCCATCGCGGTCTATATGTTGGTCAAAGCAGACGAGCAGTTTAGCGCCGTTTACAGTGACGCCTTTAAACAGTATTTAACCGCAGCAGCGGTTAACAGCGAGAACTAAACATGGCTGAAATCTTTCTTACCATCATCATTTTTGCCCTGCTGATTACAGCAATGGCAGTGGGCGTGCTCATGGGCGGCAAGCCCATAGCAGGATCCTGTGGCGGCGTCGGTGCAGCACTAGGTGAAGCCAACTACAACTGCGACCTCTGCGGTGGTGACCCCAACAAATGCGATGAGCTGAGTGATGCCGATATGGCCTATGATGCAACCGCCAATCAGCGTTCTTCAGAACAGGAAAAAACCTAAGCATGTCCAATTATCAGTATGATCTAGTCGTAATCGGCAGCGGTCCCGGTGGCGAAGGCGCAGCAATGAACGCAGTTAAACAGGGCTGGCGGGTTGCAGTGGTCGACGAGCGTGCACTGGCTGGGGGCAACTGCACCCACCTGGGCACCATTCCTTCAAAAGCCCTGCGACAGTCTATTCGACGAATGATGCAATACAACACCATGCCCATGTTTCGCGCCGTTGGCGAGCCCCGCTGGTTCTCTTTTCCTGAGGTAATGAAAGCCGCCGACGATGTCATCACCAAGCAGGTTCAGGGCCGCACCAAAGGCTATGCCCGCAACCGTGTGCATACCTTTGTCGGCCGCGGAAAGTTTATTTCGCCCCATAAAATTTCAGTGACGGCAAGCGATGGCAAGGTCACTCAGGTGAGCTCCAAGCACTTTTTGTTGGCTACAGGTTCAAGTCCTTACAGGCCAGATAATATCGATTTTGATCACCCGAATATCTTTGACAGTGACAGTATTTTGGCACTGGATAGCACGCCGCGAAATATTATCATCTACGGCGCAGGTGTTATTGGCTGTGAGTATGCCTCGATCTTTTGCGGGTTGGATACCCGAGTCGACCTGGTCAATACCAGAGAATGGCTGATGAATTTTCTTGATGACGAAATCTCTGATGCACTGAGTTATCACCTCCGCGATCTCAACGTTATGGTACGCCACAATGAAGAGTATGAAAGCGTTACCACCGGTGAAAATGGCGTCACCCTAGAGCTTAAGTCTGGCAAGCGTATTCATGCTGAAGCCTTGCTCTGGTGCAACGGCCGCAGTGGTAATACCAAGGATATGGGCTTAGAAGACATAGGCCTAGAAACAGATTCTCGCGGTCAGATACAGGTTAACAAAGACTACCAAACTGCCATCCCACATATCTACGCCGCCGGTGATGTTATCGGCTGGCCGGCATTGGCTGGCGCTGCCTATGACCAGGGTCGCTTTGCGGCATCTCATATGTGTGGCATGACAGATCAGTATCGCGTCGATGACGTGGCCACAGGTATCTGGACGATTCCCGAGATCAGCTTTGTCGGTAAAAATGAGCGCGAGCTCACCGAACAAAAAATTCCCTATGAAATTGGCCGCGCCTATTTCAAAGACACAGCTCGAGCACATATTTCCGGTGAAGAAGTGGGTATGTTAAAGATACTCTTCCACCAAGACACATTGCAGATACTGGGTATCCACTGTTTTGGCGCAGAGGCTGCAGAGATTATTCATATTGGACAGGCGATTATGAATCAGGAAGGGGAGGCCAACAGTATCAAGTACTTCGTCCGCACCACCTTCAACTATCCGACCATGGCCGAAGCCTATCGTATAGCCTCAATGAACGGACTCAATCGCGTCAGTCGTGAACACCGACGCTTTGAAGATAAGCAGCGCTAAGCCATCCCTTAGCGCTCATCATCTTGCGTTGGGTGCTTAACCACCGCTTGAATCACCCAGTTACCCTCGAAATACACCACATAGCCATCGTATCGCCACTGACTGATCGGTGGCTCCCCCACAGCTGACGTCATCTCCTGAGGGTCACCAAAGTCTTCGAGCACAGTGTTTTTATGCATGCCTCTCGCGGGCAGCAGCAGCTCTGACTGGCGGGTTTGCTCGCCGATGGGCAAGGTAATCTGCTCTGCGACAAGAGAGCTGCTCATGGTGACGCCCAGGCTAGTAATCGCCAGAGCCAATATCAGGTTTTTCATAGCCAACATTCCTTTGTTATCAATTGCTGCGGATTCAACAGCTTAATTGTAGGCCAAAGCAGAGCCAACCACCGTGCATAGGTTTAACTCCGCCCATTTTAATTGAGGGCGTTACGCGGTAGTCCCCCCCACAAATTAACTGAGGTTTTAAGTAGACTATTCTCGTAACCGATACGCACAAGACGGACTTTCCCCTTCGGCACGGGATCGATGACGTGACCTGTTCAGTGTTGAAGGATATTTCTAGCTTAAACCAATTGAGACAAAAACGTCTTTGCTGGCACAATCGTCGGTTTGTCCAACATGAAGATATCTTGGTCTACGTAGTCGCCATCCATTGCAACTTGAAATACATGTTTTAATGAAAGTTGTTTTTGAAAGACCGCGAGAGTGGGTGAAAGCTTTTCTTTGATCGATGACTTTACTTCTACCATAAACCAAGGTTTTTGGTTTTTACTCACAAGAAAGTCAACTTCACGTTTATCTTTATCCCGTAGGAAGTGGAGTTCGTATTCGCCCAGACCTTGGTCGGTCCAGTAATGTACGGCCTTAAGCAAATGTGAAGCGATAAAGTTTTCATTGCGTGCGCCTTTATCGCTGCATTGTGACCAGTCCCATAGATAGTATTTGGGCTCTTTGAGCAATGAACGGGTGATGTTTTTAGTCCATGGTCTAATAGAAAAGCAGTAGTAAAGTGACTCCAGCGTAACTATCCAGCGGCGGATGGTGTCGACAGATACTCTAGTTTTTCTGGCTAGAGTAGAGTAGCTGGTGAGCTCTCCGGCCTGATGTTGCAGCAGGGTTGCCAGTAGTTCTAATTGCCCTAACTCTTGAATGTTGCTGAGTTCGCGAATATCTTCTCGTAATAGTTGCTGCTTTCGTAGGCGGGTCCAGCGGTTATAAAAGCGTTGTTCTTGTTTAAGGTAGGGTTCGGGGAATCCTCCCCAGTTAAGCAGGTTAAGAAATTTCGTATCGGCAATTTTTAAGGGTTTCTGTATGTCTGTATCCGAGGGGCCGCGGTTTAGTAACTCATTAACTGAAAGTGGGTGGAGGCGATAATAAAAATACCGGCCCATTAGGCTATCTCCGCCTTTTTTAAACACATCTAGCTTAGCGCTTCCTGTAACCAGTATGCGGCACTGTGTATGGTAACGGTCATAAAAGCCTTTTATAAACGATTTCCACTGGCTGTATTTGTGTATTTCATCAAAGATAAGCAGCGGCAGCGTATCTCTCAGTCTATCAATATCAATATAGGCGGCAATAGTTTGTCCGCCTTGGAGTATTCGCTCACGATCTTCAATATCATCCCAGTTGAAGTAGTAGGTATTATTCTTAGATTGAATAGACCGGGATGTCGTGGTTTTACCGACTTGCCGGGGGCCAGTCAGCAGGGCCATTTGTGTATGGTCGGCGAAATGATGCTGAATGAGCTGTTCATAGGTTCTTTTCATGCTGACTATATTACGATCTATCGTAATATAGTCAAGACCATTTTACGATAGTCCGTAAAATGGTCGGGAAATTGAAATGTTAATGATTGAGGCCGTATCGCTTATTTTATAACTAGTAGTCCAGTCGATAAGTCCTGCACCGAAGATATAGCTACAGCCACAACATCACCGCCACTAAGGGGTCCCAGTCCGTCAGCCTCAGCTCCTTCCGCGCTTCCCCCTCCTAAAACCAAGCAATATTGTGCCTCTCGCCACTTTCAGGTTTAATCCCTGCTTAATCATAAATCCTCAGCTTAACTATTAAGCCCAGCCCAGCCCAAATAAGGCAGTAAAAAATTGTCGACTTATCTCGCAGGATTCTCCCTAGGGCTTTCGCTGATTCTGGCCATCGGGTCGCAAAATGCCTTTGTGCTCAAACAGGGGCTTAAAAAACGCCATGTGTTTATCGTTTGTCTTGTCTGTGCTGTATCCGACGGCATTCTAATTTCTCTCGGGGTTGCTGGCTTTGGCACGGTGGTTAAACAGTTCCCCACCATAGAGATAGTCGCTAGATATGGCGGCGCAGCATTTTTAACCATTTACGCTTTGCTGAGTTTTAAGTCCGCCTTCACTGAAACTCACGCTCTCGAAGCCGAAGCGAAAACAGAAAGCTCGCTGTTTAAAACGATCGCCATCTGTCTGGCCTTTACTTGGTTAAACCCCCATGTCTATTTGGACACGGTGATTCTTTTGGGCTCGGTTTCAACTCAGTACTATCCTCAGCAGTTTCAGTTTGCTCTGGGTGCGGTGATCGCGTCCTTCGTTTTCTTCTTTAGTCTGGGTTATGGCGCGCGAGTTTTGGCGCCGGTATTTGAAAACCCTAAGGCTTGGAAGGTCTTGGAGTTTTTGGTCGGGATTATTATGCTTGCTCTTGCCTTATCACTGGTTGCAAATGTCTAGTTTGTAATTGGCGAAGAGCCGCAATTCCTCAGTAATACCCTTAATCTCGGGCCATCCGGCTATGCAATCTTGTGTGTCCTGCGGCTTTCGGGTTTAATCCCTGCATGTTAACCAACCTCCCTCTATTTATTGGCCTGCGCTATATGCGCAGCAAGCGGCGCGATAGCTTTGTGTCGTTTATTTCGCTGTTTTCTCTGGCGGCTATGGCGCTGGGTGTGACGGCGCTGATTGTGGTGTTGTCGGTGATGAATGGTTTTGATCGTGAGATCAAGACGCGTTTATTAAGAGTGGTGCCTCATGTGACTGTGACCAGCCCCCAAGGACTGGATAGGGCGCAGATCAATCAGTTTGAGGCCGAGTTAAAGGTGGGCGGTGAAAATGCGTCGGTTCAGGTACTCTCGGTGGTGCCTATGTTGCAGAGCTTTGTGATGGGCTCTAGCAAGGGCAATCAAACGGGCTTGGTGCTGCAGGGCGTAGACCCGCAATCGCGCACTGGGGAGAAGCTGGCTGAGAATATGATCAGTGGCTATGTGGGTCAGTTGCAGGCTGGTGAGTTTGGTGTGGTGGTTGGCAGTCAGGTGGCGCGGAAGTTGGATCTGTTTGTGGGTGATCGGTTGCAGCTGACTTTGCCGTCGGTGACGGTGACGCCGGCCGGGGTGTTTCCGCGGATTAAGCGGGTGACTGTGACCGGTATTTTTCAGGTGGGTGCTCAGGTGGATGCTTCGGTGGTATTTATTCACTATCGCGATGGCCAGAAGCTGTTGCGCTTGGGCGATCGTTTTCAGGGTGTGCAGTTGGAGCTGTCTGATGCCTTTGTGGCGGATAATTGGCTCAGCACCCAAGCTAATAAGACTTTTCTGAGCGGCAGGTTAAAGGATGGCCTTAACTGGCGTACCTGGAGTGACAATATGGGCACGCTGTTTCAGGCGATGCGCATGGAAAAGGTGATTGTGAGTCTGCTGCTGTCGGTGATTATTGCGGTGGCGGCGTTTAATATTGTTGCCAGTTTGGTGTTGATGGTGTCGGATAAGCGCAAGGATATTGCGGTGATCCGGACGCTGGGTGCAACGTCTGGAACGGTGATGAAGATTTTTATGATTCAGGGCTTGGCGGTGGGCAGTTTGGGTATTGTGGCTGGCACGCTGATGGGCTGTCTGTTGGCGTATTTCGTCGGCGATATTGTGGCTGGGCTGGAAGCGCTCAGTGACAGTTATATTTTTGATCCCTCTATTTATTTAATCAGTGCACTGCCCTCGGAAATTATTTTCAGCGATGTGGCCACAGTTGTCGGTGGTGCATTGGCTCTTAGTTTTCTCGCTACACTCTATCCCGCTTGGCGAGCGGGCAAAGTATTGCCTGCGGAGGCGTTGCGTTATGACCAGTGATATTCCCCTAAACGAATCCCCGCTGGGGGATTCTGCCGCTGAGGGCTCTTCATCCGCTGAGGGCTCGCTTCCTAACAAAGTCCCCGAAGGGACTTCTGCCGCTGAGGGCTCGCTTCCTAACAAAGTCCCCGAAGGGACTTCTGCCGCTGAGGGCTCTTCATCCGCTGAGGGCTCTTCATCCGCTGAGGGCTCTTCATCCGCTGAGGGCTCTTATGTCTTAGAGGCCAAGGAGGTAGGTCGCGATTACCAGCAGGGCGATAGCCTCCTGCCGGTGCTGCGGGATACCAATTTGGCAATTAAAGCGGGCGAGAAGCTGGCAGTGGTGGGGGTCTCTGGCTCCGGTAAGACGACCTTGTTGAATTTGCTTGGCGGTTTGGATGATCCTAGCGCCGGCTCTGTGACTGTCTGCGGTGCTGATTGGCAGGGGCTGGGTGTTTCGGCTCGGGCTAAGTGGCGCAATCAGCATGTGGGCTTTGTCTATCAGTTTCATCATCTGTTGGGTGAGTTCAGCGCTGTGGAAAATGTTGCGCTGCCTTGTTTGATTGGCGGGGCGTCGGTTGCTGAGGCGCAACAGCGTGCTGAGGCGTTGCTTGGCAAAGTGGGTCTCGGTGATCGTCTGCAACATAAGCCGTCGGAACTGTCTGGCGGTGAGCGTCAGCGCGTGGCGATTGCCCGAGCGTTGGTGACCTCGCCTTCAGTGGTATTGATGGACGAACCAACAGGCAATTTGGATCCTGGCACTGCTGGGGTGATTCTGGATCTATTGTTAACCCTCAACCAAACCTTAAATATCTCTTTTGTGGTGGTCACCCATGACCCGGCTATTGCGGCACGCATGGATCGTCAGGTGAATCTGATCGATGGCCAGCTGGTGGAATTGGAGGCCGCGGTTGTATAAGCCACTGCCGTTATTTATTGGGCTGCGCTACTTTTCCGCTGGCGGGGGCGGCAATCGTCTGGTGTCGTTTATTTCGCTGTTGGCGATCAGTGGTCTGGTGTTGGGTGTGGGTCTGTTAATTGTTGTTCTGTCAGTAATGAACGGCTTTGATCGGGAGTTGCGCGAGCGCATTCTCTCGGTGGTGCCTCATGTGCAAATTATTCATCAGCAGGGGGTTGCTGACTGGCGTACTGATGGGGCGCTTATAGCGCGTCAGCCGTCGGTTACTGAGGTTACGCCCTACGCTGAGGTCAAGGGGCTGGTGCATTTTCGTCAGACTAGTAGGCCGATTCAATTACTTGGTCTTGATGCCAGTGCGGTGCCCGTTGGTTTGCAGGCGGTGCTCGATGAAGTTGGCGTCAGTCTTCCAGAGGGTAATCAGCTGCTGCTCTCGGAGGTCTTGGCCGAGAGTTTAAATATCCAGTTGGGCCAGCGTTTAACTTTAATTGTGCCTGCGGCTGAAGGGCCTACAGTGGCAGAGGCCTTTACCCTTGCTGGGGTGTTTGCCACTCACACTGAGATTGATCAGCTGTTGGCCATTGGCGCTTTGCCCGTGGTAGCTGAGGTAGCCGGGATTGCCGGTATGGTGAATGGTTTTCGGGTGCAGATCGACGATCAATTTAATGCTCGTCGGCTGGGTTATCAGATGCTTGAGGGGCTGCCCTTTGGCTATGGCTTTAGGGATTGGTTCCAAACTCACGGCAATCTCTATCAGGCGATTCAGCTGTCGCGGAATATGGTCGGACTGCTGATCTTTATGATTATTGCTATCGCCGCTTTCAATGTGATTTCTATGCTGATGATGTCTGTGATGGACAAGCGCAAAGATATTGCCATTCTCCAGACTCTGGGTTTGACCCGTCGAGAAATTCTGCAGCTATTTTTGACTCAGGGTCTGTTGATTGGGCTATTTGGTATTTTGATTGGTGTGCTGCTGGGACTGCTTGGTTGTTTCTGGGTGGCGGATCTGGTGCTCTGGATGGAGTCGCTGTTTGGAATGACCTTCTTAAATACTGAGGTCTATCCGATTGACTATATTCCGGTGGATCTGCGCTGGGCGGATGTGCTGAAGGTCTGCTTAGCCGCGGTGTTGCTAAACCTCTTGGCAACGCTCTATCCTGCGCTGCGCGCCAGTCGTATGGTGCCCGCAGACGAGTTGCGCTACGAGTAATCGGCTAATCTAGGAGTGCTCTAATCTAGGAGTGCTCTAATCTAGGAGTGCTCTAATCTAGGAGTGCTCTAATCTAGGAGTGCTCTAATCTAGGAATTAGTGCCTTCATCCTTCTGCTTTTGCTGGCGCGCCAGCTTGCGCTTCTCCCAGTTGCTAATCACCTTCCAGCGCCAGAGAAAATTAATCATTAAATAGCCCGCGGCCGCCGCGGCGAAGCCACATAAGAGACTGCCGACCATCAGTGGCAATATAATCTGAGATCCCATGCTGGAGAACCATTCCCAGGTCAGTGAGATGCTGAAATTAAGAGGAGCACTGCCAAGTACGGCGGCACCCACACGATAGGTCAGAAGGAATATCGGCGCGATGGTGACCGGGTTGCTGATCCAGATACAGAGCATTGATAGGGGCAGGTTGGCACCCCACCAGAGAGCTAGGCCCGCGGCGATAAAGGTTTGACCCGGCAGCGGCAGAAAGGCCACTAGAACGCCAATAAACACCGCTAGAGAGACTGATTCTCGGTTGAGGTGCAGTATATTGGGGTCGCGTATTAGCGGCACAGTCCAGCGCATTGATTTATGCTTCAGCATAGAGGCAAAGTCAGGCAGCACGCGGCGGATAAATTTTTTCGGCATAGTTTTTCAAGGTGTTCATATTTAGTACACCATTATGCCGACATTGGCGTGGTCGAACTAGATAATTAATTTTGGCTGACTATAAATTTTATTAATGCAGATTATGCAAAGCCAGACTTTTTGGCTTGGCGACGCTACAATAGCGGGCTGAAAGTGCTCCGATGGCGTATCAAATTAGTGGCTCAGGTTGGCCGCTCCAATCGGCACTCTTAATTAGCGCCTCAATCGACACCCATAATCGACACCTTAAACTTACAATCGGGAACAACTATGCAACCAGCACTGGCAATTGAGCAGCTGAGCAAGACCTATGAGGGCGGCTTTCAAGCACTAAAAGATATCTCTCTCAACGTTCAACCTGGGGATTTCTTTGCCTTGCTTGGACCCAATGGTGCAGGCAAGTCCACCACCATTGGCATTATCTGCTCTCTGGTGCTGAAAACTGGCGGCAAGGTAAGTATCTTTGGCCACGATATAGATAAAGACTTTGCCCAGGCCAAACAGCTGGTGGGTGTGGTCCCCCAGGAGTTTAATTTCAATCAATTTGAAAAACCTATAGATATTCTGATACATCAGGCTGGCTATTTTGGTATCTCCCGCGATGTGGCCATAGTTCGCGCTGAGAAGTATCTTCGTCAGCTGGGTCTCTGGGATAAGAGCCATGTGCCGTCGCGAACTCTCTCCGGTGGCATGAAGCGCCGCTTGATGATCGCTCGAGCATTGATCCATGAGCCCAAATTACTGGTCCTCGATGAACCCACTGCCGGCGTCGATATCGAACTGCGACGCTCCATGTGGGAGTTCCTCCGCGATATTAACGCCAGTGGTACAACCATTATTCTAACCACCCACTATTTGGAAGAAGCCGAGAGTCTGTGCCGTAATGTGGCGATTATCGATCATGGCAAAATTGTGCAAAACACTAGTATTCGAGAGTTGTTGGCCCAGCTGAACAAAGAACTGTTTGTTCTCGACATCCGTGAGCCTCTAACTGAGTGCCCAGAGATCGAGGGCTATCCCATGACGCTGATTGAGCCCAACACATTAGAAGTGGAAGTGGAGAAGTCACAGTCGGTTAATAATCTGTTCGAGGTGTTAAGCGGGCAGGGCATTGAGGTACTAAGCATGCGCAATAAAACCAATCGACTGGAAGAGCTGTTCTTCACTATGGTTGAGAAAAATCTCACAGGAGAGAGTCATGACTAGCCAGCAAAAATGGATTGCCTTTATCACCATAGTGCGCCGCGAAATTCAGCGTTTTTTACGCATCTGGCCTCAAACTCTATTGCCACCAGTGATCACTATCGTGCTCTACTTTGTGATTTTCGGCACTCTGATCGGCTCGCGAATTGGTGAAATGTCTGGTCTGCCTTATATACAGTTTGTCGCGCCGGGCCTGATTATGATGTCGGTGATCACCAACTCTTATTCCAATGTAGTGTCCTCATTCTTTGGCTCCAAGTTCCAGCGCAATATTGAAGAGCTGTTGGTCTCACCCGTACCCAGCTGGATTATTCTCTCTGGTTACGTGGTCGGCGGCATGAGTCGCGGTCTCGGTGTGGGCTTAATTGTCACGATTTTGTCGCTGTATTTTGCCGACTTCAGTATCCACAGTTTGCCAGTGACCATTGCCATTGTGCTGATGACGTCGTTGATGTTCTCCCTGGCTGGATTAATTAATGCCATCTTTGCCCGCAACTTTGACGATATTTCGATTATCCCTACCTTTGTACTGACACCGCTGATCTATCTGGGTGGCGTATTTTACTCAATCGATATGCTTGGCGAGTTCTGGGGCGGCGTGTCACAGATCAATCCGATACTCTATATGGTCAATGCTTTTCGTTATGGTATCGCCGGTATTAGTGATATCAATATTGTCTGGGCTTTCACTATGGTCATACTGTTCTGCGTGCTGCTATTTAGCGTGGCGCTGAACCTGCTAGACAAAGGTTCGAGGTTGCGCAGCTAATGGCCGACTATTCCAACACTGAGCTCGGTAAGGATACGGTTTACAGCACCAGCTATGATCCTGCACTGCTGGACCCGATTCCTCGCGCCATTGCTCGTGAGCAGTTAGAAGCGGCTGGCGGCCCCTTGCCAGACTTTATTGGCGTCGATCTCTGGACTGGCTTTGAAGTCTCTTGGCTAAATACCTATGGCATGCCCCAGGTGGCCATTGTTGAGTTTCTGGTGCCCTGTACCAGCGTCAATATAGTGGAGTCGAAGTCTTTTAAACTCTACCTGAACTCCTTTAACCAGACCCAGTTTGAGTCCCAACAGGCAGTGCAAGAGTGCATGGCAGCAGACCTGTCGGCGGCCGCTCAGGGTGATGTGGAGATCATTTTTTATCAGCTGGCTGAGTACAACGGCTTTCGACCGGTGACTGAACCTCAGGGGCAGTGTCTCGATCAACAGCATATTGCCATTGATTGCTATACGCCAAACCCAGATTTTCTGGTCCTAGACAAGGCCGAGGACGAGGGTAAAGTGGTCGCTGAAACTGTCTATTCCCATCTGCTGAGAACCAACTGCCCAGTCACCGATCAGCCGGATTGGGCGTCGCTTTATATCAGCTATCAGGGGGCGCAGATCGACCGCGCTGGACTGCTCAAATACCTGGTGTCATTTCGTCAGCATCAGGATTTTCACGAGCAGTGTGTGGAAAAAATCTATGCCGATATTATGCAGCGTTGCCAGCCAGAGCAGCTCGATGTCTACGCTCGCTATATGCGTCGCGGCGGCTTGGATATCAACCCGTTTCGCAGCAGTCGCTATCCTTTCCCGCCAGGTCATAGGCAGGTTAGGCAGTAATTATTGCTTTAAATCATATGGTTGTAGAGTTTTTGTTATGTGATTTATAGGCTGTATTTCTTGAGCTAGGGCCCTAGGCTGAATGCGTTCGGCCAGCCCCCGGTCTTCATTAGCCTGTTTGATGGCAATGTTTTTGTGCAGGTCGGTGACGCTAAAGACATTTATTGGCGCGCTAAATCCCTTGACGCTGATCTGTCCCTTGTCGGTGCAATCGACCGCGTCTGCAATCAGTACATAAGTGTCTTTGGAGATCAAAATTTCATTGCTCGCCGCGGCAGATTCAAGACGACTAGCAAGGTTTACTGTGCGCCCCAATAGGGTGTAGTCGAGGCGATTTTCGGTACCAAAATTACCCACCTTGCAGGACCCGCTGTTGATACCCATGCGCAGGCCGGTGGATTGGCAATACCCTCTGCTCGCCAGCGAGCCTGCAACTCTGTCATTGCCTGCTGCATGGCCACGGCCATGGATACACAGCTCAACGCATCGGCGCGCACACCACGACTTTCTGGATCACCAAAAAACACCATAATGGCGTCGCCTATCACTTTGTCCACAGTGCCGCCAAAGCGAAAGGCGATCTCTGACATCTCGGTTAAATAGGTATTCAGCAGAGAGGTGAGCTGCTCCGGATCCAGCTCTTCAGCCAGTTTCGTAAAACCCTCCATATCGGAGAAAAACACAGTCAGGGTTTTTTCCTGAGTGCCAGCTTTGACATCCTTGCCTGTGAGTATGGCTTTGCGCAGTGCTGGTGAGAGATATTTCGACAGATGAAAGGTGCGCAGCGTGAGCCAATCATTTTGCCTGAGTATCGATTGATGCTGCTCGGCCAGCATGAAATGGGTCTGCCGAGCCATATTGACGTTGAACAGACAGTAGGCAAAAGCGGTACAGGTGACTAATAGTTGCACCGCTGTGGATACTGCAACCGAAAATGGCAGTAGCCAAAAGCCCAGCAGGGCGCCGGAAAACAAACCGAATAGATCTAGCGGGGCAGTGGCTTTCATGGCGCCGACTATGGTGACCAAAAACGCTGCCCCCAGTGCCAGAGTGATAATCGGCTCAAATGCCGTCAGGGCAATTAACAAACCAGTGAGAAGCCCATCGCTGAATTCCATGGTTAGTGACAAACGCTGACGATTGATTGTCGAGAGCGTCGGTTGAGTGGTTAGGTAGCTGCCAAACTGATAGATAAATAGCGCCGGCAGTGCGGCTAAAAGTCCCGAGTGATAGCCGATGTCACGCCAGGCTCCGAGTAATATGGTCACGCCACATATACAGAGTGCCAGCCGATAGAGCTCCTGCAACTTTGGCGAGGGATAGGTAAATGCTTTCCATGTCATAAACACTAGTCTAGCACCGCTATTTGAGTGCCACTGAGTATTATCATAGCGGCCGGCCAACATCTTGGGCTATGCCTTAGAGTTTGCATAGTTCGACTAGGTCTGAGATTATCCAACTCTGGTCGAGTTAATGAACGCTGATCAATAAGTACATTTAATAATAACAACGAGAAAAACGGACCATGAATAAATTTATCGCCTTTAACAAGCTTCTGTTATTGGGCTTCTGGTTAGTCTTCACGGTTAATGTTTTTATGCCATTCGCAGGTGCTGTGGATCAGTGGGTCATGTTGATTGGTCTGGCGATGCTGATTGTGCATTTGATTGAATTTTTCGTTATGCGCAAGCGGCTGCAAAGTCATGGCCTCTCAGGGTTGATGAATTTTGTTTGGGTCATGCTGTTCGGTCTCTTTTATTGGAAGCCGCTGCTGCGTGATTAATGGGCTAATAATATGAGTTTGTTTAAAAAACGTACCCAAAAGCGAGCCGCTAAGGCAATTGATTCCTCAGGTGAGACAAAGCTTGAGTCGAAATCCGAATCAAGAGTTGAGCGCCGAACTCAACTTAGAGCAGAGCCGAGAGCAGAACTCGTATCTGAGTCCGATGCGTTGGCTAAGTTGTCCGCTAAGGTGACGGCTAAATGGTCCGCAGACTCCTCTACCATTGCTGCGCCCGGACCTGCGGATAGCTTTTCTCTAGATCAATATGCCAGGGTTGCCGATGAACCCCCCGCCACGTTTTCGCCGGCGCTGGCCGCCAGGCTTTCCGGTGAGTCTCTGCTTGACCCTAAAGTTGAATACGCTACGGCAAATAGCCCGGCTACCAAAACTCTCTCGACTGCAAACTCAGAGGGGCAGTCTTGGGATATCTGGTACGCCACCTTTAGAGCCGTCGCGACCCTTGGCAACTCGAGATTACAGCTGCAGGGTGCGGATGAAAATATTATCGATCTGATGGATCATCAGCCATTAATAGAAGCGTTTAACAGCGCTGTTGATCCCGCTAAGCTAGGTGAACAATTTGCTGCCGACTTCGATGTCGGCGTCTTTTTACGCGACAACGGTGTATTTAAATAAGATGGTTTGAGATATTTTTAGAAAAAGTCATTTTGATTACAACAGCAAGGATTGCCGTTAAGTAAACCCGTCGGTGGCTGTATTTAACTATAAGAGTAAATATAGCCTTAAATATCAGTGTTATTGCAAAGCAAATGGTTATTTATGATTTCTCGAATTCTACTGATGTCTGCAGCACTATTAGTAATGTCATGCGGCGGCTCAGGCTCAGGTTCAAATAGTGATTCAAGTGCAGGCACAGGCTCTTCAAATGCAGGCTCGTCAAATACAGGCACAGTCACGCTAGCAGGGCAGACTGAAGTCTGGTCCGATCAAATTAATTGGACTCTCAGTGCCACAGCCGAGGGCTTAAATAGCGCAGATGTTTCATTTCAGCTCGCTGCTGATAATTCAGGTCTAGAGATAGATTCAACCACTGGTTTAATTCAGGGAGTGGCGACTACTGCGGGCGTTTATGACCTGGTAATCACTGCCGAAGACAGCGCCGGAGGATCCGCCGTCGAATCCTTTAGCTTCACCAGCAACGCCTTTATTGCTGGTCACTGGCTTATGGATTTACCGTCGAGCAATGAACAACTACTCTTAATTATTTCGCGCAATGGTCGCGCCAGTATGACCAAATCTTCCGCTGTGGGTGAGATTGATAGCATCTGTAATGGCCAGCTGACGATTCTCGGTGACGCTGTTTCCGGATCCCTGAGCTGTGTCGATGCTGAGCTAAATCGCTTTGCACTGCCTGCCTCCGGGACTGTGGTTGTAGGCAGCAGTATTACATTGAGCGACTTTTCGTTTGCAGACAGTCTTGAAGATGCTCTTGTAGAAGGCCAATTTTTGTTTCAAACCCAAGCCGATGTATTTAACTTTGGTAGCATAGTGCCGGGCGTCTATGCAGAGTATTCAGATATTGCCTCAGGCATCTCTCTGGTCAAGGTAACCGCTGACGGCAGCTTGACGGCAATGATGCCGAGCGACGTGGGCTTTCAAAACAAGAATAGCCGCTGCGGGCTCTCTGGTAGTCTCGAGGCGGATGTGATTTTTGCCGATTATGAATTTGAGTCTCTAAAAAACGCGTTGCAGGTGTTTGAGGCGACTGTTACCTTAACCGATTGCGACCTCGGCAGTACTGCACTAGACAGCCTCAATTACAATCAAGCTCAAGCCAATGCTCTGGGTGCAAGCGTTCTCGATACCCTTGCCGATGCTCAGTCTTTTAAGCTTTATTTTCCCGGCAGCGGTAATAGCAATGAGTCTCAAAATGCAGGGTATTTCCGTTATGTGCAGTTCTGTGATGAGTCCAACCAGCTCACTGCCATTGCAGCCCTGTTAAAGGACGATTCTGAGCAGTTTTCAATAATTGCCTGTCCAGTAGAAGAGAGCTAGTCAGCTTAGGCTAGGCTGGTGCTTAAAAACTCAATCAACAGGTGAACAGCTTCGTTTTTTCTGTTGCTGGCTGAGCTAATCAAACTGATACCCACCTCCCCAAGAGCTGGAAAGCGTGCCGATGGAGACAGTATTTTTAGATTCTCTGGCACCGTGCTCTTAGCCAACACAGTGACTCCCAGGCCCTCTTGTATCGCGTATTGGATGCCGGTCAAATCCGGAATAGTGTAGACAACCTGCCAGGGCTGATTGCCACGATCCAAGGTTTGGATGGCGCGACTTCGATAGATACAGCCCTGAGCCGCGACAATTAGCGGCACCACCCCAGTTTTGAGTATGGGTTTGTCGGCACTGGCTACCCAGACTAATTCGTCAGTCTTAACCAAATTGGAGTTGATGCTGGAGGGATTGTCTTCCAGTGCCAAAATAAGATCATGGCTCGCCTTGCCATTCTTTGAAAGCAGCTCCTTACTCAGTTCGCAATTCACCTCTAATGTGACATTGGGGTAGGCCTTGGCAAAACGGCTGACAATTTTAGGCATCAGCACTGTGGCAAATTCACTGGGAATCCCCAGACGTATTTTGCCCTCCACTGTGCTTTTCGAAAGCTGACTGATGGCCAGGTCATTAAGACTCAGAATCTGGTTTGCGTAGCCGTATAGATTCTCTCCCGCTTCACTGAGTTCGAGATTTTTGCCATTGCGCAGCAGCAGTTTTTCGTCGACCAATTCTTCTAGGCGCTGCATCTGTAAACTGATTGCTGGTTGCGAACGGCCCAGCAGCTCACCGGCCTTGGTGAAGCTGCTAAGTTGCGCCACTGAGACAAAGGCGCGCAGTAGGTCCATGGGGAGATTCTTAATATTATGGCCTCCAAATCTGAGCTGATTATACTATTTACATTACTAATGCAGGCATTATAGCTATTAATTTAACAAATTGTCTTTAGGGCCTTAAAATGCGCGCTCTGAAGTGTTTTTTACCCTTTATTGTCAGTGCAATTTGTACTCAGCACGTTACTTTTCCACCCTTTAGAGCATGAAAGCTAATGTCGACAGATGCCGAAATACAGAAAACCGTTTTCTATGATTATCACCTTGCTGCAGGTGGCAAAATGGTGCCCTTTGCTGGCTATCTGATGCCCGTGCAATACAGCAGTGGCATTATGCAAGAGCACCTGCACTGCAGAGAAAATGCCGGTCTGTTTGATGTGTCCCATATGGGTCAGATTATTGTCGAAGGAGAAGGGGCAGCGCAGGCTTTGGAAAAACTTATGCCAGTGGATCTCGAATCTCTGGGCATCAACCAGCAAACCTACGCCATTCTAACCAATGAGCAGGGCGGAGTGATGGACGATTTGATTGTCACTCGCTGGGCCGAAAATGTCTTTTTTCTGATTGTTAACGCCGGCTGCAAAATCCAAGATCTCGAGCATATCCGCAGCCATTTACCTGGGTTTGCTGTTCGCTATCTCGGTGAGCACGGCCTACTAGCACTTCAGGGTTTACGCGCCAGAGAAATTATGGCGCAGCTATCCCCTGAAGCAAATAGACTGGTATTTATGAATGGCTGTCACAGCAGCATCGACGGCATTGAATGTTATATCACTCGCTCTGGTTACACCGGTGAAGACGGCTTTGAAATTTCCGTAGACCCCAGCGATGCTCACAGGCTCGCTGATAAGCTGCTCAGTTATGACCTAGTCAATTGGATTGGTCTCGGCGCGCGTGATTCACTGCGGCTTGAGGCAGGCCTTTGCCTCTACGGCCACGACATGAATGAGACCACCTCACCAGTAGAGGCGGGCATTATCTGGAGTATCAGCAAATCTCGTCGTGTTGATGGCGCCAAAGCCGGTGGCTTTTTAGGTGCCGAAACCATATTGGATCAGATCGCTAATGGCGTGAGCAAGAAACGTGTTGGTTTTTTGGTCGATGGTCGCGCCCCGGTTCGCGAAGGTGCAGAGATTGTCGATCAGGCTGGCAATATAGTCGGCGCAATCACCAGCGGCGGATTTGGTCCGACCCTGCAGGCTCCCGTGGCCATGGGTTATGTGGCCATCGAGTTTGCTTCAGTGGGGACCAAGCTCAATGCATTGGTGCGAGGGCGATCACTGCCGATTACCGTGACCAAGATGCCGTTGGTCGAGCAGCGTTATTTTCGAGGCTAAGTTAAGTATTCAAGCCGTTCTTACCTAAAGACTAAATTATTTACAGGAAATAATAAGATGTTACAGAAGACACGCAGTTTGACTGATCTGGAAAATGCAGCCGAGTTTGTCGCCCGTCATATAGGCCCCAGCGCCGATGATCAGCAGAAAATGCTCAGCTCTTTGGGTTGCAGCAGCCTTCAGGAATTGACCAGCCAAGTGGTTCCCGAAGCCATTGCTCTGACTCAGCCTCTCGATATAGTAGACGGCTGCAGTGAAGCTCAGGCCTTGGCCGAGCTGCGTGAAATCGCCGCTCACAACAAGGTTTTCCGCAGCTTTATTGGTCAGGGTTACTACAACACCATTACCCCCAATGTAGTGCAGCGCAATATCCTTGAAAACCCCGCCTGGTACACAGCCTACACGCCGTATCAGCCCGAAATTTCTCAGGGTCGTCTGGAAGCGTTAATTAACTTCCAAACCATGATCACCGACCTTACCGGTATGGAGATGTCCAACGCCTCTATGCTCGACGAAGGCACAGCCGCAGCAGAAGCCATGTCGCTCTGCCAGCGTATGTCCAAGTCTAAGTCCCTACGCTTCTTTGTCGACAGTGACTGCCTGCCCCAGACCATTGAAGTCATCAAAACCCGCGCTGAGCCCGTCGGCATTGAAGTGATTGTCGGCAATCCAGATCAGCTGCCAGAAAATTTGTTTGGCGCACTGTTTCAGTATCCCGGTGCCAGCGGTGAAATTCGCAGCTTTCGAAAAGTCATTAAGCAGGTGCAAGAGCAGGGTGCTCTAGTGGTTATGGCAGCCGATATCCTCAGTCTGGTGCTACTGGAGTCCCCAGGCTCCCTGGGCGCAGATGTGGTTATCGGCTCGACCCAACGCTTTGGTGTACCTCTCGGGTTTGGTGGGCCACACGCCGCCTATATGTCCACTCGCGAAGCCTTCAAGCGCAACTTGCCCGGCCGTTTGGTCGGCCTCTCCCAAGACGCTAATGGCGACCCAGCTTACCGTCTGGCACTGCAGACTCGCGAGCAACATATCCGTCGCGAGAAGGCCACTTCCAATATCTGTACCGCACAGGTACTACTGGCTGTTATCGCTGGCATGTACGCAGTTTACCACGGCCCTGAGGGACTGCAGCGCATAGCGCGACGAGTCAACCTAATGACCTCTGTATTGGCTCAGGGTTTGGCATTACATGGCATTAAGCCAACTAATAGTCACTGGTTTGATACTTTGACCTTGGAGACCGGCAGCCGCACTGAGGAGATCCTCCAAGCCGCCGCACTCCATGAAGTTAACCTCCGTCGCATCGATGAAAACACCTTGGGTGTGTCGTTGGATGAAACCGTAACTCGCAGCGATATCAGCCTGCTGTGGACGATTTTAATTGGCGAGCACAATATTGATATCGACGCTCTCGCCGACCAAGCCATAGACTCAGTGCCCAGCGAGTTAATCCGCACCGAGAGCTTCCTGACGCACCCGACGTTTAACCTCTATCATTCTGAAACCGAAATGCTGCGCTACCTGCGCAAGCTTTCAGACAAGGATATAGCCCTGGATCGTGCAATGATCCCCCTCGGTTCCTGCACCATGAAGCTCAACGCCACCGCCGAGATGTTGCCGATCACCTGGCCTGAATTTTCCACCATGCACCCCTTTGCGCCAACTGATCAAACTCAGGGTTATCGACTGATGATCGACCAGTTAGAAGATATGCTCTGTGCCTCTACTGGTTACGACGCTATGTCACTGCAGCCCAACGCTGGCTCCCAGGGTGAGTATGCCGGACTGCTGGCCATTCGTGGTTACCACGAAAGCCGCGGCGACAGCGATCGTAACGTCTGTCTGATCCCGAGCTCAGCTCACGGCACCAATCCTGCCTCGGCACAGATGTGTGGCATGAAAGTAGTGGTGGTTAAATGTGATGATCAAGGCAATGTTGATGTCGACGACCTTATCGCCAAAGCCGAACTGCACTCCGCCAAACTGTCCGCGATCATGGTTACCTATCCCTCGACCCACGGTGTCTTTGAAGAGCGAATCGGCGAGATCTGCGAAATTGTTCACAACCACGGCGGCCAAGTCTATATAGACGGCGCCAACCTCAACGCCATGGTTGGTGTCTGCCAGCCCGGCAAGTTCGGCGGCGACGTCTCGCATCTCAACTTGCATAAAACGTTCTGTATCCCGCATGGTGGCGGCGGCCCAGGTGTTGGACCTATAGGCGTAGGCGCACACCTTGCACCCTTTATGCCCAGAGAAACTCCAGACGGCGATCGTCAAGGCGCACAGGTATCAGCAGCCCCCTACGGCAGTGCCAGCATCCTGCCGATCACCTGGATGTATATCCGCATGATGGGTCGCAGCGGCCTCAAGCAAGCTACTGAAATGGCCATACTCAACGCTAACTACATCGCCACCCGCCTGCAGGACGACTATGAAATCCTCTACACCGGCACACAGGGACGTATAGCTCACGAATGTATCCTCGACGTACGCTCAATTAAAGACGACGTCGGCATCAGTGTCGACGATATCGCCAAGCGTCTTATTGACTACGGCTTCCACGCCCCAACCATGTCATTCCCAGTTGCAGGCACCCTAATGATCGAGCCAACTGAGAGCGAATCAAAAGCCGAAATCGACCGCTTCTGTGACGCGATGATCGCCATCAAACATGAAATCAACCAAGTGGCAGCAGGGCAGCTAGAACTCGCAGACAACCCATTGGTTCACGCCCCTCACACAGCCGAAGTGGTTGGCGCCGATGAGTGGACACGCAGCTACAGCCGCAGTCAGGCTGCTTACCCACTCAGCTCACTGCGTCAAAACAAATACTGGCCACCAGTCGGCCGTCTCGATCATGTGTTTGGCGACCGCAACCTAATCTGCTCCTGCCCCTCGATCTCTGATTACGAAACCGACGAAGCCTAAGGCGTAACAGATAAACATCCCTGTACTGGCCAGTCTTGATTGCTTTTGCAAGACTGGTTGTGTACAGTTCCGCGCTCTCCAAAGAGCTACCCGCGCGCCATGGATAGCTGAGATGAGCATGTCGAGTTCCAGTCCGTTGTAAAGGATAGAAACGGTAGCAGTTTATGGAGAGGTGTCCGAGTGGCTGACCAAATGCGATTAAGCATTTGGGTCGCACGCAGGGCGGTCTCGCAGAGACA